>NZ_CP013365.1:0-2466714 GCF_001718335.1 Burkholderia territorii
TCAGGCGGCCCGTGACTGATTCAGGGTGAACGACAGCAGGTCGCCGTCGGTCGGCTCGCCCCAGGTCTTCTGGGCAAGCCAGTCGAAAAACGCCGTCTCGGCCAGCTTGGAATCGAGACCGCGCTTGCGCCAGTCATCGCGCAGGTGCGAGCCCATCGTCGGCAACACCTCCGACTCGAACGACTCGCGCGCCACTTCGCGCTCCGCGTCGCCCTGCTCCTCGTACAGCACCTTCGCTTCCTTGCGGCGGAACGCAGCGAATTCGCTCAACAGACGCGCCTTCAGGTCGTCGGGCTGCGCCGCTACGGCCTTCGTGGCGGGCGTGTCGGAAGGCAGCGCGTCGACGGGCTCGACCGGCGGCGCATAACCCTTCTTGAGCGCGTCCTTGAACAACGCGGGCGCACTGCGCACCGGCGGCAGCGTCGTGCTGCGCATCCGCTGCTCGGTCATCTGCAGTGCGGCGCGAATCCGGTTTTCCTCGCTGTCCGCGTAGAGCGTCTGCGCTTCCTTGAGCGGAATCCCGAGCTTCACCATCCGGTCGACCAGCGTGCTGTCGAACACGTTCGGATGCTCGTCGAGCGCGAGCATCGGCTGCTTGCGCTCGGTCACGCGGAACTGGATCTCCGCGACCCGCCGCCCTTCGCGATGCTCGATCAGCTCGACGAAGATGTTCGTGACCGCATTGACCTCGGCGATTGCCGGACGCAGGTAGTCGCGCTTGAAATACTTGTACTCGCGCTTCGCCTCGTCGCCGGCCTCCGTATCGGGCGTGCCCGACAGGATCGGCCGCCACCATTCCCACGGCTCGCGCATCGTCAGATGGCTCGGGTTGGTCAGATAGCGCACGCAGATTTCGTAGAGCGCAAGGCCAGCGCTGCTGCGCAGCTGGCTCTGGAACTGCAGGCTCAGACGCGCGTACTGGACCGGGTCGAGCAGCTTCTTCTTGATCTTCGGTGCAAATGAAAATTCGACCCACACGCGGCGGGTGGCCGGATCCTCGAGAATTTCGGCATCGGCGATCAGCGTCGAGATCCCCCATTTGCGGCCCGGCTTCTGGCTCGACGTCCCCGTGCTCCATTCGACCTGGACCGACACCATGCGGCGCAGGTGTTCCTTCACCAGAGCGGTGTCGTTCGAATCGAAGGCGGAGTTGGCAACGATGTCCGACAACAGCGCGCGATAGGTATCGCCCGAGTCGTCGGCCTGCTGCGCGACGGCGAGCAGGACGTTGAACAGCTTGCGGGTGAGGAGCGTGATCTTGCCGCTCTTCGGCTGAATTGCGATCGCCTCGACGGCCTTTCGCAATTCGGCTGAACTGGCACTCACCACATCCACATCGGTTTTCTTGGCGCGCTTCGTGGCCATGCGTCAGGTCGGAGGAGAAGTTTCACGGAAGGATAGCGCCTGTGGTGATGTGCGTCCAGAACGACATGCTCACCATAGCCGGTGAAGGGCGCATGCAAAATGGCACTCACCCCAACCTTCTCCCGAAAACCTTCACCGGTCCGGATTTAAAGCCTTTCGGACTCGTCCAGACGTGTCGCGGGATGCGCGGCTTCACAGATTTTCACCTGTGCCCGATACGTGCGTAACGTGCTCCCGTATCGGCTCACCTTTCCATTTGTCGTAATTTTACGACTGCACGCTCCGGTCTTCATCACAGGGGTGCCACTGGCTGTCGTGGCATCGCTCGGCGGGGACCCGTAACGCCCTGTATGCATGTACAGGCGCGGCCGACGAGGCGGTCGCGGCGGCATCCGGTACCGAAAACCGGCATCGAAGCGCGGATTCGTGGCGGCGCTCGATACCGTTCCACATGCCCGGGCGCGCATTGTACAGTGCACAGAAACCAGCGGGTCCCGAAAATCCTCACCTTATCGGCTCGACATTCTGTGACCTGGATACCGATACACCCCCGACACACGCGGGACCCGCAGCCAGCGCCTCCCGAAAAACCTCACCTTAATGATAAAAGCGGCGTTCGAACGGACGCGAAAGCTGCTCCCGAAAACTCTCACCGTAACCGCCGCGGTATCAAAAATGTCAATGGCATCCGATACTTATGCGCGTCCTGTGTGCGGCTGTGCCGGGCGATCGTCCCCCGAAAAGCCTCACCTTTACGGCATTCCAGTGTAGGCGGCAGCCGGACGCCGACTCCCGAAAATTCTCACCTGTGCCAAAAACTGGCACAGCGAAAATCGGATTTCCGCCAGTCCCGGTGGGCCTTTCGGCCAATTCCCCACGCTTCGGATCCCGGAAAGTCTCACCTGTGACGAATTTTTCAGCAAATACCTCTCCTGAAAAACCTCACCTTGAAGGCGACCGACGACCTGTGATCGATGCCCCGAAAAAGCTCACCTTATCGGGATCCGGGCAGGAAAACCCGGATTTCGCTCCCGAAAAGCCTCACCTTTCGGCCTCCACCGGCACCACAGCGCACTTTTGCTGTGCAAAACGAGGGCCGTTTCCCGGAAATCCTCACAGCAAATCCCTGTGGAGTCCCGTGAAACCTCACCTTTGTCGAAAACTGCCCAAAAGATGGGCAGAATGGGGGCACGAAGAAGGTCCCGCAAATTCTCACCTATGTCTGCACAGGCAGAAAACTGTGAGAGCAGACACAGCATGGGTTCCATGGCTGTGCGGCCCCGAAAAATCTCACCTTTGAGGAATCTCGTGTTTCACTGTGATCCCGAATCCGCTCACGATCTTTCCCGCATTGGCTCACGCAGGCCCCCGAACCCCATCACTTCAGCTCCCGCAGAAGGTCACCTTGGTTCCCGTAAAACTTCACCTTGTCGGCTCGAAAGCCTTGCTACATAAGGCTGAGCCGTGGCGTTAACGTTTTTAACTAAGGGTTCAAGGGTGTTTACTTCTAATACTCTCAAGACCTCGGCCTTCGAGTTTTCCACAGAGAAGCCGAACCCTGAACACCAAATGGCTACGATGACGCTCCGCGTGTGAAACAAGTGCACTTTTTCGGGGCTCGCTCGAAATCGCTTTCGAGACAAAGACTTGCGGTGCTTTCTTCGCTTTGTTTCACGGAATTGAAGGACTGGCTCAGCAGGATTGACTCCCAGGCCAGCTTTCTGCACAGACCGACGTAAATTCGCCACGCTTCCCGAGATTAAGTATCAAAAAATACGTATTTCGTTATGATTGCAACATGTCAATGTCTGTGAGTCCTGCCATGACGCTGGATGAAATGCGTGAAGTCATTCGACAAGAACTGGAATCGCTCCGCGCGAGCGGCGCGCGACGCCAGGAGTTGTCGCTGCATGCGTGCAAACGGTTGTTTTTCGATCTCGGTATCCGACCGTCGGCTGCGAACGTTCGCGACCTGACCCAGACCGGTAGTGCCAGCGACATCCCGAAGGACATCGACCATTTCTGGGAACGCATCCGTTCCGCCTCGAAAATTCGGCTCGATGGTGCGGCGATCCCGAAAGCGGTCGAGGAAAAGGCAGGTGCGTTGCTCGGCGCACTCTACGAAGAGGCGTTGAAAGCGGCCAGGGAAAGCCTCGATATCGATCGCGAACAGGTTCGCGCGGGCCTGGCCGATGTGGAACAGCGGCTGCGCGACGCCATGGTTCGCCAGGAAACCCTCGAGAGTGCACTGACGCGCAGTGAAACGCGAAACGAGCAACTGCAGGCGCGTGTGACCGAACTCGAGGTGCAGCTCGCGTCGCAATCGACGCACGGTTCGGCGAACGAGGCGACGCTGCTCACCACTATCGCGCGGCTTGAAAAGGAATTGGCCGCCATGGCTGGCCGAGTCGACACCGAGCAGACGCAGAACGCGACGCTGCGCGACCGCATCGACACGCTCCAAGCCGAATTGCAGCAGCGCACCGAACACTATGCGCAGCAGATCAAGGATGCGGTAGCCGAAGCCGAACGCCGCGTGAAACCGATGCTGGTCGAGCTGGACTCGCTACGCAGCATGGCGTCGACCTACCAGAGCGGTCTGCGCGACGTGCAGCGCAAGGAATTCGATTTTCTCCAACAGCTGAGTTCGGCCAAGGCCCGGGCGGACCGACTCGAGGAACAACTCCGCACCCAAAGCGACGAACTGGACCGTGCCACACGCGAGGTGAATACGCTGCGTGCCAGCCGCGGGATGAATCCGGAGATTTCGGCGCTGATTCGGCGCTTGGCCGATGCAGGCCAGCTCGATGCAGAGGCGTTTTCCGTGATCGGGACGTCACTGGACCATGAGACTCCGGTGCCGACCCAGTGCCCGCATTGCGACGGCGAACCGGAGTTGTCGCATGGCGACGACGGCTTCGAAGTGTCGTGCCCCGAATGCGAACATGCTTCAGGGCCTTGGCCTTCCCGATTCGAAGCGGTCGCGCGCTTTGCGCGCGATTGACGTGTCGCTCGGCACAGAGATCTCACAGGTGAGGAGATCCGGGATGCGTGAGGTGAGGTTTTTCGGGAGCTGTGAAACGGTGAGGCGCCGCCACGCAAGGCTGCTCACGGATCATGTCGCGTGAGCAGCCGGTTCGGCATCAGTGAGTTTCGTCCTGCTCGGACGCGTCACCATTGGCGAGATCATCGCGCCAGTTTTTCCATGCGCGGTGAAGGCGGTTCGACGAGATCGGCCGCATGAAGCCGAGCCATTTACCGACCCGCTCGGGCGGCACGTCATGCTCGAACAGTTCGGCTGCGTAAGTGTTGCGCAGCGTTTGCGGGCTCGCGCGCGCGGTGCGTGACGACGTGAGGCCTGCGGATTCGACGATCGCATCGATCGCGCGCAGCATCGTCGCCTTGTGCATCGGCCGCCCGGCATGCGATGCAGGGAACACGAGCTCGCCCGGAATCTCCTGGCGCTTGCGCTCGACGAGCCATGCTTCGAGCAACGCGATCGCGAACGAGGCCAGATGGGTTTCGCGCGCGAAATCGGGATGCGTCGACGGGATCTGCAGCGACGTTCCGCTCGTATTGATGCAACTAATCGTGAGCACGCGTGCTTCGCCGGTCTTCACGCCGGCACCGAGAAATGCGGCGACGAGCGCGCGGTCGCGCCGCTCCTTCCAGTATGCGGAGCCGGATACGCCAATCGGCGAAAACAGGTAGGCCAACAACTTCGCGCGTTCCGCCGGTGTCAGGAAACCGGTCGGTTCATTGTCACGTGCCTGACGCCAGTTCGCTTCGCCATCCTGAGCAATGAAGCGCGCCGGGTTGGTGGATGCGAGCTCGGTCCGCCGGATGTGGTCGAGAACGCGTTCGATCAGCCGGAGATAGCGCAATCGCTGGGTCTTCCGGATGGGAAGCTCGCCGACGAAATTCGCGATCGTAGCGGTATCGACCGTCGCGAGGTTTTTCTGATGTGCGCGCAACCATGTGAGGAAGGCGCCCCATTGTGCGCGATAGACGTCGGCCGACGAACGGCGGTAGTCCTGCATGGCAAGCCAGGCGTCGAACGCGGTTTCGGGCGAGACGATCCAGTCGGACGCGCCGCGGTCGAACAGATCCTTTTCTTCCGGGCGTATGGGCGTGTCGGAGGATGTTGGAAGGGACATGTGATTTATTCCGTTAGTTGCGTATATGGTAGCCCTATTCGCAACGTCGCGGGCAGCAGGATGCGGGAGCCGGCCGCCGTGTCGATCGGCCGGGGCCTGTCGTCAGTCGCCCCATGCCTTGGACGGACGATGAATGCGCTCGCGTGAAGGCGCTTCCTGCGATTTGGCCGCGGCTTCATACGCAAGGACCGCGAACGAGAAGACAGCGGGCAGCGCGTTCGATTGTCCGAAGTCGATGGGTTCATCCGTTTCGGGAAAGGTCATGTCCGACGGTCGTTCGAACAGCTGGCGCATGCCGGCTTCGTGCCGGCTGGCAAAGCCGAGATCGGCGAGCGCTTCGGCTTCGATGGCGTGCAGCAGGCGCCACGACAGCGGGACGCGCTGTTGGATGTAGCGCCCGGCTATATGGCGGACAATCAGTTCCAGGTCGTGCGCGGCAGCCTTGAAGCTGAGCGCGGCCAAGTCTTGTTCTTCTATCATCGCAGGCTCCTGTCGACCGGAGCGGGCGCCTCGGTGCCCCGACCCCGGCCAATGCATGGCGGAATGTCCGTATACTGTACAAACATACAGTATTTTCCGCAACTGGCCTTTCGGCCAGCTAGCCGCATCGTCAGCGATGAATCACGATCAGTAATGCGCGCGCTTCGGCCTTGCCGGGGTTGCGGATCGCGTGCGGCGTGTCGGCCGGGTAGCGTGCGGTATCGCCCGCCTTCAGGCGCCGGCTGGCCGCTGCGGCTTCGATTTCCATCGCGCCCTGCAGCACGGTGAGGTGTTCGCGCGTGCCGGGTTCGTGCGCGTTCGACACGAGCGCGCCACCGCCCGGCAGCGTCAGCTCGTACCACTCGAACTTGCCGGCCAGCTCGATCGGGCCCCAGACGCGCAACTGATAGCGGCCCTCGTGGCCGGCGAGCGTCGGGATGTCGTGCGGGCCGTCCACGCGGATCGCCTCCGGCGCTTTCGGTTGCGAGAACAGCTCGTCGAGTGTGATGCCGAGCGCATTCGTGAGCCGCCATGCGACCGCGATCGTCGGATTGGCCTTGTCGCGTTCGATCTCGGAGAGCATCGACTTCGATACGCCGGCTGCGCGCGACAGGTCGTCGAGGGTCAGCCTGCGTTCGTTGCGCAGGCGCTGGATTTGCTCGCCGACGCGCGGCGGGGTCACGCCCGGCTGCTGCGGTGCGGCGCCGGCAGGCGTGCGCCGCGACGCGGAGGAACTTGCCATTTGATTTCCGTTCGCTTAGAGTTGTTCGGTATTTCGAATTTGAGTTCGGAATATCGGATAAATGCGGTCAACCGAACGACCGACTATAACAGTAGCAGGCCGTTGGGCTGCCGCCACGAGCGGCGCGCGGCGGATTGCGAATTCCTGTCAGGAGCTTTGCGATGCGTGATGCCTTTCTCGCCCAGGTGCGCGGGACGCTCGACCAGATCCGCGCGGACGGTTTTTACAAGACCGAGCGCGAGATCGCGAGTCCCCAGGCGGCGGCCGTGCGGCTGGCCAGCGGTGCCGGCGTGCTCAATTTCTGCGCGAACAACTATCTCGGCCTGGCGAACGACCCGCGCCTGATCGCCGCGGCGCAGGCCGGCCTCGACCAGGACGGCTTCGGCATGGCGTCGGTGCGCTTCATCTGCGGTACGCAAACCGTGCACAAGCAGCTCGAAAGTGCGCTGGCGTCGTTTCTCGGCACGGAAGACAGCATCCTCTATTCGAGCTGCTTCGATGCGAATGGCGGCCTGTTCGAGACGCTGCTCGACGAGAACGACGCGGTGATCAGCGACGAGCTGAACCACGCGAGCATCATCGACGGCATCCGCCTTTGCAAGGCGAAGCGTTTCCGCTACAAGAACAACGATCTGTCCGATCTCGAGGCGAAGCTGAAGGAAGCCGACGCAGCGGGCGCGCGCCACAAGCTGATCGCGACCGACGGCGTGTTTTCGATGGACGGCATCATCGCCGACCTGAAAGGCATCTGTGACCTCGCCGATCGTTACGGCGCGCTCGTGATGGTCGACGATTCGCACGCGGTCGGCTTCATCGGCGCGCATGGCCGCGGTACGCCCGAGCACTGTGGCGTCGACGGCCGCGTCGATATCATCACCGGCACGCTCGGCAAGGCGCTGGGCGGTGCATCGGGCGGCTATGTCGCGGCTCGCCGCGAGATCGTCGAACTGTTGCGCCAGCGTTCGCGCCCGTACCTGTTCTCGAACACGCTGACGCCGAGCATTGCGGCGGCGTCGCTGAAGGTGCTGGAACTGCTCGGCAGCGACGAAGGCGCGAAGCTGCGCGAACGCGTGCGCGAGAACGGCGCGCGTTTCCGCGAGCAGATGACTGCCGCGGGTTTCACGCTCGTGCCGGGCGCGCATCCGATCATCCCGGTGATGCTCGGAGACGCCCAGCTTGCAACCAACATGGCGGACAAGTTGCTCGAAGAAGGTGTCTACGTGATCGGCTTCTCGTTCCCGGTCGTGCCGCGCGGTCGCGCACGCATCCGCACACAGATGAGCGCCGCGCATACGCCCGAACAGATCGATCAGACGGTCGCTGCGTTCGTGCGCGTCGGCAAGTCGCTCGGCATCATCTGACGGAGGCTGCGAACATGAAAGCACTGGCAAAGCTCGAGCGCGGCCCCGGCCTCACGCTCACGCGCGTGAAGCGCCCCGAAGTCGGACACAACGACGTGCTGATCAAGATTCGCCGCACGGCGATCTGCGGCACCGACATCCATATCTGGAAGTGGGACGACTGGGCGCAGAAGACGATTCCCGTACCGATGCACGTCGGCCACGAATACGTCGGCGAGATCGTCGAGATGGGGCAGGAAGTGCGCGGCTTCGCGATCGGCGATCGCGTGTCCGGCGAAGGCCACATCACGTGCGGCTTCTGTCGCAACTGTCGCGCCGGCCGCCGGCATTTGTGCCGCAACACGATCGGCGTCGGCGTGAATCGCGAGGGCGCGTTCGCCGAGTACCTGGCGATTCCCGCTTTCAACGCGTTCAAGATTCCGCCCGAGATCTCCGACGATCTCGCGTCGATCTTCGATCCGTTCGGCAATGCGACGCACACGGCGCTGTCGTTCAATCTCGTCGGCGAGGACGTGCTGATCACCGGCGCGGGCCCGATCGGCATCATGGCCGTCGCGATCGCGAAGCACGTCGGCGCGCGCAACGTCGTGATCACCGACATCAACGATTACCGGCTCGAACTCGCGCGCAAGATGGGCGCGACGCGCGCGGTCAACGTCGCACGCGAGTCGTTGCGCGACGTGATGGCCGACCTGCACATGACGGAAGGCTTCGACGTCGGCCTTGAGATGTCGGGCGTGCCGAGCGCGTTCACCAGCATGCTCGAGGCGATGAATCACGGCGGCAAGGTCGCGCTGCTCGGCATTCCGCCCGCGCAGACGGCAATCGACTGGAATCAGGTGATCTTCAAGGGACTCGAGATCAAGGGCATCTACGGTCGCGAGATGTTCGAGACCTGGTACAAGATGGTCGCGATGCTGCAAAGCGGCCTCGATCTGTCGCCGATCATCACGCATCGTTTTGCGGCCGACGATTACGAAAAAGGCTTTGCTGCGATGCTGTCCGGCGAAAGCGGCAAGGTGATCCTCGACTGGACGGTTTGAGTGCGGAGGGCGGGCGGTCGGCGCGTTTGCCGACTGCTCCGCTCGTGTCGGCATGAGCGTTCGACGACGCACGACGGCTTCGACGAACGCGTGAGGTGAGATTATTCGGGAGCTGTGTTCGCGCGCCGAATGATGGCTCGATCGTGCTTTCGTGTGGCGCGCAATCGAGAAATTCAACGACGGCACGTCGCGGCTCCTTGACGACATGACGACGATCGCGCTCCGGTTCCGCAGCATGCATCGGTGATCGGCAAATGCTCATACGCGTCACCGGCCAGTATCGCTCTCGCGTCCGCACTTTAGCGTCGCTCGGCACGTGTCTTTCTTCCTGCCCCTCCGGTTCATTCGTCGCGGCCTGAGCAGCCAGACCCTGGCATCGCGCGCTTGCGCTCGCCCTGGCCGTGCCTTCGTACGACAGCACGTCGTCACACAACGCTGGCACGGCACCTCATCGATCCGTGAGCCAATCAACAACGATCGAACTCACCCGTCAGCCTGCCCGACTGCATCGATCGGTGCGCTGCCCGCCATTTGATTCGCTCACCGGTTAGCCGTCCCGCTTCGCGACCGCGAACACCGCCAGCTTCACCAGCGCGCATCGCAGCGCAGCCTGAAATGCGCTGCTCGCGATCGGAACCATGCAGCATTCGGCCCTTCCGCCGACATGGCCTTTTCACGTGTGTGTTGACGATGGAGAACGATCGTTCTACCGTAAACCCATGAACGCACATGATGATTTTTCCGGCGAACCGGCCGTTCGGGACCGGCTTCTCGACGCGGCCGAAGCGCTGATCTACTCGGGCGGTATCCACGCGACGGGTGTCGATGCGATCGTGAAGCGAGCGGGCGCCGCACGAAAGAGCTTTTATTCGCATTTCGAATCGAAGGAGGCGCTGGTCGTCGCCGCCCTCGAGCGTCGCGACGAGCGCTGGATGCGCTGGTTCGTCGACGCCACGCTGGCGCGCGGCAAGTCGCCACGTGCCCACTTGCTCGGCATGTTCGACGTGCTGCGCGACTGGTTCTTGCAACCGGAATTTCACGGCTGCGCGTTCCTGAACGCGTCGGGCGAGATTGCCGATGCCGACGATCCGGTACGCGTCGTCGCGCGCATGCACAAGGCGCGCCTGCTTGCGTTCGTACGCGAGCGGTGCGATGCGTATGCCGACGATGCCGGCATCGAGCGTCGCCGGCTGGCCCGGGTCGCGCGCCAATGGCTGGTGCTGATCGACGGCGCGATCGGCGTCGCGCTCGTCAGCGGCGATGCGACTGCGGCGCGCGATGCGCGTGCAACCGCCGAACTCGTGCTGGATATGGTGTCTCGCGCGTCGAAGTAACGCATCCCAAACGGCTGCGTTCGTGCGCGGCCCCAACCTTGAACAGGAGCATCCCATGTCCGCTTCCCCGGAAGTTCGTCCGCCCGTCCCGCCCTTCACGCTCGACACGGCGCGCCAGAAAGTGCGTGCCGCGGAGGACGCGTGGAACACTCGCGACCCGCAGCGCGTCTCGCTTGCCTATACTCCGCAGAGCCGCTGGCGCAATCGCGCGGAGTTCGTGACGGGTCGCGACGAGATCGTCGGATTGCTGCAGCGGAAATGGACGCGCGAGCTCGACTACCGGCTGATCAAGGAGCTGTGGGCGTTCGGCGGCAATCGCATCGCGGTGCGATTCGCATACGAATGGCATGACGACGCAGGCAACTGGTTCCGCTCATACGGAAACGAAAACTGGGAGTTCGACGAGAACGGCTTGATGGCATATCGCCACGCGAGCATCAACGACCTGCCGATTCGCGAAGCGGACCGCCTGTACCATTGGCCGCTCGGTCGCCGTCCGGACGATCATCCCGGCCTGTCCGATCTCGGCCTGTGACGCATCGCGATGACGGCGCGTGGACGCGCCCGATCGTGTATCGAGCGCGACGCCCGTGCTCAATGGTGAGGAAATACGGGAGTCGCGCGTTAAGGTGAGTGTTTTCGGGAGAGGACACATTTCGTGCCGGACGGTGTGATGTTTCACGCGCTGCATCTCACCGATCAATCGTCGCAGGAAACGATGGAAACGGCGCGGGTTGCACCGACCCAAGCGCCGCACGCATGGGCGTGCACGCGCTTTCATTGCTCGCATGCGGATCGAATGCGACATCGACGCCGCGCGTGCTGCATCCATGCACGGTGGTGAGAATCAATCGGTGTGTAGCGATGTGCGATGCAGCTCACCGCTCGACTTCGATGTGATTCAGATCACGGAGAATGGGTCGACACGCAACAGTGCGCGCTGCCCAATCGCATTGTTCACCGCTCACCGCCCGACATCGACATCGACATCGACATCGACATCGACGCGCACGCCTGCACGCGTGCGCGCCGTAATCGGCGAAGGTCTAGCCACACTCAATCGCGCCGCGCCACCTTGAGCACGACGCCGATCGACCGCTTCGCTCCGCGCCCCGTCGGATCGTTCTATCAGCCGGCGATCCGCGACGCGATCGCCTCACCCACTTCCTGCGTCCCCGCCTGACCGCCGAGATCGCGCGTGCGCGGCCCGGTGCGCAGCACGTCCTCGATCGCCGCGACGATCGCATCGTGCGCTTCGCGTTCGCGACCCGCGCCGTTGCCGAGGAAGTCGAGCATCATTGCCGCCGACCAGATCATCGCGATCGGGTTCGCGATGTACTGGCCCGTGATGTCCGGCGCGGAGCCGTGCACCGGTTCGAACAGCGACGGAAACTTGCGATCGGGGTTCAGGTTCGCCGACGGCGCGATGCCGATCGTGCCCGTGCAGGCCGGCCCGAGATCGGAGAGGATGTCGCCGAACAGGTTCGACGCGACGACGACGTCGAAGCGGTCCGGCTGCAGCACGAAGCGCGCGCACAGGATGTCGATGTGCTGCTTGTCGACGGCGATTTCGGGATAGCGCTCGCCCATCTCGGCCGCGCGCGCGTCCCACCACGGCATGCTGATCGCGATGCCGTTGCTCTTCGTCGCGACAGTCAGGCGCTTCGCGCGGCGCTGCGCGAGCTCGAACGCGAACTTCAGCACGCGCTCCGTGCCGTGACGCGTGAAGATCGACTGCTGCATCACCACTTCACGCTCGGTGCCTTCGAACATCGTGCCGCCGACCGACGAATATTCGCCTTCGGTGTTCTCGCGCACGATCATGAAGTCGATGTCGCCCGCCTTGCGGCCGGCGAGCGGCGACGGCACGCCGTCGAACAGGCGCGCGGGCCGCAGATTGATGTACTGGTCGAATTCGCGGCGGAATTTCAGCAGCGAACCCCACAACGAAATGTGATCGGGCACCGTCGCGGGCCAGCCGACCGCACCGAACAGGATCGCGTCCATGCCCGAGAGCCGGGCCTTCCAGTCGTCCGGCATCATCTTGCCGTGCCGGGCGTAGTAGTCGCAGCTTGCCCAGTCGATCTGCTCGAACTGGAAACGGATGCCGAAGCGCGCCGTCACCGCGTCGAGCGCGCGCAGGCCTTCGGGCATCACTTCACGTCCGATGCCGTCACCGGGGATGACGGCAATCTTGTACGTCTTGTCGCTCATGCAAGTCTCCTTGGCTGGTCGGGCCGCCGGCAGCGTGCGCAGCGGAACACGTCGCCATTTTATTTATTTCCATTCAGATTAAAATCGTGCGAAACGTTAATCGACTTTCCACGAATCGTGAATAAATCGCCGAATCTCGACGACCTGCGCGTCTTCAGCCTGGTCGTCCGGTTGACGAGCTTCAGCATGGCCGCCGAACAGCTCGCGGTGTCGCCGGCCTATGTGAGC
Organism: Burkholderia territorii; assembly: GCF_001718335.1. NCBI lineage: Bacteria > Pseudomonadati > Pseudomonadota > Betaproteobacteria > Burkholderiales > Burkholderiaceae > Burkholderia > Burkholderia territorii. The sequence goes on from NZ_CP013365.1 coordinate 12,925, forward strand.
AAGCGCATCGCGCTGCTCGAGGCGCAGCTCGGCACGCGGCTGCTGCATCGCTCGACGCGCCGCGTGACGGTCACGGAGGCCGGCGAGCGCGTGTTCGCGCGTGCCGAGAAGATTCTCGACGACGTCGACCATCTCGTCGAGGACGTGTCGACCACGCGCACGGTGCCGCGCGGCACGCTGCGCATCTCGACCAGCTTCGGCTTCGGCCGTCATGTCGTTGCGCCGGCGTTGCTTGATTTCTCCGCGCGCTACCCGCAGCTCAACGTGCGGCTCGATCTGTTCGACCGGCTCGTCGACGTCGCGGGCGAAGGCTACGATCTCGACGTGCGCATCGGCGACGAGATTGCCGATCACCTGATCGCACGCCGCCTTGCCGCGAACTATCGCGTGCTGTGCGCGTCGCCGGACTATCTCGCCCGGCGCGGTACGCCGCGCACGCTCGCGGATCTCGCATCGCACGACTGTCTCGCAATCAAGGAGCGTGATCATCCGTTCGGCGTCTGGCGGCTGAACCTGCGCGGCGAAACCGCCACGGTCAAGGTTGGCGGCGCACTGTCGACCAACCACGGCGAGGTGGCCGTGCAATGGGCGCTGGCCGGGCGCGGGATCGTGCTGCGCTCCATCTGGGAAGTGGGGCCGCTGATCGAACGCGGCGCGCTGCGTCGCGTGCTGCCGGACGCGATTCAGCCGGCGAATATCTGGGCGGTGTATCCGGAACGCGTCGCGGCTTCGGCGAAAGTGCGCGTGTGCGTCGATTTTCTCGCGGAGGCGCTCGCCGGATTGAATGCCGCGGCCGGTAACGACGCGGGCTGAATTCGGCCAAAGGTGAGCTTTTACGGGGGCCATGCGAGCAGCGCTGGCGGACGTGATGTCCGTGATGGCTCGCAACGGCGCCGTGAGCCGTGCGCGTCCGGCAGGCACGGGCGGCCGCGATGCGCCGCGCCGGCCGATGATGACGCACGCTGCCGGCCTACGCTGCTGTCGCGATGCTCGTTGCACCGAGCATCAGGTCGAGATTCTGCACCGCCGCGCCGGATGCCCCTTTGCCGAGATTGTCGAACACGGCGGACAACAGCACCTGACCATGATCCGCATTCACGAACACGCCGAGCCGCAGGTCGTTCGTACCGTTCAGCGCTTGCGGATCGAGGTGCGTGATCGTGCGCGTATCCGCGAGCGGCATGACGTCGACGTGGCGGGCGCCGGCGTAATGGTGCGCGAGACATGCATGCAGCAACTCACCGGTCACGCCGGCACGGAGAAGACGCAGCTCGATCGGCACGGTGAGCACGATGCCCTGCCGGTACGCGGCATAAGCCGGCACGAACAGCGGACGGTGTGCGAGCCCGGCGTGCAGCTGGATTTCCGCGACGTGCTTGTGCGCGAGCGCGAGTCCGTAGACCTGAAGCGGTTTCGTGCGTGCAGCCCCGTTCGATTCGAATTCGTCGACGGCGGCTCGCCCGCCGCCCGAATAGCCGGACACGGCATGGATGCTCACCGGGTAGTCGCGCGGCAGCAGGCCGGCTTGTTGCAGCGGCCGAAGCAGGCCGATCGCACCCGTCGGATAGCAGCCCGGATTGGTGACGCGTCTGGCGTGCGCGATCGTCCCCGCATGTCCATCGATCATCTCCGGAAAACCGTAGACCCATTCCGGATCGGTGCGATGGGCCGAGCTCGCGTCGATCACGCGTACCGCCGGATTGCGGATGAAGCCGACCGCTTCGCGTGCGGCGGCGTCGGGCAGACACAGAATCGCGATATCGGCAGCGTTGATCGCTTCGGCGCGGCGCGCCGGGTTCTTGCGCTCGGCATCCGGCAGCGTGACGACCCGCAGGTCCGTGCGATCCCGCAGGCGTTCGTGGATCTGCAGTCCGGTCGTACCTTGGTCGCCGTCGATGTAGACAGTGGAGAGGCTCATGATGGTCGCGTTCCTCGTTTCGGACGTCGGGAAAGCCGTATCGTCCATCGAACGCCTAGAATAGGAAAAGTTGAATTTCCTGATGGCGAGATTCAGAATTCCTGAACGAGAGGTGGGGATGCGCGAGATCAGTCTGGATCGACTGCGTACGCTGGTCGCGATCGCCGACCAGGGATCCTTCGTGGGCGCTGCGCAATTGCTTCATCTCGCGCCGCCAACCGTCAGCCTTCATGTCGCCGAACTCGAAAGTCGCATCGGTGCGCCGTTGCTGTCGCGCACGCGCGGCAACGTGCAGCCGTCGACCATCGGTGCCGTGCTGGTGGAACGGGCGCGCCGTCTGCTGGCCGAGGTCGAGTCGACCCTCGACGACGTGGAGCGACAAGTGCAGGGGCTGACCGGGCGGGTGCGGCTCGGGGCGTCGACCGGGGCGATCGCTCATCTGTTGCCGCAGGCGGTGGCGCGCTTGCGCGAGCAGCATCCGGACATCGATGTCCAGATCGCGGTGCTCACGTCGCAGGACACGCTGGCGCGCATTGCGCAGGGCTCGCTCGACGTCGGCCTGGTGGCGCTGCCGCAGCCGGCGGTCGCAGGACTGTCGATCCGCGCGTGGCGGCGCGATCCGGTGCTGGCTTTTCTGCCCGCGGACTGGCGGCTTCCGGCACGTGTGACGCCGGCCTATCTGGCCGCGCGTCCGCTGATTCTCAACGATGCGACCACCCGCCTGTCGCGGCTCACGACGGAATGGTTCGCGCTCGGCGGCCACCGCCCCGAGCCGCGCATCGAGCTCAATTACAACGATGCGATCAAGAGTCTGGTCGCGGCGGGCTACGGCGCGACGCTGCTGCCGCACGAGGCCGGTGCCCCGTTGCCCGACGCACGCATCGAGATGCGGCCGCTGCGTCCGGCATTGTGGCGCGAACTGGGGATCGCCCATCGGGCCGGCCCGATCGAGCGGTCGACGCAGCACGTGCTCGATGCGTTATGGGCGCTTGGCGCGCGCTAGAACGCAGAGGATGACATTCCGGTTCGCCGGGGCGACACGCATTGCGCGCGATCGTGCCGGCACCGGTGTGCGGGTGAAGGCCATTACAGCCGGTGGTCCTTTGCGAGCATCAGCACACGCGCCCAGCGCTGCGCATCGCGCTTGTCCATCATCGGCAGCTTCCATTCGCCGTGTATGGCGTCGCGCACACGCACGACCAGATGCCAGCGGCCGCCGATCGGCGCGGCTTCGCAGCCGTCGAGCTGCGACAACGTATAGCGGCCGTCCGCGCCGTCGTGCGACAGCCAGAGCAGCCCCTGCGTCGCGGACACGCGCACCTCGCCCCACGCGCGATGCACGATGTGGGTCCAGCCTTGTTCCTTCGTGTTCGGCGCGATGTCGCGACGGCGTTTGATCCACCATGCAATGAGCGCGATCAGGATTGCGGCGGCGAGCACGGCGGCCGCAATCGCGACCGGTTGGCCGAACTGCGCGGCAATGACGTGAAACAGGTGAACCGCGCCCCATCCAAGGGCGACGAGCGCGAATAGCGCAATGAAAATCGGCATGTTGAATCTGAAAAAAGGACGGACCGGCGCAGGCGACGCGCCGGTCCGTTGCGCGCGGCATCACCGGCGGCGGTGAATGTCGTGCGTGACGAAGCCCGCGTCGTTGGTGGGCAGCGCGAGGCCGTCCTTGACCGCGAGCGTCTTGCGGATGTCGTCGAGCCCCGCGCTCCAATGGTCGCGCATCGTCGACAGACCGAACTGATAGTCCTTGTAATGGTGCTCGTATGCCTTCTGCTGATAGATCAGGTGCTGGATGTTGTACTTCTTCCCGCTCGACATCGCTTCGGCCTCGACGCACCACGGGTCGTTCTTGCGCTGCTCTTCCGGCACCTGCTCGAGCACGTGGCGCAGCACGTTGCGGTAGCGCTGTTCGCGCTGCAGCGTGTCGGTGACGAAACGCGTGCGGCTCGAATACTGCACGTCCTTCGTGCGTTCCGCGACGTCCGCCATCGTGCGCGGCAGCGGCCCGCGCGCGCTCCACAGGTCGACCTGGAACGCCAGCGTGTCGCGACGCGGCCTTGCGCGCAGCACTTCCATCAGCGGCGTGTTCGACACGACGCCGCCGTCCCAGTAATACTCGCCGTCGATCTCGACTGGCGGGAACGCGGGCGGCAGCGCGCCGGACGCCATGAAGTGCTCGGGCGCGAGCCGAATGCGCGAGTTGTCGAAGTACACGAAGTTGCCGGTGCCGACGTTGACCGCGCCGACCGACACGCGCGTTTCGCCCGAGTTGATCCGGTCGAAATCGCACAGCCTGAGCAGCGTCGCGCGCAGCTGCGACGTGTCGTACCAGCTGATCTTTTCCGGATGATCGGACACGCCCGGCAGCGGCGGCGGGAAGCGCGGCACGAAGAATCCCTGCTGGCCCTGCATCATCGCGCTCGCGGCCTGCGACGCGGTGAAGAACGTGCGGATCTGGTCGATGCTGTTGAACAGCGCGAACTCGAACGCGGCCGGAATCGCGGGAAAGAACGCCGGCTGGCAGATCGTTTCCCAGAATTCGCGCAGCCGCTCGACGCGATGCTCGGGCGCGTTGCCGGCGATCAGCGCGGTGTTGAGCGCGCCGATCGAGATGCCGGCGATCCAGTCGAGCGGAATGCCCGCTTCGTGCAGCCCTTCGAACACGCCGGCCTGATACGCGCCGAGCGCGCCGCCGCCCTGCAGGACGAGCGCGATCGTTTCGTACGGCAGCGTCCGCGCAGCGGCCGGTGCGCCGGCTTCGTGATGCAGGTCCGCCGCATCGACGGCCTGCTTTTCTGTACGCGCGTGCGGTTTCATCAGTTGCTCCGAGAAATCCCGCCATGGTTGGCGGAGACCGATGGCGTGCCGTCGGGGAATGGCACGCCGTCGTGAGTCGTGAGAATGGACGTGGTGCGAAAAAATCGCCTCCCGTGAGGAAGGCGAGGACGTGACCGTTACTGCATGAACCAGCCGTGGCTGACGATGAACGACTGGCCCGTGAGCGCGGCGCTCGGGAACGCCGACAGGAACAGCACCGTCTGCGCGACGTCCTGCACCGTCGTGAACACGCCATCGACCGTGTTGCCGAGCATCACCTTCTTCACCACTTCGTCTTCACTGATCCCGAGCTCCTTCGCCTGCTCCGGAATCTGCTTGTCGACCAGCGGCGTGCGCACGAAGCCCGGACACACGACGTGCGAGCGCACGTTGTGCTTCGCGCCTTCCTTCGCCAGCACGCGCGCGAGGCCGAGCAGCCCGTGCTTGGCCGTCACGTACGCCGACTTCAGCGGCGACGCTTCGTGCGAGTGCACCGAACCCATGTAGATCACGACGCCGCCGCGATCGTCCTTGTACATGTGCTTGAGCGCGGCCTTGGTCGTCAGGAACGCGCCGTCGACGTGGATCGCCTGCATCTTCTTCCAGTCGGAGAACGAATAGTTCTCGATCGGATTGACGATCTGGATGCCCGCGTTCGATACGAGGATGTCGACCGAGCCGAACGTTTCGGCCACCTTGTCGATACCGCTGTTGACCGCTTCCTCGCTGGTCACGTCCATCGCGACGCCGATCGCCTTGCCGCCTGCCTTGTTGATCTCGTCGGCAACCGCGTTTGCGCCGTCCTGGTTCAGGTCGGCGATCGCGACGGCGGCACCCGCCTTCGCGAGTTCCAGTGCGATTTCCTTGCCGATGCCGCTCGCGGCGCCCGTGACGACTGCGGTCTTGCCATTCAGGTTGCTCATTTCGAATTCCCGTAGTGAAAGGATTGACAGGGAGATAGGGCTGCGGACGTGTTACTGAGCCAGGTAATCGTAGACGACTTCGCCGAGGCCGAGTGTCAAATCCGCGACGAGGTGGCGCGCTTCGACGATCTCGAGCACCGGCAGGTCGGCCACCGGCGCGAGCGCGTGCGGTGCCAGTTCGAGCGACGCGGGGCCCGTCCACGCACCCTTCATCTTGATGTCCTGCATGTAGTAGCGCACCAGTTCGCACACGCGTGCGGTGCCGTCGACGTGCGGGATGATCTTCAGCAGGAAGTTCGGGCCGGCGAGGCGCTTGGTCTGCTCGTCGATGTCGAGTTCCTTGTGCTTGTAGCCCATCGTGCCCGTCGCGACGCGCACCTTGCCGTAGTCGAGCGTGCCCAGGATGTGATCGGTGTTCACGTGCAGCGTGGGCGACGCGAGCTTCTTCGGGAAACCCCACAGCTCGCGGCCGCCGGCGATCGGCGGGTGATCGTCGAGATACATCGCGAGCGTGTAGCCGCCGGCCTGGCCGTTGTACTCGACCGGGATCACCTGGCCGCTTTCCGTGTAGTCGCCGAAGCCGGTCGAATCGGCCATGCGGATGAATTCGTAATGGACGAGCGGCTCGGTGACCTGCAGCGGCTCGGGGACGATTTCACGCAGACGGTCCGGATCGGTTCGATACGTGATGATCAGAAACTCACGATCGACGAAACGGTACGGGCCCATCGGAAAGGCAGGGCTGGTCAACGGCATCGCAAACGCTTTCGATCGGACATCGCTGGGTTTCATGCGGACTCCTTGTTGTTGATCGCTTCGTGGATGAGTGCTCGTAAGCTCGTAATCCTATGCCTGTGCGTTGCCGTTGTGCGATGCCGCATTTGGAATTAATTGTTGCCGATTTCGAATTATTTGCAACGCAAATATTGAGGCGAACGGTGCAGACCGCGCCGAGCGAGCGCGGCGGCCCGATACTCGCACGTGTCGATGACGCCGCGATGTGAAAAAGGTGAGCCTTTACAGGATGACCGGTGAGCTTTTACGGGAGACGGTCGCGCGGGAATGTGTCAATTGTGTGAACTTGTGTTGCAGTGCAGGCTCTAAGTGCGTTCGCGCGCGACTCCCGGGACCGGAACCGGATTACCGGCCGGCCCCGACGCATTAAGCATTGCTTAAGCGAGTGAGCACTAGCATCGTTCCACCCGACCGGCACGCCGGTCCAAACGTTACGCCCCCACGCAACCGCATTCATGCAGAACCTCAATCTCATCCTGTTTTCCGCCGTCAATGCCGGCGCCGTGCCGCACCCCGGCGTGGCGCGCGCCGCCATCTTCGCCGCCGACTGGCTCGTCTATGCGTTGCCCGCGATGCTGCTGCTGACCTGGATCTTCGGCGAACGTCCGACGCGCCGCCAGGCGATCGAGGCCGGCGTCGGCACGTGCGTGGCGCTGGCGCTCGCACAGGTGATCGGGCATTTCTGGTTTTCGCCGCGGCCGTTCATGGCCGGCGTCGGCACGCAACTGATTCCGCATGCGCCGGACAGCTCGTTTCCGAGCGATCACATGACGTTCGCGTGGAGTCTCGCGGTCGGGATGATGCTCGCCGGCAGCACGCGGCTGACTGGCTTCGTGATGGCCGCGATGGCGGCAGCGATTGCCTGGGGCCGCATCTATGCGGGCGTGCACTGGCCGTTCGACATGGCCGGCGGCGTGCTGGTCGGCACCGCCGGCGCGTTGGCCGCGCACCTGTACGGGCAACGCGTGGTCGAGCTGCTCGAACGGATCGGCGACGCGGTGCACGCGGTGATGATGGGGCGCGAACGCGCGCCCTGAGCGGGAATACCAAGCGGAGTATTGCGGCCGGACGCCGTCAACCGGGCGTCTTGGCCGCTTCAGCCGAAGCGGACGGGCCGCCGCCCGCTTCGTGCAATTCGGGCGTCTCGCCCGGATGCCGTGCGGCGTCGCGTTCTAGTGCGCTTTCCTTCAGGATTGCGCACATCGCAACGAACAGCGCCAGCACGACGGCCGCTAGGCCGCAATAGCCGGCGATCTTCAGGTTGCGAAGGAAAGGCGAAGCGTGGTTTTCTTTTGTCATGACCGGGCGCTCCTGGGCAGGCTGCGGCGGCTGTCGCCCGACAGCGGCGTCGCAGACATACATATATACCAGCCGCCCCGCCGATGCCAAGCCCGCCGATGCGCGGGCGCCCGTCCGCGTCAGTCTTCCAGCGTTTCGTGCACGGCCGTCGCGCCGCGCTTCCAGTATGCCGCCGCGCGGATGCGCGACTTGTCGACACCGCGTTCGGCGGTGAGATGCTGCCGCACCGCACGCATCGACTGCGCTTCGCCCGCCGCCCACACGTAACCGTCGCCGGAGGACGGCAGCGGCAATTCGCGTACCGCATCGAGCAGCACGTCGCCGTCGGCCGCATCGGCTTCGGCGCGAAAGCGCCAGATTTCATGCACGTCGGCACGCGTGTCGAACGCGATTTGCGCGGTGCGATCCGCGACTTCCAGCACGACGGCCGCACGCGCGCCGGCCGGCAATTGCTCGAGACGCCGAGCGATCGCGGGCAGCGCCGTATCGTCGCCGATCAGCAAATGCCAGTCGAAATCGATCGGGACCACGAACGAACCGCGCGGGCCGCCGATGCCGAGCCATTGACCGACGCGCGCCTGCGCCGCCCACTGCGACGCGGGGCCCGGATGGTTCAGCACGAATTCCAGATCAAGTTCGCAGGCGGCGCGATCGAAGCGGCGCGGCGTGAAATCGCGCGCGACCGGCTTCGGCTGGCCTTCGGGAAACTCGGGGCCATTCGCGCCGAGCGTCGGCATCGCGGGACGCTCGGCGCCGGGCGGCGGGAAGAATACCTTCACGTGATCGTCGAACGACGACGATTCGAAATCCGCGAGGTCGGGGCCGCCGAGCGTGACGCGCAGCAGGTGCGGCGTTACCGCGTGCACGCGCACGACCTGCAGCAGGCGGAATTTGAGGGTGTGCCGCACACGGGTGACGGCGCGTTCGGAGGTGTTCTGCATCGATCGGTTCTCCTTGGGGTGAGCGAGGCGGCGCGGATCACGCGCCGGTACCGCCTTCGATTTCAGCCGTCGCGCGGCGCATGATCGCCGCGATGCGCCGCTGTTCGTCGGCATCGGCGGCGCTCTTGTGGAGCAGCGCCCGCTTCAGGGCAAGGCGGGCTTCGACGAACTCGGGCAACCAGCCGGGCTGCGTTTCGTCCTGTGCTTCGCCGCCCGCCGATTCGCCGGCGAATGCGCGACGCATGAATTCCATCTTGCGTGCGAGGTGCGTGAGGCGCGCGAACAACGTATCGACGCGCTCGCGCTGCGCATCGAGATGCGCGCGCCCGGCGTCGGTCAGCGCATAGCGCTTGCGGTTGCCTTCCGCCTGCGAGGCAACGAAGCCGACTTCCTCGAGATACGTCAGTGCCGGGTACACCATGCCGGGGCTCGGGCTGTAGAAACCGTTCGAACGCGTGTCGAGCGCCTTGATCAGCTCGTAACCGTGGCTCGGCTGCTCGGCGACCAGCGCGAGCAGCAGCAACTGGAGGTCGTCGGAGCTGAACTGGCGGCCGCGCGGCATGCCATCGTCGCCGAAGTCGCCAAAGCCGCCGCGTCCGCCACGGCCACCAAACGGGCCGCCGCCGAAGGGATCGTGGCCGCGCCGATGGCGGCCGATCGCTTGCCACACTCTGGCGTACCAGTCAGGGCCGGCATGCGCACCATGACCGTCGCATCGGGCATGGCCGCGGGAGGGGTTGTGTCGCATGATCGTGTCCTATATGTCGAAAAACATATCTAAAGATATATATCGAAAGATAGGGTGTCAAGGAGGATTATTTAGGGCCGGATGATGGTGGGTGTGGGTGAACGACGGCTGTGGCTTCGCAAAAACGAGTCATTTTTCCGTTCTTCGTCCGCGGCTATCGACGGTTGGCGCCCGTGGTTGCGCATTGCATTCCGGCGGCTCAGCGAAGGGGCGTCCCGGAGCGCCGTTTTGGGAGGCTGCGTCGTGCGTGATTGTGTTCGACGCATATCCGACTCGGTTCAAGCGTCTTCGCGAAACTTGCGGTCGAGATCCGTGACACCGGAATGGACGAAACCATCGACGTGTTCGCGTTTGCACAGCGCATTGCGGCTGCGGATGTCGCGATCGATGAGCAATGTCCTCGCGATGTGCAACAGGTGCGCGACACTTTCCGCGAGGTATCCGCAGCGGTGTGTCTCAACCGAATCGTGTCAACGCGGACCCGCGCTTTTACGAATTTGTCCGCTGCGCTTGCACATCGACACATCCTCCCCGGCACGAAAACACGCGAGTGGATAGTGTATTGAGCAGCACTTCCGTCATATCGTCACCTACCGACTTGCGATCATTCGTATGCGCGAGCCGGCTGCCGCTACACAGGATCAGCAAGCCGAACAACGTAGCATCCGTTGTCGTGGGCAACGTTGTGCCAACGCACTCGCGTGCGTGGCGCATGCAACGGCCGAAGGCGTCGAGTAGCTCCACCCATAGCGCATCAAGGACCGCGCGAATCTCGTCGTCGCGGATGGATAGGACCAACGCCTCCACCCATATCGGAAAGCAATCGCGACTGCTCAGTAAGTTCGCACAATACGCGAGCACACGCGATGCCGATTCCTCGGGCGCGCCATCGGCAACGACAGCTTCAAGTCCGGCGAGCATTCGGTCGTGATCGTGGCGAAGCAATTCGATCAGCAGATCGCGTTTGCTGACGAAGTTCGCGTAGAACGCGCCGCGTGTGTAGCCAGCGGCCCGCGCGATATTGTCGAGACTCGCAGCGGCAATGCCTTTCTCGATGAATACTGTCCGGCTGGCCGCGATGAGGCGACTACGTGTGTCGGATTTGCGTTGTTCGCGTGTGATGCGGCCGTGTTTCATGATGCATTTTCCGTCGGAATGGCAGGTCGTCGACATACAGTGAATGAGCCGGCCGATGGCGCAAGTGGTGCTGCTGCGCGCATCGCCGAATTCGATGCGTCAGGCCCTTTTCATGTCTGCTAGAACGTATAGGCGACGTTCAAGAAGACGCTAAGTGGATTGAGTCGGAGCGTGGATTTCGAAACGATCGGCGTTCCGGTTGCGGTCTGCCCGTATACCGTCAGGTTTGTCTTGACCGGGATGTAGTTCAGAGCGACACCGACACCCCAATGCTTCGCGACCTTGTAATTCGCACCGATTTCGAATACCGGATTCCACGATGAGCTAAGCGTTGCGTGCGCCGATCCGCCGGGGCCGTAGCTGTCGGTAATGAACTGGCTGTTGGTCGCCCGGACCTGGGTGAACCATGTGTAGTTCACGCCTAGTCCGATGAATGGCCGGAATTTCGATTCCGCCGAAAACAGGTGATATCGAAGATCGACGGCAGGCGGCATGGGCCTCGTAGAACCGAGGTTGCCGTACTTATGGAGCGTCCCGTCGCCCACCAGGTCGACTTTGAGTGGCAGTCCAAACAGCATCGCGACACCGATGTTGTCGGTGATGTAGTACTCCGTGGTAATGCCCATCGTATCGGTCGAGGTCGCATGCGCCCCGGTGCCGGCCAGTTGATGATTGACCATGACGCCACCAACGCTCTCCACGGTCAACGGCGTCGCATTGCCCTGAGGCGCGACATGAAGCCATCCGACCGACATCGTCATGCTTCCCGCCGTTTGGGCATTTGCGTTGTCGATAGCCGATGCCGAGCAGATGCAAGCCAGCATGCCGACCGAGCGGATTGTTTTGCTGAACGTCATATGTCTCATCCTGTCTGTATGGAAGGGTTTTGTTATTGGAATGCGGTTGCTAACAACTGCGTGACGATATTTACTCTGGATACCTGATTATTTCGTGTAGAACGATGCGATCGATGCGCAGTTGCCGAGTGCACAGACTTCGTGTTGCGTGCACACTCGTCGCGCCGATATCAACGGATATCTCGGCGGCGCGCGTGTCAATTCATTTATCTACTTCGCAGATTCCATGTGAAATCCGATAAAACGATTTGAAGCCTCTGCGGGTCGATTGAACTTCAGTCGCTCTCGCCGCTTGCCGCACGGTCATTCGATGTACCCGTCGTTCGCTCGCTCGTTTGCCGTGCGGCCGAGATCGAAAACGCAAACGGGAAGCGTCCCAGCACGGCGCGCGCCGCAGGTTCAAATCGTGGATCGGTAAGCTCAACCGAGATCAGCATCGCGCTCGACTGATCGGTGGCGACCTCGACAGATGCACCCGCAACGCCAGCTTCGTCCAACGCCGAGCGGAGTGCGTCACCCGTCTCGCGGCGCTTGAGTTCCGGTTTGAAGATCTTGCCGACGCCGGTGAGCGGAATTGCTTCGACGATTCGGACGTGTTTGGGTAGCGCGGCCCGCTCGGTAATCTGCTCGCGCATGAATGTGGACAAGTCCTGCTCGGTGGCCGTCGCGCCCGGTTTGAGCTGAACGTACGCGACCGGCACTTCGCCGACATGCGCGTCGGGGCGCCCGATTCCCGCGGCGATCTGGACGGCCGGATGTCGATGCAGCGGTTCCTCGATGGCCGCCGGGTCGATATTGTGGCCGCCGCGAATGATCAGGTCCTTCCTGCGGCCAGTCAGCCAGAAGTAGCCGTGGGCGTCGCATCGAGCGAGGTCGCCGGTGTTGAGCCAGCGCTCGCCGTCGCCGAGATCGAGCCACAGGCCGGCGTTCTGGTCGGGATTCGTGTAACCGGCAAACACGTTCGGCCCCGAAATGACGAGCAGCCCGACTTCGTCAACCGCGCATTCGCGCAGGTAACGTCCGGCATCGTCGACGACGACCGTCCTCATTGCCTGAAAGGGAATCCGTAACCCGATCGATCCGAGCTTGCGCTCGCCGGTGGGCGGATTGACGCTGCTCACGCACGTTCCCTCGGTCAGGCCGTAGCCTTCGAGAATCTTGATGCCCGTCCTTTCCTGGAACGCACGAAAGACCTCGACGGGCATCGGCGCCGCACCGCACAGGCCGTATTCGAGCGAGTCGATGGCGTGGTCGCCGACGGGCACGTCGAGCAGCGACGCGTACAGTGTCGGGACGCCGCTGAAGAAGTTGATGCGATGATGTTCGACGATTTCCCAGAAGCGTTTGACGACGCCGTCGCCCCGGTAGCCTTGCGGGGTGCCGAGCACGACATGAGCGCCTCGGGAAAATGGCAGAAGGCCGGTCACCATCGCCGCATTCACGTGGAAGAGCGGCAATCCGCAAAACGTGGTCTTGCCGGGGCCGATGCTGTCGCCGAGGAATTGGCCGGCGCTCCACGCGTTCGCCACTTCGTTGCCGTGACTACGCATCGCGATTTTCGGCAATCCTGTCGTTCCTCCGGTGCAGAAGAAGGACGACGGGTCACTGGACCGAAAGTGCCGTGCGCTGTCGAGCGCTTCCCCGGATTCGCGCGCGATTGCCGTGGCGAAGTCGTGGATCCGCACGCGAGCAGGTACCGCACGCCGCAGATTGCCATCTTCATGCGGCGTTGCACACGTGTCGCGTTGGCGCGTGCGTGACGCCGCCGGGCCGCCGGCGCGATCGACCAGATCGACCAGCACGAGATGCTCGAGCGACTCGATCTCGTGAAGAATGGCGGCGACTTTTTGCCAGAGATCGGTGCCGGGGAATGGCGCGAGCGTCACGAGCACGCTGGCGCCCGCGGCATTGAGCAGATCGCCTATCGCCCGGCTTTCCAGCAGCGGATTGATCGCGCAGACGATGCCGGCGGCCTCGCCGCCCCAGATCACGAAATGCGTTTCGGGCAGGTTGGGAAGGACATAGGCGATCACGGAGTCCGCGTTCACGCCGAGGCGGACGAACATGTTGGCCGTGCGCGTAATGTCGTGCACCAGCTCTCGATAGGTCCAGCGCTCGGCGTCGCGATGCGCGTCGACAGTCGGAAAGAACGAGAGCGCGGGGGCGGAAGGATCGATTGCCGCGCCGGCGCGGATCAATTCGTACGTGCTGGCCGGCAAGTCGTGCGGCAGGCCCCGTGCTTCGATGGCCAGTACGTCGTCCAGGGTCGCGATGCCGCTCATGCCGCTTCTCCCACGATCATGTTGCGTTGTACGCCGAGATCGATCGTTCCGTCGCGACTTGCGATCCGCGCTTCGACGATGTCTCCGGCCTTCAGGTATTGCGTCCGCGCGGCCTGCACCTTCATGAACATCTGCCACTTCACGGCCTCGGGAAACAGTGCGACGACGCGCTGCTTGAGCGGCGAAGGAATGCTGAGCGCACAGCCGGCCGGCGTGCCGGTCGCGAGCAGATCGCCTGCGTGCAGGTCGTGCACGCCGGACAGCTCGGTCAAGGTTTCCGCCGGACCGAAGACCAGGTTGGCCGTCGAATCCTGCTGACGGACCTCGCCGTTGACGGTCAGCGTCAGATCGAGCGCCTTCAGCTTCGGGAAGTCCCGTCGCTCGAGCAGGCACAGATAAGGGCCGACCGGGCCGAAGGTCCGATAGCTCTTGCCCTTGTAGAACTGCATCTGCGGAATCTGCACGTCGCGCGCGGAGTAATCGTTCACGGTCACGATGCCGGCGATATAGTCGTGCAGGTTCGCGTCCGTGATGTGCTGATGGGAGGTGATGTCGCGCCTGAGGATGAGTCCGAGTTCGATCTCGTAGTCGAGAAATCGAACGTGCCGTGGCTTGACGACGGGTGAATCGGCCGCGACGATGCAGCTCGTCGCCTTCGTGAAGATCATGTTGAACTTCTTCGCATCCGGATCCATGCCCGATTCGATCATGTGCCGGCGGTAGTTCGCGCCCTGGCAAACGAATTGCTGGTTGGCCGTGACCGGAGGCAGCCATTCGACGTCGCGCTCGGGAATGGTCGGGCCGTCGAGCGCGACGAGGCGCTCCACCGGATTCGCCGCGAGAAAGCTCGCCGTTGTCTCGAAGTCGCCGGGGATCGGCGTGACGGCGCCGTTGGCGACCACGCCCCATCGGGCGCGGCCTTGATGCCGGAAATGCAGGACGTGCAGTGACATGAGTGCGTCTCTCGTGTTTCGGAAAGCGGTTGTAGATCAGGCGAAAATCCTGGCCAGCGTGACCAGCTTGCTCAGCGTCAGATCGGGACTGCGGCGCAGGTTGCGCAACAGCGCCGCCAGGCTCGATGGCGTCATGCGCGGCTTCGTGAAGCTGCGCGGCATCGACGGCCCCCACTGCGCCATCGCTTCCCGGCTGACCGCATGCACGCCTGTCGGCTCGTCGGCGGTAAACAGATCGCCGTCGCAGTAGTGTTCGTGCTTGTCACCCCACGGGTCCTGCCAGTAGTCGAAGATCTGGCTGCCGAGAATGTGGCGCCCGATGCCCCACGCATGCGTCCAACCGTTGTCGCGCAGCATGCGCTGCCCCATGCCGACCGCATCGGCATCGATCAGTTCGTACGCACTATGGCTGTAGGTCGGCACGAAGCCCTGGGCGAGTGCGAGCGTATGGTGATCGGCCGGTTGGTCGCCAAGATCGAGCCGCATGAACGCAACGGCAGGCGAGCCATCCGGCAGCACCTGGACGTCGCTAGGGATGAACCCGAAATGCCGCGTGTACCATGCGCACGTCTCCTGGTAGTCGGCCAGCTCGAGCACGACGTGACCGAGCCGGACGATCTCCGGCGCGCTTGCCGGTGGCCGCTGCGTCTCGTTGATCCGCACGGGTGTGTCGACCGAATTGAACGGCAGCGGTGCGCGGTGCGGCAACGCGCTGGCCGGCATTTGGTCCGCGATCGCATCGACGCGGAAACCGGAAGGATCGACGAGCCGCACGCGGTAGCCGCCGCCAGGCCAATCCGATGCCTCGACGTCCGATGCGCCGGGGACCCGAGCGAGCGCATCCAGATCGGCGCGGCTCGCGACCCGCAATCCCAAGCCCACGAACCGGGCTTTCGGTGCGCGACGAACCACATAGCAAAAGTGTGCGGCTTCCGTTCCGCGCAACAGCAGTACCGATTCGTCTCGCTGAACCGTCCGAAGGCCGAAGTCGTTGAGGAAGCGCTCGGCCTCGCCGAGATCGGGGCGATCGAAGATCAGGTAAGCCAGCGCCGATGCCTTCGTCGTCGGGTGCGGGTGGCGGGCCGGCTGTGCAGTGGTCAGTTTCATGGCGGATAACAGTCAGGCGGATCAGAGGGCAAGCGCGACGGAGGGCGTCGTCGCATCACGGGATATTCCGAGCAACGTCAGGCTTTCGTGCACGATGCGGTCTGCATCTGCAACCGGCCCGTCGTGGACGATGGTTTTGTCGGGACGCACGACCGCGATCCAGCCGAGAGGCGCGAACCGGGGAAGGAAGGTGCCGTCGAGGTCTTCCCAGTGGTCGCGCCCGGAAAGATGCAGTCGCTGCCCGCGATGCGCGATCTGGACAATGGCGCCGCCCGTCTGCGCCAACGCCGTCGCCGTGCCGGGATCGAGCGATGCGCGAGGATCGCAGCCGAATCCAACCAGCGCATAACCGTCGCCCAGCACGTCGTCGCTCAGGCGCGCGGTGCCGTCGGCACTTCTCAGCCAGCCCTGCGGGATGGTCGCGCCGCGAACCAGCTTCGTGCGCGTGCAACCTTTGACGAAAAGTCCGGACCGGAACGCGTTCTTCGGCTTGATGCGCAGTTCCTCGAATTGCGCGCGCAGGCCGGGCACCAGCCGAGACAGCCGCATCAGGCCATGCGTCGCGAATGCGATTGCGCCGTTGCGCGGCATGACGAGGCGACCCATGAATTTCGCGAGATTGATCATCGATTTCGCGTGAGGGCGGCGCTCTTCGTCGTAGGTGTCGAGAATCCGCGGATCGGCCCTGCCCAGGATGACCCAGGCGAGCTTCCAGCTCAGGTTGGCCGCGTCGCGCAAGCCGGCGACGAGCCCCTGGCCGACGAACGGCGGCGTAATGTGCGCCGCGTCGCCGGCCAGGAAGACGCGCCCCTTGCTGAACGCGTCGACGGTTCTCGCGTGGAAACGGTAGACCGCCTTGCGCTCGATGGTGATGTCGTCGACGTTGCCCCATGGCGCGAGCAACTCGCGGATGCGCGCATCGGACTCCATTTCGTCGCGGCTTTCGTCGGGATGGAGCATGAATTCCCAGCGCTCTCGCCCACCCGGCGCGACCATGTGCGGTGTCGGCCGGCGATGATCGCAGATGAACTCGACATGATCGATCGGGCGCGGAACATGGTGGGCGTCGACGATCAACCAGTCCTCGGCATATGTCTTGCCCTTGAATTCCTGACCGATCAGCTGGCGCACGAGCGAGCTCGCGCCATCCGCGCCGACGATGTAACGGGCGCGCACGACGTGCGTGCGCCCGTGCCCGGCATCGAGCGACGCGAGCACGTGATCGGGCTCCGTAGTGAAGCCGGTGAGCGTCGTGCCGAGTGCGACATGGGCGCACGCGTACGTGCGCAAGCGGTTGCGCAGGCAGCGTTCCAGGTCGGGCTGGTAAAACGTCACGAGCCTCGGATGGCCATCCAGGCTGCCGAGCGTATTCACGCGGCCGAACTCGCCAAGCAGCGGCGATCGCATCCGGACGTACGGAATCGCGACCGTCTCGAAATCCTGCTCGCCGATGCCGGCCGACTGCAGGATCCGCAATGCTTCGTTGTCCAGCGCGATTGCCCGGGGCGCCATGAACATCTCGGCGGCCTTGTCGATGACCATGACGTTCACACCGTGACGCGCCAGCATGTTGGCCATTGCGGCGCCAACCGGTCCGAATCCCACGATCAGTACGTCGACCGCCGCAGGCAGTGCGCGCTCCGCCGATGCCGGCGGATTCCCGCGAATGGACGCACTGGCGCCCGTATGAACATATGTCTCCACCATTTCTCCATTCGTCTTTCGATTGGATGTGCAGGCCGTGTTTGGCTGCTTGATGACATTAAAGTCATAGATGATGACTTTGTCAACGTAGACATTTGAATCTATACTTGGGCACGAACAAGGACCGGAAACGTCATGCCGAACACACCGAATCGCCGCACATCCAGACGCTCCAAGCCGGAGGCATCCGGCCCCACGGCCGCAGCCGCGGCCGAGGTCGCGGAGGAGCGCGAGCCGCGCGGCGCGCGCCGCAAGCGGGAAACCCGTGCCCGGCTGCTCGATGCCGCACTCAGGTTGATGGCGGAAAAGGGCATGGAGGGCGTCGCCATCAACGAAATCACGGAAGCCGCCGACGTCGGCTTCGGGTCGTTCTACAACCATTTCGAATCGAAGGAAGCGATCTATGCAACGCTCGTGGACTCGGTGTTCGAGGAGTTCGCGGACTGGCTGGATCGGCTGACCAGCAGCCTGACCGATCCGGCGGAAATCATTTCCGTCTCGGTGAGGCATACGCTGATGCGCGCGCGGCGCGAGCCCGTCTGGGGGCATTTCCTGATACGCGAAGGATTTTCCGCACGCGTGCTGACGCTCGGCCTCGGGCAGCGGCTGCTGCGCGACATCGAACGCGGCATTGCGGCGAAACGATTCGTCGTCGCCGACCCATTCATCGGCTTCCTGTCCGTCGGCGGCACGGTATTGACCGCGATTTCCGCCGAACTCAACTTCGTCGCGCCGGGCGCGCCGGCGACCAGCGTGCTCAAGGCACTCGGCTTCAGCGGCGAGAACTTTCCGGAGCGTACGGCGACGACGTTGCTGCAAACGCTCGGGCTCAAGCGCGCCGAGGCCGAGAAGATCGCGAGCCGCCCGTTGCCGGTCGTCGAAACCGCTGATACGGTGCAGTAACGCGCCGGGGGCGCGGGCATTGATCCGCGTCATCCGCGCATCGCGAGGAATCCAGTCGGTCAGCCCGGCTGATCCACGCCGGCGCGAGCGGGTCAGCTGGCGCCGGCCGAGGCCGGGCAACGCGCGGCCGATGCGGACGGCGTCGCGGATTCGCTCGTCGCGAACGCCGCGAGTGAGCTGGGCTTTGCGGCGACGGCGCGAATGCCGGCGGCAATTTCCACGGCGATTGCTTCCAGTGCCAGGCGGTGGCCAGCGACGAGCGCATCGTTGCCGTTGGCCACGTTTTCGCGGATCGCGCTGCGACACGTCAGCGTCTGCTGACCGCGCGTCGCTTGGACACTCCAAACCGCATCGATCAGGACGTGCGATCCCGGCCACGACTCGAAACGTTGAACGTCGACCGCGACGCGATACACGGGAAAATTGTCGTCGTGCGGGACGCGATGCACGTCCACGCCGTTCAACCGGCGCGTGATCAGGGCCGACAGCGCGGTGCGAATCTCGTCGTCGACTGGCGACGCCCAACGATCTTCCTCGAGTATGTCGACCCGGGCCGGGCTGGTCTGCACGACCAGCCGGCTGCCGGCGACCGGAGCCGGTACGCGCACGGCCAGCACGTCGACCTGCCGCACCGCGTTCGATATGCCGGGAGCGGCGTCCGTGCGGTAGTCCCCCGCGAGCGTGTAGAACCGCGTCGGCGGCGACGCGCACGCCGCGAGCACGCTCAGCCCGACACAGGCCGCCGAGCGAACGACAACGCGCAAGGTACGGAACGGAAGCGACGTCATTGCTTGTCTCCTTTCTTGCCGAATATCAGCGATTCAGGGTGGCGCTCCAGATAATCCGCGAGCGTATTGAGCGACTGGAGCGTTCGCGTGAGTTCCTGCATCGCGCCGTGGATGTCCGTCTGCATGGGCGAGTCCTGACGAAGCGTCGACTCGGCGGCGTTGAAGGTGCGCTGCGCCGACGACAGCGTGTCGCGCGCCTGCGGCACGACTTCGGTATCGAGATGACCGAACAGGCGATTCGCGTTTTCCAGTGCGCCGTTCAGGTTCGCGCCGATGCGATCGAACGGGACCTGATCGAGCTTCTTCGCGATATCGGCAATCTGCACCTGCAATTCGTCGAGCGTATTCGGCACGGTCGGCAGTTCGATCGGCGTGTGGTGTACGTCGACGGTTGCGCGAGGCGCCGTCGGGAACATGTCGAGCGCGACATAAAGCTGGCCGGTCAGCAGATTGCCGGTTCGCAACTGGCCGCGCAGCCCCTGCGTGACGAGATGCTCGAGCAGTTCGTGGCCGCCCGGCGTATTGGGCGCGGGGATCGACGCATTGCTGCGTTTCGTGAGTCGCGACGGATAAAGCGCCATCGTCACTCTCATGCTGAAGTTCCTGGCGTTCTCGTGATACTCGATCCCGATATCCGTTACCTGGCCCAGCGCGATGCCGCGCACGTCGACCGGCGCTCCGACCGACAATCCCCGCAGCGACTGGTTGAAGCGCATGACGACCATCAGCGGTGCGCCGTCGGCTTCGCGCATGGCGTCGGCTTCGTCGGGCGCGAGTCGGAAGACGGCGTTGTCCGGGGCCAACGGGCCGCTGTCCTGGCCGGTCGGCGACTGAAACGCGAGGCCGCCGACGATGACCGTGGCCAGCGATTGCGTGTTGAGCTTCAGGCCGCTGGAGTCGAGCCGCAGATCGACGCCGCTCGCATGCCACCATCGCGTGTTGGTCCCGACGTACTTGTCATAGGGCGCATTCACGAATACGCGGACTTTCACGCCGGCGCCGTCCTCGTCGAGCGAAAAGCCGACGACTTGCCCTACCTGCACATGACGGTAGAAAACGGGCGAGCCGATATCGATCGAGCCCAGCGACGCGCCTCGCAACTCGTATTGATGCCCTTGCTGATCGGAGGTGACGGCGGGCGGATTCTCGAGACCGACGAAGTCGGTCTGCCGGTCGTTCGAGTGCCCCGCGTCAACGCCGATATAGGCGCCGGAGAGCAGCGTCCCCAGCCCCGATACGCCGGTGGCGCCCACGCGCGGGCGAACGACCCAGAAGCGCGTATTTCGGGTTGCGAATTTGTCGGCCTCCTTGGCCAACTGAAGCGTGACGACCACGCGTTTGAAATCGTTCGTCAGCTTGATGGCCTGTACCGAGCCTATCTCGACGTCCTTGTACCTGACCTTCGTCTTGCCGGCTTCGAGCCCTTCGGCATTGGCGAACGTGACCGTGACAGTCGGGCCTTTTTCGGCGACGGACTTGACGACGAGCGCCAGTCCGATGAGCGCACAAACGAGAGGGACGAGCCAGACGAGGGAAGGTATCCAGCGGCGGCGCGGCTTGATTTCGGGTTGAGGTAGATCGAAGGGATGCATCGCTCGAAAGCTTCTGGTGTGAAGGGTGACGGGCGCGCAGCCCGCTCAGGAAAGGTGTTCGGACGAGACGGATGCTTTGCATCGCGAATCGTCCCAGATGAGCCGCGGATCGAACTGCATCGACGCAAGCATCGTGAGGACCACCACTGCACAGAACGCAAGCGCGCCAGCGCCGGCGCGGATGTCGGCGAAGGATCCGAAATGCACGAGCGCGACCGTCAGTGCGACGACGTAGATGTCGAGCATCGACCAGCGTCCGATCAGCTCGACGATCCGGTACAGCCTCGACCGTTCAAGCGGACGCCAGCCGGAGCCGCGATGCGCGGCGATCGTCTGCAACGCAAGAATGCCGAGCTTGAGCATCGGCACCATCACGCTGGCGACGAATACGACAACGGCGAGCGGCCAGTCGCCGGAGGTCCAGAAGTACGCGACGCCGCCGAGAATGGTGTCGTCTTCCGGCCGGCCCAGTGAGGTCGCGTGCATGATCGGCAGCAGGTTCGCCGGGATGTACAGCAGGGCGGCGGAGATCAGGAGCGCGGCGGTGCGCTTGATGCTATCCGGCCGGCGCTGGTGCAGCCGCGAGCCGCATCGCGAACAGCGCTGGTCCGCCGCTCGCGGCGCCAGGCGTCCGCATGTATGGCACGCGATCAATCCCGCGCGATTCGCGGTGATGCCGGCCGGCGCGTCGTGCGGCACGGAATCCGGCGTCACGCGCGCCGCGCCGTGCCCGGTGCGCGGTTTCGCATGAACCACGCCGGAAATGCGGTGCGTCGTGATCTCGTTGTGCGCTTCCCAGAGGGCAACGGCATCGAACGATGTCACGGCGACCAGCATCAGCGTCAACGCCGCGAACGCGAACAGCGCCGTTCCGGGGATGACATGGGCGAGGCTCGCCATTTTCACGATCGTCACGAATACGCCGAGCATGAATACCTCGATCATTCCCCACGGCCGCAATTGCTGCACGAACCGGAGTACCGGGCCGAAGCGACGCGGCGCGCGACCGAGGCGCAGCGGAATCAGCAGGTAGAGCAGCGCAACGAGCTCCATCAGAGGAAACAGCGTCGTCGAGCAAAATACGATCGCGGCGACGCTGTACAGGTGGTTCGCCCACAAACCGGCGACGGCGTCGAACAGCGTGGCGTGCGACGTCATGCCGTTCGCGTCGAGCGCCATGATCGGGAAGCTTTGGGCGATCAGGAAAGTGACCAGCGCCGCGACGGTCATCGCGCAGGTGCGATCGAGCGTCGGCCGGCTTTGAGGTACGCCCGCGAGGCGCGCGCCGCAGCGCGAACAGTGTGCGACAAGCCGGTGAAGGCGCGGCGGCCGGCGAAACAGCAGGTCGCATTCGTGGCAGGCAATCAGGTTCTCGTATTCCATCCGGCAAACTGAAAGGCGTTTCGATATCGATGATTCGGCGCCGGCAGGCCGCCGATCGGTCGCGCATCGTGCATGACGAACCGCCGGGCCGGCAGCGGCCCGCGCGACGTGCGCGAGTCGTGCCGTGCCGGCCCGGCGATGCTGGTGGTCACTTCCGCGCGACAGTCTGCTGCGCGTCGGCGGGCAATTCGCCCATCGCCTGGAACAGCGCGGCGGTATCGGTCATCCGGCGGCTGGCCGCCCGCACGGCATCGAGCTGCGCATTCAGGTATTGCTGCTCGCTCGCCTGCTCCGTCGATACCGGAAGCGCGCCCATTCGGCGGCGCGACGCGGTTTCGTCGAATGCGGCATGCGCCGCTTGCGCAGCGACGTCGGTGGACGCGAGCGCCTGCGCGTCGTTGTCCAGGGCGGCGAGCGTGTTCGCGACGTTCTCGAACGCGGCCAGGACGACCGATTTGTAGTGAAGAACGGCGGCGTCGTACCGGTCGAGCGTTGCGCGGCGATGGGCGAGCAACGCGCCACCATGGAAGATCGGCTGGGAAAGACCCGCTCCGATCGCCCACATTCCGCCGGCGCCCGACAGCAACGCGGGCCAGCTGAAGCCGGCGCGTCCCATCGACGCGGTCAGCGACAGGCTCGGGAACAATTGCGCCGTCGCCTCGCCGACGTCGGCCGAGGCCGCCTTCACGGCGGCGCTGGCGGCGCGGATGTCGGGGCGCGCGCTCAGCAGGTCCGACGGCACCGCGACGGGCACGTGTTCGGGCAGCGACAGGCTGTCGAAGTCGGGTATCGGCGGCGCGGCGTCCGGCGTGCGACCGATCAGGATCGCGAGCGCATGGACCGCCGTGGCGCGCTGCTGGCGCAACTGCGGCAACTGGGCCGCGAGCGACGCGGCGTTCTGTACCGACGCGAGCGACTCCACGTGCGAGACGGCGCCGAGCGCGTAGCGCTGCTGGCTGTCGCGCGCGGCGGCATTGGCGGTGGCGACGAGCCGCTCGCTCAATGCGATCTGCCGATCGAGCGCCGCCGCGTTGATCGCCGTGCCGACGATATTGGCCGCGAGCGCGCGTCGGGCGGCCTCCAGCTCGCAGCCCTGCACGTCCACGCGTGCGCGGCTTGCCGAATTGGCGTAGCGCGTCGTGCCGAACAGATCGAACGTGTAGTTCGCCTGAAGCTGTCCGACGAACACGTTGTAGCGCAGCGTTTGTGCGCCGGCGCTCGAGATGTCGGGTGTGCGCGTACGCGCGGCCTGTGCATTCGCGTCGATCGACGGCAGCGTCGATGCGCCGATCTGCGCGCGCAGTTCCTGTTGCGCGGCGGCGAGCGTTTTTTCGGCGGCCGCGAGCGTCGGGTTGTTGCGCAGCCCTTCGTCGACCAGCGCATCGAGCGCATCGGAACGGTAGAGCCGCCACCATTGCGGAACCGGTGCCGCGCCGACGTCGAACTGCTGTGCGACGCCGGCCGCTTCGACGGTCTTCAGCGGCTGCGCCGTGGCGCCGTAGTGGGCGGGGGACGGCATCTCCGGCGGCGTGCCGCCGGGTGCGAGCGAACAGCCGGAGAGGACGAATGCCGTGGTCGCGGCCGACACGAGTGTCATACGGGCAAGTTTCATGAGCATTTCTCCGAGTGGGCGAGGTCGGTCGCGGTCGAACCACGTTCGTCGAGCCGGACCCTGAAGCACGTCGCGTAGAGGGCCGGCAGGAAGAAGACGGTCAGTACGGTGGCGATCGTGATGCCGCCCATCAGCGCGGTCGCCATCGGACCGAAGAAGCCCGAGCGCAAGAGCGGAATCAACGCGAGCACGGCGGCGGCGGCCGTCAGCATGATTGGCCGGAATCGCCTTACGGTCGCGCCGACGATCGCATCGACACGCCGATGGCCCGCTGCGATGTCCTGATCGATCTGGTCGACGAGAATCACGGAGTTGCGCATGATGATGCCGAACATCGCAATCACGCCGAGCAACGCAACGAAGCCGAAGGGCTTGCCGAACAGAAGCAGCGCGGCCACGACGCCGATCAACCCGAGGGGAGCGGTCAACACGACGATGAAGGTCCGCGAGAAGCTCTTGAGCTGGATCATCAGCAGCGTCAGCACGGCGATGATCATGAGCGGCATCTGCGCGTTGATCGACGTCTGGCCCTTCATGCTTTCCTCGATCGAGCCGCCGGTTTCGATGCGATAGCCGGCCGGCAGCTTGGCGCGTTGCACGGCGAGCGCTTGCTCGATGTCGCGGGTGACGCCGATGCTCGGCGCGTTGCCGCGCACGTCGGCCTGCACCGTGATCGTCGGCTGGCGGTCGCGTTCCCAGATCACGCCGTACTCGAGCGTGTTGCGCACGTGGCCAAGCGATCCGAGCGGCACGGGCCCGTTCGGTGTCGGCATGGCGAGGCCCGCGAGCTTTGCCGGATCGATCCGCTCGCTCTTTGGCGCACGCAGATCGACGTTGATCAGCTTGTCGCGCTCACGATATTGCGTGACCGTGTAGCCGGAAAGCGTCATGGCCAGGAAGTTCGACACGTCTTCCGACGACACGCCGAGCGCGCGCGCCTTCATCTGGTCGATCTCGAACGAAACCGATCGCTCCGCCGGCTCGTCCCAGTCGAATTGCACGTTCTTCGTGCGGCTGTCGGCGCGCACCTTCTCCGCGACCTGACCGGCGATCTCGCGCACGGTGGCGATGTCGTCGCCGCTCACGCGGAACTTGATCGGGAAGCCGACGGGCGGCCCGTTCTCGAGCCGCGCCACGCGCGTGCGCACGGCGGGGAATGTTTTCTCGAGCTTGACGTCGAGCCACTGCATCAGCTTTTCGCGATCCTCGATATTCTTGGCGGTAATGACGAATTGCGCGAAGTTGGGCTGTTGAAGTTGCTGGTCGAGCGGCAGATAGAAGCGCGGTGCGCCGGTGCCGACGAAGTCGACAAAATGATCGATCTCGGGGCGACCGCCGAGCGTCTGCTCCAGGCGCTTCGCTTCGCGCAGCGTCGCGTCGAACGACGCGCCTTCCGGCAGCCGGAGATCGACGAGCAGTTCGGGCCGTTCCGAGTTCGGGAAGAATTGCTGCGGCACGCGCGTGAAGGCCGCCATCGCGATCGCGAACAGCACGGCCGTGACGCCGAGAACGAGCCAGCGGCGTTCCACGCAGCGCATGATCCAGCCGGACAGGCGGCGATAGAAGCCGGTATCGTAGACATCGTGCTCGTGGTGGCTTGCATCGCCATCGTGCTGCTTGTGCTCGCGCAGCATGTGATAGCCGAGCAGCGGAACGAGCACGACGGCTGCGAACCAAGAAACGATCAGCGAAATCGCCGACACTTCGAAAATCGAGCGCGTGTATTCGCCCGTGCTCGATTTCGCGAGCGCGATCGGCAGGAAGCCCGACACCGTGACGAGCGTGCCGGTCAGCATCGGAAATGCCGTGCTCGAATACGCGAAGGCCGCCGCTCGCATGCGGCTCCAGCCCTGCTCGAGCTTCACGGCCATCATCTCGACGGCGATGATCGCATCGTCGACGAGCAGGCCCAGCGCGAGCACGAGCGTGCCGAGCGAAACCTTGTCGAGCCCGATGCCGAACAGGTGCATGCACAGCGCCGTCACGGCCAGCACGATCGGAATCGTGATCACGACGATCATGCCGGTCCGCAGGCCAAGCGACACGAGGCTCACGACCAGCACGATCGCCACCGCTTCGCCGACGGACCTCACGAATTCGTCGACCGAATGTTTGACCGCATGCGGCATGCTCGAGACGGGCGCCAGCTTGAGACCGGCGGGCAGCGTCGCCTGCAGCTCGGCCGCTTTCGCGTCGAGTGCCTTGCCGAGGTCGATCACGTCTCCGCCTTTTTGCATCGTCACGCCGATGCCCAGGACTGCCTGTCCATTCGCACGCATCTGGGTGACGGGCGGATCGTCGTAGCCGCGCGTGACCTTCGCGATATCGCCGAGACGGAACGTGCGCCGGTTGACCGTGATCAGCATGTCGGAGAGCGCCTGCACGTCCTTGAATGCGCCGCTCGGGCGCACGAACACGCGATCATTCGCGGTCGTGATGGTGCCGACCGGCGCGACGGCGTTTTGCGCGTCGATGGCTTGCGCGAGCTGCTGCGGCGTAATCGAGAGCCGCGTCAGCTCGGCGTTCGATATCTCGACGAAGATGTGTTGATCCGGATCGCCGAAGTAATCGACCTTGGCGACGCCGGGAATCCGGAGCAGCGCGGTGCGCAACCGGTCGGCGTAGTCGTGCAGTTGCGCGGGCGAATAGCCGTCGCCTTCGAGCGCGAAGATGTTCGTATAGACGTCGCCGAATTCGTCGTTGAAGAACGGCCCGACCACGCCTTTGGGTAGCGTCGCCCGGATGTCGCCGACTTTCTTGCGCACCTGGTACCAGGTCTCGGGCACTTCCTTGACGGGCGCCGAATCCTTCATCGCGAAGAAGATCATCGACTCGCCGGGCCGCGAGTAGCTCTTGATGTTGTCGACGTACGGCGCTGCCTGAAGCTGGCGGCCGATCCGGTCGGTGATCTGCTCCTTCACCTCGCGCGCCGTCGCGCCCGGCCAATAGGTCTGGATCACCATGGTCCGGAACGTGAACGGCGGGTCTTCGGACTGCGCAAGGTGCGTATAGCCGATGACGCCGAAGAGCGTCGCCAGCCCGATCAGGAAGATCACGAGCTGCTGATGGGTCAGCGCCCATGCGGAGAGATTGAAGCGGCCGCCATCGGCCGGCTTGTCGAGCGCGCGGTCGTGCGCGGATTCGCGGTCGGGTGCGTTCATGACGAAAAGTCCTCCGGATGAAGCGGCGCGACAACCTGCACGCGCTGATTCGCGCTGACGGCGTGAACGCCTTGCACGACGACGCGCTCGTTGTCGTGCAGTCCGGCGGTGACGGAAATCGAGTTTTCGTTGTAGCGGCCGATGGTCACGGGCCGCAGTTCCAGCGTGTCGCTGCCGTTGCGTACGACCCAGACGGCCGGCGCCTCGCCGCGATGAAAGAGCGCGGTTGCAGGCAGTTCGAATGCGCGCTGCGCGGCGCCGTCGTCGACGGCGTCGAACGCGATGTTGGCGGTCATGCCCGCGCGCACGTCCGCGCCCGGTGCGATCAATGTGAGCTTCACGCGCCACGTGCGGCTTTGCGGGTCGGCAGCGGCGGCGATCTCGCGCACGCGTGCGTTGAAGGTCTGGCCGGGCAGCGCGCTCAGGACGACCCGGGCGCCGCGTCCAACCGCCAACGCCTGGAGGTCGCGCTCCGACGCGTCGCAGACGACGTCGAGATCGCCGCTCCAGTCGAGATGAAAGACCGCCTGACCGGCCTGGACGTTCTGCCCGGTATCGGCGTCTTCCGACGTGATGACGCCGTCGTGATCCGCGACGAGCGACGCGTACCGGAGCTGGTCGCCGGCGAGCGCCATTTGCGCGAGCGCGGAATCGCGCCGCGCAACCGCCGATGCGTAAGCGTCCTGGGTTTGCTCCAGCTGCGCCGGCGCGATGAGATTCGCCTGGGACTGCGCGCGATCGCGATCGAGCTGTTGTTTGGCGTAGACGACGCGATGTTCGGCCTCGTCGAGCTGTGCGCGGGCATTGGCGACGTTGCTGCGCAGGTCGGTTGGATCGAGCAGCGCAATGACCTGACCGGCCTTGACGGTGTCGCCGATTCGCACGCGCCGTTCGACGATCTTTCCGCCTACCCGGAACGAAAGGGGCGTGGAATACCGCGCCTGCACCTGGCCGGGCAGCGAATTGCCGGACGGCGCGCCCTCGGGATGGACCGCCAGCGCGACGACGGGTTTGGGTTCGACGACAACGGGCTCGCGCGAATGGCAGGCCGAGAGCAGGATCGCACAGCAGGCGGCGACGACGGGCGCCCGATTCATCGGGTGCGCGATGCGTGACAGAAATGGGCGCGCAGGCGAGCGCGCGTTGAGGCCGGGAAGTTTCACGATTTTTCCAGGGCAAGTGATGGTCGAGTTGAGAAACGGTGCGACGCGGATGGCACATCCGGCGCCCGCGCACGATTCACCTTTGTCGCGGGTGAAACAGCAGCCCGCGGTATCCGATAAGTAAGCAGTCCGACGTTTTCGGGATGTGGACGGCAACTGACGGGGCTTCCGGTTGTCAGCGCATGCCGTGCCCTCCCCACAGCAGCAGGGCTTGCGAAGTCGTGGCGTTCCGGCATGCCGGGGCCGTGACAGGGCCCGGGGCTGCTGACGCCTGCGATGACAGGCGGCTTCCGTCGCGGGCGACAGTGATTCGGTCCGCCATCCGGGCGCGCCGGCGCCTCGCGGCGAAGCGCCCGTCCATCCGCTTCGACTCGGATGGGCGAATGGATTTCGGAATCTGGATTTGTCTGCTGTTACGCACGGTTGTGCCCCTGTTTTCAGGCTGTTCGGCCCAGGCTCGCTTTCGAAGTCGAGATTAAACTCATAACTGATAAAGTTGTCAAGTATGAGCGGTCGATCTAGAATTGAGCCATGCAGAGCTCACTTACCGATATGCAAGACACGTCCAAGCGCCGTGTGGCCCGCAATCCGAAACCCGCCGTCGCATCCGCGCGCACTGGCGAGCCGCGTCAACCGCGCGGCGCGCGTCGCAAGCGGGAGACGCGCACGCGCATGCTCGAGGCGGCCCTCAGGCTGATGGCCGAGAAAGGCCCGGATGGCGTTGCGATCAACGAAATCACGGAAGCGGCAGATGTCGGCTTCGGGTCGTTCTACAACCACTTCGAGTCGAAGGAGGGGATCGTCGTCGCATTGATCGAATGGGTTTTCGACGATTTCGCGGATACGCTCGACCGCCTTGCCGGCGGGTTGTCCGACCCGGCCGAGGTGATCGCCGTATCGGTGCGCCACACGCTGATGCGCGCGCGACGCGAGCGCGTGTGGGGTCAGTTCCTGATCCGGGAGGGCTGCTCGAGACGGGCATTCGAGCGCGGGCTGGGCCAACGCTTCCTGCGCGACAGCGGGCGCGGCATCGCGGCGAAGCGATTCGTCGTCGCCGATCCGTTCATGAGCATCCAGTCCGTCATCGGGACGGTGCTGGCAGCAATTGCAGCCGAATTGCACTTTGCCGCGTCGATCCTGCCGAGCACGCGGCGACAGAAAGCGCTGGGTATCGAAGATGAAGGATTTCCCGAGCGCGCGGCGGCGCTCGTGTTGCAGGCGCTGGGACTGAAACGCGCGGAGGCGGAGAAAATCGCGACGCGCCCTCTACCGGTGGCCGAGCCGGGAATCACGGCTGATCTGCCGGCGGCGCGCTGATCGGCGCCGGAACCGTCGCCGTCGAGCCGCCCGCGCCGTGCCGACATGCGTGATGGCATGCCGCTGCCACGCGCGCGATGCGCCGGCAGCACGAACCGCAAAACGCGGCGATTCGGACCGCCGGGCGGTTGTCCGCTTCGTCAGACCGCGCTGGCCGCGTCGATCTTGCGGATATCTTCGTCGTCGAGCCGCACGCGAATCGCTTCGCCGAGCAATGCGAGCTGCGCGAGCGATGTCGCGCTTGCAATCGGCGCGGTGATCGTCGGCCGCGCGATCTGCCATGCGAGCGCGATCGCGGCCGGTTGCGTGCCGTGCTTCGCCGACACATCGTCGAGTGCCGCGAGAATGCGCAGGCCGCGCGCATCGAGATAACGGGCGACGCGATCGCCGCGCACGCTCTTCTTCAGGTCGGCCTCGCTGCGGTACTTGCCCGACAGGAAGCCGCTCGCGAGCGCGTAATAGTTGACGACGCCCAGCTTCAACTCGCGCACGACCGGTTCGAGATCGCGCTCGTACTCGGCGCGGTCGATCAGGTTGTACTCCGGCTGGATCACCTGATACGCGGGCAGGCCATGGCGCTTGCTGATCTCGGCGGCTTCGCGCAGGCGTGCGCCGCTGTAGTTCGACGCGCCGATGATGCGGACCTTGCCCGCGTCGATCAGCGTCTGGTAGGCGGCGAGCGTCTCTTCGAGCGGGGCCGTGTCGGCGAGATCGCGGTGCGAGAAGTACAGGTCGATGTAGTCGGTCTGCAGGCGGCGCAGCGAATCGTCGGCGGCCTTCAGGATGTTGTCCTTGGTCAGGCCGGCGCGCGTCGAGAGCAGTCCGACCTTGGTCGCGATCACGACCTGGTCGCGCTTGCCCGAACGCTTGAGCCACTTGCCGATGATCGTTTCCGATTCGCCGCCGCTGTTGCCGGGGGCCCAGGCCGAATAGACGTCGGCCGTGTCGATGAAGTTGATGCCGGTGTCGGCGAGCGCGTCGAGCAACGCAAACGATGCGTTCTCGTCGACGGTCCAGCCGAAGACGTTGCCGCCGAAGGCGAGCGGGGAAACCTGGATGTCGGATGTGCCGAGGGTGCGTAGTGCCATGTTGCTCTCCGGAATCTGAGGGATGACGGGATGGGGCGACAGGATTGGCCAGGATGAATGCGACGGGCAGGCGAATGGAGGAAGCGCTTTCGCCGTTGTCGCGGATGCCGGAACATTCTCGCCCATCGAGCGATTTCGTGCAGCGCGCGCATGGCCGTGGCAGCGGACGAATGGCAGCGTGTGGCGGAGGCGCCGTCCGCGATGTGTCGATCCGTGCGGCTGCGTTCGATCTGGAGCTGAATTTTCGGCGACTCGGCAGAGACAGGCGGAGATCGGCATATCGCATCCGTTCGCCGAAGCGGAACGAAAACGGGCGGCAAGATTGCCGCCCGCGATCGATCGGCGCCCCGATCCGTTATCGCAACTGCACGGCTGCCAGAAACAGCACCATGCTGCCGATCGCGCCGTCCAGCACGCGCCACGCGACGGCCTTGCGGAACCACGGCGCCAGCAGACGCGCGCCGTATCCGAGCCCGAGGAACCACACGACACTGACCGACATTGCGCCGATCGCGAACGCAAGCCGCGAGCCTTCGGGTTCGCGTGCGCCGGCCGTGCCGATCAGCAGGAACGTATCGAGATACACGTGCGGGTTCAGCCACGTGAACGCCAGCGTCATCAGCACGATCGCGACCGCGCCCTGCGGCGGCGGCGCGGCGGCGTCGCCGCGGACGTCGAGCGTTTCGTGTCCCGGCTTGAACGCGCGGCGCAGCGCGTTGATGCCGAACCACGCGAGATACGCGAGGCCGACGTACAGCACGACGTGGACGAAGGTCGGATAGCGTTCGACGAGGACCGATGCGCCGCCGACGCCCGCACCGATCAGGATCATGTCGGACAGCGCGCACAGCAGCACGATCTTGCCGACGTGCGACCGCATGATGCCTTGCCGGAGCACGAACGCGTTCTGCGCGCCGATGGTGACGATGAGCGACCCGCACAAGGCGGCGCCGTGGGAAAAAGCGATCCAGTTCATGATGGGAAATGGTGGAGCAGTAGACGAGTGAATCGGTTGGCGCTAGTCTGCGGTCAGCTGGGACATAAGAGAAGCTAATTCACCTAATGCCGATTAAGGAAATCTAATGCTCGACTACGCATTGCTCGACGCGCTCGCGGCGGTGATCCGGCACGGTTCGTTCGAACGGGCGGCCAAGGAGCTGAACGTCACGCCGTCGGCGGTATCGCAGCGGGTGAAACTGCTGGAGGAGCGCGTCGGCAGCGTGCTCGTCAAGCGCGGGCAACCGTGCGTCGCGACGACCTCCGGTGCGCTGCTGTGCCGGCATACGGAACGCGTGCAGTTGCTCGAAGCCGAACTGGGCAGCCGGATGCCGGCATTGCCCGGTCAGATCGCGAGCGCATGGCCGATGTTGCGCGTGGCCGTCAACGACGACAGCGTCGCCACCTGGTTCATCGACGCGGTCGGGCCATTCTGCACCGAGCGCGAGACCTTGCTCGATCTCGTGATCGACGACCAGGACTACACGGCCGCACGCATTCGCGACGGCAGCGTGCAGGGCGCGGTGACCGCGCAGGCCGAGCCGATCCAGGGATGCCGGTCGACGCGGCTGGGGCGGATCCGCTATCGCGCGGTGTGCTCGCCGGCGTTCTACGACCGCTATTTCGGCGCGGGCATCACACGCGACGCGCTGCGCCGTGCGCCGTGCGTGATGTTCAATCCGAAGGACGGTTTGCAGGCGCGCTTCATCCGGCGCGTGACTCGCGCGGATCTCGATCCGCCGCAACACTGGATCCCGCACGTCGCGGGTTACCTGCGTGCGTGCGAAACGGGGCTGGGATGGGGGATGTGCCCGGACCGGATGGTCGATCGCCAGCTCGCGGCGGGCGAACTGATCGACATGTCGCGCGGGCGGACCGTCGATATCGACCTGTATTGGCAGAGCTGGCGCCTGTCGATCGGCTGGCTCGACGACTTCAGCGCGGCGTTGAAGGCGCGCGCCGCGCTGTTTCTCGACTGATCGAAGCGGGCGCGGCGGAGGGGGGCGGGCGGCGGCGCGCAGGTTGCACGCCGCGCGGGGTCAGACGTGGTGCAGGCCGTCGAAGTCGACGATCTGTACGAGGCGGCCGTGCATTTCGATCAGGCCGCGCTTCTGGAACTTCGACAGTGTGCGGCTGACCGTTTCGAGCGTCATGCCGAGATAGCTGCCGATGTCTTCGCGCGTCATCCGCAGGTTGAATTCCGACGGCGAGTAACCGCGCTTCAGGTAGCGCGACGACACGTCGAGCAGGAACGCGGCGACGCGCTCTTCCGCATTCAACGAGCCGAGCAGCATGGTTTGCGACGTTTCGCGCACGATCTGCTCGCTCATCAGCTTGTGCATGCGCAGCTGCATCGTGCCGGCTTCCGAGCACAGCGACTTGAGCGCGCTGTACGGGATCACGCAGACCGAACTGTCTTCCAGCGCAACGGCAGTGCGCGGGTGCGTGTCGTCGCAGATGCCGTCGAGGCCGAGTGCTTCGCCGGCCAGGTGCAGGCCGGTGACCTGCTCGCGGCCGTCGTGGCGCGTGGCGACGGTTTTCAGCGAACCCGAGCGCACGGCGTACAGGTTGTCGAAGGTGTCGCCTTCGCGGAACAGCGCTTCGCCGCGCTTGACCGGGCGCGCCGCGCAGATGACCGATTCGAGGCGGCTGAGCGCTTCGGGCGCGAGGCCCTGCGGCATGCACAGGTGCCGCATTGCGCACGACGAGCAGTGCGGGGCCTGGCGGGGAGCCCAGTTGCCTGCATGGGACGAGGCGGCGGGGCGTGTGGCGACGGGCGTCAACATGATTGTTTACTCCGGCATTGAATCGACCGAATCATTGTCCCACCGCAAGTTGCCGCTGGCGGGTGACAAAACGTCGCGACCGTGCGCACATGTCGCGGGCATCGCGGTGGCATGCACTTACGCACGCATGCCGCTGCGCGGGCGCGCGGCGGCACGCCCGCCCGATGCCGGCACCGCTCAGCCTGCCTGATCGTCCGTATGCGCGGCGGCCGGGATCAGCAGCACGGGCAGCGTCGCATGCCGCACGCACTGTTCGGCGATGCTGCCGAGCACGAGGCGACGGAACCCGCGGCGACCATGCGTGCCGAGCACGAGGAGGTCGGCGCCGAACGCTTTCGCACCGTCGAGGATCAGCGTTGACACGTCGTTGAGCGACGACGCCTCGCTCGTCAGCGTTTCGCCCTTCACACCCGCCGCCTGCATCAGCGTCTTGAACTCCGCCGCGAGCGCATTGCCCTGGGCGATGA
Organism: Burkholderia territorii; assembly: GCF_001718335.1. Lineage (NCBI taxonomy): Bacteria > Pseudomonadati > Pseudomonadota > Betaproteobacteria > Burkholderiales > Burkholderiaceae > Burkholderia > Burkholderia territorii. Next base: position 46,675 of record NZ_CP013365.1, read on the forward strand.
GCTGGTCGCGCAGCACGGACGGATCGTAGCCCGGCACGTTGTAGTAGATCGCGGCGTTTTCGACGACGTAGAACGGTTGCAGTTCCGCACCGTGCTCCTTTGCGAGCGCGAGCGCGGCATCGAACGCGTGGCGGGCGGTGTCGCTGCCGTCGATGGCAACCAGAATGCGCTTGTACATAGTGTCTCCAGATGGCGGGTTGAACGGAAGTCGGCCGAACGGCCGGGCAGGCCGTGCGTCGTTGCGAGGCAGGGTAAACGAACGGCACGGACTTTGCAGCGACGTGCCGTTCGTCGCGAGCGAGCATTGAATCTCATCCGTATCGCGACGGCGTGACTTCGATCAACGTCGCTGCATCGACATCGCGAAACCCGGGTGCCGAACCAGAACCCGTCATCGACAGCGATTGCGGCGCCCATTCGGCGGACCGGCGCGCGAACGCGCATGCCGATCCGCCGCCATCGGTCGTCGGCCGTGGGGCACGCTTCGCCAGCCAATCGAACGATCGATTCAAACGCCGCGCGCGTCACCGCGGCACCGGCGTGATTTCGATCACGCGTTCCGGCCGGCGTCCATGACCGGGCCAGTACGCGCTGCCGTACATCCGGTGAACCGGGCCATACGGCGCGTCGCTCGCATGAGGCGGCACGTCGAATCCCTTCTCGATCATCATGTAGCCGGCCCGCAGCGCCAGCGCCGGATGATTGCCGCCGGGCCGGCTGTCGAAGCCGGCGAAGCCGTCGCCGGCCTCGGGCATCGCGTTGACGAGCGATGCGTTGCTGCGCGTGATCTGATCAGGGGAGAATGCGCCGCCGCTCGCGAGACGCGCGGCCTCGCGATTCTTGCCGTCGGTGTCGACGGTGCTGTCGTGCGTGTCGTCGTTGTCGAGTTCGATGCTGCGCGGATGCGCGGCGTGCGCGTGGGCTGACGTTTTCATCGCGACTCTCCTCGCGGCGAAGCGCTCCGGATCCAAGCAAATCCCGTTCCGGGCACGACGGGAAAACGGCGCGCGATCGATCGCCGCGGTCGCGTTGCGCGCGCTGATTTGTCATGATTTATTTCAGCTAGAACACCCGTTTTCTACAGAGTATGATTCTTTTCCTGCGAAGCGGCGACAGGGGATGCGGTCTTGCCGCCTCCGCTCGCACCGGGGCGTCGCAGCACCCTCAAGACGGGTAGTGAACAACAAATCAAGGGACTAGAGGTGGCGGACTCATGCAAGCGACTACTGCCTTCACGCACCGCGGCTATCTGTTGAATTGCGCGCCCGCGCGCGCCAGCGACGGTTCGTTCAAACCCTACGTCGTGATCTCCCGATCGAGCGACGGGGAACTCGTCGCGAACCGCTTTTTTCCGACCGAGCTCCAGTTCAACGACGAAGGCGACGCGATCGCGCACGCGCGCGACTGGGCCGTGCGCTGGATCGACGCGAGCAGCATCACGATCTGACGCCGTCGCGCGGTGGCGGCATCGGCCGTCCGGCCGATCCCCCGTCGTGCCGCTGCCGGACGAAAACGCGGTAATCTTGCGGAACCCGTCACTTTATTTGCGGCCGTGCGATCGAACGCGGCCGCCCGCATTGGCATATGTCGACATCACCCGCCCGTCAGTGGGGCCTCGAAGAAATCGTTGCCGGCTTGCGCGAATCGCGCGAGGAACTTCATCGCACGCGTCATCCGCGCGGCATCCGCGAGCTGCCGTCGCGCGACGCGATCTGCAAGATCGTCACCGGCCTGCGCGCGTCGATGTTCCCGACGCATTACGGCGCGCCGGACCTGACCGACGAAAGCGTCGACTACTACGTCGGCCACACGCTCGAAAGCACGCTGCGGATCCTGTCCGAACAGATTCGCCGCGCGTTGCCGTTCCTGCCCGAGCATGCGGATACGCCGTTCGCCGAGCTCGACGAACGCGCGTTCGAGATCGCGCGCGAGTTCGGCCGGCAGTTGCCGGCCGTTCGCGCGCTGCTGGTCAGCGACATCCAGGCCGCATATGCGGGCGATCCGGCCGCGCAGCACATCACCGAGATCTTGCTGTGCTACCCCGGCGTGCTCGCGATGATGCACCATCGGCTCGCGCATGCACTGCACCGGCTCGGCGTGCCGCTGCTCGCGCGTTTCATCAATGAAATCGCGCACTCGGCCACCGGCATCGACATTCACCCGGGCGCGCAGATCGGCCCGAGCTTCTTCATCGACCACGGCACCGGTGTCGTGATCGGCGAAACCGCGATCATCGGCGAGCGCGTGCGCGTGTACCAGGCCGTCACGCTCGGTGCGAAGAGCTTCCCGTCCGACGGCGACGGCGCGCTGGTCAAGGGCAACGCGCGGCACCCGATCGTCGAGGACGACGTGGTCATCTACGCGGGCGCGACGATCCTCGGCCGCGTGACGATTGGGCGCGGTTCGGTGATCGGCGGCAACGTGTGGCTCACGCACAGCGTGCCGCCCGGCACGAGCGTCGCGCAGGGCAAGATCCGCGAAGGCGGCAGCGCCGAGAAGCCGTAAGGCGTCGCGCGAACGGCGCGACCGTCGTTCGCGCAGCGCGGGTGAAAGCATGCGTCGATGCCCGCGCATCCATGTGCGACGGCGCACACGGATGCCGTGCAACATGCGTTGGTCAGTGCTTGCCGGCTGGCGAGCGATGCTTGTACAGCACGTCCTGGTCGACCCGGATCAGGTTCTGCCCCGCGTCGACGACGAAATCCACGCCGTTGTACGCGCTGCCGGTCAGCAACAGGATCGCGCCTGCGACGTCGTCGGGCCCGGCAATGCGCGCGAGCGGCGTCGATGCGCGGCTCGCGTGTTCGAAGTCGGCCTGCGTCTGGTCGTCGCTCGGCAGCATCAGCCCGGGGAACACCGCGTTCACGCGCAGCACCGGCGACGACGACAGCGCGAGCATCTGCGTGAGGTTGCCGAGCGCGGCCTTCGCGACCGTGTAGCTGAAATGGTCGCGGTGGAAGTTTTCCTTGATCTTCTGGTCGACCACGTTGACGACGACACCCTGCGTGCCGGCCGCGCGTGCCCGTTCGTAGAATGCGCGCGTGAGCAGGATCGGCGCGCGGCAGTTGACGGCCCATGCCTGGTCGAACGCCGCGAGATCGAAGCTCGGGAAATGGTCCTGCCAGAACACCGACGCGTTGTTGACCAGCACGTCGAGGCGGCCGAACCGCGCATACACCTGGTCGATCAGCGCGGTGATCTGCCCGGCATCAGACAGGTCGGCCTGCAACGCGACCGAATCGTGCCCGCGTTCGGCGATCGCGCGGGCCGCCGCCTGCGCGGCATCGGCGGAGCGGTCGTAATGGACGGCGGTGCGATATCCGTGCGCGGCGAAATACTCGGCGAACGCGCGCCCGGCCCGGCGCGCGGCGCCGGTCACGAGCACGACCGGCGCGTTAGCCGCTTGCTTCGTGGACTGCATTACGTATTCGTCAGGTTGACTGAAGAAGGATTCGCGACGATCGACAGGAATTCGCGTCGCGTCGACGGATCGGTGCGGAACGTGCCGAGCATGCGCGACGTGACCATCTCGACGCCCGGCTTGTGCACGCCGCGCGTCGAGATGCACTGATGCGCGGCTTCGAGAATCACGCCGACGCCCTTCGGCTGCAGCACGTCGAACAGCGTGTCGGCGATCTGCACCGTCATCTTTTCCTGGATCTGCAGGCGCTTCGCGAACGCGTCGACGAGGCGCGCGAGCTTCGAGATGCCGACGACGCGATGATTCGGCAGATACGCGACGTGCGCGCGACCGATGATCGGCACCATGTGATGCTCGCAATAGCTCTCGAAGCGGATGTCCTTCAGCACGATCATTTCATCGTAGCCGTCGACTTCGCTGAACGTGCGCGCGAGGATGTCGCGCGGCTCCAGCGCATAGCCGGCGAAGAACTCTTCATATGCGCGCACGACGCGCGCGGGCGTGTCGAGCAGCCCTTCGCGGGCCGGATCGTCGCCGGCCCAGCGCAGCAGCACGCGAACGGCCTCCTCGGCTTCTTCCCGGCTCGGCCGGGATGCGGCCGGCTCGGGCCGCGCGGATTTTTTACCCATCTGGTCGCTCCATCGAATGCGGCCGCCAGCGGCGGCGCGAATATCCGGGCATTGTTTCATGCTTTCGCGCGTCGTGCGTGCGGCCTGCCGCACACCGCGCGTCACTTCGGCCATTCGTCCTGCTCGTCGTTGAACAGCGACGCGACGACGCCGCGCAGCCACGCGGTGCGCGGATCGTTGTGGAACTTGCGATGCCAGTGCTGCTTCAGGTCGAAGCGCGGCAGCGGCAACGGCGGCTCGACCGGCACGATGAACGCATGCTCGGCCGCATACGCATAGCCGATCGCGTGCGGCACGGTCGCGATCAGGTCGGTGCGGCTCAGGATGAACGGCAGGCTCATGAAGTGCGGCGTCTCGAGCACCGCACGGCGCTGCATGCGTTGCTTCGCGAGGTATTTCTCGAGCACTTCCTGGCTGCGGCCCTCGGCGCGCACCACCGCATGTCCGCACGCGAGGAACTGCTCGGCCGTGAACGGGCGTGCCTGTTCGAGCGGATGGCCGCGCCGCATCAGGCAGACGAAGCGGTGCGTGAACAGACGCTGCTGGAAGAAGTTGTTGCCGTCGAGATCGGGGAAGTAGCCGACCGCGAGATCGATCGACCCGGCTTCGAGGCCGCGGCCGACTTCATCGTGCGAGAGCGAGACCGAGCGCAGGTTCGCATGCGGCGCGTGCGTCGCGAATGCCTGCAGCAGCTTCGGCAGGAACACGATCTCGCCGACGTCCGACAGCGCGATCGAAAACGTGTGCGTGCTCGCCGCCGGATCGAAGTCGTGCGGCGCGACTAGGCCGCGCTCGATCTGCGCGAGCGCGTCGCGCGCGGCCGGCAGCAGCGCGAGCGCGCGCGGCGTCGGCTCCATTCCGCGCGACGTGCGCACGAACAACGGATCGCCGAAATACTCGCGCAGGCGGCCGAGCGCGGTGCTCACGCGCGGCTGGCTCACGCCGAGCAGGTCGCCGGCGCGGCTGACGTTGCGCGTGTCGTCGAGCGCGACGAGGTAGGGAATCAGGTTCAGGTCGAGCGCTTCCATGGCCGGGCCAGTATCTCCAAAACGTATACAACATATCTCCTGAATCGCGTTGCCGCATAGTCGGGAAAGCGCTCAAATGTGTTCCATTACTCGAACCAATGTTCAGGAGACGAACAATGCGCACTCAGGTCGCCATCATCGGCGCCGGTCCGTCCGGCCTTTTGCTTTCCCATCTGCTGCGCCTGCAAGGCGTCGATTCCATCCTCGTCGAAGCGCGTTCGCGCGAATACTGCGAGAACCGCATTCGCGCCGGCGTGCTCGAGCAGGGCACCGTCGACACGCTGAACGAAGCCGGCCTCGGCGAGCGGATGCGCCGCGAAGGGCTCGAACATCACGGCATCGAGCTGCTGTTCTCCGGCCAGCGGCATCGCATCGATCTGAGCGCGCTCACCGGCGGGCGCGCGATCACCGTCTATAGCCAGCATGAAGTCGTGCGCGACCTGATCGCGGCCGGCGTCGAGCACGGTCACGCGATGCACTTCGAAGTGAGCGATGTCGCGCTGCACGATATCGAAAGCGAGCACCCGTTCGTCACGTTCAAGCACGCGGACGGCCGCGCCGATCGCATCGATTGCGACTACATCGCCGGCTGCGACGGCTTCCACGGCATCGCGCGGCAGACGATTCCCGCCGAGCGCCTGAACACGTTCGAGCGCGTCTACCCGTTCGCATGGCTTGGCATCCTCGCCGATGCGGCGCCGTCGCTGGACGAGCTCGTCTACGCGCATCACGACAACGGCTTCGCGCTGTTCTCGATGCGCTCGCCGACGGTCACGCGCCTCTACCTGCAGTGCAAGCCCGACGAAGACCTGGCCGAATGGTCCGACGCGCGGATCTGGGACGAACTGCACACGCGCTTTTCGAACGACACGGGCTGGACGCCGACCGAGGGCCGGATCACGCAGAAGAGCGTGACGCCGATGCGCAGCTTCGTGTCGGAGACGATGCAGCACGGCCGGCTGTTCCTCGCGGGCGACGCCGCGCACATCGTGCCGCCGACCGGCGCGAAGGGCATGAACCTCGCGGTGGCCGACGTCCGCGCGCTGTCACGCGCGCTCGGCGCGCGCTATCGCCACGGCGACGCGACGCCGCTCGAGCGCTACTCGGCGACCTGTCTCGAACGCGTGTGGCGCGCCGAGCATTTCTCGTACTTCATGACGAACATGCTGCATTCGTCGCCGGAGGACTCGCCGTTCGTCAATCGCCTGAAGTTTGCCGAGCTCAAGTACGTGACCCGCTCGCGGGCCGCCGCGCAGTCGCTCGCCGAAAACTACGTCGGGCTGCCGTTCGACGACCAGACGCCCCCCGAAGGATCCCGCCTTGACAACGCGCTGTGCGCGACTCTATGATCGGCCATCGTTCGCTAATCGAATCAAGGTTCGAATAGCGAACAAATGCCGAAGGTCGACGACGGCCTTCGACGCGGCACGCGACACGCGCGTGCCCCCTCGACAGGCCGCGCATCGTGCCGCGGGTTCGTATCAGGAAGAGACATGGTCAACAAGATTTTCGAATCGCTTCAATCGGCGGTCGCGGACGTCCACGACGGCGCGACCATCATGATCGGCGGTTTCGGCACGGCGGGCATGCCGTCCGAGCTGATCGACGCGCTGATCGAGCAGGGCGCGCGCGGCCTGACGATCGTCAACAACAACGCGGGCAACGGCGAGACGGGTCTTGCGGCGCTGCTCAAGGCGAAGCGGGTGCGCAAGATCATCTGCTCGTTCCCGCGCCAGAGCGACTCGCAGGTGTTCGACGCGCTGTACCGCGCGGGCGAGATCGAACTGGAGCTCGTCCCGCAGGGCAACCTCGCGGAGCGGATCCGCGCGGCGGGCGCCGGCATCGGCGGCTTCTTCACGCCGACCGGCTTCGGCACGAAGCTCGCGGAAGGCAAGGAGACGCGCGTGATCGACGGCAAGTCATACGTTTTCGAGACGCCGATCCACGCCGATTTCGCGCTGGTGAAGGCGTACAAGGGCGATCGCTGGGGCAATCTCGTGTATCGGAAGACCGCGCGCAACTTCGGGCCGATCATGGCCAGCGCCGCGAAGGTCGCGATCGTGCAGGTGTCGGAAGTCGTGCCGCTCGGTGGGCTGAACCCGGAACACATCGTGACGCCGGGCATTTTCGTGCAGCGCGTCGTCGAGGTGCCGCAGGCCGCGCATGCGGCCGAGCTGGCCGCCGAACGTGCATCGCAAGCCGCCTGACCGCCCGAACTTTGTCCGAGACCGGAGACCCGAAATGAAACGACTGACCCGCGATGAGATGGCCAAGCGCGTCGCGCAAGACATCCCCGAAGGCGCGTACGTGAACCTCGGCATCGGCGTGCCGACGCTGGTGGCGAACCACCTCGACCCGAGCAAGGAAATCTTCCTGCACAGCGAGAACGGCCTGCTCGGCATGGGCCCGGCGCCCGCGCCCGGCGAGGAAGACGACGAGCTGATCAACGCCGGCAAGCAGCACGTGACGCTGCTCACCGGCGGCGCGTATTTCCACCACTCGGATTCGTTCGCGATGATGCGCGGCGGCCACCTCGACTACTGCGTGCTCGGCGCGTTCCAGGTGTCGGCGAACGGCGATCTCGCGAACTGGCATACGGGCGCGCCCGACGCGATTCCGGCCGTCGGCGGCGCGATGGACCTCGCGATCGGCGCGAAGCAGGTATTCGTGATGATGGAGCACCTGACGAAGCAGGGCGAGAGCAAGATCGTCGCGCAGTGCTCGTATCCGGTCACCGGCGTGCAGTGCGTGAGCCGTATCTACACCGATCTCGCGGTGCTCGACGTGACGGCGGACGGCCTCGCGGTGAGCGAGATCTTCACCGACCTGTCGTTCGACGAACTACAGAAGCTGACCGGCGTGCCGCTGATCGACGCGACGCGCAAGGCAGCGGCCTGAACGGCAAGCGAGCCGGCGGGCGCGATGGAGCGCACGCCGGCGCGCTTGGGTAGACAATAGGCGCACGCCGTTTCCCCAATCTGATGCCATGCTCGAAGACAGCGCTCGCCTGACCTCCCTCATCTGCGGCACCGAGCCGCTCAACCGGATCTGGTCGCCGCGCGCGACGATCCAGCGGATGCTCGACGTCGAAGCCGCGCTCGCGCGTGCGCTTGCCGCGCGGCAGGTGATTCCCGCCGCCGCGGTCGCGCCGATCGAACGCGCGTGCGACGCCGCCCGCCTCGACGCCGATGCGCTCGCGCGCGGCGCGGCGCTCGGCGGCAATCTCGCGATTCCGCTCGTCAAGCAGCTCACCGCCCAGGTGAAGGCCGACGATCCCGAGGCCGCGAAGTTCGTGCACTGGGGCGCGACGAGCCAGGACATCATCGATACCGCGACCGTGCTGCAGCTGCGCGACACGCTCGACGTGCTCGAGCCGCTGCTCGATGAAGCGTGCACGTCGCTCGCGGCGCTCGCGCGCACGCATCGCGCGACGCCGATGATCGGCCGCACGTGGCTGCAGCAGGCGCTGCCGATCACCCTCGGCCTGAAATTCGCGCAGTGGCTCGATGCGCTGCTGCGCCATCGCGCGCGCTTCGCCGAGTTGCGCGAGCGCGCGCTGGTGCTGCAGTTTGGCGGCGCCGCCGGCACGCTGGCGAGCCTGCGCGAGCAGGCGGCCGGCGTGAGCGCGGCGCTCGCGGCCGACCTGAAGCTCGCGTTGCCGGCCGTGCCGTGGCATACGCAGCGCGACCGCATCGCGGAAGCCGCGTCGTGCTTCGGCATGCTGACGGGCACGCTCGGCAAGATCGCGCGCGACGTGTCGCTGCAGATGCAGACCGAAGTCGGCGAGCTCGGCGAACCGGCGGCCGCCGGGAAGGGCGGCTCGTCGACGATGCCGCACAAGCGCAACCCCGTCGGCTGCGCGGCCGTGCTGACCGCCGCGGTGCGCGCGCCGAACCTCGTCGCGACCGTGTTTGCCGGGATGGTCCAGGAGCATGAGCGCGCGCTCGGCGGCTGGCAGGCCGAATGGGATGCGCTGCCCGACCTCGCGCGCCTGACCGGCGGCGCGCTCGCGCAGATCGCGCAGATCGTCGCGGGCCTCGACGTGAACACCGAGCGCCTCGCCGCGAACCTCGACCTGACGCACGGGCTGATCCTCGGGGAAGCCGTGATGCTCGCGCTCGGCGACCGGATCGGACGCCTCGATGCGCATCATGTCGTCGAGCAGGCGTCGAAGGAAGCCGTGCGCACCGGCGCGACGCTGTTCGACGTGCTCGCCGCCGATGCGACCGTATCCGCCCACCTGTCGCGCGACGCGCTCGCGCGGCTGCTCGATCCCGCACATTATGTCGGCGAGGCGCAGGCCTACGTCGACGCCGTGCTCGCGCTGCACGCGGGCACGACACAACCAGGAGAACACTGATGCCTTTCGCCACTGTCAACGGCGTGAAACTGCATTACCGGATCGACCGTGCCGCGCGCGACGATGCGCCGTGGCTCGTCTTCTCGAACTCGCTCGGCGCCGACCTGCAGATGTGGGCGCCGCAGATTCGCCCGCTCGCGCAGCATTTCAACATCCTGCGCTACGACACGCGCGGCCACGGCCATTCCGAAGCGCCGGCCGGCTCGTACACGATCGACCAGCTCGCGGGCGACGTGATCGGCCTGCTCGATCACGTCGGCATCGATCGCGCGTATTTCTGCGGGATTTCGATGGGCGGCCTGACCGGTGCCGCGCTTGCCGCGCGCTACCCGTCGCGCATCGTGCGCGCCGTGCTGTCGAACACCGCCGCGAAGATCGGCTCGCCGGAAGTATGGGCGCCGCGTGCGCAGAAGGCGCGTGCGGAAGGGATGGCCGCGCTGGCAGACGCCGTGCTGCCGCGCTGGTTCACCGACGCATTCGTCGATCGCGAGCCGCGTTTGTTCGATGCGATCCGCGACACCTTCGTGCATACCGACAAGGACGGTTACGCGGCGAACTGCGACGCGCTGAACGCGGCCGACCTGCGCGAGGAAGTGAAGGGCATCGCGCTGCCGGTGCTCGTCGTGACCGGTGAGAAGGACATGTCGACGCCGCCCGACCAGGGCCGTGCGCTGGCCGCCGCGATTCCCGGCGCGCGTCACGTCGAATTCGACGCCGCGCACATTTCGAACATCGAGTGCACCGACGGTTTCAACCGCGCGCTGCTCGACTTCCTGACCGCATGAGGCACCGACGATGGACGACCAGCAACGTTACGAAGCGGGGATGAAGGTGCGTCGCGCGGTGCTCGGCGACGCGCACGTCGACCGTTCGATCCAGAACCGCACCGAAGTGACCGACGAATTCCAGAACCTGATCACGCGCTATGCATGGGGCGAGATCTGGACGCGCGACGGCCTGCCGCGCCACACGCGCAGCCTGCTGACCATCGCGATGATGGTCGCGCTGAACCGCGGCGAGGAACTCGCGCTGCATCTGCGCGCTGCGCGCAACAACGGCGTGACGCGCGACGAGATCAAGGAAGTGCTGCTGCAGACCGCGATCTACTGCGGCGTGCCGGCTGCGAACTCCGCATTCCATCTCGCGGACAAGATCTTCAAGGAACAGGACGCGGCCGCCTAGGTGCGGCTGAACAACACGGCCGGCTTGCGCCGGACGTGACCCGATCGCGACGCCTGCCGCTGCCGGCGGGTGTCGGGAACGCATGACGCGCCGGCGGCGAATCGGCGCGCAAACAAGGAAAAGGCGCGGCCATCGGGCCGCGTTGTTTACATAGGAGACTCGCGATGAATCGCGCACCCGTGGTCGATGTCCAGACCTTCATCAACGAGCAGCCGTTCGGCGGCTTCCAGTGGCTCGTATTCCTGATGTGTTTCGTAATCGTGCTGCTCGACGGCTTCGATACGGCCGCGATCGGCTTCATCGCGCCGTCGCTGCTCGGCGAATGGAACCTCACCAAACCCGATCTCGCACCCGTGCTGAGCGCCGCGCTGTTCGGCCTTGCGTGCGGCGCGCTCGTGTCGGGCCCGCTGTCCGATCGCCTCGGGCGCCGTTCGCTGCTGCTCGGCTCGGTGTTCCTGTTCGGCATCGCATGTTTCGTTTCCGCATTCTCGACGACCATCGGGCATCTGACGGTGCTGCGCTTCGTCACCGGCGTCGGCCTCGGCGCGGCGATGCCGAACGCGGTCACGATGATGGGCGAGTTCTGCCCGGACAAGCGCCGCGCGACCGTAATCAACCTGATGTTCTGCGGCTTCCCGCTGGGCGCGGCGTTCGGCGGTTTTCTGGCCGCGTGGATGATCCCGCATTTCGGCTGGCGCAGCGTGCTGATGCTCGGCGGTGTGACGCCGCTGCTGCTCGGCGTGCTGTTGCTGCTGAAGATGCCGGAATCGGTGCGTTTCATGGTCGCGCAAGGCCAGAGCGTCGACCGGATCCGCGCGACGCTGTCGCGGATCTCGCGCGATGCGCTGAACGCCGGCTCGTTCGCGATGACCGAATCCGCGCCGCACACGGGCAGCAAGGGGATCGGCGTCGTGCTGTCGCGCTCGTACGTCGTCGGCTCCGTGATGCTGTGGCTCGCGTACTTCATGGGCCTCGTGATCTTCTACGCGTCGATCAACTGGATGCCGATCCTGCTGAAGGACGCGGGCCTCACGCCGAAGAGCGCGACGCTGATTTCCGCGCTGTTCCCGCTCGGCGGCGTCGGCGCGGTGCTGTGCGGCGTGCTGATGGACCGCTTCAACGCGAACCGCGTGATCGCCGTGTGCTATGCGCTGACCGCGATCAGCGTGTATGCGATCGGCCAGGCGGCCGGTAACGTCGGGTTGCTCGTGCTGATCGTGTTCATCGCGGGCGTGCTGATGAACACCGCGCAATCGTCGATGCCGGCGCTTGCCGCCGCGTTCTATCCGACCGAAGGGCGCGGCACGGGCGTGGCGTGGATGCTCGGTGTCGGCCGCTTCGGCGGGATCGCCGGGTCGTTCCTCGTTGCCGAACTGACGCGCCGGCACTTCTCGTTCGCGGGCGTGTTCGCGACGATCGCCGTCGCGGGCCTGCTTGCGTGCGTTGCGTTGCTGATCAAGCAGATGGCGCGGCCGCACGGCGTTGCGCAACCGGGCGGCAAGATCGAGTCGCTCGGGCATTGAGCGGATCGGGCCGGGGCGATGCGCCGGCCTTCTGCGTGTTGCGAACGGTCGTGAGCCGGGCGATACGCAACAGCTGACCGGGCCGCGTCAGCGGCCCATTCACTTTACGGCCATCGCGCCGCTACTCCTCCGCGTCGTGTTCCTTGACGAAGTTGCGCAGATACGCGCGCAGCGCCGCCTCCTGAGCGCGGTGATCGGCAAGGTTCGCGGCGCCGAGCGCCTCCTCGTCGCCGAACAGCGTGGGCGGCGCGCAGTACGTGCCCACTTCGACGTTTTCCCGCAGCACGCGGATGTCGTGCGTGAGCGGGCGGTACTCGGCTATCCAGTGCATGCCCTCGATGTGCTCGCCGGCTTTCAGCATTGGCTTCATCGGCAATCTCCAAGCAGAGCAGCGGCGCGGTCGGCGAAGCGGCTGCACGCGCCCGTACCAAAAGGGTACGCCTGCATGGCGCGAAGCTCAACGGGTGCACTTGTGAGCGCTCACTGCGGGAGCAGATGCACGACGAGCGGGTACAGCGACAGGATCAGCAGCACGGCCATCGTCACGTTGAAGATGCGCAGCGCGCGACGGTTCGACAGGAAGCGGCGCAGGCCCTGGCCGCACGCGGCCCACAGGCTGATGCACGGAAAGCCGATCAGGATGAAGACGACGGCCATCCACGCGGCATTCATCCCGTAGTCGGCGGACAGACGGATGGTCGTCGCGGCGGTCAGCACCATCATCCATGCCTTCGGGTTGACCCACTGGAACGCGGCGGCTTCGAGGAACGTCATCGGCCGCGGCTTGGCGCCTTGCGCCTTCACTTCACCCGACGTGCCGATGCGCCATGCGAGGTACAGCAGATACGCGACGCTCGCGGCTTCGAGGATCGTATACAGGACCGGCACGCGCCGGAACGCCTCGCCGAGACCGAAGCCGACGCACAGCATCAGGACCGCGACGCCGATGCTGATGCCGAACAGATGCGGCATCGTGCGGCGAAAACCGAAATTGACGCCGGAAGCGAGCAGCATCGTGTTGTTCGGGCCGGGCGTGATCGACGTGACGAGCGCGAACAGCATGCCGGCGGGCAATGCGCTGAGGGTGAGGAAGTCCATCGCGGATTCTCCATTCGTGTGCGAGACTGGGATGGAGCCAGTGTAGCGACGGTTTTCTATACAGTACCGGTACAGTTTGCTGGGTGGGTGCCGGTACGGGGAGGGGCAGATCGGGGAGCAAGCGTGAACAAGACTCGTCGTCGGTACTCGGAAAAGATGTTCGCGGTCTCAATATGTTGTCTTTGAATAATTGGCCGCCTTCTGCACATTAAGGGTGTAATCTACCTCGCTATACGGAAATGATCATAGAAAATTTGCCAATATCGGATTTTTCATGCATGTTTGACCGAACTCGCCCTGTTGTTGTTTTCGTATTGGAGGCGCTTACCTGCCCGTTTAACGTTTGAAGTTCGTCCGCGCAAACTTACGGAGAAATCGATGCTCCGGCACGTTGAGCCGGATGTAGCATGCAATTGTCCTTGCGGCGATCTGGTCGCGCGACGTCCCGCAACATCTCCGCGGCAACGTCGCGTTCGGCTCGGCCATTTGCCCCGGCTTGCACGTTGCCCACCAGACTGTGCAACGATTCGTTATAACCGTCCTCGCCTCGCCTCGCCTCGCATCGGCTTGCTTTTCCTTGATTTCGGGAACGGCCTGCTAGTGATCGCCTTTTCTGATTGCCCGCAACTTCCATTCCATGAATAAAACCATTATTTGTTTACTTTAAATAATATTTCATTATGCTTTCTATGAATTTCATTTATTTTCCGTTTGAGGATTTTTAACGGATCATAAAATTTTGGCGCTGAATTTGGACTCGAATGTTTGTTGACAGACGTTGGCAGGTTGACTAGATTAGCCCCATGAACGCACTTTTCGTTACGACTACCGCGACCACTACCACGACCGCCAACGGCGGGCCGGGGGGAGGTTGCACGTCGTAAGTCAGTGCCTCAAACCATCCCTAAGCCCCGCCGGAAACGGACGGGGCTTTTTTTGTGCTCCGTCGACCGGTATCAAGTCAACGGAGAACATGATGGACGATTTCGATCACCGAGTGCTCGGCAACAAACTCGATCTGTTTCATCAGCAGGATGAAAGCCCGGGCGCTGTCTTCTGGCATCCGCGCGGCATGGTTCTTTATCGGGTTGTCGAGGAATATATCCGAGTCCGGATGCGTCAGGCGGGCTTTTCCGAAGTGCGGACGCCTCAGATCGTCTCGCGCGATCTTTGGGAACAGAGCGGTCATTGGGAGAAATTCGGGCGAAACATGTTTTCACTCGAGAGTGACAACAATCCGTACTGTCTCAAACCGATGAGTTGTCCGTGCCATGTGCAGGTTTTCAAAAAAGGCAGTCGGTCGTATCGCGATCTTCCAATCCGATATTCCGAATTTGGGGCGGTCCACCGGGCCGAACCGTCCGGGGCGTTGCATGGCCTTATGCGTGCCCGTGCGTTCACGCAGGACGACGCTCACGTGCTTTGCATGCAGGATCAGGTCGAGGTTGAAGTCGCACGATTCTGTGTGTTGCTGAAGACGATCTACGCAGACTTCGGATTTGGCGAATTCGATGTGGCTTTGTCGACGAGGCCGGCGGTCCGTGCGGGTGACGATGCGGTCTGGGATCGCTCGGAAGCGATGCTGGCATCCGCTGCGCGCGCGGCAGGTCTCGATTTCGCGATCCAGGCGGGAGAAGGGGCATTCTATGGTCCCAAGCTCGAATTTCATCTGCTCGACCGCCAAGGACGAAAGTGGCAGTGCGGAACGATCCAGCTCGATTTCGTATTGCCGGAACGGCTCGGTGCGTCATATGTCGCAGAGGACGGTGCGAAGGCAACGCCCGTCATGTTGCACCACGCGATCCTGGGAAGCCTTGAACGGTTCATCGGTATTCTTCTCGAACACTACGAGGGATGGTTGCCGACCTGGCTGGCACCGGACCAGATCGTCGTTGCGAACATTGGGAAAGATGACCGCGAATTTGCCGACAACGCGGCGTTCGCTTTCGAAGACATCGGCTGTCGGGTGCTGAGGGATTTCCGCGCCGAGCGCCTGCCGCGCAAGATCTTCGATGCAAGGGAACTGGCCGCGCCGATCGTCGCAATTGCAGGACGCAAGGAGGCGCTGGCCGGAGAGGTGTCGTTACGAATGAGGGACGGGGAGCAGCACGTTCTGACGATCAACGATGCTCTCGCGTACGTCAAGCAGCATGCGCGCGTCCCGTCAGCGACGCGGGTGTTCTGATTCGACGACGGCGCCGTTTCCTGCTATCGCAGGCGGATTGAGGGCGCCTTGAGAACTCATCGAATCGATTTTCAAACATAAATTCGTCAGTAATTCTAAAAATTATGAGAGAAGCCAGAGAACGCGTCATTCTATGGGCCGAAGGATGTCGTGAGTCCACATCGTGTCGGTGCGGTGAGCGGATGCTTGAGATGGTGTTCAAGATCGGCGGTTGCACTTGCATGGACGAACTGGGCCGGATGCTGGTCGACATCGGACGCCTGGCGGGATTTGACCATGTCTGTTACCAGGACTATCGAATGACGGGCGGGACACTGAAGAGCGGCCGCACACTTTCGAACTACCCGGAGGCGTGGTTGTCCCGTTATCGGGAGCGGGCTTACCTGATGATCGACCCGGTCGCGCAGCATGCGATGTCGTCGTTGACACCGCTGATCTGGTGCGACCGGATCTTCGCGACAACCGAACAGCGCGAACTTCGAGACGGAAGTCGCATGTACGGGTTAAGCGACGGAGTGTCGTTTCCGGCTCACAACAGGCATGGCGATGTGGCGTGCGTGAGCTTCGTTCGACAGGCGCGGGCGTCTGACAACGGCGATTTGCCCTTCGCCATTCCGTCGTGGGGCGCACTTGTCGCGAATCTGACGCTCGACACGTGCCGCAGGCTGGAGGCGCTGCAATCCGATGCACCGTGCCTCAGCGCGCGTGAACTCGAAATCCTGAAATGAGTCGCCGAAGGAAAGTCCAGTTGGGATATCTCGCGCATTGTCGCGTTGACCGAGCATGGCGTGCTTCATCACATCCGCAACATCATGAAGAAGTTCGACGTGCCGACACGCCGGCAAGCCGTTCTGATGGCATACAGATTCGGATTGCTGTAACGCGTTGGTGACACGAGACGCGAAGTGGACCGGGACCGTGCGCGCGCCGATGCGTCAAATCACGCCACGTCGGCACGGGGACTACAAGCTTTTGTAGTGTGAGACCGCATCGAAAATCGGCAAAGTGGTACCGACGCAAGCGACCAGATCGACTTCTGATCGCCATACTCGGCGGCCGGCACAGGCGTTTTGTGCCGGCCCATCACAATCGCGATGGTAGATGAGGTGAACGCATGGCTGATGTTTGTGACGAAATTCTGAACCCGGTCGTCGATGGGGAAATCGATTCGCTGATGGTCAGTCTGCGCGACGGACTCGATGATCATCCGTTCCGGCACGTGTCGTCGTGCGCTGCACTGGAAAAAATCTTTCCGCACTACCTGGCGATGTCGCAGGCGTTTCCGTATCTGCAGGCGGGTGCGCAAGTTCACGCCGTTCTGGATGCCATTCAATCGAATCGACCGGTGGCGCGAGACGTCGAAATCACGAGCGTGGTGGGAAATTTTCTCTGTTGGGACGAGACGGGTGGCGCATACGTCATCGAACGATACGGCAAACAGGGACTGCAGGGCATTCTCGATACCGGCAAATGGTTTCACTCGAGCCTCCTGAAAAATGACATCGAGAGACTGACAGGACGCGTCGCGGTTCCGAATTTCAGCGTACCGACGGGGCCTTATCTGACGAAACTACTTGCCGGACTGGGTGCGAAGACGGCGCTCGAGCGGTGCGCGAACATGGTGGCGTTCGAACTGCACGCGAATGCGATGATCGACGCACTTTGGGCGTCGACGAGTCGTTGTTATGGTGTCGACCGACATGGACTCGTTTATTTTCAATGTCACGTTGGCGGTGATGATCCTGCCGAGGCGTACCACGTCGAAATGACGAGACGAATGATTCAGCTCCTTGTCAGCGATGACGAAATTCCTGAATTCGCCGTACGGGTTGCGCAGGCCGTTTCCGACAACGTGTCGTGGTGTGCGGCGCTTGTTTCGCTGGCTGAATGAACATGAGCGCCGAATACGGTCCGGATCCGGTGTTGCTCGAGATCGACGCATATCGCGCGCGGCGAGGCGGGCTCCGCGATGCAGCTGCGATTGCGAAGGTCGTTGGCGCGATCGCGGTCGTTAGTTTGGTGGCATGGTTGGCGTGCCGATCCGGAAACGCAATGGGCCGGATCGTCCTGATGCTTGCCGAAGGTTTTGTGTTGAGCGGGTTCCTGAATCTCGCCCACGAATGTCTGCATCGAAGCCTGGTGAGTGCGAAATCCGTCAACGCGATCATCGGCAATCTGGCTGCGAATGTCCTGTTCGTAAACTTCACGGCCTATACCGACAAGCATCTGAAGCATCACCGGTGTTTGGCGACGGAAGAGGACACCGAGTCGGCCTCCCGATTCGACACGTTGCGTGCCTATGCGGGTGCGATGACCGGTGTTGGTTTTCTCGTTTCGAATCTGCGACTGAACGTACATCTGATCGCCGGAGGCGCACCGTCCTATCTCGCAACAGTGCGACGGAAAGTGCGAGCGCGCAACGAAGCGCGGTTCATTGCAGCATGGTTGCTCGCCATCGCGGCGGCAACCTGTGCCTGGCCGTCGGCATTGGTTACGGCCTATATCGGTCCGGTGTTTTTTGCCTACTTCTGGTTGATGTTCTTCGGACTACCGGAGCATTACGGCTGTGAACCGGTGCAGCCGCGTTACCTGGCGTCGAGAACGATGACGACTAACGGCATCGTCCGGTTTTTCATGTGGAACGCGAATTTTCATACCGAGCGTCATCGCTATCCGGGCGCTCCGGCACCACTGCTCGCCCGGATCGGGGCGCACCCGAATGTTGGCATTCATCGTGAATCGTCTTATCTGAAATGGCACTGGCGCGTTTGCCGGGATCTTATCCAACGTCGGGAGCACGGGGCAACTCATGGCTAAACTCATTGTAGGCAACGTCGATAACGAGGCAATGATCGGGGATACGAAGCGTGCATCGCTTCCGCTTCGTCAGGTGTCAGCGATTGCGGCAAGGCGCCTCGTATGGCAGATGGCAAGCGACGACGTGGCGATTCTGCCGTCGCCGGTATCGGTCCCCATGATCGAGTACGTATCGGCTGTGATGAGGCGTAGTCTTTCCACTACGCAGATCGTGTCACCGTCTTCCGATATCTCCGATCCGGTGGTATTGACTTCCGACCGCCTGCTCGATGAAGCGACGCTCGCTGCATTGCGTGGCCTTCGCGTCGGTGGCGCAGGGTGGACGGTTTACCCGTACTTTCATACGTCATCGGTCGGGTTGCTTTGCGATCAGCTCGACATCGCGCAGCCCGTGTCGAATGGATCGCACTTCATGGAACAGGCCGGTGCTGAACTTTTGAACCGAAAGGCCGTATTTCGAGCGCTCGCGTCGGGTCGGATGTGCGGACGGGCGAGTCTGCCGGTCGTTCGGTGAGTTCTACCTGACGCTGCGTGACATGCTTGCGAAGTATGCGAGCGTGATTGTCAAGCAGGATGTCAATGCCGGCGGTGACGGAAACATCGCAGTCACACTCGAGCGTCGCACCAGTTATCCCGGTGTCCGCAAGGTGTATGCGCTGACGCACCTGTCGGACGTCGATACCGTATTCGCCCGTGACTTGTGGTCGAGACAGACCGACACGGCGGGCAACTGCCAGGTGGTCGTCGAACGGTTCCACGAAGGTTCGGATGTCCTGTATGCGGAATATGAGATTGGTGCGGACGCGATTCGGCTTGTGAGCTATGGCGACCTGCGGATGGACGCTTCGGGCGACAAGCGGGGCAATGGCATGATCATGTGGACCGGATTTCAAATCCCCAGCCAGTTGTCTCCGGGCGTGATCGACACATTTCTGGCGCAAGGCGACGTGCTTGCGTCGATCTCCCAGCGCCTCGGATTCGTCGGGCGCGCAAATTTCGACGCCATCGTGACCGACGACGGCGAAGTCGTCTTTACCGAGATCAACGGGCGTATCGGCGGTTGCAGCCATCTTGACGCGATCCTGTGCGAACTGGTGGGGCCGGACTATCTGTCCACGCACGCCGTCGTGACGCGCAACAGGGTGCCCGCTCGCGACCTGCGTGCTGCGCTGACTGTCTCGCATCGACTGACGCAGTAGCGCGACGAAGCCGGTGTCGTCGTCCTTACGGAAGATATGGCGGGTACAGGCACGATCGAATACATGGTATATGCGCGCAATTTGTCAGGTGCGCTTGCGCTCGAGCGCACGTTCCAGCGCGAATTCGAGATGGCTCAAGAATCAGTCGCTGTACCGGGGTGAAACGATGGATGCAATCAAGTTCACACGGCCCTCGGCATGGTTCAGCGGCATGGCCGACGGTGTGCCGGTTTCGACGCGGATCCTGCTGAGTTTTCAGTTCCTCGTGAATTTGTCTGTGTTCGGGTCGCTTCCGCTGCTCGCTGCGTTCCTTGACCTGGAGCGTCATCTGGACGCGGGCAGCGTTGCCAGCGTACTGACCGTGAATTTGCTGGCGAGCCGGTTGTTGCCGCTGGTGCTGGGTGCGTCGACGGATCGCTTCAGCAGCCGCGTGCTGGCCACACTTGGTCTGATCTGCCGCGCCGCAGGATTTGTCGGACTGGCGCTTACGCCGTCGTTTGCCGGACTGCTGATGTGGGCATTCTTGTCCGGGCTCGGCGCTGCGCTTTACGAAACGACCGCGTATTCGATCTTCGGTTCGCTCGATGCCGCGGTACGTCCAAAGGTGTTCGCGCTGAATAACCTGGCGCTCAATCTCGGCGCGCTGATCGGTCCGGCGGTGCTTATCGTCGTGCCGAACACGGACCGGACGTTACCGTTTCTGGTAAGCGGCATGATTTTCGCCGTGCTTGCGCTCGTGGCGCCCTGGATCTCAGGACGGAGAGCGAGCAACGCAGCTGCGGTACATCCGCTGCGTGGTTTGATGATCGCGTTTGGAGACAGACGGTTCCGCCGACTGTGCTGGGCGCTCGTTCCGTTCTGGACGGTGTATACGCAGATCTACGTCTTCATCCCGCTGACGTTTTCGAACGGCTCGAGCGGCTATAACGGCGTCAGGCCATTCTACATAACGAATGCGCTGGTTGGCATTGCTACAGCTTCGTTTGGCATGGGCTGGTTTCAGCGCACGACCTGGCGATCCATGATGACCATCGGGCACGCTGCGATGTGTTGCTGCTTCGCGATTGCCACACTGCTGTTCGATCACGGCTGGAGCGCTGGTGCGTCGCTGGTCATTCTGATTGCCGTCGCGGTCGTCTTCACGTTTGGTGAAAGCCTGATTCTTCCTGCATCGAATATCGCGCTCGCCGATCTGACGACCGATGGCAACGCCGGCAGCTATTTTGGCGCATCGGCGATCTCGTGGGCGATCGGCGGGATGCTCGGCAACTTCATCGGCAGCGCCGCGGCAAGCTGGACCGTGCATACCCTGGGGTGGGTCGCGTTCATGGGCATCTCCCTGATGGGTCTACTTGCATTCTGGAGATGGCATAAATGAATCGCGAGCCTGTCACGGGGAAGGGCGCGACGGGCACTGCCCTGACCACAGTGAGCCGCGCGCCTGCCGCACATTTCGGCTTCGTCAATCCGCCCGTATATCGAGGGTCGACAGTCCTTTTTGAATCATTCGACGAAATGGCACCTGGTGCGGCCCCTTATCACTACGGGCGCTGGGGGACACCGACAACGGATGCGTTGTGCGACGCGATGACGGAAATCGAACATGGCGTTGCCGCGCTCGTGATGTGTTCGGGACTGGCCACTATCGCGACGGTGTTGCAGACGCTGGCGGCTCCCGAGGGGCGGGTATTGATCTCGCGTTCGTCGTATCCGGCGGCACGTAAATTCTGCGACGAGGTGCTGCATCGACAGGGTGTATCGATCGACGAATTCTCGCTGGCCGATCCGGCTGAACTGGCGGCGAAACTCGATGAACGGACGTGTGTGGTTTACCTCGACCTGCCGGGGTCGTCGCATTTCGATATGTGCGTGTTACGAGACCTCGTCGAGATTGCCGGACCCGTTCCGGTCGTTGTCGACAACACCTGGGGCACGCCGTATTTCTTCAATCCGCTCGATCACGGTGCGAGCATCGTCATTCACAGCATGTCGAAGTACATCGGCGGGCACGCCGATTCGATGGTCGGCACAGCGGTGTTTGCGAGCTTCGACATGTACGAGCGCGTGAAGAGCGTAAGCCGTTTGACGGGGCAAGCCGTCGGTGCGGACGACGCGAATTTGGCTTTACGAGGATTGCGGACGCTGGCAGTCCGGATGGATCGGCATTTTCAGTCCGCGTGCGATGTAGCGTCGTGGTTGCGGGATCATCCGCTGATCGAAAGCGTTCACTACCCGCCGCTGGTCGGCGATAGCGGTCACGCCGCATGGCGAACACAGTATTCGGGTGCGGGCGGTGTGTTTGCATGCGTACTCAAGGATGGCGGCGAGGGGGCGGTCAGAAATGCCATCGACGGTCTCTCGCTGATCGGGCGAGGCTGGGGCTGGGGCGGTTACGAGTCCGTCGCTTGTCCGACCACGGTGTCTCGAGACAATGCCAGGCGTATCGGTATCCGGTTGAGCATCGGGCTCGAAGATCCCGACATGATTCGACAGGATCTGGATGTTGCGCTGCGTGCAGGGCACCGATGAAAGGCCGTGTGTATTTTCTGAAACGAGGGGCGATCAATGACGGAAGCAACACAATATATCTACGGAAATTGCCACTGTGGTGCGATACGCTTTCGCATTCGATCGACAGCGTCGCGCAAGGTGATCGATTGCAATTGCTCGATCTGTTTTGCATCGGGCTTCCTACACGTTCCGGTCGAGCACGACGATTTTGAGTTGCTCGAGGGTGGCGAGAAATTGACGCGATACCGCTTCAATACCGGGATTGCGGAGCACACGTTCTGCCGAGTTTGCGGCGTGAAGCCATTCTATCGTCCGCGTTCTCATCCCCGCGATTACAGCGTCAATCTTCGCTGTCTGGATCTTCCAGGGGCCAACGCTTTCGATGTGGTTCCGTTTGACGGGAAGAACTGGGAAGAAAACATCCAGTCCTTTCCGCAATGACTCGGCCGCGATGCGACAACTCCAGGAAATGAAACCCGTCGTCGGCGTGCTGTGCTCGGCGGAGGATATCGAGATACCGGGTTGGGGGTGCCTTTCCCATCAGGCGGTGTTCGACCGATATCTGCAGGCTGCGACGGAGTTTGGCGGGGTACTGCCGCTCCTGATCGGTTCGACGGACGATATTGCATCCGATCGAAGTCTCGACACGCTGCTCGATCGTCTCGACGGAATCATGCTGCCGGGCGGCGCGAGCAACGTCGACGTTGCGTTTTACGGTGGCACGCAACCACACGTCGGATCGCTCGACAGGACACGTGACAGGATGGCGATTCGTGTCGTCCGGGAGGCCATGGCATCGGGGCGCCCGGTGTTCGGGATATGCCGCGGCATGCAAGAGATCAATGTCGCGTTGGGCGGCACCCTTTGCGCGACACTTCACGACGAGCCAGGGAGACGGGATCACCGGGCGAATCGCACTCTGGCTTTCGAGGAGCGCTATCGGGACGTTCATGCGGTCGAGTTGGTGAGCGGCGGCTGGCTTGACGAGGCGATTCGGACAATGTCGCCGGATTGTCGGCGCGCTCATGTGAACTCGTTGCATGGGCAGGGCATTGCCGCCCTGGCGAACGGATTGAGTGTCGATGCATATGCCGACGACGGCACCATCGAGGCGGTGTCGCATATCAGGGCACCGATCTTCGGTGTGCAGTGGCATCCTGAGTGGTATGTGCGGGATAGTGTGTTGAACCGTGCAGTCTGGGCGCGGTTCGGTCGCGAATGTGCAACCTATTTGCGCCGTCGATTCGACGCCCAGTCCTGTCGGGATACGCCGACGGGGGCGGGCAACATTCTCAAAGACAACTTTTCCGAGAATATCCGGGGCCACGGACATCTTTTCTGAGACGAAGGACAGGCAGTCTTCTCAGAAAAGATGTCCAAGTCCTTGAACTGTCTAGGGGGCCAAAGACACCTTTTCTGAGAGCCCACAACAAGACTGGTCGGTACTCGGAAAAGATGTTCGCGGTCTCAATAAGTTGTCTTGGAACAGATGACCGCATTCCATAAGACCACGTTTCAACTATCGCGCGACCGGGCGATAAGCGGTTCGCTCCGCCGCCTTCAATCAGGTGGAGTCATGCCGTTTCCACGAGAGATACGGCCGCCAGTTGTTCGTCGCGCAGCACCAGCATGCGTTCAACCACAGCCTGCTCCCAGCGATTTCGCGTGCGGCCGCCACGACCGCAAAAATGCATCCCAGCGATGCGATTCCGTCTGACCGCGAACCGCATCGTACGCCGTATGATCGCCCCGGCCTTTTCTCGAGGCCACCCAATGCGCGTCGTCACCTCCATTCGTTCGCGCGCTTCGCCACAACAACCCAGCGAATATGTCCAACTTCTCACTCATACTCGTCGTATCAATGTTGAGCGCCTTTGGCCTGATCGCGTCCGACGTCTACCTGCCCGCCATGCCGTCGATGGCCCATGAATTCTCAATCGGCGCATGGCAAATGCCGCAGACGGTATCGGCCTACCTGATCGCGCTCGCCTGCGCCCAATTGTTTTACGGTCCCGTCTCGGATCGATGGGGCCGCAAACCCGCGCTGACGGTCGGAATCCTGCTGTACATTCTTGGCTCAATCGGCTGCGCAAGTGCCGGCGGCTTCGCAAGCTTTCTCGGCTGGCGCGTACTCGAGGCGCTCGGTGCAGCTTCCGGTCTCGTCATCGGCCGCGCAATCATCGCCGACACCTGCGATAAGAAGGAATCCGCAAAGGTCTACAGCATCGTATATCCGCTCGTCTCGCTGTCTCCAGCGATCGCCCCGGCGATCGGCGGATATCTGGCCGCCTGGTTCGGGTGGCGGAGCGATTTCATTTTCGTCGCCGGGTTTGGCGCAGTCGCGCTCGTGCTGGTACAGCTTCTTCTGAAAGAAACGCGGCCGCCCGTCGCGCCGGGGCAACATCGCGCAGTTCCGCTGGCCGGCTTTTCCGACGTGCTCGCAGATCGCGTGTTCATACGATATACGCTCGTCGTGTGTGCAATCTATTGCGCGTGGTTCGTATATCTGACGCAATCGCCCTTCATCTTTTCGGGCCTCGGTCTTTCGGAACAGCAAAGCGGCTGGCTCTATCTGCCGCTTACTGCCGGCATCATTTCCGCCAACATGATCTCGCGCCGCATGCTCGACCGGATGTCCTACGACTCGATCGTCGTGGCCGGTGTGGGCTGCTTCGTCGCCGGCGGCATCGCATTCGCGTTGTGCGAGTCGTGGCACTTCAAGAGCATCATCGCAGTCGTGATGCCAATGTTTCTCGTCAGCCTGTCGAACGGATCGTCGCTGTCGCTCGCCGTCTCGGGTGCCATTGCGAGCGAACATGGGCGCGCTGCCACTGCGTCCGGGCTGGTCGGATTCTTCCAGATCGGAAGTGCGTCGCTTGCGGCCACTCTGTCCAGCGGACTGCTCGGTACCGGAAGCCACGTGCTGGCGACGGCAATCCCGTTCTTCGCAACCGTCGCCGCAGTCGCGATCGTCCCCCGTTGGTATGCTGCGCGGCGCACGCGCTCGATGCGCAAGACTCTGCCGCGCTAAGCCCCCGGCCTTCCGCCGACGAGATTCCGGCCGCTATCGATAGCGGTCGAATGAAGCAGCAATCTCGTCGGTGACCGCCCGGACGCGCGCCGTCCGGTTCAGGTCCGTGTGCGACACGAGCCAGACCTGATACGGCGCGGTGCGCGTCCTGTCGGGCCAGATTCGCACGAGCGAATCGTCCTCCTGCGCCATATATACCGGTAGCTCGCCGATTCCGATACCGGAGCGGATCGATGTCGCGAGCATCAGGCTCGAACTTACCTGCGCTACCACGCGCCCTCGTTCCATCGACTCGCCGCACAGTGAGTGCCCCTGGTTGGACGTGATGGAGGGCTGGTAGACAACGAGATCATGACCTTCGAAAGCGGATCCGATCGCAGGGGCGCCGCGCGCATCCAGATACTCGCGACTCGCGAACAATCCGACCTCCCATTCGGCCAGTTTTCGGCGTACGAGATCGGGATTTTCCGGCATCACGGTTCGAATCGCGAGATCGGCGGCACGTCGCGTCAGGTTGAGCACCTGCACGGAAGTCGTCAGGACCACGCATATTCCGGGGTATTTCCGGCGTACCGCCCGTATCGCGGGAACGACAAAATCCATCGCCAGGGAATCGGTTGTCGTTACCCGAACCTCACCTTCGAGCCGGTCGTCGGAGCCATGTGCGCGCCGCTCGAACTCGCATGCTGCCCGCTCCATCGCTTCCGCAGCCTGCAGCGAATGCTCACCGATCTGCGTTACGACATAGCCGGACGACGTCTTGAGAAACAGCTTCGCGCCCAGCGCCTTCTCCAGTGCCGTCAGTCGCCGCCCCACGGTTGCCTGATCGACATCGAGAACGACTGCAGCCTCGCGCAGCGTCCCGGCGCGATGAACTGCCAAAAAGACGCGTGCATCGTCCCAATTCATGAATAACGTTCTCTCTCAGTAAAGCACTTTTGCATTCTTTGGATGCAATTATACAAGTTGAGCCACTGCCCTCCAACGGAGATAATAAGTGATCCGTATCAAGTGGGTTGCTGCTGAGTGCCGGAAGATGCGGATGGCGCATTCGACTTGCTTAGGTCATTTCAGATCAAAAGAAAAAGCAAAAAATTTGAAAAAGGCAACTCACGTCGCTGCCCGATTCGACGTTTCGAGAAGTGTTATGAATCTCCTACGGTCGCTGCACGTCGCCCACATTTTTCTGGTCCGCGAAACGATGGTTTATCCGTTGCTTGACGCGGTCAACAAGGGGCCGGAAGTACGTGGAATCGTTGCCGCGCACGAGGCCGGCAGTGCTTTCATGGCCGATGGCTACGCAAGAGCAAGTCGCAAATTGGGTGTGAGTCTCGCCATATCCGAACCCGGAACGATGCATGGACTGCCATAAGACATGCAGTGCGGACGACCTTCGACCGTTCGCGTGTAGCCAACTTCGCGGCGTGCCTCATATATGCCCGACGAACATCGCACCTGCGTCACGGCCACTTCCCGCAGTGCCACTCAATGACGAATCAACGGATAAACCACCAGCCCAACCAGCGCGGCAGCCGTGACGATAACCGGCTCCTGCAGCTTCTTGAAACGCCACAGCAGCACGACGGTCACGACGGCGAGTAGCGCGGTCGGCATGTCGACGATCGAGCGTTTCGCGATCACGAGGACGGAGCCCGTGATCGCCCCGACGGCCGCGGCCGTGATTCCGTCCACGAACGCCTTCACGCCCGGAAGGTGCCCGTACTTCTTCACGTATGGCGCGGGAATGACCGTGAACAGATAGCACGGCAGGAACGTGCCGAGCGCCGCGACGCATGCGCCGGGAAAGCCGGCCACGAGATAGCCGATGAAGCCGACGGTGATCACGACGGGGCCGGGCGTGATCATCGCGACCGCGACCGCGTCGACGAACTGCTTGTCGTTGAGCCAGTGATGTTCGGTGACGACGCCGCCGTAGAGGAACGGCACGATCGCGAGCCCGGAGCCGAACACGAACGTGCCGGCCTTCGCGAAGAACGCGCCGATCTGGACGAGCTGCGGCAGGTCGATGCCGCTCGCTATTGCGCCGAGCGTCGGCAGGTTGGCGGCCGCAGCCGCATTCAGGCCGCCCCTGTGCAGCCATTTCGGTGGGGCACGCCACAGCCAGCCGACCAGGCCCGCGACGAGGAACAGCCATGCGATTTCCGATTCCGTGATGAACGTCACGGCGGCGAGTGTCACGAAGATCGCCCAGAGCAGCTTGTCGCGGCCGACGGTCTTCGTCGTGAGCTTGTAGGCGCTCATCGCGATGATGCCGACCACCGCGGCGCCGACGCCGTAGAAGACGGCTTGCATCCACGACAGTCCGCCGAAATGCGCGTACGCGAATCCGAGCGCGAGCACCATCACGAACGACGGCAGCACGAACGCGAAGCCGACGAGTGTCGCACCGAGAATGCGGTAGTGAACGAAGCCCAGATAAATCGCGAGCTGGGCGGCCATCGGCCCCGGTGCGAGCTGGGCGAGCGTGAGCCCTTCCTTGTAGTCGGCTTCCGTGATCCAGCCGCGGCGCTCGACGAGGTCGCGACGCATGTAGCCGGCGAGCGCGACCGGCCCGCCGAAGCCGAACGTGCCGAGGCGCAACATGTAGGCGACCAGTTCGCCGAGCGAGTAGGTCGGTTCGGTCGCGGCGACGGCAGTGGTCATGATCGGGCTCCGGTCTCGTGCTTTCCGCACGACGAGAAATGCGCGTGGAGGGAGTCGAGCACGGCGCTCATCTGCTCGAGCAATTGATCGTCGTTGTCGGTGCGCTGCCGCGTGCCGGCCATCACGGCCTCGAAGCCGGTCGCCTCCGGCGCCGCGGGGCCGCCCACATCGAGCGCGTGCACGATCGCGGCGAGCCGCACGAGCGCAGGATCGTCGTCGAGTCCGAAGCTGGCGAGCAGCACCTCGAACGTTACGCGTTCGCCGACATGCGTGAACGTCGCGCCGTCGAAATCGAAGCCCAGTGCGTCAGCCGGACAATCGTCCGGCGATGCGAGCCAGATGAAGCGGGCGCGTGCATCGATGAAGCGGCGAATCAGCCACGCGCTGGCGACACGATCGACCCACATGCGCCGGCGCGTCGCCCAGGTGCGTCCCTGATACTCGCCCATCACGAGCCGCCGGACGGGCCGATCCGCGGCATGCGGTTCGCCCGGCGACAGCACGGTATCGACCAACGCGACGAAATCCTGGAGCCCGACTTCGGCGCGCGTCGCCGCGTCATCCGGGAAGTAGTCGATTGCGCGGATGCCGTCGAAATCCTTGCGCACGCGTCGCAACAAGCGCGTCAGTTCCGTGGCGGACTGCCCGGCGAGCGTCTTGCGGGCGCTCGCGAGTGTCTGAAGGAAGGCGGCGTAGTCGTCTCCTCGATCGAAAAGCGTCCGGAATTCCCGCTCCTGCGACGCATCAAGGCTCGGCGCGCGCAACAGATGCGCGCTGCCGCCGCTTTCGGCAATCGCATCCGCGAGCTCGCGCAACGCCCGTTCGTGCTCGTCCGAGTGCGGCAGCAGGTAGACGCCGTCGCGCAACACCGCGCAGCCCTTGGCTTTGAGCGCGCGCCAGAAGCGCATGCGCGCCGTCGCGTTCTGAGTCGGAAGGGTCAGTACGAGGAACGACCATGTCGTGAGCGTATTCATGTAGAGAATCCTACTCAATAGTTATAAACTCTACAAGAAAACGATGACGGCGCCTGCAATGGCGGGACCGCGATGTGGGGTGGATGCCGGTTCATCCGGTCTTCCCGAAAAATACCCCTCCCCCCTATACAGAAAGGCAATTTGAGATATAGTCCCCCCCGGTATATGAAGGGACCATCATGAGCCACACCATCAAGGACAAGCAGAAGCTGCTGAACCGTGTCCGTCGTATCAAGGGACAGGTCGAAGCGATCGAACGCGCGCTGGAGGACGAGCGCGGTTGCAACGAAATCCTCCGTCTCATCACGAGCGGCCGGGGGGCGATGAACGGCCTGCTCGCGGTCGTGCTCGAAGATCACATCCGCAGCCATCTGGTCGACGCCGAGGGGCACGACGACGAAGGCAGCGCGACCGAGCAGCTGATCGAAGTCGTTCACAGCTACTTCAAGTAAACGGAGGCGGAATGAGCAATTTCAGCGATGACGCCTTCGGCGCCGGGCACGACCACATCTTTCTCGGCGCGGCGCACGAGCAGAACGAGCGCAGGACCTGGATGGTCATCGCGCTGTGCTCGGTGATGATGGTCGCCGAGATCGTCGGCGGGACGCTTTTCGGCTCGCTGGCGCTGATCGCGGACGGCCTGCACATGTCGACCCATGCGGGCGCGATGCTGATCGCCGCGTTTGCCTATACCTATGCGCGCAAGCATGCGAACGATCCGCGCTTCGTGTTCGGCACGGGCAAGCTCGGCGACCTCGCGGGTTTCACGAGCGCGATCGTGCTCGCGATGATCGCGTTGCTGATCGGCTACGAGGCGATCGCGCGCTTGCTCGCGCCGGTCCCGATCCATTTCGGCGAGGCGATTCCGATCGCGGTGGCCGGCTTGCTCGTCAACATCGCGAGCGTCTGGTTGTTGAGCGGCGACCATCATGGCCATCATCACGGTCACGGCCATCATCACGGCCACGGGGATCACGACGATCACGCACACGACCACGCCGAGCAAGCGCAGCAGATCTTCGATCAGCAGGGCGTATTCGCCGTGTCGGTGTTCGAGGAAGGCGTCCCGCCGGTTTTCCGCGTGGCGCCCGCGACGCAAGAGACGAAGGGCGTCGATGCGAGCGCCGTGTCGGTGACGACGATCCGCCCGGACGGCACGCGTCAGGTGTTCGCGATGCAAAACCGCGACGGTTACCTGGAGTCGACCGAAGCCATCCCCGAGCCGCACGAGTTCAAGGCGATCGTCTGCCTGAACGGTCGTGAACACGAACTGGCGTTCGAGGAGCACGATCATCGCGCATCCGCGGCGGCGGCGCGCGATCACAACATTCGCTCCGCGTACATCCACGTGATCGCCGATGCGGCGGTCTCCGTCCTGACGATCGTCGGGCTGCTGCTCGCGCGCGCGTTCGGCTGGGTGTGGATGGATCCGCTGGCCGGCATCGTCGGCGCGCTGGTGATCGCGAACTGGTCGTACGGCCTGATGCGCGACACGGGCGCCATCCTGCTCGACATGAGTTCGGATCGCCGTCTGACGGACAACGTGCGCGCTGCGATCGAAGCCATTGGCGACCGCGTCCGCGACCTGCATGTGTGGCGGCTCGGGCCGGGGCACATGAGTGCGGTGGTGTCGGTGACGACGAACGATCCGGCGCGGGACGCACGCTTCTATCACGGCGTGCTGCAGCGATTCGGGAACCTGTCGCACGTCACCGTCGAAGTCGTGCCCGCGACGCGAGGGCGATGAGCAATGGCGGTCAAGTCTCCTTGTGTCGACGTGTGTTCGTTCGACGGCCGTACCGGCTACTGCGTGGCATGCCTGAGAACGCGCGACGAAGCGCGCGGCTGGAAGAAGATGACGGATCACCGGCGTCATCAGATCGTGAACGACCGCGCACGGCGGCATGCGAAACTGACGCGGGAAACCACCGACTGAACCGATCATGAGCGCGCCGTCACCGATTGCCGGAAAGCCTGCGATTCCACGGACCGTGTGGGCGCTGGGGCTCGTGAGCCTCTTCATGGACCTGTCGTCCGAGCTGATCCATGCGCTGTTGCCGATCTATCTGGTGTCGACGATGGGCATGAGCGTCGCCGCGCTCGGCGTTCTCGAGGGGGCGGCCGAAGCGACGGCGATGATCGTCAAGGTGTTCTCCGGCGCGATCAGCGACTGGCTCGGGCGCCGCAAGGGGCTGCTGCTGCTCGGCTATGGGCTCGCGGCATTGACCAAGCCGTTGTTTCCGCTGGCGTCGACGCCGGCCGTCGTCGTGACGGCCCGTCTGCTCGACCGTGTCGGCAAGGGGATTCGCGGCGCGCCGCGCGACGCGCTGGTGGCCGACGTCGCGCCGCCCGAAATCCGCGGCGCGTGCTTTGGCCTGCGTCAGTCGATGGACACCGTGGGCGCGATTCTCGGCCCGATGCTCGCGATCGTGCTGATGCTGTGGTTTGGCGATCACCTTCGCACCGTGCTGTGGTTTGCCGTCGTGCCGGCCTTCGTCGCGATCGCATTGATCGTCTTCGGTGTGCGGGAGCCCGAGCAGTCGAAACCCGGCCGGCATTTTCTCTCGCCGCTGCGCTGGAGCGCCCTGTGCGAGTTTTCCCGTAGCTACTGGTTCGTCGTCGCGGCTGGCGCGACATTTACGCTTGCGCGTTTCAGCGAGGCGTTCCTGGTGTTGCGTGCGCAGCAGACCGGGCTCGACGCGGCGTGGATTCCGGCCGTGATGGTCGCGATGAGCGTCACCTATTCGCTGTCGGCGTGGCCGGTCGGCATCCTGTCGGACCGGCTCGATCGACGCGCGCTGCTCGCGGCCGGCATGGTGCTGCTGATCGCGGCCGACCTGCTGCTCGGCATCGGCACGTCGACGATCTCGATGTTTGCCGGCGTGGCGGTGTGGGGGCTGCACATGGGCTTCACGCAGGGCATCCTCGCCGCGATGGTGTCGGAAACGGCGCCGGCCGCGCTGCGCGGCACCGCGTTCGGTGTGTTCAACCTGGTGAGCGGCATCTGCATGCTGCTCGCGAGCAGCATCGCCGGCGCGCTGTGGATGCGTTTCGGCGCGTCCGCCACGTTTCTCGCGGGCGCGGCGCTGGTCGTGGTGCCGCTGTGCCTGTGCCGGTTCATGCCGCGACCCGGGACGCCGCGCGCGTGACGCGGCGCATGCCGGTTTAGCCGACGTCCTTCGCACGGGCGTCGCGCTGACGACCGGGCACGACCGTATCCGAATCCGGCATGCGTCGCGGCCCATCGGCCACCCGTCCGGTCCGCCGGGAAAAGCTCGCTCACCCGCCTTCTCCGCATCGTGCGCGCCGCGCCGCTTTCGGATTTGAAAGCGTGCCCGGCGTTTGCGATAGAATGCGCCCCCTGTTCGCCGTGGCCATGCCCACGGAAGGGCACCGGCACCCGAAACGGTGCGCCGCGTGGCGGAACATCGACGCCATTGCAATGCCGGCGATCGACCTGCCGTTGGAAACACAAGTTCTGTAATCTGGATTGCTAATGAAGAAGCACAACATCACCAGGTCCATCGTCATCGCGATGGTGCTTGGCATTGCCGTGGGCTACGCCTGTCATGGCGCGTTTCCCGATCCGAAAATGGCCAAGGAAGTCGCGGGCTACGTGTCGCTGCTGTCCGACGTGTTCCTGCGGCTGATCAAGATGATCATCGCGCCGCTGGTGTTCGCGACGCTGACGGTCGGCATCGCGCAGATGGGCGACAGCGGCTCGGTCGGCCGCGTGGGCGTGACGGCGTTCGGCTGGTTCTTCATCGCGTCGTTCACGTCGCTGGTGCTCGGCCTCGTGACCGCGACGATCTTGAAGCCGGGCAGCCACCTGAGCCTGCCGTTGCCGGCCGCCGACGCGGCGCTGAACCTGAAGACGGGCGCATTCACGCTGAAGGACTTCGTCGTCCACCTCGTGCCGAAATCGATCGCCGAGGCGATGGCGAACAACGAGATCCTGCAGATCGTCGTGTTCTCGATCTTCTTCGGCACCGCGCTGTCGGCGCTCGGCGACGCAGGCAAGCGCCTGACCGGCGTGATCGACGATCTCGCGCAGGTCATGCTCAAGGTGACGGGCGCGGTGATGGGATTCGCGCCGGTTGCCGTGTTCGCCGCGCTGGCATCGACGATCACGACGGAAGGTCTCGGCATCCTGCTCACGTTCGCGAAGTTCATGGCGAGCTTCTACCTGGCGCTCGCGCTGCTATGGGGCGTGCTGACGCTGGCCGGCGTCGCGTTCCTGGGCAAGCGTGCGTTCACGCTGATTCGCCTGATTCGCGAGCCGTTCCTGCTGTCGTTCGCGACGGCGAGCTCCGAAGCCGCGTACCCGAAACTGCTCGACGCGCTCGACCGGTTCGGCGTCAATCGCAAGATTTCGAGCTTCGTGCTGCCGATCGGCTACTCGTTCAATCTCGACGGCTCGATGATGTACTGCACGTTCGCGGTGCTGTTCATCTCGCAGGTGTACGGGATCGACCTGCCGCTCGGCACGCAGATCACGATGCTGCTGATGCTGATGGTCACGTCGAAGGGAATGGCGGGCGTGCCGCGTGCGTCGCTCGTCGTGATCGCGGCGACGCTCAACCAGTTCCATCTGCCGGAAGCCGGGCTGTTGCTGATCATGGGCGTCGACATGTTCCTCGACATGGGCCGCTCGGCCACCAACGCCGTCGGCAACTCGATCGCGGCGGCCGTGGTCGCGAAGTGGGAAGGCCAACTGGGCGATTCGCGCGACGACGCGGATTCGGACGGCGGCGCCGAAATCAAGCAAGTACAAGTGCGGGAGACGGCGACGTCCGCATGATTCTCCGGCTGTAAATGATGTGTGCCGGCCCGGATTTTATATGGATTCGGGCCGGCGCGATATCTGACAGCGGTCATTCCTCGGGTCGTTCTTGCCCGCATCCGGCGATTTTTCCGTTTCGCCGAAAATCCACTCCGCCATTCTCGATACGCCGCATTCCAGGTCGCGGCGATATTCCCGCCATCGAAAGCCGTGCTATTTCCGATTGCTCGCGCGCGAGCGCGTAAGTGGTCGTTCACACTCGCGCAGTCGCGCGCCCTGCGTGCCCGAGCAGTTCGCAATTTCTTTCGATTTATATGACGTTATTCTCGGCGTTGCCGATTATCGAATGCACGCGCGATGTAATACCGACTGCATCGGCGGATCGAGCGGAACTATTTACGCATTGCCGATTTTCAAACCGCCCGGTTGCCCGTCATGTGAAAGACTCCACCATTCAGGAGAGCATCAGCCATGGTCGCCAGAAAACCGATTCAGGCCGTGCTGCTTGCCTGCGCGATCGCCGCGATCGCGCCGGCCGGAAACGCGGGTAATACCACCGACTGGATCGCGAATACGTACGGCACGCTCGCTGCGCACGTCGGCAACGTCGCGCGCTCGATGTGGGTCGCGCCCGAAGGCGTGATCTACACCGCGTCGATGTGGGACGAGGACGAGGGCGGCGTCGCGATCTACCAGAACGGCAAGAGCGCCGGCTCGATCGGCACTCATTCCGAGTTCCAGGGCAGCGCGATCACGGGCAATGCGACGTCGCTGTTCGTCGCGCTGCAACCCGGCAACGGATACGGCAGCGGCGCGGTCGGGCGCTACAACCGCGCCACGCGGTTTCGCGACAAGCTCATTCAGGTCACCGCGGCGACCAACCAGCCACGCGTCGACGTCGTCACCGGGCTCGCGACGGCCGGCTCGCTGCTCTATGCGAGCGATTTCTACGGCAATCGCGTGCGGGTGTTCACGACCGACGGCGTGTGGCAGCGCGACATCGGCGTGTCGGCGCCCGGCGCGCTCGCGCTCGACGGTGCGGGGAACATCTGGGTCGCGCAGAAGCGCGCGGGCTCGGTCGTCGAATTCAGTCCGGCCGGCGCGCTGCTGAACACGATCCGCCTCCCCGCCGGCGCGCAGCCTTCCGCGCTCTATTTCGATGCGGCGGCGGGGCAGCTGATGATCGGCGACGAAGGCCCCGACATGAACATCAAGCGCTATTCCGTTTCGGGCAGGCCCGCGCTGGCCGGCACGTTCGGCGTGCCGGGCGGCTATCTCGACACGACGACGGGCATCAAGGGGCAGGTCGGCGCGCAGCGCTTCACGCGCATCGTCGGCATCGGCAAGGACACGGCCGGCAACCTGTATGTGCTCAACAACCCGTGGGGCGGCAGCTGGGATCTCGGCCGCAACGGCGCGACCGACATTCACGCGTACAGCAGCGCGGGCAGCCTGCGATGGACGTTGCAGTCGCTCAACTTCGAAGGCATCGCCGCACCCGATCCTGTTACCGACGGCGCGTTGTTCTACAGCGGCACGCACGTCTACGGCGGCACCGCGGGCGGCACGTTCGTCGCGAACACCGTCGATCCGTTCACGTATCCATCGGACCCGCGCATCGACATGAGCGACACCCAGCGCGACGAGCACTTCGGGATCCTGACGTCCGTTGGCGCGAACCGGATCCTCGTTGCGGCGGGGCAGAATCCGCCGGTCTACTACTTCTTCCACTTCAACGCGGCCAACGGCTATGTCGCGATTCCCGACGGATCGATCCCCGGGCCCGCGTTCAACACGACCCGGCGCGTGTCGGCCGGCTTCAGCCTCGACGGCAAGGGCGGCGTCTGGGCCGGCCTCGACAAGACCGGCGCCATTTATCACTATCCGCTGACCGGTTTCGACGCGAGCGGCAAGCCGTCGTGGGGGCCGGGCGTGCCGACGCCGGTGCCGGCCAGCATTCAGCCGCTCACGCGCATCGTCTATCTCGCCGACAGCGACACGATGGTGCTCGCGCAGGGTGTGGTCGGTAGTACCGACTGGACGTCGATCGGCACGCGCATCGAGGTGTATCACGGCTGGAGCGCCGGCAACGCGACGAAGCCGAACCCGGTGATCACGCTGCCGCACGGCGGCGCGAAGTCGATCGATGCGGCGGGCAACCACTTGTTCGTCGGCTACTGGTTCAGCAGCAGCGGGCCGTTGTGGCCGAACATCGATGCGTTCAATCTCGACACGGGTAATCTCGACACGACGCTCGTCAACGCGAGCCCAGCGACCGTGGATACCAGCAGCGCGATCGATGCGATGTACAGCGTGCGCGCGTACCGGCGCTCGAACGGCGAATACGTCGTGACGAAGAACAACGTGAAGGGGAACAGCATCACCGTTTATCGATGGACGCCGTGACCGCGACGCATCGAATGTGACGATGACACCACGATGGCTGTCATCGAAACGCCTTTGCTGTAACGATGTGTAATAAGCCGGCTCCGCAACGGAGCCGGTCATCCGCTTGACATTGGGCGGCGATGTAATGCCCGCACGTCGGCGATCGCCGACGCAACGCACTCGATCGATTGGCACAGGCCCTCGCCGTCGCGCGATACGGGCAGACGCGCCAGGATCATGTCGGACACCTCACACGATCATCGCCCCACCGGTATAGAGGATTCCTATGAGAAATAGCCAGGTCAAGCGCGCGCTCCGGCTCGGAGCCGTCATGTCGGCCGTGCTGCTTGTGTCGCATGCGCGTGCGGACGGCTTCAACGCCGCCGATGCAGCGCGTGTGCCGAGCGGTCAGTTCGTCACGCCGCTCGCCGTGCGTGGCGCGGTCCAGCAGTTCCTGAATCCCGGGCTGCCGGCCTATCCGCATTTCGTCGCGGGCGAAGCCGTGCGCTCGCAGTTGAGCCCGGACGGCAAGACGCTCGCGATCATCACCGCCGGCCAGAACTCGCTGTACAAGCCGGACGGGTCGGTCGACACCGCAGCCTCGACGCAATTCATCTTCCTGTACGACGTCGCGGGCGCGAACACGACGCGCCCGGTGCTCAGGCAGGTGCTGCAGCAGACCAACGCGTTCGTCGGCCTGGCGTTTTCGCACGACGGCAGCAAGCTCTATGCGACCGGCGGCAGCGACGATGCGGTGTACGTCTATGCGCAGCAGGGCGGCACGTGGGCGCTGTCGACGACGATCGCGCTCGGCCATGCAGGCAAGGGCGTCGGCATCCGCGTGCAGCCGAACGCGGCCGGCCTCGCGCTGTCGGCCGACGGCAAGACGCTCGTCGTCGCGAACAACTACAACGATTCGATCAGCGTGATCGATACCGCGACCAACAACGTGCGTTACGAGCACGACCTGCGTCCGTTCTTCTCCGGCAACGAAGGACGCAGCGGCGACGCCGGCGGCACGTTCCCGTTCGCGGTCGTGATGAAGGGCAATGGAATCGCTTACGTGTCGTCGGATCGCGATCGCGAGATCGTCGCGATCGACGTGTCGTCGCCGTCTCGCGGCCGGCTGGTCAAGCGTATCAAGCTGGACGGCAACGCGCTCGGCATGACGCTCGACGCGTCGCAATCGCGATTGTTCGTCGCGCAAGACAATGCCGACCAGGTCGCGGTGATCGACACGAACGCCAACGCGATCGTGACCCGGATCGACGCACGCGCGCCGGCCGGCGTGCTCGCGCATGGCCAGGCGCACACGGGCGCGGCGACGTACGCGGTCACGCTGTCGCGCGATGGCCGCACGCTGTATGCGACCAATGCGGGCGCGAACGAAATCGCCGTCATTCCGCTCGTCGGCGCGCGCGCGTATCGTGTCACCGGCCTGATTCCGACCGCGTTCGAACCGCACGACGTGACGTTCAGCGCCGACGGCACGTGGATGTACGTGGTGAATGGCAAGAGCACGACCGGCCCGAACCCCGGCCACCTGTTCGGCGCGACGCCCGCGCAGGCCGCCGCGTCGCGCGCGTCGAACGAATACCAGTTCCAGCTCGAGCGCGCGTCGCTCGTGAGCGCGCCGGTGCCGGCGGCCAGCGAACTGCCCGCGCTCACGCAGCAGGCCGCGCGCAACAACTTCTATCGCCCGGAAGACAACGACCGGGACAACGAGGTGATGGGCTTCCTGCGCCGTCACATCAAGCATGTGATCTACGTCGTCAAGGAAAACCGCACGTTCGACCAGGTGCTCGGCGACATCGGCAACGGCGCCGACGCGGATCCGAAGCTCGCGCAGTTCGGTCGCAACATCACGCCGAACCTCCATCGTCTGGCGAGCCAGTTCGTGACGCTCGACAACTTCATGAACCCGGGCGACGGCAGCATGGACGGCTGGTCGTGGGCGCTGCAGGGGCGCGTCACCAACACGGAGACGATCACGCAGCAGATCAACTACGCGGCGGTCAATCGCGGCCTGTCGTACGAGAGCGAAGGGACGAACCGCAACGTGCCGGTCAACTGGGAGTCGGTGCAGCAACGCGATGCGGCGGCCGGGCCGGCCGGCACCGCGAACTACAGCAACGCGGCCGCCAGCCTGCCGGGCGGCGCGGCGAACCTGCTGCCCGGCACCGGCAACCATGCGTCGTCCGATGCGCCGTTCGGCCGCCAGCGCGGCTATATCTTCGACGCGGTGCTGGCCGGCGGCGGCACCGTGCGCAACTACGGCTTCCTCGTGAACAACATCGGCAGCATCGGCACGGCGGCGAACCCGATCATGGATCCGCGCGCGGCGGGCGTCGTGCAGGTCGCCGCGCTCGACCCGCGGCTGGCGTCGATGACGGACGTGTATTTCCGCGGTTTCGACCAGACGTATCCGGACCAGTGGCGCCTCAACGAGTGGAAGCGCGAGTTCGACCAGTACGTCGCGAGCGGCAACCTGCCGACGCTGTCGCTGGTGCGCCTGTCGCACGATCACATGGGTGCGTTCGGCACGGCGTTCGCCGGCGTGAACACGCCGGAGACGCAGCAGGCCGACAACGATCTCGCGGTCGGCCGGCTGGTCGAGGCCGTCGCGAAGAGTCCGTATGCGAACGACACGCTGATCGTCGTGACCGAGGACGACGTGCAGGACGGCCCCGACCACGTGGATTCGCATCGCGGGCCGGCATATATCGTCGGGCCGTACGTGAAGCAGGGCGCGGTGATCCGGACGCGCTACAGCCAGGTCAATGCATTGCGCACCATCGAGGACGTGCTCGGCACGCAGCACATGAACCTGAATACCGCGTACCAGCGGCCGATGACCGACGTGTTCGACGTGCACGGCTCCGCGTCGTGGACCTACACGGCCGTCGCGTCGACGGCGCTGAAGGGCACGGGGTTGCGGCTGGCCGAAGGCGCGGGCGAGAACCTGCTGCAATACGCGGCCGGGCCGGACGTCACGCCGAAGCATGACGCGGCGTACTGGGCGAAGGTGACGGCGAAGTTCGACTTCGACGATGCCGACGAGGTGCCGGCCGATCAGTTCAACCGCGTGTTGTGGAAAGGGATGATGGGCGCGCAGCCGTATCCGAAGCTCCGGGGCGTGACGCAAAAGGTGGCGAGCCGCGACGACGATTGATCGGCCGTCTGTTTTGGACGCGGGCGCTCCTGGCACGAGCGCCCGTGTTTTTTTGCAAGGCGAGCGGCGGCGGCCGTCGACATGGGCGGGGGCCGCCGCACTCCGCAACGGCAGGCCGCAATGCGAAACTTCAGGCGCGCCACATCAGCGTCGCACTGGTTTCCGTTTCCGCG
This sequence comes from Burkholderia territorii, assembly GCF_001718335.1. NCBI lineage: Bacteria > Pseudomonadati > Pseudomonadota > Betaproteobacteria > Burkholderiales > Burkholderiaceae > Burkholderia > Burkholderia territorii. Next base: position 85,813 of record NZ_CP013365.1, read on the forward strand.
ACGAGCCGAAACCCGAGCCGCTCGTAGAGGCGCCGCGCCGGGTTACCGTGCAGCACGCTGAGCGACACGGGCACGTGCTCGCGTGCGGCTTCGAGCAGCAGCGCGCGCAGCACGGCTTCGCCGATGCCCTGGCCTTGCCGGGACGGGAGGATCTGGATCTGGTGAACGTGCCATTCGTCGGCGGCGCGCGTGACCTTCAGCAAACCGATTGCATCGGCATCTGCGCCTTCGGCGACGATCATCGCATCGTCGAAGTTCGCGCGAATGCGCTGGTCGTGCGCTGCATCGTCGGTGGGCGCGCCGACGCGTTGCAGATGCTCGGTCATCGTGAGCCGGCGCAGCGTCAGCAGAAACGGGAGGTCGGTGGCGCACGCAGGGCGCAGGCAAATGGCAGGGGGCATGGTCGGGGAGCGTTCACGCGCGGATTCCGTGGCTCGAAGCGAATGATCCACGAACGCGGCATGTCGGTCAAAGCCCGGGCAAGTGGATCGGCCACGCGGTCTCGGTGGCACGCCGCGCAAACGCGAACCGCGCCCGGGCGCGTTGCGGCGACGGCGAATCTGGGCGGCGACTTCCCCGGCCGCCATGCGGCATCCGCATACCGGGCGTGAGGCAAGGATTCCGCGACAGGCCGGACGCGGGCATGCCATGGGCGAGGACCGACCGAGGGAAACAGCACGCTCCACCGGCGCGCCGTTGCCGGGCTGGCATTCATCTACGGCTCTTTGTAAAGAAGCCACGACGGCATGATCGAACGGCGCGCGCCTGGCCGACAGGCGCGCGCCGTCACATTCAAATCCGCCCCATCAACACCAGTATCACGACGATGACGACGATCAGCCCGACGGAGCCCGATGGCCAGTAGCCCCAGCTTCGGCTGTGCGGCCATGCCGGAAATGCGCCGATGAGCAGCAGAATCAGAACGATGATAAGGATCGTACCGAGCATCGCATCCCTCCTGAACGTGGTGACATGACGTGGCTCCTGCCGCAATTCGCGTGCCGCGACGGCCAGCCGGTCGAAAGCCGGCACAAGCGCGCTGTATGAATACGTGCAATTCACACGATGAATGCCCGCCGATTCAGAAAATAAATTTCAAAAATGCATCCCCGGCCGCTATGCTGGGCCTTCGATTTCCCTCGGGCGGGCATGCAATGGCAGAACTGTTTCTGGTGCGGCATGGGCAGGCGTCGTTCGGCACGGACGACTACGACCGGCTGTCCGCGGCCGGCGACCAGCAGGGCGTCTGGCTCGGCGAATACTTCGCGCGGCAGGGCCTGACGTTCGACCGCGTGATCTGCGGCACGATGAACCGGCATGCGCAGACGGTCGATGCGATCCTGCGCGGCCTGGGCGCCGAAGGCGCGCGGGTCGACCGTCATCCCGGCCTGAACGAATACGACTTCCACGGGCTGTTCGCGGCTGCGGCGAGCGACTATCCGGAGATCGCGCGGCTCGCGGCCGGCTCGATGAAGGAACACTTTCGCGCGCTGCGGCAGGTGCTCTACCTGTGGGCCGACGACAAGCTGGGCGACACCGCGCCCGAAACCTGGACGCATTTCCAGCAGCGCGTCGCCGACGCCCGCGCCGCGATCCGGGAGGGCGGCGGTCAGCGCGTGCTCGCGGTGAGCTCCGGCGGCCCGATTGCGGTGACGGTGCAGCAGGTGCTCGCCGCACCGTCGTCGAGCGCGATCGCGCTGAACCTGCAGATCCGCAACAGCAGTCTTTCGCAGTTTTTCTTCAACGCCGAAGCGTTCCACCTCGCGTCGTTCAACGGCATCCCGCATCTCGAGGATCCGGAACGCCACACGTGGCGCACCTACGGCTGACCCAACGAACGATCGCGACGATGACGAATCCTTCCCAGCCCCTCGACGTAGCTCGCCTCACGCGCTATCTGGAAGCGCATGTGCCGGGTTTCGAAGGCCCGCTCGACATGGAGAAGTTTGCCGGCGGCCAGTCGAATCCGACCTTCCTGCTGCACGCGAAGAGCGGCCGCTACGTGTTGCGCCGCCAGCCGCCCGGCGAACTGCTGAAATCCGCGCACGCGGTCGATCGCGAATTCCGCGTGCTGAGCGCGCTGTCGGGCACCGCGGTGCCGGTCGCGCATCCGTATCACCTGTGCGAAGACCGCGACGTGATCGGCAGCCTCTTCTACGTGATGAGTTTCGAAGACGGGCGAATCTTCTGGGATCCGGCACTGCCGGAGTTGCCGAAGGCCGATCGCGCACTCTGCTACGACGCGCTGCTGCGCACGATGGCCGCGCTGCACGACGTGGACGTCGACGCAGTCGGCCTCGCCGACTACGGCCGCCCCGGCAACTACTTCGAGCGTCAGATCGGCGTGTGGACGAAGCAGTATCGCGCGGCGGAAACGGAACGCCTCGACGCGATGGAGACGCTGATCGACTGGCTGCCGAAGGCGTGCCCGGAGGACACGGGCCGAGCCGCGCTCGTGCACGGCGATTTCCGCATCGACAACCTGATGTTCGCGCGCGACGACTATCGCGTGCAGGCCGTGCTCGACTGGGAGCTGTCGACGCTCGGCAACCCGCTCGCCGATCTCGCGTATTTCTGCATGTGCCTGCGGTTGCCGTCGGGCGGTCAGGTGCGCGGGCTCGCCGGCCAGGATCGCGAGGTACTTGGCATTCCCAATGAAGCGGCGATCGTCGCGCGCTATTGTGAACTGCGCGGGATCGAGCCGATCCGCGACTGGCATTTCTATCTCGCGTTCAGTTTCTTCCGGCTCGCGGCGATCGCGCAGGGCGTGAAGGCGCGCGCGCTGCAGGGCAACGCGTCGAGCGAGCAGGCGCTGCGCGTGGGCGCGATGGCCGGCCGGCTGGCCGAGTTGGCCGTCGACGTGATCGGCGCGCATCGCTGACGTCACCGACATCGCCGCGCGGCGGCACGACAACACAAGACATCAATGGAGGAGCACAGCAACATGGCAACGAATCTGTTCGACCTGACGGGCAAGATCGCGCTGGTGACGGGCGCGAGCCGCGGCATCGGCGAGGAAATCGCGAAGCTGCTCGCGCAGCAGGGCGCGCACGTGATCGTGTCGAGCCGCAAACTCGACGACTGCCAGGCGGTCGCGGACGCGATCGTCGCGGCGGGCGGCCGCGCCGAAGCGCTGGCATGCCACGTCGGGCGGATGGAGGACATCGCCGCGACGTTCGAGACGATCCGCGGCAAGCATGGCCGGCTCGACATTCTCGTGAACAACGCGGCCGCGAATCCGTATTTCGGGCACATCCTCGATACCGATCTCGCCGCGTATGAAAAGACCGTCGACGTGAACATCCGTGGTTACTTCTTCATGTCGGTCGAGGCCGGCAAGATGATGAAGGCACAGGGCGGCGGCGCGATCGTCAACACGGCGTCGGTGAACGCGCTGCAGCCGGGCGACCGCCAGGGCATCTACTCGATCACGAAGGCCGCGGTCGTCAACATGACGAAGGCGTTCGCGAAGGAATGCGGGCCGTTCGGCATCCGCGTGAACGCGCTGCTGCCGGGCCTCACGAAGACGAAGTTCGCGGGCGCGCTGTTCGCCGATCAGGACATCTACGAAACCTGGATGGCAAAGATTCCGCTGCGCCGCCACGCGGAGCCGCGCGAGATGGCCGGCACCGTGCTGTATCTCGTGTCGGACGCGGCGAGCTACACGAACGGCGAATGCATCGTCGTCGACGGCGGCCTGACGATCTGAGCGCGCGATGAAACTCGACAGCTACGCCGGGCAGGCCGTGATGATCACCGGCGCCGCAAGCGGCTTCGGCGCGCTGCTCGCGAGCGAGCTGGCCGCGATGGGCGCGCGGCTCGCGCTCGGCGACCTGAACGAAGCGGCGCTCGAACGCGTGGCCGCGCCGCTGCGCGCGGCCGGCGCCGACGTGATCGCGCAGCGCTGCGACGTGCGCATCGAAGCGGACGTCGCGGCGCTGGTGCAGGCGGCGGTCGAGCGCTTCGGGCGGCTCGACGTCGGCATCAACAATGCGGGCATCGCGCCGCCGCTGAAGGCGCTGATCGATACCGAGGAAGCCGATCTCGACCTGAGCTTCGCGGTCAACGCGAAAGGCGTGTTCTTCGGAATGAAGCATCAGATTCGCCAGATGCTCGCGCAGCGTGAGGGCGTGATCCTGAACGTCGCGTCGATGGCCGGGCTCGGCGGCGCGCCGAAGCTCGCCGCCTACGCGGCGTCGAAACACGCGGTGGTCGGGCTCACGAAGACGGCCGCGCTCGAATACGCGCGGCACGGCATTCGCGTGAATGCGGTGTGCCCGTTCTACAGCACGACGCCGATGGTCACCGACAGCGACATCGGCGATCGCCAGGATTTTCTCGCGCAGGGATCGCCGATGAAACGGCTCGGCCGCCCCGAGGAAATCGTCGCGACGATGCTGACGCTGTGCGCGAAGGAAAACACCTATCTGACCGGGCAGGCCGTCGCCGTCGACGGCGGCGTCTCGGCCTTCTGAACGGAACGAACGGAAAACCGGAATCTCGAGGAGTCTATCATGGACTTTGGCTACACCCCGAAAGTGGAAGAACTGCGCGAGCGCGTGCGTGCATTCATGGACGCGCATATCGTGCCGCGCATCCGTCAGTGGAACGAGGAAGTGCATGCGGGGCAGTATCCCGTGTCGTTCATGGAGGAGCTGAAGGAGCGCGCGAAGGCCGAAGGGCTGTGGAACCTGTTCCTGCCGCACCTGAAGGCTGACGAGCCGGGCACGGCCCTGACCAACCTCGAATACGCGCCGCTCGCCGAGATCATGGGGCGCGTGAGCTGGGCGTCGGAGGTGTTCAACTGCAACGCACCGGATACCGGCAACATGGAGTTGCTGCACATGTTTGCGACGCCCGAGCAGCGCGAACAGTGGCTGCTGCCGCTGTTGCGCGGCGAGATCCGTTCGGCGTTCGCGATGACGGAGCCTGACGTGGCGTCGTCGGACGCGACCAACATCACGACGCGCATCGAGCGTGCGGGCGACGAATACGTGATCAACGGCCGCAAGTGGTTCATCACGAACGCCGCGCATCCGAATTGCCGGATCTTCATCGTGATGGGCAAGACCGATCCGCAAGCGGAATCGCACCAGCAACAGAGCATGATCCTCGTGCCGCGCGACACGCCGGGCGTGACGGTCGTGCGCAACATCACGGTGGTCAATCATCACGCGCCCGAAGGGCACTGCGAGATCACGTTCGACAACGTGCGCGTGCCGGCGCGCAACCTGCTCGGCGAAGAAGGCAGCGGCTTCGCGCTTGCGCAGGCGCGCCTCGGGCCGGGCCGCATTCATCACTGCATGCGTTCGATCGGCGCGGCCGAGCTCGCACTGGAACTGATGATCGACCGCGCGCAGTCGCGCGAAGCGTTCGGCAAGCCGTTGAACCGGCACGGCACGATCGGCGAATGGATCGCGCGCTCGCGCATCGAGATCGATCAGGCGCGCCTGCTCGTGCTGAAGGCCGCATGGATGATCGACAAGGTCGGTGCGAAGGCGGCGCGCAAGGAAATCTCGATGATCAAGGCGCTCGTGCCGACCGTGTACACGGACGTGTGCGACCGCGCGATGCAGGTGTTCGGCGCGATGGGTCTGAGCCCCGACACGCCGCTCGCCGACCTGTGGACCTGGGGCCGCGCGCTGCGCTTCGCCGACGGCCCGGACGAGGTGCACCTGCAGGCGATCGCGCGCATGGAGATCAAGGACGCCGTGCGCGGCTCGACCGAGCCGTACCTGACGCGGCCGCCGCGCGGCTGAGCGGTGCTCCGCGCGCGAACGCGACGTGGGCGAACCGCAGACGCACGCCGTATTAAGATGCCGGCAAGGAGATCCGGCGATGCGTCTTTCGAAGATTGATCTGAACCTGTTCGTCGTATTCGAGGCGATCTACAACAAGCGCAACCTGACGCGGGCGGCCGAGGTGCTGAACCTCACGCAGCCGGCCGTCAGCAATGCGCTGGCGCGGCTGCGCAAGACGCTCAACGACCCGCTGTTCGTCAGCACGCCGGCCGGGATGATGCCGACGCCGATGGCCGAGAACATCGTCGGCCGCGTGCGTGAGGCGCTGCAACTGCTCGATTCGAGCGCGCACGAAGGCGATGTGTTCGATCCCGCTTCGTCCGAGCGCGTGTTTCGGCTCAGCATGAGCGACCTGACCGAGGCGCTGCTGCTGCCCGCGCTCGGCGAACTGCTGCAGACGCATGCGCCCGGCATGCACGTGCGCAGCTACACGATGGACCGCCGCGAAGTGGCGACCGCGCTCGCGAACGGCTCCGTCGACATCGCGATCGACGCGCCGCTGATCGGCGATCCGCACCTGCACCAGGCGCTGCTCGTGCGAGACCGCTACGCGTGCATGATCCGCGACGACCACCCGTTCAAGGGCGACACGCTGACCATGGACGACTACCTGTCGATGGGCCACATCCACGTGTCGAGCCGCCGCAAGGGCAGCGGGCACGTCGATGCGGAGCTGACGCGGCTCGGGCTGCGCCGCAACATCCAGATGCGCGTGCAGCACTACATGGTCGCGCCGCTGATCGCGATGCGCGGCGATCTTGCGCTGACGGCGCCGCTGCGGCTGCTGCAGCGCTACCCGGCGCGGATTCTCGAACTGCCGTTCGAGATGCCGGCGCTCGAATACTTCTGCTACTGGCATCGCAGCGCCGATCAGGATCAGGGCAGCCGCTGGCTGCGTGAGCAGTTGATGACGCTGATGGGCGGGATGGGTTAGGCGCCGCGATGCGACGAGCCAAGCGCGCCGGGCGCCGCGCGTCGGCCGGCGCGTGCTTCGCTCAATACGAATCGTCGTCGAAGCGGGTCGATGCCGGCCACCGCTTCATGTCCTTCAGCCAACCCTTGACGTTGTCCGGATCCTCGAACTCGCGCAGCGCGACGGTCAGATCCTGGTTGGCGCGCTGCGTGCCTGCAATGTCGCGCGCGAGCATGCGCAAGACCGTATCGGGCGCGACCTTGGTGGACGACGCGATGCCGTAGGTCCGCCGGAAATCGTTCTCCACGTGCCGGATCTCCTGATCGAGCTCACGCAGTTGTTCCTCGAGGATGCCGTTGTAGCGCGTGAGACGCGCTTCGCTGAGGCCGTCGATCGTGCGTCTGTCGATCTGTTCGATCTCCAGTTGCAGTTCCAGCAACTGCAGCAGGTTGCCCTTCTCGTACGCGCGGTTGACCTGCTGCATCAGTGCCGTCTTGCGCTGTTGTTCGCCGGGATCGGTTTCTCGATCGGGATGCAGCGCGCTCGCGAGCTTGCGATAGATCTCGCGGATCGACTTGTTCGATTCGGCTTGCTCGGCCTCGATCCTGGCCTGCGCGGCCGACTGCTTCGGCGATTTCCTGCGCTTCGCGCGCTGGGCCTCGCGCGCCGCGTGAGCGGCCATGTCGCGCTCGAACTGCGCGCCGAGTTCGGCCTGCATCCGCTCGGCGAGTTCGTCGGGCGACAACGAGTCGAGATCCGCCGGCCCCTCCGGGTCGTGCTGCTTCGGGGCGGGTTCGGCCGTTGCGCTGCCGACGTGCGCGGACTCGGCGTGCCGGTCGTAGATGGCCTTCAACGCCGCGTCGTCGCTGACGTGCAGCACGTCGCGCGCCATATCGGCGATGAGGTCGGACAGCGTGCGCTGTTCGGCCTTGCTCAAGCCTTTTCGCAGGAACGTGTCGTCGAGCAGATGAATCAGCCTGATCCGCAGCGCCGTCGCTTCCTGTTCGAGCGGCAACAGCCCGTCGACGAATTTCTTCTGGAACGCCGGCATGACGGCTTCCCACGCGCGCAGCCGTTCGCGCCGCTTTTCGATGTGCTCGACAAGCGTATTGAACGTCTTCTGGGCTTTCGACAGGCTGGCTGTCTCGTGACCGGGCGCGATGGCGACCGCGGCACCGCGACGTGCGGTCATGATGAATGTCCTCCGGCCGCGGCGGGAGGCGCGGCAGGCCGGTATTTTACGTGGTCGGCGGCGAGACGGTCGGCACCGGAAGCCGTGCACGTCGCGCGGCAAGCTCAGAACAATTGCCCCTGCCCCGAAATCACGCGTTCGAAATCGTCGCGCAGGAACGGCAGGATCGCATCGGCGACGGGCTGCAACTGACGGCTCACGTAAAACGCGTAGTCGATCGGCGAGCGCATCGTCTCGAGCGGCTCGGGGCCGGCCGTCGTCATCACGTAGCTGATCCAGCCGCCGCGCTGGTACTGCAGCGGCCGGCCGCGCGCGTGGTTGAATTCGTCCGCGATTCGCGCGGCGCGCACGTGCGGCGGCACGTTGCGCTGGTATTCGCTCAACGGCCGGCGCACGCGCTTGCGATAGACGAGCTGCGCGTCGTATTCGCCGGCGAGCGTGCGGCGCACGTAGTCGCGAATGAAGTCCTGATACGGTTCGCGCTTGAACACGCGCCGGTAGAGTTCGCGCTGGAAGGCCTGCGCGAGCGGCGTCCAGTCGGTGCGCACCGTTTCGAGCCCCTTGAATACGAGGTCCTCGCCGCCGTCCGCCGCGCGCGCGAGGCCCGCATAGCGCTTCTTGCTGCCTTCCTCCGCGCCGCGCACGGTCGGCATCAGGAAGCGCCGGTAGTGCCGCTCGTACTGCAGCTCGAGCGCGCTTTCCAGCCCGAAGCGGTCGCGCAGGTGCGCGTGCCACCAGCGGTTCACGTGGTCGACGAGCGCGCGACCCTTGGCGGCGGCTGCATCGTCGTCGTGCTCGCGGCCGAGCCAGACGAAGGTCGAATCGGTATCGCCGTAGATGACTTCGTAGCCCTGCGCCTCGATCAGCTCGCGCGTGCGATGCATGATCTCGTGGCCGCGCATCGTGATCGACGACGCGAGGCGCGGGTCGAAGAAGCGGCAGCCGGTCGAGCCGAGCACGCCGTAGAACGAGTTCATGATGATCTTCAGCGCCTGCGACAGCGGCGCGTTGCGCTGGCGTTTCGCTTCGTCGCGGCCTTCCGACACGCGCCGCACGATGTCGGGCAGGCAATGCGCGGTACGCGAGAAACGCGCGCCGAGGAAGCCGGGCACCGACGTGTCGTCGCCCGGATGCGCGAGCCCCTCGATCAACCCGACCGGATCGATCAGGAACGTTCGGATGATCGACGGATAAAGGCTCTTGTAGTCGAACACGAGCACCGAATCGTACAGGCCGGGCCGCGAATCCATCACGAAGCCGCCGGGGCTGTTCTGGCCCGTCACGTCACCGAGGTTCGGCGCGACGTAGCCGAGCCGGTGCATGCGCGGCAAGTACAGGTGCGTGAACGCGGCAACCGAGCCGCCGGTGCGATCGGCCGCGAGGCCCGTGACGGTCGCGCGTTCGAGCGCGAACGACAGCAGGTCGGCCTTCTCGAAGATGCGCGTGACGAGTTCGCAGTCCTTCAGGTTGTAGTGCGCGAGCGCCGGCTTGTCGTGATCGAAGCGACGCTGGATCTCGTCCATTCGCTGATACGGATTGTCGATCGACTTGCCTTCGCCGAGCAGCGACTGCGACACGTATTCGAGGCTGAATGACGGGAACGTCCACGTCGCCGATTTCAGCATGTCGATGCCGTCGAGAATCAGGCGGCCGGCCGCGCCCGCGAAGAAATGGTCGGGTTGCTGCCCGTGCGCGCGCCATTCGAGCACGCTGCCGCCGCGGCCGAGCTTCAGCGGCACGCCGTATTGTTCCGCGTGCGCGTGCAGGATGCGCAGGTCGAACTGCACGAGATTCCAGCCGATCACCGCATCGGGATCGTGTTCGGCGAACCAGTCGTTGATGCGCGCGAGGATCTCGGCCCGGCTGTCGCAGTAGTCGAGGCGGAAGTCGATGGCCGGGGCGTCGCCGTTCGGCGGGCCGAGCATGTAGACCTGCCGCTGTCCGCAGCCTTCGAGCGCGATCGAATAGAGTTCGCCGTGAACGCTCGTTTCGATGTCGAGCGACACGCAGCGCAGCGTCGGCCGATAGTCGGTCGCCGGTTTCAGTTCGGCGTCGGTCAGCGTGCCGTCGCGGCCGGCCGTGCCGCGAAACAGCACGGGGGCGGTAATGAAGCGCTCCATCGCGTAGCGGTCGGGCGGCTGCACGTCGGCTTCGTAGACGTCGACGCCGGCCGCGGCGAGGCGTTTCTGGAGTCCGGACAGATGGCGGTAGCGGCGGCAGTAGAGGCCGGCAACCGCGCGCTGGCGGAAGTCGCGCAATGCGAGCGGGCGAAGTTGCGCATCGCGTTCGCCGGCGAGCGCGCGTTCGGCGAGCGCCTGCTGCTCGACCGGCACGAACGCGACGGCTTCCTGCGGGCGCAGCCGCACGTGGCGCGGACCGCGTTCGGTCGCCAGCCAGAACTCGATCTCGATGCCGGACGCGGTGTCCCGCCAGTGGCGGGTGAGGATGAAACCCTGCTCGAACTCCGTCAAAACGCTTGCTCGTCGTGGATGCCCAGGCGGCGGATTTTAGCGCCTCTCGCGCGGTTTCCGCCGAAGGGCGAATCGGTGGCATGAGGTGGCAGGAGAACGCCGCGCGATCCGCCACGCCGCGCATCGGCGGCGTGACGCAGCCGGCGTCGCGCGCAGAGCGGATGACGCATGTGTCACGTATTCGTCTGCCGAACGTTCGGCGCCGATGCGGCATTCAAGCCGGCATCGGCGCGAAATTCCACTTCAGGTGTTCCGCTCGCCGTGGCCGCTGATACAGATAGCCCTGCGCATACTGAATCCCGACCGCATGCAGCGCGCGGTGCTGCTCTTCGGTCTCCACGCCCTCGGCAATGATCTTCAGCCCGTAGTGGTGGGCGACCGCCGCGATCCCTTCGATCAGTTTCGCGTTGCCCGTCGTGAGCTGCGAGATGAACTGTCGGTCGATCTTCACGTAGTCGAACGGAAAGCGCGACAGCATGTCGAGGTTGCTGTGATGGGTGCCGAAGTCGTCGATCGCGAACTTCGCGCCTTTCGCGCGCAATGTGGCGAACATCTCGGTGGTGCGCGGATTCTTCTCGAGCAGGATGCGCTCGGTCACTTCGAGCACCAGCGTGCAGCCCGGCGGAAGCCGGCCGATCGTGTCCTCGATGACGGACACGAAGCGCGCGCGTTCAAGATCCTTCGGCGCGACGTTGACCGCGATGCGCAGCGACACCGACGGCGCGAGTGCGGTCAGATCCGATACGGCTGTCCGCAGCACGAACTCGGTCAGCTTCGGCAGGACCGCGCTTGACTCGACCTGCGGCACGAACACGGCCGGGCTGATGGCTCCCCATTTCGGATGGTGCCAGCGCAGCAACGCCTCGACGCCGACGGTCGTGCGCGTTTCGATGTCGATGATCGGCTGGTAGACGACGTGCAATTCGTTGCGCTTCAGCGCATTGCGAACGGCCTTCAGCAACAGCCGGCGCGGCGCCATCGCGATCAGGTACGCGGCCGCGACTAGGCCGTTGACCAGTAGCGCGATCGTCAGGCAGATGAGCCGGTAGCGCCGATGCACCTGCCAGACGTAGGGTTCGGCCGAGGTGACGGAGACCGTGAACGGCCACGCTTTCGACGCGATCTTGCTGCCCGTTGCCGGTGGCGCGCCGCGTGGCGCCATGAACGCGCCGTACTGATCGATGCTTCCCGCGCCGTCGATCGACAGCGTGGCCGTCTCCGCGCCGAAGCGGGTTCCGTGCGCGAGCATGTCGGCCACATAGTCGCCTTCGACCAGATACAGGACGCCCGAGCCGGGCGCGGTTGCGCGAAACGCCGCCAGCACCGGAACCTGATGCTGAAACGGCGTTTGCCGAAGCAGCGTGATGGCCGTCATCCCCGGCGCCGGCGCGTGAATGTATGCATCGAGCGGGACGTCGATCGCGCCCAGCGCCGACGAGCAGGTGACACGACCGCCGTTCGCGAGCGCGACAGCGCGAAGATAGCGCAGGTGAGTGCCTACTTCGGCGAGTGTCCGGAAGATCGTCGTGCAGGGCTGCCGGACCAGCGCATTCAATTCGTCCGGGTGCCGCGAGCGAATCCCGTCGAGGATGCGGTCGACCGATATCACGATGTCGTTCGCGACGTCGCTTTCGTGCCGCGCAATCGCGTCGCGCGCCAGGCGCCCGGCCACGACGAGCGCCAGCACGAACACGAGGATGCAGACGATCAGCGCAACCGGGAAGACGATGCGCGGCCACGCGCCGCTGCGCTGGAACGCGGGCTTCGGGCGCGGTGCGGGCACGGACGGTCCTCGGGTCGTACTTGTTGTTTTGCGCATGTGAATGCAGGTCGAACCGGTCGGTGAATTCGTACGAGGCATTCGCCGTGCCTGGCCGGGGCACCGCGGCTCGCGCCGATATCGGGACGCAAATCGATTCTACGCTTGCGAAACCGACGAAGCGGCATCGCGGCGGGCGCGCGGATGGAATTCTTCATAACATACATTGCCGATGCATGTATATCGGTGTCGCAACCCAAAAAAAACCCGGCCGCATCGATGTGCGGCCGGGACTTAAGACACCGTCTCTTGGCACGAGGATGGTGCGCGGCAAGTATAAGGTGTGTCACACCGGATTACGAAATAATGCTGTTCAAAAAATCGCGAAATATCGAGATTGATGCTCGACGGGAAATATTTGCGTCGCGCGTCACTTCCGGCCGCCGAGCTTCAGAAGTCGTTGCGCATCTTGTGGAGCAGGTCGCGGGGCGATTGATGCGTGTCCACGGCGGTGAGGACGTCGGTCAGGAACCACGGCAGGTTCAGCTGCGTATCGGAATCGCCGACGCAGATCCGGATCGGCGGGGCCTTCGACGCCGCGCGGGAGCCGGGCGCCGTGCCAGCGGACGTGGACGACGGCACGCAGTTTCGTGCTGGCTGCGCAACCGGTGCGGCGGTGTTGTCCGCGGCCGGGCCGGCGACCGCCGGCACGCTGACGGCAGCAAGCAGGACCAGCAGGGCAAAAGGAGCGGCGCGTTTCATGTGATTCTCCGGCGATGCACGTTCGACATCGTCTGCGGCCCCGAGTTCGGCACGCCGTCGAGGCCCCGCATGCGCGACGACACGGGCATCTCCGGCGCGGTCGAACGCGGCGCATGAGTGGTCTCGCACACCGGATCGATCGCTCAAACGTCAAGAATCGTTTGGATCGCCCCTCACACCCTTGCGATGGCGAATGCGCTCAATTATCGTGCCGCCACGACGGCGCCGATTACGGCGCGTCAAGCCAGTTCGCAAGGAGCATTCGTCATTACCGCATTGAATCGTCGCACGCATATTCGTGCCTTTCTCGTCGCATCGGTCGCGTATCTCAACCTGTCGCAGGCCGCGTCGGCGGCGTATACGGAATCGTGGATGAGCGATCACGACGTCAAGGAGTACGCACAACAGGTCAAGCATTCGCCCGTGGCGGCGCATGCCGCAGCGCCCGTGAAGCCTGAGCGGCAACCCGCCTCTTCGACGTCGAATGCGCGGGCCGCGGCGCAGGCCGATGCGAAACCCGTGTCGAAGCCGCACGCGGCGGCCGGGAAGACCGGCAAGGTCGAGCACGCGGCCGGTGTCGATCCGAAGACACCCGTCGTCGCAAAGACGAAGGTCGCGCGGACAGCGCACCAAAGCGCGACCATCAAGCATTGACGTTGCACGCGGGCCGGCGTGCATCGATCCGTCGCCCGCGCGCCATGACAACCGAAACATTCGATCACCACGGAGAACCATCATGTCGCTGATGGGCCGCCTGCTGTCACGCGGCGTGCAGAACGGCACGTCGAGAAGGCGCGTGATCGTGCGTGTGTGGCTCGACGAGCACGGGCGAGTCCGCGATCTGAAGGTCAGGCGCAGTTGCGGCGACGCCGCGCTCGACGAGAAGGCGCTTCACGCGATTGCGGTGATGCGCTTCCCCGGCGGTCACCTCGGCTCCGGCGGGAAATCGGCGAAGCGCTGGCACGATCTCGATTACCCGGTCGACTGACGGTGCGTCACGAATACCCGTAACAGCGCTTCAATCCCGCGTAATCGTAGAAGTGGCTCCCCGCGGCGATCTTCGCACCGTCGCACGATGCCTGGAAGTCCGTCTCGCGCTCGTTGTACAGCATCTTCACGATGATCCGCGAGCCGTTCCGGTACACGTCCCATTGCATGTTCGCGGCCATCGGCGACACCTGATCGCCGCGCCACGGGTTGTTCGCATACGTGTAGGTCTGCGCCTGCGGCGTCGGCACGAACACGTTCTTCAGGTTCATGATCGACGCGAACGGGATCACGATTTCCGCATGCGTGAAGCGCAGCTTCGCGGCACGCGTGAGGTCGCCGCGCGCGATCGCGTCGACCTCGCTGAAGAAGTCGTCCTGCAGCACCTTCGCCATCCGGTACGTGACCGGATTTGCTTCCTGGATGCCGGGCCCTTTCTGGTAATAATCCTCCGCATCTTGCAGATAGGCGAGCGTTTGCGCCTGCTCCGCGCCGATGTATTTCTCCATCGTGACGCCACCCGTCTCGGCCGTCATCGCGGGCGCGACCTGCAGCAGGTTGTACAGCACGTTCACCGCATCGACGGTCGACGCGATCTTCGTCTTGCCGTCGCCCTTCAGCGTATTGGTGAACTTGCCGTCCGGCGACGTGAACGCGTAGGTCCCCGTGTTCGCGAACGTATAGCCGTCCGTGCCGAGCTTCGCGATGAACGCTTGCGACACCAGCGCGGCCAGCACCGTTTGCGCGACATCCGCGACTTGCGGCGCGGCCTTGATCGTCTTCAGCTTGTCCGCGACTGCCGTATCGTTCGAATAGGCCTGGTAAGCCTGGCTGGCCTGGTAGGTCGCGTAATACGGATCGGCTGTATCGGTGACGAGATCGGTGGCCGGCTTCAGCGCATGGGAATACAGCAGGAAGCGGTTGGTGCCGGCGGGCTGCGCGACCGGCGCGCTCGCCGGATAGCCGGACGGCGCGGCCGGCAGCGTGATCGCGGCGGCGAGTGCCGGCTGCGCGGCGACGAGCGCGGCCGAGAAGTAGGTCGAACTGTCGACCGCGCGGTCCTGCCCCGAGTTGACGACGACGATCTGCCGGCCACCCGACGCGAACAGTGCCGGCAACCGTTGCGCGAGCCGCGCGGCGAGTTGCTGATGTTCGCGGATGCCGGTTTGCGTGAGATTGCCGTAGCCGGGCGTCGAAATTCCCTGCACGCCGTAGCCGAGCAGCGCGTTGGCCTTCATCATCGTGTACGTGTCGGCCTTCAACTGCGCGCCGAGCGCGGTCAGTGCGCCGTCGGCTTCGGCCTTCACCAGCATCGCGTAGATCGCACCGTCGTATTTGAAGCCCGACAGTCCGCGCGAGCCGTGCCGCGCGACGAGCTCCGTATACACCGGCGTATAGCCGGCGGGCGGCGCTTCGTAGGTCGCCGCGTCCTGCTGCGGGCGATAGGGCGTCTTCGTCTGGTAGTAGGTCGCGGGCGTCGGTGCCGGCGCGGGTGCCGGTTGCGTGCTGCCGTTGTCTGCCGACGCGGCAGACACGGTCGACGTTTCTTGCCCGCCGCATGCGGTGAGCAGCAGGCAGGCGAAGGCGACGGCGGTAGCGGTGCGGGTAGGGCGTGTCATCGTGGCTTGAAACGGATGGAACGACGCGGCAAGCGCGTCGTCCCGTGTCCGGGCGGGATCGGTCGAGTCCGCAAGTGTTGCAAGCGACTTTGACAGCAGAATGTCAGGATTCGGTCGGGCAATCGTCGGCGTGATGCCGGATCGCGACCGGCCGGCGCGAGCCGGCCCGCATGCAGGTGCTCAGGTCAGTGCAGGCCTGCCGATGCGATCGATCGCATCGTGTCGGTGATGCGCACGCAACGCGACAGCCCGAACGTCTCGGCTTCGCGGCGTTCCGGTTCGCTGCTCGCGACAGCCACCGCGCGCTCGGGCGGCACGCCAAGCGCCTGCAGCGCGACGTCGAACGGATGCTGATTTCCTACGGAGTCCTGCTGATGTGCGTCGGTCACGACGACCGAGAAGCGGTCGAGGTTCGCGCGGCCGAACTGGCCTTCGAACATGTCGCTGAGCCGGGCGGCAGGCAGCGTCGTGACGAGACCCAGTCGATATCCTTGCTCCGACGCGCTGTCGAGCCACTGGATGATCGCATCGCGCTGGTTGCGCGATTCGTGCGAATCCGGTGTCGCTTCGATCTGCGCGAATGCGGCGTCGAGACGGGTGACGATGGCTTCGATGACCACGGTGATTCCTCTCCTGAGACGTGACGATCCGTTCGCGGACGGGAATGCCAAACACCTTAGCGTCGATCCGGAATATGCGACTAATTAATATTTATATTCGACTCATACGATTCGACTAATGAATGATGCCGCGAGCCAATGCTGGCGCGGGAGGCGCGTGACGCCATGTTTTCCGGACGATTTGCATCTTATCGACGCGGTTCGATGTGATGCACCAAACGCGCGCACGATCTCGATGCACCGGCTGTGTGCAGATGAAAAAAACGGCGTATCGGGCGAGATGCGCCCGATACGCCGTCTCTTGCGACGCCGCGTGGCGATCGTCGATCAGTGCAGCTTGATCGAAGGCTGGTTGCGGCTTTGCAGCCAATGGCTCAGCGACTGGAACAGCGCGCGCTTCAGTCCGTACACGCTGAACAGATGCTTGCGGTACAGGAACTTGTACAGTCCGATCGCGGCGAGCCCGTCGACGATCAGCGAGCGCGAACGCACGCCGAGATCGGCCTGGTACACGGCGCCTGCTTGACCGAGCGACACGACGGTACCCGCGTCTCGGAACGTGAAGCCCGGCACCGGCTTGCCGGCGAGACGCCGCGCGAGCGCATCGGCGAGATACACGGCCTGCTGATGCGCGACCTGCGCGCGCGGCGGCAGGAAACCGCTCGCATCGGCCGACGGGCATGCGGCACAGTCGCCGAACGCATACACGTGCGGATCGTCGGGCGTCTGCAGCGTATCGGTCACGACCACCTGGTTCGACCGGTTGAGCGCGATGTCGCCGAGTTCGCGCAGGATCGCGGGGCCCGCGACGCCGGCCGCCCAAATCGTGATGTCACTCGCGAGCCGCTCGCCGGTCGCGGTCGTGACCGCGTCCGCGCCCACTTCCGCGACACGCGTATCCGTCAGCACGTCGACGTTCAGCGTGCGCAGTTGCGCGTGCATCCTGGCCGACAGCCTTTCGTCGAGCGCCGGCAGGATGCGCGGGCCGCCTTCGATCAGCCGGATGTGCACGTCGCGCGCGGACACCAGCGCCTTGAAGCGATAGGTCGTCAGTTGCTGGATCGCATGGCGCAGCGCCGCGGCCAGTTCGACACCCGTCGCGCCCGCGCCGATCACGTTGATGCAGATCGGTGCCGCGCGGTGCGCCGGCTGCTGCTCGGCCAGGTGGTTGGCCTTCGTGCAGGCGGCCAGGAACTTGCGGCGGAAATCCTCGGCCTGGTCGAGATTTTCGAGCGGCAGCGCGTGCCGTGCGGCGCCCGGCACGTTGAAGAAGTTCGTCACGCTGCCGACGGCCAGCACGAGATCGTCGTAGCCGAGCTCGCGTTGCGGCAGGATCTCCGTGCCGTCCGCGTCATGCACCGGCGCGATCGTCGCCGTGCGTGCCGCGCGGTCGACCCGCTGCAGCGCGCCCTGCACGAAGCGAAAGCCGTGGCGCTTCGCCTGCGCCGCGTATTCGATCGTGTGCGAGGCCGGATCGCGATGGCCGGACGCGGCTTCGTGCAGCAGCGGCTTCCAGAAGTGCGTCGGGTAGCGGTCGACGAGCACGACGTCGGCTTGGCCGCGGCGGCCGACCGTGTCGCCGAGGCGCGTGGCGAGCTGCAGGCCGCCGGCGCCGCCGCCGACGATCACGATGCGCGGCACGCGCGGTGCGCGGTCCGTTGCAAGGGTAGGCGTGATGTGGTCCATGTTGTGGCTCCCGCTGATGACGATTCGGATGACATTGCTCAAGGACCGACGATATAGTTTTGAACCTACGCGAACAATTTAATGTTTATAAGCGACTCATATGTATTCACTTATAGGAAAGACAGCGACGTTCCGGCAGCTGAAGGCGCTCGACATGATCGCGCGGTTGGGCAGCGTGTCGCGCGCGGCCGAGGAGCTGAACCTGACGCAGCCGGCCGTGTCGCTGCAGGTTCGCCTGCTCGAGGAGGCGGTCGGTGCCGCGCTGCTGCAGCGGGTCGGGCGCGGCGTGCAGCTGACCGCCGCCGGTGAGATCGTGGCGCGCTATGCGCGCGAGATCCTGCATCTGTGGAGCGAGGCCGGCGACGAGGTCGCCGCACTGACGGGCGATCTCGGCGGCACGCTGCGGATCGGCGCGATTACGACGGCCGAGTATCTGATTCCGCCGCTGCTCGTGAAATTCACCGCGACGCGACCGCACGTGAAGACCTATTTCAAGGTCGGCAATCGCGACGACATCATTCGCATGCTCGCCACGCATGAAATCGATCTCGCGGTGATGGGCAGCGCGCCGAAGGAGCTGCGCACGCACGCGGTGGAGTTTGCGAAGCATCCGATGGTGTTCGTCGCGGCGCCGGGCCATCCGCTGATGCAGCGCAAGCGCGTCGCGCTCAAGGATCTCGAATCCGCGCACCTGCTCGTGCGCGAACGCGGCGCGGGCACGCGTTCGACCGTCGAGAGCCTGTTCAAGACGGCCGGCTACCGCTTTCATGTGGGCTCCGAACTGTCGAGCAACGAGGCGATCAAGCAGATGGCAGAAGCCGGGCTCGGCGTCGCGTTCCTGTCGTTGCACGCGTGTGCGCTCGAATTGCGCACGGGGCTGCTCGGGCAACTGCCGTTTCCGGGCAATCCGATCGTGCGCGAGTGGTACGTGATCACGCTCGCCGACCGGCGAATCTCGCAGGTCACGGGACTGTTTCGGGACTTCCTGATCAAGCAGGGCGCGCCGGTGATCGACGGCGCGACGGTGGCGCCGCACGAGCGGCGGCGAAAGTAGGCGCATGCAGGCACACGCGCAGCACACACGCGACATGTGCGTGCCGCGCGTTGCGTCGGTCAAACGATCCCGAAGTCGTCGTTGCTGTCGGGAATCGACGCAAGCAGCCGTTCGAGCCGGTACCAGCCGATCACGCGCAGGCATCGCGCGGCGAAGGCGGACCGTGCGTTGCGGGGCGCGGAGCTGGCCGCACGACGGGCGGCGCGGGACGGCGAAGCGGGGATGAACGCCGCGCGTGGTGGGCAGCAATGGGGCATGACGGTCTCCGTAGGTGTCGGATGGGGCCATCGTAAGCGCCGCGGCGGCCGTCGGCGCGCAGGCAAGGATGGCGCCGAGCAGGAATGGATGATCTTTTTCTGCCGGGCGGGGAATGGCAATGCGCGCCCGGCAGGCGGCCGGAAAAAGCGTCACAATGCGCGTTCGACCCACGATCTGGTGGAGAAGGACCATGAGCGATCCGATTCAGGCCGCGCCGGCCGACAACGGCGTGCCGGTCAGCCTGCGTTCCAGCCGCGGGCTCGGCTGGCGCGGCTTCGGCGCGGCGCTGCTGGAGATTCGCGCGGGCACATACCGGATTCCGGCCGCGGATCATCACCGCATCGGCGTGCATATCGGCTCGCCCGTGCGAGCGGATTGCGTGTGCGACGGCGAACGCGTGTCGCGCATCCAGGCGCACGGCGACATCGACGTGATTCCCGCCGGCCTGCCGGGCCAATGGACCGACAGCGCCGACTGCCGGATCCTGCATGTCATGCTCAGCGATACGTTCGTGCGGCGCACGGTCGAACAACTCGAGCTGAAGCCGTCGCAGGCGCAGATCCGCCGGCGGCTACAGGTGCGCGACCCGCGCCTGCAGCACATCGCATGGGCGATGGCCGCCGAACTCGAAGCGCAAGACGCATCGGACCCGCTCTACGCGGAGAGCCTGTGCACGGCGCTCGTCACGCGACTGGTCGACGGCCAACCCGTGTTCCGCGAGCGTCGGCGCACGCTCGCGCCGAAGGCGGCCGCGCGCGTGGTGGACTACGTCGAGGCCAACCTCGAACGGCGCATGACGCTTGCCGAGCTCGCGGCGCTCGTGTCGATCAGCGTGCCGCATTTCAAGGTGCTGTTTCGCGAGACGCTCGGGATGCCGGTGCATCAGTACGTGGTGCGCCGCCGGGTCGAGCGCGCGAAGACGTTGCTGCTCGAAGGCCGCCTCAGCATCAGCCAGATCGCGCTCGAAGCCGGGTTTGCCCATCAGAGCCATATGGCGAACTGGATGAATCGCGTGCTGGGCGCGACGCCCACGGAGGTCGCGCGTTCCGGCGCGCGGGGCGGCTTGCGGCTCGCCTACGACGGCGAGGACAATGCGAAGGCACCCGGCCGATAGCCGCTGACGAACCGGTGGGCCGCGCGATCCAAGCGCGGCCCCGCATCGGGTCATCCTTTCCTGTTCACATCATCCACGCCTGCGCGCCTTCCCGTTCACGCAGGCCGACAATCGCCGCACCTTCATCCCCCAGGAGCGGATCGTGTTCGTTATTTTCGGAGCATCAGGCAACGTCGGCTCGTCGACCGTGACGACCCTGCGCCACGCAGGCCATCCCGTGCGCGCGGTGCTGCGCGACACCCGCCATCGCGAACGTTTCGCGCAACTCGGCTGCGAAGTGGCGACCGCCGACTTGACGGACGCACGTGCGATCGCAGCGGCGATCGACGGCGCGCAAGCCGTGCAGATACTGTGTCCGGTGCCCGTCGCCGACATCGACCCGGCCGCGACGATGGCGCGCACGCTCGACATCGTGACCGACGCACTCGTCGCGAATCCGCCGCCGGCACTGCTTGCGTTATCGGACTACGGCGCCGAGCTTGACGGCAACACGGGCATCACGCGGCTCTTTCATCGTCTGGAAGAAAAGTTGAAGACGGTCCCGACCACGCTCACGCTGCTGCGCTCGGCCGAACACCTGCAGAACTGGACGCGCGTGCTGCCGGTCGCGCTTGCAACCGGCGTGCTGCCGAGTTTTCATCATCCGGTCGACAAGGTGTTTCCGACGGTGTGGGCGCCCGACGTGGGTATCGCGGCGGCACGGCTGCTGCTCGAATCCGCCGAAAGCGCCAACGGGCCGCGCATCGTCAGCATCGAGGGGCCGCGGCGCGTGAGCGTGCGGGACATCGCGCAGATCCTCGGCGCGGCCGCGAGCCGCGAGATCGTCGCGCGCGAACTGCCGCGCGACGCATGGACCACGACGCTGCTGCGCGCGGGCCTCAGCGAGCGTCATGCGCAACTGATCGTCGATCTGTACGACGTGCACAACGCGGGGCAGATCGACGTCGAGGCCGGCGTGTCGGAGCGGGTGCATGGGACGACGACACCGGAAGAAGCGCTCGCCGCGCTGGTACGCAGGCACGCGCGGTGAGTGGCGCGACGGCGGAAATTATCCCGTGTGCTATGCCGGGCGCCGCACCCTGCTCAACACCGCATACGCGGCCGACCCGATCACGATTCCCCAGAACGCGGACCCGAGCCCGAGCCACGTCATTCCCGACGCGGTTGCGAGGAACGTGATCACCGACGCTTCGCGATGGTCCTCGTCCTCGAAGATCCCGTGCACGTTCGCGCCG
The DNA here is from genome assembly GCF_001718335.1 of Burkholderia territorii. Classification (NCBI taxonomy): domain Bacteria; kingdom Pseudomonadati; phylum Pseudomonadota; class Betaproteobacteria; order Burkholderiales; family Burkholderiaceae; genus Burkholderia; species Burkholderia territorii. The sequence continues at coordinate 107,284 of NZ_CP013365.1, forward strand.
ATCGCGCCGATTAGCGCGAGTCCGGCGAGAATCGCGACGAACGCCTTCGGCAGTGCGAAGAACAGCGTGACGATGGTTCCCGCGAAGAGCCCGCCGATCAGGTAGACGACACCGTTCGCGATGCCCGCGATGTAGCGCCGGTCCGGATCCTCGTGCGAATCCTTGCCGGTGCACAGCGCGGCGGTGATCGCGGCGACGACGATCGTGATCCCGCCGAAGCACGCGACGACGAGCGACATCACGCTGGTCGCGGTAATGATCGGCCGCGCCGGCGTGTGATAGCCCGATACGCGCAGGATCGTCATGCCCGGCAGGAACTGGCCGGTGAGACTCACGACGACGAGCGGCAGCGCGAGGCTCAGTGTCGTGCCGAGCGTCCATTCGGGCGCGATGAAGATCGGCCGCGCGATGCTCGGCGACACGTTGCCGAGATGCGCCATCCCGAGCAGCGTCGCGATGGCCGCCCCCGTCAGCAGCACGAGCACGATGCTGTAGCGCGGCAGCAGGCGCTTGAAGATCACGTACGCGGCGATCATCCCGAATCCGAGCACCGGCTGCGCGGTCGCGGCGGAGAACGCGTGCATGCCGAACGGCAGCAGGATGCCGGCCATCATCCCGCACGCGATGCCGCGCGGAATGTGGCGCACGAGCCGGTCGAAATAGCCGGTGATGCCGATCAAGAGGATGATCAGCGCGGCCGTGATGTACGCGCCGACGGCCTGGTTCAGCGTCAGCTGCGGAAAGAGGCCGACGAGCAGCGCGGTGCCGGGCGCCGACCAAGCGGTCACGATCGGCACCTTCAGTTTCCAGCTCGCGAACAGCCCGGATACGCCCGCGCCGATCGAGATCGCCCACACCCACGACGCCACCATGTCGCTCGATACATGCGCGGCCTGCGATGCCTGGAAGAAGATCGCGAGCGGGCCCGCATAGGAAATCAGCACCGCGAGAAAGCCCGCGGTGATCGCGGAGACGGACCAGTCGTTGCCGATCGAGCGGATCGCGCCGGGCGAGGTGTTCGGTTGCATCGTCGTAGGGGAGTGCGGCGCGTGGCCGGTAGGCTGAGCCGGGGCGAATGATTGTTGGAGGCCCCGGACGATCCGTCATTCTGCGCATTGCCGCCGGAATTGGCAATTTGCCGATCGAGATCGGCGTTGTCGGCTTTTCGTAAGGAATGTGCGTCGGTGCTGCCGTGCGGCCTTGCGCGCGCGTCGCCGCCGGGGGCGGCTTCATGGCGAAGCGCGGCTTGCTTGGAACGTCACGTACTGATCTGAAGATACCCGTCGACGGCGGCAATCTTCGCACCACCGCCCGTCGACAGCGACGCCGTGCCGCCGTCGAACGGATGCACGGGCGCGTCGGTCGGCGTCCATGCGTGGCGCGCCAGCAGTTCGCGATACCCGCCGCGGATCACGAAGCCGCCGCATTTGGCCGCATAGGCGTCACGCCGCATCCGGTACGCGCGCGGCAGGTCGTACCACGGCAGCCTCGGCAGGTCGTGATGCACGAGGTGATAGTTGTTGTTCAGGTACAGCAGCCGCATCGCGAAGCCGGCCTCGTTGATCGCGATGCGCGCCTTCGGATGCCGGGCGGCGCGGTGTTCGAACAGCGAGCGGATCATCGCGAGCGACAGCGCGGGCCACGTGACCGCCAGCAGGTAGTACCACCACGGCACGCCGATCGCCCGCTGCAGCCAGGCGAGTAGCGCGACCACGCACAGGCCGTGCGTTATCCACATCCGCAGATAGCGGAAGTCGGCGCGTCGGAACGCGGCGAATGTGTCGGCGAACATCGCGGCAACGCTCGTCGGCGGCCCGAACACCAGACGTCCGATGAAGGTGGTGCGCGCAACGGTCAGCGCGCGACGCCAGCGCGGCAACCGCGCCCACTGCGCGCGCGACACGTAGTTCGTTTCCGGGTCGACGCCCGGCACGGTCAGGTCCTCGTCGCGGTGATGGTCGAGGTGCGTGTCGCGATACAGCGTGTACGGATACCAGATCGTCAACGGCGGATAGCCGAGCAATCGGTTCACGAACGCGGAGCGCGTCGGATGGCCGTGCAGCAGCTCATGCTGCAGCGACATGTGCCACGCGCCGAGGAGGATCAGCGGCGGCGTCGCGGCTGCCAGCGACAGATGCCCGGCGCGCACGAGCAGCAGCACGGCGAGCCAGCCGCCGTAGATCGCGACGACCAGCAGCCACGTCGGCCACTCGGTGCGTGCGGTGAAGCGGGCGTCGAGTGCGGCGATCGCGCGCGCGTGGTCGACGTCGAAGTATTCGGCCATGTTGGTGGGACAGGATGAAGCGGGTGATACGGGTGCGACACGCGTCACGGATAGCGGACGATCGCGCCGGCGCGGGCCGCGATGCAGGTGGCCGACGTGGTCCACGGCTCGCCGTCGGACCGCTACCGACAGCGGCTCGCGACGGTGTCGCGACACCGGAACGCTAACCGGCTCGCGTAGTCAGGCCAACCAAGCAATTCGCATTTGCTTATCGCTGCGCGACGGATAAGCATTGTGACTGCCCGCGCCGCGTGCCGGACCCGTGCGAAACGCGAGAGAACGGGCTTTCTCCAATGCGCCGTCGATGCGTAGAATGCGCGCATGAGCTCATGGATCGCCGGACTGCCGATGTACAACGTGACGCCGCGCCACGCCGCCCTGTGGCGCGCGTTGCTGTGTGATGCGCTCGATGCGTTCGCGCATGCAGGCGGGCCGGCCGGCGTCGCGCTGCTCGACGAGCCGTTCGGCGATCTGCACGCGCTGTGGCGCCGCGACGACTTGCTGTTGTCGCAAACATGCGGTTATCCATACCGGATGCTCGGATTGCGCGATACCGTGCAACCGATCGCGACACCGGCATTCGATGCCCCGGGCTGTGATGGCGCGCGCTACAGCAGCGTGCTGGTGGTGTCGGTGCGCGTGCATTCGGGCGGTGCGACGACGCTGGCTGCCTGTCGCGGATTGCGTGCCGCATACAACGGCGCGGATTCACACAGCGGGATGAACGCATTCCGGCACGCGGTTGCGCCGCACGCGCATGACGGGCGCTTCTTCGGTTCGGTCGTGTCGTTCGGCTCGCATCTGAACGTGCTGCGCGCGCTGGCCGCGGGCGTTGCCGATTGCGCGGCGATCGACTGCGTGACGTTCGCGTACGTGCGTGATGCGCTGCCGGAATTGTTGAACGACATCCGGATCATCGGCATGACGGCATCGGCGCCGGGCTTGCCGTTGATTGCATCGAAGGCGTTGGAAGGACGGCTCGTGGCGGCGCTGCAGGATGCGCTCGATCACGCGGTTACGGTCGATGCGCAACGGGCGAGCGCATTGCGGCTCAAGCGGTTCGAGCGCCTGCCGCCGGATGCCTACGACGCGATTGCCGATTTCGCGACGGACGCGGCTGCGCACGGGTATCCGGAGCTGGCGTGAGCGCGCGCGCTGCGGGCGACGATGCCTAGAACGGCAAGGTGCCGGGCGGCGCGTTGCGTACCACGGCGAGCGTCGTGCCGATATGGTCCTCGAGCGCGAGTGCGGCGCGCGCGTCGGCGCGGCGCATCGCGGCCTCGAACAGGCACGTGTGTTCCGCATGCACGTCGCGCCTGGAATCGCCGAGCCCGATGCACACGCGCCGATAGCGTTCGCTTTGCTGCGACAGCATGCGCAGGATCAGGTACGTCCAGGGCGTCGCGGCCGCCGAGATCAACGCTTCGTGAAAGCGCCGGTTGCACGCTTCCCATGCGGCGCGGTTTTCGATGGAAACCGGCTGCTCCCACGCCGACAGCATGTCGAAGCTCTGCCGCACGCGTTGCGCCCATGCGTCGTCGCCACGCCGCACGGAGTCGCGCAACGCATCGACCTCGATATGAATGCGCAGCCGCGTGATCGCTTCGAGATCGTCGACCGACATCGGCGTCACGCGAAACCCGCGCTGCCCTTCGGCGACGACCAGCGCATCGCTGACGAGCCGCGTGAGCGCCTCGCGCAGCGTGCCCGCGCCGACGCCGTACACGTCCTTCAGATGCTCGACGCGCAGCTTTGTGCCGGGCGGGTAATGGCCTTCGATGATGTGTTGCCGGAGTTGGTGATACGCATGCTCGCTGAGTGTGCGGGCATGCGGCTCCGCTGCATCGTCGGCGGCCGGCTCGAGCGCCGGCGGCGGCTCTTCGAGTGCATGGGCGGGCAGGATCGTGTTCATGTCACGCGTCCTCCTGGTCCTGTTTTCGGTTGAGCCGATAGCTGAGCTGTGCACGCGTCAGGCCGAGCAAGCGCGCAGCGGCCGACAGGTTGCCGTTCGCGCGGTCGACGGCCTCGTGCAGCAACGCGCGCTCGAGGCCGTCGAGCCCGCCGCCGGCCTGCAACCGGTCGAGGATGGCGCCGCAGTCGATCGACATTGCGGCCGCCGGCCGGATCTGCCCGGCCCGGTCGACCGTTGCGCCGCCGGGCGAGCCGACGCCGGGGAACAGGTCTTTCGCGTCGACCGGCCGGTTCGGACGCGACAGGATCACCGCGCGCTCGATCAGGTTCTCGAGCTCACGCACGTTGCCGGGCCAGCGGTAGCCGCGCAGCGTGTCGTACGCATAGTCGGTCAGCGTCGGTGCCGGCTTGCCGTGCACGGCCGCGAAGCGTTCGAGCATGGCGTCCGCGAGCGGCGCGATGTCGTCCTGCCGGTCGCGCAGCGGCGGAATCAGCACCGGGTAGACGTTGATCCGGTAATAGAGATCGGCGCGAAAGGTGCCGTCGCGCACGGCCTGCTCGAGATCGCGGTTGGTCGCCGCGACGACGCGGACATCAACCTTGCGGCCGTCGGTTGCGCCGAGCCGCTCGACCTCGCCCTCCTGAAGCACGCGCAGCAGCTTCGCCTGCACGTCGAGCGGCAGCTCGCCGATCTCGTCGAGAAACAGCGTGCCACCGTCCGCGCGCTCGAAGCGGCCGGCGCGCGCGGCTTGCGAGCCCGTGAATGCGCCCTTCTCCGCACCGAACAGTTCCGACTCGATCAGCGCATGCGGAATGGCCGCGCAGTTGATCGCGACGAATGGCTTTCGCGCGCGCGGGCTGAGGCTGTGCAGCGCACGCGCGAAGCGTTCCTTGCCGACACCCGTTTCGCCGGTGAGCAACACGGCGACCTTGGTGGGTGCTGCGGTCTCGAGCAGCGCATAGGCGGCACGAAATGCGTCGGAACGTCCGACGAGCCGCGTCCGGTCATCGTCGGGCGTCATCTCGAGACGCAGCGATTCGACTTCGGTCTGCAGATCGCGGATCGTGTTGATCAGCGAGTCGGCCTTGAACCACGACGAGATCTCTTCCGCGTCGGGCCATTCGTCGGCCGGCTTGCCGACGATCGTGCAGTGCGGATCGTGCATGCCGACGCAGGTGGTTTCCTTGAACAGGATCGTCCGGCCGATGAATGCGCTGGTGTAGCCGGTCGCATAGCCGATCAGCATCCAGCACACGGGCTCGGGCTGCGGACCGAACGTGCGGCGGTGCACATCGGCTTCCCATGAATGCTCCCAGCGGTATTCGCAATAGAACGCGCCAGTCGCGGGATCGGCCTCGAACCGCAACGGCGTGACTTGCACGGCGCCTTCGAGCATGTGCAGTTGCGGGCCGACATGGAACATGTCGAACAGCGACGCGCCGCTCCGAATCTCGCGGGCGAGCGCGGCGTCCCGTTCACCGGCGGCGAAGCCGACGCGCGTGAAGAAGCGCCGCGTCTGCGCCGGGCCGACACTTTCCATCAGCTCCTGGCGCAGTGTCGCGAGCGCGCCGGCATGCAGCAGCACCATCCGCTGACCGGCCAGCCAGATGCGACCGTCGCTCGCCGAAAAATGAATCAGCTTGCGCAGGTCGGTGTCGGGCGGCAAGGGGGGCAGGCTGGGCCGCGTCATGTCTCCTCCGTCGAGATTTCTCGTGATTTTCAAGATTTTCGCCAGCGGCGTCGCGGCGGGCGGATCGATTTGATCATTTCATCAAATGCGCGCGAGCGGGTTGCTCAAATGGTGAAAAGTACCGCTGGAAACGGGTTCTGGCGTAGTCGCAGACAGGCGGTTTCCGTTCTGGTTAACCGCCATTGTGGATCGCGAATTCGAACTTCGCGTCAGGGCTTTCCCTGAATTATCGAGATTTTTTCGTGGCGTGGCCGCGTGTGGCACGGATGCTGCATTGAAGTCCGGCATGGAGGCGACACCGATCATGAATCAGCACCCGACCGATCTTTCCCCGCTCGACCCCGGCCGCAAGTGTGTGCGCGTGACCGGCACGAACGTGCGCGGTTTCGTCGAATTCGAGTTTTCGCTCGGCGGCGCGCCTGATCTGTTCGTCGAGCTGACGTTGTCTCCTGCCGCCTTCGACGCGTTCTGCCGCGAACAGCAGGTCGTGCGGCTCGACGTCGAAGCGAACCCACGACATTGAGGAGCAAGAAGTGACCATCGAGCTGAAGACAGTCGACATCAAGCCGCTCCGGCACACCTTCGCGCATGTCGCGCAGAACATCGGCGGCGACAAGACGGCGACGCGCTACCAGGAAGGCATGATGGGCGCGCAGCCCCAGGCGAACTTCCACTACCGGCCGACCTGGGATCCGGACCACGAGATCTTCGATCCGTCGCGGTCGGCGATCCGGATGGCGAACTGGTACGCATTGAAGGATCCGCGCCAGTTCTACTACGCGTCGTGGGCGACGACGCGGGCGCGCCAGCAGGACGCGATGGAGTCGAACTTCGAGTTCGTCGAATCGCGCCGGATGATCGGCCTGATGCCGGACGACGTGGCCGCGCACGCGCTCGACGTGCTGGTGCCGCTGCGCCATGCCGCGTGGGGCGCGAACATGAACAACGCGCAGATCTGCGCGCTCGGCTACGGCACCGCGTTTACGGCGCCCGCGATGTTCCATGCGATGGACAACCTCGGCGTCGCGCAGTACCTGACGCGCGTCGCGCTCGCGATGGCCGAGCCCGACGTGCTCGATACGGCCAAGGCGAGCTGGATGAACGATGCCGCATGGCAGCCGCTGCGCCGCTACGTCGAGGACACGCTGGTCGTGGCCGACCCCGTCGAACTGTTCGTCGCGCAGAACCTCGCGCTTGACGGCATGCTGTATCCGCTCGTCTACGACCGCTTCGTTGACGAACGCATCGCGCTCGCGGGCGGCTCGGCGGTCGCGATGCTCACCGCGTTCATGCCTGAATGGCACGCCGAATCGAACCGCTGGATCGACGCGGTGGTGAAGACCATGGCCGCCGAATCCGACGACAACCGCGCGCTGCTTGCCCGCTGGACCCGCGACTGGTCCGCACGGGCCGATGCGGCGCTCGCACCGGTCGCGGCGCGCGCGCTGCAGGAGGGCGGCCGCGCCGCGCTCGATGAAGTGCGCGAGCAGTTTCATGCACGCGTCGCAAAGCTCGGCCTCGCGCCCTGACGCCGCGCCAATTCCCTCAATCCAAGGAAAGCCAGCATGTCGAACGTATTCATCGCCTTTCAGGCAAATGAGGACTCCAGACCGATCGTCGACGCGATCGTCGCCGACAACCCGCGTGCGGTGGTGGTGGAGTCGCCGGGGATGGTCAAGATCGACGCGCCGGACCGGCTGACGATCCGCCGCGAAACGATCGAGGAACTGACCGGCGCGCGCTTCGACCTGCAGCAGCTGCAGGTGAACCTGATCACGCTGTCCGGCCACCTCGACGAGGACGACGACCAGTTCACGCTGAGCTGGTCGCACTGAACGCCGCGCTACACGCACCGACAACACCGGAGACACGAATGGACACGCCAACGCTCAAGAAAAAGCTCGGCCTGAAGGACCGTTACGCGGCGATGACGCGCGGCCTCGGCTGGGAGACGACCTATCAGCCGATGGAGAAGGTCTTCCCGTACGACCGTTACGAAGGCATCAAGATCCACGATTGGGACAAGTGGGTCGACCCGTTCCGCCTGACGATGGATGCGTACTGGAAATACCAGGGCGAGAAGGAGAAGAAGCTGTACGCGGTAATCGATGCGTTCACACAGAACAATGCATTCCTCGGCGTGACAGACGCGCGCTACATCAATGCACTGAAGCTGTTCCTCCAGGGCGTGACGCCGCTCGAATATCTCGCGCATCGCGGTTTCGCGCACGTCGGCCGGCACTTCACCGGCGAGGGCGCGCGCATCGCGTGCCAGATGCAGTCGATCGACGAGCTGCGGCACTACCAGACCGAAACGCACGCGATGTCGACGTATAACAAGTTCTTCAACGGTTTCCATCATTCGAACCACTGGTTCGATCGCGTCTGGTACCTGTCGGTGCCGAAGTCGTTCTTCGAGGACGCCTATTCGGCGGGTCCGTTCGAGTTCCTGACCGCGGTCAGCTTCTCGTTCGAATACGTGCTGACGAACCTGCTGTTCGTGCCCTTCATGTCGGGCGCCGCGTACAACGGCGACATGTCGACGGTCACGTTCGGCTTTTCCGCGCAGTCGGACGAATCTCGGCACATGACGCTCGGCATCGAGTGCATCAAGTTCATGCTTGAGCAGGACCCGGACAACGTACCGATCGTGCAGCGCTGGATCGACAAGTGGTTCTGGCGCGGCTACCGGCTGCTCACGCTGGTCGCGATGATGATGGACTACATGCAGCCGAAACGCGTGATGAGCTGGCGCGAGTCTTGGGAGATGTACGCCGAGCAGAACGGCGGCGCGCTGTTCAAGGATCTCGCGCGCTACGGCATTCGCGAGCCGAAGGGCTGGCAGGACGCGTGCGAAGGCAAGGACCACATCAGCCACCAGGCATGGTCGACGTTCTACGGTTTCAACGCAGCCTCGGCGTTCCACACCTGGGTGCCGACCGAAGAGGAGATGGCGTGGTTGTCCGCGAAGTATCCCGATTCGTTCGACCGCTATTACCGCCCGCGCTTCGATTATTGGGGCGAGCAGGCAAACGCCGGCAACCGCTTCTACATGAAGACGCTGCCGATGCTGTGCCAGACGTGCCAGATTCCAATGCTGTTCACCGAGCCGGGCAACCCGACGAAGATCGGCGCGCGCGAGTCGAATTACCTCGGCAACAAGTTTCATTTCTGCAGCGATCACTGCAAGGAAATCTTCGACCACGAGCCGCAGAAATACGTGCAGGCATGGCTTCCCGTGCACCAGATCCACCAGGGCAACTGCTTCCCGTCCGATGCGGACCCGGGTGCGGAAGGCTTCGATCCGCTCGCCGCGGTGCTCGATTACTACGAAGTGCAGATGGGGCGCGACAACCTCGATTTCGACGGCTCGGAAGACCAGAGGAATTTCGCGACCTGGCGCGGTCAGGCCACGCGCAACTGACACGCAGCCGACAAGCAACGATCAGCAACCTTGAAGAGGGCCCGCGCGCGCTGCCGCGCGAACGCGGGCCGACAGGAGACAAACATGGCTGTCATCGCGCTCAAACCCTACGACTTCCCGGTGAAGGATGCGGTCGGGAAGTTTCCGGCGCCGCTGCTTTACGTGTGCTGGGAAAACCACCTGATGTTTCCGGCGCCGTTCTGCCTGCCGCTGCCGCCCGACATGCCGTTCGGCGCGCTCGCCGACAAGGTGCTGCCGCCGGTCTACGGCTATCACCCGGACTTCGCGAAGATCGACTGGAACCGCGTCGACTGGTTTCGCTCCGGCGAGCCGTGGACGCCGGATGCGACGAAGAGCCTGGCCGACAACGGACTCGGGCACAAGGACCTGATCAGCTTTCGCACGCCGGGCCTCGACGGCCTCGGCGGCGCGAGCTTCTGACCGCCACGCGGACGAGCGAGCCATCATGAGCCACCAACTTACCATCGAGCCGCTGGGCGTCACGATCGAGGTCGAGGAAGGACAGACGATGCTCGATGCCGCGCTGCGCCAGGGCATCTACATTCCGCATGCGTGTTGCCACGGCCTGTGCGGCACCTGCAAGGTCGCGGTGCTCGACGGCGAAACCGATCTGGGCGACGCGAACCCGTTCGCGCTGATGGATTTTGAGCGCGAGGAGGGCAAGGCGCTCGCGTGCTGCGCGACGTTGCAGGCCGACACCGTGATCGAGGCCGACGTCGACGAGGAGCCTGACGCGAAAATCATTCCGGTCAAGGACTTCGCGGCCGACGTGACGCGCATCGAGCCGCTCACGCCGACCATCAAGTCGATCAGGCTGAAGCTGTCGCAGCCGATCCATTTCCAGGCAGGCCAGTACGTGCAACTGGAGATTCCAGGGCTCGGGCAGAGTCGCGCATTCTCGATCGCGAACGCGCCGGCCGACGTCGCGGCCACCGGCGAGATCGAGCTGAACGTGCGCCGGGTGCCGGGCGGGCTCGGCACCGGCTATCTGCACGAGCAACTGGCAATCGGAGATCGCGTGCGCCTGTCGGGCCCGTACGGCCGCTTCTTCGTACGCCGGTCGGCCGCGCGGCCGATGATCTTCATGGCAGGCGGGTCGGGCCTGTCGAGCCCGCGCTCCATGATCGCGGACCTGCTCGCGAGCGGCGTCACCGCGCCGATCACGCTGGTCTACGGCCAGCGCAACGCGAAGGAACTGTACTACCACGACGAATTCCGCGCACTCGCCGAGCGTTATCCGAACTTCACGTACGTCCCGGCGCTGTCCGAAGGCGCACCCGATGCGGGCGGCGATGTCGCGCAAGGGTTCGTGCACGACGTCGCGAAGACGCATTTCGATGGCGACTTCTCCGGACATCAGGCGTACCTGTGCGGGCCGCCCGCGATGATCGATGCATGCATCACGACGCTGATGCAGGGCCGCCTGTTCGAGCGCGACATCTATCACGAGAAGTTCATCTCGGCGGCCGACGCGCAACAGACGCGCAGCCCGCTGTTCCGGCGGGTGTGACATGGACCCGGGCCACGTGTGCGGGACGGTCACGATCGCGCAGACCGACGAGCGCTATGCGTGCGTGTCCGGCGAGTCGTTGCTGGCCGGCATGGCGAAGCTCGGCCGGCGCGGCATTCCGGTCGGTTGCCTGAACGGCGGATGCGGCGTGTGCAAGGTTCGCGTGCTGCGCGGCGCGGTTCGCAAGCTCGGGCCGATCAGTCGCGCGCACGTCAGCGCGCAGGAAGAGAACGACGGTTATGCGCTCGCATGCCGTGTGGTGCCGGACGGCGACGTCGAACTCGAAGTGGCGGGCCGGCTGAAAAAGCCGTTTTTCTGCGGCGCGGCCCGTGCCGGCGTGCCGACGATCGACAACTAACCAGGAAACCAGGAGGAGACACATCATGAGTGTGATGCGTATTGGTCATGTCAATCTGAAGGTGATGGACATGGAAGCGGCGCTGCGTCATTACGTGCGCGTGCTCGGCATGCAGGAGACGATGCGCGACGCGGCTGGGAACGTCTACCTGAAATGCTGGGACGAGTGGGACAAGTATTCGCTGATCCTGTCGTCGTCCGACCAGGCGGGGCTCAAGCACGCCGCTTACAAGGTCGAGCACGATGCCGATCTGGACGCGTTTCAGCAACGTATCGAGGCATACGGGATCGCGACCGAGATGCTGCCCGAGGGCGCGCTGCCTGCGGTCGGCCGTCAATTGCGGTTCCTGCTGCCGAGCGGGCACGAATTGCGGCTGTTCGCGAAGAAGGAGCTGGTGGGCACCGCGGTCGGCTCGCTGAACCCGGATCCGTGGCCCGACGACGTTCCGGGCTCGGCCGTGCACTGGCTCGACCACTGCCTGCTGATGTGCGAACTGAACCCCGAGACCGGCGTGAACCGTGTCGAGGAGAACACGCGCTTCATGGCCGAGTGTCTCGACTTCCATCTGGCGGAGCAGGTGATGGTCGGCCCGGGCAACACGATCCAGGCCGCGACGTGGATGTTCCGCAGCACGACGCCGCACGACATCGCGTTCGTCGGCGGCCCGAGAAACGGTCTGCATCACATCGCGTTCTTCCTCGACGACTGGGCCGACGTGCTGAAGTCGGCCGACGTGATGGCGAAGAACAAGGTGAAGATCGACGTCGCGCCGACGCGGCACGGCATCACGCGCGGCACCACCATCTATTTCTTCGATCCGAGCGGCAACCGCAACGAGACGTTCGCGGGGCTCGGCTACCTTGCGCAACCCGACCGCCCGGTCACGACGTGGACCGAGCAGGAACTCGGGCGCGGGATCTTCTTCCACTCCGGCGAGCTGAACGAAGCGTTCACGACGGTCTACACCTGAGCCGCGAGGAGTCCAACGTCATGGATCGAAACGACACGAACCGGAGCATCGCCGCGCGCACGATCGACTGGCCCGCCGCAACGCATGCGGTGCACGCTGCGGCCGAGGCCGCCGAACGGCTCGGCGTGCGCGTGAACGTCGCGGTCGTCGATGCGGCAGGGCTGCTCGCGGCGTTCGTGCGCATGCCCGGCGCACCGCTGCATTCGATCGACATTGCGATCGACAAGGCGTACACGGCCGCGAGCTTCGGGCTGCCCACCGGCGCATGGCACGCCGCGCTGGCAACGCACTCGGACGCGGTGAGGCAGGGCCTCGTGCTGCGGCCGCGCTTCGTCGCGTTCGGCGGCGGACTGCCGATCGTCGAGGACGGCGCGTTGATCGGCGGCATCGGCGTATCGGGCGGCAGCGAGGCGCAGGACGAGCAATGCGCGCATGCGGGACTCGACGCGGCGGGCTTCGGCGGCCCATGACGCACGGCACGCAAACGCGCTCCACGAACCCACGGATTCACGATCATCGGCACACACATCATGTACGACACCGAACCCAACGCCGCGAGCCGCGGCCCCGCCGGCGGGCAGCCGGACCCGCGGCTCGTCCGCAACTTCATCGACGGCGACTATCGCGCGAGCGAACGCTGGTTCGACAAGCGCTCGCCGCTCGACAACGCGGTGATCGCGCGCGTGGCTGAAGCGAGTCGCGCGGATGTCGACGCGGCCGTGCGGGCCGCACGGGCGGCGCTCGCGGGTCCGTGGGGCGGTCTGACGGTCGCGCAGCGCGTCGAGCTCCTGTATGCGGTGGCCGACGGCATCACGCGCCGCTTCGACGATTTCCTCGAAGCGGAGGTGGCCGACACCGGCAAGCCGGTGAGCCTCGCGAGCCATATCGACATCCCGCGCGGTGCCGCGAACTTCAAGGTGTTCGCCGACGTGGTGAAGAACGTGCCCGGTGAAACCTTCGAGATGGCGACGCCGGACGGCGCCGGCGCGCTCAACTACGCGATTCGCCGGCCGGTCGGCGTGGTCGGCGTGATCTGCCCGTGGAACCTGCCGCTGCTGCTGATGACGTGGAAGGTCGGCCCCGCGCTCGCCTGCGGCAACACGGTGATCGTGAAGCCGTCGGAGGAGACGCCGCAGACGGCCGCGCTGCTCGGCGAAGTCATGAACGCGGCGGGCGTGCCGCATGGCGTCTACAACGTGGTGCACGGTTTCGGGCCGGGTTCGGCCGGCGAATTCCTGACGACGCATCCGGGCGTGAACGCGATCACGTTCACCGGCGAGACGCGTACCGGCGCGGCGATCATGAAGGCGGCGGCCGACGGTGCGCGGCCCGTCAGCCTCGAAATGGGCGGCAAGAATGCGGCAATCGTGTTCGCCGATTGCGATTTCGACGCGGCCGTCGAAGGCACGTTGCGCTCGTGCTTCGCGAACGCGGGGCAGGTTTGCCTCGGCACCGAGCGCGTGTACGTCGAGCGTCCGTTGTTCGAGCGCTTCGTCGCCGCGCTGAAGGCCGGCGCGGAACGGCTGCGGCCCGGCCGTCCGGAAGCGGAGTCGACGGGCCTCGGTCCGCTCATCAGCCATGAGCATCGCGACAAGGTGCTGTCGTATTACCGCAAGGCGGCCGAACTCGGCGCGACGGTCGTGACCGGCGGCGGCGTGCCCGACATGCCCGAGGACCTGCGCGGCGGCGCGTGGGTGCAGCCGACCATCTGGACCGGCCTCGGCGACGATTCGCCGATCGCGCGCGAGGAAATCTTCGGACCGTGCACGCTGGTGATGCCGTTCGATTCCGAAGCCGAGGTGATCGACCGCGCGAACGCGAATGCGTACGGGCTGTCGACGGCGATCTGGACGACCAACCTGTCGCGTGCGCACCGCGTCGCGGCGTCGATCGACGTCGGCATCGCGTGGGTCAATTCGTGGTTCCTGCGTGACCTGCGTACCGCGTTCGGAGGCGCGAAGCAATCCGGCATCGGCCGCGAGGGCGGCGTGCATTCGCTCGAGTTCTACACGGAGCTGCGCAACGTCTGCATCAAGCTCTGATCCACCCGTAAATGACCGGAAAATTCTTATGGACTCCACGTTGATTACCACGCTGGGCGACAGGCTGTACGACGCGATGACCTCGCGCGAACCCGTCGCGCCGCTGACGTCGCAGCACGAGGACCTGTCGGTCGACGACGCGTACCGGATCCAGCAGCGCTTCGTGCAGCGCCGCCTGGATGCCGGCGAAACCGTCATCGGCAAAAAGATCGGCGTCACGTCGAAGGCGGTGATGGACATGCTCGGTGTCTACCAGCCGGACTTCGGTTATCTGCTGTCGGACATGGTGTACGGCGAGGGCGAGTGCATCGCGCTCGATACGCTGATCCAGCCGAAGGCCGAAGGCGAGATCGCGTTCGTGCTGAAGCGTGACCTGCTCGGCCCGGGCGTGACGAACGCGATGGTGCTCGCCGCCACCGAGTGCGTGATGCCGTGCTTCGAGATCGTCGACTCGCGCATCCGTGACTGGAAGATCCGCATCGGCGACACCGTGGCCGACAACGCGTCGTGCGGCGTGTTCGTGCTCGGCGACCGGGCGGTGAGCACGCGCAGCGTCGATCTGTCGACGTGCGGGATGGTGCTCGAGAAGAACGGCGACGTGATCGGCACCGGCGCCGGCGCGGCTGCGCTCGGCTCGCCGGTGAACGCGGTCGCATGGCTCGCCAACACGCTCGGCCGCCTCGGCATTCCGCTGAAAGCGGGCGAAGTGATCCTGTCGGGCGCGCTCGCGGCGATGGCGCCGGCCGCGCGCGGCGACAACTTCCGTGTGTCGATCGGCGGGATCGGCGCGTGTTCTGTGCGGTTCGCGTAGGCGCCCCCTTTTCAAGCAAACGAGGAGTTTCCCCATGACCCGAAAGATCCGTTGCGCGCTGATCGGCCCCGGCAACATCGGCACCGACCTGCTCGCCAAACTGATGCGCAGCCCCGTGCTCGAACCCGTGTGGATGGTCGGCATCGATCCCGATTCCGATGGCCTGAAGCGCGCGCGCGAACTCGGCCTCAAGACCACCGCCGACGGTGTCGACGGCCTGTTGCCGCACGTGCATGCGGACGGTGTGCAGATCGCGTTCGACGCGACGAGCGCATACGTCCACGCGGAAAACAGCCGCAAGCTGAACGCGCTCGGCGTGCTGATGATCGACCTGACGCCGGCCGCGATCGGCCCGTACTGCGTGCCGCCGGTCAACCTGAAGGATCACATCGGCTCCGGCGAGATGAACGTGAACATGGTCACGTGCGGCGGGCAGGCGACGATTCCGATGGTGCGCGCGATCTCCCGCGTGCAGCCGGTCGCTTACGGCGAGATCGTCGCGACCGTGTCGTCGCGCTCGGTCGGCCCAGGTACCCGCAAGAACATCGACGAATTCACGCGCACGACGGCCGCGGCCGTCGCGCAGGTCGGCGGCGCGAACGAGGGCAAGGCCATCATCGTGATCAACCCGGCCGAGCCGCCGCTGATCATGCGCGACACCGTGCATTGCCTGACGGAAAGCGCGCCCGACGAAGCGCGCATCGTCGAATCGGTGCACGCGATGATCGCCGACGTGCAGCGTTACGTGCCCGGCTACCGGCTCGTCAACGGGCCGGTGTTCGACGGCAACCGCGTGTCGGTCTATCTCGAGGTCGAAGGCCTCGGCGACTACCTGCCGAAATACGCGGGCAACCTCGACATCATGACGGCCGCCGCCGCGCGCACCGCCGAGATGTTCGCCGAGGAATTGCTGGCCGGCCGCCTCACGCTGGCATCGGCCGCCCAGGCGGCCTGACGCCCGCCGACGCGACATCCACGACCGGACGAAAGGAACGGAAATGAATCTCAAAGGCAAACGAATCACCGTCCACGACATGACGCTGCGCGACGGCATGCACCCGAAGCGTCACCAGATGACGCTCGAACAGATGCGCTCGATCGCGAGCGGGCTCGACGCGGCCGGCGTGCCGCTGATCGAGGTTACGCACGGCGACGGGCTCGGCGGCTCGTCGGTCAACTACGGTTTTCCCGCGCATACCGACGCGCAATATCTCGGCGCGGTGATCCCGCTGCTGAAGCGCGCGAAGGTATCCGCGCTGCTGCTGCCGGGCATCGGCACCGTTGACCACCTGAAGGAAGCGCATGCGCTCGGCGTGCATACGATCCGCGTCGCCACGCACTGCACCGAGGCTGACGTCTCCGAACAGCACATCGCGATGGCGCGCAAGCTCGACATGGACACCGTCGGCTTCCTGATGATGAGCCACATGAACAGCCCGGACGGGCTGGTGAAGCAGGCGAAGCTGATGGAGTCGTACGGCGCGAACTGCATCTACATCACCGATTCGGCCGGCTACATGCTGCCCGACGACGTGAAGGCGCGGCTGGGAGCGGTGCGCGACGCGCTGAAGCCTGAAACGGAACTGGGCTTCCACGGCCACCACAACCTCGCGATGGGCGTCGCGAACTCGATCGCGGCGATCGAGGCCGGCGCGAACCGGATCGACGGTGCGGCGGCAGGACTCGGCGCCGGGGCGGGCAATACGCCGCTCGAAGTGTTCGTCGCCGTGTGCGAGCGGATGGGCATCGAGACCGGCGTCGACGTATGGAAGATCCAGGACGTTGCCGAGGATCTCGTCGTGCCGATGATGGACTTCCCGATCCGCATCGACCGCGACGCGCTGACGCTCGGCTACGCGGGCGTGTACGGCTCGTTTCTGCTGTTCGCGAAGCGTGCGGGCGAGAAGTACGGGATTCCCGCGCGAGACATCCTCGTCGAGCTCGGCCGCCGCGGGATGGTCGGCGGACAGGAGGACATGATCGAGGACACCGCGCTGACGCTCGCGAAGGCGCGCGCGGTGCAACCGAAGCAGGAGGCCGCATGAATCTGACGACCGACACGATCGAGTTGCTGGCCGCGCATCTCGACGGCTGCATGCGCGAAGCGCGCGACACGCCGAAGATCACCGACCGCCATCCGGAAATGGACTGGGACGATGCCTACGCGGTGCAGGATGCGATCCGCCGCCGGCAGCTCGCGCGCGGCGCGCGAATCGTCGGCTACAAGGCTGGCCTGACATCGCACGCGAAGATGCGGCAGATGGGCGTGAACACGCCCGTGTTCGGCTTCCTGACCGACGTTCATGACCTGCCCGACGGCGGCGAGTGCGATACGTCCGCGCTGATTCATCCGAAGGTGGAGCCGGAGATCGCGTTCGTGACGAAGGCCGAACTGAAGGGGCCCGGCTGCCATGTCGGCGCGGTGCTTGCCGCGACGGAATTCGTCGTCGCCGGGATCGAGGTGATCGACAGCCGCTACCGCAACTTCAAGTTCGATCTGAAGAGCGTGGCGGCCGACAACACGTCGGCCGCGCGCTTCGTCGCGGGTGGCCGGCCGCTGGCCGTGGACGGCGTCGACCTGCGCACGCTCGGCATCGTGCTCGAGAAGAACGGCTTGCCGGTCGCATTCGGCGCCGGTGCCGCCGTGCTCGGACACCCGGCGGCCGCGATCGCGATGCTCGCGAACCATCTCGGCGCGCGCGGCGAATCGATTCCGGCGGGCAGCCTGATCCTGTCCGGCGGCATCACGGAGGCGGTGGCCGTCGCGGCCGGCGACAACGTGACGCTGCGCGTGCAGAACATCGGGTCCGTCGGCTTGCGATTCGTTTGAACGTTCCTGACGCAAAGGGAGGCCATCGTGCCGGTAGCACATCTGTACATCCTGGAAGGCCGCGACGACGACAAGAAGGAACGCCTGATCGCCGAAGTCACCGAAGCCATCCATCGTTCGCTCGACGCACCGGTCGAATCGGTGCGCGTGATCATCACCGAGATGCCGAAGGGACACTTCGGGATCGGCGGGCAGAGCGCGAAGAAACGCGGGCGCTGACGCGCCGCGCATCATCGAAATCGACTGGAGGAGCGTCATGTCAGCCAATCCCGAACTCGGCCGCCGGATCGTCGCGGGCGGTCTCGACACCAATTATCACGACCTCGGCGACGGGCCGCCCGTGCTGCTGATCCACGGCTCGGGGCCGGGCGTCACGGCCTACGCGAACTGGCGGCTCACGATGCCGGCGCTCGCCGGGCAGTTTCGCGTGATCGCGCCCGACATGGCCGGATTCGGTGAAACCGAGCGGCCGCGCGGTTACGTGTATTCGATGGACCACTGGGTCGACCACGCGCTGGACCTGCTCGATGCGCTCGGTGTCGAGCGCGCGCATGTGATCGGTAACTCGTTCGGCGGTGCGCTCGCGCTGGCGCTGGCGATCCGCGCGCCCGACCGGGTCGGCCGGCTCGTGCTGATGGGCGCAGCCGGCACGCGTTTCATGCTGACCGAAGGGCTCGATGCCGTGTGGGGCTATACGCCATCGATCGCGAACATGCGCGGCCTGCTGGACATCTTCGCGTTCGATCGCACGCTGGTGAACGACGAGCTCGCGAAGCTGCGCTACGACTCGAGCGTGCGGCCCGGTTACCAAGAAGCGTTCGCGAACATGTTTCCGGCGCCGCGCCAGCGCTGGGTCGATGCGCTCGCGAGCGACGAGGCGAAACTGCGCGCGCTGCCGCACGAAACGTTGATCGTCCATGGCCGCGAGGACCGCGTGATTCCGCTCGACAGTTCGATGAGGTTGCTGCAACTGCTTCCGAATGCGCAGCTGCACGTGTTTGGCCGCTGCGGGCACTGGACGCAGATTGAGCATGCGGCACGCTTCAATCGGCTCGTGATCGAGCACTTCAACGAATAGACGGACCGGCAGGCACGCAGGACGACCATAACAAATCAATTCAGTAGAACGAATATTGGAGACATCGATGAAACGAAAGGCTGCATTCGGACTGCTCTCGCTCGCGGCGTGCGCGGGCATGGCGCTGAGCACCGGCGCATCGGCGACGGAGGGCGGCGGCGACACGATCGGCGAGGGCGCGGAGGCGTTCTTCGCCGGCGCGCTCCCGCCGGCCGGGCTGTACGGACTGTTGTACTACACGCATTACCATGCGTCGCGCTTCAACGATTCGCACGGCAACGGCTCGGTGCCGGGTTTCAAGCTCGATGCCGACGTGCTGATTCCGCGCGTCGTGTGGATGTCGAACGTGTCGGTGCTCGGCGGGCGCTACGGTGCGTATGCGGTGCTGCCGATGGAGCACCTGGCGCTGGACGCGGGCGGTGCGTCGTTCAACCGCACCAATCTCGGCGACCTGATCGTCAGCCCCGTGCTGATCGCATGGGGATCAGGGGCGCTGCGCACCGTCGCGGCGATCGAGTTCGTGTTTCCGACCGGACAGTACGATGCGCACGCGGCGCTGAACACCGGCAAGAACTATTACACCGCGCGGCCCGTGTTCGGCGTGTCGTGGTTGCCGAACGACAAGGTCGAGGTGTCCGCGAAGATGACCTACAGCTTCAACTCGTCGAACAACGACACCCATTACCACTCGGGGAACCTGTTCCACATCGACTACTCGGCGAGCTATGCGGTCACGCCGAACGCGCGTGTCGGACTGTCCGGGTACTTCGTCAAGCAGACCACCGACGACATGCAGAACGGCCAGCCGGTCGCGGGCGACGGCTTTCGTGGACAGACGTTCGCGATCGGGCCTGGTTTCCGTTACCAGTTCGGCAAGATCAGCGTGGAGGCGCGCGTCGTGAAGGAGTTCTTCGTGCGCAACCGGCCCGCCGGCGAGGCCGTGTGGGCGAAGGCCGTCATTCCGTTCTGACGGCGTCGCGCAGCGGGGAGGCGGCGCGCCGATCGAGCGCGCGCCGCCGCCGTCAAAGGGCGTCACGCGCACGTCGTCGTGCGTTACCGAGCGAGGGCGGCGAGGCGGGGGAACAGCGGCAGCGCGTTCGCATGGTTGATCGCGACGTGACGCTCGGCGTCGAGTGCGGCATACGCATCCTGCGCGTGGGTGAACGACGTGCCGACGGCGGCCGGCGCATACGGGAAGTCGCTGCCGTACAGCACGCGATCGGGTTGCGCGAACGCCGTGAGGCTCGGCAGCGCGGACGGCGACGACAGCGCGGTGTCGAAGTAGAACGTGCGCAGCAGGTCGAGCAGCCCGTCGCGGTCCGGCACGTCGTTGCGCACGCCCGGCGCGAGTTCGGCAACGCGGTATGCCGCATACGGCAGGAACCCGCCGGCGTGCGACAGGATGATGCGCACGTTCGGGTAGCGTGCCACCACGCCGTTGAGCACGAGCTGCAGCGCAGTGCGTGTCGTATCGAACGGATAGTCGAGCAGCGGGCCGGGCATGCCGGCCATGACGTCGATCGCGGGTTTGGCCGGATGAATGAACACCACCGCGTGACGGCAATCGAGTGCGGCCCAGATGTCTTCGAATGCCGTATCGCCGAGATAGACGCCGCCGTAATTGCTGAGCAGCACGACACCGTCGGCGTTTAGCGTGTCGAACGCATGGTCGATTTCAGCGAGCGCGCCGTCGACGTCGGGCAGCGGCAGTGTCGCGAAGTTGCCGAAGCGCGTCGGCCATTTCGCGACGAGGCTGGCTACGTATTCGTTGACCTGACGCGCGATGTCGCGTTTTGCCTGGCCGTTCCAGCCCTGCACGCCGGGCGCGGTCAGCGACAGCACGCCGGTCTGGATCTGCAGCGAATCCATGAACGCGAGCGCCGCGTCAGGGCTCCAGTCGGGGCTGCGCCAGCCGGACGGGTCGCCGCCGTGCGCGGGCAGGGCGTCGGCCCAGAACGGCGGGACGACATGCTGATGAACATCGATGCGGTTTCGGCGCGACATGGTTCGGGCTCCCGTGAAGGTCCGCTGGGTTGCAGCGGATATTCATCAGGATGCGCGCGGTTGACTTTTCATTCCAATAGATTAAATTTCGAGATTAATCGTTGCGAGTGATCAATCGACTCCATGGACCTTCGCCATTTGCGCTACTTTCTCGCGGTTGCCGAAGAAGGGCATTTCGGGCGTGCGGCGGAGCGTCTGAATATCATGCAGCCCGCGTTGAGCGCGCAGATCCGCGCGCTCGAGGAGGAACTGGGCGCAACGCTGTTCGAGCGCACGACCCGCAAGGTGCTGCTGACCGACGCGGGCCGGTTGCTCGTCACCGAAGCGCGACACACGCTCGAGCAGGCCGAGCGCGCGAAGGCGGTGGTGCAGCGCGCGGCGCGCGGCGAGACGGGCGTGGTGCGGATCGGCTTCGTCGGCAATGCGGTCGCGACGGGGCGGCTGTCCGACGATCTGATCGCGTTTCACGCGGCATGGCCAGAAGTGACGCTCGACCTGCACGAAATGGCGCCGGCCGCGCAGCAGGACGCCATCCTGGCGGGCCGCCTCGACATCGGCTATTGCCCGGCCTTCGGTGCGGCATTCGATCCGAAACTGGCCGTGCGGACGGTCGGCAGCTGGGCGTGGAACGTGATGATGAGCGACCGGCACGCGCTCGCGAAGCGGCGCTCGGTGAGCGTCGCGGCGCTGGCGGACGAATCTTTCATTTTCTATGCGGCCGACGGCGACGACGAAGGGCAGCTCGCGATTCTGCGGCGGGTGCTCGGCTGGACGCCGCGCATCGCGCACAAGGTGAGCAGCACGTTGTCCGTGCTTGCGTTGACGGGCGCCGGTCTCGGCGTGGCGCTCGTGCCGGCGCCGCTCAGCCGGATCGCGGCGCCGAATATCGTGTATCGGAAACTCGCGGGCAACGTGCCGGGCTCCGAACTCGTCGCGCTCAGCCTGATCGGCGGGGAATCGGGAGCGGTACGGCAGTATCTGGCGATGCTGGGCGCGCGCGCTGCGTAAGCGTTGCGGCGCGCGCCGGCATCAGCGCGTCATTCCTCGTCCATCAACCGAACCTTGACCCGCTTGCCCTTGATCTTCCCTGCATTGAGCTTGCGCAGCGCGTCGCGCGCGACGCCGCGCTCGATCGCCACGTAGGTCGAGAACTCGGTCACGTTGATCTTGCCAATCTGCTTGCCGTCGAAGCCCGCGTCGCCGGTCAGTGCGCCGAGTACGTCGCCCGGGCGGATCTTGTCCTTGCGCCCGCCGAGGATCTGCAGCGTTTCCATCGGCGGCAGCAGCGGGTCGTTGCTGGCCGGCTTCAGTTCCGCGAGCGGATGCCATTCGACCTCGCGCTTCTGCGCCTGCTCGATCGCGCCGACGCGTCCCATCTCGTCCATGCTGGCGAGGCTCAGCGCCCAGCCTTCCTGATCGGCACGGCCGGTGCGGCCGATGCGGTGCACGTGCACTTCGGGATCGGGCGTCACGTCGACGTTGATCACCGCCTCGAGCTGGGCGATGTCGAGCCCGCGTGCGGCGACATCGGTCGCGACCAGCACCGAGCAACTGCGGTTCGCGAACTGGATCAGCACCTGGTCGCGTTCGCGCTGTTCGAGCTCGCCGTGCAGCGCGAGCGCGTGGAAGCCCTGTGCGTGCAGCACGTCGAGCAGGTCGCGGCATTGCTGCTTGGTGTTGCAGAACGCGATCGTGCTCACCGGCCGATAGTGGTTCAGCAACTGGCCCACTGCGTGCAGCCGCTCGGTTTCCGTCACTTCGTAGAAGCGCTGGCGGATCTTGCTGTCGTCGTGGCGCTCCTCGAGCTTCACTTCTTTCGGATTACGCAGGAACTGCTGGCTCAGCTTCGCGATGCCGTCCGGGTAGGTCGCCGAGAACAGCAGCGTCTGGCGCGTCGTCGGGCACATCCGCGCGACCTTCGCGATGTCGTCGAAGAAGCCCATGTCGAGCATCCGGTCGGCCTCGTCGAGCACGAGCGTGTTCAGCGCATCGAGCGTCAGGTTGCCGCGATCGAGGTGATCCATGATGCGCCCCGGCGTGCCCACGACGATGTGCGCGCCATGCTCGAGGCTTTGCGCCTGCGGTCGCATCGGCGTGCCGCCGCACAGCGTCAGCACCTTCACGTTTTCCTCGGCGCGCGCGAGGCGGCGCACTTCCTGCGCGACCTGGTCGGCGAGCTCGCGCGTCGGGCACAGGATCATCGCCTGCACGTCGAAGCGGCGCGCGTCGAGGCGCGCGAGCAGCGCGAGCGAGAACGCGGCGGTCTTGCCGCTGCCCGTCTTCGCCTGCGCAATGAGGTCCTGGCCGGCCAGTGCGATCGGCAGGCTCGCGGCCTGGATCGGCGTCATGTCGACATAGCCGAGCTGCGCGAGGTTCGCGAGCATGGCGGGCGTCAGCGGCAGCGCGCTGAACGGCGTGGCGGTCGATTGGGTCATGTCAGGAGAGATCTCCGAGGTAAGGGCGGCCTTCCATCTGTTCGTAGAGGACGTTGCCTTCATCGTCCTCGAAGCGTTCAAGATAGTTGCGCGCGCCGCACAGCGGGCAGCGGAACAACAGCCCCTGGCCTTCGTCCTTGATGACGACGTCGGACGTCTCCCACTGCGTGCCGCAGCTCTGGTTTCGGCAGGTAAACACGGTCTTTCTCCAGCTGAATTCGGTTGGTGGCGCGCCCGGCGGGCGCGGCAACGGCGTGCGGCGCTCGCGCGGCTCGGGCGCGGGCCGCACCGGCGGTCGCGTGACCGCGTCGATGCGGGTGGTGGATCGGGTGGCGACGGCGTCGCGCGTGCCCGCAATTCTAGCGGATGCGGGGAGCCGGCAGTGGGCGATACGGCACGCACCGGCCGGCTTCGGACGAGCGTCCTTGCGGGGCTGCGGAGCCGCCACCGGCGAGCGCGCGCGGCACCGCCCGCCTTCGCCATGAAAAACGGCCGCCCCGAAGGGCGGCCGTGCGATGCGACGAAACGGGGCCGGACGCGTTACAGCGCCATGTCGGCCGATGCCTTCGCGGGGCGCACCGGGGTTGCGCCCGTCGCCTGCGACGGCGCGGTCAGGTCGATCTTCGGCGGCGGCGAGAGCTGCAGCACGTCGCTCGTGTAGGTCCATTCCTCGACGACCTTCGCCGGGCTGTCGTTCAGCTTCGTGCCGTAGCTCGGCACGATCTGGCGGATCTTCTGCTGCCATTCGGGCGTCGCGACCTTGTCCTTGAACACCTTCTGCATCAGGTTCAGCATGATCGGCGCGGCCGTCGACGCGCCCGGCGATGCGCCGAGCAGCCCCGCGATGCTGCCGTCCTGCGAGCTGACGATCTCGGTGCCGAGCTTCAGTACGCCGCCCTTCTTCGGATCGCGCTTGATGATCTGCACGCGCTGGCCGGCCTGCCACAGGCGCCAGTCTTCCTTCTTCGCGTCGGGGAAATACTCCTTGAGTGCGTTGAAGCGGTCGTCGTCGGACAGCATCAGCTGGCCCGCGAGGTACTGGACGAGCGGAAACTCGTCGATGCCGACCCGCATCATCGGGGCGACGTTGTGCACGTTGGTGCTCTTCGCGAGGTCGAAGTACGAGCCGTTCTTCAGGAACTTGGTCGAGAACGTCGCGAACGGCCCAAACAGGATGATCTTCTTGCCGTCGATGATGCGCGTATCGAGGTGCGGCACCGACATCGGCGGCGAGCCGACCGACGCCTTGCCGTATGCCTTCGCGAGGTGGCGCTTCACGACTTCGGGGTTGTCGGTCACGAGGAACGAACCGCCGACCGGGAACGCGCCGTAGTCCTTCGCCTCTGGAATGCCCGAGGCCTGCAGCAGGTGCAGCGCACCGCCGCCCGCGCCGATGAACACGAATTTCGCGTCGACGGCCTGCGGCGGTTCATCCGAATGCAGTTTCACCCACGACACGTGCCACGTGCCGTCGGCGTTGCGCGAGATCTCGCGCACTTCGCTCGACAGCGACAGCGTGAAATTCGGCTGCGTCTTCAGGTAGCCGACGAACTGGCGCGTGATCTCGCCGAAGTTCACGTCGGTGCCGATCGGTGTCCACGTTGCCGCGACCTTCTGGTTGCGGTCGCGGCCTTCCATCATCAGCGGCACCCACTGCTTGATCTGGTCGTAGTCTTCCGAATACTGCATCCCGCGGAACAGCGGGCTCGCCTGCAGCGCGTCGTAGCGCTTCTTCAGGAAGCGGACGTTGTCGTCGCCCCACACGAAGCTCATGTGTGGCGTCGAGTTGATGAACGAGCGCGGGTTCTTCAGCACGCCCTGCCGGACTTGCCACGCCCAGAACTGGCGCGAGATCTGGAACGACTCGTTGATCTCGATCGCCTTCGAGATGTCGATCTTGCCGTCCGCCTTCTCCGGCGTGTAGTTCAGTTCGGCGAGCGCCGAGTGGCCGGTGCCCGCGTTGTTCCAGCCGTTCGAGCTTTCCAGCGCGACGCCGTCGAGGCGTTCGACCATCGTCATCGACCAGTCGGGCTGAAGCTCGTGCAGCCACACGCCGAGCGTCGAGCTCATGATGCCGCCGCCCACCAGCAGGACGTCGACCTTCTTCGTATCGGCGGCATTCGCGGACGTCGCCGCGACGCACAGCGCGAGCGCCGACAGTATTACCCGTAACGTTTTGATCACAGCAGATCCCTTTTTCAACTTGGATGCATCGGTTTGCCATGCCGCCCGGCCGATGCGGATTCGCGTTCGACCCGCGCGTCCGGAGATCCGGAGCGCGAATCCGGAATTCCGGATCGGCCGCGTTCACCGTTGCATTTGCGCACGCGAAGCCGTTGCGAAGGACACCTTCGGATCGGCTTGATGCGGTCATGCAAGTTCACGCTTCACGGTCGTGCAACGAGCGTGCGGGCCCGTGCAGCAAGCCTCGCCGGACACGGCTTCAGGCTGCGCCGAAAGAGGCCGCGCGCAATGCATTCGACGGGGGCGGGATGGCAAGGGGCGCGTAATATAACCGAACTCGATTCCGGTGTCGCACACGCGGAATATCCTTGTTTTCGTGGGGTTTTTTACGTGTCCGGGTTTCCGGAAAGGCGGGGCGCGGAACGGCAAAAACGGCGGGGACGGAACAGGCGCGATTCGCGCGAAAGCGTTACTTCATCCGGATCGCGGCGTTGCACCGCGATCCGGTTGCCGTCACGGCATCAGTTCGACGCGCCGCCGTGGCAGAACTGCGCGTATCCCTGCGCCGAATTCGCGAAGCCATGCGCCTTCGCGAGTTCCCACGGACGCTCGCATTGCTGCGTTCGTTCGCACCATGCGTAGCCCGCCGAGCCGATGCAGCCATGCGCATCGCGATCGCCGCCGACGAGCGGCGGCGCGGCTTGTCCGGCTTGCGCGGTCTGCGAGGCCTGGGTGTTCTGACCGGCGACATCGGGCGGAAGCGGGGAAGCGGGCTCGGTCGCGCACGCGCTCAATGCAAGCGCACAGGCGATCATCGCGGCAATCGACGCGGAACAAGTGAAAGGCTTCATACGGTAGCGCTCCATGGGATGAGGTTCGACTGCGGATGCCCGCGAACGGGCGATTGAACGATGCGATCACGCATCCGGCACCGGCACGCGCGACGAGAACTTGACCTCGCGCAGCGCGAGGCTCGAATGGATCGACGACACGCCGGCCTGCTTCCTCAGCACGCGTTCGACGAAGTCCGCATACGTGTCGAGATCGGCGGCGACCACCTGCAGGATGTAATCCGCCGCGCCGGTGATCTTGTGGCACGACGTCACTTCGTCGTGACGCCGCATCACGTCCTCGAAGTGGTCCGGATCCTGATCGGAATGCATGTTGAACGTGACCTGCACGAACGCGAACACGTTCATGCCGAGCGCGCGGCGGTCGAGGTTCGCCTGGTAGCCGGTGATCACGCCCTCGTCCTCGAGTCGCTTGCGCCGCCGCCAGCACGGCGTGACGCTCAGCGACAGCCGTTCGCCGAGCGTCGCGTTGGACAGCGCGCCATCCTCCTGCAGCAGGCGGAGCATCGCCCGGTCGACGCCGTCCAGTTCCACCGAAGCGCGATTTTTGCTCATTCCCGGGTCTCCGTAGGCTGTTTTCTCAAAATTGTATGAAACGGAGCGGTGAAAAGCAAAACAAGTGCCGTCCAGCGTCAATAGACTGTTGTCACCCTTTCAAGCGCTCACGGCGACGGTCAACCATGCTCACGGTCTACAGCAGCGATCACCATCTGCATCGCGGCGTCGAACTGAAGGACGGCGCGATCACCGAATCGTTCGAGAACCCGCTCCGCGCCGAGACGGTGCTCGCGCAGGTGCGCGCGGCCGGCCTCGGCAGCGTGGTCCCGCCGCGCGCGTTCGACCGCGCGTGCTATGCCGGCGCGCACAGCGCGCGCTATGTCGACTTCCTCGCGGGCGCATGGGACGAGTGGACCGCGAGCGGGCGCACCTGCCAGGCGCTGCCGCTCGTATGGCCGGTGCGCGCGCTGCCGTCGGCCGCGACGCTGCCCGACTTCATCGACGGCAAGCTGGGATTCTTCGCGATGGATGCGGGTGCACCGATCAACGCCGGTACGTGGGAGGCAGTGAGCGCGAGCGCGAACTCGGCGCTCACTGGCGCCGACCTGCTGTCGAGCGGCGGCGCGCGCGCGGCGTTCGCGCTGTGCCGCCCGCCCGGCCATCATGCGGGCCGCGAGTACATGGGCGGCTACTGCTACCTGAACAACGCGGCGATCGCCGCGCAGCACGGCATGGCGAGCGGTGCCGCGCGCGTCGCGGTGCTCGACGTCGATTTCCACCACGGCAACGGCACGCAGGACATCTTCTACGAGCGGCCGGACGTGCTGTTCGCGTCGCTGCACGGCGAGCCGGCCGTGTCGTATCCGTACTTCTCCGGCTACGCCGACGAGCGCGGCGCAGGTGCGGGCGAAGGTTTCAACCTGAACCTGCCGCTGCCGAAGGGCACGCAGTGGGACACCTACGCGGCGGCGCTCGGCCACGCCGCTGCCGCGATCGCGACGCATGCGCCCGACCTGCTCGTCGTGTCGCTCGGCGTCGACACGTTCGAGCACGATCCGATCAGTCATTTCAGGCTGCGCTCGCCCGACTACGTGCGGATCGGCGAGGTGCTCGCGCGCCTGCACCTGCCGACGCTGTTCGTGATGGAAGGCGGCTACATGGTCGACGAAATCGGGATCAATACGGTGAACGTGCTGCTTGGATTCGAAGGGCGCGCGTGATCGTATCGCTTCGGCTGCAATCGAAAGTCGTTCGGATCACAAAGAATCAGCGTCGATGCGGATCGCCACGCCGTCCGGCGCGGCGACCGTCGACAGGAGAGAGCGACTCAGCCCAACGGCCAGTTCAGGATCGCGATGCCGTCGTTGTAGTCACCGTCCGTGCCGTCTTCCGAGCCGACCAGCCCGAAGTAGGTTTTCTTGAAGATGTCGACCTGGCGCGAGCCGATCTTCGACGGCTTGCCGTTCGCCGTCACGACCACGCGCACCTTCCCCTTGCCCGAGTTCACGATCTGCGTGTTCAGGTTCGCGTCCTGCGTGCCGGCGCCCTGGAACGTCGCGGCGGGCTTCGGGTTGTCGTCGACATAGACTTCGATCGTCTGCTGCGCGGCCGAGTTGACCAGCGCCGTCACGCCGAACGCGATGTTCGGCGGCAGGTTGAAGATGCCGTCGCGCTCGCCGCCGCCGGTCGTCGCGGGTTCCGGCTGCGCGGGTTGCGGCGTCGCCTTCGAGAAGTAATTGACCACCGCGCCCACGCCGAACTTCGCCGCCGCGCCGGGCAGCACACCGGGCGCGCCGGCCCACGTCACCGTGCATGCGATCACCTGGCCCGCAGCGTCGGCCTTCACCTTGTTCTGCCAGCTGCCGACGTCGAAGCTGTACGGAATGGTCGCGATGTCGACGAACACGTCGTATTGCGGCAGTTTTTCCACGAGCTGCGCGGTCATGAACTGACGCATGCGGTCGAGCACCGCCTGATCGCCGTTCGCCTGTACGGCGGTTGCGTCGTTGCCCGCGAGCTGCAGAAGCGCATACAGGTCGTCGTGGGTAAAGGGTTGTGTCATGTCGTCCTCGTCTTGATGGATGGTCTTGCGTGACGCGGCCGGCGATCGGATTTCGCCGTGTCGCGCGTGATGCAGCATGCGTTCGTCAGCCGATCGGCCATTGCAGCACGACGATGCCGTCGTTGTAGTCGCTGTCGTGACCGTCTTCCGACACGACGATTCCGAAGTTGACGGTATACGGCGAGCCGTCCGATTTCTTGCCGGTGATCGGCGCGAGGCGGGCATCGGTGGCCGATGCCTTGCCGTTGACCGTCACTTCGAAACGGAGCTTGCCGTTGCCGGAATTCAGCGTGGCTTCGCGCGGGCCGTCGCGCGTGGTCAGCTTGTGATAGGCGGCGGGCTCCTTGCTGTCGCCGATGAACAGCTTGATGTGCTGCTGCTCGGCGGCATTCGCGAAGAAAATCGCGCGGAAGTCGGTGTTCGGCGGAATCGAAAACTCGCCGGCGCGATTCGAGGACGTTTGAGAGTCGGCCATGCTTGCCTCCTGAAGATCGGTGGATAAGGCATTGTTGTGCGTCGCGCAAACGTTTGCCGTTTGAAACGCGACGTGCCCAGCATGGCGAAAAATAAATAAAAAAATATTCGGCCTGGAATGGAAATTGTTCAGAAAATCGGAGATCGAAACAGTTCGATTTAGTGATTAACGTTTGATTGAATATGATTAAAAATATCCGCGAAACGATGTCGCTGCGCGTCACGCCTTTTTGAATAATGAATGGATGGGCGGAGCCACGGCTTCGGCGCGTGCCGGCGCAGGCCGATTTGCGCCATTCGATATCGCGACGCGTTCGCCTGATACACCTGACAGGCGATTAATTTCGAGATTAGCTGTATCGTGCACGGAGCGCGCGCGCTCCATTACGTGCTCCATTATTCGGCGGCTTTCATTCAATCGGCCCGTTGGCGGGCCTTCACGAGGACAGTGCGATGACGAAACCCGATATTCTGAAAGGCGAGATCAAGGGGCAAGCTCAGGAGGCAGACCGCCACAACCTGGCCAGGCCGGCGGTGAATGGCGCGTTGTGGGCGCGCGGGCTGACGACGCAGCGCGTGGCCGACCTGTTCAGGACGCTGCCTGGCCTGCCGGGGCACTGGATGCAGCTGCAAAACGAAGTCAACGCGGGGAACCGCTATTTCTACGGTGTCCAGAACGGCCACCAGACGACCGACGAAGGTAAGGAACTGATCCGCTGGATCGCCGACGCGGTGGTCAGCGCCGCGCAGAAGGCGGGCTTCGATTTTCCGTTGCAGCAGCTTCGCTTCACCGCCGACACCGGGTGGTTGAAGCTTCAGCGCGTGTCGGGGCGCGTGATGGTGCTGTCGAGGCCGTAAGCGTGGCGAATGGTTGGCGACGTGCCGGCCAATCGTGGAACGAGGCATGCGCGGTGCCACGACCGGGCCCGGCCATCGACGATCGACCACGCCTTCCCGCAGGCTTCCGACGGCATCACTGATTGAAGCGCTGCGCCACGGCGTCCTTCAATCGCGCGGCGGTGATCTCGCCCATGTGCGATTCGACGAGTGTGCCCTTCGCATCGAAGAACAGCGTCGTGGGCAGCCCGCGCGACCCGTATGCGTGCATCGCACGCAACGGCGGATCGAGCAGCACGTTATCGAAACGCAGCCCCTGCTGTTCGAGGAACGCGCGCACGGCTTGCGCGTTTTCGCCCTGGTTGAGCATCAGCACCGTGATGCCGGGATGCTCGCGCTGCGCCTGTTCGAGGATCGGCATCTCGCGCCGGCAAGGCGCGCACCACGTTGCCCACAGGTTCACGATGAGCGGCTTGCCGGCAAAGCGTTGCGGCGGCACCGGCGTCGAATCGAGCGCTTCGAGCTGCATCGTGGCGAATGGCCGCGCGGCGTGCTGCAGCGTGGCCAGCGTGCCTTGCGCGATGCCCCATGCGGCGAGACCGGCGACGATGCCGGCTGCCACCGGGCGGCGCAGCGCGGGCAGGCCGCGCAGCCGCCACACGGCGAACGTCAACGCGGCGGCAACGCCGATGCGCCAGTCGAAGCCGCCGTCGCCGAGCGCGATGATGGACCGTGGCGCCGCTGAATATTCGCGCCACCATTGCGCGACATAGCCGATGCGCGCGGCGACCAGCCCGAGCAGCAGCACGTCGAGGATCAGGCTCGACGCGCTCTTGTGCTGGCCGTCCGGCGGGCGGCGCTGGATGAAACGGGCGACGAGCCACGCCAGCAGCGCGGCGGCGGCTACCGCGACGACGCGGATCGAGAAGGGACCGATGCTCAACATGGGAAGAAAAAGGTGCGGGGATCGTGGATCGACCGGTGAACACGGCAACGTTGCCGGTCATGTCGCGATTCGACCCTGAGCGACGCACGCGGTTCCCGTTCAGACCGAGCAATGTGCGCCGTAAGTTGCGCGCGCGAATTGCTCGCCGCGCACCGGCATTCAGGACGACGTTGTTTTCGTCGATGCTTGCCGAAGCGTCAGGTCGACCGGCGATCGCGCGGCCTGGGCAACTACTGCCTGCTTGCGCCGGCGCCGGGCGACGCGCTCCCGAGCCGATCAGCGGTGAAGAATTCGTACCACGGCGAACCCTGAGCGACCGGCACGCCGAGCGCTGACGTCCGCTGCTTCAATGTCGCGAACACGTCGTTGATCCGCGCGGCTTGCGCGGCATCGCTGAACGGACGCGGCTTCGCCCTGCCCGCCGCGAATGCGCCATAGGCAATCGCGAGCAGGCGCGCGCCGTCGTCGATCGAGAAGATCGACCCGCTGATCGCTTCGACCAGGCGCGGCCGGTCCTCCTCGCGCGACGCCGCGATGCACTGGAACACGATCGCCGACACTTCGTGCAGGTCGTTCACGCGCAGCAAAGCCGGCAGGCGTGCGGCGATCCGGTCGACCGGTTCCTCATGCAGCGCGGTGCCGAAGTCGAGCACGGCGGCCATCGGGTTGTCGTCCTGCTGTACGCGATCGAGCGCCGATGCCGGCGCGCCCGCGGCAGCATGCGCGAAGTCGCCGGGCGAGGCGCGCAGCACGTCCGCTACCTGCTGCCGCCACTCGGGAAAGATCATCCGCACGTTGTCGAACTGTTCGCCGCCTTGCGTGGCCGGATTCCAGCGGTAGACGATCGTGCCGCCGTGAATGAACGGCGAATACAGATGCTCGGGCGTTTGCGGCAACGGCCGCCGGTTGATCGGCAGCCATGCGAGCGTCAGCCAGTCGTAGCGGCCGGTGGCGGGCACCGACGGGCTCGAACTCGCGACCACCTGCCAGGTGCCACGGTTCGCATAACGCCGGCGCGCGTCGGGCACCGCGACGGTTTGCTGTTTCGCGGTATCGAAGTAGGTCGTGCCGGTCACGTTTTCGCCGCTGTCGGGGGCCGGTGTGACGGTGGCGATGACCCACGATGCGCCGTCGGCCGAACGATAGTCCGACGGCTGCAGCGTGGCGACGTCGTGCACCATGCGCGTTTCGGCGGCGACGGGGCTCGGCGGAAGATGGGCGGGACCGGCGACGATACTCGGCATGGACGTTCCTCGGAATCGGGTGCGTATCGGCGGACGCGGACCGAACGTGAACGTCGGCAGCGTCGCATGTCGTTTCTCGTAACTGTAGAACGCCGAGGTCGGAAACGGAAATTGGCGGGGCGGGCGGCTTTGCTTCGCGCCACCCGCTCACGCGCCCGGCCGCTTCGGCTTACCATGCGCATCCTGGGGCAGCACGCCGCACACCGACCGGGAGCACACATGACCGACACGAAAGCCATCACGGAACACTGGGCGCACGTCGCCGACCAGTGGATCGAGTGGGCCGGCAGGCCGGGCCACGATGCATTCTGGAAGTATCGCGAAGGGCTGGCGGCTTACCTCGGTCACGGCAGCGGCCACGTACTGGAAATCGGTTGCGGCGAGGGCCGCGTGAGCCGCGAACTGAAGGCGCTCGGCTACGACGTGACCGCGAGCGACGCGGTGCCCGCGATGCTCGACGCCGCCCGTCGCGCGAATTCCGCACACCGTTACGCACTCGCCGACGCCGCCGTGTTGCCGTTCGATCCGGCCAGCTTCGACATCGTGATGGCGTACAACGTGCTGATGGATCTCGACGACATGGCGGCCGCGTTGCGCGAGGCGCGCCGCGTGCTGAAACCGGGCGGGCTGCTGTTCGTGTCGCTCGTGCATCCGTTTCGCGATCGCGGCCGTTTCGCGGGGCCGCAGCCCGACGCGCCGTTCGTGCTCGAAGGCACGTATTTCGGCAGCGCGCATTTCGAAGGCGTGGAAACGCGCGACGGGCTGTCGATGCACTTCGCGGGCTGGTCGTTGCCGCTGCAGGCCTACATGGACGCGCTGGAGGCCGCCGGCTTCGCGGTCGTGTCGCTGCGCGAGCCGCTGCCTGACCGCGCCGACACGGACACGCTGAAGCAGTGGTCGCGCGTGCCGCTGTTCCTGTGGATCAAGGCGCGGCCGCTGGCGTAACGCGGCCGGGACGGCGCCGCCCCGTGCGGCACGATCAGCGCGGCAAGACCTTCCGGTAGATCACGAATCCGGTTTTTTCCGCGACGGTGTCGTAGAGCCGCATCGCCGTGTGATTCGTCTCGTGCGTCTGCCAGTACACGCGTTCGGCGCGTTGCGCGTGCGCGGTGTCGTACACGGCTTCGATCAACGCGCGGCCGACGCCCTTGCCGCGTTCGCTCTCGAGCGTGAAAAGATCCTGCAGATAGCAGGTCGGCCCGATCAGCGTCGTGCTCCGGTGATACAGGAAATGCACGAGCCCGACGAGCCGGCCGTTGCGTTCCGCGACACACGCGTGCACGGGCTCGTCGTCGTCGAGGAAGCGCGACCACGTGAGCTGCGTGATTTCGCGCGGCAGCGCGGTGTCGCCGAAGCGGCCGTAGAAGCGGTTGTAGCCGTCCCACAGCGGCAGCCAGTCGTCGAAATCGTCGTGCCGCACGGGGCGCACGGTCAGGCGGGTGTCGGTAGCGTTCATGGTCGCGAACCTTTCGAGGATGGATGAAACGAAGCGTTGCCGGCGCGGCCGGAAACGAAAGCAGACATCAACGATAGAAACTTCGTGGCACCATGTGTAGACCCAAGACATTCATACATTCTGGAGCCACGATGGATTACGCGGTGCTGCTGTCGACCTTCGAGCGCGAGGCGGGGCCGCACGCGGTCACGCGGATGTCGCAGCAGCAGCGGCTCTACGCATGTCTGCGCGATGCGATCCTGAGCGGCCGCATCGCGGAAGGCGCACGGCTCGCCGCGTCGCGCACGCTGGCCGACGAACTCGGCATCGCGCGCAACTCGGTGCTGTACGCGTACGAACGGCTCGCGTCGGAAGGATTCGTGACCGGCACGCGGCAAGGCACGGTGGTCGCCCGGATGGGCTTGCGCGGGTCGCGGATCGCCGCCGCGGCGCCCGCCGGCGATGCGGCGATGTTGTCGCGGCGCGTCGCACAGGCCGAGCGCGCGACGAGCGGCCTCGACGAATCGCTGCCGTTCATGCCGGGCGTGCCGGCCGTCGACGCATTCCCGCTCGCGCAATGGCGGCGCTGCGTCGAACGCGCGTGGCGCACGGCCGGGCCGGCGCAGCTCGGCTATCAGTCCGCGGAAGGCGACGCGGCGTTGCGCGATGCGATCGCCGGTTATCTGCGCGCGTCGCGCGGCGTGCGTTGCGACGCCGCGCAGGTGATCGTCACCGACGGCACGCAGGGTGCGCTCGACCTGTGCGCCCGCGCGCTGGCGGACGCGGGCGACGTCGCATGGATCGAGAATCCCGGCTACCACGGTGCGCGCAACGCGTTTCTCGCGGCCGACCTGCGTGTCGAGCCGATCGGCGTCGATGCGCAGGGGCTGGCGCCGCATTCGGACGACTGGCGAGATCGCCCGCCGAAGCTCGTCTACATCACGCCGTCGCACCAGTATCCGCTCGGCGCGGTGATGAGCCTCGAGCGGCGGCTCGCGCTCGTTGCACAGGCACGCGCGGCCGGTGCGTGGATCATCGAGGACGACTACGACAGCGAGTTTCGCCACCACGGCACGCCGCACGCGGCCGTGCAAGGGCTCGCGGACGATGCACCGGTGATCTACCTCGGCACGTTCAGCAAGGTGATGTTTCCCGCGTTGCGGATCGGCTTCATGGTCGTGCCGCCCGTGCTCGCGCAGCCGCTGCGCGACGCGGCGGGGGCGCTGATGTTGCAGGGCCGCGCGGTCGAGCAGCGCGCGCTCGCGGATTTCATCGAGGCCGGGCACTTCACGCGGCATCTGCGGCGCATGCGCCGTGTGTACGCCGAGCGGCGCGACGCGCTGCACGACGCGCTGGCGCGGCGATTGGGCACGCGGCTGACGGTGTCGGGCGGCGCGGGCGGCATGCATCTGTCCGCGCGGCTCGACGTGCCGGTAGCGGACACGGCGCTGAGCCGCGTCGCGCAGGCGCACGGGCTGATCCTGCGGCCGCTGTCGTCTTTCTGCCTGCCGGGCACCGCGCATGGCTACAACGGGCTCGTGCTCGGCTACGGCGGCGTGCCGGCCGAGCGAATGGATGCACTCGCGCGGCGGATCGGCGAGATGATCGACCGCGCGCTGGCCGCACAGCGAGACTGACGGACGACGGCCGCACCGATCCGCCGTTGCGGAACACGCCCGTCGTCGGGTTCGTTTAGCCGCGCATCGGCGGATTGAGCCGCGCGAATGCGTGCTGGCGGCGATACGGGAAGTACAGATACGGCGCTTCGACCGCACTCGCCGCATCGAGCTTCGCGACCTGCGCGTCGGTCAGCGACCAGCCGACCGCGCCGAGATTCTGGCGCAACTGTTCCTCGTTGCGCGCGCCGACGATCACCGACGACACGGTCGGGCGTTGCAGCAGCCAGTTCAGCGCGATCTGTGGCACCGTCTTGCCGGTTTCCTCGGCGATCGCGTCGAGCGCGTCGACCACGTCGTACAGTCGTTCGTCGTCGACCGGCGGCCCGAAGCCGGCCGTGTCGTGCAGGCGGCTGCGTTCGGGCAACGGCGCGTCGCGGCGGATCTTGCCCGTGAGCCGGCCCCAGCCGAGCGGGCTCCATACCAGCGCACCGAGGCCTTGGTCGGCGCCCAGCGGCATCAGGTCCCACTCGTAGTCGCGGCCGACGAGCGAGTAGTAGACCTGGTTCGCGACGTAGCGCGACCAGCCGTGCCGGTCGGCCGCTGCGAGCGACTTCATGATCTGCCAGCCCGCGAAATTCGACACGCCGATATAGCGCACCTTGCCTGCGCGAACCAGGTCGTCCAGCGTCGACAACACTTCCTCGACCGGCGTGGCCGCGTCGAACGCGTGAAGCTGCAGCAGGTCGATGTAGTCGGTATCGAGGCGGCGCAGCGCGTCGTCGACCGCGCGGATCAGCCGCGGGCGCGACGTGCCGGCGTCGTTCGGGCCGTCGCCGGTCGGCAGGCCCGTCTTGGTCGAGATGAGCACCTGATCGCGCCGTCCGTGGATCGCGGCGCCGAGCACGCGCTCGGATGCGCCGTCCGAATACACGTCGGCCGTGTCGAACAGGTTGACGCCGGCATCGAGGCAGATATCGACCAGGCGGCGCGCTTCGTCGACGCCGGTGTTGCCCCATGCGCCGAACAACGGGCCGGTGCCGCCGAACGTGCCGGCGCCGAAGCTCAGTACGGGAACCTTGAGGCCGGAGCGGCCGAGCGTGCGGTATTCCATGTCGTGTGCCCTCTCGTCGTCGAGGCCGGCCCGTGAGCGCGCCGGCAAGTAGCGCCCACTCTAGCGCTTGCGGCCGATCCGGATAATTGGGCAGACTTCGAAAATATCCTTCGGAGGAGGCGAAGAATGCTGCTCGACAATCTGGCGCTGTTCTTGCGCATCGTGGAGAAGGGCGGGCTCGCCGCGGCCGGCCGCGAGATCGGCCTGTCGCCGGCCACCGTCTCCGAGCGGCTGGCGGCGCTCGAGAGCTACTACGGCGCGACGCTGCTCACGCGCACGACCCGCGCGATCAGCCTGACCGATGAAGGTCGCACGGTGGTCGCGGGTGCACGGCGCCTGCTCGCCGAAGCCGACGAACTCGAAAGCCGTGTGAGGCTCGGCGCGCAGACGCTGTCGGGGCCCGTGCGGCTGAGCGCGCCGGCCGATCTCGGACAGGCGCGCGTCGTGCCGGTGGTCGACGCGTTCCTGGACGAGCATCCCGGCGTCACTGTCGATCTGCATCTCGGCGACGGCTACGTCGATCTCGTCGGGCAGGGGCTCGATTTCGCGATCCGGCGCGGCATGCTGGCCGACAGCGCGTTGCGCAGCCTGTCGCTCGGCCGTTCGCGCCGCGTGGTGTGCGCCGCGCCCGCGTATCTCGCCGCGCGCGGTACGCCGCGGCACCCGGACGAACTCGCCGCGCACGACTGCATCGTGATGCGCTTCGGCCAGGAACTGTATGCGGAGTGGCCGTTCCGCATCGACGATGAGCTGAAACGCGTGATGGTGCGCGGCCGGCGCGTGGCCAACGACGGCGCGCTCGTGCGCGCGTGGTGTGTCGCGGGGCGCGGTGTCGCGCTGAAATCGCGACTCGACGTCGAGCACGATCTGGCGTCCGGCGCGCTCGTCGAAATCCTCCGCGACTTCTCGCCGGGCGAAGTCGACCTGCAGATCGTCTATCCAGGCGGGGCGGTGCAGCCGCGGCGCGTGCGTGCGCTGATCGAAAGATTGGCGCAGGCGCTGACAGCCGCGTGATCGCAACCGAAGCGCCGCGCTGCCGCGCTCGTGGGTCAGCCGCCGACACGATGGCGTCGAATGCGGCGCAACAGCACCGGGGCCGCTTCCGTCACGTTCCCGCATGCCGGAGAGCGCAACCGTCTCCGGCGAAACCGGTTGTACACGTTTCGTCATTTAGCTAATATTCAAAACGTCAAACGAGCCCGAACCCATGGACGACGTCACCCGCATCAGCGCACTGGCCAACGAAAGCCGTCTGGCCGTGATGCGCTGGCTGAAGCAGCCGCGCAAGCATTTCCCGCCGCAGCCGCATGGCGACTTCGACGAACTCGGCGTGTGCTGCACGTACATTACCGAGAAGCTCGGCATCGCGCCGGCGACGACCACGCGCCACATGCGCATCCTCGCGGATGCGGGGCTCGTGCGGGCGACGCGCGTCGGCAAGTTCACGTACTACAAGCGGATCGACGATGCGCTGCAGCAGCTCGGTCGCGATCTCCTGCAACTCTGATCTTCACAGAGGCAAACGACATGGATGAACTCGCCCTGCTGGCCGACGCCGACCGGCGCGCGCACGCATATCTCGCAGCGACCGGCGAACGGCGCGCGTACCCCGATGCGGCCGCGCTCGCCGGCCTTGCGGCCTTCGACGAACCGCTGCCCGATACGGGCTACCCGGCCGACGACGTGCTGCGCTTGCTCGACGAGCGCGGCACGCCCGCGACCGTCGCATCGAACGGCCCGAACTACTTCGGCTTCGTGATCGGCGCGACGCTGCCGGCCGCGGCGGCGGCCGAGCGGCTGATGCTCGCGTGGGACCAGTGCGCATCGTCGTTCGCGAATTCGCCGGTGGCCGCGACGATCGAGCGACAGGCGGCGCGCTGGGTCGTCGACGTGCTCGGGCTGCCGGAAGACAGCGCGGTCGGATTCGGCACGAGCGCGACGGCCTGCACGCTGGTCGCGCTGGTCGCCGCGCGGCGTGCGCTGCTCGCGCGCAAGGGCTGGGACGTCGACGAGGACGGGCTGATCGGCGCGCCCGAGGTGAAGGTCGTGCTCTCCGAGCTCGCGCACGTCACGGTGAAGAAGGCGCTGCGGGTGCTCGGCTTCGGGATGAAGCGCCTGATCGTCGCGCCGGTCGACGCGCACGGCCGCATCGATCCCGCGCAATTGCCGCCGCTCGACGAGATGACGATCCTCTGCGTGCAGGCCGGCGAGGTGAACACCGGCGAGTTCGATCCGTTCGCGACGCTGATTCCGCTCGCGAAGGCCGCCGGCGCGTGGGTGCACGTGGACGGCGCGTTCGGGCTGTGGGCGCGCGCGTCGTCGAAGCGCGCGCTCACCGACGGCATCGACGGCGCGGACAGCTGGACCACCGACGGCCACAAGTGGCTCAACACGCCGTACGACGGCGCGATGGTGATCTGCCGCGACGCAGCCGCGCTCGCGAGCGCGATGAACAGCGACGCCGTCTACCTGAGCGGCGCACGCGATGCGCAAAAGAATCTCAACCTCGAGTTTTCGCGGCGGGCGCGCGGCATTCCGGTGTGGGCCGCGCTGCGCGCGCTCGGCCGCGCCGGCGTGGCGACGCTGGTCGAGCGGCATTGCGCGCAGGCGCAGCGCGTCGCCGACGGCCTGCGCGCGGCCGGCTACGACGTGCTGAACCGTGTCGTGCTGAACCAGGTGCTCGTGCGCGCCGGCACCGACGACGAGACGATCGCGATCCTTCAGGCCGCCCAGGATTCGGGCGACACATGGTTCGGGCAGACCGTGTGGCAGGGGCGGCCGGCGTTCCGGATCAGTGTGTCGTCGTGGCGCACGGAGGACGAACACATCGATCGCCTCGTCGCGTTGCTGATGAAGCTGCGCGGCGTGCACGTGGGCTGAGCGACGTCGCCAGGCAGCGGTGGGCGGCGATCGTGCCGGTGACCGCATTCGCTTGAAAATGACGGACAATGACGCGGCATGCACGCCGCGCCCGCCTGGGCGGCGCGTTCAACCGCTGCATTGACGCCGACGAGATCCCCATGTCCACGACATCTCCCCGTGAACTGCTGAAAGCCGCCGACATCGCGAAGATGGAACCGGCCCGCGAGGTGCATTCGCTCAATCCCAACGCCGTTCGCCTCAAACGACAGTTGAGCGACCTGACCGGTCTTACGCAGATCGGCTGCCACCTGCTCACGTTGATGCCCGGTCACGAATCGGCCGAGTATCACCGCCATCTGTACGAAGAGGAATGCGTGTACGTGCTGTCCGGCACGGGCACCGTCACGATCGGCGAACGCGCCTGCGAAGTCGGCCCGGGCGATTTCCTCGGTTTCGCGCGCGGCGGCGACGCGCACACGCTGCAAAATACCGGCGACGCGCCGCTGCAAATGCTCGTGTTCGGGCAGCGCCTCGAGCACGACGTGTGCGAATACCCGCGCATCGGCAAGCGCCTGTACGTGGCCGGCAAACTCGAGGAATTCGTCGATCTGCCGAAACAGGGATGATCCGGGGCGGATGGTTTTGAAGCCGCGTAAAACTCGCGATATCCGTATTTTTGGCAGGCAATCGAAACGGCCGGGGCGGCAACGGAAACCGCAACGGTAACGGAGCATCGAAGACGAGATGAAGGCCGGCGGCCGGCTTTGGCGCAGGGCGCCTGCCGACGCTGCCAAGTGCAATGCTCATGGAGCAGGAATCGACGGTGACGAACGGCCGTGCCGGGCGCCACGTGCCATCACGCCGCAAACACGGAGTGTCGGATGCGGCCGCGATTCGGTGAATGGTGCGCTCGCGTCGACACGGCGACGACCGCATGTTCGGTCGACGCCGTCTCAGCGTTCCGGCTCGTTTGCCGGCGGGCCGTTATCCAGTTCGAACGCCCTGCGATCCTTGCCGCGGATCCAGTGAGGCTCTCTTCCCCGGCCGCTCCACGTCGCTCCGCTGACCGGATCGAAGTAGCGCGGGTGGGCCTTGCGCTTGCGGACGTCCGGGAACAGTTCGTCCAGTGTGAATTGAAATTCCGCGACCGCCATCAGAATCTCCGCCAACACTTTCTTTCGACAGGGAACGTTATTCTCATTGATCTGTTCCTCTGGCGCGGTTTTTCTCCCTGGGCAATCTGAAGGCTCTGTCATCTTGGTCTCGTGTGGTTTCTATAAGGTCCCCTATGTAGTTTTGTTGTAATGAATTTTCATGAACCGGCGAACGTCGCGGTGCTGTATGAAATTGTATCGATGGCGTGTTGGGAGTTGGTTCTTGAAACGAACTTTTTTTACATGCTTTGCAGTTGGCGTTTTATTTAATGGATTTATTTTCCAATCCTGAATGTCCAGGATTTTCACGATATCGGTGCATCGGAGAATTGGACGAGGGCCGCGAGCTGATCGTCACGCGATGTATCGGCGCGATGTCGATCGAATAGTCCACGTAACACCGGAGCGTCGCGTGTGAATCGGCGTGCATGCGGGGTTCGACTGGCGACCGGCTACAGGTTGCGACTGCGGATGGTGGCGACACCGGATGTCTGCAACGCGTCGGTCGGTGCCGGAGGCCGCGCTCACGCGAGCGGCAGATGCGACACAAGCGATTGCAGTCGGCGTGACGCTGGTGCACCGCGAGCTGGCCTCATGCGGTCCGTCGTTGGGCGGA
This sequence comes from Burkholderia territorii, assembly GCF_001718335.1. Lineage (NCBI taxonomy): Bacteria > Pseudomonadati > Pseudomonadota > Betaproteobacteria > Burkholderiales > Burkholderiaceae > Burkholderia > Burkholderia territorii. The sequence continues at coordinate 148,546 of NZ_CP013365.1, forward strand.
GCGGGTTTCCGACGGCCGGGAAGTGACGATCTCGTTGCCGTCTCCTTCATGCAATAACGCCCCGAGCGCCAGTTGCAACTGCGACGCCCGGGGCATTGCGACTTACCACTGGTAGGACACGCCTCCGCCGTAAGTGCTGCCATTGCCGCTGATCCCGACGCCGAGCTTCGCCTTCAGGTTGTCGCTGAAGCGGACGGACACGCCGATCGCCGAAGCCGAGTACCCTTGGTAGCTGCCGCCGCCGATCCCTACCGCGATCGTTTTGCCCGGGTCGACTTCCGGGATCATCGTCAACGCGGTTGCCGCGGCGACGCCTGAGTACGCACGACGGGCCACCTCGTTGACGGTGGATTGGACGCCCCACAGTTGATTCATGTTCACGGCGTCCGTGCCGTTGATGCCAGGCGCCACGTTCGTCAGCCGACGTTCGTTGCCCGGGGATCCGAACGAAACGGTGTTCGGCGCCGAGGCTACCGAACCCGTGCCGATCGCAACGGAGTTCGGAGTGCTTGCCATGCTGCCCTGGCCCACCGCGGTCGTATTGACTCCCGAAGCCGTCGATCCTTGCCCCAGTGCCGTTGAATTGTCGCCCGTTGCAGCTGCGGCCTGGCCGTCGGCCTTCGAGTTTTTCCCCGAAGCGATTGCCCCTTGACCCTCGGCGGTCGAGTTCAGTCCCGAAGCCGTTGCCCCTTGGCCCACTGCGGTCGAATTCGTGCCCGACGCGGTCGCATTCTGGCCGACCGCCGTCGAATTCGCAGCTGCCGACGATCCTGAACCGATTGCGGTGCTGCCATCCGTCGTCTGCGTTTTGATCGAGATCAGTGGCGCGACCGCGCTGGACGGTCGACTGCACCACCTTCACCTTCGATGTGATTTGCTGGTCGCGCAACTCGCCCGCGGAGGCCGTGACGCGATAGATTCCCGGACGCAGCAGCTGCACGACCGACGCGTACGGCACGGCGAAACTTCGCTGGCTACCGTCCGCCTCGGTGATCGTCACCAGCAGATTGCCGCCGTATCCCGTCGCATAGAGATCCTTGATCTCGAACGCGCCGGGCGACACGATCGTTTCGTAAAGCTTGATGCCGTTCTGCGTGACCGTCACACGGGCATTGGAGTTCGCGACGCCGCGAATGACCGGCGCATAGCCGCGCATCGATTCCGGCAGCATCTGATCGTCGGTGGCGAGTTGAATGCCTCGCACACCGAAACTGTCGAAGAACTGGCCGTCGGTATACGTGTCGCCGATCTTCACCTGGCTCCTCAGCGACGGCACGTCGTGCTGCAGGTACGTGACGATGCTTTGATACTCGCGCGTTCGCCCCGTCGACCACGACATCGAGCCGTTGTGCCTGAAATGCCAGCTGCCGACGTTGACTCCCGCGTTCAGTCCGAGGAAGCCCTGGGAGTCGGTCGACTCGCCTCCTGTCGAACGCGAGCCCGTGAAGTTGTAGGCCAGTGTCGCCGACGGCACGCCGGCATCCCAAAGCTCCGGGCTCACATAGCCTTGCGGGTTCTGCTTCACCGCGACTTGCGGCACGGTGAGATCCAGCCTCAGGTCGGACGGGTCGAAATCGACGCTGGCGTCGCCCACCATCGATCTCAGGTCCAGGCACTCGTCGACGCTTGCGGACGCGAGTCGCGCACGATTCTCCGGTGACAGCACGTCGAAGTTCAGGCCGATGCGCTCGGCGAGCTTGCGGTCGAAGCACAGCGCGGCATTCAAGCCGTTGCGGGGCCCGAACTTCACGGCCTGACGGCCCACCCAGTTCCCGTTCACGATCACGTCGACCAGATATTGACCGGGGACCACCGGATTGCCTCTCTCAAACCGGCTCACGTCGATCGAGCGTCCGTCCGGCCCCAGCAGGAACTGACTGTCGAACTGGACGTCCTTCGTCGTCGTGTCGCCGTTCGCACGTGCCGGCTGCATCACGCTGGCTGCGCATAGCGTGAGCAACGCCACCAACGGTCTCATGACGATGCGTTTGCTTCCGGATTCGAGCGAATACGAATACATGATGATGGGAGAACCTGGGTGACCCGCGAACATGATCGGGAGAGCGGCCTGAAGCTCCGCATGCGTGGTCGCTCGAGCAGCGAGCGACGGAGGGCAGGGCGCGTGTCGCTACTTGCTCTTCGGGAATGTCGCGTTGATCTCCGCGCCGTAGTCGTTGATATAGCGATACTTGACTTCGAACGGCCCGGCGGCCGGCGTGACGGCGGATTTCTTCAGGAGGAACGTCATGCTCGCCCCTGGGTCGACCATGCCGCCCACGCTGTCCGAATACGACTTGCCGTCGATTCCGGCGTCGATGTTCACGATCGTCACGTGATAGGCGGAAGGATTGTCCACCCGCACTTTCATTTCGCCGCCTTCCGGCACGGGCGTCCATTTCAGCTGAGTGGCGGCTGCGTCGGGGTTATCCGGCAGCGCCTTCGGCCGGAAAAATATCTTGATGCGGTAGCGGAATGCCAATTGCATCAGGTTCTCGTTTTCCGTCGACACCTGCGCCTTGGGCGGAACTTCGAGCACGTTCAGCCAGAAGACGGATTCCTTGTCCTGAGGCAGCGGCTCCCCGGTATAAATGAGGCGCAGCGTCTGACCTTTCCTTGGCTCCATGCGGAACAGCGGCGGCATCAGCGTGAACGGCAGCTGGACGGCCCCGGGTTGCGCCTTGGGATCGCCTTTGTCGAGCCAGGTCTGCACCAGTGCGGGCGATGATCCTTCGTTGCTGAGCTTGATGGAGACCTCGCGATCGCCAGCGGGGTAGATCACCCGTGTGCCCATGATCACGACACTGGCGTACGCCGTCGAAACGCACGTCAGCAACACCGCGACGGCGGAACGCGCTACTGTCTTCCATGGGAACATGTCTGGGAATCCGATTCTGATGATTAGGAATGCGAAGGCCCCTGGCAAGGGGGCGGGCGTCATGTCGACGTGTCTCGATCAGCTGAAGTTCAACGTGTACATGACCTGGGTTTGCACCGGGCCGGGCGTTGCCGCTCCGCCCGTTGCCACGTACTGGGCGTAGAACTTCAGCGTAGCCGTCCCGTCCGCGCCGATCGCCACGACGTCGGCACCCTGCGTGGAAGGATCGTTACCCAGCGTGATCGGCTGGAACCCGCTGTTCAGCAAGCCCACTTCGACATTGGTAGCAAACGCCTTGCCGTTGGTGGCCGTGCCGGTCGAGTTCTTGAGCCGACCGGTGTTGAAGTCGACCTGGGGGCCGGGTTCGAAGTAGACCGTCACGTTGCCGGATGCGGGCGTGCAGTTGGTCAGCGCAATGGTCCACGGCGTACGCTCGGCGAAATCGCCATCCTTCTTGAGCGCCGACGCCGGCACCGATTTGAGCGTGACGGTGAAGTCGCTTTTGCCGGTGTTGTTGCCATTGATCGTGCAGGTCTGCGAGACGACTTCGCCGTTGAAATCGATCGTACCGTCCGCCGCATACGAAATGCCCGGCAACGCGATGGCCAATGCCACCGCACCTGCCGATAACGGCCCAAGGATTTTCTTGCTCATCTGGAACTCCTTCGCTGGTTGAGGCACTGCGCCTCTGATTAGTATGCCGAGCCTGCCCACGCCAATAGCGATTTCGAATATGCCGGATAAGTGGAGTTGTCTCGTTGAGGACGAGGCGATTTTGGCGACCACGCACGCGGCCAGGAAATCCTCGGTGCCGATTCCCTGTTTTGTGGATTCAATGGTCCTGCTCGGTCGCTATTGGCGTGAGCAGGCTCGGATCTCGCACGGTCACGTCAGCTGTTCAATTTGCTTCGTCGAAAGCAGATTGTTTTTTTAGGGGGAGGCCGATCGGTGACAACGCACCAGCATTCTATCCAGTTTGATTTTGCTAAATACCGCTCGTGACAAAGGTTGACAGAGTTATTCCTGATTTATCGATTAACTGTCGAAAATGGTTATTTAAAAAATATTAATCACGACGCTTCCCGTATTCCGCAGACCACGCGAATCCACGTCAGACCGAGTGATGGGCTTTGCGATACCCGAGGCTCGTACCGGGAAGCGATTGGCAAATCGGATCGCTTGCCAGGCGCGGCGCGATGGCCGCCGCGACCCGCACCCGGTTGCGGCCATCGCGCTTATGATGCGGGAACGTCACTGCTGGATTTCCGCTCATGGATACGCTGCATCTACCGACAATTTCGCCCGACGCCGAAACGGATGCCGACGCGCTGCCATCGCGCACATCGAAGCCGGTTGCGCTCGTCACGGGCTCGACGTCCGGTATCGGCGCGTCAATCGCGCGGCGTCTGACGGCGGACGGCTACACGGTGATCCTGCATTCGCGCAGCTCGGCGGAGGTCGGCCGCGCGATGGCGCGCGAACTCGGCGCGGCCTACGTGCAGGCCGATCTCGCCGACGACGGCGAGCGCGTGCGGCTGATCCGCGAGGCGGTCGCCGTGCACGGGCGGCTCGACGTGCTGGTGAACAATGCGGGCGTGAGCCGCGTGATTCCGCATGACGATCTGGCGGCGGCCACGCCCGACGTGTGGCGCGAGATGCACGAGATCAACGTGATCGCGCCGTTCCGGCTCGTCGCCGAGGCGCAGCCAGCATTGCTCGAAGCAGCATCGCGCGGGCGCGCCGGTTGCGTGATCAATGTCAGCTCGCATGCCGGCGTGCGGCCGAAGGGTGCGTCGATTCCGTACGCGGCCGCGAAAGCCGCGCTGAATCACACGACGCGGCTGCTCGCGCGCACGCTCGCGCCGGCAATTCGCGTCAACGCGGTCGCGCCGGGGCTCGTCGATACGCCGCTGACCGCCGACTGGACCGATGCGCAGACCCTGTGGCGCGAGCGCGCGCCGATGCGCCGTGCTGCGACGCCGGACGACATTGCGCAGACGGTCTCGATGCTGGTGGCATCCGATTACGTGACGGGCGAGATCGTGATGCTCGACGGAGGCTTGAATCTGACGTGATGGCGGTATGACGCAAGTGCCGGCGCGCACGCGGGCGGATGTGGGGAGATGCGGCTACGGATGCGCGTGTCGGAGGCGCCGCGCCGCCCGGCCGAACCGTGTCGCCGGGGCGCAGCCGTTCGCCCCGACCCGGCACGCACGTGCCGGCGCATCGCCCGGCTCGAGCGCTGCGCCAACCTCGATCTCGTCGCTCAGCCGATGCGCGCGCGCAGCCGCGCAAGCGCGTGGTCGTGCGTGCGTTCGAACTTCAGCGGCGTGACCGCGATATAGCCTTCGCCCAGCGCGACCGTTTCCGAATCGGCATCGTCGTCGCGCGGCGCGCGCGCCAGCTTCAGCCAGTGATAGTCGATCTCGCGCGGATCGCGCCCCGACACGATTTCGACGCCCTGCAGCGTGCCGGCGCCCTGGTTCGTCGCCTTCAGGCCGCGCACGTCGTCGGCCGGCCGCGCCGGGAAGTTCACGTTGAGACATGCATCGCTGTCCCAGCCGGCCGCGATCAGCCGGCGAATCACGTCCGGCGCATGCGTGCGCGCCGTATGCCACGGCACCGCGTTGCGATCGCTGAAGGCCTGGCTCAGCGCGATCGCCGGCACGCCGACCAGCATGCTCGTCATCGCGGCGCCGACCGTGCCGGAGAACACCGTTTCGGTGCCGAGGTTCGCGCCGCGATTGACGCCGGACAGCACGACGTCGGGCCGTGCGTCCTTCATCAGGTGACTGACCGCGATCGCGACGCAATCGCCCGGCGTGCCGCGCACGGCGAAGCGGCGCTCGCCCTTGCGATGCACGCGCAGCGGTTCGTGCAGGCTCAGCGAATGCGACGTGCCGCTCTGGTCTTCGGCGGGCGCGACGATCCACACTTCGCGCGCCAGTTGCGTGGCGACCTGTTCGAGCACTTCAAGGCCGGGGGCGTCGAATCCGTCGTCGTTGGTGAGCAGGACGCGGTCGAACAGCGGGTGGATTTCTGACATCGGGACGATCCTCGCAGATGGGCAATGGGGGAAAGGACATCGCGGTTACCCGAAAGGCTAGCATCCGGTCGCGACGCGTGTCGCGTCGTGCAGCGCCGCGCCTGCGCGCGAATGCGAAAACGGGCGCATGAGGCGCCCGTTATCTCCGGCTCGACGTGCTGGCCGTATCGCGGGCCGGAACCGCGCGGCCCGCTTGGCCGCTTACCCGAGCAGGTACCGCAGCACGCCGGCCGACACGACGCCGACGATGACGGTCGGCAGGATCGACAGGCGGATCGCCGCGATCAGCGTGGCGGCAAGCGCGAGCAGATCCGCCGGGCGCGTCGACACGAATGCCGGTGCGATCACCGAGATCAGCACGCAGCCGGGCACGTTCTCCATCACCGACGCCATCCGCGGGCTCAGCGTGCGGTTGCGCAGCAGCACGTAGCCGAGCACGCGCGACAGGTAGGTCGTCGCTGCCATCAGCACGATGGTCGCGACCGTCGCGAAATCAGGCAGCATCGCGCGGCTCCCACAGCAGCGCGGCGATCAGGCCCGCGCACGCGCCGGCCGGGACGTACCACGCGCCGGGCACGGCCAGGTGCGTGGCGGCCGCGACGACGAGGCTCACGAACCACGGACGGCTCGCGCGCATGCCTTTCCACATCCCGCGCAGAAGCACCAGAAACACGGCCGTGAACGCCATGTCGAAGCCGTATTGCTCGACGTTGCCGATCGTCGGGCCGACCGCCGCGCCGAGCGTCGTCATCGAGATCCACGTCAGGTACAGCCCCGCGCATATGCCCGCGTAATAGGGGACGCTGATATGCGTGGCCGCGCGCGAGCGCGCGTCGGCGAGCGACATCGCCCAGCTTTCGTCGCACATGAAGAACAGCGCGGCGAACGCGCGGCGGCGCGGCAGGCGCCGGATGTAGGGCGCGAACGCCGCGCCCATCAGGATATGGCGCGAGTTCACGAGGAACGACATCGCGACGATCAGCGCAATGTGCGGCGGCGACGTCCACAGGTGGATCGCCGCGAATTCCGAGCCGCCGCCGAAGTTCAGGCCCGTCATCATCGGCACCTCGAACAGGCTCAGCCCTTTTTGCGCGGCCTGCGCGCCGAGCACCAGCGCGAACGGCACGAAGCCCAGCATGACGGGCAGCGCCGCGCGCAATCCGCGGCCGATCTCGGCGACATAGGCGGGCTTGTCGCGAAGCCCGGACGACGTTGAAACGCTACTGCTCATTACTCCTCCTTCGGGGGAGGAGGATTGTCTGCTTTTTTGACTCGAATCGGGTTGCGTTGCCGATCGAAATTCATAAGAATTTGGCATTGAGCGCGGGATTCGCGATTTTTTTGGAATTTGATGCCAATGAAGCTTGACGCTATCGACCGACGGATCCTGAGCGCGCTGCAACGCGACGGCCGCATGCAGAACGTGGAACTCGCGCACGAGGTCGGGCTGTCGCCGTCGCCGTGCCTGCGGCGCGTGCGGTTGCTCGAGGAAGCGGGCGTGATCGAGAAATACGTGGCCGTGCTGAACCCGGCGAAGGTCGGCAAGGGTCTGACCATCTTCACGCGCGTGTGGCTGAAGGGGCAGGACGCCGAATCCGTGAACCGCTTCGCCGAGGCCGTCCAGCAGATGCCGGAAGTGGTCGAATGCCATCTGATGGCCGGCGACTGCGATTTCCTGTTGCGCGTGGTGGCCGCCGACATCGACGACTACCGGCGCTTCCAGATGGAATACCTGACGCGCATCCCGGGTGTGCTCAGCGTGAAGACCGACATTCCGATGCAGAAGATCAAGCTCACCTCGGCGCTGCCGACGTAACGCGGCGCGGGTGTGTGACGCCGATTCGGCGAATCGTCACCGGCCGGTGACATTTGACCGATACACTGGGAGGACGAGCCGCTTGCCGCGCACCGGCTGAGTCACGGTGCGATTTCGATGCGCAAGCAACTAACGGTCAATCGCGAAGGGATCCGTGACGGCGCGCGCTGCGCGCGATGCGATCCGTTGCGCGGTGCGTCATTCTTGTCGAGCCATTCATGCAGCCATTCAACAATCCGTGGAATTCGCTGGAAATCGTCAAGCTCGTGCTCGGCGTGCTGACGCCGTTGTCGGTCGCGTGTCTCGGCTGGCTCGTCGCGCGCCGGCTGAAGCGGCTCGAGCTCGTGCAGTGGACCAACCAGCGGTTGATCGAAAAGCGGCTCACGCTGTATGACACGGTTGCGCCGCAGCTCAATGCGCTGCTGTGCTTCTACACGTGGATCGGCTACTGGAAGGACATCTCGCCGGACGACGTGATCCGCGCGAAGCGCGAACTCGACCGCACGTTCCACATCTACCGCTACCTGTTCGACGACGACGTGTACGACGCGTATCACACGTTCATCCACGCGTTGTTCGAGATGCATACGGGGCCGGGGCGCGACGCGCGGATTCGTTCGCTGATCCAGTCGCCGGACGGCGACCGCAGCGTGCACGGCACGTACGAGTGGAAGGCCGCGTGGTCGGAGCGGTTTTCGACCGCCAACGTGACGGACAAGGCCGAGGTGGTGCGGCACTACACGCGGCTGATGGAGCGGTTACGCGTGGCGCTCGGCGCGAATCGCTGACCAGTACGCACGCGCGCCGGCAGTGGATTCGTTACCGGGCGATGCGCATTGATTCCGTCATGCATGCAGTCGATGCGCGATGCGCGCCGCGGCTGACGGGTTTGCGGCGCTGTTCACTCGCGTGAAGCTCGCCTGCTGATCGACATGGGTTTCGATCGCGCGTCGCGCCGGCCGCGAACACGACGGGTGGCCGGTGCGACGCATCACGCGAGCGAGATCACGAGTTTCTTGCCGCAAGCTGCCGCGTACTTGCGCAGCGTGTCGATGGACGGTGAATGCTGGCCCGTTGCGAGCGCGCGCTCGAGCCGCGTCACCGCCGGTGCTTGCGTGCCCATGCGCTCGGCTACATCGGCTTGCGACAGGCCGGCGTCTCGCCGGGCAGCCAGCATCATGTCGAGCAGTGCGAGTTCTTCGCGGTTGAGCCGCTCGTATTCGGCGTGCACCTCGGGGTTGGACAAGGCACGCTCGCGTAGCGCCTTATACGTTGCCATCTTGAACCTCCTTGAGTCGTTGCCGTGCGATTTGCAATTCCTTGCGCGGCGTCTTTTGCGTCTTCTTCACGAAACAATGCAGCATGACGATACGCCGCTCGACGATCGCGCAGTAGAACACCCGGGCGATGCCTTCGGCGCCCTTCAGTCGCATTTCGTACAGCCCGTTTCCCATCGACCAGGTGTGCGGCTCGCCGAGATTCGCGCCGTTTCGCCGCGACAACGAACGCATGCGGTGCGATCCCGCGTGAACGAACCGGCGCGCGTGCCGACGCTGCGCCCCGCGCCGATCACTGCTTTCGGCAAGCCACCTGATAATCGATCACGGTGTTCGCCGATGGCACGTCCGGCTCGCCGCCGGCCGTGGTCACACCGAGCACGCCGGCCGCGTTCCGATACCGCAGCGCGCAATATCCCATGCCGGTGCCCGAGCACGCTTCGGCTTCGATGATCCCGTGTTTCGCGAGCGTGGCCGCGCCGTCCATCGGGTCCGGCTTCTCGTGCGGACGCAGCGGCTGCCAGCCACGCGCGATCAGGATCTTGCGCGCCGCGTCGAGCGGTTTGCCGTACACGTTGGGCACGACGGCACGGCCGTGGCAGAACGTGCGCTCGGCGGCGACGGCGGTCAGCCGCAAGCCGCCATGTTCGTCGCGCAGCTCGCCGACGGGTGCCGACGGGCCATCGCCGCCCCAGACCAGCAGCGCGCCGCTTTCCAGTGGTTCCACCGAGCCCAGCTGCCAGCCGGCCGAGCGTGCCGTATAGCCGAGCGCGACGAGCGTCGTGCCGTCGAAGACGCCGACATTCGCATTGCGCGCATAACAGATCGCGCTGGTCCCCGGCTTGAAACCGCTCGCGAACGTGACGACCGTGTAGCGGCCGAGCGGCGCTTCCGACGTGACGATCCAGCCGAGCTTCGCGACGTCGCGGCCGGCCGCGGTTGCGGTCTTCGCACGATATTGCGCACAGAACGCATCGAGCGTGCCGTTCTCCGGCGAGCGCGGCAACGCGCCGAGCGGAACCACCGACGCGCCGGCGATATCGGAAGCGGTGCGCAGCGAGTCGGCGAACGCCGCGCCGCCGAGCGCGACGCCCGCGACGGCGGCGATCGATGCGACGACGCGGGAAAACCGCAAGGCCGTCATGCGATGCATGGGAATGGATGCGGGGAAGGAACGGGCATCGACCGTTTGCGCTCGTGCCCGTTGCCGCGCATTCAGGCCTTCGCGATCACGTCGATCCGCAGCGCGTCGCCGCCGTCGACGATCGCCAGCAGGCGATCGACGTTCGGGTGTGCGCCCGGGCGGTTACGCGCGTCGGCGGTGTGCTCCGCGAACACGGCGAGGCCGTGCTCGGCGGCCTTCGCGTCGAGCGTGCCGAATGCCTGCTTCAGGTAGTTGTACACCGCGAGCGAGCCCTGCTTGCCCGGCTGGTTCTCGATGCTGGCGACCACGTCGCCGTTCGCGGCGACGAGATCGATGCGCGCGATTCCGTCGATGGCCGGCAGTTGCGCGAGGTTGTCCTTGAATACGTGGGTCGGTTGAATCACTGAAACACTCCGTCGGTTCGGTCATGGGTCGATCGGCCCGTATCTTATCCGATCGACATGCCCGCTTCGCGCGCGCGGTCGATGTCGGGGCTGCGATAGGCGCGCTCCGGAATCTCGGCGAGGCGTGACGCATGCACCTGATGCGGCGCGAGGCCATAGAACTTCTGAAAGCTCATGATCAGCGGCGACCACTTGTCCGGATCGATGTGGTCCGCACGGCCGTCCATCAGCAGGTCCGGATGGATGTGAACGCGCTGGATCCGCACCTCGAACACGCGGATGTGGCCGCGCAGGTCCGGTGCATCGTCGCCCATGCCGTGCGTGGCGGCGAGCACCGCTTCCAGATGCACCGGACATTCGAGCGCGCGCGGCGGCGCGATGGTCTGCGACGCCGTTTCGGTGAGCCCCGCGGTGCCGAACTTGTCCGGTTCGTACACGTAGCCGCGTGCCTGCTTCGACGCGGGCACCGGATGCGTGCCCGTCGTGCGCGCGATGCGATCGACCGAATGCGCCTGCGCGGCCGACGGCAGGTTCAACACGCATTCGCCGGTGCGCATCAGGTTGTGCGTGGTCTGCGAGCTGGCGGCGAGCCCGAGCATGCAGCGCCAGCCGAGCCAGAACGCGGACGACATCGGCGCGAGATTGGCCGTGCCGTCCGGATTCAGCGTGCTGATCAGCACGACGGGCGTGCCGAAATAGAGGATGTTGGGTTCGGTGACGCGATGCGGAACGTTCATGGTCGGTCCTTCGTTGACGGGATCGGTTCCCATGCTGATCGCATCGCGGCCGCGCGGCGCTCCGATTCTTGTCATGTCATTCGAGTGACGCGGCGCGCACGGCCGCGTGCACGGTCCGCCCGCCGCCGGCATCGCGCGTGCTTTTCCGCTAGAGTAGGAAATCGAAGGCAGCACGTGCCGCCACGCCGGCACGCGGCGGCCACGTTCCACCGTTCCACCATTGCACACGAGGGCCCGATGGACATCGAGCAACGCTACACCGCCAACGCGCCGACGCGCGCGGAAGTCGACGCACTGGCCGGTGCGACCGTCATCGAATTCGGCGCGAACTGGTGCGGAATTTGCGCGGGCGCGCAGCCCGCGATCGCCGCGTCGTTCTCCGCGCATCCGGGCGTGCGGCACCTGAAGATCGAGGATGGCCCGGGCCGGCCGCTCGGCCGTTCGTTCGGCGTGAAGCTGTGGCCGACGCTGGTATTCCTGCGCGACGGGGTCGAAGTCGCGCGCGTCGTGCGCCCGACCGATGCCGCGCAGATCGATGCCGACGGCTTCGCCGCGCTCGCCTGAGGTCGTCATGCAACAGGCCATCACGCATATCGGCGTCGAAGCGCGCGGCAGCGGCCTCGTCGAGTTCACGCCGCAAGTGCGCGCGTTCGTCGACCAGCAGGCGATCCGCACCGGGCTGCTGACCGTGTTCTGCCGTCATACGTCCGCGTCGCTGCTGATCCAGGAGAACGCGGATCCTTCCGTGCAGCGCGATCTCGAACGGTACTTCGCGACGCTCGCGCCCGAGGACGACACGCGCTACGAGCACGACACCGAAGGGCCCGACGACATGCCGGCGCATCTGCGCACGGCGCTGACGCAAGTGCAGCTGTCGATCCCGGTCGAGCATGGACGCATGGTGCTCGGCACCTGGCAGGGCATCTATCTGTTCGAACATCGCCGCGCCGCGCATCGGCGCGACATCGTGCTGCATTTGATCGGCGAATAAGCGCGAACGCGCGACGGGCGGGCGCAACGCCTGCCCGTCGTGCATCGCGGCCACGCTCAGGCGAGCAGCTTCTCGACGAGCGCGCCGAGTTCGCGCAGGTGAACGGGTTTCGGCAGGAATTCGTCGAACACGCGCTGGTTCTCGCGCAGCGCTGCCGATTCGTATGCGCTGACACCGAGAATCGACGGAAACCTTCCGTCGTCGTCGGGTTGCGCGACCGTCCGGATGCGGCGCGCGACTTCGAAGCCGCTCAGGTCCGGCAGTTCGAGATCGAGCACGACGAGGTCGTAATGCGTGTCGCGGAAACGGGCGACGCCTTCCTGCCCGGTGCCGCACAGATCGGCATCGAGGCCGAGCGCCGACAGCATCGCGCCGAGCGTTTCGCGTGCGTTGTCGTTGTCGTCCACCACGAGCGCACGGCGATTGCGATGCTCGGCGGCGGCCGGCCACGCGGGCGCGTCGCCGGTCGTTTCGGCGGCATCCGGCACCTCGGCCGGCAGCGTCACGACGAACTCGCTGCCTTCGCCGACGACGCTTCGCACGTCCACGTGGCCGCGCAGCGTCGTCACGATCTCGCGCACGACCGCGAGGCCCATCCCGATTCCGTCCACATGCAGGCCGACTGCATCGTTCGCGCGGTAGAACGGCTCGAAGATCTTCGGCAGATGCTGCTTTGCGATACCGGCCCCCGTATCCCGCACGGCGAGTTTCAGTTGCCGGCCGGCCGGTGCGTCGACGAGCATGACCGATACGTCGATCGATCCGTCGACGGTGTATTTCACCGAATTCTCGATCAGGTTCGACAGCACCTGACGCAACAGCTTGCGATCGGAGCGGATCGCGAGGTCGCGCGGCTCGACGCGCTGCGCGACGGCGATCCGCTTGGCCGCGATCTTCTCGCGCAGCGGATCGAGCACCTCGGCGAGCAGCGACGCCATGCCAACCGTTTCGGTTTCGGCGAGGCGCTTGGTCGAGCGCAGCTTGATGTAATCGGTCAGATCCTTGACCAGCGCTTCGAGCGACGACGCGGAATTCTGCAGCCGCCGGATCGTCTTCAGGTTCGCGTCGGACTGCGGCCGCGCGAGCAGGATCTCGATCGAACCGCAGATCGCCTGCAGCGGCGTGCGCAGTTCATGACTGACCATTCCGAGGAACGCATTCTTCGCCTCGATCATCTCGAATGCGCGATCGGATGCCTTGCGCTCCGCGTCGAGCGCCGCGTTCTGCCGCTCGAGCAGGTCGTCGCGCGTGCGCATCGTATAGAACAGCAGCAGGAACAGCGCGCACAGGATCACGCCGAGGATGATGCCGAGCGCCAGGATCGCGCGCTGCTTTTCCTTCAGCTGATGGAACGTGAAGTCGCGTTGCGCCATCTCGATCGCGCGGAAATAGTTCGCGAGGCCGTTGACCTTCGGCCAGTACGCGCCGACGTCGTCGAGCACGTGCGGGGCATTCTGCGGCGCGTCGCGCAGCAGCGGCACGTCGTGCTTCAGGCGTGCCATGAATGCGCCGAGCACCGCGATTTCGGCGCGCGCGCGCGGGATGCGCAGCCAGTATTCGGACACCTCCGACGGCCGCTGCAGGAACCCGAACGATACCGACAGGCTGTCGAGCTGCATCTGCACGTGATCGAAGTCGTCGTCCACGTGCGTCGAATAGAGGATCAACTGGCGCTCGAAGCGCGTGTAGGCGTTGCGGTATTGCGCGGCCGTCCAGAACACGCCTTCGCGCGGCCCTTCGAGCACGCCCTCGTTGACCGACGTCGCGAGCAGGTCCCACAGCAGGAATGCCCATGCGGCGAATCCCAGGATCCACAACGATCCCAGGATGAGAATGATCTTTCTGTTCTTCCACCGCCCGCGCATCATGTCGCGTGCTTACTTCACGGTCAGGCCGATGATCTGCCACGCGAACTTGGCTTCGCCGAGCGGCGTCTTCAGCTCGTCGGGATACTGGTCGCGCGGATACATGATCCACAGCGGGCCGTAGTTGTCGTTGCCGAGCACCTTGCCGTTCATCGTGCGCGCGAGGATCACGCCGTACTTGTCGGCATCCGACACGGGGATCGTGAATGTGTATTCGTCGATGCAGCGGAACTCGATCTGCGTGCCGTGCGCGTCGACGGCCTTCAGCACGTCGGACAGGCGCGGGCCGGTGAAGGTCGACTTCGGCGTCCAGCTCGTCGACGTGACGATCGTGTGCTGCGGCAGCGCCATCAGCGCCTGCTCGGTAAAGACGAACGTCGTCTTGCCGGGCTGGTTGCTGCGGCCGATCTTGCCGTCGACGGTGAACGTGAACGACGCGGCCCAGCTCGCGGCGGCCATGCCGAGCAGGCCGGCCATGACCAGGCTCTTGATCCAGATGGTCGAAATTCGCATGTGCTTCCCCTTGGTTGTGTTCGTGTGGTGGTCTCAGCTCGCGGCGGCGGCATTGGCGGCCGGCAGCGCGATCTTCAGTTCGCGCGCGACTTCGGCGAACAGAATCGGCAGGCGCACCGGCTTTTCCTCGCAGCGCGCGTTGTAGTGCGACACGATGTGCGCGATCTCGTCCTCGCTCGCTTCGCCGGTGGAGATCTTGCCGGTCAGCAGGAAGATCGGCGCGCCGCCGTTCTCGCTCGAGCGGATCCCGCGCACGAGCTCGGCGGCGGTCTGGTCGCCGAGCATCCAGTCGAGGATGTAGCCGTCGAAATCCTCGACTTCCAGCGCCTTGCGGAACGACGCGCCGTCATGGTACGGAATCGCGTTCACGCCTTTTTCGATGAAGTATTCGCACACGGTTTCGGCGACGTCCCGAGAATCGTCGACCACCGCGATCCGCGCCGCGTATACGGTCGGCTGGCTCGAGCGCAGTTCGATGACGTCGACCGGATAGACGCGGCCTTCGCGCGCGTCGCGGCGTTCGGTGACGATCCATTCGCCCTGCCACTGCAGCGCGACGAAGTCCGTTTCGATCTGGCTGCTGGCCTTCGCCGAGATCGCCGCGCGGCAGCGGAAGCGGCGTGACTCGATCACGAGCGTCGCGTCGATCATCTCGGCGGCGGCCGGCTGCGTGCCCTTGTCGTCGAGCAGGATCGCGGGCGGCACGCCGAAGTGCGTCGCGATGTCCTGCAACTGCGACAGGTTCCACGGGATCAGGCCTTTCATCTTGCGCGTGACGACCGAGAAACTGAGACCGAGCACGTTCGCGATGGTCGTGTTGTGACTGCGCGGCGGAATACCGTTGCGCGTCAGCAGATCGCGCACCTTCGTTGCGGTAATAAGATCGGCATTGGCCTGCTCGCTATTGGGCATCTCGACGGGGTCTCCTGGTTTTAGCGACGAAGAGCATATTCAAAAGTGACGCGATGCGCAAACTTGGAAATCGCGAATCACCTTGACATGCCATTTTTCTCCATTATTATTGCTCACCACGTCACTATTGTTTGCTGCGTCAGGTTTGGAGGCGGGTGTCGACAGCGCTCGGCCCGGCGAAAAGCGGCAGCCAGCACGTGACGGAACGATTCAAAGAGAGAGCCTGAGAGAGCCTTGGACTGCGTGTCGGCGTGGGTGAATTGTATTCGCCTCGCCGCGCGCAAGCCGGGTACGCGCTCGCGGGGCGGGATAGCGCGAAGCAGTGCGGCGCAAATAAAACGTGGGGAAAGTAAAAATGATTCGCCGTTTACTGGCGCCGGGGCTGCTGTTGTTGCTGGCCGCGTGCGCGCAGGATCCGTCCGTCACCGGCAACACGGTACGGATCTGCGATGAAACCGGGTGTTCCGATCGCCCTAAAGATCAGGTCTCCTATCAAAAAAGGGAAGATGCCGACGATCGCGAGGATCCGCGCATCGTTGCGCTGAAGCAAACCGCGAAGACCCAGCCGAAGGCCGCCTACGACCTTGGCCTGCGGTATTTCCGCGGCGACGGCGTGCGGCAGGACAGCTACCAGGCACTCAAGTGGATGCGCGACGCCGCCGAGCGCGGCGACCTGAACGCACAGAAGGCGCTCGGCAGTTTCTACCTGTTCGGCCTCGAGGAGATGGGCTCCGATCCGCGCGAGGCGGACAAGTGGCTGTCGATCGCCGCGAGCCGCGGCGACAAGGAATCGAAAAAGCTGCTGGAGCTCGCCCGCAAGGCGAAGAAAGAAGACGAAGAAGACTGGAAATGGCGCACGCAATGGCGTGACGTCTATTACGGCTACTGGTACTCGGGCTACCCGTACTACGGCGTCTGGCAACAGACGTACTGGTACTACTGACCGGACCGAAAGCAACGGGGGCAGCCGCGGGGAGACCACCATCGCGCGCCACGCCGGGGGGCTTATCGAAGTTCGCACGAACACATAAGCCGAACAACGACTCTATCGATCGACAACGACATGAAGACCATCCTTTCCCAACGTCTCACTCAAGGTGCGCTGGTTGCAGCGCTTTGCGCGTCCGTTGCCGGCTGCGGCGGCATGGTGACGCCCGGCGGCCAGAACGCCGGCGTCACGGGCGCAGCGGCGGGCGGCACGAGCGCCGGCGCGGATTCGCAACTGCAGCGCTGCACGTCGCCGCTCGGCACGATCGCCGTCGACGACGGCCGCAACGCCGACTGGTGGGGCCCGTTCGGCAGCGCGACCAAGGTGACGAGCATCGATCCGCTGCTGCGCCTGGCCGTGCAGCAATCGAACTGCTTCGTGATCACGTCGATCGGCAACCAGAAGAGCGACGCGCGCCTGTCGCGCATCACGCAGCTGCAGCGCAACTCGGGCGAATACCGTGCGGGTTCGAAGCAACAGAAGGGCCAGCGCGTCGCGGCCGATTACTACATGGAGCCGCAGATCGTGATCAACGATTCGCCGATCGGCGGTATCGGCAGCATGATCGGCGGGCTGATCGGCAACAGCGCGGTCGCGGCGGTGGCAGGCCATCTGCAGACGAAGGCCTCGGTCGTGACGCTGACGCTGTTCGACGTGCGCTCGGCCGTGCAGATCGCGGCAGCGGAAGGCAGCTCGACGGCGACCAACTACGGCGCGGCGCTGGGCGGCCTGGGCGGCGGCGTGGGCGGCGGTCTCGCCGGCTTCTCGACGACGCCGGAAGGCAAGGCGACCGTCGTCGCGTTCATCGACGCGTGGAACAAGATGGTTGTCGCGCTGCGCAGCTACAAGGCGCAAGACGTGAAGGGCGGCCTTGGTCGCGGCGGTCAGTTGCAGGTCAACTGACGTCCCGGGCCGGCGCTGCATGCCGCCGGCCGGTTTGCGATTCACGGCCGGGTGCGCGTGGGACGTCGTCTGCGCGTATGGTCTCGTTCGTCCGTTCCGTTTCGAGGTGATTTCGATGAAAGCTGCCGCATTGATCGCATTGACGTGTCTGGCGCTGACCGCTTGCGGCGGCGACGACAATTCCTCGTCTGCCGCATCCGGCGGCGGGACGGGGACGAGCAACAATGGCGGCACCGGCGGTGGCGACAGCGGCGGGACGGGAGGCGCGGGCGGCAGCACGTTGACGTTGCGCTACGATGCGCAGGTTCCCGCGGCCGATGGCCCCGGGTTCCTGACGCTCCTCAACAACGAGGGCGCGAAGGGCTTTCGCTATCTGGGCGACTATTACTACGATGCGACCAACGGTGGCGGGACACGCTCGATCTTCGTGAACGACGGCACGGCGCAGACGTACACGTATCAACTGCAATCTCCGCCGGCCGACTGGCCGGGCTTCCTCAGCCAGGCCAATGGGCAAGGCGCGAGCGGCTATCGCTACGAAGGCCCGTACAGTTACGGTTATCTGTATCGCAAGGATGGCGGCTCGTCCGCGACGTACACGTACGCGACCGCGGGCCTGCCGGCCGACGCGAGCGCGTTCCTCACGCAGGCGAACGCGCAGGGCCAGTCGGGCTACTGGTTCGTGAGCCCGATGAGCGTGGGATCCGTGCAGGCGAACGTGTACATGAAGAACAATGCCTCGAACGCGACCTACACGTACGACGCACAGGCCCCGGCGACGAACATCAACGATTTCATCGCGCAGGCCAACAGCGAAGGCACGAAGGGATATCGTGCGAAGGGCGAGCAAGCGTTCGGCAGCACGATGTCCTGGATCTACGTGAAGGACCAGACGCAGTCGTCGACCTTCACGTACCAGTCGGCCGTGACTCAGTCGAGCGGCGCGAGCTTCGTGCAGCAGGCGAACGACTTTGGTGCGCAGGGCAATGCGTATCTGGGCGATCTGGGGTTCAGGAACCCGCCGACGGCGTCGATGCAACAGGCGCCTTTCTATTTCAAGGCCGGAAACTGCACGGGTTTCCTGTGTACCACGCTGAATCCGCTCACGCAGAATTGAGCCGGTGCATCAGGGGCGCCGTGACGATCACGGCGAGCGCCCGGCTGCGCTGCGCTCGCGTGAGCACAGCGCCCGGCCGGCGCGAAGCGGCCGTTCAGTGGAAATCGGCAGGAGGCGTCACACCGGCCGAGGCGGCGCCCGCTTCACGCCTGCCTCGCCGGCCTCTGCCGCACGGGCAAGTTCAGCCTTCCCGAAAAATCCCGCTGTACGCGCTCAACGCCGGCACCCCGCCCAGGTGCGCATACAGCACCTTCGACCCCGGCTCGAATTCCCCGCGCCGCACCTTGTCGATCATCCCGTGCATCGATTTTCCTTCGTAGACGGGATCCGTCAGTACACCTTCCAGTCGCGCGCACAGACGAATTGCCTCCAGCGTGCCATCGTTCGGCAGTCCGTATTCCGGCCCGGCATAGCGCGTGTCGAGCACCACGTCCTTCTCGTCGATATCGCGTCCCAGCCCGACCAGCTCGGCCGTGTGCCGGGCGATGCGCGTGATCTGTTCATGCGTGCGCTCCGGCGTTGCCGACGCGTCGATGCCGATCACGCGGTCCGCGCGTCCGTCGGCCGCGAAGCCGACGACCATTCCCGCCTGCGTGCTGCCCGTGACCGAGCAGACCACGATGTAGTCGAACTTGAAGCCGAGTTGCGCTTCCTGCTCGCGCACTTCTTCCGCGAACCCGACGAACCCGAGCCCGCCGAGCGGATGTTCGGAACACCCGGCAGGAATCGGATACGGCTTGCCGCCTGCCTGCCGCACGCTCTCCATTGCTTCTTCCCAACTGCGGCGAATGCCGATGTCGAAGCCGTCCGCGACGAGCCGCACGTCGGCGCCCATCATCCGTGACAGCTGGATGTTCCCGACGCGGTCGTACACGGGATCCTCGTAGTTGACCCAGTGCTCCTGCACGAGCACGCACTTCATCCCGAGATGCGCGGCGACGGCCGCGACCTGGCGGGTCTGGTTCGACTGCACGCCGCCAATCGACACGAGCGTGTCGGCACCTTGCGCAAGCGCGTCGGGGACGAGGTATTCGAGCTTGCGCGTCTTGTTGCCGCCGAACGCGAGGCCGCTGTTGCAGTCCTCGCGCTTCGCATACAGCTCGACCTTGCCGCCGAGGTGCGCGCTCAGACGCTTGAGCGGCTGGATCGGGGTCGGGCCGAACGTGAGCGGATAACGGGGGAAACGTTGCAGGTTCATCGGCAAGCTCCGAAAGGCGATGGGGGATTCGAAACGGTCGGGTGCGGCAGTCGTGCCGTGTCCCGCTGAAAAAATGATAGGCACGACCGCGCGAAATGAGCTTGCGAAATAAATAACGAAGACCTACGTTATCGATGATATCCGGATCAAATCGATAATTTCGGTTCGCAAAAGGCGCAGGTGACGCAATGAAATTAGATCGCGACAAGGCAGTGCCTGCCGACACAGCGCCGGTGCTCGACCGCATCGATCGCGCGATCCTGCGGCAGTTGCAGCAGGACGCGTCGATCTCGAACGTGCGCCTCGCCGCGAAGGTGAAGCTCAGCGCGCCGGCGTGCCTGCGGCGCGTCGAACGGTTGAAGGAGACGGGACTGATCCGCGGCATCGTCGCGCTGCTCGACCCGAGGCCGCTCGGTGCCGGGATGCTGGTCGTGATCGGCTTCGTGCTCGATCGTTCGACGCCCGAGGCATTCGCCGAATTCGAAAAGGCCGCGCGGAAGGTGTCCGGGTGTGTCGAATGTCACGTGGTGACCGGCGAATTCGACTACTTCATGCTGGTCCGCACGCGCGACAACGAGAGCTTCAACCGCTTGCATGCGGAACAGCTGCTGTACCTGCCCGGCGTGCGGCAGGTGCGCTCGTTCATGGTGCTCAAGGAGATTCTGTCGACGCATGCGCTGCCGGTGTAGCGCATCGCAACGTCGCCGGGCGAGCCGGCTGCGTTGACGGCGTGCGGGGCGACTGAAGTAGCGCGCGCCACTCCGCATGGCCGCGCGTCGTGAAGAGAGCGATCGAATGCCGTGCCGGGCGCAGCCACGGTGCCGCGCCCGTCCGCCGCCGCCGCGTCGCTGCGCGTGACGCTTGCGTCGTCACGACGCGGCGCGGCGGGATCGCGTATGCTCGTTCCGTCAGCGGCAACGGCGGCTGCCGTGGCCGGATCAATCGTGTGACGACCGATCAACGAGCGAGGGCATGATGGCTAGACAGACGATGGCGGAATACCTGGCGAAGACGCTGGCGGCAGCGGGGATCGAGCGCATCTGGGGCGTGACGGGCGACAGCCTGAACGGGCTGTCGTTCAGCCTGAGCCAGATCGGCTCGATCCGCTGGATGCATACGCGGCACGAGGAGAGCGCGGCGTTCGCCGCCGGCGCGGATGCCGCATCGACCGGGCGGCTCGCGGTCTGCGCGGGCAGCTGCGGCCCCGGCAACCTGCACCTGATCAACGGCCTTTACGACTGTCACCGCAATCACCAGCCGGTGCTCGCGATCGCCGCGCACATTCCATCGACCGAGATCGGCCTCGGCTACTTCCAGGAAACCCACCCGCAGGAACTGTTTCGCGAGTGCAGTCACTTCGCGGAACTCGTGACGAACGCATCGCAGTTTCCGCGCGTGCTTGCGCGCGCGATGCGCACCGCGATCGAGGAACGCGGCGTCGCGGTGATCGTGCTGCCGGGCGACATCGCGCTCGGCGACGGCCCGGAGGAAGCACCCGCGTGGAGCGAATCGGCGCCGCCGTCGATCCTGCCGGCCGACGCCGATCTCGACCGGCTCGCGGCGCTGCTCAACGGCTCCGACGCGGTCACGCTGCTGTGCGGCAGCGGCACGCAGGGCGCGCACGACGAGGTGGTCGCGCTGGCCGACACGCTCGGTGCGCCGGTCGTGCATGCGCTACGCGGCAAGCAGTTCGTCGAATGGGACAACCCGTTCGACGTCGGGATGACGGGTTTGATCGGCTTCAGTTCGGGCTATCACGCGATGGAATCGTGCGACACGCTGCTGATGCTTGGCACGGACTTCCCGTACCGGCCGTTCTATCCGGCGCATGCGAAGATCGTGCAGATCGACTGGAAGGGCTCGCAGCTCGGCCATCGCGCGCCGCTCGCGCTCGGGCTCGTCGGCACCGTGAAGGAGACGATCGCGGCGCTGTTGCCGCGCCTTACGCGCAAGACCCAGCGGCGCTTCCTCGAGAACGCGCTGAAGCACTATGCGGCCGCGCGCAAGGGTCTCGACGATCTCGCGGTGGCCGAGCCGCCGGGGCGTGCGATTCATCCGCAATATCTGACGAAGATCGTCGACGAAGTCGCGGCCGACGATGCGATCTTCACGGCCGATGTCGGCACGCCGACGCTGTGGGCCGCGCGCTACCTGACGATGAACGGCAAGCGCCAGCTGCACGGCTCGTTCAACCACGGGTCGATGGCGAATGCGATGCCGCAGGCGCTCGGCGCGCAGGGTGCGCATCCGGGGCGGCAGGTCGTGTCACTGTCGGGCGACGGCGGGCTGTCGATGCTGCTCGGCGATCTGCTGAGCGCGCGCCAGCTCAACCTGCCGATCAAGATCGTCGTCTACAACAACAGCCTGCTCGGCTTCGTGTCGATGGAACTGAAGGCGGCCGGCTACCTCGACACGAACGTCGATCTGAGCCCGACCGACTTCGCGGCGATCGCGAAGGGCGCGGGGATCTTCAGCGTGCGCGTCGAGCATTCGGAGAATGTCGAGCACGCGCTGCGCACTGCGTTCGCGCACGACGGACCGGCGCTCGTCGACGTCGTCACGTCGAAGTACGAGCTGGCGATGCCGCCGAAGATCGAGATCGCGCATGCGAAGGGCTTCAGCCTGTTCATGCTGCGCGCGATCCTGAGCGGGCGCGGCGACGAGATCGTCGAGCTGGCGCGTACCAACCTGCGGTGACGCGTCCGGGCCGCGCGAACCGTCAGTGGTCCCGCGCATCGCCCGGGCAGCCGTCCGTTCGCGCGCGGCTTCGACGAACAGCCGCGGTGCGGCGGGCGGATGCACGGTCCGGATCGGCCGCGCAATCAGGGACAATCTTCACGTCGCCTTAAGTTTGCATTTCCTAGAATCGATTGACCGCCGCGCGAGCGCGGCCGACCGATTGTTCAGGAGGATGCACGTGAAAGAGTCTCGTGTCGTCGTAGCCCTGTTACAGGCGATCATTGGCAGGCCGAAGTTGAAGGTGCAACCGCGCAAGGTGGGCCGATGACCTGGCCGAATGCATTGCGTGTCTCGGCACTGTTCGTGCGCGAGTGGGTCGGCCGCCCGGCCGCCGTGGGCGCGTTGTGCCCGAGTTCGCGGCATCTGGCGCGCGAGATGGCCGGCGCGGTGCCGGACGGCGACGGGCTCGTCGTCGAACTCGGCGGCGGCACCGGCGCGATCACCGCCGCGTTGCTCGAACGCGGCGTGGCGCCCGGGCGCCTCGTCGTGGTCGAGCGGTCGCCGGCGTTCGTGCAGCACCTGCGGCGCCGCTTTCCCGGTATCGCGATCGTGTCGGGCGACGCGCGACAGCTCGAACGGCTGCTGCCGCCCGACGCGGCGATCGATGCGATCGTGTCCTGCCTGCCGCTGCGCACGCTGCCGCGCGAGGACGTGACGGCGATCGTCGGGCAGTGCGAGCGCGTGCTGTCGGTCGACGGCGTGATGATCCAGTTCACCTACGATTTGCGAGCGCCCGCGCGTCACCCGTTGCGCGATCCGGCATTTGTTGCCGATGCCAGCCGGATCGTGTGGGCAAATATTCCGCCTGCACGCATCGTCACGATGCGCCGGGCCGCCATCGGACAGGTGGCGTGATGCCCGCATCGTGCCGCGCTTTCTTTCATCGGCCCTGCGGATGCGGATGGTCGCTACACGCGCACGACCGGCGATGAATCATGTTGCGCCGCATCGTCGCGGCGCGAAACAAAAAACCCGCCGGCAGGCTCGAGCCTGCGGGCGGGCAAAGACACCACGGCAGATCCGCGCGGGTGTCGCGTGAAGACGGCGGAACCGCGTCAGAACTTGTGGCGCAGCGCGAGCCGCACGGCCACCTGGTTCGACGTGGAGGACGGCGCGTCGGTGCCGGGGATGAACGCCTGGTCGAGAATCGATCCGGTCTTGTCGCCGGCGATGTGCTGGTACGCGGCCTGCACGTACACGTCGGTCCGCTTCGACAGGTTGTAATCGGCCATCAGCCCGACCGAGTGAATCTTCGGCTTCGCGTCGCCGGTCGACGCATCGTATTTCTCGAGCGACAGCACGTACTGCGCACCGACCATGAACGCCGGCGTGATCTGGTACGCGCCGTTCACTTCGAAATTCTGGTACTTGATCGCGCTGACCGTCGCACCCGGCGCGATGATCGCCCCCGGCGTGCCGAGGTAGCCGTTGCCGGTCGGGTTCTTGTAGTTCGAGTTCGTGTACGCGAAGCCGACCGTCGCCGGCCCGAACGTGTAGTTGATACCCGCGCCGAACACGCGCATGCGCTCGGCGATGTAGCTGGCGTCGTTCGCGGTGATCGCACCGGCCGAGCCGTCGCCGGGGTGGTTCGCCTGCAGATACGCGGCGCCGATCAGCAGCCCGTTGTTCTGGTATTGCGCGCCGAAGCTGTATGCGCGATTGTCCGAGAAGCCCGTGCTGTTGCTGAAGCTGTATGCGCCGCCGAACTGGAAGCCGCCGAAGTTCGGGCTCGCGTACTTCACCGTGTTGTCGAGGCGGAACGAGTTGTCGGTGTTGTCGTTGTCGAACGGGTGCGCGAGCAGATAGCCGCCCCAGTTGCCGTTGGCGGTGGTCGGCGCGAGATAGTCGACGACGGAGTCGTACTGGCGACCGAAGGTCAGCGTGCCGTACTGCGCCTGGCTCAGGCCGACATACGCCTGGCGGCCGAACATGCGGCCGCCCTGGTTGAGCCGGCCGCTGTTGACGTCGAAGCCGTTCTCGAGCTGGAAGATCGCCTTCAGGCCGCCGCCGAGATCCTCGTTGCCCTTCAGGCCCCAGCGGCTGCCTTGCGCATAGCCGCTTGCCATCTCGTAGACGTGGCCGGTGCCGACGTTGTTCGTGTAGTTGAGGCCTTCGTCGATCACGCCGTAGAGCGTGACGCTGCTTTGCGCGAAGGCGGGCGACGCGAAGGCTGCGGTGACGGCGAGCGCGGTCAGTTTCCTGTTCATTGAGATCTCCGGGTATCCAGCTTGTATCGGTTGTCGTGAGCGCGTCCGGTGAGGCGCGTCCCGTCATCCTGGGCGAAGCGGCGCGGCGCGCGCGACGGCGGTCCGCGCGAGCGCGGCGGCGTGCAGGCGGGCGGCGTCCGGTCCGGTCTCCTCCGATGACTCCGCGCATTGTTCCGAAGCCGAAACGGAACCGGAAGCGAGTAATTTCGATGGATGGAATCGGGTTCGCCGATGGGGCGACGACCGGCTTCGTCTTGCCGGAACGAGGCGTTGCCGCCGCGCGCCGACGCCGGTCGGGCAACGGCCGGGCGCGGCAGGCGCGAGGTGTCCGGGCGGGCGGGGCAGCGGCCTCGGAGAACCGGCCGGGAGGCCCGTCCGGCGGCCCTGACGCGGCAGCCGGCGATCGATTGGCGCGGCCGATTGCAATGATCGGAATTACTCGTTTCCCTAAACATATCGGCGGCTCGACCATGCAGGCTGACCGGACGTGGACGGATACGCGATTCGCCGGTCGCCGCGCATGCCGCGACGCACAAACAACAGATTCGATTTGGAGACGACCCACCATGCAGATTCGACGACTGAGCACGGCGCTGCTTGCCGCCGCGACGATCCTGTCCGCGCCCGCGGCCCACGCGGCCGGCGGCGCGTGCGCCGACGGCAAGACGGTCCATTTCGCGGGCATCACGTGGGAAAGCGGATCGTTCGCGACCGAGGTGCTGCGGCAGATCATGGAGAAGGGCTACGGCTGCAAGACCGACGTCGTGCCGGGCAGCACGGCCGCGACGGAAACGGCGCTCGCGCGCAACGATCTGCAGATCTGGGCCGAGCAGTGGACGGGCCGCAGCGAGATCACCGCGAAGGCCGTCGCATCGGGCGCCGTGAAGCTGATCGGCGACACGCTGCCGGGCGGCACGACGGAAGGCTGGTTCGTGCCCGAGTATGTGGTGAAGGGCGACCCGGCGCGCAACATCAAGCCGGTCGCGCCCGGGCTCGCGTCGGTCGACGATCTGCCGAAGTTCAAGCAGATGTTTGCCGACGAGGAGGAGCCGGACAAGGGCCGCTTCCTGAACTGCCCGACGGGTTGGGATTGCGAGCGCGTGAACACGCGTCTGCTGAAGGTGCTGAAGCTTGACCAGTCGTACACGAATTTCCATCCGGGCACGGGCGCGGCGCTCGACGCGGCGATTGCGTCCGCATACCAGCGCGGTGCGCCGATCGTGTTCTATTACTGGGGCCCCGCCGCGCTG
The DNA here is from genome assembly GCF_001718335.1 of Burkholderia territorii. Lineage (NCBI taxonomy): Bacteria > Pseudomonadati > Pseudomonadota > Betaproteobacteria > Burkholderiales > Burkholderiaceae > Burkholderia > Burkholderia territorii. The sequence goes on from NZ_CP013365.1 coordinate 174,528, forward strand.
ATGGCGAAATACAAGTTCGCGGCGCTGAAGATGCCGGCCTATAACGAAGCATGCTGGAAGACGCTGCGCGACGAGAGCAGCACGCACCAGTGCGCGTCGTCGTACATGGTGTCGCGGCTGACCGTCGGCGTGTCGAAGCCGTTCGCCGACGCGAATCCCGATCTCGTCGGCGTGTTCGGCAAGGTGCGCTTCCCGATGGATTTCCTGAACCAGACGATCCTCGAGATGACCACGAAGAAGATCGACGGCGCGGCGATGGCCACGCAGTTCCTGAAGGCGCGCCCGGACATGTGGAAGCAGTGGGTGCCGGCCGACGTCGCGCAGAAGATCGCCGGCAGCCTGAAGGGCGCGTAACCAGCGCGCGTCGGCGGGTCCGCGCCCGCCGGCGCCGTCACGCGCCTTCGCGGCGCGACGGAGAATCATCATGAACGGCTTCTTCCTGCACCTGTCGATCGCCGACTGGGTCAACGGCGCGCTCGAGACGTTCGTCGCGCAATACGGCGACAGCTTCCATCACTTCAGCGCGCTGCTGCTGCGCTACCTGCTCGTGCCGCTCGAAGGCGCGCTGCGCGTGGCACCGCCGTGGCTCGTGCTGCTCGTGGTCGGCGCGATCGCGTGGAACGCGACGCGCCGCATCGGCCTCGGCGCGCTCTTCATGCTGCTGCTCTACGCGATCGGCTGCTTCGGCCTGTGGGACAAGCTGATGCAGACGCTCGCGCTGATGCTCGTCGCGACGGTGCTGTCGGTTGCGATCGGCGTGCCGATCGGCATTCTCGCGTCGCGCAGCCCGTGGCTGCGCCGGCTGCTGCTGCCCGTGCTCGACGTGATGCAGACACTTCCGAGCTTCGTTTACCTGATTCCGGTGCTCATGCTGTTCGGGCTCGGCAAGGTGCCGGCCATCCTGGCGACGATCATCTATGCATTGCCGCCGCTGATCCGGCTCACCGATCTCGGCATCCGCCAGGTTGACCCGGACGTGACCGAGGCCGCGCGCGCGTTCGGCACGACACGCTGGCAGCTGCTCGTGAACGTGCAGTTGCCGCTTGCGCGGCCGAGCATCATGGCCGGCATCAACCAGACCACGATGATGGCGCTGTCGATGGTCGTGATCGCATCGATGATCGGCTCGCGCGGCCTCGGCGAGGACGTACTCGCGGGCATCCAGACGCTCGACGTCGGCAAGGGCACGCAGGCCGGCATCGCGATCGTGATCCTCGCGATCGTGATCGACCGCATCAGCCAGGGCTTCGGCCAGGAACGGCGCGCGCGCCGGCGGCTTGCGCAGCAGCGTCGCCAGAAAGGCGCGTCGCGCGTGCCTTACCGGCTGCCGCGCAAGGCGGCACCGTCGGCCGCCGATTCGAACCAGCCGGCGCAATCGTCGCGCGCATAGCCACGGAGGCACACATGGCGACCATCGAAGTCAAACACGTGTACAAACTGTTCGGGCCGGAGGCGGCGCATCCGCGCGTGCTCGACCTGTTGCGCGCGGGCCGGCGCAAGGCCGACGTGCTGTCGGAAACGGGCTGCAACGTCGGACTCAACGACGTGAGCCTCGACATCGCATCGGGCGAGATCTTCGTGATCATGGGGCTGTCGGGCTCGGGGAAATCGACGCTCGTGCGGCATTTCAACCGGCTGATCGAGCCGACGGCCGGCGAGATCGTGATCGACGGCAACGACGTGATCAAGCTCGATCCGCACGGGCTGCGCGAGCTGCGCCGCTACAAGGTCAGCATGGTGTTCCAGAACTTCGGACTGCTGCCGCACCAGACCGTGCTAGACAATGCCGCGTATGCGCTGCGCACGCGCGGCGAGAGCCGGCACGACGCGGCGCAAGCCGCGCGCAACTGGCTCGCGAAGGTCGGGCTCGACGGATACGCCGAGCATTACCCGGATGAGCTGTCGGGCGGGATGCGGCAGCGGGTCGGCCTCGCGCGCGCGCTGGCGGCCGATACCGACGTGCTGCTGATGGACGAGGCATTTTCCGCGCTCGATCCGCTGATCCGCACCGAGATGCAGGATCAACTGCTCGAGCTGCAGGCGACGCTGTCGAAGACGATCGTCTTCATCACGCACGATCTCGACGAGGCATTACGCATCGGCGACCGGATCGCGATCCTGCGCGACGGCACGCTCGTGCAGGTCGGTACACCCGACGACATCCTGTCGCGGCCGGCGGACGATTATGTGCGGCGGTTCGTCGAGAAGCGCACGAGTGTGAGCTGAGCCGGAGTCGAACGTGCATGCAGAACGGCGTATCGCGACGAGCGGTGCGCCGTTTTTTGTTGGGATCCCGTGCCGGCGCGATGCCTACTTCGTGCCGAGCACGCAAGCGAGCGGATGCGACGGCACGCCGTTGCGATGCACGGCGACCGAGCCGAAACCGGCATCGGTCATCAGACGCGCCAGCTTCTCGGGCCGGAATGCGTCGTAGGGCGCCCGTTCGAGGTCGCGAACGGTGATCGCAACGATCCCGCCGCGTCTGACGACGCGGTGCAATTCGCGCAGGCCGCGCGTTGGCGCGGGCCAGAAGTAGATGCAGTTGATCGAGAACGCCTTGTCGAACGCTTCGTCGTCGAACGGGAGCGCATCGACGGAACCGAGCGCCAGCCGCACGCGGCCCTGTTCGATGGCCGCGCGGTTCAGGTGTTTCGCGGCGGCGAGCATCGTCAGAGAGTGATCGACGCCGGCGAGGCTCGCCGACGTTGTTGCGCCCACGGCGAGCCGGATCGCGTCGCCGGGGCCGAACCCGACTTCGAGTGCATGGTCGCCGTCGTCGATGGCCAGCAGCGACAGCGTCCACGTGTTGTCCGACCGATTGTGCCGGCGCATGATGCGGCCGACGATCCGGCCGATCACGCCGCGTGGCAAGCCGGCTTGCCCGAGATGAGTCGTCATGGTGTTTGCCCTCCGGTTCGTCGGCGAGCAAGCGGCGTGCCGCCGCCGGGACGTTCGGGCAACACGTGCAAGGCTGCTGGCCGCGTGGCCACGCAGCGTGACCGTTGCGTCAGGGCGCGATCGCTTCCCTTTCGTGCATCCGCGCGTCGGCCGCTTCGCCGTGCAACGCCGCATCCGTCAGAATCAGATCCGAGCCTTTCTCCGCGACCATCATCGTCGGCGCGTTGATGTTGCCCGACGTGATGTTCGGGAACACCGACGCATCGACGATCCGCAGCGCCTGCAGCCCGTGCACGCGCAGCGCTGCATCGACCACCGACGTCGCCGCGTCCGGGCCCATCGCGCATGAGCCGCACAGGTGATAGATCGAGCCCGACTGTTCTCGAAAATACTGGAGCATCGCCTCGTCCGAATCGACCTGCGGCCCCGGCGAGATTTCCTCGACGGTCATCGACCTCAGCGCCGGTGCGCGCATCAACGCCCGGATCACCTTGCTGCCCTGAACGGCTTCGTCGAGATCCTTCTGCGTGGTGAGCGCGTTGATGTGGATCTTCGCGGCATCTTCCGCGCGATTCGACGCGATCTCGATCGTGCCACGGCTCGTCGGCCGGCACGGATTGAACGCGATCAGGAATCCGGAATAAGGCTCCGGCTTGATACTTGCGCGATCGCTCTTCGGGATCCGGTACGACAACGGGTTGAAATACAGCTGGATGTTCGGCTCCCGCGCATCGGCCGCGCCGCGGAAGAAGCCACCCGCCTGATTGACGCTCATCGCGAGCGGGCCGCGCCTGGCCAGCAGGTAGCGCAAGCCGATGTTCATCTTGCCGATGAGCGTGCCCATCTCGTCGTTCAGCGTCGGCCGGTTCGCCTTGAAGTAGAAGCTCACGCACAGGTGATCCTGCAGGTTGCGGCCGACGGCCGGCAGCGCATGCACGAGCGGCACGCGCTGGCGCGCGAGCAGTGCCGGATCGCCGACGCCCGACAGTTGCAGCAGCTTCGGCGTATCGACCGCGCCGGCGGCAAGGATCACCTCGCGCGTGGCGGCGAGCGTTTCGTCGCCGTGTTCGCCCGCAACGACGACGCCCGTCGCGCGTGTGCCGTCGAACGTCACGCGCCGCACGAGCACGCCCGAGCGCAGCGTGAGGTTCGAGCGGCTCAGCGCGGGACGCAGGTATGCGAAGCTGCTGGAGCAGCGTTCGCCGTTCTTCGTGTTCAGGTCGTAGATGCCCGCGCCCTCGAACTGCGCGCCGTTGAAGTCGTCGGTGCGCGGCAGGTTAAGCTGCGCGCAGCCCTTCAGGAACTCGTGGACGATCGGATGCACGTCGGCCTTCATCGACGTGACGTGGATCGGCCCGGTCGAGCCGTGATGCTGCGGATCGGTCGCGCCGGCCGCGTGCGTCTCGAGCTTGCGGAAATACGGCAGCACGTCGTCGTACGCCCAGCCGGGATTGCCGGCGTTCGCCCAGTCGTCGTAGTCGCTGCGCTGGCCGCGCACGTAGACCATCGCGTTGATCGAACCCGACCCGCCGACGACCTTGCCGCGCGGGCAGTACAGCTTGCGACCGGCGAGCTGCGCCTCGGGCTCGCTGTAGTACATCCAGTTGTAGCGGCGGCTGTAGTACGTCTTCGTGAAGCCGACCGGCACCTTGAACCAGAACGACGCGTCGCGTTCGCCCGCTTCGAGCAGCAGCACCGAGTAGCGGCCCGATTCGCTCAGGCGGTTCGCGAGAATGCAGCCGGCCGAACCCGCGCCGACGATGATGTAGTCGTAGATCATGCTTCGTCCTTCGCGGTCAGCCCTTCGCGGGCGCGAGATCCTTCACGTCGACGGGGTGTTCGCCCATCTGCAGGTGAAGCCGTTCGCCGGTGTAGGGGCTGTGGCGCCGCACGACGTCCATGTCGAGCTCGATGCCGAGGCCCGGTTCGTTCGACGGGATGATGTAGCCGTCCTCCCAGCGGATCGGCGTTTTCACGACCTCCGCATGGAAACCGCCCCAGGTCATGATGCTTTCCTGGATCAGGAAGTTCGGCGTGCAGGTCGCGAGCTGAATGCTCGCGGCGGCACCCACCGGCCCGTTGTACAGGTGCGGCGCGATCTGCGCGTAGTGCACTTCGCCGAGCGTCGCGATCTTCTTCGCTTCGAGCAGGCCGCCCACGCGCGCCACGTTCAGCTGCAGGATCGATGCGCCGCCCGCCTGCAGCAGCTTGTGGAATTCGTACTTGGTCGTCAGGCGCTCGCCGGTCGCGATCGGAATCGACGTGTGCTTCGCGACCGACGCGATCGCTTCTTCCTGTCCCGGCGGCACGGGCTCCTCGAACCACAGCGGGTCGTACTTCTCGAGCCGCTTCGCGAGCCGGATCGCCGACGACGGCACCATCTGCCCGTGCGTGCCGAACAGCAGGTCGGCCTTGCTGCCGACCGCTTCGCGCACGCGGCGGCAGAACAGCTCGCAGCGATCGAGCACTTCGAGCGACAGCTGGTGGCCCGAATAGGCCGTGTACGGGCCGGCCGGATCGAACTTGACCGCCGTGAAGCCGAGCTTCACGTTGTCGGCCGCGCACTCGGCGGCGAGATCGGGATCGTCGTAGTCGTATTCGCCGTTCGCATTCTTCGGATACAGGTACGTGTACGAGCGCAGCCGTTCGTGGATCCGGCCGCCGAGCAGTTCGTACACCGGCTTGCCGGCGGCCTTGCCGATAATGTCCCAGCACGCCATCTCGAGCCCGCTGACGACACCCATCATCGTCAGGTCCGGTCGCTGCGTGAAGCCGCTCGAATAGGCCTGGCGGAACAGCCGCTCGACGTGGTGCGGATCGTGGTTCAGCAGGTAGCGGTCGAACACGTCGTCGATGATCGGGCCCATCGCCTTCGGATGAAACGTCGCCGAATAGATCTCGCCGACGCCTTCGATTCCGCAGTCGGTCTTCAGCGTGACGAAGATCCAGTACATCCCGCCAACGTGCGGCGGCGGTACGGCGACGATATGCGTGTCGAGCGAAACGATCTTCATGTGGACTCCTTGATGCGGTCGAGGCGATGTTTGAGGAACGCGGCGGCGCCGGCGCCGCACAGCGCGATGGCCGCGATATAGCCGAAATAGAGCTGGTAGCCGTGCGCGCCGGGCCACGTCTGCGTCACGTAGCCGTTGATCAGCGGCACGAACACGTCGGGCGAATAGCCGAGCACCGAGATCAGGCCGATCGCGAGACCGGCGCAGCGCGTGGGCACGCGGCAGTCGTCGAGCAGCGACCAGTAGAGGCCGCGGATCGCATAGGTGAGGATGCCGATGAACAGCACGAGCACGACGAGCATCGCTTGCGGGCTATGCGGCGGCGCGGCGATCAGCCCGACGAGCGACAGCGCCGCGAGCAGCAGCGCCCAGAACAGCACGGACACTTTCGATACGCGGTCGCCGAGAAACCCGCCGCCGATGCCGCCGACGGGGCGCATCCACAGCTTGAGCGTCGTGATGAAGCCGGCCGCCGTCGCACTCAACCCGAAATTGCCTTCGTGCAGATAGGCCGAGAAGCTGTAGGTTGCCCAGAACACCTGGTAGCCGCAGAACACGATGGCGGCGACGAGCCACAGCTCGGGGATCGCCGCCAGCGTCTTGAGGTCGGTCAACACGTTGCCTCGGCGGCCGCCGTCGCGACGGCGTTGCGCTGCCGTGCGGCCGTCGTCCGCATGCGCGGGATCCTTCACCAGCGCGAGCAGCACGCCCAGCGCGATGCAGAAGAATGCGTACAGATGCACGACGAGCGTGAAGCCGGCCGCATCGGTGCCGCCGCGTGCCTGCGTCACGTACGCGAAGAGCGTGATCGCGACGGTTGCGAGCAGCGCCTCGACGAGCCCGCGCCCGCCGTCGAGCAGTCCGAAGAAGCGGCCCTGTTCGTCGGGGCCGGCGATCATGTTCACGCGCTTGATCACGGCCGCCCAGAACGTGAGACCGGTCGTCAGCCCCCAGCCGCCGAAGATCAGCACGAGCGCGTTGAACGACGGCCCGGTCGCGTAGACCAGGCCGAGCGCGCCGGTCGCAAGCAGCGAAAAGCAGATCAGCCAGCGCGGCGACAGGCGGTCCGCGAGCCAGCCGCTCGGCAGGTAGCTCACGAGGAAGATCGTGCCGAGCGACGAGTACAGATAGCCGAGCTGCACGTCGTCGATACGGAAGAACTGCAGCATCGTCGGCTGGTACACCTGCCGCAGGTACAGCATCGGATAGATCGCGCCGGCGGCAATCACGAGCAGCAGCAGTTGCAGATAGCGTTGCGCGCGCGACTCGTGCGCCGCGCCGGGCGACGCGAGCGACGCGACGGGCGTCGACGGTTGGGTCGTCATGATGTCTTCCTCCATCAGGCGTGCCGGATGCGCACGCCTGCAGATTTGTTATGTGTGGTTCGATCTTTGGGTGGCGCGCGGCGTGGTGCCGTGGCCGCGCGCGACGGAAATGGCGCCGGGGCGCGCGTCAGTACTTCATGACGACGAGGCGCGTCTGCGTGAATTCGAGCATCCCGTGCTTGCCGTCGTCGCCGCCGAGGCCGGAACGTTTCCAGCCGGCATGGAAGCCCTGGTACGGGTCGGCCGGCGTGCGGTTCACGTACAGTTCGCCGGCTTCGATCGCGTTCGCCACCTTCATCGCGGTGCGGTAGTTCTCGGTGTAGAGCACCGACGACAGCCCGAACTGGTGATCGTTCGCAAACGCGATGGCCTCGTCGATCGTCGCGTAGCGCAGCACCGGCATGATCGGGCCGAAGGTTTCCTCCTGCACGATTTCCATGTCCTGCGTCACGCCGGTGAGCAGCGTGGCCGGGTAGAAGAAGCCGGGGCCGTCGGGGATCGCGCCGCCGGTTTCGAGCGTCGCGCCGGCCGCGATCGCGCGTTCGACCATGCCGTGAATGTGGGCGCGCGCCGATGCGCTCACGAGCGGGCCCATCCGCGAGGCGTCTTGTGCGCGGTCGCCGATGCGCACGGCCGCCATCTTCTCCTTCAGCAGCGCGACGAAACGATCGTGCACGCTGTCGTGCACGTACACGCGCTCGATCGCCGTGCAGAGCTGGCCGCAGTGCGTGGTTTTCGATGCGACGAGCGCGGCGGCCGCGCGTTCGAGGTCGGCGTCCGGCTCGATGATCGCGGGCGTCTTGCCGCCGAGTTCGAGCGACGGCTTCGCGATGTTCGCCTTGCAGTAGTCGAGCACCTTGCGACCGGCGTTCACGCTGCCCGTCAACGTGATCATCCCGATCGACGGATGCGTGCACAGCGCTTCGGCCGTTGCGTGATCCATCGTCAGGATGTTGACGACACCCGGCGGGAAGCCGGCTTCGTCGACGGCCTTCGCGACCTCGAACGCCGACACCGGCGTATGGTTGCTCGGCCGCACGACCACGGTATTGCCGGCGATCAGCGCGGGCGCGATCTTGCGCAGCAGCGTATAGACGGGGAAGTTGAACGGGATCAGGCACGCGACGACGCCGATCGGCTCGCGCTGCAGGAAGAGATTCTCGTCGGGCGTATCGCTCGGGATGATTTCGCCCTCGATCCGGCGCGCCCACTCGGCGTGGTAGCGCGTGATCTGGCCCGCGTAGACGGCTTCGTTCGATGCGTCCTCGATGCTCTTGCCGGATTCCCGCGCGAGCGCCGCGCCGATGTCGGGCGCGCGTGCGCTCAGCGCGTCGGCAAGCTTGTGCAGAAAGGTCGCGCGTTCGGTGCTCGGCAGCTTGCGCCACGTTTTCTGCGCGGCGGCTGCGGCGGCTGCGGCGGCGAGCGCGTCGGCCGGCGTCGCGGCCGGCACGCGCGCGAACGGTGCTTCGGTGGCGGGATCGTGGACGACGATCGTCGCGTCGCTTTCCGGGACGACGAAACGGCCGTTCACATAGTTGCGTTCGGTACGCATGAAGTGGCTCCTCCGATGGGTGCGGCGGATCGCTTCTGGCGGCGAAACGCGCGGCACGGGACGGAAGCCATTCTGCTCATGCGTTTATTGCACGACAAACGACTTATTTTCGCGTCGAGCATGAGAAAAACGCACGTTACTCAGTCAATCGGCCGGAATCGCCCGTCCGGCAAGACCGGCGAGGCGGGTGGCGGGGCGGCGGACGGCGATCGGGCCGCCAACGCAGCCGACGCTGACTGCACACGTGCGTGGAAGCCGCTTGGGCGTTGCCCGCGCCTGTGGCCAACGCTCGACCGGGCGGCGCCAGGCGGGGGCGGATCGCCCGTCAGGCCAGCGGCACCTGCGGCAGCGGCGACGACGGCTCGAGATGGCGCTTCGCGAGCCACACTTCCTGCTGGAGCCAGTCGCGGAACTGCACGATATGCGGCAGGTTCGTCTGTTCGGGCCGCGTGACGAACCAGTAAGACTGGTGGCCGTCGACGTGCACGTTGAGCACCTGCATCAACTGCCCGGTCGCAAGCTCGCGCGCGACCATGTGGCGGTCGGCGATCGTGATCCCGAGGCCGTCGATCGCCGCGCGGATCGCGTGATCGAGCAGGTCGAACTCGTAGCCGCCGCGCGTGTCGACGTCGGCGATGCCGGCGGCCTTCAGCCAGTGCTGCCAGGTCAGGTAGCGCTGGTCGTCGGTGGCGAGCACGTGCAGCAGCGTGAAGCGGTTCAGGTCGATCGGCGCGCCGTCCTGCCTCAGCCGCGCATAGAGCGCGGGTGCGCAGACGGCGATATGCTGCTCCTGCATCAGCAGTGCGTTGTCGAAGCCATCCCATTCGCCGTCGCCGAAGCGGATCGCGCAGTCGAGCACGCGCGATTCGCCGAGGCTGTCGTGGATGCGCGTCGTCAGGCTGAGCTCGAATTCGGGATGCGCGTCGCGCAGCCGGCCGAGGCGCGGCATCAGCCAGCGCGCGGCGAAGGTCGGCGGGACGTTCGCGCGCAGGCGGTTCAGATGGGTTTTCTCCTGCAGGCTGCGCACGGTCAGCTCGATCTTGTCGAACGATTGCTGCAGCGCGCGCAGCAGCACACGCCCGGCCGCCGTGAGTTCGAGCTGGTGATGGCGGCGCTCGAGCAACGTTTCGCCGAGCTGGCTTTCGAGCTGGCGCACCTGGCGGCTTACCGCGCTCTGCGTCACGTTGAGCAGTTCGGCCGCGCGCGTGAAGCTGCCGGTGCGGCCGGCCATCTCGAAGGCTTTCAGCGCATTCAGCGCCGGCATCTTGCGTCTCACGGGGCGGTGTCGTTGTGGTGCGGGATGCTCATTGTAGGCGGGGAGACGGCGAGACGGGAACGCCGAATGCAGCGGCCGTGCGCGCACCGGATATCGGGGTTTTCACGGCCTGCCGGGGCGCGCGCTTTTCTGCGATAAAGCTGCGCTCGACATTGCCGGCACGCCGGCTTGCCAGCCAGACGGAAGACGGAGAGGGACACATCTATCATGCGACGCCTGCCATCGTTGATCGCGTTGCGATTTTTCGAGGAGACCGCGCGTCACCTGAGTTTCAATCGCGCGGCGGTTTCGCTATGCGTGACTCAAGGCGCGGTGAGCCGGCAGATCCGGTTGCTCGAGGACGCGCTTGGCGTGCGGCTGTTCGAGCGCGATCACAAGGGCGTGCGGCTGACGGAGGCCGGTGAGCGGCTGCTGCCGTTCGTCGGCCAGGCGTTCGATACGATCGAGCGCGGCATCGGCGGGATTGCCGTCGCGCGGCCGGACGCGAAACGGCGTCTCGCGGTATCGCTGCCGCCGACGTTCGCCACGCAGTGGTTTTCGCCACGGCTCGGCACGCTCGCGGAGGCACTGCCCGACGTCGAGCTGTCGATCCGCACCGAACCGACCGACGATTGTCATTGCCATATTCGTTTCGGGCGCGCGGCGCGGCCCGGCATGCAGTCGGAACTGCTGATGATGGAGCGGCACGCGCTCGTCGGTGCGCCGCGTTATCGCGGCGATACGCTCGATGCGTTGTTTCGCAGGTTGCCGTCGCTGCATGTGCTGCACGAGGGCAAGCGCTTGACGCTGTGGGCCGACTGGTGCGAGCAGGCTGGCATCGCAGTCGAGCGGATCGGCGACGGCATCGAGTTCTCGACGCTCGAACAGGCGATTCGCGCGGCCCGCAAGGGCGCGGGGCTTGCCGTGGTCGACCTCACGATGATCGAGGAGGAGATCGGCGAGGGCAGCCTCGTGCGGTTGTCGCCGGTACAGCCGATCGGTCCGTTCGGCTATTGGCTCGACATCGCGCCGGAAAACGCGATGGTCGAGCACGTGGGCGCATTCGCCGCGTGGCTGCGGGCGCAAGTGGTGAGGAAGGGGTAGTCGGCCTCCCGTGACCGTAGTGCATTACAGATCGGGATCGAGCCCGAAATGCAAAAGGGTTTCCCGGCGACAGCGCGCCTGGGCATCGGCCATCGAGATCACGCGCAGCGTGCTCTTCGAGCGATCGATAGGGCCGACGTCGAAGACTTTCCTTTGCGGTGGCTCCGCCTGAGCGCCGACCGCGCGGGCGCCATGCGCGACAGCCAATGTGCTTTGGGCACGCGCTCGACTGTGATGGCGTTCGCGCGCGGTGAGAGTGTCGATGAGCTGCCTCAATTGCCAAACGCGAATGGGCGTGTTGTCATTCAATGTGCGATTGCGCCGGGCGACAGGCTTCGCGATTCGGAACCCGGTGATTGCACGGTGCTTTTCGGTCATCCGTATATTCCCTTTTCGATCAAGTATTGTTGCAGCGCCAGTACTGACTCGCCATGCGGTGCGACGTTGAACGTCATCGCACGATGAGATCCGGCAGCCCGCCAGAAGTCGCGACCTGACCGCGTCGCGTAGAGCGCGCGTAGCGACCGAAGCGACCCGTCCGCCAGCCCGACCGGATAGCCCTGGAAATACTGGAACAGTGCGGCCTCGTCACCGTGCGGATCGGGGATGGCCGCGTCGAAGCCGAACCGCGGCCATGCGTAATACCCGCACAGGCGGGGACCGCCCGGTTCCGGTGGCGCCTTGCGGCCGCCTATCGCGAATGTGCTGACCCAGCCGATCTCCAACCTATCACACGCCCTGACGATGCGCCACAGCATGGCCGCGCCGAGTCCATCAACGGCGTCATCGACGAGATCGATGGTCCGAAGTTCGAGTGCGGACATGTCCGGTGTTTGAAGCACGGATACGCGATTCACCGATCGGATCAGTGTTGGGTGCGTGACGGCGAACGTCAGTCTGTCCGCACTGTCGAGATAGGCTTGAATGTCCGAACCCGCAGGCGCGCCGCACAACGAAACCAGCAATGCATCGGGGATGTCGCCGTTCACGCCCAGTAACGCAGAGATATCCAGATGGTTTCGATCGACCGTGAGCTGATCGTCGAAGTATGTCGTCTCATAGGGCAGAACATGACTGAGATCGATACGCTGGGCGGACATGGCTGCAGGGCGCTGAACTGAAAGTGCCCAGCTTACCGGCGTGATTCCAGCTTGCCGAGTCTGCCGAACGGCCAGGTCGAACGCGCCGCTTTTGGCCGCCTCGTCCAGGTCCCGGCCCGGCTCATCCCGGCGTGCGTCGCGTCGCTTCGTGTCTACCGGCGGGTACGACGCGCATCACACCATCAGCACCTCGACACCCGACCGCCTCCTCCCGCACCAACTGCTTCATCGTCGGCCCCCACGCGATCGACACGATCTCCCCGACCCGCAGCACGCCGGCCAGCGCAAGCATCGTCGCGCGGCCCGCACCGCCCCCGGTGCGATCAGCGGCCGAGCCCTGCCATCAGCGTGTACTTGAGCTCCACGTACTCGTCGAGGCCGTACTTCGAGCCTTCGCGGCCGAGCCCCGACTGCTTGACGCCGCCGAACGGCGCGACTTCGGTCGAAATGATCCCGTCGTTGACGCCGACCATCCCGCTTTCCAGCGCGCCCGACACACGCCACGCGCGGCCGAGGTCGCGCGTGTAGAAGTACGCGGACAACCCGAACGGCGTGTCGTTCGCCGCGGCGATCGCTTCCTCTTCGGTCGTGAAGCGGAAGCAGCCGGCGACCGGGCCGAAGGTTTCCTCTTCGGCGATCAGCATGTCGGGCGTCATGCCGGTCAGCACGGTCGGTTCGTAGAACGTGCCGCCGAGCGCGTGGCGCTTGCCGCCGGTGACCACGCGAGCGCCCTTCGACGTTGCATCGGCCACGTGCCGCTCGACCTTGTCGAGCGCCGCTTCGTTGATGAGCGGCCCCTGATCGACGTCGCCCGCGAGCGCGTTGCCGACACGCAACGCGCGTACCGCGTCGGCGAGCTTGCGCGTGAAGGCGTCGTATACGCCGTCCTGCACGAGAAAGCGATTCACGCATACGCAGGTCTGGCCCGTGTTGCGGAACTTCGATGCGATCGCACCCTGCACGGCCGCGTCGAGATCGGCGTCGTCGAACACGATGAACGGCGCGTTGCCGCCGAGTTCGAGCGACAGCTTCTTCAGCGTATCGGCCGATTGCCTGGCGAGCAGCTTGCCGACGCGGGTCGAGCCCGTGAACGACAGCTTGCGCACGACCGGTGAATGCGTGAGCGCCTCGCCGATCGCGATCGCGTCGCCCGATACGACGTTGAACACGCCGGCCGGCACGCCCGCCCGTTCGGCGAGCACCGCGAGCGCGAACGCCGACAGCGGCGTTTCCTCGGACGGCTTGAGCACCATCGTGCAGCCGGCCGCGAGCGCGGGGCCGGCCTTGCGCGTGATCATCGCGAGCGGGAAGTTCCACGGCGTGATCGCCGCGACCACGCCGACCGGTTCGCGCGTGACGACGATCTGCGCATCGGGCTTCGGGCTCGGGATCACGTCGCCGTACATGCGCTTCGCTTCTTCCGCGAACCATTCGAGAAAGCTGGCGGCGTACGCGACTTCGCCACGCGCCTCCGCGAGCGGCTTGCCCTGCTCGCGCGTGAGCAGCTCGGCGAGCGCGTCGCGATGTTCGAGCATCAGTTCGCCCCAGCGCTTGACGCGCGCGCCGCGCTCCTTCGCCGTCAGCGCGCGCCACGCGGGCAACGCGTGCGCGGCGGCGTCGATCGCGCGCTGCGCGTCGTCGGCATCGCCTTTCGCGACTTTCGCGATCGTCTCGCCCGTGGCGGGATTCAGCACCGGATAGGTTGCATCGCTCGCGCGATGCGGCTCGTGCCATTCACCGCCGATGTAATGGCCCGTTCTCAGAAATTCGCTCATTGCGTGTCGTTCCTTCAGTCCGCCGCGAAGCTGCCCTGCGCCGGGCGCGGCTCGCGTGCGATGCGCTTGCCGGCGGTGTAGTCGTTGATCAGGTCGCACGGCGTGTAGTTGCGCTCGAGCTCGTACAGTTCGTCTTCGCCGAGCTGCGTCTCGAGCGCGCCGAGCGCGCTGTCGAACTGCGCGACGGAATCGGCGCCGACGAGCATGCTGGCAATCCCCGGGCGGCTCAGCACCCAGGCCTGCGCGATCTGCGCGGGCGGCACGCCGCGCCGCTTCGCGACCTTCGCGACCGATTCGGCGATCGCGAGCGACGACGCGTCGCCGTACATCTGCGCGGTGAAGAAGTCGGTCTGGTTGCGCGTCGACTGCGGCTCGCAGGTCAGCAGGCCGCGCGCGAGCGGACTGAACACCGACACGCCGACGCCCTGGTCGATGCAGTAAGGCACCATCTCGCGCTCTTCCTCGCGATACGCGAGGTTCAGCTGCAGCTGCATGTTGATCGGCTTGTCCCAGCCGTTGCGCTCGCACGCCTGCATGATCTTCGCGAATTGCCACGTGTACATCGTCGACACGCCGATATAGCGCGCCTTGCCCGCCCGCACGATGTCGTGCATCGCGCTCATCGTTTCCTCGACGGGCGTGTTCACGTCGAAGAAGTGCAGCATGAAGATGTCGACGTAATCCATGCCGAGACGCTTCAGCGACCCGTCGATGCCGTCCAGCACGTGCTTGCGCGAATGGCCGCCGGCGTTCGGATAGCTGCCCATGTCGTAGCCGACCTTCGTCGTGACGACCAGCTCCTCGCGGCGCGCGTTGCGCTTCAGGATGCGGCCGACCACTTCCTCGCCGACCCCCGTCGAATAGAAATCCGCGAGATCGATGAAGTTGACGCCGGCATCGAGCGCGCGGCGCACGATCGGCTCGCTCTGCGCTTCGTCGAAGATCCACGGCTTCCATTCGGGCGTGCCCATGTTCATCGTGCCGAGACACAGGCGGGACACCTTCAGGCCGGACTGGCCGAGGCGGACGTATTCCATGCTTCCTCCTGATACGGCCTTGCCGGCCGCTCGTTGTCGGTCAGTTCTTCGCGGACGTGTAGAACGGGTTCGAGACGTCGCGCGCGGCGGCGAACACGGCATCGCGATGCGGCAGCCCTTCCATCGCGGCGACGATCGCGTTGCGGCATGCGCGGTAGTTGTTCTCGAACACGGCGTCGAGATCGTCGGTTTTCGGGTTGACCCAGTTCGCCGACACGACGACCCAGTCGTTTTCCGCTTCGGGCGGCAGCGTGCCGTTCTCGAGCGCTTCGGCGACGGCCTTCGCGATGCCGGCCTGCGAGGCGCCCCAGGTCGCGTTGCCGTGGAAGTCGCCGTCGATCTGCGCCTTGTTCACGTAAAGCGTGAGCGGCTTGGTCGGGATGCCGGGTTGCGCGATCACGACGAACGGCGCGTGGCCGGCCGACGGCGTCGCGAGCGCGGTCGCGAACGCCTGCCCGGCAGGGCCGTTGCGCGGGCCGATCAGCACGTTGATGTGCGCGAGGTTGACGCCGGGGCCTTCGAAGCCTTCGCCGATGAAAAGCTGTCTGGGTTGCGGTGCGGTCATTGCGTTGTCTCGTCGATGAGGTTGTGTGAGGCGATTGTCCGGGGCCGCGATGCGGCCGGTGAATCGATGTTTCCTGATCGAGGTATGCGTTTTCGTCGTCTCCGGAAAAGCCCTGATCGCCGCGCGCGAACGCCCGCCGGCCGGGCCGCCTGCGCCGCCGGACGATGTCGCGCGACGGGCGGTGCGGGTGGACGGCGGCATGCCGGCTCCGGGTTTGTCATACCCGGGCGGGGGTTGGAGCGCCGCGCGCGTCCGGACAACAATCGGCGTACCCCGGGCCTTATCTTTCGACGCCCCGTCCTTTTTCGAAAGCGAGTAATTCCGATGGCAGCCATTCAGAGACCCGATTGGTCGAAACTCAGCTCTCTCGACCCGGAGCTGATCCGCGCATTCGTCGCCGTCGTCGAGAGCGGCGGCTTCACCGCGGCGGCCCGGCAGCTGCATCGCACGCAGTCGACCATCAGCCTGCGGATCCGCACGCTCGAGGAGCGGCTCGACACGCACCTGTTCATGCGCAACAGCCGGCGGCTCGAGCTGTCGCGCGATGGCGAGAACTTCCTGATCCACGCGCGGCGGATCATCCAGGTGCAGAACGACGCGATCATCGCGTTGAAGCAGACGAGCACCGACCGCGGCGTCGTGCGGTTCGGGCTGCCCGAGGATTACGCGGAGCTGTGGCTGCCCGACCTGCTGAAATCGTTCTACGCGCTGCGGCCGGGCGCGCGCCTGCACGTGCATTGCCGGATGTCGCTGGAGCTGGTCGAGCGGCTGCAGGCCGGCGAGCTGGACGTCGCGCTCGTCGTGCGGCACGGGCCGAATGCGGCCGGGCGGCTGCTGGGCCGTCACGACGTGGTGTGGGCCGCGCATCGCGACTTCGCGCTCGACCCGCGCGCATCGCTACCGCTCGCGCTGTTTCCCGAAACGTGCTGCTATCGGCAGCGCGGGCTGCAGGCGCTCGCGACCGCAGAACGGCCGTATCACGTCGTCTATACGAGCCAGAGCCCGACCGGCATCAAGATCGCGGTGAATCACGGCGCGGCCGTGACGATGATCGACCGCTGCACGCTGCCCGGGAACTGGCGCGTGCTCGACGAAGCGGACGGCTTGCCGCCGCTGCCGCCCGCCGACCTCGAACTGCATCGCTCGCCGGGGATCTGCGATCCGCTGACCGACGATCTGGTCTCGCTGATCGAGGCCATGGTCGACGAGCGGCGGCGGGCGTCGCTGGAGGCGTTCGCGTAGCGGCACCGCCGGCACGCATGCCATTTTTTCACTGCAAACCCGTTTTTTTGCACGGTATTGATGCAGTGCCTCCTAAGCTCGGGATGTGTCCAGTATCCGGGACGCCGTCCGTCCGGGCCATGACCCTCGTCCATTCCGATACCCGGATTCGGCATCGCCCCGGAGGCTCGACTTCGCGCGGCACGGGCCGATCGCGCGCCAGATGGTTGCCGCGCCCGGTCCCGTTGCGCGCCGTTTGCGCATGGCGACGCAGGATCGTTCTGCAGGGAACGCGGATTGCTCCTTCGGTATGGTTTGCCGCCAATTCGCCGGCTACCGTGCTGTCCGCGGGCCGGGCGCGGCTAAGGTTTGTGCGCCGCATCGTAAGCGGCGCAGGCCGTTGAGAGGGAGGAATCCATGCACCTCATGGAAGAAGTGCAGGCCACGCGAGCGGCAAGCGGCCGCGTACGCGTGGCGACGTTGCCGTCCGGCACGCAGCTCGCGCTGCAGTTGCGCGTGACGGTGCGCGCGGCGGACGTGTTGCTGCGCCAGGCGATCCGGCTGCCGGATCGCCATCATTGGTCGGTCGACCTCGAGCGTGTCGACGCAGCCGGCGGCCCGCTCGCCGCGTGGGATTCGCATGTGACGCTGCGCATCGCGAAGACGTTCGCGCCGTCGGTCGATGCGAACGCGCGCGCCAGCGATCCCGACCAGGTTGCCGTGGAGATTCGGCTGTTTCTTCCGGAACAGGCGTATCTGCGCGAGCAGCGCGTCGGCGTCTTCGGCCGGCGGCACGGCAACCGGTTCGGCGCGACGCTGTCGGTGACGGCCGGGTCGCAGTGGGGCGGCCGGCGAATCGAATGCATTCCGCCTGCCGGGCGGTACGTGCATGGCGACACGCTGGAAGCGCTCGTCGACAGGGTCGCGGGCATCGTCAACGCGGCGTTGCTGACGGCCGGCCATTCACGGGCCGGCGGTTCGTGACGGCACGGGCGGGGGCGGGCGCCCGGCGGCGGTTCAGGCGTCGCCGGTCTGGCCGGTTTGCCGCTGCAGGTCTTCCATCAGTTGTTCCGCGAGAAAGTCGCATGGCGGGCGCTTCGATTTCGTGCTGCGCGCGAGGATCAACTCGAGCGGCGGCAGATCGGGCAGCCCGTGCGAGCGGCCGAGCATCGACAGTTGCGCGGGAATCGCGCAGCGCGCGAGCGGCGCGACCGCGAGCCCGGCCTCGACCATGCTGAGCAGCCCGAGCAGGCTCGGGCTTTCGTAGGACGTGCGAAACGGCAGCTTCGCGCGTTCGAGGCTGCGGATCGCATTCTCGCGCGCGACGCTGCCCGGCATGAACACCGCGATCGGCAGCGGCCGTTCTTCCCACACGCGCGGCCCGTTCGTCATCGCGGCCCACGCCATCGGCTCGTGGCGGATGAAGTCGCCCGACAGCCCCTTGATACGCGTGCCGCACACGAGATCGACGGTGCCGTCCTTCAGGAGCGGCGCGAGCGCGCTGCTCGGCAGCCCGATCACCTGGATCTCGACCTTCGGATAAGTCGCCGAGAACTTCTTCAGCACCGACGGCAGCAGCGACGATGCATAGTCGTCCGGCACGCCGATTACGACCTTGCCGGTCACTTCCGGCCGCACCACCGCCGCCCACGCCTCGTCGCGCAGCGCCAGCATTCGTCTGGCGAATCCCAGAAGCACCTCGCCTTCGCGCGTCAGCACGATGCTGCGCGGCTTGCGCACGAACAGCGGCCGGCCGATCGCATCCTCGAGGCTCTTGATCTGCATGCTCACGGCGGACTGCGAGCGGTTCACCGCTTCGGCGGCACGGGTCATGTTGCCGGTTTCCGCGACGGCGACGACAGTGGCCAGCACGTCGTGATCGAGCATCTTCATCGGTATCAGGAAAACTGAATGTAACGATCAGCATTATGCGTTTTTATTGTCGCTGTTTGTCTGCCATAGTGGCATCGAGCCTGCCGTATCGTTCGATGCGGTGCGGCGATTACGCCGGCATGTCCGGCACGCAGCGTCGAACAGGAAGAGTGGTGTACCGATGATGGATCATCCGTTGCGCGCCGCACTGGCCGCGGAATTGCATGCCCGGCCGTTCCTGCGGCTCGCCGAAGCCGTGTCGCTCACGCACTACGCGATCTACGCGGACGGCCAGCCCGACATCCACGAAGCGCTGCTGCACGCGCTGTGCCGCGACACCGGCATTGCCGTGCCGCAGGACGGTGCGACTCACCTTGCAGTGCAGTCGCCGTGCGGCTGGCATCTGAAGTGGGAGCGCCACACCGAGTTTTCGACGTTCACGTTCGTCGCGCCGCGCCGCGACACCGGCTATTTCGACGATCTCGCGATCGAAGGGATTCCGGCCGCGTGGTTCGCGCGGCTCGCGGGCATCCGCTTCGTCGCGGTGCGCATGGAGTTGCTGTCGGGCGATGCCGCGCGGCTCGCATGCGGCGACCTGCGCCGCTGGATCGACGGGCCCGCGCTCGTCGGCAGCAGCGTGCTGGGCGGCGGCAAGGTGTTTTGCGACTGGCATGTGCGTGACGACGGCTTCATGCGCTTTCTTGTCGTCGACGAGGATTTTCGCGAGGAGCAGGGCGGCCGGCTGCTGCAGCGTCTCTATGAAATCGAGACGTACCGGATGATGGCGCTGCTCGCGTTGCCGGTCGCGCGCCGGATGAGCCGCGAGCTCGACGAGATCCACGCGGCGCTGCATGCGCTGATGCAGCAGATGGACGCGAGCGGTGCCGACAGCGACGACGCGGCGTTGCTCGTTAAGCTCACGCATCTCGCGGTGCGCGTCGAGGCGCTGTCGGGTTCCGGCGGCCGCTTCAGCGCGTCGCGTGCGTACGAAAAACTCGTGCTCGCGCGCATCCACGAATTGCGCGAGGAGCGTATCGAAGGAATGCCGACGATCGCCGAATTCATGGAGCGGCGCTTCGCGCCGGCGATGGAAACCTGCCGCAGCGTGTGGGCGCGTCACGAGCAGATCGCCGCGCGGATCGCGCGGGCGGTCGACCTGTTGCGCACGCGCGTGAATCTCGCGCAGGAAAAGGACGTGACGCGCCTGCTGGCCGGCATGGAGCGCACCGCACGCAATCAGCTTCATCTGCAGCATGCGGTCGAAGGGCTGTCGGTGGCCGCCATTTCGTACTACGTGCTGTCGCTCGCGACGGCGGCGTTCAAGGCGCTGCACGTGATGAACCTGCCGGTCGATCCGGAGCTGGCCGAAGGGCTGTTGATCGCGCCGGTCGTGTTCGCGGTGATTCACGTTACGCGGCGCACGCGCGCGCAGCTCGCGCGGTCGGAGGGCGCGCACGATGGCGCGCCCGTGCCGGCAGCGGTGTTGAAACAGGCAAATTAGAACATCGACGACATATCAAAAGGAGTGGAGATGACTTTTACGCAAACGCAACCCGGCTTTTTCAGTGACGTCGACGCATTCGACGAACCGGTATGGGACGAAGCCGGCGCGCCGGAGGGCGCACACGTGACGTCGTATCAGGCCGTGTTGCAGGAGCCGATGACGTCGCTCGTCGGGAATACGGGCGACCGGCCGGATGTCGCTGCGGTGGCGATTCTCGGGTACAACTGACGCGCGTTCGCAGCGCGTCGATTCAAGCTTCGCGGCGGCCCGGGCGGGCGCCGGCGCGACGAAACGGCGGGCACGGGATGTGCCCGTCATTCGTATATTCTTCACGATCGGCGCAGCGTCGCAGCGTCGCGTGATTGCCGAACGCGCTATAGTCGTGCGACGCCCGCGCGAGCACCGCGCGTTCGGCGGTTCATTCACGTACGCCTTCATTCCATGACCGCGCATCCCGCCGTTTCCCTTCAGCTCACCGACACCGAACAACCGGCTGCCCGCGATTTCATCAGCCGCAAGCTCGGCGAATTCAACCACGCGATGACGGGCCGCAGCGATACGGCGGCGCTCGATGTCTACGTGACCGATCCCGCGACCGGGGAGATTCTGGGCGGCCTCACTGGCCGAACGTCGCTCGGTCTCTTCTTCATCGACCTCTTTTACCTGCCGGAATCGCTGCGCGGCGGCGGCTTCGGCAGCAGGCTGCTGCGCGAGGCCGAAGCGGAGGCGAAGCGGCGCGGATGCGCGCGCGCGGTGCTTTACACGATTTCGTTCCAGGCGCCGGATTTTTACCGAAAGCACGGATACGAAGCGTTCGGCGAAGTGCCGTGCGAGCCGGAAGGGGCGGCGCGCGTGTTCATGGTCAAGACGCTGTGAGCGACGTCGCCTGACGTCACCTGACGTCACCGCCCCGGCGTCGCGCGCTCGACGATCATGTCGTACAGCGCCTGCGCCGCGGGCGACAATTGCGCGGCCCGGCGCTTGACCAGCACGAGGGTGCGGGACACCGACGGCTCGACGAGCTCGATCGTGCGGACCATCGGATACGCGTTCTTCTGGATCGCGAGTTTCGGCACGACGGCCGCGCCGAGACCTTCGGCGACGAGGCCGAGCGCGGTCGAACTGCGCTGCACTTCATAGAACGAATGCAGCGTCACGCCGCTCGTCTTCAGCGCGCCTTCGAGCAGCCCGCGATTGCCGCTCACCTCGCCCGCGAAGATCAGCGGATGCGGCTGCAGCGCTGCCCAGCGGATCCGCCGACGCTTTGCGAGCGGATGATCGTCGCGGCAGACGAGCACGTATGGATCGTGCGTGAGCGGCACGCTGACGAGTTCGGGGTGCTGGTCGCCCGCGATGCTGATCCCGAATTCCGCTTCGCGACGCAGCACCGCCTGCAGAACCGACGCCGACGCATGATCGAGGATCTTCACGCGATCATGCGGCCGATGCCCGGAGAACGCACGCAGAATGCGCGGGAGATACTGAACGCCGACCGTCGGCACGCATGCGATCGTCACGTCGCCGCGCTGGCTCAGGCCCGTTTCGCGGATTTCGGTCAGCGCGTCCGACAGCTCGTTCAGCAGCCGGCGCGCCTGGGGCAGGAAACGCCGGCCGATTTCGGTGAGCGTAGTGCGGCGCGTCGTGCGCTCGATCAGCGCGACGCCGAGAAAGGACTCGAGCTTGCGCAGCCGCTGCGTGATCGCCGTTTGCGTGACGTGCAGCGTGTCGGCCGCTTGTCTGAAGCTGCCGCCGTCGGCGATCGCGACGAAAGCCTGGACGCCGAGCGTATCGATTTTCATCAGAAACATGAATCAATAACGATATTAAATTCATTTTACTGAAGAACGGCGAGATCGCAGAATGCGCTGCATCGATGGCTGTCGGTATCCCGACGCCGTCCACACCGACCAGGAGGCATGCCGTGACGACCCCACTCGATCAATACGCGAACCAGTACGTGCGGTTCGAAGACGAACGCACGCGGCCCGTGCGCGACCTGCTGGCCGCCGTGCCGGATACGCGGATCCATACCGCCATCGACATCGGCTGCGGGCCCGGCAATTCGACCGAAGCGCTGATCGCGCGCGCGCCCGACGCGACGGTTCGCGGGATCGATGCGTCGCCGGACATGATCGCGGCCGCGCGCAAGCGCCTGCCCGCGCTGCGTTTCGATCTGGCGGACGTTTCCACCTGGGACGATCCGGGCCGCTACGACCTGATTCTGTCGAACGCGGTGCTGCAGTGGGTGCCCGCGCACGACACGCTGTTTCCCGCGCTCGTCGACCGGCTCGCGCCGGGCGGCCATCTCGCGGTGCAGATGCCCGACAACCTCGACGAACCCGCGCACCGGCTGATGCGCGAGGTCGCCGCGGCCGGGCCATGGGCGCACAAGCTCGAGGGTGCGGCGCGCACCGAGCGGTTCGACGCGCGGTATTACTACGCGCTGCTGTCGCCGTCGTGCTCGCGCGTGGATGTCTGGCGCACGACTTACTACCATCCGTTGCGCGGCGGGCTCGATGCGGTCGTCGAATGGTTCAAGGGCAGCGCGTTGCGGCCGTTTCTCGCGGCGCTGGACGAAAGCGAACGCGATGCGTTCGTCGCGCGCTATCGCGATGCGCTTGCCGGGCCGCGCGGCTATCCGCTGCTCGACGACGGCAGCGTGCTGCTGCCGTTTCCGCGCCTGTTCATCGTCGCGACACGGAAGTAACGCGAAAGAACGCGAAAGCGGGACCGGTGCGGGACTGCGGCTTGTGCTCAGGTCAGGACGGCTGCCGCATCGATTCCGGATCGACCGTCCGGCTCTTCGCGGACTGCCCGTCCCGCAGATCCTTGTACCAGAAGAGGGCGACTTCCCCGTCGTTCGCGCCGTCGGCGTACAGGAAGCGGTCGTGTCCGCCGATGACGAAGCCGGCGCGCGCGTACGTGCAGCAGGCCGCGACGTTGTTCGCCTGCGTTTCCAGCCGCATGAAGCCGAAGCCGCGGTTGCGCGCCCACGCTTCCGCGGCCGCCAGCAGGAACTGGCCGATCCCTTGGCGCCGGCAATCGCGGTCGACCGCGAGTTCCGCGATCTCGGCCATCCCGTTCCAGCTTTCGGTGATTGCGATGAATCCCGCGAGGCGCCCGCCCGCGCTCGCGCGGAACAGCGCGGTGCCGCCGGACGCCTCGCGCGCCCAGCCGGCCGGATCGAAGCCGTAGTCCTTGCGCCGCACGGGCAGCGCGCGCAAGTCGAGCAGATCCTGGTACGGCGCATTCAGCTCCCACGCGATCTCGAACGAAAAGTCGCATCCGTTCAGTTCGTCGGCGGGCAGATCGACCGCCTGTTCGATGCTGATGTGCTCGGCTCGGTGCATGTGTCGGTGTCCTGTCTTCAGCGGGATTGCCGGGTGTTCTTTCCGGGGCGAGCGCCGTCGCGTCGCGGCGGGTTGGATCGCGCCCGTTCCAGTGTCGAATTGCTGCGCTCGCACAATGCTTCCCCCCGCGGCGCGATTCAACGCCCGATTATGCGGGATATCGGCGCGGGCGCCGCACCTGGAACGCGCATGCAACGTCGCGATGCATCGGCACCGCCCGCGATATATTCAGCGCTGCATATCGAAACGACGAGGGACTGGACGCTCCGGATTCAGCAGCACGGGAGCATCGAGTTGAATTCGATGTGGTGGGAGCAACCCGAAGAGAGGGGAGACGCGAGGCCGAGTGGTTCGCTGGGCAGGTACGGGCGCGGAGTCGAGGCACATTGATACACGAACTCCCCCGGATTTTGCGAGCACGCGACGCGGTATCACGGCTGGCTGAATGAGGATCGGGCTCCGCCGTGTTGGCGCGTGGCGGCCGATGAAGCCGTCTGGAGTCAAGCAGTCGGCGAAACAGATGCCGTGTGGAGTCGATATGCCAGTCTTGGTGTTCGTTCGTTCTCCGCATGAGTGCGCACGGGTGGCGCACTCATGCGGTTGCATCGCGAAGACCGGCGCGACTCGCGACATCGCATCATGGCTTTCCAGACTGGCTCGATGGCAGTTCGATCAGGTCATCGACAGGAACATCAAGTGCGCTGGCCAGCTTCGACATCGCGTCAGTAGTGCCAACACGCTGACGGGTTTCCAACTGGCTGAGATAGGGCTTGCTGATCCCCGCTCGTGCTGCAAGCACGTCTTGGGTCATGCGGCGATGATTGCGCCACGCGCGAACGGGATGATCGCCTGCCAGTTCGGCATCGAGTACGGCGGCCGGGATGCGGTGGCCGTCGTCGCTTGCCTTGGCGTGCGCGAACAGCGCTTCATCTTCGAGTTCTTCCAGCAGGCCCTTCACGCGGTCCCACAGTTCGATCGGAACCACCGCAAAGGCTCGGTGGCCGTCCTGCTCGATAAATTGAACTTCGGTCATTTGTAGGCACCTCCACGGGGTTTGACGGCCAGCACAATGATTACAACGCGGCCATCTTCGATTTCATACAACACGCGCCAATCTCCCACTCGGAGCCGGTAGCCGGGCTGGCCCGCCAGCTTCTTCGCGTTCGGATTCGGTGCGTAGGGATCGGCCGCCAGTACGTCGATCTTTGCCCGAATCGTCACCGAAATATTGCGCGGCATCGCCTTGAGGGCTTGGGCGGCTTGTTTGGTGAATTCGATCGAGTACATAGCCCGAATGTTAGCAAATTGCTAACAATAATGCAAACAAAGTTAGCTGAGGTTTGGCGCGTGGCGCGACAACCGATAAAGCCCGCAGGCACTGTGGAGGGTGTTCGTCGTCGCGAAGGCGGTTACATGAGAAATGCCCGGGACCATCGGAACCAAGCTCGGCGTCGTCCGAGCCGAGCACGAAGGCGGCGCTGGCGCGACCTTCGTTCACGGCGACCATCCGGACATGCACGCATGCACGTGCGCCCGCACGCGCCACGCGTCATTCACGGCCGGTCGTGCCGCACCGGCGCACCACCGGATGCGCGGGCATCGCCCTGTACGAATCAGCGGCGACGCGCGCCGCGAACGCGCGTCGCCTGCCGCTCGTCAGATGCTGATCGCGACCGGGCCGGCCAGCGGCGTGTAGCCGTCGTCGAAGAGGAACCACGCATCGTACTGGCCCGACGGCAGCGCGCTGTTCGCCGTCGTCGAGAACAGCAGCGACCCGGTGCTCTTCGGCAGATATGCCCACGACTTGTAGCCGCCCTTGGTCGGTTGCGCGCCGCGCGGGTAGATGCCGACCCAGTTCTTCGGGCTGTGGCGCCACGGCGGCACGACGTAATCGAACCGCAGCGTGCCGTACGACGCTCCCTGCGACGACAGCGCGGGCACGAACTTCCCGTTGGTATTGCCGATCGCCGAATCGGTCAGCAGCGCGCCCGCTTGAGCCTGCACGCAGCCGGCCACGCGGCGCAGGAAGTTCGGATCGTTCGCGTCGCGGATGCTCGCGTCGTACCAGCCGGCGTCGCCATACCACGTGACGGCCTGCGTCGCGCCGGCCGGCACGCTGACCGACTGCGGCGTGTTCATCCCGTACGCGTTGTCGACGAGCTGGAACGTCGTCGCGCTCGCTCCGGCAGTGTTGTCGAGCGTGATCTGCACGTTGCCGTTCTGCACGTCATAACAGAGGCTCACCTCGGCCGACGAACCGGCATTTCCCGACGCGCCGACGTTGCCGCGGAACGTCTGCACGAATCCGTTCGGCCCGTAGACGGAATAGTCGTAGCCGCCGGCCGAATTCAGCGCGAGCGAATCGGACAGCGTCGTGCACGCGCTCGCGCCCGCGCCGATCGTGTATTGCCTCGGGATCGTGCTGGTGCCGTCGACCCACACCTGCAGATGCACGCCCGCCGCGCCGGTATTGGTCATCGTCAGCGCAAGCGCCTTGCCGGACCGGTTCACCTTGCCCTGCACGAAGAACTCGTACGGCAGCCGGCATGCGGCATTGCGGCCGGCCGTTTGTGCCGGCACGGCGGTGGTGGTCGCCGGCGGGATGATGACCGTCCAGCCGTTCGGATCCATGTTGCTGGCCGGGCTCGGGATCGCGGGCACCGTCTGGTCGGCATTGGTGAAGTCGAACGCCGACGTGAGATCGCCGCACACGGTGCGCCGCCACGGCGTGATGTTCGTTTCCTGGAGCCCGAAGCGCGTTTCCAGAAAGCGGATCACCGACGTGTGGTCGAACACCTGCGAGTTGACCTTGCCGCCTTTCGACCACGGCGAGATCACGAACATCGGCACACGCGGGCCGAGGCCGATCGGCACGTCGCCGCTTGCCGAACCGTCGGACGCCGCGCCACTGCCGCCGACGAATTCGGCCGCGGTCGAGACCGTCGACTTTCCGGTGCCGGTGTATGCGCTGGCGGGCACGGCCGGCGGCACATGATCGAACAGGCCGTCGTTCTCGTCGTACATCACGAGCAGCACCGTGCTGGCCCAGACCTTCGGATTCGACGTCAGCACGTTGAGGACGTTGCTCACATACCATTCACCGCCGCTCGCGGCCCACGACGGATGTTCGCAGTACGCGTAGGGCGCGGCAATCCACGATACCTGCGGCAGCGTGTCGTTCGCGACGTCGGCCTGCAACTGGCTGAACAGGCGCGTGTCGTACTCGGTGCCGCCGCCCGTCGGATCGATTTGCGTGCCGTTGAGCGCCGGCGCGAGCGGATCGTTCGGGCCGAGATTCTGATACTGCTTGAAGTTGAGGATGACGTTGTCGCCGTAGTTGCCGTTCCACCAGAGATCCTTGCCCGAGCCGTTGTATTCGCCGTGGCCGTGGGCGGCGTCGAGCCCGTTGCCCTTGTCCTGGTAGAACTTCCACGTGACGCCGGCCGCGTTCAGCCGCTCCGGCATCGTGGTCCAGCCGGTGCCGGTCATCGTGTTGGTCGTATACGGCGTATAGCCAGGCACGTTGCCGCAGCAACCCGTCCACAGATACAGGCGGTTCGGGTCGGTCGGCCCGAGCATCGAGCAGTGGTAGCTGTCGCACACGGTGAAGGCGCTCGCCAGCGCGTAATAGAACGGGATGTCGTTCTGCGTGAAGTAGTACATCGTGCCGCTGGTCTTCGCGCCGGCCCAGTTGTCGTAACGGCCGTTGTTCCACGCGCTGTGCGTGCCGCTCCAGCTATGGTCGAGGTCGCCGTAATAGGTGTCGCCGTTCGCGCTGCCGGCCGGCGGAGACGGGTTGAACGGGAAGACGTACGACAGCAGCCATGGCTGGCGCCAGACCGGATACCCGCTCGAGATCACGACCGGGCGCGGATCGCCGAAGCCTCGCGCGCCGCGCAGCGTGCCGAGGTAATGGTCGAACGACCGGTTTTCCTGCATCAGGATCACGACGTGCTTGACGTCCTGGATCGTGCCGGTGACGGTCGCCGCCGGAATCGACTGCGCGCGCAGGATACTTTCGGGCAGCATGCCGGTGACGGCCGTG
Organism: Burkholderia territorii; assembly: GCF_001718335.1. Lineage (NCBI taxonomy): Bacteria > Pseudomonadati > Pseudomonadota > Betaproteobacteria > Burkholderiales > Burkholderiaceae > Burkholderia > Burkholderia territorii. Next base: position 202,145 of record NZ_CP013365.1, read on the forward strand.
GCGCCCGCGAGCTTCAGCGCATCGGCCAGGAACTGACGTCGTGTCGTGGATTTGTTTTGCATGTTCGCTCTCTGTCATGAGTCGCCGGACGGACAGCCGGACGCAGCCGCGCTTCACGCGCCGCGCGTTGCAACGGCAGTCGCGCCGGGCAAGGGCACGTGCCCGTCAGTGGCAAGCCGTGGCGCAGTGCAGCACCGGCGCGGCGGCCGTGCTCGACACCGATGCGCGGTTCGCGGCGAGGTTGCCGGCCGCGCCGGAATCGCCATCGCCGCAACCGGCGAGTGCGCAGAGAAGCGCGATCATGAGCGCGCCACGCCATTGCGGAACATGACTTTCGTTGGTGGCGCGTGGAGCGGCGTTGTCGCGACTCGATTCGAGTCGGATTCCTGAGTGATGGATGTGCGTCGTTCCTGTTCCTGCTTTCATTGCCCCTCCAGAAATGAAATGAACAGCGGAGAATATCGTCCGAACCGGAACAACTTCATGACAGGCCGGACGCGCGTGCCGGCGACGTGCGGCAGCCTTGCTTCATGATGGGTCGCGCCCGGTTGCGCGACGTACTACGACAACGGCACGCCGTCGATCGAATCGCCGTGGAAGCGGGTTCGTTCGACTTCCGACGGCATATGGCCGGGCGACACGCGTCGCGTGTTCGTGCGCGTGCGCCCTTCTTCACGACAACGCCAGCACGCCGGTGCCGCGTCCGGGGAATCATCCGCCTGACGCGCCGCCTTCGGTATCGAGCGCGACGCCGAGTAGATGCTCGATTCCATACCGGGCAGCGATCGGCTCCGTGACGAACGCGTTGGCGTCGATCACCCGATCGCGCGCATCGCGTGACGCAGTTCCTGGTAGCTGCGCAGGCCCGTCACGCCGAGTTCGCGGCCGATCCCGCTGAGCCCGAAACCGCCCCAGCACACGTGCGGGTAGATGAGCTGCGGTGCATTGATCCACACGAGGCCGGCGCGCACGCGTTTCTGAAACTGCTTCGCGATGTCGGCGTCGCGCGTCACGACCGTCGCGACGAGCCCGTAGCGCGTGTCGTTCGCGAGCGCGATCGCCTCGTCGTCGGTGCGGAACGACTTCACGCACGCGACCGGGCCGAACACTTCGTCGGTCCACAGCAGGTTGTCGGCGGCCGGCTCGGCGACCACGACCGGCGCCATGAAGAAGCCGTTGCCGCCGCTCTCGGCGACGCGGCCGCTGAACGCGACGCGCGCACCGGCCGCGATGCCTTGCTCGAGCAGCGCCTCGACGCGCGTGCGCTGCGCGGCGGAGATCAGCGGCCCCATCGCGACGTGTTCGACGGAAGGCGGCGCGACGATCAGCGCGCGCACGGCCGTTTCGAACGCGGCCATGAAGCTGCGGTACAGGCTGTCGTGCACCAGGATGCGCGCGGTGGCCGAGCACATCTGGCCCGCGTTCGTGAACGCGCCGGCCACTGCCAGCGACACCGCCATGTCGAGATCGGCGTCGTCGCGCACGATCAGCGACGACTTGCCGCCGAGTTCGAGCGTCACGCGCTTCATGTCTTCCGCCGCGGCCTGCATGACCTTGCGACCGGCGGCCGTGCTGCCGGTAAACGAGATCTTGTCGATCAGCGGATGCGCGGTCAGCGCCGCGCCGACTTCCGCGCCGCCGTTCACGACGTTGACGACACCGTCCGGCACGCCGGCTTCGGCGATCAGGTCGAGCAGTGCGTGCTCCGCCGGCGACGTCAGTTCCGACGGCTTCATCACGACCGTGCAGCCGGCCGCCAGCGCGGGCGCGAGCTTCCACGCGGTCGTGACCATCGGGAAGTTCCACGGCATGATCAGCGCGGCCACGCCGACCGCGTCGTGAAAGCGCTCGGCCGCGACGGCGTCGCTCGGCAGCGCGACCGGCTCGGCCGCGAACAGCGCCGGGTTCTCGCACAGTTGCGCGTAGTACGCGAACGTCGCGGCAACGTCGCCGACGTCGGCGTCGGCCTCGAACGGCGGCTTGCCGCTCACCTGCATCTGGAGCGCCGCCAGGCGTTCGCGATTGGCTTCCACGCGTTCGGCAATCGCCGCGAGCAAGCGGCCGCGCTCGGCGGGCGGCGTGTCGCGCCAGCCTGCGAACGCGTCGCGCGCGGCGCGGACCGCGGCATCGACGTGCGCGGCCGTCGCGAATTCCTGCCAGCCGATCGTCTCGCCGGTCGACGCATTGAAGATCGACGCCCCGGCTTCATCGGAGTGCGTGCGCACGGGATGGCCGGCGATGCGTGCGGCAGGCAGCACGACGGGCGAGGTGGAAGAGGAAAGATCAGCGGTGGTCATGAACGTTTTCCTGTCGATCGGGTTAGCGGCACGCGACGCCCGGCATCACGCAGAGCATCTCGAACGCGAGGTTCGCGCCGACGAGCGCGGTGGTGCCGTTCGGATCGTACGGCGGCGACACTTCGACGAGATCCGCGCCGACGAGGTTCAGTCCTTTCATTCCGCGAATGATCTCGAGACCCTGCTGCACCGACAGCCCGCCGATTTCCGGCGTGCCGGTGCCGGGTGCGAACGACGGGTCGAGACCGTCGATGTCGAAGCTGAGGTAGACCGGCGTGTCGCCGATGCGTTCGCGCACTTGCGCCATCAGCGGCGCGAGCGACTTGTTCCAGCACTCCTCCGCCTGCACGACGGTGAAGCCCTGCTGGCGGCACCAGTCGAAATCCTCGGCGGCGTAGCCGGTGCCGCGCAGGCCGATCTGCGTGACCTTGTCGCATTGCAGCAGGCCATCCTCCACCGCGCGGCGGAACGGCGTGCCGTGCGCGATCTTCTCGCCGAACATCGTGTCGTTCACGTCCGCGTGCGCGTCGACGTGCACCACGGCGAGCTTGCCGTACTTTTTATGCAGCGCGCGCAGGATCGGCCATGCGATCGTATGGTCGCCGCCGAGCGTGATCGGCCGGCAGCCGTTCGCGACGATCTCGTCATACGCGTGCTCGATGCGACGCACCGAATCCTTCAGGTCGTAAGGGTTGGTCGCGACGTCGCCGATGTCGGCGACCTGCAGCGAATCGAACGGCGCCGCGCGCGTGGCCATGTTGTACGGGCGCAGCAGCACGGATTCGGTGCGGATCTGACGCGGGCCGAAGCGCGAACCCGAGCGGTTCGACGTGCCGAGATCGAGCGGCACGCCGACGAAGCATGCGTCGAGGCCGTCGGTCGTGGCGGCCTGCGGCAGGCGCATCATCGTGGCGATGCCGCCAAAGCGCGGCATCTCGTTGCCGCCCATCGGCTGGTTCAGTTCGCGGTGCATGAAGCCGTCTCCTCTTTCTGATGAAAAGCGATCGGCCGATGGTAGAGGAGAACGCGGACGCGAAGATCCTGAAGTCGCGACGTTTACATCGACGCGATTCGATGCGAGTGGCGCCGCCGCATCGACGCGGCATGACTCGGCGGGCGATCGGCGGCCGGTCGGCGGGCGTCGGCGTCGGAGCGGATCAGCGCGCGATCGCGGGCGGGGACGTGTCGTCGCCGTCGTGCGCCGCAGCAGCACGAAACGCCGGCGCGGCCGATCCCCATGCCGCAAGCTCGCGCTTCGTGCGCACGCCGAGCTTCGCGAACGCGCGCTTCACGTACGACTCGGCCGACGCGACCCGCACGCCGAGGATGTCGGCGGTTTCCGGCACGGTCTTGCCGGAGATCAGATGCTTGCACGTCTCGTATTCGCGCTTCGACAGCTTCACGCCGTCGGCCGCGATCCGTGCGTCGAACAGCGCGAGCGGATGCACTTCGGGCGTCGGATGCGCGACGCGCCGCGCCGCGGTGGTCGACGCGTGCAGTTCGAGCAGCGGGAACAGCACGTCGCTGATGCTGCGAAAGCGGTTCATCTCGGCGAGCGTGAACGGCGGTCGGTCGCGGCCGCGTTCGAGCGCGATCGAATGCTGTGCGTAGCGGGTGCCGCGTGCGAGCACGCATTCGTGGCCGATATGCACGTCGTCGAACAACCGTTGGCGGAATTCGCCGGGCGGAATCGCCGCGATATCGCGCACGACCAGCATCGTGCCCGTCTTGCCGCGCAGCCCCGCGAACAGCGGGTCGCTGTCGAGGAAGCGCTCGTAGTAGAGCGTCATCACGTCGGAGATCCCGGCGGTCGCGGTGCCGATGCCGCTGCTGCCGATCCATTCGCAGCGGTAGCCGGTGGGCATCGTGCCGTCGACGCGCGACCGTTCGACATGCGCGACGTCGAGCGGCACCACGTCGTTCAGCAATTGCGTGAGGCGCGGCACGAAGTGCGGCGTGCCGACCGTCTCGATCAGCTCGCCCAGCGCCTTGAACGACACGTCGAAGCGGTCGGTGTCGCGGTGGAAGGGGTTCACGTTGAGCAGCATGCGGTTCCCCGGTGAAAAGCGGCGGCGATTTTAGCGTCGCAAGCCGAACGCGTCATTAGGGGGAAATACGGTACGGAGTCCTGCGACGTCGCGCGCCGGAAAACGCGGCTTGTCCCCCCCGAAGGGGGGCATACCGGGGCAGTGTAAATGAGTAACTTTGTCTCTGCTTTTTTCAATCGAGAGACGAAAGATTCAGATGACCAAACTGATCAAGGACATCCTGCCGCTCGGCGCAGGCATTGGCGAATTCACGAAGCTCGACTTCGGGATGGACGAAAGCGACTGGCGCGCGGCCGAAGGCAGGAGCGGCAGCTACCTCATCGGCTGGTGGGAAGGCAAGGTCGGCTCGGTGGAGTTTCCGGAAACGGCGGCGGACGAGGCGGTGTGGCTCGTCGAGGGCCGGATCGCGCTGACCGACGTGGAAGGCAATCGCAAGGAATTCACGCCGGGCCAGGGCTATTTGCTGCCGGCCGGTTTCGCGGGCCGCTGGGAGACGATCGAGGACGCGAAGAAGTTCTACGTGCTGCTCGAGAAGTCGTGATGCGCGGCCGCCGCCGTGGTGCCGTCGTCGGATCGACGCGGGCCCGGCGGCGGTTGCATGTTCGATCGGCCGCGATCACGCGGGATGGCTGGGATCATGGAAATGGAAGTCAACGAAACAACGCTGGCCGCGCCGGCACACGCGCATGACGCGCGTCGCGCGCCGGTCGCACTGAGCGCCGCCGAGGCGCTCGCGAACACGAAGCTGTTCCCGTACTGGCTCGACAACCCGGCCGCGCCGGCCGCCGAGCCGGAACTCGTCGGCGACGCGACGGCCGACCTGCTGATCGTCGGCGGCGGCTTCACCGGGCTGTGGGCGGCCGTGCAGGCGAAGGAACAGATGCCGCACCTGAACGTCGTGCTGATCGAGGCGGGCAAGGTCGCGCACGGCGCATCGGGCCGCGCGGGCGGAATCATCTCGACGTCGGTGATGCACGGGCTGCCGAACGCGGTGCGCGTATTTCCGAACGACATCGCGCAGCTCGAGGCTTTCGGCCATCGCAACCTCGACGGCTTCGAGGAAACGCTGAAACGCTACGACATCGACGCCGACATCGAATGGAACGGCGAGATGACGGTGGCGGTCGACCCGGCGCACCTCGCGCACCTGAAGGGCGACTACGACCTGCACCGCCAATACGGACACGACGTCGTGCTGCTCGATCGCGACGAAACGCTCGAGCAACTGAATTCGCCGCTGTTCGCGGGCGCGCTCTGGTCGCGCAATCGCAGCGGCATCGTGCATCCGGCGAAGCTCGCGTGGGGGCTCAAGCGTGCGGCGCTGTCGCTCGGCGTGAAGCTGTACGAACATACGCCGCTCGTCACGGTGACCGACGAAGGCGCCACGGTGTACGTGAAGACGCCGAAGGGCGGCGTGCGCGCGCCGCGCGTCGTGTTCGGCAGCGGCACGGCGAAGGTCGGCATTCCCGACATCAACCGCCGCGTGATGCAGGTGCGCGACCACGTGCTCGCGACCGAGCCGCTGACCGACGCGCAGCTCGCGCGGATCGGCTGGAAGAATCGCCAGGGCGTGTACGACACGCGCACGCAGCTCAACTATTTCCGGCTGACGAAGGACAACAACATCATCTTCGGCGGGCTGGTCAGCTATCACTTCGACGGCGATCCCGAGCCGCACCAGGACGGCGAGCGCGAAACCTACTACCGGCTCGCGGAGGCGTTCCACCGCACGTTCCCGCAGCTCGCCGACGTGCGCTTCTCGCACGCGTGGGGCGGCCCGATCGACTACTGCTCGCGCGGCTCGGTGTTCGCGAAGCGATATCTTGGCGGCAAGGCCGTGTTCGTCGCCGGCTACACGGGCTTCGGCGTCGCGGCGAGCCGGTTCGGCGCGTTCATGGGTCTGAACATCCTGTTCGATCGCGACAGCCCGGAGCGCAAGCTCGACATCGCGAACCAGAGCCCGAGCTACATCCCGCCCGAGCCGGTGCGCTGGGTCGCCGCGAAGATCACGTTCCATGCGTTCGACGGCGCGGACGCCGAAGGCGGCTGGAAGCGTGCGTGGATCAACGGGATCAAGGCGATGGGCTTTCCCATGTGAACGGTGCGCGATGTCCGCGCGACCAGTATGGCGCGCGCCGTTGCCGATGGCGACGCGCGTCCGGCAAGGTTCATCGGCGACGACGGCCGGTGTCGCGCCGGCCCGACAACGCGCTCACGCGCAGCGGCTCGAAGCATGTTTTCGAATACCACCGATCTCGATCTCCGGCTCATCCGGGTCTTTCTCGCCGTCGTCGACGCACGCGGCATCACGGCCGCCGAGGCCTCGCTCGGCGTGCGCCAGTCGACGATCAGCACGCAGTTGTCCGCGCTCGAAGCGCGCGTCGGTTTCAAGCTGTGCGATCGTGGCCGCGGCGGCTTTCGGCTGACGTCGAAGGGCGAACGCTTCGCGGCCACGGCGCGCACGCTCGTCGCCGCGACGTCCGAGTTCGTCGCGCGGGTGCGCGACATCGACCGCAAGCTGGTCGGCACGCTGTCGATCGGCCTGATCGGGCAGGCGCCGCTCGTCGAGAACGCGCGCCTGGCCGAGGCGATCGGCGCGTTCCGCAAGCGCGACCAGGCCGTCACGTTCTCGATGAAGGTCGCGTCGCCGCAGGAACTCGAGGAAAGCCTCGTCAACAACCAGCTCGATCTCGCGATCGGGTATTTCTGGCATCGCGTGCCGGGGCTCGACTACACGCCGTTGTTTACCGAGGAACAGGTGATCTACTGCGGGCGCGGGCATCCGCTGTTCCATGCGTCGCGGCCCGTGTCGGCCGACGACCTGCAGGCGCACGACTGGGTATGGCGCACCTATCCGGTGCCCGAGGAGCAGTATCCGCTGCCGGAGCGGCGCGTGACCGCGAGCGCGGACAGCATCGAGGCCGCGACGATCCTGATCCTGTCGGGCGGCCATCTCGGCTATCTGCCCGCTCATTACGCGGAGCCGTTCGAGCAGCGCGGGCTCGTGAAGGCCATCGGCCGCACGACGTTCAGCTTCGACGTGCCGCTGCATCTCGCGATGAAGCGTAGCGCGAACGGCAAGCCGATCGTCGACGCGTTCTGCGAGGATCTGCTGCGCGCGTTCAACATCAAGGCGATCGCGCTGGCCGCGTAGCGCGGTGCCTGTTCAGGCGTCGATGCGCTCGACCTTGCCGACCAGCAGCCCGTACGACAGGCTGCCCGCGAGCGCCATCGCCGCGATATAGGTGATCGCGCGCGAGAAGTCCGCACCGTCGACGAGCAGCCCGATCACGATCGGCGTCGCGATCGCCGCGAGGTTGCCGACGAGGTTGAACACGCCGCCCGTGAGGCCAAGCAGCCGCGCGGGCGCGAGGCCCGACACCAGCGACCATGTGATCGAGGCGAAGCCGTTGCCGAAGAAGGCGATCGTCATGAACGCGATCACCCAGCCCGTCGACGTCACGTAGTTCGCGCCGATGATCGAAGTCGAGATCAGCAGCCCCGAGATGATCGGCAGCTTGCGCGCGAAGCCCTGCGACGCGCCGCGCCGCATCAGCCAGTCCGACAGCAGGCCGGAGCACAGCACGCCGACGAACGCGGCGAGAAACGGCAGCGACGCGAGAAAGCCCGACTTGATGAAATCCATCCCGCGATACTTGACGAGATAGGTCGGGAACCACGTAAGGAAGAACCACAGCGTCGAGTTCAGCGCGAACTGCCCGAGATAGATGCCCCACAGCTTGCGTCGGCCGAGCACGACGCCGAGGTCGCGCCACGTCGACGGCGTGCGCGCGCTGCGCGCGGCGACGCGGTCCTCGAGGTCGACGAGGCCACCGCCGTCGCGGATCGACGCGATCTCGGCCGCATTGATGCCGCGAAACGCGCGCGGCTCGCGATACACCGCATACCAGACCGCGGCCCACGCGATGCCCGCGACGCCGGTCGCGACGAATACCATGTGCCAGCCGAGATGCACCTGCAGCCATGCGAGCACGGGCGTGAGGAACGCGAGGCCGACGAACTGGCCCGACGTGTAGCCGCCGATTGCGCTGGCGCGCTCGCGAGTCGGGAACCACGTCGTGACCACGCGATTGTTGATCGGATAGGCGGGCGCTTCGAGCGCGCCCACCGCGAGGCGCAGCACGATCAACCCGACGAACGACCCGGCGAAGCCGAGCAGCACCGTCGCGGCCGACCACAGCGCGAGCGCACCCGCATACAGCACGCGCGGCGACACCTTGTCGACGAGCCAGCCGCCGGGGATCTGCATCAGCGCATAGGTCCAGCCGAATGCCGAGAAGACGAGGCCCGCGCGGACGGGATCGATGTTCAGTTCCTTGAACAGCGCGGGCGCGGCGATCGACAGGTTGCTGCGGTCGAGATAGTTGATCACGACCGTGACGAACAGCAGCGCGAGGATGATCAGGCGCTTGCGGCTCGGCGGCGCGGCGACGGCGGCAGCCGCGGACGCCGACATGCGGCAGGTGGAATCGGGTGCGGTGTCGGCATGCGCGGGCGATTGTGCCGACGGGTTGGCATGCGTGCGCGACGCGGAATGGGCCACGGTCGTCTCCTGAGTTCTGTGTCGGCCGTCGCCCGCGTGGCGGGGGCGGCCGTATCCAATGGCATTGGGCGAACGTTAGGGCCGTGGCGCAGTGCGCGTCAACATTTGGGCAGGCATCCCCATTAATGGGACGTTGTGCGCTCGATATGTGGGCATGTGAGGCGCGCAGCGCGAACGCGCGGGACGGGATCGAGTGCCGCGCCGGCGCGCTTACGTGCTTGCGCTGTCGTCGCGATATCCGCTCTTGCCGTCGAAGATTTCCTCGAGCGCGGCACGCAGCACGACCGGATCGTGCTCGCCGGGCGCGAGATGAATCACGTAGTGCGTGTTGCCGTCGAGGCGCGCGGCGGTGCGCTCGTCGAGTTCGACTTCGATCGTGTTGCCCGTGAGCCGAACCTTCAGATCGTTCACGTTCGCGGTGAGCTGGTCGTGCACCATCACCTCGATCGACGTTGCTTCCGGAAAGCGCAGCAGCGAGAAGCAATAGTTGCGCTCCGCATCGTGGCAATAGATGTTCGCGAAGCTTTCGTCGTCGTCGACGTCGGACGTAGCCGCGCCGACGGTGGCATGCAGTTCCATGTTGTTTCTCTCGATGAATGGGTTATCGGGGCGGCGTCGGCTTCGACCTCGTCGCGCGTATCGCACGCCTCACGGCCCGAACTCGCGCATGACTTCGATGCGGGCCGCAGTCGGTTGTCCTGGGCGGTCAGATCGTACTCGATGCGCACCGGCACTTCCGGGTGCACGGTGCGCCGCACGAAACCGGCGTCCTCGAGCGCGCGCGGATCGAGCGTCGGCATTCGCTGCGAATTACGCAGCGGGTCGACGCGCGGCTCAACACGTCGTGCTCGAAACGCACCGCATTTTCAGCGCGTCAGCGTCACGAACAGATAGCCGGCGTATCCGGCGCCGTTCGCCAGCAACGCCCAGATTGCGAGCCCGCGCGCACGCGCATTGACGCGCAGCCAGACCGCCGCCGCGAGCGTGATGACCACGCCGGTCAGCACTTCGGGGCGCGGCTCCCACGGCGTCAGCATGATGCCGATCGCCGGCAGCAGCGTGCCCTGGAACACCATCGCGCCGGTGATGTTGCCGAACGCGAGCGTGTCCTTCTTGCGACGGATCCACAGCACGCTGTTGACCTTTTCCGGCAATTCGGTCGCGATCGGCACGATGATCAGCGACAGCAGCAGCGGCGAGATGCCGAGCAGGTGCGACACGCCCTCGACGCCATGAATGAAGCCCTTCGCCCCGCCGACGAGCAGCGCGACGCCGAGCGCGAGTTGCAGTGCGATGGTCGCGAGGTTGGTCGGCAGCCCGGCACGCGACAGGAACATCGCGTGCGGCGCTTCGGTGCCGTGGCCGGCATCGACGAGCTGCGTCGACGCGCGGAACGTCATCACGACATACATCGCATAGACGCCGACCAGCATCGCCGCGAGGAGCGCGCGCACCGCCCACACGTGATGCGGAACGAACATCGCAACGGTGGCGAGCGTGAACGCGGCGATGAAGTAGTTCAGGTCGCGCACGAAGCCGCTGCGCTCGGGGGCGATCGTTCCCGTCAGTCCGCGCGAGCGGATCACGGCGAGCGCCATCAGGAAAGTCGTCAGCGTTGCGAGCATCAGCGGCGCGCCGAGAATCGCGCCGACGCCGATCTCCTCGTTGACCGCCGCGTTCGACGTGCCGCCGGCGAGCGCGAGCAGCGGCACCATCGTTTCGGGCAGCGCGGTGCCGACGGCAGCGAACAGCGACCCCGTTACGCCTTCCGAAATCTTCAGGCGCTCGCCGAGATGTTCGAGTGCGTTCGTGAAGAGTTCGGCGGCGACCAGGATGACGATCAGCATGAACGCCAGTTCGACGAGCATCAACGTCATGCGGCACCTCCGCAGGCAGGCACGCAGGCAGTGGCGAATCGGACGCCGCGAACGAAATGCAGGGGGAAGGCTGAAAGGAACATGGGGGCTCCGTGGTCGGACGTGGACGAACCATGACGCATCTGCCGACGTCCGACCAGGAACGACGCGATGCGTCGATGGTCTCGCCAGACCAATGCGGCCGAACGCGCCACGGCCGCCGGCCGAGTGTGTTGACGCGTTCGCTTTCCGGGGAAGGAAAGCAGGCTACTCCCCAAAGACGAAGGGCAGTCTAGCCGAGCCGGCCGCTTTCGGCAAGCGCGTACGGCCATATCCGTTGGCGCGTGTGGTCGAGCCGCCGCGTGACGGATGTCCATGCGGTATCGGGAAGCACGCGGCGTGCGCGCGTGGGTGGCATCGTCCGCGCGTCACGAAACGCGGGCCGGGAAGTGAAGCGCGAAGGTCGTCCGTCCGTCGCGGCTCACGACCTCGACCTTGCCGCGATGCAGCTCGACGATCGACTTCACGATCGCCAGCCCGAGCCCGGCGTTGCGCGCAGCGCCGTGCCGCGACGAATCGATTCGGTAGAAGCGCTCGAAGATCCGCTCGATCTGCTCGGGCGGAATCGCGGCGCCGCGGTTCGTGACCTCGACGACCGCGTAATCGGGCCGGCTCGATACGGTCAGCTCGATCGTCGATCCGGCTTCCGCGTGTTCGAGCGCGTTCGAGACGATATTGCTGACGGCGCGGCGGAACAGCGTCGCGTCCGCGACGACGGGCGCCGCGCCGTGCACGTCGAGGCGCACGCCGGTCTCGTCGGCCAGCGACTGGAAATACGACGCAAGGCGGCGCAGTTCGTGGCCCGCGTCGAGTTCGACCGTCTTCAGGTGTTGTTGCGCGTTGTCCGTGCGCGCGAGAAACAGCATGTTCTCGATCATCCGCTGCAACCGTTCGCATTCCTCGATGTTCGAATCGATCAACGCTTCGTATTCGTCGGCGGTGCGCGCACGCGACAGCGTGACCTGCGACGAGCTGATCACGTTCGCGAGCGGCGTGCGCATGTCGTGCGCGAGGTCGGACGAAAACTGCGACAGCCGCACGAACGCGCGCTCGAGCCGGTCGAGCATCCGGTTGACCGACGTGGCGAGCTCGCGCAGCTCGATCGGGCCGGCGCGCGCATCGAGGCGCGCGGCCAGGTTGTGCGCCTCGATACGCGACGTTTGCCGGCCGAGGCTCTCGACCGGGCGCAGGCCGCGCGACGCGACCGCGTGGCCGAGCGCGCCGACCAGCAGCGCGCCGATCGCGGCCGCGAGCCAGATGTCGACGCGATAGCTTTCGAGCAGCGACTGGCGATCGGTCGCCGTGCGCGCCAGCGCGACCTGAATGGCTTCGCCCGACGGCAGTGTCGCGCGCGCACGGACGCAGCGCGACGTGCCGATGCCGGGCGGCGAGCACGTGAACGGGCTGGCGGTCTCGCTCGCCGCGCCGGCCGGCTGCGGCCGCGCGATCACCGACGCGAGCGTATGGCCGGCTTCGTCGGCGTGTTCGACGAGCGGACGGTTCGCATCGTCGTAGATGCCGAGATAGACGCCCGGATGCGACAGCAGCACCTCGTGAAAGACAGCCGGATCGGCACGCAGCGCGGCCGTCGAACCGCTCGCCCGCGCAAGCTGCAGGAACTGCTTGAGCTTGCCGGTGATCTCGATGTCGTCGCGCCGCGTCAACTCGGCGGACAGCGAGCGGTACAGGTACGCGCCGGTCAGCGCGAACACGAGTGCGGCCACGACCGCGAACGCGAGCGTGAGGCGCCGGAGCAGCGAATAGGGCGCGGCGCCGCTGCTCACGCGCGATCCTCGAACACGTAGCCCATTCCGCGGATCGTGTGGATCAGCTTCTTCTCGTAAGCGTTGTCGATTTTCGCGCGCAGGCGCTTGATCGCCGCATCGACGACGTTTGTGTCGCTGTCGAAATTCATGTCCCAGATCTGCGACGTGATGAAGGTGCGCGTCAGCACCTCGCCCTCGCGTTCCGCAAGCAGCTGCAGCAGCGCGAACTCCTGCGCGGTCAGGTCGATGCGGGCGTCGGCGCGCCGCACGCGGCGCTTGATCAGGTCGACTTCGAGATCGGCGATGTGCAGGATGTCGCGGGCATTGCGCGGCACGCGCCGCAGCAGCGAGCGGATGCGGGCGAGGAATTCCGCGTATGCGAACGGCTTGAGCAGGTAGTCGTCGGCACCCAGTTCGAGGCCGGTGACCTTGTCCTCGGTCGCTTCCCGGGCCGTGAGCAGCAGCACCGGCGTCTGCTTCTGCGCGCGCAGCCGCCGGAGCACCTCGAAGCCGTCGAGTTCCGGCAGCATCACGTCGAGCACGACGAGATCGAAATCCTCGTGCAGCGCGAGGAACAGCCCGTCCTGGCCGTTTTCGGCCACGTCGACCGTGTAGCTCGCCTCCGTCAGCCCCTTGCGGAGGTACGACGCCATCTTCGGTTCGTCTTCGACTATCAGTATCCGCATGGTGAAGCAGGCCGTTCGTGATTCCAGCCGGTGAGTGTAATGCGTGAGTTTACGGCACGGCGCGTGCCCGAAAGATGACGGCCGGATGACGGAATTTTCATGAAGCGCGCGAGCGATGCGGCGATCGCGCTTCATGAAAATCCGGTCATCTTTCGACCATGTCGTCGTCACGGCGGTGGCGATAAGCTGCGGCCGTCTCATATCCGGAGCGCGTCGTCGCGGCGCCGCTCCCGTTCATTCGGTCATCGTTTGCCTGATTCCGCATCCATGTCGTACTGGCGCAAATTCATCCTCGTCGTGTTGCTGGCGCTGTGCGTGCCGATCCAGTCGTTCGCGGCCGTGTCGACGCAATGCGCGGGCGCGGCCGTGCCGCATGCGGGGGCCGATGCATCGGCTGCATCGCAGGCGATGCCGAGCGTGCACGGCGAACGGCATCGGCACGGCGAACACGCACGCGATGCTACGCGTTGTTCCGCTTGCGGATCTTGCTGTTTCGGCTCGGGTATCGCGCAGGTGCCTGCCGTGCCCGTGACGTCGGACGGCGGCCGCGCGATCGTTTCCTCCGTGCCGTCGGTGGTCGCCGTGTCGTTCCTGACCGGCGGCATCGACCGGCCGCCGCGCCGGAATCCCGTCTAGTCCGTGTCCGTGGCCGACCGGCCGCGATCCGCAAACCGTGCCGGCGAATGCTCGACGCCGGCCGCACGATTCACGACGAGATACATCCATGCGATCGATTATTGCGGCGCTGCTTGGCGCGGCGGCCCTCGTGCCGTCGCTCGCGCCCGCGCAAACCAATTTTCTCGATCCGGCCGACGCGGCCGCATCGGTGCCGGACGTCACGGTGACGTCCGCGTTCGACGGCTACACGCCATATCGGGACGATGCGGGCCCGGGCTGGAAGCAACTGAACCGGGACGTGATGGCGCGGCCCGCGAAGGGCAACGTCACCGGACACGCGAAACCCGGAAATGCGGCAGGCGGCACGGCCCATTCGATGCACGGAGAGGCCGCGCGATGACGAGACTGGCGATTTCACCGCGAATCGGCGCCGTGGCGCTCGTGCTGGCATTGCTCGCCGGCTGTACGACGTTCTCGAAGGATGGCGGCTTCGACACCGTGTCGTCCGTTGCATCGGAGCGCATCGGGAAGGACGCCGTGATCGTCAGGACCGACGCCGACCGCGCCGCCGTCGACCAGCGGACGAAGGCGTTGCTTGCGACGCCGCTGTCGATGGACGACGCGGTGCAGCTCGCGCTGCTGAACAACCGTGGGCTGCAGGCGTCGTACGCGGAGCTCGGGCTGTCGGAGGCCGATCTGGTGCAGGCCGGCCGGCTGCCGAACCCGCGCTTCTCGTTCAGCCGCACGCGGGCCGGCGACGGCGAACTGAGCCTCGGCCGTACGTTCTCGGCCAACGTGTTCGCGCTGCTGACGTTGCCGCTCGCGACGAACATCGAGCGCCGCCGTTTCGAACAAACGCGGCTCGAAACGGCCGACGCGATGCTGAAGGTCGCGGCCGACGCACGCCGCGCGTATGTCGAAGCGGTCGCCGCCGAGCAGGCCGCGAACTATGCGCGACAGGTCCGCGACGCCGCGAGTGCCGGCGCCGAACTCGCGCTGCGCATGCGTCGGGCCGGCAACTTCAGCCGGCTCGACTACGCGCGCGAACAGGCGTTCCATGCGGACGCGGTCGCGCAGCAGGCGAAGGCGCAGCAGCAGGCCGTGGCCGCGCGCGAGAAGCTTACGCGCGCGATGGGCCTGTGGGGCGAGCACACGCGGTACGCGCTGCCCGAGCGCTTGCCCGACCTGCCGAACGCCCGCCCCGATCTGCCCGATCTCGAACGCTATGCGATGCGCAACCGCCTCGACATCCAGGCCGCGAAGCTGCAGACGCAGGGCGTCGCGTCGTCGCTCGGGCTCAGCAAGGCGACGCGCTTCGTCAACGCGGTCGATCTCGGCTACGTGAACAACTACGAGACCGGCAAGGGGCACGAGCACGGCTACGAGATCAGCGTCGAGATTCCGCTGTTCGACTGGGGCAGCGCGAAGGTTGCGCGGGCCGAGGCCGTCTACATGCAGTCGGCGAACCGGCTCGCGCAGACGGCGATCGACGCGCGCTCGGACGTGCGCGAATCGTACGCGGCATATACGACGAGCTACGACGTCGCGAAGCACTATCGCGACGAAGTCGTGCCGCTGCGCAAGACGATCTCGGACGAGCTGCTGCTGCGCTACAACGGGATGCTCGCGAGCGTGTTCGAGCTGCTGGCCGATGCGCGGGAGCAGGTCGGCGCGGTCAACGGCTACATCGATGCGTTGAAAGATTACTGGCTCGCCGAAACGGATCTGCAGGCGGCCGTCGGCGGCCGGCTGCCGACCGCGGAGGCGACTCAGCCGACTCAGCCGACGCAGCCGACGCAGCCGGCAAAACCCGCGCCCGCGCCCGCCGCACCCCCGGCCGACGCTGCGCCGCAGCCGGCTTCTTCACCCGTGGCGCAACCGGCGCCCGCAACGCATCCGGAAGGTCATTGACATGGTGTCCCGTCGACAATTTCTCAGCGGCTCGGGCGCCGCGCTGCTCGGTGCGGCGATGGTCAGCAAGGCCGGCGCCGCATCGCTGCCCGAAGCGCCCACGATGGCGAAGGCCGGCACGCAGCCGCCGCTCGTGCCGCCCAACGGCCGCCCGTACACGCCCGTCGCGACGCTGAACGGCTGGACGCTGCCGTGGCGCATGAAGAACGGCTGGAAGGAGTTCCACCTGACGGCCGAGCCCGTGGTGCGCGAGATGGCGCCCGGGATGAACGCGAACCTGTGGGGCTATAACGGCCAGTCGCCGGGCCCGACGATCGAGGCCGTCGAAGGCGACAAGGTCCGGATCTTCGTGACGAACCGGCTGCCCGAGCACACGACGATCCACTGGCACGGGCTGCGGTTGCCGAACGGGATGGACGGTGTCGGCGGCCTCACGCAGCCACACATTCCGCCGGGCAAGACCTTCGTCTACGAGTTCCAGCTGCAGGCGCACGGCACGTTCATGTATCACCCGCACGCCGACGAGATGGTGCAGATGGCGATGGGCATGATGGGCATGTTCATCGTGCACCCGAAGGATCGCGCGACAATGCCCGTCGATCGCGACTTCGTCTTCCTGCTCGCCGCGTACGACATCGATCCGGGCAGCTACACGCCGCGCGTGAACGAGATGACGGACTTCAACATGTGGACGTTCAACTCGCGCGTGTTTCCGGGCATCGACCCGCTGCCGGTGCGCGCGGGCGACCGCGTGCGGATTCGCTTCGGAAACCTGACGATGACGAACCATCCGATCCACCTGCACGGCTACAGCTTCGAGGTGGCCGGCACCGACGGTGGCTGGATTCCGCCGGCGGCGCGCTGGCCGGAGGTGACGGCCGACGTCGCGGTCGGCCAGATGCGCGCGATCGAGTTCACCGCCGATCGCCCGGGCGACTGGGCGTTTCATTGCCACAAGTCGCATCACACGATGAATGCGATGGGGCATCAGGTGCCGAACCTGATCGGCGTGCCGCAGAAGGATCTCGCGAAGAAGATCGGCAAGCTCGTGCCGGACTACATGGCGATGGGCAGCACGGGCGGCGCGATGGGCGGCATGGACATGCCGCTGCCCGACAACACGCTGCCGATGATGACGGGCACGGGACCGTTCGGGCCGCTGGAGATGGGCGGCATGTTCACGGTGCTGAAGGTTCGGCAGGGGCTCGGCCGGGACGACTATCGCGACCCGGGCTGGTTCCGGCATCCGAGGGGCACCGTCGCGTACGAGTACACCGGCGAATTGCCGGACGGTTGAGCCGCGGGCAGCAGGTGGCGGCCGCGACGATCCGGCCGCCGGTTTTCGTTTCATTCACTCAGGAGCACATACGATGAAGAAGACACTGGTTTCCATTGCAACGGGTTGCATGCTGGCATTTTCCGTCGCGTCGTACGCGGCCGGCGACATGGCCGGCATGGACATGAGCGGCGGCGCGATGCACGAGATGTCGCACGGCGAGATCCGCAAGATCGATACGGGCACGGGCAAGCTGACGATCAAGCACGGCCCGCTGGACAACCTCGGGATGGACGCGATGACGATGGCGTTCAAGGTGAAGGACCCGGCGATGCTGTCGCAGGTGAAGGTGGGCGACAAGATCGACTTCGTCGCCGAGGACGTAAACGGCACGTTGACCGTCGTCGAGTTGAAGAAGCCGTGACGCGGGCATGACCATGAAAACGACCACTTTCGGGCGGCTGGCCGCCCTTGCCGCGGCCGGCGCGATCGCCGCCGCCGTGCCGGCCGCGGCATTCGCGCACGGCAAGCTGGAAAGCGCCGTACCGGCGACGGGCAGCGCGCTCGACACCGCACCCGACACGTTGCGGCTGACGTTCAACGAAGACCTCGAAGCGGCATTCAGCTCGGTGAAGGTGTCGGACGGGAGCGGCAATCCCGTCGCGCACGAGAAGGCGAAAGTCGATGCGTCGAACCCGCGCGTGATGACCGTCGCGATGCCGAAGCTCGTGCCCGGGGCATACACGGTGCAGTGGGTGGCGATGACGGCCGACGCGCATCGCACCAAGGGAACCTATTCGTTCAGGGTGAAGGGATGAACGAGGGTTTCGTCGGCCTCCTGAGGCTCGTGGCGGTGGCGATCCAGAACACCGGGTTCGCGGTGGTCGTCGGCGCGCTGCTGGGCAGCCACTGGCTCGCGCGCGGCGAGTCGGCGTGGCAGCACGGCATCGCGCGGCGTCTCGTTGCGACGCTGCGCATCGCGTCCGTCGTGTCGCTGCTCGCGAGCATCGTCGCATTCTGGGCGCACTGCGCGTTGATGAGCGACGTGTCGATGCTGCACGCCGGGCCGGCCGTGTGCTCGATGCTCGCCGGCACCGGCTTCGGCCACGCGTGGCTGGCCGGCGCGGTGTTCGCGTCCGTCGTCGTGTTGCTGTCGTTGATCCGGGATGCGAACGATACGCGCTTTCCGTTCGCGATGTGGGCGGCGCTCGCGGGCGTCGCACTCGCGCGCAGCAACGGCGGGCATCCGGTCGATGCGGGGTGGTTCAGCGTGCCGGTATGGGTCGACTGGCTGCATCTGCTGGCGATCAGCGCGTGGGTCGGGCTCGTGTTCGTGACGGCGTTCGGCGTGATGCCGCGTCTTGCCGGCATGCCCGCGCGCGAACGCACGACCGGCGCATCATTCGTCCAGTCGTTGTCCGATGCGTCGACGTATGCGTTGATCGTGCTGTTCGCGACCGGTGCTTACAACGGCTGGCGCGGTGTCGATACGCCGGTGAACCTGCTTGCGTCGACATACGGGCAGATCCTGCTGTTCAAGCTTGCGCTCGTGCTGATCGCGGCGGCGCTCGGCGGGCACAACCGGTTCTTCGAGATGCCGAAGCTGCTGGCCGCGCTGAAGGACCCGGACGCCGCGACGCCGGCCGGCCCGTTGCGCCGCTTCGGCGCGGTATTGCGGATCGAGGCGGCCGTGCTGGCCGGCGTGCTGATGGTGGCCGCCGTGCTGGTGTCGAGCGCGTTGCCGGGGACGGTCTAGCGGCACGGTCGGCGAGCGAGGCGTCGGGAAATCGTCGGAGAAAGGGCGGTTTTGATCAGACGATTTCCGCTTTCGCCTCGTGAGCGCAAGGCCGATCGCCATCGTAGCGCGATGCGGAAATTACAACCATCTGTCTTTTGGTTACTAAAAACTGTCACCGAGCGCCGCTAAGCTTTCGCCACCCTCACAACCGGGATTCCCCGTCATGCGCTCGACAATCCGCCTGTTTGCCCCGCTATTGCTGCTGCCCACGCTTGCCGCTCCCGTCTTCGCCGCCACCGCCGCGCCCGTCAGTCCGAACTGCGGCGGCAGCACGACGCCGATCGCCGACATCCAGGGGCCCGGCGCGCCGTCGCCGCTCACGGGCCAGAACGTGTCGATCGAAGCGGTCGTCACCGCCGATTTCGGCGGCGCGGACGGCTTCGGCGGCTTCTTCGTCCAGCAGGCCGACGCGCAGCGTCGCAACCAGCCGGGCGTGTCCGAAGGCCTGTTCGTCTATGCGCCGAAAGTGCGCGCGAAGGCCGGCGATCTCGTGCACGTGACGGGCAAGGTCGAGGAAAAATACGGGCAGACGCAGCTCACGCTGTCGGGCGCGATCGCGGTGTGCGCGAACGGCCAGACGGTCACGCCCGCGACGCTCACGCTGCCGGTCGACAGCCCGAGCACGTTCGCCGCGTATGAAGGGATGCGCGTGCGCCTGCCGCAAACGCTCACCGTCACCGAAAACTACGAGCTGGGCCGCTACGGCAGCGTGATGTTGAGCAACGGCCGCCTGCGCACGCCGACCAGCGTGGTGCCGCCGTCGCAGGCGCAGACGCAGATCGATGCGAACGCACGCAACCGGCTGATCCTCGACGACGGCTCGAACAAGCAGAACCCGGCGACCGTGCCGTATCCGGCGCCGGAACTGTCGGCCGCGAACACGCTGCGCTCGGGCTACACCGTGCGCGACGTCGAAGGCGTGCTCGAGGTGCGCTACGGTGCATGGCGCGTGCAGCCGCTGCCCGGCGCGGCCGCGCCGACGTTCGACACGCGTTCGAATCCGCGTACCAACGCCCCGGCACGCGATCCGAAATCGAACCTGCGCGTCGCATCGTTCAACGTCCTCAACTATTTCAACGGTAACGGTCTCGGCGGCGGCTTCGACGATCCGAACAACCGTGGCGCGAAGACCTATCAGGAATTCCAGCGCCAGGAAGCGAAGATCGTCAGCGCGCTGAAGGCGCTCGACGCCGACGTGATCGGCCTGATGGAAATCCAGAACAACGGCTATGGCGAATTGAGCGCGGTGCGCCAGCTCGCCGCGAAGCTCGGCAGCAACTGGCGCGTCGTCGATCCGGGCACGTCGCGCCTCGGCGGCGACGCGATCGCCGTCGCGATGATCTACGACAGCCGCGCGGTCGAACCCGTCGGTCGCGCGGCGACGCTCGCGATCGACGACAAGAACCGCCAGCCGCTCGCGCAGTCGTTCCGCCGGATCGGCGGCAAGCAGGCACTGACGATCGCGGTCAACCACCTGAAGTCGAAGAACTGCCCCGACGCGGCGAACGACGACCTCGACCAGGGCGACGGCCAGGGCTGCTGGAACCCGACGCGCACGCGCGCGGCCGCAAAGCTGGCCGACTGGCTTGCCGGCACGCCGACGGGCGTCGCGGGGCAGGGCACGCTGTTGATCGGCGACTTCAACAGCTACACGTATGAAGACCCGATCCGCCTGCTCGAATCGCGCGGCTACCGCAACCTCGTGTCGCGCTGGATCGGTGCCAACGCGTACAGCTACGTGTACAACGGCGAAGCCGGCTACCTCGATCACGCGCTCGCATCGCTGCCGCTCGCGTCGCACGTGAAGGCCGTGCACGAATGGCACATCAACGCGGACGAGCCGCTCGCGCTGCAGTACACGCTCGCGTACAAGTCGGCCGAACAGCAGAAGACGTTCTATGCGCCGGATGCGTATCGTTCGTCGGATCACGATCCGGTGCTGATCGATATCGCGCTGCCGGGCGGCGGGCGCTGATCGCTGAATCGGGTATCTGCATGACGGCGTGCGGCGTGACCGCGCGTCGTCGCGCGGGCGGCGGCAGCGCTGCTCGCGCGATCTCTCTGCGTCGGACATGACGTGCCCGCTTCGTGATCGCTGCAATCCGATCCGGAAAGCGCGGCGCGAATAAGCGCGTCTCCAGTGCGAATACCCGCGTATTACGCATCAATGCCGTTCCGCGCACTTGCGGTTTCATTCTGGCATCGAGTAAATAATTCCGTCACGTGTCCCTTGAATAATCGAAATCGGTATTTTGTGGATGACGCTCGTCTTTATTCAATGAATCGCGCTAATCGACAAGAGATAATTAAAATGAAAGAAAACTCCTGTCGATTTGAAGGGTTTTCGCGCGCGATTCAAATACCCGCCGCCCGCTGCGGGAAATACGCAAAACCGGCCGCAGTTCAAGAATATTGATCCCCCGCTACCTGCCCGATTCGAACATTCGTTTTTCTTTCAAATCCCAGACACTGATCGCCGTTCGCATCATAAGAGATTTTTTAATATCCGAATGATCTTTGACAACGCGGCGCAGCACCGCCTATTTTTGTGATGTCGTAAATTTTGGTAATACGATAAGTCGTAGAAACTGCAAGGGGGCGGCGTTCCCGCATCATTCTCCGCCAGCAGTTTGCTGTGTCTGTATCAAGTTCAGTGTCTCGAAGAAGTCCAATCCCCAACCGCCGTCTGCCGACCGTGCAACGCGAGTGGCGGGTACGCCTGCGCGTTTTTCGCCGGCGATGGCGGCCTGTGTGAAGCGAAATCCGACCCAACACAAGGACCGAGATGAAACCAGACAGAAGCAGTACCGGCAGCAGGCGCGAACGTCGCGTCCGGCTGGCCGGGCTAGGCGCAGTGACGGCCGTGACGCTCGTGCTCGCGGGCTGCGGCGGCGACGATTCGTCGTCGGTGGGCGCGTCGAGCCTCGCGCAGGCAACCGCGAGCCAGCAGGCCAGCGCGCAAGCGGCGGCCGGCAACCAGTCGCCGACGGCGAATCAGCCTTACGTCGACCCGGTCGCCTATTCGATGAACGCGACCGACGGCCTCGCGCCCGGCCAGGTCTCGGAGAAGGCGGCAGTGATGCATTACCAGTGGAAATCCGGCGGCACGACGGTCAACTACACGACGACCACCGGCCACCTGACCGCGCAGGACGCGAGCGGCAATGCGGAAGCATCGATGTCGTACGTCGCGTACACGGCACCGAGCACGAACGGCAAGCCGCGCCCCGTCACGTTCGTGTACAACGGTGGCCCAGGCTCGTCGTCGATCTGGCTGCGCCTCGGCTCGTTCGCACCGACGCGCGTCGCCACGCCCGATCCGCTGTTCGGCAACAACTGGCCGAACTATCCGCTCGTCGACAACGCGGAAAGCCTGATCGACACGACCGATCTCGTGTTCATCGACCCGCCCGGAACCGGGCTGTCGGAAGCCGTGTTGCCGAACACCAACCAGAAGTACTGGGGCTCGGACGCGGACGTCAACATCATGCGCGACTTCATCCAGCGCTACCTGAACGTCAACGGCCGCGGCACGTCGCCGATCTATCTGTACGGCGAATCGTACGGCACGCCGCGTACCGACATGCTCGCGCTGGCGCTCGAATCGGCCGGCGTGCATTTGACCGGGATCGTGCTGCAGTCGGCGATCCTGAACTACTTCGCCGATGCGATGGAGGCAGTGGCGATCACGCAGTCGACCGAAGGGCTGCTGCTCGACACCGATACCGTGGCCGGCTACCTGCCCGGCTATGCGGCGGTCGCGGCGTACTTCAACCAGGTGTCGCCGGCGCCGGTCAATCCGTATCTGTATGCACTGCAGACGGAATTGTTCACGACGCTGATCTACAACCAGCTGCAGCAGTACTCGCAATCGTGGGTGCTGAGCCAGCTCGGCATTCCGGATGCGCTCGGCACGCCGGTGTTCCCGAGCGACGCGACGCTGAAGCTGTGGTCGCTGCCGTCGAGCCTCACGCAGCAGGCGCTGCGCGGCTACTTCAACGCGAATCCGTTCGGCACGAGCCTGCTGCCGGGCACGACGATCGGCCGCTATGACGGGCGCGTATCGCTGCCGAACTCGGATCCGCGGCTGCAAACGGACGGCGATCCGTCGGACATCCTGATCTCGCAGCCGTTCACGAACGCGCTCGCGACGCAGATGCCCGATTACCTCGGCTACACCGCGCCGAACGCGACCTATCTGCCGTTGAACGACAACATCATCCAGGTGTGGGACTTCTCGCATGCCGGCCAGCCGATGCCCGACACGATCCCCGATCTGCTCGGCGCGCTGCAGCTCAATCCGAAGCTCCAGGTGCTCGCGGAGAACGGCCTTCACGATCTGGCGACGCCGTTCTTCAACACCGAGAAGCAACTCGCGCGACTCCAGACGGTGAAGGGCCTGAATCCGAAGCTGCAGGTGAACTTCTTCCAGGGCGGGCATATGACGTATCTGGACGACGTCGCACGTCCGCAGATGAAGCGCGATCTGAAGCTCTTCTATCAGGGCAGGCGGATTCCGACCGCGCTGACGCTGCGCACGCTGCCGCCGCCGTGGCCGGACGAGAACCCGGCCGGCACGCCCACCGGCAGCGTGCCGGGCGCGACGGCCGCGACGACGCTGGCGGCGGCGCCATAAGCGACGGACTCCTTGCTAAGGAACCCTCTATTCATCCATTGAATGCGAGTGATCATGTCCCTAATCAATTTGATGCGGCGTATGTCTCCGTTGATCGTCCTCGGTGCCGTGATGAGCAGCGCCCATGCACTGCCGCCGCAGGCGGTGGCACCGGTGAAGCTGCCGCGCGGCGGGCACGGCGTCGACGGTCCGTTCTTTCCTTCGACCCGCGCGGCGCCGGTGCTGCCGTCGACCGGCGCCACGCTTCAGCAGCAGGCGCAGACCCGCGTCGATGCCCGGCTCGGCGGCAACACGGTGCTGAGCAACGGCGCGGCGGTGACGAAGGCGCAGGCGCAGAGCAGCGGGCTCGGGTTCGTCGCGAAGCACTTCGACGAGATCGATGCGAAACACACCGGTCGCGTGACGATGAGCGATGTGCGGCAGTTCATCCAGCAGCGGCAGGTGCAGGCGGAGCAGGAACAGCAGGAGTGACGGTGTAGCGAGGTCGCGCGCAGGGTGATGGCCGATGCCGGCCGTCTCCTTGCGCCGGCGTCTGCTATCAACACGCCGCGGTGCACGTTCGGCCGCGGCTTTCTTCATCGAGGCCCGATTATTGCGCCGGCAACGCGACGCGCGCGTCACGCATCGCGTGATCGAGATTCGGCTTCCCGGTGCGCGTAACGCCGCGCCGTCGCCGACGGCAACTCGCCGAACATCGCGCGGTAGTCCTGCGCGAAGCTGCTCAGGTGCCAGAAGCCCCACTTCGTCGCGGCCGACGTCACGGATGCACCGAGCCGCAGCTCGCGACGAACGTGATTCAGCCGGACGGCGCGCAGGTACGCGATCGGATTCAGGTTGAGCGTGTCGTTGAACGCGTATTGCGCGGTACGTCGGCTGATGCCGAGCTGCACGCACAGTTCGGCGATCGACAGCGGACACGTCGACGCATCCTGCAGCCGCGCCTGCACCGCGTTCACGAGCGACCAGTACTTCGTCGGTCGCGCCGGGGCGCTGTCCGCGTCCGGCGCGGGCACCGTCATCGCCTCGGAAATCGCATACAGCACGGTTCGCTCGAGCAGTTCGATCCGCTGCTGCGTCGTCACGTCGTCGATCGGCGTCGTTTTCGCGGCCGCCGCCATCGTATGGCGCAGCAGGTCGCGCAAGCGGTCCGCGACCTCGGGCGTCATCGGAATCAGCGGCGCGAAGGTGCGCGCACGCAGCGACGCGGCAAGTGCGCGCATGGCTGTCGTGGACAGCTTGTCGGGCTCTATCTCGACGTTCACCAGCACGTGCCGGTCGGGCGAATAGAACTCGAACACGGGCTGGCTCGAGAACACGTGCAGGCTGTCGCGCCCGCTCTTCTCGCCGCACATGCGCGCATGGCCTTCGAGCTCGAGCGGCACGGCCACCGCGATGCGGTCCGGCGGCACCGCGCCCTGCTGCAGGATCACCTTGTCGAGATCCTCGACCAGCAGCCGGATGCCGCCGAGCGACACGATGGACGACGAGCCATGAAAGCGGCCACCCGAGATCTGCGTGTAGTTGAGCTCCCAACCGTCGAAGATCCGTGCCTGTTCCTCCACGTCGGTGAACGCGCAGAACGCCACCGTTCGCGCAAACGGCGGGGCACCGGATAAATCGCTCGGAGCGGCGGACGGTGTCATCGGAGTCGGTAAGGGCGGGCCGGATCGATGCATTGTAGCCGCTGCAAGAGGCGGTCAAAAACCCTGGCGGCCCGATTCTCCGAGCAAACCCTCGCTTGCCGAAATCCGATAGTGAAAAGCCGGCTGACGCAATACCTTTGGCACGAACGGACACGACGCATCGCATCGCGCTGCGTTGCCCGACGAACCGAACGACTGCCGGCAACGCCGGCGGCACACTTCTGGAGAGACGTCGATGGAGCTTCCTCGTGGCGGGTTCTGGCGGAACTGGGTAGGCAATCAATCGTGCGTCGCCGCTCACATGGCGTCGCCGACCAGCGAGGCCGAGATCGCCGAGCTGGTGCATGCCGCGACGAGCCAGGGCAAGAACGTCCGGTGCTCGGGGTCGGGGCATTCGTTTACGCCGATCGTCGCGACGAGCGGCCTGCTGCTGTCGCTGAAGGACTACCAGGGCATCGTCGCGGTCGACGCGCAGCGCAAGCGCGTCACGGTGAAGGCCGGCACGCGGATCAACGCGGTGACGCGTCATCTGAAGGAGATCGGCTTCTCGCTCGTCAACCAGGGCGACATCGATTCGCAGGCCATTGCCGGCGCGCTCGCAACCGGCACGCACGGCACGGGGACGACGCTGAGCAATCTGTCGTCGCAGGTGGTCGGGATGCGGATCGTTCGCCCCGACGGCTCGATCATGGAAGTCAGCGACAGGCAGGACCTCGACCTGCTGCATGCGACGCAGGTGAACCTCGGCCTGTTCGGCGTGGTGTCGGAGCTGACGCTTCAGGTGACCGATGCGTTCTGGCTGCACGACCGCGTGTGGCGGGAGGACTTCGACGCGTTGATGGAAAAGTACGACGACCTCGCGGCCACGCACCGGCATTTCGGCTTCTTCTGGTGCCCGACGTCGGAGAGCCGTCACCTGTACTGCCTGCCCGACACCGCGAAGGTGTCGAACTCGAGGAAGGATTACGACGTATGCGAAATCAAGGTGATGGACGTCACCGACGAACGCACGTTCTTCGAAGGCGAGCACGAGAAGATCGCGTACAGCGCCGAGGTCTATGCGATCCACTACGTCGCGAACTTCCACGAACTCGAATACGCAGTGCCCGCCGAACACGGCAAGGAAGCGCTGCGCCGTGTGCGCGACCTGATCCTCACGAAGCATCGGGACTGCATTTTTCCGGTCGAATACCGCTTCACGAAGGGCGATCCGGCGTGGATCAGCCCGTTCAACAATCAGGACAGCGTGACGATTTCGTGCTCGGGCGGTCCGAACGGCGTCGACTACTGGCCGTTCCTGAAGGACGTCGACGACATCCTGCGCGATTACGGGTCGCGTCCTCACTGGGGCAAGCTGCATTTCACGAACCGCGACGACGTCGATCGCTGGTTCCCGAAGGCCGAAGCGTTCCGCGAACTGCGCCGCAGCGTCGACCCCGAAGGCCGTTTCCTCAACGATCATCTTCGGACGCTGTTCAGCTGAGCGGCCGGAACCAACCAGACTGGAGAACGACGCATGAATGCGAAGATTGACGGACGCCTGGCCGGCAAGGTCGCCATCGTGAGCGGCGGCGCGGGCGGATGCGGCGGCGCCGCGTCCGAACTGTTCGCCGCGCAGGGCGCGAAAGTGGCGATCATCGACCGCGACGGCGACGCCGCCGAAACGCTCGCATCGCGCCTGCGCGATGCCGGCTTGCAGGCGATCGGCCTCGGCGCGGACGTGTCGAAGCAGTCGGACGTGCGGAGCGCGGTCGATGCCGCCCGCGAGCAGTTCGGCAATGCGGACATCCTGTTCAATCATGCGGGCACGCTGATCGTCAAACCGTTTCTCGACATCGACGAGTCGGAATGGGACTGGCTGATGGGCGTGAACGTGAAGAGCATGTTCCTGATGACGAAGGCGGTTTTGCCGCAGATGCTGGAAAAGGGGCGCGGCAGCATCGTCTGCACGTCGTCGATCTCCGCCGTCTGCGCGACGCCCGGCGAGGTGCTGTACGACGCGACCAAGGGCGCGTGCCACATGTTCGCGCGGGCGATCGCCGTCGAATACCGCGATCGGGGCATCCGCTGCAACGCGCTGGCGCCCGGGTTCATCCGCACGCCGCACGGGATGCGCGAGCTGAAGGATCTGCAGGCGATGGGCGTCGACGCGACCGAGGCGGCCATCGCGGTGCAGCAGGGGCGACTGTGCGAGCCGGCGGAGGTGGCCGCGGCCGCGCTGTTCCTTGCGTCCGACGAATCGAGCTTCGTCAACGGCACGCATCTGTTCGTCGACAACTGTTTCTCCGCGGTCTAGGCCCGGTTATTCGAGGAAGCCAACGGGCAGGCGCGATTCCTCCAGGAACGGCAGGTTCGGTCGAAGGTCCCGCAGCGATGCGGGCCTTCGATTTTTTTTTTGCCGGTGCGACGCGCGATGCGTCCTAGCGGATTGTCGGAATCCTTCTATCTGAACGAATTTGCGTCTGCTGGAATGGCAATGTCGAATCACCGTTCAGCCGGCATCGCGGGGCGGCAGGGTCGATGACGTCATCGCGCGCCGGTCCGGCGCTCGACTGTCGCACGGCCGTGCAAGTCCGGCATACCGCGGTCAATCCATCACTTTCTTTCGATCAATCATCATGTTCAATCGCACTACCAGCACCGTCGCCAACGTCGATCCGGAACTCTGGAGCGCCATTCAGGACGAGAACCGCCGCCAGGAAGAGCACATCGAGCTGATCGCGTCGGAAAACTACACGAGCCCGGCCGTGATGGCCGCACAGGGCTCGCAGCTCACGAACAAGTACGCGGAAGGGTATCCGGGCAAGCGTTACTACGGCGGCTGCGAGTACGTCGACGTGGTGGAGCAACTGGCGATCGACCGCGTGAAGCAGCTGTTCGGCGCGGAAGCCGCGAACGTGCAGCCGAACTCGGGTTCGCAGGCGAACCAGGGCGTGTTCTTCGCGATGCTCAAGCCGGGCGACACGATCATGGGCATGAGCCTCGCGCACGGCGGGCACCTGACGCACGGCTCGCCGGTGAACATGTCGGGCAAGTGGTTCAACGTCGTGAGCTACGGCCTGAACGAAAACGAAGACATCGACTACGACGCGGCCGAGAAACTGGCGAACGAACACAAGCCGAAGCTGATCGTGGCGGGCGCGTCGGCATTCGCGCTGAAGATCGACTTCGAGCGTCTGGCGAAGATCGCGAAGTCGGTCGGTGCGTACCTGATGGTCGACATGGCGCACTACGCGGGCCTGATCGCGGCGGGTGTGTATCCGAACCCGGTGCCGCACGCGGACTTCGTGACGACGACGACGCACAAGAGCCTGCGCGGGCCGCGCGGCGGCGTGATCCTGATGAAGGCGGAGTACGAGAAGCAGATCAACTCGGCGATCTTCCCGGGCATCCAGGGCGGGCCGCTGATGCACGTGATCGCGGCGAAGGCGGTGGCGTTCAAGGAAGCGCTGTCGCCGGAATTCAAGGCTTACCAGGCAAAGGTGGTCGAGAACGCGCGGGTGCTGGCCGAGACGCTGGTCAAGCGCGGGCTGCGGATCGTGTCGGGGCGTACGGAAAGCCACGTGATGCTGGTGGACCTGCGCGCGAAGCACATCACGGGCAAGGCAGCGGAAGCGGCGCTGGGCGCGGCACACATCACGGTGAACAAGAACGCGATCCCGAACGATCCGGAAAAGCCGTTCGTGACGAGCGGGATCCGCCTGGGCTCGCCGGCGATGACGACGCGCGGCTTCGGCCCGGCGGAAGCGGAGACGGTCGGCAACCTGATCGCCGACGTGCTGGAAGCGCCGGAAGATGCGGCGACGATCGAGCGCGTGCGTGGTCGGGTCGCGGAGCTGACCAAGCGTTTCCCGGTCTACGGCTGACACGCGGCAGCCGGGTTCGACCGCCAACGAGGTTGAACCTCGTCGGTTCCGAAGCGACGTAAAAAAACCGGCTCGCGCAACCGCGAGCCGGTTTTTTGCGCTGTGTGCGAATCGATGCCGCGTCACACGGTCGGATCGACGTTCGCCTCGAGCTCGCGAATGCGCTCGTCATTGCGCGCGTCCTTGAGCATCGGCGGCCCGGCGAAGGTCTTTCGCACACCGAAGCCGTACCAGATCACCATCAGTACCGCCACGAACGCGACGAGCACGTAGAGCACCTTCTCGTTCGGCGGCTGGATGCCGACATAGGCGAGCACGCAGGCGCCCACCAGCGCGAGGAGCGCGCACGGCTTCGACCAGATGCCCAGCTGGAACGGGCCCTTTTCGGTCCAGGTTCGCCCTTCGGCGAGCATCCCCGAGCCGATCGGCATCGCATACGAGATGAACAGGAACACGGCGCTGCCCGCGCTCAACACCGAGAACGCGTCGCCATACAGCGTGACGACGATCGCGAGCACCGCGCACGTCCAGATCGCGGGCCCGGGCGTCCGATGGTTGTGATTCACGCTGCGCAGCAGCTTCGATGCCGGCAGCCCGCCGTCGCGCGCGAACGCGTACATCATGCGCGAGGTCGACATGATCGCGGCGAGACCGCACACGTAGTTGATGAAGAACATCGCGAGCTCGAGGCACACGCGCAACGTCTTCGGGATCGGCGCGAGGATGGCCTCGAAGAAGCCGGTGCCCTGTTTCATCGCGGCGGTCATGTCCGGCATGACCAGCACGAACGCGCACACCATCACGTAGCCGAACGCCGCGGACCAGAACACCGAGCCGATGATGCCGCGCGGCACGTTCTTCGCCGCGTCGTGCGTTTCTTCAGACGTGTGCGCGGATGCGTCGAAGCCCGTGATCGTATAGGTCACCAGCAGCAGGCCGGACAGGAACGCGAGCGGCGTGGTCTGCTTTGGCCATGCGCCGCCGTCGACGCCCGTGTAATTGGTGAAGGTGACGAGCCGATGCAGGTCGAACGCGACCGGCGAGTAGACCAGCAGCGACACGACCAGCGCGATCGTCACGACGAAGATCAGATAGCCGGACAGGTCGGTGATCTTGCTCGCGATCCTGATGCCGCGTGCGTTCAGGATTGCCTGCGAAAGGGTGATGATCGCGATGAACGCGGTCTGGTGCCACCAGGTCAGGCTGTCCGGACTGACGCCGAACATCGGTGCGATCAGCGTCTTGAAGAACGGATCGTAGGTGCCGAAGTTGATCGCCGCGATCACGAAGACCAGGCCGATCAGGTTGAGCCAAGCGGTCAGCCATCCCCATTTCTTCCCGCCGAGGATCGCGCCCCAGTGATAGAGGCCGCCGGCGGTGGGAAACGCGGACGCGATCTGCGACATCGACACCGCGACGATCAGCGCGAACAGCGAGCCGAGCGGCCAGCCCAGGCCGATCGATGCGCCGCCGGCGGCGGAAAACGCCATCTGAAACGCGGTGATGCCGCCCGACAGGATGCAGATCACCGAAAACGACACGGCGAAGTTCGAGAAGCCGTTCATGCGTCTCGACAGCTCCTGCGCGTATCCCATCTTGTGGAGAAGGCTTACGTCACTGTCGGTGCCTGTATCAGGCTGGATTTTCGCGTCCATGTTCGCTCCGTCACGAATGTCCTGCGATGCAGGACCGTCATCGCTGCCCGGGCCCGGCACGGCGGCCCGCTCCTGGAATTCGTCGGCGGCACGCGACGCGATGCGTCGATGGCGGTCGCATGCCGAGCCGATACGGCAACGGTATGAAGCCAAATCTCGCGGCGATATCGGATTTCGGCAATGCGGCGAAACTCACGATGCATGCACCGTTCAGGGGCATCGAAAGGAGGTCGAAATTTTGTAAGAAATCCGTACGGATTGCAGCCGATCCGTCCTTGTCGAACATCGATACAGGGGAAAGGTGCCGCCCGGAGTGGCATCAACCCGCGTGGCGAAGCGGGCTGACGCAACGGGCGACTTCAGGAGACGGAGAGATGGACCGGGAACGATGCGGTATCGCATTCATTCCGGTCACCTGACGGAGCGGGTCGCCCCGCGCGGTCGCCCACCGTACGGCAGGCTTCGTGCGCAAACGCGGGGGGCTTCGTTACATGCAGGCTGCGTTCAGACCGTTGCCGTGCGTCGCGCGGTCAGCTGTTGCCACAGCATGCCGGCGCGGCTTCCGCTGCGGCAATACGCGAGCACCGGCTTCGGCAGCGCATCGACCAGCGCACCGAATGCGTCGACTTCCGCGTCGCCGATCCGGCCGGGTTCGACCGGCAGATAGCGCGCGTCGAGGCCGAGTTCGCGCGCGGCGGCGGCGATTTCGTCGAAGGCCGGCTGATCGGCGCTTTCGCCGTCCGGCCGGTTGCAGATCACCGCGCGAAAGCCTGCGTTACGAATTGCCTTCAGGTCCGCCGGCGCGATTTGTCGCGATGCGGTGAACCCGGTCGCGGCCGCGGCCCGGCATTGTTCGAGCGCGCGCGCGAAACACGCGATCGCGAAGTCGACGTCCTGCTCGGTCGTGAAACGGCCGAAGCTGATGCGCACCGTGCGGCCCGCGGCCTGCGCATCGAGGCCGAGCGCGGTCAGCACGTGCGACGGTGCGCCGCTCGTCGAGTTGCACGCGGAGGTCGACGACACGGCGAGCGCGTCGCCGAGCATGAACGGGAAGAAGCCGGGTGCGTTGACCGTGAGGCTCAGCGTGTGCGGAATGCGGCGTGCCGCCGCCGCATTGTGCGTGATGTCGCCGAGCGCGAGCAGCGCGTCCTTCAGGCGTGCGCTGAGCGCCGCGATTCGCGCGGATTCGCGCTCGAGCTTTTCGGCGGCCAGCGCGCACGCGGTGCCCATTCCGACGATCTGGTGCGTCGCCAGCGTGCCCGAGCGCAGGCCGCGCTCGTGGCCGCCGCCGTGAATCTGCGGCGCGATGCGCTCGGCGATGTCGCGGCGCACGAACAGCGCGCCGATGCCCTTCGGGCCATACACCTTGTGCGCGGACATCGACAGCAGGTCGATGCCGAGCGCGCGCACGTCGATCGGCGTCTTGCCGAGTGCTTGCGCCGCGTCGACGTGCAGCAGCGCGCCGGCCGCGTGCACGACGCGCGAGATCGCGCCAATGTCGGTCAGCGTGCCGAGCTCGTTGTTCACGAGCATCAGCGACACGAGGCCCGTGTCGGGGCCGATCGCGGCGGCCACGGCATCGACGGTGATTTCGCCGTCGGCCGTGGGCGACAGGTAGGTCGCGGTCATGCCGCGCTTCGACAGGTTGGCCATCGTGTCGAGGATGGCCTTGTGCTCGAGGCGGCTCGTGATCAGGTGGCGCCTGTCGGTCGCGGTCTCCGCATAGCCTTTGAGCGCGAGGTTGTTCGATTCGGTGGCGCCCGAGGTCCAGACGATCTCGTCCGCATCCGCGCCGATCAGCGCGGCGACCTGCGCGCGCGCATGCTCCACTTTTTCCCTGGCCAGCCGGCCGGCGGCGTGCGAGCTCGACGCGGGATTGCCGAAGATGCCGTCGGCACCGAGGCAGGCCGTCATCGCTTCGATCACGCGGGGATCCGCGGGGGTGGTGGCCGCATAGTCGAGGTAGTGCAGCGCAGTGGTATCGCTCATGTCCTTCTCTGGCTCTTTCTTTTCGTGAGGGAGAAATGATACGAGGAGGAGCGGGGAAAAAGGATCCAAAA
The DNA here is from genome assembly GCF_001718335.1 of Burkholderia territorii. Classification (NCBI taxonomy): domain Bacteria; kingdom Pseudomonadati; phylum Pseudomonadota; class Betaproteobacteria; order Burkholderiales; family Burkholderiaceae; genus Burkholderia; species Burkholderia territorii. The sequence continues at coordinate 234,885 of NZ_CP013365.1, forward strand.
TGAGTCGGCTATTAGAAGATATGTGGAAAAACATTCCACGGAAGGCGATTTGAAGAGAATCGAATCCTGAGATCGTGCGTGCCGCCCGGCAACGCTCCGCCGATGTCCATGAGGGATTCCCCCCGGTGATGCGCGCATGCGCGCCATTCGGCGCGTGGCGCCGCGCGTTGCGCGCTGCCCGCTGACGCTTCCCGCACCGATCGGCCGATTATTTGCGTTTCGCGAATGGCGCGTTCGCCGGTTGTTCCATACCCGATCCGCGTGCGCGCGCCTATCGTTCGGGCGTCGGCTGATTGAATTCGACGCCTGCAACGGCAAAGGCGGCCGCCACTTCCTCGCGACACACGTCGCATCGCACATACAAGACAACGGACCGACTCATGCACGAACGCCTGCGGCGCGTGCAGGCGGACCGGTCCACGGAGACGGACATGAAAGCAAACGAGTGGGATACCTCCTATGAGTGGAAGGCGGTGACGCTGCTAGCGCTCGGTTTCGGGCTGGTCGGCCTCGACCGCTGGCTCATCGCGCCGCTGTTCCCTTCGATCATGAAGGACCTGCACCTGAGCGCGCAGGATGTCGGCAACTGCATCGGCGTGCTCGGCCTGTCGTGGGGCATCTTCGCGGCGCTGATGGGCGGCATTTCCGACAAGGTCGGGCGCCGCAAGGTCCTGATCCCGGCGATCATCGCGTTCTCGCTGCTGTCGGGCTTCTCGGGGCTCGCGGGCGGGCTGCTCGGCCTGATCGCGATTCGCGGGCTGATGGGCGTCGCCGAAGGCTCGTTCTGCCCGACCAGCTTCGCGGCCACCGCCGACGCGTCGCATCCGCGGCGGCGCGGCCTGAACCTCGGGCTGCAGCAAAGCGGCTTCGCGCTGTTCGGGCTCGCGCTGTCGCCGATCATCGCGACGCAACTGCTCAGCGTCGTGTCGTGGCGCTGGGTGTTCGCGCTCGTCGCGATTCCCGGGCTGATCCTCGGCGCGATCATGTTCTTCGTGATCCGCGAACCGAAGCGCGCGAAGGAGGTCGTGTCGGAACATGCACCGGCGTCGCTCGGCCATGTGCTGAAGAGCCGCAACATCCTCGTCGCGATGGCCGCGCTGTGCTGCGCGATGACCGGCGTGTTCGTGCTGGGCGCGCTGCTGCCGCTGTACCTGACGGATTACCTCGCGCTCGGCACGCAGAAGATGGGCCTGGTGGTGTCGGCGATCGGCTTCGGCGGCTTTCTCGGGCAGTTCGGGCTGCCGGGCCTGTCCGACCTGGTGGGCCGCCGCCTCGCGAGCATCGTCGGCTTTGCCGGCACGGCGGTGATGCTGTACGTTTTCCGAGGCCTGGGGCCGCAGCCGCTCGCTCTGTTCGCGGTGCTGTTCGTCGCGTCGTTCTTCACGCTCGGGCTGGTGTCGCTGCTGTCGGGCCCGGTGGCGACCGAAGCGGCGCCCGTCGGCCTCGTGTCGACGTCGATCGGCGTGGTGGTCGGTTGTGGCGAGATCTTCGGCGGCGGCATCGCGCCGGCGATGGGCGGCTACGTTGCCGCACACTTCGGGATCCAGAACATTCTGTGGTTGCCGATGGGCGCGGTGCTGCTCGGCATCGTGGTCAGCTTGCTGCTGCGGGAAACCGCGCCGGCCGTGCTGCAGCGTCGGATGAGCCTGCAGCCCGAGCTGTCGGCAGGCAAGCAGCCGTAACGTCTCGCGAGGTCACGCTCGCACGGACGCCCGGCGGGATTGACACCCGTCGGGTGACAGTGTGACGCGTTCGGCGTGACCCAACCGGCAGGCAGGTGCGGTTAGACTGCCGATTTGGGTTTCGGGAAGGGTGCGGCATGGACCGGTTTCTGAGCATCGAGGCATTCGTCAGGGTCGCGGAGGCGAGCAGTTTCGCGGAAGCGGCGCGGCAGCTTGGCGTCACCAGCTCGGTCGTGACGAACCGCATCCAGCAACTGGAGAAGTTCGTCAACGCGCCGCTGTTCCATCGCAGCACGCGCCACGTGCGCCTGTCCGAAGTGGGCGAGACCTTCTACCGCGAATGTGCCGAGGTCGTCGGGCGCGTCAACGAGCTGACCGACCAGATGCGCGAACTGCGCGCGACGCCCACCGGGCGGCTGCGTATCCAGATGCTGCCCGGTTTCGCGCTCGATCACTTCGGCGTGCCGCTCGCCGAATTCAATCGCCGCTATCCGGGCATTCAGCTCGACATCATCGTCAACGACCGCGTCGTGGACCCGGTCGAAGAAGGGTTCGACATCGCGTTCCAGATCTTTCCGCCGATCTCCGAATCGCTGATCGAGCGGCGCCTGTTCGTGGTGCGACGCCTGTTCTGCGCGTCGCCGGCCTACCTCGAAGCACATGGTGCGCCACAACATCCGCGCGAATTGCTGCAGCACACCACGGCACTGTATTCCGGCTATCCGTCGCGCAACCGCTGGACCCTGACACGCGGCGACGAGGTCGTCGAAATGGAATTGCCCGGCATGATCCGCTCGAACTCCGTGCACCTGCTGCGCGAGTACGCGCTGACGGGCGGCGGGGTCGTGTGCCTGCCCACGCTGGTCGCGAGCGACGCGCTCGTCGCGGGCCGGCTGGTGCCGATTCTCACCGATTACCAGATCGCGCCGTTGAGCTTCGCCGCCGTCTATCCCGCAACGCAGCGACAGGCGCTGAAGGTGAAGGCGCTGGTCGAATTCCTCGCGGAATACATCGGCGACGAATCACCGTGGGACCGCCCACTGCTCGAGCGCGGCTGGGTTCGCTGAACGAAGCGATTATTCGCGAATCGCAAATGCCGTAGTCGCGGTCCGTTGCCTTGTTGACGGGCGCCCTTGCCCCTAGAGTTGAATCCAACAAGCAGTTCAACTCAGGAGACAGCAATGACCGACACGGCGTTCCACACCGTCTTTGGCTCGCTCGACAACCATGCGAGGGGCGAGATCGAAATCACCAGCGGCAGCGCAAAACATTACGCGTTCTCGAACGTCTTCGAGATCGCATCGAAGTCGGCTCCCTACGAAAAGGTCGTCGCCGGCAAGAACCTCGAATACGTGATCGAAGTGCTGCGCACGGATGGCCAGTCGCCGTGGTTCGCCTGCGCGCACGACGAATTCGTGATCCAGATGGACGGCGAAGTTCGCATCGATTTCATCAAGCTCGACAAACCGCCGACCACCGGCCGCGGCACCGTCAGCGCCGGCTCGCAGCCGGCGGGCCGCGAGATGGGCTACGTCGTCTTGCGCAAAGGGCATCAGGCATTGCTGCCGGCCGGCTGCGCGTATCGCTTCGCCGCCGGCAAGCCGGGCGTCGCGCTCGTGCAGACCGTGCTCGGCGAGCTGTCCGTCGAGAAGTGGGCCGACATCTGCCTGCACTGATCCATCCGAGCGCCCCGTTCAACGATTCCAGGAGACACGTTATGGCCACCCTCGAGACCCTCGAGCCTTCCGCGGGCTTTGCCGCCGATCTGGTGCAGGCGACGCAAGCCGATGCCGTCACCGGTTACCGCCGCTTCCGGCTTGGCGAGTTCGCGTTCCAGCGCGACGAATACTTCGTGAAGATCAGCTGGCCGGCGAAAGGCCAGACCCGCACGCACGCGATGCCCGCGGACGCATTCCTGCGCGCGATGATGCGCGACGTCGCGTGGGGCTTCTTCTACGGCTGGGTGAATTTCGATCATGTGTTCGGCACGCGCAATCACTACGGCAAGGTCGACGTCTACGCGGGCACGTTCAACGGCATCCTGAAGGAAGCGGGCGTCGACTACACCGAGACGTTCGAAACGCCGACGATCATGGCGACCTTCAAGGCGATGCTGCACGACTGGACCAACGAAGGTTTCGATCCGTTCGCGGCACCCGAGGAAACCGGCACGGCATTCGGGCGCAAGCACGGCGAGAACGGCGCGGCGATCGAACGCACGCGGATTGCCACTCGCCGCATGCCGGGCCTCGACGGCGACTCGCCGCTGCGCGACGCGCTGCCCGTCAATCGCGCGTTCCTCGACGTCGCGCAGGACGAGCCGGAAGTGCACGTGAAGCCCGGTTTCGAAGGTGAACTGCACGCGTTCAACCTCTTCAAGTACCTGTCGCGTTCGGACGTGACGTGGAATCCGTCGGTCACGTCCGTGTGCGGGCGCAGCCTGTTCTGTCCGACCACCGAGGAATTCATCCTGCCGGTGTTCCACGGCAACGACCGCGTCGAATGGTTCCTGCAGCTGTCCGACGAAATCGTGTGGGACATCGGCGACAAGAATACCGGCGCGCCGCGCGCGCGCATCACGATGCGGGCCGGCGACATCTGCGCGATGCCCGCCGACATCCGGCACCAGGGCTATTCGACGAAGCGCTCGATGCTGCTCGTCTGGGAAAACGCGACGCCGGACCTGCCGCAGCGATACGAGAGCGGTGAGCTGGCGCCGTATCCGATCGAGTTCTGAGCAGCACGCACTTCAGCAATACATCGAGGACGATTCATGCAAACCCAACTTTTCATCGACGGGCGCTTCGTCGACGCCGTCGACGGCGGCACGATCGACGTGCTGAATCCGCACGACGGCTCGCTGATCGCGAAGATCGCGGCCGCCACCGCGGCCGACGTGGATCTGGCGGTCGAAGCCGCGACCCGCGCGTTCCCGCAGTGGTCGGCGATGCCGGCGGCCGAACGCGGCCGGCTGCTGTTGCGCCTCGCCGACGCGATCGAAGCCAACGCCGAGGAACTCGCGCAGCTCGAATCGCTGGACACCGGCCACCCGATCCGCGATTCGCGCGCGCTCGACGTGCCGCGCACGGCCGCATGCTTCCGCTACTTCGGCGGCATGGCCGACAAGCTGCAGGGCTCGGTGATTCCGGTCGAAACCGGCTTTCTGAATTATGTGCAGCGCGCGCCGATCGGCGTCGTCGGCCAGATCGTGCCGTGGAATTTTCCGCTGATGTTCACGAGCTGGAAGATGGGTCCGGCGCTGGCGGCCGGCAACACGGTCGTGCTCAAGCCGTCGGAGATCACGCCGTTGTCGACGCTGCGCATCGTCGAGCTGATGGCCGAGGTCGGCTTTCCGGCGGGCGTCGTCAATATCGTCCCCGGCTACGGTCATACGGCCGGCCAGCGTCTTGCCGAACACCCCGGTATTGGGAAGATCGCGTTCACGGGTTCGACGGCGACCGGCCGCCGGATCGTGGACGCATCGCAGGGCAACCTGAAGCGCGTGCAGCTCGAACTGGGCGGCAAGGGCGCGAACATCGTGTTCGACGATGCAAACCTCGACGCCGCCATCAATGGCGCCGCGTGGGCGATCTTCCACAACCAGGGGCAGGCTTGCATCGCGGGCTCGCGGCTGGTGTTGCACGAACGTATCGCCGACGCATTTCTCGAGCGCTTCGTGTCGCTAGCGTCGTCGATCCGCGTCGGCAACCCGCTTGATCCGGACACCGAAATGGGTCCGCTGACGTCGAAGCAGCATCTCGACCGCGTGCTGTCGTTCGTCGACGTCGCGCGCGAGCAGGGCGGCCGCGTGCTCGCGGGCGGCAGTGCGCCGCAGGATGCCGCGCTCGCCAACGGCTACTACGTGCGCCCGACGGTCATCGAAGCGAAGAGCGCCGCCGATCGCATCGCGCAGGAGGAAGTGTTCGGTCCGTTCGTGACCGTGCTGCGCTTCGGCAGCGACGAGGAAGCGCTGTCGATTGCCAACGCGACCGAATACGGGCTCGGCAGCGGCCTGTGGACCAACGATCTTTCCCGCGCCCACAAGATGGCGGCGCGAATCGATGCGGGCATGTGCTGGATCAACTGCTACAAGCGCGTCAATCCGGGCAGCCCGTTCGGCGGCATCGGCAAGTCGGGCTACGGCCGCGAGATGGGCTTCGAGGCGATGCACGACTACACGGAAGCGCGCTCGGTGTGGGTCAACGTCGACGGCAACGTGCCGCCGCACTTCAAGCGTTGAGGTCGCGATGGAGCGCTTCGTCTATCAGGGAACGCCGTCGCGCGTCGTGTTCGAGTGGGGCGCGCTCGAACGGCTGCCGGACGAGTTGTCCGCGCTTGGCGCGCAGCGGGCGCTGATTTTGTCGACGCCGGAACAGCAGCCGCTCGCCGAACGGGTCAGGAGCGTGCTCGGCGAGCGCGCGGCCGGCGTATGCGCGCAAGCCGTGATGCACGTGCCGGTCGAGGTCGCGAGGGCCGCGCGCGAGATGGCCGTCGAACTGGGCGCGGATTGTTGCGTCGCGATCGGCGGCGGCTCGACGATCGGGCTCGGCAAGGCGATCGCGCTTGAGTCGTCGCTGCCGATCCTCGCCGTGCCGACCACTTACGCGGGCTCGGAGATGACGCCGATCTTCGGGCTCACGGAAGGCCGCCTCAAGCGCACCGGGCGCGATGCGCGCGTGCTGCCGCGCACGGTGCTCTACGATCCGTCGCTGACGCTCTCGCTGCCGCCGGGGATTTCTGCGGCGTCGGGCGTCAATGCGATGGCGCACGCGGTCGAGGCGCTCTACGCGGAAGATGCGAACCCGGTGATCAGCCTGATGGCGGAGGAATCGATCCGTGCGCTCGGCGAGGCGCTGCCCGCGATCGTTCGTGATCCGGACGATGGTGAGATGCGTAGCCGCGCGTTGTATGGCGCATGGCTCGCCGGCACGTGTCTCGGCTCGGTCGGCATGGCGTTGCATCACAAGCTGTGTCATACGCTCGGCGGCACCTTCAACCTGCCGCATGCACAGACGCACGCTGCGATGTTGCCGCATACCGCGCACTACAACCATGCCGCGGCGCCCGACGCGCTGCGCCGTGTCGCGCGGGCGCTGGGCGGCACCGACGCGGCCGACGCCGGCCCGCTGTTGTTTCGCTTGAACCGGCAACTGGGCCTGTCGCCGGCGCTTGCCGACGTCGGGATGCCGGAAGCGGGCCTCGACGAAGCCGCCGACCTCGCTTGCCGCAATCCCTATGCGAATCCGCGGCCGATCGAACGCGCGCCGATTCGCGAATTGCTTCAGCATGCGTGGGAAGGGCGCGAGCCGCATTGAGCGGCCGGCTGCATGACAGGAGACGAACGTGACGAATGAGCTTCATGACGACGGCGATACGCGGCTGACCGAGCAGGTCGTCGCCAGCTTCGACGGTACGCCGAACCCGCGCCTGCGCGCGCTGATGCAGAGCCTCGTGCGGCATCTGCATGCGTTCGTTCGCGAGACGGAGTTGACCGAGGCCGAATGGATGGCCGCGATTCGCTTCCTGACCGAAACCGGGCAGATGTGCGACGACGTCGTGCGCCAGGAATTCATCCTGCTGTCCGACACGCTGGGCGTGTCGATGCTGGTCGATGCGATCAACCATCGCTTCGCCACCGGCGCGACGGAAACGACCGTATTCGGCCCGTTCTACATCGAAGGCATGCCCGAGCGCGCGTATGGCGAGAACATGGCGTTGACGCCCGGCACACCCGTCGTCGTGCATGGCCGCGTGCTCGACACCGGCGGCGCGCCGGTGCGCGATGCCGTGCTCGACGTGTGGCAGACGGCGGAAAACGGCATGTATTCCGGGCAGGACACCGCGCAGCCTCACGGCAACCTGCGCGGCCGCTATCGCACCGACGCCGAAGGCCGTTATGCGATCACGACCATTTTGCCGGTCAGCTACCCGATTCCGACCGACGGCCCGGTCGGGAAGATGCTCGATGCCACCGGCCGTCATCCGTGGCGGCCCGCGCATCTGCACTTCATGATCGACGCGCCGGGCTACCGCAAGCTCGTCACGCACCTGTTCGACGAGGAGGACGTGTATCTGAAGTCGGATGCCGTCTTCGGCGTGAAGCCGTCGCTGATGGTGGCCTATCGTCCGCGCGCGGCGGACGATGAACTCGCGCGTCGGTTCGGGTTGAGCGGTGCGTACCGCGAAGCGACGTACGACTTCGTGCTCGACCGGAGCTGACCGACATGGCGCGATTCTTTGCAGTGTTTGCGACCGACCAGCCCGGCATGCGCGAAGTGCGCGACCGCGTGCGGTCCACGCATCGGACCTACCTGCGCGCCGCCGCGCAGCACGGCGTCTATGTGCGGCTCGGCGGCCCGACGCTCAATCCGCAGGGCGATGCGATGAACGGCACGTTGCTCGTCGTCGAAGCCGACGACATCGATGCGGTGATGCAGTTCGTCGGCAACGATCCGTACGTGAAGGAGGGGTTGTTCTCGCGCGTGGAGGTACGACCGTGGGACTGGAGCCTCGGCAATCCCGAACGGAGAGCGTGAATCATGGGTGCCGCTCGACTCTGCCGCTTCTCCGACGTGCCGGACGGCGGGGCACACGTCGTCGACGAAGCGCGCATCGGGCGCCCTGTCGTCGTCGTGCGGCGCGGGGAGCAGGTGTGGGCTTACGTGAATCGATGCCCGCATTTCTCGGTTCCGCTCGATTTCGTGCCGGGCAACGTTTCCTGCTATCGGTCCCAGGTGCTGATGTGCGCGCATCACAGCGCGTTGTTCCGGTTCGACGATGGCGTATGCATCGACGGGCCGTGTTCGGGTGCCGGGCTGGAAGCCGTGGCCGTCGAGGTGGATTCGGCGGCGTGGGTGATTTGTCGCAGCGCTTGATTCTGAAGGCGGGATTGCGCGACTGGAATCGGGCCACGCTGTAATCGAATCACGCGGGATGAAATCGGCAATAAGCTGGATTTCATCCGCTCCATTCAATCAGTAAAGCTAATCAAGTAACCATTTTCACGACCCGGAGGAATTCGAATCCGGGCCGGGGAAGTCGTTGTTTCACGAAGAATCGGGCGAGTGCCCGATTCCCATCGACAAAAAAGACGGAGACACAATGAAACTCAGGTTTGGAGTAATCGCGATGCTTGCCATCGCGCCGGTTGCGCACGCGCAGAGCAGCGTGACCATGTTCGGCTTGATCGACAGCGGCATTTCGTATGTCAGCAACGAGGGCGGTGGAAAGAACGCCAAGTTCGACGACGGCATCTTCACGCCGAACCTGTTCGGCTTGCGCGGCACGGAAGATCTCGGCGGTGGATATCACGCGACGTTCGCGCTCGTGAACCAGTTCTCGATGGCGAACGGCAGCATCGTCGGCACCGGCATCTTCGGGCGCAACGCATACGTGGGCATCGAGAGCGACCGGTTCGGCAGCGTCAGGCTGGGGAACCAATACGACTTCATGGTCGATTCCCTGTTTGCGAGGGGCAACGCGATCTCGATGGATCTGACGGGGCTGTACGGGTTCAGGAACGGCCCGTTCCAGCGTCTCGCGCTGCCGGGCAATCCGACCGGCGCATTCGACTGGGACCGCACCGCAGGCAGCAAACCGGTTGCGAATTCCGTCAAATACAGTTCGCCGACGATTGCCGGGTTTTCCGGGGGCGTGATGTATGCGTTCGGCGGCGTGGCGGGTTCCGTCGGTGCCGACAATACCGTGAGCGCCGGGCTGAACTACGAAGTCGGGGCGCTGGGTATCGGCGCGGCCTATACGAACGAGAAGTATGGTCCGGCGCCCGGCACGCCATCGACCAGTGTGCGCAACTGGGGCATTGGAATGCACTACGACTTCGGCGCGGTGACCGCGAAGGCGTTGCTGACCACCGTGCACAATTCGTTCAACGACGCGGGCGTGTGGATGGCCGAAGCCGGTGGCGTATGGCGCGTCAGGCCGGACTTCTTTCTCGGCGCGAAATACATGTACATGAAGGGCAACGAAGCCGTGAACGACAACCATGCGCATCAGGTCAGCGTCGCGCTTCAGTACTTGTTGTCGAAGCGGACGATGGTTTACGTGTCGGCGGATTATCAGCGCGCGAACAGCGGTGCCAACGCGCAGATCAACGGCGTGCTCGATCCGAACGGGGCATCGAGTTCGGCGACTCAGGCCGTGGCGCGCGTCGGCCTGCATACGATGTTTTGACGGCGTGCCGGGCGGGCCGTGCGTCAAGGTCCGCCCGGCACTTGGCTACCTTGCAGCGGACGCTGCCGCTTTGGCCTTGTCCTGCTCGGCCGCGAGTGCAGCGTCTGCCGCCTGCGCGCGCTGGATGGCCGGGCGGGCAAGAACGCGATCGACATAGGCGCGAATGTTCGGCGTCTCGGGCACCAGCTTGAACATCGTGGTCCAGTGCAGCGCGGAGCCCCACAGCACGTCGGCGGCCGTGAAGCGCTCGCCCAGCAGCCACGGCCCCTTTGCCAGCTGTGCATCGATCGCGTTGATGACGGCGTCGAAGTCGCCGTAGGGCGACGTCGAGTACGCCGCGGGCGGACGATTCATCGAGCGGTCGACGACGGCCGGTTCGAGGCACGAGCCGTAGAACGTCATCCAGCGCAGATACGGGCCGCGCAGTAAATCGCCGGGCGCCGGCGACAGGCCGGCTTCCGAATACAGTTCCGCCGCGTACATGTAGACGGCGGCCTGCTCGGTCACGATCACCTCGCCGTGACGCAGCGCCGGCACCTTGCCCATCGGATTGATGCCGAGGTATTCGGCGTCGTGATGCTTGCCGGCGGAGAGGTCGAACGCGTGCAGTTCGTAGTCGGCGCTCAGTTCCTCGAGCAGCATCCGCGCGCCGGCCGATCGGCTGCGCGGGGAGTGGTACAGGGTCAGGTGACGGTCTTGCGGCATCGCGGGCTCCGTTGTGCGTTCGGGACGAGTGTTCCAATGTAGGACGGCCGCGCGGCTTCGTCTTGGAAAAATCCGCTGTGGCGGTGCATCATCACGCAATCATCCCGATGGCTCGTCACCATGGCCGACTTGCGTAACGTGACCGAGACGCCCAAGGGCGTCGTTGGCCCGAAAGCCTTCAATCAGCGCTTCCGCCTGAATCGCTATTACCCGTGTGCCGAACTGGCCCGGGTGCTGGATCACCACTGGATCGTCGAATGGGATCTGCGCGACCAGCCGCCGTATGTGCAGCGCACGCTGCCGTATCCGTGCGTGAATCTGGTGTTCGACCGGCGGCGGACGGGCATCTTCGGGGTCGTGTCGGGCGCGTTCGAGACGACGCTGGCCGGGGCCGGGACGGTGATCGGCTTGCGGTTTCGGCCGGGGGCATTCCGGGCGTTCTTCGGCAAGCCGGTGCATTTGGCGACCGACAAGATTCTCCCGGTGTCGACGCTGCTCGATTGTGACGATGCGCAAGCCGAAGACGCCGTGCTCGGAGCCGAGGACGATGCCGGGATGGTGGCCGCCGCCGAGGCGTTGTTGTTGCGGGTGCTGCCGCCGCCCGATCCGCAGGTCGAGCGCATTCATGCGATCTTGCAGATGCTGCAGCAGGACCTCGGGCTCACGCAGGTGCGCGACCTGGCCGAGCGCGCTGGCATGAGCGAGCGCACGCTGCAACAGCTCTTTTCCAATTACGTGGGTGTGACGCCGAAGTGGGTGATCTGTCGTTATCGCCTGCACGAGGCTGCGGACAAGCTCGCCGGCGGCGAGCCGGTCGATCTCGCGGAACTGGCTCAGTCGTTGGGCTATTTCGACCAGGCGCATTTCACGCGCGATTTTCGGAAGCTGGTGGGGAAGGCGCCGGCGGAGTATCGGCGGGAGGATGGGCAGCAATGAGCATGCCGATTTCCTGATCGGCGAGCGCGTCATGAGTCGTTGCAAACTGGGTGCGTCGCGCGTGATTCCGCCCTATAGTGCTCGTCGTTGACCGATCCGAAAGAGAATCAGGAGTTCGTCGTGCTTCACAGGAAATCCAAGTTGCGTCGTTCGAGCATCGCGTGGGGCGTCGCCCTGGCGACGATGCTGACGCCAGTGGCGGCATACGCAGACACGCAGGCTATCGACGGCACGGCGGGTGTCGCGTCCGCTGTCGATCACGACACCTCCTCCGGACGACCGATCGTCGGAGACGATCCGGTTGCAATCCGGGATGCGCTGAAGAAGCAGCACTTCAGCGCTGCCGCACCTTCTTTGAGTACACGCGTTCGCGGCCTCGTCTCCAGCGCCACCGATCGGCATGCCCCGAATCCCGACCTGGCGGCAGTCGGCCTCGATCGCGACGTGACGTTCGTCGTGCCCGTACGGTACGGGCTGAGGTACCGATCACCGCGACACCTGTTGACGCTGGACGTCGACCTGTTCGATGCGGAGCGCGACGACCGCACGAGCATCCTGCTCAGAAAGGTCACGACGGGGCCGCGAGGACGAGGGCTCGTGATTGCACCCGAAGCGAAGGCGAAAGGGTACGTCCAGCAGGTCGACATTATCGAGCTGGATGCCGGCCAAGGGAAAAAGACTTCGATTCGCACTCGCATGCGGCTTTCGCCCGCCGTGTACGCCCAGGCGCACGGCGACTTCGCGCTCGTGTTTTCCGGGCGGCTGGTTCGACCTTATCTGAGCGAACAAACCGAGCATGCGGATCCGAGCATCGACGAGCCGACGGATATCACGACCCGGATCTCGAGGTTGCACATGGATCTCCAATCGATCCGGCTGGTGAGTCCGTCGAGCGGGGTCGTGCTGTCGAAGAAGCTGAGTTTGTCGAAGTAGTGATTGCGTGCGACCGAACGGTTGATGAATTATCAGGATTTACGTATTGTTATCGAAATACAGGAGAATTAACGAATGGCTGAAACCTACAAGAAGCTGAAGGCACAACTTGACGCGCTCCAGAAGCGCACCGAAGCCGCTCGCATCGCGGAGCTCGAAGCCGTGATTGCGCAGATTCGCGAGCTCGTTGACGAGTACGGCATCACTGAAGAACAGATTTTTGGTCGTAAGCGCGCGAAGACGGCCGCGAAACCGGCAGGAACGGCCGAGCCGAAATATCAAAACCCGAAGACCGGCGAGACGTGGTCGGGCCGCGGTCGCGCCCCGCTGTGGATTCGCGACGCGAAGAACCGCGACCGCTTTCTTATTGCGAAGTAAGGCGGCTGGCAGGGCGCTCGTCGCGCCCCTTTGATGCCGCGGGCTAACAAGCTTTCATCGAGCAACCCGGAAGATGTTTCTTCTGGATGTCGCATCAGTTGCTGTTGGTCTTGCTCTTGCTTACTCAGTCGTTTTCCTTTCTGCATCCGTTGCCGCCGCCGTTCCCTTGCCACTTCCACTCATCGCTGCGCTTATTGTGCTCGTCAACTGCTTCAAAGGAAAGGAAGTGGACGAGTGGCTGGAGCGATGCTCTTTGGGCTGAAGGAGGCCGAGGACCGCTTCCCGACGTGGGCTGAGGGCCAAAGGCATTTATGCGATGCTTGCATGATGGGGAAAAGAGATGGCATTTGATGGACTCTCGTGGTACCGCCTGAATCGGCCGGTCAGCGAGGAAGAACAGGCTGCTCGCCTCGCAATCGGACAGCCTGCGTCTGACACGCCCAAGGATGACCGTTCCGTATTCTCGATGAGCGATACTTGTCTTGAGGTTCGCAATGGAACCTACTCGGAGAAGGGCTGGGGGGTTTTTGCCTTTATGCTGCCAGGGCTCGGCTCGTTGGCATTCACGGCGGCCCTACTCTGGATGCTGACTCATGTACCTCCAATCTACGAGCAGCGAGGGCAGCTTGGGCTTGTCTATGGTGGGTTCGGCTTTTTCCTGTTTGTCGGGCTTTGCTTCTCGGGGCTTGGGATTTGGGCATTGACGCGCGACTGTTTCAACTACACCAGCAAACCCGTCCGCTTTGACCGGCGTAACCGGATGATTCATGCATTCAAGCACAATGGCCCCGGCGGGGTTGTATCAGTACCCTGGGATAGTGCCTTCCTGTACGTTGAACGCAAACCCAGAAAGGGCCTCGCGCGCACCACGCCGCGTATGGTTCGCTGCCTTGTTCTTGACGACAAGGGACTGGTTAAGGACACGTTTTCGGTAGGAACACGAGTCGTCTTGGCATTCGATGAGAGCAGTGTGGGAGGCCAGGAGGTCATGAAAATCCTTTACCAGGACTTCGAGTTCTACCGACGCTTTATGGAGGAAGGTCCCGCTTCCGTGCCGCCCGTGACAGAGTTTCTGCCGAGGGGGGCTTCCCTGCGCAATTCGCTTAGGTTGAATTTTGTAGGCTGGTCTGCTCTTACTAACTCGCGCAATCCGATGGTATGGCTAGTAATGGGGATTGGCGCACTTCCAGCATTCATTTTCTCCCTGATGCAGTGGTTCGCCCAACTGACTTGCCGCGAACCTGTGTGGCCCGAAAATATCGAACGGGCATGCAATGCCGAGGCTCCGTCCAAGGGGCTTCCTGTATGAGCCGACGATTCATTCGTGAGGGCGATAAGACCGACCGCAACGGTGTTGTGGTTGACGGTATCGCTGGGACCTCATTGCAAGGCCAACCTTTCGCTTATCTAGGCGCCCCGGTTCAGTGCCCCACCTGTGGCACGACAGGCATCATCATAAGCGACGGCTCCCCACGTGAGATGACGATGATGGGTAAGCAGGTCGCATTGGAGAACGACTTGTGCCAGTGCAAGTGTGAGCCGTTGCCGAAGTTGATTGCATCGCAGACTTTGGGCTCGATAAAGACATGACGGCTCGCGGTGGATGGGCGAAGGCTGACGCTGCGCTTCGCCGATGTTATGAGGCACCACTGCTCTAATCGTTTTGCTTAAGGCCAAACTACTCAGACTGTCCCCTGACGGCGTCTCGACAAAATCGGATTTCGTGGAGTGTTACCCTCACTCCACCGTCACCGACTTCGCCAGATTCCTCGGCTTATCGATATCCGTGCCCCTCGCCAACGCCGCGTGATAAGCCAGCAACTGCATCGGCACCGTATGCAGAATCGGCGAAAGCGGCCCGTAGTATTCATTCAGCCGAATCACCTCGATCCCGTCACTCGGCACGAGCCCGCAGTCCACATCCGCGAACACGAAAAGCCTGCCGTTCCGCGCACTGACCTCGTGCATGTTCGACCGGAGCTTTTCCAGCAGCACGTCATTCGGCGCCACCGCAATCACCGGCATTTCATGACTGACCAGCGCCAGCGGCCCGTGCTTCAACTCCCCGGCGGGATAAGCCTCCGCATGGATGTACGAAATCTCCTTCATCTTCAGCGCGCCTTCGAGCGCGATCGGATAATGCATCCCGCGCCCGAGAAACAGCATGTTGTCGCGTCGCGCGAGCAACTCCGACCAGCCCATGATCTGCGGCTCCAGCGCGAGCACCTTCGATATCGCATCGGGCAGATGCCGCAGCGCGCGCAAGTGCTTCTTCTCCTCGTCATCGCTCAGTCGCCCGCGCACCTGCGCCAGTGACAGCGTCAGCAAGAACAACGCAACGAGTTGCGTGGTAAAGGCCTTCGTCGAAGCGACCCCGATCTCGATTCCCGCACGCGTGACGAACTGCAGCGCGCATTCGCGCATCAGCGCGCTTGTCGCGACGTTGCAGATCGCGAGCGTATGCATCATCCCGCGCTGCTTCGCGACATGCACGGCGCCGAGCACGTCGGCCGTCTCGCCGCTCTGCGACACCGCGACGACCAGCGTGCGCGGATTCGGCACGCTGTCGCGATAGCGAAACTCGCTCGCGATCTCGACGCTCGCCGGCAGCTTCGCGATGCTCTCGATCCAGTACTTCGCGGTCAGCGCCGCGTGATAACTGCCGCCGCACGCGAGCAGCAATACCGAATCGACGTCGTTGAACACGCGCCATGCGCCATCGCCGAACAGCTCGGGCATGATCGACGCGACGTCGAGCAGCGTATCGGCCACTGCCTGCGGCTGCTCGAAGATTTCCTTCTGCATGTAATAGCGATACGAGCCGAGCTCGGCCGCGCCGCTGTGCGCGGCGACCCGTTGCACCACGCGCTCCACGCGCTGGCCGGCCGCATCGACGATCCAGTAGCGATGCAGCTGGATATCGGCAACGTCGCCGTTCTCCAGATAGGCGATGCGATCGGTGACGCCCGACAACGCGATCGCATCCGATGCCAGGAAATTCTCGCCATCGCCGACACCGACGACGAGCGGCATCCCGTCGCGCGCACCGACGATCCGGTGCGGCTCGTCGCGGCACATCACCGCGATCGCATAGCTGCCGCGCAGTCGCGCGACCGCGCGGCGCACCGCGTCGAACAGGTCGCCGTCGTACAGATGATCGATCAGATGCGCGATCGCTTCGCTGTCGGTCTGGCTCGCGAATACATAGCCGTGCGCCTGCAATTCCGCGCGCAGTTGATCGCAGTTCTCGATGATCCCGTTGTGCGACAGCGCGATGCGCGCGTTGTCGTCGCTCGGCGAGAAGTGCGGGTGCGCGTTGAGCGTGACGGGCGCGCCGTGCGTTGCCCAGCGCGTATGGGCGATGCCGGTGTAGCCGGACAGCGCGTGCGCGGCGATCTCACGCTGCAGGTTGGCGACGCGCTCGACGCTGCGCGCGCGTGCCAGCGCACGGTCGCGATAGACCACGACGCCGCACGAGTCGTAGCCGCGGTATTCGAGCCGCTTCAGGCCCTCGACGAGGTTCGGCAGGATGTCCCGCTGGGCAACCGCCCCGACAATTCCACACATATCGCGCTCCGTAAATGTCCTGTCTGGATCCGTGACAGCGATGGTAGGGGCGGTCGATTGGAATTAAATTTCAAAATATGTGCAGAAATGAAAACAACGGCATGCCGTGTATCATGTTGAAATTAAATTTCACGTCATGACCGAAAGGAGTTGCCGATGGCCGGCATCACGCTCGACGATCTCGACCTGCGCATTCTCGCGATCCTGCAGGACGACGCATCGGTGTCGAACCTGCAACTCGCCGAGCGCGCGCTGTCGTCGCCGCCGACCTGCATGCGCCGCGTGCGGCGGCTGACGGAAGCGGGCGTGATCCGCCGGCAGGTCGCGGTGCTCGATCCGGTCGCGATCGGCACGACCGTCACGGCCTTGATCGAAATCAGCCTCGACCGGCAGACGGCGGAAGACTACGACGCGTTCGAGGCCTACGTATGCGCGGAGCCGGCGGTCACGCAGTGCTACCGCGTGTCGCCGGGGCCGGATTTCGTGGTGGTGGCCGATCTGGCCGACGTCGCCGAATACGACGCGTTCGCGCGGCGGCTGTTCACCGGCGCATCGAACGTCCGCAACGTGCGGACGTTCTTCTCGACGCATCGCTCGAAGTTCGAGGCGAACGCGCGGGTCACGCACGCGATGCGCAAGCGCGGCAACGACTAGGCCACACGACGCGCGCGACAGCTACACGCGCGACGTCAGAAAGCGAACGCCTGCTGAGTCGGATGGCGTTCCCCGCGCGCGAACCCGGCGCCTTCGAGCGACAGCAATGCACGCTTGCGCTCGATGCCGCCCGCATAACCGGTCAGGCTGCCCGACGCACCGATCACGCGATGGCACGGCACCATGATCGACACGGGATTGCGGCCCACCGCGCCGCCGACGGCGCGCGCGGCACTCATCGGTAGTCCGATACGTTCGGTGATGTCGCCGTACGACACGAGTTCGCCGAACGGAATCGCGAGCAGTTCCTTCCACACGCTGCGCTGAAACGCGGTGCCGCGCAGGTGAATCGGCACGGAGAAGGTCTCGCGCACGCCGGTGAAGTATTCGGCGATTTCTTCGGCGACCTTGCGCGCGAGCGGCGACGCGTTGCGTGCGCCGCCGGTCGCATCCGGCGCGATCGCGAGGGACGGATAGTATTTCTGGCCGACGAAGAAGAGGCCCGTCAACGCATCGTCTTCGATACGGATGGCGATGTCGCCCAGCGGGCTCGGCGTCAAAAAGGCGGGAGTCATCGCGAAGCTTCTCCATGAAGGCGCCACACATGCAGTGCGGCATACGCGCGCCATGGCGCCCAGCGCGCCGCAGGCGGCGCCGACGATGCGGTGCGCGCACGCTCGGTGGCGCAGCCAAGCGGGGCGGACCATGCATCGTCCGCGGGGAACGCGTTCGGCCAGGCCATCGCACGCATCGCGACATATTGCACCGCGCGTTCGTCGAAGCCGGGCAGTGCGCGCAACGCATCGAGCGTCGCATCGAGCGGTGCCATCGGCTCGAGCGCGAGCGTGCCGTCGGCGACTGCACGTGCCAGTGACACGATTGCCCGTGCCGCATCGCGCGTCACGCCGATTGCTTCGAGCGCTGCCGGCGGCACGCTCGCCAGCGTCGCGGCAGAAGGCAACGCACGCGCAAGCGCCGGCGGTGCGTGGTCGATTGGCGTGCCGAAACGTTCGGCCATGCGCGCGAGCATCGCGCCTGCTTGCGTCGCCGCCAATCGTTCGCCCGCAATCGCACGAATCGCGATCTCGAGCCCGTCGAACGCGCCGGGCACGCGCAGGCCGGGTGAGCCGTCCGCGAGTTCTCCAAGATGCGCGTCGATCACGTCGGGGCGGCTGTCGAGATCGAACAGCCGCCGCACGCGCGCGAGCACGGCAGGCACGACGGGCGTGAGCGCGGGCGACACGGTCACCGCGAGCGCGAACCGTTGCGGCATATGCGTGACCGACAGCCATCCCGTCACCGGCGCGTTACCGTGCCCGTCAGACAGCGCGACGGCGCGCGCATAACCGTGCGCATCGATCCGCTCGACGCCGTCGATCTGGCGCGGCGCGAGAAAGCGCATCAACTCGTGCCACGCGAACGGCGGCCGGTACGGCAGCGGGAAGGTCATGTCGCCGCTGGCGGATGCGCCGGCGCCCTTGCGCAAGCGCCGCGGATTGAGGCCGTAGCGTTGGCGGAACAAATCGTTGAAGCGTCGCACGCTGCCGAACCCGGCGGTCGACGCGACCACGGCCACGGGCAGCGCGGTATCGGTCAGCAGACGCTTGGCCGTCAGCAGCCGGTGCGTCTGCGCGAATTCGACGGGCGACACGCCGAACTGAGCGGCGAAGATTCGGCGCAGATGGCGCTCGGTCACGCCGACCCGCTGCGCGAGCGCATCGACGGAATGCTCGTTCAGGAAGCCGTTCTCGATCAGCGACGCGCTCGCGGCGGCGAGATTGCCGGACAGGTCGAGCAGGCCGTGGCCGGGTGCGAGTTCGGGGCGGCACCGCATGCAGGGCCGAAAGCCGGCTTTCTCCGCGGCCGCGGCGGTCGGGTAATAACTGCAGTTGCGCGCCTTCGGCGGCTTCACCGGACAAACGGGGCGGCAATACACGCCCGTGGTCGACACGCCGACGAAGAACCAGCCGTCGAAGCGGCGGTTCCGCGAAAGCAGCGCGTCGTAGCAGGTGTCCGGATCGAGTTGCATGAGGCGACTGTAACCCATCCTCGCTGCCGATTCTGGCTGGAATCGGACATGTGTATCGACACACCGGCGAGCGTCATGGCCCCGTTTTCCCTCCGCGGGAAAATCCCGAAAAAACGGTTAATGCCACTCTGCGAAACAGTCGTCTCTTTTTGCGCGCCTCATTTTGAGATGACTCATCGAAATCCCGGACTGACAACGCACGGGCCGGCATCCTATTCTTTGAAAAACGTTTTCCAGATTTCGACGGACGAGCGGCCGCGCCACGCAAGCGGCGACAACCGCCGCCCGCCCCGGCGCCCGTCGCCGGTCCCGGACAGACAACATCCAGCGGCGGGGCGGGCGCGGCCGCGCATCGGAGACACTCATGCAATCTGCCGTCGTCGGCGCGGTCCGCGCGGCCGCCAGCCGCTATCGCTGGACCGTCTGTGCGCTGCTGTTCTTCGCGACCGTCATCAACTACATGGATCGACAGATCCTCGGCCTGCTCGCGCCGATGCTCCAGCACGACATCGGCTGGAGCCAGGTGCAGTACGGCCGCATCGTGATGGCGTTTTCCGCGTTCTACGCGATCGGCCTGCTCGGCTTCGGACGCATCGTCGACTGGCTCGGCACGCGCATCTCGTATGCGGTCGCGATGCTGGTGTGGAGCATCGCGGCGATGCTGCACGCGGCGGTCGGCTCGGTGACGGGCTTCGCGGCCGTGCGCGCGTTGCTCGGGATCGGCGAGGGCGGCAACTTCCCGGCGGCAATCAAGACGACGGCGGAGTGGTTTCCGCGTCGCGAGCGCGCACTTGCCACCGGCATCTTCAACTCGGGCGCCAACATCGGCGCGGTGTTCGCGCCTGCGATCATTCCGGCGATCGCGGTGGCCTACGGATGGCGCGCGGCGTTCGTGATCATCGGCGCGATCGGCATCGTGTGGCTCGCGGTCTGGCTGCTGATGTATCGCACGGCCGACACGCGCGCGCTCGCCGCGGAATACGACGAGCCGCGCGACGAAGCCGAAGCGCTCGACGCCGCGAATGCGGATGCAGGCGCGCCGCGCTGGAGCGAGCTGATCCGCAAGCGCGAGACGTGGGCGTTCCTGATCGGCAAGTTCCTGACCGACCCGGTGTGGTGGTTCTACCTGTTCTGGCTGCCGAAGTGGCTCAACGAGTCGCGCGGGATGGACATGCAGCATATCGGCCTGCCGCTCGTGTGCATCTATGCGCTGACGACGGTCGGCAGCATCGGCGGCGGCTGGCTGTCGTCGATGCTGCTGCGCGCGGGCTGGAGCGTGAACCGCGCGCGCAAGACGGCGATGCTGATCTGCGCGTGCTGCGTGCTGCCGATCGCGTTCGTGTCGCAGGTGCAGAGCCTGTGGATCGCGGTGCTGATCGTCGGGCTCGCGGCCGCCGCGCATCAGGGCTGGTCGGCGAACCTGTTCACGACGGCGTCCGATCTGTTCCCGCGCCGCGCGGTCGCGTCGGTGGTCGGCATCGGCGGGATGGCCGGTTCGATCGGCGGCGTGCTGTTCTCGGAAGTGATCGGCCAGGTGCTCCAGCGCACGGGCCACTACTGGGTGCTGTTCGCGATCGGCGCGCTGGCCTACCTGCTCGCGCTGGCGGTCATGCACATGCTCACGCCGAAGATGAAGCCCGCGAAGCTCGACGCCTGATCGCGTGCCGGCAAACGAACGCGCCGCCCGGAGGCGGCGCGTTTTTATTTGCAATGCGTGAAGGCGATGCGATGACGAAGATGCGGCAGACGGCGAACGCGCCGCCGCGCTTCAACCGGCCGCGGCCGTCGACGCACGCATGATCAGCCGCGGCTCGAACGTCGAGTAGCTCGCGTCGGTGCGGCCGGCGAGCGCGTCGATCAGCTTCTGCATCGCGAGCTCGCCCATGTTCTCGCTCTGGATGTCGATGGTGGTGAGCGCGGGTGCCGCATATTCGCCGTACGGCACGTTGTCGACGCCGGCGACCGACACGTCCTGCGGCAACCGGAACCCGAGCGACGCGGCTTCCTTCATGAACCCGAGCGCGATCAGGTCGTTGTAGCAGATCACGGCCTGCGGACGGTGCGGCCCGAGCATCACGCGCGAGCAGGCGCGCTCGCCGGCATCGGCGGTCGGCGCATGCGCGTCGTGCACGTCGAGCGTGAGCCCCGCTTCGGCGAGACAGTCGCGCGCGCCCTGGATCCGCTCGTCGTTCACGCGCGCCGGGCCGAAACCGAGGTACGCGATGCGCGTATGCCCGAGATTGAGCAGATGGCGCGCGAGCATGTACGTGGCGAGCCGGTTGTCGATGCCGACGCTCGGAATCGGCAGGCCGGGGCTGCGGCGCAGCAGCACGAGCGGCTTGTGCAGGTCGAGCATCCAGCCGGCCTGGTCGTCGGGCATCCGCGTGCTGACGATCAGCCCGTCGACGCGCTGCGCGAGCGCCTCGATCAGCGAGCGTTCGCGCGCCTGGTTCTCTTCGGTATCGACGAGCAGCAGCGTGTAGTCGTGCTGGAGCGCGACGCGGTTCGCGCCCTTGACGACGTTCGTGAAGTGCGGGTTGCTGATGTCGAGGATCACGAGACCGATGGTGCGCGTGCGCCCGGTGATCATCGAGCGCGCGAGCGGGTTCGAACGGTAGCCGAGCCGCTCGATCGCTTCCTTGAGCCGCGCTTCGACGGTCGGCGAAAAGCGCTGCGTGCCGTTCACGTACTTGGACACCGTCGCGACCGACACACCGGCTTCCGCCGCCACGTCGCGGATCGTCGGGGAAACTTTTTTCATCGGAAGGGTAACGTTTTCGTTCGATTGCACCGGATTGTGGCAGAAAAAGCCGGCATCCGGCCACCGGCCGATATCGGGAAAATGCGGATGATTCCGGACGGCTCCGGCCATTGACGTTCGGCTTTTGTCCCGCGTATAGTTGGAAAACGTTTTCCGATTCGGTTGGATTCGGGCGACGTCCAGCACACAACAGAACAGATTCAAGGAGATTCGATGAACGCCACATCCACCGGCGCACGCAAGCCGTTCGGGCGCCTGCTGCTGACCGGCGCGGCCGGCAACCTCGGCCGTCAGGTGCGCGGCGCGCTGGCGAACTGGGCCGACGTCGTGCGCGTGAGCGACATCGCCGCGCTGGACGACGCGGCGCCTCACGAAGAAATCCGGGTCGTCGATCTGGCGGACCGGCCGGCGGTGATGGCGCTCGTCGACGGCGTCGACGCGATCGTCCACCTCGGCGGCATTTCGGTCGACGCGCCGTTCGACGATCTCGTCGATGCGAACATCACCGGCACGTACAACCTGTACGAAGCCGCGCGCAAGCACGGCGTGAAGCGCGTCGTGTTCGCGAGCTCGAACCATGCGATCGGTTTCCATCCGGTCACGGAAGTGCTCGATGCCGATTCGCCGCAGCGTCCGGACAGCCTGTACGGCGTGACGAAGTGCTTCGGCGAGTCGCTGTCGCGCTATTACTTCGACCGCTTCGGGATCGAGACGGTGTGCCTGCGGATCGGCTCGTCGTTCGAGGCGCCGAAGAATCCGCGCATGATGGTGACGTTCCTCAGCTATCGCGACCTCATCGAGCTCGTGCGCTGCTCGCTGCTGACGAACCGCGTCGGACACGTGATCGTCTACGGCGTGTCGGACAACCCGGTGAAATGGTGGGACAACACGAAGGCGGGCTTCCTCGGCTACCGGCCGCAAGACAGCTCCGAGCAGTTCGCCGGCCTGTTCCCGGTGACGGCGCCGACTGCCGACTACGACGATCCCGCGCAGCGCTACCAGGGCGGCGGGTTCGTCGTCGGCGAGCCGATGGAGCGCAACGCGAAGTAAGCCGCGCAGGCGGCGGCGTCGCGGATCAGCGCAGGATGTCCGTGGCCTTGTGCCGCTCGTCCACGCCGTCGATCAGGATCAGCGGGCCGCTCGCGTGCCGTGCGCGCAGCGGCTGGATTTGCTGGTACGCATCCGATTCGTACCACGCGCGCGCCGTAGCGAGATCGGGAAACGCGATCGCGATCAGGTCGCCGCGCCACACGCCTTCGCGCACGTCGGGCCGTGCGCCGTGAATCACGAAATGACCGCCGAACGGCGCAAGCGTGCCGTCGATGCGTTCGAGATATTCGACGATGTCGTCGCACATGTCGACGTCGTGCAGGTGGGCGATGGCGTAGGCGGTCATGGCAGGCTCCTTGGCGTCGACGCGATGGGTCGATCGATGAAGCCATGATCGGCGCCAGGGCGGCGCGCGTCGATTACCTCCGACGTAAGCAAATCCGCGTCGACGTGCGCGAAGCCGGCCGCATGCCGCACGTCACGGATATCGACGTCGCCACGCGCTTATGCGCTTATGCGTTTACGCGCGCTTGCGCATCGGCCGCGCGCGCGGCACAGGTGCCGGCTCCGGCTCCGACCCGGCCGTTTCCTTGCACAGCTTGTCGAGCATGCGCTGCGCGGCGCCCGCGCAATCCTCGCCGGCGGGTTTGTTCGCGATTTCGTCGATCAGCGCCTGCAGGTTGCGCCGGTTCTGCGCGAGCCGCTGTTCGAGCAGCGCGATTTCGTCGACCTTGTGCCGCAATGTCTGCAGCAGTTCGTCGCGCGGCCACGCGCCGAGATCGGGCGGCAGCACCGCGCGGATCTCATCGAGCGTGAAGCCCGCGCGCTGCGCGCGGTCGATGATCGCGAGCCGCGTCAGCGCTTCCGGCCCGTATTCCCGATAACCGTTCGCCTGCCGGCGCGCCGGTTCGAGCAGGCCGCTCGCTTCGTAGAAGCGGATGCGCGATGCCGCGATGCCACTGGTTCGAGCGAGCTCTCCAATCTTCATCCTCATGCTCCAGAGGGGCTTGACCTTGAAGCTGACTTTAAAGTTATGGTTGGGCATCGTCAATCGAGGAAGTCCACCATGAACCTGTTTGCGCCTCTCACCCTGCCCAACGGCGCGGTGATCCCGAACCGGCTCGCCAAGGCCGCGATGGAAGAGAACATGGCCGATGCGGACCACGCGCCATCCGACGCGTTGCTGCGCCTGTACCAGGCGTGGGCCGACGGCGGAGCGGGCCTGATCCTCACGGGCAACGTGATGGTGGACGGCCGCGCGATGACGGGCCCGAACGGCGTCGTGCTCGACAGCGACGCGCATCTCGACCGCTTCCGGCGGTGGGCGCAGGTCGCGCGTTCCGGCGGCGCGCACGTGTGGATGCAGATCAACCATCCGGGCCGGCAGATGCAGGCGGCGCTCGGCCAGACGACGCTCGCGCCGTCGGCCGTGCCGCTCGCGCTCGGCGCGCTGTCGAAGCAGTTCCCGGTACCGAAGGAGATGACGGAAGCCGACATCGCCGACGTGCGGCAGCGCTTCGTGCGCGCCGCGCAGCTTGCCGAGCAAAGCGGCTTCACCGGCGTGCAGATCCATGCGGCGCACGGTTATCTGCTGAGCCAGTTCCTGTCGCCGCTGACGAACCGCCGGCAGGATGCATGGGGCGGCAGCATCGAGCACCGCGCGCGGCTGCTGCTGGAGATCGTGCGCGCGGTGCGCGCGACGGTGTCGCCGGCATTCGTCGTGTCGGTGAAGCTGAATTCGGCGGACTTCCAGCGCGGCGGCTTCAGCGCGGACGATGCGAAGCGTGTCGTCGAACTGCTGAATCCGCTCGGCGTCGACCTCGTCGAGCTGTCGGGCGGCAGCTACGAAGTGCCGGCGATGCAGGGCGAGGCGCGCGACGGGCGCACGCTGGCCCGCGAAGCGTATTTCCTCGAATTCGCGCGCGACATCATGGCCGTCGCGGCCATGCCGCTGATGGTCACGGGCGGGATCCGGCGCCGCGCGGTCGCCGAACGGGTGGTGGCCAGCGGCGTGGCGATGGTCGGCATCGCGACCGCGCTGTCGATCGAGCCGAACCTGCCGCGCGACTGGCAAGCCGGCAAGGACAGCGCGCCGGCGCTGCAGCCGATCCGGTGGAAGAGCAAGGCGCTGGGTGCGCTGGCGAACATGGCCGTCGTGAAGTTCCAGCTTGCGCGGTTGAGCGTCGGGCGGCGCACGCATCCGCGCGTGTCGCCGCTGCGCGCGCTGGTGTCGCAGCAACTCGCCGCGCAATGCCAGACGCGGCGTTACCGCAAGTGGATGGCGGGGCGGGTAGCGCGCTAGCCGCGCACGCGCGGCGTCGGGCTGCCCGATGCGCGCTCACACCGGATACGCGTCGTCTACCTTCAGGTTCGCGAGCCGGAACAGCGTGCGCAGCGTCTGCGGATGAATGTCCCGACGCGCGGCGAGCGACGTCAGCATGAAGTCGAGGACCTTCGCGTAACGCAGCAGCACGAGGCAGCGCGCGAGATCCGCGTTGCCGCCGCGCATGCTTTCCGCGTAGTTGACCATCTGGGTCGAGAGCGTGCGTGCCATCTCGAGTTCCATCTGCTGTTTTTCCGTCCATTCGGGCTGCGGCTGTTCGAGCAGTTTCGCGAGAAAGATCTGGAACGACGTATCGGATGAGTTGGGCAGCGCATCCATGAAGAGCCTCATACTTTGCGTGGATCGTTCGGCCGTGTCCGGTGCCGGGCCGCGATCCGGGTTCATGTCCGCGCCAAGCGTCGGCGCGATTGTCATCCGACGGGAATGCAGATTCCGTACCAGCCCGGCGATCCGAGTGTTGAGCAATGTTGACGCGGCGTGCGGCAGCGGCCATTGCGCCCCGCCGATACTGGCTTGCACGGAAAATCGAGAAGGGTGTCGATTCGCCGGGTGCGACCGCGTGCGGCAGCGCGACCGGGGCCGGGCGAATGAAATGCTTCAGCGATGTAACGTAACGCCGGGCTGAAACCGGCCGCGTGTTTCGGCCAACGCGTCGGCGCAATGCCGGGCCCGTGTGTGCCGGTGCCGCTCACGGCGCGTCGCCCAAGTCGGGGCGGTCTCGCGCGGCGAGCCGCGGCCTCATCCGCGTCGCGATGAACGCTTACCACGCATGCGCCGGATGTTTCATATCCGAGACGTCTCGTGCACGGCACACCGGATGCGTACGCAACCTGTGTAACGCCCGCCGCCCAACTGGCCCAGCGAATAACCGGAGAACTGTCCATGGGCAGCCGCGCGGTGTTTGCGAACAATCACCACATCATCTCCGCGAGGTTCGACATGAGCGTCCACGCCTTCTTCTCGGCCAATCTGCTGCTGGCCTACACGGCCTATTTCGTCGGGACGGCCAGTCCCGGCCCGAGCAATCTCGCGATCATGTCGGTCGCGGCGAACCACGGCCGCAAGGCGGCGCTCGTATTCGCGCTCGGCGTCATCTCGGGCTCGCTGTTCTGGGCGACGGTGGCCGCGCTGGGCGTGTCGGCCGCGCTGCTCGCGTGGTCGAAGCTGCTGGTCGCGATCAAGCTGTTCGGCGGCGTGTACCTGCTGTGGCTCGCGTTCAAGTCGGGCCGCACCGCGTGGTCGGCCAAGGCGGCCGCCACGCCGAACGCGACCGCCGATCGGAAGCTGTCGCGCTTCTATGCGCGCGGCGCGATGCTGCATCTGACGAATCCGAAAGCCATCCTGGTGTGGGTGTCGATCGTCGCGCTGTCGTCGAACGGCGCGGGCGCGTCGCATGGCGCGGTGGTGCCGGGTTGCATCGCGATCGGATGCCTGGTGTTCGGCGGCTATGCGCTGGTGTTCTCGACGGACGGCGCCCGCCGGCTGTACGTGCGCGGCCGCCGCGCGATGGAAGCATGCCTCGCGGTGGTGTTCGGTGTGGCGGGGATCCGGTTGCTGACGTCGAACACGTGAACGGGCAACGCGCCCGCGTGCAGTGGGACGAACGGTCCGCCGCGCGACCACGCGGCGGACCGCTTCCGCGCTTCAGAAAATGAAGCCCGTGTTGATGAACTTCGAGTAGTGATCCGACACGATCGAATCGAGCAACTGCTTGCTGCCGTCGGTCTGCTTCGCCGCGACCATCGAGCGGATCGAGAACGCGCGCAGCGCGTCGGTCACCGACAGCGTGCCCTCGGCCGAATCCTTGCGCCCCGCGAACGGGAACACGTCCGGCCCGCGCTGGCACTGGCAGTTGATGTTCACGCGGCACACCTGGTTCACGAGCGGATCGACGAGCGCGCCGATCTGCGCCGGATCGGAACCGAAGATGCTGACCTGCTGGCCGTGCTCCGACGTCGTCACGTAGTCGAGCGCGGTTTCCACGTCGTCGAACGGCGCGACCGGGATGATCGGCCCGAACTGTTCCTCGCGATACAGCTTCATCCCCTCGGTGACCGGATACACGACCGCCGGGTAGAACAGCGTCTTGCTGAATTCGCCGCCCGAATGGTTGACGACCTGCGCGCCCCTGGCCTTCGCGTCGTCGATCGCGTCGGTCATGTACGCGGTGCGGTGCATGCCCGGCAGCGGCGTGATGCTGACGCCTTTCTCCCACGGCATGCCGATCTTCAGCTGTTCGAGCGCGGCGGTGAAGCGCTTCAGGAATTCGTCGACGATCGAGCGGTGCACGAGCAGCATCTTCAGCGCGGTGCAGCGCTGGCCATTGAACGACAGCGCGCCGAGCAGGCACTCCTTCACGGTCAGGTCGAGATCGGCATCGGGCAGCACGATCGCCGCGTTCTTCGCATCGAGGCCGAGAATCGCGCGCAGCCGGTGCGACTTCGGATGCTGCTTCTTCAGATGATCGGCGACCTTGCTCGAGCCGATCAGCGCGAGCACGTTGATCTTGCCCGACGCGAGCATGTGCGGCACGACCACCGCGCCCGGCGCATAGATCGTGTTGATCACGCCTTTCGGGAACGCATCACGGAACGCGTCGAGCAGCGGCTCGAACAGCAGCGTGCCGTACTGCGGCGGCTTGAACACCACGGTGTTGCCCATCAGCAGCGCGGGAATCAGCGTCGCGAACGTTTCGTTCAACGGATAGTTGTACGGGCCCATGCACAGCACGACGCCGAGCGGCGTGCGGCGGATCTGGCCGATCGTGCCTTCCGCGATCACGAAGCGCGAGTTCGCGTTGTCGAGCTCCTTCAGCGCGTCGATGGTCTGCGTCATGTACGTGACGGTGCGGTCGAACTCCTTCTGCGAATCGGCGAGGCTCTTGCCGATCTCCCACATGATCAGGTTCACGACGAGCTCGCGCTGCGCGACCATCCGCTTGATGAAGTCCTGCATGCATGCGATGCGCTGCTCGACCTTCATCGTCGGCCATTCGCCGCGGCCGGAATCGTACGCGCGCACCGCGGCGTCGAGCGCCGCATCGCTTTCCGTCTCGCCCATCACCGGATAGCTGCCGATCTCCATCTGCGCGACGCTGCCGTCCGGCTGGCGCACGCACACGGGTGACAGCACGGTCTTGGTCGCGCCGTCCCACGGGCGCAACTCGCCGTCGACCAGCGACACGCGCTGGTGGATCGGCGCGGCGAGCCGGAATTCGGCGGGAATGTCTTGATAGGCGGGAAACAGCTGCTGCAGGGAGGCGGAATCGGGCATGACGGTCTCGTTTGACGGGGTGTCCGGGAAGGACGGGCGATGCGGAATCCTGAGCTGAACGATCCTCGATCCTGAATCGGCATGATGACGCGCGCACGACGCGGCGTCACGCGACGGCATGGCCGAAACGCGGAATGGAACCAGTTCCATTTAAAAGGAACGCCGAACCGAATGCAAGATTTGCCGAATGCTGCCGCGCGTTGCGTAAGGTTTTTGTATGACTTTGTCGGAATCCTGGATATAAGCGGTTTGCTGCATGCGCAAACGTTTCACTTTGGCCGGATTGCGCGGATAATGGCCGAGCGCGGTGAAGTAGAAAAATGCCCCGGAACCTGAGAGATCACACGCAGTGAAGAAAGAGAGAAGGTCCGCCGCGCTGCCGATGCGAGGTCGGCTGCCCGGAGCGCCGGGTCGGGGTTGCCCGGCCCGGCGCGCACCGGACCTTCCGCGAGCAGCGATTCCCGTTTCCGCCATCGCGTAGTTCGCGATCCTCTGTCGTCTTTCCGACGTATCCCCGTAGCAGGCCTTCGATCCACGCGGCCATTTCGCGCCGCGCTCGCCTCTATCCTTTCGTTTCAATTACGCCATCGGCGCATTCGCGCGATAAACCGAAGGCAATTTGTCAGGAATCCCCAGTGTCAGCCGGATGTACGTTGCACGAAGGCGACATGTCAAAAATTAACTAATAACGCGAATCATTCGCGTTTAATATTTCGCTCCGTTACGAGCCGTGACGCGTCGTAACGGCGTTTTCCTGACGGGCCTGCCTGCCCGCGCGACGGAGCGATTTCCCTTGTGCCGTCCGTTGTGCGCGCAATGGTGTCCGCACGTCGAATCGCCGGTTCGCGCGGCGGCCGGCGCGTTTGCGCTCACCGTTTTTCCTTCTGCCTTCACTTCCACGATGAAACTCAACAAGAGCGCGTGCCACGCACTTCTGATCGCCTCGACGCTGGCCGGTACACGTGCCGCCTGCGCGCAGGCAAGCGACACCGCGGCGACCCTGCCCGCGATTTCCGTCAACGCGTCCGCCGAGCACGCGTCGTACGACGGCGGTCATTCGCGCGCGGCGACCAAGACCGACATGTCGTTGATGGACGTGCCGCAGACCGTGAACGTCGTGCCGCACGCGGTGATCGAGGATCAGAACGCGACGTCGCTGCAGGATGCGCTGCGCAACGTGCCGGGCGTCGGCTTCTCGGTCGGCGACGGCCAGCGCGACCAGATCACGATCCGCGGCTTCAACAGCATCACGGACCAGTACGTCGACGGCATTCGCGACGATGCGCTTTACTATCGCGACCTGTCGAACGTCGATCGCGTGGAGGTACTGAAGGGGCCGGCCGCCGTGCTGTACGGGCGCGGTTCGGCGGGCGGCATCGTGAATCGCGTGCTGAAGCGGCCGCAGGCGAACCCGGTGAACGACGTGGGCGTGACGCTCGGCACGCGCGGCGAGCGGCGCGGCGAATTCGATCTGGGCTGGAACGCGAACGACGCCGCACGCTTTCGCGTCACCGGCGCGGCCGAGAACTCGAACAGCTTCCGCGACCAGTTTCAGCTCAACCGGCAGGCGATCGCGCCGTCGGCGCAATTCAAGCTCGACCGCGACACGGTGCTGAACGTCGAATTCGACTACCTGCACGATCGCCGCACGTCGGACCAGGGCCTGCCCGCTTACCTCGGCCGGCCGGTCGATGTGCCGATCAATACGTATTACGGTTCGGCCGACGGCGTGAACAGTTCGTACAACGACGTTTCGGCGAAAAGCGCGACGGTGTCGCTCGATCACCGCTTCAACGATTCGCTGTCGTTTCATGGCGCGATTCGCGCGTACGACTTCTCGCTCGAGCGGAAGAACTACGTGACCTACGAGCCGATCAAGACCGCCGCGCACCCGGTCGTCACGCTCGACCAGTCGACACGCCAGCGCACCGATCACGGCATCGACGGGCTGTTCGAACTCACGCAGAAGACGTCGCTGTTCGGCATGCGGCACGAGCTGCTGTACGGGCTCGAGCTGTCGCAGCAGCAGAAATTCGATACGGTCTACAGCGTGTCGAAGGTCGCGACCTACGATCTCTTCAACCCGCAGCCGGTCGTGCTGCCCGGCGTGCCGATCGGCGCGCGCGCGAAGACGAACGCGTCCACCGTCGTCGGGCTCGCGGGCGTGTATGCGCAGGACCTCATCTCGCTCACCGAACACTGGAAAGTGCTCGCGGGCCTGCGCTTCGACTACCTGAACCAGATCCGTCACGACTACACGTCGTCGAACGTCAATCTCGACCGCACCGATCATGCGTGGAGCCCGCGCGTCGGCCTGATCTACGAACCGCTCGACTGGCTGACGCTGTACGGTTCGTTCAGCCAGTCGTTCTCGCCGCTGGCCGACACGCTGATCAGTTCCGGCGCGTTCTCGAACGGCGGCGCGCTCGCGCCGCAGAAGACGACCGCATATGAAATCGGCTCGCGCTTCGACATCGGCGGCAAGGCGACGGCCAGCGTCGCGTTGTTCGACATGCGGCAGACGAACCAGCAGATCGGCGACCCCGCGAATCCCGGCTATGCGTTGCCGATCGGCACGCAGCACGTGCGCGGCGCGGAACTCGGCTTCACCGGCCAGATCGCGCCGAAATGGTCGGTGTATGCGGGCTACGCGTACCTGAACGGCACGGTCGACGGCTCGCCGCAATCGACGGCGGCCGGCCTCACGCTGTCGAGCAATACGCCCGGGCTGATGCCGCGGCACAGTGCCAGCCTGTGGCTCAAGCGCGAGCTGCCGTACGGTTTCTATGCGGCAGCCGGGATGCAGTTCCAGTCGGCCCGCTACACGTCGGCCAGCGATCTGGTCACGCTGCCGTCGTTCACGGTGTTCAATCTCGGCGCCGGTTATCGCAGCAAGAAGGTCGACGTGACGCTCACGCTCGACAACCTGTTCAATCGCCGGTACTTCATTGCCGCGCACGGCAATGCCGATCTGTACAACATGCCCGGCGACCCGCGCACGCTGACCGCCACGGTGAAATGGCACATGTAAGCCCGTCGCCCGCGTCGCCCGCGTCGGCCGCCGCGATCGCGCGGCCGCGCGGTCACTCGACGTCCTCGTCGTCGTCCAGGTCGTCGCCGTGCGCATCGGGAGCCGGCGCCGCATACGCGCTCGCCTGCTCGAGCAGCCAGCCGCGAAACAGCTCCAGCGGCTTGCTGTGGCTCAACTCCGTCGGATACACGAGGTAGTACGCGGAATCGCCGACCGTTGCCGCGTCGCACGGCACGACGAGGCCGAGCTGCTGCAGTTGCTCCTCGACGAAGAACTTCGGCACCAGCGCGATGCCGAGCCCGGCCGCGGCCGCGCTGATCAGCATCGTGTGCAGTTCGTAGCGCACACCCTGCATCGTGCGGATGTCCTCGACGCCGTGCGTCTCGAACCATTGCGCCCACGCGCCGGGACGCGTGGTCGAGTGCAGCAGCGGATACGCGAGCAGATCCTCCACGCGTTCGACCGGCCCGTCGAGCAGCGCGGGCGAGCAGATCGGCACGACTTCCTCGCCGAACAGGTAATCGGACGACGTGCCCGGCCAGGTCGGCTTGCCGTAATGGATCGCGGCCTCGAAGTGCGTGTCCTCGAACGAGAACAGGTCGGTGCGGCTGCCCATGTTCACGCGCACGTCCGGCGTGCGGTCATAGAAGCTCTTGATGCGCGGGATCAGCCAGTGCGACGCGAAGGTCGGCAGCACCGCGAGCTCCAGATAGCCGCCGCCGCTGCCGTGCGCGATGATCGACAGCGTGTCGCGATCGAGCGCCTCCAGCGCGCGCCGCACCTGCGTGCCGTACAGCTTGCCGGCGCGCGTCAGCACGACGCGCTGCTTCACGCGCGCGAACAGCCGCACGCCGAGGCTCGCCTCCAGCGTCGCGATCTGCCGCGATACCGCGCTTTCGGTCAGGAACAGCTCCTTGGCCGCGTGCGTGAAGCTCTCGTGGCGCGCCGCGGCTTCGAAAGCCACGAGCGCACCCATGTTGGGGATCTTGAATTTGCGCATGATGCTCGTTTCGTCTGACGAACGGACCCGCCCGCGGCGGACCGGCGGACGGGTGCGGAGATGGCCGATGATTCCAAAAACTCATTACATCTCAATTTAATCTCGCTTTACGCGCCGCTGCAACCCTTTGAATAATGCTTCCCACGCAAGGCCGGGCGCCCGCTGGGCGGCCGGCAATGCGAATGGCCGGCACGCTTGCCGGCGGTCCCCTGAACACGAGAATCCTGATGCGCAATCCGAATATCGAGAGCCTGCTGACGAAGCTGCTGGGACAGGCGAAGACCGACGCCCTGTTCGCGACCCTGAACATGCCGGCCATTCTCGACGAATGGGAACCCGACGTCGTCACGCGCGCGGAAATCGCGCAGGCGATGAACATGGCGCTGTTCGAAGGGTTGCTCGAGCGTTCGGCGAACGGCCGCGCGTACACCGCCGACGCGATCGAAAACGGCGGCTCGGTCTACTTCGACCACGGCGCGCTGCGCACGGTGCGCTGGCCGCACACGGGCGCGCTGCCGCCGGGCGAAGCCGCGTTCACGCGCATCCTGCGTCCGCTCGGCTTTCGCCTGAACGGCCGCTATCCGCTCGACAAGCTGGGCATGACCGGCCGCGCGTATGCGCATGAAGACGCGCCGGACGAGATCGCGCAGTTCTTCGTCAGCGAACTGCACCCGGAGCGTTTCTCGAAGGAATTCCAGCAGGCGGTGACGAACGTCGTGAGCTCGTCGCGCGATCCGCTGTCGCCGGCGGCCGTCGCGCTTCTGTGGGAGATCGAGCGCGAAGGCTGGCTGCCGCTCGAGGCCGCGCATGCGCTGTTGCCGGAGATCGTCGGTGCATTCGCGCGTCAGCACGACGTGCCGAACGAACTCGATTACGAGACGCTGCTGCTCGAATCGGCCGAAATGGCGTGGATCGCGACCGAAGGCAACGCGTTCAATCATGCGACCGACCGCGTGGCCGACGTGTTCAAGCTGTCCGACGACGAGAAGGCGAAGGGCCGGCCGATGAAGCCGGAGGTCGAACGCTCGCGTTCGGGCCGCGTGTTCCAGACCGCCTATCGCGCGGATATCGTCGAACGCGAATTCCGCACGCGCGATGGCGGCATCGTGAAACGCAACGTGCCGGGCTCGTTCTACGAATTCATCACGCGCCGTCGCACGTTCGACCAGGCGACGCGCCGCTGGGTGACGGACCTGCGTTTCGACGCGGGCAACGCGCAGGGCATCTTCAAGATGACGGCGAACGCGGCGAAGTAAGCGCGATGCAGGCAGACAAACGGGCCGGCGGCTGATGACAGCCGCCGGCCCGTTTGCGCTGGATGGGCGCCGCGCTCGTCAGAACAGGTGCGTGACCAGATAGAACAGCACCAGCACGCCGAGCGGGACGCCCAGCAGCCATGCGATCAGATACTTGCCCATGTCGTGTTCCTCCACGTGGCCGCGATGCGGGACGCATCGCGGCGGGGTGAGACGACCGGCGCGTCAAAGCTCGCGATCGAATTCCCTCAACTGCTTCTCGGCCTCGTCACGCGCGATGCCGTAACGCTCCTGGATCCGGCCGACCAGATAGTCGCGATTGCCTTCCGCGACGGTCAGATCGTCGTCGGTCAGCTTGCCCCACTTGGCCTTCAGCTTGCCGGTCAGTTGCTTCCATTGACCCTTGATCTTGTCTTCGTTCATGGTGTGCTCCTGGAGTAAGGGGAAAAAAGGGCGGCGCTCGGCCGCGGGATATCTCAGGCCTTCGGCTTCAGCCCGGATGCGTCGACGTGCTTCACGCCCTTCACGGAGCGCGTCACGGCGACGGCCTTCTTCACGGCGGTCTTCGACGGCAGCACGCCCGTCAGCGTGACGGCGCCGTCCACCGTCTTCACGCTGATGTCGGTGCTCTTCACACCCTTGGTGGTCGCGAGTTCGGTCTTCACCTTGGTCGTGATCCACGTGTCGGTCACCGGCTGGTCGGAATTCGACGTCATCGTGGTGTCGGTGGACGACGATGCCTGGGTCTGCGCCTGTGCGTTCGTGAGCGGTGCGGCGGCGAGCAGGAAGGCCGCGCTCGCGGCGAGTAGCGTCGAAAGGTGCGAGGTCTTGTTCATTGATGTTCTCCTTCGATTGGCGTGGTGGATGGATGAATCGACGGATGCGGAGCGCGTCGCGCGCTACCGCGCGATCGGCGTGTCGTAGCCCGGCTCGCGCGGCGGCATGTCGGGGCGCGGCACGTCGGGCGGCAGCGGTACCGGCGGATCGGTGCCTGGCGACGGTTCGGGCGGATTGTCCGGGGCCGGCTCCGGTCGCGTCGGATCGGGTGTCTGATGCAGTTTCATCAGGTGATCCTCCTCTGCGGTATGAAAAGGCGGCGCGCGAGCGCCGATGCAGTACCAGCGTACCGGCGCGAATGCACGCGGACATCGCGCAAATTCACTGGATCGGCTAGTGCGTTTGCACGGGAACGCAAGCGCGGGCGGGAACGGAAAATGCGCGGTGATGCGCGCGATGCGGCGCGGCCGGCACGCGGGGCGCGGCGCGCGCGCGTCGGCGGGATGACGCACGCAGAAGGGCGGCGTGCGAATGTACTATTGCGCATGGTGCATCCGCGCCTGTCGATTGCATCGGCCGCACGCGATCATCGCGTGCATGCGCCAGCCGGCGCAGGTCGACGCGTATCGGCGCGGAGGCGGCCGGCCGGACAACGATGTCGACCAAGTGGACCACCGATCAATGGACGAACGAGTCAACGAACAGGCGCTCAAGTCGCATACCGACCGGCGCCAGCTGCACCAGATCATCGCGGGGCTCACCGAGGGCGTGATCCTCATCGAACCCGACCAGCGCATCGTGTGGGCGAACGAAGCCGCCCTTGCGATGCACGGCGTCACCGAGCTTGCCGAACTCGGCGCGGACGTCACCGAGTATCGCGAGCGTTTCAGGCTGCGCTACCGGAACAACCACCCGGTGCGCGACGGCCACTATCCGATGGATCGCGTGATTGCCGGCGAGGAGTTCAGCGACGTGACGGTCGAAGTCGAATCGGCCGCCGACGAGAACGTGAGCTGGGTTCACCGGATCCGCAGCCTCGTGCTGACGAACGCGGCCGGCGAGCCCGACTGCCTCGCGCTCGTGCTGCACGATGCGACCGAATGGGCGAGCGCGGAGGACCGCTTCGAGCGCACGTTCAATGCGAACCCGGCGCCGGCCGTGATCTGCCGGCTCGACGACCTGCGCTACGTGAAGGTCAATCAAGGCTTCCTCGAGATGACGGGCCATGCGCGCGACGACGTGCTCGGCCGCTCCGTGTACGAAGTCGACGTGCTCGAACAGGCCGAGCGGCGCGAGCTTGCGATCGAACGGCTGGCCGAGGGCGCGACGATCCCGCAGATGGAGGCCGTGCTCAAGCGCGCGGACGGTGGCACGAAGGCGGTGGTGGTCGCCGGGCAGCCGATCGACATGAACGGCGAGGCGTGCATGCTGTTCACGTTCATGGATCTCGAGCCGCGCAAGCAGGCCGAACTCGCGCTGCGGCAGAGCGAGGAGCGTTTCGCGAAGGCGTTCCGGATGACGCCGGTCGCGACCGCGATCGTCACGGTCGATCGCTTCGAGCTGCTCGACGTGAACGATGCGTTCGTCGCGATGGCCGGCCATGCGCGCGACGATCTGCTCGGCAGGTCCGCGGACGAGATCGGGCTATGGGCCGAACGCGGCGCCCGGCAGCACATCGACAGCGAACTCGCGCGCGACGGCAACGTGCGCAACGCGGACGTGCAGATCCGCACGCGCGACGGCGACGTACGCGATTGCGTGATGTCGGCCGAACCGGTCGCGATTCACGGCCAGGATTGCCTGCTGATCGCGCTGCTCGACATCAGCGATCGCAAGCGCACCGAGATGGAACTCGTCTATGCGATCGAGACGGCGATGCAGGACGCGTCGTGGTTCAGCCGCACGCTGATCGAGAAACTGGCGAACGTGCGGCGCGCGAATGCGCCGGACGCGGGCGCGCAGCTGTCGGATCTCACCGCGCGCGAGCGCGACGTGTTCGACCTGCTGTGTCACGGCCTCGCCGACAAGGAGATCGCCGCTCGCCTCGGGCTCGCGCCGAACACGGTGCGCAATCACGTCGCGACGATCTACGCGAAGCTCGACGTGCATAGTCGCGGCGAGGCGATCGTATGGGCGCGCGAACGCGGGATCGTCGGCGCGCCCGATGCGAACGGTGCGCGCGGCGATAAAGGTGCCGATAAAGGCGGCGCCAACGGCACGGACTGACGCCCGGCATCCGGCCATCGGTGCGAATGCACCATGCGGGCTGGTGCATCCGCATCTGCCGCGTGCGCCGCGCGGCTGCGATCCTGTCCACTCGGCGGTGCGGCGCGGGCCGCCGCGCCGCCGGCTCTCCCCAACTCATCGCAGGAGACGACCATGGACAGGAATCGCATCGAAGGCAAGCTCAAACAAGTGAGAGGTTCGGTCAAGGAAGCGCTCGGCAAGGTGACGGGCGATCGCGAGACGGAAGCGGAAGGCGTGGCGGAACAACAGGCCGGCAAGGTCCAGGAGAAGGCCGGCGAGGCGGCCGACGCGGTGCGCGAGCACACCGGCACCGACCGGCATTGACCCGCGCCCCGGCGCGACCGACCTGAGCGCGCGATATGCCGGGCGTTGCCGCTGCCCGATATGGCGATGATTCTCCATCGGCATGACCGGCGCGACCGCGGCCCACGCGCGAGGCGTGCGTCCCGCCGGTGTTTCCTCTTCCCGGCCCGCCATCGCGTGGGCCGCGTGCCGGCCCCAGCGCCGGCACTTGATGACAATTCCTCACAACATAGTTCCGATATTTCGTTTGCTGCACGCGTATTGGCTACCCACAATCGGTTCACCTCTTTCGCGCTGACAGGTTCCCCGGAGACGGAACCGCGGTGATCGACGGGCGAGCGATGTGCGTTCGGCAATGCCCCCGTCGACAGAAAACATCACCGGCACGCAGGAGGTCGCCGGCGCGCGATGGTCGCGTGCCGCATCCCGACCCATAGAAGAAGGATTGGCCGATGATGTTCCGCATTCGTTCGCTTTCCGGCATTGCACTGACCGCCGCGATCCTCGCGTTCCAGACGGGCGCGGCCCACGCGCAGGAAACGGTCGTCAAGGTTGGCGTGGCCGTGCCGCTGACCGGCGGCGGCGCCGCATACGGCAAGGACATCGAGAACGGCGTGCGCATGGCCGTCGACGAGGCGAACGCGGCTCACACGACGATCGGCGGCAAGCCGGTGAAGTTCGTCGTCGCGTCGCAGGACGACCAGAGCGATCCGCGCATCGGCGTGCAGGCTGCGCAGCAGCTGACCGACGCGCAGGTGGCCGTCGTGATCGGCCACTTCAATTCCGGCACGACGTTGCCCGCATCGAAGATCTACGCGAAGGCCGGCATTCCGATGATCACGCCGTCGGCGACCAATCCCGACATCACGCGCGCCGGCCTCGGCACCGTGTATCGCGTGATCGCGACCGACGCGCAAAACGCCGGCAATGCCGGTGCGTATGCGGCGAGCGTGACCAAGGCGAAGCGCATCGCGATCATCGACGACCGCACCGCGTTCGGCCAGGGCGAAGCCGACGAATTCGAGAAAGCCGCGAAGGCGAACGGCGGCACGATCGTCGCGCGCGAATTCACGAACGACAAGGCCGTCGACTTCAGCGCGCAGCTCACCAAGATCAAGAGCACGAATGCCGACCTCGTGTTCTTCGGCGGCCTCGACGCGCAGTCGGCGATGCTGGTCAAGCGCATGCGCCAGCTCGGCATTCGTGCGCAGTTCCTGGCCGGCGGCGGCGTGATGAACGCGAACTTCATCAAGCTCGCCGGCAACGCGGCCGAAGGCGCGGCCGTGTGGGAATACGGGCAGCCGCTCGCGCGTCTTGCGAAGGGCAAGCAGTTCGAAACGAAATTCAGGCAGAAATACGGCGTCGACATGCTCGCGTATGCGCCGTTTGCGTACGACGCGACGTGGATCGCGATCAACGCGATGCAGAAGGCGAACTCGACCAAGCCGGCCGATTTCAACGGCGCGCTGAAGGGCACGCGCTACGACGGCATCACCGGCACGATCGCGTTCACGAACACGGGCGACCTGAAGAACCCGAGCTCGACGCTGTATGAAGTGAAGAACGCCGCGTGGCAGCCCGTCACCACGCAAACGGCGGACTGAATAACCGAACGCGCGCGGACTTTCGCGGCGATGCAGCACGTGCTGAAATAGCCGAAGCGACCCGATGCGGTCGCGGCGCACGTCGGGCGCTTCGCCGGATGGTTCGCACGCACGGCGCCGCGCGCGACGCGGCACGAACAACCTTCGGGCGCGGCCGGCCGGTCGCGCCTTTCACGTGCAACTGGAGTCAGTCGTGAGTTCTCAAGTCGTCATCGTCGGCGGTGGTGTGATCGGCAGCTCGATCGCCTATTTCCTGCGTGCTACCGATCCGACGGTGTCCGTGACCGTCATCGAACGCGATCCCACCTATGCGAAATCGTCGTCGGCGCTGTCGGCCGCGTCGATTCGTCAGCAGTTCTCGACGCCGCTGTCGATCGAGATGTCGCTGTTCGGGATCGATTTCCTGCGCACGCTCGGCGAGCGGCTCGAGGTCGACGGCACGCGGCCGTCGATCGATCTGCATGAAGGCGGTTACCTGTTTCTCGCGACGCCGGCGGGCGATGCGACGCTGCGCGAGAACCATGCGTTGCAGACGAAGCTCGGCGCCGATATCCGGCTGATGGACCGCGACGCGCTGCGCGCGAAGTTTCCGTGGCTGAACGTCGACGATCTCGTGTCGGGCGCCTACGGCGTGAGCGGCGAAGGCTGGTTCGACGGATACGGGCTCGTGCAGGCACTGCGCAAGAAGGCGCAGGCGCTGGGCGCCCGGTATGTGCCGGCCGATGTGACCGGCGTCGTTCGCGACGGCCGCAAGGTCACGCACGTGGTGACCCACGATGGCGAGCGCTACGCATGCGACACGCTCGTCAACGCGGCCGGTGCATGGACGCGCACGCTGTCGTCGATGATGGGCATCGACATTCCGGTGTATGCGCGGCGTCGCAGCATCTTCAACGTGTCGTCGCCGGCCAAGCTCACCGATTGCCCGCTGCTGATCGATCCGACGGGCGTGTATTTCCGGCCGGAAGGGCGCACGTACATCTGCGGGACGTCGCCGAGCCCGGATCGCGACCCCGACGACCTGCCGCTCGACGAAGTCGATCACGAGCTGTTCGACGAGGTGATCTGGCCGACGCTCGCGAATCGCGTGCCGGCGTTCGAAGCGCTGCGTGTGGAGAACTGCTGGTCGGGGTACTACGAGTACAACGTGTTCGATCACAACGCGATCATCGGGTATCACCCCGAGCTCGACAACGTCGTGTTCGCGAACGGGTACAGCGGGCACGGGCTGCAGCAGGGGCCCGCGACGGGGCGTGGCGTCAGTGAACTGATCCTGGGCGGGCGATATGAATCGCTCGACCTGTCGTCGCTCGGCTGGGAGCGTGTGCTCGAAAACCGGCCGATCGTCGAAAAGAACGTCGTGTAGCGCGGCGTGACCGCCCGGTGTGCGATGGGCGGGATTCTCCTTGTGTCTCAATCTGATTGGCCCGGCTTTGCCGGGCTTTTTTTCGGAACGCGGAGGCGATGCGGGATACGCCATTCTCGCGCGCGCCGCTCACGCCAGCAGGCACGCGATCAGCTCGTGGGTCGTGCGTACCTCGTATTTCCTCAACAGGCTCGCGCGATGAATATCGACCGTGCGCGGGCTGATGCTCAGTTCCTTGCCGATTTCCTTGCTGGTGAGCCCGTGGACCAGGAATGCCGCGACGTCGCGTTCGCGATCGGTCAGGGTGCTGGTGACGTCGGGATGCTTTGCGTTCTCCGACATGTCGGTGAAGGTCCAGATGGCCAGCTCGAACGGCCGCTTCGGGTTGTAGCCGAAGCCGCACACGGTGACCCAGAAATGGCTGCCGTCGACGCGACGCATGATGCGGTCGTCGCTGAAGCCCGCATGTTTCGCGAGCAGCGGCGCGAGGCGGCGGCCGGTCGTCGCGAAGTCCTTCTGCTGCGGATACAGCTTCGCGAACGACTGGTCGATGATGTCGTCGCGGGTTGCCCGGAACAGTTGCAGCGCCTTCTCGTTGCAGTCGACCATGATGCGTTCTCGCGCGACGATGGCCGCGACGGGCAGGTGCCTGAAGAGATCTTCGTAGTCGAGGCGCGGCGTCGTGTCGGTCATGGTCGGCATCTTGTCGACGGTCCGAACCGTGTTCGGACAAGGCTATCGTGCGGGTTCGCTCCCGTCGGATTGTAGCGCTTGCGCGGGCCGAGGCCCGACATGAAAGACACAGCAGTCGTGCCCTTCACCCGCGCACCGGACTTCCGCGGAATGCGCGCGCGGGCCCTTGATCGCAGTGTCGGCGGCGGTGTCGTTGACCCAGTCCATCGCGCCGGCGAACCAGCCCGCGAACATGTAGCAGAGCTTGCCGTGCTTGCCGGGCTGCGCCAGCACGAACGACGAATGGTGCAGATGGATGCACGCGTGCGCCGTCGCCGGATCGGCTTCGGCGATGCTGAACATGCCCCAGCCGCGCTGCGACAGCCGCTTCAGATAATGCTCGAACACGGCCATGCCTTCGATGCCGTGCAGCTTCGCTTCCTTGTCGCACCAGTGGTAAGCGGACTTGTAGCCGGCCTTGTAGAGGATCTCGGCGTATGCCTCGACGCCCAGTGCTTCCTCGACGGCGACGTGATTGTTCGTGAAGAAGTGGCGCGGCACGTACAGCATCGGCAGCGCGTCGGTGGTCCAGACGCCGGTGTCCGGATCGACGTCGATGGGCAATTGAGGTTGCATGGCGGATGCGTACGCGTCGTGCGATTCAAGCATTCCAGACTTCGCCGAACACGCGCAGCCAGTTCTCGCCCATTACTTTCCGGATGCGCGATTCGCTCCAGCCGGCGCGTTGCATCGCGGCCGTCAGGTTAGGAAATTCGCCGATCGTACGGATTCCTTCCGGATTGACGACCTTGCCGAAGTCCGTCAGGCGACGATAGCGGCCCTTGTCGTGCGTGATCCAGTCGAAGAACTCGGTGCTGTAGCCCTGGGTGAAGTCCGTGCCGATCCCGACCTTGTCTTCGCCGATCACGTCGATCACGTATTCGATCGCTTCCAGATAATCGTCGATGGTTGCATCGGCACCGCGTCGCAGGAACGGCATGAACATCGTGACGCCCACGAAGCCGTTCGCTTCCGCGATCTCGCGCAGTTGATCGTCCGTCTTGTTGCGCGGATGCGCTTTCAACGCGGCCGGGCAGCAGTGCGAGTAGGTGACCGGCCGCTTCGAACAGGCGATCGCGTCGGACGACGTCTTCGCGCCCACGTGCGAGAGATCCACCATGATGCCGACCCGGTTCATCTCCTGGATCACTTCGCGGCCGTATCCGGACAGCCCGCCATCCGGTTCGTAGGAGCCCGTGCCGACGAGGTTCTGCGTGTTGTAGCAGAGCTGGACCACGTTCACGCCGAGTTCCTTGAACACCTCGATGTAGCCGAGATTGTCCTCGAACGCATGCGCGTTCTGGAAGCCGAGAATGATGCCCGTCTTGTTCTCCCGCTTCGCGCGCAGGATGTCGTCCGTCGTGCGCACGAGCATGAGGATTTCGCCGTGCTCGCGGATCTGCTGCTTCATCTCCACGATGTTGTCGATCGTCTTCTGGAAGTCTTCCCACACGGAGACCGTGCAGTTGACGGCCGTGACGCCGCCCTTGCGCATGTCTTCGAACACCGAACGCTCGAACCGGGAAATGTTCAGGCCATCGATGATGATGCTGGAGTCGTGAAGGCGGGTCATGGTGTTTGCCTGTGCGTCGAGCGCTTGCGGACGGGGAGCGGCCGCGCGCGCTCAAACGGCGCGTTCGACGCCGCGCTTGGCGGCGCGAGCGGCACTCGCGGTCGCCGGGCCGGCTTCCTCGAGTGCCGTCTTCGACGTTTCCGGCAGGGCCAGGCCGCCGATCATCGCGAAGATCGACACGGCGATCAGGTAGTACGCCGGCGACAGGTTGGTGCCGGTCGCGGCGATCAGCCACGTGGCGACGAGCGGCGCGGTACCGCCGAAGATCGTGTACGCGAGGTTGTACGTGATCGCCGATGCCGTGTAGCGCGTCTTCGTCGCGAAGACTTCCGACATCAGCGGTGCCGTCACCACGCCCGAGAACACCGCGCCGATCGCCAGCAGCGCGACGCCGATCAGCGATTGCGACAGCACGCCCGAGCCGCCGAGCGAGAACGCCGGATAGACCGACACGATGATGAAGATGCCGGTGGTGGCGATTGTCGCGCGCCGGCCGACGAGGTCGGAGAAGAAGCCGGCGACCGGGCACAGCGCCGCGGCGAAGAAGAGTGCGAGCACCGTCACGAGAAGCGACGTGCCGCGCGACAGGTGACCGGCCACTTGAAGATAGGTCGCGAAATACGTCGTGAACGTGTAGAACGACAGCGCCGTCACGGACACGAACGCGCCGAGCTTCAGGATGTTCCACGACTGCGAATGCAGCGTTTCCATCAGCGGCGCATGCGCGATGTCGTGCTTGCCTTCGAGCGCCTGGAACGCGGGCGTTTCGTTCAGGTTGACACGCAGGTAGACGCCGATGAGGCCGACCGGTGCGGCGATCAGGAACGGCACGCGCCAGCCCCAGTCGACCATTGCCTGCGACGACAGCGACGATTCGAGCAGGTAGGCAACGACCGCCGCGCACGCGAACGACGAGAACGTCGATACCGGCACGAAGCTGCCGAAGAACGCGCGGCGGCGGCGCGGCGCGTGTTCCATCACGTACGCGCACGCGCCGGCGTATTCGCCGCCGGCCGAGAATCCCTGCACGCAGCGAATGATCGTGAGCAGCAACGGTGCCCAGTAGCCGATGCTCGCGTAGGTCGGCAGCAGACCGATCAACGTCGTCGAGCCGGCCATCATCAGGATCGTCAGCGCCAGGGTGCGCTTGCGTCCGATCCGGT
This sequence comes from Burkholderia territorii, assembly GCF_001718335.1. Lineage (NCBI taxonomy): Bacteria > Pseudomonadati > Pseudomonadota > Betaproteobacteria > Burkholderiales > Burkholderiaceae > Burkholderia > Burkholderia territorii. Next base: position 278,439 of record NZ_CP013365.1, read on the forward strand.
CGCCGATCACGCCGAAGACGAGGCCGCCGAGCGGGCGGAATGCGAAGGCGACCGCGAAGACGGCGAATGTCTTCAGGAGCCCGATCGTCGGGTCGCCGCTGGGGAAGAATTCGCGCGTCAGGATGGTGGCGAGAAAGCCGTATGCGGCGAAATCGAACCATTCGACGAAATTGCCGATCGATGCTGCGGCGATCACGCGTCGCAGCGTGCCGGTATCGACGTCCTGGGTGGTCATGGTCGTGTCCTCTTCGTGTGGGCGCTTGGATTCGCGTCGAAAACCATGGTAGGGATGCCAATTACCTAGGTCCATACGTGTCAATTACCTAGGTAATCGGGCCGAACGGGCGGCGCGGCCGATCTGGATTCGCCCCCGCCCGGAGTTGCATAAGGGAGCGCGGAGGCTAGACTGGAAGTTCCCCATGCAACCCATGGAGCGAGACATGACCACGATCTACGTCGTGAAGACCGGCCTGCAGTATCTCTGCACCGGCGAGGACGGCGACATCGGCATGGCCCCGGCAATCGAGGAAGCCATGTCCTTTCTGTCGTACGACGAAGCGCAAAAGGTAGCAAGCGAGAATGCCGATCCGGGGTACGAGATTCTGGTGGTCGATATCGTTTGCCGCTGATGGGGCGTTTCGTGGCGAGGGCTCGATGACGGAAGATGCCTCGGGCGCGCATGCATCCTGGACCAGGTGCGGCGTCGCTTCCGGGCGGCCATCAACGCATGCATGGATGCGGCGACACACGTGTAGTCACCCATGACAACTGCCACGACCGCGAACCACCGTGAAGCGCCAACACGGACCTGTCGAAAACTCTCCCACGCGCGGCACGGCCGCATAACGTCCGTCATTCGATGATCGAGCCGCACGCGATATTGTTTGTCGATATCGAGCGCGTTTAGCCAATCATGTGGCCCTTGGGCTACATCGACGCCCGCTTCATCAATTTTTGTATCCCAGAGGATACAAAATACCAGATGGCAACTTGTGTCTCTGGGGCTACAATATAGCTTGGTCCACTTATTTTAGATGCCCCGGGGCTACAAATGACCACATTGGCCGATGTCGGAGAGATGCTGAAAGAGGCGCGCAGCGCGGTGGGGCTTTCCCAGAGAGAACTCGCGGAGCGCGCCGGCATCGCGCGTACGACGCTTGCCCGTATGGAGACGCTTGCACGAGGCGACATGAGCGTATCCGCGCTGGTGCGCCTGCTTGAGGCAGCCGGCTACGATCTGCGCATGGTGCGGCGCGGACATCAGCGCACGCTGGACGATGTTCTGGCCGAACAGCGCAAGACCGAGGACTGACGAGATGCGCCTTAACGTCCATGTCAAGGGCAAGCTTGTCGCTCATCTCAATCGTCAGGCGGACGATTATGCGTTGCGCTACACCGACGATGCGACCGCCGACAACTTTGTCGGCTTGACGATGCCCGTTCGCGAAAATGCATGGGTGTGGCCTCGAGACTTGCATCCCTTCTTTCGCCAGAACTTGCCGGAAGGTTTTCTCCTTCAGGTGATTCGTGAGCAGTTCGGTCCTTATCTGGACGGAACGGACCTTTCGCTATTGGCTGTTATCGGAAGCTCGGGCATTGGCCGCGTGACCGTCTCACCCGAAGGAGGCGTACCGGGTGGCGAGCTCGAACCGATCGATCTCAAGCGCCTGCTGCACGAGGACATGACGACCGATCACTTCGCAGAACTGGTGCGGTACTACGCTCGCGCGGCGATTTCCGGAGCCGTGCCCAAGTTCCTCGCGCCTGAATCCTCATCGTTCCAGACGCCTGTTGGCAAGCAGACACTGCGCACGAGCAGGCACATCATCAAAGGCTCCGATGAGCAAACGCCGTATCTGGGCTTCAACGAACATTACTCGATGCAGGTGCTGGCCAGGCTGGGCGTCGCCCGCGTCGCGAATACCACGATGTCGGACGATGGTCGCGTGCTCGTCGTCGATCGTTTCGACGTGGACGAGCAAGGCAAACCGGCGTATGGCGTGGAAGACGCGTGCAGCCTGCTTGGCCTGCCTCCGCACGAGAAGTACCGTCCGTCAATGGAACAGGTTGTCAACGCAACGAAACCATACGTCCACGCTGCAAATTGGAGGCGGCAGGCCGAACAGCTAGGCTGGCTGATCATCACCAACCATGTGGTGCGTAACGCGGACTGCCATGCCAAGAACATTGCTCTCCTGTACTCGGGCATCGATGATGTTCTCTACACCCCCGCCTATGACATCGTCACCACGGAGGCTTACCCGCGCTTTGCGAACAATCCGCCCGCGCTGAGCATCGACGGTCGCAAGACATGGGCACCGGGAAAGACGCTGGAGCGTTTCTTCAACACCCGGCTCGGCATCCCGCCGAAGCAATATCGCGAGATGGTCGAGGCGCTGTGCGATTCGGCCGTGTCCACCGGGAAGGCAGTCGCCGAAGCGGCAAAAAACGACACGCGGTGGCACTGGGTGGCAAGACAGATGCTGCATGCGTGGAACGAAGGGATGGCGTCGCTACGGAGTGCCAAACCGCAGGCGGCACTGAGGGCTCTCACACCGGTGATTGATGGCGCCGGTTTCTCGGATGCGGACAAGGCCGACAATGGAAGAGAAGTGATCGGGCGCTCGGAATTGCTTGGAGAGCGCGGGAAAAGGGGGTGACGCTTGGACAGGTCTTCGCCGTGATCCCGGATTGGATCAATTTCCCTACAGATCTGTTCCTTGTCAATGATGGTTGGCAGCGGTGCTTATCCAGGTACCCATTTGATGACCAAACCGCAAGACCTAGTGCATAGATATCGTTTGCCGCAGCGTTAATGACTATCGACAATCGTGGCTCGAATTCCCGCCATTGCGCCTGAAGCGCCTTGGCGGGCGGCACCTGTCGGCTATCCCGGCCGTCGCCGCCATCCAGCTCACGATTACATGTACGCGTTCACGCCCTCATTCCAGAATCCCGCCGGTTCGCCGATCCGCGAGCTCTTCAAGTATCTCTCCGAACCGGGGATGATTTCGTTCGCGGGCGGCTACCCGGCCAGCGACCTGTTCGACATCGACGGCTTGAACACAGCCGCCGAACGCGCGTACGCGCAGCCGGTCCGCTGCCTGCAATACGGCCCGACCGACGGTCTCGCCGAATTGAAGCAGCAACTGATCGCACTGATGGCGCGCCGCAACGTGACGTGCACGCCGGCCGAACTGCTCGTCACGACCGGCTCGCAACAGGGCCTCGATCTGCTGTTGCGCGTGATGGTCGCGCCGGGCGACGTCGTGCTGACCGAGCAACCGGCGTATCCGGCCACGCTGTCGGCGATGCGTCTGCAGCAGGCGCGCATCGTGACGATCCCCGTCGACGGCGATGGCCTCGACGTCGATCGCCTCGCATCGCAACTCGCATCCGGCGCGATCGTGCAGCCGAAGCTGCTCTATACGGTGCCGACCTTCGCGAATCCGACCGGCGCGACGCTCGCGCGCGAACGCCGGCTGAAGCTGCTGCGTCTCGCGGTGCAATACCGTTTCCTGATCGTCGAGGACGATCCGTACGGCGACCTGCGTTTCGCGGGCGAACCCGTGCCGTCGATGCTCGCGCTGTCGAACGAAGTCGAAGGCGCGCGCGACTGGATCGTGCACTTCGCGAGCCTGTCGAAAATCGTCGCGCCGGGGCTGCGCGTGGGCTGGACGATCGCACCGGCCGAAATCGCGCGCCGCTGCGTGATCGCGAAGCAGACCGTCGACCTGTGCAGCACGCCGTGGACGCAGGCCACCGCCGCCGAGTATCTCGCCGATGGCGCGCTCGAACGTCATCTGCCGCGCATCACGGCGGCGTACAAGCGCAAGTGCGATGCGATGTGCGACGCGCTGCGCGACGGCTTCGGCGATGCGATCGCATTCCACCGTCCCGAAGGCGGGATGTTCGTGTGGGCGCGGATCGGCGCGGTGTCGTCCGACGTGCTGCTGCAACAGGCAATCGCGAACAAGGTCGTCTTCGTGCCGGGCAAGGCATTCTTCGCGGACAACGTCGATGCCGCTTCGCTGCGGCTGTCATTCGCGGCGCCCGACGTCGACGCGATCCGGGAAGGCGTGGCGCGCCTCGTGCGCGCGTATGGCGCGGCACTGGCCGCGTGAGGAGGAGAGAGATATGAACATCAATGACACCGCCTGGATCAACGAAGCGCCGGGCATCGCCGCTATCGGCCCCGTCGAACACAGGTCGTCGCAGATCAGCGCGGGGCCGCAATACGTCGCCGACGTGCTCGGCCGTTTCGGCGCCGATTCGACCGACACGCGCGACGCCGCGGCGGTCGTCCTCGGCTACAACTGACCCACGCGGCGGCGGACGCGCACCGACGGCCGCGCGTGCCGCCGCCGAAACGGTTAAGCTGGCGCGATCGCACCACGCACGCGCGCCGGCTCATCATGTCCGACATCCGCATCGAATCGCTCACGCAAACGTACGACCGCGTCTGGTCGTGCCTCGCGTCCGGCGTGGGCGCGCAGCGCTCGCCGTTCACCATGCTGCAGGCCGCGACGCTCGGCCTCGACGGCGCGCCGAAGGTGCGCACGGTCGTGTTGCGGGAAGTGAGCCGCGCCGATCGTCGTTTGTCGTTCCACACCGATGCGCGCTCGGAGAAGGTCGCGGAGCTGCGCCGCGACCCACGCATCGCGATCGTCGCGAGCGATCTCGAGTCACTCGTACAGATTCGCGCGGAAGGCGTTGCGACGATATGCGACGACGAAGCGCAACGTCGCGCGGTCTGGCGATCGAACCGTCCGCACACGCTGCTGCTGTATCGCGTGCCGCTGCGCCCGGGCACGCCGATCGAGTCGCCGGAAGAGGCGCATGTGCCCGCAAGCCCGGGCACGACGCCTGTCGACGACGGTTATCAGAACTTCTGCCTGCTCCACGTCACGGTCACGCGCATCGACTGGCTCGAACTCGCGCGCAACGGCCATCGCCGCGCGGTATTCGACGTGAGCGACGACGGCTTCGAGGGCCGCTGGATCGCGCCCTGACGGCGCCGATCGCGTCTTTGCCACGAGCGCGTGCAAACCGCGCATCTCCGGAATACGTCAGGCCGCTCGAATGGGCAACGTCGTACGGCCGACGCACGCCCGAACGATCGCGCAGGCACCCTCCGCAGCGCGGCATGTTCACTTTCCACTTCACGAAAGGAAATGCCGAACGTTGTGTTCGACACCGTTTTCCCCGCTGCGTCGCCGCTTGCTTGCCACCTCCGTGGTCGCCCGCGTATCCGCGCTGCTACCCACCGTGCATATCCGCCCGCCAGCCGCGCGCGAGGTTCCGGCCGTTGCGTCACGCGCAAGCAATTCGATCGGGCCAGCGACGGCGTTGCGGGCCCGCAGGCGGCGCCGCCGCGGCCCGCGCCGGGCGTCAGCCGGCCCGCAGCTGCCCGTTTCCCACGCGATTTTGAATCGTCATGTGTCACACCGAAACGCAGATACGTTGCGATACAAAGCGTCCGGATCGTTCGGATATAAAAGCGGTGAAGCGATTCGCGTCGGTGGCGCGGTGCCATGCACCGGCGGCGCGAACGGCGATACCGGAGCGCCCGCGCGTGCAGCAGGCGTCCTTTCTTAGCGATTCGACAATGGAGAACGAGTCATGCCTGATACCGTGAACACCCGCCGCCGCCTGATCCTGGGCACGACGCTCGCCGGCCTGAGCCTTGCCGACCTCGGGTTCGGCTCGCTCGCGCACGCGCAGTCGGCCCCTGATGCGCAGACGCCGAAGCGCGCGGCCGGTGCGGCCTCGCTCGGCAAGATCCACCAGATCGACGCGGGCGTGCTGAACGTCGGGTATGCGGATCTCGGGCCGCAGGACGGCCCCGTCGTGTTCCTGCTGCACGGCTGGCCGTACGACATCTACAGCTACGCGGAAGTCGCGCCGTTGCTGACGGCGGCCGGCTATCGCGTGATCGTGCCGTATCTGCGCGGTTACGGATCGACGACGTTCCGCTCCGCCGACACCGTGCGCAATGGCCAGCAGGCGGTGACGGCCGTCGACATCGTCGCGCTGATGGACGCGCTGAAGATCGATCGCGCGGTATTCGGCGGTTACGACTGGGGCGCGCGCACGGCCGACGTCATCGCGGCATTGTGGCCGCAACGCGTGAAGGCGCTGGTGTCGGTGAGCGGTTACCTGATCGGCAGTCAGGAGGCGAACCGAAAGCCGCTGCCGCCGCAGGCGGAACTCCAGTGGTGGTATCAGTTCTACTTCGCGACCGAGCGCGGCGCGCTGGGCTACGCGGCGAACCGCGATGCGTTCAACAAGCTGATCTGGCAACTCGCGTCGCCGAAGTGGCAGTTCTCCGACGAGACCTACGCGCGCAGCGCCGCATCGTTCCAGAATCCCGACCACGTGGCCGTCGTGATCCACAACTACCGCTGGCGCCTCGGGCTCGCGAAGGGCGAGGCGCAATACGACGACATCGAGCGACGTCTCGCGGCCGGCCCGACGATCGGCGTGCCGACGATCACGATGGAAGGCGACGCGAACGGCGCGCCGCATCCGCAGCCGGCCGCGTATGCGAAGAAGTTCACGGGCAAGTACCAGCACCGCACGATTACCGGCGGCATCGGTCACAACCTGCCGCAGGAAGCGCCGCAGGCATTCGCCGACGCGATCCTGCAAGTGGAGCACCTGTGATGCGGGCCGCCTTTCGCACGATGCGTCGCGGCGCGCGGCGCGCATCGGTCGCCGGCGTGCTGCTGGCCGGTGCGTTGGCGGCCGGCGGACCGGCCGCGCTGGCGGAGCAGCCGACGCCGGCCGCATCGCCGATCTACGGCGTGACGATCCCGCCCGGCTACCGCAAGTGGGAAATGGTCGCGCCAGCGGAGGAAGCGGCACCGCTCGACGAACTGCGCGTGGTCCTCGGCAATCCCGTCGCGATTCGCGCGCTCGAGCAGTCGACGCTGCCGTTTCCCGACGGCACGATCCTCGTGAAGCTCGCGTACAAGCGCAAGCAATCGGACGAGTTCGCGCCGGCGACGGTGCCCGGGCAGGCCACGACCGTGCAGGTGATGGTGAAGGATTCGCGCCGCTATGCATCGACGGGCGGCTGGGGCTTCGGGCGCTTCATCAACGGCGTGCCGGCCGATATCGGCCAGCATCAGACCTGCTTCGCGTGCCATCAGGCGCGCGTGAAGAATCACGATTTCGTGTTCACGCGGCTCGCGCCCTGAAGTGGCCGGGTGTGACCCGGGCGGAACGGTTCGATGCAAAGGCGTGCCTCTCGCGGCACGCCTTTTTTTCATTGTGGCGGAACGAGCATGCCGCGTAACGGTTGCCGGCTTTGTATCGCACTGTATCGGCAACCGTTGCGGAAACATCGGATTGCACAACCGGCCCGTTTCGGAAACATGCCGGATACGTGAGCGGGTTCTACTGTCGACATGCAGCAAACGTTCGGTGCGACACGTTCGCACCGCATGCCGACTGATCGATACCCCAACTTCCGCCAAGGAGAAACCTCATGAAAGCCGCTCGAATCCTCGCAGTTGCCGTGCTCGCTTCGATCCCCGCGTTGTCGTTCGCCGATACCGGCCACGGCCTCACGCGCGCCGACGTGCGCGCCGATCTTGTCCGGCTCGAGAAGGCCGGCTACAACCCGGCCGGCAGCGACGCGCGTTATCCGGACGACATCGCCGCCGCACAGAACGCCGTCGCCGCCGCGCAGCAGGTCGCGCGCTCCGACCAGAACGGGCCGTCGAAGTCGCAGGGCGACAACGTGGCGGCCGCATCGGCGCCTGCCGCGCGCTACGCCGCCGTTGACCAGCGCGCCGCACGGAACGCGCGTACGGATGCTGACGACCTGTACGCCCATTCGTGATGCAGTGCCGCGCCTGCCGCACGCGCGCGGCCGAATCGAAAACACTTCGGATGAACGAGACGACAAAAGGAGCATGACGATGATCGGTTTCACGAAACGGGTTCTGGTGTCCGCGGCGGTACTCGGCGGACTGTTCGGTGCGGTCTCGGCGCAGGCCGCGCCGAAGGACGACCTGAAAGGCACGAACGTCGTGCTGGTGCACGGCGCATTCGCCGACGGGTCGAGCTGGAACCGCGTGATTCCGCTGCTCGAAGCGCGCGGCCTGCACGTCGTGTCGGTGCAGAACCCGCTGAGCTCGCTTGCCGACGACGCGGCCGCGACGAAGCGCGCGATCGACGAGCAGAAGGGCCCGGTCGTGCTGGTCGGCCATTCGTGGGCCGGTGTCGTGATCAGCGACGCCGGCAACGACGACAAGGTGAAGTCGCTCGTCTACGTCGCCGCATTCGCGCCGGACAACGGCCAGTCGATCGCCGACGTCACGCAGGGGTTGCCGGCACCGTCGTGGGCCGGCGAGTTGCGCAAGGACAGCGGCGGTTTCGCGACGCTGTCGGACAAGGCGATCGCGCAGGATTTCGCGCCGGACCTGCCGCCCGTGCAGCAGCGCGTCGTCGCGGCGACGCAAGGACCGTGGTACGGTGGCTGCATTTCGGAGAAGGTCGCGCAGGCGGCCTGGCATGCGAAGCCGTCGTCGTTCGTCATCGCGACGCAGGACCGGATGATCGATCCGGAACTGCAGGAGGCGATGGCGAAGCGGATCGGCGCGACGGTCACGCGCGTGAACGGCAGTCACGTAGCGATGCTGAGCCAGCCGAAGGCCGTGGCCGACGCGATCATCGCGGCCGCGCAGCGTGTGAAGCAGAATGCGCAGTGAGTGAGTGCGGTGCCGCATTGCGGACGATGCGGCGCCGCCGGTGATTGTGATGTCCTTTCACGAGGAGAAGTCATGACGCAGCAACTCTGGCAACTGTCGGCAACTGAAATTGCAACACGCGTGCGGCAGCGTGAAGTGTCGGCGCGGGAAGTGGCGGATGCCGCGCTGGCCCGCCTCGAAGCGGTGAATCCGGCGATCAACGCGGTGGTCGAGCATCGCCCCGACGACGTGCGGCGGCAGGCCGACGACGTCGATCGCGCGATCGCCCGCGGCGACGACCCGGGCCCGCTCGCCGGCGTGCCCGTGACGGTCAAGATCAACGTCGACGTCGCGGCATTCGCGACGACCAACGGCACGCGGTTGCAGGAAAACCTGATCGCGAGCGCCGACAGCCCGTCGGTGTCGAACCTCAGAAAGGCGGGCGCCGTGCTGCTCGGCCGCACCAATTCGCCGACGTTCGCGCTGCGCTGGTTCACGTCGAACCTCGTGCACGGCCATACATACAATCCACGCAACCGTTCGCTGACGCCCGGCGGTTCGAGCGGCGGCGCGGCGGCTGCCGTGGCTGCCGGGATCGGCGCGATCGCGCTCGGCACCGACATCGGCGGCTCGGTGCGTTATCCGGCCTATGCGTGCGGCGTGCACGGCATCCGCCCGTCGCTCGGGCGCGTGCCGGCATTCAACGCGTCGTCGCCGGAGCGTGCGATCGGCGCGCAACTGATGTCGACGACCGGGCCGATCGCGCGCACGATCGACGATCTCGCGCTGGCGCTGCGTGCGTTGGCCGCGCCGGACCTGCGCGACCCGTGGTACGTGCCGGTGCCGATCGACGGCCCCGCGGTGCCGAAGCGCGCGGCGCTGTGCGTGCGCCCGCGCGGCCTGGAGGTCGTTCCCGAGGTCGAGGCCGCGTTGCGCGATGCCGCGCGACGGCTCGTCGACGCGGGCTGGAGCGTCGACGAAATCGACGATACGCCGCCGATGCGCGAGGCCGCGCTGCTGCAGGAGCAGCTCTGGCTCGGCGATGGATTCGACGCGCTGGCGAACGCCGTCGAGAGCGACGGCGATCCAGGGGCGGCCGCGGTGATCGCCGCCGTGCGCGGCAAGGTGCGCGATCTGCCGGCCGACGTGATCAGCCGCGCGCTCGTGCGACGGACGACGCTCACGCGGCAATGGCGCCTCTTTCTCAACGACTATCCGGTGTTGTTGTTGCCGGTGTCGTCCGAGCTTCCGTTTCCCGACGATCTCGATCGACAAGGGCCGGAAGGGTTCGAGCGCGTATGGGAAGCGCAGCTCACGCTGCGGGCGCTGCCGGCGATGGGGCTACCGGGGCTCGCGGTGACCACCGCGATCGTGAACGACGTGCCGGTGGGCGTGCAAGTGGTTGCCGCGCATCATCGCGAGGATCTGTGCCTGCTCGCGGGGCGCGACATCGAGGCGCGCGGCGTGCCGATCGTGGCCATCGATCCGGCACGTTGATGCGGTGACGGGCTGGGCCGCATCGACGATGCGCGATGCCCGTCGGCCGTCGTTCGTCGAATCATCGTTTCATCGACGCGCGCCGTTCTGCCCGGCGTGCGATTTCGTTTCGGATTCCGTTGCAACGCGGCGCACGCACGTCGCGTGAAGCGTGTCGCAAGCGGTCCTTTCCCGTGCCGATCCGGGCATGTGACGGCGCTCAGCGCCCTGCCAGCATCCGCCCGCCAACTCCCATCAGCAGCAGCCCGGCCGTCGTGTCGAGCACCGCCTTGCGCCGGATCAGCAGCCGGCGCACCGACGGGTGCGACGCGAGCAGCGCCATCGTGCAGTACCACACGCCCGAGATTCCGATCGACAGTGCGACGACGGCCAGATCGAGCCACGCCGGCGCATGGGCCGGCACCATCAACGCGAAGATACTGCCGTAGAACGCGACGGCTTTCGGATTCGTCATGCTGACCACGTAGCCCTTCCGTGCGGCATGCCAGCCGGAGGACGCGCGCGGCGCGGAAACGGCGACCGGCTTGCGCGCGGTCAGGACCATCTTCAGTCCGAGCCAGATCAGGAAGCTGGCGCCGCCCAGGCGCAGCGCGGTGTGCACCCAGGCGACGTGGGTCACGAGCAGGCTGAGGCCGGCAATCGCGATCGCGGCCCAGGTGCCCGATGCGGCCGCAAGGCCGAGCGCGGTCATCACGCCGGCGCGGCGTTGCGCGACCGCGGTCGACGTGACGATCACGAAGTTCGGGCCCGGGCTGGCTACGCTGAGCAGCAGGACGCCAGCGAGCGGCAGCAGGGTGGCGATGGCGGTCGACATGGCTTGGGTCGTGACGCGATGGAAGGGGTGTTCATCTTACCTTGGCGTGCCGCGTGCCGCCTGTCCCGAGTGCGACGTTTCGCGACGTGCGTGCGCCGTTCACGGCCGGGATTCGACGGCGAGCAGTGCGAGCAGTCCGTTCAGATCGGTGCGAGCATCGAGTGCCCACAATGCGTCAAGTGCGTGTCGCGCGCGCGTCTCCGAAAGACGCGACGCGGCGTTGTGCTGGAACTTGCGCTCGGTGTCGGGGCGCGATGTCGGCTGTCCGGGAAAGCCGGGCAAAGTGTCGACCTGCCGTTCGAGCTTGCGGCCGTCGTCGAGCGTCACCGTCAGCCGATTCGGAATCGCGTGCGGCTGCATTGCGGTGAGGCGCGCGTCTTCCGCGACCGTCGTGACGGCCATCAGCGCGCGCGTGGCCGCGTCGCGCAGCGCGGCCGGCCCGTAGCTGTCGCGCGTGACGTCGCGTTCGATCATCGCTCGCGCGACAATGTATGGCAGGCTGTGATCGGCCGTCTCGCGCGTTTCGGGCCGCCATTTCTCCGGATCGCGGCCGGCCGTCACGTAGCCCATGTGCGTCGTGTCGATATGGATCGCACGAATGCGCGCGAGATCGCCAATCCGCGTCGCGAGGTCGATCGCGGCCGGGATCGCCGTCAGCGTGTATCCCTGGGCCGGATACGGTTTGATGGCGCATGCGTCGATCCGGAACGCGCGTTCCGGGCCGCCGAACGATTCGACGTCGAGCGCGAACGGGCCGGATATTTGCTGAAACAGCCCGGCACGTCCCTCGAAGATCGGCGCCGGCCCGGTGACGCCTTCGCGAGCCAATTGTGCGGCGAACACGCCGTCGCGCGATGCCGACGCATCCGCGAGACCTTTCCAGTCGGACAGTTGCTGCACGCGTGTCTGGTTCATCGCAAGATGACCGCTGAGCGATAGATTGACCGCCTGCTCCATCCGGTCGCGATCGAGCCGCATCAGCTTGCCGGCCGCCAGCGCGACGGCAGGCAGGCTGTAGACCGGATGGTCCCAGCCACGGCTCGTGATGTTCGCGGCGTCCAGGAGCCGGCAGTCGATCTCGTAGGCGAGCACGATCGCGAGCAGCAGGTCGCGCCCGCTTGCGCGCGCAGCTTCGGCGACGGCCAGGCATGGCGCGATGTTGTCGCTTGGATGGCCGGGCTCGGCGCCCACGTACAGATCGTTGAGATCTTCGTAGCGGATGGCCGCGCCATTGGCGAAGGCAGCGAGTTCCGGCGTCGAGCGGTGTAGCGTGCCGATGAGCGTCGCGGGCCCAGAGACCGTCGTCGCGATGCGCCGGCACATCGCGACGGGCGGTGCATCATGGGCGACGAGTGCGCATCCGAGTGCGTCGATGAGGTGTGCCTTCGCCGTTTCGATCGTCGTTGCCGCGAGTGCATCCCAGCTCAGCGCGACGGCATAGTCGGCCAGCTGGCGCGCGAGAGTGGGCGTGGCGCGCGCGACTTGCGCGACGGCGGGGCAGGCGGCGGCCGTGCCGAGCGCGGCGAGAAACGTTCTACGCTTCATCGTGCCTCCGTGCGCGTCAGACGAGCCACAACAGCGCGCAGCCGTAGACGATCGCGCCGAGCACGAACGTCAGCGCGGTGTAGCCGAGCACACGCTGCACGCCAATGCCGGCCATTGCGACCACCGGTGCCACCCAGAACGGCTGCATCATGTTCGACACCTGTTCGCCCATCGCGACGGCCATGGTCGTCGCGGGCAGCGATGCGTGCAACGCGACGGCGGCCGGTATCACGAAGGGGCCCTGCACGGCCCAGTGGCCGCCACCGCTCGGGATCAGGAACGTGATCGCCAGCGAGCAGACGTAGCTCCAGAACGGTAGCGTGTCGGCCGTCGCGATCGCGATGAAGCCGTGCGATATGACGCCGGGCAAGCCGGTCGCATCCATCAGGCCCATGATGCCACCGTACAGCGGATATTGAATCAGTAGCGAACCCGTCTGCGCGGTCGCCTGCTTGATCGCGCGCGCGTAGGCGAGCGGATGTCCATGAAGCAGCACGCCCGCCGTGAGCATTGCGAGGATCACGACATTCACGCCCGCCAGCGGAATGTGGCCTCCGTATGCCAGCCCGAGTACAGACAGGCCGAACAGTCCGGCCAGAACGCTGAGCACGCACGAGCGCTCGAGCCACTGCGCCGGCGAGCGGTGTCCGGCGGCGCCGGGCGCGGTCGAAGCGGATACGGCCTGCGAGGCCGGCTGTGTGTCGGGCGGCAGCGCTTCGGCGCGAGCAGGATCGGGCATGAACCAGACGAGCAGCGCCGGCGTCAGCACGAGCATCGCGAGCGTCGGAACCAGGTTGAAGCGGGTCAGCACGGTTTCGCTGAACGGCAGCACGTGGCCGGTCAGCTTCTCGACGACGTTCATCGCGCTGCCTGGCGTCGATTGCGCGAGCGCGATCGAACTGGACATTCCACTCGCCCACACGACCCACCCCGAGAAGCCGACCGCCACGATCCACGCGAAATCGACGCGCAGGCGTTTAGCGACTTCGCGCGCCAGCAGTGCACTGATCACGAGGCCAAACGCCCAGTTGACGAACGACGTGACGGCCACCGACAGGAAGACCAGCGTCGCCGCCTGTGTCGGCGTGCGCGCGAACGATACGATCGCGCGGAATGCTCGCTGCACGAGCGGCGCATGGGCCAGCGCGTGCCCGGTCGCGAACACGAGCGCCATTTGCGCCGTGAACGTGAGGATATCGAAGAATCCCTTGGTCCATCCGCCGATCATCGCGGCCGGCGTCGTGCGCGGTGCGATCGCGACGGCCAGTGCGGCGACGAACGCGGTGATCAGCAGCGCAAGGACGAACGGATCGGGAATCGTTCGCTCGAACACGCGAATCGTCGCGTCCGTCAGGCGGATGCGAGCCGCACGAGGTGGGGAATCGGCGAGGCGCATGCATGTCTCCTGTTGGTGTTTGTCGCGTCGGCAATACGTGTCGACGGTGCGCCGCCGCGTCGGGGCGGCGGTCAGTCGTGGAAGTCGTACAGCCGGTCTGGATTGTCGACGAGAATCCGCTCGCGCAGACGTTCGTCGGGCACCCAGTCCGCGAGTTGATCGAACAGCCGCGCGTCGTCGGGCGCGGCGGACTCCGTTGCATGCGGCCAGTCGCTGCCCCATACGAGGCGCTCGGGTGCCGCGACGGCCCATGCACGGGCGACCGTGTCGACGTCGGCGAACCGACCGGTCACGCCGACGCGCGAATCGAGGTACGGCCCTGACAGCTTGATCCACGTCTTGCCCTGATCGACGAGACGGCGCACGATCGCGTATGCGGGATGCGACGTGCCCGCCGGTTGTGGCAGGCGTGCCATGTGGTCGAACACGATGGTCGACGGCAGGCGCGTGAGCAGTGCCTCGTGTGCGACGATCTGGTCGGCGGTCCAGTGAAGCTGCACGTGCCAGCCGAGCGCATGCACGCGCGCGGACAGTGCCTCGACCATGTCGAAGCGCGTGGGGGCATGCTCGGGGCGATACAGTGTGAACCGGATGCCGCGAATGCCCCCGGCGTGCAGCGCGTGCAATTCGGTGTCCGACACATCTGTGCGCACGACGCCGACACCGCGCGTGCGGTCGGCGCCTAGCCGTCGGATCGCATCGAGCGTCACGCTATTGTCGGTCGCATACGCGCGCGGCGTGACGACGACGGCGCGTGTCGTGCCGAGCCGGGCCTGAATCGCGCGGCGGTAGTCGTCCGCCGTCGCGTGCGCGAAGATCTGCGCGCCAGGCTCGGACCGGAAGCGGGCATCGAAGACGTGAAGGTGCGCGTCGCATGCGTGCAAGGGCGCGGTGTGCGCCGATTGCATCGTCGCTTTGGCCGCCGCAGGGCCGAATGCATGCGCGCGTGATGCGCTCGCGGCGGCGAGCGAGGCGAGGAACGGACGTCTTCTCATGATGTCTCCGGGCCAATCTTGTCGTTCGGACGGCGCGATGCCGGCGGTTTGCAGTTTCAGCGAATGGCGCCGCGACGCCGCAACTCGGCGCGCCGTTCGTCATCGTAGCCGTGCTCGGCGAGCACGTTGTCCGAATGCTCGCCTAGCGCCGGCGCGCCGACTGGATCCGGAGGCGGTGTGCGCTCGAACGCGATCGGGCGGCAGAAGCCGCGATAGCGGCCGGTCGACGGATGGTCGAAATCGGCAATGAGCTGCTCTGCGGCGACTTGTGGATCGTCGAACATGTCCTCGATTTCGCGCAATGCGGCGCAGGGCACCTCGTCGCCGAACATGGCTTCCCAGTCGCGCGCGGAGCGGGCCAACAGTGCGGCGCGCAGCAGCGGGACGAGTTCGTCGTGTGCGCGCGCACGCTTGCTCACCGTGTCGTAGCGCGGATCGTCGGCGAGCGCGGGCAACCCGACCTTCACGCACAACGCGCGCCAGAAATGCGGCGTGTTCGCGGACAGGTAAAGATAGCCGTCGCGGGTCGGATGCAGGCCCGTGACGCCACCCGATCGCATGTCGCGTCCGACCTCGCGTGCCTCGCCTTCGGCCCACACGAGTCGCGCCGACTGCATCGCGAGCGCAGCGCGCAGCAGCGAGATGCCCACGTATTGCCCGATCCCACTGCGGGTCCGCTCGTACAGCGCTGACGCGACGCCGGCGGCGACGAGGGAAGCCGCGTAGTAGTCGACGACCGAACCGTACACGATCGACGGCGGCGCGCCGGGTTCGCCTTGCAGCGCGCACATGCCGGTCATCGCCTGCAGCACCTGGTCGTAGCCGGCCTTGTCCTTCAGCGGGCCAGAGTCGCCGTAGCCGGTGACAGCGCAATAAACGAGGCGCGGGTTCTGTTCGCGAAGCCGTGCGTAATCGATGCCGAGCCGTGCCGGGACCGACGGCCGGAAATTGTGGACCAGCACGTCTGCGCCGCGCACGAGTTCGAGCAGCACCTCGCGCCCGGCCGGCTGCTTGAGATCGAGCACGATCCCGCGCTTGCCGCGATTGACACCGAGGAACGCGCGGCTTTGCGCGTCCAGCGTCGACGGATAGTTGCGCAGGTTGTCGCCGGCGGGCGGCTCGATCTTGATCACGTCGGCGCCCTGGTCGGCCAGCAACGTGCACCCGTACGGGCCGGCGATATAGGCGCTCAGGTCGAGCACGCGGATGCCGGCGAGCGGGCCTGCGCCGGAGTGGCCGCGACCGGCCGCGTGCGGTGTGGCGGGAACGTCGATGGAAGATCGGGTCATGGTGCGAGGCATGCGGGTGGCTGGGCGATGCCCTCTGGCGGGATCAGGCCGAATGCGATCGCCTCGGAGACGATCGTGCGGGCGCGGGCGACGAACGGTGCGTCGATCATCCGGCCGTCCACCACGTACGCGCCGCGGCCGTCGGCAACGGCCCGCCGCTCCGCGTCGAGCACGCGCAACGCAGCGCGGATTTCGTCGAGCGTCGGTCGGAACACGTCGTTCGCGATGTCGACCTGCGTTGGATGGATGCAACTCTTGCCGGCGAAGCCGAGCCGCCGTGCGAGCGAGGCCTCGCTGCGGAAGCCGTCGGCGTCGCCGATGTCGGTGAACGCGGCATCGTAGGCTGCGATGCCGGCCTCGCCCGCGGCGATGCGCACGGCGAGCATCACGGGCACGAGCGCTGCAGTTTCGCGGCGATCGATGCCGAGCGGTTCGAACAGATCGCCGAGGCCGAGCTGCAAGCCGATCACGCGTGGATCGGCCGCCGCGAGTTCGGATGCGAGCCGCAGCGCGCGCGGCGTTTCGATGTTGACGAGCAGCCTGATCGGCGTCGCGACGCCGTTGCGGCGCTCGGCCCGTTCAAGCGCGGCCGCGGCCGCGCGCACATCGTCCGGGTCGCGAGGCTTCGGCAGGTTGACGATCGCGACGCCGGGACGGGCGACGGCGTCGAGATCGGCGTCGAAGCCACGCGTGCCGAGCGCATTCACGCGCACCACGATCGTTTTCGTCGGTGGCAGCGGCTGGTCGAGCCGCGCACGCAGCGCAGCGCGCGCGGCATCCTTGCGGTCTTCGGCGACCGCGTCCTCGAGATCGAACGACACGGCATCGGCGGGACCATTCAACGCCTTGTCGAAAAGGTCGGGACGGGAGCCCGGAACGAACAGTTTGCTTTTCATGTGGCCAGTATAGAAATCCCGCTACACTGGATGAATACAGGTTTGATTCATTCAAACGATAGAAAAACTATCTTTATGGATATCGTGTTCCTCAAGAGCTTCGTGCTCGTCGCGGACACGGGCTCGATGGCGCAGGCCGCTCGCCGGCTCGATCTCACGCCCGCCGCGGTTGCGTTGCAGATGCGGGTGCTGGAGCGGGAGCTGGGCGTGGCGCTGCTCGCACGCGCGGGCCGCGCAGTGCGCCCCACCCAGGCCGGCTATCGCGTGCTCGAGCGTGCGCGCGGGCTTATCCGCGAGTTCGACGACCTGAGATCGGTCGCGGCCGACGATGCGCAGCTGTCCGGGGAATTGCGCCTCGGCGCGATCAACACCGCATTGCACAGCATCCTGCCGGACGTGCTTGCCGAGTTCGCAACCCGGCATCCGCGGTTGAAGGTGCTGATCCAGTCCGGTACGTCGGCGGAGCTTTACGAGTCCGTGCGGCGAGGCGATCACGATGCGGCCGTCTGCCTGCATCCGAGTTTTGCGCTGCCGAAAAGCATGGTGTGGGAACTGCTGCGCATCGAGCCGCTCGTCGTGCTGGCACCGCAAGATCTCGCCGCACGCGACGCGCACGACCTGCTGCGCCACGAGCCGCTGATCCGCTACGACCGAAGTCTCGGCGGCGGCAAGCAGGCGGACCGCTATCTGCGCGATCACGGGATCGATCCGCACGAGCGCTTCGAGATCAATTCGCTGCTGGCGATCGCGATGATGGTCGAGCGCGGGCTGGGCGTATCGCTGGTCCCGGACATCGCGTCGCCGCTCGCGGAGCGGCTGCGGATCGTCCGGCTGGCGCTGCCCAAGCCGACCGAGCCGCGGCGCTTCGGCATACTCTGGCGCCGGGGCTCGGCGCGCGAGAGCGCGATTCGCGAGTGGCTCGCGATCAGCCGCCGGATGGTGCAGCTTCGCGGAACCGCCGACGGTGCGAGGCGGTCGTTGCGGCACGAGCCGACGATTGCCTCGGCGCGCTGCCGTCATTGTTGACGGTACTGGAAAGGTCCAATCCAGAAGCGGCAATAGGTGCCGCGAATGTGACCGATTATTCTCCCGAGCGCTATACCGGCGGTCAGACGCGAATGCTGTCGGACTGCTTACAAAATCAATCGCTCAGGGAGGCCTTTCATGAAACGCATCGTCGTATCCGGTGGTGTCGGCGCAGTAATCGTCTTGACAGCGGCGTCGTCCGCATTTGCGCAAAGTTCCGTCACGTTGTATGGCCTCGTCGACACGGCGATCCGTTATCAGACGAACGCCGGCCCCGGCGGCCGCGACCTGATCGGCATGACGGTCGGCCCTGAAACGCACAGCCGCTGGGGCTTGCGCGGCAGCGAGGATCTCGGCGGCGGCCTGTCGGCAATCTTTCGTCTGGAAAACGGCTTCGAGCTCGGCGACGGCAAGCTGCACGTCGCGAACACGCTGTTCAGCCGGCAGGCATACGTCGGCCTGTCGAGCGACCGGTACGGTTCGCTGACCTTCGGCAACCAGTACGCCCCGCTGTACGACACGATGGGCGACGTGTTCGACCCGATGACCGTCGGCGACTACTGGCAGGACAGCTGGGCGTACAACGGCATCGGCAATTACCTGACCGTGCCGAACGCCGTGAAGTACAAGTTCTCGTACAACGGCTTCAGCGTCGATGCGATCTACGGGTTCGGCAACCATGCGGGCGCGACGGGCCTCGACAGCACGTACGGTGTCGAACTGACCTATGCGCAAGGGCCCGCATCGATCAACGCCGGCTTCCAGCAAACCTCGGTGTCGTCCGTGAACGGCAGCGCGGTCAACGGCGCGAAGGTGAACTTCCTGCACGTGAGCGGCGCGTACCAGGTCACGCCGTCGGTGCGCCTGCTGGCCGGCTGGCTGCACGGTCAGGACAAGACGGGCACGACGGACTTCAACATGCAGCAGGCCGGCGCGCCGTCGCTGGGCGGCGGCAGCCCGAATCGCATCGACGATACGCTCTACGTCGGCGCGAACTGGCAGGCCACCGCGCCGCTGCTGATCACGGTGGCCGGCTATTACGGCCACGCGCGCAATGCGGAGCGGCTCGACGGCACGCTCGGCTCCGGGATCAACTACTCGGCGACCGTGCTGGCCGAATATGCGCTGTCGAAGCATACCGAGGTGTACGGCACGGTCGATTTCGCACGCGGCAACGGCGCGTTCGCGGCCGACTATCCGGGAGCCACCAACCGGCTCACCGGCAAGGTCGACCAGATCGGCAGGACCAACAACGTTGGGGCGGCGATCGGTCTGCGCCAGATGTTCTGACGCCGCCGCGCGCACCGCTCGCATACGAAAGCCGCGTGGCGGCCGGCGCAGCATCTTCGACGCTCCGAACACGGTCGCAGCGGTGGCCGGCAGCGGCTCGGCGATCGGTGCGCGGCGCGGAGAAGGCGGCGCGCGCGGCCTTCATCCGTCACGACGCGACGCGAATCACGACCTTGCCGAAATGCTGTCCCGACTGCAGGTGCGCGTAGGCCTGCGGCGCTTCGTCGAAGTCGAACACGCGATCGACCACCGGCTTGATCCGCTTCGCGTCGACGAGCCGCACGACGTCGTCGAGCATCGCACGGCTGCCGACCATCAAGCCGTGCAGTCGCCGGATGCCGCCGATCAGCGACAGCAGCCCGAGTTCCGGGCCGCCGAAGCTGCTGAGGCCGCCGATGACCGAGACGATGCCGCCCAGTTTCGTCGCGGCGACCGAGCGCGCGAGCGTATCGCGTCCGCCGACTTCGACGACGAGATCCGCGCCCGCACCGCCGGTGAGCCGCAGCACTTCATGTTGCCATTCGGGTGTCGTGCGGTAGTTGATCGTTGCGTCCGCACCGAGTGCGCGAGCGCGTTCGAGCTTCGTATCGCTCGACGAGGTCACGATCGTGCGCAGTCCGGCCGCATGAGCGAGCTGCAGCGCGATGATCGATACGCCGCCCGTGCCCAGCAGCACGACGGTCGCGCCCGGCCCGAGCCCGCCGTCGACGAACAGCGCATTCCACGCGGTGATGCCCGCGCACGACAGCGTTGCGGCTTCGTCGTAGTCGAGATGCGCGGGAATCGCGACCAGTGCGGTTTCGTCGGATACGAAGCGTTCCGCGAGCACGCCGTCGAAATGCGAGCCGGGCGACGCCGACACTTTCCACGGCGTGGGCGGCCCGTCGATCCAGTGCGGGAAATACGTGTTGATCACGCGATCGCCCGGCTTGAACTGCGTGACGTCGCGGCCGGTTTCGACGACTTCGCCCGCACCGTCGGCGACGGGTATCAGTGCGTCGGTGCCGATGCCGAGATAGTCGCCGCGCGCGAACATCAGGTCGCGATAGTTCAGTGCGGCCGAGTGGATCTTCACGACGACGTCGGTCGGCCCGACCGCGCGCGGGGTCGCGTCGATGCGCCGGAGCCCGGCAATACCGTCCCCGGGTTTGATTTGCCATGCGTGCATGGCGGCTCCTTTTTCGAGATAGACGGGACTATCATAGTGTCGCGCAACGGGACGCATTGGCGAGAATTCGGCCAACGATTGTCGCCGGAGCGGACACAAATCAGTCATCCCACGGGAGCGCAATTGCATGGACGAGCGGCTCAGAGGCATCGCCGAATTTGTCGACGTCGTGGAGGCGGGCAGCTTCGCGGCGGCCGCGCTGCGGCTCGGCATGACGCGCTCGGCGGTTGCAAAGATCGTCGCGCGGCTCGAACAGCGCCTCGGCGCGCGGCTGTTGCGGCGCACGACGCGCCAGCTCGGCTTGACCGACGAAGGGCTCGTCTATTACGAGCAGTGTCGGCGCTTGCTGGCCGAACTGGGCGAGACGGAAGCCGCGCTCGACGCGAACCGACGCGAGCCGTCCGGGCGCGTGCGGGTCAGCGTGCCCGTGCTGTTCGGCCGCCAATGCGTGGCGCCCGTGGTGCGGCGCCTCGTCGAGCGTCATCCGCGGCTCGAAATCGACGTGTCGTTCAGCGATCGCGTCGCCGATCTCGTCAACGACGGTTTCGACATCGCGGTGCGTATCGGCCCGCTTGCCGACACGAATGCGCTGGTCGGCCGCAAGCTCGGCGTGCAGCGCATGGGCATCTGCGCATCGCCCGCCTATCTCGCCCGCCACGGCCGGCCGTCCGGGCCGGACGAACTCGCGTCGCACGACGGCATCGCTTATTCGCGCGGCGGGCAGCCGACGCCGTGGCGAATCATCGGCGCGGACGGCGCCGTGCACGACCATCGCCCGGCGGGCCGCCTGCGATTCGACGACCTGCAGGCGATCGCCGATGCGGCGGCAGCCGGCGCGGGGCTTGCGTGGCTGCCGTGCTGGCTGATGGCGCCATACGTGCGCGACGGCCGCCTCGCGCTCGTGATGGACAGCGACAGCGTTTCGGGTGCCGAAGTATTCGTAGTGCGGCCGGCGTCGCGCAATGTGCCGATGAAGGTGCGCGTCGTCATCGATGCGCTCATTGACGAGATTCCGCGCATGCTGGCGTCGGACGATGCGGGCGGCGAGCGCGCGCCGCGACGCACCGCCCGGGCTTCGTAGCCGCGCGCACGATCGGATCGGTCGACGCGAACGGAGGCGACCAGGCGGGTTCTCGTGCAGCGCACGCATCGTCGCGCGCGTCGTGAAACGGGCGCCGGCGTGCATATTCCCCGTTCCCGTTAGCATGTGACGAATCCGACTTTGGGCGCCGCGCGCGCGACGCTAAGATCGCCGATCCGTAGATCGAGCGTTCGACAAAATGAAAAACTCCGCGTCGCCGTTGCATGCTTTCCGTTTCCGTGTCGTCTGCGCCGCGGCTGCCGGCGCGCTGTCGCTCGCATCGTGCGGCGGCATCGACGGCGATCCGCCGCCGCAGGCCAATGCGACGCCCGCGGCCAAGCGCCCGAACATCCTGTACATCATGGCCGACGATCTCGGCTATTCCGACATCCATGCATTCGGCGGCGAGATCAACACGCCGAACCTCGACGCGCTCGTCGCATCGGGCCGCATTCTGTCGAATCACCACACGGGCACCGTATGCGCGATTACGCGCGCGATGCTGATTTCCGGCACCGATCATCACCTCGTCGGCGAAGGCACGATGGGCGTGCCGACCGACGAACGGCGCGGGCTGCCCGGTTACGAAGGCTACCTGAACGATCGCGCGCTTTCGTTCGCACAACTGTTGAAGGACGCCGGCTATCACACTTACATCGCGGGCAAGTGGCATATCGGCTCGGGGATCGTCGGCAGTGCGACGGGCAGCGGCCAGACGCCGGACCAGTGGGGCTTCGAGCGCAGCTACGTGCTGCTCGCCGGCGCGGCGACGAACCATTTTGCGCATGAGCCGGCCGGCTCGTCGAACTACACGGAAGACGGCCGCTACGTGCAGCCTGGCCAGCCGGGGCAGCCGGGCGGCGCGGGCGGCAGTCCGGCCGTGTTCTATTCGACCGACTTCTATACACAGAAGCTGATTTCGTATATCGATTCGAACAAGCAGGACGGCAAGCCGTTCTTCGCGTATGCGGCGTATACGTCGCCGCACTGGCCGCTGCAGGTGCCGGACCCGTGGCTGCACAAATATGCGGGCGTGTACGACGCCGGCTACGACGCGATCCGCAACGCGCGGATCGCGCGACAGAAGGCGCTCGGCCTGATCCCCGCCGACTTCAAGCCGTTCGACGGCTTGCCGGAAACGACGTCGGCATCGCCGGCCACCGCGAACAACGGCACCGCGAACGCGAAGTACATCAGCGCCGTGCACTCGGCCGCCGACGGCTACAGCGACTACGGCGCCGGCAAGGTCGACAAGTCGTGGGCGAGCCTGAGCGCGGCCGAGCGCCGCGCGCAGGCGCGCTACATGGAGATCTATGCGGGGATGGTCGAGAACCTCGACTACAACATCGGCCTCCTGATCCAGCACCTGAAGGACATCGGCGAATACGACAACACGTTCATCATGTTCCAGTCGGACAACGGCGCCGAAGGCTGGCCGATCGACTCCGGCGCGGACCCGACGGCGACCGACACCGCGAACGGGCAGGAGCCGATCTATTCGACGCTCGGCACCGACAACGGCAAGCAGAACGCGCAACGGCTGCAATACGGGCTGCGTTGGGCAGAAGTGAGCGCGACGCCGTTCCGGCTCACCAAAGGCTATTCGGCCGAAGGCGGCGTGTCGACACCGACGATCGTGCGCCTGCCGGGGCAGACGCGGCAGTTGCCGACGCTGCGTGCGTTCACGCACGTGACCGACAACACGGCGACCTTCCTCGCGGTCGCGGGCGTCACACCGCCGTCGCAGCCGGCGCCGCCGCTCGTGAACACGTTGACGGGCGTCGACCAGAACAAGGGCAAGGTCGTCTACAACAACCGCTACGTGTATCCGGTGACGGGCCAGTCGCTGCTGCCGGTGCTCACCGGGGCGGCGACGGGCGAAGTGCATACGACGCCGTTCGGCGACGAAGCGTATGGCCGCGCGTACCTGCGCAGCGCCGACGGCCGCTGGAAGGCGTTGTGGACCGAGCCGCCGCTCGGCCCGCTCGATGGCCACTGGCAACTGTACGACCTCGCGGCGGACCGCGGCGAGACGACCGACGTATCCGCGCAGAACCCGTCGGTGATCGGCACGCTGGTCGACCAGTGGAAGACCTACATGAGCAACGTCGGCGGCGTGGAGCCGCTGCGTCCGCGCGGCTACTACTGAGGACGACACGATGCGGTTGCGCTTCTGGACGCTCGGCGCGGCGCTCGCGGGCACGCTGTTCGTCGCCGCGTTCGCCGCCGGCTATGCGAGCCCGCCGGCGTCGCCCGGCAGCGCCTTCGACGATGCGAATCGCGGCCGCACGCTCGCGCCGCTCGGCTCGGAGCGGCAGTGCGCACGCTACTCGGGGCTGCCGGCGAAGTGGCGCGACGACCCGAAGGCCGGGATGGTGCACCTGAGCGGCGGCGCGTTCGTGTTCGGCAGCACGCGCGGCTATGAGGACGAGCGTCCGGCCGGCGACGGGAAGACGCGTGTCGGCGGTTTCTGGATCGACCAGACCGACGTGACGATCGCGCAGTTCGCCGCGTTCGTGCAGGCGACCGGCTACGTGACCGAGGCCGAACGGCAGGGCGGCGCGGCGGTGTTTCATGTGCCGACGCGCGAGGAGTTGAATGCGCGTGACCTCGCGTGGTGGACATGGGTGAAGGGCGCGTCGTGGCGGCAGCCGCGCGGGCCGGGCAGCAGCGTCGACGGGCTCGGCAACCTGCCCGTCACGCTCGTCACGCAGCGCGATGCGCTTGCGTATGCGCGCTGGCTCGGGCGCGACCTGCCGACCGAAGCGGAATGGGAATACGCGGGCAAGGCCGGTCGCGACGATGCGTCGCTCGACGCGGCGCCGCGTGATGCGCAGGGCAAGCCGGCAGCCAACTACTGGCAGGGCGTGTTTCCGGTGCTCGACGCGGCGGAGGACGGTCATGCGGGGCTGGCGCCCGTCGGCTGCTACGCGGCGAACGGCTTCCGCCTGTACGACATGATCGGCAACGCATGGGAATGGACGAAGGACGCATACACGGGCCCGCATCAGTCGCACACGAACGGCGACACGGCGGCCGTCGCGCCGCCGACGCGCCGGCACGACACGCCGATGGTGATCAAGGGCGGCTCGTTCCTGTGCTCGCGCGATTACTGCGTGCGCTACCGCGCATCGTCGCGCGAACAGCAGGAAGCCGATCTGGGCGCATCGCATATCGGGTTTCGCACGATCCTGCGGGATGCGTCATGAACCAGAAGCTGCGTTTGGTTGCCGCATGGCTGACCGTCGCTTGCGGCCTCGCCCAGCCGGTCGTCGCCGCTGCCGCCGAATCGGCCGCGTCGGCGGTACGCGTTGGCGTGACGCGCGGCGTGCATGCGGAGATCCTCGACGAGGTGAAGCGCGTTGCGGCCAGGCGCGGGCTGGGCGTCGACGTCGTCGAATTCGACGATGCGTCGCGCATCGATACCGCGCTCGCAGAAGGCAGGATCGATGTCGCGAGTTTCGAGGACGCGCAGTCCCTTGCCGCGACGCGCAAGGTTAAAGGTTATGCACTGACGGCGGTCGCGCCGACCGTCACGCTGCCGATGGCGCTTTACTCGCGCAAGCTGAGGAGTCTGAACGATTTGCAGCCCGGCGCCACGGTCGCGATCCCGGCCGATCCGCGCGGGCTGGCACGTGCGCTCGTGCTGCTGCAGAACGACACACTGGTGACGCTGCGGGACAAGGCCGGCCTGCATGCGACGCTGCGCGACGTGACGGGCAACCGGCTCGCGCTGAAGATCGTCGCAGTGCGCCGCGAGCGGTTGTACGAGGCGCTCGATTCGGCAGCGTTCGTCGCGATCGACAGCGAGGACGCCGCGCGCTCGGGATTGCAGCCGGCGCGCGACAGCATCAATCTCGAGGATGCACGCTCGCCGTACGCAAACGTGCTGACCGTGCGCGACGCCGACCGCACGAAGCCGTGGGTCGCGCAACTCGTCGCCGCATATCACTCGGACGACGTCGCGCATTTCATTCTGACGCGCTATCAGGACTCCGTGCGCCGGCCCTGGTAGATGGTCGGCGCCGCGCGTGCCTTACACTTGCCGCTCTTTCAACCGTCTCCGATGGAGTGCGCATGTACGCGTCGACCTTCATTTTCCGCGCAGGGCAATACGACGACGAGTTTCACCGGCTCGACAGCCGGATCGCCGAGATGGCGCGCGCGACGCCCGGCTACCTCGGCGAGGAGACGTGGGAGAACGCCGAGGCCGGGCTGATCCAGAACGTCTACTACTGGGAATCGGAGGCGGCGCTGCAGCAGTTGATGCGGCATCCCGCGCATCTGGAAGCGAAGGCGAAGCAGGCGCGCTGGCTGGACGGCTATCGCGTGGTGATCTCGCAGGTGCTGCGTGAGTACGGCGACGGCAAGCTCGCGCAGCCGCATACGGGACACGCGTGATGCGGCGTGCCCGGTTCGCGTCGCCGATCGCGATCGGCGGCGAATCGTGCGCTGATGTCGCACCGTATCAAAGCGCTTCCACCAGCAGCCGATTGCTCTTCTCGCAATACTCGTGACAAGCGGTGCGCGCCGCGATCGAAGCGCCATGCACGAACTTCGGCGCGTCCGCCCGCCGCGACATCGACACGACGATCGACGGCGGCGACGGCTGCAGCGGCAACTCGACGACCTCGCCGCTCTCGATCAGCGCATCGACGAACAGCACCGGAATCGCGGCGACACCGAACCCGTCTCGCACGAGCTGCACGATCACCGAGATCGACGGCGAGCCGGTGATGCGCGTCTCGGACAGCGGCACGCCATGCGCGTGCGCCAGCGTGCGCACGATGTCCTCGAGCGCCCGGTGCGGCGCGGTGCCGCGCCCGTAGGTCAGGATCGGCTGGCGCAGCACGTGCCGCGCGAGGCCCGTGCGCGCGGTCGGCAACAGTCCCGCACGCGCGATCCAGCGCACCGGATAGTTCGCGAGCGCGTCGCAGACGACCGACGGCTCGTCGCTGCCTTCCACGCGAATGATCAGGTCGAGCTCGCCGGCCATCAGCCGGCGCTGCAGCACGACGCTCACGTCGACGGTCAGGTCGATCTCCAGCTGCGGATAGTCGGCGGCGAGGCGGCGCAGGTAATTCGGCAACCAGCTGTGCACGACCGTTTCGATCACGCCGAGCCGCAGCTTGCCGCGCAGCGCGCTTTCGCCGGCAGCGGCGGCCTGCAGCTCGTGGGTGGCCTCGACGACGGCCTTCGCATAGCCGAGCAGGTATTCGCCGTTTGGCGTGAGCCGGAACTCGCGGCTGTCGCGATCGACGAGCACGGTCTGCAATTCGTCCTCGAGCGCCTTCAGGCGCTGCGAGATCGCGGCCGGCGTCGCGTGCAGCGCGGCGGCCGTCGTGCGGAAGTTGCGCAGTTTCGCGAGCGTGACGAAGGTTTCCAGGAAACGCGTGTTCATGGCGGTCTGACGGACGAGGGACGCGCAGCTTGCCGGTGAAGAAAAGTGAACGGGATCGGGGGAAACCCCGAGATCCGTTAAGGAATTCTATACACGCGACGCAGAAAAACTCGTTGGCGACAAAATTTTTTCTTTTCTATTCTTCGCCGTATCCGCTGACGCAACCGTCATCCCGACGACATACCGATCCGCCAACGACCATCATGACGCCTTCCGAATTCCGCCAGTCCGTCCGCAGCGGCGCGTTCCGCAGCCCGACCGCCGGCCAGTGCGGCCCGTTCGCGCAAGCGAATCTCGCGATCCTGCCGAACGCGTATGCGCACGATTTCCTGCGCTTCTGCCAGGCGAATCCGAAAGCGTGTCCGCTGCTGGGCGTCGGCGAACCCGGTGCGTTCCGGCTCGACGTGCTCGGCGACGATCTCGACATCCGCACCGACGTGCCGAGCTACAACGTGTATCGCGACGGCCGCCTGACGGAGCGGGTCGAATCGCTCGAGGCGCTGTGGCGCGACGATTTCGTCGTGTTCGCGATCGGCTGCTCGTTCTCGTTCGAGGACATGCTGGCGCGCGAAGGCATCGGGCTGCGCCACATCGAGGAAGGACGCAACGTGCCGATGTACCGCACGACGATTGCGAACCGCCGCGCGGGGATCTTCGGCGGCCAGCTCGTCGTGTCGATGCGGCCGCTGCGCGGTGCCGACGCGATTCGCGCGGTGCAGATCACGAGCCGGTTCCCGGGGGTGCACGGCGCGCCGATCCATATCGGCCATCCGCGCGCGCTCGGCATCGCCGATCTCGCCGCGCCCGATTTCGGCGACGCAGTGACCGTGCGCGACGACGAACTGCCGGTGTTCTGGGCGTGCGGCGTGACGCCGCAAACCGCGCTGATGGAAGCGAAGCTGCCGCTCGCGATCGCGCATACGCCCGGCTACATGCTGATGACCGATATCACGAACGCATCGCTGGCCGTGTTCTGATCCCGGCCGGCACCGGCCCGCACGATCGCCGGTGCGACCACGACACGGCGGCGCACCGCCGCGGACGATCCGCCCGACCGGAGGGCGGCGCGCATCCGCAGCCGGGCGACCACGACACGCACGACACGCACGGTTTCCGACCGCACACTTCGACAGGAGCTTCACCATGGAAAGCAAGACCCTCGCGGCGCCCGTCGCCGACCCTTCGGGCCCCGCGCGCAACGGCCTGTTCGGATGGTATGCGCACGCGCAGACTCGCGAACGCCGCGCGTTCTGGAGCTGCAAGGTCGGCTACATGCTCGACGGAATGGACACGCAGATGCTGTCGTTCGTGATCCCGACGCTCGTCGCGACCTGGGGCATCTCGCTCGCGGACGCCGGTTTCATCGGCACGATGACGCTGCTCGCGTCGGCGCTCGGCGGCTGGATCGCCGGGATCCTGTCCGACCGGATCGGCCGCGTGCGCACGCTGCAGCTGACGGTGCTCTGGTTCGCGGTATTCACCGCGCTGTGCGGGCTCGCGCAGAACTACCATCAGCTGCTCGCGGCGCGCGCGCTGATGGGCTTCGGCTTCGGCGGCGAATGGACGGCAGGCGCGGTGCTGATCGGCGAGGTGATCCGCGCGCGCGATCGCGGCAAGGCGGTCGGCCTCGTGCAGTCGGGCTGGGCGATCGGCTGGGGGCTGTCGGCGTTGCTGTATGCGCTGCTGTTCTCGGTGCTGCCGGCCGAGCAGGCCTGGCGCGCGCTGTTCCTCGTCGGTCTCGCGCCCGCGCTGCTGGTGGTCGCGATCCGCCGCTACGTGAAGGAACCCGACGTCTACGAGAAGGAGAAGGCCACGCAGGCGAAGGTCGCGGACGCGCCGCGCCTCACCGAGATCTTCGCGCCGAAGCTGCTGTCGACGACGCTGCGCGCGGCACTGCTGACGACCGGCGCGCAGGGCGGCTACTACGCGATCACGACATGGCTGCCGACGTTCCTGAAGACCGAGCGGCACCTGACCGTGATGGGCACCGGCGGCTATCTCGCGATGATCATCTTCGGCTCGTGGGTCGGCTACCTGACGAGCGCATACCTGACCGATCGCCTCGGCCGCAAGCCGAACTTCATCCTGTTCGCGCTCGGCTCGATGGTGATCGCGTTCTCGTACACGTCGCTGAACCTCACCAATGCGTCGATGCTGTGGCTCGGCTTCCCGCTCGGCTTCTTCGCGTCGGGCATCTTCTCCGGAATGGGCGCGTTCCTCACCGAACTGTTCCCGACCCGCGTGCGCGGCTCCGGGCAAGGCTTCTGCTACAACGTCGGCCGCGCGATCGGTGCGCTGTTTCCGTTCCTGATCGGCGCGCTGTCGAAGCAGTACGGGCTCGGCATGAGCATCGGCATCTTCGCGGTCGCCGCGTACGGCGTGGTGATCGTCGCCGCGCTGACGCTGCCCGAAACGCGCGGCCGCGAACTCGACGCCGCCTGAGCGGGCTCGCGCCCGCCGCCCTTTCACCACTCCCGTTTCATCGAAGCCCTCACGCGGCGCGCGACGCGCGCCGTGCGGCGGCGCTCGTCCCTCGCTTCAACGACGCATCGAGTTCATCGCCATGACTGACCGACACACTTTCCCCGTTTCCTCCGACACCGCGCGCTGGCAATTCTGGATCGACCGCGGCGGCACCTTCACCGACATCGTCGCGCGCCGGCCCGACGGCTCGCTCGTCACGCACAAGCTGCTGTCGGAGAATCCCGAGCAGTATCGCGATGCGGCCGTGGCCGGCATCCGCCACTTGCTCGGTCTCGCCGACGGCGAGCCGATCACGCCCGAGCGCGTCGACATGGTGAAGATGGGCACGACGGTCGCGACCAACGCGCTGCTCGAACGCAAGGGCGAACGCACCGCGCTCGCGACGACACGCGGCTTTCGCGACGTGCTGCGCATCGCGTACCAGAACCGCCCGCGCCTGTTCGATCTCGACATCGTGCTGCCCGATGCGCTGTACGAGACGGTCGTCGAAATCGACGAGCGGATCGGCGCGCACGGCGACGTCGTCGTGCCGCTCGACCTGCAAGGTGCGCAGGCAGCGTTGCGCCGCGTGTTCGACTCGGGCGTGCGGGCGCTGGCCATCGTGCTGATCCACGGCTATCGCTACACGGCGCACGAACGCGCGCTGGCGGACCTCGCGCGCCGAATCGGCTTCACGCAGGTGTCGGTGTCGCACGAGGTGTCGCCGCTAATGAAGATGGTGTCGCGCGGCGATACGACCGTGGTGGACGCGTATCTTTCACCGATCCTGCGCCGCTACGTCGAGCAGGTCGCGCACGACATGCCCGGCGTGAACCTGCAGTTCATGCAGAGCAGCGGCGGCCTGACGCGCGCCGATGCATTCCAGGGCAAGGACGCGATCCTGTCCGGGCCGGCCGGCGGCATCGTCGGCATGGTGCGCGCCGCGCGCGCGGCCGGCTTCGACCGCGTGATCGGTTTCGACATGGGCGGCACGTCCACCGACGTGTCGCACTACAACGGCGAATTCGAGCGCGTGTTCGAGACGCAGGTGGCCGGCGTGCGGATGCGCGCGCCGATGATGAGCATTCACACGGTGGCGGCCGGCGGCGGCTCGGTGCTCGGTTTCGACGGCGCGCGGCTGCGCGTCGGGCCCGAATCGGCCGGCGCGAATCCGGGGCCGGCCGCCTATCGGCGCGGCGGCCCGCTGACGGTGACCGATTGCAACGTGATGCTCGGCAAGATCCAGCCCGATCATTTCCCGCGCGTGTTCGGCCCGCGCGCGGACGAACCGCTCGACCGCGACGGCGTGGCCGCGAAGTTCGCCGCGCTCGCCGACGAAATCCACGCGGCAACCGGGCGGCGCGACACGCCGGAGGCGCTGGCCGAAGGCTTCCTGGAAATCGCGATCGGCAGCATGGCGAACGCGATCAAGAAGATTTCGGTGCAGCGCGGCCACGACGTGTCGCGCTACGTGCTGACGACGTTCGGCGGCGCGGGCGGCCAGCACGCATGCGGCGTGGCCGACGCGCTGGGGATGACGCAGGTGTTCGCGCATCCGCTCGCCGGCGTGCTGTCCGCGTACGGGATGGGTCTTGCCGACCAGACCGCGATGCGCGAGCGCGCGATCGAGGCCGTGCTGTCCGATGAATCGTTGCCGGCGCTGAATGCCGCGCTCGACCGGTTGGCCGACGACGCGGTCGGCGCGCTGCTCGAACAGGGCGTGCCGCCGGAACGCATCGCAACCGAGCGGCGCGTGCACCTGCGCTACCAGGGCACCGATTCCGCGCTCGACGTGCCGGCCGGCAGCGTCGCCGCGATGCAGCACGCGTTCGAAGCCGCATACCGGCAGCGTTACGCATTCCTGATGCCCGGCACGCCGCTTGTCGTCGAACTGGCATCGGTCGAGGCAATCGGCCGCTCCGATGCGCCGGTCGAGATCGCGCCGCTCGCGCCGCGCGACGCGGGCGCCGCACCGCGTGCGCACAGCGCCGTGCGCTTCTATTCCGGCGGCCAATGGCATGACGCGGCGCTGTACGTGCGCGACACGCTGCTCGCCGGCGACGCGATCGACGGCCCCGCGATCGTCGCGGAGAAGAACGGCACGACCGTTGTCGAGCCCGGCTGGCGCGCGCGGATGACCGCACAGGGCAACCTCGTGCTGACGCGCACGACGCCGCTGCCGACACGCCGCTCGCTCGGCACCGACGCCGACCCGGTGCGGCTCGAGATCTTCAACAACCTGTTCATGTCCATCGCCGAGCAGATGGGGCTGCGGCTGCAGAACACCGCGTATTCGGTGAACATCAAGGAGCGGCTCGACTTCTCGTGCGCGATCTTCGACGGCGACGGCAACCTGATCGCGAACGCGCCGCACATGCCCGTGCACCTCGGCTCGATGGGCGAGAGCATCCGCACGGTGATCGAGCGCAACCGCGGCCGCATGCGCGACGGCGACGTGTTCATGCTGAACGACCCGTATCACGGCGGCACGCACCTGCCGGACGTGACCGTCATCACGCCGGTGTTCGCGGACGGTTCGGACACCCCGCTGTTCTACGTCGGCTCGCGCGGCCACCACGCGGACATCGGCGGCACGACACCGGGCTCGATGCCGCCCGATTCGACGCACATCGACGAGGAGGGCGTGTTGATCGACAACTGGCAGCTGGTGTCGGCGGGCGTGCTGCGCGATGCCGACACGCGCGCGCTGCTCGCATCGGGCCGCTATCCGGCGCGCAACGTCGAGCAGAACATGGCCGATCTGCGTGCGCAGATCGCGGCGAACCAGAAGGGCGTCGACGAGCTTCGGCGGATGGTCGGGCAGTTCGGCCGCGACGTCGTGCTCGCGTTCATGCAACACGTGCAGGACAACGCGGAAGAGGCGGTGCGGCGCGTGATCGGCGCGCTGCAGGACGGTGCATACCGCTATCCGCTCGACAACGGCGCGCAGATTCACGTCGCGATTCGCGTCGACCGCGCGGCGCGCCGTGCGGAGATCGACTTCACCGGCACGTCCGCGCAGCTCGACAACAACTTCAACGCGCCGAAGGCCGTCTGCATGGCCGCCGTGTTGTATGTGTTCCGTACGCTGGTCGGCGACGACATCCCGCTGAACGCCGGCTGCCTGAAGCCGCTGACGGTGATCGTGCCCGCGCGTTCGATGCTGAACCCCGAGTATCCGGCGGCGGTCGTATCGGGCAACGTCGAGACGTCGTCGGCGATCACCAACGCGCTGTACGGCGCGCTGGGCTGTGTGGCATCGAGCCAGGGAACGATGAATAACTTCACGTTCGGCAACGATCGCTACCAGTACTACGAGACCATCGCGGGCGGCAGCGGCGCGGGCGACGGCTTCGCCGGCGTCGGCGCGGTGCAGACGCACATGACGAACTCGCGGCTGACCGACCCGGAAGTGCTCGAATGGCGCTATCCGGTGCGGCTCGACTCGCATCGGCTGCGCGCGGGCTCCGGCGGCGGCGGACGCTGGCGCGGCGGCGACGGCGCGGTGCGGCGGATCCGCTTCCTCGAGCCGATGACCGCGTCGATCCTGTCGAACAACCGGATCCATGCGCCGTTCGGCGCGGCGGGCGGCGAGGCCGGCGCGCTCGGCCGCAACACGATCGAGCGGGCGGACGGCACGGTCGAGACGCTCGGGCACGTCGGCCGCGCGCAGATGGCGCCGGGCGACGTGTTCGTCGTCGAAACGCCGGGCGGCGGCGGTTACGGCGCGGCGAGCTGAGCCGCACGACGCCACGCGATGCAACGCGCGGAACCGATGCGGCGGCGGGTGCGCCGGACGTTTTTCGCGCGTTGCGGCGGGTGCGGCGGGACAATTGCACCGGTTCCATCACGTGCCGCCGCCAGCCCGCGCGGCGCGGCGATATATTCGCTTGTGCTGAGCGGGCCGGCATTCCACTAGATATGGGAATAAAGACGAATATTCCCGCATGAACGGAAATGGAAATTCTCCATTTCACGTGCCGCCGAATACGATCCGACCCTCCAATGAACCGGCGCGGGCGCATTGTCGCGATGCGATTGCAATCCCGCGAAACGCCCGCCTGGCAATGCACAGCGGCAATTTCGCCGATCCGGTTGCGGGTGGCCGCGCGCGCCCGCGCGCGGACTGCCGATCACGAAAAATCCGCCGTGCCAATCGAACGCCGATTCCTTGACACCCCGTTCAAAATGTGAGTGCCAATCTTCTTCGTCATTTGATAAGATGGCTTGCATCATTCGCTTGGAAACCTGCGCGCGACATGCGCGAACGCCGGTTCGCATTGGTTGGAAACAAGTACGGAACGAGGGCCGTTGGCAGGGTCATCGCGTCCGCCCCGCCGGGTACGCGCACAGCGCGTCCGGGCATCGGTGGCGGCCGGCTCGCCTCCGTCTACACTGTGCGTTTTTTTTGGATCGGGGCGTGTCCATGGATGACGAAAACGATAGCGCCGTGCTCGAAGCGCACCTCGGTACGCGTAGCCCATGCTGGCGTCTCGGCAGCGACAGCAATGCACTCGAACTGGCCGCCGTTCGCGGCCTGACCAATGTCGCGGTGGCACTGACCGGCGAGCAGGCCGCGCGCATCCGCGCACTCACTGGCGTCACGTCGCACCTCGTGCTCGACCTCGCGCTGTTCGGCGATTCCGTGAGCCTCCATCTGGTCGGCCGGAAGGTCGATACCGCCAATTGGGCCGGCACGGCCTCCGCCTATTCCGATACCGCATCCGTCGCGAGCGACCTCGCGCACGGGCTCGCGTTCGCCGAGCAGGTCGTGTCCGAAGTGAATTCGCTCGTCGTGATCCTCGACCGCAACGGCATGGTGCAGCGCTTCAACCGTCTGTGCGAGGAAGTGACGGGCAAGCGCGAGGTCGACGTGATCGGCCGCAGCGCGTTCGAGCTGTTCATGAGCCCCGAGCAGGGCGCGCAGTCGCGCAGCAACATCACCGGCTTTTTCCAGAACAACCGCTCGTTCGCGGTCGAGCGCTACATCAACACGGTCAACGGCCCGCGCCTGTTCCAGTTCCGCAACAAGTTCGTGCAGAGCGGCAGCGGCGTCGACGAGCAGTTCCTGATCTGCTCGGGCATCGACGTCACCGAGGAGCGCAACGCGCAGCAGCGGCTCACCGAGCTCGCGAACACCGACGTGTTGACCGGCCTGCCGAACCGTCACGCCATCAGCGAGCGCATCCGTATCGCGCTGGCGGCGGACCGCACCGACGCGCGCGGCCAGGTCGGCATCCTGTTCCTCGATCTCGACAACTTCAAGCGCGTCAACGACCACTACGGGCACATCACCGGCGACCGCCTGCTGCAGGACGTGTCCGCGGTCATCGGCGGCTGCCTGCCGTCCGGCGCGACGCTCGCGCGGCTCGGCGGCGACGAATTCCTGGTGCTGTTCGAGCACGGCACGCGGCCGCTGCTCGAGGCGACCGCGCAGATCATCCTCGAGCGGCTGCGCACGCCGATCCACCTCGGGCTGGTGGAGGTCTACACGAGCTGCTCGATCGGCATCGCGATGTATCCGCAACATGGCGACTCGCTCGAAACGCTGATCCGCAGCGCCGACACCGCGATGTACGTCGCGAAGGAAGAGGGCAAGCACACGTACCGCGTGTTCTCGCTGGAGATGAACCAGAAGGTCGCGAAGTACATGTGGCTCGACACGAACCTGCGCAAGGCGCTCGAGGAAGAGCAGTTCGTGCTGCACTATCAGCCGGTGGTCGATATCGCGACCGGCGACGTGCATGGCGTCGAGGCGCTGATCCGCTGGCAGTCGCCGGATCGCGGGATCGTCGCGCCGATCGAGTTCATTCGTTTCGCGGAGGAGTCGGGCTTGATCGCGCCGCTCGGCCGCTGGGTGATGCGTACCGCCGCCGCGCAGGCCGCCGCATGGAAGGCGAAGGGGCTCGGCGTGCGGATCGCGGTGAACGTGTCGGCGCGGCAGTTGCAGGACATGAACATCGTCGACCAGTTCGCGGCGATCCTCGACGGCGCGGGGCTGAAGCCGAGCCTCGTCGACATCGAGCTTACCGAAAGCAGCTTCATCGAGGACGAGGAAGCGGCGCACGAGCTGATGAAGCGATTCCGCCAGCTCGGCGCCGAGGTTCACCTCGACGATTTCGGCACCGGCTATTCGTCGCTGTCGCAACTGTCGCGGCTGCCGCTCGATTCGATCAAGCTCGACCGCACCTTCATCACGGGCATCGACCGCAACCCGCGCTCGCAGGCGCTGGTGCGCTCGGTCGTGTCGCTCGCGAAGGCGCTGAATTTCTCGGTGGTCGCCGAAGGTGTCGAGACGCACGCGGAAGCGGAATTCCTGAAGCAGATCAACGTCGATCACGCACAGGGTTTCTACTTTGCGCGGCCGATGCCGGCCCAGGCGTTCGAGGCCTGGCTCGCGGAAACGAGAAAGCTCAGGCTGATCGCCTGAGTCCGGCCGCATGACGGGGCGCCGCCGGTTTCGCGGCGGCGCCCCGCTCACGTCACACCGTGCGCAGCTTCGACACGCGCCGGTTCTGCAGCATCACGAGGCGTTCCATGTACGCGAGATCCTTCGGCTCGATCGTGAACGCCGCATGCACCCACTGCTCGGTGATATCCATCAGTTCGGAACGCGTGAGATTGAACACGCGCTCGCGTGCGCGCAGCATCGCGCGGATGCCGTTCAGCTTCGGCTTCATCACGTCGATGAAGGTGCGCGTCGCGAGATAGGCGTCGCCCGCGTCGAACGTCTGGTCGACCAACCCGCGATCCTCGTACCACTCGGCCGCATGCGCCTCGCCGGACGAGATCAGCGATTCGGCGAGCCCCCGGTCCGCCTTGCGCGCGACCAGCGAATAGCCGCCCATACCCGGAAACAGGTTGAACGCGATCTCGGGAAAGCCGAGCTTCACGCCCTTCTGCGCGAGCATGTAGTGGTGCGCGAGGGCGGCCTCGAAGCCGCCGCCCAGCGCGCTGCCTTCGACCATCGCGATCGAGATCGCGCCGGTGCCGAAGCCCGTGTAGATCTCGTACACGCCATCGATGCACGAGCGCGCGTAGGCCATCAGCTGGTCGCGGCGGCCGCTGCGGATCGCGTCGACGAAGAAGCTCAGGTCGCCGCCGACGTTGAACAGCTCGGGGACGAGCGAGCCCGTCACCCAGAAGTCGAACGGCAGGCCCGAGTCGCGTGCGACGCGCGCGAGATGGATGATGTCGGTGACGAGTTGCTGATTGAAGCATGGTCGCGGTTCCGATCGCAGCATCATCCACATGACGTTGCGGCCTTCTTCGTAGAACGCGGTCAGTTGCGTGAGCTCGCCTGCTTCGTAAAACGGACGGCACGCCGGATGGGATTGGAGTTGCATGGTATGTCCTCGTGAGATGTGGTTTTCAAGAACCGCCGCGGCCGGCGTCGTGGAAACCTTCCCCCGGACGGCGCCGGCCGCGAGGCATCGCCATTGTTGCCCGCGCATATCAGCCGAAATGCGCGGAACAACGCATGAACGGGACACGAGTGGGCAGCGCGTTCGGCACGGGCGGTGCGAGCCTTGCGAATAAAGCGGGCGAAGCGGTCGATGTGATCGCGTGGCGCGAGGATGGCGACGACGAGCACCGGCCGGCGCGCGCGGGCGGCGAGGTCGGTGTGACGATGCGGTGATGGTTCGTTCGTTCGTTCGTTCGTTCGTTCGTGCGTGCGTGCGGCCCGCGGGCCGCTACGGGCATGCGGCTAAGGCGCGACTTGCCAATCGTTTGCGTGTCGAAAGCGGCGTCGCGCCGTCGGTCGCGTCTGATGGAATGTGCGGACCGGTGCGGCGGCCGCACCGCGCCTTGACGCTCGCGCGCACGTCACCCACACTGGATTTGAACGATGGGGCGCGGCGTGCGCGAATGCGTGTCCGTTGTGTCCCGACATGAACACGAACGCGCGGAGAGCTTCGACGTGGTGCGTCTTCCGTTCCGATCGATGCGCAGGCTGCCGGGCTGCGCCGCCGTGCCGGCGATTGCCGCCGTCGCGGCCGCGCTGTCGTTCGCGCGTCCCGTGTTCGCGGACGCGGGCGACGAAGCGCCCGTCACGCTCGTCAGCGATGTCCACGTATTCGTGATCCAGCACGACGGTTCGCTCGACGAGCACGACGATTCGACACTGCGAGCGAACAACGCGAACGGCATCGACGCGGTCGCGCAGCGCTACGTGTGGTTCGACAAGAACCTGGAAAAGGTCGACCTGCTCGCGGCGGAGACGATCGATCGCGACGGCGTCGCGCATCCGGTCGGCCCCGACGGTATCCGCGACGTCCAGGAGCCGCGCTCGGCCGGCGCGCCGACGTTCCAGGACGGGTTGCTGCGCACCGTCGTGTTTCCGGGCGTGGAGGCCGGCTCGAGCACGCGTGTTGCATTCCGCAAGTCGCGCACGCGGCCCGTCAACGCCGGATATTTCGGCTACTACGTCGAGCCGTCGCGCGAGCCGGTGGAGAATCAGCGGCTGATCTTCGACGTGCCGGCCGACATGACGCTGCACGCGGACGCACGCGGCTACGTCGCACTGCCGCCGGTGACCGCGAACGGCCGCACGCGCTACGAATTCGACTACCGGCACGGCCCGTACGAGCGCATCGAGAGCGGCGCGGTCGGCTATCCGACGTACGGCGACCGGCTCGTGGTATCCACGCTGCCCGACTATGCGGCGTTCGCCGCGCGCTACCGCGACGCGGCCGTCGACCCGGGCGCGAACGATCCGGCCGTCGTGCAGCTCGCGCGCGCGCTCACTGCCGGTGCCGCCGATCCGCGCGACAAGGCGCGCATCCTGTACGACTGGGTGCAGGCGAACGTGCGCTATGTCGCGCTCTTTCTCGGCGAGACGGCCGCCGCGCCGCATCGCGTGACCGACATCCTGCGCAACCGCTACGGCGACTGCAAGGATCACGTCGCATTGTTCGGCGCGTTGCTCGCGGCGGTCGGCATCCGCAGCGAACCGGTGCTGATCAATCTCGGCTCGGTGTACACGCTGCCGTCGGTGCCCGGTTACGGCGGCGGCGCGATCAATCACGCGATCACGTGGCTGCCCGATCTTGGCCTGTACGCCGACACCACGACGGCCGGCATCGCGTTCGGCTACCTGCCGCCGATCGTGATGGATCGGCCGGCGCTGCTCGTCGACACCGGCGTGCTGTCGCGCACGCCCGCCACGCAGCCGAAGCATCGCACCGCGCGCGTGGCGATCGACGCCGCGCAACCGGGCGCCGCGCAGCTTCACGCGCTCGTCGAGGACGACGGCTGGACCGCCGAGCTCGAACGCACGCTGTTTCGCCGTGCGACACCCGAGCGCATCCGGCAGCTCGCGAACGAACGCCTGCGGCAAAGCGGGCTGCGCGGTCGCGCACGGATCGCGACGAGCGATCGACGTGCAACGGCCGGCCCGTTCGACGTGACGTATGACGGCACGCTCGATCACTTCGTATGGCCGGACGGCACGACCGCCGTGCCCATGCTGTCGAGCCTCACGGGCGGCATCGCGACGCAGGTCGAGGGCTGGCTGGCCGAACCCGTGCGCACGCAGCCGTGGACGTGCATCGGCGGTACGTTCGAGGAGACCGGACAGATCGCGCTGCCGGCCGACGCAGCGGTGACGGACCTGCCGGCCGACGCGGCCGTGCACGACCGCTTCGTCGACTTCACGTCGCATTACGTATTCGATGCGGCCACGCGGGTCGTGCAGGTCACACGGCGGATGAACGCCGAATTCGGCCGTCAGGTCTGCACGCCCGACGCGTTCGCGGCGCTGCGTGCGTCGCTCGAACGCATCGAACGCGACACGCAGGCGCAGATCGTCGTGCGGGCGAAAGGGCGATGAACGGGCAGGGGAAAGTGAGCGCGTCGCCGGCCATCGGCCGACGCGCAAGGACGGACATCATGACGGAACGAGACAACGAGATCGCCGAACTCTCGAAAGATTTGCTGGGCCGGATCGTGCAGGGCACCGTCGCAAACGGTGCGCCCGTGGACGCAGAGCGGTGCGCGGCGCTGGCCGTGCAGTGCGCGACGGCGCTGGTCGACAAGCTCGACGCGCGCGGCGGCTGACCGCAATTCATTACGGGCGGCGGCGCGTCGATCGATGCCGGTGCGATTCGGCAGGCATTCGCATGGCCGCGCGCCGCGCGCCGCGCGCCGCGCGCGAGCGCTACACGTCACGCGTCGGCGTGCGTGTCGCTTTCGGCACGCACGGCCCCCGGCGGCCTGCCGACCACGCGCTTGAACGCGCGGCTGAACGCCGCGAGCGACCCGTAGCCGAGCCGGTACGCGACGGCTTCGATCGTCTCGCCTTCGCGTGATATCCACTGCGCGGCGAGCCGCATTCGCAGTTCGGTCAGGTAACGCACCGGCGTCATCCCGGTGGCCGCGAGAAAGCGCTCCGCGAACACCGAGCGCGACACGCCTGCTTCGGCGGCGAGATCCGCGACGCTCCAGTTGCGCCCCGGATCGCGATGCAGCGCGACGATCGCGCGGCCGAGCTTCGGCTCGCGCAGCGCCTGAACCCAGCCCGTCGCGTCGCCGCACCCGCATTCGACCCAGCCGCGCACGATGAACGCGGCGACCACGTCCGCGAGCCGCGCGAGGATGCCCGCGAAGCCCGCGCGCTCGGAGCACGACTCGCGCTCCATTGCGTCGAGCATCGGTCGAATCTCCGGGTAGCGCGCGAGCAGCGTGCCGACGTGCATGAATTCCGGCATCGTCCCGACGAGCGGCTGCATGCCGCCGAGATCGAGCTCCATGCACGCGCTGAAGATCAGCGCATCGCCGGCGGCCGGCTCCGTCGCGGCGCACGACGTCGCGCCCACCGCCGCGACCGTGTCGCAGATCTTCGCGGCCTCGAACCCGGCAATTTCGCGGCACGGCGCATCCGGGTCGGACACCAGCGCGTGCGTGCGGCCGTGCGGCAGCAGGATCGCGTCGCCGGCCTCGAGCCGCATCGTCGTGCCGTCGGCATCGCGCAGCAGCACGGGCCCGCGCCCGACGAAATGGAACTGCGCGCGGCCCGGCGCATGGCCGAAACTCAGCCCGAACGGCCGCGGCACCTGGATGCGGCGGTACTGCACGCCGCTCAGGCGCATCCCCAGCAGCAGCTCGCTGACGAGGTCGTGCACGTCGGGGACGGGAGGAAGGAGAGGTTCGGACATCGCAAGATTCGGACGATCGATCAACAAGAACGGATTGTATGTCATAGACCGTCCTGCTGCGGTTCCTTACGATACGCCCTCATCAGTATTTTCCCTATACGACTCGGAACGACGCATGAATCCCGGAATCTCCTCTGCCGCCACCCCGGCGGCCCCCCGCGAGCCGGCCTGGGGCGCCGTTTTCGCGATGACGCTCGGCGTGTTCGGTCTCGTCACCGCCGAATTCCTGCCCGCGAGCCTGCTCACGCCGATGGCCGACAGCCTCGGCGTGACCGAAGGCGTGGCCGGCCAGGCCGTCACGGCCACGGCGACGGTCGCGCTGGTCACGAGCCTGCTGATCTCGGCGCTGACGCGCACGATCGACCGCCGGCGCGTGCTGCTGGCGTTCTCCGTGCTGCTGGTCGCCTCCAATCTCGCGGTCGCGTTCGCGCCCAACCTGACGACGTTGCTGATCGGCCGCGTCGTGCTCGGCGTCGCACTCGGCGGCTTCTGGACGATGGCGACCGCCACCGCGATGCGGCTCGTGCCGACCGCGATGGTGCCGCGCGCACTGTCGATCATCTTCAGCGGCGTGGCGGTCGCGACGATCGCGTCCGCGCCGATGGGCAGTTATTTCGGGCACCTGATCGGCTGGCGCAACGTGTTCCTGATCGCGGCCGGGCTCGGCGGTCTCGCATTCGTGTCGCAGGTGTTGACGCTGCCGTCGATGCCGCCGAGCGGCACGACGCGGCTGCGCACGCTCGTCGACGTGCTGCGCCGGCCGACCGTCGGCCTCGGCATGTTCGCGACGATCCTCGTATTTACCGGGCATTTCGCGTTCTTCACGTATCTGCGGCCTTTTCTCGAACAGGTTGCCGGTGTCGGCGTGAACGGGCTGTCGGCGATTCTGCTCGGCTACGGGATCGCGAACTTCGTCGGCACGTCGCTCGCGGGCCGCGTGCTCGAGCGCCGGCTGCGGCCGATGCTGATCGGGATGCCGGCACTGATGGTCGTGCTCGGCGTCGCGCTCGTCGCCCTCGGCCGCGCACCGATGATCGACGCGGTGCTCGTCGCGTTGTGGGGAATGGCGTTCGGCGGCGTGCCGGTCGCATGGTCGACGTGGGTCACGCGCACCGTGCCCGATGAAGCCGAGAGCGCGGGCGGGCTGATCGTCGCGGCGATCCAGCTTGCGATCGCGACGGGCGCGGCGGCGGGCGGCGTCGTGTTCGACGCGAACGGCGCGGGCGGCGTGTTCCTGGGCGCGGCCGCGGTGCTGGCTGTGGCGGTCGCGACGATCGTGACCGGCGTGCCGAAGCGGGTGGGCGTGGCGCCGGCGCTCGCCGAGTGACACGCACGCGGGCCGCTCGACGTGCGCGGTGAGCGCGCGCCGGTGCGGCCCGTCGGTCGGGCAGCCGGTGTATCCGGATGAAGTGACCGGCGCGGGCACGCTGCGCGTTGCAGCGCGCCCGCTGCTTGTTTCATGTGAAGCTCATCGGCCGATCAGCCTCCCTGCCTGACCAGCGCCGCAAGTGCCTTCATCGCCTGCAGATAAGGGTACGGGCCGTGGCTGATGCGTGCGACGCCGTATGACGCGAGTTCGGCCAGCGTCGGTGTTTCCGCCACGCGCATGATGTTCACCGGCAGCGGCGACGCCGCCGTCAGCGCGCGAATCAGCGACGGCGACTGCAGCCCCGGCACGAAGAGCCCGTCGGCGCCGGCTTGCGCATACGCACGGGCGCGCGTCAGCACGTCGTCGAGCAAACGTTCGTCGTGCGTGTCGGCCGCGGCGTTGAAGAACACGTCGGTGCGCGCGTTGATGAAGTAGCCGGTCAGGGCGCGGTCGGCCGCCTGCCGCGCCGCCGCCAGCCGCGCTGCCGCGGCGTCGACCGCGCGCAGTTCGCCCGTCGCCGGAAAACTGTCTTCGAGGTTGCAGCCGATCGCGCCGGCCTCGATGCTGCGCGCGATCGTGTCGGCGACATCCTCCAGCCGCTCGCCATAGCCGCTTTCGAGATCGACGGTGACGGGCAGGTCGGTCGCGTGCGCGATGCGCGCGAGCACTTCCATCACGAGCGCTTTCGGAATCTGCTCGCCGTCGACGAAGCCGTTGGCGACCGCGACCGACCAGCTGCCGGTCGCCAGCGCGACGCCCCCCGCGTCGGCCACCGTGCGCGCACTGCCGGCGTCCCACACGTTGAACAGCGCGAGCGGCTGGCCCGCGCGGTGAAGCGAACGGAAATACGCGGCTTTCTCGTCGTTATTGCGGCTCATGCTCGTTCCTCCGGTTGAAATTTCGATCGGTGATCGTGTCGAACGATACGGTGACGGTGTCGAGCGCCGCGAGGAAATCGCGTGCGTCGAACAGTTCGCCCAGGCTGCGTACGCCGCCCGACGTCGGCGTTGCGCCGCGCAGCAGGCGGCACGTCGCCTCGACGACGAGCGGTGCGCTGACCGCATAGATGTCGCGCCCCGACGCGCTCGCGCGATGCGTGGTGCCGTTCTGCACGACGACCACGTCCATCACGAATTGCTGCGCCGAGCGGCCGAGCGCGTCGACAGGTTGCGGCGGCGGCGTGCCGGCATCGCGCACGTCGCGCAGCGCACGCGTCGCGAGCCAGGACTCGATCGTATCGATGCGCAGATGACGCGCGAGTGTCATCACTTCCGAAAACGGCAGCAGCGTCACGTCGATATCGCCGAGCGGCGCCGGGAACGACCACCTGCGTTCGCGCGGCGTCGACGGCACCTCGGTCGGCTTGCCGTCCTTCCGGATCAGCCGGATCGCATGGTTGCGCGCGCCGGTCACGCGCGTGCCGCGCGTCGGATGCCAACTGTCGAGGCCGGTCGCGACATCGACGCGCTCGATCGGCTCGCGTGGGTCGACGACCGCGGTGACGAGCAGGTCGGCGAGGCCGCCGTAGAACGCGGCGGCCGGCACGAGCGTCACGCCGGCGGCGCGGGCCCGGGTGTCGCGCTGGTCGGTCAGCGCCTGGACCGACGGCTGCTCGGCCGTCAGGTCGAGATACGGGATGCGGGCCCGCAACGCCGCATCGGCGAGCGGCAGCGCGGTATCGAGATACGGGCCGGCGCAGTTGATCACCGCATGCGCGCCGCGCAATGCGGCGTCGAGCGCGGCCGGATCGTCGACCGACGCGACGCGCCACGGCGCCGCGTCGTGGCCGCCTTGCGCGAGCCGGGCGGCGTCGCGCCCGATGCGGATCGCGCCGACGCCGCGCCGTTCCAGCTCGGCCACGACGAACCGCGCCGTGTGGCCGGTCGCGCCATACACAGCAACCGTCATTCGATCGTCCATGGTCAACTCCGATACAGATCGGTCTGTTTTATAGTACAGACCTGTAGCGTCGTCAACTTCCGGGTGCTATCATCGAACGCACTTTCGCGGGACAGGCGGCCATGGCGGCCGGGCTTGAATGAAACAGGGAACGGATACGAACGGGCGCGCACTCGATACGCGCGAACGCATTCTGCAAACGGCGAGCGCGTTGTTCTACCAGGAAGGGACGCGGGCGGTCGGCGTGGACCTGATCGTCGCGCAGGCGGGCGTCGCGAAGACCAGCCTTTATCGACACTTCGCGACGAAGGACGACCTGATCGAAGCATTCCTGCTGCGCGAGGATGCGGACTTCTGGGCGCACTGGGACGCGGTGGCCGCGCGGTACCGGCGCGCGCCGCGCGAGGAACTGGATGCGCAACTGCAATGGATCGGCGAGCGCATCGAGCGCCCCGGTTATCGCGGCTGTCCGCAGATCAACATCGCCGCCGAGTACCCGGACGCCAATCATCCGGCCCGCAAGGTCGCGGTCGCGCACAAGCAGGAATTGCGGCGCCGGCTCACGGAGCTGGCCACCGCGATGCGGATCGACGAACCGGAAACCTACGCGCTGCGGCTTGCGACCGTCATCGACGGCGCGCTCAGCAGCGGCCAGGCGCTGCACGCGCACGGGCCCGCGCGCTTTCTGCAGGAGTTCGCGCAACTGCTGATGTCGAGGAAAGCGCGCAAGTGAAACGCACGGCGCGCCGCGTCAGCCGCGCGTAGCCGGATCCTCCGACAGCGCGCGCAACTGCCCGCGCAGCACATCGATTTCGCCGGCCGCGAACGGCCGTTCGATCTCCGCATGCGTCTGCTGCCACAGCGGGAACGCTTCGGCGAGCAACCGATGGCCGGCCGGCGTGAGTTCGAGCAGGCGGCTGCGCTTGTCGGCCGGATCCTGC
This sequence comes from Burkholderia territorii, assembly GCF_001718335.1. Taxonomy (NCBI): domain Bacteria; kingdom Pseudomonadati; phylum Pseudomonadota; class Betaproteobacteria; order Burkholderiales; family Burkholderiaceae; genus Burkholderia; species Burkholderia territorii. The sequence goes on from NZ_CP013365.1 coordinate 323,364, forward strand.
GTGATCGTGAGCAGCCCGCGCCGCTCGAGCGGCTTGAGCGCGGCGGTGAGCGTGGTGCGGTCCATCGCGAGCAACGACGCGACCGATTTCATCGGGGCCGGCTGCGGCCGGTTCAGCGACATCAACAGCGAGAACTGGCCGTTGGTGAGATCGAGCGGACGCAGCACATCGTCGAAGATACGCGCGAGATTGCGCGCCGCGCGCTGCATGTGCAGGCACAGGCAGCAATCGCGCACCATCAGCGTCGTTTCGAAAGGGAGCGTTTCTTTGCGTGCCATGTTGCAATTGTGTTGATATCAACCTATTGTGTCAAGGGCGAGGAGCGGCAGCCCGCCGTTCCCGCCATCGGACGGAGGAAGCATGAGTGCGCAACAGCAGTTGTATCTCGCGGTATTCCTCGGCAGCAAGGACAGCCCGAGCATGAAGGCATGGATGGCGCTCCCGGAGGACGAGCGGCGTGCGCGCGAGCGCGACGGGATCGCCGCGTGGCACGCGTGGGTGGAGCGGCATCGCGATGCGGTCGTCGAGCTCGGCGGGCCGCTCGGCAAGACCAAGAGGATCGACAAGGGCGGCGTGACGGACACCGCCAATGCGATGAGCGGCTTCACCGTCGTGCGTGCCGCTTCGCACGATGCGGCCGCCGCGCTGTTCGAAGGCCATCCGCATTTCACGCTGTTCCCGGGCGACGCGATCGACGTGATGCCGGTGCTGGCGGTGCCGGGCATGTGAGCGGCGACTGGCGCTGCGTGCGCGGTCGTCGCGGCCGCTGGCCCGTCGCCCGTGCGCGGCGATTTTTCCCGACATGATCGATGGAGACATTGCGATGAAGCTTTACGGATTCGCCGGCACGCGCTCGCAACGCGCGCTCTGGGGGCTCAAGGAACTGGACGCGGATTTCGAGTTCGTGTCGGTCAACCTGCTCGAGGGCGAGCACAAGCGGCCGGAATTCCTGCGCCTCAATCCGGCCGGCAAGGTGCCCGTGCTCGTGGACGGCGACCTCGTGATTCCCGAGTCGGCCGCGATCGTGCTGTATCTCGCGGACAAGTACCCTGAGAAGGCGCTGCTGCCCGCCGATCCGGCGCTGCGCGCGCAGGCCTATCGGTGGGTGATGTTCGCGGTGACGGAGCTCGAGCAGCCGCTGTGGCGGATTACGCGCCATTCGTTCATCTATCCGCCGGAAAAGCGCTCGCCGGCCGATATCGAGCTGGCCCGCGAGGATTTCGCGACGATGGCGGCGATCCTCGACAAGCATCTCGAAGGACGCGAATTCATCGTCGGCGATTCGTTGACGGTGGCCGATTGCGTGACGGTGTACCTGATCGACTGGGCAAGCGAATGCCATCTGATCGAACCGTTCCCGCAATTGCGCGCGTATCTCGAGCGGCTTTATGCGCGACCGAAGGCGCCGCAGCGGATCGCGGACGCGCGCAAGGCGGCATGAACCGGTGGTCGGTCGTGCCGATCGGCGCGATCGACTTTGAACGCGCGATCTTTCGGCCTGGCGAGCGTGCGGTTATCGCGTGTCGGCGGGGCCGCCGAGCGCGCGACACAGCATCGACAAGTCGCGAACGGTCAGATGCGGGGATGGCGTACGCTGCGCGGTGTGCTCCGCTTCCGCCTCCTGGTCGCGCACGACCCACGCCGCCTGCAGCCCCGCATTCAACGCGCCGACGATATCGAGGTGAAAGTCGTCGCCGACATGGAGCAGTTCCGCAGCCGGCACGCCGAGCGTCGCGGCGGCCGCATGGAAGATTTCAGGCTGCGGTTTCGCGAACCCGAACGCGCGTGCGCTGAGCGTTTCGCGGAAGAATTCGCCGCCGCCGGTCAGCCGAAGGTCCGCATTGCCGTTCGTCACCGCGATCAGCGGAAATCGCGCGCTCAGCCATGCGAGCGCCGGCAATGCATCGTCGAAGAACTCGACTTCGTTTCGCGCGGAATAGAACACGTCGTAGGCGCGCTCGGTCAGTGTGACGTCTTCGCTCGCGCGTTCGAGCGCAAGCCGGATCGAGCCGATGCGCAACGCACGGTAGTCTCCGGCGAGGTCCGGCCGCAAGCGCTCGTATTCGTCGCGCAGCCGGCTCAGTGCCTGCGACGTGGGCAGCACGCTCGCGGTGTTGGGCGCATGCGCGATCAGCCACGCATGCAGCGACGCCTCGGCCCGTTCGACGGACGGGCCGAACGGCCACAGCGTGTCGTCCAGATCGAACGAGATGGCGGAAACGTTGGACAGATGCATGGCGATGGAAGATATCACGCCGCCTCCGTGCGCGCGCCGATGAACAGCGCATCGATCCGCACGACCTGCCCGTCGGCGCCGAGGATGCACCCGAATGCCTGGTCGAACAGGCGGTCAACGCGCATCTGTCGGTCACGCTGAAGGAGGCCGGGGCGGTGCTGCTTGCGCACTTCGGGAAGGTCACGCTCGGCACGCCGTCACGCGATTTCGAGGCGTAGGCGGCGCGCCGCCGCAAGCCGCGCTGACGCGCCGCAACATCGCGGCCGCCGCACGACCGTCACCCGATAGACGGCAGTCCGACGCAATCCGGCGCGCCGCGAAACCCGCGCGCCAACGTGTTCTGTCCCCCAACTTCTGCCCGGTTTGCCCGCCACAGGGCAAAATACGGGTTTTCCGCACCCGAGAGGGCGCGCCCGAATCACGCGCCGGGGCGGCGGCAGTGCGCCATCGCACGCCGCCGCCCGGCGCCCAGGCAAGACGCTCGCCGTGTCGCGAGCCCACAGGAGTCCAGACCCCATGCCCGAATCCAACCTGTCCTTTTTCGGCCGGCTGTCGCTGGCCGTCGGCACGTTCTTCTCCGTGATCGGCAACCGCGAGTTCGCGGCCGACGTGCTGCGCGTGCGCGATGGCGCCCCGGCCCCGGTTGCGCCGGCACCCGCCGCAGCCCCGGCGCCCGCACCCGCACCCGCACCCGTGAAGGCACCGGCCCCCGAGTTGCGCGAAGCGAGCCCGCAAGCCGCGCTGCAACTGTTGGGCCTGCTGCAGCGCGATGCGCGCTTCATCGACTTCGTCGAGGAAGACATCGCCGGCTATACGGACGCCGACATCGGCGCGGCCGCACGCCTCGTGCACGACGGCTGCCGTGCCGCGCTGCGCGAGCATTTCACGATCGTGCCGGTGCGCGATGAAGCCGAAGGCAGCCGCGTGACGCTGCCGGCCGGGTTCGACGCGACGGCCGTGCGCGTGACGGGCAACGTGGTCGGCGCCGCGCCGTTCACGGGCACGGTCAGCCATCGCGGCTGGCGCGTGGCCGACGTGCGCCTGCCGAAGCTGACGGGCAGCCACGACGCATCGGTGATCGCACCGGCGGAGGTGGAACTGTGAGCGATCCGCGCTATTCGATCGGTATCGACCTCGGTACGACCCATTGCGCGCTGTCGTACGTCGACAGCGCCGCCAGCGACGGCGAGAAGATCACGCAGCAGGTGCTGCCGATCGCGCAGCTGACCGCGCCCGGTGCGCTGGAGTCGCGCGACCTGCTGCCGTCGTTCCTCTATCTTCCGCATGAAAGCGAGCTGACACAGGGCGACCTGACGCTGCCGTGGACGGCCACGCGCACCTTCGCCGTCGGCGAAATGGCGCGCACGCGCGGCGCGGGCACGCCGATCCGCCTCGTGTCGAGCGCGAAGAGCTGGCTGTGCCATCCGGGCGTCGACCGCCGCGCGGCGATCCTGCCGAGCGATGCGCCGCCGGAAGTGTCGCGCGTGTCGCCGCTGGAAAGCTCGATCCGCTACCTGACGCACCTGCGCGAAGCGTGGGACCACGCGCATCCGGACGCGCCGTTCGCCGACCAGGACGTGACGGTCACGATCCCCGCGTCGTTCGATCCGGCCGCGCGCGAACTGACGGCCGAAGCCGCGCGTGCCGCCGGCTATTCGCGGATGACGCTGCTCGAGGAGCCGCAGGCCGCGCTGTACAGCTGGATCCAGAAGAGCGAAGGCGGCTGGCGCAAGCAGGTGCAGGTCGGCGACCTGATCCTGTGCGTGGACGTCGGCGGCGGCACGACCGACCTGTCGCTGATCGCGGTGGTCGAGCGCGACGGCAATCTCGAACTGCATCGCGTGGCGGTCGGCGAGCACATCCTGCTCGGCGGCGACAACATGGATCTCGCGCTCGCGCACGTGGTCGCGCGCAAGCTCGCGCAGCAGGGCACGCAGGCCGATCCGTGGCAACTGCGCGCGCTGACCTACGCGTGCCGCGCGGCGAAGGAAACGCTGCTGTCCGACCCGACGACCGATGCGGTGCCGCTCGTCGTGCCGAGCCGCGGCTCGAAGCTGATCGGCGGCTCGATCCGCACGGAGCTGACGCGCGCTGAACTCACGCAGACGATCCTCGAAGGCTTCTTCCCGCAAGTCGACGCGGCGGCGCGTCCGGTGAGCCGTGCACGCGTCGGCCTGACGCAGCTCGGCCTGCCGTATGCGCAGGACGCGGGCATCACGCGCCATCTCGCGGCGTTCCTCGGCCGCCAGGTCGCGGCGCTCGATACGCTCGACGGCGTGCAGCGCACGCTGCCGCAAGGCGCGACGTTCCTCCATCCGACGGCGGTTCTGTTCAACGGCGGCGTGTTCAAGTCGACGTTGCTCACGCAGCGCGTGCTCGACACGCTCAACGGCTGGCTGGCCGCCGAAGGCGCAGCGCCCGCGCGCCTGCTCGAAGGCGCGGATCTCGATCTGGCGGTCGCGCGCGGCGCGGCTTATTACGGTTACGTGAAGCGCGGCCGCGGCGTGCGCATTCGCGGCGGCACGGCGCGCGCGTACTACGTCGCGATCGAATCGGCGATGCCCGCCGTGCCGGGGCTGGAGCCGCCGGTGCAGGCGCTCTGCGTCGCGCCGTTCGGGATGGAGGAAGGCACGGATGCGGCGCTGCCGCCGCAGGAGTTCGGCCTCGTCGTCGGCGAGCCGGTGCAGTTCCGCTTCTTCGGGTCGTCGGTGCGCCGCCAGGACCAGGTCGGCACGCTGCTCGACTACTGGTCGCCCGAGGAGCTGCAGGAGCTCGAGGAAATCCAGGCGACGCTGCCCGCCGAAGGGCGCACGGTCGGCGAGGTCGTGCCGGTGAAGTTGCATGCGCGCGTGACCGAAGCCGGCACGCTCGAGCTCGAGGCGATCCCGAGCGGCACGAACGAGCGCTGGAAGGTCGAGTTCGACGTGCGCGGCGCCGCCTGAGCGCGATGAAGCGCTATACGGTCGGCATCGACCTCGGCACGAGCAACACGGTCGTCGCATACGTCGAGGCCGGCTCCGACGCGATCCGCGTGTTCGACGTCGAGCAGCTGGTCGGCCCCGGCGCGGTGGCCGCGCAACCGCTGCTGCCGTCGGTGCGCTATCACCCGGCGGCGGGCGAACTCGCGGCGGACGCGTTGAGGTTGCCGTGGCAGGCGGCCGGCGCGCGCGACACGGCCGCCCGTTCCGGCGGCCGTGAGGGCGGGTCGGCCGGTCGCGACGGCGCCGCCGACGATGCGCCGCCGCCCGTGATCGGGCGTTATGCGCGCACGCTCGGCGCGCAGGTGCCGGGCCGGCTCGTCACCAGCGCGAAGAGCTGGCTGTCGCACGCATCGGTCGACCGGCTCGCGGCGATCCTGCCGTGGGGCGCGGCCGAGGGCGTCGACAAGGTGTCGCCGGTCGATGCGAGTGCGAGTTATCTCGCGCACGTGCGTGCCGCGTGGGACGCACGCTTTCCCGATGCGCCGCTCGCGAAGCAGGACGTCATTCTGACGGTGCCGGCGTCGTTCGACGACGGCGCGCGCGCGTTGACGGTCGAGGCCGCCAGACGCGCGAAGCTGCCGGCGTTGCGGCTGCTGGAAGAGCCGCAGGCCGCGTTCTACGACTGGTTGTACGGCCAGCGCGCGACGTTGCGCGACACGTTTGCCGCCGCGCGCCGCGTGCTGATCTGCGACGTCGGCGGCGGCACGACCGATCTGACGCTCGTCGACGTCGCGCCGGGCGACGACGGCGAACCGGCCTTCACGCGCGTCGGGGTCGGCAATCACCTGATGCTCGGCGGCGACAACATGGACCTCGCGCTCGCGCGCCTGATCGAGCCGAGGTTGACCGAGCCCGGCACGCGGTTGTCGGCCGCGAGCCTGTCGCAGCTCGTCGAACGCTGCCGCGCGGCGAAGGAGCGGCTGCTCGGCGACGACGCGCCGGCGTCCGTCACCGTGACGCTGCTCGGCGCGGGCAGCAAGCTCGTCGGCGGCGCGCGCTCGGCCGAGCTGACGCGGCAGGAGGTCGAGCAGATCGTCGTCGACGGTTTCTTTCCGCAGGTCGAGGCCGGCGAGCTGCCGCGCCGCGCGCGGGCCGCGATCGTCGAATTCGGCTTGCCGTATGCGAGCGACCCGGCCGTCACGCGCCACGTCGCCGCGTTCCTGAATCGCCATGCGGAAGGCCCGCTGCCCGACACGCTGCTGCTCAATGGCGGCGTATTTCGCGCCGGCGCGCTCGCCGGCCGTCTCGCGCAGACGCTCGGCGCGTGGCGCGGCGCACCGCTCGACGTGCTGCACAACGCGCATCCGGACGTGGCGGTCGCGCGCGGCGCGGTGGCCTACGGGCTGGCGCGGGCCGGGCATGCACTGCGCATCGGCGGCGGCTCCGCGCGCAGTTATTTCCTCGTGCTCGACGATGGCGACGCCGACGCGGCCCCGCGCGGTGTCTGCCTGTTGCCGCGCGGTTCGGAAGAGGGCCGCGAGATCCGGCTCGAGCAGCGCACGTTTGCGCTGCAGCTCGGGCAGCCCGTGCGTTTCCACCTCGTATCGACGGTAGCCGACACGGCATACCGGCCCGGCGATCTCGTCGAACTGGACGGCGGCGATTTCGTGCGGTTGCCGCCGATCGCGACGGTCGTCGACCGGCAAGCCGGCGGCGATGCGCGCGAAACGCCGGTGAAACTCACCGCGTCGCTGACCGAAGTCGGCACGCTCGAAATGCACTGCATCGCGACTGACGATGCGACGCGGCGCTGGCGGCTCGAATTCCAGTTGCGCGGCGATGCGCCCGCGCAGGGCGACGACACCGCGCTTGCGCGCCATCCGCGTCTCGATCAAGCGATCGAGCTGATCGACCGTTCGTTCGGCAGCAAGGCCGCGAACGTCACGCCGAAGGACACGCGACGGTTGCGTGCGCAACTTGAACAGGTGCTCGGCCCGCGCGACGAGTGGGACGTCGCGCTCGCGCGCGAACTGTTCGACGCACTGCTCGCACGCGCGCGCCGTCGCCGGCGTTCGGCCGATCACGAGCGGGCATGGCTGAACCTTGCCGGTTATTGCCTGCGTCCGGGCTTCGGCCATCCGCTTGATGCGTGGCGCATCGAGCAGCTGTGGCCGCTGTTCGACGACGGGATTCAGTACGTGAACGACGCGCAGGTGTGGTCCGAGTGGTGGACGCTGTGGCGGCGCGTGGCAGGCGGCCTCGACGACGACGCGCAGACGCAGGTGCGCGATGCGATCGCGTTTCTCGAACCGTCCGACGACAAGCGCCGCAAGCTGCCGTTCGATCCGGCCAAGGTCGGCCCGGCCGACATGACGCGCTTGTCCGCGTCGCTCGAGCGATTGCCGGTCGAGCGCAAGGTGGAGCTGGCCGAGCGTTTGATCGTGCAATTGCAGAAGCCGTCCGAACGCACGCTGTGCGCGTGGGCGCTCGGACGGATCGGCGCGCGGCGGCCGTTCTACGGCAGCGCGCACAGTGTCGTGCCGGCCGACGTCGCGACGCGCTGGCTCGATGCGCTATTCGCGCTCGACTGGAAGCAGGTCGAACCCGCGGCATTCGCGGTCGCGCAAATCGCGCGGATGACGGGCGACCGCGAACGCGATTTGCCGGATGAAACGCGCGAGGCGGTGATCAAGCGCCTGTCTTCCGCGAATGTGTCGGCCGCGTGGATCGACATGGTTCGCGAGGCGATCGCGTTCGACGAGGCCGACACCGCGCGCGTGTTCGGCGAAGCGCTGCCGGCCGGGTTGAAGCTGCTGGCGGGGTGATCCGGTATCGTTCGGATCCCGGAGCATTCTGCGGCATTGCCGATGCTCGCGGACGCTCGCCGGTTCAATCGCCTTCAAATAAGGAACGGTTGTCGTTGCATCGCATCGGCAACCGCTCTGTGCTTTGTAAGCCGGGTGGTCAGATTTGCGGCGACGTCTCGCGCGACAACGCGGACGGTTCCACGGCGGGCGCATCCCGCTTGGTCGTCCGCCGCGCGAGATGAATTCCCGCGAGCATGCAGCGTACCGAGCCGCCGGCCAGTTCGATCGTCGGCACGTCGAGCGGCAGCAGCCGCGCGCTGCGTTCGATCGTCGCGCGCTGGTCGCCGGTGAGAGAGTCGAACGCGCGCCGCGACAGCGCGAGCACGCGGCCGTTCGTGCCCGACAGTTCCAGCGTATTGCCCGCGAAATTCGCGATCTGCGCGTGATCGAGCGCGATCACCGCGCGGCCCGTTTCGGTCAGTCGTTGGACGATTTCGTCACGGCGCCGCCGATCGGCGATCAGGTCGACGCCCACCATCGCGAAGTCGGTTGCGACGCTCATCATCACGTTCGTGTGATAGATCGGCTTGCCGTTCGCGTCGGCCGTGTCGAAGCAGATCGGCTCGAAGTTGAAGTTCGTGCAGAAACGCTCGAGCGCGACCGGATCGGCGCGGCGCGAACGCGCGGTGTATGCGATCCGCGCGACGTGGTCGAGCACCATCGCGCCGGTGCCTTCCAGGAACACGTCGTCGTATTCGAGCCCCGAGTAGTCGATCACGTCCTGTACGCGGTATTCCGCTTTCAGCATCTCGACGATGTCCGCGCGCCGCTCGCGGCGGCGGTTCGGGCTATACATCGGAAACAGTGCGATGTGCCCGCCTGCATGCGTCGAGAACCAGTTGTTCGGGAACACGGAGTCGGGCGTGTCGCGCTCGCCGTGGTCGTCGAACACATGTACGCGCACGCCTGCGTCCGTGAGCGTGTGCGCCGCGGCCGTGACTTCGTCGCGCGCGGCGGCCGACACCGACGCGGTGTCGTTTGCCCCGGCGGCGGCCGTGCGCTGGAACGCGTTGTCGGCGGCGGTCTGCGGATTCGGCAGGAAGCGGTGCGGCCGGATCATCACGACGGCGGCCGGCGCCTGGATCGATACGAGATTCATGAGCGGTAACGGCGAGAGGCGGGGAGCACGGCGGCGTGCACGCCGCCCGGGATGACAATCAGCGCGCGAACGCGGCGACGGCTTCGGTCACGAAGGCTGCGTGCCCTTGCGCGACCGCGGCCGGATCGTCGATCAGCGCGAACAGGTTCTTCGGATCGACGGCCGGCGGAATCAGTGCGATCTCGACGCCCGCGTTGTGTTGCTGCGCGAGCGCATACAGGTAGCGCAGCGCCGAGTAGTCCTCGAGTGCGAAGCCGACCGAGTCGAACACGGTGACTTCGTCCGCGCGTTCGCGGCCGGTCGTCTCGCCTTGCAGCACGCGCCACAATTCGGTCACGGGGAAGTCGGCCGGCATCTGCTGGATTTCGCCCTCGATACGCGACTGCGGCTCGAATTCGACGAACACGCGGCCTGCGGTCAGCACGCCCGCTTCGAGCTCGGTCTTCCCCGGGCAATCGCCGCCGACCGCGTTCAGGTGCATGCCGGGCTCGATCATGTCGGCCGTGACGATCGTCGCGTATGCCTTGTCGGCGGTGACGGTCGTCACGATGTCGGCGCCGCGCACGGCGTCGGCCGTCGACGCGGCGCGCACGACGCGCAATTCCGGGTACGCGGCGAGGTTCTTCACGAGCTTGTCGGTCGCGTGGCGGTCGACGTCGAACACGCGGATTTCGTCGATGCCGAGCAGCGTGTGGAACGCGATGGCCTGGAATTCGCTCTGCGCGCCGTTGCCGATCAGCGCCATCGTGCGCGAGTCGCGGCGGGCGAGCGCCTGCGCGGCGAGCACCGACGTCGCGGCCGTGCGCAGCGCGGTGGTCAGCGTGAGTTCGGCGAGCAGCAGCGGGTACCCGGTGTCGACTTCGGCAAGCGCGCCGAACGCCATCACCGTGTGCATGCCGCGCGCGGCGTTGACGGGATGGCCGTTCACGTACTTGAACGCGAACAACGATGCGTTCGCCACGGGCATCAGCTCGATCACGCCGTCGCGCGAGTGGCAGGCGACGCGCGGCGATTTGTCGAAATCGGCCCAGCGCAGGTAGTCGGCGCGCAGCGTGTCGACGAGCTCACGCAGGAACGGCGTGACGCCAGTGCTGGCGATCAGTCGGGCGGTCGCGGGAACGTCGAGGAAGCGGGTCATCGGTCAGTCTCCAATTTGTGCCGGTACGGGTGTCCAGGCATGCTGGTCGACCGGGGCGGGCGCGACGGCCCGGGCCCCGGCTCCATCCAAAGCGGCGGCGCGGCGTGTGCGGCCGGTCGATGGAGTCATTATTTCGGTGAGTCGAGCCAACAAAAAGACGGCAAAAGTGGCAGATTTATCGATAGACTTGGCAAATTGCTGGTCGTATCCGGCAGTTTGTACAAACCGCGCTGGTCGAAATGCGCGCGGTCCGACACGCTGTCGGTCGTCTCACGCTCAACAGGAAGGTCCGTTCATGATTACGCTCGACGACGTCGACCGGCAGCTCATCGCGCTGCTGCGCGACAACGCGCGGATGCCCGTCGTCACCCTCGCGAAGGAATTGCGCGTCGCGCGCGCGACCGTGCAGAACCGGCTGACGCGGCTGGAGAAGAACGGCGTGATCGTCGGCTACACGGTGCGGCTCAAGCCGGCGGCCGAACGACACCGGATCCGCGCGCTGATGTCGATCGCCGTGCAGGGCAATCGCGGCGCGGAAGTGGTGAAGGTGCTGCGCGGGCATCCGAACGTCGCGTCGATCCACAGCACCAACGGGCGCTGGGACCTGGTCGCCGAGCTGCATGCCGATTCGCTCGAGCATTTCGATCGCGTGCTCGGCGCGATCCGCCTGATCGACGGGATCGCGAATACGGAAACGAGCATCCTGTTGTCGACGCACAAGACCTAGCCATTTCGTTGCATCGGTTTTGCCGAAGGAGCGATGCCGTGGATGTCGGGAAACGCGCCGGCGTCGGCGCGTTGTGGCGGCCGTTGCGCGACTGCCGGTTTGACGAGCCGGAGCGGTTGCTGCGGCGACGCGCGCAGCGCATTGCCGATGACGACGGCGACAGCGACAGCGACGGCCGCGCGTCTGTCGTCATGCGGCGCTCGATGGCGCGTGCATAAGATCGTACGGCTGCCTAAGCTTCGCCCGCGCGCCTCGTCGCCGCCTGCGGGAACGTCAGCACCACCGCGAACCCGCCCGCATCGGGAAACGCGAACCCGACGCGTCCGCCGTGCGCCTTCATCACTTCCTGCACGATCGCGAGCCCGAGCCCCGATCCCGTGCGGCGCTCGCTGCCGTCCGGCGCAATCCGCACGAACGGCTGCAGCGCGGCGTCCCAATGCTCGCGTGGAATTCCCTGCCCGTTGTCGGTGACGGTCAGCGTCACCGCACGATCCACGTTGCCCGCGCTGGCGACCGACACGACGATGTCGTCCGCATGCCCATGCAGCAACGCGTTGTGCAGCACGTTCGACAACGCCTCCTGCAGACTGATCGCATCGCCGTCGATCCACGCATGCGGCGCGTCGCTCGCGAACGCGACGGCCACGTCGCGCGCGCCTGCGAGCGGAATCGAGCGGCCGAGCACGTCCTTCGCGAGTGCGACGAGGTCGACGGGTTGCAGCGGCACGACCTCGGTGCGATGAATCACCATCGCATGATTGAGCAACTGCCCGGTGAGGCGGCCGACGTCCGAGCAGGTCGCGCGCAGCGCGTCGAGCCGCGCCGCATGACGCGCGGGATCGGCTTCACCGTCGAGCAATTCGATCTGCGCGTCGAGGCGCGCGAGCGGCGTGCGCATCTGGTGCGCGGCGTCGGCGATGAAGCGCTGCATCGCGTTGATCCGCTCGGCGAGGCGGCGCATCAGTCCGTTGATCGATCCGATGATCGCGTCGATCTCGCTTGGCGTGTCGACGGCCACCGGCCGCAGATCGGCCGGATCGCGCGCGGCGATGATCGTGCCGATCTGCGCGAGCGGGCGCAGCCCGCGCCGGATCGCCAGGCCGCTCGCCCCGATCGCGAGCACGCTCATCAGCAGGATCAGCGTCCACACCTTGATGCTCATGTCGTTCGTCAGCTGCTGCCGCGCATTGGTTGTCTGCGCAACGGTGACGAGCGCCCACCCCGGCGTGCTCTCCTCGGGCATGTAGCGCGCGATGGTGGCGGTGCGGATCCGGTGACCCTGGTAGACGGCGTTCGCGAACGCCGGCCCTTGTTTCGCGGCGGCGAGCGTCGCGGGGCTCGCGAGATCGTTGTAGCCGGCCACGACGACACCGCGCGAATCGACGACCTTGTAGTAGACGAGGTCGTAGCGCGACAGCGTCGACAGCGCGGCGACGGGCGGGTTCAGCGCCAGCACGCCGCCCTGCACGTACAGGTTTTCCGCGACCTGGATCGATGCGCCGGCGAGCAACTGGTCGTACGCGCGCTCGGCCGCGACCCCCGCGTAGTAGCGCGCGATCGCGGCAAGCGCGAGCGCGCCGGTCGCGACGACGAGCGCGATGAAAAGCAGCGTGCGCCCGAACAGCGTCTTCGGGAACCAGTCAATGCGCGGCAATCTGATACCCCATCCCGCGCGCGGTGCGAATCTCGACCGTGCTGCCATGCAGTTTCTTGCGCACGCGCGTCACGTATTGCTCGACCGCGTTCGCGGTCGGCTCGTTGCCGAAGCTGAACAGCTGGTTCAGCAGTTCGTCCTTGGAGAAGATCCGCTGTGGGCGGCTCGCGAGAATCTCGAGCAGTGCGAACTCCTGCCGCGACAGCGACAGCGGTTGGCCGTCGAGTTCGGCGAGACGGCTGCTGCGGTCGATCACGAGGCCGCCGAGCGTCAGCACGTCGTTCGCGTGGCCGCTGTTGCGGCGCAGCAGCGCCTGCACGCGCGCATCGAGTTCGCGGTAGTCGAACGGCTTCACGAGATAGTCGTCGGCGCCGAGGCCGAGGCCGCTCACGCGGTCGTCGATCGCGGAGCGCGCGGTCACGAGCAGCACCGGCGTCGTGCTGCCCGATGCGCGCAGGTTGCGCAGCACGGAGAAGCCGTCGAGGCCGGGCAGGTTCGCATCGAGCACGACGAGGTCGAAGCGCTCGACGCGCAGCAAGCCGTTCGCGATCGAGCCGTCGGTTTCGAGATCGACGGCATGGCCGAGCCGCGCGAGGCGGCTGTGGATCGCCGCGCCGATTTCGGCATCGTCCTCCACGACGAGAATGCGCATGGTGCCGTTTGCAGGTAGATGAGTTAGGGGTTTCCCCGGGGGCGGGATGTCAGCATTTTCTCAGACTCGCTCGATAACCTGTGTTCAGCCGGAACGAGCGATGACGGCATTAATACCAGAGGAGACGGCAACATGCAGCATGTCACGGGCACGACGAAGGCGCGGCCGATTCCACGGCGAAGCCTGACGCGGGCGGCCGCCTTCTCGTTCGCGGTGCTCGCCGCGCCCGGCACGCGGGCATGCGCATGATCGCGTCGCCGCGTCGCCGCGCGTTGCTTGCAGCCGGCCTCGGCATGCTCGCCGCACCGACGCTGGTGCGCGCGAAGCCGCGCACGGTGCGGATCTCGAAAGGCTATGGCGTGTTGTACCTGCCGCTGCTCGTGATGGAGAAACAGCGGCTGTTCGAGCGGCACGCGGTGCGGCATGGCCTGCGCGAGGTCGCGGTCGACTGGGTGCTGCTCGACGGCGGCAATTCCGTCAACGACGCGATGATGGCCGGCACGCTCGATTTCGCGGGCGCCGGCGCGCCGGGCTTCATCGAGCTGTGGGCGCGGGCGCGCGGGATCCCGAACGTCGAGGTGATCGGCATCAGCGGATTGTCCACGACGTCGCTGTCGCTCAATGCGAATCGGCCTGGCCTCGCGTCGCTGCGCGACTTCACGCCGGCCGACCGGATCGCCGTGCCGGGCATCCGCACGTCGCTGTCGGCGGTCGTGCTGCAGATGGTCGCGAGCCGGCAACTCGGCGCGACGCACTTCGCGCAGCTCGATTCGATCACCGTGAACCTGCCGCATCCGCAGGCGATGCAGGCGCTGATTCGCCGCGAGAACGGCGTCACCGCGCACTTCACGTCACCGCCGTTCTCGACGCTCGAGTTGCGCCAGCCGGGCATTCATCGCGTCGTGAATTCGGTCGACGTGCTCGGCCCGCTGACGCTCGATGTCGTGTTCGCGCCGAAGCGGCTCGTCGATACGGAGCCCGCGCTGGCCGCGGCGTTTCTCGGCGCACTCGACGAAGCGAATCGTCTGATCGCGCAGGATCCGCGCGCGGCGGCCGCGCTGTATGCGGCCTCGTCGGGTGTCGGCGTGTCGCACGACGACGTGATGCGGATGCTCGCCGCGCCGGACACGCGTTTTTCGGTGCGGCCGAACCAGCTGATGGACTACGTCGAATTCCTGTATCTCGCCGGCACGATCAAGGCGAAGCCGCGCGCGTGGCACGAGATGTTCGCGCCGATGCTCGACGATTACCGAACCGGCTGAGTGCCGCCGTCCGTTGCCGGACCGCGATTTCATCGAACAACCCCGCGCCCGCGCGTGCATCGCGCGGCGCCGATTCAACCGACAAGCAACCGATTCACGGAGGAGCCCGCAGTGAACACCACCGAAACCCTGGACCCCGCGTCCGCCGAAGAGCGGCGCATCATGTCGAAAATGGCGCGGCGCCTGCTGCCCATTCTCGTCGTGATGTTCCTGATCGCGTTCATCGACCGGCAGAACGTCGGCTTCGCGAAACTGCAGATGGTGCACAGCCTCGGCATGACCGAGGCCGCGTTCGGTCTCGCGTCGTCGTTGTTCTTCATCGGCTACCTGCTGTTCGAGGTGCCGAGCACGCTCGCGCTGCATCGCTACGGCGCACGTGTATGGCTCGCGCGGATCATGCTGACGTGGGGCCTCATCACCGTGCTGATGGGCTTCACGACATCGATGCCCGCATTCTGTTCGCTGCGCTTCCTGCTCGGGATCGCGGAGGCCGGCTTCTATCCGGGCGTGATCTATTACCTGACGCTGTGGTTTCCGCAGAGCTACCGCGCGAAGGTGCTCGGCATCTTCACGCTCGGCAGCGCGCTCGCGAACATGCTCGGCTCGCTGGTCGGCGGCGTGCTGCTGAGCCTGAACGGCGTGTGGGGGCTCGCGGGTTGGCAGTGGGTGTTCGTGGCGACGGGCATCCCGGCCGTGGTCGTCGCGATCGTCGTGTTCCGCGTGCTGCCGGCGTCGTTCCGCGACGCGCCGTTCCTCGACGAACGCGAGAAGCAGATCGTCGCGGCCGCGCTCGAGCGCGAGAAGCCGGCGCAGGCCGAACATGCGCAGCCGTGGAAGGCGCTGCTCGATCCGCGCGTGATGCTGTTCGCTGCAACCTACATGCTGATGTCGACGTCGTTGTACGGCGTCACGTACTGGCTGCCGACGCTCGTCAAATCGTTCGGCGTGTCGAGCAGCACGAACGGCCTGCTGAGCATGCTGCCGTGGGCGCTCGCGGTGCTGCTGCTGCTGTGGCTGCCGTCGAAATTGCGTCGCGCGAAGAGCATCCTGCGCACGATCGCGATCGTCGCCGCTCTCGGCGCGCTCGGCTTCCTGCTGAGCCTCGTGCTGCCGTCGACGCCGCTGCGCTTCATCGCGCTCGTGCTCGGCGGCGCGTGCATTCCGCTGCTGTATCCGTGCTTCTGGTCGATGCCGCCGCGCTACTTCACCGGCGCGCGTGCGGCGGCGAGCGTTGCGGCGATCAATTCGATCGGCAACCTCGGCGGCTTCTTCAGCCAGAACCTGATGCCGTTCGCGGGCAAGGTGACGGGCACTGCGTTCGGGCCGATGATCGTGCCGATCGTGTGCCTCGCGCTGCTCGGGATCGGCGCGCTGGTTGCGTGGACGCGCTCGGAGCGGGGGATGGTGGCCGCGCAGGCGTGAGCGATGGCGCTACGGCCGTGGCCAGCCCGAATGGGCAACTGTCGTTGATCGGAGGGATGTGCGAGTATGCATTGCATATGTAATGCATGGAGAATGCGATGAAAACGGCCACGATGCCTGCGCTGCGAGTTGATCCGCAGTTACGGGAAGACGCAGAATCGGTACTGGCGGAAAACGAGACGCTGTCAGCGTTCATGGAATCAGCGCTGCGCGATGGCATAGTACGGCGACGCTTGCAGCGCGAATTTGTCGCACGAGGTTTGGCGTCGCGCGACGAGGCGAGCCGCACGGGCGAATACGTCGATGCCGCGGATGTTCAGCGTGAACTGGAAAGCATGCTGGAAGCGGCTCGTTCGAAGAAGGCGGCCGATTGAGCTATCAGGTCAGATATACGCGCGCGGCGCGTGAAGACTTGATGCGCTTGTATCGATACTTGTTCGAACGTGACGTGGAAGCGGCAGCGAGAGCGCCGGAAGCGATCGGACGAGGCGTCGCCATGCTGTGATTGTTTTCGTTTTCGTGCCGCAAGATCGATGAGAACAATCCGTTTTTGCGCGAACTGATCGTCTCGTTCGGCGCGTCAGGCTATGTGTTGTTGTTCGAGATCGAAAGCGTAGATCAAGTCACAACCCTAACCGTTCGGCATCAGCGAGAAGAGGACTACCACTGATCCCGCTCAGCCGGTTCCCGACGCTGCGCCCTCACCCCTGGGTCCGCGACACTCCTCGTGTGTCATGCGCAATCGCCACATGCGCAGCCGCCACCGGAATATCGACCTCCACCGTCGTCCCTTCGCCGAGCGTCGTATCGATCCGCAACGTGCCGCCGACGAGATACGCACGCTCACGCAAACCGACCAGCCCGAACGATCCCGACTTGCGCGGTGCGCCGGGATCGAATCCCGCGCCGTTGTCTCGAATCGTCAGCGCGATCGTCTCGTCACGATAAACGAGCGCCACCGTCGCGCTCGACGCGGCCGCGTGCCGCGCGACGTTCGCGAGCGCCTCCTGCGCAATGCGGAACACGGCCGTCGCATAAGGTTCGTCGAGCTGCAATTCGCCCGGCTCGACATGCAGCGTGCACGCCATGCCGTGACGGTGCCGGAAATCCTCCACGAGCCATTGCATCGCCGCCGCGAAACCGAGATCGTCGAGCATCAGCGGTCGCAGGTCCGACGCGATGCGTCGTGTGGCCGTGACCGCGCCGCGCGCAAGCCCATGCATCGCCGCGATCTTGCGCGCCAGCGGCGCATCGTCCTGCGGCACGCGGTCGAGCAGCCATTCGAGATCGTTCTTCAGCGTCGCGAGCGTTTGCGCGAGTTCGTCGTGCAGTTCGCGCGCGATGCGGCGCTGTTCCGCCTCGCGTGCGCTCGCGCTGATCGCCGCGATCTCGCGCAGTTCCTCGCGCGACGCCTGCAGCGCCCGCTCTGCGCGCACGCGCTCCTCGACCTCGCGCCGCAGGTCGCGGTTCGACGCGCTCAACTGCGCGGTACGGGCCGCGACGCGCTGCTCGAGCCGCTCGTTCGCCTCGTTGAGCTGCGCGCTCTTTTGCACGACGAGCAGGTGCTGATAGCGCGCGCCGGCCAGCGCGCGCACCGTCTGCGCATGCAGTCGGCCGTTTTCGAACAGCAGCGCGAACAGCACGACGGCCGACGCGACGAGGCCGTAGGTCCGACCCGCGTAGAAGCCCAGGTCGAAGCGTCCATGGTTGAGCATCGACGACAGCGCGATGTCGAACAGCCACGCGACGAGCACGATCATCACCCACAGGTCCAGCACGGAATGGCGGCGCCGCTGCCGCCACATCAGCACGAGCGCGGCAAGGTTGAGCGCCCAGACGACCGCGATCGCATTCGTCATCGCCGAGGCCATCCGGTTGCCCTGCATGATGCGCGGCAGCAGGTCGTGGCCGACGGTCGCGAGCACCGCGAGCGCGACGGTGGCGCCGGCCGTCAGGACGATGCAGAGCAGCAGCGGAATCGCGGCACGGCGCTGCTCGAGCGACGGCTGTTGCGCGCGCGGCGCCGCGCGCAACAGCGCGTATGCGGCGACCGCCAGCGGAAAGCCGCCGTGCCAGAACAGATAGAGCCACGCGGTCGTCTGTTCGCCCGCGCCGAGCAGGCCCGTCGGCGTGAACAGCCCGGGAAAGGTCAGCATGTGCGTGCCGGCCATGAAGCCCGTGAACAGGTAGCCGCTGGCGAGCGCGAGCAGCGATTTCTCGCGCAGGATCGCGTACTGGCCGAGCAGGAGGCCGGCCGTGACCATGTCGTTGACGACGATCGCCGACTGGTACACGGGAATGAAGCCCCACACGCGGGCAAGCGGCATGCCCGCGAACGGCGCGAGGGCGATGAAGATCACGGCCGACACGACGACCGTCGCGATCGCGAGCCGCCGCTCGCGCCGCTCGGGCGGCAGCGACGACATGAACAGGCGCGACGGATCCGACACGTCGTCGTCGTGATCGGCCGTGGCCGCGCGGAAGCGGAACGCGGGCATCATGCGTCGTCGACGCCGAAGTCGAGGTCGTGGCGCATCGCGTAGCGCACCAGCGCGGCTTCGTGCGGCAGCTCCATCTTCTCGAGGATGCGCGTCTTGTAGGTGCTGACCGTCTTCGCGCTCAGCGTGAGGTCGGCCGCGATCCGCGTGACCGTCTGGCCCGCGACGATGCGGCGCATCACGTCGAGCTCGCGCTCGGACAACCGCTCGTGCGGCAGCATTTCCGACGGCGCGCGCATCGTGCGCGCGAGGCTTTCGGCCGCCGACGCGCTCACGTACACGCCCCCGGCCGCCACCTTGGTGACCGCCTCGACGAGTTCGGCGGTCGCGCTGTCCTTGGTCAGGTAGCCGGTCGCGCCGGCCTTGAACGTGCGCGCCGCGTATTGCGTTTCCGCATGCATCGTCAGCACCAGCATGCGCAGGGATGGTGCCCGCGTCCTGACCAGCCGGATCAATTCGATACCGGTCGGCGCGGGCATCGACAGGTCGAGCAGCAACACGTCGGCCGCACGCTGCTCGGCCAGCGCGAGCGTGGTCGCGCCGTCGCTCGCCTCGCCGACGATTTCGAAACCGCCGGCCGTTTCCAGGATGTAGCGCAGTCCGTCTCGCATGACTGCGTGATCGTCAGCCAGAATTACCCTGATCATCTAGCGGTCCTCTTCGGGATGACGCCGCGGGCCGCTCTGCCGGTTGTCGCCGCGGCGGTTCTTCTGATCAATATATGCCGCCACAACGGGAAATGGTGCGCCTCAAGGACATTTTTGAGACATCCGGGTGTCGAATGTGTGCTGAAGCGAAATAATCGTCGCGAAATGGCACGGGCGGTAGAGGCGGACGGGGAGGGTATTCCCGAGGAATCGTCACGGTCGGGCGGACGGAGTGCGTCGCGGACCTTCGTGATTCAGGGATAAACTGGTAACTGGTGCCCGATTGCCCCGTCGAGACCCGAGGAGCCGCCACGATGATCGATCTTGCCCGCATCCTGTCGTCCGCGTTGCCCGACGCCGTCGCATGGGCCGACGCGCAGGCGGCCTACGGGCTCGCCACGGGCGCGCCGCTGACACCCGCGCAGGCGGACGACGCACGTGTCGTCGGCGTCGCGCAACCGGAGCGGATCCGCGTCGTGGTCGACGACCGGCTGCCGTTCCCCGACACGCCGGCGCTGGGCGCGATCGCGCGGGACACCGGGCTGCTGTCGCCGGGGACCATCGGCCTCACGCTGGGCCATGCGGTGTTCGTGCTGCGCGGCCACGATACGCGCCGCCTGCTCACGCATGAATTCCGCCATGTGCATCAGTACGAGGAGGCCGGGTCGATCGGCGCGTTTCTCGCGCGCTATCTGCACGAGATCGCGACCGTCGGCTACCACGACGCGCCGCTCGAGGCCGACGCGCGACAGCACGAGTTCGACTGACGCCACCGGCCGACGCGAGCACGCATTCCGATGAACCTTCCCCACGCCATCGCCGGCCCGGTGCAGACCGGTCGCGCCGCCACGCCGCGCGGCCCGCAATGAGCGACACGATCCACGCATGGCTCGGCGCGATCGGCGCGCACCCGGCGCTGGTGCTGGCGATCGTGTTCGCCACCGCCTGCGCGGAGGCGATCGCGCTGATCGGCACGGTCGTACCGGCCGGTGCCGTGATGTTCGCGGCCGGCACGCTGATCGGCGCAGGCGCGCTCGACGCCTGGACGGCGATCGGCGTCGCGGCCGCCGGCGCGGTCGTCGGCGACGGAATCAGCTACGAGCTCGGACGCCGCTACCGTGGCGCGATCCGAAACGGCTGGGTTCGGCTGGGCTATGCGGATGCCTATGCGCGCGGCGAGCAGTTCGTGCTGCGCCACGGCATCAAGAGCATCGTGCTCGCGCGCTTCCTGGCGCCGGTGCGCGCGGTCGTGCCGGTGGTGGTCGGGTGCGCGACGCTGCCGCGCCGATCGTTCTACCCCGTCAATATCGTGTCGGCGCTGGTCTGGGCGCCGGTGCACGTCGCGCCGGGCATCCTGTTTGGCGCGTCGGCGGCGCTGGCTGCCGCGATCAGCGTGCGGGTCGCCGCGATCCTGCTGGTTGTCGCGGCGCTGGTCGCGCTCGTGTGGATCGGCGTGCGCGTCGCGTTGCGGCGCGGCTGGCCGCTGCTGCGCCGCGTGCTCGTCGCGGCCATGTACGCGTGCTTGCGCCGCTGGCCGCGACTCGGCGCGCGGCTGCACGACACGCTCGTGCGTGTGCGCCGCCTGCCGGGCGCGGTGCCCGTGTTCGCGCTGCTGTTCGTCGGTTGCGTGTGGCTGTTTGCCGGCATCGTGCAGGACGTCGTCGCCAACGATCCGCTGATGCATGCCGACGTTGCGCTGTACGCGGTCCTGCAGCGCCTGCACACGCCGCCGGTGGATGCCGCGATGCGCGCGCTCGCGGTGCTGCACGGGCACGATACCGGGCTGATCGTCGCGGCTGCGTTTCTCGTCTGGCTGATGATCCATCGCTGCTGGCTGACGTCCGCATGGTGGCTGGCGACGGTCGGCATCGCGGTCGTGCTCGTGCCGGTGTTCGGCGCCGGCCCGCCCGGCACGATGCCTGCGAGCCTGCCGCCCGGCGCGCTGCACGTGCCGCTGCCCGACGCCGATGCGGCGTTCGCGATGCTCGCAAGCAGCGGCATCGGCTGGGTGCTGACGCGCGACCGGCCCGCGCTCTGGCGCATCCCGGTCGTGACGGCGGTCGTGCTGTGGATCGTGCTCGGCGGTTTCGCGCGGCTGTATGTCGGCGAAACGTGGTTGTCGGGCCTGCTCGGCGGCTGGAGCCTCGGGCTTGCGTGGTTCGCGATGCTGGCGGGGACCTATTCGTACTGGCGCGTGCGCGAGCATGTGCAGCCGCGCGGCGCGCTGGTCGCGGTGCTCGTCGTGCTCGCGACGGCCGGCGTCTGGACCGTGCCCGCGCAATGGCAGCTCGATCGCGCGGCGCGTCCGCACGTGGGCGACGTCGTCGCGATGTCCGTCGATCAGTGGATGCGTGGCGGGTGGCAGCGCGTGCCGACGCGGCGCACCGAGATCGGTGGCGATCGCGAGGAATATCTGCCGCTGCAATGGTGCGCGACGTCGGACACGCTCGATCGCCATCTTGCGCTGGCCGGCTGGCAGCGCGCGACGCCGTGGTCGCCCGCCACGGCACTGCGCTGGTTGCTGCCGCAGGCGCCGGCCGATGCGCTGCCGGTGCTGCCGCGCTACACGCAGGGCGAGAGTCCGCGCCGGGTATTCGTGCGTGTCGATCCGGCCCATCCGGACAGCCGCCTCGTACTGCGGCTGTGGCGTTATCCGTACGTGCTGCAGGATGCGCTCGGCATGCGGCCGCTGTGGTACGGCGCGCTGTATCGCGAGACGCTGCATCGGCCCGCGCGGCTGATGACGATCGTGCGCACGACGACCGTCGACGATGCGGCGACGATTGCGCAGGCGCTACGGGTCGAGCCGACGGTCGCGCGGCCGCCGGCGGGGATGCGCGCGGCACCGGCCGCGGTGCTCCTCGTGTGGATGGTGCAGCCTTGAAGCGTGTGTAGCGTGTCAGGCGTGCGCCGCTTGCGCGGGGACGACTGACAGGCGCAGCCCGACCGTCTTGAGTACTGCGAGCAGGGTTTTCAGTGTCGGGTTGCCGTTGGGCGATAGCGTGCGATACAGCGATTCGCGGCTGATGCCGGCTTCGGCCGCGACCGCGCCGAGCCCGCCGTAGGCTTCCGCGACGGTGCGCAACGCGAGCAGCGCGGCCGCGCGGTTGTCGGGATCGTCGAGCGATTCCATCGCGACGCGCAGATAGGCCACCGCGAGCTCGCGGTCGGCGCCGAGTTCGGCGACTTCCGCGTCGTGGTGCGATACCGCGCCTTTGACCTTGTTCATGCTTGCCTCCGTTTCCAGGTCGACCAGTATTCCTTCGCATTCCTGATGTCATCGGGTTGGCCGTGCTTGTCGCCACCGGACAACAGCAGCACGATCGCGTTACCGTACCGGCCGAAGTACACGCAATGGCCGGCACCGACATGGATGCGCAGTTCCATCACACCTTCGCCGACGGGCTCGCAATCGCCGAAATTTCCGGTCTGTACGCGACGCAGGCGCTCGCGTATCCGCGCCTGGACGACCTTGTCGCGCACGGCGTTCAGCCATTCGGTGAAAGGCTCGCGACCGTCGTCGCGCTGATAGCGAAGGAGTTCGAACCTGGAGAGCATTGTAGCTTATAAGTTACATGGTGGATAGAGATGTCGACGTGGTTGGCTGATCTGCCGGGTGCGGTTGATGAAGCGAGACGTTCGCTGGCCGACTACCGGATCGAGCCGAAGCGCGACGTGAAGGCGCGGCACGAGAATGTGTCCGGTGCCTGTGAGGCGCGGTATATCGGGCATTGAGGCCGGCTTTCCGAACGAAGATCATTCTTTCATTCGGCACGAGCGATGGCGATTCGACCGAACGGCCGATCTCGCTGGCGTGCAGCGCGTGATCGCCGCCCGCGCATGCCCGGGCGAGCGCGGCAATCTTGTCGGCAGCCCTTGAATGGAGCGACATGGTCCGCGCGTTTCTGGCACCATCGCGCGATACGCACGGCTCGCTGCGCTACCGTCGCGATGCCGCTTCGATCCCTCGACTCGAAAGGACCTGCATGATCACGCTTCGCCCGATGACCGAAGACGACTTCCCCCGCTTCTGGCCCACGTACCACGCGATCGTCACCGCGCGGGAAACCTACGCATTCGATCCGGCGGCGACGCAGGAGGCCGCTCGCGCGCTGTGGCTCGACGCGCCGCTCTGCACGTGGGTCGCCGAGGAGGATGGCGTGCTGCTCGGCTCGTACTATCTGAAGGCCAACGCGGCCGGGCCCGGCAATCACGTCTGCAACTGCGGGTATATGGTCGGCGAGGCTGCGCGCGGCAAGGGCGTCGCGCGAATGATGTGCGAGCACTCGCAGCAGGTCGCGCGCGAACGCGGTTTTCTCGCGATGCAGTTCAATTCGGTGGTCGCGACGAACGAGGTGGCCGTCGCGCTGTGGCAGAAGCTCGGCTTCGAGATCGTCGGCCGCTTGCCGCGCGCGTATCGCCACGCGCGGCTCGGCTTCGTCGACTGCTTCGTGATGTACAAGTGGCTCGGCGACACCGCGGCCGCCGAGGGCTGATCGAAAGTCAGACGGCGAACGCGCCGTCGAACACGATCCGCTCGTCGAACGCGAGCGTGCCGCGCGCGAAGATCAGGTCGAGGTGGTGGCTGCCGTTCGCGCCGCCGCCGAGGCCGAGATGCAGGCCCGGATGGCGCTCCTCGAACCCGGCGTTGCGGCCGTACAGCGCGCGGATGCCAAGGTTGGTGCCGATGCCGAACTCCTCGATGCGCCGGTGATTGTCATGCCGGTCGAGGTACGACGCGAAGTCGCGCCGGAAGCCCGCGTCGTCGCTGTCGAAATCGACGATCTGGCTGTCTTCGACGTGCAGCGTCGCGAGCCGCTCCGTCACGCGGTACTTGATCGCGAACGGCACGGTGCCGAGGAACGTGCCGCTGAACACGATCGAGCCGCGCAGGTCGGTGACGTGCGTCGCGATCTCGCCTGGCACCACGTCGAGATTGCCCATCCCGTCCACGCTTGTCCATTTCTGGTCCGGTGAAAGCGAGCCGGTGAGCGTGTTGCCGGCTTCGTCGATGAAGTGGATCCGCGATGCGCGCGCGGCCGCTTCGATCAGCCGGCCGTTGCGCGCGGCGATGTCGTCGAGCGATTCGGCGAACGCTTCGTCGAGATGCGGGCCGTAATCCTTGAACAGCACCGACTTGCTCCAGTGCTCGACGATCGCGGGGCGGATCGCGGCCAGGAACGGCGGGCCGCTCGGCGACGGTGTCGGCAGGCACGACGAGTCGTACAGCAGTACGAACAGATCCGCGCGCGCAAGGGCGGCGGCGATGTCGTCGGGCGGGGTGGTTTCGAGGCAGAGGGTCGTCGCGTCGAACGAGTCGGGCAAGGCGGAAAACGCGCGCAACGCGACGTCGCGATTGCGGGTGTCGTAGCCGACCAGCAGTTTGCCCGTTTCGCCGCGAGCGAGCTTGTCGCGCAGCGCCGGGTGATGGCCGAGCGCGCGGTGCAGGTTCAGCATGCGTGTCTCCGGAAGCGGCGGAGGGGCCGTAGCCCCTCCGCGGGAACGGGCTGGCCGCTCAGACCGGCCAGAGCGCGGTGCCGAACGGCACCACGGCGTCCTCGACCATCATGTCGACGGCCTCGGGGTGCGTGTCTTCCTGCATCCAGTCAAGCAATTCGATCTGCGTGGTTTCCTGCATGTCAATTCTCCTGTGGTGAACATGAGCGATTCAACATGAAGCGCGGTAAAGGAATGACCGCCACTCGTCAGGAATTTCGTGAATGCCGGACGAGTGGCGTCGATATTAGTCTGACGATTTCGCGAATGCAATGCGTTGATTCGTTTTTAGCTGCGGTGTGCTAAACAAGCGGGTTCGCCGCGGATCGCGCAATGAAGGCGAATAAATCGGGGCGAGAAGAGCATCGGTTATTTTTTGAATATCGAGGCCATTAATGATGAATTGATTCGGTGATTTATTTGAATTGCGCGTGCAATCGCGTCGATCATTTCGATTTTCACTATTCACGAACGTTGCGCAGCGCGCGGCGAGCGGCCAGCGTCCATGCGGACGGTCGGCCAGCCGTCGACGGGCCGGCTTCGGCGGCGGCGACGATTTTCTGGCACCATCTGACGACTTCGCGTGCGGGCCGCAGCCGTGCGCGCACCGCCGTCCCGGCGGCACGATTCGAACCACGATGGAGACACGCGATGCGCGCAGCGCCGCAACCGGAGCACGCCGGCCGAGCACGGCCGGATGCACGCGCCACCGAACCCGACCGGATGGCCGCATGGCGGCTCGCGATCGGCCTGTCGCTCGGCAGCGCGATCGCGCTCGGCCTCGCGCGCTTCTCGTATGCATTGCTACTGCCGCCGATGAAGGCCGATCTCGGCTGGACCTTCGCGCAGGCCGGCGCGTTGAACACGGCCAACGCGGCCGGCTACCTGATCGGCGCACTCGTTTTCCCGTTCCTGTCGCGCCGCTGGCGCAGCGGCTCGCTGCTCGCCGCCGGCTGCGCGCTGACCGCGATGTTGATGGCCGCATGCGGGCTCACGTCCGGCATGAACGTGCTGCTCGTCGAGCGGCTCGCGACCGGCATCGGCAGTGCACTGATCTTCATCAGCGGCGGCGTGCTGGCCGCGCGGCTCGCGTCCGCGTCGCCGCGCGATGCGGGGCTGCTGCTCGGGCTTTATTACGGCGGCACGGGATGGGGCATCGTCGCGTCGTCGCTGCTCGTGCCCGCGACGCTCGTGCACCGGGCGCACGGCTGGCAACCGGCATGGTTCGCGCTCGCATTCGCGTGCGTGCTGTTCTCGGCGATCGCGGTGGCGGCGGCACGTCGCATCGAGCATGCGCACGCGGCAGCGGCCGTGCGGCGCGACGGTGCGGCGCCTGTGGCGAGCACGAGCCCCGCGCGCTTCGCACTCGCGCTCGCGGGCTACGGGCTGTTCGGCGTCGGCTATATCGGCTACATGACGTTCATCGTCGCGCTGCTGCGGGGCGCGGGGATGAGCGGCGCGGTCGTGTCCGCGTTCTATGTGATGCTCGGTGTCGCGACCGTCGTGTCGGCGCGGCTGTGGTCGGCGCTGCTCGACCGGATGCGCGGCGGCCAGGCGCTCGCCATGCTCAATGCGTTGCTCGGCGTGGCGACGCTGATGCCCGCGCTGTTCGTGCATCCGGCGGCCGCGTTCGCATCGGGCGTGCTGTTCGGCGCGACGTTCCTGTCGGCGGTCGCGTCGACGACCGCGTTCGTGCGTCACAACCTGCCGCCGGAAGGCTGGGCGAAGGGCATCAGCGCGTTCACGACGATCTTCGCGTTCGGGCAGATCGCCGGGCCTGTCGCGATCGGCTGGGTGTCCGACAGCGCGGGGCTCGCGCGCGGGCTCGTCTATTCGGCGCTGACGCTGTTCGCCGGCGCGGCGCTCGCGGCGGGACAGCGTGCGTTGCGGACGCCCGCGTAGCACTGCGCGGGCGTGCGCTCGCGCGAGCCGCGCGCGGCAACGCACCGTGACGGTTATCGCACGCAGGCCGTGCGCGATACGCGATGGAACGCACGGCTGAAGTAGATGAGGCTGTCGCCGTCGTCTCGCACACGGATCGACGTCGCCTCGATGAACATCACCGAATGCGAGCCGACTTCCTTCATCTCGGCGATCGTTCCCTGCAGGCTCGCGAGCGCATCGCGCAGCACGGGCACGTCCCGTTCACCGCGATCCCATACCGGCAGCTCGAAGCGGCGCTCCATCGGCAGTTCCGTCATTCCCGCGAAATGACGCGCGAGCAGTTCGTGCTCGGCCGGCAGCACGTTGATGCACACGTGCCGGTTGCGCTCGAAGATCGCGTGCATCGCGCTGGACCGGTTCAGGCAAACGAGCAGTGTCGGCGGCGTGTCGGTGACGGAACAGACAGCGCTCGCGGTGATCCCGCAGCGGCCGTGCGGCCCTGCGGTGGTAATCACGTTGACAGCCGCGCCGAGGTGGGCCATTGCCTGGCGGAAGGCCTTTTGCGCGTCGGCGGGTGCTCCGCGCGCCGGTTGCGGGTTATCGATCGTTGCGGACATGGGCGTTCCTGGATGGATGAAGGCGACGACCGTACGCGCGGTCGATGCGCACGGAAACGTCGACGGTGACCCCAGCGTACGTCGCGAAAAAGCCGACGACCATTCGCACGATTGATGGCGCGGCTGGCGTTCCCGCCAACGCGTCTAAAGGTTCTACCTAGATGCGCGGCACGGCGCGCGAAAAAATGCGATTGCCGTGCTCGTCCGGGACTCAAAAGGGTATTCAGCGCATTTTCGGCTCGTTATGATGTGCCGCACATCCCCGACAAACGACGCCGGCCCCGGATGCCGCGCGTGCGATACCGATATCTTGCGAGACACCCCGATGACGTCACCCAATCCGATCGTATACATCGTCGACGATGACAGCGGCATGCGCACGTCGCTCGCATGGTTGCTCGAATCGGTCGGCATCGCGTCCGAAGGGTTCGCGAATGCCGCCGATTTTCTCGGGCGCTTCGACGTGAACCTGCCGGCGTGCCTCGTGCTCGACGTGCGGATGCCGGAGAAGAGCGGGTTCGATGTGCAGGCGGAACTGAATGCGCGCGGCGCGACGTTGCCGGTGATCTTCGTCAGCGGACACGGCGACATTCCGATGTCGGTGCGCGCGCTGCAGAATGGCGCGATCGATTTCGTCGAGAAGCCGTACAACTCGCAGCAGATGCTCGAGCGCGTGCAACGCGCGCTGCGGCTCGCGCAGCAGCGGCACGCGGTCGACCAGCGTCACCGCGAGCTGCGCCACAGGCTCGATGCGCTGACCGCGCGCGAGAAGGAAGTGCTGCGCGGCGTCGTCGACGGAAAGGGCAGCAAACAGATCGCGTCGGACCTGTCGATCAGCGTGAAGACCGTCGACGTGCATCGCGCGAGCATCAAGGAGAAACTCGGCGCGACCTCGATCGCGGCGCTCGTGCGCGACGTGATGGTCGTGTGGGGCGACGGCGACGAACCGCTGCGTTAGTGGCGCGAGCGACTGGCGAAGGATGTGAGCCACATCGCACATCGCGCACCGGCACGCAGCGCGGCGCCGGCGGCGCGCGCGTGGTCGTTGCCTGCCGCCATTCAACGCATGTACAGCCCGCCGTTGATGTCCCAGCACGCTCCGTTCGCGAAATATGCGTCGCCCGATGCGAGCAGCACCGCCGCATCGGCGACGAAGCTCGCGGAGCCGAGCTTGCCCCCGGGAAGGCTCGCGAGCACTTGCCGCAGCTTCTCCGGCGCGACGCTTTCATGGACGATCGGCAAATCGAGCGGTCCCGGCGAGATCGCGTTGACGGTCACGCCCTGCGCGGCGAGATCGCGCGCGAACACCTTGGTCAGCGTCAGCGTGCCGCCTTTCGCGGCCGCATAGTGCGCACCCGTCGCCGAGCCACCGTTCTGCCCGGCGAGCGATGCGATGTTGACGATGCGGCCCGCGCCGCGCGTCGCGAAGTACTGGCCGAACACCTGGCAGCCGAACAGCACGCTGCGCAGGTTCACGTCGATCACGTGGTCGAACTGCTCGGCCGTGATCTCCATCGCGGGCACGACTTTCGACGCACCGGCGTTGTTCACGAGCACGTCGATTGCGCCCCAGCGTGCGACGAGCGCATCGCGCGCGGCCTCGAAATCGCGCTTCGACGTGACGTCCAGCGGCAGCGCGATCGCGCGTTCGCCGCCCGGATCGAGATCGCGCGCATGTGCATGAATGGCATCGACGGCGATGTCGGCCAGTGCGACGCGATAGCCGGCCGCATGAAAGCGTTCGGCAATGACGGCGCCGAGCCCGCGCGCGGCGCCGGTGACGAGGACGACTCGGTCTGACATGGTGCGTGATTCCCTGGTTCGCGGATGCGCTGCCGAAGCGGCGCGCGCATCGTGGTTCATGCGGCGAGTGCCGCCTCGAAGTGCGCGGCGACCGCGCACACCTGTTCGTCCGCGCCGTTGCGCCCGACGATCTGCAGCGCGGCCTTCAGCGGCGTACCCGCGAGCGGCAGCGGCAGGCTGAGCGCCGGATGGCCGCTCAGGTTGAACGGGCGGATCAGCGACGACATCGCGATGACCGATACGCCGTCGCGCGCCTGCGCGAGCGTGATCGGCAGCGCGGGCAGCGTCGGCAGCACCAGCACGTCCGCGCGTTCGAGCGCGGCGTCGACCTGCGCGGTGAAGCGACTACGCACCGCTTCGGCTTGCGCGAGCGCGGCCGGCGTCGTCGTCGCTGCCATGCGCAGCCGCGCATCGAGATCCGCGCCGAGCTTCCCGGTTTCGACGAGATGGCCGAACGCGCGGAACGTTTCCGCGTTGATGACCGCGAGCCCCGCGGTGAACGCGTCGGACATTTCATCGAGCACGACGTCGTGTGCGCGCAGGCCCGATGCGCCGATCGCGGCGTCGAGCGCGGCGACGATCGCCGGATCGGCGTCGACGATCACGCGCGCGATCGTACAGCCGGACGCGGACGCGGCGGCGCCGGTGCGTTCGAAACCGGGCGCGATCGCGGCCATCACGGCCGCGAGCGTGCGCACGTCGCGCGCGAACGGCCCGACGCAGTCGAGCGTCGTCACGGCCGGCGCGACACCGCGCCGCGATACGCGACCGAACGTCGGCTTCATGCCGATCACGCCGCAGCATGCGGCGGGCCCGCGAATCGAGCCGCCGGTATCGGTGCCGAGCGCGGCGTCGACCGCGCCGAGCCCGACGAGCGATGCGGAGCCGCTCGACGAGCCGCCCGGAATGCGTGTCGGATCCTGCGGGTTGACCGGCGTGCCCGTGTAGTCGTTGATGCCGGTCATGCCGAACGCGAGCTCGTGCATGTTCGCCTTGCCGGCGATCTGCCAGCCGGCGTCGAGCAGCAGACGGACGACGTCCGCGTGCTGCTCGGCGGGCGGCGTATCGGCGAGCGCGCGGCTCGCCGCACGGGTCGGATGGCCGGCGATGTCGATCGTGTCCTTGATTGCGATCGTCGGACCGGGCCCGCCCAGCGTGAAGGTATCGATGAAGCCTGTCATGGATGCGATGGCGTACGAGCGCGTGATAGGGTTCAGAGCCGTGGCGCGGCAGCGAGCGGCCATGGGCCGTCGAGCACGCGTTCGGTGCGGAAATGGCGGATCAGCCACGTCGAGCCGTCGTCGGCACGCGTGAAGTCGATCGTCAGTCGCGCGGCGATCAGCTCGGCCGTGCCGTCCGCATAGCGCGACGCCTGCAGCATGATCCAGCGGCCGCGCGCGGTTGCGTGGCCGACGTCGACATCGATCGACTCCGACGTCAGGAAATGCAGGTTCGCCGCGAAATGCGGCTCGGGCGGCAGATAGCGGCGCAGCATCGCGACGATCGCGTCGGTGCCTTCGAGTCGGCCGAACTTGCGCGCGTATTGCGGGCCGATGCCTTCCCATACCGCGTCGCCCGTGAACAGCGCGGCGAGCGCCGGGCCGTCGCCCGCGTCCTCGGGCACGTCGCACAGCGCCATGTAGCGCGTGATCGTCGCGCGCACCGCGCGTTCGGCGTCGAGCGTCGCGACGCGCTGCGCGAGCGCTTCGATCGTGCGTGTCGAATCGGGGCCGGTCATGATCTGCGTCACGCTGCGGGCTTCGCGGCCGGGGGCACGGTCAGCGCACGGCCGACGCGCGCCTCGATCTTGCCGTAGCGCCACAGGTTGTATTCGCCGACGGGCGTCGTGCGATACAGGTTGCACACGGCGACCGTCGTGTCGAAGTCGGCGACGTCGGCCATGATGTAGAACGTCCACGGCGCGCCGTCGGCCTGGCCGACGACGAGGCGGTCGTCATCCATCACGCCGAGCACGCGTACGCCGGGCATGGCTTCGATCGCGGCGAGCATCGCGCCGTACGCTTGCCACACTTCGCCGATCTTCTCGCGTGGCAGGTCGAAGAAGTTCTGCGACACGCCGCAGCAGAACAGCACGCGCAGCGGCAACGGATTGGTTTCGGACATCGGAGGTTCTCCTGAAGAATGCGTTGAGCGGGATCGAAGCGGGTCGACGCGGATCACAGATAACCGGGGAACGGCGTGACGCCGGTGAACACCGCGCCCGCGCCGTCGAAGTTGCCTTCGCCGAGAAACGCGTGCTGCGTGACGACCATCGCGTCGCGCAGCAGACGCTGCAGCGGATGCGTACGATAGATCGCGGCCGTGCCGCCGAGCCGGTACGCGCGCTCGACGACGCTCGCACCTTCGCGGGCGATGTGCGTCGCGGCGAGCCGGAGCAGGCTGACCTGTTCGGCCGTTACCGGGTTCCCGGCGAGGATCGATTGCCAGACGGCGTCGGTGGCGTCGTAGAAGAACGCGCGCGCCGAGCGCAGCTGCGCCTCGGCTTTTGCGAGTTCGATGCGGAAATACGCACGATCGGCGAGACGCGGCGCGCCGGTGGTCGTCTGGCGTCCGCCCGACATCCGGTTCACGACGTCGAGCGCCGCGCGCGCCAGCCCGAGGTTGACCACGGCCAGCACCTGCGCCGCATACGCGACGGTCGGATAGCGGTACAGGGGCTCGTCGACGGTCGCCTCGCCGCCACGCACGAAGGTCCACGCCTCGGGCACGATGCGGTCGTTCACGCGCAGGTCGTGGCTGCCGGTGCCCTGCATCCCGACCACGCTCCAGTTCTCGACGATCTCGACATCGGCGGCGCGGAACACGGCCGTGCGCGGCTTGTTCGGCGCGGCGCCCTGCACGCCGGGGGGCGCGATGCCGACACCGAGCCAGTCGGCGCCCTTGCAGCCGCTCGCGAATTTCCATGTGCCGTTCACGCGCCAGCCGCCCGGCGCCGCCTGCGCCGGCTGCACCGGGAACAGGCCGCCGGCGAATACCTGGTCGGGGCCGCTCGCGTACAGCTCGGCCTGCGTGTCGAGCGGCAGCGCGGCCAGGTAGACGTTTGCCGAGCCGAAGCTCGCGACCCACGCGGCCGACCCGTCGGCGGTCGCGATCCGCTCGATCATGTCGAGGAAAGCGGTCGGCGCGAGCGCGTCTCCGCCGAAGCGGCGCGGCGTGCCCGCGCGATAGATGCCGGCCGCCTTGAACAGCGCGATCACGTCGCGCGGTACGTGCGACAGTCGGTCGAACTCGTCGCGGCGCGCGACGACGGTCTCGATCACCACGTCGAGCGGCGACACGCGCGCGGCCGCTTCGCGGAGCGCATTCGGCGAAGTGGACGCGGCGTCGAGGGCGAGGGCGGCGTGGGGCATGGCGGTCTCCTGGGGTAGGGTTCGATTGCGCGGGCAACTGGATGCAACGAGTCTAGAAACGCCGAAAACACGCAGCAATTGGGGCGTAGGGCCGCGCGACTGGTGTCGCTCCGTGCAGGCCTAAAGAAATCTTCAGATGCGGGCCGCGCATCGCGGTGCTATGTTGGTCGTCCGGCTGCGCGACGCCGTGCGCCTTCATACGAATCCGATCATGAGTTTCCCCGACGAAGATGACTTCCACCGGCTGCTCGACGCGCTGACGACCTGCGTGCTGCTCCACGACGCGCAGACCCGCGCGATCGTGTGGGCGAATCGTGCCGCGTGCATCGCGCTCGGCTTTTCCGTCGAGGAATTGCTGCCGCTGAAGGCGCCGGACATGACGCGTCCCGAGCCGAAATACCGGCGCGAGATCGCGGTGAGCGCATGGGATCGCGCGTTGGTCGACGGCCCGCAGGTGTACGAATGGTGCTATCGGTCGCGCACTGGCGTCGACATGCTGTCCGAGGCGACCGCGACGTACGTGCCGCTGCGCGGACGCGACGTCGTGATGGTGCAGTTCCGCGACATCAGCGCGGAAGAGGCGGTTCGCCGGCAACTGCGCCGCTACGAGGCGCGGCTGCGCGAGTTCATGCAGGACCTCGACGAAGGCATCGCGGTGGTGACACGCGATGGCGGCGTACAGTTCATCAGCGAGTCGGGCCGGCGCGTGCTCGGGCTCGCGCCCGGCGAACCGCTCGGCGACGTGCTCGGCTACTTCGCCGATGCAGATCGCGACCGGCTCGTCGCGCAACTGCGCGATGCGCCGTCGGCATGCCCGAGCGCGCCGCAGCGCTACCGCATCGTGCGACGCGACGGCTCGCCATGCTGGCTGCGGATCCTGTGCCGGCAGGTCGAGATCGAAGGCGATCTCGACGGAATGCTGGTGCAGTTTCGCGACGTGAGCGACGAAGTCGCGATCGAGGACGCGCGGCGTGCGGAGGCGCGCATGCTCGAATACGCGGGCCGCTACAACGCGATGGGCGAGATGGCGACCGTGATCGCGCACGAACTGAGCCAGCCGCTCGCGGCCGTGCGCAACTTCATCGAGGGCGCGGTGCAGCGCCTGAACGCGCGCGGTGCCGTCGACGACGCGATCTGGGGCCTGCGCAGCGCCGATCGCCAGGCCGAGCATGCGGCGCTGATCATCAAGAGCGTGCGCGAATTCATCGTGAAGCGCGAGCCTGTCGTCGCGTCTGCCGACCTGCGCGAGATCCTCGCGGACGTCGCGTACTTCATCGAGCTGCGGGCGAAGGAAGCGGACGTGGCGGTCGCGATCGTGCAGGCCGACGCGCCGCTGCCGATCCGGTGCGAGCGCGTGCTGATCGGGCAGGTGATCCTGAATCTCGCGTTCAACGCGATCGAGGCGTTTGCCGGCTGCACGCGCACGCCGCGCACGCTCGTGCTCGGCACCGCGAAGGTTGACGGCCACGCCGAGTTGCGTGCGATCGACAACGGGCCCGGGATCGCCGAAGGCGCGCACGATCGGCTGTTCGACGGCTTCTCGTCGTCGAAGGCAGGCGGCAACGGGATCGGCCTGTCGCTGTGCAAGAGCATCGTCACGCGCCACGGCGGCAGGATCGTGGCGAGCCCGGCCGAAGGCGGCGGGCTCGACTGCCGCGTGACGCTGCCGCTTGCCGACGTGCCGGCGTAGCGGCTGCGGTGCGTCACGGCATGGCAGCGGCGCGCGGCGCATGATCAGCGTCCCAACGCCCGGGCGGTGCGGCCGCCGATTCCGAAGTCGGTGTTCGGGATGTCCTTGACGATCACGCGTGTCGCTTGCAACGGCGCATCGAGCACGTTCGCGGCGGCGTCGGACAGCGCCGCGATCAGCGCGCGTTTTTGCTCGTCGGTGCGGCCGGCGATCAGGATCGCGACGATCACCGGCAGCGACGGCGGCGCGCCATCGGCTGCGGTGCGGCCGCCGAGGCCGATATGCGTCGCGGGCAATTCGGTAAGCAGCACGCGCACCGATTCGAGCGGTGCGCCAATCGCGTCGACGGTCGCAGTGCTGAGCCGGGTGATCAGGTCGGCCTTGCGTGCGTCGTCATGGCCGGCCGGCAAGAAAACTTCGAGTGTGGGCATGGTCGTCGGGAAAGGTGAAGGTCACCGGCTCACCGTTGCGTTCGCGACGGCGAGCCGGTTGCCGCTTACAGCAGGAAGCCGATCGCGCTGAGCGCTTCGGTCGAGTCGATCAGCCGCACGACCTTCTCCGCGATCCGCATTTCCCCGTCCGCATCGACGTGCAGCTTGTGCGTGACGTCGGCCGCGAACAGCGTCACGGTGCCGCGCTTGTACGCGACGACGACCTGCGCCGATTTCAGCTCGACGGTGCCGGCACTGCCGCTTTCCAGCGTGAAGCGCGACACGGTGCGCACCGTGCGCGCGGCATCCGTCGCCGACGCGGAGTAACCGGACACCATTCGCTGCACGCGCTTTTCGCGCATGTCGTGGTCGTCGAATACGTAGTTGAGCGTCGCCGCGAAGTCGGTCGTGTCGGGATCGATCGGCACTACGTAATGACCGGCCGGATCCCACAGATCGAGCCATGCGCGATAGTTTCGGCGGTCGAGCATCTCGGCTTCGCGCCACACGAATTCGACCGCGCGGGCGAAGGTCTGCTCGGAAAGGAGGGCATTGCGGTCGTCCATCACTGTTGCTCCATCATGTTGCGCCATTGGCGATAGGCCTCGCGCATCCCGGTCTCGTCGGTCGCATGCGCGGTTTTTTCGCCGTTCGCGGCGATCGTCTCGCGGTTCAGCCCTCGGTTCACGAGGATCGGCACGTCGGGCCCGGCGTACGCGCCGCGCTGCACACGCTCCCACGCTTCCGCATCGTCGGGGCTGCCGAAGCCGAACGGGCCCTGGAAGTGCTCGTGAATGCGCAGCCGCTCGCGGTTCGCTTCTTCCGGGCCGCCGTCCATCGCGAGCGCAACGTGGCGGATCTCCGTCTCGGTCGCGGAGATCGGCCGCAGCACGCGGAAGAACGCCATCGACAGCGCGAGGTTCGGGAACAGGTTCAGGTTGAAGCCGACGCCCATCAGCGAGCGCACGATGCGGCGCACTTCTTCGGGCGCGTGGCGCTCGGCGAGTTTCGCGGCGAGCGGCGCGAAGCGTTCGGGCAGCGGCGCGCCGTCGTCGTCGTCGAGATCGATCAGCTCCGGCATCAGCACCGCGAGGCTGTGGCCGTTGCCGAGCGCACGGCAGAACGCGTCCTCGCTCGTCATGAAGCTCGTGATCGCAGCGGCCGTCTCGTCGTCGATCGACTTCATCCACGACTTGTGCACGACCGGGAAGTGATAGAGGTCCGTCGTGTTTTCGAGCTGAATCTTCCAGTTGCCCTTGAACCTGAACTTGTGCTCGCCGTTCGCCTTGATCGGGTAGCCGGCGCCCTGCTTCATGAACAGGTCGATCCAGGGCTTCGCGCCGCCGAGGAAATCCTCGAGCGATTCGATGTCGTCGTTGAAGCTCGCGAAGATCAGCCCTTGGTACACGCCGACGAGCAGTTTCACGAGCGGCAGGTCGCCTTTCTCGCATACGCCTTCGTAGCCGTCGCCGTACGGCAGCGCGCGCAGCGTGCCGTCGAGCGCGTACGACCAGCTGTGATACGGGCACGTGAAGCCTTTCGCGTTGCCCTTGTGCGATTCGCACACGGTCGCCCCGCGGTGGCGGCAGCGGTTCTGCAGCACGTTGATGTCGCCGGTCTTGTCGCGCACGACGATCACCGGCTGGCGGCCGATCGTCGTCGTGATGAAGTCGCCCGGGTTCGGCAGTTCGCTTTCGTGCGCGACCCAGATCCAGGTGCGGTAGAAGATGCGATCGAGCTCGGCCTCGAACAGTGCGGGGTCGTGATACATCGCGGGTGCAATGCGATCGGGCTGCGCGAGACCGTGCAACGCGCTTGTGTCAATCGTCTGGCAGGAAATGTCGTTCATCGTCGTGGGGAAAGAGTCGCGAGGAAAGGCCGGGGCCGCTTTGAGGCGGACCACGTGCGGATGACACGGCCAGTTTCGTCGTCGCGTCCAAATCGGTCAAATTGATCTAAAACGGCATGCAAGATAAGTTGCATCGATAATTTGTCGGCAGCTTCACGCGGCGACGCGACCATGAATGCGATTCATGGGGGGCATTTTTGGCGGGAATTTGACCGCGACCGGCGCCGCTCTTATCGTGGGTTCGACGCAGCACACGGATTCGATCGAGGACCTGTCGCCCGATGTACGACAGGCAGGACAACTGAACTTACTTGCGGCTTCCCATGAATACACCAGCACCCCTGTCGGCGGGCGCGTTGCCGGTTTCCCGCGGCACGAATTCGGTCCGGCGCGCGGTCACGACCGCCGTACTTGGCCAGGCACTCGAATGGTATGACTTCTTTCTGTATGGTACGGCCGCCGCATTGCTGTTCGGCAAGCTGTTCTTTCCCGTGGGCAGCGATCCGCTGACCGGCACGATCGCGGCGTTCGGTGGCTTCACGGTCGGCTTCGTCGCCCGGCCGATCGGCGGTCTGCTGTGCGGGCACATCGGCGATCGCTACGGCCGCAAGACGGTGATGACGCTGACGATGTTGACGATGGGGGCGGCAACGGTCGGGATGGGGCTGCTGCCGACCTATCGCGAGATTGGGGTCGCGGCGCCAATTGTGCTAGTGCTGTTGCGCGTGCTGCAAGGGCTGGCGGCCGGCGGCGAATGGAGCGGCAGCATCCTGCTGATTCACGAGAATGCGCCGGCCGACAAGCGCGGCGCGCTGGCCGCGTGGAGTCCGTGCGGCGCGGCGTTCGGCTTCGTGCTGTCGACTGCGGCCTTCCTGCTCGTGCAGCAACTGCCCGCGGCCGATATCGAGCGCTGGGGCTGGCGCATCCCGTTCCTTGCCAGCATCGTACTGGTTGCGTTCGGCCTGTGGATGCGCCGCTCGATCGGCGAAAGCGCGGAATTCGCCACGGCCAGCTCGGCGCGCAAGGCCAGCTCGACCCCGCTCGTCGACGTGTTGCGCGAATGCCCGCGGCAGGTATTGACCGTGTTCGGTCTGCGTTTTGGCGAAGGTGCGGTGTCGTACCTGTTTTTTGCGTTCTCGCTTGCATACGGCAAGTTCATCGGCCTGAACGCATCGTGGCTGCTGAGCGGGCTCGTGATTTCGATGCTGCTGATGATTCCGGTGACGCTGTTCGCAGGCCGCCTGACCGACCGCGTCGGCCGCAGGCCCGTCTACCTGCTCGGCGCAGTCGTCGTCGTGCTGATTGCGTATCCCTATTTCATGCTGCTGGAATCCGGCCGGTTCTGGCATGTCATCGTCGCGCTGATTCTCGCGAACAGCATTGCCATCGGCATCCTCGAGGGTGCGCAGCCCGCGTTCATCAGCGAACTGCTGCCCGTCCATCTGCGCTTCTCGGGGCTCGGCATCGGCCGCGAGATCGCGTCGGTGCTCGGTGGCGGGCTGTCGCCGATGATCGCGACCGCGCTGCTCGCGCACTACCGCAGCGCGACGCCGATCGTCATCTATCTCGTGATTCTTGGCGCGTTGACGATCGTCGCGACGTGGATCGCACCCGAAACGCATCCGAAGGCCGTACGCGACGCGGTGCGATCGCGCTAATCGCACCGGCCATTCCCGTTCCAATCCAGACACAGGACTCCACCATGCAAGCCAATTCCGCCATTCGCGCCGTCGTGGCCGGCACATACGCCGACGCCCGCCAGGAATCCGAGGACCTTTCACCACTGGCGCTCGAGACGGTGATCCAGGAGATCGAACGCAGGCGCGACGAATTCGATCGGTTGTCGCACGTACCGCGCGACGTGATCGCGCTGATGAAGCGCGCGGGTATCTTCCGCGCCGGTACGCCGGCACGTTTCGGCGGTGACGCGCTGCCGCCGCACGCCTTCCTCGCGATGCTCGAAAAGATCGCGATCGCGGACGGCTCGGCCGCATGGGTCGCCGCATTCGGCTCGGCCAATACGTACCTCGCCGCGTTGCCGCTCGACACGCAGCGCACGATCTATGCGGACGGACCGGACCAGGTGTTCGCAGGCGGGCTGTATCCGCTGCAGCCCGCCACACGCGTGCCCGGCGGCTATCGCGTGACGGGACGCTGGCGCTTCGCGAGCGGCTGCAAGGGTGCCGACTGGATCGGCGTCGGCATCGGCGGTGCGCCGGCTGACGGCGGTACGCCGGGCAAGCCGTTCACGGCGGTGTTCCCCGCCAATCAGGTCGAGATTGTCGATAACTGGTGCGTGGTCGGCATGCAGGGCACGGGCAGTCACGATCTTGCGCTGAACGACCGTTTCGTTGCCGATGCATGGACGTTCGTGCGCGGCGGCGAGCCGACCGTCGACGAGCCGCTGTATCGCTATCCGGCCGTGGCGTACCAGGCGCAGGTTCATGCGGCCGTCAACGTCGGCCTCGCGCGTGCGGCGCTCGACCTGCTTACCGCGATGTCGGGCGCGACCAGAACCACGACGGGTGCGCCGCGTCTCGCCGATCGTCCGTACTACCGCGAGGGGCTCGCGAAGGCCGAAGCCGAATGGCGCAGTGCGCGGGCATTCTTCTACGAGACGGCGGAAGCGGCATGGGCGTCGCTGAGCGCCGGCCGGCCGGTGTCGCCGCAGCAGGCGAACCTGCTGCGCTTGAGTGCGACGCATGCCGCCCAGGTGTGCGCGAACGTCGTGATGCGCGCGTACCAACTGGCGGGCACGGCCGCGATCTATCGGGACAATCGTCTGCAGCAGCTGGCGCGCGACTCGATGGTGGTCACGCAGCATGCGTTTCTCGGCGACGCGACGTACGACGGGTCCGGTGCCATGTTTGCGGGCATCACGCCTGTCACGCC
Source organism: Burkholderia territorii (assembly GCF_001718335.1). Taxonomy (NCBI): domain Bacteria; kingdom Pseudomonadati; phylum Pseudomonadota; class Betaproteobacteria; order Burkholderiales; family Burkholderiaceae; genus Burkholderia; species Burkholderia territorii. The sequence goes on from NZ_CP013365.1 coordinate 362,520, forward strand.
GTATCCGTGACCGGAACGGGTGCCGCTCTTTTTCGCAGCAGGAGTCTTCGATGAACGATACAACGATCCACGACGATGTCCGCCGGGACTTTCGCGAGGCGATGTCGCGCCTTCCGGCCGGCGTCAACGTCATTACCACCGACGGCGTGCAGGGCCGCTGGGGCATCACGGCGAGCGCGGTCTGTTCGGTGACCGACACGCCGCCGACGATGCTGGTGTGCATCAACCGCGGCAGCCGCGCACACGACATCATGTGCGGCAACGGCCGCGTGGCGATCAATCTGTTGCCGTCCACGTGCCAGCAGGTCGCGGCCGCCTTTGCCGGCATGACGTCGACGTCGGGCGATACGCGCTTCGACGACGCACGGTGGCACGACGGGATGACCGGCGTGCCGGTGCTGGCCGACGCCAACGTCAGTCTTGAAGGGCGCATCATCGACAGTAAGCCGGTCGGGTCGCACTCGGTGCTGTTTGTCGAGATCGACCACATCGCTCTGCTTGCGGCGGCCGACGGGTTGATCTATTTCGGACGCACGTTTCACCGGCTCGCGCATCCGCTGGCCGCGCAAGCGGGGTGACGGATGGAGCTCTGCCTGTTCCTGATCGCCGAGGCCACCGACGGCGCGGCCGCCGGCGTGCCGCTGCTGCCGGCGGCCGACGACGCACTGGCGGCCATGTGCGCGGCGGCTGGGCTCACGCGGCTCGTCGTACATCGGCCGGTCGCGATGGCCGCCGATCGCGCCGACCCCGCCGCGCGTCCGCCGTCGCCGGCGTGCGTGCTGCAATGCTATTTCGCCGAGCTCGCCGCGCTCGAAGCGGTGCTCGGGCCGATGGGCGCCGCGCACGAGTGGACGAAGCACTGGCTCGCCGCCGGCACGCGCGTCGTGCAGCAAGCGATGGCCGTGCGGCCCATCGCGGTGCCGGGTCCCGGCGCGGCACCGCGCGGTTGCACCTACCTCGTTGGCTACGAGGGCGAGGCCGAGGACCCGAACGCGTGGCTGTCGCACTACCTCGATCATCACCCGCCGTTGATGGCGCAATTGCCCGGCATTCGCGCGGTCGAAATCTACACGCGGGTCGACTATCGGAGCGCGCTGCCGGTGCCCCGCGCATACGCGATGCAGCGTAACAAGGTCGTGTTCGACGATGCCGGTGCCCTGGAGCACGCATTGGCGTCCCCCGTGCGCATGGCGATGCGCGAAGACTTCGACGCGCTGCCGCCGTTTGCCGGCGCCACGCCGCATTTCCCGATGGCCAGCGAAAGTTTTGAGATAACATCGTCGAAGTAGTCTGCGCCGCGTCGTGCGACCGCTCGCCGGGCGTGAGACGTGCCCCGCTGCGGCCTCCCGAGCGCCATGACCCAATCCCATCCGGTCGTCACCGACCTCAATCTGCTGCGCGTGTTCCTCGCGATCTCGGAGCTGCGCAGCCTGACCGCAGCCGGCGAACGGCTCGGGCTCACGCAGCCGGCCGTCAGTCATGCGTTGCGGCGCCTGCGCACGCTTTTCGACGATCCTTTGTTCGTGCGCACGCCGTCCGGCATGGCGCCGACCGATACGGCGCGCCAACTGCACGGCCCGTTGACGCGCGCATTCGCGATCATCGACCTCGCGGTGCAGCAGGTCGCGCATTTCGATCCGGCGACCGCGTGCCGGACCTTCCGCATTTCGATGTCCGACATGTCGGAGTTCTATTTCCTGCCGCCTCTGCTGGCCAGGCTCGCGGAAATCGCACCAGGTATTCGCGTCGACATCGCCAGTGCGGCGGTCGATGTCGTCGGCGCCGCGATGCGCGGCGGCGAGATCGATCTCGCGCTTGGCTACGTGCCCGAACCGGGGCCCGGCTGCGTGAGCGAGACGCTGTTCTCCGACGAGCATGTGTGCATGGTCCGGGCCGGCCATCCGCTTCGCAAGCGCGCGCCGACGCGGGAGGACCTCGCCGCGCTGCGCTACGTCTACGCGAGCAGCAATGCCACCGGTCACCGGATGGTCGAGAAGTGGCTTGACGAACTGCACGTCGAGCGCACCGTCGTGCTGCGCCTGCCGCACTTCATCGTCGCGCCGGAAATCGTGCAGCACACGGACCTGGCGATCATCTTCCCGCGCAGCGTCGCCGAGCGTTTCAACCGCGGCCGCGTGTTCCGGATCTTTCCGCTGCCGTTCGTGTTGCCGCCGATCGAGATCCAGATGCATACCCACGTGCAGTTCTCGGCCGATCCCGGCATCGCGTGGTTGCGCGACCTCATTCACGACATGTTCTATCGTCCGCAGCGCTGACGACGGTTTCATCAGTCCGCGTAAAAATCCACTGCACTGATTTAAAATGCGTCCACGCATCAATTCGACGAATAGTGGAGGCGTACATGACATCGGTCGATCATCTCGATCTGAACCTGCTGCGGGTGTTTCAGGCGATCGTCGAAGAGCGCAGCCTGACCAAGGCCGGCGAACGGCTTGCGCTGTCGCAGCCGGCCGTCAGCTATTCGCTAGGCCGGCTGCGCACGTTGTTCGACGATCCGCTGTTCGTGCGTACGCGTTCGGGGATGCAGCCGACGCCGGTCGCGCTCGAACTCGCGGGGATCGTCGGCAAGGCGCTCGACATGGTGCGCGTCGCGCTGCGCTACGCCGAGCGCTTCGACCCTGCGACGAGCACACGCACGTTCCGGCTGTCGCTGTCGGATGCGGGCGAGATGGCGTACCTGCCCGCGATCTGCCAGGCGCTGCGCGAGCGCGCGCCGCGCGTGACGCTCAGCGTGCAGCCGCTGCCGGTGGAGGAGATCGAGGAGGCGCTGCGCGCAAGCCGGCTCGACTTCGCAATCGGCAACCTCCCCGAACTGATGCCGCGTACACGGCATCAGCTTCTGTTCGAGGAAACCTACGTGTGCATGACGGGCCGCCGGCGCGGGCTGCCGGCCGGCGCGGCGCTGGGCCTCGAGCAGTTCGTGCGTGCCGCGCATGTCAACGTGAAGTCGGTCGAACACAGCCACCACGCGCTCGACGATGCGCTGCGGGCGCAGGGCGTCGGCCGCAACATTGCACTCGAAGTGCCGCATTTCGTCGCGTTGCCGAGCGTACTTTCCGTTACCGATCTGTACGCGACGCTGCCAAAGCGGCTCGCGCGGATCCTGAACCGCGACAATGCGTTCCGGTTGTACGAACTGCCGGTGACGCTGCCGCCCGCGCCGGTCACGATGCACTGGCACGAGCATTTCCACGAGGACGAGGGGATCGCGTGGATGCGCGCGTTGCTCGCGGAGATCGTCGAGCATTTCGACGCCTGACGATCGGGCGTCGCGTGCGTGACGCCATCGGCACGACCGGGTGTCTGCCGCCGGCGCACCGTCATCTCGCTCAATCAATGGATCGATGCGGCGGCACGTCGGCGCGCGCGGCGCATCAGAGATCGAGCACGAGCACCGCCGAGCGCGCACGCGACACGCAGCAGCAGATCACCGTGTTGCTCGCGCGCTCGGCCTTGCTGAGGCAGTGATCGCGATGATCGGGTTCGCCGTCGAGCACGGGCACCATGCAGGTGCCGCATACGCCTTCGCCGCACGACGTATCGACATCGATACCGATCGCCGCGAGTGCGTCGACGATCGACGTATCGGGCGCGATGCGCACCGATCGGCCGCTGCGTTGCAGCCGCACTTCGAAGCCGTCGGTCGGAGCCGTCGCGACGTCCGCGGCGGTATCGGCCGCTGCAGGTTCCGCCGCGAAGCGTTCGAGATGAATCGCGTCTTCCGGAATTCGCGTGGCCGCGGCTTTGACCACTGCATCCATGAACGGCCCGGGGCCGCATGTATAGACATGCGCGTTCGAGTCGATCGATTCGACGCAACGTGCGAGTTCGGCCGCCAGCGCGACGGGCTCGATCCCGTAATGGAACCTTACGTGCGACGCGAACGGGTCGGCCGACAGTTCGTCGACGAATGCGGCATGCTCGCGACTGCGCGCGAAGTAGTGCAACCGGTAACGCGCACCGCGCTGCGCGAGCGCGTAGGCCATCGACAGCAGCGGCGTGATGCCGATTCCGGCCGCAATCAGAACGTGCTCGCTCGCGTTATCCGTCAGACGAAACAGGTTGCGCGGCGCGCCGATCGACAACTCGGCGCCGACGCGCACGTCGTCGTGCAGCGATCGCGAACCGCCGCGCGAGCGCGCTTCCTTCTTCACCGCGAACAGATAGCTGCCGCGCTCGTCGGGGCGCCCGCACAGCGAGTATTGCCGCGTGACGCCGGACGGCGCGGTCACGTCGATATGGGCGCCCGGCTCGTACGCGTCGAACGGCTGGCCGTCGACGCGCGAGACCCGGAAACAGCGGATGTCCTGCGCCGCATCGATCAGCGCGTCGACCCGGACCTGATGGCGGTTCGCTTGCATGGAATGTTCCGTGGGGTAGGAGGAAACCGGCGCGGCGATTGCCGCGCCGTCATGCAACCGAGAATAGGGACGTGCATCGCATAAATCAAATCGATTAAAAATCGACGATTGCATCAATGGCATGTATGAAGGTGTGCGCCTGATTGTGTCCGGTGCTCAGCGCGCGGCGATTGCATCGGCCGCCGTGGCCGCGTGCGGCGCCGCAGCCGGCATGTGGCCACGCTCGCGATCGAGGCTGCGGCGATAGTGGCGGCAACCGGCAGCCAGCAACAACGCGGCCAGCGTGGCCGCCGCCACGTTGACGATCGACATCGAATGACCGACCGCCGCCGGCGAGCCGAACACGCGATCCGTGAACAGCGCGACAACCGTCGTGCCGATCCCGAGCGCGATCAGATTCGACACGAGCAGGAACAGCGCGGAGATCTGCGCGCGCATCTGGTTCGGCGCGAGCGTCTGCATCGCGGCCGTCGACGTCGGCATCGGGAACGACGCGAAGAACATTGCGACGACCAGCATCGAAAGCGACGCGGGCAGGCTGTCCAGCTGCGTGAACAGTGTCGCGGGAATCACCATGCATGCGGCGCCGATCGCGCCGGCGCGCATCGGCGCGTCGCTGCGGCCGCGGCGCAGCAGCCAGTCGTTGAGCCAGCCGCCGCAGAACACGCCGGCCGTATTCGCGACGAGCAGCACGATGCCGAGCGTGTAGCCGGCCTCGACGGCCGTCATCCCGAATCGACGGATATAGAACGCGGGCGTCCAGCTCAACAGGCAGTACAGCGACATCGCGTAGAACGAGAAGCCCAGGTAGTGGCACGCGAAGGTTGCGCGATGCGTGCCGACGAAGCGCAGCGAATCGCGCATCGACACGCGCCGCACGGCGCCCGAGCGATCCTGCGCGAGGCCCTTGCGCTGCGGATCGCGCACGGTCGCGGCGAACAGCAGCGCGACGAGAATCCCCGGCAGCCCGACGATCAGGAACGTGACCTGCCACGCGTGCACCTGGCCGACGACCGGCAGCGTGAACGCGCTCGCATGCTTGAGCAGCGCGATCACGTAACCGCCGATCAGGAACGCGACGCCGCCGCCGATGAACGAGCCGAGCGAATACACGGCGATCGCGCGGCCGAGCTTTTCCTTCGGAAAGTAGTCGGCGAGCATCGAATACGCACCGGGCGACAGCGCAGCTTCACCGACGCCGACGCCCATGCGCGCGATGAACATCTGCACGAACTGCTGGCTGAGCCCGCACGCGGCGGTCGCGACGCTCCACAGCGCGATGCCGAGCGAGATGATGCGCGGGCGCGCGTAGCGGTCGGCGAGATACGCGACGGGCAGCCCCATCACGGCGTAGAAGAGCGAAAACGCGAAGCCGTTGAGCAGGCTGAACTGCGTGTCGGTCAGGTGCAGGTCGCGCTTGATCGGTTCGATCATCAGGACGAGCACCTGGCGATCGACGAACGAAAACACATACGCGAGCATGCAGATGACGACGACATACCATTCGTACGTATAGCGCTTGCCGTCGGCAGCGGGGGCCGTGGGTGCGGACATGCGGATTCTCCTGGAGCGGGCGGTGGGAAAGCGCGGTGCCGGCGTGGCAGGCCGGGCGCCGTCGCGGCGCGAATGCGTGCGGATGACACGATCGGAGACGCAGCGTAGTCGGCCAAATTCGACCGCCATAGCCGGAGTGACAGCGGCGCCACACGGACATTTACCGACCCGGATAAAGAAAACACCGAGGCCGCGCACGCCGGCCGCCGCGCGGCGCACGTGCGGCGCGGCGCGCGCGCATCATGTGGCACGTCTATAAGCGTTATAGAGCGGATTGCGTCGACGTCCGAAATTGTCGTTCCTAGACTCGGCCCGGTTTTGATCGGCAGTGTTCGCGCCGAAACGCGAATGCGCTTCACAACGAGCGGCGCGATGCCGACGGGCGCCGCAATTTCTACGGGACGACCAAGATGAACCATCCGAACGGGCCGGCCGACCGGCTTGCCGTGCCGCTTGCGCGGCTGGTTGCCGCGCTTCTGGCGTGTGCAACGTTGCCGGCGGCCGCGCAATCGAACGTGACGCTCTACGGCCGCGTCGATACCGCCATCGAATACGCGAACGCCGGGCCGAACCATGTGACGCGCATGGGCAGCGGCAACCTGTGGGCATCGCAATGGGGGCTGAAAGGCGTCGAGGACCTCGGCGGCGGCTACGCGACGATCTTCAAGCTCGAGGACGGTTTCAACGCGGCGAGCGGCGCGCTGTCGAACAGCAGCGCACTGTTCGGCCGCGAGGCCTGGGTCGGCATCACCGGTCCCTTCGGCGGCGTGCAGTTCGGCGAGCTCTACACGATCCTGCACACGACGCTCGTCACATACAGCCTGCCGGGCCTCGGCGCAGGTCTTGCATGGGGCAACGCGACGAACAACTTCGTCGGCCCCGCATTCCTGCGCGTGCGCAACTCGATGCGCTACACGTCGCCACGTTACGCGGGCTTCATGCTGCGCGCGATGGCCGCGCGCGGCACCAACGGTGCGGCCGGCCAGCCGGCGACGCTCGGCGATACGTATGGCGTGGGCGTCAACTACGTGCGCGGCGGGTTGTCGGTCGACGCCGATTACATGCAGCAGAAGTTCAGCCCGGCAGCCGCGCCGACGCTCGGCCCCGCCAGCACAGCCGCGAACGGCAACTACACGCTGGGTGCGATCTCGTACGACTTCAACGTCGTGAAGATCGCCGCGCTGTACCTGCGGCATCGTGGCGGCCCCGACGTCGCGGCCGCGATCGACAGCCAGAGCGCGTATCCGCACAGCGACACGATGGAACTCAGTGCGACGGTGCCGATCGGACGCGCGTCGCTGCTGCTGAGCGTCGGTCATTACCGGAAAGTTGCCGACAGCGACGGCAATGCGAATTCGTACGGCATCCGGTTCGACTATCCGCTGTCGAAGCGCACCGTGCTGTATACGGGGGCCGCGATGGTGCGCAACGGCGCGCACGCGCGCTTCGTCGTGAACGGCGCGGCGGGCGGCGGCGTCGCGGTCGCGAAGCCGGGCGCGACCGCCAGCTCGATCGTCGCCGGGATCCTCACGTCGTTTTGACCGTTGCGTGCGACCTGCACCGGTGCGCGATCCTGCCTGCGCCGCTACGCGCAAGCAGGCGGCTGCGGTGCGAGCCATGCGTCGAACGGCGCCTGCCGGCCGATATCGAACAATTCGAGCAGCAGCGCACGCAGCCAGCGATGGCCGGGGTCCGCATCGAAGCGCCGGTGCCAGTACGCATTGACGGCCCATTCGCCGGCTCCGGCAATCTCATAGAGCACGCACGGCTGCCGTGCGGAAAACGTGATCGCGATCGTCTCCGGCAGGATCAGCGCGTAATCGCCGTGCTCGAGCAGCGCGGGCACGACCATGAAGTCGGGCAGCGCCGCACGCACGCGCAGCATCAGCCCGTGTCGCTCGAGCAGTTGCATCGATTGCGGATGCGACGTCACGGCAACGAAGCGCAGTGCGTCGGGCGCGTCGCCGTCGAGCACGAAAGCGTCGGCGAGCGCGAGGCGCTGCGCGGTGCGGCGCGGCATCAGGAGTACGCAGCGTTCGTGCAGCAGCGCGGTGCGCTGGAAGTGGCTGGATGCGTCCGCGCAATGCCCGAGCGCGAAGTCGATGCGCCCCGATTCGAGCGCGACGTTCAACTGGCATTCGTCGACGTGCAACGTCTCGATCACCGCGCCCGGCGCGCGGCGGTCGAATGCCGCGAGCAGCGTCGGAAGGAATGCGCTCGCGGCGAAGTCGCTCATGTGCAGCCGGAACACACGCTGCGTGCTGTCCGGCGCGAAGCGCGAGCCTTCGTCGAGCACGTGCTGCAGGATCGCGAGCGCCTTGTCGACCGATATCGCGAGCCGCTGCGCACGCGGCGTCGGTTCGACGCCGCTGCCGGTGCGCACGAACAGCGCGTCGCGAAACATCAGCCGCAGCCGGCCGAGCGCATAGCTCACCGACGGCTGCGTGACGCCGAGCCGCAACGCCGCGCGGCCGACGTGCCGTTCTTCGTAGACGGCGCGAAACGTCTTCAACAGGTTCAGGTCGAGGTCCTGCACGCGCAGGCCGTCTTGCGTATCCGTGTCGTGCGATGCGGGTTCGGAGCGGGCCGGCTGCCGGCTGCGGGCGGAGTGCATCATCGTGTTTGCCTCGCGGTGACGGAAGGTGCGTGGCCGTAACGTCGCGCATATGCCTTCGCGAAATGGCCGAAGCCGTGGACGCCATGCGCGATCAGCACGTCGGTCACGCTGCACGCGTCGCCGCGTTGCAGCGCCGCATGCACGGCGGCCAGCCGGCGATCGCGCACGTGGGCGGCCGGCGTGGTATCGAGGAATGCGCGGAACGCATGCTGCAGCGTGCGCGGCGCGACGCCCGCGACGGCCGCCAGCGTCGTGAGCGGGAGCGGCTCGCCCAGATGCGCATCGACGTGTTCGCACGCGCGACGCACGTGCGCGGGCAGCGGCGGCGTGCCGCGCGCGAGCGCGTCGCTGTACGAATGCGGCAGGTGTGCGAGCAGCAGCGACATCAGCGCGGCGGTGAGATCGGCGACGAACGTCGTGGCCGCCGTGCCGATACCCGGCTGCGGGCCGATGCGGCACAGGTATTCGAAAGTCGGCAGCACGGCCGCCGCGCCGACGCCATTGCTTTTGCCGTTGCCCTTTCCACCGGCCGCGAGATCGAATTGCAGCGGTCGCGTCAGCGTCATCTGCAACATGTCCTGCAGCTTGCGTTCGAGCGCGCCGCGTTCGAGTCGCAGCACCAGGTTGCGGCAATCGGGGCTCGTGATCAGGCGGCTCGCGAGCGCAGGCGACGATACCGTGAGCTCGCCCGGCGCGGCGCGCGCCACCGTCCGCCCTGACTGCAACTCGCACGCACCGGCCAGCGTCAGCCGGAACAGGAAGTGATCGGTGTCGTCGCCGAAGTCGATGCGCGTTTCGCGGCCGTAACAGAGCTCGAGCAGCGTGCCATGGTGCAGCGGCACCTCGTACAGCTCCGCATGAAACGGAGCGCGGCCGTGCGCGGCCATCCGGTGCGCCCCGAGCCGATGCGCGACCGCGCGTTCGACTTCGTCAGGCGCATGCAGCGTGTCGAGCCGGTTCGGCGCATGTCGTGAGAGGGCGATATCCATATGGGAGCCTCGTGTCGGGTGCGTTGGCGCGGCTCGCTGCGTGTTGCCGCGATTGCGTTGCGCAAACCGTCGTGCCGTTGCGCGTTTTGAAGCGACGCGGTGCCGGCTGCCGCGTACGCTCGAAGCCATTCACTCACCGGGAGACAACGATGAAGGTATGTGTACTGGGTGGCGGTCACGGCTGCCATGCGGCGGCGATCGATCTGTTCGAAAAGGGCCACGACGTGACGTGGTGGCGGCGCGACCGCGAACCGCATGCGCGCTTGCGCGAGCTCGGCGCGTTGCAGGTGACCGACTACCGGGGCAAGCGAACCGTGCCGCTCGGCGATGCACCCGGCGCAATCCGCCTGACCGATGATCTCGCGGCCGCGCTGCGCGGCGCGCGGCTCGTCGTGGTGCCGCTGCCGGCCGTGTCGCACGACACACTCGCCGCGCAGGTCGCGCCGCTGCTTGCCGACGGCCAGGTCGTGTTCCTGCCTCCCGGCACGTTCGGCAGCTTCGTGTTCGCGCGCGCGGCGGCCGAGGCCGGCAATCGCGCGCGCGTCGCGTACGCGGAGACGGGCACGCTGCCGTACCTGGTGCGCAAGCACGGCATCGACGACGTCGTGATCAGCGCGTATGCGACGCGCCTGCCGACCGGCGTGTTTCCGGCCAACGCGGCAGGGTGGGCATTCGACGTGCTGCGTGCCGGTTATCCGTCGGTCGAGCCGGTCGAGGATGCGCTGTCCGGCGCGCTGATGAATGCGGGCCCGGTGATCCATCCGCCGTTGATCCTGATGAACGCCGGGCCGCTCGAACACTTCGACGCGTGGGACATCCACAACGAAGGTACGCAACCATCGATCCGTCGCGTGACGAACGCGCTCGACGCCGAGCGCATCGCGATACGCGAAGCGCTCGGGTACCGCGCGCCGCATTTCCCGCTCGCGGACCACTATGCGAGCGACGGCGACGAATGGATGTACGGGCGCGGTGCGCATGGCAAGCTGACCGACAGCGGCGACTGGCGCGAGAAGATCGATTTGCGCACGCATCGCTACATGCTCGAGGACACCCGGCTCGGGCTGTCGTTCATCGTGTCGTGCGGGCGTTGGGCGAGCGTGCCGACACCTGTCGCGCAGGGGCTGCTGAACATTGCGTCGGCGGTGACCGCGCGCGACCTGTACGCGGAAGGGCGAACGCTCGACGGGCTCGGCCTCGCCGCGCTGTCGCGCGACGCGATGCGCGCGCTGCTCGATGCGGGGTACGCAGCATGACGGCCGCCTCCGATGTGACACGCGTGCACGTGCTCGGTGCGGGACGCATGGGGCAGGGAATCGCGCTCGTATTCGCATTCGCCGGCCTGCGCGTGACGCTGATCGACTTCAAGCCGCGCGACGCGCACGGATGGCGCGCGTTTGAAGCGCGCACACGCGGCGAGATCGTGCGGCCGCTGCATGCACAGGTCGAGCTCGGCCGCATCGATGCGGCACAGGCGGACGCCGTCATCGGCCGGATCGAGCTGGTCGCGCGCGACGGTGCCGCGGATGCGGTACGCGACGCCGGCATCGTGTTCGAAGCACTGCCGGAAGTGCTCGACGCGAAGGCCGAAGCATTGCGCTGGCTTTCCGCGCATGTCGATGCGCACGCAACGATTGCGTCGACGACGTCGACGTTCGTCGTCACCGAGTTGCAACGCCATGTCCTGCATCCCGAGCGCATGCTGAACGCGCATTGGCTGAACCCCGCGCTGCTGATGCCGCTCGTCGAGATCAGCCGCAGCGATGCGACCGACCAGCGTGTCGTCGACGCGCTGGCCGCCGTGCTCGAGCGCGTCGGCAAGCGGCCGGTGATCTGCGGGCCGGCCCCCGGCTACATCGTGCCGCGCATCCAGGCGCTCGCGATGAACGAGGCCGCCCGGATGGTCGAGGAGGGCGTCGCGAGCGCGGCGGACATCGACACCGCGATCCGCACGGGCTTCGGCCCGCGTTTCGCGGTGCTCGGGCTGCTCGAGTTCATCGACTGGGGCGGATGCGACATCCTGTACTACGCATCGACGTATCTGGCCGGCGTGATCGGGCCGCGTTTCGCGCCGGCGGACAGCGTCGTCCGCAACATGGAGGCGGGCCGTGACGGCGTGCGCACCGGTACCGGGTTCCACGACTATGCGCGGGTCGACGTGCCGGCATACATGCGGCATCGGCTCGGCGAGTTCGCGCGGCTGCTGGACCACCTCGGGCTCGCGCCCGTATTCGACGCGGCGACACGCGATCCCGCTGCGTGAGCGGCACCACCCGGCGCGCGGCGGCCGCGCGGTGCTCGCACTCATGCCGCGTCGCCGCGCGTGCCGGAGACGGACGCGGTGCGCGTCTCGCGCATCACGCACAGCGTCGCGACCGTGACGAGGCCGAGCGCGATGAGCAAGAGCGACACCGGCCACGACGCTTGATAGCGCGCGAGCAACGCGGTCGCGATCAACGGCGACATCCCGCCCGCGAAGATCGACGCGACTTCGTGACCGAGCGCGACACCCGAATAGCGCACCTCGGTGCTGAACAGCTCGCCGACGAGCGCGGGCAGCGTGCCGATCATCGCGCCGTGGCTCACCGCCGTGCCGACCGTCAGCGCAAGCCAGACGAGCGGCGTCACGCGCGTGTCGAGCAGCCAGAAGAACGGGAACGCACATGCGACGAGGCTCAGCGCGCCGATCAGGTACACGGGTTTGCGGCCGATCCGGTCGGACAGCCGGCCCCACGCGAGCATTGCCGCCATTTCGACGACCATCGCGATCATCACGCCGGTCAGCATCACGCCGTTGGGAATTCCGACGTATTTTCCGTAGACGAGCGAGAACGCGAGGAAGATGTATGCGCCGCCGTTTTCGGCGACGCGCAGGCCCATCGCGAGCAGGATTTCCTTCGGATGGCGGCGGATGCATTCGACGATCGGCAGATGCGTATGCGCGCCGCGCTTGGCGGCCTGCTCGTAGTCGCGGCTTTCGGGCAGGTGACGGCGGATATAGATGCCGATCGCGAAGATCACGACGCTGGCGAGGAACGGCAGCCGCCAGCCCCAGGTGCGGAAAGCGTCGTCCGGCAGCGCCTGCACGGCGAGAAACGCGGCCGACGACAGCACGAAGCCGCCGCCCACACCGAGCTGGCTCCAGGCCGCGTAGTAACCGCGCTGCTCGGGCGGTGCGTTCTCGCTGATCATCAGCACGCCGCCGCCCCACTCGCCGCCGGACGCGATGCCCTGCAGCAGCCGCAGCACGACGAGCGCGGCCGGCGCCCACAGCCCGATCTGGGCGTAAGTCGGCAGCAGGCCGATGGCGAACGTCGACGCGCCCATGATCAGCAGCGTCCAGACGAGCGACGCCTTGCGCCCGTAGCGGTCGCCTACGTGGCCGAATACGATTCCACCGAGCGGCCGCGCGATGAAGCCGAGCGCGAACGCGGCGAATGCCGCGAGGCTGCCCGCGAGCGGCGACGCGCCGGGCGGAAAAAACACGTGGCCGAACACGAGCGCGGCGGCCGTGCCGTAGACGAAGAAGTCATACCATTCCATCGCGTTGCCGGCGACGGACGCGATGACGATGCGGCGAAGCTGCCGGTCGGCGAGCGGCCGGGCGGCGCTCGGGGACTGCACGGTGTCGGTTGGATACATGGCGGACTCTGAAGGGGGCGGGCGCGTGCCGTCTTTGCGATGCATGCGGCACTGCGGGCTAGTGTTGTCGGCACCGCCGCCCCGGTCAAATCCGCAGAAAAAGGGGAGTGTCATCACTCCCGCAAATGATGGTCGGATGGACGCGGCGCGCGGCCATGCCCGCGCGCCGGTAACCCGTTAGCGCTCGATCTGGCGGTTCCAGCGCGTGTCCCATTGCGCGCGGCGCGCGTTGATCGCCGTCCAGTCGACCACCGTCACCTTGCGCACCAGATCGTCGACGTTGCCGAGGCTTTGCTGCATCGCGGCAGGCATCTTCGCGAGGCGATTGGTCGGGATCTGCTTGCCGGCCTCGGCTGCCTTCGTCTGCGCGGGCGCGGACAGCAGGAACTGCGCGAGCTTCTGCGCCAGTTGCGGATCCGGATTGTTCGCGACCACGCACAGGTCGACGAGCAGCAGCACCGGGCCTTCCTTCGGGTTCGCATACGCGACCGGAATGCCCTTGTCCTGCAGATCGCCGACACCGGTCGGCGTCAGCGGGAACAGGCCGGCCTCGCCGGTCTGCACCATCTCGGAGATCTTCGCCGAGTTCGGGATGTACTCGACGACGTTCGGCCCGACCGTGCTCGCCCACTTGCTGAAGCCGGGCTCGACGTTCTGTTCGCTGCCGCCGAGCAGCCGGTTGATCGCCAGAAATCCGTGCAGCCCGAACGTGCTGCTCGATGCGGACTGGAACACGACCTTGCCCTTGTATTTCGGATCGGCGAAATCCATCCACGACGTCGGCGGCGCCCAGCCTTTCTCGGCGAACAGTTTCTTGTTGTACGCGATGCCGGTCATCCCGAGCTGCACGCCCGCGCCGACGTCGTCCTTCATCCGCGCGAACGGATACAGCTCCTTCAGCACCGGCGAATCGTCCAGCTTCTGGCATACGCCGAGGCTGACCGCGCGCGCCATCACGCCGTCGTCGAGGAACGCGACGTGGATCTGCGGCTTGTTGCGGTTCGCGAGCAGCTTCGCGAGCACGTCCGACGACGTGCCGGGCACGACGACGACCTTCACGTTGTTCGCTTTCTCGAAGTCGGGCAGCACCTGGCTCGTATAGGCCTTTTCCATCGGGCCGCCGTTCATGCCGACGTAGATCGTCTTCGTTTGCGCGAACGCCGGCGCGCCGGCGCCTGCGATGCAGAGGGCGGCTGCCGCCGCGATCGTTCCGAGCAGTTTCATCGTTGGGTCTCCTCTTGACGGAAAGGGGCGGTCGGCGCGGCCTGGCGGGGAAAGCGGCCGATCGAGAATGCTTCGAGCGGCGTGGCGGTTTCGCCGGTCGCGACGAGATCGGCGAGCACCTCGCCGACACCCGGCGCGAGCAGGAAACCGCCGCCGGAAAAGCCGAACGCATGCAGCAGGTTCGGCGTGGTGCGGCTCGCGCCGATGATCGGGTTGTGGTCCGGCGTGCAGCCTTCGACGCCGCTCCACGTGCGGATCAGCAGCGCGTCGCGCAGTGCGGGCAGCAGCGCGCACGCATCGCGCATCACCGCGCGTGTCGTATCGACCGACGGCTGGCCGAATTCGCCGTCGCCGCGGCCGCGCCCGCCGCCGATCACGCAGTTGCCGCGCGCGACCTGGCGCGCGTACACGCCGCCGCCGTACACGCCGAGGTTGTGCGTGATGAGCGGCGGCAGCGGCTCGGTTACCCACATGTTCGGATAGATCGGTTCCATCGGCACGGCTTCGCCGAAGCGTGCGGCGATCGTGTTCGCCCACGCGCCGGCCGAGTTGATCAGCCACGTCGCGGTGCATGCGCGGTCGCCGGCATGCACGTGAAAACGCGCGCCGTCGTGCCGGACCTCGTCGACCGGCGTGTGCTCGAATACGTCGGCGCCCGCCGCCCGGGCTGCGCGCGCGAACGCGGGCGACACGACGCGCGGGTTCGCGTGTCCGTCGGTCGCGCACAGCGAGCCGCCCACCGCCGCGCGGCCGAGCCACGGATAGCGGCGGCGGAACGCGTCGCCGCGCATCACTTGCAGCGACAGGCCGTGCTCGGCGGCGAGCGCCGCATAGGCATCGAGTGCATCGAGATCGGCGTCGCTGCGCGCGAGCCGCAGATGGCCCGACACGACGAATTCGCCGTCGATGCCGATCAGCTCGGGCAGGCGATCCCAGATGCGCCGCGCGCGCAGCGCGAGCGGCAGCTGTTCGGCCGGGCGGCCCTGGCAGCGCACGCCGCCGTAGTTCACGCCGCTCGCCTGTGCGCCGCAGTCGCGGCGCTCGAACAGCGCGACGCGCACGCCGCGGCGCGTGAGCGCCAGCGCGGCCGATGCACCGACGAGCCCGCCGCCGACGATCGCGACGTCGTAGTGACGATGCTCACTCATCGCGCGCCTCGTCGGGGATCGCCGCGACCTCGTCGCCCGCAAGCGCGGCTGAAATCGGGAATGGCTTTACCGGCGGTTGCGCGCGCAACCGGCCGACGTCCGCGAGCGAGCGGCCGGTTTCCGCGGCGAGCACGAGTGCGGCCGCATCCCCGCACATGCGGCCCTGGCAACGGCCCATCCCCGCGCGTGTCAGCGCCTTCAGCCGATTCAGCTCGGTCGCTTCGCCCGCGCGAATACAGCGTCGCAGCGTTCCCGCGTCGATTTCCTCGCAGCGGCACACGATCGTGTCGTCGGGGCAGCGCGCGGCGAGCGCGGCGGGTGGCGCGAACGCAGCTTCGAGGCCCGCGCGGAATGCGCCGATCCGGGCCAGCCTGCGCTCCAGCATCGCCGCGTCGGGCTTACCGGCGCGCGCGGGCAACGACGTCTCGATGCCCGCATCGTCGAGCAGCGCCAGCGCGGCGCGTCGCCCGGATGCCTCGGCCGCGTCGGCGCCTGCGATGCCGGCACCGTCGCCCGCGACATAGATGCCGCGCACCGACGTGCGGCCGGCCGCGTCGCGTTCGGGCAGCCATGCGCGGTTGAGCGGATCGAAACGGAACCGGCAGCCCGCGAGATCCGCAAGCTGGGTTTCCGATCGAAGCCCGAAGCCGAGGCCGAGCGCATCGCAGTCGAGCATCCGCGGCGGTGCGTCGCCGCCGGCCGCACGCCATGCGAGCCCCGTCACGTGCCGCTCGCCGAGCACGCGCTCAAGGGCGACACCCGTTTCGATCGCGACGCCATGCGCGCGCAGCCAGCCGATGTAGTACAGCCCCTTCGCGAATGTGGACGGCATGCGCAGCAGCGCGGGTGTCGCGGCTGCCTGCTGGCGCAGCGGGCTCGTATCGAGCACCGCCGCGACCTGCGCGCCGGCCTTCGCGTATTGATAGGCGACCAGATACAGCAATGGTCCCGTGCCGGCGAACACGATGCGGCTGCCGATCGCGCAGCCCTGCGCCTTCAGCGCGACCTGTGCGCCGCCGAGCGTGTAGACGCCGGCGAGCGTCCAGCCCGGCACCGGCAGCATGCGATCGGTCGCGCCGCTCGCGACGATCAGGTGCGAGAACGGCACGGTCGTCTCGCGGCCGTCCTGCAGCGTGTCGACGCGGCCGGCGCCGCACGCCCATGCGAGCGTGTTCGGCCGATAGTCGACGTGCGGCAGCAGCGCGGCCATGGTCCGGTGCACGGCATCGGCCTTCGCGGCCTCGAAGCCGTACAGCACGCGCTTGCCGCGCGCGAATGCACCATCGGCAGGCGGTTGACGGTAGATCTGTCCGCCCCAGCGCGCGTTCTCGTCGATCACGACGGGGCGCAGCCCCGCGTCGACCAGCGCTTCGGCCGCGCGTACGCCGGCCGGCCCGGCGCCGACGATCACCGGTCGCAATGCGTCGCTCATGACGCGTCTCCTGCCGCGGCGGGCTGCGCACCGGTAAGAATCCGCATGCCGTCGACGATCGGCGTCGAGCATGCGCGCACGCGCGCGCCGGCTTCGGTGCTCACCCAGCAGTCCTGGCACGCGCCGATCAGGCAGAAGCCCGCGCGCGGCTTGCCGCTGAATTCGCTCACACGCACGCGGCGCTGCGCGACGAGGATCGCGGTGAGCACCGTGTCGCCGGCGAGCGCCTGCGCGGGGCGACCATCGAGCATGAACGCGACGGCGGCGCGTTCGCGTTCGGCGATGCGCACGAACTGCGCGCCTGTGCTGTCGTCGGCGCCGGCGGTGGATCGGGAAACGGGAGTCGTCATCAGTGTTGGCCGATCAGGATGCGGTTCAGGCCGTACACGCGATCGAGCAGCAGCATCGCGCCGGCGGTGATGAAGATGACGAGCGTCGATACCGAGGCCATCATCGGATCGATCGATTCTGTCGCGTACATGTACATGCGCACCGGCAGCGTGACCGTCTGCGGCGACGTGACGAAGATCGACATCGTCAGTTCGTCGAAGCTGTTGATGAACGCGAGCAGCCAGCCGCCGGTGATGCCGGGCACGATCATCGGCAGCGTGATGCGGCGGAACGTCGTCCATGGATCGGCGCCCAGCGAGCACGCGGCCTGTTCGACGCTGCGATCGAGACCCGCGACGGAGGCGAGCACGAGCCGCATCACGAACGGCGTGATGACGACCATGTGCGCGACCACCAGCCACGCGAACGAGCCGGTCGCGCCGATCAGCGCGAAGAATCGCAGCAGCGCGATGCCGAGCACGAGGCCGGGAATCACGAGCGGCGACAGCAGCAGCCCGTTCAGGAACGCGCGGCCGGGAAACGCCGCGCGCCCGATCGCGAGCCCGGCGGGCAACGCGATCGCGAGCGACAGGGTCGCCGACGCGAACGCGAGCTTCACGCTGTTGGCGAATGCGGTGACGAAGTCGGGATAGTCGAGGATCGCGCGGAACCAGCGCAGCGACAGGCCATGCGTCGGCAGCGTCAGCGTTTCGTCGGGCGTGAATGCGACGAGCACGACGATCACGAGCGGCGCGAGCACGAACAGGATCACGAGCGTGTGGAACGCCAGCGCGAAGGGACCGTTCTTTCTCATCGGGAAGCGCCTCCGAGGCTGCGCGCATAACGGCGTTCGAGCACGCGGTAGTAGGTGAGCATCACGACCAGGTTCGCGGCCAGCAGCAGCACCGCGATCGTCGCGCCGAGCGGCCAGTTCAGCGAGCCGAGGAACTCGTCGTAGACGGCGGTCGCCGCGACCTTCAACCGGCGTCCGCCGAGCAGGCCCGGAATCGCGAACGCGCTCGCCGACAGCCCGAACACCATCAGGCTGCCGGACAGCACGCCCGGCATCAGTTGCGGCACCACGATCCTGCGCAGCGTCGTGAACGGCGACGCGCCGAGCGACAACGCCGCGTGCTCGGTCTGCGGATCGAGCCGCTGCAGCGCGGTCCACACGGGAATCACCATGAACGGCAGCATCACGTGCACCAGCGCGATCACGATCGCGAACGTCGTGTATTCGAGCTTGTACGGCCCGAGGCCGACGAGCCCGAGCGCCTGGTTCACGAGCCCGTTCGTGTTGAGCAGCATGCTCCAGCCGAACGCACGCACGACGACCGACACGAGCAGCGGGGCAAGGATGACGAGCAGGAACAGCGAGCGCCACGGGTCGCGCATTTTCGACAGCACATACGCCTCCGGCGTGCCGATCGCGACGCAGATCGCGGTGGTCAGCGCGGCGATGCCGAACGTGCGCGCGAAGATCGCGTGGAAGTACGACGCGCCCAGCACCTCCGCGTAGTTGCCGAGCTGGAACGCGGCGATCGGGCCCGTGGCCGGGTCGTAACGGTAGAACGTGAGCGCGAACGTCATCGCGAGCGGCACGAGCACGAGCGCGGCGAAGAGCAGGAACGCGGGCGCGCACATCAGCCACAACGGCGCATGAGCACGCCATGACGCACGCAACGTGCGGCCGCCGGCCGAGGCCGGCACGGTCGCTTGCGCGAGCGCGGCCGGCGTGCCGTCGGTCGGCAGCGGTCGGGCAGGCTGTCCCATTCAGGCCTCCCGCCGCATCACGCGCACCGCGTCGCTGTGCCAGTCGACGCCGACCGGCGCACCTTCGGCGAGCGGCTCCGCCCCTTCGTTCTGGCAGCAGACGAGCACTTCGCCGAGCGCGCTGTCGACACGGTACAGCCACTGGCTGCCGAGGAAGAAGCGGCTCGTGACGGTCGCCGCGAAGCGGCCCGCGCCCGGCGCGCACAGGCGCAGTTTTTCCGGGCGGATACACACCGACACGGCGTCGCCGATGCGCACGTCGCGCTCGCGCGCCGGCAGGTGCGCGGTGCGGCCCGTCTCCGCGAGATCGTGGCCGAGGTCGATGCGGATCGCGTCGCCGTCGTGCGCGACGATCGTGCCGGGCAGCAGGTTCGCCTTGCCGATGAACTGCGACACGAAGTGGTTCTCCGGGCGCTCGTATGCACGATACGGCGTATCGGTCTGCGTGATGCGGCCGGCTTCCATCACGACCACGCGATCGCTGATCGACAGCGCTTCCGATTGATCGTGCGTGACCATGATCGTCGTCGTGCCGATCTTGCGCTGGATCGCGCGCAGTTCGAACTGCATTTCCTCGCGCAGTTTCGCATCGAGGTTCGACATCGGCTCGTCGAGCAGCAGCACCGGCGGTTCGATCACGACCGCACGTGCGATCGCGACGCGCTGCCGCTGGCCGCCGGACAGCTCGCGCGGAAAGCGGTGCGCGAGCGCATCGAGACGCACGAGCGAGAGCGCCGCGCGGATGCGTTCGGCGCGCTCCGCCTTGTCGACGCCGCGCATGTCGAGGCCGAAGCCGACGTTCTCCGCGACGCTCATGTGCGGAAACAGCGCATAGCTCTGGAACACGATGCCGAGCCCGCGGCGGTTCGGCTTCATGTGGGTGATGTCCTGGCCGTCGAGCGCGATGCGGCCGCGCGTGACGTCGACGAAGCCGGCGATCATCTGCAGCGTCGTGGTCTTGCCGCAGCCCGACGGCCCGAGCAGCGACACGAATTCGCCTCGTTCGACCGACAGGTTCACGTCGGCGACGGCGGTGAGTTCGCCGAACGATTTCGTCAGATCCGTAAGCGTGAGAAACGACATGGGAGCTCCGGGTTCGCACACCGGGCGGCCGGTGCGTCATTGACGCGGACTCTAGCCAGCCATATTTGGGACCGTCAATTTGGAATTCTGCTCAACGGGAGGAATTTTGAAAAAATTCCATTGAACGGAATGATTTCGAGCATTGCCGGAGGATCGTTCCGTTCAATGAGGAGCGGCCGGGTCGTGAACGGCGCGCGTCAATCCCGTGTACACCCGGATGCCTGGCGGATTTCGGCCGCGCGACAATGGCGGCTGGCGTATTCCGTTCACTGAAATCCCCGAGGAGAATTCGCATGCAGGAACCTCATTCGCGCGGAACGTCGCGTGCCGCGCGCATGCCGGCGCCGGAAGAGGACCCCGCCGCCGATGCCGCCGGCGCGCCCGGCACCGGCATGCTGCAGCGCGCGTTCGCGATCCTTCGCGCGCTGGCCGGCATGCAGCAGGACGGCGTGCGCGTCACGCATCTCGCGAAGGCCGTCGGGCTCACGCAGGGCACCGCGCACCGGATCCTGCAATCGCTGATCGCCGAAGGGATGGTCGAGCAGGACGAGCAATCGAAGCTGTATCGGCTGAGCGTCGACTTCTTCGCGCTCGCCGCGCTGGCCGGCAACCCGAGCAGCATGCGCACGCTGTGCAGGCCCGCGCTGCTGCGACTGTGCGCCAGTCTCGGCGAGACGATCTTCCTGCTCGTGAAGAGCGGCTTCGACGCGGTATGCCTCGATCTGTGCGAAGGGCCGTTTCCGATCCGCTCGTTCACCGGCGACATCGGCGGGCGCGTCGCGCTCGGCGTCGGACAGGGCAGTCTCGCGATCCTCGCGTTCCTGCCGGAAGCCGAGCGCGAGGAGGTGATCCGCTTCAACGTGCCGCGTATTCGCGGCTACGGCGTGCTCGACGAGGTGTACCTGCGCACCGAGATCGAGCGCGTGCGCCAGCTCGGCTATGCGGGCCGCAACAGCGGCGTGCTCGACGGGATGGCCGGCGTCGCGGTGCCGATCCTCGACCGCACCGGGTATCCGGTCGGCGCGTTGAGCGTCGGCACGCTCGCGTCGCGCCTCGGCGACGACCGGATGCCGATGGTCGTCGAACTGCTCAGGCGCCAGGCCGACGCGATCGGTCCGCGCACCAACCCGTTCGACGCCGCATTGCGGCGGCCGATGCACGGGCTGTCCGGGAAAACCGCATAGCCGCATCGAGCGTGGCCGTTTCGTCGGCTTGCTTGCTCGTGGACCTCTTCCGCCCGCGCATGATGCCGATGCACCTGCCCGTGTATTGCGCGACGTGTTCCGCGAACGCGGCGGACGTGTGCATGACGATGGTGGGCGGCCGCGTGCCGATGGAGGATCGCCGCGTGTTGTCGGTCGACGGGAACGAGATTCTCGAGCCCGGGACGACGGCTGCGCAGACGATGATCGCGCGCAGCGGATTGCTGCACCGGGTCGACGAACCGAAGACGCCGCGGCGGCCACGGTTTGCACGGTGCGATGACCGGGCCGCCGCACCGATCCGGCGCGGGTTTTTTCCTGGTTTCGCCACCGACGGACATGCTAGGATTTCCGACAAACAACTCCGGAGACTGCCATGCCGTTCATCTGCGAAAACGTTGAATGCCGTGCCGTGCTGGCTCGTGGTCAGGTCAAGGCCAGTCATGAAGAAGCAGGCTGGTGTTTCTACTGCCCCGACTGCAAGGCGAGGAACGAGTTGACGAGCATCGGCGTGCCGGGCGGTCCTGTCGAGTTGCATCAGCCGGAGCGAGCCAGTCCTCCGCACAAGGTCGTCGCGACGGCGCGCCCGCTGGAGGACGGCGGATTCGCGGCGCAGTTGCGCGTGCAGCGGGCGCTCGCCGTGAGGGGAACCTACGCGGCCGAAGAGCGCTGGGAGCAGCTCGGCGTATTCCCCGACGCGCAGGAGGCTGTCGCGCACGCGAAGTCCTTCGCGATGGACCTGCTGGCACGGGCGGCCTAGGCGCGAACGGCACACCGGACGATCCACATCTGCCGGCAACGGCACCGGCCGCGGCTCGGGTGTCGTACCGTGCCGGCACGCCTGGCACCGGGCCCGGCCGGTCGCATCACATCGCCGCCGCTGTCTCTCGCAGACGGAATTGCGCGACGGCATCGCTCAGCCGCGTGCTCTGGTCTTCGAGCGACAGTGCGGCGGCGGCCGCTTCTTCCACCAGCGCGGCATTGCGCTGCATCGTCTGCTCCATCTGGATGACGGCGGCGTTCACCTGCTCGATGCCGGCGGTCTGCTCGTCGAACGCGATGCTCGTTTCGCCCATGATCGCGTTCACGCGCTCGACCGCGGCGACGAGTTCGTTCATCGCCGAGCCCGCAAGCGCGACGAGGCTGCTGCCGTCTTCGACGCGCTGCGCCGAGTGGCCGATGAGTTCGCGAATCTCCTTTGCCGCCGACGCGCAGCGCTGCGCGAGCCCGCGCACCTCGGTTGCCACCACGGCGAAGCCACGCCCCTGTTCGCCCGCACGCGCCGCTTCGACGGCGGCATTGAGCGCAAGAATGTTGGTCTGGAATGCGATGCTTTCGATCACGCCGACGATGCCCGAGATCCGCGTCGAGCTGTGCGAGATCGCCGACATCGTTTCGACGACGCGCTGCATCGCGTCCCCGCCTTTCGACGCAATGCCGGCCGCGCCTTGCGCGTAGGTGCGCGCATCGCGCGCGTTGTCCGCGTTCTGCCGCACGGTTGCGGTCAGTTGCTCCACGCTCGCCGCCGCCTGCTGCAGCGACACGGCCTGCTGCTCCGTGCGCGCCGACAGGTCGACGTTGCCGCTCGCGATCGTGCGGGCGTCGCCGACGATCGTTTCCGTGCTCGAGCGCACCTGGTTCACGGTTTCGACGAGGCCATCCTGCATCCGCTTCAATGCGTTCAGCAGATACGCCATTTCGTTTTCGCCCGGAATGACGACCGTGCCGGTCAGGTCGCCTTTCGAAATCCTGTCGAAATGCGCGACCGCGAGATGGATCGGCGCGATGATCGCCTTCGCAAGCACGCGCTGCGCGACGAAGCCGACGACGAGCGCGAACAGCGCGACGGCCGCCATGGCCCACACGATGCGGTGGAAGCGCTCGCCGGCCGCATCGTAACGCGCCTTCTGGCGTGCGACCTGGAACGATTCGAGCGCGTCGATCGCTTCCTGGTAGGCAGTGAAGAGTGCCGGCGGCGCGGTGCGGTGCGTGTCGAGGAAGTCGAATGCGTTGTCGTGATCGAGTTGCGACATCGCCTTCAGGAACACCTGGTCGAGCAGTGTGCGGCGGCGATTGCGCAGCGTGTCGAACAGCGCTTGCTCGTCGGCGTCGCGCGTGTGCAGGCGCGTGTACGCGTCCAGTTCGTCGTCGCTTTGCTTCAGGAGCGTGTGGAGTTGCGCGATTTCCGCCTTCGCGGGCTGGCCGGCGCTGATGATCTGCGCGACGTCGCTCACGCGTTCGCGCAGCACCAGCATCCGTTCGGAGCTGGTTTTCAGGTGCAGCAGCGACGCGGTGTCGTCGCGGTACATCGCTTCGAGCGAGCCGTTGCCCGCATAGAGGGCGGCGATGCAAGCGCCGACGACGAGCACGAGCAGCGCCGTATAGCCGGCGATGGTCGCGACGAGTCCGCCGCGGATAGTGAGTTTTCGCATGACGTTCCCTTGCCGGCGGCCCGACGGGCGGCCGACGGCGGATATGGATTCCGGATCACGAACGACGACGGGGCGCCGCGTCGGAATGCGGGGCGCCGGGGTTGCGAACGGATTAACGGCAGGCGCGGCGCGCAGGTTTTATCCGCACGCGACGCGAATCTGAACGAATGCGACAGGCACGGCGATGGAAGACGGATGCGCCGTCCTGGTGAATGGCGTGCCGACGGCCGGCGCCCGCATCGCATGCACGGGTTGCGATGCGCGCGAAGTGCGGATGTGTGCCGGGCGTCCGCGCTGTCGCTTACTCGTCGCCGGCCAGCCGGGACCGGATCTCGTCAATCGACAGATCGTGTCGATGCGTGGCGATCTGCCACGTGTTGCCCCACGGATCCCGGACCATCGCGCGCCGGTCGCCGTACGGCATGTCGGCCGGCGCTTCGAGCGAAGTCGCATTTGCGGCGATCGCGCGGCGGTAGGTCGAGTCGGTGTTCTCGACATAGACGTAGAGAAACGCCGGCATCGGATCGCGCAGCCCGTCCCCGCCGCTCACCATCACGACGGAATCGCCGATCCTGATTTCGGCTGGCAGTCCTGAACGGAATTCGCCGTGCGCGTGGAAGACCGCCTTGATGAACGCGATCAGGTGCTCGGGATCGGGAACGACGATGCGGGGGGTGACGGTATGCCACCCGTCGGGCTGGAATCGGGCCATGTCGAGCGACCTCGAAGGGAATCACGGCGTATTGTCCTCCGGCGCCGTGTGCGCGCAAAGGGGCGGCTGCATCGATTTCGATCGGCGCAGCCGCGCGCGCGCCGTCGTCAGGCACCTGTGCCGAACCCGAGCGCGGCTGCCTTCGCACGCAATTCGGCGAAACGATCGGCTGTCTGACCGGATGACGCGCCGGCCGCCATTTGCGACGGATCGATGCCGGAGACCGAGCTGGACGGCGAAGGCGCCGTTGCGCCGGCGCACGTTCCGCCGAACGGCCCTTGCGCGACCGTGAACGCCGGCGCGTCCGTACGCGGCGGGTCGGCGAAATCGAGCGCGTAAGCGAGGTTGAACGTCGCCGGGTCGCTGCCGCGTACACCGAGCGGCTTCAATCCGAAACGCCATTGCAGCAGCGCATGAATCGAGCTCGGGTCGAACGGATAGCGCGTCACCGTGCCGGCGCGAACGCGCGGGCCGAGCAGCGCCAGCGGCACGCGAAAACCGAGCTTGCCGTCGTTGCCGAGCGCGTGCTCGCTGTTGCTGACCGGCCGGATCGGCGGCACCACGTGCTCGAGAAAGCCGCCCCATTCGTCGTACACCACGATCATCAGCGTGCGACTCCACGCAGGGCTCGTGCGCAACGCGTCGTAAACCTGGTTGAGAAACGCCTGCCCGTCGCGAATGTCCGCATGCGGATGATCGTCCGCCGAAACCCCTTGCTGCTCGCCCGTGAAAGCCGGGTCGACCATGCAGAACGGCGGCAACGTTCCCGCCGCCGCGTTCGACAGGAAATCCGCAAACATGTGCGAGATGCCGAGATAGCGCGTGCCGTACAGCGCGGTGAACGGCACGTCGTGGTAGTAGTAGCTGCAACCGACGTTGGCATCGCTCAGGTTGTCCCAGATCGTGCGCAGCGACGAGTTGTCGGCGGTGTCCGTGAGGCGGTCGGTGGCGCCGCTGTGCAGGTAGAGGCGATTCGGAAACGTGTTGGCCAGCACGCCGCTGAAGTAGAAATCGCCGATCGTGTAGCTGCTCGCCACCGCGCTGAAGAACGGCAGGTCGGCCGATGTGTAGAAGCCGATGGGCAGCAGGTCGCCGCGCGTCAGGCTCGTTCCGGGTGTCAGGAGCCAGCCGTTCATCGCCCCCGACGCCAGTTGCGTGCGCGCGCCCTCGTAGCTGTGGTTCGGGTCGTGGTACGCGCAAGCCTGGTAGCCGTAAGCGGGATTGGCCGACAGCTGGAACGGTGCATTGGTCCCGCCGAACGCGTCCTTGAATTGCTGATTGGCGGGCATGCCTTCGGCACCGGGCACCCAGCTGAGGTAGTGGTCGAACGAACGATTTTCCATCGTGACCAGCACGATGTGATCGATGCCGGAACTCGCGGGGTCGGGCAACGCGGGCCGTGGCAGGTTGTAGCGATCGCGGCCGTTCGGTGACGGCGTGTCGCCGATCGACGGTGCGGGCGCGTTGCCGTCCGCGCCCGGCCCATCGCCGTCTCCGCCGCAGCCGGGCAGCGCAACGCTGCCGGCCATCGCTGCAACGCCCGCGAGAAAGCGTCGGCGATTGTAGCGGCGATATGCATTCGTCTCGTCCATGACAACGTTCTCCTTCGTTATGGGACGCGGCTGACCGTCCGGTCACGCATCGCCGCCGCGAATCGACGCGCACTCGCAGCTGGAGATCGCGAGCGCGTGGAAGGCGCAAGCTTCATGCCCGTTGCGCAAGGCGCCGCATCGTGCAGGCCGCCGAGTTCGATCGTTGCATGCGCACACGCGCGGCGCGCGCCGCGCATGCTGCCGCGCGTTCGCCGTCGTCCGATGCGTGCATCGCGGCGCAGCGTTTCGCGCATGTCGATCCGGTGGCTGTCGTCAGACGAATGAGCTGCGCATTTTTCACTGGCCGCTGGTCAAAAGGAACGCGGCGAAACGGAAGCTGAAGCAGGAAAAGGGACAGCGCACGCGCGAGACGCGCGTTCTCACCGGCAGGCGCCGATGCCGGTGCGGCGGGCGGCGCGGCACCGGCCGCGCGCGCGGTGCGTCCATTTCGGGCGCGGTACCGCGTGCGATTGCGGCAGCGGCGTCGTACGTGAATCGACGCGCTACGCGGCCGGCGCGTGCGATTGGTCGGCCCGTTCGCGAGCCTTGTCGCGCGCGGCGACGAGTGCCCGGATGCGCGCGCGATCGGCCGGCGTCGCCGGCGTGAAGATGACCAGACTCAGATCGGGGCGGCCCGTCACCGAGAATGCCGAGTACTCGAGCGCGATCCGCCCGGCCGTCGGATGACGAATCTCCTTCGTTCCTTCGTCATGCGAATGAATGTCGTGATCGCGCCACATCGCGTCGAACTCCGCGCTCGTCGCGCGCATCTCGTCGATGAACGTCTGCACGGCCTGCGTCGCTCCGCCGCGTGCGATGTCCGCGCGAAACGCGCCCACCGCGAACCGCGCGACGCGTTCCCAGTTCTGCTGTGCGTCGCGCACGCGGGCATCGACGAAGATCAGCCGCAGGATGTTGCGCGCGGGTGGCGGCAGCGTCGCATAGTCGGTCAGCGTCGCGGCGGCCGCGTCGTTCCACGCGACGACGTCCCACGTCGCCGTGCGCACGATCGCGGGGCTGGCTTCGAGCGAATCGAGCACGTGCTGCAGGCGCGGCGTGACGTCACGGCTCGCGTGATAGCGCACCTCGGGCGGATGGCCGAGGCCGATCAGGAACAGATGTTCGCGCTCGGCATCGTTGAGCAGCAGCGCGCGGGCGAGCCGGTCGAGCACGTCGGCCGACGGCGCGCCGCCGCGTCCCTGTTCGAGCCACGTGTACCAGGCGGCGCTCACGTGCGCGCGCTGCGCGACTTCCTCGCGCCGCAGGCCCGGCGTGCGGCGCCGCGCGACGGGCAGCCCGAGCGCGGCCGGGTCGAGTTTCTCGCGGCGGTCCCGAAGGTACGCGCCGAGCAGGTTGTCGGATGCGTCAGCCATAGCCTGTTAGTTCGTTTACCGGTAAACCGTCACGTCTTCACCGTGCGCGACGGTGGACAGATAGTAAGCCTCACATTCATTCTGAGGGGTCGAACATGCGTGTCTTTGTTACGGGTGCGTCGGGTTTCGTCGGTTCCGCGGTCGTTGCGGAGCTCGTGGCCGCCGGGCATGCGGTGCTCGGTCTCGCGCGTTCCGACGCAGCCGCCGCGGCGGTCGCGGCCGCGGGCTCCGACGTCCATCGCGGATCGCTGGAGGATCTCGACAGCCTGAAGCGCGGTGCCGAGGCCGCCGACGCCGTGATCCACACGGGATTCAATCACGATTTCTCGCGCTTCGCGGAAAACTGCGAGCTCGATCGCCGCGCGATCGAGGCGCTCGGTGCGGTGCTCGCGGGGTCGGCGCGGCCGCTGGTCGTCACGTCCGGCCTTGCACTCGTCGCGCCCGGCCGGGCGGCGACGGAGGAGGATCCGCACGTGCCGGTGTCGGCCGCCTATCCGCGTGCGTCGGAAGCGACGGCGACCGCGCTGCACGCGCAAGGCGTGTGCGCGTCGGTCGTGCGCCTGCCGCCGTCCGTGCACGGCGACGGCGATCACGCGTTCGTGCCGCGCCTGATCGCGTTCGCGCGGGAGAAGGGCGCGTCGGCCTATGTGGGCGATGGCGGCAACCGCTGGCCGGCCGTGCACCGGCTCGATGCGGCGCGCGTGTACCGGCTTGCGGTCGAACGCGGCGTGCCCGACGCGCGCTATCACGCGGTCGCCGACACGGGCGTGCCGTTCCGCGAGATCGCGGAAGTGATCGGCCGCCGGCTGAACGTGCCGGTCGTGTCGAAATCGGCCGAGCAGGCCGCCGAGCATTTCGGGTGGTTCGCGATGTTCGCGGGAATGGATGCGCCCGCAACGAGCGAGCGCACGCGGGCATGGCTCGACTGGACGCCGGTGCAGCCGGGATTGCTGGCCGATATCGACCGGCCGCGGTACTTCGAGACCTGATGCGCGAATGAGCGAATGCGCGACGCGTGCCGCCGTTTCCGGTCGGCACGCCTGCTGTCGCGACCTTCAGACGATCACGACGATCTTGCCGACTTGCGCGCCGGCTTCCATGTATCGATGCGCTTGCGCGATGTCGTCGAACGCGAACGTGCGGTCGATCGACGGCTTCAGCGCGCCGGCCGCGAGCCCGTCGACGATGAAGCGCTTCGCGCGTTCGAGCCGTTGCGCGTTGCCGGTGATCTCGAACAGCTCGTAGCCGCGCAACGTCAAGTGGCGTGCGAGCAGGTCCATCACCGGCACCGCGATGTCGCGCGTGTCGAGCGCGCCGTACTGGAAGAACGTGCCATTGTTGCGCAGCGCGCGCAGCAGATTCGCCGCGCCGGGGCCGCCGACCGGATCGAACGCGATGCGCGCGCCGAGGCCGCCCGTCAGTTCCGCGACTTGCCGAGGCAGGTCCGCCGGGTTGCCGACGATCACGTGCGCGGCGCCCGCGTCGAGCAGCGCCTGGCGCTTCGCTTCAGTGCGCGAAAGCGCGATCGGCATCGCGCCGACCCGGTTCGCGACCTGGATCGCCGCGAGCCCGACACTGCTCGACGCGGCGCCGATCAGCACCGCGTCGCCCTGCTCGAGCCCGCCGAGTTCGATCAGCGCGCCCCAGGCCGTGACGAACATCATCCATGTCGCGGCGGCTTCCTCGAATGACAGGTTCTCCGGATGCCGGACGAGCGCATGCGCGGGCACGTTGACCACCTCGCCGTACATCCCGTAGTCGGCGAACGAGAACGACGGCACGACGCTCACCGCATCGCCGGCGGAGAACGACGTGACGTCCGGCCCGACCGATGCGACGATGCCCGATGCTTCGTAGCCGAGCGCTGCGGGAAAGCGCGGCGGGAACGTGTATTCGCCGCTGCGGTACATGACTTCCGCACGGTTGATGCCGATTGCCTTGACGTGCAGCTGCACTTCGCCGGGGCCCGGCGCGGGGACGTCGACGGTGTCGATCTGCAGCACGTCGGGGCCGCCGGTACGATGGAAACGAACGATACGGGACATGGAGGACTCCTTCGATGAACGGGTGTCGATGAAGGAGCACTGTAGGCGGCGGCCCGTGCCGGATAAACGCGCGACGCGATTACTGATTGTTATTCGACGAATAACAATCGCCGCTCGAACGCGTGCGCGCGACTGGGCGCATCAGGCCGGATAACGACGTGCGAACAATTCCGTGATCCAGTCGATGAACACGCGCACCTTGTCGGGCAAGTGTGCGCGGTTCGGGTACATCACCGACACGGGCTTCGGCTCGGCCGGAATGCCGGGCAACAGTTCGATCAGGTGGCCGGCATCGATGCTCGGCTGCAGCGCGGGCCGCAATGCGTACACGATGCCGAGGCCGGCGAGCCCGCACGACAGCAGCGCCTCCGAGTTGTTCGTGAGCAGGCTGCTCGGCACCTTCACGTCGACGCGTTCGCCGTTCTGGCGAAACGTCCATTCGAGTATCTTGCGATTGCTGCCCGTGAAGAAGTTGACCGCGCGGTGCTTGCGCAGATCGTCCAGCGTGCGCGGCAGCCCGTGGCGGACGATATATCCCGGCGATGCGCATGTGACCATCGGCACCGCGCCGACCGTGCGCGCGACCATGCTCGAATCCTTCAGCGTGCCGACCCGCACGACGCAGTCGATGCCTTCGCCGATGAGGTCGGCCGGCTGGTCGCTGGCGCCGAGCACGAGCTCGATCTGCGGGTAGCGCTGCTGGAAGTCGGGCAGGGCGGGGATGATGACCGTCTTCGCGAGCGCGACGGCGATATCGAGCCGCAGCCTGCCCTTCGGCACCGTTCGCTGCTTCGGGAACGAGGCGAATGCGTCGTCGATGCTGCCGAGCAACTGCACGCAGCGCGCATAGAACGCCTCGCCCTCGGCCGTTACGCTGACGCGGCGCGTGCTGCGGTTCAGCAGCCGAATGCCGAGTTCCTGTTCGAGCTGCTGCACGGCCTTGGTGACGGCCGGCCGATGCAGCTGCAACGCGTCGGCGGCCTGCGTGAAGTTGCCGCGTTCGACGATCTGTACGTAGATCTGCATCGTTTGCAGACGGTCCATGGCGCTTCCGGGTGTCGTGGCGAACGGCCATCTTCGCACACGGTTCGGCGCCGGGGCGCGGCACGCAACGCACGCGCGAACCCGGCGCGCATGGCGCTCGCGCGCCCGCCGCGTTTCAGTCGACCGGATGCAGATCCTGCAGCAGCGTCGGCAGCAGCTCCGACACGGTCGGGTGGATGTGCATCGCGCGGCTGATCGTCGTGTACGGCGCGCCGGCGGCCATCACGTCGAGCAAGCCGTGCACGACCTCGTCGCCCGTCACGCCGAGGATCGACGCGCCGAGGATTGCATGGGTGTCGGCGTCGACGATCACCTTCATGAAGCCCAGGCTCTCGCCTTTTTCGACCGCGCGGCCGACCCGCGTCATCGGCCGCGTGCCGACCAGCAGCCGGCGGCCGGTCTGCCGCGCTTCCGCGAGCGTCATGCCGACACGGCCGAGCGGCGGATCGATGTACATCGCATACGCGGTGATGCGGTCGGACACCTTGCGCGGATCGTCGTCGAGCAGATTGGCCGCGACGATCTCGTAGTCGTTGTACGCGGTGTGCGTGAATGCGCCGCGCCCGTTGCAATCGCCGAGCGCCCAGATGCCGGGCACGTTGGTGCGCAACTGGTCGTCGACCGTGATGTAGCCGCGCGCGTCGACCGCGACGCCGGCCTGTTCGAGGCCGAGATCGTCGGTGTTCGGCACGCGACCGACCGCGAGCAGCAGGTGCGAGCCGGCGACCTCGCGGCGGCCGCCGGTGCAGTCGAGGCCAACCACGACGCCGTCGCCGTCGCGCCGTGCGCTCAGGCAGTTCGCATCGAGCTGCACGTCGATGCCTTCGTTCGCGAGAATCTCGTGCACGGCCTGCGACACGTCCTCGTCCTCGCGACGGATCAGGCGCGACCCTTTCTCGACGATCGTGACCCGCGACCCGAAGCGGCGGTACATCTGACCGAATTCGAGCCCGACGTAGCTGCCGCCGACGATCACGAGATGCTCGGGCAGGAAGTCGACATCCATCATCGTCGAGTTGGTCAGGTACGGCACCGTGTCGAGCCCAGGCATCGGCGGAATTTGCGCGCGCCCGCCGACGTTGATGAAGATGCGGTCGGCTTCGAGCAGGTCGTCGCCGACGCGTACCGCGTTGGCCCGCTCGAATCGGGCGTGACCCTGAAACACGGTCGTGTGGTCGAGGCCGCGCACCCATTGCTCGACGCCGTGGTTCGAGCGGCCGGAGATGCGATCCTTGCGCGCCTTCACGGCCTTCATGTCGACGCTCACCGGGCCGACCGACACGCCATATTCGGCCGCACGGCGCGCAAGCTGCGCGGCGTACGCGCTCGCGATCAGGGTTTTGGTCGGAATGCAGCCGGTGTTCACGCAGGTGCCGCCGAAGCGGCCGCGCTCGACCACCGCCACTTTCATGCCGGCGCCCGCGAGCCGCGCGGCGAGCGGCGGACCGGCCTGGCCCGTACCGATGACGATCGCGTCGAAGTGTTGCGTCATGACGTTCTCCTGCGCTGGTTCAACGTGGGAAACGGGCACGCGCAAGCCGCATGCCGCGCCGGCGCGCGCCCGAACGGCGACGAGCGCCCATGGTAGACCGGTTGGCGGGGCGACGCGAGTCGCGTCGATGCAAGCGGCCGAGCGCGCTTTGCCGACGGCTTTTCAGTCCTTGCGTTGCCATTGGCCGAACGTCACCGGGCGGTGCGCATCGGCGCGCGTGACGGTGACTTCGTCGGGCTTGTCATCGAGCGGGAACGATTCGGTGTAGATCTCGCTGGAGAACAGCCAGCCGTGCGTGCGCGGGTCGTGGCGGAACGTCACGTAGTCGCTCCAGTGCTGGCCGCACGCGACGAAATTCTGCACGGTGAAATAGCGGCCTTTCACCGCCAGGCCGCTGTCGGCGGCGCCTTCGGGATCGAACGGATCGCACTGGCCGCCTTCGTTCGCGCGCAGGACCACGTGGTCGTTGCGCGCGGCGAGACGATACGCGTGGCCGGGCTGCTCCTCGAAAATCAGCAGCGGGCGGGGCGACGGCTCCGTGCGCGTATCGACCGCGCGATGCACGACGACGAGAAAGCTGCGCCGCCCGTCGCCGAGGTCCGGCCCTTCCCGCGCGACCATGGGCCGGTAGCCGGCCGGCAACTGCGTCGCGATGGACGGCGGCAGCCCGTCGGCCCGTGCGCCGCACGCCAGCACGGCGAGCAGCGCGAGGAGCGCACCGCGCGCGGTGGTGCCCATCACAGATCCCGGCCGAGGAACTCGGTGCCGGGCACCGGATTGAACGCAACGGGCGGCGCCGGCGTGAAGCCGAGCGAACCATACAGTTGCCTTGCGGCGACGAATTCGGGCAGCACGTCGAGACACATCCGCGCATAACCGGCCGACTTCGCGTCGCGCAACAGCCGTTCGACGAGCTGGCGGCCGACGTTCAGCCCGCGCGCTTCGGGACGCACGTACACGCGCTTCATCTCGCATGTCGTCGCGTCGATTTCGCGAAACGCCGCGCAGCCGACCGCGCGCTCGCCGCGCCATGCGAGCAGCAATTGACCGCGCGGCGCCGCATATTTGCCCGGCAACGCGGCGAGTTCGGGCTCGTAATCCTGGAACGCGAGGCTGACCGTGGGGCTTGCGATGTATTCGCGGAAAATCGCTTCGACGACGGCGGCATCGTCGGGATAGCGGGCGGCGCGGATCTCGATCATGGGAAGCGTGGCGCGATGGCGGGAACGGCACCCAGCATAGCAGCGCAAGGGTGCTTTCGGCGGGCGGCGAAGCGTGCCAGAATCATCCGCTTCAACGTCGGGAATCGGCGCGCAGGTGCCGCCGGCGCTTCGCCGTCGCTGATCAAGGAGACTTCGATGACTGCATCGGCTGCCGTACTCGCCATTCTGGCCGCGCTGTGGCTGGGCGCGATGATTCCGGGCCCGAGTTTCGTGCTGGTCGCCCGCAACTCGATCGGGCTGTCGCGCCGCGACGGGCTGGCGACCGCACTCGGCATGGGCGTCGGCGGGATCGCGTTCGGCGGCGTCGCGCTGGCCGGCCTGTACACGCTGCTGCAGGCGGTCGAATGGCTGTACGTCGGCCTGAAGCTCGCGGGCGGCGCGTACCTGATCTACATGGCGTCGAAGATCTGGCGCGGCGCCGACCGGCCGATCGCGATGGACGATTCGCACGCCGTCGCGGCCGGCAGCGCGCGCAAGTCGTTCTGGACCGGCCTCACGACCCAGCTGAGCAACCCGAAGACGGCAATCTGGTACGGCAGCATCTTCGCGGCGCTGTTGCCGCAGCATCCGCCGCTCTGGTGCTACCTGGCGCTGCCGCCGCTCGTGTTCGGCGTCGAATTCGGCTGGTACACGATCGTCGCGCTGTGTTTCTCGACGCGCCGGCCGCGCGAGCTCTACCTGCGCGCGAAGAAGTGGGTCGATCGCGTCGCGGCCGGCGCGATCACGCTGCTCGGCCTGCGGCTGATCCTGAACGCGCCGAAGGCGGGGATCTGACGGCAGGCGGTGCGCCGCGGCGCGCCGCCATTGCCTGCCCGGAAGGCAGGCGGCCACGGCCGCTCATTGCGCATAGCGGCGAGGCGGCGAGGCGGCGTCGCGGCGTGGCGTGCCCCGACTCCGAATGGTCGCCCGTCGCCGCGCGAGCGCGCGTCACACCGCCGGAAATCGCTCGAGCAGCGCCGCGAAGCGCGCGTCATCCGGAAACGCCGTCACTTCATACCGCACCGGCTGGTGCGCGGTGGCCGTCATCAGGTCGCCGCATGCGTCGCGCAGCGCGGCCATCGGCACGTGGGCCGACTGCCGCGTCGCTTCCCGATAGAGCACGACGATATCCGTGTCGGGCAGCAGCGTCGGCACGCCGTCGCTCCACACGCCGACGCTGAACAGCTCGCCGTTGTGCCGCCGGTACACGGTGTACGACGCCACGAAGACGTCGATGCCCTCCCGCTTGTGCAGATCGTCCAGCAGCGTGCGCTGATCCTGGTAGTCGCCCGCGAGCTCGTCCACGCGCAACGCGTGCAGCTTCGCTTCCAGCCCTGCCGGGACGAAACTCCGCCACGCGGCGCCGTCCCAGCGCAGCATCAGCGGCGGCAGCGGACGCGGCTGCGCGCGCGCCTGTTCCGCGAGTTCGACCATCGTCGCGAGCCCGGCCGCATTACGGTCGCCGGTGAGCAGCAGCACGGCCCGGTTCGGCGCCATCACCACCGGCGCGCCGGAGATCGGCTGGCGGTGCAGCAGGTCGGTCAGCAGCAGCCGCGCGGCGTCGTAGTAGTCGCCGAACTGCGACAGGAACACGCCGTCGCGCAACGCGGCCCACGGCGCCGACGACACACCGCGCAGGTTGTCGATCGCGATGTCGCATGCGTCGTTGAAACTGACGCCCCATTCGGCGAGCCGCGCGCTCGTCAGCCGCGCGACGCTGAATTCGCCGTCGTACGCGATGCCGATCTCGAGGTTTTCGCACAGCGGCCGGAACGCGACTTCCGACGCGGCGGGCTGTCCGGCCAGCTGCAGCGCGACCGTGCCGCGCTCGGTCGCGCTGCGGATCACGGGGCGCAGCCGCGCGCGGACATCCGCGAAGTTCGCCGGAATCTCGTGTTGCATCATCGCGCTCGCCTGGCGCTGCAACGTCGCCTCGCGCTCGGCCGGCTTCGCGTTTGCGTAGTCGCGGAACAGGTTGTGCAGGTTGATGATGTTCGACGGGACATCCGCTTGCACGAGACGGCCCTTGTCGTCCTCGTGAAGCCACTCGCGCGTGTCGCCGGTCGCGCGCAGCGCGGCGATCAGGCGGTTGGCGAAGTCCTGCCGCGTAGGCGGCTTGCTGAAGCGCTCGCGCAGGCGCGCGACGAAGTCGGAAAGCATCGTGAGCGGTCGGGCAGGCCCGTCTGTTATCGGTCGTTGTCATGGGCGGCGGCACCCGTCGCCGGGGCGCCGCCTGCGGCCCGCGGATATCGGCCGGATATCCATGCTGCATCCGGCGGCCCGCGCGCCGGTAGCCGGGCGGCGCGGGCGCGCATCGGTCGCGAATCGCGTGGCGGGTGTCGCGATGGTACCGCACGTCCGCGACGAAAACGTACGTCGGCGAACATGATGATCCGGCGTGAACCCGCGCCCGCCGGGGCGCGTTCCGAAGGCGTCCGCACGCGCGGCCGGCGCGGGCCGGCGCACCGGGAAATCCGTGCGATCGGCCGGTGAGCCTTGTGCTGCGGGCGTTCGGGCCGGTTGCGCGGCGTGCGGTGCCGGGCCGCTTCCCCGATTCTGGCGGCCGACCTCGCGACGACGTGTAAACTGCTGCCTTTTTTGACGGTTTGCAGCATGGTGCAAGCATCTCCGCGCCCGGCACTGAGCGGCCCGACGCTCGTCCGGCTGCTCGCGCGCCTGACCGATGCCGACGTCGCGGAATCCCGGCAGACGCTGTCGGACCGCCTGAGCCAGTGGCTCGGCTGGACCGACGCGATCACGCTGTCTTCCGCGCTGAATGCGAGCCCGCCCGGCGTCGCGGCCGGCGTGCGCGGTTACGACGCCGAGCGTGACTGCGCGCGCGTGCGCCACGATCTCGCGCAGGCGATCACGGCTGCCCACCGCCCGCGCACGCGGCGGCGTCCCGGCGAGCTGCCGCCGCCGCCCGCCGACACGGCCGACTTCGCGGATTTTCGCCAGAGCTGTCTGACGCTCCAGCAGGAAATGGAGACCGCGATCGGCCAGTTGCGTGGCCGCTTGCGGGTCGCGATCGCCGCGCGCTCGCCCGGGATGGCGCGGCTCGCGACGCTCGACGCGATCATGGAGCGCGTGCTCGGCGCGCGCGAGCGCAGCCTGCTGTCCGCCGTGCCCGCGCTGCTCGGCACGCGCTTCGAGCGGCTGCGCGACGCGGAACGGCAGGCGCTGGCCGACGCGCAAGCGGCGGCCGACGCCGCTGCCGGGGGCGACGCGCCGTCGGCCCCGGCGATCGTGCCCGGCACGTGGCTCGACACGTTCCGCGACGAGATGCAAAGCATCCTGCTCGCCGAACTCGAAGTCCGGTTTCAAACGGTAGACGGGCTGCTCGCGGCCCTTCGTACCTGCTAATTCCTACGCTATGTCCAGAATTCGTCTTGATCTCGTTGTCTTCATCGCCGGCCTGCTCGCAGTGTGCTGGATCGGCGCCGGCTATGTCGCGTCGAACCCGCTCGCGACGGCCGTCACGCTGCTGATCGGCGCGTGCTACGTCGCCGGTGCCTGGGAGCTGCAGCGCTACCGGCAGGCCACCGCCGCGCTGTCGCGCGCGGTGGCGGGCCTGACGGAACCGCCGGCGAAGCTCGAGACATGGCTCGATACGCTGCCGCCGGGCCTGCGCGGCGCCGTGCGCGCGCGTGTCGAAGGCGCGCGCGTCGCGCTGCCGGGCCCGTCGCTCACGCCGTATCTGGTCGGCCTGCTCGTGCTGCTCGGCATGCTCGGCACGCTGCTCGGGATGGTCGTGACGCTGAAGGGCACGGGCGCCGCGCTCGAAAGCGCGACCGACCTCGACGCGATCCGCGCGTCGCTGATCGCGCCGGTCAAGGGTCTCGGCTTCGCATTCGGCACGTCGATCGCGGGTGTCGCCACGTCCGCGATGCTCGGGCTGCTGTCCGCGCTGGTGCGCCGCGAACGGCTCGACGCGGGCCAGCAGCTCGACGCGAAGATCGCGACGACGCTGCGCGTGCATTCGTCCGCGCACCAGCGCGACGAATCGTTCCGGCTGCTGCAGCGCCAGGCCGACGTGATGCCGGCGCTGGTCGACCGGCTGCAGACGATGATGACGACGCTCGAGGCGCGCAGCGTCGCGCTGCACGACCGCCAGATCGAAAGTCAGCAGGCGTTCTTCGATCGAACCGAGCGTGCGTACGCGGGCCTGGCCTCGAACGTCGGCGATGCGCTGAAGGAAAGCGCCGCCGAGAGCGCGCGCGTGGCGGGCGCCGCGCTGCAACCGGTCGTCGCGGCGACGATGGCGGGGCTCGCGCAGGAAATGGCCGCGCTGCGCGATACCGTGACGGGCGCCGTGCAGCGTCAGCTCGACGGGCTGAGCGACGGTTTCGAGAAGACCACCGCGAACGTGACGGCCGTCTGGAGCCGCGCACTCGACGACCAGCGTCGCGCGGGCGATGCCGTCGCGCAGCAGCTGCAGACGACGCTCGGCCAGTTCACCGATACGTTCGCGCAGCGCTCGACGCAGCTGCTCGACGGTGTTGCGACGCGCCTCGAATCGACGGAAAGCCGGTTGTCCGACGCGTGGCGCGATGCGCTCGCGCGTCAGGAGCAGGTTGGCGAGACGCTGGCCGGCCAGCATGCGAAGGCGCTCGGCGACGCCGCCGCGACGTTCGAGCGGCATTCGAGCGCGGCGCTCGCCGCGATGCGCGAGTCGCATGAGGGGCTGCAAACGCAACTGGCTGCGCGCGACGAGGAACGTCTGGCGGCATGGAACGAATCGCTGGCCGCGATGGCCGCGAAGCTCGGCGACGAATGGCAGCGCGCGGGCGTGCACAGCGCGGGCCGTCAGCAGGAAATCTGCGACGCGCTCGCACAAACGACGCGCGAGCTCACGGCACAAGCATCCACGTTCGAGCAACGTTCGAACGATCTGCTCACAACGATTCGCGATTCGCACACGGGCCTGCAAACGCAACTGGCGGCACGCGACGAAGAACGTCTGGCGACGTGGTACCAATCGCTGACCGCGATGGCCGCGAAGCTCGGCGAAGAATGGCAGCGCGCGGGCGTGCACAGCGCGGGACGTCAGCAGGAAATCTGCGACGCGCTCGCACAAACGACGCGCGAGCTTACGGCACAAGCGTCGACGTTCGAGCAACGCTCGAACGATCTGCTCGCAACGATTCGCGATTCGCATACGGGCCTGCAAACGCAACTGGCCGCACGCGACGAAGAACGTCTGGCGGCATGGAACGAATCGCTGGCGGCGATGGCCGCGAAGCTCGGCGAAGAATGGCAACGCGCGGGCGTGCACAGCGCGGGCCGTCAGCAGGAAATCTGCGACGCGCTCGCACAAACGACGCGCGAGCTCGCGGCACAAGCATCCACGTTCGAGCAACGTTCGAACGATCTGCTCGCAACGATTCGCGATTCGCATACGGGCCTGCAAACGCAACTGGCGGCACGCGACGAAGAACGTCTGGCGACGTGGAACCAATCGCTGACCGCGATGGCCGCGAAGCTCGGCGAACAATGGCAGCGCGCGGGCGTGCACAGCGCGGGCCGTCAGCAGGAAATCTGCGATGCGCTCGCACAAACCACGCGCGATCTCGCGACACAAGCGTCCACGTTCGAACAACGCTCGAACGATCTGCTCGCAACGATTCGCGAATCGCACACGGGCCTGCAAACGCAATTGGCCGCACGCGACGAAGAACGCCTGTCAGCATGGAACGACTCGCTGGCCGCGATGGCCGCCGCGCTGCGTGACGAATGGGCGCGGACGAGCGCACAGGCCGCGACGCGCCAGCAGGACATCTGCGACGCGCTGACCCGCACCGCGAACGACATCACCGCCCAGGCGCAGGTGCACGCGAGCGACACGATCAACGAAATCTCGCGCCTCGTGCAAGCCGCATCCGAAGCGCCGAAGGCCGCGGCCGACGTCGTCGCCGAACTGCGCCAGCGCTTGTCCGACAGCATGGTGCGCGACACCGCGATGCTCGAGGAGCGCAGCCGCCTGCTCGCGACGCTCGAGACGCTGCTCGGCGCGGTCAACCACGCATCGACCGACCAGCGCGCTGCGATCGACGCGCTCGTCAGCACGTCGGCAGACCTGCTCGAGCGCGTCGGCGCGCGCTTCAATGACGCCGTCGATGCCGAAACGCGCAAGCTCGATTCGGTGGCCGCGCAGGTCACGGCGGGGGCGGTCGAGGTCGCCAGCCTCGGCGATGCGTTCGGCGCGGCCGTGCAGGTGTTCGGCGAATCGAACGACAAGCTGCTGAACCATCTGCAGCGCATCGAGGCCGCGCTCGAGAAATCGCTCGCGCGCAGCGACGAGCAACTCGAGTACTACGTCGCGCAGGCGCGCGAGGTGATCGACCTGAGCATGATGTCGCAGAAGCAGATTGTCGAAGACCTGCAGCAGATCGCCGGTCGGCGGGCATCGGTCGGAGCGTAACGCATGCACGACGAAATCGACGACGGCGCGCCTTCCGCGCCGGTGTGGCCCGCGTTTGCCGACCTGATGTCGGTGCTGCTCGGCGCATTCGTGCTGATCCTCGTCGGCGTGATCGGCATGCAGCTGCAGCTCACGTCGAAGCTCGAGGAGGCCGTGCGCGCGCGCCAGCAGGAGGCGCAGCAGCGCAAGTCGCTCGAAGAGGCGCTCGCCGGGCCGCTTGCGGCCGGCCGCGTGACGTTCGTGAACGGCCGCATCGGCATCAGCGGCAATGTGCTGTTCGCGCTGAACTCCGACCAGCTTCAGCCCGAGGGGCGCGATCTGCTGAAGACGCTCGCCGCGCCGCTGGCCGCGTACCTGAAGACGCGCGACGAGATCCTGATGGTCAGCGGCTTCGCCGACGACCAGCAGGTGCGCGCCGGCAACCGCCAGTTCGCGGACAACTGGGAACTGTCGGCCAAGCGCGCGCTGACGGTCACGCGTGCGTTGATCGACGCCGGGGTGCCGGCGCCGTCGGTATTCGCGGCCGCGTTCGGCTCCGAGCAGCCGGTCAGCTCGAATGCGGACGATGAAGGCCGCGCGAAGAACCGCCGCGTGGAAATCGCGCCGGTGCCGCGCAAGAGCGCATCGAACGGAGGGAAGGCGAAGTGACGGGCGACGCGACCCGCGTGCGCGCAACGCTCGACGCATGGCGCGAGCAGGGCGCCGACCGGCTCGATCCGGTGCGCTTCCATCGGGCCGACGCGCTCGAGAAGCGCGCGGCCGCGCTCGACGGCGACGCGCGCGCGTTGCTCGACGCGCGGCTCGAGACGCTGCTGGAAGGGTTTGCGCAGATCGTCTCGCGAGCCGGTGAAACGGCAGTCGTGAGCGAGACGGTGCAAGCGAACGCGCCTGCGCGCAGCTTGCTCGGCGGCCTCGTCGAGCAGCTCGCGCGCGATGCGCAGGCCGATCGGCGCGGGATCGATCCCGAACTGATCGACTATTTCCGCACGACGTGGTCGAAGGTGCGCACCGAACAGCAGTATCGCCAGTCGCTCGACCAGGTGCCGCGCAACGCGGGGCCGCTCAATTCGAATAGCCTCGTGCATCGGTCGCTCGCGACGATGCGCGAGCTGTCGCCGGAATACCTGCAGCAATTCCTGTCGTACGTCGATGCGCTGGCGTGGCTCGAGGATCTCGCCGGCGGCGGTGGTCAGCCCGAGAAGGAAGCGCCGCGCGCGAAGGCCGCGAAGCCGGCAAAACCCGCGAAGAAGACCACGCGCGCCAAGGCGCGATAGCACACGCTCTCAGCCACGCCGCTCGCCGTCTAGCGCTGCGGCGCCTGCGCGTCGATTGCCGCGCGCAGTGCGTGCAACGCGTCGGTCAGCGCCGACGCGAACGGCGGATGCGCGGCGATGCCCGCCGCATCGAGCTGGCTGCCGAGGATCGGCAGCGTGATCGATGCGCGCTCGACGATATGCGCCGACATCACCGACAGTGTTTCCCTCAGCGCCGCGTCCGCATGCGTCGCACGCGGCGACGCGTTCAATACCGCGACCGGCTTGTACACCACGGCTTCGCATCCCACGACCCAGTCCAGCGCGTTCTTCATTACGCCCGTCACGCCGTGCGCGTATTCCGGGCTCGCGATCAGCATGCCGTCCGCGGCGTTCAGCCGCTCGATCAGGTCGCGCACCGCGGCTGGCGACGGATATTCGGCATCGGGATTGAACAGCGGAAATTCGCCGAGACGATCGAAGCGCGTGATGCGCATTCCGCGCGGCGCGATGCGTGCGGCTGCGTCCAGCAGCGCCGCGTTGTACGACTGCGCGCGAAGGCTGCCGCACAGCGCGACGATCTCGATGCGGCGCTCGGAATCGGTTCGGGGTTCGGTAGCCATCGACGAGCGTAGGGGAAGGTGGCACGCGCGGCGACGCCGCGCGGATCCGACGGATTATCGCATCGGTGCGTGAGCGCCGGCGCGCGCGTTCGCGACACGGCGCAGGTGGCGCCATTCGTTTCCTTCCCGTGGAAATCTCGCGTCCTGGCGCGCGGCCGCCAGCGTGTCGATCATTCCGGTTGCGCGTGCCAGGTCGCCGAGTGTCCATCCGTTGCCGAGCAACAGCCGGCGCGTATGCAGTGCACCGTAGACGTCGTCCGCGACGGCTTCGCCGAGATAGCGCAGCGCGCGGCCTTCGACGTCGACGAAGCCGTGCCGGTAGTCGTGCGCGAGCGCGTTCCACAGCTGCGCCGCGCCGACCGACTGACGTGCGCCGCTGATCAGGCAAAGGCCCGCGTCGAGCCCCCATCGATACAGCGTCGTCGCGAGTCCCTTGCGTTGGGCGGAGCCGCGCAGCCGCGTGTGCGGCGCGCGCAGGTAGCGGTCCGCGCGGCGCGGCAGTTCGGGCAGGCGGTTGAAGATCGTGTAGCCGGCGAGCTGCCGGGTCGACGGATCCTCGACGTAAAGGAAGTATTCGCCGTCGGCCTCGCGGTGGCGCACGATCAGGCCCGAATCGCCGAGCCCGACGGCCGGCAGCCCGTGCAGGCGATGGCCCGGCTGGTGCAGACGCGCGTAGAGCGTGTCGAGTTCATCGTCGATGTCGTGCTGGGAATGCTGTACGTCGATACGCATGGCAAAAGGCGCCCGTCCCGGGCGCATCGAGAAAGGATTTCATCGCAAACGGGAAGGAAAATGGCAGCGGCCCCCGGGCTCGGCGAGCGAGCCGGGGCCGCGAATCAGCTGGGGATGTGCTGGAAACCGGCGGCGATCGCGGCGAGGCCCGCGATGCAGAGTGCGAACAGGATCAGGACTTTGTGGATCACGCCTCTCTCCTCATGAATGCGCGGCGCCGAACGCTGTGCCGCGGAGACGGTGATGGCGGGCACGGCCCGCGCGGCCGTCGTGCGGGACGACGGTCGGAGGTCCGGGCGACGGGCGCGCGGACGGTCAGCACCATACGCGACGGGCACGCGGCGGGCAATCGGACTGACGGAGAAAAGCGACGAAACGCGGAGAATCGCGGTGTTTCGCGACAATTGGTCGCAAGGGGCGGGTTCGTCGAAGTCGCTCGCCGTCTTACACCGCCTGCCGCCCCCCGAACGCGTGCCTGATCCGCGCGAACAGCCCATGCTGCGCGATCCATTCGGCATACGCGCGATAGTCGGGATCGCGCATCAGGTGCCGCTCCTCGGTCTTCGCTCGCGTGTAGTAGATCAGGTTGACCGCGACGAGCCCCGCGCAGTGCATCAGCCCGACCTGCCAGCCGAGCGGCTCGACGAACGGCACCGAGACCATCCAGTACGACAGGTTCTTCGTGATGTACGCCGGATGCTTCGTGAAGCGATACGGACCGGACGTGATGATGCCGCGGTTCGTGAGGTTCGAGAAACGCAGTCCGAACGATATCGTCGACAGCGCATAGGTCATCAGCAGCAGGATGATCGCCGCGCCCCAGATCACGCGCAGCGTCGGCGCGGACAGCAGCCAGTTGTCCCAGAACAGCGAGCCTTCGTAGCGAATGTAGTTGTTCGAGATCAGCGACCAGAACGGCTGGTAGCACATCAGCGCGGCGACCCAGCCGAGCGTGGTCGGCTCGACGGTGCGCACGTGGCTGTCGAGGATGCGGAACGTGCACAGATAGCCGACGGTGCCGAACATCAGGTCCATCGTGAACGACAGGTCGTACAGGAACACGAAGGTCGCGAGCGTCATCGGCGCGTGCAGCGCGTTCGCGAGCGACGCGCTCAGGTGATCGGCGTCCTTCGACAGGTAGACGGTCATCAGCGGCAGGAAGAATGCCTTCACCCCCCAGCCGGCGAGCATCTCGCGCACGGGTTGCCAGCTCGCGGGCTTCTCGCGGCGAAACAGGTAGCGGCCCCACAGGAGGTATGCATCGTCGGTCTCGCGCTGGTGGCGATCCATCCACGCAAAGTAGAACGGCGCGGCGACGATCACGTACGGCGCGAGCGAGCGCAGCAGCGACCAGAAGGGCAGGTAGAACGCGCCGTGATATTCGGGCAGCAGCCAGTAGATCATGCCGATGCCGGCGTAGATCGACGTCAGCGCGCCGAGCCGCGTCGCGACGCGCGCGAGCCCGAGCGGGCGTACGGCCTGTCGCGACAGGCCCGCGCTCGGGCGCAGGTACACGCGGGAGATGAAGATTTCGTGCAGCGCGATCGTGCCGATGATCGCGAGGCTTGCGATGACCGCGCGCGCGGCCGCGTCGAGGTTCGGCTGGTCGCGCGTGATCCACAGCGCGAAGAGACCGGCCGCGATGCCGAGCAGGCCGGCGCGGAATGGCGTGGCGGAACGGGGCGGGCGGTCCTGGACCGCGGCGATGCCGTCGAGCGTGGAATTCATGATCGGATCCTCGTCGGGATGAGGGCCGGCGCCCCCGCTTGGCGGGTGGCGCCGGCCGTCGACCGGGCTTTGGATTGGTATGTGCCCGGCCATTGGCCTGTAGTTCTGATACGTGAAGCGTTACTTCTTCGGCGTGGCGCCGAGCAGGCCGCCGAGCAGGTTCGTCACGGGTGACAGCAGGTTGGTCGCGCCTGCCGTGCTGCCGCCGTTCGAGCTGCCCGTGAGGCCGGCCGTGACGCTGCCGCTGCCGGACGGCGTCGTCACCGTGCCGGCCGCGCCGCCCGGGCTGGCCGTGCCGACTGCGCCGAGCGCGCCGGCCGGCGACGTCAGCGAGCCCGTCAGCGTGCCGACCGGGCCGCTCGTCAGCGCACCGCCGAGGTTGCCGGTCAGGCTGCCGCCCGGCGTCGTGACCGTGCCGGTAAGGCTCGCGCCAAGCGGCGTCAGCGCGTTGACGAGGCCGGTGACCGGTGCAAGCAGGCCGCCGATACCCGAGCCGCTGGTACCGCTGGTGCCACTCGTCCCGCTGGTGCCGCCCGTGCCGCTCGAACCGAGGCCGCCGAGCGCACCCGTCACCGTGCCGAGGAGGCCCGTGATCGGCGCGAGGGGGCCGCCGCTGGTGCCGCTCGTGCCGCTGGTGCCGCCGGAGCCGCTCGAACTGCTGCCGCCGCCGAGCCCGCCCGTCAGCGTACCGAGCAGGCCGGTAATCGGCGCGAGCGGGTTGGTGCCGCTGCTGGAGCTGCCGCTGCCGCTGGACAGCAGGCCGCCGGCCGATGCCACCGTGTTGCCGAGCTGGGACACGCTGTTGCCG
Organism: Burkholderia territorii; assembly: GCF_001718335.1. Taxonomy (NCBI): domain Bacteria; kingdom Pseudomonadati; phylum Pseudomonadota; class Betaproteobacteria; order Burkholderiales; family Burkholderiaceae; genus Burkholderia; species Burkholderia territorii. The sequence continues at coordinate 407,353 of NZ_CP013365.1, forward strand.
GCGCTCGTGCCGACCGGGTTGCCGGTCGCGCTGCCGATTTGCGAACCGGCGAGCCCGAGGCCGCTGCCGAGCGTGCTCAGCAGGCTGTTGAGCGGGGCACCGAGCATGGTCACGCCGCCGAGCGTCTGCGTGGCGCCGGGCGTCGTGACGCCGCCGGTCAGCGTGTTCGTGATCGGGTTGATCACGCTGCCGAGTTGCGTCTCGAGTTGCTGGACGGGCGCGCTGTTCAGCGCGGTGTTCAGCGCCGATGCGGTCGAGTTCACCGCGGTGCCGACCGTGTTGACCAGACTGCCCACGAGGGTCGTCGCCGGCGCAAGCGGCGACAGCGGGCCCGTGCCGAGGCTCGTCACCGCGTTGCCGAGATTGTTGACCGCGCCGCCGATGCCGGTTACCAGGCCGGTGGCCGACGTGAGCGTCGGGCCGAGCGGATTCGGCGACACGCCGATCGAGCCGAGTCCGGCCGCGACGCCGTTGCCGAGCGACTGCACGCCGTTGCCGAGGCTGGTGACCGCGTTGCCGATGCTGCTGGCCGTCGTCGGGTTCGTGCCCGGGACTTGCACGCCGCCGATCTGCGCACCGCCGTTCGCGACCGTCGTGCCGAGTGCCGTGACGAGCGTGCCGGTCTGCTGAAGGACATTGCCGAGCGGGGTGACGCCGGTGCCCGAGGTGCCCGAGGTGCCGGAAGTGCCCGAGGTGCCCGACGTGCCCGAGGTGCCCGAGGTGCCCGAGGTGCCCGACGTGCCCGACGTACCCGACGTACCCGACGTACCCGACGTACCCGACGTGCCCGACGTGCCCGAGGTACCGGACGTGCCCGAGGTGCCCGAAGTGCCCGAAGTGCCCGAAGTGCCCGAAGTGCCCGAAGTGCCCGAAGTGCCCGAAGTGCCCGAAGTGCCCGAAGTGCCCGAAGTGCCCGAAGTGCCCGAAGTGCCCGAAGTGCCCGAAGTGCCCGAAGTGCCCGAAGTGCCGGAAGTGCCGGAAGTGCCCGAAGTGCCGGAAGTGCCCGAAGTACCCGAAGTACCCGAAGTACCCGAAGTACCCGAAGTACCCGAAGTACCCGAAGTACCCGAGGTGCCGGAAGTGCCCGAAGTACCCGAGGTGCCGGAAGTACCCGACGTGCCGGAGGTACCCGAAGTACCCGAGGTTCCCGAGGTGCCGGAAGTACCCGAAGTACCCGAGGTGCCGGAGGTACCCGACGTGCCGGAGGTACCCGAAGTCCCCGAAGTCCCCGAAGTCCCCGAAGTCCCCGAACTACCGCCGCCGCCCGACGTGCTCGGCTTGATCGTCGGCGTGACGGGCCCGTCGACGGAGCCGCAGCCGTACAGTGTGAGCAGCGAAAGGACGGCCAGCGATACCGCCGTCTTCTTCAAGTAATGGTGCATGGTGGCCTCGACATTGGAAGTTGTGTCGGGCCGATTACTGCAAATTCCGCGCCATGACACCTTCCGCGCAATACACCCGCGCTTTGTTGCGGGAATCGGGAATATCGGCGCGATTTAAACGGAGGAATGGTGGTTTCGCGAGATGGGCGCACCCGCTGCGCGGATGGGCATGCCGTGATGTTCCCGTAAGGAACCGTAACGCCGGGCCGGATGTTACGTAGCGTTCGACCCGGCGCGGCGCGTATGACGTGGCCGGTCGCGATCCGAGGGGGCTGTCTTTGACGAAACGTCCGCGCGCCGCGAACATGAAGCAAATCCCCCGGGCCGCAGGCGGCGCCGAAGCGGCCACGACTTCAGACAGGACACGACATGAGCGAACAGGACAGGGAGCAGGGCAAGGCACGCCGCACCGAGGTGATGGGCGAGGCATTCGTCGAGCGCGCGATGCGTGACCTCGACGGCTTTTCGCGTCCGCTGCAGGACTGGCTGAACGAGCACGCGTGGGGCAGCACGTGGCAGCGCGGCGGAATCGACCTGAAGACACGCAGCCTCTGCACCTGCGCGATGCTGGCCGCGCTGGGCCGCGGCACGGAACTGAAGGGCCACGTGCGTGGCGCCATCAACAACGGCGCGAGCCTCGTCGAGATCCGCGAGGTGCTGCTGCACAGCGCGCTGTACGCGGGTGCGCCGGCGGCGGTGGAGGCGTTTCGCAGCGCGCGCGAGGTCATTGCGGAGCTCGGGCTGTCGCTGCCCGACGACGAAGCCTGACCGGCCCGCCGCGCATCGTGGCCGGCAGGCTCGCCGACGATCAATGCGCGACGTGCGCGCCCTGCGCCGGCGCGTCGACCGGCGCGGCGGCGACTTCGAGCAGCCAGTCCGCCGTCGCATCCGGAATCGTGACCGGCAGCATGTGCCCGCCTTCGACGACTTTCAGCCGCACGCGCGCCGATTTCTGCGCGAGCCCCTCGCCGTGCGTACGCCAGTTCAGGATCGGATCGGCGCGCCCGTACAGCACGTCGACCGGCAGCGACAGGTCCGCGTAGCGGCGCTCCATCGCGGGGAGGTCGATTGGGGCCGACAGCAGGTCCGTCGCCGTTGCGTAGAACACGTGCGGCCGCAGCCCGAGCAGGCCGCCGCCCTTCACAGGGAAGTCGCGCGGCACGGCTTCCGGCGCGAACACCTGGTTCACGGCCTTGCGGCCGGTCAGGATCGTCAGCGGGATCGCGAAGGTCCACGACACGAAGCGGCGCACCAGCGGCGACGGCAGCATCAGCGGCTTGAACGGCGCCGGCGGTTCGGTCTGCTCGTGCGACAGCGGCGCGATCAGCGCGAGCCGGCTCACGCGCTCCGGATGGTTGAGTCCGACCGCGAGCGCGATCGCGCCGCCGAGCGAATGGCCGACGAGCACGGGGCGATCGAGCTTCAGCGCATCGATGAACGCGGCGATCGTGCGGGCCTGCGCGAACACGTTCGCCTGCGAGCTGGCGCCGCGCAGCGAGCGGCCCGCGCCGGGCCGGTCGACGAAGATCACGCGATGATGCTGCGCGAGCCGCGTGAGCGGCAGGTACGCGAAGTTGCGCCACTGCCCGGCCAGCCCGTGCACGAACACGAGCGGCGGGCCGCTGCCGTATTCGACGTAATGAATGTGGTCGCCGCCGATGTCGACGAAGCGGCCTTCGGGCGGAAACGCGCGCGTCACGCGGCGCGCGACGTAGCCGGAAAACAGCGCGAGCGCGGCGAGCACCGCGACGACGCCGAGCAGCACGTTCTGGATCAGATGGAGCGTATGGCTCATGTCGGCCTCAACGGGTTTCGAGTACGGGTTCGGCAACCGGCGCGGCGGCCGGGCCGGCTTTCGCGCGGCGTTCGAACTGCATCGCGGAATCGGCGAGCCCGCTGAACTTCAGCGACGCGAGATCGAGCACGTAGTTCTGGTGGAATTTCCACGGCTTGCGATGCCCCTGCTTCGGCAGGATGCCGGCCGCGCGCTGGATGTAGCCCGAGCTCAGGTTCACCGCGGGCACGTCGCCGAGATCGCCGGCACCGAGCCGCGGCACGCAGGTGTCGTAGCCGTTCGCGCGCATGTGGTTGAGCAGCCGGCACACGTAGCGCGCGATCAGCTCGGCCTTCAGCGTCCACGATGCGTTCGTGTAACCGAACGACGACGCGAGATTCGGCACGTCGCTGTACATCATTCCCTTGTAGGACACGGTCTTCGGCAGATCGACCGCGCGGCCGTCGACCGTGACGCGCGCGCCGCCGAGCATCTTCACCTTCAGCCCGGTCGCGGTGACGATCACGTCCGCGTCGAGTTGCTGGCCGCTCTTCAGCTTCAGGCCGGTCGGCGTGAAGCGCTCGATCTCGTCGGTGACAATCGATGCGCGGCCCGCACGGATCGACTTGAACAGGTCGCCGTTCGGCACGAGGCACACGCGCTGGTCCCACGGCATGTAGCGCGGCGTCAGATGCTTCGCGACGTCGAAGCCCGGGCCGAGCTGCCTGGCGGCCGCGCGGATGATGAACCGTTTCGTCCGCTCGGGCTTGCGGCGCGACACGTTGTACAGGTACATCGTCAGCAGGACGTTCTTCATGCGCACGAGCCGGTGCGCAACGCGAGACGGCAGCACGCGGCGCAACGCGTTCGCGATCTTGTCACGCGCGGGCAGCGACACGATGTAGGTGGGCGAGCGCTGCAGCATCGTCACGTGTTTCGCATCGGCCGCCATCGACGGCACCAGCGTGACGGCCGTCGCGCCGCTGCCGATCACGACGACGCGCCGGTTCGCGTACGACAGGTCTTTCGGCCATTGCTGAGGATGGACGATTCGGCCTTCGAACGATTCCATGCCGGCCCAGTCGGGCAGGTAGCCGCCGTCGTAGTCGTAATAGCCGCTGCACATGTACAGGAAGCGGCACGTGTAGACCAGCGTGTCGACCGCGCCGTCCCGCGTGCGCTCGATGCGCACCGTCCAGCGCGCACGGTTCGAATCCCAGTCGGCCGCGACCACCTTCTGGCCGTAGCGGATCGTCTTGTCGATGCCGTACACGCGCGCGGTATCGCGGATGTAGTCGAGGATCGTCTGGCCGTCCGAGATCGCCTTGTCGCTGTGCCACGGGCGGAAGCTGTAGCCGAGCGTGAACATGTCGGAATCCGAACGGACACCCGGATAGCGGAACAGGTCCCACGTGCCGCCGATCGCGTCGCGTGCCTCGACGATCGCGACGCTCGCATACGGGCAGCGCTTTTTCAGGTGATAGGCGGCGCCGATGCCGGACAGGCCGGCGCCGACGATCAGCACGTCGAGGTCGCGGCCGTCGCCGCAGGCGGTCGGCGCGTCGCGCCGGTCGGTCGTCGTCGAGCTCATGCGTGATCCTTGGTCGGTGTGGTCGGGAGCGCGGCCGGTGCATGTGCGCGCTCGAGATTGCGTGCGCGGGCGCGCCGCACGTGGCGCAGCACCAGCCGCTGGTAGCCGGCGCCGAGCAGGCGCGCGAGCTTGTCGAGGCGGCGGGCATCGGCGCCCACCAGCACGCGGCGCGCGTTGCGCTCGACGCCGGCGAGGATCTGCCGCGCGGCGTCGTCGGCCGTCGTCGCGTTGATCAGGCGGTTCGCCTGGCGGCGATGGGTCGCTTCGTCCTGACCCGTGAGTGCGCGGATGCTGGTGTCGACGCGGCTCGCGTCGACGATGCCGGTCGCGACGCCGCCCGGATGCACGCAGGTCGCGCTCACGGGCGCGCCGTCGAGTTCGAGCTCCATCCGCAGCGCCTCGGTGAAACCGCGCACCGCGAACTTCGTCGCGTTGTACGCGCTTTGCGTCGGCATCGCGACGAGCCCGAACAGGCTCGACGTGTTGATCACATGCCCGTCGCCCGACGCGCGCAGATGCGGCAGGAACGCTTGCGTGCCGTGCACGACGCCCCAGAAGTCGATGCCGACGATCCATTCGAGATCGGCGATGCGCGCGGTCTCGGCGCTCGCCGCCAGCGACACGCCGGCGTTATTGAAGATCAGATTGACCTTGCCGTGTTCGGCACGCACGAAATCGGCCCACGCGAACACCGCATCGCGGTCGGCGACGTCGAGCCGCCGCGTGCTCGTGCGCACGCCGTGCTTCGCGCACGCGGCCGCCGTGCCGGCGAGCCCGACATCGTTGACGTCGGCGAGCGCAACCTCGCAGCCGCGCCGCGCAAGCTCGAGCGCAAGGCTGCGGCCCATGCCCGAACCGGCGCCCGTGATCGCGGCGACCTTGCCGGAAAAACCCTTCATTCGTCGTTCCTCCCGTTCCGCTTGCGCTGCGTCGGCGGCGCGCATATTGTGGTGTTGTTCGTCACCACTTTAGTTTTCGGGTGTCCTGATGTCAAATAGCGAAATGGAGAAAGCACTCGAAACGGAAAAACGGGGCCGCGCGTACGGCGGCGTGGCGCCCGAGGTGCGGGCCGCCGAGCGGCGCGATGCGCTGATCCGCGCGGCGACGCGCGTGTTCGGCACGGTCGGGTTCCGGAAGGCGACCGTGCGGTCGATCTGCCAGGAAGCGAAGCTCAACGATCGCTATTTCTATGCGGCGTTCGACAGCACCGAGGATCTGCTGCGCTGCACCTACCTGCATCATGCGCAGCAGTTGCACGACGCGGTCGCGCAGGCCGTGGCCGAGCGCGGCGGCGAATTGAGCGCGCGCGTCGACGCGGGGCTCGCCGCATTCTTCGGATTCCTGCGCGATCCGTGCGCGGCGCGCGTGCTGCTGCTCGAGGTGATGGGCGTCAGCGCGGATACCGACATGACGTATCAGCGGATGCTGATCGACTTCGGCAAGCTGATCATGGCGATCGGCTCCACGCGCGAGGCGGTGACGCCCGCCGAGCGCACCGAGCAGCGGCTCGTCGGGCTCGCGCTGGTCGGCGCGATGACGAACGTCGGCGCGGCGTGGCTGCTCACCGGGTATCGCGACCCGGAGGCGCAGATGGTCGCGAGTTGCAGGAAGGTGTTGCTGGGGACGTTGCGGGAAGCCGGGTGAGGAGCGGCGACGAACGGACTCGCGCGATCCGGATCCGGTTGCGTCGCAGCGTCATCCGGCGTTTTGGCCCCTCGAGCGTTTCGAACGTGCCGGCATCGCGGGCCGCGTTTGTCCAAGCGTCACCTTCATCGCATCGATGAACGCCCGCACCTTCGGCGACGGCAGCCGTGTCGACGGATACACCGCATGGATCCCGGCCGGCGCCGAGCGCCACGCGGGCAGCAGCCGCACGAGTCGCCCGGCCGCGATGTCGTCCGCGATCGAGAAATCCGTCAGCAGTCCGAATGCGCCGCCGGCCAGCACGATCGCCCGGCACGCCGTCGCTGTGTTCGACACGACCGGCGCGACGCAGCGCACCGACGCGTGGCCGCCGCGCGTGTCGTGAAGTTCGAGCGTGTGCGGGCGCGACAGCGTCGACAGCATCACGAACGGCAGCGCGGCGAGCGCGTCCGGGGCACGCGGCAGCCCGTACCGCGCGACGAATGCCGGGCTCGCGACCAGCCATTTCTCGTACTCGCCGAGCTGTACCGCGCGATAGTTCGAATCCGCGAGGCGGCCGATTCGGATCGCGACGTCGAGATTGTCCGCGACGAGATCGACGACGCGATCGTTCGCGATGAGTTCGACGTCGAGCCCGGGGTGTGCGTCGCGCAGCGCGACGACGGCCGGTGCGACGACGAGCGCGCCGTAGTCGATCGGCACGCTCACGTGCAGCGTGCCACGCAGCGGTCCCGCGTCGGAGGACACCGCGTCGAGCGCGCGTTCGGTCGCCCGCACGATGTCGCGGCACGCATCGTAGAACGCGCGTCCCGCATCGGTGACGCTCAATCGCCGCGTGGTGCGGACCAGCAGGTTCGCGCCGACCTCGGATTCGAGCCGCTGCATGTGCGTGCTGACGACCGTCTTCGCGAGGCCGAGCCGCTCGGCCGCGGCCGTCAGCGAGCCGGCATCGACCACCGCGACGAAGATCGCCAGCCGGTTCAGGTTCACGTCGCGAAGATCGGCCATCGGAGATTGTCCTATGGAAGCGGATAATGTTTTAGCGATTATCCATCTTCTGGGCGCCGACGGCGAGCGCTACGCTGGAGCCGTTCGTCGCCGATTCCCGGCGGCGCGAGATCCAGGAGCGTTTCCATGTCCGTCGCCAGCAAGCCCGCCCGTCCGGTTCGCGTCTATTCATTCCCGCTGTCCGGGCATGCGCATCGTGTTCGGCTGTTCCTGTCGCTGCTGGGGCTGCCGTTCGACACGGTCGATGTCGATCTCGCAGGCGGCGCGCAGCGTGAACCCGCGTTTCTCGCGCTCAATCCGCTCGGGCAGGTGCCGGTGATCGACGACGACGGCACCGTGCTCGCCGATTCGAACGCGATCCTCGTTTATCTCGCGAAGCGCTACGGCGACGCGTACTGGCTGCCCGACGATGCCGTCGGCGCGGCAACCGTGCAGCGCTGGCTGTCGTATGCGGCCGGGCCGATCGCATCGGGGCCGGCGGCCGCGCGGCTCGTCACCGTGTTCAGCGCACCGCTCGATCACGACGCCGCCAAGCGCACGGCCGCGAAGATTCTGGCCGCGATCGACCAGGAACTCACCGGCAAGGCGTTCGCCGCAGGAGAGCAACCGACGATCGCCGACGTCGCCGCCTATACGTACATCGCTCACGCGCCGGAAGGCGGCGTGTCGCTGGAACCGTATCCGCACGTGCGCGCGTGGCTCGCGCGCGTCGAGGCGCTGCCGGGCTTCATCGCGATGCCGCCGACGCGCGCGGGCCTGCTTGCCGCCTGACGCGACGCCACGCCTTTACCGGGAGAATGCGATGACCGCGCCCACCGCCGTCGTACCGGGCTGGGAACTCGACGTTGCGCCGTTTCATGCGGGCGAGCTCGCCGTGCAACAGCGCGCGGGCGTGACGGAGGCCGCGGGCGCCGCCGGCCGGCGCGGGATTCGCCGCTTCATGCCGGATCAGCATCGCGCATTCTTCGCGCAGTTGCCGTTTTTCGTGCTCGGCGGCGTGGACGCGCACGGCCAGCCATGGGCGACGCTGCGGGTCGGCACGCCCGGTTTCGTGACGACGCCGGACGCGCGCACGCTGCGCATCGACGGCGAAGCGTTGCCCGGCGATCCGCTGGCCGGCGCGTGGCAGCCGGGCGCGCCGCTCGGCGGGCTCGGGATCGAATTCGATACGCGCCGGCGCAATCGCGTGAACGGCGTCGTGCGCGCGGCCGACGACGGCGGGCTGACGATCGCGGTCGAGCAGAGCTTCGGCAATTGTGCGAAGTACATCCAGGGCCGCAAACCCGTGTTCGTCGCGCGTGAAGCCGGGGCGTCCGGTGCACCCGACGTGTCGGACCGGCTGAGCGATGAGGATGTCGCGTTGCTCGAGCAGGCCGATACGTTCTTCGTCGCGAGTGCGAACACGTCGGCCGACGCGGGCGCCGCGCGCGGCGCGGACGTGTCGCATCGCGGCGGCATGCCGGGCTTCGTGCGCGTCGACGATGCGCACACGCTGACGACGCCGGATTTCAGCGGCAATCGCTTCTTCAATACGCTCGGCAATCTGCAGCACGATCCGCGCGCGGGGCTGCTGTTCGTCGATTTCGACAGCGGCGATCTGTTGTATGTCGCCGCGCGCGCGGAGATCGTGTGGGACGGGCCGCTCGTCGCGTCGTTCGACGGCGCACAGCGAGTCGTGCGGTTTCATGTGCGCGAAGTGCGGCGCATGCGCGGCGTGCTGCCGTTCAGGTGGTCGGCGGTCGAGCGGGCACCGCAATTCGCGGCGATGGCGGGAGCGGGTGTGCGGGCCGCATCGGCGCCCACATCCGCACCTGCGCCTGCATCCACGTCCGCTTCCTCCTCGCGCTCGGGCTGGCGCCCGCTTCGCATCGCGCAGATCGTCGACGAAGCGCGCGCGGTCCGCTCGTTTCATTTCGAACCGGTGGATGGCGACGCGTTGCCGGCGTACGAAGCCGGGCAGCACCTGACGCTGCGCGTCGCGCTGCCGGGCGAACAGGCGCCGACGATCCGCAGCTACACGCTGTCCGATGCACCTGGCGCACCGCGTTACCGGATCACCGTGAAGCGCGAGGGACGCATGTCGGCGTGGCTGCACGATCATGCGCGCGTCGGCACGATGCTCGACGCGCAGATGCCGCGCGGCCGCTTCACGTTCGACGTCGCGAGCCCGCGACCGGCCGTGCTGGTGTCGGCCGGTATCGGCATCACGCCGATGATCGCGATGCTGCGCCGTGCGCTCGCGGACGGCGACGCAACGCGTCGCATCGTGTTCGTGCACGGCGCGCGCGACGCGGCCGACCGGCCGTTTGCCGCGGAACTGACGCGCATCGCCGATGCCGACGCGCGCGTGTCGCTGCACTGGTTCGACAGCCGGCCGCAGCGCGATGGCGCGGCGCGGCCGGGGCGCATCGACATCGCGGAACTGAAGCGCATCCTCCCGTTCGACGACTACGATTTCTACCTGTGCGGGCCGTCCGCGTTCATGCGCGACTTGTACGACGGATTGCGTGCGCTGAACGTACCGGACGAGCGCATCCGCTTCGAGGCGTTCGGGCCGTCGAGCATCGCGCGCCACGCGAGCCGCGCGGCGCGCGCACCGGCGGCAAGCATCCCCGTCGTGTTCCGCCGCTCGGCGCGCGACACCGAATGGACGCCCGCCGACGGCACGTTGCTCGAATTCGCCGAAGGTCAGCGCGTGGCGGTGCCGTCCGAGTGCCGGGCGGGGTCGTGCGGCACGTGCGCGACGCGCGTGTTGTCCGGTGCGGTCGAGTACGTGCAGGCGCCCGATGCGCCGGTCGAACCCGGTTGTGCGCTGCTGTGCGTCGCGCGGCCTGCCGAAGGGGCCGCGGTGCCGCTCGTGCTCGATTGTTGAACGCCACCATGCGACATGCCGCCGCAGACGGCCTGCTACGCGAAAAGCGCATGCAACTGCTACTTCTTTCGGATGCCGGTCGGATCGACGATAGCGTCAACCGATTCGATGAAAGGAGCGCAACCATGAAACTGCTCGGCATGATCAAGCTGGTCCTGTGGAGTTTCTTCGGCGTACGCAACAGCAAGGCACACGCCGCCGATCTCGCGAACGTCAATTACACGTTGCTGCCGTTCGTGGCGATCGTGCTCGCGCTGCTCGTCGGCGCGGTCATCTACGGCGTCGTGCATCTGGTCGTCGATCCGACCGCGACGATGCAGGGGTTTTGATCGACTGCAGAATCGCGAGCGGGTGAACGTTCCCGCTGCGGCTTTCGGCCACGTGAGCCGCACGTGACCGTGCCGGCCGCCGAGGTGGCCGCGCACGATGCCCGCCTCGCGCACATCGGCACCGTCGCCATGCCGCGTGAATCACGCGGTTTCCAATCCCGCCTTCCACTCCACATCCCCGACTTGCCCGATTCCGCGGCGGTCGGTCCCGCCCGGGGTAAAATGCGCGCCGCGCCGCGATGTCGTGCGCGACGGGCACGCCGCCGTTCCGACGAATGGCGCACGCGGATGCCCGGCGCCCGCACCGGGGCGCATGAAGCGCCCGCGCATGACCAGAACACGCAAGGCGCCGGCCGCCCGACACGCTCGCGATCCACGGATCGATGGCGGCGCCGGTGCCGGGCGCGCCACCGTCATCCGATGTCCCATCCTGCGCTTTCCCGATCGATCGGCCCGCATGCGGCCTGATCGCCCGATTCGTCTGATGAATATCGTGTCGACGGTTGCGCGCCGCTGCCGCAGGAATGGTCGCGGGTTCTTGCGCCGGGTCGCGCATCGCGGCTGCATAACGAGTTTCGAGTGTCTCGACAGGGTCGAGTGGCGAGTTTTCATCCAGAACAATGACGGTGAACAAAACAACAGCGGCGCGCGCACGGCGGCGCGCGAAGGTCGGGCTTGGCGTCGGTGTCGGCATCACGCTTTTCGCGGCGCAGGCCGCGGCGGCACCGGGCGATACGCCGGCATCCGACGCCGATGCGGCCGGCGCTGCCATACTGCCGGCGATCACGGTCAGCGCCGGGCGCGGCAGCACGTTTCGGGTGCGGGAGGCGTCGGTCGCAGGGCTCGACGATGCGCCGCTGCGCGACACGCCGGCTTCCGTCAACGTCGTCACGCGCGAGCAGATCGACGACCAGCAGGCCAAACGCTTGAGCGACGTGGTGCGCAACGATGCGTCGGTCGTCAACGACTATGCGCCGGTCGGCTATTTCGAAGGCTTCGCGATTCGCGGCTTTCCGGTCGATCTCGCGAGCGCGATCCGGATCGACGGGCTGACGGTGTCCGGCGAGCAGAACGTGCCGCTCGAGAACAAGGAGCGCGTCGAGATCCTGAAGGGCCTGGCCGGCATCGACAGCGGCGTGGTCGCGCCGGGCGGCGTGATCAACTTCGTGACGAAGCGCTCGGCGAACGTCGCGAGCGTGACGACCGGCGTCGACAGCCGCGGGTCGACGTCGGCGGCCGTCGATCTGGGTCGCCGCTTCGGTCCCGACAATCAGTTCGGCTTCCGGATCAATGCCGCGAAGGAGAACATGCACTCGTACATCGACGGCACCAACGGGCGACGCACGTTCGGCTCGATCGCCGCCGACTGGGACATCAGCCCGCGCGCGAGCCTGCAGTTCAACGCGGAATTCCAGCAGTGGATCCAGCGTTCCGCGCCCGGCTATCAACTGCTCGGCGGCACCGTCGTGCCGTCCGTCAACACGACGTCGAAGGCGCTCGGCACGCAGCCGTGGGCGAAGCCGGTGACGACCGACGCGCTGAACCTGAACGCACGCTTCGACTACCAGTTCAACGACGACTGGAAGGCTTACATCGCCGCGGGCCGCAGCCGCACGATGATCGACGACAACAGCGCGTTCGCGTATGGCTGCTATTACGCGGCGAGCTGCGCGGCCGGCACGACGTCGCCGTTCTTCTTCGGCGCGAACGGCGACTACGACGTGTACGACTTCCGCAGCCCCGGCGAATATCGCCGCAACGACGACCTGCGCGCGGTGACGACGGGCAAGTTCACGACCGGCCCGCTGCGCCATGAGCTGACACTCGGCGTGAATGTGCAGCGCCGCGTCGTGCACATGGCGAACGCCGTGTACGACTACGTGGGCAGCGAGAACATCTACGGACCGGACGTCGCATTCGCGCCGTCGCCGAACACCGCCGGGCCGTCGTATCCACAGCTCGATTCGTGGCAGTACGGCGTGTTCGGGCTCGACCGCATCAGCATCGGCGAGCACTGGCAGGTGCTCGCGGGCGGCAAGGAAGTGCTGCTGCGCCAGCGCAGCTGGACCAGCGTCGACGGCGACGCGACGCACACCGACCGCTCGGTGTTCCTGCCGCAGGTCGCGCTCGTCTACAAGCCGGTGAACGTGCTGTCGCTGTATGCGTCGTACAGCAAGGCGCTGTCGCTCGGCGACCAGGCGCCGGTGCGCGCGACCAACGCGTATGCGTTCCTGCCGCCGGTCGAATCGCACCAGTTCGAGCTCGGCGCGAAATACGACTGGCTCGACCGGTTGAGCCTCACGGCCGCCGTGTTCTCGATCAGCAAGCCGTTCCAGTTTGCCGATCCCGATGCGTCGGGCACGAGCTACACGTTCGTGCAGCGCGGCACGCAGCGTCACCAGGGGATCGAGCTCGGTGCGGCCGGGCGCGTGACCGAGCGGCTCGGGCTGACGGCCAGCGTCGCGGCGATCCGCGCGCGCGCGTACGATTCGGGTTCGCCCGCGTACGAAGGGCACCAGATCATCAACGTGCCGGCGCTGCGCGCGTCGTTGTATGCGGACTACGCGGTGCCGGGCGTCGCCGGCCTGAACGTGCTCGGCGGCGTCGAGTACAGCGCCGCGCGCAACGCGAACGAGGAAGGCACCGCGCGCGTGCCGTCGTGGTTCGTGTTCAATCTCGGCGCGCGCTACACGACGAAGATCGGCGGCCATCGCACGGTGTTGCGCGTGTCGGTGGACAACCTGTTCAACAAGTTCTACTGGCGCGACGCAGGCGAGCAGCAGGGCGATGCCTATCTGTTCCCGGGCGCGCCGCGCACGGCGCGCGTATCGTTGACCTATGATTTCTGATCGTCCGCATTTGGCCGCGTGATGCGCGGCCCCGACAGCCCACCAGGAGAGCACAGACGATGTCCCCACTCGAAATCGCCGGCGTGATCGTCAGCGCACTCGCGATCTGGCTGACCGCGAAGCGGCGCATGCTGTGCTGGCCGGTCGGGCTCGCGTCGGTCGCGCTGTACGGCTGGATCTTCTTCGACGCGAAGCTGTATTCCGACATGCTGCTGCAGGGCGCGTTCGCGGTGCTGCAGGTGTACGGCTGGCGCCGCTGGATCGCGCAGCGCACGCTGGAAGCGAGCGGCGGCGCGGCGCCGGCAGGCGACGTCGCGCCCGTTACCGGCGTGCGGCCGCGGCAGATGCTGCCCGACCTGATCGCGGCCGTCGTCGGCAGCGCGCTGCTCGGCGGGATGATGGCGCGCTGGACCGATGCGGCGCTGCCGTTCGTCGATGCGTCGCTGACGGCGTTCAGCCTTGTCGCGCAATACTGGACCGCGCGGCGCTACATCGCGTCGTGGGGATTGTGGATCGTCGTGAATGTCGTATACGTCGGGATGTTCGTGTTCAAGGCGCTGTATCTGACGGCCGGCCTCTATGCGCTGTTCATCGCACTCGCCGTCGTCGGCTGGCGCGACTGGAGCCGGACGGCCGACGCGCTGCGCGCGACGGCGAGCCCGGCGAACTGATTCACGGGCCGATTCAACCACGGAGCTGCGTCGTTCATGACATTTCCTCTCGAGCCGAACGCGCCTGCATCGCGTGACGCCGCCGACGCGCAAGACGTCGCACCGCCGCAGTTCGGCGTCGACGGCGAGCAGGCCGAGCGCGACTGGCCGCTGATGACGCACGCCGAAGTGGCGGGCGTGCTCGCGCGGATCGATGGCGTCGGCGCGCCGGCGCGGCTCACGTGGCACAGCCCGCGGCCGTTCTCGGCGGCCGTGCTGGTGCGCACGACGGACGAGCGCGCACTGTTCGTCAAGCGACATCACGTGAGCTTGCGCGATGTCGCCGGACTCGAGGAAGAGCATCGCTTCATCGCGCATCTGCGCGAGCGCGGTGTTGCGGTCGCCGACGTGCTCGCCGGTCGCGACGGTGCGACTGCGTTCGCATCCGGCGACTGGACTTACGAAGTGCACGTGGTCGCGCCCGGCGTCGACGCGTATCGCGGCGTGATGTCGTGGCAGCCGTTCAAGCATCCTTCGCACGCGTATGCGGCAGGCCGCGCGCTGGCCGAACTGCATCGCGCGTCGGCCGGCTACGATGCGCCGGCGCGGCCCGTGCGCACGCTGTTGTCGAGTTTCCGTGTGCTGTCGTCCACCGATCTCGCCGGTGCGCTCGAACGGTGGGTCGACGCGCAGCCGCTGCTCACGCGCGCGCTGGGTACGCGCGACTGGCGTGGCGACGTCGCGGCTGCGATCGGCCCGTATCACGCACGCCTCGTGCCGCTGTTGCCCGCGCTGCCGCCTTTGTGGACGCACGGCGACTGGCACGCGTCGAACCTGCTGTGGACCGATGCCGGCCCCGGCGCAGAGGTGCGCACCGTGCTCGATTTCGGCTTGTCTGATCGCACGTGCGCGGTGATGGACGTCGCGCTCGCGATCGAGCGCAATACGATCGACTGGATGGCGCCCGCCAATGCGCGCCGCATCGAGTATGCGCACATCGATGCGCTGCTCGACGGCTACGAATCGCTGGAGCCGTTGAGCGACGATGCGTATGCGGCGCTGGTCGCGATGCTGCCGATCGCGCATACGGAGTTCGCGTTGTCGGAGGTCGCGTATTTCGGGTGCGTCATCGACGCCCCGGCGATCGTCGACATCGCGTACGACGGCTACCTGCTCGGGCACGCGCGCTGGTTCGGCGAGCGCGACGGACGACAACTGCTCGACTGGCTGGTGCAACGCCGGCGCGCGAAGCGGGGCAGCGTGTAAAGCCGCGTGCCGGCCGTGTCGGCGGCCAGGGCTTCCTTTTCCTCCATTGCCTCGGTGCGGCGATCGCGCCGCACGTTCATCCGAACTGCGTGATCTTCGACGCGGGACGCAGCTCCCGCAGGACGACGCACGTCCGCACTGCGTCACGTCCAACATGACGGAATTGTCATTTTCGGCTCATGTTCGCACTGCGCCCGCTCCGTAGCATCGGTGCGAACCGTTATCGCAGAACCGAACATGCTCAAACTCACACTGGCCGCGGCCGTTGTCTTTGCGACGGCCGCGGCGGTCCATGCGCAGCCGCCGGAGGTTGCGGCGCCGGCGCCGGCCTCGCCGCCGACGGCCGCCGGCGCCGCGCTGCCTTACGACGCGCCTTCTTTCTCATCGCTGACGCTGTCCGATGCGCTCGCGGCCGCGGCCCGAAACAACCCGGCGTTGCGCGGTGCGCGCGCGGACGTCGATGCGTCGGCCGGCGCGCTGATGCAGGCTGGCGTGCGGCCCAATCCGGAAGTGTCGTTGCTGCAGGAAGGCTTCAGCCGCGCGGAGCGCACGTCGACCGCACTGATCAACCAGACCATCGAACTCGGCGGCAAGCGCCGTGCACGGGTCGACGTCGCGTCGTACGGCCGCGAGGCCGCGAATGCGTCGCTCGACGAGCAGGGTGCCGCCGTGCGCGCCGATGTGATCGCGGCTTTCTACGGATTGCTCGCCGCGCAGCGCCAACTTCAGGTTACCGAAGAATCGGCCGCCATCGCGGCGCGCTCGGCCGAACTCGCGGGCCGCCGCGCACAGGCCGGCAAGGTGTCGCCGGTCGAGGCGACCAAGGCGCAGGTCGCGGCGGCAGGCGTGCGGATCGAGGTGACGACCGCGCGTGGCCGGGTCGACGTCGCGCGCGAGAAGCTGAA
Organism: Burkholderia territorii; assembly: GCF_001718335.1. Lineage (NCBI taxonomy): Bacteria > Pseudomonadati > Pseudomonadota > Betaproteobacteria > Burkholderiales > Burkholderiaceae > Burkholderia > Burkholderia territorii. The sequence continues at coordinate 423,623 of NZ_CP013365.1, forward strand.
TGCGGTGATGGGCGAGGCGCGCGGCGACCGGTGCGTCGCCCTCGGCGATCTGGAAACGGTGCCGGCGGTCGAACCGTTGTCCGCGCTCACCGCGCGGCTCGACGATGCGCCGCTCGCCCGCGTCGCGCGAGCGGAGATGCTGCGCGCGAATGCGTCGGTGTCGCTCGAACGTGCGCGGCGCATTCCGGACGTGACGGTAAGCGCGGGCGTGAAGCGGGTGACGACCGGCGGCGTGCCCGACAACCAGGCCGTGGTCGGCGTATCCATTCCGATTCCGCTGTTCGACACGAACCGCGGCGCGTTGCTCGAAGCGACGCACAAGGCCGAGCGTGCGAGCGCCGATCTCGACCGCGCGCGCATGCGGCTGCGGCTCGAACTGGCGCAGGCGTATGCGAACTTCGATGCGGCCGCGCAGGAAGCGCGGCGGTTGAAGACCGACATCCTGCCCGGCGCACGGCTCGCGCTCGATGCGATGTCGCGCGGCTACGAGCTCGGCAAGTTCAGCTTCCTCGACGTGCTCGACGCGCAGCGCACGCTGTTCCAGGGGCAATCGCAATACGTGCGCGCGCTTGCCGACGCGCACGCGGCGCGCGCCGACATCGGCCGGCTCGTCGGCGCGCCGCTGACTGCCGCCGCGCAATAGCCGCGCCTTTCACCAGAAGGATCATCATGTCACGCAGCAGAATCTTCATCATGGCGGCGGCCGTGCTCGGCGGCGTCGGGCTCGTGCTCGGCGCGCTCGCCGTCACACGCGGCGGTGCATCCGAACCCTCGGGCACCGACGCCGCGCAAGCGGCCGACGGCGCGGGCACCGGCTCGCACGGCGGCGTCGTGCTCACGCGCGGCAGACTGTCCGTCGAGATCGTGATGACGGAAAAGCCCGGCGACGCGCGGCTCGTCGTCTATCCGTTCGTCGACGGCAAGCCGCTCGACAAGGGCGTTGCCGTGTCGGGCACGCTGGTGCGGTACGACCGCTCGCACGAACCAATGCGTTTCGACGCGGACGGCCGGAAGTTCGTGTCGGTGCAGCCGATCGCGAAGCCGCACGTGTTCGACGCGACGATCGACGTCAAGGCGGGCAATGCGGCCGCGTCATTCCCGTTCGCCCGCGCGGACGGCGCGATCGCGCTGACCGACGCGCAGCTCCAGACGTCGAGGATCGCGCTCGCGAAGGCCGGCCCCGCGCAGATCGCCACGCCGTTCCAACTGCCGGGCGAGATCAAGTTCAACGAGGATCGCACCGCGCACGTCGTGCCGCGCGTGGCCGGCATCGTCGAACAGGTGTCGGTGTCGCTTGGGCAGAACGTCGCGAAGGGGCAGGTGCTGGCCGTGATCGCGAGCACCGATCTCGCGGACCGTCGCAGCGAACTGCTGACCGCCGAGCGCCGGTTGGCCGGTGCGCGCGCGACCTATGAACGCGAACGCACGCTGTGGCAGGAGCGCATCTCGGCGGAGCAGGACTACCAGCAGGCGCAGGTGCAACTGCGCGAGGCCGAGATCGCCGTGCAGAACGCGCGGCAGAAACTGGCCGCGCTGAACGCGCCGGCCGGCTCGGGCGCGCTGAACCGCTACGAGCTGCGCGCGCCGTTCGCGGGCACGATCGTCGAAAAACATGCAACGCCTGGCGAAGCGATCGCAGCCGATGCGAGCATGTTCGTGATCTCCGACCTGTCGACGGTGTGGGCCGAGATGGCGGTGCCCGCGCAGCGGCTGAACGACGTGCGTGTGGGCCGCGACGCGACCGTCAGCGCGACCGCGTTCGAGTCGCGCTCGAGCGGCCCGATCGCGTACGTGGGCGCGTTGCTCGGCGAACAGACGCGCACCGCACCCGCGCGTGTCGTATTGCCGAATCCGGACGGCGTGTGGCGGCCGGGGATGTTCGTGAACGTGTCGGTCGACGCGGGCAAGCAGGCCGTGCCGCTCGCGGTCGCAAGCGACGCGCTGCAGGACGTCGACGGTGCTCCGTCGGTGTTCGTGCGCTCGCCGAAGGGCTTCGTCGCCCAGGCCGTCGAGACGGGGCGGCGCGACGAACGCGCGACGGAAGTGCTGAAGGGGCTCAGGCCGGGCCAGGAATATGTGGCCTCGAACAGCTTCGTGCTGAAGGCCGAGCTCGGCAAGGGGAGCGCGGAACATGAATGAACGTCACGTATCGAAGGCCAATGCGGTAGCCGTTCCGAGCTTCGAGGAATTCCGCCATGTTTGAGCGCCTGATCCGCTTTGCGATCGCGCACCGCTGGCTCGTGATGCTGGCGATCGCCGCCGTGGCCGCGCTGGGCGTGTTCAGCTACCAGAAGCTGCCGATCGACGCGGTGCCCGACATCACCAACGTGCAGGTGCAGATCAATACGGCCGCGCCCGGCTACTCGCCGCTGGAGGCCGAGCAGCGCATCACGTATCCCGTCGAGACCGCGATGGCCGGCCTGCCGGGCCTCGAGCAGACGCGTTCGATATCGCGCTACGGTCTGTCGCAGGTCACCGTGATCTTCAAGGACGGCACGGACATCTACTTTGCCCGCCAGCTCGTCAACGAGCGCATCCAGGAAGCGAAGGACAAGCTGCCGGTCGGCATTGCGCCCGCGATGGGGCCAACGTCGACCGGCCTGGGCGAGATCTACCTGTGGACCGTCGAGGCCGAGGCGGCCGCACGCAAGCCCGACGGCACGCGCTACACGGCGGCCGACCTGCGCGAGCTGCAGGACTGGGTCGTCCGGCCGCAACTGAGGAACGTGCGCGGCGTGACCGAGGTGAACTCGATCGGCGGCTATGTGAAGGAATACCGCGTCGCGCCGAACCCGGCGAAGCTGATGTCGTACGGGCTGACGCTCGCCGACGTCGTGCGCGCGCTCGAACGCAACAACGACAACGTCGGCGCCGGCTACATCGAGAAGCGCGGCGAGCAGTACCTGGTGCGCGTGCCGGGCCAGGCGCGCACCGTCGACGACATCGCGAACATCGTGCTGACCAACGTCGGCGGCGTGCCGGTGCGGATGAAGGAGGTGGGCCAGGTCGACATCGGCCGCGAGCTGCGCACCGGCGCGGCGACCTCGAACGGCGAGGAGGTCGTGCTCGGCACGGTATTCATGCTGATGGGCGAGAACAGCCGCTCGGTCGCGAAGGCCGTCGCCGCGAAGATGGCGGACGTGAACCGCACGCTGCCGGCCGGCGTGAAGGCGATTCCCGTCTACGACCGCACCGTGCTCGTCGAGAAGGCCGTCGCGACGGTGAAGAAGAACCTGCTGGAGGGCGCGATCCTCGTGATCGCCGTGCTGTTCCTGTTCCTCGGCAACATCCGCGCGGCGCTGATCACCGCGCTCGTGATCCCGCTGTCGATGCTGATGACCTTCACGGGGATGGTCAATGCGAAAGTCAGCGCGAACCTGATGAGCCTCGGCGCGCTCGACTTCGGGATCATCGTCGACGGTGCCGTCGTGATCGTCGAGAACTGCGTGCGGCGGCTCGCGCATGCGCAGGCCGCCGCCGGCCGGCCGCTGACGCGCGACGAACGCTTCGCGGAAGTATTCGGCGCATCGCAGGAGGCACGCCGCGCGCTGATCTTCGGGCAACTGATCATCATGGTCGTGTACCTGCCGATCTTCGCGCTCACCGGCGTGGAAGGGAAGATGTTCCATCCGATGGCCGTGACCGTGGTGATGGCGCTCGCGGCCGCGATGGTGCTGACTGTCACGTTCATCCCGGCAGCGGTCGCATTGTTCATCGGCGCGCGCGTCGAGGAAAAGGAAAACCGGCTGATGGGCTGGGCGCGGCGCGCGTACGAACCGGTGCTCGCCGCGTTCATGACGCGCCCCGCGCGCGTGATGCTCGGCGCGGGCGCGATCGTGCTGGTCACGCTCGGGCTCGCGACGCGGCTCGGCAGCGAATTCATCCCGAGCCTGAACGAGGGCGATCTCGCGGTCGCCGCGCTGCGGATTCCCGGCACGAGTTTGTCGCAGTCCGTCGAGATGCAGAAGTCCATCGAAAAGACGCTGAAGGCGCGCTTCCCGGAAATCGAGCGCGTGTTCGCGCGCACCGGCACGGCCGAGATCGCGGCCGACCCGATGCCGCCGAACCTGTCGGACGGCTACATCATGCTCAAGCCGACCGACCAGTGGCCCGACCCGAGCAAACCGCGCGACCAGCTCGTGCGCGAGATCGAGGCGTCGCTCGCGGAGCTGCCCGGCAACGCGTACGAGTTCTCGCAGCCGATCCAGCTGCGCTTCAACGAGCTGATCTCGGGCGTGCGCAGCGACGTCGCGGTGAAGATCTTCGGCGACGACATGGCCGTGCTGAACCAGACCGGCGAGCAGATCGCCGCCGCGCTGCAGAAGGTGCCGGGTGCATCCGAAGTGAAGGTCGAGCAGACCACCGGGCTGCCCGTGCTGACCGTCAACCTCGACCGCGACAAGCTCGCCCGCTACGGCGTGACGGTCGCCGACCTGCAGGATACGGTGGCCGCGGCCGTGGGCGGGCAGAAGGCGGGGACATTGTTCCAGGGCGATCGCCGCTTCGACATCGTCGTGCGGCTGCCCGACGAGCTGCGCTCCGACATCGAGGCGATCAAGCGGCTGCCGATCGCGCTGCCCGCGCCGGCCGCCGGCGCCAGCGCGCCGCTCGCGCAGGCGCCGTACGTGCCGCTCGCGGAACTCGCGACGATCGACGTCGCGCCGGGCCCGAACCAGATCAGCCGCGAGGACGGCAAGCGGCGCGTCGTCGTCAGTGCGAACGTGCGCGGCCGCGACGTCGGCTCGTTCGTCGCCGACGCGCGCGAGCAGTTGCAGCAGGATGTGCGCGTGCCGGCCGGCTACTGGGTGTCGTGGGGCGGCCAGTTCGAGCAGTTGCAGAGTGCAAGCGAGCGGCTGAAGCTGGTGGTGCCGCTCGCGCTGTTCATGGTGTTCGTGTTGCTGTTCGTGATGTTCAACAACGTGAAGGACGGGCTGCTGGTGTTCACCGGCATTCCGTTCGCGCTGAGCGGTGGCGTGGTGTCGCTGTGGCTGCGCGGGATTCCGCTGTCGATCACCGCGGCGGTCGGCTTCATCGCGCTGTCCGGCGTCGCGGTGCTCAACGGTCTCGTGATGATCTCGTTCATCCGCAACCTGCGTGACGAGGGGATGCCGCTCGACGCGGCCGTGCGCGAAGGCGCGCTCACGCGGTTGCGCCCCGTGCTGATGACCGCGCTCGTCGCATCGCTGGGCTTTCTGCCGATGGCGTTCGCGACCGGCACCGGCGCCGAGGTGCAGCGTCCACTTGCGACCGTCGTGATCGGCGGTATCCTGTCGTCCACGGCGCTGACGCTGCTGGTGCTGCCGGTGCTGTACCGCATGAGCCATGCGGTGTCGTGGCGTGCGGTATTGCGCGGCGGCTTCGGCGCGGGCGTGCTGCGCCGGCTGGGTTTCTTCAAGGGTAATACGTGATGCGAATTCTGATTGTCGAGGATGAACCGAAAACCGGCGCCTATCTGCGCAAGGGCCTGACTGAAGCCGGCTATGTCGTCGACTGGGTGGAGGACGGCATCACGGGCCAGCACCAGGCCGAGACCGAGGAGTACGACCTGCTCGTGCTCGACGTGATGCTGCCGGGGCAGGACGGCTGGGCGCTGTTGCAGAACCTGCGCCGCAGCAAGTCGACGCCCGTGCTGTTCCTCACCGCGCGCGACGACGTTGGCGATCGCGTGAAAGGCCTCGAACTCGGCGCCGACGATTACCTGGCCAAGCCGTTCGACTTCGTCGAGCTCACCGCGCGCATCAAGTCGATCCTGCGGCGCGGCCAGCCGCGCGATTCGAACACGCTGCGCGTGGCCGATCTCGAGCTCGACCTGACGCGCCGCAAGGCGACGCGGCAGCGCGACACGATCCTGCTGACCGCGAAGGAATTCGCGTTGCTGTGGCTGCTGATGCGTCGCGAAGGCGAGATCCTGCCGCGCGCGACGATCGCGTCACAGGTATGGGACATGAACTTCAACAGCGATACGAACGTCGTCGATTCCGCGATCCGGCGGCTGCGCTCGAAGATCGACGACGCATACGAGCCGAAGCTGATCCACACCGTGCGCGGCATGGGCTACGTGCTCGAAGTGCGCGACGGCGCGGCGACATGATCGCGCGCCTGCTGCCGCGCACGCTGCGCGGACGCCTGACCGCGCTGATCATTCTGTCGACGTCGGTGATCCTCGCATCGAGCGGGGTTGCGCTGTACGAAGCGTTGAGCAATCGCATCGAGACGACGGCCGCCGAGCAGATGGCCGGTATTTCCGCGGCGCTGGGTACGCATCTGGCGGAAGCGCATTCGACGGCCGAGGTCGCACGCAACGCCGATATCTGGCTCGACCAGTTGCACGGGCATCCGAACATGGATCTGGCGATCTACGATGCGGCCGGCACGCGCATCGTCGGCACACCGGGGTTCCGGACCTACGCGCCGCTGCTGTCGACGGATGCGGGTCGTATGCCGGTATTCGTCGCGCCGCCCGGCATGCTGCACCAGTATCTGGTGACGACCGTGCCGCTCGCCGGCGCGGGCGCGCCCGTCGTGCGCGTCGCGGTGCAGTACGACCGCAGCGCCGACGTGCTGCTGCTGCGCACGCATGCTTATACGATCGTCGTGATCGAGGTGTTCGGCGTCGTGCTGGCGGCCGCGATCGCATACGGCATCGCCGCGCTCGGGCTCGGCCCGCTGCGGCGCTTCGCGGCGCGGGCCGAGCAGATGTCGACGAGCCGGCTGGCCCATCCGCTGCCGGAACTCGATACGTCAGGCGAACTGAAGGAGCTGGAGCATGCGTTCAACGGCATGCTTGCACGTCTGAACGAATCGTTCACCCGCCTGAGCCAGTTCTCGTCGAACCTCGCGCACGACATGCGCACGCCGCTCACGAACCTGCAGGCGGCCGCGCAGGTCGTGCTGTCGCAGCCGCGCAGCGCTGACGAATACCGGAGCGTGATCGAGTCGAGCATCGACGAGTATCAGCGGCTGTCGAGGATGATCGAGGACATGCTGTTCCTCGCGCGCTCGGAGCAGGCCGGCACGTCGATCGACGTGCGCCGGCTCGATGCGGCCGAGGAAGCGTCGCGTGTCGCCGGCTACTACGAGTCGCTTGCGGATGATGCGGGTGTGACGGTGAAGGTGGACGGCTACGCATGGGTCGATGCGGATCTCACGTTGTACCAGCGCGCGCTGAGCAATCTGCTGTCGAATGCGCTTGCGTATGCGCCGCGCGGCAGCGTCGTGACGATCGATTGTTCGGAACAGGCCGGGGCGACGACGATCGCCGTATCGGATACGGGCCCGGGGATCGATGCGCAGCATGTCGCACGGATTTTCGAGCGCTTCTATCGTGTCGATCCGTCGCGACACAATTCGGCATCCGGGACGGGCCTTGGCCTCGCCATCGTCCGGTCGATCATGGACAACCATGGCGGCGAATGCGGTGTCGACAGCGATCCCGGCCGGCGCACGACATTCTGGCTGCGCTTTCCGCAGCGTCCGGCGGTTGCTTCGAACGCGGTGCCGGCAGCCCGTGCTTGAGATCGCACGCCGGTACGGCCGCGCGTTCGCCGCGATGCGGCGGCGCGCGGCACGCTGCACGCGATGGTGCGGCAGCGCCCGCGCGTGACCGGCATCAGCGGGTCGCGAGGTTGTCGTGATTGTCGGCCTGCGGCGCCTTCTCGCCGGCATGCACCGAAATCCCGTGAAGCTCCTTGTTGCGCGCGACGATCTCGCTGGTCGGCGGGTATTGCGTCTTGCTCGTCGGCACCGTGCCATCGTGCTGCGCCTGCTTCAGTTCGTTGACGACATCCGCGCGGGTCTTGCCCTGCGTCTGTGTCTGCGTTTGCGCGAATGCGGATTGTGTCGCGATGCCGATCGACAGCGTCGCGGTGACGAACAGCGCAGCGAGTTTTACCGTTTTCATGGAGCTCTCCTTGATGAGGCCGCCGGGTGGCGATCCATGGAACCAGTATGCGAACGCAGCCGAGCGTGGCCGTGATCGGGAAATGAAAAGTGCGTCAGATTGCGCGGCGGTGTGTGCAACGTGCGGGGCCGGCCGCATGACGCAATCGTCATGTTCGGGTCATGTGTGCGATGAGCGGGAGGCGGAGCATGACGCATGCCGGCGACAGATCGTGTCGCCGGCATGCGCACCGTCCACTGAGCTCGTATGGAAGCGGACGGCCTTGTTTGGATTTTTGCTCCGGACCAAATCGTGGATCGTTCCGCCATTCGCTTGTCGTTGCTTGCTTTGTTGTTCGCCCCGTTGCTCGCCGCGTGTGCTTCAGTTCATAGGGAAACCGAAATGGTTGGGTCGGCGGTGCCGAAAGCGAAGCGCGATGTGGAGTCCGCCGGTTCGATATCCGAGGGGCAGATCGACTATGCGGGGCATCGCTGCGGCAATCCGAATTTCTATGTGAAGACGCATCCGTGCCTGTTTCCGAGACGGTGATTGGTCGTACATACGCGAAACGGGATGCGTTGCGGATTTCCGAGGAATGTGGGAAAGAACGCCGTTGCTCGTCCGGTACCCGTCATTCACCGACATGCGCGCGCAGACGCTTGACGGTCGCTTCTCATTACACAGTAGACGTTCAGTCACGAATCGTGCCCGTCGCGCCATCGATCGATGCCGCTTGTGTTCGTCAGCTCCATGACTAGACTGGAGAATATCGCTCGGTCCAGCTTCGGCAGGCCGCTGATGTTCGCGCAGGTTGCATCGATCAGGAACGCATATGAAACGCTTCGAGCTGGAGCGAGGAACGAGCATGGCAGCGAGGGCCATGGCGGGCTCGCTTCTGCTGGCGTCTTCTGTCTTTTTCACGTCAGGACACGCCGAGCCGATCGTCACGGGGCCGCTCAGCGTCGACGGATCGCTCGTCGTTCTCGGGCCGGTGACTGTCGACGGTTCGCTGACGGTGGCCGGCAATATCTCCGCCCGCGGGCCGATCACCGTCGGTGGCGACGTCGGCACCGTCGGGACAGTTGGCGCCGAGGGTCCGATTACGCAGCGGCGTTGAATACGCGTCAGGCGAGATGTCGGACGACTTTGCAGCAGTCGTCCTCTCGACTCGGCAGTCAGTTGACACGTTTCGCAGAATACGCGCTCGAAGCGTGCGACGTAACCGGCGATGCGTCGGGTTCCACCACGAAGCGTCATTCGTCCGTTGCGTCGCTAAGGCAGTCGGACGGCCGCTACACGTTTGAAGGTGCCGCTGAGCACGACCCTGGCTGACCGGCCGCAACGAATAGGTAACTTCCCGTCCGTTCAAGCGCGTGCATAGGCTGCCGGGAAGCTTGGTGCGTCTCGAATAGTCTGATGACGTGCTGGTGCTGCTGTATCGGAAAGCACGGAACATAGGAGTCTTCAAAACAGGCAACGATTCGCGAGCCGGGACAATGCATTGCGCGTCTGTGGGTGGATCAAGTAGCACCGGCAATATGAACGCGGTAACGATTACCAGGAGTAACCGTGCGGATGCGCCGAACGCCGAATGACCAACGGCGGCGCTGCGTGCGGCCACGGGCTGATCGTGAGACCCGAGAAACCGAGGAAGAGCAGTCGAATCGACGCGACGAACGGCAACACGTTGCAGCCGCGCGCGGTGATGCTCGCATCGGCCACCGGGTATGCATACGCTGACCGCGACGACGCACGCGAGTTAGTGTTTCGCAAATTTTGCCAGGCCGGAAAGTTCACGACAAAGCGCAAGCAATAAGACCAGTCTCGCATCATTGATCTCGCGTCAGCTTGATATGACGGTCACTACCACCTGAAGAAAGAATGACGAAGGGAAACACGCCGTCCCGGAGTCAAATTCCATTCGCCAAATGGAGGCCACCGAGCATCGCTCTGGAGGGGCCACAAGGTCCACCATGATTTCGGTGATTCCGCCCGGTAACGTCTCGGGAATCGGAACCGAATTTGTCAAGGACGTCAGGTAGTTCGGCACGATAGGCAGCAACGAGCCATCCTCGCCGCGGCGCGCAATCACGTATTGCTCATCAACTCTGACCAGCCGACGCTTCCGCCACGGAACTCGACCGGTGTTCTGCACCTTCCAGATTTTTCGAAACGACTCGCCTGCATGCACTATCGAATGGTCGGGCACGGTGACGTCCGAAGTGAATTCGATCGAGTCATCCGCATTATGGATACCGTCGGCGCGAACCAACTCCCGCGATAACCCGGCATCGTGACGATCGGAATCCTCGCCCAAGCCGAAGTATCGGAACAGTTGTATCGGCGATATCTTGAGCGCAACGGCCAACCGGATCAGGGTTCTGATCGAGGGATCTCGAGTGTCGCCTGAAGCGAGCTTGTAGAGATATGTGCGCGTCAAGCCGGCATCGGTAGCCAATTCCTTGACGGTTTTGCCAAGTTCACGGGCACGGCGAGACAGCAGAGCATCCATTTGCCCGACTCGCGAGATCGTTCGCTCATTTCTTCCGCGTGAGACCGGAACCGATTCGCCGGGCTTTGATAACGCCGTCATGATCAAGAACCGAGGTTCAATGTAGCCACGCCTACTACGATGAACGCAAATCCTAGCAACCGTAGCGTATTGGCCGATTCATTGAAAAACAGGATACCGACCAGCGCGGTAAGTGCCGTACCGCACCCGGCCCATAGCGCGTAAGTGAGACTGACTTCGAGCCGCCTTATTGCCAAGGACATTAGCCATATTGCCAGGCCGTAGAGCACGACAACGCTCATTGAGGGAAGCGGTCGAGTGAATCCGTCGGCATATCGAAGGCCAACAGTGCCGGCGACTTCGGCGACGACGCTGGCGGCAACAAACAACCAGCTAAGGAGGGGAGATGTGGCGTCCATGGAATGCCGCTCCAGATTGCGCGCTTGTACCGAGCGCTGCAGATTTTCGGGAGCGGTACCCCGGACGGCCACAATTATACCGATTCGATGGAGTTAAGCAATGCTGCAAACCCGAGCTCATGGCGGAGGTATCTGTGAAAATGTTCCATGCCGGATTCCAATGGCAACTGATACGGGCCTGTTTCAGTCGCGCCACGCTTGAATAACGCATATCGTCCTTCTTGCATCCGCACACCGATCTCATTATCTTCCAAAGCGGTTTCGAGGTACGCTTGGGCGGCGAGTTCGGCCATTGCTTGACCGTTGGCGCGTTCAAGAAGGACCTTGGGATGATAATACTCGACGATATTCTTCGAGGAATCTGCGCCGCTGGGATAGATCGTCGATATCACCAATACCATCGGATACCACTCTATCATTACATTCGGATAGATCATTAGCCATATCGCAGCCACCGACGGGAGCGAGCCCGCATAGAAGTTCAGGACGGCATCATGCCAGGCGCGGTATACCTCGCTCTCGCCAGGATTTTGCAAGTTCCGGTGGAATCCTACCGTCTGAGCACTCCAATTCTTGCCAAAATGCCACTTTAGATCGTTGCATGAAACAAAGCGTCCCAATCCGGGATGAAATGGGGCGACATGGTAATCCTCAAGATAGAACTCGACAAACGTCTTCCAATTGTAGGCGCAGTCATGTTCTTCCACGTGTCCGAAGTAATAATCATCAAAATTAACTAGCCCCTGGATTTCCTGAGGGATTTCTTTTAGCTCGCTTAACTTTTCAGGATGTCCGATAAATCGTAAACCATTCCATGATTCCGTTTGGAATCTCTGCAGTTTTATATGTGCGCACTGATCCGCTGAAAAATTCGGCGCATGAGATAAACCTCCATTGGTATCGTATGTCCAACGATGCATGGGGCAAGATAATCGCCGCGCGTTGCCGCGCCCCTTCATGATTGTTGCCTGGCGGTGTCGACATACGTTCGAGAGGACGGCAACGCCAGATTCGTTTCTCACCATCATTAGTCCATGATTGTGATGCGGCAGGCTACAGTAATCATAGAGATTCGGCACCAGTAATTCGTGCCCTGCATATTGCGGTCGAGACGCGAATATCCTGTCCATCTCGAAATTCAGAAGCGCTTCGCTGAAATAGGCTCGTGGAGGAAGCTGGGGGTGCATGGCTTCCTGCGTTCCGCTTTGAACGGCGTTGAAATCGATTTTCGACACTTGTGGACCCTCGTTAGCCAGTAGATTCTCAGCATATGACGGCTATTAGTACATTCATTGAACATGTGTCTTCTAGAGCAGACACTGAATGAGAGCCGTTGGAGCGCAATCGAAACCATCGATCGGCGGAGCAGCTTGCACACGGGGGACGGCGACGTGAATGCACTTGAGAACATTGCCTCCGCTCTTGCATTCGCATCGAAAGCGGAGCGCGATGCTTTTTGCCAGAATCGCAACGTCTCTTGGCTTGCCCGAACAGATTGAGCCAGTTCGACTTGGAGTCGCCGCGATGAACGCGTTGCAAGCCCGTCATTTCATTTGAGCAGCCACTCAGTGCTGCATCGCTCAGTTCGTGTTCGGCGACGTGCCCGAGGGACGAACGTCCGCTTTTCTGCGAGTTCCTACCGAACGCTCCGGCTCGGCAACCGCAGCCACCCCACACAATCCCGCAAAGAACGAAAAAAAAGCCCGGCACTCACAGTGTCCGGGCCCAACGCGTGATCGCGCCGTGCGACGACGATACGCTTGCGTGGATTGCAACGGGGCATCCCCGTCACGCATTCGATGGTAGCGGCACGATTCATCGGGAGCCTGACCCGGAGATGAAATTTTCGTCATGCCCGTGCCCGGGCGTTGCCGTTGCCTTGATCGGAAGTGATGGCGTCGCCGGAGATTGACGTGCATCGTGTGCGCGTGCTGCCCCAACTGCAGGAGCCGATCGACGCCTATGTCGTTTGCGCACCGCCGCGCGCCGTGCGCTGCTCGCCGTTGCCTGATAGTCGACGAAGCGCGAGCGATGACGAAATCGTCATCCCGTGTTCACGATCGCGCACCGCCGGCAGATCAATCTTTGAACACCCGTTATCCATTCCGGACAAGGATTGAAGCCCATGAACATTCGACGCCCCGTGATTTCTATCGCCGTTGCCGCGCTGGCGATCACCGCTTTCTCGCAGTCTGCCGCCGCACAGTCCAGGACCCGACAGGAAGTGCGCCAGGAACTGCTGCGCGCCCGCCACGATGGTGTGATTCCGAGTCCGAAGCACGACTACCCGCCGAGCCCGGCCACCATCGCCCGCAATCAGGACATTCATCGCGCGACGGTCCATCGCGGCGAATCGGCGCCGGTCGTCGATGCGCACGACAGCAGCTTCGCGCTGCGTTGACATGTTTGCGGGGAGAAGCGAACGATGCGCAACATGATGAAAGCAATCGTACTGGCCGCATGCCTGACGGCGTCGACCGTGATGGCAGCCGGCTGGCCGGAGCGTGCGTTGTCGCATGCATCGGAGCATGATGTCGGCCGCCGCGCGAGCGAACGGATGCGATGCGAGTTCACAATCGTGCCGGCGGGCGAGTGGAGCGCGACGTTTGCGCGCGGGCAATGCGAAGTCGGCAACGGACTGCTGACGTTCGTGCCCGTCGATGCGGGCGGCGTGCCCGCGCCGCTCGCCGAGCAGCGAATCGTGCTCCGGGAAGTCCGCACGGCCTCGCATCAATCGCGCAAACTGAAGGAGCAATTGCAACTGACCACGCGCGACGAAGTGATCGCGCTGAACGTGCTGACCGACGACGGCAGCCGCAAGTCGCGCGAACATGCAATCGACTTGTGGACCGCGTTGCGCAACGAGGGCGTGACGCCCGCCAACGGCACGCGCATCGTCGACGCGTATCCGACGGCCGCGACGACGTGGTGAAGCTCGCTTATCAGCCGGCCTTTACCGAACCTTCGATCAGGAAGAACGCGATGAAGCCGATGAAGAATGCGGCGGTTGCAAACGGCGTCTCCGGCACTTCGTGCGCTTCGACGAGCAGTTCCTCGGTGACGAGGTAGAGCAGCGCGACCGTGCCGAGCCCGAGCAGTGCCGCGTACAGATTCGCGGGCAGCCCCGCGAACACCGCATTGCCGACGACGGCCGCGAGGCTCAGCAACGCGGCCAGCGCAACGGGCACGACGATCGCGAGCAAGCGGCCGACGCCTGCCGAAGCCAGCGCCGCACTGACCGACAGCGCGAGGAACAGCACTTCGAGCGTCAGCGCGACGGTCAGGATGATGCCGCTTTCGTCGCTCGCCGAGAACGCGATGCCGAGCACGAGGCCGTCGACGACGAGATCGATCGCGGTGACGATGATCAGGCTGACCGGCAGCCGCGCGTCCTCGAAGCGCGTTTCGACCGCGCCGGACAGCGCGCGGATTGCGAGCATCAGCGCGAGACCGAGCACGAAGCCGACGACGACCGGAAACAGCGCGTGCGCACGATCCTGCGGCAGCAACTCGAGCGCCGCCGCCGCGAACACGATGCCGCCGGTGAAATGCTGGATGACGCTCGACGTCTTCGGGCCCGGCGCGCGCCATGCGGCGGCGAGGGCGCCGAAGCAGGCCGCCAGCAGCGGCGGTAACGTAAGGAGTGCAAGCTTTTCGGTCGGTGTCATGTGGCCTCGGCGGTGGAGCACGCCGCCGAGGGTACCGCGGCGCGCGACGGTTTTGCGCCGGGCATCGCCCCGGCATCAACCGGGGATTGAACACCTTGAAGCCGCTTCAAGGTCAAGACATTTGATGCGGGCGCGTTGGCGCCCGCGTCGGGTCACAGCTGCGCGAGCGCCTGATCGAGATCGGCGAGCAGGTCGTCGATGTGCTCGATGCCGATCGACAGCCGCACCGTCTCCTCCTTCACGCCGGCCTTCGCGAGTTCGGCCGGCGACAGTTGACGGTGAGTCGTCGACGCCGGATGCGTCGCGAGCGATTTCGTGTCGCCGATGTTGACGAGCCGCGTGAAGAGTTTCAGCGCGTCCTGGAACTTTGCGCCGCCGTCGCGGCCGCCCTTCACGCCGAACGTCAGGATGCCGGGCGCGCGGCCCGACAGGTAGCGCGCGACGAGCGGGTGATCCGGGTGATCGGGCAGCCCCGCGTAGTTCACCCATTCGACGTGTTCATGGCGCGCGAGATGCTGCGCGATCTTGAGCGCGTTGTCGCTGATGCGCTCGACGCGCAGCGCGAGCGTCTCGATGCCCTGCAGGATCTGGAACGCGTTGAACGGCGAGATCGCCGCGCCCATGTTGCGCAGCGGCACGACCCGCGCGCGGCCGATATAGGCAGCGGGCCCGAACGCTTCGGTGTAGACGACGCCGTGATAGCTGACGTCGGGTTCGTTGAGCCGCTTGAAGCGATCCGCGTGCTGCGCCCACGGGAACTTTCCCGAATCGACGATCGCGCCGCCGAGGCTTGTGCCGTGCCCGCCGAGATACTTCGTCAGCGAGTGCACGACGATGTCCGCGCCATGTTCGAACGGGCGCAGCAGATACGGCGACGGCACCGTGTTGTCGACGATCAGCGGGATCCCGTGGCGATGCGCGACTTCCGCGAGCGCGGCGATATCGGTCACGTTGCCGAGCGGGTTGCCGACCGATTCCGCGAAGATCGCCTTGGTGCGCGCATCGATCAGGGGTTCGAACGATGCCGGGTCGCGCGGATCGGCGAAGCGCGTCGTGATGCCGTATTGCGGCAGCGTATGCGCGAACAGGTTGTAGGTGCCGCCATACAGCGAACTGGCGGACACGATGTTGTCGCCGGCTTCGGCGATGGTCTGGATCGCGTAGGTGACCGCCGCCTGGCCCGACGCCAGCGCGAGCGCGCCGATGCCGCCCTCGAGCGCGGCGATGCGCTGCTCGAGCACGTCGGTCGTCGGGTTCATGATCCGCGTGTAGATGTTGCCCTGGACCTTCAGGTCGAACAGGTCGGCGCCGTGCTGCGTGTCGTCGAATGCGTACGCAACGGTCTGGTAGATCGGCACCGCAACCGCGCGCGTGGTCGGGTCGGGGCGATAGCCGCCGTGCACGGCGATGGTTTCGAGGCGCCAATTCGAAGAGGCCTGATCGGTCATGGGTGCTCCGTTCGTTGTTGTCGTGGTCGAGCGATTATAGGAGCGGTGTGCTGCCGCCTTTAGAACGAATGGTTGGTTGCTTATGGGGCGGTTGCGCAAGCACCTGGCGCGGTCCGGGCTCGATTGGGACAGCGTGCGGGAAACGCTGCGCGCGACGTCGTCAGGCGCGCGCCGATCGACCATTCAAGCGTGGCAGATCGCGATGATCTCCGCGCTGGCCGATTCATCGAACGCCGCACCTTGCCAGTCGCCGCACCATTGCGCCGACGAGAAGCCGGCAGCCGCCACGCGCGTCTGCAGTTCCGGCTGCGCGACGAAGCGCAGCCGGCTCGTGTTCTTCACCCGCGTATCGTCGCGATGAAAGTGGTAGATCGTGTCGAACGACACGATCGCGCCGTCGATCGCCGTGACCGCATGGTGCAGCTCCACGATGCCGAAATCCGGCGATTCGATGCGGGCCGTGGATGCCTGCGGTGTCCAGCCGCGCCACGGCGCGAGTCGCGGGTTGCGGGTGTCGAACAGGAAGCGGCCGCCGTCGGCCAGCACGCGGCGCACGCCGCGCAGCGTCGCGTCGATGTCCGCGTCGGTCAGCAGGCACTGGAACGCGTGCCCCGTCATCACGACGATGTCGAACGGTGCGCCGCGCGGCAGGCCGCCGAGATCGCACGCGAACCAGCCGACCGCGGCGGCACCCGGCTGGCGTCGCGCATGGTCGATCATCGCGGGCGCAGGATCGATCGCGACGACGTCGTGCCCGGCCGCCGCGAGCCGGCGCGCGAACGTGCCGGTGCCGCAGCCGAGATCGAGAATCCGTTGCCGCGTGGCGCCGATGCGCGATGCGTAGAACGCGAAGTCGTGATCGCCCGCGTTGAACCGGTCGTAGACCGCGACGAGGCGCGGGTCGGTGTAGAGGATTTCGCCGGTGGTTGCGGCGTCGGACGTCATGCGAATCGCGCGCGTCAGCGCTGCTGCACCGCGACGCGCAGCCCGAGTGCGATGAAGATCGAGCCGATGATCTTGCCCTGCCAGCGCGTGAGCCACGCGAGCCGCTTCACGAGGCGGCCGAGTGGGCGGATCGAGCACGCGATCAGCGTCGTGTACAGCGAGCTGAGCACGACGAAGATCAGTCCGAGCACCGCGAACTGCACGAACATCGAGCCGCGTTCGGGATGCACGAACTGCGGCATGAACGCGAGGAAGAACAGCGCCGTCTTCGGGTTCAGCACTTCGGCGGGAATCGCCTGGAAGTACGCCTTCAGCGGCGTGACGGGCGCCACCTTCGGCAGCGACGGATCGGACGGCCGGTCGAGCAGCGCGCGCACGCCGAGGTAGATCAGGTACGCGGCGCCGGCCAGTTTCACGATGTTGAACGCGAGCGCCGACGTCATCAGCAGCGCGGACAGCCCGACCGCCGCGAACAGCGTATGCACAAAGTCGCCGCTCGCGACGCCGAGGCCGGTCAGGATGCCGGTCTTGCGGCCGCCCTGCACGGTGCGGCTCAGCACCAGCAGCACGGCGGGGCCGGGAATCAGGAACAGACCGAGTACGACGGCGGTGAAGGTGGTCAGCGTGGTCAGGTCGAACATGGCGGCTCCGGCAAGGTTGGCGCAGCGGCGGGGGGATGATGCGGCAGCGCGGATATTCCGATCATCCAGAGGTCGATTCGCCAGACAGAATATCAGCGTTTCGGCCACCGATGGCCGCTCCGCCTGCCGCCTGTCATCCGCCCGATTCCCGATCGGAAAATTCACGAACGCCCGTATCGGGCGCCGGCGTGGCCGCCGGGATCGCGATGATCAAGATCGATCGGCAACCTTGGCGGGGGCGGCGGGCCGTTCACGCGAATGACGGTGAGGGGGCATGAGCCGCGCCGGAATTCGAACGACTGGCAGCTTGCCATGAACGCAGCAGCTTATGCAGCGCCGTTCGCCGGCGACGCGGGCGTGATGCGATGGCGGGAAATGCAGGAAGGGGGGAAGCGGAGGGGAAACGGCAAGCCGCGCATGCAAAGACGCCTGCGCGGCTTGCCCGGCCGGAGCGCGTATCGGCTGCGCGCCCGGCGTCGAACGACGCAGCTTATTGCTCGCCGTCGCCCTTGATCTGCGGCAGCGCCGACGATTCACCCGGCGTCAGCAGGCCGACTTGCGTGTACACGCGCAGCTTGTCGCGCGTATCGGTGATGTCGAGGTTGCGCATCGTCAGCTGGCCGATCCGGTCGCGCGGCGAGAACGTCGACGCCACCTTCTCCATCGACAGACGTTCCGGCTGATACGTGAGGTTCGGCGACTTCGTGCTCAGGATCGAGTAATCGTTGCCGCGGCGCAGTTCGATCTTCACTTCGCCGGTGATCGCGCGCGCGACCCAGCGTTGCGCCGTTTCGCGCAGCATGATCGCCTGCGGGTCGAACCAGCGGCCCTGGTACAGCAGGCGGCCCAGACGGCGGCCGTTCTCGCGGTACTGCTCGATCGTGTCTTCGTTGTGGATGCCGGTGACGAGGCGCTCGTACGCGATGTACAGCAGTGCGAGGCCCGGGGCTTCATAGATGCCGCGGCTCTTCGCCTCGATGATGCGGTTCTCGATCTGGTCGCTCATGCCGAGACCGTGGCGGCCGCCGATGCGGTTCGCCTCGAGCAGCAGCTCGACCTGGTCCTTGAACTCGACGCCGTTCAGCGCGACCGGCTGGCCCGCTTCGAAGCGCACCGTGACTTCTTCCGCGGCGATCTTCACGTCGTCGCGCCAGAACGCGACGCCCATGATCGGGTTCACGATCTTGATGCCGCTTTCGAGGCTTTCGAGATCCTTCGCCTCGTGCGTCGCGCCGAGCAGGTTCGAATCGGTCGAATACGCCTTCTCGGCCGACATCTTGTACGCGAAGCCGGCCTGGTTCATGAATTCGGACATTTCGGCGCGGCCGCCGAGTTCGTCGATGAACGTCTGGTCGAGCCACGGCTTGTAGATCTTCAGATCCGGGTTCACGAGCAGGCCGTAGCGGTAGAAGCGCTCGATGTCGTTGCCCTTGTACGTGCTGCCGTCGCCCCAGATGTTGACGCCGTCTTCCTTCATCGCGGCGACGAGCATCGTGCCGGTCACGGCGCGGCCGATCGGCGTCGTGTTGAAGTACGTGACGCCGGCCGTCGTGATGTGGAACGCGCCGCTTTGCAGCGCGGCGATGCCTTCGGCGACGAGCTGCGCACGGCAGTCGATCAGGCGGGCGCCGGCTGCGCCGTATTCGATCGCGCGTTTCGGGATCGCGTCGTAATCGTCTTCGTCGGGCTGGCCGAGGTTCGCCGTATATGCGTACGGGACGGCGCCCTTCAGTTTCATCCAGTGCAGCGCGGCGCTGGTGTCCAGGCCGCCGGAGAAGGCGATACCGACCTTCTGGCCGGTCGGGAGGCTTTCGAGAATCGTGCTCATAGGAATTACCGTGGATTGAAGCCGGTGGGATCGTATTTCGCGGAATATGCGAGTATCGGCTGTCCGGGAAGTTGGGGCAAGACCTGATTTTCGCGCCAATACGTCGCCGCGCCCGTCGCGGCGGGCCTGGCGGGCGATTAACGGGCCGGAGAATCCACCGGGAGCCGACCCGGGCGGCTGTTGAAACCGGCGGAATTGCGCCGCCGCGCGGGCCTGGTTTCCGGGGCCGGATCGGCCGGCCGGCACGTGGCCTTCGTCAGGTACCCGCCTGCCTCGATGAAGGGAGTTTGAAAGGTTTGCCGACGCCTGCCGGCATCCGCGCACCCTTCAGATATTCCATGCCTGCGCGGTATCGAGCAGTTTCTCGCGCAACTGGTCCACTTCGCCGGCCAGCTTGGCCGTGATCGATACGTAGCCCGACAACTGCGGCGGCGGCATGTCGTGCGGCGGTTCGGCCAAACGGCGGCGGGCCGCGAGCCGGCTCGGCGTGCCGAACTTCAGCGCGCGGCTCGCGCCGACGAGCGTGTCGCGGATGCGCCGGTTCATGGGCTTCATTTCGTCGCGCATGTATTCGCGGGCAGCCAGGTCGTCGCGGGCCGGCACCGCGCTCGACAGGATCTCCAGGTAGCCGATGCACAGGCGCAGGCTGCGCTGGATCGCCTCGAGGTGCGTGATCGAGATGTCGCACTCCTTCGACACCGACGGCATCAGCGAACGCAGTTGCACCAGCAGCGCGCTCAGCGCGGCCATCTCCTTCAGGTGCGCGTCGTCGCTCACCTGTCGGTCGCCCGCGAGCCGCGCATGCACGGCCGCGCACGCGCGCAGCGCGTCGGCGAGCTTGTAGCGCCACGAGTAGGTCGCGTAGAGCGGCAGCGCGAACGAGAACGCCAGCGCGATCGCGATGCCGGTCAGCACGTTCACCGCGCGCCACAGGCCGTCGACGATCTCATTGTCGCCATGCCCGGCCACGATCACCATCGTGATCGCCGACAGCAGCGCGATGTAGCCGGCCTTGCCGATCGCGTGATACGCGCAGACCCCGCACGCGATCGCCATCAGCAGGTAGATCGCGAGCGGTGCGTGCAGGACGGAGTAGAGCAGGATCAGCCCGAGCCCCGCGAGTGCGCCGATCGACGTGCCGAGCGCGCGCTCGGCCGCCTTCTTGCGGATATTGCCGTGATGCTGCAGCCCGCCGACGACGATCAGCACGGTGATCGTCGACCATTCGCCGTGCGGCACGCGCAGCCCGGTGGACAACGCGATCGACACGAGGATCGCGAGCGCGACGCGCGCCGCATGGATCAGCTTCGCATGCTGGTAGCGGCGGTAAGGGTCGAGCAGGGGGCGCAGCGCGTGGCGCAGGAGCGGCGGCAGTCGGGCAGGAAGCTGGGCGTTCATGACGGAGCGGGGTGGCCGGCGCAATGGCCGGCGGGATGGCCAGGATACGCGCGGGCGGCCCGCGCGGGCCGGCGCCGCGCCGCACGCGCGGCTGACGTAACGCTAGCCGAACACGCGCGGGCTGTCCACGGCCGCGCGGCGCGCGTGCCGCCGCACCGGCCGCCGTGTCATGCGTCGGCCGTGTTGGCCTCGGCGTTCGACACGCGATTGCGTCCGCCGGACTTCGCGCGGTACAGCGCCTCGTCCGCCTGCCGCAGCAGCGTCGCGGCGTTGACGCGCCCGCCGGCGGCAGTCGCGGCGCCGATGCTCGCCGTCACGTGCCCGTACGGGCTGCGCCCGTGCGCGATGTCGAGCTCGGCAATCGCACGGCGGATGCCTTCGGCGACGATCGCCGCTCCCCGCGCATCGGTGTCGGGCAGCGTGACGACGAATTCCTCGCCGCCGTAGCGGGCGACGTGATCGCTGTCGCGGCGCAGGCAGCCCGACGCGGATTGCGCGACGCGGCGCAGTACGTCGTCGCCGGCGAGGTGGCCGTAGTAGTCGTTGAACGCCTTGAAATGATCGACGTCGACGAACAGCACCGACAGCGGGCGGCCGCTGCGCGACGCGCGCTGCGCTTCCTTCGCGAGCACCGTGTCGAACGTGCCGCGGTTGTCGAGGCCGGTCAGCGAATCGGTGTGCGCGAGCCGGTACAGCTTCGATTCGGCGATCTGCCGGCGCTTGAGTTCGCGCGACAGCGCGAGCGCGCCCCAGCCGATGAATGCCGTAAACAGGCACATCAGCACGGCAGCCCAGATCGTGCGATGGCGCCACGATGCATAGACGTCGATTTCGGCGGGCGCGACGTCGACGACGAGCGGCAGGTTCGCGAGATGCTTGTAAACATAGATGCGACGCACGCCGTCGATCGCGCCGACGCCGGTGAGCGCGCCTTCGCTGCGGCGCTGCGCCTCGATGAAGAGCGGGGCGTCGTGAAGGTCGAGGCCGACCACGCGCGCATCGTACGGCAGGCGCGACACGAGCGTGCCGTTGTCCTCGACGATCGCCGCGCTGCCGTGCTTGCCGACCGCGAGACCGTCGAGCAGTGCGCGGAAGTAGTCGATGCTGAGCGTGCCGACGACGATCCCGCCGAAGCGGCCGTCGGCCAGCGTGATCCGCCGGCTGAGCGCGATCGTCAACGCGCCGCCGCGCAACCGGGATGCATAGGGCCGGCTGATGTACAGACCCTGGGCGAGCCGGTCGCGATGCACCGCGAAATAATCGCGGTCGGCGAAATTACCTTGTCGCGGCGACGATTCGGCGGAATCGATCACGATATTGCCCTGCGCATCCATCACGAAAATGGCGCCGAGATACGCACCGGTCGCCGCGCGATCGAACAGCAGTCGATGACGCTGACGCGGCGGCAGTGTCATCAACTCCGGATCGGCGAGACCGTCGACGACGTTTTGCAGCGACAGATCGTACAGTTCGATATTGCGGGAAATATCGCGCTCGATCAGCAGCATCAGGTTGCGCGCATTTTCGACCGCATGGTCGTACGCGTCGCGGCGTGCCTCGATTAACAGCGATGCCGAGAGCCCCCAGCTGAACAGCAACAGCACGACGCCCGCGACGAGCACGCCGCGGGGCGACAGAATGCGTGCCACGGCCGACGCGGTATGACCGCGCAGCGCGGCGAGCGGCGTGGGTGGCTTCATTCTCGGGGACGGGCGGCGGATATTTGCGTCGCAGACGATTCCGCGCACTGATTAATTCGCATTATTCGGCATTATCTCGCGAATTCCCTGCTTTCGCCGCGCGATGCAAAACATGCATGTCCCGAGCGTGATTCGGAACGATTACATACGGTTACCGTGAGTCGGGGTTCAATTTGATTTAAATCAATTGCGGGCGGCCGGTATTTCGTCTGATTATTGACGCGCATGCCGATCGATTTGTCGTTTTAATACAGGATCGGACGATTGCGCCGGCGCGATTACCGACCACACGGTTCGCATCGTGGATGGCCGCATGAGTGACATGACCTGTGTTACGCGCCCGCCAACCGTGCTGCCGTTTCTCCGCCCGGCCGCCTCCAACCCGTTGATTCTGCTGCGCCTGCATGCAGCGCCGGGGGCGTTCGGCGCTCAGCTGTCGCCTCGGCGAATCAGGTAGAATCCGCGCTTCGCCGCAGGCGCCCGGCGCACGACGCATATCGGGGCCGCATCGAATGCATCGCAACAGGCGGCGCGCCGCGCCCCGATCCCGCATGCGCCGGCTCCGGATGCCGGCCCGCTCAACGTTCGTCTCGTTTATGTCCGCAACTCCGAATTCCGACCAACCCGGTTCGTCCGCGAACCCACCCAAGCTTCATCGCGCGCTGAAGGCGCGCCATCTGACGATGATCGCCATCGGCGGCTCGATCGGCACGGGCCTGTTCGTCGCGTCCGGCGCGTCGATCTCGCAAGCCGGCCCCGGCGGCGCGATGGTCGCTTACATGCTGATCGGCCTGATGGTCTACTTCCTGATGACGAGCCTCGGCGAAATGGCCGCGTTCATGCCGGTCTCGGGCTCGTTCGCGACCTACGGCGCGAAATACGTCGACGAAGGCTTCGGCTTCGCGCTCGGCTGGAACTACTGGTACAACTGGGCCGTGACGATCGCGGTCGAGTTGGTCGCCGCGCAGCTCGTGATGCACTACTGGTTCCCGGACGTGCCGGGCGTCTGGTGGAGCGCCGCGTTCCTCGGCGTGATGTTCCTGCTCAATGCGCTGACCGTGCGCGGCTTCGGGGAAGCCGAATACTGGTTCGCGCTGATCAAGGTCGTTACCGTGCTCGCGTTCATCGGCGTCGGCCTGCTGATGATCTTCGGCATTCTGAAAGGGGCGCCGGCCAACGGCTGGGGCAACCTGACGATCGGCGACGCGCCGTTCGCGGGGGGGCTGCCCGCGTTGATGGGCGTCGCGATGATCGCGGGCTTTTCGTTCCAGGGCACCGAGCTGATCGGCGTCGCGGCCGGCGAGTCGGAGAATCCGCGCACGACGATCCCGCGCGCGGTGCGTCAGGTGTTCTGGCGCATCCTGCTGTTCTACGTGCTGGCGATCTTCGTGATCGGCGTGCTGATTCCCTATACCGATCCGAACCTGCTGAAGAGCGACGTGACCGACATCGGCGTGAGCCCGTTTACGCTCGTGTTCCGCCACGCGGGCCTCGCGTTCGCGGCCGGCGTGATGAACGCGGTGATCCTGACGGCCGTGCTGTCGGCCGGCAACTCGGGCATGTACGCGTCGACGCGGATGCTCTACAACCTCGCGACGGAAGGCCGTGCGCCGAAGCTGTTCGCGAAGCTGTCGCCGGGCGGCGTGCCGCGCAACGCGCTGTACGCGACGACGGCGGTCGGCGCGCTGTGCTTCTTCACGTCGCTTTACGGTGACAAGACGGTGTACCTGTGGCTGCTGAACACGTCGGGGATGACGGGTTTCATCGCGTGGCTCGGCATCGCGATCAGCCACTACCGGTTCCGCAAGGGCTACGTGAAGCAGGGCTACGCGCTCGACCAGCTGCCGTACCAGTCGAAGTGGTTTCCGTTCGGCCCGCTGTTCGCGTTCGTCCTGTGTCTCGTGATCGCGCTGGGCCAGGACTATCAGGCGTTCCTCGCGAACCGGATCGACTGGGCGGGCGTGGCCGCGACCTACGTCGGCATTCCGCTGTTCCTCGTCGTATGGCTCGGCTACCGGCTCCTGAACAAGAGCCGCTTCGTGCGCTACGAGGACATGGAGATCGCGCCGTGGGTCGCCGCGAACCGCGGCGCGCAGATGCAACGCGTGGAGAACCGCGAAACCGCGGGCTGATTGCCCGCGCGGCACGCGGCCGCACGATGGCGCAACGAAACGGGAAGCCGCGCGCTTCCCGTTTTTTTTGTCCGCTTTCGCCTGTACGGGGTCAAAGCCGGTTATATTGCCCGACCCTGCCGGGCCAACGCCCGGCCGGCGCGACGCGCGCGACGCGGATCGGGCATCCGGCGCGCGCGTCTCGCGACGGCCGGCGGCGCCCGGCGTTTCCATCGTTCCGCCGCGGCCGGCACGGCCCGCGGAGCGCGCAACCTTAGAGGAATCCAGGAATCCATGAGTGCATCACCCGCCGAGCGGAAAGCCGGACCCGTTTCCATCGTGCGAATCGAAGCCGCGATCAACGCGTGGCGCGAAGTGTATCCGCCGGCACCGGACGGCGAGGACGGCTACGCGCTCGACGCCGGCAGCAACTGCCTGGCCGAGCTGTATGGCACGATGATCTGCTATCGGCTGCCGGACGTGCCGCTCGACTCGCTGAGCGACGCGCAGCGCGACGCGCTGTACGCAACCGAGGCGTGATGCACGGCCGGGACGCTGCCACGGCACGGCGTCGATGACGAAACGGGAGGCCCTGCGGCTTCCCGTTTTGCCTGGCGCGGTGCCGGGCGCCACAGCGGCACCGCGCGGCTCGTGCCGGTACCGGCGCGGGCTGAGGTATCGTCATGGCATCGGGATCGGGTGATGACCGGACGTCAGGCGCGGCACGCGTCCGTGCGGGGTGAATGAACGTCCGTTGCCGGTCCGGGAGGGTTCGAACATGGAGTTGAGACACCTCCGCTACTTCGTCGCGGTTGCCGAGGAGCGGAATTTCACGCGTGCGGCCGAGCGCCTGCACATCGCGCAGCCGCCGCTCAGCCGGCAGATCCAGCAGCTCGAGGAGGCGCTCGGCGTGCCGCTGTTCGAGCGCAACGCGCGGCCGCTGAAGCTCACCGACGCGGGGCGGTTCTTCTATTCGCACGCGGTGCAGCTGCTCGCGCAGACCACCGAACTCGAATCGATGACGAAGCGGGTCGGCAAGATCGAGCGCAGCATGTCGGTGGGATTCGTCGGTTCGACGCTTTACGGGATGCTGCCGAAGATCATCCGGCGCTTTCGCAGCGAGTATCCGGCCGTCGAATTGAGCCTGCACGAGATGTCGACGATGGACCAGATCAAGGCGCTGAAGGAAGGGCGCATCGACGTCGGGTTCGGGCGCATCCGTCACGAGGATCCGAGCGTGCGGCGTGTCGTGCTGCGCGAGGAACGGATGATCGTCGCGCTGCCGGTCGGTCACGTGCTCGACGGCGCGAAGCCCGTGCTGTCGCTGCACGATCTCGTGAACGACACGCTGATCATCTTTCCGAAGGCACCGCGGCCGAGCTATGCGGACCAGGTGCTCGCCGCCTTTCACGATCGCGCGTTGCAGCCGCGCAAGATCTACGAGACGCGCGAACTGCAGATCGCGCTCGGGCTCGTCGCGATGGGCGAGGGCGTGTCGGTCGTGCCGCACAGCGTCTACGGCCTGAAGCGCGACGACATCAGCTACAAGCCGCTCGACGATCCGAACCTCGTGTCGCCGATCATCATGAGCATGCGGATGCTCGACGAGTCGGGGGACATCCGCGCGATGCAGGCGTTGATCTACCGGCTGTACGACGAGTCGCAGATGGAATATCTGCCGCCGCAGCCGGAATGAGCGTGCGCACGGCAGGGCTTGCTTGACGCGGCACGCGTCGCCGGGTCACCATCGTCGGCATTCGATGCGGCTTGCCCGCGCGCGGCCGCCCTCATGCAGACGACACACACATGACTGACATCGTGACCGAGGAGACCTGGGTGGAGACGCCGCAAGGGCGTCTTTTCGCGAAGCGCTGGCACGGCGTGCCGCGGCAGGCATCGGCGGCGGCAGAGCCGGCCGTGCCTATGCCGGCCGCACCTATGCCGGCCGCGCCAATCGTGCTGCTGCACGATTCGCTCGGCTGCGTCGAACTATGGCGCGACTTCCCGGCACAACTCGCGCGTGCCACCCGGCGCGACGTGATCGCCTACGACCGGCTGGGCTTCGGTCGGTCCGATCGTCATCCTGGGCAACTCGCGACGACGTTCGTGCGCGACGAGGCCGATCACGGGTTCCGTGCGCTGCTCGAGCGATTCGGCATCGACGCGTTCGTGGCGTTCGGGCACAGCGTCGGCGGCGGCATGGCGGCCGGATGCGCGGCCGCGTATCCGGCACGTTGCCGCGCACTGGTGACGGTCTCCGCGCAGGCGTTCGTCGAGGATCGCACACGCGACGGCATTCGCAACGCAGCGCAGCAGTTCGCCGCGCCCGGCCAGCTCGAGCGGCTCGCGCGCTATCACGGCGACAAGGCCGAATGGGTGCTGCGCGCGTGGGTCGACACCTGGCTGTCGCCGGCGTTTCGCGACTGGAGCCTCGACGACGAGCTGCCGCGCGTGCATTGCGCGACGCTCGCGATTCACGGCGAGCAGGACGAATACGGATCGGACGTGCATCCGAAACGGATCGCAGCGCGCGTCGCGGGGCCGTCGTCGTTCCTGCTGCTCGCTGGATGCGGACACATGCCGCATCGCGAGCGGACCGACGACGTACTCGCGGCCGTGACGACGTTCCTGCGCGACGCGCCCGCCTGAACGCGAAGGGCGCCTGCGTGCGATGCGACCGGCGGGCCGAACCCGCCGGCGCTCAGAACGACAGCTGGATTGCGAGGTCGATCGCGAGAATCGCGATCGAGCAGCCGATGCCGAGCACCACGTTCGGCAGCCGGTGTTCGAAGTCGCGATTGTCGCGACGCATCGCGGCACCGAGCAGGAAGATCGCCTCGACGACGATCTGCAGGCCGACGAACAGCAGCATCAGCAGATACTCGTAGCCCATCTGCTTGAACGCGCCGAATTGCATCCCGTGATCGCGGATCCATTGGCCGACGCGCAGCAGTTCGTAGACGAACAGCAAGGCGGGAAACAGGTAGCTGATGAAATACGTCGGCGCGGTGGCGTGCCGTAGTTCGAGGTGGAAGTGCTGATGCGTGGTAGCCATCAAGAAGCCCTCCTTGCAACGCATGATTGCGGTCGCGACGGCGGCGCGACGACGTGCGGACTAAGGGATTGCCCGAGGCATCGTGCGCGGTCGTACGGCACCAGCATACTGCTGCGCGGGGAATTTGGCATCCCGTCCGTGCAATCGTTGTAAAAATCCCTCCTCGTCGCGTCGCGATACCTTCAACGGTCGTCGCCCGCGATTCTCCAGTGCGACAGGCTGCCCAAGCATCACGTTCAACGCGATTTCGCGCGAAAGCGGCATCGACAACGATGCGTTGATGCAGCAGCGCCGCGCGAAAGGCGATGTGGCGAAAGCGCCGATGTCACATCGGCAGGACTACTACGAACGATTCAAGCGCGACTGCGCGGCGGCGCGCGACCCGGGCGAAGTGCAGCAGCCGACGCTGTCCGCGCCGACGCGACGATCCACGAGGCGATCGGATCGGCGGCCATTGGCGGCGCCAGGCACGGAATGGCCGCGACGGCCGCTCACGCTTTCGCGCGCGCACCTTCGACGAACAGCGTCGCGACCGACCGGAATTCCCGTTTCAGCGACAACCCAGGCACGGTCAGCCAGCGCAGCATGGCCGCGAGATACAGATGATGGAACCATGTGGCGAGCTGGTCGGCCGCCAGCGCCGGGTTCAGTTCGCCTGCCTGCTGCCCGGCCGCGATCAGTTGCTGCCAAACGGGCGCGATGTCGCCGCCGTTGCCGGTTTCCGCTTGCGCCACGCCGATACTCAGGAAACGATGCCGCAGGTAGGCGAGCAGGTACGCCGGATGTTGTTCGCACCACGCGGCCGACGCGTCGAGCACGCAGGCGATCCGCGACGCGAAGGTCTTCCGTCGCGCGATGTCGCGTTGCAGGTGCGCGAGATCGCGCGCGAGTTCGCGTTCGAGCCAGTGCGCGAGCACGGCCTCCTTCGTCGGAAAGTGGTTGTACAGCGTGCGTTTCGCGACATCGGCCTGCGCGGCGATCTGTTCCATCGTCACGGCATCGTAGCCGTGCGCATCGAACAGCCGTGCGCCGGTGTCGGCGAGATGCGCGAGCATCTGGATGCGCTTGCGTGCGCGGCGGCCCGGATCGTCGTTCGTCGTCGGCATGGTTCGGTATCTGCTGAAAGTGCACGAATTGCATTAGTATACGACGTGCATTTTTATGAATCCACTCGCCTGCATCGTGTACAAGGAGCCACGCATGAAGCTCGTTATCGCCACCTACGGAACCGAAGGCGACACGCGCCCGCTCGCGGCGCTCGGCCGCGCGCTGCTGGATGCCGGTCATGAGGTCACGTTGCTGGCCGACCCCGCGACGCTCGGTTCGGCTGTCGCGCTTGGCGTGCCCAGCGCACCGCTGTCCGGCGACATCCGCGCGGCGATCGCGCCGCAGGGCGCGTTGTCCGACGCGGTGCGCGGGCGAGGCGGTTTCAACGACACGTCGAAGGCGCTCGCGGCGATCGCGAATGCGAACACGGCGGCATGGATGCGCGAAGTCGCGGACGCATCGGCCGGTTGCGATGCGATCCTGGTGTCGGGGCTGGCGTCGTTCGTCGGGCTGTCGATCGCCGAGTATCGCGGCGTGCCGGCGATCGGCACGGGAATGATCCCGATCACGCCGACCGCAGCGTTCGCGTCGCCGTTTCTGCCGCCCGGCAACGTGCCGCGCTGGCTGAATCGCGCGAGCCACCGGCTCGTGAACGCGCTGCTGTGGCATGCGTTCAAAAGGGCGACCAATGCCGCGCGCGCCAGCGTGTGCGGACTGCCGCCGCGCCGGCGCGTATGGACCGATCATCCGATGCTGTACGGCGTGTCGCCCGCGCTGCT
This sequence comes from Burkholderia territorii, assembly GCF_001718335.1. Taxonomy (NCBI): domain Bacteria; kingdom Pseudomonadati; phylum Pseudomonadota; class Betaproteobacteria; order Burkholderiales; family Burkholderiaceae; genus Burkholderia; species Burkholderia territorii. The sequence goes on from NZ_CP013365.1 coordinate 453,053, forward strand.
GGCCGACCCGGCCGACTGGCCGCCGCATGTGATGGCATGCGGCCAGTGGCGCGTCGACGCGCCGGCGTGGACGCCGCCGCTCGCGCTGTCGCGTATTCTCGACGCGGGCGATCCGCCCGTGTATATCGGCTTCGGCAGCATGGCGGGGTTCGACCGGGCCGCGATGGTCGCCGCGCTGGTGCACGCGCTCGACGGCCGGCGCGCGCTGTTTCATCCGGGGTGGAGCGGCATCGATGCGTCGATGCTGCCGGCGCACGTGTGCGTGATCGGCGAGACGCCGCACGACCGGCTGTTCCCGCATGTTTCGATGGCCGTCCACCACGGCGGATCGGGGACCACCCATTCGGCCGCGCGGGCGGGCATTCCGTCGGTCGTCGTGCCGTTCGCCGGAGATCAGTTTTTCTGGGCGAGCCGGCTGCAACGTCTCGGCGTGGCCGACGCGCCGGTGGCGGGGCGACGTGTGGACGCCGCGGCGCTCGCACGCGCGATCGCGTTCGCGGCACGCGCCGACACGCAAGCGCGTGCCGCCGAGCTCGGTGCGCGGCTCGCGCGGGAGGATGGCGTGCGGCTGGCGGTCGGCGCGATCGAGCGCTGGGGGCGCAACGGCGTGCGGTGAATGCGCCCGTCCCGCGTCAGAAGTGCCCGGTGAACCGGTAGCGGCTGCCCGGATGCCACAGATTGGCCACCGACGCGACCATCCCTTGCGACCACGTGCGCCGATGCAGCAGCAGGCACGGCTCGCGTTCGTCCATCGTCAGATGGCGGCGCGTCGCCGCATCGGGCATCGCGGCCTCGATCCGGTACTCGACCCGCTGCAGCGGCGCGACGCGCGTCAGGTACTGGTTCGGCGTCGTCGTCGTGAAGTCCTGCAACGCATATTCGGGCGCGCAGGCCGGGTTGACCCAGCGCTCCTCGAGCTGCACGGGCGTGTCGTTCTCGAAATGCAGCACGCGTGAATGGAAGATCGGGCTGCCGGTGTCGAGCTGCAGCTCGTCGGCGAGCTTCGCATCGGCGACGGCCGCGCCGACCTCCAGCACCTGCGCGCGATATGCATGGCCGCGCGCGGCGACTTCATCCGAGATGCTGCGGATCGCGACCAGCGTCGATTCGTATTTCGGCGACGCGACATACGTGCCCGAGCCGCGCGTGCGCGTGAGCACCTGTTCGGCCGTCAGCTCGCGCAGCGCGCGGTTGACCGTCATCCGCGCGACGTTGAATTCGCGCGCGAGCTCGTTCTCCGACGGCACCTGGTCGCCTTCCGCCCACTCGCCCGCATGAATGCGCGCGAGGATGAAATCCTTGATTTCCTGATAGATCGGTGTGGTCATTGCATTGCTGTTCAAGAGACGGCGGCCGCGTGCCGTCGCGGGCCGGCCTTCGTGCGGTGTCCGGGCGGAGTGTACCGGGTTCGACGCGGTGCGGGCCCGACTGCGGGCCCGGGATTCGGGTTATTCCGGCCCGTGTCCGGCCCGCCGATCGGCAGCCGGCAGAGCGCATACGGGCTGCGGCCGTCTCGCCGTCGAGCGCGACGGCCCGGGAAGTATAGACAAATGCACGCAGGACGACGACGCGCCGAATCCGCACAGAAAGCTGGATTTTATCTGCATGTAATCTGTAGTGAATTGAAATATAAGGAAAATTCGCTCATCAAAATAATCCGCAGACAATTAGAGATAAACACGGATTGCTGGTGGCGACCTGAAAAAGGCAAAGTTGTATGTACAACTTCGGAGGTCGCCGGACGGGCGACGCCCGGGTTGCAAGGGTTCGCGGCGGCGACGTCGACGGCCCGTGCCCAGTTCGCCCACGACAGGAACGCCATGAAGAAACTCGCGCTCAGTATTGCCCTTGCCTGCCTCGCGGTCGGCGCCCACGCCAAGGATTGGTCGACGATCCGGTTCGGCGTCGACGCCAGCTATCCGCCGTTCGAATCGAAGGATGCAAGCGGCAAGGTCGTCGGCTTCGACGTCGATCTCGGCAACGAGATCTGCGCACGGCTGAAGGCCAAATGCGTGTGGATCGAGAACGACTTCGACGGGATGATCCCCGCGCTGAAGGCGAAGAAGTTCGACGGCGTGCTGTCGTCGATGTCGATGACGCCGGCGCGCGCCGAGCAGATCGCGTTCTCCGACAAGCTGTTCAACACGCCGACGCGCCTGGTCGCGAAGAAAGGCGCGAACCTGCAGCCGACGGCCGAATCGCTGAAGGGCAAGTCGGTCGGCGTCGAGCAGGGCACGATCCAGGAAACCTACGCGAAGACGTACTGGGCGCCGAAGGGCGTGCAGGTCGTGCCTTACCAGAACCAGGACGGCGTGTACCAGGACCTGATGTCCGGCCGCCTCGACGCCGCGCTGCAGGACGCGGTGCAGGCTGAAATCGGCTTCCTGAAGACGCCGCGCGGCGCGAACTTCGAGTTCGCCGGCAAGGACATCGACGATCCGAAGACGCTCGGCAACGGCGCCGGTATCGGCCTGCGCAAGGACGATGCCGACCTGAAGGCAAAAATCGACCACGCGATCGCCGACATGATCAAGGACGGCACGTACAAGAAGCTCGAGAAGAAGTACTTCGCATTCGACGTCTACGGCGGCTGACGCCTTCGCGGCGCACGCGGCTCGCACCGCGCTGCGCCGCCCGTCTTTCTGGACACGCTCACATGATCTTCCAAGGATTTGGCCCGCTGTTGTGGGCCGGCACGGTCGAGACCGTGAAGCTCGCGGTGCTGTCGCTCGCCGCGTCGCTGATACTGGGCCTCGCGGGCGCGGGCGCGAAACTGTCGGCGAACCGCGTGCTCAAGTCGGTCGGCACGTTCTACACGACGCTGATCCGCGCGGTGCCCGATCTCGTGCTGATGCTGTTGCTGTTCTACGGGATCCAGATCCTGCTGAACAATGCGACCGACCTGCTCGGCTGGGATCAGATCGACATCGACCCGTTCGTGGCCGGCGTCGTGACGCTCGGCTTCATCTACGGCGCGTACTTCACCGAAACGTTCCGCGGCGCGTTCCTCGCGGTGCCGCGCGGCCAGCTCGAAGCGGGCTTCGCATACGGGATGAGCGGCTGGCGCGTGTTCCACCGGATCCTGTTCCCGCAGATGATGCGCTTCGCGCTGCCGGGCATCGGCAACAACTGGCAGGTGCTCGTGAAGGCCACCGCGCTCGTGTCGATCATCGGCTTGGCCGATGTCGTGAAGGCGTCGCAGGACGCCGGCAAGAGCACGCTCGATTTCTTCTTCTTCACGCTCGCGGCCGGTGCGATCTACCTCGCGATCACGACGGTGTCGAACGTCGTGCTGCACCACCTCGAGAAGCGTTATTCCGCCGGCGTCCGGAGGCTTGCACTGTGATCGAACTCGTCAGCCAGTACTGGCAAAGCTATCTTTATACCGACGGCTACCGCTTCAGCGGCCTCGCGATCACGCTGTGGCTGCTGGTCGTGTCGATCGCGCTCGGTTTCGCGCTGGCCGTGCCGCTCGCGATCGCGCGTGCATCGTCGAACCGCTGGATATCCGGCCCGGTGTGGCTCTATACGTACGTGTTCCGCGGCACGCCGCTCTACGTGCAGCTGCTGATGTGCTACACCGGGATCTACAGCCTGCAGGTCGTGCACAACCACGTGCTGCTCGACACGTTCTTCCGCAACGCGATGAACTGCACGCTGCTCGCGTTCGTGCTGAACGAATGCGCGTACGCGACCGAGATCTTCGCGGGCGCGATCAAGGCGACGTCGGCCGGCGAGATCGAGGCCGGGATGGCCTACGGGATGTCGCGCTTCAAGCTCTATACGCGCATCATCCTGCCGTCCGCGCTGCGCCGCTCGCTGCCGAGCTACAGCAACGAGGTGATCCTGATGCTGCACGCGACGACGCTCGCGTTCACCGCGACCGTGCCCGACATCCTGAAGGTCACGCGCGACGTCAATTCCGCCACGTACATGTCGTTCCAGGCCTACGGCATTGCAGCCGTGCTGTACGCCATCGTCGTATTCGCGCTCATCTGGGCGTTCCGCAAGCTCGAGGCGCGCTGGCTCGCGTACCTGTCGCCGCGCGGCCATTAACGCATTCGCAAGATTCGCAAGGAAGGACCAAGCATGTACAAGCTCACCGTTGACAACCTGCACAAGAAATTCGGCGACAACGAGGTGTTGAAGGGCGTGTCGATGAAGGCGAAGGCCGGCGATGTGATCAGCATCATCGGCTCGAGCGGCTCCGGCAAGAGCACGTTCCTGCGCTGCATCAACTTCCTCGAGCAGCCGTGCTCGGGGCAGATCACGATCGGCAACGAGCCGATCGAGACCACGCGCGACCGCAACGGCGCGCTGCGCGTGGCCGACCAGAAGCAACTGCAGCGCATGCGCACGAAGCTGTCGATGGTGTTCCAGCACTTCAACCTGTGGGCGCACATGACGGTGCTCGAGAACGTGATCGAGGCGCCGATGGCCGTGCTCGGGATCGGCAAGGAAGAGGCCGTCGCGCGCGCACGCAAGTATCTGGAGAAGGTCGGCCTCGCGCCGCGCGTCGAAGGCATGTATCCGTCTCACCTGTCGGGCGGCCAGCAGCAGCGCGTCGCGATCGCGCGTGCGCTCGCGATGGAGCCGGAGGTGATGCTGTTCGACGAACCGACGTCGGCGCTCGACCCGGAACTCGTCGGCGAAGTGCTGAAGGTGATGCAGAAGCTCGCCGAGGAAGGCCGCACGATGGTCGTCGTCACCCACGAGATGGGCTTCGCGCGCAACGTGTCGAACCATGTGATCTTCCTGCACCAGGGGAAGATCGAGGAGGAGGGCGATCCGCGGGAGATTCTCGTCAGTCCGAAAAGCGAGCGGCTCGGGCAGTTTTTGTCGGGACGGCTCAAATAAGCGGGCGCTGCCGCAGCCTGGAACGCTAAATGCTTGTCCCGGATGACTCTGTCGACCGAGGAGCGCCGCGATGAGCACGCCGACCCCTACCGCGTTTTCCCACGTGAAGCCGCAAGACACCGCGTATCAAGGCGAAGGCCTGCGCGACTTCTTCCTGTATCGCGATCTCGGCATCGCGGCCGCGACGAACGGCAAGGTCATCGCGCAGCTCGTCAGGGCGAATCATGCACCGGCGGCGGGCACCGGCTGGCACCGTCACGAGGCCGAGTTCCACATCGTGATCATGCTGAAGGGCTGGGCGCGCTTCATGTACGGCGACCGCGAGACGCTGGTGAGCGCCGGCGACTGCGTGCACCAGGCGCCGGGAATCGTGCACTATCTGTTCGACTACTCGCCCGACATGGAGTATCTGGAGATCGTCGGGCCGGCCGATTTCAAGTCGATCGACGTCGAAGGGCCCTGCGAAGTGCCCGCGCCGACGCCGTGGGGCGACGCGGGCGCGTAGCCCCGTTACTCCGTTCCTCCGTTGCTCCGCACGCGGGCATCCCCGCGTGCCTGCCAAAGACCGCCTTCCGGCGGTTTTTTTATCGGCCGCGTTCAGGCGCGTCGTCCTGCTTCGGTCATTCGGTATCCCAAGCGTTCGCCGCGTAAGGAAATCGAAAAAATAGACGGCGATTCGTCAGCCGCGCGTGACGTTTCGTTACACGCTGTCAAAGATGGTCAATTCGCGACAGGTGCGGTGCACGGCGTGTCGGCACCCCGCGTTAAGGAGGGGACAGCCGGACCACCGGCTGCCCTACCCAGGAGAATGTCATGACCCGCATCGCGAAGATCCTGACCGTAACGGCCGTCGCCTGCGCCATGCTCGTGCCGGCACTGGCGGAAGCGCATTCGCACCGCGTGTGCCATTTCGATCATCACCACCACCGCGTGTGCCGCTGGGTCCATTGACCCGAGGCGCGGTATGCCCGGCATCGTGCCGGGACGTTTTCCCATTCAGGCAAATCAGGAGAGGAATATGAAAAAGACGATGTTGATCGCCGCGCTCGTCGCGGGCATGGGCATGTCGATCGGTGCGTTCGCACAGGTTCCGGCCAGCGCGCCGGCCGGCACGACCGGGCTGTGCAAGGACGGCTCGTTCTACTCGGGCGCGTCGAAGAAGGGTGCATGTGCCGGCCACAAGGGCGTGAAGACGTGGTACGGCGCATCGTCGGCAGCCGCGGCCAGCGCACCGGCCGCGGCCCCCGCGACCGCGGCTTCCGCTTCCGCCGCATCGGGCGCGGCCCCGGCGAAGAGCGCGCCCGCGACGACCGCGGCAGCGGCGCCCGGCGGCGGCGCGGGCAAGGTGTGGGCCAACGACAGCACGAAGGTCTACCACTGCTCGACCGACAAGTACTACGGCAAGACGAAGCACGGCAGCTACATGTCGGAAGCCGATGCGAAGGCGAAGGGCTATCACGCATCGCACGGCAAGGCCTGTTCGTAACGAGAGGTCGCGCGAGTCTTCGCGCTCGCGCCCTGCCCGGTATCGCGCCCCGCCACCCGTGCGGGGCGATTCATTTGCACCGCCGACGTGCCACGCCGAATGCCGCCATGCCGCGCGGGTTCAGTGCACGCGATCGGATTGCGTCGCGGTCGCCGCATCGTGCGTGGCAGCGCGCGCGTCGAGCAACGACCGCAGCGTCACGTAGCGCGCGCTGCTCGCGCTGCCGTCCGTGTCGGCGGTGCGATCGTACGGTTCGTTGTCGTGGATCGTCGCACGCACGATCGGATAGATCTGCGTCTCCCAACGGCTGCCGTTGAACACGCCGTAGTGGCCCACGCCCGTCTGCACGTGGTGCGTCTTCAGGTACGGCGGCAATCCCGAGCACAGCTCCTGCGCGGCCACTGTCTGGCCCACGGCGCAGATATCGTCCTTCTCGCCCTCGATCGTCAGCAGCGCGGTGCGGTGAATCGCGGCCGGTTCCACCAGCCGGCCGCCGACCACCAGCTCGCCGCGCGCGAGCGCGTATTGCTGGAACACCTTTTCGACCGTTTCCAGATAGAACTCCGCGGTGAGATCGGCCGTCGCGAAGTATTCGTCGTAGAAGTGGCGAAGCGTGTCGGCTTTCGCCGGGTCGCCTTTCGCGCGCTCGTAGTAGAGGTCCGCGAACGACGCGGCGTGGCGGTCGGGATTCATCGACATGAACGCGCCGACCTGCACGAAGCCCGGATACACGCACCGCTGCGCGCCGACGAAGCCGGCCGGCACGACACTGATCAGGTTGCGCGCGAACCATTCGATCGGCCGGCTCGTGGCGAGCGCATTGACCTTCGTCGGATTCACGCGGCAGTCGATTGGCCCCGCCATCAGTGTCAGGCTCGCGGGCTGGGTCGGATCGCCGGCGGCCGCCATCAGCGCGACCGCGGACAGCGCGGCGACGGTCGGCTGGCAGATCGCGAGCACGTGTGCGTCCGGGCCGATCTGGTGAATGAAATCGATCACGTGACCGACGTATTCGTCGAAGCCGAAACGCCCGGCCGAAAGCGGGATGTCGCGCGGGTTATGCCAGTCGGTGATGTACACGTCGTGATCGGCCAGCATCGTGGCGACCGTGCCACGCAGCAGCGTCGCGAAATGTCCGGACATCGGCGCGACGATCAGCACGCGCGGCTGGCGCGGAACCGGCCGCGTCTTGCGGAAATGCAGCAGCGTGCCGAATGGAGTGGCCGCCGCGGCTTCCTCGGTGATCGGCACCGATTCGCCGTCGACGACGACCGACGCAATGCCGAACGGCGGGCGCCGGTGCGAAAACGCGCAGCATTCGAGCAGTTCGCACAGTGCGTCTACCATGCGGCCCGTCGGCGTGGCCGTGGCGGCCGGCCACAGCGACATCGTCGCGCGCGTGGCGACCGCCCATGCGCGCGCCGGGCGCAGGCATTCCGCAGACCATTGGTAGAGCGGATAGGCAAGCAGGTTCATGTCCGTCGCTCGTCGCGTCACGTTGCATTGACCGAGGCAAGCCGTGTGCCAGCGTGCGGCTGGCACGCGCGTTGCACGCGGTTCGCGCATGCGGCATCGCACGCGGTGACGCACGGGCCCCCGTGCAGCCGGACGGCCGAACGTCACACGCTGCTGCAGCGGTTCGGGGTCACGGCCGTGGGGCCACGTCGTGCGGCGATGCGCCACTTCGGCGAACGCGCGGCACCGGCGTGGTGCGCTCGACGTGGCGCGGCGTGCGCTTTCGGTGCAGGGGCACGAACGGCAATCAGCAGGAGAGCGACATGGACTCTACCGGACAGACGACGTTGACCATCAGCAGCCGAAACTACTCGTCGTGGTCGATGCGCGGCTGGCTGCTCGCGAGGCTGAGCGGGCTCGTCTTCGAGACCGTCAGCGTGCCGATCGACGCGGCATCGCGCGCGGAGTTGCTGCTGCTGTCGCCTTCGATCCTCGTGCCGTGCCTGACGCACGACGGCAGCACGGTGTGGGACACGCTCGCGATCGCCGAGTACCTGAACGAGATCCGGCCGCAAGCGCGGCTGCTGCCCGACGACCGGCATGCACGCGCGCATTGCCGGTCGATCTGCGGCGAGATGCATTCCGGTTTCAGCGCGCTGCGCTCCGCGCTGCCGATGAACCTGCGCGCGCATTTTCCCGGTTTCCGGATCTGGTCGCGTGCGCAGCACGACATCGAGCGCATCGTAACGATCTGGCGAGAGTGTCTGGCCGCGTATGGCGGCCCCTGGTTGTTTGGCGAGCAGATCGGTGTCGCCGATGCGATGTACGCGCCGGTCGTCACGCGCTTCCTGACCTACGACGTGAAACTCGAACCCGAAATCGCCGAGTACTGCATGCGCGTCCTCGCGCATCCGTTCGTCGCGGAGTGGATCGATGCCGCGAAAGCGGAGCATGAAGACATCGACGAACTGGATATGGAGTTCTGACGCGCGTCGCATCTGCGTGCATTGAATCGGACGCACGCACGTCGTTCGAAACGAATCGCCGGTGCGGCCGCGCAACTCGCAAACGTTTTACGTTGATTTTCGCCGGAAACGAGAACGAATTCCCTAAAGGATGCTGGGCCGATGACGTTAATCGGGCACGGGGACGACTGTCGATCGCATGCATCCGACATGCGACGCGCAGTCCGAAAATACAGCGCAGCAGGGGAACCAACTTGAACCGTCAGCAATCGTGGACGCGCACGGCCGCGCCCGGCGAGATCATCTACTCGGAGGGCTTCGCCGGCGAGCCCGTCATCTTTCTGATCGCCGACGGCAAGGTCGAGCTGTCGACGCGCTGCGAAGACAAGCGCGTCGTCGTCGCGACGCTCGGACGCGGCGAATTCTTCGGCGAATCCGCGCTGCTTGCATCCGAGCCGCGCGCGCATACGGCGAAGGCGCTGTCGTTCTGCCAGCTCACGGTCGTGCCGGCCGCGTTGCTCGACGAGGAAATCGAGCACGTGTCCGCGCTGCTCCGTCATGTCGTGCGCACGATGATCCGGCGCGTGAAGCGCAAGGACGACCAGCTTGCGACTTATACGCACGCGGATTTCATGCCGGGCGTGCTGTCGTATGCGCATGTGCTGTCGCTGATGGCGGGTGCCGACACGCGCGGCTCGGACGACGCGTGGTCACGCCGGCCGATGCAGGCGCAGGCGGCCGAGGCGTCGGTGCCGCTCGCGGACGTGATTCGCCGCTGTCGCGCGATCGCCGGCCATTCGCGCCCGCACGTGCTGGCGATGCTGCGCCGCATGGAGAAGCTCAATCTCGTCACGATCGAAGCCGCGCAGGCCGACCATGCCGGCGGCGCGGCCGATTACCCGGCGGCGTCGTCGGATGCGCGCCAGGTCGTCACGTTCGATGCCGCGCGCGTGATCGATCGCGCGCAGCAGGTTGCCGATCACGATCTCGACCTGTCGATCAACAGCGAGCTCGAACTGATCGAGCTGGCCGATCTCGAAGCGCTGATCGGTGTCGACCGGAAGCTGCTGCTCAACAAGCTGTCGCACGGCGAGATCGCCGATGAAGTGTTCGCGTTCCGCAAGTCGAAGGTGCTCGGTTACGTCGAGCAGAAGGGTGTCGCGTATTTCTCGCGTCGCAGCCCGCGCGCCGGCGGCGACGTGCGCGCGCTCGAGGATATCGTGTGGGTCGACCAGCGCACGCTGTTCGACGTGATCAGCGCATTCGATACGTACGATCTCGCGAAGCTGATCGCGAGCCTCGACGATCGCGCGGTGGCGGACAAGTTGTTCTCCGTGATGACGGAAGCGCGGCGCAACGAGGTGTCGTGGGTGATGCGCCGCGAGCTGAAGCTCGACCCGATCGAGATCGAGGAAATCGAACGGCGCGTGCTCGATGCGGTGCGCGCGGCCAAGGCACCGGCGGCGGGCGCGGCGCCCATGCCGCTGGCTTCATCCGACGCGTAACGCGCGGCCCGACCGGAGACACCTATGGACCTGTTGACCCTGGCCGGCGTGCTGCTCGGCGGCGCGGCTATCGTGTTCGGCTTCGCACTGGAAGGCGGACATTTTTCGATGCTGTTCCAGTTCGAGGCGCTCGTGATCGTGCTCGGCGGTACGCTCGGCGCGGTGATGATCCAGAACACGTGGGCGCGGTTCTTCGATGCGGTGAAGCAGTTGCGGCTCGCGTTCGTGCGGGCGCAGGAAGTCGACCGCAAACATCTGACCGACCTGCTGGAGTGGGGTGATCGCGCGAAGCTCGACGGGCTGCTCGCCTTCGAATCGATGGACGTGAGCGGCATCCATCCGTTCGCGCGGCGCGGGCTCGAGCTGCTCGCCAACGGTGTGTCGACCGCCGTGCTCGAAGACGCACTGCACCGCGAGCTCGACGCATACGAGCGCAGCCGGCTCGCGGCCGCGCGCGTGTGGCAGCAGGCCGGCGGCTATGCGCCGACGTTCGGCATTCTCGGCTCGGTGCTCGGGCTGGTCCAGGTGACGAGTCACATTCTCGAACCGGCACAGCTCGGGCCGGGCATCGCGGTCGCGTTCATCGCGACGCTCTACGGCCTCGCATTCGCGAACCTCGTGTTTCTACCGCTGTACGGCAAACTGCGCGCGCAGATCGACAGCGAGCTGCGGTTCCGCAAGCTGTATCTCGACGGCCTGCTCGCGATCTCGCGCAAGGAGTCGCCGCATACGATCGAGACGCGGCTGACCGGCGACGTGCGCGGCCGCGCGGCGGAGTCGCTCGCATGACGCACCGGGAGCTTCGACATGACCGCTCGAACTGACGGTGCACGGGCGGCGCCGGCCGCCGCCGATCGTGACGATGAAACGGAAGGCACGCAGTCCGGACGCTGGCTAATTTCCTATGCGGATCTCGTCACGACGCTGATGGTGCTGTTTCTCGCGTTGTACGTGCTGCAGCTCGCCAAATACAACGCGCTCGATGCGCGCTATCGGACGCTCGCGCGGCACGACAGCGTGACCGCAAGCGCGTCCGATGCAGCGGTGCCCGCGCGTGCGCCCGCATGGCTGGCCTCGCTCGACGCGCTGAAATCGAACGGGCGCATCTCGCTCGTGCGCGCGCCGCACGCGATCGAGATCGGCATCGACGCGAAGGTTCTGTTCAACGTCGGCGATGCGCGTTTGCTGCCCGATGCGACGCCGGTGCTGAGCCAGATCGCGCAGGCGCTGAGCGAGCATGCGACCGGCGACATTCTCGTCGAAGGGCACACCGACAACGTGCCGATCGCGAATGCGAAATACGAATCGAACTGGGAGTTGTCGTCCGCCCGGGCCGGCAGCGTCGTGCGCTATCTGGCCGATCGCGGCGTCGCGCCGCACCGGCTCGCTGCGATCGGGCGGGCTGATACGCAGCCGCTCGTGGCGGGCGACGACGCGTCCGCGCGGGCGCGCAACCGGCGCGTGACGATCTTCGTCGCCTATTGAGCGCGTGATCCTCGGCCACCGTGCGACGGACGGCCGTCGCCGACATATCCGATCCCGCATGACGAACATGTGAATCGCGCGATGCGATTCCGCGCGTGCCTGCCGATAACCCAAGCTGGCTCAGACCGAGCGGTTATCGAGGGTACCCCATGCATTTCTGGCGCAAGCTGTCCATTCAGAGCAAGCTGATTCTCAGCATGACGAGTTGCCTGCTCGTGTTCGTCGCGATCTCGAGCGGGTTGAGCGTTCGTCTGATCGGCAACGCCGTGCGCGATCGCATCGTTCGCGAGGAGTTGCCGACGGCCGTGAGCGGCATTCGCGCCGACGTGCAGCGGCAAATGGCCGGGCCGATCGCCGCGTCGCGCGTTCTCGCACGCGATGCGTTCCTGCTGCAATGGGAAGCCGACGGCGAACCCGACGCCGGCACGCGCAACTGGATCCAGCTGGCGACGAACGTGAAAGGCGAGCAGAAGGCGGCGTCCGTGCAATGGGTGTCGGTGAAGAGCGGCAACTACTACAACGAGGCCGGCCTGCAGCGCAAGGTCAGCGACAAGGATCGGTGGCTGACCGACTTCCTCGCATCGGGCAAGACTTACGACGTGAACATGGATCGCGAGGTCACGGCCGGCGGCTACATGATGTTCATCAACAGCCGCGTGGAACTCGACGGCACGCCGGTCGGCGCGACCGGCATGAGCCTGTCCGTCGATGCGCTCGCGAAGGGGATCGCCGCGTACCGGATCGGCGATACCGGGTTCGCGTATCTCGTGCGGCCCGACGGCGCGATCATGATGCATCGCGATACGTCGCTGATCGACGGCAAGCACTTCCTGAAGGACGAACCGGGGCTGCCCGGCGATGCATCGTCGACGCTGCTGGCCGGCAAGCCGTATGCATTCCTGGGCTATGACGGCGACGGCGGTGCGCGCTTCATCGCGACGTCGTTCATTCCGGAGCTGAATGCATACGTGGTCGTGGAGGTGCCGCAAGCCGAACTGCTCGGCCCCGTGACGCGTGCGATTCGCAGCGCGGCGCTGGTCGCCGCGATCGCGGGCCTCGGCGTCGCGCTGGTCGTGATCTGGCTGGTCGGGCGCGCGATCGCCGCGCCGATTCGCCGCGCGGCGACGCTGCTGTCGGAGATCGCGAGCGGGCAGGGCGACCTGACGCGCCGGATGACGGTCGAGAGCGAGGACGAGATCGGCCAGCTGTCGGACGCGTTCAACCGCTTCGTGTCGTCGTTGTCGACGCTGGTTCACCGGATTCGCGCGGCGTCCGCGTCGATCGCGACCGGGTCCGCGCAGATCGCGTCGGGCAATGCGGATCTCAGCGAGCGGACCGAAGGGCAGTCGAGCAACCTCGAGCGAACGGCTTCGTCGATGGAGGAAATCACGGCGGTCGTGCGCAACAACACCGAGACCGCGACGACGGCCGCGAAGCTGATCACCGGCGCATCCGATACGGCGATGCGCGGCGGGCACGTCGTGGGCGAAGTCGTGACGACGATGGAGCAGATCAGCGACGCATCGCAGCGCATCTCCGAGATCATCGTGATGATCGACAGCATCTCGTTCCAGACGAACATCCTCGCGTTGAATGCGGCGGTCGAGGCCGCGCGAGCCGGCGAGCAGGGACGCGGGTTCGCGGTCGTTGCGTCGGAAGTGCGCAACCTCGCGCAGCGCAGCGCGCAGGCGGCGAAGGAGATCAAGGCGTTGATCGAGCACAGCGCGGGGACGGTGAGCGCCGGGACGCGGCTCGTCGGCGAGGCCGGGGCGGTGATGCGCGACGTCGTATCGCAGGTGCAGGGCGTCAGCGCGATGATGAGCGAGATCGCCGAGGCGAGCCTCGAACAGAGCGCCGGCATCGACCAGATCGGCGACGCGGTGCAGTCGCTCGATCAGATGACACAGCAGAATGCGGCGCTGGTGGAGGAAAGCGCGGCGGCAGCCGAAAGCCTGCGGCAGCAGGCGGCGGAACTGACGCGACTCGTATCGGCATTCAAGGTGGATGAGTGAAGCGCGTGCGACGTTAGAATGATGCGCTTCTGAAGGCGTCGGCCGCGGGATCTGGCGGACGTCCTCGCTGTCGGCGCGGCGATCGCACGGCGCGATGCGACGAACGACGAGCGGCGACATCGCGCATCACTGCCCGTCGCGCCCGTCCGCATCTCGCCAGCCGATCCGTTTCAAGGCGACCGCAACGCCTGCAACCCGAGCGTGAGCGCGTTGAACGGCATCTCCGCGGCCCCCAGCGAAAAGCTCGTCGCGTTCGCGGTCGCCCCGGGCGAATGCATCAGCGCGTGAACGATCCGCTCGCTCGCATGCCCGTCGCCATACGGATTGCTCGCGCGTGCCATTTCCTCGTAAGCGCTCTCGCTGTCGAACAGCCGCGACGCTTCCCAGACGATTCGCTCCTGGTCCGTGCCGACGAGCCGCGCGGTGCCGGCCTGGATCGCTTCGGGCCGCTCGGTCGTCTCGCGCGTGACGAGCACCGGCTTGCCGAGCGCGGGCCCTTCCTCCTGGATGCCGCCCGAATCCGTGATGATGAAATGCGCGCGCGACATCAGGAATACGAATGAAAGATATTCCTGCGGTTCGATCAGGTAGATGTTCGGCACGCTGCCGAGCAGCGCGCGCGCCGGCTCGCGCACGTTCGGATTCAGGTGCAGCGGATAGACGAACTGTGCATCGCGATAGCGGTTCGCGAGCGCGCAGAGCGCCTCGCAGAAATGCCGAAACGGCTCGCCGAAGCTCTCGCGACGATGGCCGGTGATCAGCACGACGCGGCGGGACGGATCGAGAAAGGGAAAGCGCGCGGCGATCTTGTGGTTGAGCGCGGTGTCGCGGTCGAGCATGCGTTTGACGTCGTGCAGCGCATCGATCACGGTGTTGCCCGTCATCACGACCGCGCCAACCGGCACGCCTTCGCTGAACAGGTTGTCGCGCGCCTGGCCGGTCGGCGCGAAATGCCACGACGATACGGCATCGGTCACGCGACGATTCAATTCCTCGGGCCACGGCGACCAGATGTCGCCGCTGCGCAGGCCCGCTTCCACGTGCCCGACGGGCAAATAGCGGTAGAACGCCGCGAGGCTGACCGCCAGCGTCGTCGTCGTGTCGCCGTGCACAAGGACGACGTCGGGGCCGAAGTCGTCGAAGACGATCCCGATCGCCTGGAGAATGCCGGTCGTCACGTCGGTCAGCGTCTGGCCCTGGCGCATCAGGTTGAGATCGTAGTCGGGCTGGATGGCGAACAACGTGAGGAC
Organism: Burkholderia territorii; assembly: GCF_001718335.1. NCBI lineage: Bacteria > Pseudomonadati > Pseudomonadota > Betaproteobacteria > Burkholderiales > Burkholderiaceae > Burkholderia > Burkholderia territorii. The sequence goes on from NZ_CP013365.1 coordinate 468,068, forward strand.
CTGATCCAGCATTTCCCGATGCTGGGCGGTAACGCAAACGCGGGCGTCGACATCCTTGCGCGACTTCAGCGCGCGGACGAGCGGCGCCATCTTGATGGCTTCCGGCCGAGTCCCGAATACAAGCAAGATCTTCTTCATCGTTATCCTCGTTGAGCATCTTCGCGCCGGAAGGCCCGGCACCCGGCGTCAAGCCTGGTTGCAGGCGACTCGTCCCGTCCTCTCATGCGGCCGCGCCGGCCGGCGTCGGCCGCGCGACATTCAGCGCAGGGGCGGGCGAGCGCACCGTTCTTGTCCGCGCGGTCTCCGCCGCGCAATCGTCGGACTACGGTCGTCCCCTTGCATCTGTTCCATCGCGTCACGTCATGAGCGTTCCTCACTGTGTCGATCGCCACGTCCTTGCGTCACACGATTCGCGTTGCCGCACGCCGTCGCACCGGGAAGGTGATCCCGCTTTCGATACAGCAATATTCAAACCAGCGGCCCGTGCGTCCGGCTCCGATTCGCGCGGCACGCGCGGTTCGTTGCGGAACGTTTCACAACTGCTACGGACGCCGCATTGGTGAAGCGGCGCGATACAGATAAACGGGCGACCATTCGCGCGGGGCGGTCTGACTGCGTCATTCGAAGAATCGCGGTGCGGCTCGAGCGTCGACTGCCCCTCGAACGGCGTCCATCTTTCGAAGCGCTTTGAATCGCTTCGCTATGCGAATTTCGTCTGGGCAATGAAAGGTGTGTCGCCAATGGTCCGCATCGGATCACGGACGAATGATTCGTCCGTCGCACCGTATCGTCAGCGCTGCCCGAGCCGACAGGCCGGAAATGTTGCGTATCTGTAACGCGCGGCCCGAATGCGGCGGGCGGGCCCGCACGATGGCCTTCCGGCGCGCACCGCAGCGATGGCGTGCACCTTGCCCGGCCGTGGTCAGCGCGATGGCGATTCGCGACTGACCGCGTCTCGAAGCCGCATCGCGCGACGCAGCACTCGTGCGATGAACAGACGATTCGCCGCGCAACGCGAACGGATCGCGATGCCGATGGCCCATGCAGTGCCAAAAGCTGATTCGCCGGTGAATCAAAAACGCCCGGCCGCCGCTCCGGCCGTGCCCGCTGCCTGAACGCGAGCCCTTGCCGCACGGGGCACGGCGGCCGATGGCTCGCCGCTTGCTTGTTCTCGGCGGACACGTGCGTTCCGACATGTTCCAACGACAGCCTGCGAACCGGGACGCCAAAGCAACGAATCCGGGAAGCGGCACCGCACTTTCGTCCGGCGAGGAAAACGTTCGCACTTGCACGACGAACGTGCGGCCGCTTCCCATTCACATCGGCGCGATTCACGGCCCGGGCACGAACGCACGGCCGCCGTCGTCGCCGGCTCGGGGGCCAGGACATGAAGAACCGTCGGACGGTGTCGCTCTGCGTCGAAGGCATCCTGCTGTTGATCGTGCTGGCCTGCTCGCAGGTCGTGCACGACACCGCATCGCGCCCGTTCGCCGAGGCGGTGCGCATCGGCGTGCCCGCTGCCGGCGCGGCCGAACGTAGCGCCGCCTATGCCGGGGCCGCGCCGCGCGCGGTGCGCGCGCCGACCGAAGCGGACGCGCTGCTCGAAACGGCGCCGGCCGATACCGCACCGGTGGCGTTCGATCCCGATGTGCTGCTCGTCCCCTGTGTCGCGTACCTGTGGCTGTTCACGCTCCTGACTTGCGTCTATGCGGCGCGGCATTACGTGTTCAGTCTCGACCGTCTGTTCAAGCCGCAGCGCGCGCCTTATCGGGCGGTTACCCACGGCGATTGGCCGCGGCTCACTGTATTCGTCGCCGCGCACAACGAAGAAGCGGTCGTCGTCGATTGCCTGATGGCCCTGCTCGCGACGACCTATCCGCGCGACCGGCTGACGATCATTCCGGTCAACGACCGCTCGACCGACAACACGCGCGCACTGATCGACGAAGTGCGGGCGCTCGCCCCCGAGCTCATCAAGCCGTTTCACCGCGAGAGCGGCAAGCCCGGCAAGGCGGCCGCGCTGAAGGACGCGTTGCGCTTCATCCGCGGCGACATCATGGTGGTGTTCGATGCCGATTACCTGCCGCGTCCCGGATTGTTGAAGGAACTCGTCGCGCCGTTCTTCGATCCCGAAGTCGGCGCGGTGATGGGCCGCGTCGTGCCGCAGAACGCCGACAGCAACCTGCTCGCGCGGTTGCTCGATCTCGAGCGCGCGGGTGGCTATCAGGTCAACCAGCAGGCGCGCAACAACCTGAACCTCGTGCCGCAGTACGGCGGCACGGTCGGCGGCATCCGCAAGAGCGCGCTCGATGCGGTCGGCGGCTGGTGCGACGACATGCTCGCCGAGGATACCGACATGACCTATCGGCTGCTGTTGAGCGACTGGCGCACGGTGTATCTGAACCACGCGGAATGCTATGAGGAAGTGCCCGAGCGCTGGGCGGTGCGCGCGCGGCAACTGACGCGCTGGGCGAAGGGGCACAACCAGACGCTGCTGCGCTATCTCGGCCCGGTATTGCGCAATCCGCTGATCTCGCGGCGCTGCCGGCTGGACGGCGCACTGCTGCTCGGCGTGTTCCTGATGCCCGCGCTGCTCTCGATCGCGTGGGGCACCGCGATCACGCTCTATCTGCTCAACGGCGTCAACTCGACGACGCTCGGTCTGATCGTTTCGCTGTTCGCACTGTTCGCGTTCAGCACTTTCGGCAACTTCGGCGTGTTCTTCGAAATCGTCGTCGCCGCGCGGCTCGACGGTCGCGCGACGCGCCTGCGGCTGGTGCCGGTCAACGTGGTCGGCTTTTGCGTGACGATCGCGGCCGTGGTCTCTGCGCTTTGGGGGCTCGTGCTCGACGCCGCGTTGCGCCGCGAACTGAAATGGGACAAGACCGAGCGTTTTCGCCGGCAACTGAAACCGGGACGGTGAACGATGACGACCTTCAATGTGATGGTGCCGGTGGCTGGCGTGCTGAGCCTGCCGTTCCTGCCGCTGCTGCACGAGTTGATCCGGCGCAGCGACGTGGCGGCGCTGCCGATCGGCGACGGGCCGTTCGTCGACCAGGCGCTGCTCGCCGCGCGCTGGCGCGATGCGCTGCGCGTGCACGCGGGCGCAGCGCGGCCGGCCGATTCGTCCGCGCAGCCGCCGTGGCACGCGCTCGGGCTCGTGGTGCGGCATGACGACGAGATCCGCATCGTGCGCGACGCGCATTGCGACGACGTGCTGTATGCGGATCGCACGATCGCGCTCGATCGCGGCGCGCGGGCGACGTATGCGTTCGCCGAGCAGCGCATCGACGTTCATGCCGGCGCGACGATCGGCATGCTCGCGCACGCGCCGCATATCGACGTCGACAGCGCGGTGCTGCGTGGCGTGGTGGTGGGCGGGATGGTGCACCTGCACGGCGCCGGCGGCTTCGCGTGCCTGTACGGCGAGCCGATCGTTTTCGGCAACGCGCCGGTGCCGCCGGCAGACGATGCGGCGGTCGCACCGCGCCGCGCGATCTCGCTGACGCGCCACTTTTCCAGAATGCCGCATCGCTACGTGCACGGGCGCTATCTGCTGCCCTGCGACGTGCGTCTGCCCGCACATACGGTCGTGCAGGGCAACCTCGTCGTGGACGGCACCCTGGTGCTCGGCGACGGCTGCGTGTTGCGCGGCAGCGTCAAGGCGCATCGCGTCGAGCTCGAGCGCCACGCATTGCTGCACGGTTCGGTGTTCGCGCGGGACGACGTGCTGCTTGCCAGCGGCAGCTGCATCGACGGCGTCGTGTCGGCCGGGGGCCTGCTGCGCCTGACCGGCGCGCGCATCGGCGCAGCCGGCCATCCTGTCAGCGCGTGCGCGCGCGATGTCTCGGTCGTCGGCCACGCGTGCGTGCACGGCGATCTCGTCGCATGCCGCAGCGGCTGGTTCCACGCATCCCGTTAAGGAGCGCCTCCATGTCCGATCGTTCCCGCCGGCGCGGCTCGCGCGCACAGGTCGCCGCACTGGCGGTGCTGTGCGGCGTTGCCGTCGGCCCGCTGCCGGTGCGCGCGGCGCAGCCGGATGATGCCGGCGTGCCGGCGCCCGCTCCGTCCCCCGACGCCGCCGCGCCCGTCATCGTGCCGCGCACCCTCGACGCGCCCGCGTTCGTGCGCGTGTCCGCCGACGGTTTGCCGGACGGCACGCAGCTCGCCGAATTCTCGCCTGACGATACGAACCGGCCGCCGTTGCCCGATGCCGTGATCGCGCACGTGCAGGCGCCGAGCGAACCGCATGCGGAGATGTCGCTCGGCGTGTCCAGCGCGCACCTGACGCACGGGTATGGCGACTGGTACGGCGTGCACGTGCGCGGCGTCTATCAGGACGGCGGCCGCACGCTACTCGGCGAGCTGGCGCAACTGCATCGCTTCGGCGAAAACACGCAGCTCGGCGCACTGACGTATGTGCAGGACGTCGGACCGGACTGGTTCGGCGGCATCGGTTTTTCCGGCACCACGTCAGGGACGATCCTGCCGAGCGCGCGCGTCGATCTCTCGATCAATCGCAAGCTGCTGTCCAACCGGTCGCTGATCGTGTCGCTGGGCGCTGGCTATGCATGGAACCGCAGCGGCCACCGGGATCAGCTGTATCACGCCGGCTTGATCTGGTATGCGCTGCCGAAGTGGATCTTCGAGGCGGGGACGAACTATACGGTCGATTCGCCGGGCTCGGTGAAGGCGCCGCAATACTACGGCGCCGTCACCTACGGCGAGGTCGGGAAGAGCGTGATCGTGCTGCGTGGCGGGTTCGGCCGCGAGGCGTACCAGGTCACCGGATCCGGTGCTCAGATCGCCGATTTCCGCAGTCACGAGGTGATCGCGAAATGGCGCTACTGGTTCACGCGCAAGTGGGGCACGCAGGTCGAGTTCGACTATTACCATAACCCCTACTATTCACGGGTCGGCGGCGAGCTGAGCGTGTTCTATCGCTGGTAACGGGAACGGGCGCCATGCAGACGCATCCCGTCCGTCCAGCCGTCGACCGTTCTCTGCGGACCCACCCGCATCCGCAGCGCTGGCTGATGTCGATCGTCTTGCTCACGCCGATGCTCTATGCGTCGCTGTGGCTCGGTCTGCCGCTCGCGTGGCGCTACTGGCGTGCGGTCATGGCGTGGGGCGCGCACGAGATCGATCCGGCACTGCACGTAATCGTGATCGGCTACCCGCCCGATGCGCCGCGCGTCCCGCTGCTGTCGATCGACCTCGCCGCCCGGATGCCGAGCGGGACGCAGCTGGCCGTGACCGCCGCGCTGTGCGCGGCCGGCTTCGCCGCGTCGTTCTTCCGGCGTGCGAACTGGTTGCCCGTTGCATATCTGTTACGTATCGCGAGCTTCACGCAGCTGCTGATCTGCGCGTATTTCTGGCTCGCGCCGGGTGCATTCCCGTACGTGCCGATGCTGCATCTGCGCGACATGTTCGTGCTGCACGGCGCGGCCATTACGCTGATTCCGCTGGTGATGGCGGCGCTTTACTATCCGCTCGATTTCACGCCGCTGCAAAAGCTCGGCGCTTCGCTCCTCGTGCTTGGCTACTTCGTGTTCGCACTGCCGTTCGTGATGCTGCTGCATGCGGCCGTCATCCATCATGGTTCGTTGCTGTTCCTGCCGTTCTGCTATTTCCTGCTCGGCGGCCCGCTGCTGATCGGCCTGCTCGTCACGCTCTACACCTACTGCGCGAGCTGGCCCGGTTCGCTGACGAATCCGTCCGACGATTCGCGCGAAACGCCGCCGTATCAGTGATGAAACGATTCGGCCGCGTTTTTCGCCGCACCGCACGGCACGCGACGCACGGAGCGAGCACGACAGGGCTTCCGGAGCCAATGGCACGTTGTTCGCTTCTCCGTCCGTGTCGCATCGATTCCTTTTCGACGAAGAAAACGGCCCGGCCGCCGCTGGCCCGCGTCGTTCGATGCTCGACGAACTGGGCAGCCGCACACATCTACCGGGCAAGGTGGGCCGAGCTGGCGGCGCGCTCATCGCTGCTGTGGCGCCACCCATTCCTTAAGCGAGGAGCACACCATGTTGGCAAAGTCAGGCAAGTTCTTGCGGATCCTGTTAGCGCTATTCGCGCTGGCGTTCGCATTCAGTCCGGGCGGCGTTCAAGCAGCCACCAACCAGCTTCTGCTGTTGGTGCCCGACACGCTGACGCTGCCTGATTCCCGCGTGTCCGCGTGGCTCGATACGGCACAGGAAGAGGGGTTGCAGATCACGGTCATGACCGACAGCCAGTTCATGGCCGCCGGCGCTTCGCTGTCGCAGTATCCGGGCCTGATCCTGCCGGATCAGGTTCATACGACGGCCGCCGACGCGCTCGTGACGGCGATCCAGAACTACGCGCTGAACGGCGGCAAGGTGATGCTTGTCTACGATTTCGGCGTACTGAATTCCGCCGGCTTCTATGTGAGCCCGAAGTCTCGTTTCAGCAACATGGTCGGTGTCGATTACGTGTTGTACGACCAATACGGCGGCAACATGATCGGCCTTGGCAACGTGACGGGCATGAGCAGCTGGCTGCGCACGCTGCAGGTGCCCCCCGGCAAGTCGATGGCATGGACGACGACTTCGGCGACCACGGCCGCCAGCCCTACGACCTCGCTTGCGTCGACGAGCAGCTCCGGCTCGTCGACGACGTCGGCGTCGACATCGACATCGACAGCGACGTCGGGCAGCGCGCTGTTCCTGGCCGCCAGCCCGTCGAACCCGGGCGGCCTCGCGAATTACAACCACAATGCGTGGTTCCAGTACACGACGCCTCCCACGGGCAGCGGCGTGCTGAGCCAGACACTCCCGAAGCTGACCGGCACCGTCACCGGCAAACTGAAGAAGACGACCACGTATAGCGCCGGCTCGCTGCTGAGCACCGCGACCGGCAAGACGGCCAACACGCTTGCGTCCACGCTGGCGACCACGACCGACACGCTCGAAGGCATCTCCGGCTACGTGTACGGCTTCCTGACCTACCCGAGCTTCGTCACGCAGGGCACGTATTCCGGCACGACGATCCTGACGTCGCCGACGTTCGGGCTGGTGTCGGGCTACAACCCGTACGGCAACGGCGGCGTGCTGTTCGTCAACTTGCCGCTCGCCTACCTCGACGGCCAGACCGACGGCATGCTGATCCACGGCTACCTGCATTATTTCGGCACGCAGATGCTGAACCTGCCGTCGCTGTCGCCGCTGCCGAAGGCGCAGGCCGGCCTCGTGTTCAACTGGCACTTCTGCGCGGGCGACCAGATCCAGCCGGCGCTCTACCTGAAGAGCCTCGGCGTGTGGAACAACGGACCGTTCTCGCTCGTGATTACCGCCGGCCCCGACGAAGCGACGTTCGGCGACGGCAACGGCATCAATCTCGCGAACAACCCGACCGCGCAGAATCTCGTGAAGTATTTCGTGAGCAAGGGCCAGCACGTCGGCAGTCACGGCGGCTGGATCCACGACTACTGGGGCGCGAATGCGAGTGAAACCAACGCGAGCACGTTCACGCAGTACCTCGTGATGAACCATCAGGCGGTCCAGGCCGCGACCGGCCTGCCGGATGTCGAGTACGCGGCACCGGAAGGCAACACGCCGACCTGGTCGGTGAACTGGCTCGAAAGCAATGGCTTCAACGGGTACTACTTCACCGGTCATACCGGCTCGGCACCGACCCGCGCATACCGCAACGGCGCGATGCTGAACCCGGGCCTGTGGGCTTACCCCGTGATGCCGTTCGGCAAGTACGCGACGTTCGAGGAGTTCCAGCAATACGCGGTGCCGACGACCGACGTGAACAACTGGTACGCCGCGCTGATGAACTTCGTCGTCGCGAACCGCACGAGCCGCCTGATCTACGCGCACCCGCTCGGCGCGTCGTCCTATACGTCGACGCTGTCCGCGATCTTCTCGCAAGCCAATACGCTGAAGCTGACCGGGCAGTTCCGCTGGTACACGATGACCGATATAACGACCTTCGACCGGGCGCGCCTGAACGTCACGTGGTCGGCCACCGACACGGGTAGCGGCTGGGCATTCTCCGCCAGCCACCCGACGAGCCTGACGAACATGACGTGGCTGCTGCCGAAGGCAGCGTATGGGTTGCCGATCATCACGCAAGGCAGTGGCAGCGTGAGTATCACCGACTCGACGTACTGGCTCGTGACCGCGAACAGCGGCACCAGCCTGAAGTTCACCAGCGCCAAGGTGCACTGACCCGCAACGTCGAACCACTCGCCGGCGCGCGACGCGGCCAACGCCGCGCCCGGCGGGAATTGCGCAGGACTACCGCGCAGGAGCCCCCGATCATGAACCGGCCCGCGCTTTTCCCGGCCGCACGCGCGTGCGTGGCGGCCCTTGTCAGGTTGTGCCATGCATGGCGCGTTGCCTGCTGCGTCGCCGCGTGCTGCGCCATGACGCACGCGGGCGCCGCGGAACTTCAGCTGAACGGGCTGTATCAACGCCCGGACGGCGCGATTACCGTACGCCTGAACGGCGCCGGCATCGATCCATATTTCGCGGCGAAGGCGCTGCTTGCCGCCGCCGACACCCGGATGGACGCCCGCCAGGCCGCGCTTGCGTGGATCGCATGGGTGTTGCCGCGCCAGCGTCTCGACGGCGGCTTCGACCGTTACTGCGTGAAGGCAGGGGTGGCTGCATCGTGCGCGGAAGCCGATGCGGACGACGCGATGATGGCGACCTGGATCGAGCTGCTCGCGCGTTTTGCGCCTCCCGACGGGATGCCGACTTCCTGGGAACTGAGCCTTAACCGCGCGGGCGCGCACCTGGACACGTTGCTCGACAAGGCGAGCGGCGTCTATCAGATCTCGTCGACGCTGCATGTCGCGCTGCTGATGGACAACGTCGAGGTGCACAGCGCGTTCCAGGCGCTCGCCGCGTATTACGTGCGACGCGGCGATTACGCGCGTGCGGGGCCGTGGAGCCAGCGCGCCGACCGGCTGTCGTCCGCGATCGTCAAGGTGTTCTGGCGCGGCACGCAATCCGGCTTTCGCGCAAGCACGCAGAAGATCAGTGACACGAGCTTCTATCCGGCGAAAGTCGCGCAGATCTTCCCGATCCTGTCCGGCATCCAGGTGCCCGATCAGTCGAACGAGACGATTTATGCGCAGTGGATGCAGAAGTACGGCAGGACGTGGATGCAACTGGCCGGCTCCGATTTTCCGTGGGGGCTGATCGCGCTGGTCGCATTCAAGATGAACGACTGGGGCACCGTCGCCTGCTGGTATGCGCGCTCGGGCCCGTACCGTCATGGCGCGCACTGGAACGTACTGGAGGAGGCGTTGTACCTGGCATTCGAAAGCCGGATGGCCGACCCGCTTGCGCCCGCCACATGCGGGTTCACGACGGCGGAGGTAACGGTGAGCGGGTCGCGCTGACACGACGGCGCCTGGTCGAGGAACGGAAACAGGGAAGGAGACGTGTCATGTGTGGCATCGTCGGCGCGGTCGCGCAACGGAACATCGTTCCGGTTCTGATTGAAGGTTTGCGCCGCCTCGAATATCGCGGCTACGATTCATGCGGCGTGGCGACCGTCGTCGACGGCCAGGCGCGCCGCGAGCGCAGCGTGTCGCGCGTTGCAGATCTCGACGCGCACGTGCGCAGCGCCGGGCTGTCCGGCAGCACCGGCATCGCGCACACCCGATGGGCCACGCACGGCGCGCCCGCGACCTGCAATGCGCATCCGATCTTCTCGCGCGACGAAATCGCGCTCGTGCACAACGGCATCATCGAGAATCACGAAACGTTGCGCAGGCAACTTGCCGACGAGCATTACCAGTTCGACGGACAGACCGACACCGAGGTCGTCGCCCATCTGATTCACAGCAAGTATCGCGGCGACTTGCTCGCCGCCGTGCGCGATGCGACGTCGCAGCTGCACGGCGCATACGCGATCGCGGTGTTCAGCAAGCATGAGCCGCAGCGTCTGATCGGCGCGCGGGTCGGCTCGCCGCTCGTCGTCGGCCTGAAGGATGACGAATGTTTTCTCGCATCCGACGCACTCGCGCTCGCCGGCATCACCGATCGCTTCATCTTTCTCGAGGAAGGCGATATCGTCGAATTGACGCCGGGCGGCGTGCGCATCCTCGAACGCGGCGGCACGCCGGTCGAGCGCCCGGTCCAGACCGTGTCGTCGGCGCAGGCCGTGGTCGAGCTCGGGCCTTACCGGCATTTCATGCAGAAGGAAATTTTCGAGCAGCCGCGGGCCGTGGCCGCGACGATTCCGGATGCGGGCTTGTTCGACCCGGCGATATTCGGCCCGGACGCCGCGCGCGCGTTCGAACAGATCGACAATGTGCTGATTCTCGCGTGCGGCACGAGTCACTATTCCGGCCTGACCGCGCGCCGCTGGCTCGAGACGATCGCGCGCCTGCCCGCGCAGGTCGAGATCGCGAGCGAATACCGTTACAGCGACGCGCTTGCGCTGCCGAACACGCTCGTGGTCAGCGTGTCGCAATCCGGCGAGACCGCCGACACGCTCGCCGCGCTCAAGTATGCACAGGCGCTCGGCCACATCGATACGCTGGCGATCTGCAACGTGCCGACCAGCGCGATGATGCGGCAGACGAGCCTGCGGTTCCTGACGCGCGCCGGCCCGGAAATCGGCGTCGCGTCGACCAAGGCGTTCACGACGCAGCTCGTCGCGCTGTTCATCTTGGCCGTGACGCTCGGCCGGCTGCGCGGCTACGTCGACGATGCGCAGCTCGCGCGCTATACGACGCAGTTGCGGCGGCTGCCCGGCGCGCTCGAGGACGTGCTCGCGCTCGAACCGCAGATCGAGCGCTGGGCCGCGGAATTCTCGCGGCACGAAAACGCGCTGTTCCTCGGGCGCGGGCTGCATTACCCGATCGCGCTCGAAGGCGCGCTGAAGCTGAAGGAGATTTCGTATATCCACGCGGAAGCGTATCCGGCCGGCGAGCTGAAGCACGGGCCGCTCGCGCTCGTGACGCACGCGATGCCGGTCGCGACGATCGCGCCGAACGACGCGCTGCTCGAGAAGCTCAAGTCGAACATGCAGGAAGTACGCGCGCGCGGCGGGCAGCTGTACGTATTCGCGGATGCCGATACGCGGATCGACAACGGTGAAGGCGTGTCGGTGTTGCGAATGCCGGATTACTACGGGCTGCTGTCGCCGATACTGCATGTCGTGCCGTTGCAACTGCTTGCGTATCACGCGGCCTGCCTGCGCGGCGCGGATATCGACAAGCCGAGGAATCTCGCGAAATCGGTGACTGTGGAGTGACGGGAAAGGGGCGGTTTCGGAACGGCAGGCCCGAACGAAGTCGAAAAAATCTTCCGCATTCGTGCGAAGATTGACGACCCGTTCCGACCACCGCACCCGAGACCGTCGTGACCCGATCGAACCCCGCGAGCAACCCGCAAGCCGGCCATCCGCCGTGGATGGCCATCGCACTCGCCGAGCTGGGCATTCGCCGCTTCCCGCCCGGCAGCATCAATCCGCGCATCGTCGAATACAACAACCACACGAATCTCGTCGGCTACGACGACAAGATTTCCTGGTGCTCGTCGTTCGTCAACTGGTGCATGACGCATGCCGGCATTCGTGGCACCGGGTCGGCGCTCGCGCGTTCGTGGCTCGACTGGGGGCGGCCGCTGGAGCGTCCGGTGTACGGCTGCATCGCGATCCTGACGCGCGACGACCCCGCGAGCTGGAAGGGGCATGTCGGGTTCTATCTGCGTCACGACGACGAGCATGTGTACCTGTTCGGCGGCAATCAACTCGAAGAGGTGCGCGAACTTGCGTATCCGGCAAGCGAGGTGATCGGATACCGGTGGCCGGACGCGGGCTGATCGCGGCGCACGCGCGGCATCCGGTGCGGGGACGACGGCGCCGCCGTCCAGGGGCGACCGCGGTCAATCCCGCGCGGCGGGGGCCGCGACGGCCACCGCCTGCGCTTCACCTGCCGCATCGTTCCTGCTCCACCCGCCGCCGAGCGACCGATACAACGCGACTGCCGCCAGCGCATGCTCGCGCCTGACCTGATTGAGCGCGTCCGAATCCCGCAAATACACTTCCTGCGCCGACAGCACGTCCAGAAAATCCGTCGCGCCGCCCTTGTAGAGCTGGTTCGCGAGTCCGAGCGCCTTGTCCGACGCGGCAAGCGCGCTGTCGAGCCGGCGCGTCGCTTCATCGCTGCTGACGAGGTTCGCACGCGCGTCCTCGACTTCCCGCAGCGCCTGCAGCATCGTCTGCCGCAACCCGAGCTCGGATTCGCGCATCCGGCTTTCGCTTTGCGTGATGTCGGCGGTGATTCGTCCGGCATTGAAAATCGGGCTCGTCGCACTCAGCGCCGCGCTGAACAGATTGTCGGTCAGCGTCGGCAACCCGAGATACGATGCGGCCAGAATCCCGTCCGTCAGGTTCAGCGAGAACTTCGGATACCGCTCCGCCTTCGCGACGCCGACCTGCGCCGCGCGCCGCTCGACCTGTGCATAAGCGGCGAGCACATCCGGCCGGCGCAGCAGCGCCTGCGACGGCAACGTGGCGGGCGACCCGGCAGGCGGCGCCGGAATCGCGCCGGCCTGCGCAAGCAGGAGCCGGTCGATCGACTCCGGCGTGCGGCCCGAATACACGGCGATCAGGTTGAGCTGATGCGCGATCTGCGCGCGCGTCGGCGGAATCCGCGCTTCGAGCGCATCGAGCTGGTTTTGCGCGCGCGTGACGTCGAGTTCCGTCGACAGCCCGAACGCCTCCCGCTTGCGCGTAAGTTCGAGCGCATGCCGGCGGATCGCCGCGTTGTCCTGCAGGATCGTCAGTTCCTGCTGCGCCCAGCGCAGATCGACATAGGCCGACGCCGCATCGGCCGCGAGCGCGAGCCGCATCGCGTCTTCCGCGTGCTGTTGCCCGACCAGTTCGGCCTGCGCGGCCAGCAGGTCGAGCCGTTCGCCGCCGAATACGTCGGGCGACCAGCTCAGCGCGAGTCCGGCGCCCGCCTGCCGCACATAGCCGAGCGGCGGCGGCGTGTTCTGGCGCGCGTCGGACGCACGGGCGGTCGCGTCGAGTTCCGGCAGCAACACCGCGCGCTTCTGCACGGTCAGCGCCTGCGCCTGCTTCACGCGCTCGGCAGCGGCTTGCAGATCGAGGTTGCCGTCGAGCACGGTCGCGATCAAGCGGTCGAGCACGGGATCGTTGAACTGCGCCCACCACGCGGCGGCGTCGATGTCCGCATGCGGCACGTCGGAGTCCCATGCGGCTGGCGCGAGCGATCGAACTGAATCCTGGAGCGCGGGATGCTGCGCGGGCTGTACCGCGCAGCCGGCGGCGAATGCGCTGACGGCCAGCGCGACGAGTAGCTTTTTCATGATGATGACCTTGGCGTCAGTGCGCGTCCGGCGGCGGCGCGTTCAGGGTGATGGGACGGGAAAACGCGACGGCGACCAGCGCGACCACGAAGCACAGCGACAGCGCGTAGTACGCATCCGCGTAGGTAAGCGTCAGCGCTTCGCGATAGATCAGGCGGTGCAGGTTCGCGAGGCCGGCCTGCGCGGTATCCAGCGTGTTGCCGGCTACCGCGCTCCAGTACGCGGCCTGCCGGTCGAGCAGCGACGCGACCTGCGGTTCGCCGGCGCTCACGTGCTCGTTCAGACGCAGGTAGTGGAAGTTCAGCCGGTCGTTGAGCATCGTCGCGCTCACCGCGATGCCGATCGCGCCGCCGAGGTTGCGCATCAGGTTGAACAGGCCGCTCGCCGATTTCAGCCGCGACTGCGGCAGCGAGCCCAGTGCCATCGTGACGATCGGCGGCACGCTGAACTGCTGGCCGATGCCGCGCAGCGCCTGCGGCAGCAGCAGTTCGCGCCAGCCCCAGTCGTGCGTGATCGGCGTGTACAGGTAGCAGCCGAGGCCGAAGCAGACGAGCCCGAACACGAGCAACGCGCGCATGCTGACGTAGCGCGCGGCGAACGCATACGCGCAGAGCGCGAGCAGCTGGAACGCGCCGACCGACAGCAGCGCGATGCCGATCTGCAGCGAGCTGAACGCACGCACCTGCGCGAGGAACAGCGGTGTCAGGAACACCGTCACGAAGATCCCGATGCCCGTCACGAACGACAGCAGGCTGCCGATCCCGAAGTTGCGCACGGCGAGCGCGCGCAGGTCGACGATCGGGTCCTTCGCGGTCAGCGCATGCACGATGAACAGGAAGCCGCAGATGCCGGAGATCCATGCGCAGATGACGATCGCATCGTCGCTGAACCAGTTCTTGCGCGGGCCTTCCTCCAGCACGTATTCGAGGCAGCCGAGGAAGCCCGACATCAGCGCGATGCCGAGATAGTCGCCGCGTTTGACGAGGCTCAGGTCCGGTTCGTCGATGTGCACGTAGCGCGGCACCAGCGCGGCTACCACGATGCCCGGCACGAGGTTCAGGTAGAACAACCAGTGCCACGACCATTGATCGGTGATCCAGCCGCCGATCACCGGCCCGATCGCCGGCGCGAGCGACGCGAGCGCGCCGATCGTCGTCGACGCAATCAGCCGCTGCTTGCCCGGAAACAGCACGAATGCGGTCGTGAACACGGTCGGGATCATCGCGGCGCCGAGCGCGCCCTGCAGGCCGCGGAACAGGATCATCGAATTGATGTCCCACGCGAGCCCGCACAGCATGCTGGTGATCGTGAAGCCGACGGCCGACGCGACGAACAGCCAGCGCGTCGACATCACCTTCGACAACCAGCCCGACATCGGGATCACGATGATCTCGGCGATCAGGTAGGCCGTCTGCACCCACGACAGCTCGTCCTGGCTCGCGGACAGGCCGCCGCCGATGTCGCGCAGCGACGACGCGACGATCTGGATGTCGAGCGTCGCCATGAAGAAGCCGACGCACATCAGCGCGAACGCGAAGACGCGCTGCTTTGTCGGTTGCGACGCGGGGTCGCCGGAAAACGCGGTGGTCATCGCAGGCTCCCGTTCAGTTCGCGTGGTCGGTGTGCACGGTCACGACCGCGGACAGACCCGGACGCAGCACCTGCTCGATGCCCGGCTGCGGATCGAGATGCACGCGCACCGGCACGCGCTGGACGATCTTCGTGAAGTTGCCGGTCGCGTTCTCGGGCGGCAGCACGCTGAAGGTCGCACCGGTCGCGGGCGCCAGGCTGTCGACGCGGCCGTGCAGGCGCACGTTCGACGCGTCGAGCGCGACGTCGACGCGATCGCCCGCGCGCATCTTGCGCAGCTGGTCTTCCTTGAAGTTCGCGTCGATCCACAGCCCGGACACCGGCACGACCGTCAGCAGCGGCACGCCCACGTTCGCGAGCATCCCGACGCGGCCCGTGCGGTTGCCGACATAACCGTCGACCGGCGAGCGAATCGTCGTGTACTCGACGTTGAGCGCCGCGACGCGTTGCGCGGCGAGCGCCGTGTTCACGCGGGCCCGTGCATCCGCGAGCTGTGCGCCGAGCACGTCGAGCTGCCGCTTCGATGCGAGCAGCGCGGCGTCGCTGCGTGCGACGGCCGCATCGGCCTTCGAATAATCGGCGTCCGCGCGTTCGACGATCTGATTCGACACCGCATCGGATTTCACGAGCTCGCGGTAGCGCACGCGGTCGGACGACGCACGCGTGAGCTCCGCCGACGACGCGTTCCTGTCCGCGGCATGCTGGCCGATCACCGCGTATTGAAGTTGCTGCTTCGCTTCGAGTTCGAGCACCGCGGCGCGCGCGCTGTCGACTTCGGCGCTCGCCTGCGCGAGCTTCGCATCGTAGTCGCGCGCATCGAGCCGCACGAGCACGTCGCCGGCCTTCACGCGCTGGTTGTCGGTCACGAGAATCCTGTCGACGAAGCCGCTCACCTTCGGCGCGAGCACCGTGACGTCACCGCCGACGTACGCATCGTCGGTGCTTTCCTGGAAGCGCAGCACGAACAGCCAGTCGAGCGCCGCGGCCGCGACCACGACGACGACGGCGCCCACCGCGATCCGCATCCACGGCACGCGGCGTCGCTGCGCCGCTGGCCGGTCTGTCGTGGCTGCCTCACGCGAGGCAGCGGTTTGGGTCGTTTCCATCGAATCACCTATGTATATGCACTTATTGAAACGACCGACGACGCGTCGCCGATCGGGGAAAGGCACGTTTGCGAACCCGTTGTCGACGGGAAGGGCGCCTAGCGTTCCGGAAGGTTGTGGGTAATCCGGAACAATTCGTCTCTGAGGCGGGCGGCCTGCGCCGACCCGAACCGCTGCTCGAACGCTTCCTGCGCGGCGAGCCAGTGCACTTGCGCGTCGGCGATCTTCGTCTCGCCGAGCGCGGTCAGCGCGAACGTCTGGCGGCGGCAACGCGGCTCGATCCGGCCCGCGACCAGCGCCGCGCCGACCAGCGGCTTGAGCGCGCGCAACAACGCGGTGCGCTCGATCACCAGCATCGCCGACAGCGTCGCCATCGTCTGGCCCGGGCGCTCCCGCAGCAGCGCGAGAATGCTGTACTGCGACGGGGTGACGCCCGCCCGCGACAGGTAGCGCTCGTAGAACTGCGAGATTCGCCGGGCGGCTTGCCGGACCGCGAAGCAATCGTCATCGGTAAGCGTCGTCTTGTGCATGTGCACATGTTAGGCGGCGGAGCGGCCCGAAGCGAGGGGCAGGACGGGATCAGATTGGTGCCGTGGCTGTACCAATCGACGATGGAACGGCGCGCTTTCGCGCTGGATCACGCAGCGGCCGGAACAATCCCGCCTTCGCGGTCGGCGTATGCGGCCGTGTAGTCGATGAACGCCTTGACCTTCGCCGGCATCAGCGCGCGGTTCGCGTAAGCGAGCTTGATCTCCACGAACGCGTCGACGAGGTCGGCGCCGTCGAGCAACTGCACGAGCGCGCCCGACGCGAGCTCGGCTTCGACGAGCGTTCTCGGTACGACACCGATGCCGAAGTCGTGCATCACCATTTCGCGGTTGAAGACGGGGCTGTTCGACGAGATGTCGAAGGTCAACGGCACGGTCAGTATGTCGCCGTCGACGCGGAACGACAGCGCGGGCCGGCGCAGCGACGGCGACATCGGCACGAACGCATGACCGGCGAGGTCGGCCGGCGTGTCGGGCCGCGGATGCGCGCGCAAATACGCGGGCGTCGCGACGATCACCACCGGAATGCGCTCGATCAGGCGCACGACGGTCGTCTCGTTCGTCAGCATGTACGGCACGATGATGCCGATGTCGTAGCCTTCGCCGACGAGGTCGACCGGGCGCTCGGTCAGCGTGACGTCGAGGCGCACCTTCGGATACGCGGCCTTGAATCCGGCGATCAGCGGCACCAGCCGGTTCAGCGCGGCCGTCGTGTGCGCGACGAGGCGCAGCAGCCCCTCGGGCTCGCGCGTGTGCGACTGCGCCTGCGCCTCCAGCGAGTCGAGTTCGTCGAGCACCGCCGCGCAACGCTCGTAGATGCGCTCGGCGGTTTCGGTCAGCGAGACCTGGCGTGTGGTCCGGTGCAGCAGGCGACTGCCGAAGCGCGCCTCCAGATCCGCGACCGCCCGCGACACGACCGGCCGCGCGAGGCCGTGCATGTCGGCGGCGCGCGTGAAGCTGCGCATTTCCACCACCGACCGGAAGATCCGCAGCTTGTCGATGTAGTCCATGTCCGTCTCCTCGAGGCGATGGCGGGGCGCTGATGCACGCGGCCGACCCGGCCATGTTACGGCGGAGTGTACATTGACTTTATGCATATGCACATATAAATTGCCGTTCATGAACGATATCCAGATCTCCCAGGCCTGCAATTGCCTCGCGCTGCGCCAGGCAGCGCGTTTCGTCACGCAACTTTACGAGCGGCATCTGGCCCCGGCGGGCGTCACGCCCGCGCAGTTCTCGATCATGGCGAACCTGTCGCGTCGGCCGGGCCTGTTGATGAGCGAGCTCGCCGACACGCTGGTGATGGATCGCACGACGCTGTTGCGCGCGCTGAAGCCGCTGCAGCGCGACGGGTTCGTTGCCGCGACCGCGTCGGAGCATGACGCGCGCGCCCATGCGCTTAGCTTGACGAAGCTCGGCGAGCGCACCTACGCGCAGGCGAAAGTCGCGTGGCAGGCCGCGCAGGACGAGTTCGAGACGCAGTTCGGCCGCGACCGCGCGAAGGCGCTGCGCGACGAGCTGTTCAGCGTCACGGCGCAGCGCTAGGCGCGACGCGCGGTAGTATGACAAAAGCGATCCGGATCCACCGGACGAGACACGAGGAGCACCCTCCATGCTGCAGTTGAGCGAGCGCGACGACGCGATGTTGCGCGGCGCATTCGGCGATGGCGTCGCGCGCGCGATGCGAATCGTCGCGCGCACGGCCGACGTCATGTCGGCGCCGCATCTGATCGACATCACGTCCGCGCATATCGACGGCTGTCTTTACCACGGCCGAACCAGCCTCGACTTCGTCGAATATTTCGTCGACACCGGCGCGCGGGTCGCCGTGCCGACCACGCTGAACGTCGGGTCGCTCGACCTGATCCATCCCGAGCTGTATCACGGCGACCGCACGATCCAGCGCGACGCGCAACGTCTGATGGATGCGCACCTGCAGCTCGGCTGCGAGTCGAGCTTCACATGCGCGCCGTATCAGCTGAAGAATCGTCCGCGCGTGGGCGAGCAGATCGCGTGGGCCGAATCCAATGCGATCGTGTTCGCCAATTCGGTGCTCGGCGCGCGCACGAGCCGCTACGGCGACTTTCTCGACCTGGCCGCCGCGATCACCGGACGCGCGCCGTACGCGGGGCTGCACGTCGAATCGAATCGTGCGGCGCGGATCGTGTTCAACGCGCCGGACTTCGGCGGCCGGCCGTCGCGCGACATCTATTTCGCGGCGCTCGGGTTGCTGATCGGCCGGATCGCGGGCGCGACCGTGCCGGCAATCGTCGGATTGCCGGCGGACACCACCGAGGACGAGCTCAAGGCGCTCGGCGCAGCCGCCGCCTCGAGCGGGGCCGTCGCGCTGTTCCATGCGGTCGGCGTGACGCCCGAGGCGCCGACGCTCGACGCCGCGTTGCACGGGCAGGCGGCGCAGCGCACCGTCGACGTCTCGATGGCGGATCTCGACGAGATCCGCCGCACGTTGAACCACGGCGCGGCCGGCGATGCGCTCGTCGCGGTCGCGCTCGGCACGCCGCATTTCTCGCTGGCCGAATTCCGCACGCTCGACGCGCTGCTCGACCAGTTCGACGGCAAGCCGAAGTGCGATTTCTACGTGAACACGAGCCGCTTCATCCTGTGGGAGCTGGGCGAGCTCGGGCTTGCCAGCAAGTTCGATGCGCGCGGCATCCAGATCGTCGTCGACACGTGCACGTACATCACGCCGGTGATGAAACAGCTGTCGGGCCTGGTGATGACGAACTCGGGGAAGTGGGCATCGTATGCGCCCGCGAATATAGGCGTCACCGTGGCGTACGGCAGCATGCGCGAGTGCGTGCGTTCCGCATTCGAAGGAAAGGTGCGATTCGATGACTGAAGCAATGGCGAGAAAGCTGACGGGCGACACGCTCGTGCCGGGCAGCGCATGTGCGCAGACGATCGTGCTCGACAAGCCGCTCAGCTTCTGGGGCGGCTACGATTCGGGCGCGGGGCGGATCGTCGATCGCGGGCATCCGCAGGCGGGCGCGAGCCTGGCCGGCCGGATCATGGTGATGCCGCATGCGAAGGGCTCGAGCTCGAGCAGCAGCGTGCTCGCGGAAGCCGTGCGCAACGGCACGGGGCCGGTCGGGATCGTACTGAAGGAGCGCGACCTGATCATCTCGATCGGCGCGATCGTCGCGGCCGAGCTGTATGCGATCGCGGTGCCGGTGGTGTGTGTGACTGATCAGGTGTACGACGCGATCATCGCCGCGACGGGCGACGTGCGGATCGACGCTGGCGCGGGCGACGGCGGCGCGTGGATCGATGTCGGCGGCTGACGTGTCGTGTGCTCGCCGCGTTTGACGAAGCGAAGGTGCGGTACGTCTTCGTTCGCGAGCGACAGCGCGCTCCGGCGACATGCATGTCGCGCTTGCCGCCGGATTATCCGGGCCGCCGGATTTCGGGCCACGGAATCTGACTGAATGCCGAAGGCCGGATCTTGCCCGGTACGAAGCGGCCGATCGTGGTTCCGTCGAATGATGAAACACCAACCGGGCGCGTCGTGTCGTCCGCCTTTTCCGGTCATTCGTGCGTCGTATCACCGCCTGACGCTTCCCGATAAGCGCTCGGCGTCTGCCCGGCCCAGCGCCGGAACGCGCGCGTGAAATTGGCCGGGTCGGTGAACTGCAGCCGCTCGGCGATCGTCTTCAGGTCGAGGTCCGATGCCGACAACAACTGCTTCGCATCGCGAAACCGCGCTTCGTCGAGCAGTTGCCGGTAGCTCGACCCGGCTTCCTCGAGCCGGCGCCGCAACGTGCGCGTCGACACGAGCAGCGCGTCGGCGAGTGCCTCCGGACTGGAATAGTTGCCGGCCGTTCGCGCCAGTTCCGCGCGCACGCGCTCGACGAGATCGCCTTCATCCTGACGCACCTGCGCATACTCGCGCTCGACCTGCACGAGCGCTTGCCGGTGCGCGACTTCGTCGGCGAGCGGCAGCGGCCAGTCCAGCACGTCGTGCGCAATCCACAGCGCATTCGCCGCGCAGCCGAATTCCACCGGCGGCAACTGATCGCGATAACGCGCGAAGTAATCCGGCTCCTGCCACGCGAAGCGCAGCGCGATTGGCGGCGACGCGCGCCCGGACCACTGCGAGATGTTCTGCGCAAGCCCCGTCAGCACGAACTCGAACATCACGTGATGCTGCAGCACCGGGCTCGCCTGCACGCCGTGCAGTTCGAGCGTCGCGCCGCGTTCGTCCTCCGCGTAGGTCAGTCGATACTGGCGGTTGCGCATCCGGAAGTAGCGCTGCGTGACGACCAGTGCTTCGCGGATGTCCCGCGCGGTCAGCGTCGCATAACCGAGGAAGCCGTGCACGGTCGGCTTCAGCAGCAGCCCGAACGCGAGCCCGATGCCCGGATCGCCGCCGATCTCGATCGCATTGAGCACGAGCCGCCCCCATTGCGACGGCGCGACACGCGCGTCCGGCTCGGCCAACACGGCATCGCGCAGCCCGGTGCCCGCGCGCACGGCGGCCGGATCGATGCCGCGTGCGGCCAGCGCCTGCAGCAGCAGGCGCGTATAGGCGACCGGAATCGTCGGCCGGCGTAGCCCGAGGTGGTCCTTGCGTGACGGGGAAGTCATGTCGATTTGGCCGGAAATGACAAGCATTATGGCTGTTTGCCCCCTCACGTTCAAGGTGGCGCGCGGCCTACGATGACGCTCATCGCTAACCGGCAGAATCATCATGACGATCTCCTTTCCCCACCTGCTCGCGCCGCTCGATCTCGGCTTCACCACGCTGAAGAATCGGGTGCTGATGGGCTCGATGCACACGGGCCTCGAGGACAGCCGCAAGACGCTGCCGCGGCTCGCCGAGTATTTCGCCGAACGCGCGCGCGGCGGCGTCGGCCTGATCGTGACCGGCGGCTTCGCGCCGAACGTGGCCGGCTGGACCAAGCCGTTCGGCGGCACGCTGATGACGTCGGCCGGCGCTCGGCGCCATCGCGTGATTACCGACGCCGTGCATGCCGACGACGGCAAGATCGCGCTGCAGATCCTGCATACCGGCCGTTACGGCTACCACCCGTTCGCGGTTGCGCCGTCGAAGATCAAGTCGCCGATCTCGCCGTTCGCGCCGCACGAACTCAGCGCGCGCGGCGTCGAGCGGCAGATCCGCGCATTCGTCCGCTGCGCGCAACTCGCGCGCGAGGCCGGCTACGACGGCGTCGAGATCATGGGCTCCGAGGGCTACCTCATCAACCAGTTCATCTCGATGCATACGAACAAGCGCGACGACCAGTGGGGCGGTTCGTACGAAAACCGGATCCGCCTGCCGATCGAGATCGTCGAACGCACGCGCGAGGCGGTCGGGCGCGACTTCATCCTGATCTACCGGCTGTCGATGCTCGACCTGATTCCCGACGGCAGCGACTGGAGCGAGACCGTGCAGCTCGCGAAGGCCGTCGAACGCGCGGGCGCGACCATCATCAATACCGGGATCGGCTGGCACGAGGCGCGCGTGCCGACGATTGCGACGTCGGTGCCGCGCGGCGCGTTCGCGTGGGTGACGAAGAAGATGAAGGGCGAGGTCGGCATCCCGCTCGTGACGACCAACCGGATCAACCGGCCCGAGGTGGCCGAGCAGATTCTCGCGGACGGCTGTGCGGACATGGTGTCGATGGCGCGCCCGCTGCTTGCGGATGCCGAGTTCGTCGTCAAGGCCGCGCAGGGCCGGGCAGACGAGATCAACACCTGCATCGGCTGCAATCAGGCGTGTCTCGACCACGCGTTCAAGAACAAGATCGCGTCATGCCTGCTGAACCCGCGCGCGTGCCACGAGACCGAGCTGACCTATGTGCGCGTGCAGCAGCCGAAGCGCATCGCGGTGGTCGGCGCGGGGCCGGCCGGGCTCGCGTGCTCGACGGTGCTCGCGCAGCGCGGCCACCACGTCGACTTGTTCGACGCCGCGGCGGAGATCGGCGGCCAGTTCAACATGGCGAAGCGGATTCCGGGCAAGGAGGAGTTCCACGAAGCGCTGCGTTATTTCGGCCGGCAGGTCGAGTTGACCGGCGTGAACCTGCACCTGAACCGCCGCGTCGATGCGAGCGAGCTGATCGCGGGCGGCTACGACGAGATCGTGCTGGCGACCGGCGTGGCGCCGCGCGACCCGAAGATTCCCGGCCAGGACGGGCCGAACGTGCTCAGCTACATCGACGTGCTGGCCGGCGGGCAGCCGGTTGGACGGCGTGTCGCGGTGGTCGGCGCAGGTGGCATCGGCTTCGACGTCGCCGAATATCTGGTGCAGGGCGGCGAGTCGCCCACGCTCGATCTGGAGGAGTGGAAAGCCGAGTGGGGCGTGACCGATCCGGCCGCGACGCGCGGCGGCGTGACGCGCGCGCAGGTCGCCGCGCCCGCCCGCGAAGTGACGCTGCTGCAGCGCAAGGCCGCGCCGCTCGGCAAGGGGCTCGGCAAGACGACTGGCTGGATTCACCGCGCGACGCTGAAGATGAAGCAGGTGAAGATGATCGGCGGCGTGAATTACGAACAGATCGATGCGCGCGGGCTGCACGTGTCGTACGGCGAGCAGCGCACCGATCATGAG
Source organism: Burkholderia territorii (assembly GCF_001718335.1). Lineage (NCBI taxonomy): Bacteria > Pseudomonadati > Pseudomonadota > Betaproteobacteria > Burkholderiales > Burkholderiaceae > Burkholderia > Burkholderia territorii. Next base: position 491,208 of record NZ_CP013365.1, read on the forward strand.
TTGATCGAAGTCGACACGATCGTGCTGTGCACCGGGCAGGAGCCGCAGCGCGCGCTGCTGGAACCGTTGCAGGCAGCCGGCCGCTCGGTGCATCTGATCGGCGGCGCGGAACTGGCGGCCGAGCTCGATGCGAAGCGTGCGATCGATCAGGGCTCGCGGCTCGCGGCGCGGCTGTAACGAGCGTCGTTCCGGGTGGCGAAGGCGGCGTGCATCGCGCGGCGGTGGTCTGCCCGCGCGACGGCTCGCGACTTCCCGCCTGATGATTCGCGCGACATGCCGGCGCATGCGGGCGACCGTGAAGGAATGCGGCGCGTCGCCATGCAACATGGCGACGCGATACCGGCAGGACGCCATGCGCCACCGGCGGCGTACGTCAGGCCGCCTCGGCCCGTTCTTCCTCTTCCGCTTCCAGCATCGCCTTGACGATCAGGTAGACGGCCGGCAGGTCGTCGTCGTCGCGACGCCAGTCGACCGGCTCTTCGACATCCGCCGCGACGAGCCGGCTGTCACGCAGGCGGATGAACGCGTCGACGACCCTCGGATCGTTCCGGCTCAGGAAGCCGGCATTGGAGAACGCGAGTTCCTCGACGTTCAGCAATGCCTGCCAGGACATCGTGCGGGCGGCGGCCGGATGGGTGCGGCGGCGCAGGCCGAGCGCGCGTTGGGCGGGGCCGCCGACGACACGCTGCAGATCGATGACCGCCCGCTGCGCGGCACGCTCGAAGTGGACGGGGTTGAAGCCGGGTTGCTCGGGATCGAATGCGGATGACTGGAACATGGTCGCCTCACAAAAGTCCGTCCGTCGTGGATGACGGAATTCGGGTCAAATGGTGCAAAAGCACTGTAAATATATACAGTGTCCGAGGCGGTTTCAAGTCCTGAATGCATGTGTGCCCGGCGGCACCGCGTCCCGCACGGCATTCGCGAACGGCTTACACCGACGCCGCGATCGTCTCCCGTAGCCACCGATGCGCCGGATCGCGGTGCACGCGCTCGTGCCACAGCATCGACATTTCATAGCCGGGCACATGGACGGGCGCTTCCACCACGCGCAACGCGGGCGAACCGCGCACGAGGCGCTCGGGCAACATCGCGACGAGATCCGTGCTGGCGACGGCCGACCTTACGAACAGGAAATGCGGAACCGACAGCACGACGCGTCGTACGGCGCCTGCTTTCGCGAGTGCCTCGTCCGTTACGCCGACGAAGCCGCCGCCGTCGGGCGACACGATCACGTGTTCCAGCGCGCCGAACTGTGCGAGCGTGGGGCGCCGCTTGAGCTTCGGATGACCGGCGCGGCCGACGAGCACGTAGCGCTCGACGAACAGCGGCAGGCGCCGCATCCCTTCCGGCGAACCTTCCGTCGTGTGGAAGGCCAGGTCGATACCGTTGCGCTCCGCATCGTGTTCGATGCGCGGCGGCACGAGCTCGACCACGGCAAGGCGCGTCGCCGGGGCGGCCGCGCGCAGCGTGTTCAACGCGGGCATCACGATCGTCGATTCGCCATAGTCGGTCGCGGCCACGCGCCATGTATTCGTCGCGGTTGCCGGATCGAACGGCGTGGCTGTCAGCACCGCGCGTTCGAGAACGTCGAGTGCGTCCCGCAGCGGCTCGCGCAGCGTTTCCGCGCGCGCGGTCGGCCGCATGCCGCGCGGCCCCGGCAGCAACAGCGGATCGCCGAACAGATCGCGCAGTTTCTGCAACTGCACGCTGACCGACGGCTGCGACATGTTGAGTTTTTCGGCTGCCCGCGTGACGTTGTGCTCGGCGAGCAGCACGTCGAGCGTGACCAGCAGGTTCAGATCCAGTCGTCTGAGATTATTCACGGCTATACCTGAAATATTGGAAATTCATTTCCAATATACCGTCGGCGACGGCATCCTGCAGTCATTCAATCGACGGAGTGCCGAACATGAATGTGTTGATCGTCTATGCCCATCCGGAACCGCGTTCGCTGAACGGCGCGCTGCGCGACTTTGCCGTCGAGCATCTCGAAGCGGCGGGGCACCGCGTGCAGGTGACGGATTTGTACGCGATGAACTGGAAGGCCGCGTTCGATGCGAACGACGTGACCGATCACATGCCGGGCGCGCGTTTCGATCCATCGCTCGATTCGAAGCACGCGTTCGAGACGGGCACGCAAAGCGAAGACATCGCGCGCGAGCAGGAGAAACTGAAGTGGGCCGACGCGGTGATCCTGCAGTTTCCGTTGTGGTGGTTTTCGATGCCGGCGATCATGAAAGGGTGGGTCGAGCGCGTGTATGCGTATGGTTTTGCATACGGCGTCGGCGAACATTCCGATCTGCACTGGGGCGACCGTTACGGCGAAGGTTCGCTGGCGGGCAAGCGCGCGATGATCGTCGTCACGGCGGGCGGCTGGGAATCGCATTACAGCGCACGCGGCATCAACGGGCCGATCGACGACGTGCTGTTTCCGATTCAGCACGGGATCCTCTATTACCCGGGATTCGACGTGCTGCCGCCGTTCGTGATCTACCGGACGCACCGGATGGACGACGCGCGCTTCGAGGCAACGTGTGCGGCGCTCGGCAAGCGTCTCGACGAACTGTGGACCACGAAGCCGATTCCGTTCCGCCGGCAGAACGCGGGCGATTACGACATTCCGGCGCTGACGCTGAAGGCGGATATCGCGCCGGGGACGGCGGGGTTCGCGGCGCATCTCGCGCACGAGCGGTGATTGCCGCTGCGTCGTCGTAATGCGGGGCGATACCAGGATCGACCGCTGCAAAACGATACGGGCGATCGGCGAGAACATCGCCGGCCGCCCGCGTCGTGCTCTTCGCGGCCGTCAGACAATGCCGCGCTTCGCGTTCACTTACCGATCATCCTCCCGCACCGAAGACGGATGCCGGCACAGCGCCCGCACCTCCATCTCCATATACGGAAACAGCGGCAACTGACTCAACACATCATGCAGTTGCTGCACGCTTTCCACGTCGAAAATACTGACGTTCGCATACTGACCCGCGATCCGCCACAGATGCCGCCAGACTCCTTCGTTCATCAGCCGCTGGCACATCGCCTTCTCTTCGGCCTTCAGCGTGGCCGCCTTGACCGGATCCATGTCCGCCGGCAGGCGGACGGTCATTTCCACATGAAACAGCATCCTGCACTCCTTGCGTTGTCGATTCGTCGAACGGGACGGGGACGGCCGCTCAGGCCTGTGCACGCGCCCGCTGGACTTCGCTCGCCGGCACGTCCTGCTTGTCCTTGAGCAGCGAGAAATCGAAGTCGATCAGCGCGAACTGCCCGTCGACGCCATACGGCTTGCCTTCCGCGCCCTCGGCCTGCTTGATCTTCGGGATCAGCCCTTCGCGGGTCGCGAATGCGAAGTCGTCCCAGATGTGCGGATCGCCTTCGATGTTGATCTGCGTCGTCAGCTTACGATATCCGTCCGCCGAAACGAAGAAGTGGATGTGCGCCGGGCGATGGCCGTGGCGGCCAAGCTGGTCGAGCAGTTGCTCGGTCTTGCTGCCCGGCGGCACGCTGTAGCCGACCGGCAGCACGCTGCGGAAACTGTAGCGGCCCTCGGCATCGGTGCGGATCGAGCGGCGCAGGTTGAACGCCGGCTGCGATTGATCGAAGTACGAATAGTTGCCCAGATGATTGGCGTGCCATACCTCGACGAGCGCATTCGCGATCGGCGTGCCGTCCGGACCGAGCACGCGGCCGCGCATGACCAGCGTCTGGCCCGGATCGGTGCCGTCGTCGAGGCGCGCATGGCCGACCGATTCCGGCGCGCCCGCGACATACAGCGGCCCCTCGATCGTGCGCGGCGTGCCGCCGTGGAAGCCGGCCTTTTCCTCGGCCTCGTCCATCCGCACGTCGAGGAAGCGCTCGAGGCCCAGGCCCGCGGCGATCAGCCCGAATTCACGGCCGGCTTCGTTCAGGTAGTTGAGCGCGGTCCAGAATTCGCTCGGCTGCACGTCGAAGTCCTCGATCGTGTAGCAGATGTCCCTCACGATCCGGTTGACGATCGCGCGCACGCGCGGGTTGCCGGGCTTTTCCGCGGCATCGTCGAAGGTTTTCAGCAGGGCGTCGATGGCTTGCTTGTTCATCTGTGTCTCCGGTTTCGGTTGTCGTGTCATGCGGGATCAGCGGGCGTTGCGTCGCATCCGTTCGATGCGCGCCCAGTCGAAGGTGATGCCGAGGCCGGGCGTCGCCGGCAGGTGCAGCTTGAAATCCTGGTAACGCAGCGGCTCGACGAGGATTTCCTCGGTGAGCAGCAGCGGGCCGAACAGCTCGGTGCCCCATTTCAGCGAACCGAACGTGCTGAACAGTTGCGCGGACGCCATCGTGCCGGCCGCGCCTTCGAGCATCGTGCCGCCGTACAGGTCGATGCCGGCGGCCGACGCGATCGATGCGACGCTCGCCGCACCGAGCAGGCCGCCCGATTGCGCGATCTTCACGGCGAACACGTCGGCCGCGCGGTCCTGCGCGAGCGCGAATGCATCGACAGGGCCGTGCAGCGCTTCGTCGGCCATGATCGGAATGTGCGCGAGCTGCGTGAGCCGCTTCAAGCCTGCGCGGTTGGTCGCGGCAATCGGCTGTTCGACGAGGCTCACGCCGGCCTCCGCGAGCCGAGCGCCGGCACGGATCGCGTCGGTTTCGGTCCACGCCTGGTTCACGTCGACGCGCACGTCGCCGCGCTCGCCGAGCGCGCGCTTGATCGCGATGACATGCGCGACGTCGTCGTCGACCGCGTTCGAACCGATCTTCAGCTTGAATGCGCGATGGCGGCGCGCATCGAGCATCGCCTCGGCTTCCGCGATATCGCGCTGCGTGTCGCCGCTCGCGAGCGTCCACGCGACATCGACCGCATCGACGGTGCGGCCGCCGAACAGCTCGGACAGCGGCACGCCGAGGCGGCGCGCCTGCGCGTCGAACAGCGCGGTCTCGATCGCGCACTTGGCGAACCGGTTGCCCTGGAACAGCTTGCGCGCCCGCGCCATCGCGGCGCCCGGGCGCGTCGCGTCCATGCCCTGCAGCAGCGGCGCGAAGTAGGTGTCGATGTTGACCTTGATGCTCTCGGGGCTTTCCTCGCCATACGCGAGGCCGCCGATCGTGGTCGCCTCGCCGACGCCTTCGATACCGTCCGTGCATCGAACGCGGACCAGCACGAGGGTCTGGCAATTCATCGTGGCGACCGACAGTTTGTGGGGCCTGATCGTCGGCACGTCGACGAGCAGCGTGTCGATGCGTTCGATGGTGGCGGCAGTTGCTATCATGCGATTCCTCCTGTTGGTGCACATGGTAGGAATTTCCGCCCGGCGTCGTCCAACACTCTTTCCGACTACTTCCATACCTTCGAGGCATGAAATGGAATTGCGCCAGCTCAGGTACTTCATGGCCGTCGCCGAGGAAATGAACATCACGCGGGCGGCCGAGCGGCTGCACATGACGCAGCCGCCGCTGAGCCGCCAGCTCCAGGCAATCGAGGAGGAGGTCGGGTTGCCGCTGTTCGAGCGTGGTGCGCGCCCGCTGAAACTGACCGATGCGGGCCGCGTGTTCTATGCGCAGGCGAAGCGCGTGGTCGAGCAGGCCGACGAGCTCGGGCCGCTGACGCGCCGGCTCGCGCAGTTGTCGGAGCGGATCGTGATCGGCTTCGTGCCGTCGACGCTCTACGGCGCGCTGCCGGACGTGATCCGCGCGTTTCGCGACGCGCATCCGGGCGTCGAGCTGTCGCTGATCGAAATGTTTACGCTCGAGCAGCTGGGCGCACTGAAGGGCGGGCGGATCGACGTCGGATTCGGCCGCCTGCGCTTCGACGACGACCAGCTCGTGCGCGAGGCGCTGATCGAGGAAAAGCTGATCGCGGCGCTGCCGCTCGGGCATCCGCTCGCCGATCCGGAGCGGCCGCTGACGCTCGCGGACATCGCGAACGAGACGTTGATCGTCTATCCGAGCACGCCGCGGCCGAGCTTCGCGGACCAGCAACTGTCCGCGTTGCGCGACGGCGCGCTGGTGCCGGCCGCCGTGCACGAGGTGCGCGAACTGCAGACGGCGCTCGGGCTCGTCGCCGCGCAGGTGGGCGTGTCGCTGGTGCCGGAAAGCGTGGAAGCCGTGCGCGTGAAGGGCGTGGTCTATCGGCGGCTGCCGGAGCCCACGGCGACGTCGCCGATCATCATGAGCCGCCGGCGGCACGGCGAAAGCGCCGCGACGACCGCGTTCTGCGCGATCGCGCGCGAGATGATCGTGCCGGCGGCCTAGGGACGGTCGTTTTCGTATCGATTGCAACTAACGGTCGCGTCCGGCGTGCCCGATCGAATGCGAAACGGGTGTCGCGATGCAGATGTCATCCGTCGCTGGTGCGGACAGAGGAGGGGCAAGAAAGGAAAGCCGAACCGGCCGGTAATCCGCCACGCGGCAAGCCAGCACCGGCGTACCGCCTACCGCTTCCCGTCGAGCGTCTCCGATGGCGATTCGCCGAACTTCTCCCGATACGCGATCGCGAACCGCCCGAGGTGCGTGAATCCGCAATCGAGCGCGATATCGGCGATCCGTCGTTCGGACACCGACGCGCGCAGCAACTCCCGTGCATGCTCGAGCCGCGTCGCGCGCAGGTATTGCATCGGACTCATCCCGCGAAACTGCAGAAAGGCATCGCGCAGCGTCCGCTCCGGCACGTTGGCAGCCTGGACGATATCGGCGAGTTGCAGCGGTTGCGCGTAGTGCGCGTTCACGAACTCCTGCGCGCGCCGCACGAAGCCCGGCACGGGATCTTGCCGCGCGCTCGGCACCGATGGCGGGTGGCCTTCGATCAGCAAATCGATCAACAGATGCTCGAGCTGCGATGCAACGCGCGGGTTCGCGTTCGCCCGTTCGAGCAGTTCCGGCGAGCGGGCGACGAGCATCAGCTGCTGGCGCCACGCGGCCAGCGCGGCATCGCTGATGTGCAGCACGGGATCGAGCATCGCGCGCGGGTCGCCGGTCAGCGAACCGACGGTCGCGGCATCGATGCGCAGCACGAACTGCTCGCAATCGGCGGACAGCACCGCGTCGAAGCGCTCGCCGGGCGCGCACAGCACGCCGGTCTGCCCGTCGACGCCGAGCCGGCGCCCCATCGCGTGCACTTCCGCCTGCCCGGACAGGCAGAACATCAGCAGGTAATAACCGTCGACGGCATCGACCTGCACGCGCATCGCGTCGCCGAACGCGATGGTGCCGATGCCGAGCCCGCCGAGCCGCACGAAATCCATATGCGACGCGCCCCGCACGCGGCCGCTCGGCAGCAGCGCGTGCGGCTGCATCACGCGCGAGATCCGCTCGCGCGTCTCGTCGAGATCGCGGGATTCGAACAGCCTGTGCGCACGCAGCGCGAGCGGCTCGAACGACGTTGGGGACATGGGCATCGGCCTTGGTATGAACAACGGGCGCTTCGATCCGACGATTGGGTCGCGATCGTGCGCGGGTCGCGTGTGTCGCCATGCTAGCGCAGAAATCCGCCGAAAGTGGATATTGCACCGCCGCAATCGCACTTTCCGGATAGACGCCGAATATTAGCTTTTCAAAAATCGGCTCCATGCAATCAACGAAACGGAACCAGAAGGAGTCCGACATGGAGCAGACAGAATCGCCCGTCGTATTCGCCGCGCGCGACGACGCGTCCGATGTGCGCTTTCCGCACGACGACGGCTCGCGCGTGCCGTACAAGGTGTTCAGCTCGCGCGCCGTCTACGATCGCGAGCAGGAACGCATCTTCCGCGGGCCGACGTGGAACTTCGTCGCGCTGGAAGCGGAAATCCCGAACGCGGGCGACTTCAAGAGCACGTTCGTCGGCGACACGCCGGTCGTCGTCACGCGCACCGAGGACGGCACGCTGTCCGCATGGGTGAACCGCTGCGCGCACCGCGGCGCGCAGGTGTGCCGCAAGTCGCGCGGCAACGCGAGCTCGCACACGTGCGTCTACCACCAGTGGAGCTTCGACAACCAGGGCAACTTGCTCGGCGTGCCGTTCCGGCGCGGCCAGAAGGGCATGACGGGGATGCCCGCCGACTTCGACCCGAAGCAGCACGGGCTGCGCAAGCTGCGCGTCGACAGCTATCGCGGGCTCGTGTTCGCGACCTTCAGCGATGACGTGGCACCGCTGCCCGACTATCTCGGCGAGCAGATGCGTCCGTGGATCGACCGGATCTTCCACAAGCCGATCGAGTATCTCGGCTGCACGCGCCAGTATTCGAAGTCGAACTGGAAGCTGTACATGGAGAACGTGAAGGATCCGTATCACGCGAGCATGCTGCACCTGTTCCATACGACCTTCAACATCTTCCGCGTCGGAATGAAGGCGCGGTCGATTCCGGATGCGAACCACGGGCTGCACAGCATCATCACGGTGACGAAGACGGGCGACGACACGTCGGCCGCGTACAAGCAGCAGAACATCCGCTCGTTCGACGAGGGCTTTCATCTGGAAGACGAATCGATCCTCGATCTCGTGTCGGAATACGACGAGGATTGCACGAACCATATCCAGCCGATCTTCCCGCAGCTCGTGATCCAGCAGATCCACAACACGCTGGTCGCGCGCCAGATCCTGCCGAAAGGTCCGGACAACTTCGAGCTGATCTTCCACTTCTTCGGTTACGCGGACGACACGCCCGAGCTGCGCGCGCTGCGCATCAAGCAGGCGAACCTGGTCGGGCCGGCCGGCTACATCTCGATGGAAGACACCGAGGCGACCGAACTGGTGCAACGCGGCACGGTGCGCGACGCCGACGCGACGTCGGTGATCGAGATGTCGCGCGGCAACCCGGACCAGCAGGACACGGTGATCACCGAAAGCCTGATCCGCAAGTTCTGGGTCGGGTACCAGAAGCTGATGGGCTATTGAAGCGGGAGCGCGGAACGATGGAAAACCTGACGGAAGACATGAAGACGTGGTTCGAGATTTACATGCTCCAGAACCGCTACATCGGCCATCTCGACAACGACCGGCTCGAACACTGGCCGGAAATGTTCACCGAGGACTGCACGTACGAGATCGTGCCGAAGGAGAACGCCGATCTCGGGCTGCCGGTCGGGATCGTCCACTGTACGAACCAGCGCATGCTGCGCGACCGCGTGGTGTCGCTGCGGCACGCGAACATCTATGAAGAGCACACGTACCGGCACATGACGTCGGGCCTCACGATCGTCGCGGAGCGCGACGGCGAGATCGACACCGAGAGCAACTACGTGGTCGTACAGACGCGCAGCAACGGCGAATCGAACGTGTATCAGGCCGGCAAGTACTACGACACGGTCGTGCGCACGCCCGACGGGCTGCGCTACAAGACCAAGCGCGTGATCTACGACACGTCGCGCGTGCAGACGCTGCTCGCCACCCCGATCTGACAGCCGAGGAAACGACATGACCGAAGCAACGCTCGCCGAATGGCATCCGCTGGGCGCATTCGACGAATTCTCCGAAGACGAACCGGCGGCGCGCGTCGCCGGCCAGAAGCCGATCGCGGTGTTCCGGATCGGCGACGAACTGTTCGCGATGCACGACCTCTGTTCGCATGGTCACGCGCGGCTGTCCGAAGGCTATGTGGAAGACGGCTGCGTCGAATGCCCGCTTCACCAGGGGCTGATCGACATTCGCACCGGGGCGCCGAAATGCGCGCCGATCACCGAGCCGGTACGGACTTATCCGATCCGGATCGTCGACGGGCAGGTGGAAGTCAATGTCGGCTGACCCGTTCGTGATCGTCGGCGCCGGCCATGCGGCGCGGCGCACGGCCGAGGCGCTGCGCGCGCTCGACGCCGATGCACGCATCGTGATGATCGGCGCCGAACGCGAGCTGCCGTACGACCGGCCCGCGCTGTCGAAGGACGCGCTGCTGGGCGACGGCGGCGAGCAGCGTGCGTTCATTCGCGACGCGGCCTGGTACGACGCGCAGCGCATCGAGCTGCGGCTCGGCACGCGCGTCGATGCGATCGAGCGCGACGCGCAGCGCGTTCGGCTCGACGACGGCGCGACGTTGCCGTACGCCGGGCTCGTGCTCGCGACGGGTTCGCGTGTGCGAACGTTCGGCGGGCCGGTCGACGAAGGCGTCGTCCCGCATTACGTGCGCACCGTTGCCGACGCGCGCGCGTTGCGCGCGCAGCTCGCGCCCGGGCGTCGCGTGGCGGTGCTCGGCGGCGGCTTCATCGGCCTCGAAGTGGCGGCCGCGGCACGCCAGCTCGGTTGCGACGTGACGGTGATCGACCCGGCTGCGCGCTTGCTGCAGCGTGCATTGCCGGAAGTCGTCGGCGCGTATGCGCGGCAACTGCACGATGGGCGCGGCGTGATCTTCCGGATGGCGACACTGCCGCGCGCGATTCGCCGCGCGCCGGGCGGCGGCGCGATCGTCGAGACCGATCGCGGCGACGTGCCGGCCGATGTCGTCGTGGTCGGCATCGGTGTCGTGCCCAATGTCGAACTCGCGCAGGCAGCCGGCCTGGAGGTCGACAACGGCATCCGTGTCGACGCCGGATGCCGGACGGACGATCGCGCGATCTTCGCGGCGGGCGAGGTGACGATGCACTTCAATCCGCTGCTCGGGCGCCACGTGCGGATCGAGTCGTGGCAGGTCGCGGAGAATCAGCCGGCGGTCGCGGCGGCGAACCTGCTGGGTGCGGACGAAACCTATGCCGAGCTGCCGTGGCTGTGGTCCGATCAGTACGACTGCAACCTGCAGATGCTCGGGCTGTTCGGCGGCGAGCGCACGATCGTCGTCCGTGGCGATCCCGCGAGCGGGCCGTTCACGGTGTTCGGGCTCGACGACGACGGGAAGATCGCGGCGGTGGCCGCGGCGAATCTTGGCCGCGACATCGGTGCATCGCGGCGCTTGATCGCGGCAGGCGCCGTGCCCGATCCGGCGAAGCTCGCCGATCCGGCGGTGAACCTGAAGACGTTTCTCTGATGCAGTGCGCGAACGCGGCCGGCGCGGCCGTGTTCGCGTCGGGTAGCGGAAACGCGGAATGAACCCTGTTCCGCACGGCCTCTCCGGCTCGCGCGACGCGTATGGGTTTGTCGCGGGCCGACGATCGGTGCATATTAACGGCATTGCCGTTTCACCGGTCGCCCATGACGCCAGACAAAGCCCTCGAACTGAAACGCAGCAAGCGCCGCGCGCTATGGCTGCTGTTGGCCGCGGTCGCGGTATTCGTCACGACGATCCTGCTGCCGCGCGGCCCGTGGGTCGATGGTTTCAAGGCGGTCGCCGAAGCCGCGATGGTCGGCGCGCTCGCCGACTGGTTCGCGGTCGTCGCGCTGTTCCGCCGCGTGCCGATCCCGTTCGTGTCGCGCCACACTGAAATCATCCCGAAGAACAAGGACAAGATCGCCGACAACCTCGCGGTGTTCGTGCGCGAGAAATTTCTCGGGCCCGACGCACTCGTCGCGCAGATTCGCCAGCACGATCCCGCGCGCAAACTCGGCGGATGGCTGGGCGAGCCGGCGAATACCGACGCGCTCGGCGGCTATGTGACGAAGCTGATGAGCTTCGCGCTCGACATGACCGACGACGCGCGGATCCAGTCGTTCGTCCACGACGCGTTCCGTGCGGTGATCGACCGGGTCGACCTGTCGCAATCGATGGGCGCGATCCTCGACACGCTGACGAAGGACGGTCGCCATCAGGCGTTGCTCGACGACGCGATCGAGCAGGTGGTCGACGTGCTCGACAAGGAAGAGAACCGCGAGGTGATCGCGGGCTTCATCGTCGAATGGCTGAAGACGCAATACCCGAAGGTCGAGAAGATCATGCCGACGCAGTGGTTCGGCGAGAACGGCGCGCGCATGCTGGCGAACGCGGTGAGCCGCGTGCTCGAAGGCGTGGCGGCCGATCCGGAGCACGAGTTGCGGCAACGCTTCGACCGCACGGTCGTGCGGCTCACCGAGCGGCTGAAGCATGACCCCGCGTTCATCGCGAAGGGCGACGAGATCAAGCGCTACATCCGCGACGGCGACGCGTTCAACGACTACGTGCGCGATCTGTGGGGCCAGTTGCGCGCATGGCTGAAGGCCGATCTCGCGCGTTCCGATTCGACGCTGCACCGGCAGGCCGCGACGCTCGGCGGCTGGCTCGGCGCGCGGCTCGCGCAGAGCCCGGCGTTGCGCGCGTCGCTGAACGAGCACATCGAGAAGGCCGTGCACGAAATGGCACCGGATTTCGCGGACTTCCTGATGCGTCATATCCGCGATACGGTGCGCAACTGGGATGCGCGCGAGATGTCGCGGCAGATCGAGTTGAACATCGGGAAGGACCTGCAATACATCCGCATCAACGGCACGCTGGTCGGCGGGCTGATCGGGCTCGGGCTGTATCTGGTGTCGCTGGCGCCGCGCTGGGCGGCGGGGTGGTTGCATTGATGAAGCTTCGATCGGTCGCCCGATCTTCAAGAGAAGCCGGTCTTTCGACGTGAGCCCGTCGCGCTCGGTTCGGTCCGGGCGCCAGCGGTCGCCCGTCAGCGCGAAGCCCCGAACAACTGAATCACGAGGCCGCGCAGCCAGCGATTGCCCGCCTCGTGGTGATATCGCGCATGCCAATGCTGCCGTACGGCAAATCCTTCGACCGGGATCGGACATGCATGTACCGCGAGGTCACTGGCGTGAGCCAGCGTCTCGCCGATATGACGCGGCAGCGTCGTGATCAGGTCGGTGCTCTGGATGATCGCACCCAAACCGAGAAAGCCCGGCAACTCCAGCACCACGTCACGCTCGATGCGCGCCTGCCGCAGCGCCTGCTCGAGCAGCTGGGCGCCCGTTCCCGCCGTGATGGCGACATGGCCCTCCGAACGATACTGCTTTCCCCCAAGACGACCGCGGATCCGCGGATGATGCCGGTTGGCCAGGCATACCCAGTCCTGGTCGTACAGCTTCTGCTGATAAATGCCGCCGCCGAGCCACGGTACATAGCCGATGGCGAGATCGGCCTCGCCCGATTCGAGCGCGCGCTCGGTGTTGCCGTCGATCCGTGCGGCTTCCAGCCTTACGCCGGGCGCCTGCGCGCGGACATGGGCGAGTAGCCGTGGAAGCAGCGTGATGTGGCTCGCGTCGGTCATGCAGATGCGAAACCGCCGCTGGGCCGTGGCCGGATCGAACGCGATCTCCCAGGCGGTGAAGCGCCGCAGCGATTCGAGGATTTCCCGGCACGGCCCGATCAGCGCATCGGCCTGCGGCGTCGGCGCCATGCCGCCGGGCGTTCGAACGAACAACGGATCGTGCAGGTATTCCCGCAAATGACCGAGCCAGATGCTGACCGTCGGCTGGCTTTGCCCGAGCTGTTCGGCCACGCGCGTCACGCTGCGGATCTCGTACAGCAGATCGAAGAGCTGAAGCAGCTTCAAATCGGGCAGGTCGGGCGGCGTCATCGGGTTATTGTCTGGGGCAATGACGCCATTGTACTCATTGAATTGCCAGTATGAGCGGCAACTCCTATCGTGCAGCCATACATCAAGGAGAAGCCAGTGAAGATTGCGATTCTGGGTGCCGGCGCGCTGGGCTGCGCGATTGGCGCCACGCTCACCGAAGGCGGCCACGAGACCTGGTTGATCGACCGCTCTGCGGCACATGTCGATGCGATGCGCCGCGATGGCCTTCGGGTCGACGATGCTGACGGCTCGCGGCATGTCCGCGTCCATGCGACGACGCAAGCCGCCGAAGTCGGCGCCGCCGATCTGGTGATCGTGCTGGTGAAATCGTTCCACACCGAAGCGGCGATGCGCGGTGCGCCGGAACTGGTCGGCCCCGATACGCTGGTGCTGTCGCTACAAAACGGCCTGGGCCACGAGGACATCCTTGCCGACGTGGTCGGCCGCGAACGCGTGCTCGCGGGCAAGACCTACGTCGGCGGCGTGCTTCGCGGCGCAGGGCACATCGAGTCCGGCGTGCGCGGCAAGCTGACCTATATCGGCGAACTCGACGGACGCATCACGCAGCGCGTGCAGGCGATCGCGGACGCATTCAACACGGCCGGCCTCGGCACGACCGTCAGCGACAACATCATCGGCACGATGTGGGACAAGCTGCTGGTCAATGTCGCGACGGGCGCACTCACCGGCGTCACCGGGCTGACCTACGGACAGCTTTACGACGAGCCCGTGCTGAAGGCCACATCGCTTGCGGCCGTGGCCGAGGCGATCGCGGCCGCGCAGGCGGCCGGCGTCAGGCTGTCGATGACGGACCCCGAGCAGGCGTGGACGCTCGCCGCCGAGGGGCTGCCCGCGGCGTTCAAGACGTCGATGCTGCAAAGTCTGGAGAAGGGCTCGATCACCGAGATCGACTACATCAACGGTTCGGTCGTGCGCTGGGGCCAGCGGTACGGCGTGCCGACGCCGGTGAACGCGACGCTCGTCGCCTGTATCAAGGGAATCGAACGCGCGATGGCCGACCGCAAGCACGGCGAGGCAGCCCGATGAACGCGCCGAAAGCCTATCTGGAGCATGTCGCGATCTGGGTGAAGGACATCCGGTGGCACATCCGTTTTTTCGAAGACGTGTTCGGCATGACCATGCGTGAAGTGGACGGCGAGCTCGACGCGCCGCGGCAGTACTGGACGCTCGGCGGCCTGCAGTTCATCCACGCCCCGGACCATGACGGACCCGAAGGCCGGCTCGCCCACCTTGGCGTGATGTGCGAAGACATGGAGGCTGCACTGGCCTCGGCACGGCGCTTCGGCGTGACCGAAATGCCGCAGGGGCGCAACTGGCTGCGCCTGCCGGACGGCCTTGCCGTCGAATTCATCCAGGCGAGGCCGGCCTCCTGCGTCGCGCAGGCGCTGGCGATCGACCCACGCGCGGAGGCATGAAGATGACGATCATCGAAAAATACTGGGACGATGCGCGCGAAGGCGACGAGTGCGTCAGCCCGCAATACAAAGTGACCAAGGCGCGCATCCTCGCGTACGCCGACCTCACCGGCGACCATACGCCCGTGCATGTTGACGAGGACTACGCAAACGCGAGCCACTTCGGCTGCATCGTAGCGCACGGCCTGTTCGGGCTGTCGATCGCGGACGGCCTCAAGACGCAGAGCGACTACCGCTTCCTGCCCGGCATGTCGCTGGGCTGGAGCTGGGATTTCCTGCTGCCGATCAAGGTCGACGACGTGCTGCACGTGAAGTTTCGCGTCGGCTCCATGCGAACCAGCAAGAGTCGCCCGGGCTGGGGCATCGTCGTGCTGCCGTCCGAGCTGATCAATCAGGATGGCCAGGTGGTCCAACGCGGCGAGCATCGCCTGATGGTGCCGCGCCGGCCGGGAGCGTTCTGATGCAGGCCCGTCCTCTCGAAGGTATTCGCGTCGTCGACTACAGCCATTTCCTCGCCGGTCCGTACGTGGGGCGATGCCTGGCGGCGCTCGGCGCCGAAGTCATCAAGGTCGAGCGCCCGGGCAGCGGCGACGCCGGGCGCCAGCACGCCACCGTGCTCGACGACCAGCAAAGCGGCTATTTCCTGCAGCTCAACATGGGCAAGCGCGGCGTGAGCGTCAACATGAAGGACCCGCGCGGCAAGGCATTCATGCAGCGCCTGTGCGACTCGGCGGACGTATTCGTCGAGAACTACCGGCCCGGCGCGCTGGACAAGCTGGGGCTCGGCTACGCAGCGTTGTCGGCACGCAATCCGGGCCTCGTATATTGCTCGATTTCGGCCTATGGCCATACGGGGCCGGACGCGCACCGTGCCGGCTTCGGACTGATTGCCGAAGCCAAAAGCGGGATCATGCAGATGGTCGGCACGCCCGGCGAGCGCCCGCCGTTGCTGCGCATTTCGCTGGGCGACATGTACACCGGCATTCACGCGGTAGCCGCGATCAACGCCGCGTTGCTCGGACGTGTGAAGAGCGGACGCGGTCAGCACATCGACATGGCGCTGTACGACACGCTGGTGTCGATGCACGAGTACGCGGTGCAGTGCTACACACTGCAAGGTGCGCTGCCCGAGCAGACGGGCCACGACATGCCGACTTCGACGCTGTATGGCGTGTTCCGCGCCGCGGACGGCGATCTCGTGATCGCGGCACAAGTCGACGATGCGTGGAAACGCTTCGCAAACCTGATCGAAGCGCATGGCGGCCCGGCGGGTTTCGGCGCCGACGCGCGATTCCACGACAGCGTCGGCCGCAACGCGCATCGCACGGAGATCCTGTCGATCGTCGAGCCTTGGGTGGCCGCGCGCTCCGTCGCGTCGATCCTGGCATTGCTGGACGACATCGACGTCCCGTGCGCCAAGGTGCAACGCATCGACGAGGTGCTGGCCGACCCGCAGATTCACGCACGCGGCATGGTGGTCGAGCAGCAGCACCCGCGCTACGGCACGCTGCGCCTGCCCAACCTGCCGTTCCGTTTCTCCGATTGCGACACGACGATTCGCGACGTCGCGCCCGACCTCGGGCAGCACAACGCCGAGGTGGCGCGCTCGCTGGGCTACGACCCGGCCGAGATCGACGCGATGCAGACCGATGGCGTTCTTTTTTCCAGGTGAGCCCACGATGACTGACCATTACGCGGTGATCGGCAACCCGATCGGACACACGAAATCCCCGCTGATCCACGGCCTCTTTGCCGAAGAGACGCGGCAGGACTTGCGCTATACGGCAATCGAGGGGCCGGTCGAGCCGCAGGAGGCCTTTGCCGACGTGGTGCGGGCGTTCGCCGCCGCGGGCGGCAAGGGCATGAACGTGACCGCACCGTTCAAGCTCAAGGCTTTTGCGATGGCCGACGAATGCAGCGAGCGCGCAACGCTCGCCGGCGCCGCCAATGCACTGAAATTCGAGGACGGGCGCATTCTGGCCGACAATTTCGACGGCATCGGGCTCGTTCGCGACATCGAGGTCAATCTTCGCCTGTCGCTGGCCGGCAAGCGCGTGCTGATGCTCGGTGCCGGCGGCGCGGCGCGCGGCGCATTGCTGCCGTTCCTCGAGGCGGGACCGGCTGAAATGGTCATCGCGAACCGCGACGTCGCCAAAGGACGGGCGCTGGCGGCCCAGGTCGCCGGGCGCGGTGCACTCGTCGCCTGCGGCTACGCCGATCTCGAGCGCATGGGACGTTTCGATCTGGTGGTCAATGCCACGTCGGCGAGCCTGACGGGCGATCTGCCGCCCGTGCCGCCCGGCGTCTTCAGCCCGAAGGGCACGGCCTACGAGCTCGCGTACGGCAAGCGACTGACGCCGTTCCTGCGGCTGGCGAGCAATGCGGGCGTACTCGGCGTGGCGGACGGCGTGGGCATGCTGGTCGAGCAGGCAGCCGAAGCGTTCGCGTGGTGGCGCGGCGTGCGTCCGCCGACCAGCGCCGTGATCGATCAGCTTACCGTTCCTCTCGACTGAACGCGTGCGCCGCTGAATCACGCATGCGCCTTCGCGCCGTGCAGTTGGAGGCCGAGTGCCTTGATCACCTTCAGGATCGTGCCGAAACTCGGATTGCCGTCGTGCGACAGCGCCTTGTACAGCCCTTCGCGCGACAGGCCCGCGTCGCGCGCGACCTGCGACATGCCGCGCGCACGGGCGATCACGCCGAGCGCATGCGCGATGAAGGCCGGATCGTCGCCGGCTTCCTGCAGACAGGCCTCGAAGTAGTCGGCCATGTCGTCGTCGGTCTTCAGGTGTTCGGCCGAATCCCACGGCCGGGTCTTGATCTTGTCCATGATCACTCCAGGTCGAGCCGCTCGAGCATCGCGTGCGCGGCGCGGATGTCCGCCTGTTGCGTCGACTTGTCGCCGCCGCAGAGCAGGATCACCCAAATCGTTCCGCGTCTGACGTAATAGACGCGATAGCCGGGGCCGTGGTCGACACGCATTTCGACGACGGGCGAGCCGGCGGATTTCCAGTCGCCCGGGTTGCCCATCGACAGACGATCGATGCGTGCCTGGATGCGCCGCCGCGCGACGCGATCCTGCAGGCCGGCAAACCATGCATCGAAGACGTCGGTGGTCCGGATACTGAATGTAGGCGCACTGTAGGGCATGAATGGCAATGTGTCAACCATGGTTCACAGATGGATTGGGTGAATGGAATCTGGTTGCCCCCAACGATAGGGCCGCGCGCGCCGTTTGACGTCGAATTGGCCGTCAGGCCGATGCTTTCGCGCGGCCGCACCCGGCCATTCGGCCGAAGTCGGATTTCCGCGAATCCGTCTACAATCAAAAACGTCCTTGCCGCCCGTGCGTGCTTGCCGCGCGCGGGCGGATCCGTTCGCCCTCCTGCACAGGGAGGCGCCGCCGCGCGTTGCGCGGCGGGCAGTGCCGTGGTCAGTGTCCAGTAGGTAAAGCGTCCGCGTGCCGTAGGCCGGCGCGCGTTCTGAACGCCGCGCGTCCGTAAGCCGGGCAGGCGGCATCAACCGAGAGTCCCCCATGAAAGCATCGGATCTGTTCGTGAAGGCGCTGGAAGCCGAGGGCGTCGAGTACGTGTTCGGCATTCCCGGCGAGGAAAACCTCGATCTGCTCGAATCGCTGCGGCGATCCAGGATCAAGCTCGTGCTGACCCGGCACGAGCAGGCGGCCGGGTTCATGGCCGCCACCTACGGCCGCCTGACGGGCCGCACCGGCGTGTGTCTCGCGACGCTCGGGCCGGGCGCGACCAACTTCGTGACGGCTGCCGCGTATGCGCAGCTCGGCGGCATGCCGATGCTGATGATCACCGGGCAGAAGCCGATCAAATCCAGCAAGCAGGGCCACTTCCAGATCGTCGACGTCGTCGGCATGATGCAGCCGCTCACGAAGTTCACGCGGCAGATCGTGTCGATCGGCAACATTCCGTCGGCGGTGCGCGAGGCGTTTCGTCGCGCGGAGGAGGAGCGCCCGGGCGCCGCGCATCTCGAGCTCCCGGAGGACATCGCGCACGAGGAGGGCGACGGCAAGCCGATTCCGCGCAGCTACAGCCGGCGGCCGGTGGCCGAGGAGAAGGCCGTCGCGCACGCGGTCGACGCGATCCAGGCCGCGCGCCACCCGTTGCTGATGATCGGCGCGGGCGGCAATCGCAAGACGACCTGCAAGATGCTGCTCGAATTCGTCGACAAGACGGGCATCCCGTTCTTCACGACGCAGATGGGCAAGGGCGTGATCGACGAAACGCATCCGCTGTGGCTCGGCAACGCGACGCTGTCCGACGGCGACTTCGTGCACCGCGCGATCGAGCATGCGGACTGCATCATCAACGTCGGCCACGACGTGATCGAGAAGCCGCCGTTCTTCATGCGCACGGACGACAAGACCGTGATCCACGTGAACTTCCTCGGCGCGCAGGTCGATCCCGTCTACTTTCCGCAGATCGAGGTGGTCGGCGACATCGCGAACGCGGTGTGGCAGATGAAGGAGGCGATCGCGCCGCAGCCGCACTGGGATTTCGCGCGCTTCGCGATGATCAAGGAGCATTTCGACGCGCACCTGCAGAAAGGGCAGCACGACCCGCGCTTCCCGATGTACCCGGTGCGGATTGTGAACGATCTGTACAACGCGCTGCCGACCGACGGGATCGTCTGCCTCGACAACGGGATGTACAAGATCTGGTTCGCGCGCTACTGGCGCGCGCACGAGCCGAATTCGCTGCTGCTGGACAACGCGCTCGCGTCGATGGGCGCGGGCTTGCCGTCCGCGATCGCGACGAAGATCGTGCATCCGCAGCGCAAGGTGATCGCCGTATGCGGCGACGGCGGCTTCATGATGAATTCGCAAGAACTCGAAACCGCCGTGCGGCTCAAGCTCGACATCGTCGTGATGATCCTGCGCGACGACGCGTTCGGGATGATCCGCTGGAAGCAGGAGAACATGAACTTCCCCGATTTCGCGATGACGCTGAAGAATCCCGATTTCGTGTCATATGCGCAGAGCTACGGTGCGCACGGGCATCGCGTCGAGGCGGCCGATGCTCTCGAACCGCTGCTGCGCGACTGCTTCGCGACGCCCGGCGTGCACGTGATCGACGTGCCGATCGACTATTCGGACAACGAGCGCGTGCTCAACCGCGAAATCAAGCGCCTGTCGGCGCAACTCTGAATCCGCAGTTCACCGGAAGGAGCATTCCATGTTGAAGGATACCTATCCGTACTATCTGGCCAACGAGGCTGTCTACGCGAACACCGACCTCGAAGTGACCGACAAGTTCAGCGGCAAGGTCGCCACGCGCGTCGCGCTGGCCGACGCGAAGGCGATCGATGCGGCCATCGGCGCGGCGGTCGGCGCCGCGAAGCCGATGCGCGAGTTGCCGGCCTACAAGCGTCAGGCGGTGCTCGACCACTGTGTCGCGCGCTTTCGCGAGCGTTTCGACGAGCTGGCCGAGGCGCTCTGCATCGAGGCGGGCAAGCCGATCAACGATTCGAAGGGCGAAGTGACGCGGCTGATCGATACGTTTCGCGTCGCTTCCGAGGAGTCGGTGCGCATCGACGGCGAGGTAATCAACCTCGAGATCTCGGCACGCGCGCAAGGCTACACCGGCTATACGCGGCGCGTGCCGATCGGCCCGTGCTCGTTCATCTCGCCATTCAATTTCCCGCTGAACCTGGCCGCGCACAAGGTCGCGCCCGCGCTGGCCGCAGGCTGCCCGTTCGTGCTGAAACCCGCGAGCCGCACGCCGATCGGCGCGCTGATCATCGGCGAGGTGCTCGCCGAAACGGACCTCCCCAAGGGCGCGTTCTCGGTGCTGCCCGCGCATCGCGACGGCGCGGACCTGTTCACGACCGACGAGCGCTTCAAGCTGCTGTCGTTCACGGGCTCGCCGGCCGTGGGCTGGGCGCTGAAGGAGAAGGCGGGCAAGAAGAAGGTCGTGCTGGAGCTCGGCGGCAACGCGGCGGCGATCGTCGATGCGGACCAGCGCGAGCAGCTCGACTACGTGGTCGAACGTCTCGCGTTCGGCGCGTATTACCAGTCGGGCCAGAGCTGTATCGGCGTGCAGCGGATCCTCGTGCATGCGGACCTGTACGACGCGCTGCGCGACAAGCTGATCGCGAAGACGCGTTCGCTGAAGATGGGCGATCCGAAGGATCCGTCGACGTTCGTCGGCCCGATGATCTCCGAATCCGAATCGCGTCGGCTGGCGGGCTGGATGGACGCGGCCGTTGCGGCGGGGGCGAAGATCGTCGCGGGCGGCAAGGTCGGCGGCGCGATGTTCGAGGCGACGCTGCTGGAAAATGTCGGTCGCGACCAGGACCTGTACCGCAAGGAGGCATTCGGTCCGGTCGCGATCCTCGAGAAGTTCGAGCGTTTCGACGATGCGCTCGCGCGCGTCAACGACAGCGACTTCGGGCTGCAGGCCGGCGTGTTCACCGATTCGCTCGCGCATGCGCAGCGCGCGTGGGACGAACTGGAGGTGGGCGGCGTCGTGATCAACGACGTGCCGTCGTTTCGCGTCGACAACATGCCGTATGGCGGCGTGAAGGATTCGGGGCTCGGCCGCGAAGGGATCCGTTACGCGATCGAGGACATGACCGAGCCGCGCCTGATGGTCGTGCGGCGCCGCTAGCGCGAAGGGCGCGGCACACGGCACGCGGGTTGGCGAGCACGCCGGCCCGCGTGCCGTTTTCGTTTCGGCGCACGCCGGTGGGCGCGGCGCTGGCCGCGCGGTGCGCCATCGTGGCGGCATCGCGTGCCGCGCTTTCCGAACGCACTCGACTGCACGCATCGCATCGTGATGTAATCGCGCGAATCGGCCAACCGGGGTACGACACCGGCTGGCGTGCGCATTCATTCTTCACGAGGTCGATTCATGTCCCCCGTCTCGGCATTCAAGCTGGTTCTGTTGTCATTCCTCGCGATCGTCGCGCTCGAATGCATCGCCAAGCGGTTGCGATTGCCGCCCGCGGCCGCGCTGCTGATCGGCGGCATCGGCATCGCGTTCATTCCCGGCCTGCCGCCGATCAATCTCGATCCGGAACTCGTGCTGCTCGTGTTCCTGCCGCCGTTGCTGATGGACGGCGCGTATTTCTCGGTATGGGAGGAGTTCAAGCACAACGTCGGCGGCATCCTGATGCTCGCGATCGGCGCAGTGGTGTTTACGACGTTCGCGGTCGGTTTCGCCGTGCACTGGGTCGTGCCGTCGCTGCCGTGGGCCGCGTGCTTCGCGCTCGGCGCGATCGTGTCGCCGCCCGACGCGGTGGCCGCGAAAGCGGTGCTCGAACGCGTCGCGCTGCCGCGCCGGCTGATGGTGCTGCTCGAAGGGGAAAGCCTGTTGAACGACGCGGCCGGCCTGGTGCTGTTCCGCTTCGCGGTCGCCGCCGCGCTGACGGGTGCGTTCAGTCTCGAGCACGCGGTCGTGCGCTTTGCCGAACTCGGGCTCGGCGGTGTCGTGGTCGGCTTCGTGGTCGGAAAGCTCGTCGTGTGGTTCCTGAAGCTGCTCGATGACGACTATCTGACGATCACCGTCGCGGTGATCGCCGGCTGGATCGCATACATCGCGGGCGAGATGGTCGAGGTGTCGGGCGTGATCGCGACGGTCACGGCGGGCATGATCGTCGGCTGGCATCAGCACGAGGTGTTCTCGGCCGCCGTGCGCACGCGCGGCACCGCGTTCTGGCAGGTCATCGTGTTCCTGCTCGAAGCGCTGGTGTTCGTGCTGATCGGGCTGTCGCTGCGCGGCGCGATCCACCGGCTCGGCGGTTTCGAGCAGGTGCTCGCGACGATGGTCCCGCCGGTGCTCGCGGTGCTGGTGGCGGTGGTCGTGTCGCGCTTCGTCTGGATCTATGCGGTCGAGGCGCTGAAGGTGCCCGTGCGCGGGATCATCCGGCGGGGTGCCGCCCCGGACTGGAAAGCCGCGACGATCATGAGCTGGGCCGGGATGCGCGGCGTCGTGACGCTGGCGATCGCGCTGTCGTTGCCGGAGGCGATGCCGGGCCGCGACGTGATCCTGGTGGCGTCGTTCGCGGTGATCCTCGTCACCGTGCTCATGCAGGGCACGACCATCGGGCCGCTGATCCGGCTGCTGCGCCTGCCCCAGCGCGAGGAGCGCGCCGCGCATCATCTGACCGAGCCGCAGGCGTGGGCGCATATCGAGGCTGCGCAACTCGCGGCGATCCAGCCGCTGGTGCGCGACGACAGCGGCAAGGTGATTCATCCGCGCCTGCTTGAGCAATACACGTATCGCGCGGAACTGACCGAGCGCACGAAGAACGAGCCGGCCTATCCGGCGGAGGTGCGCACCGCGCACTACGACGTCGTGCTGGCCGCGATCAAGGCCGGGCGTGCGGAATTGTTGCGCCTGCATCGTTCTGGCCGCATCCACGACGAGATGCTGCACATGCTCGAGCGCGATCTCGATCTGCAGGAAGTGTCCGCGCAGCACGCACGCGGGTAAGCGCCCGCGCGGGCGCGCCGCGAAAGCGCGGTCGCGCCAATCGCGCGGTGCCATGCGCTCGCGCGTCGCGCCGATCCGGTCGCGACGCGCGATTTTCCTCCCTCCGATCTCCCGATTCCCTCGCATTGGAATCCGGCCCCAATACGTTCGAGACGACGGCCTTGCAGCGCATGCAAACCTCGCGGTGCCGGCCGCGCAAACGTTATCGTCTTTCGCGTCCGGAAATGATCTGATTTATCTGAATCCCGCTCTTTCACCATATTTGGCAAAACTAAACCGGAAGGAGATAGATGCTGTGTTCTAATTTCATTTAGAATCAGCCGGTTATCTTTATTGAGAGAAAGCGCGCGGAGGTAATACGACCGTCGTCGGGGTGAAATCGGCGTTCGGATCCCCGCGAGGCAATGCCGACAGGCCAGATCGGCAACCATAGGCGGATTTCTCTCCCGCCGGATTTAAGATGGCGTCCAAGTCGGATAAACAACTCCTATGAAAGAATCAATTGGAGATTTGGCGTTTGAAACGGTATTTATGAAAGAATCCAGCGGTGATAATGCGCCGGATTGTCTCGAATCGGGGCTATCGGTTCTGCTCGTCGACGATCAGCCGTTCGTCGGCGAGGTGATCCGCCGTGCGCTGCGCAGCGAGCACGATATCGACCTG
The DNA here is from genome assembly GCF_001718335.1 of Burkholderia territorii. Classification (NCBI taxonomy): domain Bacteria; kingdom Pseudomonadati; phylum Pseudomonadota; class Betaproteobacteria; order Burkholderiales; family Burkholderiaceae; genus Burkholderia; species Burkholderia territorii. Next base: position 515,131 of record NZ_CP013365.1, read on the forward strand.
CATGTGTGCACCGACGCGCATCGGGCGATGGCGGTCGCGCGCGACGTGAAGCCGACGGTCATCCTGCAGGATCTCGTGATGCCTGAAATCGACGGCCTCGATCTCGTTCGCGCGTGGCGCGCGGACACCGACACCGCACGCGTGCCGATCATCGTGCTGTCGGCGAAGGAAGAGCCGATCGTCAAGCGCGAGGCGTTCATCGCCGGCGCGAACGACTACCTCGTGAAGCTCCCGGACGCGATGGAGCTGACCGCGCGCATCCGCTATCACTCGAATTCGTACCTGATGTCGCGCCAGCGCGACGAAGCGCTGGATTTCCTGTCGCACGACATGCGTTCGCCGCAGACGTCGATCCTCGCGCTGCTCGAGGTCTACCGCAGCGAGCACGGCGACATGCCGCCGATCATGGAGCGCATTGCCGGCCACGCACGGCGCGCGCTCGCGCTCGCCGACGGCTTCATCCACCTGACCCGCGCGCAGTCGGAACGCCGCGCGCACGAGGTCCTGAGTCTCAACGAAATCGTGCTCGACGCCGTCGACCAGCTGTGGGAGAAGGCGGCCGGATTCGGCAGCCGGGTCGTTGCCCACGTGCCCGATGCCGAGTGCGTGACGATGGGCGACCGCATGATGCTCACGCGCGCGGTCGCGAATTTGATCGACAACGCGCTGAAGTACGGCCCGGCCGGCACGGACGTGCACTGCACGCTGAGCGAGGACGACGACGCGTGGCTGATCGGCGTCGAGGACGCGGGCCCCGGCATCGCGCCCGAGCAGCGCACGGCCGCGACCGAGTCGTTCGTGCGGCTCGAATCCGCGCATGGCGCGGCGCGCGGCGGCTTCGGCCTCGGTCTTGCGTTCGTCCGCGCGACGGCCGCGCGGCATCGCGGCCAGATCCTGATGCGCAATACGGCGCGCGGCTTCATGGTCGCGCTTCGGCTGCCGGCGCAAGCGGAGCGATGATTTCGCGGCGCGGCCGGCCGGCGCCGCGCTGCCCGCAGACCCCGATGCGCTCGTGGCGCGCCGTTCGGCGCGCGAGCGGGCGCGGTTTTTTTCAACGCTGATTTTAGAAAGCCCACAACGAACATGGCCACCGTGACGCCCCGCGCGACCAATGAAAGCCTGCACCCGACGATCGGCACCGCCCGGCTGACGCTCGGCAACCGTATCCTGTTCAGCTTCGGCGTGCTGTTCGTGCTGATGCTGGTGATGGCCGGCGTGTCCTACGAGCGCCTGCGCGCGATCAACACCGAAGCCGTCAGCATCGAACGCGATTCGCTGCCGGGCGTTTATCTCGCGGCGTCGCTGCGCGGGGCGGTCAACGAATCGTTCACGATGCTGCAGCAGGCGACCTTCGTCGATGCCGACCCGGAGGCCGTACAGCGCGATCTCGCGAAGATCGGCGATGCCGTGAAGGACGTCGAGTCGCTGTCGATCGACTATCAGAACACGACGTTCCGGGACGACGACCGTCAGCGCTTTGCCGCCTTTCGCGCGTCGTTCGATCGCTACCTGCCGCTGTTGAACGATGCCGTGCAAAGGCATCGCGTGTCGCGTGAAGAGGCCGTCGCCGCCTACGCGAAGGTGCAGCCGGCGTGGGCCGAGGTCGTGCGCGGCGCGAACACGCTGGTGCAGGAGAACCGCAAGTTCGCCGACCAGTCCGCGAAGCTGATCCGCGAGTCCGTGCAGGATACCGAGATCGTGCTCGCCGCCGCGCTGGGCATCGTCCTGTTCTCCGCGCTCGCGCTCGGCTACGGGCTGTTCCGCGCGGTCACCGTGCCGATGGCGCGGCTCGTCGAGGTGCACGACGTGATGCGCACCGGCAACCTGACGCGCCGCCTCGACCTGCGTCGCCGCGACGAGTTCGGCACGCTCGAGACGGGCTTCAACCGGATGGCCGACGAGCTGACCGAGCTGGTCGCGCGTGCGCAGCAGTCGTCGCTGCAGGTGACGACGTCGGTCGCCGAAATCGCGGCGACCTCGCGCGAGCAGCAGGCGACCGCCAACGAAACCGCGGCGACGACGACCGAAATCGGCGCGACCTCGCGCGAGATCTTCGCGACCTCGCGCGACCTGCTGCGCACGATGAACGAGGTGGCCGGCGTGGCCGAGCAGTCGGCGACGCTCGCGGGCGTGAGCCAGAGCGGCCTCACGCGGATGGGCGAGACGATGCGCAGCGTGATGGACGCGGCCGGTTCGGTGAACGCGAAGCTCGCGATCCTCAACGAGAAGGCGCTGAACATCAACCAGGTCGTCGCGACGATCACCAAGGTGGCCGATCAGACCAACCTGCTGTCGCTGAACGCGGCGATCGAGGCCGAGAAGGCCGGCGAGTACGGCCGCGGCTTCGCGGTCGTCGCGACCGAGATCCGGCGCCTGGCCGACCAGACGGCGGTGGCGACGTACGACATCGAGCAGACGGTGAAGGAGATCCAGTCGGCGGTGTCGGCGGGCGTGATGGGAATGGACAAGTTCTCCGAGGAAGTGCGCCGCGGGATGCTCGACGTGCAGCAGGTCGGCGGGCAGCTGTCGCAGATCATCGCCGAGGTGCAGACGCTTGCGCCGCGCTTCCAGATGGTCAACGAAGGGATGCAGACCCAGGCGAACGGCGCCGAGCAGATCACCCAGGCGCTTTCGCAGCTGTCCGAGGCCGCGCAGCAGACGGCCGAATCGCTGCGCCAGTCGTCGCAGGCGATCGACGACCTGACGCTCGTCGCGAACCAGCTGCGCACCAGCGTGTCGCGTTTCAAGGTCGACGCGTGACGCGCGCCGAACCGAACGGCGGCGCGCACGCGCTGTTCCTGATGTTCGAGCTCGACGGCGAGCGCTATGCGCTCGACGCCGCCGACATCGACGAGGTGTTGCCGCTCGCCACCACCAAGGTCGTGCCCGGTGCGCCCGAATGGATCGCCGGGCTGCTGATGCGCGGCGGTCAGCCCGTGCCGGTGATCGACGTGTCGATGCTGGCGCTCGGGCGGCGCGCGCATGCGCTGCGCTCGACGCGGCTGGTGATGGCTCGCTGTCGCGTCGGGCAGCTCGAGCGCGATCGCGTGATCGGCCTGATCGTCGAGCGCGCGACGCAGACGCTGCGGATCGACCGCGCCGCGTTCCGCGCGAGCGGCGTATCGACCGCGCGCACGCGCTGGCTCGGGCGCGTCGCCAACACGTCCGACGGGATCGTGCAGCAAGTCTCGGTGGCCGACCTGATCGACGACGTTGCACGCCAGTATCTGTTCGACGGCCTGCCGGGCCACGGAGGGGAGTCCGCATGAAAGAGTCCGATTCGCGATTTCGCGCGTGGCTGCTGCGCGAGACCGGCATCGACCCCGATTCGCTCGGCAACGATTTCCTGAGCCGCGCGCTGACGGAGCGCGTGCACGCGCTGCAGGGCGACGGCGAGCGGCTGCCGTCGGCGGCGCGGCCGCCCGTCACGCCGGAAGCGCTCGATGCTTACTGGCAGCAGCTCAACGCATCGGCCGACGAACGGCGCGCGCTGATCGAACTGTTCGTCGTGCCCGAGACGTGGTTCTTCCGCGATCGCGAGGCATTCGCGACGCTCGCCCGGCTCGCGGCCGAGCGGCTCGCCGCGATGCCCGGGCGCGTGATCCGCGTGCTGAGCGCGCCGTGTTCGACCGGCGAGGAGCCGTATTCGGCGGCGATGGCGCTCCTCGACGCCGGGCTCGATCCGGCCAGCTTCACGATCGACGCGATCGACCTGAGTGCGCGCGCGATCGAACAGGCGCGGGTCGGCTGCTATGGGCGCAATGCGTTTCGCGGTACGGCGACCGAGTTCCGCGGCCGCTACTTCACGCCGGTCGCCGACGGCTGGCTGCTCGACGAGCGCGTGCGCGCCTGCGTGCAGTTTCGCCAGGCGAACCTGGTCGAACCGGGCACCGACACGGGCATTCGCTACGATTTCGTGTTCTGCCGCAACGTGCTGATCTATTTCGACCGCGACGCGCAGGACCGCGTGGTCGAATGGCTCGAAAGCTCGCTCGCCGATGACGGGATGCTGTTCGTCGGCCCCGCCGAAACGGGCGTCGCGATGCGGCACGGGATGCGTTCGGCGCGCGTGCCGCTGGCGTTCGCGTTTCATCCCGCGCGCGGTGGCGCCGCGGCGGACGGTCATGCGGCACCGATGCCCGCGACCACGCCGTACCGGCGCGCCGGGCGCTTTGCTGTCGCACCGCCGGCCGCGGCGCGCCCGCTGCTGGCCGTCGTACCGCCGACGTGGAGCGACGCCGCGCCGTCGGGCGCCGCGTTCACGGCGGCGATCGAGCGCACGACGGCGCGCAAGTCGCAGGCCGATTCGCGTGGCGACTCGCCGGCCCATGCGGCCAACCTGGCCGAGATGCCCGTGCAGGCCGCGCCGGTCGCCGACAGCGCCGCACCGACGCTCGAGGAAGCGCAGGCGCTGGCCAATGCGGGCGCATTCGACGAGGCAGAGCGCGTGCTCGCGCAGTTCTCCGCGCACGCCGGGCCGCACGCGGACGCGTTCTACCTGAACGGGCTGATCGCCGATGCGCGCGGGCGCGTCGCGGAAGCGGGCGATTTCTACCGGAAGGCGCTGTATCTGCGGCCGACACACCATGAAGCGCTGACGCATCTCGCGACCTTGCTCGACGTCGGCGGCGATGGCGCCGGCGCGCGATGGTTGCTCGAGCGTGCGCGGCGCTCGGCCGGATAACGAGAATACGGGTTGGGAGCCGACATCGGGATGACCGAGGAAAGAATGAATCGCGACATCGTTGCCACTGACGACACGACGATCGGCGTCGACGATTGCTGGAACCGGATCGGCACGCGCGGCGACCGCTCGTGCGAGCGGCTGGCCGACTGCCTGCGCTGCCTGAACTGTCCGGTCTACGCGTATCACGCGGCGAAGCTGCTCGAACGTCCGCTCGGCGTCGCCGAGATGGCCGACGCCACGCAGCGGATCGGCGCGCTCGATGCGACCGCACACGGCGACGACGATACGCGCCAGGCCGCACTCGCGTTTCGCGTCGCCGACGAGTGGCTCGCGCTGCCGATCGGCGTGCTGCGCGAGATCGCCGGCACGCGCCCGATCCATTCGCTGCCGTACCGGCGCCATTCGGCGGTGCGCGGCGTGGTCAACATTCGCGGCACGTTGCGCATCGCGATCTCGATCGGCGCGCTGCTCGGCCTCGATGCTGGCAAGGGCGGCAAGGGCGGCAACGGTGGCGCGGACGGCCGTTTCACGCGGCTGCTGGTCGCCGCGCACCAGGGCGAGCCGGTCGTGTTTCCGGTCGATGAAGTCGAGGGCGTGCTGCACTTCGGCGCATCCGAATGGGTGCCGGTGCCCGCGACGGTCGGGCGCGCGAGCGCCGGCCTGTCGCGCGGCGTGCTGTCGTGGCGGGGCAAGTCGGTCGGCCTGCTCGACGACGATCGGTTGTTCGACGCCGTGACACGGAGCATGCGATGAGCGGCGATGACGATCTGAGCCACCTGTCGCTGCTCGAGCTGTATCGCGAGGAGACGCGCACGCAGACCCAGGCGCTGTCCGAACGCCTGCTCGCGCTCGAATCGGGCGAACCCGATTCCGTCGCACTCGAGGCATGCATGCGTGCCGCGCATTCGCTGAAGGGCGCCGCGCGTATCGTGGGCGTGCCGCTCGGCGTCGACATCGCGGGGCGGATGGAAGAATGCTTCGTCGCCGCGCAGGCCGGCACGATCGCGCTGACGGCCACACACGTCGACGTGCTGCTCGCCGGCGTCGACTTGCTGGTGCGCGTCGCCGATCCGCAGGCGCAGCCCGTGTCGCCGGCCGAGATCGAGGCGTTCGCGCTGGCGCTGACGAGTGCCGACGGCGTGCACGCGATGCCTGCCTCTGCGCCGACTTTCTCGCCGCCCCCGTCGGCGCCGCCGTCCGTCGTGCCGCTTCGCGAGCACGACGGCGCCGCGAACGAATCCGTCGGGGCGGGTGCGGCGGTGCCGCCGCTGGCCGTGTCGGCGGCCGTGCCCGATCCCGTCCAGGCCGGCCGCGCGGCCGGCGCGGGCGCGATGCGCCGCGTGCGTGCCGACACGCTGAACCGGCTGCTGAGCCTGTCCGGCGAGTCGCTCGTGGAATCGCGCTGGCTCAAGCCGTTCGCGGAGTCGATGCTGCGCGTGAAGCGCGCGCAGCGCGACGCGGCCCGTTCGCTCGATCTGTTGTACGAACAATTTGCCGACGATCTCGACGCGGGCGTGCTCGCGTCGGTGAACGAAGTGCGGCACATGCTCAACGACCTGCAGCGTTCGCTCGCCGAGCGCATGGATGAATTCGACCGCTTCGAGCGGCGCAGCACGCACATCGCCGAGCAGCTGTACGACGAGGCGCTGCAGTGCCGGATGCGGCCGTTCGGCGACGCGACGCGCGCGTATCCGCGCATCGTTCGCGATCTCGCGCGCTCGCTCGGCAAGCAGGTGCGCTTCTCGATCGTCGGCGAAGGCACGCAGGTCGACCGCGACATCCTCGATCTGCTCGACGCGCCGCTCGGCCACCTGCTGCGCAACGCGATCGATCACGGCGTCGAGGCGCCCGACGTGCGTCGCGCGCGCGGCAAGGCGGCCGAGGCGAGCGTCACGCTGGAGGCGCGCCACAGCGCCGGTTCGCTGCTCGTGAGCGTGATCGACGACGGGCCGGGCGTGGACATGGACGCATTGCGCGCGGCGGTCGTGCGCCAGCGCCTGACCGACGACGAGACGGCCGCGCGGCTGTCCGATCCCGAGCTGCTCGAATTCCTGCTGTTGCCGGGCTTCTCGATGCGCGATGCGGTGACCGACGTGTCGGGGCGCGGCGTCGGCCTCGACGCGGTGCAGGAAATGGTGCGCGGCGTGCGCGGCGCGGTGCGCATCTTCAACGAGCCGGGCGCGGGCATGCGCTTCGTGCTGCAGTTGCCGCTCACGCTGTCGGTGATCGGCAGCCTGCTGGTCGAGGTCGGCGGCGAACCCTACGCGTTCCCGCTCGCGCACGTGCGCCGCACGCTCGAGCTGTCGCACGACGACATCGACGTGCTCGAAGGTCAGCCGCATTTTCCGTTCGACGGCCGGCGCGCGGGCCTCGTCGCCGCGCACCAGTTGCTCGATGCCGGCGAACCCGACGTCGCGCGCGCGAGCACGGCGGTGGTGGTCGTCGGCGGCGAGCCCGAACTCTACGGTGTCGCCGTCGACCGCTTCCTCGGCGAACGGATGCTCGTCGTGCAGCCGCTGGACAGCCGCCTGCACAAGATTCAGAACATCGCGGCCGGCGCGTTGCTCGAGAACGGCGACCCGGTGCTGATCGTCGACGTCGAGGACCTGATCCGCTCCGTCGACAAGCTCGTGCGCGGCGGACAGCTCGCGAAGCTCACGCGCGATCCGCAGCTCGCGCTCGCCGACCGGCGCCGCCGCGTGCTCGTCGTCGACGATTCGCTGACGGTGCGCGAGCTCGAACGCAAGCTGCTGGAGAAGCGCGGTTACGACGTGACGGTCGCGGTCGACGGAATGGACGGCTGGAACGCGGTGCGCAGCGACGCGTTCGACCTGGTCGTCACCGACGTCGACATGCCGCGCATGGACGGGATCGAACTCGTCACCTTGATCAAGGGCGACCCGATGCTCAAGCGCGTGCCGGTGATGATCGTGTCGTACAAGGATCGCGACGAGGACCGCCGGCGCGGGCTCGATGCGGGCGCCGACTACTACCTCGCGAAGAGCAGTTTCCACGACGAGGCGCTGCTCGATGCGGTGCACGACCTGATCGGAGACGCACGCGGATGAACATCGGGATCGTCAACGATCTGCCGCTTGCCGTCGAGGCACTGCGCCGCGTGATCGCGCTGCGCACCGATCATCGCGTGCTGTGGGTCGCGACGGACGGCGACGAGGCGGTGGATTTTTGCGTCGCGCACCCGCCCGACCTCGTGTTGATGGATCTCGTGATGCCGAAGCTCGACGGCGTGGCCGCGACACGGCAGATCATGGCGCGCGCGCCGTGCGCGATCCTCGTCGTGACCGCGAGCGTCAGCGCGAACACGTCGTCGGTCTACGAGGCGATGGGCGCCGGCGCACTCGACGCGGTCGACACGCCGACCCTTGCGCTCGGCCTGCCGTCGGATGCGGGGCCGCAGCCGCTGCTCGCGAAGATCGACCAGATCGGCCGGCTGCTCGAAAGCCGGAGCGTGACGCTCGTGCCGCCCGGGCCGGCTCCCGCTCGCGGCCTGCCGACGCTGATCGCGATTGGCGCGTCGGCCGGCGGGCCGACTGCGCTCACCGCGCTGCTGCGCGCGCTGCCGGCCGATTTTCCGGCCGCACTCGTGATCGTCCAGCACGTCGACCAGGCGTTCGCGTTCGGCATGGCGGAGTGGCTCGACGGCTATACGCGGCTGCCCGTGCGTGTCGCGCGGGAGGGCAGCGTGCCGCGGGCGGGCGAGGTGCTGCTCGCGGCGACCAACGATCACCTGTACATGTCGCCGCGCGGCGTGCTCGGCTATACGCGGCATCCGGCCGAGACACCGTACCGGCCGTCGATCGACGTGTTCTTCAACAGCGTCGCCGACGGCTGGCAGGGCGACGCGCTCGGCGTGCTGCTGACCGGAATGGGCCGCGACGGCGCGCTGGGGCTGAAAGCGATGCGCGCGAAGGGCTGCTACACCATCGCGCAGGACGAGGCGACGAGCGCCGTCTACGGGATGCCGAAGGCAGCCGCGGCGATCGGCGCCGCATCGGCGATCCTGCCGCTCGAGCGCATCGCGCCGCAACTGATCTCGCGCGTGACGCGCATGCCGCTCGACTGACGGCGCGCCAACCCTGGCGGCGCCTTGCGCGCGCCGCGCGGTGCCGCGTACAATTGCCGCCTGCGGAGATGGCATGCCTCCCTGCGGTCGATTCCGGCGCGTCGTGCGCGGTTCGGCCCTCAACCGCCGGTTGCCCGGCTGATGATGCCTGCGTGTTCCTGGGTCGTCAGGAGGTCGCAGGCCGTCCATGCGGTATTCTGCCGCCCAGGTTTTGATGTTCCGTCGAATCTGGAAATCATGCTTTTCTCGACTTCTGCCGATTTTTTCGCGACCGCGCGCTACGTGTGCCGTTGGCTCGCGCTCTCCGCGCTGCTTGGCGCGCTGGCCGGCACCGCTTCCGCGCTGTTCCTGATCGCGCTCGACTGGGCGACCGGCACGCGCATCGCGCATCCGTGGCTGTTGTGGGGGCTGCCGGCCGCGGGCTTCGCGACCGGCTGGGTCTACCACCGGTTCGGCCAGTCGGTCGCGCGCGGCAACAACCTGCTGATCGACGAAATTCACGACCCGAAGGCGCTCGTGCCGAAGCGGATGGCGCCGCTCGTGCTCGTCGCGACCGTCGTCACGCATCTATTTGGCGGGTCGGCCGGCCGCGAGGGCACGGCGGTGCAGATGGGCGGCGCGCTCGCCGATCGCATCACGCACCTGTTCCGGCTCGATCGCGAGCATCGGCGCGTGCTGCTGATGGGCGGGATCGCGGCCGGCTTCTCGTCGGTGTTCGGTACGCCGCTGGCGGGCGCCGTGTTCGGGCTCGAGGTGCTCGCGATCGGCCGCGTGCGGTACGACGCGCTGCTGACCTGCGTCGCGTCGGCGATCGTCGCGGACGTCGTGTGCCGCGCGTGGGGCGTGCATCACACCGTCTATGCGATTCCGTTCGTGCCGGCCGTGTCGGCGACGCGGTTGGCCGCGACGGTCGTCGCCGGTGTCGCGTTCGGCGTCGTCGGCCGGCTGTTCGCGTTCGCGACGCATGCGCTGACCGCATGGTTCCGCCGTGCCGTGCGCCATGCGCCGCTGCAGCCGGTGCTCGGCGGCGCGCTGGTGGCCGTGGCCGCCACCGTGCTGAACGTGCCGCAGTATCTCGGGCTCGGGATTCCGACGATCGAGGCCGCGTTTCACGGGCCGCTGCCGGCTTACGATTTCGCGGGCAAGTTCGCGTTTACCGTCGTCACGCTCGCGTCGGGATTCAAGGGTGGCGAGGTGACGCCGCTGTTCTATATCGGCGCGACGCTCGGCAACGCGCTCGGCCAGGTGCTCGCGCTGCCGGTGCCGGTGCTCGCGGGGCTCGGCTTCGTCGCGGTGTTCGCGGGCGCGGCCAACACGCCGATTGCGTCGACGATCATGGCGATCGAACTGTTCGGCGCGGATGTGGGCGTGTACGCGATCGTCGCTTGCGTGGTCGCGTATCTGTTTTCCGGACACGCCGGGATTTACCGTTCGCAGCGGGTCGCGGTGGGGAAGGGGGCGCGGGTGGAGGCGGAGGCGGACTGACGGCGGCGGGCGCCGCGTGTCGACGCAAACCGGCACCCGATGATCGCGCCGATCACCGGGTGCGGGGCGCGTGCGTCACGCCTTCGGCAGTTTCGCGACGTTCCGCGCGAGCAGTTCCTCGATGTCGATGCCTTTCTCCGCGAGCAAGGCCGTCACGACGCCGGTCAATTCCCCGAGCGTTTCCTTGACCGACTCGCGGATCGTATCCACGACGACCTGGGTGCTGCGTTCGATCTCGATATTGACCTTGTCGTCGACGCCCTTGGCGTCGAAGGTGGTCGCGCGTCGCGTTTCGGGAATCAGCCAGACGTCGAACCAGCCTTCGTCGCGATTGACGTCCGACACGGTGAGGCTGCAGCCGTTGATCGCGATATAGCCCTTCGCGAACACATAGCGCTTGAAATCGGCCGGCACGCCGATGCGGATCATCCGGTTGTGTTCGGACGACGCGATCTGCAGGATGGTCCCCATGAAGTCGACGTGGCCGGACAGCGGATGCCCGCCGATTTCCGCGCCGTCCTTCGCGGCCCGTTCCACGTTGACGCGGGCGCCGGCCGCCAGGGCGGCCAGCGTCGTGATTCTCAGGCTCGGCAACATCACGTCGAAGTCGATCAGCAGCGGCGAGTGGATCGTCGTCACCGTCAGGCAGACGCCGTCGACCGAAACGCTCGCGCCGATCTCGATGTCGGTGGTGAACCGCTCCGGGAACTCGATGGTGAACGTCCTCAGTTCGCCGTGATCCTTGATGGCCTTGATGACGCCAACACCCTGAACAATGCCTGTAAACATGATCCGCCTTTCGTCGCAAATTTCCTGGCCGACATGATAAGTGATCCCGGAAAAGGCGACGCGGCGGCGCGCGGTTCAGGGGCGGCCGCCGATATCCGCAGACGAAAAAAGGGCCGTGCACGTGGCACGGCCCCGCTCCGGCTCCGGTCGGGGCGATGCGGCCAGGCGGCGATCCCATCGCCGGGCCGCATCGCGACACGCTTGCGTTACACCTCGGTCGGCTCTCCCAGCGGCCCGGTGGCGTCGTCCGCCGTGTGCCGCGGCGAATCGATCAGGCCCTTCGCCAGCTCGAGCGCCTGCCGCTCGAACAACCGGCGATAAATGCCGCCGTCGATGCGGATCAGCGCGTCGTGGCTGCCTTCCTCGACCACCCTGCCGCGATCGAGCACGAGCAGGCGGTCGAGCGAGCGCACCGTCGACAGCCGGTGCGCGACGACGAGCGTCGTGCGGCCGACCATCAGCCGCTCCATCGCCTGCTGGATCAGCACCTCGCTTTCGCTGTCGAGGCTCGACGTCGCTTCGTCGAGGATCAGGATCGGCGCGTCCGCGAGGAACGCACGCGCGATCGCGACGCGCTGGCGTTCGCCGCCCGACAGCTTGATGCCGCGCTCGCCGACGAGCGTGTCATAGCCGTCCGGCAGCGCGGCGATGAAGTCGTGCGCGCTGGCGAGACGCGCGGCGCGCTCGATCTCCGCACGGCTCGCATCGGGGCGCGCATACGCGATGTTCTCGGCCAGCGTGCGGTGGAACAGCACCGGCTCCTGCTGGACGATCGCGATCTGGCTGCGCAGCGAATCCTGCCGCACTTGCGCGATGTCCTGGCCGTCGATCGTGATGCGCCCGCCCGACACGTCGTACAGACGCTGGATCAGCTTGATGAACGTCGTCTTGCCCGACCCGGAATGACCGACGAGGCCGACGCGCTCGCCGGGCGCGATGCGCATCGAGAAGTCGTCGTACAGCGGCACCGGATGGTTGCCGTAACGGAACGTCACGTGCTCGAAGCGGATTTCGCCTTCGCCGATCCGGATCGCCGGCGCGCCGGGACGATCGTCGATGCCGAGCGGCTGGCGCTCGAGCGCGACGAGTTCTTCCATGTCGTTGACCGAGCGCTGCAGGTTGCGGATGTGCATGCCGACGTCGCGCAGGTAGCCCTGCAGCATGAAGAACATCGTCAGCGAGAACGCGATGTCGCCGACGCTTGCTTCGTCGTTCGCCCACAGGCGCAGCGCGACGCCGATCATCGCCGCCTGCATCGCGACGAGCATCGCGCCCTGCAGCCCGCCGTTGAGCGTGCCGCGCACCCACGTGCGGCGCGTGCGCTGCCGCCACTTGCCGATCACGCGCGCGAGCCGCGCTTCCTCGCGCGTTTCCGCGCCGAACGCCTTGACGACCGCGTTGCAGCTCACCGCATCCGCGAGTGCGCCGCCCATGCGCGTGTCCCACAGGTTGCCGAGCCGTGCGGCCGGCGCGACGATGCCGAGCGACACGGCGACCGTCACCGAGATGTACAGCAGCGAACCCGCGCCGACGACGACGCCCATCACCGGCCAGTGCGTGCCGAGCAGCACGGTCGCCCCGACGAGCATCATGACCGACGGCAGCAGTGCGATCAGCACGGTGTCGTTGAGCAGGTCGAGCGCCCAGATTCCGCGCGTGATCTTGCGCACGGTCGAGCCCGCGAAGCTGTTCGCGTGCCAGTCGGTCGAGAAACGCTGCACGCGATGGAACGACGCGGCGGCGATCTCGCTCATCATCTTCAGCGTGAGCGTGATGATGTTCAGGTAGACGCCCTGCCGCAGCAGCGTCGCGCCGATGCCGAGCGCAGCCAGCGTGCCGAACGCGACGACGGCCGAATGCCACGCGGCCGCGCGGTCGGTCAGGCCGGTCGACAGCGCATCGACGAGGCGCCCGGCGAACAGCGGCGTGAGCACGTCGGCAAGCGCGCCGAGCAGCGCGAGGGTCGTGATCGCCGCGATGCGCACCGGCTGCTTGCGCCAATAGCGGAATGTGAAGCCGAAGACGGCCTGGAATGTCTGGCCGCCCAGAAGGGTGGTTTTTCTGGTCATGTATCGTTGCCCGGCGCATCGCGCGACGGGACTTTCCGGTTCGGAGAACGTCGAAAACGCGACAGCCGGCCGCGCGGACGGCGCGGGCGAAACGTAGCGGACTGTCGGAAAAAATGCGCGGGCTGGCGAGTTAGCGGAGCGCTCGGGAGCCTGCGCGGACCACGGGCTGGATCAGCCGCGCCGTGAGACCACGTTCGGGAAGGCTGCTGGCATTCGGAACATCTGCACCTCCCTGAAGTGAACGGTTGAAAGGACGCCGAAAAGACGTGAAGGGATTTTATCAGCAGAGCGCGAGCCGCCGCAACGTCTGACGAATGCGGCGTTGCGGCGTCGATACGGTTAGTATTCAGCGTTTCGGCCCTTTTTCGCACCGGCTCCGCGGTGCGGTGCCGCACAGGCCGGCGGACCGCATCGATTACACTTTGCGGTTGCGCGCCGGCCGCCAAGGCCGCGCGGCTTCACCCCCGATACATTCCTGAGGAAACGATGAGCGACGTTCAGCAAGGCATCCTGGCTCCGATCGACACGGCGGCCCGATACCTCACTTTCACGATTTCGAACAACGGCAACGTGGCAGCGGCGCTGACGGCATTACGCGAGCTCGTCGACGGTCGCGGCACGGTCGCGGGCTTCGGGCACGCGCTGGCCGCACACCTCGGGCGCCCGGTCCCGGGCCTTACCGAATACCCGGCGTTCGCGGTGAACGACCGCACGCTGCCGATCACGCCGGCAGACGTCTGGGTCTGGCTGCGCGGCGACGACCGCGGCGAGCTCGTGCTGCGCGCGCGGGCGATCGAGCAGGCGCTGGCGCCGGCGTTCGCGCTGCAGGACGTGGTCGACGGGTTCCGCTACTCGAACGACCGCGACCTGTCGGGTTACGAGGACGGCACCGAGAACCCGACCGGCGACGACGCGCTGGCCGCGGCGATCGTCACGGGGCAGGGCGCGGGTCTCGACGGTTCGAGCTTCGTCGCGGTTCAGCAATGGCTGCACGACTTCGACCGGATGGAGCGCATCGCCTCCGGCGACATGGATCACATCATCGGGCGCCGCCGCTCGGACAACGAGGAACTCGACGACGCGCCCGAGTTCTCGCACGTGAAGCGCACCGCGCAGGAGAGCTTCGAGCCGGAGGCGTTCATGCTGCGCCGTTCGTCGCCGTGGTCGGACGCGCGCCGTGCCGGGCTCTACTTCGTCGCGTTCGGCTGTTCGTTCCGCGCGTTCGACGTGCAGATGCGCCGGATGAGCGGCGCGGACGACGGCATCGTCGACGGCCTGTTCCGCTTCACGCGGCCGCTGACGGGCGCGTATTTCTGGTGTCCGCCGATGAAGGACGGCAAGCTGGACCTGTCCGCGCTCGGACTGTAAGCGCCGGACGATATCCGCAAACGGGCGGGCCGCGCATCGCGCGCGGCCCGCCCGTTTTTGTTTGCCGCGTATCGATCGTGTGACGATCGCGCGGCGTGGCACATCGCTGCGTCAGTTCAGCGTCGTTTCGATGCGCGTGCCGCGTTTGATGAACAGCGTCACCGGCGTCTTCTCGCAGATTTCCGCGAGCCGCTGGCGCTGCGCATCGTCGAGCGCGCCGTCGAGCGTCACGACGCGGCGCACGTATTGCTGTCCTTCGCGATCGGCGTGTAGCTCGGTGCGCACGTCGATGCGCGCGGCCGGCCACGTCTTGCGCTGCATGTACATGCGCAGCGTCGCGGCCGTGCACTGCGCGAGGCCGGCCAGGACGAACTCGAATGGTGCGGGCCCGAGGCCCTGTCCGCCTTCGCGCGGCGCCTCGTCGCCGGTCAGCGCGTGCGTGCCGGCCTGCAGCTGGACGACGTAGTCGGGCGCGTCGGCGGCGAGGGTGGCGGCAGCATGGATGAGCGGCATGGCAAGTCTCCGATAAGCGGGGAAAAAGGCGGCCGCGACGATGCGCGGCGTGCGAGCCGTCAGCATACCGTCTCGGGAAAAATCGCGGGCGCTGCGTGCATCGCCGGGCACGCCGCGATCAGCCGGCGACGCCGGCACTCACGCGCACGAGCGCGGCAACGCGTTCGCGCACCCACTGATGCGCGCGGTCCGTCTCGCGCGACTCGTGCCAGTACGCGAGCAGCGGAAACGGCTTGAGCCGCAGCGGCAGCGGCTGCACGGCGATCGGCAGCAGCGCCGCCATGCGCAGCGCATACGTGCGCGGCAGCGTCAGCAGCAGGTCGCCCGTCGCGGCGATCTGGCACGCGGCGAAGTAATGCTGGCAAACGAGCTGGATATGGCGGAAGCGTCCGTCGTTACCGAGCAACACGTCGAGCGATTGCGGTTCGCCGAGCGACGACACCGCGACGTGTCGCGCGGCGAAATAGTCGCCGCGCCGCAGCGGAGCGCGCGTCAACGGATGATCGTGCCGCATCGCGACGACGAGCGAATCGTCGAGCAGGTGTTCGGTCACGATGCGCGGACCGGTCTGCACGCGTCGATCGATGGCCAGATCGAGATTGCCCGATGCGAGTTCGCGTTCGATGTCGTGCACCGCGATGCGGCGGCTCACGAATCGCAGGCCCGGCGCCTCGTCGGCGAACGCGGCGACGATGCGCGGCAGCGCGATCGATTCGAGCACGTCGCGAATGCCGACCGCGATGCTCAGGTCGAGCGTCGCCGGGTCGAATGCCGACGGGTCGCGCGCGGCGCGTTGCAGGCCGGCGAGGTGAAGCTGCACGTCCGCGATGATCGTGCGCGTGCGCTCGGTCGGCACGACACGGTTGCCCTGGCGGACGAACAGCGGGTCGTCGAAATGCGCGCGCAGCCGGTTGAGCGCATGCGTGACCGCCGGCTGCGTGAGGTGCAGCGCGCGGGCGGCCGCGCCGATGCCGCCGTATACGTAGACAGCATCGAGCACGCGGAACAGGTTCAGGTCGAGACGATGGTCGGCGGGCACGGACGAAGTCGGCGTGGTGGGCGGTGGAGCGATTCTAATGGATGCGCGAACAACCGAACGCGGCTGCGTGCGGCAGAGGGCCGATCGATGCCGTTCGATGCAAGCCGATGACGATCGATGCGCGACGCGACGGTGCGCGCATCCGCGGCGCGATTCGAATGATGCACACGATGCGAGCTGCCCGTCGGCAGGCGCATTTCCGCGCGGCCGCACCAGCGTGCGGCGACAGCCTGTAGAAATCCGCCATCATACTGTCCCGGTCGGCCAATTCGCGCCAAAGACACGACCCCTTCGGCTAAGATGCCGTCGCTTCATATTTCGAGATAGCCGTCCCTGTCGCACGAGTTCAAACCAAATATAAGCCTGACAGTTCGACGGTATTAGAAGAAGTCGAAACAGTCCGGGGGCTTGGCAGTGGAAGCAGCAGATCAAAGATGGGTCGTCATCTATTTGAGTAAAGGTTTTTCCTTGGCACAGGCCGCGCGCCTTGGCGAGGCCTTCAATCTGGCGAATCGCCTGCACGCGTTCAGTGCGGATTACCAGCTGAAGTACGTATCGGAAAGCGGAGGATTGTTGCAGTCGTCGTCGGGCGTGCAGATCGCTGCCGATCCGCTCGGCGACGAGCACGGCCACCGCGCACTCGCGTTCTTTCATCTTCATGGCGACCGCGCGTCGGTCAACTGGAACGATGCATTGCGCCGCCGCCTGGCGAACATCCGCCGGCATGCGCGATGGATCGTCGATGCGATGGACCTGTCGACGCTGGCGGCGTCGCAACGGCAGACGGATGCCGGTCACGCGCGAGCCGATCCCGCGCGCCGTGCGCCGCCCGCGATCGAACCGCAGGCCGGGGAGGCCGACGTGTTCGCGACCGTGCTCGACATGTTCCGCACCGATCTCGGCGACAGCGCCGCGCAGGAAATCGCCAGCAACCTCATGCGGCCGGTCGAGCAGCGCTACGCGCAGTCGATGTGGGCGTTTCGCGAGCTGAGCGCGAGCCCGTCGATCAGGATGTCGGCGCAACGGCTGCGCGCGCAGAGCGCGAACCGCATTTCGATCGCGGAAGTCGCGCGGACGGCCGCGATGAGCGAGCGCAATTTCCTGCGGCGCTTCAAGAAGGAAATCGGCGTGACGCCGACCGAGTTCGTGCAGCACGTGCGGCTCGAGCGTGCATGCCACATGTTGATTCACACGACGCTGCCGGCCGACAAGGTCGCGCGGCGAACGGGCTTCGGAAGCGGCGAGCGTCTGGCGAAGCTGTTTCGCCAGCGCCTGCTGATGTCGCCGACGGAATTTCGCGTCACCGAGCGCGAGCGGATCCTGACGAGCGGTGCCGGCGCGGCCGATCCGCAACTCGAGCCGCTGCCCGCGAAATCGGCTGGCGAGCGGGCGAGCCGGGGCACGCTCGCCGATGTGCGCGAGAAAACGGGACGGATAACCGTAAAATCACCGTGTCGCGATCACGATCCCCGGTTTCCATGCCCCTGCTCCCCACTACCGCCACCGCGCCCTTCTGCCCGTCGGAAGTAAAGGGCAGCATCACGATCGACGCCGGCGCGTCGCGCTGGATGAAGCTCAAGCGCTTCTTCGGCCCGGGCCTGCTGGTCGCGATCGGCTACATGGATCCCGGCAACTGGGCCACCGACATCCAGGCCGGCTCGCAATTCGGCTATTCGCTGCTGTGGGTCGTCGCGTTCTCGAGCCTCGCCGCGATCTTCCTGCAGATGCTCGCCGCGCGGCTCGGACTCGTCGCGGGCAAGGATCTCGCGCAGGCGAGCTACGACCGCTATGGCCGCTTCGGACGCCTCGTGCAGTGGGTCACCGCCGAAGTGTCGATCATCGCGTGCGACATCGCCGAAGTGCTCGGCTGCGCGCTTGCGTTCAAGCTGCTGCTCGGCGTGCCGCTCGCATGGGGGATCGTGCTGACCGCGCTCGACACGGTGATCGTGCTCGGGCTGCAGGGCAAGGGCGTCCGGCAGATCGAGGCGATCGTGCTCGGCCTGATCGCGACGATGGCGTTCTGCTTCGTCGCGCAGGTCGCGATCACGCCGCCGGACTGGCATGCGGTCGCGGCGGGGCTCGTGCCGGGCAATCCGGGCCACGACCGCAAGGACGCGATCGTGCTCGCGCTCGGCATCGTCGGCGCGACGATCATGCCGCACAACCTGTATCTGCATTCGTCGGTGGTGCAGACGCGCCACGTCGTCGGCGGCGCGCGCGGCCTGATCCGCGACACGCTCGCGCTGGTGCGAATCGACACCTGCGTGTCGCTGTTCGTCGCGATGCTGGTCAATGCGGCGATCCTGATCGTCGCGGGCGCGGCGTTTCATGCGACCGGCCAGCACGACGTGACCGACATCGAACAGGCGTACCGGCTGATCACGCCGATCGCGGGCGGCGCGGCCGCGCTGCTGTTCGGCATCGCGCTGCTCGCGTCGGGGCAAAGCTCGACGCTGACCGGCACGATCGCCGGCCAGGTGATCATGGACGGCTTCCTGCACACGAAAATCCCGTGCTATCAGCGCCGGCTGATCACGCGCGGGCTCGCGCTGATGCCGGCGCTGATCGGCGTGCTGTGGCTCGGCGAGAACTCGGTCGGGCGGCTGCTGGTCTGGAGCCAGGTGCTGTTGAGCCTGCAGTTGCCGTTCGCGATGTGGCCGCTGATCCGGTCGGTAAGCGATCGCGACACCATGGGCGAACATGCGATCGGCCGCGGAATGCAGGTCGCCGCGTGGGCGCTGTTTGTCGTCATTACCGGCACGAACCTGCTGCTGATTACGGGTGTCGCGGGCTGATACAGCCTGTCACAGGCTGAAACAGGCGAGCGGCGCGGCTGCGTTAAACTGCGCGTTTTGTCAGCTGTTCGACGTGCGTTATGTGGAGTGAAATCAGCAACATCGGCGACGCCGCGTTGACCCTGCCGGTCGCGCTGACGTGCGCGATCTGGCTCGCGCTGTCCGACTGGCGGCTCGCGGTGCGCTGGGTCGCGCTGCTCGCGGCCGGCATGAGCCTGGTCGGGGCGACCAAGATCCTCTACGCGGGCTGCGGTGTCGAGATTCCGCAGTTCGACTTCCGCGTGATCAGCGGCCATACGATGCTGTCGACGTCCGTATGGACCGTCGCGCTGTCGATGCTGTGGCAGGCGTTCCGTGCGGGCAAGGCGCCGGGTGTGGTGGCCGGTCTCGCCGTCGGCGCGGTGACGGCCGTCGCGCGCGTGTTCGACCATTCGCACACGATTCCCGAAGTCGTCGTCGGCTGGCTGCTCGGCGCGCTTGTCGCGCTGGCCTTCCTGCGTGCCTACGACCGCGCGCACACGCGCTCGTTCTCGCCGCGCATCGCGGCCGTCTGCCTGCTTCTCGTGTCCGGCATCGCGTACGGGAATCGCGCACCGTTCCAGCAGATGATCGATACGCATTCGCCGCAGTTCTGCGCATTCATGCGCACGTCGGGCAACGGGTTCTGACGGCCGTTCGTTCCGGGGCGTCGGTGCCTCGACGTCTGCGCCGTGGCGGCCCTCCGAGTCGCAACTCATTCTTTCCGCCATTGAACCGATATTCCTGACGATCCGGCGCGCTGGGCGGCGCATGCGGGGATACGACGGTCATGAATCGGATCTATGACCGGGCATTACGAATATTCATTTCATCGATCGGCGGCAATCGCGTACGCTGGCGTTCGTTCGTTCACGGCCAGCGGCGGCGGCCTTGATGCGTCCGGCGCGAGGCGGCCGGCTCGCTATACTCGCGCAAAGCGCGCGGCCGTCGACCAGCGCACGGCAACCGCCGTCGCGGCGCCGGTCCGCCACGACGATTCACGACAGGAGCAGGTCCCATGACAGTCGTTTCACCGCGCCTCGCAGGCAAGTGCGCGTACATCACGGGCGCCGCCGGCGGCCTCGGCCGCGCGATCGCGCGCCGGATGGTCGAGCAGGGCGCGCGCGTGTTCCTGACCGACATCGCCGATGCGGCGGTGCTCGACGCATTCGCACACGAACTCAACGCGGGGCGCGCGGCGCCCGTCGCATTCGCGGCCACGCAGGACGTGCGCGACGACGCGCGCTGGCAGGCGTTGCTTGCGCAGGCGAACGAAGCGATGGGCGGCTTGTCGGTGCTCGTCAACAACGCTGGTGTCGGGTCGATGGGCGCGCCCGCGCAGATCGAGCTGGACGAATGGCGGCGCGTGATGGCGATCAACGTCGAGAGCATCCTGCTCGGCTGCAAGCATGCGCTGCCGTACCTGGGCGCAAGCCGCCCGGCGTCGATCATCAACATCTCGTCGGTGGCCGCGTTCAAGGTCGAGCCGGATTTCACCGCGTACAACGCGTCGAAGGCGGCGGTCGCGTCGCTGACGAAGTCGGTCGCGATCGATTGCGCGCGCCGCGAGCTCGATGTGCGTTGCAACTCGATTCACCCGGCGTTCATTCGCACGGGCATCGTCGAGCCGCTGTTCCAGTCGCTCGGCGAACGCGATGCGACGCGCAAGCTCGCACGCGGCATTCCGCTGCGCCGGCTCGGCGATCCGGACGACGTCGCGCATGCGGCCGTCTATCTGGCATCCGACGAAAGCCGCTTCGTGACGGCCGCCGAACTCGTGATCGACGGCGGCATGTGCGCGGTCTGACGCGCATCGACCACAACAACCGGAGGAGAACATCGTGTCGACACCCGTGAACCGCCAGCTGCTGCTGAAGACGCGCCCGGAAGGGCGCGTCGGCCGCGAACATTTCTCGCTCGTCGAGACGCCGGTGCCGGCGCTCGCCGACGGCGAAGTGCTCGTGCGCGTGCTGTATCTGTCGATGGATCCGACCAACCGCGTGTGGATGAGCGACGTGCCGCAATACCTGCCGCCCGTCGCGATCGGCGAAGTGATGCGCGCGCTCGGCATCGGGCGCGTGGTCGCGTCGCGCCATGCGGGTTTCGCGCAAGGCGATCTGGTGCAGGGGCTGGTCGGCTGGCAGGACTATGCGGTCGTGCCGGCCGACCAGGCCGCGCAGCTCGTGAAACTGCCCGCGCAGTCGGGCCTGCCGCTGCCGACGCTGCTCGGCGCGTGCGGAATGAGCGGCCTGACCGCATATTACGGACTGACCGACATCGCGCCGGTGCAGCCCGGCGAGACGCTCGTCGTGTCGGCGGCCGCCGGATCGGTCGGCTCGATTGCCGGCCAGATCGGCAAGATCCACGGCGCACGCGTGGTCGGGATCGCGGGCGGCGCGGACAAGTGCCGCTATCTGACCGAGACGCTCGGCTTCGACGCGGCCGTCGACTACAAGGCCGACGATTTTCGTGAGCAGCTGAAGGCCGCGACGCCCGACGGCGTGCACGTCAACTTCGAGAACGTCGGCGGCGAGGTGATGCGCGCGGTGCTGTCGCGGATGGTGATCGGCGGGCGCGTCGCGCTGTGCGGCGTGATCTCGAACTACAACAGCGGCCGCGCGGCGGACGACGTCGGCGTGCTGATCTCGAAGCGGATCACGATGCGCGGCTTCCTGATTCTCGATTACCGCAAGAGCCGCGAAGCGGTGCAGACGCTCGCCGGCTGGCTGCGCGACGGCCGGCTCAAAGCCGAGGAAACCGTGGCCGACGGGCTCGAGAACGCGCCCGACGTGCTGAATCGCCTGTTCGACGGCGACCATCGCGGCAAACTCGTGCTGCGCGTCGATCCGGACGCCTGAACCGCGGCGCTCGCGCGCGTCGAGTCTGAATAGTTCGACATCAATTTAGGATTTGTCCCATATATTGTTCCGGCTGCTCTCCTTAAAGTAATTGCCAGCAAGCGGCGGCGTGACATGCGCGTCACGCCGCCGTTTTTCATTTGCGCGGCGAAAAGGGAGGCGAAACATGCAAACGAAGACGGGACAAACCGCACGGGCGGCGCTGCACGATCGAACGAAGCGGCGCATCGGCGCCAGGCTGCGGATCGTCGCGACCGGGTTCGGCATCGCGTTCGCGATGTCGGGCGCCGGTGCGGCCGAGCAGGTGCATGCGGACGGCATCGTGCGCTTCGCCGGCACGCTCGTCGATCTGTACGACGTGACATTCGACGCGCCGTCGGTCGACGCATCGAGCGGCGCGACCGCCGCGATGCTCCGGTTCGATGCACATGGCCGCCGCCTGCCCGGCGCGCATGTGGCGCTCGTGGAACTGGACGGCCGGCCGCTTTCGCGCGCCCCGGGCGCGGAGGTTCGCGCGACATGGCGCGATGCGCGCGACGATCGGATCGTGCCGCTGGAAGCTGCCGGTACACATCGTGTCGGCCCGTATGGCGGCGTGCTGACGGTCGCGGGGCCCGACATGGAAACGGGCGCCGTGGCGCCCGTCGTGATCAGGATTCGACATCCGTGACGCGTTGCGTCATTCGCCTTGCTCGGCGCGCGCGTAGATGTCCCAACTCGCCATGAACAGCGCGGCGACGAGCGGCCCGATCACGAAGCCGTTGATGCCGAACAGCGCCATCCCGCCGAGCGTCGAGATCAGCACGACCCAGTCGGGCATCTTCGTGTCCTTGCCGACGAGGATCGGGCGCAGCAGGTTGTCGACGAGGCCGATCACGCCGACGCAGAACGCGACGAGGATCACGCATTTCCAGATCGCGCCGGTCGCGAGGAAGTAGAGCGCCGCGGGCACCCACACGAGGCTCGCGCCGATCGCGGGAAGCAGCGACAGGAACGCCATCAGCGCGCCCCACAGCACGACACCTTCGATCCCGAGGATCCAGAAGATCAGGCCGCCCAGCGCGCCCTGCACGAGCGCAACCGCGATGTTGCCCTTCACGGTTGCGCGCACCACCGTCGTGAACTTCGCGAGCAGCAGGTTCTTGTGTTCTTCGTCGAGCGGCATCGCGCGGCGCACGCGGCGGCCGATCTCGCCGCCGTCGCGCAGCAGGAAGAACACCATGTACAACATCACGCCAAAGCTGACGACGAACTGGAACGTGTTCTGGCCGATGCTGAGCGCCTGCGTTGCCGCGAACTGGCTGATCTGCGCGGCGCCGTCGGTCAGCTTCTTCTGGATGCCGGGGATGTTGGTCAGCCCGTACTTCTGCAGCAGATTCTGGATCGACGTCGGCAGTGCGTGAATGATGTCATGGAAGTA
The DNA here is from genome assembly GCF_001718335.1 of Burkholderia territorii. Classification (NCBI taxonomy): domain Bacteria; kingdom Pseudomonadati; phylum Pseudomonadota; class Betaproteobacteria; order Burkholderiales; family Burkholderiaceae; genus Burkholderia; species Burkholderia territorii. The sequence continues at coordinate 538,256 of NZ_CP013365.1, forward strand.
CTGCGAATAATTCGGCTGCGCGTTCTTCAGTTCCTGGTACACGTACGCGATTTCCTGCACGAGCGTCGCCATGACGAACACGAGCGGCAGGATCACGATCAAGATGATCAGCGACAACGTCACGAGCGCGGCCAGGTTGCGCCGCTTGCCGAAGCGCGCGGCGAGCCAGCGCTGCACCGGCTGGAACAGGATCGCGAGAATGGTGCCCCAGAAGACGGCGCCGGAAAACGGCGCGAGAATCCAGCAGAGTCCGACGGTGACCGCGAACAGCAGGAAGTAGAAGAATTTTTGGTGATCGTGTCCGCTATCCATGGATGATTCGCGCAGATTGATGCCTGGTTTGATTGAATCTCGTTGCCTCGGGCGCGATCGGCTCGCGAACGTCACGGCTCGCGGCGCAGCGCGCGCAGGGTGGCCCGATCGGCAGTATGCCCGCAAAGGTGCCGCCATCATAGCCGCTGTGCGCGGCGCACACGAAAACGCCGCGACCGGAGTCGCGGCGTTGCCGGCAAGCAAATCGGCCCGGGGGCCGTGCCGCCTCGTCAGATGTGGAGCCGGGTGATCTTGGTGCCGTTGACCGACAGGTCGCCCATCAGGCCCGCGTTGGTCAGGACCAGCACCTCGACCGGTGCGGTGGCCGTGTTGGAGTCGACCGCGCCGTTCGCGCCCATCTTCACGACCGCGACGGAAGCGTCGGCGCCGGCCGACCAGCCTTCGGACTTGCGGAACGAGTCGAGCGCGTCCTGCGTCATGAACAGGAACACGATCGCCTTCGATTGCGCGCCGGCCTGCAGACCCACCGACAGCGACGACGTGTTGTAGTAGCCCACGGTGCTGCCGCCGACACGCAATGCGCCGTTGCCGGACTGGCCGCCGACGATGAAGCCGGCCTGCAGCACGTTCGGGAACACGAGCACGCCGCGCGATTTCGCGACGAGTTCACGCGAGCCCGGCACCGTCGAATAGAGGCGCGACAGCGTCGCGTTCACGCTCGCGTCGATCGACTCGCGTTTGGACGCGCTGGTCGATGCGTTGTCGGGCCTGTCATGCGTGGTGGTGCAGCCGGCAAGTGCGAGACTGCCGAGCATGACGGCGGCGGCGGCCTTCAGGGCGAGGGACTTCTGCATGGCGTTTCTCCTTCGTTGTCGGGTTGAGGACGGATGGGGCGGGCGGCGGTGCGGGCAGCCCCGTTCAACGGCGGGCAAGCAGCAAGCCCGCGACGAACGCGAGACCGGCGACGACGCCTGCGGTCTGCCATGGGTTGTCGTGCACGGCTTGTGCGACGCGTTCAGCCGAATCGCGCAGCCGCGCGGCGGCGGTCCCCGACGCGTAGTCGAGCGTGCTGCGCGCTTCGTCGAGCCGCGACTGCACGCGCTTGCGCAGCGCGGCGATGTCGCCGTCGCCGTCGTTCTTCAGCAGGTCTTCCAGTTCATCGACCAGCCCGCGCAGATCGTCGGACACGTCCGCATGCAGGTCACGGGCAGCCGAGCGCGTCGTGCGTCCGACGCGCCGGCCGGTACGGCGGATATCGGAGAGGCCACGGTCCAGCTTGTGTTCGATCGAGTCGGTGAGCGCCATGATGTTTATCCTCCTTGGATTTGGTTTGCAGCCCGGATTTGCAGGCCAATTTGAAGATAAGACGTATCCCAGCAACCAATGTGATTCACATCAGCCAATTGAGTTTCGAGACAAATTTTCAATTCGTCGGCAAGTTTCCCGGAAAGCCCCGCGCGACGGGGCGCGGCGACGGTTGAAAAAATTTCGCACTTCCGTCGAAACGACGTAGCGAGCCGTCGGGCGACGTGAAAGTCCGGTAAATATGGCGTCGTCCGATGTGTCAGGTAAATAGTGCCATTGCACCTGCATTGCCGATGCAATTGCACTAACCGTCCATTTCCTGGTGGAGCAGGGTTTGTGCCCGAGCCGATTCGCGCAGCATCGTTGCCCGGTGCCAGGTCGTCATCCTGACAGCAAAATCGCGTGTCGCGATCCAATTGGCCATCCGGCCAGTGCCGAATGGCCAACGATGCGCGCAGGGCCGGCCGGTGCTGCTACGCTTCGCATCTGACGTATCGTTCGCCCGCGATCCGAGTGCTTCCGCGGAAAGCCCCCACCGGAGATTTCCATGTCCTACATGCTGTTGATTGTCGAACCGACCGGCCAACGCGCCGAACGCACGCTCGAAGACGGGCAGGCGCTTTACGCGCGGATGGTCGATTTCGCGCAGACGCTGAAGGCGCGCGGCGTGCTGCGCGGCGTCGAGTCGCTCGAGCGCTCCGAGCGCGCGACCCGCGTGCAGGTGCGCGAAGGCGAGACGCGCCTCGTCGACGGGCCGTTTGCCGAAGCGAAGGAAATGGTCGGCGGCTTCTTCATCGTCGACGTCGACACGCGCGACGAAGCGATCGAGATCGCGCGCCAGTGCCCGGCCGCGCAATGGTGCACGGTCGAAGTGCGCGCGGTCGGCCCGTGCTTCCTGTGACGGGTGCATCTCGGTATTTACCCTGATTCGTCGCGCGGCACGTCGATTCGACGGTCGGCCGCCCGTCGTCCGGATAAGGCGCCGATGAGCGGATGCCCCTTTTCACCGATGACAAGGAGTGAACGATGCGATTCATGATCATGATCCGGGCGAACGCCGTCAGCGAATCCGACGCATTGCCGGACGATCGGCTGGTCGAGGCGATGACGGTCTACCACGAGGAACTCGCCAAGGCCGGCGTGCTGCTCGACGCGAACGGCCTGCGGCCGAGCGCGCACGGCTGGCGCGTGCGGTACACCGGCGGCAAGGGCACGGTGGTGGACGGCCCGTTCGCGGAGACGAAGGAGCTGATTGCCGGCTACACGCTGATTCAGGTGCGCTCGCGTGACGAGGCGCTCGAATGGACGCGCCGGTTTCCCGCACCGTTCGGTGCCGAAATGGATTGCGAGATCGAGGTGCGGCCGCTGTTCGAGCTCGACGACCTCACACCGAGCGACGCGGTCGAGCGGTTTCGCGATCTCAACGTCGGCCGCACCCACGCCTGAAACCGTTCGAATCCAATCTCACCGGAGCATCCGTCATGCACAAGATGGTCTTCATCAATCTGCCCGTGGCCGACCTGCCGCGCTCGAAGACGTTCTACCAGGCACTCGGCTTCGAGGTCGTACCGGCTTATACCAACGATCAGGCCGCCTGCATCAAGATCAGCGACACGATTTTCGCGATGCTGCTCGTGCGGCCGTTTTTCCAGACCTTCACCGGCAAGACGATCGTCGATCCGGCGACGCAGGTGCAGGCATTGTCGTGCCTGTCGTGCGACAGCCGCGCCGAGGTCGACGCGATCGTCGCGAAGGCGCTCGCGGCCGGCGGGTCGGCCCCGCAAGCGCCGCGTGAGTATCCGAACATGTACGGCCACGGATTCGACGATCCGGACGGTCACGCATGGGAGCTGATGGCCATGCCGCTGGATGCGTCCGCCGAGGGGCAGGCGTCGTGACGCGTGAGGCGACTCACCGTGCGATCGAAGCGGTCTGGCGGATCGAGGCGCCGAAGATCATTGCGCGCGCCGCGCGGGTGGTGCGCGACGTCGGCGTGGCCGAGGAACTCGCGCAGGACACGCTCGTCGCGGCGCTCGAGCACTGGCCCGTCGACGGCGTGCCCGACAACCCGGCCGCATGGCTGATGACGGCCGTGAAGCGGCGCGCGCTCGATCGGGTCCGGCAAGAATCGCTGCATGCGACGAAGCGCGATCTGCTCGGGCGTGAAATGGATGCCCTGGACGCGCACGTCGTCCCGGACATCGCGGATGCGCTCGCCGATGCGCGCGACGACGATATCGGCGACGACCTGCTGCGGCTGATCTTCACGTCGTGCCATCCGGTGTTGTCGACCGATGCGCGCGTCGCGCTGACGTTGCGGCTGCTCGGCGGATTGACCACGAGCGAAATCGCGCGTGCGTTCCTGTCGCCCGAGCCGACGATCGCGCAGCGCATCGTGCGCGCGAAGCGCACGCTCGCGGCGGCGCGCGTGCCGTTCGAGGTGCCGGCGGCCGATGCGCGGCCCGCGCGGCTCGCGTCGGTGCTCGAAGTGATCTACCTGGTGTTCAACGAAGGCCATGCGGCGACCGCGGGCGACGACTGGACCCGCCCGGCGCTGTGCGACGAGGCGCTGCGTCTCGGCCGCGTGCTGGCCGGCCTCATGCCGGACGAAAGCGAGGTGCTCGGGCTCGTCGCGCTGATGGAGCTGCAGGCGTCGCGCATGCACGCAAGGACCGATGCGCAGGGGCGGCCCGTGCTGCTGCTCGACCAGGACCGCTCCCGCTGGGATCCGCTGCTGATCCGGCGCGGGCTCGCGGCGCTCGAGCGCGCGACGAAGCTCGGCGGCGTGCGCGGCCCGTACGCGCTGCAGGCCGCGCTGGCGGCGTGCCATGCCCGCGCGCGGCACGCGTCGGAAACCGACTGGGCGCAGATCGTCGCGCTGTACGACGCGCTCGCCGAAGTCGCGCCGTCGCCGGTCGTCGAGCTGAACCGCGCGGTGGCGGTGGGGATGGCGTTCGGGCCTGCCGCGGCACTGGAAATCGTCGACGTGCTGCGTGACGATCCGGCGCTCGCCCGCTATCACTGGTTGCCGAGCGTGCGCGGCGACCTGCTCGCGAAGCTCGGCCGCGCCGATGAAGCGAAGGTCGAGTTCCGTCGAGCGGCGGAATTGACCCGCAACGAACGCGAAAGGGAATTGCTGCTGAAGCGTGCGACGGATGCGTGACACATCACGAGCGACGCCGGTGCGAATGCAGCGGTCGTCGCGCGGGAAGATCGAACCCGTAGCCGCCGCCCGCAGCCCGCAAGCCGCAAGCCAGCGAAACGCCACCCCACCCGGCGACACGACCCGCCGCTCCATTCCCTCAACTGTCCCTCATTCCCGCCGTCCGCTATCGCCCGGATTGAAAAAGCCTATTGGGGGATGCGAACGCCAGCGCCTAGATTAAAAGGCACGAAGCGTGCGCGTCCGGCATGCGCTTCGTTCCCCACATACATGAACGATCGGCCCGGCTTCGCACGCGGCCGCGCCGACTCGAACGGAGGCGCAAATGGCTCAACTCAAGGGCAGCAAGACCGAAGAGAATCTGAAGGCCGCATTCGCGGGCGAATCGCAAGCGAACCGGCGCTATCTGTATTTCGCTTCGAAGGCCGACGTCGAAGGCCAGAACGATGTCGCCGCGCTGTTCCGCTCCACTGCCGAAGGCGAAACGGGCCATGCGCACGGCCACCTCGAATATCTCGAAGCCGTCGGCGATCCGGCGACGGGGCTGCCGTTCGGCTCGTCGCGGCTGAATCTCGAATCGGCGATCGCCGGCGAGACGCACGAATACACCGACATGTATCCGGGCATGGCGAAGACGGCGCGCGAGGAAGGCTTCGACGAAATCGCGAACTGGTTCGAGACGCTTGCGAAAGCCGAGCGCAGCCACGCGAACCGCTACACGAAGGCGCTCGACGCACTCGTCGACTGACACGCGTCCGGCAGCAACGCGGCACGGCCAGGCCCGACATGGCGCGGTCGGCCGTGCGTTGATCGCTGCCCGCGTCGCGCGGGCGGTGCGTGCGCGCGCATGCGCGCCAAGCTGGAGCGCCCCATGCCACACAAGGAAGGCAGTCTCGAAGCCCCGACGCGGCATCCGCTCGACTGGCAGTCCGAAGCGTTCTACGATCAGGCCGCGATCGATGCGGAAATGACGCGCGTGTTCGACATCTGCGCCGGGTGCCGGCGCTGCGTGTCGTTGTGCGGCGCATTTCCCGCGCTGTTCGACCTCGTCGACGACACGCCGATGGGCGACATCGAGGAAGTGCCGAAGGACGCGTTCGGCAAGGTCGTCGACCAGTGCTACCTGTGCGACCTCTGCTATATGACGAAATGCCCGTACGTGCCGCCGCACGCATGGAACGTCGACTTCCCGCACCTGATGCTGCGCGGCAAGGCGGCGCGCTACAAGCGCGGCGAGGCACCGCTGCGCGACAAGGTGCTGTCGAACACCGACGCGCTCGGCCATTTCGCGGGCATTCCGATCGTCACGCAGGCGGTGAACGCGGTGAATCGCATGCCGCCCGCGCGCCACGCGCTCGAAGCGGCGCTCGGCGTCGATCGCAACGCGTGGCTGCCGGAGTTCGCGCCGCGCAAGTTTCGGCGTGCCGCGAAGCGCTCGGACAGCCTGCCGGTACGTGACGGCGAACGCACGCCCGGCAAGGTCGCGATCTACGCGACGTGCTACGTGAACTTCAACGAGCCGGGCATCGGCCACGACCTGCTCGCGATCCTCGCGCACAACGAGATTCCGTACGAGCTCGTCACGCGCGAAGCGTGCTGCGGGATGCCGCTCCTCGAGCAGGGCAACCTCGAGGGCGTCGCCGCGAAGAAGGCCGTGAACGTTCCGGTGCTGGAGCGCTATGCGCGCGAAGGCTATGCGCTGATCGGCGCAATCCCGAGCTGCGTGCTGATGTACAAGAGCGAACTGCCGCTGATGTTCCCCGGCGACGAAGCCGTGCGCGCGGTGGCCGACGCATTCTGGGATCCGTTCGAATACGTGATCGCGCGGCATCGCGACGGTTTGCTGAAGACCGACTTCAAGCAGGGCCTCGGCACCGTGTCGTACCACGTGCCCTGCCATGCGCGCGTGCAGAACATCGGCCGCAAGACGGCCGACACGCTGTCGCTCGTGCCCGATACGCGCGTGAACGTGGTCGAGCGCTGCTCGGGGCACGCAGGCACGTTCGGCGTGAAGAAGGCGTTCCACGCGGACGCGATGCGAATCGGCGCGCCGGTGTTCAAGGCGATGGCCGAGCCGAAGCCGGATGTCGTGTCGTCGGACTGCGCGCTCGCCGGCCATCACATCGCGCAGGGCATCGACGAGAAAGGGTTGCCCGCGGCGCCGCTCGCGCATCCGCTGACGCTGCTGCGCCGCGCCTACGGCATCTGAGGCCGCCGCTGCACGAAGACATCGACGCTATCCGAGGACATCCCATGACGCTGACCCGCGACTCGCTGCTGACGCTCGAAGCGTACGCGAAGATCCGCAAGGCCGAACACGCGCGGCTCGTCGCGTACAAGCGCCGCCGCGCGGTGGCGCTCGGCAACCATCTGCGCTTCCTGTTCGAGGACGAGACCACGATTCGCTATCAGATCCAGGAAATGCTGCACATCGAGAAGATCTTCGACGAGGCCGGCATCGAAGGCGAGCTGGAAGCCTATCTGCCGCTCGTGCCCGACGGCACCAACCTGAAGGCGACGCTGCAGATCGAATACGAGCACGAGGCCGAACGGCGGGCGGCGCTCGCGCGGCTGATCGGCGTCGAGGATCGCGTGTACCTGCGGGTCGACGGGCACCCTGACGTCTACGCGATCGCCGACGAGGATCTCGACCGCGACAACGCGGAGAAGACCTCGGCCGTGCATTTCGTGCGTTTCGAACTGGACGGGCCGACGCGCGTGGCGCTCAAGGGTGGCGCGGCGCTGTCGATCGGCTGCGATCACCCGGCCTATACGGTGCCGGCGCAACGCGTGGACGCGGACGTCGCCGCGTCGCTGGCGGGCGATCTGCGTTGATTGCAAGCGACAGGGTGCCGCTTCCCGTATCGCGCGGACTCCCTGTCATTCCGACCCGAAACGAGACGCCGCGCCTGTCGCGCCGGCCGCTGTCGGCAGTTTGCTACTGCAACATGTAACAAACCCGTCGACGCTTGCACGCCAGGAAACAATGTGCATCGCACCGCGACCGCTTTCATTACTTGCAGAGAAACAATAAAGAGATTGTGCATCAGGAAAATCGACTCCAATGGAGTTTGAACGATTTACCGATTCGTGAATATCTTGTTACGAAATTTTCCCTGATTTACCGATTTGCGGCGGCAATTCCCGGCAATGTCGCCGATGAGGGTCGGACCAACGCGGACGCCCGCCTGGCGCGTCGCTTCGGCACCCCGCAGTGCCCCGCCAGACGGGGCTTCCCAGCCTCCGGCATAACGATCGCGTAAAAAAATTCAAGCATAAATGGATTGCGCATCCTTGGGAGGTTGTTTCAGTGAGTAACATTAAGTCATTGTCATATTGAGATAAACCCTGAGGATGGTATGCTTCGTGCACAAAAATTCCCACATTGGAGTGAGACCGTGATTTGTGCGCCATTGCCGTGAATGGCGGCACCGTGAAAGTGCGGTGTCGCACCGGCATGCACAACATTCGGATAACCATAATGTGCAACCGGGCCGCCGCGTGACGCGATGCGTGACGACGGCGCCGACAATCGCAGCCCCGGCCTGGCTGCGTGGAGAAATCAACTATGTTCTTCGATGAGCTTACCGATGAAGAGTGGTTTCGACTTTCACCGCTGATCGCCGATGAACCCATTCGGCTGAACCGTCGAGGCCGCCCGCGAGCCGAACCGCGCGTCGTCGCCAACGCGGTTCTGTGGATCCTCACGACCGGTGAAGCGTGGTCCAAGCTGCCCGGCCGCTATCCGTCCGGGCCGACGTGCCGCCGTCGCTACGAGGAGTGGCTCGCGAACGGCACGCTGCTGCAGATGATCGACGTGCTGACCCAGTTCAGCGGGCGCACGTTCGCGTACGTGCCGCCGCCGCCGGCGCCGGCCGCACCGGCATGCCGCGCGGAGCCCGTGCCCGACAACGATCGTCTGCGCGGCGTGTTCTGGCAGAACCCCGAGTCGTGGCAACTGCCGGTCGCTCGGGCAAACGTTTGGGATGGCGAAGGCGCGACGTTGACCGCGATGCCGAACGCCGCCACCGTCGCGTCGCCCGGTGCATCGTTCGCGGTGCCGGGCGCGCAGCCAGCGGGGTTGCGTCACGGGCGTCCGTCCGCCGCGAGCTTCGCCGCGGCCGAGCCGCAAGTCGACGAATACCGCGGCTACACGATCTACGGCAGCGCGCAGCCGGTGCAGAACCTGATGTATCGCGCATGGGCCGAGATCATGCAGGACGACCGGCGCGTCGAGCGCTCGGGCCTGATCGGCCCGCGCTTCACCGATGCGGAGGAAGCGGAGCAGTACGCGCTCGACTGGGCGCGTCAGTGGATCGATCGCCATGGCGCCAGCGACGAACCCGTGCGTACGCCGCAAAGCGAGGTGCTGGCCGGCCTGTCCGCGCTGGCGCGTGCCGAGTCGGACATCAAGCGCTTCATCGCCGAGCGCCGCGCGGGCGCGCTGGCGGAGAGCCGCAACGACCCGGTGCAGTCGGATCGCCGCGAGTACGCGTATCGCGTAGGTTGATCGTCGTCCGAACGAAAACGCGCGGGTCGCCGTCCGTTACGGCGCCCGCGCTTTTTTTTGTCCTCGCCATGCAGTCGATGCCGGGCGCACCGCAGAGACGGCGCGCCCGGCATGCATTGCGTCACTGGCGTCCGTAGGTATCGTCGAAGCGGACGATGTCGTCTTCACCGAGATAGGCGCCCGACTGCACTTCGATCAGCTCGAGCGGCATCTTGCCCGGATTCTCCAGGCGGTGCGACACGCCGAGCGGGATGTACGTCGATTCGTTTTCGGACAGCAGGAAGGTTTCGTCGCCGCGCGTGATGCGCGCGGTGCCGCGCACGACGATCCAGTGTTCGGCGCGATGGTGATGCATCTGCAGCGACAATCGCGCGCCCGGCTTCACGACGATGCGCTTCACCTGGAAGCGTTCGCCCATGTCGACCGAGTCGTAATGCCCCCAAGGGCGATGGACCTTGCGGTGATCGGTCGCTTCGGCGCCGCGTTCGGCCTTGATGCGCCCGACGATCTTCTTCACGTCCTGCACGCGGGATTTGTCGGCGACGAGCACGGCATCGGGCGTTTCGACGACCACGAGGTTCTGCGTGCCGACGCACGCGACAAGCCGGCTTTCCGCATGCGCGAAGGTCGATTCGGCGTTTTCGAACAGCACGCGGCCGCGGCCGACGTTCTCGGCTTCGTCCTTCGGCAGGATCTGCCAGATCGCGTCCCACGAACCGACGTCCGACCACCCGGCGTCGAGCGGCACGACGACGCTTTCGCACAGCTGCGGCAGGCTCACGAGGCGCTCCATCACCGCGTAGTCGATCGAGTTCGACGGCGACGCGGCGAACGCGTCGCGATCGACGCGGAAGAAGTCGCCGTCGTCCCGGCCGCGCGCGACGGCCTGCTCGCAGGCCGCGAGGATCTCGGGCTCGAGCTCGCGGATCGCATTCAGCCACACCGACGCGCGCACGATGAAGATCCCGCTGTTCCACCAGTATTCGCCGGATGCGACGTACTGCTGCGCGAGTTCGAGGTGCGGCTTTTCGACGAAGCGGTCGAGGCGGCGCACGTCGAGGTTGCCGGTGGCGGCGTCGCCAAGCGGCGCGCCGACGCGGATGTAGCCGTAGCCGGTTTCGGCGCGGCCCGGCACGATGCCCATCGTCGCGATCTTGCCCTGCGCCGCGCAGTGCACGCCCGCCGCGACGGCCGCATGAAAGCGCGCCTGGTCGGCGACCGCATGGTCGGCCGGCATCACCGTCATCACGGCGTCGCCGCCGCCGGCGACGATTCGCAGCGCGGCGAGCGTCAGCGCGGGCGCGGTGTCGCGGCCGAGCGGCTCGAGCATGATCGATGCGCGCTTGCCGGTCAGGCGCAGTTGCTCGGCAGTCGTGAAGCGATGGTCCTCGCCGCATACGATCAGCACGTCGTCGTTCAGCGGATGACCGGTCACAAGGCCGTCGAGTCTCAGCGCGGTGGATTGCAGCAGCGAATGATCGCCGAGCAGGCCGATCAACTGCTTCGGATAGTGTTCGCGCGACATCGGCCACAGACGCGTGCCCGAACCGCCGGCGAGAATCACCGGCTGCACCGCGACACGCGTTGCGGCGTCGGTTGCGGCGGAAGAAGAAGGGCGCGTATCGGCTGCCACGGCCGGAGCATTCATGATGACACTCTCCTCGATTGAAGTCAGTGCCTGTTTGTAGCATGAAGTAAATCGACAATAAAACCGGGCGATTTGCACGATACTCGTCGCGCACGTGTCAGGGAAATTTTTCCTCGATAGCATGCGATGCAAATAAAAAAATAAAAAATAATTCGGCAAATCCGGCTGGATCGCCGTCCCGCAAAGGGTTGGCGGGAACCGTAAAGTTGCCGAAAAATCCCGATTTGCGATCGATTCGGGAAAACCTGCCGATTTAATTCAAGAATGTCGCGGCAAGAATTTCCGATTATTTTTCGAAATACTTGTGCGCTTGAGGGGCGATTTTCTTGTCGCTTCAATAGCGTCATGCAACGTTTGAATCGAAGGTGCGGCACGGGCTGCACGAGGAGCTGTTCGGCAAACGCCTGTTCAAAGAGGAAGCGGACATGTTGAGCGTGCTGGCGAGAGTCATCGATATCGCGATGGTCGTGTTGGGGGCGTTGATCGCCGCCGCGCTGCACGGCGGCAGCATCTGGCTCAACGACCTGCAGCGCACGATGGTGCTGTTCGACTGCCTGCTGGTCGTCGTGTTCTTTCCGGCCATGGGCATCTACCAGTCGTGGCGCGGCAAGCGTCTCGTCGGGCTGGTGGGGCGTGTCGCGTTCGCGTGGCTGGTGGTCGAGCTCGCGGGCATCCTGATGAGCTTCAGCTTTCACCAGTCGGGCGACCTGTCGCGACTGTGGCTCGGTTACTGGGCGCTCGTGACGATGGCGCTGCTTGCCGGCTCGAAGGCATGCGTGCACGTCGTGCTGCGACAACTGCGGCGCGGCGGCTACAACCTGAAGGCGGTGGCGATCGTCGGCGGCACGCCGGCGGCGCGACGGCTGATCGCACAGATGCGGGCGCGTCCGGAAGCGGGCTTCAACCCGGTGTGCGTGTACGACGAAAGCGAGGCGCCGGGCGAAGTCGCGCTCGACGACGTGCGTATCGAGCGGCAGTTCGAATCGCTGGTGTGGCTGGTGCGCAGCCGCGCGATCAGCGAGCTGTGGCTCACGCTGCCGATCACGGAGGAACGCCGGATTCACCAGATCGTGACGGTGTTCCGCCACGACTTCGTGAACATCCGCTTCATTCCGGACGTGCGCACGCTGTCGTTCTTCAACCAGGAAGTGGTCGAGGTGCTCGGCGTGCCGGCGATCAACCTCGCGGCGTCGCCGATCACCGACGTGCGGATCCTGCCGAAGTTCGTGTTCGACCGGCTGTTCGCGCTGGCGGCACTCACGGCGCTCGCGCCCGCGATGCTGGTGATCGCGTGCCTGATCAAGCTCACGTCGCCCGGCCCGGTGTTCTTTCGCCAGAAGCGCAAGGGCATCGACGGGCACGAGTTCGAGATCTACAAGTTCCGCTCGATGAAGGTGCATCAGGAGGTCGCGGGACAGGTCACGCAGGCAACCAGGAACGACACGCGCGTGACGCCGATCGGGCGCTTCCTGCGCCGCACGAGCCTCGATGAACTGCCGCAGTTCATCAACGTGCTGAAGGGCGAGATGTCGGTCGTCGGCCCGCGGCCTCACGCGCTCGCGCACGACGACATCTACAAGGATCTGGTGAAGGGCTACATGTTCCGCTACCGGATCAAGCCGGGCATCACCGGCTGGGCGCAGATCAACGGCTTTCGCGGCGAGACCGACCAGATCGAGAAGATGATGGGACGCGTGAAGCTCGATCTGTACTACATGCAGAACTGGTCGTTCTGGCTCGACATCAAGATCGTCGTGCTGACGCTCTGGAAAGGCTTCACCGGCAGCAACGCTTACTGACGCGGTGCCATTGCGCAGACACCCCGGTTTCACGAATTTCGAATCATTGGTCACGAGGTCCGACACATCATGAATCTGACTATCATCGGCAGCGGTTATGTAGGTCTTGTCACCGGCGCCTGTCTCGCCGACATCGGGCACGACGTGTTCTGTCTCGATGTCGATCAGGCAAAGATCGACATCCTGAACAACGGTGGCGTGCCGATCCACGAGCCGGGCCTGAAGGAAGTCATCGCGCGCAACCGCGCGGCCGGCCGCCTGCGCTTCTCGACCGACATCGAGGCAGCGGTCGCGCACGGCGACGTGCAGTTCATCGCGGTCGGCACGCCGCCCGACGAGGACGGCTCGGCCGACCTGCAGTACGTGCTGGCGGCGGCGCGCAACATCGGCCGCTACATGAAGGGCTTCAAGGTGATCGTCGACAAGTCGACGGTGCCGGTCGGCACGGCCGAGCGCGTGCGCGCGGCGGTGGCCGAGGAACTCGCGAAACGCGGCGGCGACGTGCCGATGTTCTCCGTCGTGTCGAATCCGGAATTCCTGAAGGAAGGCGCGGCGGTCGACGATTTCACGCGGCCGGACCGCATCGTGATCGGCTGCGACGACGACGTACCGGGCGAGCGCGCGCGCGAGCTGATGAAGAAGCTCTATGCGCCGTTCAACCGCAATCACGAACGCACGCTGTACATGGACGTGCGATCGGCCGAATTCACGAAATACGCGGCGAACGCGATGCTCGCGACGCGCATCTCGTTCATGAACGAGCTCGCGAACCTGGCCGACCGCTTTGGCGCGGACATCGAGGCCGTGCGTCGCGGGATCGGCTCCGATCCGCGCATCGGCTATCACTTCCTGTATGCGGGCTGCGGCTACGGCGGCTCGTGCTTCCCGAAGGACGTCGAGGCGCTGATCCGCACCGCCGACGAGCATGGCCAGTCGTTGCAGATCCTGAAGGCCGTGTCGTCGGTCAACGCGACGCAAAAGCGCGTGCTCGCCGACAAGATCGTCGCGCGCTTCGGCGAGGACCTGACGGGCCGCACGTTCGCAATCTGGGGGCTCGCGTTCAAGCCGAACACCGACGACATGCGCGAAGCACCGAGCCGCGAGCTGATCGCCGAGCTGCTGTCGCGCGGCGCGCGCATCGCGGCGTACGACCCGGTCGCGCAGCAGGAAGCGCGCCGCGTGCTCGCGCTCGATCTCGCGGATCACCCGAGCTGGCTCGAGCGCCTCACCTTCGTCGACGACGAGGCACAGGCCGCGCGCGATGCCGACGCGCTGGTGATCGTCACCGAGTGGAAGGCGTTCAAGAGCCCGGATTTCGTCGCGCTCGGACGTCAATGGAAGTCGCCCGTGATCTTCGACGGCCGCAACCTGTACGAGCCGGAGACGATGAGCGAGCTGGGCATCGAATACCACCCGATCGGCCGCCCCGGCTCGCGCCAGGCCGTCGCCGCCCGCATGCCGGGCGCCGCGCGCGCGAACGCGTAACGCGCGCGCCGTCGTGACCCGTAACCCGACTCGAGACGCCATGTTCCGGAACATCCTGATCGTCTGTCATGCGAACGTCTGCCGCAGCCCGGCGGCGGAACTGCTGTTCAAGTCGCACGCGGCGTCGCGTGGCGGCCCGCGCGTGACGTTTCACTCCGCAGGCGTGCGCGCGAACGACGGCGACGGCATCGATCCGGTGATGCGGCAACTGCTCGCCGAGCGCGGCGTCGATGCGACGAAGCACCGGTCGCGGCGGCTGTCGCGCCGGATCGTGCGCGACGCCGACCTGATTCTCGTCAGCGAGCGCGAGCAGATCAAGGCCGTCGAATCGGTCGATCCGTTCGCGCGCGGCAAGGTCCACCTGCTCGGCAAGTGGGAGGACGCCGAGATCGCGGATCCGCATGGCGGCCCCGAGGCCGACTATCGCGAGAGCTACTCATTGATCGAACGTCTGGTTCAAGGATGGCTGCAAAAACTATGCTGAAACGTCCCATGCGCCCGTTGGCGCTCGCCGTCGCGATGACGACTTTCCTGTCGGCCTGCGCGAGCGCGCCCGGCAACTATCTCGACTCGTCGAACCTGAAGGACGACGGCCGCCAGGGCCAGGCCGAAACCTACCCGGTTCATTACATCGACGCGAAGCTGGTGATGGATCAGCTGCAGAAGCAGCAGGTCGAACACCCGCTGCCGCCGGGCCGTTACAGCGATCCGTCGCAGTACGTCTACCACATCGGCCCGCAGGACATCCTCGGCGTCACCGTGTGGGACCACCCGGAACTGACGACGCCGCAGGGCCAGTCGTTCTCGAGCGGCGGCAACACGACGCAGACCATCGCGGGCGCGCTGCAGCAGCCGTATTCGTCGTCGCTGCCGGGCCAGGCCGATCCGTACGGCCAGACCGTGGCCGCCGACGGCACGATCTTCTTCCCGTTCGTCGGCCGCATCCACGTGGCGGGCAAGACGATCGCGCAGACGCGCGACGAGCTGGCCACGCGCCTTGCGCGCTACGTGAAGAATCCGCAGCTCGACGTGCGCGTGCTGTCGTTCCGCAGCCAGAAGGTGCAGGTGACGGGCGAGGTGAAGACACCCGGCCCGCTCGCGATGAGCGACGTGCCGCTGACGCTCGTCGACGCGATCTCGCGCTCCGGCGGCTCGACCGCCGAGGCCGACCTGCAGCGCGTGCGCCTCACGCGTGACGGCAAGCTCTACACGCTCGACGCGAACGGCGTGCTCGACCGCGGCGAGGTGAAGCAGAACGTGATGCTGCAGCAGGGCGACATCATCAACGTGCCGGACCGCAGCGACAGCCGCGTGTTCATCATGGGCGAGGTCAAGACGCCGGTCACGGTGCCGATGCTCAAGGGCAGGCTGACCATCGCCGACGCGCTGACGGCGGGCGGCGGCATCCTCGACACCGATGCGAACCCGCGCAAGATCTACGTGATGCGCGGAATGCGTGACAACCCGACGAAGCCGGAAGTGTTCCGTCTCGACATGACGCAGCCCGATGCGCTGATGCTGTCGAGCCGCTTCCCGCTCCAGCCGCTCGACGTCGTCTACGTCAGCACGGCCAGCTCGGTGCAGTTCAACCGTGTGCTGCAGCAGGTGCTGCCGACGATCCAGACGATCTTCTACATGCGGCAAATCACGCGCTGATAGCCCGCCGGGGCGGCGCCTCCGCCCCGGCACCACTCAAGCGGGAACGAATGGTGAACACGCAAGCAAAACACGCCTACGCGGATCTGGCCGCGAAAACCGAGGAAGAGGACGTCGTCCTCGGCCAGTTGCTCCAGGTGCTGATGGACGACATCTGGCTGCTGCTCGGCATCGCGGCGACCGTCATCGCGCTCGCCGGCCTCTACTGCTACGTCGCGAAACCGGTGTACCAGGCCGACGTGCACGTGCGGGTCGAGAGCAACGACAACACGTCGCAGGCGCTCACGCAGACGCAAACGGGTGCGACGATCAACAGCGGTCCGCAACAGGCGCAGACCGACGCGGAAATCGAGATCATCAAGAGCCGCGGCGTCGTCGCGCCGGTCGTCGAGCAGTTCAAGCTGAACTTCTCGGTCGTGCCGAAGACGATTCCGCTGATCGGCAGCCTCGCGGCGCGCGTCGCGACGCCGGGCGAGCCGTCGCGCGCGTGGTTCGGCCTGCGGTCGTACGCGTGGGGCGGCGAAGTTGCCGACATCGACGCGATCAACGTCGTGCCCGCGCTCGAAGGCAAGAAGCTGACGCTGACGGCCGGCCCGAACGGCACCTACACGCTGGTCGACCCGAGCGGCAACCGGCTGCTGTCGGGCCGCGTCGGCGAATCGGAGCAGGGCGGCGGCGTCACGCTGCTCGTGCAGAAACTGGTCGCGCGTCCGGGCACGCAGTTCACGGTCGTGCGCTACAACGACCTCGACGCGATCACCGGCTTCCAGTCGGGCATCCAGGTGTCCGAGCAGGGCAAGC
Source organism: Burkholderia territorii (assembly GCF_001718335.1). NCBI lineage: Bacteria > Pseudomonadati > Pseudomonadota > Betaproteobacteria > Burkholderiales > Burkholderiaceae > Burkholderia > Burkholderia territorii. Next base: position 554,896 of record NZ_CP013365.1, read on the forward strand.
AGACGGGCGTCGTGCAGATTTCGCTCGAGGGCAAGGACCCGAGCCAGACCGCCGCGATCGCGAACGCGCTCGCGCAGTCGTACCTGAACCAGCACGTGATCGCGAAGCAGGCCGAAGCGACCAAGATGCTCGAATTCCTGAAGGGCGAGGAGCCGCGCCTGAAGGCCGATCTCGAGCGCGCGGAAGCCGCGTTGACGCAGTATCAGCGCACGTCCGGCTCGATCAACGCGAGCGACGAGGCGAAGGTCTACCTCGAAGGCAGCGTGCAGTACGAACAGCAGATCGCGGCCCAGCGCCTGCAGCTCGCGTCGCTCGCGCAGCGCTTCACCGATTCGCATCCGATGGTGATCGCCGCGAAGCAGCAGCTCGCGGAGCTGCAGGGCGAGAAGGAAAAGTTCAGCAACCGCTTCCGCAGCCTGCCGGCGACCGAAGTGAAGGCCGTCCAGCTCCAGCGCGACGCGAAGGTCGCCGAGGACATCTACGTGCTGCTGCTGAACCGCGTGCAGGAGCTGTCGGTGCAGAAGGCCGGCACGGGCGGCAACATCCACCTCGTCGATTCGGCGTTGCGCCCGGGCGATCCGGTCAAGCCGAAGAAGGTGCTGATCCTGTCGGCCGCGGTGTTCCTCGGGCTGATCCTCGGTACCGGCATCGTGTTCCTGCGCCGCAACCTGTTCCAGGGCATCGAGGATCCGGATCGCGTGGAGCGCACCTTCAACCTGCCGCTGTACGGGCTGGTGCCGCAAAGCGCCGAGCAGGTGAAGCTCGACGCCATGGCCGAGAAGGGCGGCGGCCGCGCGCGGCCGATCCTCGCGAGCCTGCGCCCGAAGGACCTCAGCGTCGAAAGCATGCGCAGCCTGCGCACCGCGATGCAGTTCGCGATGATGGACGCGAAGAATCGCGTGATCGTGCTGACCGGCCCGACGCCGGGTATCGGCAAGAGCTTCCTGACGGTCAACCTCGCGGTGCTGCTCGCGCATTCGGGCAAGCGCGTGCTGCTGATCGACGCCGACATGCGCCGCGGGATGCTCGACCGCTACTTCGGCCTCACCGTGCAGCCGGGCCTGTCCGAACTGCTGAGCGACCAGTCGCCGCTCGAGGAAGCGATCCGCGAGACGCCGGTACAGGGCCTGTCGTTCATCTCGGCCGGCACGCGCCCGCCGAACCCGTCGGAGCTGCTGATGTCGACGCGCCTGCCGCAATACCTCGAAGGGCTCGGCAAGCGCTACGACGTCGTGCTGATCGACTCGCCGCCGGTGCTGGCGGTGACCGACGCGACCATCATCGGCCGCATGGCCGGCGCGACCTTCCTGGTGCTGCGCTCGGGCATGCATACCGAAGGCGAGATCGCCGACGCGATCAAGCGCCTGCGTACCGCGGGCGTCGATCTGGAAGGCGGGATCTTCAACGGCGTGCCGCCGAAGGCGCGCGGCTACGGCCGCGGCTATGCGGCCGTCCACGAATACCTGAGCGCCTGACGGCATTGCACGAAACCGGGCCGGCGTGCGCAGCGCCGGCCCGGCCGACTGGAGAACCCTCGATGAAAATTTCCGTGCTCGTTCCGACCTTTCGGCGTCCCGCCGACCTCGCGCGCTGCCTGCTGGCGCTGCAGCGTCAGCAGCGGCTGCCCGACGAGGTGATCGTCGTCGCGCGCCCGGAGGACGATGCCACGCACGAGCGCCTCGCCGATCCGTCGGTCGGCGGCACGCTGCCGCTGCGAATCGTGCCGGTCGACGTGCCGGGGCAGGTGGCTGCGTTGAACAAGGGCCTCGACTCGGCGAACGGCGACATCGTCGCGATCACCGACGACGACGCGGCACCGCGCGCCGACTGGCTCGCGCGCGTCGAAGCCGTGTTCCTCGCCGATCCGCGCGTCGGTGCGGTGGGCGGCCGCGACTGGGTGCACGAGAAGGGCCGCGTGCTCGACGAGTCGCGCGAGCGCGTCGGCCAGCTCACGCTGTCCGGCAAGATCATCGGCAACCATCATCTGGGCGTGGGCGGCGCGCGCGAAGTCGACATGCTCAAGGGCGCGAACATGAGCTATCGCCGCGCCGCGATCGAACGTCTGCGCTTCGACACGCGGTTGCGCGGCGCCGGTGCGCAGGTGCACAACGACATGGGTTTCAGCATGCAGGTGCAGCGCGAAGGCTGGAAGCTCGTCTACGACCCGGCGATCGCGGTCGATCATTTTCCGGCCGAGCGCTTCGATGACGACCGGCGCGATGCCGCGTCGCTGAATGCGATCAGCAATGGCGCGTACAACCTGCACCTGATCCTGCGCGAGCATCTGCCGCCGCTGCGGCGCGAGATCGCGTGGTGGTGGTGGACGCTGATCGGCACGCGCGTCTACCCCGGCCTCGCGCACCTGCTGCTGTCGCTGCATACCGCGCGGCGCGAGCGCGTGCGCGAGCACTGGCGCGCGGTGCGCCGCGGCGCACGCGATGCGCGTCGCGCCGACCTTGCCCCCCATCGTGCGGCGATGCCGCCGGTGACGTCTTGAACGGGCTGCGCGCAGCGCGCGCCGCCATCCCCGGAGGGCTTGCATGAATTCCACGAAGGTTCACGTCCACCTGTTCTACGGCGCCGATCCGCGTACTTATCGGAAAGGCGAGAACATCGGCTGCCTGTACGGCTATCACCACGCGGAATCCGACGAATTCCGGCTGACTTATTCGCAGGACGGCCGCGAAGGGCGCGTCGCGAGTCTTGCGCGCCGTGCGCTGAAGGCGGCGCTCGGCTTCGACGTCGTCCACGCGTGGCGCAATCGCGCGGCGCTGTTGGGCACCGACGTGATCTGGACGCACACCGAGCAGGAGCATCTCGCCGCCGCGCTGATCCTGAAGCTCGCCGGCGCACGCGGCAAGCACCCGCTGCTGCTCGCGCAGAGCGTGTGGCTGTTCGACAAGTGGAACACGTTCGGCGCGCCACGCCGCTGGCTGTACCGCAAGCTGCTCGCGCGCGCCGATGCGCTGACGACGCTCGCGCGCGACAACGCCGAGCTGTGCCGCCGCTTTCTCGGGCGCGAAGCCGAGTTCGTCTACTACGGGCTGAACACGCAGGACTTCCCGCCGACGGAGCCGCGCCAGTGGCAGCCGAACCGGCCGCTGCGGATCGCCGCGATCGGCAACGACCGCGACCGCGACTGGCGCACGTTCCTCGCCGCGTTCGGCGGCGACGAGCGCTACGACGTGCGGCTCGCGACGCGGCGCCGCGTGCCGCGAGAGTGGCATGCGCCGAACGTGAAGATCGGTTCGGCCTCGGGTCTCGCGAAGCAGCACGAGCTGTATGCGTGGGCCGACGTCATCGTCGTGCCGCTGCGGCCGAACTTCCACGCGTCGGGCATCACGGTGATGCTCGAGGCGGCGGCGGTCGGCAAGCCGATGATCGTGTCCGACGTCGGCGGGCTCAGCGACTACTTCCCGCACGACACGGCCGCCTACGTGCCGGCGTTCGACACGGCGGCGATGCGCGAGGCCGCCGATCGCTTCGTCGCCGATCCGGCCGCCGCGCTCGCATGCGCGCGTGCCGCGGCCGCGTGCCTGCGCGAGCGCGACCTGACCACGCAGGCGTTCGCGGAACAGCACGTGCGGATCACGCGCGACATGCTGCGCCGGCGCCGCACGCCGGCGGCGACCGGTCTGGCGATGCCGCTGGCGGATTCGCGCGCGTCGTCGCAGTGAGAGCCGGTCGATGAGCACGATTGCCGCCGAACGCGCACCGTCGCGCAGCCGCAGCCGGTTACCCGAGCGCAAGCACTGGGTCGGGCAGGCCGGGCTGTGGACGTTTACCGCCGCGCTGATCGCCATTCACCAGGGCAAGGTGCTGACGCTCGCGTTTCCGGTGCTGGCCATCGCGGTCGGCATCTGGCTGTATTTCAAGAGCCCGGCGCGCTACGTCGGCTTCATGTGGTGGGTGTGGTTCCTGAGCCCCGAGGTGCGGCGTCTCGCCGACTGGTCGAAGGGCGCGTTCACGCCGACGAGCCTGATCCAGGTCGCGCCGCTCGCGGTGACGATGATCGCCGGATTCGGGCTGCTCAGGCATTACCGCGTGCTCGCGCAGCGGCGCGGGATTCCCGTGCTGCTGATGCTGTTCGGGCTGACGTATGCGTATCTGGTCGGGATCGTGTCGAGCGGCGTGATGGCCGCGACCTACGACCTCGCGAACTGGGTGTATCCGGTGCTGATCGGCTTTCACATCATGGTCAACTCGCGCGACTATCCCGAGTACCGCGACGTGCTGTTGTCCACCTTCATGTGGGGCATGCTCGTGATGGGTGTGTACGGCGTCGTGCAGTACTTCGTGATGCCGCAGTGGGACGTGCTGTGGATGATCGGCTCGGACATGGGCTCGCAGGGCGAGCCGGTGCCGTACGGTGTCCGCGTCTTCAGCACGATGAACTCGTCGGGGCCGTTCGCGTTCGCGATCATGGGCGCGCTGGTGTTCGTGTTCGCCGCGCCGCAGAAGGTCCGCTGGTTCGCGGGCGCCGCCGGCTTCGTGTCGTTCGCGCTGTGTCTCGTGCGCTCGACCTGGGGCGGCTGGGTGATCGCGCTCGCGATCCAGCTCGTGCAGTCGAGCAACCGCGTGCGGATGCGCATCCTGATCAGCGGCGTCGTGCTCGTCGGGCTGTGCGTGCCGCTGCTGACCGTCGGGCCGGTGGCCGATCGGCTCGGCGCGCGCCTGCAATCGATCGCGAACCTGAAGGACGACCGCAGCTACGACGACCGCAACAAGTTCTACGCGACCTTCGCGCAAACGGCGTTCACCGACGTCGCCGGCGAGGGGATGGGCGCGACGGGCGCGTCCACCAAGCTGTCGAGCGACAGCGGCGAGCTCGGCAAGTACGGCAGCTTCGACAGCGGCGTGATGAACGTGCCGTTCGTGCTCGGCTGGCCCGGCACGCTGCTGTACCTGTCGGGCGTCGTGATGCTGCTCGCCCGCACGCTGCGCGCGGCGTTCAAGCTGCGCAAGGACAAGTTCGTCGGCGCATGCCTGAGCCTGTGCCTGTCGGTGTTCGCGATGCTCGTGTTCACCAACTCGCTGATCGGCACGGGCGGCCTGCTGCTGTTCACGGCCATTTTTTCGATACTTTCCGCGGCGCACTGGCAGAAGGCGCAACGCCTGCCGGCCGCCGCGCGTTCACGGGGAGGCGACCATTGAGAATCGCGATCGTCACGCACGTCGTGCGACATAACGACGGGCAGGGCCGCGTCAATTACGAAATCGCGCGCGCGGCGCTGGCCGAAAACTACGAGGTCACGCTGGTCGCGTCGCATGTCGCGCCCGAGCTGCTGGCCGACCCGCGCGTGCGCTGGGTGCCGGTGAAGGTCGGCGGCTTCTGGCCGTCGAATCTCGTCAAGCAACAGGTGTTCGCGCTCAAGAGCGCATGGTGGCTGCGCGCGCATCGCGGCGAGTACGACGTGCTGCACGTGAACGGCTTCATTTCGTGGATCAAGGCCGACGTGAACACCGCGCACTTCGTGCACGGCGGCTGGTTCAAGAGCCCGTATTACCCGTTCGGGCTGACGAAGGGGCTGTGGTCGGCCTACCAGTACGTCTACACGCGCGTGAATACGGCACTCGAGCGCTGGGCGTACCGGCGCTCGCGCGCGATCACGGCCGTATCGCAGAAGGTGGCCGACGAGATCGCCGGGCTCGGCATCGACAGCCGCAAGATCAGCGTGATCTACAACGGCGTCGACGGCAGCGCGTTCGCGGGTGCGCAGGCCGATCGCGCGGCGTTCAAGCTGCCGGACGATGCGTTCCTGCTGCTGTTCGTCGGCGACTTGCGCACGCCGCGCAAGAACCTCGGCACCGTGCTGAAGGCGCTGACGAAGCTGCCGGCGAACGTCCATCTCGCGGTGGCCGGCTATCTGCCCGGCAGCCCGTATCCGGACGAGGCGCGCGCGCTCGGCGTCGATTCGCGCGTGCACTTCCTCGGTCTCGTGAAGAACATGCCGACGCTGATGCGTTCGGTCGACGCATACGTGTTTCCGTCGCGCTACGAAGCGATGAGCCTGTCGTTGCTCGAAGCGATGGCCGCCGGGCTGCCGGTCGTCACCGCACGCACCGCCGGCGGCGCGGAAATCATCACGCGAGACTGCGGGATCGTGTTGGAGGACCCGGACGACCCGGCCGCGCTCGCACAGGCGATCGGCGCGCTCGCGGCGTCGCGCGACACCTGCCGCGCGATGGGCGACGCGGCCCGTGAACTGATGACCCGTTTCGGCTGGGCCCACATGGGCGCCCAGTATGTCGCGCTCTACCGGCGCATCGGCCAACCCTCGCAGCCGTCCGCGTTCGAGCGGGTCGAGCATGCGGTTACGCAGGAGCAGTCGTAATGTCCCAATCTTCCCGGCCGATCAAATCGTTGCAGATCGGCATGCATTGGTTCCCCGAACGCGCGGGCGGCCTCGACCGGATGTACTACTCGCTCGTCGGCGCGCTGCCCGGGGCGGGCGTCGAGGTGCGCGGGCTCGTCGCCGGCTCGCCGAAGGTCGCCGACGACACGGGCGGCGCGATCCAGGGCTTCGGACCCGCGTCGCAGCCGCTCGCGCGCCGCATGCTCGCCGCGCGCCGCGCGTTGCGCGACCAGATCCGCAGCGAGCGGCCCGACGTGATTTCGTCGCACTTCGCGCTGTACACGTTCCCGGGCCTCGACGTGACGCGCGGGATTCCGCAGGTGTCGCATTTCCAGGGCCCGTGGGCCGACGAGAGCCAGGTCGAGGGCGCCGCGTCGCTCGGGCAGCGCGCGAAGCGCTATCTCGAACAGGCCGTCTATACGCGCTCGTCGCGCCTGATCGTGCTGTCGCAGGCGTTCGGCCAGATCCTGACGAACCGCTACGGCATCGATCCGTCGCGCGTGCGCGTGATTCCCGGCTGCGTCGATACCGCGCAGTTCGACACGCCGCTCACGCCGGCCGAGGCGCGGCACAAGCTGCAGCTGCCGCAGGACCGGCCGATCGTGCTGGCGGTGCGCCGGCTCGTGCGGCGCATGGGTCTGGAAGACCTGATCGATGCGATCGGCCTCGTCAAGCACCGTCATCCGGACGTGCTGCTGCTGATCGCCGGCAAGGGCAAGATCGGCGAGGAACTGCAGCAGCGCATCGACGACGCGGGGCTGCAGGACAACGTGAAGCTGCTCGGATTCGTGCCCGACAATCATCTGGCGGCGCTGTACCGCGCGGCGACGGTCAGCGTCGTGCCGACGGTCGCGCTCGAAGGCTTCGGGCTGATCACGGTCGAATCGCTGGCGTCCGGCACGCCGGTGCTGGTGACGCCGGTCGGCGGGCTGCCGGAAGCGGTGGCCGGGTTGTCCAACGATCTCGTGCTGCCGTCGACGGGGGCGCAGGCGATCGCGGACGGGCTCGGCGGCGCACTCTCGGGCGCGATCGCGCTGCCGGACGAAGCCGCGTGCAAGCGCTATGCGCGCGAACATTTCGACAACGCGGTGATCGCGCGACGCGTCGCCGGCGTGTACGAAGAGGCGATCCAGGCGGCGGGGTGAGCGAACGCGGCACGCCGCCGCGACGGTCGAGCCCGCGCATGGACATACGTGGGGCTCTGCATGCCGGCCGCCCGATCGGGACGTGCCGGCTTTTTCGTTCCGCGCCGGTACGTCGCGATTCGCGCTGCGCGCTTCGTGTTCGACGTTTCGACACGCGTCACGCACGCCGGAGCGTCACGGCCCATACGGCGAATGCGACCACGCTGACCGCCGCGCCGAGCGCGCAGACGCCGATCCATCCGGCGTGCGCATACGTCATCGTCGACGCAATCGCGCCGAGCCCGCTGCCGACCGAATAGAACAGCATGTAGCAGCCGACGAGGCGCGCATGCGCATCGGGCCGCGCGCCGAGGATCATGCTCTGGTTGACGACGTGGACGGCCTGCCCGCCGATGTCGAGCAGCACGATGCCGACGACCAGCAACGCGATCGACGTACCGGCGAACGCCAGCGGCAGCCACGAGAGCGCGAGCAGTGCGAGCGCGGTGCCGGTGGTGGCTTCGCCGAGGCCGCGATCCGCGAGCCGCCCCGCGCGCGCGGCGGCTGCCGCGCCCAGCGCGCCGACCAGGCCGAATGCGCCGATCTGCGTATGCGACATCGCATGCGGCGGCGCGCTCAGCGGCAACACCAGCGCGCTCCAGAAGATGCTGAACGCCGCGAACAGCAGCAGTGCGATCGCGCCGCGCACCCGCAGCACGCGCTCGTTGCGCAGCAACGCGACCATCGAACCGAGCAGCGCCGCGTAGCCGATGCGCTCGCGCGGCGCGTCCGCATCGGGCAACAGGCGGGCCAGCGCGGCCAGCATCGCGACCGCGAGCGCACCCGACACCAGATAAACCGCCCGCCAACCGGCGAGATCCGTCACGACACCCGCGAGCGAGCGCGCGGCGAGCAGGCCGATCACGACACCGCCTTGTGCCGCGCCGACCACGCGGCCGCGCTCGCCGGCCCCGGCAAGCGCGGCCGAGCAGGCGATCAGCCCTTGCGTCATCGCGGTGCCGAGCAGCCCGACGGCGACCATGCCCGCCAGCAATGCGCTGCGCGTCGACGAGGCGGCCACGCAGATGCATGCCGCGGTCAGCAGCAGAAGCTGAACGGTGAGCAGGCGCTTGCGGTTCAGCAGATCGCCGAGCGGCACGACGAACAGCAGCGCGAGCGCGCAGCCGAGCTGCGTCGCGGTAATGACGCCACCGACCGCCGCCTGCGATACGCCGAAGTCATGTGCGATCGAGTCGAGCAGCGGCTGCGCGTAGTACACGTTCGCGACGCTCGCCGCGCAGCAGACAGCCAGCAGCACGACGAGCGCCGTCGACACGCGCGCGATGTCGGCCGGACGCGCGGTGCGCGATGTCGCGTTCGACGCGGCCGATCCCGAGCAGGACGATTCCATGGAGCCTCACACTCATTGAAGTAGTTGCAATTTGAAACTAGTCGGAGTGTAGGAAAAGTAGTTTTAAAATGCAACCTGTGTGGCGGCGGGCAACGGGCTCGCGCACAGACGGCCGGCGGCCTGCGAAGGCACCGGCGCGACAGCGGAGATCAATATGGCCAGGCAGAGAAGTCTCGCGGATTCGCCGTGCCCGGTGGCACGGGCGACCGATATCGTCGGCGATCGCTGGGCGTTGCTGATCGTGCGCGACGCGTTCGACGGCGTGCGCCGGTTCGGCGATTTTCGGGCGAGCCTGGGCGTTGCGAGCAACATCCTGTCGGACCGGCTCAGGATGCTGGTGGACGCGGGTGTATTCGAAGTCGTGCCCGCGTCGGACGGCAGCGCATATCAGGAATATGCGTTGACGAAGAAGGGCGAGGGGCTGTTTCCGGTGATCGTGATGTTGCGGCAGTGGGGCGAGGCGAACCTGTTCGAGCGCGGCGAGCCGCATTCGGTGCTGGTCGAGCGCAAGACGGGCCGCGCGATCCGCAAGCTCGCGCTTCGGCACGACGACGGCCGGCCGCTGAAGGCGTCAGAGACGGTCGTGCGGAAGGTGGGCGACAACGGGGGCGGAGGCGTTACCGGATAAACCGCGGCCGTGAGGCTCCGTGAGCCGTGACGCGGCTTTCCGGCAGCCTGAAGCGGTGCGCGCGAATGCGCTAGTGCCGCTCGCCGCGCCAGCGCCCCGGCGCGACGCCGAAGCGCTTCGTGAAGGCGTGCGTGAACGCGCTCTGGTCGGCGAAGCCGACCATGCCGGCGATGTCGACGAGCGGATGGCGGCCGTCCGCGAGCAGCACGACGGCGGCGTCGAGCCGCAGCCGCTGCAGGTAGCGATGCGGCGTTTCGCCGAATGCGTCGACGAACAGTTGATGAAACCGGCGCATCCCGTAGCCGCAGTGCGCGGCGAGATCGGCGATGCGCAACGGCTCCGCGAGCCGCGCGCGCAGCCAGCGGTCGATGCGCGCGAAGTCCAGGCCCGCCGCGGGCGCGGCGACGCCGAAGTCGCCGAGCAGCGCCTCGCACAGACGCACGGCGGCCTGCCACTGGAAACGATGGGCGCGACGCATGTCGCTGCCCGGGCCGTCGAGTTGCGTGGCCGCCGCCGCGACCTGCGCGACGAGCGACGTCATCGCCGGGTCGATCGACACGGCACGCGCGCTGTCGAACAGCCGCTGCGGCATTGCGAGCGACGCGGCGGGCAAATCGAGCACGAGCTGGCGATTGTCGCCCAGGCCCGCGTAGTCATGGCGCGCGCCGGCAGGAATCAGCCACGCCGCGTGCCGGTCGATGCGCTGGCCGACGCCGTCCACCGCCATCACCATCGCACCGTCGACGCCGATCACGATCTGGTGAAAGTCGTGCACGTCGGACGCTTCGCACGTGTCGTAACGGCGCAGCGAGACGGCGGGGGACGGGATGCGTTCCATCGGGAGGACGTCGGCCGGCGGCGTCGTCAGACGTCGAGCAGTTCGACTTCGAACACGAGCGTCGCGTTCGGCGGAATCACGCCGCCTGCGCCGCGCGGGCCGTAACCGAGTTGCGGCGGGATCGTGAGGCGACGCACGCCGCCGACCTTCATGCCCTGCACGCCTTCGTCCCAGCCCTTGATGACCATGCCGCCGCCGAGCACGAACGCGAACGGGTCGTTGCGGTCCTTGCTCGAGTCGAATTTCTGACCGTCGGTCAGCCAGCCCGTGTAGTGGACGCTGACGGTCTTGCCGGCTTGCGCTTCCGCGCCGGTGCCTTCGGTCAGATCCTCGATCTTGAGGCCCGATGCGGTCGTGGTGACAGTCATGACTTCTCCTGAAAAGAGTTCGATAAAGCCGCTATTGTAGGCGAGCGCGCACGGTGCCGCCGCGCGCGCCTCGGGCGCGGCGGCATCCCGCTCTTCCATCGATCGGACGTCGATCGGATGTCGATCGGACGTCGATCGGCGCGACGTTCGGGCATCGCGCCCCGAACGCGAATGGAACGCGCGTTTGAATTTTCTCGCGAACCGGTTCGACGCGGGCGCGCGGAGCGAATGCCGCATGCGTATGAATCGGTGCGGCCCGGCCGCTCGGCATCGCGCCGAACGCCGCCCCGCGAATGCGCGCGATGCCCGTCGCACGGTGCTTTCGCGCCGGTTTCGACCACGGCGCATGACCCACGTGTGCCAGCCGCGCGACGGCGTTCGCGTTCGAACCGCGACGCGCCCGCATGCCGTTTCGGCGGCGCTTTTTTCGCGGCCCGGACCGTGCCCCGTTTGGAAGTGCGCATCTACCGCGCGACTTGCGCGCGGCGGCGGCCCGCGCCTATCTTTACAGTTATCGATGTCAAGATTTCGGCGTTGCGCGATGCGCTGCCCGGGCCGCGCCGACCAGGCCGCGAAGGCTGCCGGGGCCGCCGAAAACCAGGAGAACGACGAACATGAAGTCAGCCGCTTCCGCCACCGCGGCCGAGGTGATGCCGGTGCGCCGCGACCTGCGCTTCGACCTGCCGGTCGAACGCGCGAAGGACTGGAACGGGCTCGGCCCGCACGTGACCCACTTCTTCAATGCGCTGTCGCTGCTGTTTCCGGCCGGCGAACGCTTTTTCATGGATTCGGTGCGCAATTATCGCGACCGGATCGACGATCCGGTGCTCAAGCGCCAGGTGCTCGGCTTCATCGGCCAGGAAGCGATGCATACGCGCGAGCACGTCGAATACAACGAGCTGATGCAGGCCAACCGCCTGCCCGCGCGCAAGCTCGACAAGCGCGTATGGACGGTGCTCGGCTTCGCGAAGCGCACGCTGCCTCATTCGGTGCAGCTCGCGCACACGGTCGCCGCCGAACATTACACGGCGATGCTCGCGGACTGGCTGCTGCGCGACCCGACGCGCCTGGACGGCTCGGTGGAAGGCTACCGGCAGATGTGGCTGTGGCATGCGCTCGAGGAAACCGAGCACAAGGCCGTGTCCTACGACGTATGGAACGCCGTGATGAAGCCGGGCCCGCGCCGCTACCTGATCCGCATCGGCGTGTATCTGCTGACGACGCTGACCTTCTGGCCGACCGTGTTCCTGATCCATGTGACGCTGCTGTCGCGCGATCGCGACATCAGGCATCGCGTGCGCGGCATGCTGCGCATGATTGCATTCCTGTACGGGCCGCGCCGCGGGCTGTTCCCGCGCATCGCGCGTGAGTGGCTGAGCTTTTTCCGGCCGGATTTCCATCCGTGGGACCACGACAACCGCCACCACCTCGCGCGCGTCGACGCGCTCGTCGCCGCCTACGGCGAACACGACGGCGCGTCGGCTGGCCGCGGTCGCGCCAACGCACTCGCGCCGCTCGCGTCGGGGCGCTGACGCCGCCGCGCCGCGCGGCACGTGTTGCGTTCGTGCATCAACCCGGCTTCTTCCGACGATTGACAGGCGTCAAGCGGGAAACGATTGCGCGAGCGCGTGCCGGTGCGGCCGCCCGTGCCGCGCCGGTGCCCGCCGCCGGTTCGATTCCACCTTCCATGTGTCGCATGTCGCACCGGCGCGCCCGCACCGGCGCGGCTTCGCGCGCCCAATACGCGTACGACCGCGTTTTCGCACGGTTTTCGCCACCGGGATATCACCCATCTAGCCGCGCATCGGCGGCACCGATATACCGTTCATGAAAGGATCCGCCCGGCGCGCGATTATTGCCCGGGGGGATTTTATTCGGACGGAAATGCGGCCAATATGTCGGTTCGATCGAGGTCCTTCGGATGCGGCGGCGAGCCGGCGCACGATACCAACGCCAAGCGGGGAACAACGATGGTTGCAAGGTCACCCGACGCAAGCGGGACGGCGGCGTCCGAGACGCCGCTCGTGTCCGTTACCGCCCCCGAGGCCGGACGCAAGCTGTTCGTGATCATGCGTTCACCGGACGAGCCGTTGCTGGCGCAACTGCGCGGCCTCGGCTGGGACATCTCCGTCGCGAAGACGGCCGGCGCCGCGCAGAACATGACGTCCGGCGTGAACGTCGCGGCCGGGCTCATCGATTTCGCGGGCTTCACGTCGCGCGACTATCCCGCGCTGAAGGCGTGCCTGAGCCAGCCGGCGATCGGCTGGATCTCCGTTGCGCAGGCAGGCATCACGATCACCGCTGCCGTGCGCGAACTGATTCGCAGCTACTGTTTCGATTACGTGACGCTGCCGTTGCCGTACGAATGGATTTCGCACGTGCTCGGCCATGCGCGCGGGATGGCCGCGCTCGATCGCGTCGACGGCGCGGCGTACGCGGCGTCGATCGGCGAGCACGGGATGATCGGTAACTGCGAAGCGATGCAGCAACTGTTCAGCACGATCCGCAAGGTCGCGAAAACCGATGCGAGCGTGTTCATCTCCGGCGAGTCGGGCACCGGCAAGGAGCTGACGGCGCTCGCGATCCACCAGCGCTCGGTGCGCGGCAAGGGGCCGTTCGTCGCGATCAACTGCGGCGCGATTCCGCATCACCTGCTGCAGTCGGAACTGTTCGGCTACGAGCGCGGCGCATTCACCGGCGCGAACCAGCGTCGCGCGGGCCGGATCGAATCCGCGAACGGCGGCACGCTGTTTCTCGATGAAATCGGCGACATGCCGGTCGAAAGCCAGGCGAGCCTGTTGCGCTTCCTGCAGGAAGGGAAGATCGAACGGCTCGGCGGCCAGGAGTCGATTCCGGTCGACGTGCGGATCATCTCGGCGACGCACGTGGATCTCGACGGCGCCGTCGAGGCCGGACGCTTCCGCGCGGATCTGTACCACCGGCTCTGCGTGCTGCGCATTCACGAGCCGCCGCTGCGCGCGCGCGGCAAGGACATCGACATCCTCGCGCATTACGTGCTGCAGAAATACAAGGCCGACAGCGGCCGCAAGATCAGCGGCTTCACGTCGGCCGCGCTCGACGCCATGCGCCGCTACGAGTGGCCCGGCAACGTGCGCGAGCTGATCAACCGGGTGCGCCGCGCGATCGTGATGGCCGAGAGCCGGCTGCTGACGCCGCACGATCTAGGGCTCGAGATCCCGGGCGAAACGGAGCCCGTGACGCTCGAACAGGCGCGTTCGCTCGCCGAGCGCACCGCGATCGAAAACGCGCTGCTGCGCAACGATCACCGGATCAACAAGGCCGCCGCCGAGCTCGGCATCTCGCGCGTCACGCTTTACCGGATGATGATCGAGCACGGGCTCAACGATCACGACGGCAATGGCGACAACGGCGGAAAGGACGGCGCGCCGCCCGACGACGCCGACCATCAGCGAGTCGGCTGAACGGCGGCACGGAGGCGCTCGCGCGCGCTGCTGACGGGCGTGTCCGGCACCATGTAAAGCGCGTGAAACGTTTCGCGCCGGCGGCCGCCCGAATCGACCCGTGAAACCCGCGTGGCGGCATGCCGCCCGTGCCGGGAAAATTTTCCTCATCGTCCGCGCGCCTTGTCCCGCAAGGCGTTGCCGCCTCACGAACGTGCCCGCCTGCGCGCGGCATGTTTCAGTTTCGCAACGTCCCGCCCGTTGCGCCCGTTCCGGCCACGGGCTTGTCCGACGAAAGCCTTGTGCGGCCGACCCGTAGCGAAGCTGGCCCGCTCCTTGCGCAGTTCGAGTGGCGAAAGTCGACGACGTGGCGTCCGGCCGGTTCGGCAACGAACCCTGCAAGAACCGGCAAGGACGCAGTCCACGGGGATGACCGCGCGCACGGGCAGCACGGCCCGTTCGCCACGGCATGGACCGTCATCGACGGATCGTCGGGGCGCCGGCTGTGTCCGGTCGCCGGTACAAGCTACGGAGAACACGGGGTAGAAAAATGACGAACGATCGCCACACGCCGCGGCCCGCAGGCCGCGATCGCAGTGATTCGGCCCATCGCCGGTCGACCGCGCAACTTTCCGCCGGCCGGCATGCGTCGACAGGCCATCTCTCCGCGCCCGGTGCGAGGCGGATCCGGCTGATACCCGGTCATCCGCGCCGGGCCGGCACTTTCCTGCTCGCCAACCCGATCCGCATGGGGATGTGCACGCGGGCACCGGTCCCCCGGCGCCCGATCTTCGCTTATTGACGACGTCGAGCGCCTGCGGTCGCCAGCGCAGGCGATCCGTCTGCAATGCGAATGATGTGCGACGTCCGATGCGCGAGTCGGACGATGAACCGGCGCGGCGGCGAACGTCAGGGAGGCGTCGTCGTCCGGCGGGCAGGGGGAGGGGCGGTCGGTCCGCGCGCGACGGTTATCGCACCCGTGCGCGCGCGGCGCCGCTTCAGCCGCCGTAGATGTCGAAGTCGAAATACTTCGACGCGAGCCGCTTGTACGTGCCGTCCTTGACCATGTCGAGGATTGCGCGATCGATCTTCGCCTTCAGGTCGGTGTCTTCCTTGCGCAGCCCGATGCCCGCGCCGATGCCGAGCACCTTCTCGTCGACGAGTTCGGGCCCGACGAACTGGTAGCCCGCGCCTCGCGGCGACTTCAGGAAGCCGATCGCGGCCTGCACCTCGTCCTGCAGCGCGGCGTCGAGGCGGCCCGCCGTCAGGTCTGCATACACGCCGTCCTGGTTCTGGTACGACACGACGTTCGCCCCTTGCTTCGCCCAGTACGCCTTCGCATACGCTTCCTGCGTCGTGCCCTGTTCGACTCCGATCGACTTGCCCTTCAGCGATTCCGCCGTCGGCAGCAGCGGCGAGCCCTTCTTCACGACGAGGCGCGTCGGCTGGTTGTAGATCTTCGTCGTGAAGCCGATCTGTTCGGCGCGCTGCGGCGTGATCGACATCGACGACAGCACCGCGTCGAATTTCTTCGCCTTCAGCGCCGGGATCATGCCGTCGAAATCGTTCTCGAGCCACACGCACTTCGCCTTCAGCCGCGCGCAGATCTCGTTGCCGAGGTCGATGTCGAAGCCGACGAGCTTGCCGTCGGGCGCCTTCGATTCGAACGGCGCGTAGCTGGCGTCGGTGCCGAAGCGCAGCGTGGTCCAGTCCTTCGCGACGGCGGGGCCTGCCGATACCGCGAGCAGGGCGATCGAAACGGCGGCAATCAGTCTCTTCATGGTGGTTCCTTGGCGTGGTCTATCCGGTTCCGGCGATACAGTCGCTGCGGGCACGCATCGCGTCCCGCCGCGCTGTCCGCACGGTCATTAACGCAGAAAATAAAATTGCAGTCCAGAATGGACAAAAAATATCGATTCTTCGGAGGAAGATCGACGCCACGGGGGGCGACCCTTGCAAAAATACGGAAATGGACTAATCTTGTTAGTAAATTCGTTTCGAGACTAACGATCATGTCACAGCCCGCCTTCAATCCGCATTCCGCCCCGCGGCAGGCGTCGGTCGCGCAGATGTCGGCGGCCGGCCTGCGCGCGTTCTTCAATATCGCGCGCGACTGGGAGCTGACGATCGACGAACAGATCGTGCTGCTCGGATCGCCCGGCCGCTCGACGTTCTTCAAGTGGAAGGCCGCGCCGGAATCGGCGCGCCTGCCGCGCGATACGCTCGAGCGGCTATCGCTGCTGCTCGGTATCTACAAGGCGCTGCAGATCCTGCTGCCGCAGCCTGCGGCGGCCGACACCTGGGTCAAGCGGCCCAACGATGCCGCGCCGTTCGGCGGCAAGCGCGCGCTCGACCGCATGCTCGCGGGCAACGTCGGCGACCTGGTTGCCGTCCGTCAATATCTCGATGCGATGCGGGGTGGCTGGGCGTGACGATGCCGATCGAAGAAATACGCCCCTGGCCGACGACCGTCGTCGACTGGGCGCCTGCCTATCGCGTCATTCCCACCCGTTTTCCGGCCATCAACCTGTTCGACCGCGTCGCGGCCGCCGAGGATTTCGACGCGCTTTATGCGCTCGAATCGCTGACCAACGACCGCATCCGCAACGAAGTCGGCACGCTCGAACTCGTGCCGCCGGCAGAACGTCGCTACGGCCCCGGCTGGGGGCCGATCATGGCCGCGTTCACGCACCTCAATCCGCAAGGCAGCCGCTTTTCCGACGGCAACTATGGCGTGTTCTACTGCGCGCGCTCGCGCGATACGGCGATCGCCGAGACGCGCTATCACAGCGGCCTGTTCCTGGCCGCGACGAAGGAAGCGCCGATGCGCCAGCAAATGCGGCTGTACACGGTGTACGCGCAGGGCGAAGTCGCCGACGTGCGCGCGTGGCCGCAGCGCAGCCCGGGGCTGCTCGATCCGCTCGACTACAGCGCCGGGCAGGCGCTCGGCCGCGCGGTGCGCAATGCGGGCGGCGCGGGGATCGTCTATCCGTCGGTGCGCGACCCGCGCGGCGAATGTCTCGCGGCGTTTCGCACGACGTTGCTGCGCGATTGTCATCACGCGGCATATCTCGAATACAACTGGAACGGTTTCGCGATCGATGCGGTGTTCGAGCTGAATCAGGTCGGCTAGCCAGCGTGCGCGCCGGGTCCACCGCCCGCGCGCACGCGCGCGTGTCGCGCCCGCCCGGCGCGCTGCCGGTTCGAGGCCCGTTACGGGCGACAGGCATCAAGGCAGCGGCAGGTCGCCCGCGTGACGCGCGCGCGCATCGGCCTGGGTGAGCGACCACGTCTCGCCCGTGCGCGGCTCGACGATCGTCAGGCGTCCGGACGGCGCGAACGCGCCGGTGTCGATGAACCATTGCGCGCCGATATGCTGCGGCGCGCGCACCGGCGTGTGGCCGGTGCAGGTGAGCGACAGGCCGGCTTGCCGGGCCGGGTCGGCGAGGCCCTGCACCAGGTCGCGCCCCCAGATCAGTCGCTCGCGCACCTCGGGCGAATAGCTGCCCGTGTCCAGTTCGGCGTCCGTGCCGAAGAATTCCGCATGCAGCACGTTGAAGCGCGCGGGGCCGTCGCCGATCACGCGCACGAGCGGCAGCGCGTCGACGCGCGCCGCATGCGCGTGGAGCCGTTCCGGCGGGAGATCGGCGCCCCAGTCGCCGCCGATTCCGCGCCACGCGTCGGGCGACAGCTTGCCGCGCGACACGAGGCTCAGTACTTCTTCATGATTGCCGCGCACCACGTGGCACCACGGGCGGTCCAGCAGCTCGAGCGCGGTTTCGGACGCGGGGCCGCGATCGACGAGATCGCCGACCGAGAAGAGCCGGTCGCGAGCCGCGTCGAAGCCGATGTCGTGCAGCAGCGCGCGCAGCACATCCACGCAACCGTGCAGATCGCCGACGACGAAGTCGCGGCCGGCCGTGTTCGCGGGGTGGTGGCAGAGGACGGGAGTCATCCCGATATCTTAGGCGCTCGCGCCCATCGCAACGTCACGCAGGAATGGCGATAATCGGGGCGGTACCGCACGGCGCCGTGCAACGGGCCGTTCGCACGCCGGCGAATCCTTTCCATCCGCTTTCGGAATCGTACGATGACGCTTTATCCGCAGGTATTACGCAACCGGCCGCGCATGGTCGCCGCCCTGGCCGTGGGCGTGCTGTGCGCGGTGCTGCTGCCGTTGCAGTTGAGGCCGACCGCGCGTGCGCTGATCGGCTGGGATTGCACGATCTGGCTGTATCTCGTGCTGATGTGGGCGCGCATGGTCAGCGCGCATCATCACCAGGTGCGCGAGATCGCGATCCGCGAGGACGAGAATGCGACGACGGTGCTGACGGTCATCTGCATCGCGACGGTCGCGAGCGTTGCCGCGATCGCGATCGAGCTCGCCACCGCGAAGAACGTCGGCTTTCGCGCCGGGCTCGGCCATTACGCGATCACGGGCGCGACGCTGTTCGGCGCATGGTTCCTGATTCCGACGATCTTCACGCTGCACTATGCGCGGCTTTATTACGGCTCGCCGAGCGGCGATCGCGCATTGCGGTTCCCCGATCGCAATCCCGAGCCCGATTACTGGGATTTCCTGTATTTCGCGTTTACGCTCGCGGTCGCGTCGCAGACGGCCGACGTGTCGCTCGCGAACCGTTCCGCCCGGCGCGCGGTGCTCGCGCAGTCGATCCTGTCGTTCTACTTCAACATGGCCGTGCTCGGGCTGTCGATCAACGTCGCGGCAGGGTTGTTGAGCTGAAGCGGATGAATTGAGCCGCGCATGCGGCGGCCGGCCGGGCCGCGCGTGGATCACCGAAGAACGCGCGCGATCGCCTGGCGCGTGCCGCCGTCGCCGCGCGCCATCGTGGCTTCGCGCGGGAAGCAGATCCGGATGTCGGCCGCGCCGAAGCTGCCGCGTCGCGCCGTTTCGCATCGTCACGTACCGCGCCGCACCGCGATCCACGCGCCCCAGAACAGGCTCGAGAAAAAGCGCAACGGTGCATCGAAACCCGCATCGCGCAGCAACGCGAATATGGCTTCCTCGTCAGCCGGCGGATCGGCGCCCTGCAGGATTTTCGCAAGCTGCGCGCGCACGGCGTCGGGCGTCGCGCCCTTCATCCGCCAGCGCTGCTGCCATGCGTCGAGCAGGCGAGGGTGCTCCGCGTAGCGGCGATGGTTGCCCGCGATCACGAGCGGCGCGCCGGGCTTTACGCGTCGCGCGATCGCATCCAGCAGCGCGGCTTTCGCCGCGTCGCCGGGGACGTGATGGAGCACGCCGATCAGCGTCGCGCCGTCGAACGCAGGCTCATCGGGCAGCGCGTCGACGCCGGCCTCGACGAATTGCGTGCGTACGGCGAAACCCGCCGCTTCGACGTTGGCACGCGCGAGCGCGAGCATCGGTGCGGATGGATCGACGGCCGTGAACTGCCAGCCGGGTTCCAGCGCGGCGGGCACGCAGATTTCCTGTCCGGTGCCGCCTGCACCGACGACGAGGAGCCGCGCGTCGGGAACTGCGATCGCCGAAGCAAGCATGCACGCGGCAAGTTCGTGGCACGCGTCGTAGCCGGCGAGCGCGATGCGGGATTGTTCGGCGTATTCGTGCGCGCGTGCCGGATCGAACTTCGCGGCGCTGGCGGGGAGCGACATGACGGATTTCCTCGGTGCGGGTGCGGGTGCGGGTGCGGGCGCGGACGGGGCGTCCACGCGCTTCGCCCCGAGCGTAAGCGCGGGCCGGCCGCGCAACAAGGCGAGCAGACATTCCGGTATGCGAACTACCCGACTCGGCGTGCGTTGCGCGCAAACGCCGCCGGGGTCGATTCGCATTTAAAAATGTGAAGATTCCGTGCGTCGCGCCCGCGAAACCGGCGCATACTTTTCTTCCCCCCTGCCTGGCCGTCGCATGCCGGGTCCGATGTGCCGCGCCGGCGCGCGGCCATGCCGCTCGGCACGCACGAGGAGCGCATGATGTCAGATTGTCCGCACGATCCGTATGCGCAGCACTACATTCACTGCCTGCCGTTCGGCGCGCAGCCCTGCGGCGCGCTCGGCACGTCGCCGCGCACGCATTTCCGCGTGTGGGCGCCCGGCAGTACGCACGTTCAACTCGAATTCGATACGGGCATGGGCCCCGCGCTCGTCCCGATGGCGGCGGCCGGTCCGCACTGGTTCGAAGCGTTCGTCGAATGCGGCGCGGGCACACGTTATCGTTACCGGCTGGACGACGTCACGTCGATTCCCGATCCCGCATCGCGTTCGCAACCGGACGGGCTCAACGGGCCGAGCGAGGTCGTCGATCCGCGCGGGTTCACATGGCGCAACACGTTCTGGCGCGGACGTCCGTGGGAAGACATCGCGTTGTACGCGATTCGCCCGCATGCGGTGGGCGGCTTCGACGGCGTGCGCCGGCGGTTGCCCCGGCTTGCGCGTCTCGGCGTGACCGCGCTGGAATTGCTCGCGTCGCCGCACGACAGCCTGCCGTTCGCGCCGCTCGCGGCGGAGGGTGGCCCCGACGCGCTGAAGGCGCTGATCGACGATGCGCACGGCTACGGCCTCGCGGTCCTGCTGGAGCTCGACTACGCGCGCTTCGGCAGCGGCACCGACGCGCTGCGCCATTACGCGGCGCCGTTCTTCCATACGCGCGACGATCCACTGCAGGCGCCGCCGCTCGCCCTCGACCATCCGGAGGTTTGCGACTTCTTCTGCGACAACGCGCTGTACTGGATCGACGAATATCGTTGCGACGGCTTGCGGCTGCGCGAGGCCGACCGGATCGGCACGTCGTGGCTGCGCGAGATCGCCGATCGCGTGCGTGCGGCCGTGCCGGCCGACCGGATGATCCACCTCGTGCTCGGCAGCGAGCGTCATCCGGTGCATCTGGCCGATACGCATTTCGATGCGCAGTGGAACGGTTGCGGAGAACGCGCGCTGCACCGGCTGACGGGGCGCGACGCGGCCGCGCACGAAGGGATTTCGCCGCACCAGTCGATCCACACGCTCGCGCGTGCGCTGACCGCGGCAGGCGCGGCATTCCAGCCGGCCACGGCGGGCGACGGTTCGCATGCCGAAGGGTTGTCGCTCACGTCGCTGGTGTTGTCCGATGGCGCATGGCGCGAGAGCGAGCATCGCGATCGCGAGCAGACTCCCGGCCTCGCGGCGCTTGCACTTTCGCTGCTCACGCCGCAGATTCCGCTGGTCTACGATGAAACCGCCCGCGATGCCGATCGTGCGCATTTCGTGCAGTCGGCGCTCGCGGTGCGCGCGAAGCTGATTGCGCCGCGCCTGTCCGATTGCCGGCCGCAGGACGCGCATGCGCTGAAGGCGAGCGGTGACGGCGACGCCGATGCGCTGCTCGCGTCATGGCGGCTCGCCGATGACGAGACGCTGACCATCGCATTGAACCTGTCGCCCGACGCGGTGCCGTTCGATGCGCCGAGCGGGCAGGTCGTGTTCGAGACGCCGGCACGCGCACGCGACCGGATCGATGAAGGAGAGCTGCCGCCGTATTCGCTCGTCGCGTGGCTGACGGGTGACGTCAACCAATACGCGCTGACGCACGACGTGCGCCTGATTCGCGACAACGCATGGCGTGCGATGCGTCCCGTTCCGCGCGCATGATGCCTGCGGACTGGCGGGGCCGGCGTGCCCCGCTGCACACTCACCAGAAGCTGCGAATGCCCGCGACGCCGTACGCGCCGTGGCGGCGCGCGTCGTCGAGATGCGCGCGCGTCATGCCGCCGAGCGCATAGACCGGCATCGTGGCCTGTGCGGCCAACGTGGCGAAACGCGTCCAGCCGAGCGTCGGCGCGCCGGGATGGCTGAGTGTCGGCAACACCGGCGACAGCGTGACGAAATCCACGCCCGCGCGTGCGGCCAGCGCAAGATCGTCGGCCGCGTGACATGCGGCCGACATGCGGCGCGCGGCCGGCAGCGGCCGTTGCGCGACGGCGCGCAGCGCGGCGCCGTCGAGGTGCCAGCCCGCGCCGTCGAGCTGCATCACGCCCGCCGCGTCGATCGGTCCGTTGAGCATCAGTTGCGCGCCGGCCGCGTTGCAGCGCGCGAGCGCATCGGCGGCCAGCCGCGCGAACGCGTCGGCATCGAGCGACTTCACGCGCAACTGCACGAGCGTCTCGCCGCGCGCGAGCACGGCCGACAGCCTGTCGAGGAATGCATGGCAATCCGCGGCCGACGCGGACGTCGGCTCCGGCGTGATCACGTAGCAGCGCGGCAGCGTCGGCGTCATCGCACGCGGCGGGCGGGGGCCGTCACTCGTCGGCCTCCTTCGCGATCTTCGGATAGACGCGCACGAGGACGATGCGCGGGCCGTTCATCTTCTTCACGACGACGTCGAAGCGGTCGAACGACACGCGCTGCCCTTCGGTCGGCAAATCGCTGAGCGCCTGGATCACGAGGCCGCCGACCGATTCCGCGCGTCCTTCGTCGATGTCGATGCCGAGCGCCTGCTCGAGCGACACGACGGGCAGGCTTCCCTTGCCCATCAGCGTGCCGTCGTCGAGACGGCTCCAGTCCGCATCGCCCTGGCGGAATTCGTCGTGAATCTGGCCGACCAGCGCGCCGAGCAGGTTGTCGAGCGTCAGGAAGCCGATCGGCTTCTGGCCCTTGTTGCCGACCAGCGCGAAGTGCGGTGCGCCCTTGCGGAACCGGCGGAACAGCTCCAGCGCGGGCGTGTCGGGCTTCACGTACTGCACCGGGCGCACGTAGTCGGACAGGTCCTCGAGCGCCGCACCGGCATGACGCGCGAGCAGCAGGTCCTTCAGGTGGATCAGTCCGCTGACCTGTTCGCGCGACGCGTCCTCGAACAGCGGATAGCGGCTGAAGCGATGCCGCGCGACGATCTCCATGTTGTCGGGCAGCGGCAGGTCGCGGCGCAGGCCGATCATTTCGTGCGCCGGCCGCATCAGGTCCGACACCGTCATCGACGAAAAATCGAGCGAGTGCGCGAGCGTGTTCCACTCGTCGTTGGAGTACGTGCCGCGCGCCGGTTGAGCCGTGTTGCCCGCGCTGCGGCGGCTGCGCAGGATCAGCTTGAGTTCGTCGGTCGAATAGTGCGCATCGCCGCCATGGTCGGCCGACAGCCCCGCGAGCCGCAGCACCGCGTTCGCGCTGGTGTTGAGCACCCAGATCGCCGGATACATCGCCCAGTAGAACGCGTAGAGCGGCAGCGCGACCCACAGGCCGACCTTTTCCGACTGACGGATCGCCATCGATTTCGGTGCGAGCTCGCCGACCACGATGTGCAGGAACGAGATCAGCGAGAACGCGAACACGAGCGAGATCAGGTGCACGATGCGTTCGGACTGCACGCCGATCAGGTCGAGCAGCGGGCCGATCAGTTCCGCGAACGCCGGCTCGCCGACCCAGCCCAGGCCGAGCGATGCGAGCGTGATGCCGAGCTGGCAGGCGGACAGATACGCGTCGAGCCGGCCGTGCACGACCGCGAGGATGCGCCCGCGCAGCCCGTGCTTGCGGGCGAGTGTCTTGACGCGCGTCGCGCGCAGTTTGACGAGGCCGAATTCGGCGGCGACGAAAAACCCGTTGAGGGCCACCAGGAACAACGCGCCGATGAGCGCGAAGATCTGTAACAAAGAATCGCTCCAGTCATGACAGGCCCATCAGTATAGGGCCGGAAAGGGAAATGTAATGATTCGGGCGGCCGATCGCTTACACCGGCGCCTCACAGGGGACGGAGAGGGAGAGGGTGACGGCGGAGCCGTCGGCGAACGGCGTGTGCGTGAAGGAGCCGCCGTGCGCGAGCGCGACACGCTGGCAGAGCGCGAGCGTCCACGCGACGCGCTTCGCGTCACGTGCGCGCAGCATCTCGCGGCGGGCGAATGGCTCGAATACGTGCGGCAGCGTCGGATCGGCCAGGGCGCCGGCGTTCACGTCGCAGGAAACGCGCGCGACGCACAGCGCGCCGTCGCGCGTGCACGTGAAGGTCACGCGGCTGCCGGCGGCGCTGGTTTCCACGGCGGTCGTCAGCATCGTCCAGAGCGCTTGCGCGATGCGTTCGCGATCGGCGCTCAGCGACGGCTCGCCGTCGGGCAGCGTCGCGTCGACGGCCACCTGCCGAGCGTCGGCGAGCGCGAAGCGCACCAGCGCGAGCGTGTCGTCGAGCAGCGGGCGCAGCGCGAACGGCTGCGCGGCGATCGCGAGCGTGCGCGTTGCCGCGCGCGGCGCGTCGAGCACGTCGTCGATCAGCGCGACCTGCTGGTCGATGCCCGCGCGGATGCCGGCGAGCGCGCGCTGCAGGTTCGGGTCGGCATTGGCGAGCTGGCGCTCGAGCACGTACGCCCAGCTGTGCATCGCGTTCAGCGGGCTGCGCAGGTCGTGCGATGCGGTGGACAACGCCTGGTCGCGCAGGAACAGCGCGGCTTCGGCGGCATAGTGCGCTGCGCGTTCGCGCAGGAGGTCGGCGGCGGGATCGACGGGATGGGGCGTCACGGAGCTGGCCTGTCGGAAGCGGTTGGCATGAAAGACACGCGAACCGCCATTATAGGGATCGCGCGCGTCACGCCGGCAGCGCGTCCTCGTCCTTTTTCCGCGCGTCGCCGTTCGGCAGCAACTGGCACGCGAGCAGGCCGGCCAGCATCAGCGTGCAGCCGAGCAGCGCACGCAGCGTCAGCGTCTCGCCGAGCGCGGCCCAGCCCGCGATGGCCGCGAACACGCCTTCCATGCTGAAGATCACGGCCGCATGCGCGGGCGCCGCATCGCGTTGCGCGACGACCTGCAGCGTATAGCCGACGCCGACCGACAGCAGCCCGCCGTACAGCAGTGTCGGCAGCGCGCTGCCCAGCATCGCGACGCTGACCGGCTCGATCGCGAGGCCCACCGCGAGGCAGAGCGCGCCGCACGCGACGAACTGCAGGAACGCGAGCACGAGCGGATCGTGACGTTTCGCGAAATGTCCGACGGCCATCACGTGCGCCGCGATGATCACGGCGCCCACGAGCTGGAACCAGTCGCCGTAGAGCACCGAGAAATGCTCGTCGATGCTCAGGAAGTACAGCCCGATCGCCGCGAGCAGCGCGCCGAACCACGTGCCGGCGCCGATCCGGTGGCGGACGAACACACCCATCAGCGGCACGATCACGACATACAGCGAGCTGATGAAGCCGGCGTTCGCGACCCGCGTGTACTGAAGGCCGAACTGCTGCAGCGAGATCGACACGGCGAGCAACCCGCCGAGCGCGAGGCCGGGCGCGAGCAGCGCCGGCTCGCGCCGAATCGCCGCGAGTTGCGCGCGCGGGCCCGCGTTGAACGCCAGCAGCGGAATCAGCACGAGTGCACCGAGCAGGAAGCGCAGCCCCGTAAACAGGAACGGCCCGATCACGTCGAGGCTCAGTCGTTGCGCGACGAACGCCGAGCCCCAGATTGCGGCGGCGGCGAGCATCAGCAGGTTGGCACGGAGGTGCTTGCGGGCTTCGGGCTTCATCGGAATTCTTCGGAAGATTGCGAACGGCGAAACCGGTCAGTTTACGCCGAGATTGCAAGGCTGTCGGAAAACCTTCGCAGCGCGGCCGCCGCGCGGGCGTCGCGCACGCGCGAATACAGCACGACCTGCGAGTGCGGCAGCGGCGGCAAGCCGAATTTCGCGCCGACGTCGACCAGCGTGCGCGGCGCGACGCGCCGGGCCAGCGGACAGACCGCGAGCCCGGCCGCGGCGGCCGCCGTGACCGCTGCGACACCGCCGCCGGTGAATCGCTCGCGCCACGGCCGCCCGGCATGCTCGAGCGCGCGCAGCGCGGCGGCCCGCACGCCGCACGGCCCGGCGAGCACCGCGAGCGGCAGCGGCTCGCCGGCGCGGGGCGTCCAGTCGGGCGCGGCGAGCCACGCGAGCGGTTCGGTGAACAGCAGCGTGCCGTCGTCGCGCGGCGGGTCCTCGCCCGGTTCGTGTCGCACGATCGCTGCGTCGAGGCGCCGTTCATCGTATTGCGTGAGCAGATTCGTCGACGTCCCCAGATGCATTTCCAGCGACAGCCCGGGATCCTGCCGGTGCAGGCTCGTCAGCACGGCCGGCAGGTCGGGCACGGCGACGTGCTCGCTGACACCGAGCGACAGACGGTGCGTGCCGGCCGAAATCGCGCCGAGCGCGTGATCGTGCGCGTCGAGCAGCGCGCGGGCGGCCGGCAGGAAGTTCTCGCCGTCGGCGGCCAGCTTGACGACGCGCGGCGTGCGCGCGAGCAGCGGCTTGCCCAGGTGCGCTTCGAGCCGCTTCAGCTTCAGGCTGACGGCCGATTGCGTGATGCCGAGCGCGTCGGCGGCGCGCGTGAAGCTCGCGAGATCGGCGACCAGCACGAACGCCCGCACCGCATCGAGGTCGAGGACTTTCATTTCAAATGTAAATGAATGAAATATTGAACAATGACTGTTCATTATAGTTCTGCGCGCCTAACCTGACGTGGCGTTTCCATTTTTTCCATGTCACCGAAAGGAGCAGACCATGCCGTTCACCCGTATCGCAGTGCGCGAAGGCAAACCGGCCGCCTACCGTGCGGCGCTCGTCGACGGCGTGCATCGCGCGCTGATGCACACGTTCAACGTGCCCGAGGACGACATCTTCATGGTCGTGACCGAGCATTCGGCCGAGAACTTCGTGTTCGGCCGCCACTACCTCGACATCGAACGCAGCGACGATCTCGTGATGATCCAGATCACGGCGAACAACACACGCACGCTCGAGCAGAAGCAGGCGCTGTATCGGACCATCGTCGAGAACCTCGTACGCGAGCCCGGCGTGCGGCCGCAGGACGTATTCATCAGTCTCGTCGAAGTGCTGAAGGAGGACTGGTCGTTCGGCAACGGCATCGCGCAATACGCCGTCTGATACGTCGCTTTGATGCGCGACAGGCGCGACAGGGCCAGATCGTTTCCTGCGCGTTTTTGGGGCGTGTACTATGGAAGCTGCTTCATTGGCGACGCCGGCGTGGATCATGCGCCGGCGATTCTTCATGTGCGGGAGCCTCCATGTCGCGTGTGCTGGAAATCGTGTTGTGCCTGTCGCTGGAAGGTTGGCCGGTCAAGGCGGGAAGCCGGGCCCGCGGCGAGCAGCGCGACTTCGGCGCCGAACTCGTTCGCGCGTGGCGGATTTGCCCGCAGGTGCGGATGCGGCGCGGCCACGAGCGCGTGACGATCGAGCCGTGCCAGGTCGAGGAAGCCGAGCCGAATCCCGGCGAGTGCTGGTGGACGTGGATCGAAACGACCGCGCAGGGGCGCCGGGTCGTCGCGTCGCGCACGAAGGCATTTGCGCCCGGCGTCGTGGAGCGCGAACTGTTCGATGCAGAGCATGCGGACATTGCGGTGGCCACGCCCGCGCCTGTGCAGGCCGCCGATGCGGAATCGTCGCAGGCCACGGGCGATGGCGATCGCGTGACGGCCGGTGCCGTCGATGAGGCGGTGCTCGCCGCAACGTCCGCGCCGGCGCCGTTGCGGCTCGTCAGCGAGCGGCGGCGCGGGCGCTGGGCGGACGACAGCGGCGTGGTGGTCGAGATGACGCTCGACGACGTCACGCTGCATGGCGGCACCGAGCCGCCGCGCCGCCATGTCGAGCTGCGGCTCGCGGCGCCCGACTGGGAAACCGTCGCCGCGCGCACGGCCGCGTTGCGCGCGCTGTTCGCCGCCGCACGCGAGCTGAGCGGCGCATGGCCCGCGTTCGTGCAGCTGGCCAGCGTGATCGATCGCGCGTGCGCGGGCGAGCCAGCCGTTGCCGGGCCGATCAAGGCGCAACCCGTCGACCTGACCGGCATCCGCACGCAGCGGGCCGCACTGTTCGCGCTGTCGGGCGACATCGCCGCGCAATGGCTCGGTAACGAGGCCGGCGTGCTCGAGCGCGACGATCCCGAATTCGTGCACCAGATGCGCGTCGCGCTGCGGCGGCTGCGTACGCTGATGCGCTTTTTCCCGCGTTTCGCGGACGATCGATGGCAGGACACGTTCGGTGTCGACTTGCGCTGGCTGGCAGCCCTGCTCGGCACGGTGCGCGACTGGGACGTGTTCTCGACCGAGAGCCTGCCCGCGCTGATCGCGGCCGACGGCGGCAGCGCAGACTGGGACGGCACGCTCGACGCCGCGCGCGTACAGGCGGCGGCCGCGCGCGTCGACCTGCGCCAGGCGCTGCATTCGGCGCGCTATGCGCGACTGACGCTCGGCTGGCTCGAGTGGCTGAGCGCGCTCGCGCTGCCGCCGGCCGATGCCGACGACGACGCACCGCCGCTGCGACGTCACGCAACCAAGCGCGTGCGGCGGCTGTTCGGCCACCTGTATGCATCGCCGTCGCTCACGTCGCTCGACACGGCTGCGCGGCACCAGGTGCGGATCGACGCGAAGCGGCTGCGCTACGCGCTCGAATTCTTCGCGTCGCTGGCCTCGCGCCGCACGCGCAACGAAACGGTCAAGACGCTCGCGCGCGTGCAGAGCGTGCTCGGCGAGGCGAACGACTCGATCGTCGCGCTGCATCATCTCGAGCAACTGGCGGCGCCCGCTTATCAGATCGGTTTCGTGCGCGGCTACGGTGCCGCGCTCGAGCAACGCGCGGCGCGGGACGCCGAGACGCTGCTCGCGAGCCTGCGCCCGCCGAAGCTGGACGGCAAGCCGCCGCGTTGAGCGGCGCACGCTCACTATAATGGCCACCCGTTTTCTTCAGACAGACCGATGAGCGACGCGTCGCCTCCTTCCTCTTCCGCCGGACCGCTCGAACTGGGCGGCGAACTGTGGCTGCGCGCGGGCGAGCAGACGCTCGGCGGCGCCACGCGCATCGCGCTGCTCGCGGCGATCGGCGACACCGGGTCGATCACGCGCGCGGCGAAAGCCGTCGGCCTCAGCTACAAGGCCGCGTGGGACGCGATCGATACGATGAACAACCTGGCCGGCGAGCCGCTCGTCACGCGTTCGACCGGCGGCAAGGGCGGCGGCGGCACGACGCTGACGCCGCGCGCGACGTCGCTGATCGCCGCGTTCCGCACGATCGAGCGCGAGCATCGCCGCTTCATCGACGCCGCGAGCGCGGCGGTGTCCGGTTTCGACGTCGACTGGGCCCTGATCGGCCGGATCGGGATGAAGACGAGCGCGCGCAACCAGTTGTTCGGCAAGGTCGAGTCGATCGTGCGCGGCACGGTGAACGACGAGGTCACGCTCGTGCTGCCCGGCGGGCAGCTGATCGTCGCGGTGCTGACGCACGAAAGCGCCGAGGCGCTCGGCCTGCAACCGGGCGCGGATGCGTGCGCGCTCGTCAAGGCGTCGTGGGTCGTGCTGGCCGTCGACGATGAAGGTGGCGCCGAAGCATCTCTGAAGATTTCCGCACGCAACCAGTTGCGCGGGACGGTCGAAACCGTCGCGGCGGGCGCGGTGAACAGCGAGGTGACGCTGGCGCTCGACGGCGGTGGCACGCTCACGGCCGTCGTGACGAACGATAGCGTCGGCGCGTTGCAACTCGACGCCGGCCGGCGTGCGATCGCGCTGTTCAAGGCATCGAGCGTGATTCTCGCGGTGACGGGCTGATCGCGCGAGGCGGTGTGGTGGCCCTGCGGCGCGGCGCGCGGCGCGCTCCGCGACGATCGTGGGCACACGAGGCGAAACCGGCGCCGCCCACGATGCGCGAGGCGCCGGCTTCGATCCCGCTTTCCGCTTGTGCCGCCAGTGCGGCTTCTCTCAGGTTCGAACGTGGCTGCTCTGGCCACTGCGTCTGCGCGATCAGGTGACGCGCGTCGGCCACTCGGCGTGCGGCGTGGCGGCCTGCACGCGTCCTTCGCTCAATTGCACGACCTGGTCGCCGAACGCGGCGACGTCGTCGGGGTCGTGCGTGATGAGCACCATCGGGATATCGAGCCGCGCCTGCAGTTCGGCCAGCTCGTGGCGCATGCGCTGGCGCATCGCACCGTCGAGCGCCGCGAACGGCTCGTCGAGCAGCAGGATGCGCGGCTGCGCGACCAGCGCGCGGGCCAGCGCGACGCGCTGCTTCTGCCCACCCGACAACTGCGACGGGAATTGCCCGGCGAGCGTGTCGAGTTCGAACGCCTGCAGCCAGTACGCGACTTCGGGCGGCACGGCTTTCGCACGCGGATTGCGCAGGCCGGACGTGAGCCCGAATGCGATGTTCTGGCGCACGTTCAGGTGTGGAAACAGCGCATAGTCCTGGAACAGGTACGCGACGCGGCGCGCACGGGCCGGCACGTCGATGCCGCGCGCGGAATCGAACAGCGGTTCGCCGTTCAGCGCGATCGTGCCTTCGTCGGGCGCAAGCAGCCCGGCGATTGCCTGCAGCGTCATGCTCTTGCCCGCGCCGGACGGCCCGAACAGCACGACGCGCTGCGTATTGGCCGTAAACGACACGTCGAGCGTGAAGCGGCGCTCCGCATTCGCGTAAGTCTTGCGGATGTCGACGGCGATGCTCATGCGGGCCTCCGTCGTGCCGTGCCGCGCGTGCGGGACGCCGCTCGTGCGACCGGAAGGCGCTTAGCGTCGACCCGCGACGTGCAGCGGTACGGATGCGGCGGGCGCGTCATGTCAACTGGCTCCGCCCGGCGCGCGACGGCACGAGCCAGCCGGTCGCGAGCAGCACGAGCACGCAGGTGATCGACGTCACCAGCACGAGGAAGTTGGCCGTGTTGTCGTCGCCGGCCTGCACCGCCGCATAGATCGCGACCGACAGCGTCTGCGTGCGGCCGGGCAGGTTGCCGGCGATCATCAGCGTCGCGCCGAATTCGCCGAGCGCGCGCGCGAAGGCGAGCAGCGCGCCGGCCAGGATGCCGCGCGCGGCGAGCGGCAGCGTCACGCGGAAGAACACTGCGGCTTCGCCGAGCCCGAGCGTGCGGGCCGCGCGCTCGAGGTGCGGATCGACGCTTTCGAACGCCGTGCGCGCCGATTTCAGAATCAGCGGAAACGCGACGACCATCGATGCGATCACCGCGCCCTGCCACGTGAAGACGAGCTGGATGCCGAGCGTGTCGAGCCATGCGCCGAACACGCCGCGTCGGCCGAGCAGCACGAGCAGGTAATAGCCGAGCACCGTCGGCGGCAGCACGAGCGGCAGCGTCAGCAGCGAATCGACCACGTCGCGCAGCGGCGAGCGCCAGCGCGCGAGCATGAACGCGGCGGCGACGCCGAGCACGATGTCGAGCGCGGTCGCCCAGCCGGCGACCTTCAGCGACAACAGCAGCGGTACCCAGGCGTCCTGCATCATGCCGTGCTCACTTGCCCGCGGGCTTGAAGCCGAACGTCGCCAGCACGGCCTGGCCCTGCGGCGACGTGACGAAATCGATGAACGATTGCGCCTGTGCGGCATGGCGGCTGTCCTTGACCACCGCGATCGGGTAGGTGATGGCCGTTTGCGTCGGCACGGTCAGGGCCACCTTCACGCGGCCCGGCATGATCGCCGCGTCGGTGCCGAACACGAAGCCCGCGTCGACTTCGCCCCGCGCGACGTAATCGAGGCTCTGGCGCACGTTGGCGGCCAGCACGCCCTTTGCACTGACGGCGTCCCACACGCCTGCCGCGCGCAGCGCGCCTTCCGTGTAGCGGCCGACCGGCACCGACGCCGGGTCGCCGTACGCGATCCGCTTCACGCCGGGTGCTGTCAGGTCGTTCAGCGACGTCGGCGCGGGCGCGTGGCTGTCGGCCGGCACGATCAGCACGAGCGAGTTCGCCGCGAAATCGCGGCGCGTGCCCGGCACGATGACCTTTTCGCCGATCGCACGATCCATCGCCTTCTGGTCGGCCGATGCGAACACGTCGGCCGGCGCGCCCTTGGCGATCTGCTGCATCAGCACGTCCGACGCGCCGAAGTTGAACAGCACCTTGGTGTCCGGATGCTGCTTCTGGTAGGCATCGCCGACCGCCTTGAACGCATTCGTCAGGCTTGCGGCCGCCGACACCACGAGCTCGTCGGCAGCGGATGCCGGCGCGCTGAACGCGATGCCGGCGGCAAGCGCGGTGAGCGGCAGCAGTCGGAGCAGGGTGCGGCGAAGCGGGCGGACGGTCGAGCGCATGGTGTGGTCGTTCGAATGGTTGAAACCGTAATCGTAATATAGGGCGGGTTATAACGCTCGACATACCGTTCATGCGACGGCGTGCATGAAGATCTTCAGACCTGAAAGACGACGGGAATGAAGTGGGCGCGGCCCGTCACGCGTGCAGCAACGGCTGCGACGATCCGGTGCGGTGCAGCGACGACGGCTGCGATGCCGGCCGGTAATTCGGATTGGCTTTCCAGCGGGCGCGGACGAACGGCCGTTCATGCCCGGACAGTTCCAGCGCGACCCGCGTGACCCAGCGGTGCGACGGCACCGTGATGCCGTGCAGCGCGACCGTGACGAGCGCGAGGCTCGCGACGACCGCCGGCACCGACCAGCGGTGCGGCACCGCGTGCCAGGAGCCCGCAATGAATGCCAGCGCGGCGATCGCGCCGACGATGCAGCCGGTGATCGACTCAGACGGCGAATGCGCGTCGAGCGCGACGCGCGACACGCCGACCGCGACGCCGGCCGCGAGCCCGAGCGCGATGCCGGCGATCCGCACCGGCGTGCGCGTGCGGATCAGCGCGAGGAAGATCGCGACGGGATAGACCGATGTCGACAGCATCGCGTGGCCGCTGAATCCCGTGAAGTCCCATGCGCGGATGCCCACGCCCCAGCCGAGGAATGCGATCTTCGTGAGCGCGACGACGCCGATCGCGGCGGCGAGCACGCCGAGCCACGCGGCCGCGCGCTGCCATGAATAGCCGAGCGCGAGCCACACGGCGATCGTGATCGCGAGCGGCAAGGTCAGGCCGGCGCCACCGAACGCGGTGATCGTGATCCACAGGTGAGAGGGCAGGTCGAACATCGGAAGGGGAGCGAACAGAGGCGGGACGAATGCTTAAATCAACGCGCGAACCGGCAAGAACGACTACAACGGATACAAGCGGCCAGGCCCCAGTATAGCGCCGCGTGTGCTCGAGGCCCTTTTTTGCGCCGTGGGGAACTCTCCGCGTGCAGGAAAAATCCCAGAAACAATGTTATGGTGCATTGCACAAAGTCGAATGATGCACCGATTGCTGTATCCCTTTTTTTCCTGACTGCGAGCCCGATCGATGACCAAAAGTCTGACGAAGGTATGGCTGGGCGGCATGAAACGCATGCTGTCGCCGGCAGCCAAGCGTGCGGCGCGCGACGCGCAGCGTATCGCGCGCGAGACGCTCGAGGCCGCGGCGTCGCCCGGCGCTACCGATCTTTCCCCGCCGCGTGAATCGCGCGTGCGGCCGCGCGCGGCTGCATGGGCGGCCGGCGAGTGGACGCGCGGCGAACATCCGATGGCGCCCGCGATCGGCCGCCTGGTCCAGCAGCTCGCTTACGGGCTCTACGTTCCGCCTGGCCGGCGGCGCGGGGCGCTACCGCTCGTCGTGATGCTGCACGGCTGCCAGCAATCGGCCGACGAGTTCGCTCAGGGCACCCGGATGAACCTGCTAGCCGACAAGCACGGCTTCGCGGTGCTGTATCCCGAACAGTCGCTACGCGCGCATGCCCACGGCTGCTGGCACTGGTACGAAGATACCGATCGCGCGGGCCGTGGCGAGGCGGATGCCGTCGCGTCGCTCGTCGACGCGCTCGTCGACGAGCACGGCTTCGACGCATCGCGCGTCTACGTCGCCGGGTTGTCTGCCGGCGCAGGCCTCGCGGCGCTCGTCGCGCTGCATCACCCGGAGCGCTTCGCGGCGGCGGCCCTGCACTCGGGCCCGGCGCTCGGCGAGGCGAATTCAGGCATCAGCGCGATGGACGTGATGCGGCGAGGCCTGCGGGAGAACCCGGCCGCGGTGGTCGACACGCTGGTCGATGCGGCCGCGTATCCGGGCATGCCCGTGCTGATCGTACAGGGCGACCGCGACCATGTCGTCGCGCCGAAGAATGCGGATCAGCTGACGGTGCAGTTCATGCGCGTGAACGGGCTCGCGGACAGCCGTGGCGCACTGCGCGGCGGCGAGCGTGTGGAAACGCGCGTGGCGGGCGCCCACATCACCGATGTGCGACGCGACGGCGAGTCGATCGTGCGCCTCTGTCATGTAAAAGGGCTCGATCACGCATGGGCGGGCGGCGACGAAGCCGTGCCGTTTCATGCGGCGATCGGCCCCGATGCGAGCGCGATGATCTGGTCCTTTTTCGAACAGAATCGGCGCACTGTGGCGACCGAACGACGCACTGTTTGATCGACGCTGGCCAAAGACTAGGGTTTTCCCTATAATTCGGGAAAACCCTAGTCAAAGAACCTTTGGATTGCGAGATCGAACATGTACCTGCTGAGCCACCTCTTCCTGATGCTGACCAAGAACGCTGAAAAGGCCGCGAAAGAGCGCGCCGACGCTTACCTGGCCGAAGCAACCGACATCTACGATCTCGAATTCCGCATGCGCAAGATCGATCGCGAAGCAGCGATGAACCGTCCGTTCTCGTTCGGCTCGCGTTAAGCAGCGCAGCGCGGGCCGGCTCACCGGCCGGTCCGGCGAATCACGCAAAAGGGCGTGTGCGGCAAGCAGCCGCACACGCCCTTTTTGCATTCGGCGTCGCGCGTCGCGCGCCGAGCGCCGCGTCAGACGACCGTCAGGCGCACCGGCACGTTGTTGCGGGTCGCGTTCGAGTACGGGCATACGTGGTGTGCCTTGTCGACCAGCGCCTGTGCGTCGGCCTTGTCGAGGCCCGGCAGCGATACGCGCAGCTCGATGTCGAGCCCGAAGCCGCCCGCGTCGTTCGGGCCGATGCCCACTTCGGCGGTGACTTGCGTGTCGGCCGGCAGCGTCTGCTTGTTCTGGCCGGCGACGAACTTCATCGCGCTCAGGAAACAGGCCGAGTAACCTGCGGCAAACAACTGCTCCGGGTTCGTGCCTTCCGCGCCCGTGCCGCCGAGCTCGCGCGGCGCGGCCAGCTTCACTTCCAGCTTGTTGTCTGCGGATACCGCACGGCCGTCGCGGCCGCCCGTGCTCGTGGCGCTGGTCTTGTACAGAATGTTCATGGTGCAGCTCCTGTCGGAAGAGTGGTAGGAAGCGGCCCGGACGGACGGTTGTCGCCGGCCACGAACGAAATATAGAGCACAAATGATTTGTGTGCAAATGAAATTTTGAAGAAAAAGCCCGGCACTGCCGGGCTCATTCGCGATCGACGCGATTCAGCCTTCGTTGGCGGCCGTCAACGCGTTGCGCAATTGCTGGAGATCCGCGCGCAGCCTGACCAGGAATTCGGGCGTTTGCTGCATCGCGCAAAAGAGATCGGCGGGCACCGAGCGTGCCTTGAGCCGCAACGCACGGCCTTCCGCCGTCACGCGCACGTTCACGACGCGTTCGTCGGTCGCGCTGCGCACGCGCTCGACGTAGCCGAGCGCCTCGAGCCGTTTAAGCAGCGGCGTGACGGTGGCCGGGTCGAGATCGAGACGGGCGGCGATGTCCTTCACCGCGATGTCGTCACGCTCCCACAGCACGAGCATCGCCAGATATTGGGGATAGGTCAGCGACAGCTTGTCGAGCAGCGGCTTGTACGTCTTCGTCATCGCGTGCGAAGTCGAATAGAGCGCGAAGCAGAGTTGCTCGTCGAGCGTTTGGGGCAGCGGGGGAAGGCGGTCCATGATTCGAGTGCGCGGCGCACGCGCTAACGATTTGCATGCAAATTATTTTGCGCGCAATGGATTCGATTGAACAGGGGGCGCTACGAAGATCTGCCCGCCGGGCTGGCAGGGAGGCGGGATGGGCCGGCCGGCGGCGTGCGCCGGCCGAGCTGCGTCAATGGCCCGAGTCAGCGGCCCGACGCGGGTGTCGCGGCCCCGGGTTCCTGCACGCCGAAGCAGCCGCGATAGGTCGCGTAGAACGAGCAGTACATCATCGTGACGATGATGATCGTCACCGGCATCATGATGGTCAGCACGTAGGCGCCGGCGCCGAGCGCCTGCAGCAGCAGCGACAGGCCGAACGACGTGCCGAGCGCAACGCCGAACCACAGCAGGCCGTACACGACGAATGCGCCGCGATTGCGCCAGCAGCTGACGATGCTGAAGAACAGCGCCTTGGCGGGCGGGACGTCGTGCCATGCGGTGAGCACCGGCGCGAACCAGAACAACATCGCGACCGGCGCGTAAAGCAGCGTCGCCAGCAGCAGCGCGCCGAGCGTGCCTTGCGCGGCAAGCGCTTCCGGCGTCGGAGTCGTTTCGTTCGTCGCGCCCAGCATCATCGTGAGCAGCCCGCCGCCGTCCACGATGGACGACGCGGCGAACACCAGCACCATCAGCGCGACGTACACCACGCCGAGCACGAGTAGCCGCTGCGTCGTCACGGAGCCGTACGAACGGAAGCCGTCGATGAGGATCGTGGGCATCACCGGCTTGCCGGCCACCGTGTCGCGGCACGCGGCCATGAAGCCGACGGCGATGCCGGGGATGAACAGCAGCGGCAGTGCCGCACCGATCACCGGCACCATCGACACCAGCGTGATCGCCAGCAGGTACGTGAAAAACAGCGTGATGAACGCGAGCGGGTTCCGGCGGAACAGCCAGATGCCCTGTCGGAACCAGACATAGCCCGCTTTCGCGGGTACTTCGATCAGTTGCATGCGGTATGGGTCTCGGGAAGCGCGGGCGTGTGGGCGATACGCTCACGCAGGATGCGTTCGAAATGACCGGGATCGTGCGGTTTGAGCATTTCCGCCGCGCGCGGCAGGTAGAAGTCGTACAGGCGCGACACCCAGAACCGGTACGCGCCCGCGCGCAGCATGTCGCTCCAGTGGCGGCGCTCCTCGGCGGTGAACGGCCGGACCGTCTGATACGCGCGCAGCAGTGCGTCCGCGCGTGCGACGTCGAGCACGCCCGTCGCGAGGTCGACGCACCAGTCGTTGACGGTCACCGCGACGTCGAACAGCCATTTGTCGCAGCCCGCGAAATAGAAATCGAAGAAGCCGCCGAGGCGGACTTCATGACCGGTGCCGGGCGCCGCGTGTGCGAACAACACGTTGTCGCGGAACAGGTCGCAGTGACACGGGCCGCTCGGCAGCGCCGCGTAGTCGTCCGACGAGAAGAACGCGGCCTGATGCGCGAGCTCGCTCTCGAGCAGCGTGCGCTGCGCGTCGGAAATGAACGGAACGATCGCCGGCACGTTTTCCTGCCACCACGGCAGGCTGCGCAGGTTCGGCTGGTAGCGCGCATAGTCGCGCCCCGCGAGGTGCAGGCGCGCGAGCATCTGCCCGACCTCGATGCAGTGTTCGACCCCCGGCGCGAGTTCGGCGGCACCGTCGAGCTTCGTGACGATCGCCGCCGGCTTGCCGTGCAGTTCGCCGAACAGCGCGCCGTCGTCGCGCGGCACCGGGTCCGGTACCGGCACGCCGTGGCTTGCCAGATGGCGCATCAGATCCAGGTAGAACGGCAGCTGCTCCGCCGTCAGCTTTTCGAAGATCGTGAGGACGTATTCGCCGCGCGTCGTCGTCAGGAAGAAGTTGCTGTTTTCGATGCCGGACGGGATGCCGCGGAACGCCAGCACGTCGCCCAGTTCGTAGTGGCGCATCCATTGCGCGAGATCGGAGTCGGAAACAGCGGTGAAAACGGCCATGCGAGATGCGTCTGGTCAGTTGTCGGCACGCGCGCGGCGTGCGGCGCGACAGGAGATGAAGGGAAAGCCGGCGCGCCGCGTCGGGATCGACGCGGCGCGGCAGGAAATCAGTAGCGCAGATTCACCGACGGCAGGCGCGTGATCGGAACCCCCGCGTCGTGCGGCTTCGGCGACGTGTCGAGCGTGGAGCTCATCTGGTAGCGGGTGCCGAAGTTCGACTTCACGTCGATCTCGACCGGCTTGCCGCGATCGCGATACTCGGTGACCTCGGTGCCGTTCTTGCTCTTTTCGTGGAAGCTCGGCGTGCGGCGGATGTCGGCGAAGTCGACTTTCGACGTGACTTCGGCGGCCGGGCGATTGATCTTGCGGAGATCGGGCAGGCCGGCGGCTTCGTTGGCCTCGGCCCGGGCCTGCGCGTCGGCGTCGGGCGTGCCGCCGGCGGCGTAGGCGGCGCCGGCAGCGGCAAACGTGCCGGCAAGCATGGCGGCAGCGGCGACGAGAATGAGCGGCTTCATGATGAGTCTCCAGTGAACCTTCCGATTTTAGCAAATACTGCGCGCGGCCCGGCCCTCGCGTGCACGCGCCGTGCAAGCGGGCGGCCATGAGCGTGACCGGGTTCCGTGGTAATGTCGTTCGATCAGACGAGGTGATGAAAATGAAGAACGATTTGAGCCGCCGGCATCGGGTGCTGACGCCCGAGAGCCCGCCCGTCGAAGCATTCGACGATTCCGTTGCCGCCGTCGCGCGGCTGTCGGCCATCTACGATACCAATACGGGCTTCCTGCGCGACGCCTTCGCGCGATACCGCCGCCATGAGCCGATCACCGAGCACGTGCGCGCGTGCTATCCGTTCGTGCGGATCCGCACCGACGTCAACACGCACGTCGATTCGCGCCGTTCTTACGGCTTCGTCGCGGGCCCTGGCGTGTTCGAGACGACCGTCACGCGTCCCGACCTGTTCGCGAACTACTATCGCGAGCAACTGCGCCTGCTGTCGAAGAACCATCATGTGAAGATCGAGATCGGCGTGTCGTCGCAGCCGATTCCGGTTCACTTCGCGTTCCCCGAAGGCATCCATCTCGAAGGCGAACTCGACCGCGACCGCCTGCTCGCGATGCGCGACATCTTCGACACCCCCGATCTGTCGTACCTCGACGACCGCATCGTCAACGGCACCTTCGAACCGGCGCCGGGCGAGCCGCATCCGCTCGCGCTGTTCACGGCCGCGCGCGTCGACTTCTCGCTGCACCGGCTGCGTCATTACACGGCGACGTCGCCCACGCATTTCCAGAATTACGTGCTCTACACGAACTACCAGTTCTATATCGACGAATTCGTGAAGCTCGGCCGCACGCTGATGACGGAAAGCGACGATCCGGACGTGCGCGCGTATCGTAGCCAGTACAGTTCGTTCGTCGAGCCGGGCGACGTCATCACGTACAACGCGAACCTCGGCAGCGAGCCGGCCGAGGGCGCCGCGCCGCCGCGGCTGCCGCAGATGCCCGCTTATCACCTGAAGCGCGCGGACGGAAGCGGGATCACGATGGTCAACATCGGCGTCGGTCCGTCGAATGCGAAGACGATCACCGATCACATCGCGGTGCTGCGTCCGCACGCATGGGTGATGCTCGGTCACTGCGCGGGCCTGCGCAACACGCAGCGCCTCGGCGACTACGTGCTCGCGCACGGTTACGTGCGCGAGGATCACGTGCTGGATGCGGACCTGCCTCTGTGGGTGCCGATCCCGGCGCTCGCCGAAGTGCAGCTCGCGCTCGAGCGCGCCGTGGCCGACGTGACGCAGCTCGACGGCGCCGAACTGAAGCGCGTGATGCGCACGGGCACGGTCGCGAGCGTCGACAACCGCAACTGGGAACTGCGCGATCACCGCGAGCCGGTGCAGCGGCTGTCGCAGAGCCGCGCAATCGCGCTCGACATGGAAAGTGCGACGATCGCCGCGAACGGTTTCCGTTTCCGCGTGCCGTACGGCACGCTGCTGTGCGTATCGGACAAGCCGCTGCACGGCGAGCTGAAGCTGCCGGGCATGGCCGACACGTTCTATCGCGGGCAGGTCGACCAGCATCTGCAGATCGGCGTGAAGGCGATGGAGATTCTGCGCACGAACGGGCTCGACAAGCTGCACAGTCGGAAATTGCGCAGCTTCGCCGAAGTGGCGTTTCAGTGATGCAAACGCCGCGCAAGCCGCGCGGCGTAACGACAAAGGCCGCACGCGAACGTTCGTTCACGTGCGGCCTTGTTCATTGTCCTGCGATGCGCGGCCTAGACAGACCGCGCACCCGGATGCTCAGCACTCGCCCTTCTTCGCGTGTCCCGGCGGGCAATGGTAGCCGCCGTGCCCGCGATGGCGCTCATGATCTTCCCACTCGCGACGCTCCCAGTAACGGCGGCCGTCCCAGTAACGGTCGCCGTGCCAGCCGACCACGACCGCAGGCGCCGGTGCGACCACGACAGGCGCGGGTGCGACCACGACCGGTGCGGGCGTGCCGATGTTGACGTCGACGTTGACAGCGTGGGCGAGGCCGGACAGCGAAAGGCCGAGGCCGGCGAAGGCGAGGGCGATCAGCGAGCGTTTCATGTTGTTTTCCGTGATGTCGTTGTCAAAAGGCCGGCGCGACGCGATGGACGCGAGGGGGATCGTTCCACCGGGGGGACGCCACGCCGACGACATGCAGTGTGCAGGCGCGGCGCGGAAAATGCGATACGGGTTTGTTACGGAGGATTGACGTCTTGCACGCCGGCCGGGATCGACGACACGTCGCGTGATTTGACAATGCCGGGCCGAGCATCCGGAGCATCGATCGCATCGCGCGATGCAGGCTGCCCGGATTTGACATTCGTGCGGCGCGCGGCTGGCGGCGGAATTAATACGGCGTTACAAAATGACGCGCGGCAGGTGGCGGAATTGCCGTGCCTGCCGCGCGGGAGAGGGGATAACCGGCCGTGAGGCCGGCCATCGCGCCGATCGAGTTACAGATAGAACATGCGGTCTTCTTCGGGCCGCGGCGGATGATCTTCGCCGTCCGCGCCTTCTTCCTCGCCGCTGTCCTCGTAGAACGCGAGCACGGCGTCGAGCACCTGGTCAGGATCGTCGATCACCTGCATCAGGTTCATGTCTTCCGGATTGATGAGGCCGTTCGGAATCAGCTGATCGCGGAACCATTGCAACAGCCCCTGCCAGAATTCGCTGCCGACGAGAATGATCGGCACGAGGCGCGACTTCTTCGTCTGGATCAGCGTGAGCACCTCGGAGAGTTCGTCGAGCGTGCCGAAGCCGCCCGGCATCACGATCACCGCGTCGGAGTTCTTCACGAACGTGACCTTGCGCGTGAAGAAGTGACGGAAGCGCAGCGAGATGTCCTGATAGTGGTTGCCCGCCTGCTCGTGCGGCAACTCGATGTTCAGGCCGACCGACGGCGCCTTGCCGGCGTGCGCGCCCTTGTTCGCGGCTTCCATGATGCCGGGGCCGCCGCCGGAGATCACCGCGAAGCCGGCGTCCGACAGCTTGCGCGCGATCTGCACGGCCAGCTTGTAGTGCGGCGTGTCGGGCTTGAGACGGGCAGAACCGTAGATGCTGACGGCCGGGCGGATCTCCGACAGGTACTCGGTCGCCTCGATAAACTCTGCCATAATCGTGAACATCTGCCACGATGCGCGCGCCTTCTTGGCCGTCGCGCGTTCTTGATCTGCGAGCGAACGCAGACTCGGAATCACTTTTCTCTTGTTCATAATGCCTGAAGAACGAAATCTGGAAGGTAAGACCCTGCTATTGGTTGACGGTTCGAGCTATCTGTATCGGGCTTACCATGCGATGCCTGATTTGCGTGGCCCTGGCGGGGAGCCGACCGGAGCGCTCTACGGAATCATCAACATGCTGCGCCGTATGCGCAAGGAAGTCAGTGCAGAGTATAGCGCTTGCGTGTTCGATGCAAAGGGCAAGACGTTCCGCGACGACCTTTATGCCGACTATAAGGCAAACCGTCCGTCGATGCCGCCCGATCTTGCGCTGCAGGTCGAGCCGATTCACGGCGCGGTGCGCGCGCTCGGCTGGCCGCTGCTGATGGTCGAGGGCGTCGAGGCCGACGACGTGATCGGCACGCTCGCGCGCGAAGCCGAGCGGCACGGGATGAACGTGATCGTGTCGACCGGCGACAAGGACCTCGCGCAGCTCGTCACCGATCGCGTCACGCTCGTCAACACGATGACCAACGAGACGCTCGATCGCGCCGGCGTGATCGAGAAGTTCGGCGTGCCGCCCGAGCGGATCATCGACTACCTCGCACTGATCGGCGACACCGTCGACAACGTGCCCGGCGTCGAGAAGTGCGGGCCCAAGACGGCCGTGAAGTGGCTGTCGCAATACGACAGTCTCGACGGCGTGATCGAACACGCGGGCGAGATCAAGGGCGTGGTTGGTGACAACCTGCGCCGCGCGCTCGATTTCCTGCCGCTCGGCCGCAAGCTCGTGACGGTCGACACGGCCTGCGATCTCGCACCGCATCTCGAATCGATCGAAGCGTCGCTCAAGAGCGATGGCGAAGCGCGCGACCTGTTGCGCGACATCTTCGCGCGCTACGGCTTCAAGACGTGGCTGCGCGAAGTCGACAGCGCGCCCGCGGAAGGCGGCGGCGCCGATGCGCCGGAAGGCGATCCGGCGCCGATGGTGGCCGCGGACATCGTCCGCGAATACGACACGATCCAGACCTGGGAACAGTTCGATGCATGGTTCGCGAAGATCGATGCGGCCGCACTGACCGCGTTCGATACCGAGACCACGTCGCTCGATCCGATGACCGCGCGGCTCGTCGGCCTGTCGTTCTCGATCGAGCCCGGCAAGGCCGCGTATCTTCCGGTCGCGCACCGCGGCCCCGATCTGCCCGAGCAGTTGCCGATCGACGACGTG
Source organism: Burkholderia territorii (assembly GCF_001718335.1). Classification (NCBI taxonomy): domain Bacteria; kingdom Pseudomonadati; phylum Pseudomonadota; class Betaproteobacteria; order Burkholderiales; family Burkholderiaceae; genus Burkholderia; species Burkholderia territorii. The sequence goes on from NZ_CP013365.1 coordinate 597,506, forward strand.
CTCGCGCGCCTGAAGCCGTGGCTCGAATCGGCCGACCGCAAGAAAGTGGGCCAGCACCTGAAGTACGACGCGCAGGTGCTCGCGAACTACGACATCGCGCTGAACGGCATCGAGCACGACACGCTGCTCGAATCGTACGTGCTCGAATCGCATCGCACGCACGACATGGACAGCCTCGCGCTGCGTCATCTGGGCGTCAAGACGATCAAGTACGAAGACGTGGCCGGCAAGGGCGCGAAGCAGATCGGCTTCGACGAGGTGGCGCTCGACCAGGCCGCCGCCTACGCGGCCGAAGATGCGGACATCACGCTGCAGCTTCATCATGCGCTGTATCCGCAGGTCGCGCGCGAACCGGGCCTCGAGCGCGTGTATCGCGAGATCGAGATGCCGGTGTCGCTCGTGCTCCGCAAGATGGAGCGCACCGGCGTGCTGATCGACGACGCACTTCTGCAGGCGCAGAGCAGCGAGATCGCGACGCGTCTCATCGAGCTCGAAGGACAGGCGTACGAACTGGCCGGCGGCGAATTCAATCTCGGCTCGCCGAAGCAGATCGGGCAGATCTTCTTCGAGAAGCTGCAGTTGCCGGTCGTGAAGAAGACGCCGAGCGGCGCGCCGTCGACCGACGAGGAAGTGCTGCAGAAGCTGGCCGAGGATTACCCGCTGCCGAAGCTGCTGCTCGAGCATCGCGGGTTGTCGAAGCTGAAGTCGACCTACACCGACAAGCTGCCGCGCATGGTGAATCCCGTCACGGGCCGCGTGCATACGAACTACGCGCAAGCGGTCGCGGTCACGGGCCGCCTTGCGTCGAACGATCCCAATCTTCAGAACATTCCGGTGCGCACGGCCGAGGGCCGGCGGATCCGCGAGGCGTTCATCGCGTCGCCGGGCCACCGCATCGTGTCGGCCGACTATTCGCAGATCGAACTGCGGATCATGGCGCACATTTCCGGCGACGCGTCGCTGCTGCGCGCGTTCTCGCAGGGCGAGGACATCCACCGCGCAACTGCCGCCGAAGTGTTCGGCGTGACGCCGCTGGAGGTCAATTCCGATCAGCGCCGCATTGCGAAGGTGATCAACTTCGGGCTGATCTACGGGATGAGCGCGTTCGGCCTCGCGTCGAACCTCGGCATCACGCGCGATGCGGCGAAGCTGTACATCGACCGCTATTTCGCGCGCTACCCGGGCGTCGCGCAGTACATGGAGGACACGCGCGCGGCGGCGAAGGAAAAGGGCTACGTCGAAACCGTTTTCGGCCGCCGCCTGTGGCTGCCGGAGATCAACGGCGGCAACGGCCCGCGCCGTCAGGCAGCCGAACGTGCGGCCATCAATGCACCGATGCAGGGCACGGCGGCCGACCTGATCAAGCTGTCGATGATCGCGGTGGACGACTGGCTCACGCGCGACCGGCTCGCGTCGCGGATGATCATGCAGGTACACGACGAACTGGTGCTCGAGGTGCCCGACGACGAACTGTCGCTCGTGCGCGAGAAACTGCCGGAAATGATGTGCGGCGTGGCGAAGCTGAAGGTGCCGCTCGTCGCTGAAGTCGGTGCCGGCGCGAACTGGGAAGAGGCACACTGACGCACCCCGCGTGATTCCCGCTTCCCGCGGCATATTGTTGCAGGGATGCCGAATATCGAGATGGTTTGCTTGTGGTCAACGCGCAAGCTCCCGGACAATGCATGTCAGTCAGTCATTGTCGCGGGGGCAGCGCGCCCCGCGTTCCGGGATCGGCGCATCGAAGTGTTTCGAACTGCACATCGATGATGTCCGAACCGGTTAATCCAACGGGCGGCGCGTACGCATCGCGTCTGCATCGTCCGGCGGCAGCAGTTTCGAATCGCAAAGGGGGAATCGGATGCATCGGATCATCATCGTAGGGGGAGGCGCGGGCGGCCTGGAACTGGCGACGCGGCTCGGCGACCGTTACGGCGCGCGTGGCAATCGTCCCGCGCGTGCGCTCGTTACGCTCGTCGACCGCAATCCGACCCACATCTGGAAGCCATTGCTGCACGAGGTCGCGGCCGGCAGCATGGACCCGTTCACGCAGGAACTCGAATACGCGGCGCAGGCGCGCTGGCATGGCTTCGAGTTTCAGCAGGGCGAACTGACATCGCTCGATCGCGCGGCGAGGCGCATCACGTTGTCGCCGGTCAACGACAGCGACGGCGCGGAATTGCTGCCGGCGCGCGACCTGGAATACGACACGCTCGTGATCGCGATCGGCAGCACGACGCATTTCTTCGGCGTGCAGGGCGCGGCCGAAAACGCGATCGCGCTCGATACGGTCGGCGAGGCCGAGCGCTTCCGCAAGCGCCTGATCGCAGCATGCATGCGCGCCGAGCACCAGGCGCCGGCGCAGCCCGCGCCGGGAGCGGCGGACGAGCCGCGCATCCAGGTGGTGATCGTCGGCGGCGGTGCGACGGGCGTCGAGCTGTCCGCGGAACTGCGCAACACCGCGCAGGTGCTGTCCGTCTACGGGCTGCACAAGCTCGATCCGCAACACGACGTCGGCATCGTGCTGATCGAATCGGGGCCGCGAATTCTGCCCGCGCTGCAGGAGCGGGTGTCGACCGCAACGGCCGAGCTGCTCGAAAAACTCGGCGTGCGATTGATGCTCGCCGAGCGCGTGACCGAGGTTGCGCCCGGTTTCGTGCATACCGCGAGCGGCAAGACGGTGCGCGCGGATCTTACCGTCTGGGCGGCCGGCATCAAGGCGCCGTCCGTGCTGTCGAATCTCGATGGCCTGCAGGTCAACAAGCTCGGCCAGCTCGACGTGCGCCGCACGCTGCAAACCTTCACCGACGACAACGTCTTCGCACTCGGCGATTGCGCGGCATGCGTATGGCCCGGCAACGAGCGCAACGTGCCGCCGCGCGCGCAGGCCGCGCACCAGCAGGCGAGTTTCCTGCTGAAGGCGATCGGCTGCCGGCTCGACGGACGTCAGCTGCCCGAGTTCACCTATCGCGATTTCGGTTCGCTCGTGTCGCTGGGTCACTTCAGCGCGGTCGGCAACCTGATGGGCGGGCTGATCGGCGGCAACATGCTGATCGAAGGGCTGTTCGCGCGCTTCATGTACATGTCGCTGTACCGGCTGCACATCGCGGCGCTGCACGGCTATCCGCGCATGATGCTCGATACGGTCGCGCACTGGTTGCGCCGCACGACGCTGCCGCGCGTCAAGCTGCACTGACGCGCACTTACGTGTACTTCGGACGGGCAGGGAACACGCATCGCGCGTTTCCTGCCCGTTGTCGTTTCAAATGCGGGCGATCGCGAGCTTGCGCACCGGGCCGGTTGCATCGCAGTGGTCGATACCGTCGGATGCCGCTGCATTACACCGTCGTAATCGAGTCTTACACATCTGACAGTTGACGCGACAACGGATTATTGGGCATCTTGTCCGGGTTTCCGCTTGCGGCGGGGTGCCAACCGCCGCGACATCCGCGCTGTCCGCCGGCGTGAAGCCGGGCCGAGCCCCGGCCGTGGCGGCAGCGCTCAATCGAGGAGTGCATTCATGTTGAAACCCGAAGTCGACAGCCTGGTTCCCCACGTTCCGTTCTCGCGCCGCAAGTTCATGCAGGCCGCGCTGGGCGGTACCTTCGCGGCGGCTGTGCTGCCCGTGTCGGCGCAGACGATCACGACCGACAGCACCGGCCTGGACGTCGACACCATCCAGATTCGCTCGGGCGACGCCAGCATCCCCGCGTATCGCGCGCAACCGGTCGACAAGACGAACCTGCCGGTCGTCATCGTGATCCACGAGATCTTCGGCGTGCATGCGCATATCGCCGACGTCTGCCGTCGCTTTGCGAAGCTCGGCTATCTGGCGATCGCGCCCGACCTGTTCGCGCGGCAGGGCAATGCGTCGAAGTATCCGACGATGAAGGAGCTGTACGACAACATCATCAGCAAGGTGCCCGACCGGCAGGTCACCGAGGATCTCGATGCGACCGTCGCGTGGGCCGGCAAGAACGGCGGCGACCTGTCGCGTCTCGGCGTGACGGGTTTCTGCTGGGGCGGCCGCCAGGCATGGCTGTATGCGGAGCACAATCCGCACGTGCGCGCGGCCGTCGCGTGGTACGGCTTCGTCGAGGGCAAGACCGACGAGATGACGCCGTTCAATCCGGTCGATCATGCGTCGTTGCTGAAGGTGCCGGTGCTCGGGCTGTACGGCGAGAAGGACGCGAACATCACGCAGGCGTCGCTCGCGGACATGCGCAAGGCGATCCAGGCGAGCGATTCGAAGCTCGCGCGCGAATCGGAGATCGTCGTGTATCCGGATGCCGGTCACGCGTTCTTCGCAGACTATCGGCCGAGTTACGTGAAGGGCGATGCGGAGGACGGCTGGAAGCGCGCGATCGAGTGGTTCCACAAGTACGGCGTGATGTAAACGACGAAGCGGCGGCAGATGCCGCCGCTTTGCCGTCACGCCGCGCAGGTGTTTACGGGTTCGGGCCGGTCGCGATCGGCCGCGACGGATCGGCGCTCCACTCGCTCCACGAGCCCGGATACAGCGACGCGCCATGCAGCCCCGCGATTTCGAGTGCGAGCGCATTGTGGCATGCGGTCACGCCAGATCCGCATTGCAGGATCACACTGTTCGGTTCGGTGCCGGCCAGCAGCGTGGTGAAGGTCTCGCGCAGTTCATGGCCGGTCTTGAAGCGGCCGTCGGCGGTCAGGTTGTCCTTGAAGAACCGGTTACGTGCGCCGGGAATGTGGCCGCCGACACGATCGATCGTTTCGTTTTCGCCGCGATAGCGATCCGGTGCGCGGGCATCGATCACGACGCGCTTGCCCGACGTCACGTTCGCGAGCACGGCTGCCGCGTCGACCGTCGATTCGAGCGGAGTCGTCGCGCGGAAATCGCCTGCGGCCGGATGCGGCACATCGGTGGTCAGCGGCTGGCCGGCCGCTTCCCATGCCTGCAGGCCGCCGTCGAGCACCGCGACGGAATCGTGTCCGAGCCAGCGCAGCAGCCACCATAGCCGCGCCGCATAGGCGCCGCCTTGTGCGTCGTAGGCGACGACCTGCTGGCCCTGCCTGACGCCGCGGGTCGCCATCAGCGTCGCGAATGCGTCGCGGGTCGGCAGCGGATGGCGGCCGTTGGTGCCGGTCTTGCGGCCGGACAGGTCGCGGTCGAGATGCAGATACTGCGCACCGGGGATGTGGCCGGCCGCGTAGGCCGCTTCGCCTGCGGCCGGATCGACGAGGTCGAAGCGGCAGTCGAACACGGCGACGCTGCCCGGCGCCGCGGCCAGACGCTCGGCGAGATTGGCGGCGGAGATGAGCGTGGTGTAGTGGGTATGTGGCATGACGGCTCCCTGGAGTGCAAACGGCCCGATACTCCAAGTCTAAACAAAAAAAGACGGGCCGAAACCCGTCTTTTCATATGCCGCATGCGATGCGGCGCTCGCGCGCCGCGCGGACGATCAGAGGTCGCCGAGATGGCGGCGCAGGAACTCGTGGAAGTGCTGCATGCCGTCTTCCATCGGGCTCTGGTACGGGCCGACCTGCGATTCACCGCGCGCCATCAGTGCGCGGCGGCCTGCGTCCATGCGCATCGCGATTTCGTCGTCCTCGACGGCCGTCTCCATATAGGCGGCGCGCTCGGCCTCGACGAACTCGCGCTCGAACAGCGCGATTTCCTCGGGGTAATAGAATTCGACGATGTTGGTCGTCTTCTGCGGGCCGCGCGGAATCAGCCACGACACGACGAGCACGTGCGGATACCACTCGATCATCAGGCCCGGGTAGTAGACCATCCAGATCGCGCCGAATTCCGGCGGCACGCCGTTGCGGAACTTGAGCACCTGCTCGTGCCACTTCTGGTAGGTCGTGCTGCCCGGTTTCGCGAGCGCGTTGTGCACGCCGACCGTCTGCACGCTGTACCAGTCGCCGAACTCCCATTTGAGATCGTCGCACGACACGAAGCTGCCGAGGCCCGGGTGGAACGGGACGACGTGATAATCCTCGAGGTAGACCTCGATGAACGTCTTCCAGTTGTAGTCGCACTCGTGCACTTCGACGTGATCGAACTGATACTCGGAGAAGTCGAAGTGATGCTTCGTGCCGAGATTCGCGAGATCGCGCGCGACGTTGCGGCCCTCGGCCTCGAACAGCAGCCCCTGCCAGTTCTGCAGCGGGCTCTTGCCGAGATTCAGGCAGGGCTTGTCGGGGAAGTGCGGCGCGCCGAGCAACTGGCCTTCCAGATCGTACGTCCAGCGGTGCAGCGGACACACGATGTTCTGCGCATGGCCGCGCCCGTTCAGCATGATCGCCTGGCGGTGACGGCACACGTTCGACAGCAGTTCGATCTGGTTCGCCTGGTTGCGGACCAGCACGCGGCCTTCGTTCTCGGAAGGCAGCGCAAAATAATCCCCCGCCTCGGGCACCATCAATTCGTGCCCGACGTAACGAGGTCCTTTCTTGAAGAGGGTTTCGATCTCGCGCTCAAGGAGCGACTCATCGAAATAGGCAGTGACTGGAAGCTGGCTGTGAGCCGACTTCAACTGAAGCGCATCGCTCAGATTGGACATTCCCACTCCCGGTGTTAGCGTGAAAGCAGTGAACAACCCAACCATCGAAAAATCGATTTAGGGAAACGTGGAATTATACCCGGTTCGCCCCGCAAGGCTAGGATTAAGTGCCTGATTTGTGTCAATTTTTTGTCCGGAGGCAATCGGGGTGCGCACCTCGCGTGTCGAAGATGGGGCCGGAAGATGTGCGCGACTGCCCACGTCGGCAGATCGGAGAATTCTCTTTTGCCGTAGAATGTCCGACTTGTTTTGAAATTTGACACCCTCGTCCATGGCGAAAACCGCATCCCCAGGCGCCACGCCGCCCGGCAATGGCGCCGAACCGTTGCCGGACAATTATGAGATGGCGCTCGCGGAACTCGAGACGCTGGTTGCCCGGATGGAAGGCGGCGCGTTGAGCCTCGAGGATTCGCTGGCGGCGTATCGCCGCGGTGCGACCCTCGTTGCGTTTTGCCAACAGCAGCTCGAGAAAGTGGAGCAGCAGGTTCGCGTGCTCGACGGCGCGACGCTGAAGCCGCTTTCGTCCGGAACGGCCGCCACGGACGGCGAAGACGACGATCTATGACATTCGAACAATGGATGCGGTCCGTGCTCGACCGTGTCGAGGACGCACTCGGCCAATATTTGCCGGCTGATAATGTGGTGCCCACGCAACTTCACGAAGCGATGCGCTACGCGGTCCTTGGCGGCGGCAAACGCGTTCGCCCGCTGCTGTGCCATGCAGCAGGCGAACTGACCGGCGCGACCGAAGCGGCGCGCAACGCAGCGGCGGCGGCGCTGGAGATGATCCACGTGTACTCGCTCGTGCACGACGACATGCCGTGCATGGACGACGACGCGCTGCGACGCGGCAAGCCGACCGTGCACGTGCAGTACGACGAGCCGACTGCGCTGCTGGTCGGCGATGCGCTGCAGTCGCAGGCATTCGTCGCGCTGACCGACGCCGCGGCGCTGTCGCCGGTGCAGCAGGCCGCGCTTGTGCGCGAGCTGGCGCTGGCGAGCGGCTCGATCGGCATGGCCGGCGGCCAAGCGATCGACCTGGCGAGCGTCGGCCTCAAGCTGACGCGCGAACAGCTCGAGACGATGCACCGGATGAAGACGGGCGCGCTGCTGCGTGCCGCCGTGCGGATGGGCGCGCTGGCAGGCGACACGCCGTCGGCGGAAGCGATGGCCGCGCTCGACGTGTACGCGGGTGCCGTGGGTCTGGCGTTCCAGGTCGTCGACGATATTCTCGATGTCACGACCGATTCGGCGACGCTCGGCAAGACGGCTGGCAAGGATGCGGCGAACGACAAGCCGACCTACGTATCGATCCTCGGCCTGGACGCGTCGCGTGAGCTCGCGGCCCAGCTGCGTGCCGAAGCGCACGATGCGCTGAAACCGTTCGGCGCACGTGCACAGCGTCTCGCCGAACTTGCCGACCTGGTGGTGAACCGGGGCAGCTGACGCGAAGCCCGCCGCTGCGCACACGCTACGGTGCGTGCAATAGAATGCGGGCGCGTTTGATTTCCTACAATGGAACGACGATGTACGACTTGCTGAAAACCATCGACGACCCGGCGGATCTGCGCCGCCTCGATCGTCGCCAACTCCAACCGCTCGCGGATGAACTGCGCGCGTTCGTGCTCGACAGCGTGTCGAAGACGGGCGGCCATCTGTCGTCCAACCTCGGGACGGTCGAGCTGACGATCGCGTTGCACTACGTGTTCAACACGCCGAACGACCGGATCGTCTGGGACGTGGGTCATCAGACCTACCCGCACAAGATCCTGACGGGCCGCCGCGACCAGATGCATTCGCTGCGCCAGTACGACGGCATCTCGGGTTTCCCGCGCCGCAGCGAGTCCGAATACGACACGTTCGGCACCGCGCACTCGAGCACGTCGATCTCGGCGGCGCTCGGGATGGCGATCGGCAGCCAGTTGAACGGCGACGACCGCTTCTCGATCGCGGTGATCGGCGACGGCGCGATGACGGCCGGCATGGCGTTCGAGGCGATGAACAACGCAGGTGTGTCGGAGGATGCGAAGCTGCTCGTGATCCTCAACGACAACGACATGTCGATTTCGCCGCCGGTCGGCGCGCTGAACCGCCATCTCGCCCGCCTGATGTCCGGCCGCTTCTATGCGGCCGCGCGTGCGGGCGTCGAGCGCGTGCTGAGCGTGGCGCCGCCGGTGCTCGAACTCGCGCGCAAGCTCGAGGAGCACGCGAAGGGCATGGTCGTGCCGGCCACGCTGTTCGAAGAGTTCGGCTTCAACTACATCGGCCCGATCGACGGTCACGATCTCGATTCGCTGATCCCGACGCTGCAGAACATCCGCGAGCTGCGCGGCCCGCAGTTCCTGCACGTGGTCACGAAGAAAGGCCAGGGCTACAAGCTCGCCGAAGCCGATCCCGTGCTCTATCACGGCCCCGGCAAGTTCAACCCGGCAGAAGGCATCAAGCCGTCGGCCACGCCCGCGAAAAAGACGTACACGCAGGTGTTCGGCGAATGGCTGTGCGATGAAGCCGAGCGCGATTCGCGCGTCGTCGGCATTACGCCCGCGATGCGCGAAGGCTCGGGCATGGTCGAGTTCGAGAAGCGCTTCAAGGATCGCTATTACGACGTCGGCATCGCCGAGCAGCACGCGGTGACGTTCGCGGGCGGCCTCGCGACCGAAGGGCTGAAGCCCGTCGTCGCGATCTACTCGACGTTCCTGCAGCGTGCATACGACCAGCTGATCCACGACGTCGCGCTGCAGAACCTGCCGGTCGTGTTCGCGATCGACCGCGCGGGCCTCGTCGGCGCCGACGGCGCGACGCACGCGGGTGCGTACGATCTCGCGTTCATGCGCTGCATCCCGAACATGACGATCATGGCCGCGTCCGACGAAAACGAGTGTCGTCAGATGCTGCACACGGCGCTTCAGCAGCCGAACCCGACCGCGGTGCGTTATCCGCGCGGCGCCGGCACGGGCGTGGCGACGGTGAAGGAATTCACCGAAATCCCGCTCGGCAAGGGTGAGGTGCGCCGCCGCACGTCGCAGCCGGAAGGCAAGCGCGTCGCGATCCTCGCGTTCGGCACGATGGTTGCGCCGTCGCTCGTGGCAGCCGAGGAGCTCGATGCAACGGTCGCGAACATGCGCTTCGTGAAGCCGCTCGATGCGGCGCTCGTGCGCGAGCTCGCCGAGACGCACGATTATCTCGTCACGGTCGAGGAAGGCTGCGTGATGGGCGGTGCGGGTTCGGCCTGCGTCGAAGCCCTGATGGAGAGTGGGGTTATCCGACCCGTAATACAATTGGGCCTCCCTGACCAGTTCATCGATCACGGCGATCCCGCGAAGCTGCTGTCGCAATGCGGCCTCGACGGCGCGGGCATTGCGAAATCGATTCGCGAACGCTTCCTGAGCCCGGCGGCCGATGTCGCCGGTCAGGCGAAGCGGGTCGCATAAGCTGGCGCCGCCTGCGGGCGGCGTCGGTGCGACTGGCGCAACCGGTCACCATTGATGCGGAAAACATGGGCCTGCGGGCCCATGTTGCTTTTCCGGCTGCCGCATGGCGCGGCGTGCGCGTCGTCGGACGCGCGGCTTACAAGGATTGAACAAGATGAACCAGATGAATCCCGCCTTCGTGATGCCCGACGTGCAGAGCACGGTGGATACCCGCCAGATTCCGATTCAGCGCGTGGGCGTGAAGGCGGTCCGGCATCCGTTGACGGTACGCACCGAGAGCGGCGACGTGCAGCCGACCGTCGGCGTCTGGAATCTCGACGTGCGCCTGCCTGCCGATCAGAAGGGCACGCACATGTCGCGCTTCGTCGCGTTGCTCGAGGAGAATCGCGCGCCGCTGACGGTCGAGCGCTTCCGTGCGATGCTCGCGTCGATGCTCGAGAAGCTGGAAGCCGAGGCTGGCCGCATCGAAGTCACGTTCCCGTACTTCGTGAACAAGACGGCACCGGTGTCGGGCGTGCAGAGCCTGCTCGACTATGAAGTGACGCTCGCCGGCGAAAGCCGCGACGGCGAAGCACGCGTGTTCCTCAAGGTGCTCGTGCCGGTGACGAGCCTGTGCCCGTGCTCGAAGAAGATCTCGCAGTACGGCGCGCACAACCAGCGCTCGCACGTGACGATCGACGCCGAGCTCGCCGCCGACCTGCCGGTCGAGGCGCTGATCCGCATCGCGGAGGAAGAGGCGTCGTGCGAGCTGTGGGGCCTGCTGAAGCGTCCGGACGAGAAGTTCGTCACGGAGCGTGCGTACGAAAACCCGAAGTTCGTCGAGGATCTGGTGCGCGACGTCGCTCAGCGTCTCGATGCGGACGAGCGCGTGATCGCCTACGTGCTCGAGGCCGAGAATTTCGAGTCGATCCACAATCACAGCGCGTATGCGCTGATCGAGCGCGACAAGCGGCACGCTGCGTAACGTCATGTCGCTGCGGCGTTTTGCCGCTGCAACGAAAAAGGCCGCTCGAGAACGAGCGGCCTTTGTGTTTTTGGCGGGTGAATCTCGATGCGTGCCGGTGCGTGCCGGTGCGTCGTGCGAATCAGCGTGCGAGCGACGCCAGATCCCAGCGCGGCTTCACCGTGAACGCGTAATCGGCGTTCGCCTGCTCGGGCCAGCGGCCGAGCCGCAACGCGCCGGCCAGCGCGATCATCGCGCCGTTGTCGGTGCAGAGCGCGAGATCCGGATAGTGCACGTCGAAGCCTCGCTTGGCCGCGGCAGCCGACAGCGCGGCACGCAACTGGCGGTTCGCGCCGACGCCGCCCGCGACCACGAGGCGCTTGAGCTTCGTCTTCTTGAGTGCGGCGAGCGACTTCGCGACGAGCACGTCGACGGCCGCGTCGACGAAGCCGCGCGCGAGATCGGCTTTCGCGCGTTCGAGCGCTTCGCCTTCGAGTTTTGCCGCCTCGAACTTCTTCATCTGCGTGAGCACGGCCGTCTTCAGGCCGCTGAAGCTGAAATCGAGATCGCCCGAATGGAGCATCGGGCGCGGCAGCACGACGGCGCCCGGCGTGCCCGTTTCCGCAAGCTTCGATACTTCCGGGCCGCCCGGATAGCCGAGGCCGATCAGCTTTGCCGTCTTGTCGAATGCTTCGCCGGCCGCGTCGTCGAGCGTCTCGCCGAGCGTTTCGTACACGCCGACGTCGGTCACGCGCATCAATTGCGTGTGGCCGCCCGACACCAGCAGCGCGATGAACGGGAACGGCGGCGGCTCGTCGACGAGCAGCGGGGACAGCAGGTGGCCTTCGAGGTGATGGATGCCGACGGTCGGCTTGTTCCATGCCAGCGCGAGCGCATTCGCGATGCTCGCGCCGACCAGCAGCGCGCCGGCGAGGCCGGGGCCTTGGGTGAATGCGATCGCGTCGATGTCCTCGCGGCGCGTGCCGCTTTGCGCCATGACTTCCTCGAGCAACGGCAGCGCGCGTCGGATGTGGTCGCGCGATGCGAGCTCGGGCACGACGCCGCCGTATTCGCGGTGCATCGCGATCTGCGAATGAAGCGCGTGCGCGAGCAGGCCGCGCTGCGTGTCGTACAGCGCGAGACCGGTTTCGTCGCAGGAGCTTTCGATGCCGAGAACGAGCATGGGCAAGAGTGGGGCGCACTGCACCGAGCGCGCCGCGGGAAGATCAACGTAACCGCAAATTATAGCAGGCGATGGCCCGCTGCCGCCTCCGGCGGCCCGCCCGCGCGACCGGGCAGGTATAACAGTTCCGGAACCTTCCTAACTCGTTAGGTAGAGTGATCGAGCTTCTCGAAGCCGAACTCATGGCAAATATCCTCCATGTACAGATGAGCTGCTTAGCGTCGGGATGATCCTGGGCCGCTGATCTCGATGCTGTGTGAGCACGCGCCGACAACGAAGCCGATCATATCGATCTGGCACCTGCTGCCCAGTGTGCCGGAAAACCTGCCGCACATATGGCAGGTTCGCAGCACTGAGCGTCGAACGTGGCCAGCCCGTGAATATGGAATGGATCTTCGGCAATCATTTTCTCGATATCCCGTGGTTGGTCCGCATACGCGAGCACGAATCCGCCATTCTGTTCATGCAGCGGGCCCGCGGCAAGGATATTTCCCGTCTTCACGTATCTGACGAGCCATGCCTTGTGAGCATCGAGATGCGCTTGGATTTCTTCAATGGGACGGACGTAGCCGAGCTTGATGGAGAACAGCATAAGCGACCCCTGTTACTGGATAGTTTGCGCACCGGACGTGCGCAGGTTGACGATCTCGGTAAGGGACGCCCTCGCGAGTGCGATGCCGTCGTCCCGGACCGTTTGACCCTTCGACGCTCCCTCCGCGCGTACGAACCGGACGTCGGTGATGCCCAGGAAACCGAAGAACGACTTCAGGTAGCTTTCCTGAAAGTCCATGTGGGCGAGTGGTGCTTGCGCGTAAAACCCGCCGCGCGCAGAGGCTACGATCACCTGCTTGCCGCCTGCCAGGCCGACTGGGCCGTTTTCGGAATACCGGAAAGTGCGCCCGGCCTGGGCCACACGATCGAGCCATGCTTTCAACTGACTCGGTACCGAGAAGTTGTACATCGGCGCACCGATGACAATGACGTCGCTGGCTAGAAACTCCGTGACGAGCGCTTCGGATAGCTCATGTTCGTGCGTGGTGGCATCGTCGAAAGTACCGGCGTCGATCTGGCGAAATCCGGCTGCGATTGGGCCGGTGAGATGCCGGATTTCGTCGTGGACGAGATCACGGTGTGTCACATGCGCCGATGGATGCTGCGCCCGGAGACCAGTTACCACGGCCGCGGACAGCTCTCGCGTGATGGAACTATTGCCGAGTATGCTCGCATCGAGATGAAGGATATTCATTGAAGCCTCGCTGTCAGGAAAGGAGTGAAGCGCGTCGAAACGCGCTGGAATTCATTGCGATGCTTTCCGGGCGGCTAGATCGATCAGCCTCGCGACTTCGTCCGGATGAGATAGCATCGACATGTGGCTGGAGCGAATCGACGTGATCGTTGCCCCGATGTGTTGCGCAATGGCTTGCTGCACGGCGGGCTTCAGCGCATTGTCGTCGGTGGTTCGCAGATACCAGACTGGCTTGTCGTGCCAGGCCGCGCGCTGGATCTTCTCGGTGAAGCAGGCCGCCGCGACAGGCTGTTGAACCGATGCCAGGACGCGAGCACGCACAAGCGGAATGTCTGCCGCCATGACGTGCTGAAACGCTCGCGCATCGTCGAGCCAGATCAGCCCCTGCGGGTCCGGTGCGAGGCCGGTCATCGGCGCGTGGAGGCGTTGCAGCAGGTCGGCGACGGACTCACCTTCGTCCGGTACTAGCGCGGACAGATAGACAAGGCCTTTCACATTTGCAGCGTTGCCTGCCTGCGTGACGACCGCGCCGGCCCAGGAATGGCCCACCAGCAGTACGTTGCCGGTTTGCCGATGCAGGACGCTTTCAGTGGCGGCAACGTCGTCTGCGAGCGAAGTGAGGGGGTTTTGTACAGCAGTGACGTGGTAACCCATGCGCTGTAGCCTGACGATCACGGGGCTCCAACTTGATCCGTCCGCAAAGGCGCCATGCACGAGGACGATGTTGCGCACAGCCGGCGCTGCAGTCGCTGCCGCATGAGCCGTCGTCAGTGTCGCCGTGAAGGCTACGGCGGCAACCAGTCGGCTGAACCATGCAGACCTACGGCGCGCCCTTTTCTGAAGGAGCGAGACCGGACAGTCGTGAAGCAATGGGAGTTTCATGTGAAAGCGAATCGTTGAGGGGACGTTCCAAATTTATCTCGCTTCAGAGAACCGTTGCAGGTGGCAAACTCGCCAACGTTCATGCAAAATTCGCCAATCCTCCCTGAAATACGGAGCGCGCCGTGCGCATCGGAATCGTTGCAGTCGAAGGCAGCCTGCTCTCCGCCATTAGCGGCCTAGCCGACATGTTCTGGATGACGGAGCAAGCCTTACGCGCACCGCCTGCCGACGGGTCATATGACCTGCCTGGCCGCTCCCTCCCGACCTTCGAGACCATCATCGCAAGCGCGGATGGGAAAGGCCTGCGCGATCCGCAGGGCCGGCTGATTCCGGTCGACGCCTCGTTTCGGGAATTAACGCAATGCGACGTGGCGCTTGTCACAGGCATGGCGCTGGGGCCGGATCGGCTACCGCCTGTATCCGCATCGATCGGCCACGCGGCAACGTGGCTGCAAGAGCGTCATCAGGCCGGTGCGCTCGTGGGCGCTGCGTGTGCAGGTACCTTCGTGCTCGGAGAGGCCGGCTTGCTGAACGGCAGGCGCTGTACGACCACGTGGTGGCTCCACCATGCGTTCAGGCAGCGGTTTCCCAAGGCTCGCGCGGTGTGGGGCACAGCAGTGGAAGAGCAGGATCGGATTGTGACGACAGGCGGTCCGCTGTCCTGGGTGGATCTGGCCTTGCACGTGATCAGGCGCGAGGCAGGGTCCGATGTGGCTCGTCTCGCCGCAGATATTTCCGTGGCCGACAGCTTGCCGCTGCCGCAACTGGTTTATGCGCCCCGCGGGTTCGTCAACGCCACCGACCCGCTGCTTCTGCAAGCAGAGCAGATCGTTCGCCATGCCAGCCCTGGATTGACCGCTGAAGCGCTGGCGAGCGCGCTGAGTCTCAGTGAACGGACACTGCATCGGCGGCTGAAGCGCTTGACCGACGAGTCACCCAAAGGGTTCATTACCCGCGTGCGGATCGAAATGGCTTGCGTGTTGCTCGAGCGGCCTGGAGCAAGCATTAAGCAGGTAGCACTGCAATGCGGCTACAGTGAGGAAACGTCGTTTCGGCGTGCCTTCAGCCAACTCACCGGCATGACGCCGGCCGACTACAGGCGCTGGTCAGATGGGCGGAACGTCGGGCGTCTACCCAGTCCCCACGCGCTCGAGGCCAGCGGCGATTGACGCCGCGGCTGTCGTGTCTGCAACGATGGCGGCGCTATTCGACTGGAACCTCGCTGACGTTGCGCATCACCGTCCTCAAGTAAGCCATCACGTTGGCGACCGCTGCGTCGCGCGCGTGCGCGCACCTTAGCCAAGAGGAATCAATCGATAGCCGTCCTGTTCTCGCGCCAAGTGGCCCAAAGCCGGAAATGGAAAGTGGAATCCTTGAATGAGCATCCCGTCCGCTACGGCCCGGTCATACAGTTTGATTCGTGCTTGCTGTGCCATCTCAAGATCCATGTCCGTGGCTCCGTGCCAGTCCGGATGGCGGATGAATAGCGCTGGATGTGTGGTCACGTCGCCTTGAATGACCACCTTATCGGCGCCAGACTCGACGACGAACGACGTATGTCCCGGCGTGTGACCGTGTGTGGCCATGGACGTGACGCCCGGTGCAACCTCTGTGTCCGGCTCGAATGTTCTGACGGAATCGCCGAGAATCGCGAAAATGCGGCGTGCGCGCTGGAAATTCGCCATTGTGGCTTCCGATTCCGCTCGCGCCATGTTTGCGTCGTTCAGCCAAAACGCGTATTCGGCTGCCGGTACCCAAATTTCGGAATTCGGAAATGCTGCGCGGCCATCTGCTGTCACCAGCCCACCAATGTGATCGGCATGGAAATGCGAGATCAATACCCGGTCGACGGCGGCCGCATCGTAGCCGGCCGCTTCAAGGTTGGTATGGAATTGTCCGCCGACGCCGTTGCTCTGTCTGAAGGCCGCTTCCCCGAGTCCGGTATCAATTACGACCACGCGCCCGTCAGTTTTGAGGACGACAGGGGGTGAACGTTAGCGTAATGGTGTCTGTCGGCAAACGAGCCGCCTCCAGTGCACGGACGACGTCCGCTGGCGGAACATTCGAGACGAAGTTTTCTCGACGCGGAAAGCTGTTGGCGCCATCAGAGACGGAGAGCATCTCGATCTTCCCGACAGTCCGCTGGAATACGCCGGGTATGGGGGGGGGGCCATGGCCGGCGATGAAGCCTCGCGAGCCGTTGCGTATTTCCCCGGCGCCAGCGTCGCGACTGCGGCTGCTGCGGTTCCTGCGAGGAAAGTTCGACGCGAATGATTTGTCATGGCTGTTACGTCCGTGGTGGTTGGAGACCAGAAGATGTGCGGGGAATATCGCTCGTCATCTGGTACGTCTTGAACACCATCATTTTGCGGGTTTACATCATTGAATTACAGATATAGATAAGTAAAACAGTTATATTGGTAAATCATGAAACCGGGGCGGGAAACGCATGAACCGAGATGACCTAATCGACTTAAATGCCTTCGTTGCTGTTGCAGAGGAAAGGAGTTTCACGCGCGCCGCAGCTCGCCTGCTGACGTCGCAGTCCGCTCTAAGCCACACTTTGCGCCGGCTTGAAACGCGGCTCGGTGTTCGTCTTCTGACGCGCACCACACGAAGCGTCGCGTTGACTCCGGCAGGCGAGACTTTCTTGCAGGGACTGAAGCCGGCTTTCGAAGCCATTGACCTGACACTTGGTGCTGTCGGCTCTCTACGTGAGAGCCCCCGCGGCACGCTCCGCATCACGACTCCGCGGCATGCCGCGGTTAGCGTGTTATGGCCTGTGCTGCAGGAGTTCGTCAGAGACTACCCGGACATACAAGTCGAGGTGAACATTGACGCAGCTTTCCGCGACCTCGCGGACGATCGATTCGATGCCGGTATCAGACTGGGAGAACTGGTGGCGCCAAACATGGTTGCCGTAAAAATCGGACCCGAGCTCCGTCTGGCGATCGTGGCCACGCCCGGCTACCTTGCCCAACGCGGCAGACCTACCCATCCCCATCAATTAGCCCAGCACGCCTGCATCAATTTTCGCCTGCCCGGCTCAGGGGCGCTCTATGCCTGGCAGTTCAAAAAAGGCCGGCAGGAAATGAAAGTGCGCGTTGAAGGACCATTGACTTTCGATGACCCGGACATGATCCTGGCGGCTGCGATGGACGGGCAGGGTATTGCCTGCCTCGTCGAAGACCATGCTGCCCCGATGATTCGCGATGGTCGTTTCGTTCGTCTTCTGGAGGATTGGTGTTCACCCTTTTCCGGCTACCATCTCTATTACCCAACCAGAAAGAACAATTCTGCAGCGTTCCGCTTGCTGGTTGACCGACTGCGCGTTCAGTCCTGACATTCTTCAGTGACCGGCGGTCTTCCGCGTGCTGCAAATTCTGTGCTTGCCAGCATGCCAAATTCGTTTGCCCGACAGACCGTTGTCAAACTGGCAGAACTTAAGGAGCCCCTGACAAACCCCGCATGCATGTGGGGTGGCCGCGATTGACACCGCGGCTAGCTCGATTGCCGCAACGACGGGCTAGTTGTCCGGCGCGTCGCCCCCGCTACCCAGCACTGTCTTGAGATACTCCATCACGTCGACGATTGCCGCGTCGCGCGCCTGCGCATTGCCTCCAACGTGAGGGTCGGTCTGAACGCAATCGTCGTGAAAGGAAAAGGGTGCACCGGTGGCCTCGTTCATCAATTCGCCGCTTTCGTTTTCGACGATACGGCACGCCCGTACCGTTTGCGCGCCCTTTACGACGACAATGGGCATCGCGTACGGCATGTCGAACGCATGCGATGCGTGCGGAAAAACCGTCATGGTGGCGTCTTTGCCCGCCCGTTGCAGCCGCTCGAAGTATGCGGCACAGGCCGGCGCAGGATCGTAATCGTCGTCTGCCCCATGGAATTCGCGGATTGGCCCGTTGACATCGGTGTCGTCGCGATAACGGGTCATGCAGTCGGGATAGAAAGGCATATAGGCGCGAAAGCGAACACCGGACGTATTCCACAGGCGATTGAGTCGCGTCATGGCGGCGTAGAGCGTTGCCTGTCCACCTCTCGAAAAGCCCATCAGCATGATCTTGTCCGGATCGACGCGGGAATCATGCGAGAGCAGGTCCAGCGCCCGATATGCATCGAGAACGAGGTTCAGCCGACCAAGCTGCGACTGATCCCGGCTGGTGGACCTGATCCCGCGGCCGGTGAATCCATCGATGGCGAACGTCCCGATACCGTTCTCGTTGAACGTGCGCTCCCACATTTCGATGTTCGCGCCCATTCCGCTCGAACCATGAATCAGCACTACTACCGGCTGTCTTCCCGTGTGCTTCGCGAGGCGCAGGATGCCGGCTACCGTCACCGCCTTTCCATCCTTATTGCCGGTCAGCATCTGACTATCGGTGAGGGTGAGTGAGGAAATTTGGTGGACCTCGACGTGGGCGGCCATGTCAAAACTGCTTCGCGCGGGTGCAAACGGCGCGGCAATCCATAGCGCGGCGACGAGCAGCACTTTGATCAGCTTCATTGATGCGTCTCCAGGATGACGGGCTAACGGCTGCGCTGCCTGAAACGCCCGGTTCTTTTGATCACTCCGTGGCGGTCGCGTATCGCCGGTCAGGCAGCCCGACACAGACGCTCTGCGCCGCCCGTGCTCCACGCCGTCAATGTCCAGTTTGCAGTGTGCCCCGCGCGATTTGGTCGCGTTCGAGTGACTGGAACAATGCCTTGAAGTTGCCTTCACCGAAACCGTCGTCGCCTTGTCGCTGAATGAACTCGAAAAATACGGGACCCAGCAGCGTTTGAGAAAAGATCTGCAGCAACAGGCGTGGCTTTTCATCTGTCGTGCTGCCGTCCAGCAGGATGCCGCGCGTCTTCAACTGATCGACCGGCTGGCCATGCGCTGGCAATCGTGCTTCCAGCGCGTCATAGTAGAAATCGTTGGGCGCGGTCATCAACGGCACACCGGCGAACTGCAACCGGTCGATCGTGTCCACAAGGTTATCCGTGGAGAGGGCGATGTGCTGTATTCCTTCGCCGTTGAACTGCATCAGGAATTCCTCGATCTGTCCGCTGCCGCGCGACGACTCCTCGTTGAGCGGGATGCGAATTTTGCCGTCAGGCGCTGTCATCGCCCGCGAAGCGAGGCCCGTGTATTCGCCCTGTATATCGAAGTAGCGAATCTCGCGGAAGTTGAAGAGCTTCTCGTAGAATCCGGCCCAGTGCGCCATTCGGCCGCGGTAGACGTTGTGCGTCAAATGATCGATGCGCGTCAAACCGTGCCCGACCGGGTGTCGGTCAACGCCTTCGATGAACGAAAAGTCAATGTCGTAGATGGACTGGCCATCTTTGAACCGGTCGATCAGGTAGATCGGTGCGCCGCCGATGCCGCGGATCGCGGGGAGCCGCAGTTCCATCGGCCCAGTCGGAATGTCGACGGGCTGGGCGCCCATTGCAAGGGCGCGATCGTAGGCACGGTGTGCATCGCGGACGCGGAACGCCATCCCGCAGGCGCTCGGACCGTGCTCAGCAGCGAAGTACGCGGCCTGGCTTTGTGGCTGTCGGTTGACGATGAAATTGATATCGCCTTGTCGATACAGCAAGACGTCTTTCGAACGATGGTGCGCAACCAGCGTGAAACCGAGTTTCTCGAAAACGGGTTCGAGGGTGCCAGGAAGAGGGGACGCGAATTCGACAAACTCGAATCCCATCAGTTCCATTGGGTTCTCAAACAGGTCAGTCATTTGATTCTCCACGGAATGCACAGGGTCAAGCCGCATTACTGCCGAGTTCGCCGACGAGCTCCGGCACGAGCGCGAACAGATCGCCGACGAGGCCGTAGTCGGCCACGCTGAAGATCGGCGCTTCCGGATCCTTGTTGATCGCGACGATCACCTTCGAATCCTTCATGCCGGCCAGGTGCTGGATCGCACCCGAGATGCCGACCGCGATGTACAGCTGCGGTGCGACGATCTTGCCGGTCTGGCCGACCTGGTAGTCGTTCGGCACGTAGCCGGCGTCGACTGCCGCGCGCGATGCGCCGAGCGCCGCCGACAGCTTGTCGGCCAGCGGCTCCAGCACCTTCGTGTAGTTCTCGCCGCTACCCAGACCGCGGCCGCCCGACACGATGATGCTCGCGCTGGTCAGCTCCGGACGGTCCAGCTTCGTCACTTCACGGCTGACGAACTGCGACTTGCCTGCATCGGCCGCTGCTTCGATCTTCTCGACCGCTGCGCTGCCGCCTTCCGCTGCCACCGGATCGAAACCGGTCGCGCGCACCGTGATGACCTTGATCGGGTCGCTCGACTGCACCGTCGCGATCGCGTTGCCCGCGTAGATCGGGCGCTCGAACGTGTCGGCCGAATCGACCGCCGTGATGTCCGAAATCTGCGCGACGTCCAGCTTCGCGGCGATGCGCGGTGCGATGTTCTTGCCGTAGGCCGTTGCCGGCGCGAGGATGTGCGAGTAGTCCTTCGCGATGTTCAGCGCGGTCGCCTCGACGTTTTCCGCCAGGCCTTCGGCCAGCTGCGGCGCGTCGGCCAGCAGCACCTTCGACACACCCGCGATCTTTGCTGCCGCATCGGCCGCGCCCTGCGCGTTGTGCCCCGCGACCAGCACGTGGATGTCACCGCCGATCTTCGCAGCAGCCGCCACCGTGTTCAGCGTCGCGGCCTTGATCGACGCGTTGTCATGTTCTGCAATCACCAGAATCGTCATTTCTTTCCGCTCCCTTTACAGCACCTTGGCTTCGGTCTTCAGCTTCTCGACCAGCGTCTTCACGTCCGGCACCTTCACGCCGGCCGCGCGCTTCGGCGGCTCGGCCACCTTCAGCGTCTTCAGACGCGGCGTAACGTCCACGCCCAGGTCTTCGGGTTTCACCGTTTCCAGCGGCTTCTTCTTCGCCTTCATGATGTTCGGCAGCGTCACGTAGCGCGGCTCGTTCAGGCGCAGGTCGGTCGTCACGACCGCGGGCAGCGACAGCGACAGCGTTTCCGCGCCACCGTCGACTTCGCGTGCAACCGTTGCCTTGCCGTCGGCGATCGTCACCTTCGACGCGAACGTCGCTTGCGGCAGGCCAGCCAGCGCAGCCAGCATCTGGCCCGTCTGGTTCGAATCGTCGTCGATCGCTTGCTTGCCGAGGATCACGAGTTGCGGCTGTTCCTTGTCGACCAGCGCCTTGAGGATCTTCGCCACAGCCAGCGGCTCGACGCCGTCGTTCGACTCGACGAGGATCGCGCGATCCGCGCCGATCGCCAGCGCCGTGCGCAGCGTTTCCTGCGCTTGCGCGACACCGACCGACACGGCGATCACTTCAGTCGCCACACCGGCTTCCTTCAGGCGCACGGCTTCTTCAACGGCGATTTCGTCGAACGGGTTCATCGACATCTTCACGTTCGCGATGTCGACGCCCGTGTTGTCCGACTTCACGCGGACCTTCACGTTGTAATCGACCACTCTTTTCACTGCGACGATTGTCTTCATGTATCTTCCGCTTAGTCTTTTCGTAGAATCCGATCAGCATTGAGGACGCCTGCCGGGTCCAGCAGGTCCTTGATCGCCTGCATCAACTCAATCTCGTCAGCAGAGCGGCTATGGTGCAGAAAGTCTCGCTTCACGACTCCAATGCCGTGCTCGGCAGAGATCGAGCCGCCCACGTCGGCGACTGCCCGATAGACGAGATCTTCAACGCGATGTAGGTCGTCAGGGCTGTCGTGGGGACCCGAAAGCACGTGAAGGTTTCCGTCGCCAATATGGCCAAAGAACAAGTGACGTTGGCGTGAAAACTGCTGCGTAAGCGCTTTGCGCGTCGCATCGACGAACCGCTCCATTGCTGCCATCGGAATGCCAACATCGAAAGCAGCATGCGGTTTGAGGTGCGCCAGCAGTTCGCCGATGGCTTCGCGATAGGTCCAAAGCCGCTGCACGTCGTCGATCGATTGAGCCACGACGGCATCGGTCACGAGACCGCGGTCGAACGCATCGGCCAGACACTCCTCGAGTTGTCGCCGCTCGTCTGCATCGTCGGTACCGAGCGTCTCCAGCAATGCGTACACAGGGGCGGGGGCAGCGAAGGCTGGCCGCAACTTGTGGACCTCGCAAGCGGCGACCATGAAGTCGTCCCACATGACCTCGAACGCGGAGAGGCCCGGCAGTGTGGTGCGTGCGTCACGTATGAGCTGCGTTGCAGCGCCGAACGACGGAAGCGCGCAGAGCGCGGTGCATGAGCTCGTAGGCAGGGGAGAAAGCTTGAGCACGAGTCTGGTAATCACGCCCAAAGTACCTTCGCTGCCAATGAACAGGTGTTTCAGATCTAAGCCGGTGGTGTTTTTCGTGACGCGATTGAGCATGCTGAGCAGTCGCCCGTTGGGCAACGCGACTTCGAGGCCCAGCACCATATCGCGCATTGTGCCGAACCGGATCACACGGTTGCCACCAGCATTGACAGCGGCGTTGCCACCGATCTGACATGAACCGCGAGCGCCGAGATCAAGCGGAAAGTACCAACCTTGTTCTTCGACGCGTCGCTGCAGCTCTTCGAGAACGACGCCAGCCTGCACGGTAGCGGTGCCACCTACGGTGTCGATTTCCTCGATTGCATCGAGCTTCGATAACGAAAGCGCGATTTCCCCCTCGCGGGGCGTCGCGCCACCGGCGAGCCCCGTCAAGCCACCTTGAACGACGGCTCGGCGACTAAAGCGGCTACAGATCTCAAGTGTCGCCGCCACCTGTTGCGGCGTCCGCGGGAACACGACGATGCCTGGCGTGCAATGTGGTGCTTCGCTCCAGTCGCCGGCATGGGCCGACGTGACAGACGTGTCGAGCACTAGCGATGTGTCACCGAGCGTGCTTTCGAGCGTTGCGACGAATAGGTCGACAGGCTGTTTGATGAACGGAGTCATTGCGTATGTCCGACGTTGAGTTGCCGATCCCGCCCGGCATTGCGCGGCATCGCAGCGACGATGCCGGCCGACAGCAGTAGAAACGCTGCGGTGACATACAGAGCGACGCTCGCGCTGCCTGTTCGGTTCACGATCCAGCCGATCATGTAAGGGCTGACAAACCCGGCAAGGTTGCCGATCGAATTGACAAGTGCGATGCCAGCGGCCGCAGCCACCCCACCCAACAGCGAAGTTGGAATGCGCCAGAACACAGGCGCAAGACACTGCAATCCCATGCAGGCAACCGTCAACGCAGCGAGCGATACCACCTGCTGGCCGCTGTACAGCGCACTTGCGACGAGCCCGAGAGCCGCGGCAGTGCACGGTATGAGGTAGTGCCAGCGGTGTTCACCTCTTCGATCTGCGCTGCGCCCGACCACCAGCATCGCGCCGATGCCGAACGCGTATGGAACTGCCGACAGCAGGCCCACGTTCAGCGCAGAAGCGACGCCTGTGTGTTTGATAATCGACGGAAGCCAGAAACCGAAACCATACTGACCCATCGCGGCTCCGAAGTACGCGAACGCCAGCAGCCATACTGCGGGCCGACGCAACGCTTCGGAAAGCGATACCGTTTGTTTGTTCTTCGACTCTGCTTCGATGTTTGCCATCAGCCGGTCGCGCGCGTCGTCGTCCAGCCACTTCGCGTTGCGGATACTGTCGTCGAGATAGAACAATGCAGCGACGCCGACAATCAGCGACGGTACGCTCTCCAGCACAAACAGCCATTGCCACCCGGATAGACCAGCCGCGCCGTGAAACGTCGACAGAATCCATCCTGAGAGAATGCCCCCGCAGACGCCGGCGATCGGGATGGCGGTCATGAACGTTGCGATCACGCGGCTTCGGCGCTTCGCCGGATACCAATATGTCAGGTAGAGGATGATCCCTGGGAAGAAGCCTGCTTCGGCGGCGCCGATCAGGAAGCGGACCACATAGAAGGCCGTCGTCGTATGCACGAATGCCATGAGGCCCGTCAGTACAGCCCACGAAATCATGATTCGGGCAATCCAGCGGCGTGCGCCGACCCGATGCATGATCAGATTGCTCGGCACCTCGCACACGAAATACGCGAGAAAGAATATACCCGCGCCGAAGCCGTAAACCTGTTCGCTCCACCCAAGCTCTGACACCATCTGTAGCTTTGCGAAGGCAATGTTCACCCGGTCGAGGAACGCGATGACGAAACACAGACAGAGGAACGGCACCAGCCGCCACGTAACGATCGAGTAAGCGCGTTCTTCGAGCTGTTCATCCTGTTCGAGCCGCGCGGCAAATGGGTGCGCCACGATGTGTCTCCTGAGTTGGAATTCGGTTCTTATGGCGAGAGTCTGCGTCGGTCGATTCAATAAGACAAACGATGATTTCTGGCCTATTATTGAGAAAAACTTGTCAATGGAAGGGGTCATGTCCGGGGCGCGATTCACGCCAAGGCAGCTTGCTGCTTTCCTCACTGTGGCGGACGTCCGCAGCTTTGCGCGGGCCGGCGAGCGGCTGAACTTGTCGCCGTCCGCCGTAAGTCTGCTGATTGCGGAGCTCGAAAGCGGTGTGGGCTTTCGCCTGTTCGACCGTACCACGCGTAGCGTTGCACTGTCGCCGGCCGGACGGGAGTTTGTCGTTCACGCGAAGAGCGTGATGAGGAATATCGAACTGGCTCAGGCCGCGGCAGACGATATCCGGAACCGCGCCGCAGGGATCGTTCGGATTGCAGCGCCGCTGGTAATCGCGACGACGATGATTCCCGCTGCGATCAAGCGGTACGGGCTAACTCATCCCAAGGTGGTGATACGGATTCGGGATGCGGCAGTCGATAACCTCGTGGATATGGTTGCCACCGGAGATGTTGACCTCGCAGTCGGCCCCGACCAAGCTGTTGGTGATGACGTGGCGCGTATCGAACTGTTCAAAAGCCCTTGGGTGCTTTGGTGTGCGCCGGACAATCCCCTCTCAAAACGTGGACGAATTAAGTGGACCGACTTGCGAAAGCAGCCGGTTGTCGCGGCGGGACGAGACTACGAACGTAACGTTTCACTCATGCGCGCGGGCGTCGCAGACGATGAGCGTATCGCCCCAATGGACGTCGTCGACAACATCAGTACCGCTCTCGGGATGGCGGCCGCTGGACTTGCGTTGACGCTGGCGCCGGCATATGTTGGCCTGCTGGCGCGGCCGCTTGGTCTGGCTATGCGCCGGATCGTCGAGCCGGAGGTGATGCGCCAAGTATGCCTTTACCATTCCGCAAGCCGCGCAGTTTCACCAGCCGCTGAGGGTTTTCGTCAACACCTTGTAGACTCGTTGAGTGGTATGGAGTCGCTTGGAGTGACTCGGCGACGCGCCAAAGGTTGATCCGGGCTGCCGCATGGGTACTGGAGTCGGCCGAGCCCGTAGAGGTTTTCGCGACACAGAAGCACGCTCGCGCTCAATAGCTCCTCTCGGACTTGACAGGCGGGTAGTGAGAAACGTGAACCGTCGAAACGATTTCGCTCTGATTCTTGTTCTCTTGTTCTCTTGTTCTCTTGTTCTCTTGTTCTCTTGTTCTCTTGGTCGCGTGTGCCTTACGAGGCATCGCTCTGACCAATTTACGGAGATCGCTAGCGCCTCATAACGCGTAGAACCTCCGGATTCTAGACCAGACGATCGCGCACTGTCGTGGGAGCTGGGTCGTACTCCTCGAGGCAATAGTCACGATATGCAGCAACAAGTGTTTTTTGCCCTCCACGACTGACATCGTCCCAGCGGAGATCATGAGCTTGGAGAAAATTGAAATAGTCGTAGAGCGCGCGTGCGGTGTTGATCCATGACTTTTTTGCGGATGCGGGCGGCTCGACATAAGCATCGAGGCTGCGCCACCATCCAAGCGTTGCGTTTTCCGTCGTCGCATGTATCATTCGCCCTTCCTCAAGATAGTAATCAGTCGCCTACCGCTAAGTGACTGATAAATCAGCATAATTTTCCTGCAAAGTTCCTGAACAATCCGCGCCATGGAAACTTACGATATCGCCGTGATCGGCGCGGGCGCCGCCGGGATGATGAGCGCCGCGGTCGCCGGGCAACTCGGCCGCCGCGTGGTGCTGATCGATCACGCGACGCGGCTCGCCGAGAAAATCCGCATCTCGGGCGGCGGCCGCTGCAACTTCACGAATCTCTACGCGGGCCCCGACAACTACCTGTCGTCGAATCCGCATTTCGCACGTTCCGCGCTTGCGCGCTATACGCCGCGCGACTTCCTCGGCCTGCTCAAGCGCCATCACGTCACCTGGCACGAAAAGCACAAGGGGCAGCTCTTTTGCGATCACGGCAGCGACGCGATCATCGACGTGCTGAAGCACGAATGCGACGCGGGCGGCATTGCGTGGCGCCGGCCGGTGGTCGTCGACGCGGTGCGCCACGCGCCCGCCGACGGCTTCACGCTCGACACGCAGCAGGCAGGGCCGATTCGCGCACGCGCGCTGATCGTCGCCACGGGCGGCCTGTCGATCCCGAAGATCGGCGCGACCGACTTCGGCTACCGGCTCGCAAAGCAGTTCGGCCACAAGCTCGTCGATACGCGGCCCGCGCTCGTGCCGCTCACCTTCGCGCAGCAGGACTGGGAGCCGTTCGCGGCGCTGTCCGGCGTGTCGCTCGAAGTGCGCGTGTCGACCGGCGACAAGAAGCGCGGCGGCGAATTCGTCGAGGATCTGCTGCTGACCCATCGCGGACTGTCGGGCCCCGGCATCCTGCAGATTTCGAGCTACTGGCAGCCGGGCGACCCGATCCGCATCGACCTGTTGCCGCAACGCGACGCGGTGGCCGACCTGCTCGACGCGAAGCGCACGTCGAAGCGCCAGATCGGCTCGCTGCTCGCGGACTGGGTGCCGTCGCGCCTCGCTCACGTCTGGCTCGACACGCACCGCGTCGCGGCCGATGCACGGCTCGCGGATCTGCCCGACAAGACGCTGCGCCAGATCGGCGACGCGCTGTCCGGCTGGACGCTGACGCCGAACGGCACCGAAGGCTACAAGAAGGCCGAGGTGACGAAGGGCGGCGTCGATACGCGCGAACTGTCGTCGGCGACGATGATGAGCGCGCGGGTGCCGGGACTGTTCTTCATCGGCGAGGCCGTGGACGTGACGGGCTGGCTCGGCGGCTACAACTTCCAGTGGGCGTGGGCGTCCGGCACGGCGGCCGGGCAGGCGGCGGCGGAGTTTGCGCGGAGCGCCTGACACGGCGGCGCCGGCCCGCCGTTGACGGAACCCGGCCCTTATGTCTTTGCGCGGCGCTCTGCTATACTCATGAGTCTTCCCTGCAAACCTTTATTCGTGTCGGATCATGACGATCATTCGCGTTAAAGAAAACGAGCCGTTCGAAGTCGCCATGCGCCGCTTCAAGCGCACGATCGAGAAGAACGGTCTGCTGACCGAGCTTCGTGCGCGGGAGTTTTACGAGAAGCCGACCGCCGAGCGCAAGCGCAAGAAGGCTGCCGCGGTGAAGCGTCATTACAAGCGGATCCGCAGCCAGACGCTGCCGAAGAAGCTGTACTGAAAGATTGAGCGCCGCGCGGTTCGCTGAGCGGCGCACCGGCGAGCTCCGCACGATCGGCTCGATTCGGGGCCGCGAGTCGCCGATGCCGGATTCGAGCAACCCGCTTGAGACTTAGTCCCAAGCGGGTTTTTGTGTTGACGCCCGTTTGCGGGCGTCGAAGTCACGTTTTCATCCCGGGTGCAAGATGAGTTTGAAAGAGCAGATCAGCGAAGACATGAAGGCCGCGATGCGCGCAAAGGAAAGCGAGCGTCTGGCGACGATTCGCCTGCTGCTGGCCGCGATCAAGCAGCGCGAAGTCGATGATCGGGTGACCCTCGACGACGCGGGCATTACCGCCGTGATCGACAAGATGATCAAGCAGCGCAAGGACTCGATCAGCCAGTTCCAGGCTGCCGGCCGCGACGATCTCGTCGAGAAGGAGCAGGCGGAACTGACGGTGCTGGCCGCCTACATGCCGGCGCAGTTGTCGGACGCGGAAGTAGCCGCCGAAGTCCAGGCCGCGGTCGCTGCAACCGGGGCAGCCGGCCCGCAGGACATGGGCAAGGTGATGGGTGTGCTGAAGGGCAAGCTCGCGGGCCGGGCCGACATGACGGCCGTTTCCGCGCAGGTCAAGGCCGCGCTGTCGAAGTAAAACCCGCTTTCCGGCGCCGCATGCGCGTGCGCCGGGGCGTCGTATTGTCTTTTTTCGCTCGATCCCACGGTGATTCCGCATTCGTTCCTGCAGGATTTGCTGAACCGCGTCGATATCGTCGACGTGGTGGGCCGGTACGTGCAGCTCAAGAAGGGCGGCGCGAACTTCATGGGGTTGTGCCCGTTCCACAACGAGAAGAGCCCGTCGTTTACCGTCAGCCCGACCAAGCAGTTCTATCACTGCTTCGGCTGCGGCGCGCACGGCACGGCGATCGGTTTCCTGATGGAACACGCGGGGCTCACGTTTCCGGAAGCCGTGCAGGAGCTCGCGCAATCGGTCGGGCTGACCGTGCCGCACGAGCCGTCGATGCGCGGAGGCGCTGCGGGCGGCGGCGACTATCCGGCGCCCGTGTCGAAATCGGTCGCGACCGCGCTGTCCGACGTGATGTCCGCCGCGTGCGACTACTACCGCAAGCAATTGCGCGGCGCGACGGTCGCGATCCAGTATCTGAAGAACCGGGGCCTGACCGGCGAGATCGCCGCGCGCTTCGGGCTCGGCTATGCGCCGGACGGCTGGCAGAACCTCGAAGCCGCGTTCCCGGACTACCGCGACGACTCGCTCGTCGAATCGGGGCTCGTGATCGTCAGCGAGAAAACCGATGCGCAGGGCGTCGCGCGACGCTACGACCGGTTCCGCGAGCGGATCATGTTCCCGATCCGCAACGTGAAGGGGCAGGTGATCGGGTTCGGCGGCCGCGTGCTCGGCAGCGGCGAGCCGAAGTACCTGAATTCGCCCGAAACGCCGCTGTTCAACAAGGGCAGTGAACTGTACGGGCTGTTCGAGGCGCGCCTCGCGATCCGCGAGCGCAAGTACGTGCTGGTCGTCGAAGGCTACATGGACGTCGTCGCGCTCGCGCAGCTCGGCTTCCCGAACGCGGTCGCGACGCTCGGCACGGCATGCACGCCGATCCACGTGCAGAAATTGCTGCGCCAGACCGATACGGTGATTTTCAGCTTCGACGGCGACTCGGCCGGCCGGCGTGCGGCGCGCCGCGCGCTGGAGGCGTGCCTGCCGCATGCGGCGGACAACCGGACGATCCGATTCCTTTTCCTGCCGCCCGAGCACGATCCGGACAGCTACGTGCGCGAATTCGGCGCGGACGCGTTTTCCGAGCAGGTCGAGCGCGCGATGCCGCTGTCACAATTTCTGTTGAACGAAGCAATTGCCGGCAAGGCGCTCGACCAGCCGGAAGGGCGCGCGAAGGCGTTGTTCGACGCGAAGCCGTTGCTGCAGGCGCTGCCGGCGAATGCGTTGCGCGCGCAGATCATGCACATGTTCGCCGACCGGCTCGATATCCCGTTCGAGGAAGTCGCGGCCCTGTCGGAGGTCGATGCGCGCATCGCGGCGCCGGCGCGCCAGGCGCCCGCGCGCAGCGAGCGGCGGCGCGTGACGGACAGCGAAAAGCGCGCGTTGCGCACGCTCGTCATGCATCCGCGGATCGCATCGCAGCTCGACGACGAACAGCTTGCGACCCTGTGTGCGCTGCCGCGGATCGGCGAGCTGTTCGCCGAAGTCGTCGAGCATGCGCGCGCGCTGGGCGACGGCGCGGAGTTCCGGCTGCTGTCGGATGTCCTGCGGACGTCCTCGAACGCGGCGACTTACGAGGAAATCTTCCGCGAAATTCTAGACTATGATGAAAACGTCCGCGATTTGCTGTTACAGAATCCGGAAGACGAGACGGTGCCCGAGCGGCAGCGTGAGCAGGAACGGATCGCGGGCGAGGAGTTGCAGGCCGCAGTGCTGAAGATGCGCTATGACGCCTGCTGCGACAGGCTCGATCGGCTTGCGCGGCAGTCCAATTTCACACCCGAGGAACTGGCTGAATTGACGGAATTGAACCAGCAGCGAACCGACATGAAGCGTCGGCTCGGGCTGTAGGCGGCCGGGGCGTCGGGAGAGGACGCCCCAGCGTGCTATAATATAAGGTTTCCAGCGGTTTGTTTTTTCTAAGCAGAGGCGAGATTCGCGATGGCAAAGACGACAGGCGGAAAGAAAGCAACGGGCAAGGGCTCGACGGAGCCGACCACGAAGGTCACAGCGGCCAAGTCTGCTTCTTCCACCAGGACAACGTCTTCAGCCACGTCAGCCCCTGCAGGAAAGAAAACCGCGGCCGGCACTGCTCAGGCTGCGCCGGCGCCGGCAGCCAGAACACGGGCTGCCGCCAGACCCGACTCCGGGCCGGCCAAGCCGGCGGCGAAGCGGGCAAGTGCGAAAAGCGCAAGGGACACGACTGCCGCCGCGGACGAAACGGCAGTACGTACTACTCATGCACCCACGGTTCAACCGGCTGTCGTCCAGCAGCCGCGAGTCGATATAGCCGGTACGGCGAACTCCATGACCAAAAAGCTGAACGAAGTATCCGTCGATGACGACGCAAATCAGAGCGACGAGCAGCCCGCAGCCGCGGCTGCCCCGGGCAAATCCAAGGTGCGCGATCGTCGCGCCAAGGAAAAGGCGCTGCTGAAGGAAGCGTTCGCGACGAGCACGCCCGGCACGGCCGAGGAGCTCGAAGAGCGCCGCGTGAAGCTGCGCGCGCTGATCAAGCTCGGCAAGGAGCGCGGCTTCCTCACGTATGCCGAAATCAACGACCACCTGCCGGACAACTTCACCGAGACCGAAGCCCTCGAAGGCATCATCGGCACGTTCAACGACATGGGCGTGGCGGTTTACGAGCAGGCGCCGGACGCGGAAACGCTGCTCCTGAACGACAACGCGCCGGCCGCGTCGTCGGACGATGAAGTCGAGGAAGAGGCGGAAGTCGCGCTGTCGACCGTCGATTCGGAATTCGGCCGCACGACCGATCCGGTCCGGATGTACATGCGCGAGATGGGCACGGTCGAGCTGCTCACGCGCGAAGGCGAAATCGAGATCGCGAAGCGGATCGAGGACGGCCTGCGCCACATGGTGATGGCAATCTCCGCGTGCCCGACGACGATCGCCGACATCCTCGCGATGGCCGAGCGCGTCGCGAACGAAGAGATCCGCGTCGACGAGCTCGTCGACGGCCTGCTCGATCCGAATGCTTCGGACTCCGCCGATACGGACGGTTTCTCGGCGAAGGAAGCCGAAGCGATCGAGAACGAGGACGAGGAAGCCGAAGAGGAAGAGGAAGAAGAGGAAGAGGAGGACGATGACGGTGCCGCCCAGGCAACCGCCAACGCCGCCCAGCTCGAAGCCCTCAAGCGCGCGTCGCTCGAGAAGTTCTCGCAGATCAGCGAGTGGTTCGACAAGATGCGCCGCGCGTTCGAGAAGGAAGGCTACAAGTCGAAGTCCTACCTGAAGGCGCAGGAAACGATCCAGAGCGAACTGATGACGATCCGCTTCACCGCGCGTACCGTCGAGCGTCTGTGCGACACGCTGCGTGCGCAAGTGGACGAAGTTCGCCAGGTCGAGCGTCAGATCCTGCACATCGTCGTCGACAAGTGCGGCATGCCGCGTTCGGAATTCATCGCGCGCTTCCCGGGCAGCGAGACGGATCTCGACTGGGCCGAGAAGATCGCGGCCGAAGGTCATTCGTACAGCGCGGTCCTGTCGCGCAACATCCCGGCGATCCGCGAACAGCAGCAGCGTCTGCTCGACCTGCAGGCGCGCGTCGTGCTGCCGCTGAAGGACCTGAAGGAAACCAACCGCCAGATGGCGGCCGGCGAACTGAAGGCACGTCAGGCGAAGCGTGAAATGACCGAGGCGAACCTGCGTCTCGTGATCTCGATCGCGAAGAAGTACACGAACCGCGGCCTGCAGTTCCTCGATCTGATCCAGGAAGGCAACATCGGCCTGATGAAGGCGGTGGACAAGTTCGAATACCGTCGCGGCTACAAGTTCTCGACCTATGCGACGTGGTGGATCCGCCAGGCCATCACGCGCTCGATCGCGGATCAGGCGCGCACGATCCGTATTCCGGTTCACATGATCGAAACGATCAACAAGATGAACCGCATCTCGCGGCAGATCCTGCAGGAAACCGGTCTCGAGCCGGATCCGGCAACGCTTGCCGAGAAGATGGAGATGCCGGAAGACAAGATCCGCAAGATCATGAAGATCGCGAAGGAGCCGATCTCGATGGAAACGCCGATCGGCGACGACGACGATTCCCATCTCGGCGACTTCATCGAGGACAACAACACGGTCGCGCCGGCGGATGCCGCGCTGCATGCAAGCATGCGCGACGTCGTGAAGGATGTGCTCGATTCGCTGACGCCGCGCGAGGCGAAGGTGTTGCGGATGCGTTTCGGTATCGAGATGAGCACCGATCACACGCTCGAGGAAGTCGGCAAGCAGTTCGACGTCACCCGCGAGCGGATCCGTCAGATCGAGGCCAAGGCGCTGCGCAAGCTGCGTCACCCGAGCCGTTCCGACAAGCTGAAGTCGTTCCTCGAAGGGAACTGATTTCCAGCGTCTTGACTGCGAACGCCGCCGGTATCCGCGTGATGCCGGTGGCGTTTGTCCTCTTGGGCGTCTTTGTTGTTACAATGCCGGCCCGGCTTCGTTGCCGGGGTGGCGTGTAGCACACGTTGCTTCCCGTCTGGGCCCCTAGCTCATGCTTGGTTAGAGCAGCGAACTCATAATTCGTTGGTGCCGGGTTCGACTCCCGGGGGGCCCACCAGATTCGCTTCCACGGTTATCCGGGGAAGTCTCGAAACCCGCGACGCCGCAAAGCCTCGCGGGTTTTTCTTTTGCACGCTGCCCGAATGTGTCGCGCGTGTTGAATGCGCTCACGCCGGCGTCGCGTGTCGCATCGCCGCCACCGGGGAAGCGCGCGCAGCGTGCCGTCTCGCCATCAATCGAAGTATGCTGTAGCCCGGTCGGCGCGCACGATCGAGCATCGGCGAGCGCGCGAACCGACGCCAGCGCCGCGTTCCGTCCGGCAGCCAGAACAAACAAAAGCAGACTTCGCCTGACAGTGGGGCGGCTATCATGATCATGTTGCGTTCGTGGAGTGCGATTCTGTCATTGCTGATGCTTGCCGCATGCGCGAGCCTGCCGCCGCAGGCCGGGCGCGCGCCAACGCACGCATTCACCGATACGGAAACCACGCGCCTCGCCCTCGCGTTCCGCCAGCAGGCCGCTGCCCATCCGGGGCAGGACGCGTTTCATCTGCTGCGCGATCCCGTCGATGCGCTGGACGCGCGCGTGCTGCTCGCCGATCGGGCCGACCGCTCGCTGGACCTTCAGTACTACATCTGGCACGACGACCTGACCGGACACGAGCTCGCCGACGCGATCATCCGCGCCGCCGATCGCGGGGTTCGCGTACGTGCGTTGCTCGACGATCTCGGGACGAACGCGGACGACCGCAAGCTACTCGAGATCAGCTCGCATCCGAACATCGAGATCCGGCTCTTCAACCCGGTCGCCACACGCCACTTCAAGAAGATCGGCACGGTGCTCGAATTCTCGCGCGTGAACCGGCGCATGCACAACAAGGCGATGATCGCGGACAACCAGGCGGCGATCGTCGGCGGCCGCAATATCGGCGACGAGTATTTCGGTGCGTCGTCGATGCTGGAGTTCGGCGATCTCGATGTGGTCGTGCACGGCCCCGTCGTGCGCGACATCTCGACCGAATTCGATACGTTCTGGAATTCGCCGTACGCGTATCCGATCGATGCGCTGGTCGGGCACGACGCGGCCCCGGACGGACTGGACCGCGAGCGCGAACGGCTGCGCGATTACCTGCGCGCGATGGAGGACAATCCGTACGTGCTCGAGGCGCGACAGAGGCTCGACCAGATCGTGCACGGCCAGGGCACCGAGCTTTCCTGGGGGCGGGCGACCGTCCTGTACGACGATCCGGCGAAGATCGCACGCTCGCCGAAGGACAGCGACGGGCACCTGATGCCGCAACTGCGCGCGCTCGCGTTGCGGCCCGAGCAGGAACTGCTGATCGTGTCGCCATACTTCGTGCCGGGCAAGGACATGGTCGAACGGCTGCACGCGCTCACGGCACGCGGCGTGCGCGTGACGATCCTGACCAACTCGCTCGCATCGACCGACGTCGCGGCCGTGCACGCCGGCTACCGGCGCTATCGAAGTGCGCTGCTGGAAGCCGGCGTAAGACTTTACGAACGGCGTCCGTCCGGCGACAAGAGCATCTCGAAGCAGGTCATCATCGGCTCGTCGCGTGCTTCGCTCCATGCGAAGACCTACGTGTTCGATCGCAAGAGCATCTTCATCGGTTCGATGAATCTCGATCCGCGTTCGTTGAATCTCAATACCGAGATCGGTGTTTACTGCGAGAGCCCGGCGATTGCGTCGGAGGTCGCGACGGATCTGGAGCCGCGGCTCGACCGCATCGCGTGGCGAGTCGAATCGAGGACCGACCCGGCCGGGAAGGGGCGGCTGAAGTGGATTCAGACTGACGCGGACGGGAAAGTGACCGAGCTCGATCACGAACCGGAAGTTTCGGCCGCGCGGCGCATGGAAGTGTGGTTTCTCGGCTTGTTTCCGATCGAATCGCAGCTGTGATCCCGCGTGCGCGCGTGCCCGCGGCTGGCGCAGGCAGCGCGCGCCGCCGCACCGCGTCGATCCGGCGCGGTGCGCCGTTGCGCCGACACGGCCCCGGGTGCACAAACGATCCGCACCCGGAGCCGCATCGCTCATTGCCCGATTACCGCGCGAAATCGGACGTGCTCTGGATGAACGCGTTCAGCTTCGAGATGTTGACGCTGCCGAAGCCCGTCGTCGCGTCCCAGCCGGCCTTCGCCTTGTAGCCGTACGTGCCGCTGCCGTTGTTGCCGGACGTCACGTCGTGCACCAGCGCCGCATTGCTCGGGAAGTACTTGTAGATGCTCGACGCCGGGAAGCCGAGCGCGTTGTTGTTGGCCGATTGCAGCCGCGCCCAGATGCCGGTGAAGATCGGCGCGGCGAGGCTCGTGCCGCCTTCGTTGTTGAGGTAACCCGAACCCCACAGCGTGTCAGACGTCTGGCCGTTCACCACGAGGATCGCGCCGGTGCGGAGGTCGGCGTCGAAGCCGACGTCCGGCAGTGCGCGCTTGGTCGACCCGGTGAGGCTCGACGATTGCCACGACGGCGCGGCTTCGTACTTGCTGTAGCCGCCGCCCGTCGACCACACGGTGCCCGGCTGCCAGCTCGGATCGTTCCACACGATTTCGCTGTTGTACGTGTTCGTCGACGTGTTGGTGAACAACGTCGTGCCGCCCACCGCGATCACGTACGGCGACGTCGCGGGCTCGCTCACCGTGTAGGTCGAGCGCGACGGCGTGCCGCTCGCGCATTCGTACGCGCCGTGGTCGCCGGCCGACACGGAGAACGTCTGTCCTTGTGCAACGGCCTGCTTGAAGATGGTGTCGTCGGTCGCCTGCGAGCCGGTGCTGTACGCGGACGATTCGCACACGCCGAGCGACACGTTGATGACCTTCGCGACGTTGTCGCTCACTGCCTTGTTGTATGCGGCGGTGATTGCCGTGAGCGTCATCGACGGTGCGACGTAGAACACGACCTGCTTCACGCTGCCGCCGGCGGCGCCGACGATCGACTGGCTGTCGAGGTTCCATTCGACGGTGCCGGACGTATCGGTGTACGAACTACCTGACGGACCGGTCTGCACGACGCTGCTGCTGATCGTGCCGAGGCCGTTGTTCGCGGCGAACGTGTTGAGGTCGCTGACCGTTTGCGACAGGTCGCCTTCGGAGATGATGCCGACGGTGGTCTGCGAGGCTGTCGGCGTGCCGTCGCCGCCGTAGAGCGACGAGAATTCCGTCGGATAGTGCGGCACCGCGGATGCGCCTGCCGGAATCGTCAGGTTGCTGGTGTTGCCTTGCGGCTTGCTGCCCGCGCCGGTGTGCATGAGCTCGACGTTCTGCAGGCCCAGCACGGCGCCGACGATGCCGCCGATCGAATTCGGCACCTGCGCGGCATCGGTGTTGGCATAGACGCTGCGGCCGTTGCGCGTGAAGCGCTTGAGCGTCGTGCGGAACGCCGATTTGACCGTTGCCGCGGTGCCCGACGCGGACACGAGCAGGCGGTTCGGCGCGACCACGATGTTGACGAAGCCAGCCTGGCGCAGGTGCGCGACGACGGCGGCGACCTGCTGGTCGGTCGGCGCGTATTGCGCGGCGAACTGGGCCGACGTGAGGAACTGCCTGTAGTGGGGCGAGCCGGGCGTATGCAGGTCATGCAGGTACTGGTCGAGTTGCGCTTCGTTGCGCAGGTTCAACCCGAGCACGATGTCGACCGATTCGCCGGGCGCCATCTCGGTGGCAGCGGAGGCCGCGGCGGCGGTGCTGGCCGCCGGCGCGCCGGCGGTACTGCTGCTTTCTCCCTGCTGGACGAGCGGCAGGAATCCCTTGGTGCGCGTTTCCGTCCAGCCGGCGGCCGGTGCGGCATGGACGGCCGTCATGCCGAACGACGCGGCCGCTGCCGCGGCGAAGGCGAGCCTGGCGATGCGGATGTGTTTTTGTTTCTTGTCTGCAACCTGATTCATTTTGAATTACCCCTCCGGTTGAACATCGAACTGCACGAACAACAACGGTCGACGGCGGTGCGGATCGTGCGCCGCCGATATCCGTCGCGCTCACGCGGATGGCGCGGACGCGACGGGGCCTTTCGCCCGACCCGGCGGGTGGTGATCCACCGGGGGCGAAATGCTGGAATGCTCGGTGAAGGAGGCGCTGCGCCGCGATGCGAATCGGCCGCGCCCGCAGGCCTGATGCAGGCGGGATGGCTAGAGCAACAGTTTTGGAGTCCTGCTCATCTGATTCGGTCCTTCGGCTTGCTGCCGGATGGCAGCTGCCCAAATGAATGCATCGGGATGTTGCATGCGCCGACACGTGAGACGACGATCGGCGGCGAGAACTTCGGTGCGGCGGAAACGAGATGCGTCGAGCAGGAACGATTGCGTGTTGGCAATTCGTCGGATTGCTTGCATCGGACGGTATCAAGAACGAAAGTTCGATGTCAAACTTTTTCTGATTATATGAAACAAAGTTAGATTGAATAAGGTGAAATGTTTTTGAAAAGTCTTGAGGTGTTTTGTAATTTTCAACTCAGAAAACGGATGCAATCGCGGTCACGTCGGTCGAATAATTCGCGATTGGATTCGTAATGAGCGAACCATATTCGAGAGGTCACTCGAATCACCGGCACCCGTCTTCTGCCGGGGAGCGCATCGGGTGACCCGATCAGATCGGCGGCTCGACGCGAGCGGTCCGGCCGGCGACAGCCTCGCGAGAATGGGCACCGCATCGTGATGGATCGCACCGCGCGGCGACGCGACCGGATGACACAACGGGTCGACGATACGTGAGGCCGGGCGGGCCGGCGACGCGGCAAAGCGCGTTCAGCGCATGAAGAAAATCGCCGCGCGTCGAGCGCGGCTATCTGTCGTTCGATGCCGGCGGCACGGTGCGACGCGCGGTGGCCGGGCCGACGGCATGCGCACGATCAGATCAGTCCGGCTTGCGGTCCGCTTCGGCGGGCGGCGTGCCGACGGTATGGTCGCCGTCCTCGTCGTTCGCGGGCGCCACCGGCCGCGAACCGTCTTCATACGCCACGAGGCTGCGCTGCGGATTCGCGATTCGAATTCCGCGCTCGCCGAACAGCACCGCGATACGCCGGTTGAATTCGCGCTGCACGCCCCAGCGTGCCGAGTCCTTGCACTGGATCTGTCCGGCCAGCGCGATCGTCGCGCCGTCGACCTGGTCGATGCCCCAGTAGCTGAAATCCGACAGGATGCCGTCCTTGTAGTTCGGATCGTCGCGCAACGCGGCGCCGATTTCCTTCAGCGTCGCGATCGCACGATCGATGTCCTGGCCGTATGCGATGCTGACCTTGACGGCCGCGTTGCCGAGCCCGCGATTCGTGTTGTTGACGGTCGTCACCGAGCTGAACGGGATCGTGTACAGCGACCCGTCGCCCGCGCGAAGCCGCACGGTGCGAATCGACAGGTATTCCACGGTGCCGGACACGCCGGCGAGCGTGACCCAGTCGCCCACCTGCATCGCGTTCTCCATCAGCAGGAAAATCCCGGTGATGAAATCCTGCACGAGCTTCTGCGAGCCGAAGCCGAGCGCGACGCCGAAGATGCTGGCGCCCGCGAGCAGCGGGCCGATGTTCACGCCGATCTCGCTGAGGCCCGTCAGTACGACGACGAGCGCGATCATGATGAACAGCAGCGAACGCAGCATCGGCAGCAGCGTGCGCAGCCGCGCCGCGCGCACGAGGTTGCCTTCGCGCGTCCACTGCTGAAGGCGGCGTTCGATCGCGATGTTCGCGGCTTCCCAGACGATCAGCGCGACGACGGCCGCGATCGCGATCGTGATCAGCGCCGACGCGAGCCGATGGCCGATCGTACCGGCTTGAAACGCATGGAAGATCGGCACGCCCCAGATCTGCAGCAGCAGCACGATGGTCACGACCGCGATCACCGCCGACACGATCTGGCGCATCAGCGGGTAGTAGCGGTACGCGTGCAGGTGGACCAGCGTGCGATCGTCGTCGCGGCGCTGGAACAGCCGTGCGAGCGCGCCGAACACGACGATCGACACGATTCGCATGCCGATCATCACGGCGATCGAGCGGCCGCCGAGCGTGATCAGCACGCGGTAGCCGTTATGCACGTCGAGCGCCCACACGAACCACAGCGCCATCACGACGAACACCGACACGGGCGCCCAAGCATCGGCGAGCGCGTTGCCGACCATCGCAAAGGCCGGTCGTTCATCGCCGGCCGCGCGGATGCGGGCAGCGACCGGCTGGCGGCACCGGAGAATCAGCGCGGAGACCATCAAGTGGCCGACGAGCGCGACGGCCTTCAGCAGTGCGACGTGACCGGCATCGCTGAGGCCGAACGTCGCGGCGATCTCGACCGCGGCGGTGCAGACGCCGACGACGATCACGATCCGCGTGATCGAGCGCTGCGCGATCGCGGCCCATGCGTCGCTGACGTGCAGAAGCCGCAACTGCCGCGCATCGGGCTGGAAGAACAGCCGGCTGACGATTGTCACGAGGCGGCAGATCACGTAGATGTCGATCAGCGATTCGAGTGCGGTATCGGTCGGCGTGCCGGCGCCGTCGAGCACCGACATCGCCAGGCTCGCGACACCGACGAACACCAGCAGCGGCACCACGCGCAGCGCGAGGCTGACCAGCGCGCGCGGCATGCGGCGCAGCAGCGTGGTGTGGCGCCGCGCATGGCCGCGGCCTTGCGACGACGTATCGGGCGTGGCGGTGCCGTCCGCGCTCGCGGTGCCCGGCGCTGCTGCCGCGGAGTCTGCCGGTGTAGCCGGCTCGTGCTCGGCGCGCCGCGATGATTCCGCACGACGCGTTCCCAGGGCGACCAGCGCGCGCCGCAGCAGCCGCTTCGCGAACCACTCGACGACGATCGCGGGCACGAGCACGGCAAGGATGACGAAGAGCGAACGCATGAGATCCGCGCGTTCGTCTGCGCGTACCAGCCGCTCGTGCCACCACACGCCGACCGAGCCGACATCGAGCAACGAGCGCAGCGATTCGTTCAGCGCGCCGCCGATTTCGCCGGCCCAACGTGCTCCCTGCCGGACGAGCATCGATGCGAGCCCGTTCGTCGTGAGCGTGGCGGTGGCGGCGGAGGCCGATGCCGCGCTGGCCGGTGCCGCGGCGCTCGCCGGAAGTGCGGGCGTGGTGAGCACGCCGACGGCCGCGATCGCCCGCAGCGTCGTTTCGACCTGTTCGCGCTCGCGCGGATTTTGCAGGACGGAGAGGGCCTGCTGCGCCTGTTGCGGCGTCAGTGCCGGCGCGGCGCCGGAGGCAGCCGATGCGGCGGCCGGTGCAGAAGAAGCCGCGTGGGCGATCGATACGACGGCGGCGAGCAGCCAGCCGAGCAGGAAATGTCGCATGGATGGGCATGCGGGCGCGCATCGATATGTGGCCCGCCGGTCTGGACGATGGACGGAAGTTAACATGATCGCGAACGGACCCGAATAGTTCCGTGGACAAATATTCATGTCGCACATGGGGGGCGGTCTGTTTCGTTTGGCCCGGCGACGACGGTCAAGTCAGGAACGATCCCTGCTCTGCGGCACATCGATTCAGTGCCAACCACCGCCGCCGCTACCTGCAATGAAATATGGATTCCTGATGAATCAGCCCTGCTCGTCGTGAAAGACCGGCAGCACGTGCTCCGCGATTTCCTCGATGATCTCGCGCACGGGCCGGTCCGAGCCGGGATTCAGCGTGACGTGGTGCGTGCCGGCAGCGCGCATGGCCCGCAGGATGCCGACCAACGCATTGCGGCCGGTCGCGTAGCCGAGCGGCAGCGCGCGGGCAGGTGCGTCGCGATTTGCATCGAGATCGAGCCGCATCGATACGCCGAACGCGCGAAAGCCCGGGGGCGCGAGCCGGTCGACGGCCGCGCGCCACATCGAATAACGGGAACGCTGCGTATCCGGATCGCGGTGGTACGTCATCCAGCCGATCGCGTTCCGAGCGATCCAGTCGACGCTCTGTCCGCCGGATCCGACCGCGAGCATCGGCACCGCGGCATCGCCGCGCGGCAGCAGCGTGAAGTCGGGCGCATCGGGCGGCGTTTCGTCGGGCAGCACGCGGGGCGGCGCGCCGAGCGCGGCCGCGACGACTTCCCAGTGGCGCCGATACCGGTCGCGCCGCGTTTGCGCGTCGACGCCGAACGCTGCATATTCGGGCGGCCGGTCGCCGGAGCCGAGGCCGAGGATGAAGCGTCCGCCGGACAGCGTCGCGACCGACAGCGCGCCTTTCGCGATATGCAGCGGATGACGCAGCGGCAGCACGATCGCGCCGCTGGCGAGCACGATTCGGCGCGTGCATGACGCGAGCGCGCCGAGCAGCACCCACGGATCGAGGTGTCCGACCGGGTCGGGATAGTCGGCGCTGTTCAGCGGCACGTCGCGAATCCACAGTGCGCGAAAGCCGAGCGAATCGGCCAGTGCCGCGAGTTCGAGCTGCTCGTTGAAGTCGGCGACGGTCCGGCCGCTGCGCAGCAGCGGCAGCGTCAGGCCGATCGACAGCCGCTCGGCCGAGAAGACGCGTTGCGCGACGTCGGCGCGGCCGGACGCGGGCAGGGGCATGTTCACTCCTTGATTGCGGGGCGAAGCGGGCGCGCTCCGTGCGGTGTTCGCATGCTAACGCGTTTGCGCGACGCTTGTGGTTCGCGGCGAGCGATACGCGACGGCATCGGCGGTTCCTGCGCGATCGGCGCATTCGGTCACCGCGCAATCGACCGGCATGAACACGCGTGAAGATGTTCGACGCCTGTCATCGAGCGCGTTGGGCGCGCGTGGCCGAC
The DNA here is from genome assembly GCF_001718335.1 of Burkholderia territorii. Classification (NCBI taxonomy): domain Bacteria; kingdom Pseudomonadati; phylum Pseudomonadota; class Betaproteobacteria; order Burkholderiales; family Burkholderiaceae; genus Burkholderia; species Burkholderia territorii. The sequence goes on from NZ_CP013365.1 coordinate 639,127, forward strand.
AGCCGGAGGGCGCTCACGTTCGACGTGCGCGCTCGATCGCGCCTATGCGCGAAGGGTCGGCGATCGTAAGCAGATCGTCGGCGTCGCGCAGTGGCAACCGTCTCGCCGGCGCACATGTCACGTTCCCGCAACGCCGTCGGCGCGCCTATGCGCCGCTCGCGCGGACCGTGTCCGGTCGTTTCACTTTCGAAACGTTCGCGCATTTCCGCCGCGGCCCGATTTGCATCGGGGTCACTTCACCGGCCGCGCGGCCTTGTACCGCGAAGCATGGTGCGCTCCTTGCATATCTGTATGCGCCGTGAGCGCGATTGCCGGCGCAGTAGTGGCCCGGCCATCGCTTCAGTGGGTCGGACGCATCGAAGACGGGGACAAGACAATGAGAACAGACCGAATCGCAACGCATCGTGTTGCAAACATGAATCGCCGACCTGCCCGTGAATTCGCCTCGCCGTTGATTGCGGTGACATGAGCGCGCGGCTTTTCGTTCCATCCGAACAATTCGGGTTCGTTCCAAACGATGACGTGCATGCGTGACGCACGAGGTCGACCGGTGCCGGTCGGCCGTCGGGGTGAACCGCCCGTGCACGCAGATGGGCAATCATGAGTTCCGGATCGTCATGCCGGCGCGCGAGACGCACGCGTCGCGTCCGGCGCGCGTACGTGCGCGTGCCGCACGCGGCGCACCGTGGCGACCTGCCAACCATCAGGAAACAGAAGGTGTAGTCAACGGGGAAGGTCCGCCGGCCGCGCCGCGGCGGATTCGACGTCATTGTGCTGTCAGTTGATCCACTACCCCGATGGATCAATTGTTGGAGCGCCCATCGCCATCTGGTCGATGGGCGTCTTTTTTTGCTGCGCCGGTGTCGCGCGGACCGCCAGCCCGATCGCGCGGCGTTCTGTATCATGTGCTGGCGCGCTGGCCGTGTGCCTCGCCACCGCGCCGATCACGCGCCGCCAACATGAACGACATCGCCTTGCCCGACCCCTCATCCGCCAGCATCGATCCGGCCGCGCTCGACGCGCTGCACGCGTTCGTCGAGCGCCATCCGCGGCTGCTCGTGCTGACCGGTGCCGGCATCAGCACCGATTCCGGCATTCCCGGCTATCGCGACCGCAACGGTCAGTGGATGCGCTCGCCGCCGATCCAGCTTCACGAATTCCTCGGTTCCGAAGTCGCACGCCGCCGGTACTGGGCGCGCAGCATGATCGGCTGGCCCGTGGTGGGCCGCGCGCAACCGAACCGCTCGCACGTCGCGCTCGCGCGGCTCGGCAGCACCGGCCGGATCGAGCGGCTCGTCACGCAGAACGTCGACGGGCTGCATCAGCGTGCCGGCAGCGGCGACGTGATCGAGCTGCATGGCGGCATCAACGCCGTCACGTGCCTCGATTGCGGTGCGCATCATGCGCGCGCGACGATCCAGACCTTGCTGGAAACGGACAACCCCGAACTGCGGGGCGCGCATGCGGAACCGGCCGCCGACGGCGACGCGCACCTCGAATGGGCGGCCCTCGACACGTTCCGCATTCCGTCCTGCCCGGCCTGCGGCGGGCTGCTGAAGCCGGCGGTGGTGTTCTTCGGCGAGAACGTGCCGCGCGAACGCGTCGCGTTGGCGTCGCAGGCGCTCGATGCGGCCGACGCGCTGCTCGTCGTCGGCTCGTCGCTGATGGTGTATTCCGGCTACCGGTTCTGCGTGTGGGCCCAGGCCCGGAACAAGCCCGTCGCCGCGCTGAACCTCGGCCATACGCGTGCCGATCCGATGTTGACGCTGAAGGTCGAGGCGCGTTGCGCGCCCGCGCTCGACGCGCTGAACGCGCGGCTGGGTGTCGGTAGCGGTGCGCCGGAGCACGCATCGTGACCGGGCCGACGTCCTCGCCCGATCCGTCCGCACGGCTGTCGGCGCCGGCGGCCGAACGCAATCGCGGGCCGATCCTCGACGTGCTGCGTCGCGTGCTGCCCGCCAGCGGCGACGTGCTGGAGATCGCGAGCGGCACCGGGCAGCATGCGGTCCATTTCGCGCAGGCGTTGCCGGTGCTGCGCTGGCAGCCGAGCGATCCCGACGCGCACGCGCGCCGCTCGATCGCCGCGTGGGTCGCGCATGCGGGCCTCGCGAACCTGGCCGAGCCGCTGGCGTTCGACGTGCGCGACGCGCCGTGGCCGGCCGCGGCGTTCGACGCGATCGTCTGCATCAACATGATCCACATCTCGCCGTGGGCGTGCACCGAAGCACTGTTCGCCGGCGCATCGCGCGTGCTGCGCCCGGGCGGCGTGCTGTTCCTGTACGGCCCATATCGCCGCGACGGGCGGCACACGGCGCCGTCCAACGAAGCGTTCGACCAGCAGTTGCGCAGCCGCGACCCGTCGTGGGGCGTGCGCGATCTCGAGGCGGTCGTCGCGCTGGGTCTCGATCGTGGGCTCGACTGCATCGAGGTCGTCGAGATGCCGGCGAACAACCTGAGCGTCGTGTTCAGGCGCCTGCCGCACGCGGAACAATGACACGCAAGCGCGCATCGCAGCCGGGTTTCCACTATCCTTTCGCCTGTGCGCGCGGCCCGGTTCGGGTCGCGCCCCGTTTTTTCCGGAGAATTGACTAATGGGCAAACAAGCAATCGGTGTGATCGGGCTCGCGGTGATGGGCCGCAATCTCGCACTCAATATCGAGAGCCGCGGTTACGCGGTGTCGGTGTACAACCGCAGCCGCGAGAAAACCGACGAACTGGTCGCCGAATTCCCCGGCCGCAATCTGGTACCGACCTATACGCTCGAAGAATTCGTCGCGTCGCTCGAGACCCCGCGCCGGATCCTGATGATGGTGAAGGCCGGCGAAGCGACCGATGCGACGATCGCATCGCTCAAGCCGCTGCTCGAGAAAGGCGACGTGCTGATCGACGGCGGGAATACGCACTTCACGGACACGATCCGCCGCAACCAGGAGCTCGCGCAATCGGGCCTGCATTTCATCGGCACCGGCGTGTCGGGCGGCGAAGAGGGCGCGCTGCGCGGCCCGTCGATCATGCCCGGCGGCCAGCGCGACGCGTACGATCTGGTCGAGCCGATCCTCAAGCAGATCGCCGCGAAGGCGCCGTCCGACGGCGAGCCGTGCGTCGCGTACATGGGCCCGGACGGTGCGGGCCACTACGTGAAGATGGTCCACAACGGCATCGAATACGGCGACATGCAGCTGATCGCCGAAAGCTATGCCGTGCTGAAGGATGTCGCCGGCCTGACCAACGACGAACTCGGCGCGGTGTACACCGAATGGAACCAGGGCGAGCTCGACAGCTACCTGATCGAGATCACGTCGAAGATCTTCGGCAAGAAGGACGAAGAAACCGGCAAGCACCTCGTCGACGTGATTCTCGATCGCGCCGCGCAGAAGGGCACCGGCAAGTGGACGAGCCAGAACGCGCTGGATCTGGGCGTGCCGCTGCCGCTGATCACCGAGTCGGTGTTCGCGCGCGTGCTGTCGTCGCTGAAGACCGAGCGCGTCGCGGCGAGCAAGATCCTGTCGGGCCCGGCCGCCGCGTCGTTCGACGGCGATCGCGCCGCGTTCGTCGAAGCGGTGCGCCGCGCGCTGTACCTGAGCAAGGTGATCTCGTACGCGCAGGGCTTCGCGCAACTGCGCACGGCGTCCGAAGAGTATGGCTGGAACCTCGATCTCGGGACGATCGCGAAGATCTTCCGTGCGGGCTGCATCATCCGCGCGCGCTTCCTGCAGAAGATCACGGACGCGTACGCGAAGGATCCGGCACTCGCGAACCTGCTGCTCGACCCGTATTTCAAGGACATCGCCGCGAACTACCAGGCGTCGCTGCGCGACGTCGTCGTGGCCGCGGTGAAGGCAGGCGTGCCGGTGCCGGCGTTCGCGTCGGCGGTTGCGTACTTCGACAGCTACCGTTCCGAGCGGCTGCCGGCGAACCTTGTGCAGGCGCAGCGCGACTTCTTCGGCGCCCACACGTTCGAGCGTACCGACAAGCCGGGCAGCTTCCACGCGAACTGGTCGTAACCGGCAGGCGAGGACGTCATTGTTGCGAAATTCTATTCTTTGAGTAGGGTTTTTCGTTCCCGGATCCCGGAATTGTTGGCTCCGAGGAAACAGTGTTTTCGTTCTTTCATGGTTTTCCCTAGGTGATCTCGGGACTAAACTTTGTTCAATCGCTGCAGACATGGTGTGTGCGGCGGAGCAAAAAAATCCCGGAGGTTAATCATGAAATCGCTGATCGCAACGTTCGCTGCTGCTGCTGTCCTCGCCGTTCCTGCCGTCTCGTTCGCCCAACAGAACGCGCCCGTCACCCGTGCGCAGGTGAAGGCCGAACTGGTTCAACTGCAACAGGCCGGCTACAAGCTGGGCAGCGATCGTACCGACTACCCGGCAGGCATCCAGGCGGCTGAAGCCCGCGTGAACCCGCAACAGAACGTGGCCGCCGCCGATACGAGCGGCTACGGTGCGCAACCGGCCGCCCAGCAGGAATCGGGCGCTCCGGCTGCCGCCAAGACCGGCTGGCAGGTGAAGCGCGTGTCGGATGGCGCACCGGTCTACAAGGGTCGTTAATCGCCATCGGTCGCCCGGCCGCATGTGCGGCCTGATGTGACCCCATGCAGTACTCGCAGCCCGTCGTTCCGCCGCCCGGAACGACGGGCTGTTTTCATTGGTGTCCCGCGCCGCGTCAATGCAGCGGCCGTGGGCCGCGGCCGATGTCCCGGAACAGCGCGTCGGCCGGCTCCAGCGCCTGCAGCCAGGCCTCGTCGTAGCCGCTCAGCGTGTCGAGTGCGTCGCGTAGCCGCTCGATCGCGAGGATCGGCAGCTCGACGCTGTGGCGCGTGGCGCCGCTCAGGTGCGCGACGCTCGCCAGCTGGACGAGGGCGTCCGCTGCTTCGGCGACGTCCGTCGCGAACAACAGGTGCCGGTTGAGCAATTCGACGAGGCCGCTGGAACCGGCGAAATCCTCGGCGTTGAGCTGCACGGACAGAAACGTCGCGTTGTTCATGGTCTTCTCCTCGTTATCGCTGGTCGCGCGGTGCACCTTCGAGTATAGGGGGCGGCCCGCGGCAGGGTGGCGATCATCCGTGCGGCACGGCTGGCGGCCCGCCGGCATGCGCGTGCGATACCGCAAGATTGTTGCCGGATCGGGCACCTGTCGCGGCCCCGACTACGACAGATGGTATCTTTGACGGCCGGGACGACCCGAAAATGGCGCGAAAAAGGGGCCGATGAGCCCGTTCGTGCCGACGTCCCGCTGTGGAAACCGAAGGCCGCGACAGCGGTCGGATACTGGTAGTCCGGCCGTCTGGCCGGACATCGTGCGTCGCGCGCCGGAGGGCGGCGGGCGGCGCAACGACGCAAATCCGGAGGACCCTTGAGAAAAACGATTCCGATCCACGATGCACTGGCGCGCTGGTTGCCGCAGGCGGCACTTGTCGCCGCGGCTGCCGCGCTGACGGGCTGTACGATGACGCCGTGGACCGACAACTGGCAGCCGGCACGGCCGTCGACGCCGGCGTCGGTCGCCACGCCGGGCGTGATCGCCGGCTATTACCGCGTGAATCCGGGCGACACGCTCGCCGGCGTTGCCGCCGCCTACGGGCAGCGCGTGCAGGACGTGGCCAGCTGGAACCACATGTCGCCCAACGACGCCGTGTCGCCCGGCCAGGTGCTGCGCGTCGCACCACCGCCGGCCGCGACCTCGCTCGGACAGCCGCCCGCCGCGGCCGCGCAACCGGGCTCGCTGGCCTGGCCGGCCACGGGCATGGTCGCGACGCCGTTCGTCCCCGGCAAGACGCGCGGCATCGTGATCGCCGCGACCGGGCCCGACCATTCGGTGCGTGCCGCGGCAAACGGGCGGGTGGTCTATGCCGGATCCGGCGTCAAGGCATACGGCCCGCTCGTGATCCTGAAGCACGACAACGGCCTCATCACGGCCTACGGGCACAACGGCAAGCTGCTCGTCAACGAAGGCGACGCGGTGCGTGCGGGCCAGCCGGTCGCCGAGATGGGCACCGACGCGAGCGGTCGCGCGACGTTCGACTTCGAAGTCCGGCAGAACGGCAAGGTCGTCGATCCGATGAACTTCCTGCCGCGCAACGGCGGCTGACGCGTCGCGTCACGACGTGTGCGCCGCGCGGCGCACACGTTCCCGTCTTCATCCTTCCTTGAGTTCCGCGGTGCCGGGCTGCCTCGCGTGGTTGCCGAGCCAGCGAATGCCCAGCGCAAGTCCCGCCGCGCCGAGCGCGATCAGCGAACACTGAATCGCGACCGGCAGGTATCCGTGCGGCCGCGGATCGACGAACGGGTACGGATACCAGTTCTCCAGCGCACCGCGAACGAGCGTATAGCCGAGATAGACGACCGGAAAGCCGAGCCACGCGAACGCGCTGCGCCACGCAATCGGCGAGCGCGGCTCGACGTACAGCCAGTCGCACAGCACCACGAGCGGCACGATCCGGTGCAGGACCCAGTTGTTGAGGGCCGGCGTGACGTGCCGCAACGCATCGAGCCGGGCGAGCAGCAGTTCGTAGACGATCGCGGTGATCAGCACGTAGAGCACGGCGGCGCCACGCATCGATTCGTAGCGCGCCGAACCGGGGCGCGTGATGCGAGACAGCCCCACGATCAGCATCGCGGCGGCGTAGAGGCTGCTCAATTGCGTGAAATAGCTGAGGTAGTTGCCGAGATGGAAAGTCGGCATGCCCCAGTAGCCGGCTACGCTGTGCAGCGTGGTCGATACCGCGAGCAACGCGGCGATCAGCCGGTAGGCCGCAACGAAGAACGCTTTGCTCATGATGCCCGCGCAACGTCGCACCAAAGCTTCATCCTGCCACAGCCGTGGACGCGCGCGATTCGGACTTTCCTTATGGCGGGCCGGCGGGCGGGCCGCGCGGATTCGTCGGATATTTGATCCGGTCGTACAACGGCGCTCGCGCGTGAGGCTACAATCGGGGCAACCGCCGGGGCGCCGGCCGCAGCGGCATGTGCGTGCCCATGCATACCCCACGAAAAATCACGAGACACAGCATGAAAAACATCCTCGCGAAACAGACGCGCTACAGCTCACCCGCGATCTTCTTCCACTGGGCCATCTTCCTGCTGGTGGCGCTGGCCTATCTGGCCATCGAAATTCGCGGACCGAAAGGCAGCGACAGCCGCGCGTTCTGGATGAACGTGCACCTGCTGGCGGGTACCTGCGTGCTCGTGCTGTCGGTGCTGCGCGTGCTCTGGCGCATGATCAGTCGCGTGCCGGAGGCCATTGCGCAGGCGGCGCTGCTGAAGTGGCTGTCGAAGCTCGCGCATTTCGCGCTGTACGTGTTCATCATCGCGCAGCCGTTGCTCGGCATCATGATGATCAACATGGGCGGCAAGCCCGTGTCGCTCGACTGGATCGGCGTGTCGTTCACGCTGTTCGGCCCCGACAAGGCGCTGCGGCCGACGATCAAGGAAGCGCACGAACTGATCGGCAACGCGTTCTACTTCGTGATCGGCCTGCATGCACTGGCCGCGCTCTACCATCACTTCATCCGGCGCGACGACGTGCTGCGACGCATGGCACCGTGATTACCGCACGCTGAAGCCGCACGGCAGCCCCGGGGGCGCATGGTTGTCGACACAACCATGCGCCCCCGATCCGTTTGGCACGATGCGCGGCTGGTCATTGCCGCGAACATTCTGTAACATCTCGGCTGCTTTTACATTCCGCTTACGCATCGCCGCGCATGTTGCATCGACATCGTCACCTGACCGCCTGGCTCGGCGTGTTCGCGATCTGGCTCGCGATCGCGGCGCCGCTGGTGTCGCAGTGGCGGATCGCGCAGGCGGCGACCCCCGACGCGATCGTCTGTAGTGCAGAGCATGGTGCGCACCGCGCGCCCGATGCGGGCCCCGCGCACGATCACGCATTGCATCTCGATGCGTGCGGTTATTGCGGCTTCTTCGCACACAGTCCCGCAATCGGCGGTACGGCCGCCGTATCGTTCGCTTTCGTTCCCGCTCATGCCGTATCCGCCGCCGCGCCGCATGCCGTCGCGGCGCGCGCCGACCGCTATCCGCGCGCGTACCCGCGCGCACCGCCCGAGCGCGCCTGACGCGCTGTCTTCCGTTCCATTCATCGCCGATATCCGTGCGGTCCGTCGAGGCCGTGTGGAGGGCGTCACTCGGGCTTTCGATCATGATCCTTCTTTCCTTGCGCGCGCCGAGGGCGGCGCGCCATTCCCGTACGCGGCCCGTGCCGCGCATGCTGAAACTTACCGTTCCCGCATTGGCCGTCGGCGCGATGACCGCGGCGGCTGCCGCGACCGAATCCGCGCAGGCGGCCGGTGCGCCGACGGACGACGCGGCCGCGCTGCTGCCGGCCGTCGAAGTCGTCGCGTCTCCGCTGTCGACGCCGCTGGTCGTCGTCACGGATCCGAAGACGCCGCGTCAGCCGCTGCCGGCGAGCGATGGCGCGGACTACCTGAAGACGATCCCCGGCTTCACGTCGATCCGCAGCGGCGGGACGAACGGCGACCCGGTGCTGCGCGGGATGTTCGGGTCGAGGCTGAACATCCTCGCGAACGGAATGCCGACGCTCGGCGCGTGCCCGAACCGGATGGATGCGCCGACCTCGTATATCGCGCCGGAAAGCTATGACAAGGTCACCGTCGTGAAGGGCCCGCAGACGGTGCTGTACGGTCCCGGCGCATCGGCCGGCACGGTGCTGTTCGAACGCGTGACGCCGCGTTTCGAACGCCCGGGCATGCGCTTCGACGGCAGCGTGGTCGGCGGATCGTTCGGCCGCAACGATCAGAACGTCGACGTGACGGCCGGCACGCCGGACGTCTACGGCCGCGTGACCGCGAATCACGCGCACGCGCAGGATTACGAGGACGGCAACGGCAACACCGTGCCGTCGCAATGGGACAAGTGGAACGCCGACGCGGCGCTGGGCTGGACACCGGACGATCACACGCGCGTCGAACTGACGGCGGGCACCGGTGACGGTTATGCGCGCTACGCGGGGCGCGGGATGGACGGCGCTCATTTCCGCCGCGAGACGTTCGGCCTGTCGTTCGACAAGCGGCATCTTGGCGACGTGCTCGACCGGATCGAAGCGCGTGTGTTCTACAACGAAGCCGATCACGTGATGGACAACTACACGTTGCGGCAGCCCGACCCGACCAGCAGCATGCCGATGAGAATGGCATCCGAGGTGCGGCGCCGCACGCTCGGTGCGCGGGCGGCCGCGACGTTCCGTTTCGGCGACGACTTCAAGCTCGTGACCGGCGTCGATGCGCAATCGAACCGGCTGGATGCCCGCTCGGCGATGGGGCGACAGAACTACGGCGACCAGCCGTGGGATGCACAGGCGACGATGTGGAACGCCGGCGCGTTCGGCGAGCTGACGTGGTATGCGAGCGATGCGTCGCGCGTGATCGGCGGCGCGCGCGTCGACTACGCGAGCGCGCGCGACAAGCGTGCGACGACGCGCGGGATGATGGGCAGCAAGCCGAACCCGACCTTCGACGACGATCGCGCGCGCGTGCTGCCGAGCGGCTTCGTGCGATACGAGCGCGATCTCGCGGCGCTGCCGGTCACGTGGTACGCGGGAATCGGTCACGCGGAACGCTACCCGGACTATTGGGAACTGTTCTCCGCGAAGCGCGGCCCGGCCGGTTCGGTCAATGCATTCTCGGCGGTGCAGCCGGAGAAAACGACGCAGCTCGACGTCGGCGCGCAGTTCAAGAGCGAGCGGCTCGATGCGTGGGTGTCGGCCTATGCCGGCTATGTGCAGGATTACATCCTGTTCAACTACGCGGCCGGGATGATGGGCCCGACCACCCAGGCGACCAACGTCAACGCGCAGATCATGGGCGGCGAAGCCGGCGTGTCGTGGCGGCCGCTCGCACCGCTGCGCGTCGAGACGTCGCTCGCGTATGCGTGGGGGCGCAACGCGACGAGTGGCGATCCGCTGCCGCAGATGCCGCCGCTCGAGGCGCGCTTCGGGCTCGAGTACACGCACGGTGCATGGTCGGCAGGCGGTCTGTGGCGCGTCGTTGCGCCGCAGCATCGTTACGCGCTGAACGAGGGCAACGTGGTCGGCAAGGACTTCGGTCCGAGCGCCGGCTTCGGCGTGCTGTCGCTGCACGCACAGTACAACGTCAGCAAGAAGGTGCAGATCTCGGTCGGTATCGACAACGTGCTGGACAAGGCCTACACCGAGCACCTGAACCTCGCCGGCAATGCGGGCTTCGGCTATCCGGCAAACGCGCCGGTGATGGAACCGGGCCGCACCGCATGGTTGCGCGTGAGCGCGAAGCTGTAACGTGCGGCGCGTGTGCGATGCAGCATGCGCACGCATGAACGCAGCCCCGCCCGAACGGGCGGGGCGCGTCAACCGATTAGAGAACCGTATCTAGTCAGGGCGCAAACGTTCGCGACTCGTGATTCACTCCGGCATTCGACGCATACGGTGCCAGCGACCGTTCGCGACTTGCCGTGCGCGTCGATCCGATCTCATTCGCACCGGCAGCACAATAATCAGGAGAACATCCATGGCCAGATCGATGCGTTCCAGGGTGGTGGCAGGGGCAGTGGCTTGCGCGATGAGCGTCGCGCCGTTCGCGGGGACGACCGCGCTGATGACGCTCGCAACGACGCACGCGGCAATCGCGGCAACCGCAGCGGCGGACAACTACGCGGCGACGCGTTATCCGATCATCCTCGTGCACGGGCTCACCGGCACCGACAAGTACGCGGGCGTGCTCGAGTACTGGTACGGCATCCAGGAGGACCTGCAGCAGCACGGCGCGACCGTCTACGTCGCGAACCTGTCGGGATTCCAGAGCGATGACGGGCCGAACGGTCGCGGCGAACAACTGCTCGCTTACGTCAAGACGGTGCTCGCCGCCACCGGTGCGACCAAGGTGAATCTGGTCGGTCACAGCCAGGGCGGGCTCACGTCGCGCTATGTCGCGGCCGTCGCGCCCGATCTCGTCGCGTCGGTGACGACGATCGGCACGCCGCATCGCGGCTCCGAGTTCGCCGACTTCGTGCAGGGCGTGCTCGCGTACGATCCGACCGGATTGTCGTCGTCGGTGATCGCGGCATTCGTCAATGTGTTCGGTATCCTGACGAGCAGCAGCAACAACACCAACCAGGACGCGCTCGCCGCGCTGAAGACGCTGACGACTTCCCAGGCCGCCACGTACAACCAGAATTACCCGAGCGCGGGTCTCGGCGCGCCGGGCAGTTGCCAGACGGGTGCGCCGACGGAAACCGTCGGCGGCAATACGCATCTGCTGTATTCATGGGCCGGCACGGCGATCCAGCCGACCGTCTCCGCGTTCGGCGTGACGGGCGCGACGGATACCAGCACGATTCCGCTGATCGATCCGGCGAACGCGCTGGACCTGTCGACGCTTGCGTTGTTCGGCACGGGCACGGTGATGATCAATCGGGCCTCCGGCCAGAACGACGGGCTCGTATCGAAGTGCAGCGCGCTGTACGGGAAGGTGCTGAGCACGAGCTACAAGTGGAACCATCTCGACGAGATCAACCAGTTGCTCGGTGTGCGCGGCGCGAATGCGGAAGATCCGGTCGCGGTGATCCGCACGCATGCGAACCGGCTGAAGCTCGCGGGCGTGTAATCGATGACGGCACGTGAAGGACGCGCGCCGCTCGCGCGGCGCGTTGCAATCTACGGCGCGGCGGGGCTGGCGGCGATCGCCGGCGTTGCGATCTGGAGCAGCACGGTATCGCATCGCGGTGCCGACGCGACGCATGCGTCGGCCGACACGGCAGTGCCCGGCGGCGCGAATGCCGCGCCGCCCCAGGCCGCATTGCCCGCGAGCGCGGGCCTGCCGTCGCCGCTCGCCGGTTCCAGTGCACCGAGGCTGCCGCTCGATGCCGGCGGCCATCTTGCGAAGTCGCGTGCGGTGCGCGATTTCTTCGACTACTGCCTGACCGCGCGGAGCGACCTGAGCGCGGCCGAGCTCGATGCGCTCGTCGTGCGCGAGATCGCCGCACAGCTCGACGGCACGGTCGCGCAACCCGAGGCGCTCGATGTATGGCATCGATATCGCGCGTATCTCGACACGCTGGCGAAGTTGCCGCAGGCGGGCGCGGTCGACAAGTCCGATCTCGGTGCGCTGCAGCTCGCGCTCGATCAGCGCGCGTCGATCGCGTCGCGCGCGCTCGGCGAGTGGAGCCAGCCGTTCTTCGGCGCGGAGCAGTGGCGGCAGCGCTACGATCTCGCGCGGCTGAAGATCGTGCAGGACCGCACGTTGACGGATGCGCAGAAGGCGGAGCGGCTCGCGGCGCTCGCACAGCAGATGCCCGCTGACGAACGTGAGGCACGGCAGAAGGCGGACCGGCAGCAGGCTGCGATCGACCAGATTGCGCAGTTGCAGAAGAGTGGGGCGACGCCCGAGACGATGCGCGCGCAACTCGCGCAGACACTCGGCCCCGAAGCGGCCGCGCGCGTCGCGCAGATGCAGCAGGACGACGCATCGTGGCAGAGCCGTTACGCGGACTATGCGGCGCAGCGTGCGCAGATCGGCGCGGCCGGATTGTCGCCGCAGGAGCGCGACGCGCAGATCGCGGCGCTACGGCAGCGCATGTTCACGAAGCCCGGCGAAGCGATGCGCGCGGCGTCGCTCGACCGCGGCGCGGCTGCCGCGCAGTAACGCGCGCGCTCACGCCGCGCGCGTGAAGTGCCGCGGCAGATGCTGTTCGATGGTGGCCGCGAGCGTGTCGAACGCGGGGCCGATGCTTTCGTGCGCGACGCATGCATAGCCAAGCAACAGCCCGCGCCGCGCGGTGTCCTGGCTGCTGTAGTAGCTGGTCAGCGGACGCACGATCACACCCGCGTCGAACGCACTTTGCGTGACCGCGCGGTCGTCGCACGTATCCGGCAGGCCGAGCACCAGGTGCAGGCCGGCCTCGTCGCCCATCACGGGCAGCGCGTCGCCGAAGCGCGCATGGATCGCATCGATCAGCAACTGCCGGCGCTCGCCGTACAGCGTGCGCATCCGTCTGACGTGCGAAGTCAGGTGCCCGTCCATGATGAATTCCGCGAGCACGGCCTGTTGCATCAGCTGGCCCTCGCGATACAGCTCCGACAACCCCGTGCGGAACGTGTCGACCAGATGCTCGGGGACGACCATGTAACCCATTCGCAGGCCCGGGAACAGCATCTTGCCGAGGCTGCCGACGTAGATCACGCGGCCGCCGTCGTCGAGGCCCTGCAGCGATGCAAGCGGGCGGCTGCCGTAGCGGAATTCGCTGTCGTAGTCGTCCTCGATGATCCAGCAGCGGTGCTGGCGCGCATACTCGAGCAGCATCCGGCGCCGCGCAAGGCTCATCACCATCCCGAGCGGATACTGGTGCGACGGCGTGACGAGCACGAGCCGCGGCGGATGCTGCATGTCGGACGCGCTCGGATCGATGCCTTCCTGGTCGACCGGCACCGGCGTGAGCGCGAGGCCGGTCGCCTGCAGCACGCTGCGCACGCCCCAGTAGCACGGTTCCTCGACCCACGCACGATCGCCGATGTCGGACAGCAGCCGCACGGCGAGGTCGATCGACTGGTGGATGCCGGTCGTGATGATCACCTGGTCCGGCGAGCATTTGACCGAGCGCGCGACGCGCAGGTAGTCGGCGAGCGCGCGGCGCAGCGGCCGGTAGCCGCCGCCCGGCGCATAGGTCAGCAATTCGGGATTCGCTTCCTTCCACAGGCGCGCCTGCAGGCGGCTCCACGTGCGGCTCGGGAATTCCGACACGTCCGGCACGCCCGGCATGAACGCGCCCCACTGACGCCGCGATACGCCCGCATGTTCGATCAGCTGCCGGCCGCGCATCGACAGGCCGCCTTGTGCATCCTGCTGCGCCGCCGCATCGCTGTCGGACGGCGGCGGCGCAGCGGCCGGAACGCGGATCGCGGCCGCGTCCGGGCGCGTGTCGGCCACGTAGGTGCCGCTGCCGGTCGTTGTCAGCACGTAGCCTTCCGCCGTCAGCTGGTCGTACACGTGCAGCACGGTATTGCGTGCGATCGACAGGTCTGCCGCGAGCGTGCGCGAACTCGGCAGCTTCGTCCCTGGCCCTAATTCCCCGGTGAGAATCGCCTGCTGCATCAGTTGCAGCAGCTGCCGGTACATCGGCTCGGACGAGCTGCGGTCGAGCCGGGCGGAGAGCCAGTCGGCCAGGATCACGGTATCCAAAGTGGTCCTACTTGGAATATTGAAATGGTTCCCTATTGTAGAACCGTGCCCGCCGTATAGTGGGTCCATCTCAAAAACATTTGTCGCGCAGCAAGGGGACAGCCACGATGAAGTCCGATGATGTGATCGTCAGCTTTCGCGGCGTGCGGAAGACCTACGACGGCGAGACGCTGGTCGTCAAATCGCTTGACCTCGACATCCACCGAGGGGAATTCCTGACGCTGCTCGGGCCGTCCGGCTCGGGCAAGACCACCTGCCTGATGATGCTGGCGGGCTTCGAGTTCCCGACGGGCGGCGAGATCCGCCTCGACGGCGAACTGCTGAATACCGTGCCGCCGCACAAGCGCAACATCGGCATGGTGTTCCAGAACTACGCGCTGTTTCCGCACCTGACGGTCGAGCAGAACGTCGCGTATCCGCTGTCGGTGCGCAAGCTGCCGGCGGCGGAACGTGCGGAGCGCGTCGCGCATGCGTTGAAGATGGTGCAGATGGAGCGTTTCGCAAAACGCTATCCGGCGCAGTTGTCGGGCGGCCAGCAGCAGCGCATCGCGCTCGCGCGGGCGCTCGTGTTCGAGCCGAAGCTCGTGCTGATGGACGAGCCGCTCGGCGCGCTCGACAAGCAGTTGCGCGAACACATGCAGTACGAACTGAAGGCGCTGCACGAGAAGCTCGGCGTGACCTTTGTCTACGTGACCCACGACCAGGGCGAGGCGCTCACGATGTCCGATCGCGTTGCCGTGTTCGACAAGGGCATCGTGCAGCAGCTCGACACCGTCGACCGCCTGTACGAATCGCCGTGCAACGAATTCGTCGCGAACTTCATCGGCGACAGCAACCGGCTGCGCGGCACCATCGCGCGCATCGACGGCGAATTCTGCGAATTCCGGCTCGACGACGGCACGCAGCTCGTCGGTCGCCGTATCGGCGACGCGGCCGAGGGCGCGCCGGCCGTCGCGTGTATCCGGCCCGAACGCATGAGCCTCGCGAACGGGCACGCGAACGGCACGGCCAACCGCGTGACCGGCGAGGCGCGCAGTCTCATCTATTTCGGCGATCACGTGCGCATGCGCTGCGCGCTGCCGGGCCAGGACGAATGCTTCGTGAAGGTGCCGCTCGGCACGGGCGCGCTCGACGCGTTCTCGCCCGGCGCGCCGGTATCGCTCGCATTCGCGCCCGAGCATTTGCGCGTATTCGCCTGACGCAGGTTTTTCCCGTTTTATCGCAGCACGTCGTCAACAACAACTGCCCACTTCCACCACGAGAGGAGAGGAACCACCATGAACGGAGCAAGCACTACCGCGCGTCGCACCGCGCTCGCACTCGCGCTCGCCGTCGTCGGCGCATCGGCCACGGCGGCCGAACTCACGGTCGTCAACTTCGGCGGCGCGAACGGCGACGCGCAGAAGGCCGCATTCAACCAGCCGTTCGAAAAGACCACCGGCAACAAGGTCACGGCCGTCGAATACAACGGCGAGCAGGCGAAGGTGAAGGCGATGGTCGAGGCGAGGCACGTCAACTGGGACGTGGTCGAAGTCGAATCGGGCGACCTGAACCGCGGCTGCGACGAAGGGCTGTACGAGAAGCTCGACTGGTCGAAGATCGCGAAGAGGTCCGACCTGATTCCGGAAGCGCCGCAGGTGTGCGGCGTCGGCTTCTTCGTGTGGTCGACCGCGCTGTCGTACAACGCGGACAAGCTGAAGACCGCGCCGACCGGCTGGGCCGACTTCTGGAACGTGAAGAAATTCCCCGGCAAGCGCGGCATGCGCAAGGGCGCGCGCTACAACCTCGAGTTCGCGCTGATGGCCGACGGCGTCGCGCCGAAGGACGTCTACAAGGTGCTCGGCACGAAGGCCGGCCAGGATCGCGCGTTCAAGAAGCTCGACGAGCTCAAGCCGTACATCCAGTGGTGGGAAGCGGGCGCGCAGCCGCCGCAGTTCCTCGTGGCCGGCGACGTCGTGATGTCGACCGCGTACAACGGCCGTATCGACGCCGCGCAGAAGGAAGGCAAGAACCTGAAGGTCGTGTGGAACGGCAGCATCTACGACCTCGACTACTGGGCGATTCCGAAGGGCTCGCCGAACAAGGCGCTGGCCGAGCAATACATCGCGTACACGCTGACGCCGAAGCCGCAGCAAGGATATGCGCAGCACATCGCGTATGGCCCGACGAACATCGCGGCGATCAAGTCGCTCGACGCGAAGACGCTCGCGAACCTGCCGAACTCGCCGGCCAACGGCAAGAACGCGGTGCTGGAGGACATCGGCTTCTGGACCGACCACAGCGACGAGCTCGAGCAGCGCTTCGCCGCATGGGCGACGAAGTAAACGCTACTCAGGTGTCCTGATGCAACCTGCCGCGCGGCGCATCGACTGCGTCGCGCGGCATTCCGCCGGATCGAGCCCGGCCGGAGAGAACCGTTGAACACGATGACGATCGCTCCTTCCTCGCCGTCGACAGCCGCGCTCAAGCGCGAGCTGAAGGCCGCCGAGGCCCGCAAGCGCACGATGGCGTTGCTGCTGATCGCGCCGCTCGCGATCTTCCTGCTGCTCATCTTCGTCGTGCCGATCGGCACGCTGCTCACGCGCGCGGTGCAGAACCCCGAGATCGCAACGGCGCTGCCGAACACGGTCGCCGCGCTGTCGGGCTGGGACCGCAAGGCGCCGCCGGCCGATGCCGCGTACGTCGCGCTCGCGGCGGACATGACGAAGGTGGCCGACAGCGAGGCGATGGGCGCGCTCGCGCGGCGCCTGAACACCGAGATTCCCGGCTATCGCTCGCTCGTCGCGAAGACGGCGCGCGCGATGCCGCTGAAAGGCGACAACGACGCCGCGCTCACGCCCGCGCAAACGCGCGCGAAACTGATCGACCTCGACTCGCGCTGGGGCGACGTTGCGTACTGGCAGTCGATCGCGAAGAACGGCAGCCAGGTGTCGCCGTTCTACCTGCTCGCCGCGCTCGACCACAAGCAGGATGGCTTCGGCCGGATCGTGCAGGCCGATCCCGATCAATCGATCTATCTCGCGATCTTCGGCCGCACGTTCGTGATCGGCGTCGCGGTCACGCTGTTCGCGCTGCTGCTCGGCTATCCGCTCGCTTACTGGATCTCGACGCTGTCGGAGCGCCGCGCGAACCTCGTGATGATCCTCGTGCTGATTCCGTTCTGGACCTCGGTGCTGGTGCGTGTCGCCGCGTGGATCGTGCTGCTGCAGAGCGAAGGGCTCGTGAACAAGGCGCTGATCGGCAGCGGGCTGATCTCGCATCCGCTGACGCTGCTGTTCAACCGCGTCGGCGTGTACATCTCGATGACGCACATCCTGCTGCCGTTCATGATCCTGCCGCTCTACAGCGTGATGAAGTCGATCCCGCCGACGTACCAGCGCGCGGCCGTGTCGCTCGGCAGCCACCCGTTCGCCGCGTTCTGGCGCGTGTACGTGCCGCAGACCTATCCGGGCGTCGGCGCCGGCGCGCTGCTCGTGTTCATCCTCGCGATCGGCTACTACATCACGCCCGCGCTGCTCGGCGGGCCGAACGACCAGATGGTCAGCTACTACGTCGCGTACTTCACGAACGTGACGATCAACTGGGGCATGGCGTGCGCGCTCGGCGGGTTGCTGCTCGCGGCGACGCTGGTGCTCTATGCGGTGTACGGGCGCTTCACGCGCACCAACGTGAGCCTCGGCTGAGCGCCGCGCACAACGAAACGGGAAGGGGATGCCCACCATGAAACTCGCCAGGCCGCTGTTCGCGCCGCACATGTCGTTCGTCGAGCGCGCGTGGTACGTCGCGCTGCGCGTGCTCGTCGTGCTGACGCTGCTGTATCTGATCCTGCCGGTGCTTGCGATCGTGCCGCTGTCGTTTTCGTCGAGCACGTTCCTCGTCTATCCGATCCCGGGCTTCTCGACGCGCTGGTACGAGAACCTGATCGCATCGGACGAGTGGCGGATGGCCGCGAAGAACAGCTTCATCGTCGCGCCGTCGGCGACCGTCGTCGCGACCGTGCTCGGCACGCTCGCCGCGATCGGCCTCACGAAGGCTAATTTCCGCGGCAAGGGCCTCCTGATGGCCGTGCTGCTGTCGCCGATGATCGTGCCCGTCGTCGTGGTCGGCGTCGGCATGTACCTGTTCTTCGCACCGCTCGGGCTCGCGAATACCTACACCGGGCTGATTGCCGCGCACGCGGCGCTCGGCGTGCCGTTCGTCGTGACGACGGTCGCAGCGACGTTGCAGGGCTTCAACCAGAACCTGGTGCGCGCGAGCCTGTCGCTGGGCGCGAATCCCGTCACGACGTTCTTCCGCGTGACGCTGCCGGTGATTGCGCCGGGCGTGATGTCCGGCGCGCTGTTCGCGTTCGCGACGTCGTTCGACGAAGTGGTCGTCACGCTGTTCCTCGCGGGCGCGGACCAGACGACGCTGCCGCGCCAGATGTTTACGGGCATTCGCGAGAACATCAGCCCGACGATCGCCGCGCTCGCGACGATCCTGATCATCTTCTCGACGAGCCTGCTGCTCGCGCTCGAATGGCTGCGCGGACGCAACGCGCGACGCGCGGTGTCGTGACGGCCGCCATCGCGGCGCCCGGCATGCGCTCGATCGTTGCGATCTCAACGATGGCGCGCACCGGGCGCAGCACACCAAAGCTTTCGTTTCGCTGACGAACGAAGCGGCTGCCTGCACGCTCGATGAGGCTCTGCAACAATACGGCTCGCGGCGACGCGCGTTCCGTTCCTGCAGGATGGGCGCCCGGTGCCGCGCCGCTCAATCCGCGACGCCGTGCGTCGCTCGTCAGCCGAACCTCATCTTGTCAGAATTCGCATCTCCCGCCGGCACCCGCGAGCCGGTCGTCAACTGGCGCGCGATGTCCGCCGTGCTGCTCGCCGTCGCGCTCGCGACGCTCGATACGGCAATCGCGAACACCGCGCTGCCCGCGATCGCCACCGACCTGCACGCGTCGCCGGCCGCGTCGGTGTGGATCATCAATGCCTACCAGCTCGCGATGGTCGCGACGCTGCTGCCGTTCGCGTCGCTCGGCGACATCGTCGGGCACAAGCGCGTGTATGTCGCCGGCCTCGCGGTATTCACGCTCGCGTCGCTCGGCTGCGCGCTCGCGGCGACGCTGCCGCAGCTGACGGCGGCGCGGATCGTGCAGGGCTTCGGCGCGAGCGCGATCATGAGCGTGAACATCGCGCTCATCCGCAACCTGTTTCCCGCGCACCGGCTCGGGCGCGGCGTCGGCTTCAACGCGCTCGTCGTCGGCGTGTCGTTTGCGGTCGGGCCGACGATCGCGTCGCTGATCCTGTCGGTGGCCGCGTGGCCGTGGCTGTTCGCGGTGAACGTGCCGCTCGGCATGCTCGCGCTTGCCGTCGCGATTCCGTCGCTGCCGCAGACGGCGCGCGGCAAGCATGCGTTCGATCCGCTCGCCGCGCTGTTCAACGTGATCACCTTCGCGTCGCTGATCTTCGCGCTCGGCGAATTCGCGCAGCGCGGGCCGCTGTCCATCGTGTTCACGGCTGCCGCCGTCGCCTTCGCGTTCGGGGCGCTGCTGATCCGTCGCCAGGCCGGGCACCCGGCGCCGATGCTGCCGGTCGATCTGTTCCGCCGCCCCGTGTTTACGCTGTCCGCACTGACCGCCGTGTGCGCGTTTGCCGCGCAGGGGCTCGCGTTCGTATCGCTGCCGTTCTATTTCGAAACCGTGCTGCATCGCGACGCGGTGGAGACCGGCTTCCTGATGACGCCGTGGTCGGCGATCGTCGCGCTTGCCGCGCCGATCGCGGGCCGGCTGTCCGATCGTTATCCTCCGGGATTGCTCGGTGCGATCGGGCTCGCACTGCTGAGTGCGGGGATGGTGTCGCTCGCCGCGTTGCCGGCCGCGCCGAACGTCATCGACATCGGCTGGCGGATGATGCTGTGCGGCGCGGGCTTCGGCTTCTTCCAGTCGCCTAACCTGAAGGCGTTGATGTCGAGCGCGCCGCCCGAGCGTAGCGGCGGCGCGAGCGGCATCATCGCGACCGCGCGGTTGATCGGGCAGGCGACCGGCGCGGCGCTCGTCGCGCTGT
Source organism: Burkholderia territorii (assembly GCF_001718335.1). NCBI lineage: Bacteria > Pseudomonadati > Pseudomonadota > Betaproteobacteria > Burkholderiales > Burkholderiaceae > Burkholderia > Burkholderia territorii. Next base: position 659,365 of record NZ_CP013365.1, read on the forward strand.
CGTTCGGGATCGCCGGACGTCACGGGCCGACGCTCGCGCTAATGCTCGGCGCGGGCTTTGCGGGCGCCGCGAGCGTCGCGAGCGGGCTGCGGCTCTTCGCGCCGTCGCATCGGGCCGGCGTGCCGGTCGCGTCGGCAGCCGCTGCGCCGACGAAGGAGCAGGCGACGCAATAGCGTTGCGCGGCGCCCGCTGCCCGCGAATTTCCCCGCCGGCACGCAGCGAACGAGCGCCGCGCGCCGGCGTTCGCATCACGCTCAGAAGCCGCCCGTCTGGATCAGCTTGTTGAGGTTCGCGATATTCAGGCTGCCGAAGCCGGTCGTCAGATCCCAGCCGGTGCCTGCCTTGTAGCCATACCCCTGATAGCCGTTGTTCCCCGACACGACGTCATAGCGCACGAGCGACGGGTTCGACGGAATGTCCGCATAGAACTTGCCGGCCGGGAAACCGAGACCCGTGCCGTTCGCCGCGAGCAGACGCGCCCAGAAGCCGGTGAAGATCGGCGCGGCGAGGCTCGTGCCGCCGATCTGCTGCAACTGGCCGTAGTTGTAGATGTATGCGCCCGTGCTTTGCGCGGCGTCGAACGACACGTCGGGCAACTGGCGATTGCTGCCCGATTGCCATGCCGGTGCCGGCAGGATCGTGCTGACGCCGCCGCCCGTCGCCCACAGCTTGCCGTTCCCGTCGAGACCTTCGTTCCACACCGTTTCGTTCGAGAATGCGCCCGCCGACGTGGTATACAGGGTCGTGCCGCCGATCGCGAGCACGTGCGGCGACGCGGCCGGCCACGATACCGTGTAGTTCGCGCCGTCCGGATAGCCGCGGTTGTTGCATTCGTACACGCCTTCGTCGCCCGACGATACCGAGAACGTCTGGCCTTGCGCTGCGGCTGTCGTGAAGATCTGTTCCTCGGCGTCGAGCGTGCCGTCCGCGTTCGCGTCGGTCTCGCACCAGCCGAGCGACACGTTGATCACCTTCGCGGTGTTGTCCGATACCGCGCGGTTGAATGCCTGCGTGAGCCCCGTGTTGCCCGCCGCGTTCAGGTCCGCCATGTAGAACACCAGCTTGCCGACCTGACCGCCGGCCGAGCCGACGATCGACTGGCTGTCGAGATCCCATTCGCCTTGGCCGTCCTGGTCGTCGCTGTAGCTGCCGCTCGTGCCGGTGCCGTTGGTCTTCACGGTCTGGGTCGTGACCGTGCCGTAACCGTTGCTCGACGTGAACTGCTTCAGGTCCTGAAGCGTTTGCGACACGCCGCCGATCGTGATGATGCCGACGGTCACGCCGGCCGCGGTCGGCACGCCGGTCGCGTTGTAGAGGCCCGGGAATTCCTTCGGATAGTGGCCGGTGGCCGTGCCGGCCGCGAGTGCCTGCGGCTTCGCGACGTTGCCGATGCGCAGCATCGGCCGTGCGCGCGCGACGTTCTGCAGCCCGAGCACCGAGCCGACGACGTCGCCGAGCGCGCGCGGCACCTGCGCGGTCGACGCGTTCGCGAAGCCCGAGCGGCCTGCGTACTGGAAGTGCACGAGCGACGTGTTGAACGCGGTCTTCACCGTGCCGGCCGTGCCGCGCGCGGACACCAGCAGCCGGTTCGGCGCCACTTCGATGTTCACGAAGCCGCTCTTGCGCAGATAGTCGACGACGGATTTCACCTGGGCATCGGTCGGTGCGTAGTTGGCGAGAAACTGCTCGTGTGTCAGGTACTGGCGGTAATGCGCATTGCCGGGCCGGTTCACGTCGTGCGCCAGTTGCTTGAGTTGCGCGGCATTGCGCAGCTTCAGGCTGACGACGATGTCGGTCGTCTCGCCGGCCGCGAGTTCGAGCGATGGCGCCGCGCTGCGCGCCATCAATTGCGGGCCGGTGAGAAAGGCCTTCGTGTGGGTGTCGACCCAGTCCGTCGTCGCATGTGCCGCGCCGGCGGCGAACACGAGCGGCCACGCGCATGCGAGGCGGCGGGGCGACGGAAGGGGGAGGGCAAGCCAGGCGTTTCTTTTCATCGGGAGTCCTTTTTAGGAGAGACGACGTTGCTGGAGCCCCCGGCCCTTGTGAGGCCGCGAGCGGTGACGAGCGTAGGGCGTCGGTGCCGTTCAGGTAGCTGCCAGTTTCCATAGCTGTCAGTTCTGACATCGGCGCGTTCGCGCGCATGCGCGGCGTCGTGCGCGCATGCGCCGTGGGTGTCGGCAAACGGAACCGGTTCGCGACGCGATCGCGCTGCGGTCAACGACGCTTGCACGCACGACTCGTTCGTTGCGGGATCGGAATGCGCGTGATCGCGGAGCGAATCGCCGCGAACGCGCATCGCGTGCGATCGGACCTCGGCGCGTCGCGCGTCGCACTATGTGGTCAAGCGCGGCCGCGGCGCCCACGCGACGCCGCCGCAACGCGCGGATGCACGAAAACGGGGCCGGTCGATCACGAGCGTTTCCCGAACTGTGGAACAGCGCATTGCCGAGTCTTGCAGCGTGCTTTCGGTTAGCCGATGCGCCGGGCGGATTAGAGGAAACACTCGAATGCCGACGACGGTGTGCCGACGTGATGCGTCCGAGGTCCACCGCCGAGTGCTGCGTTGTCGTTCGACGCGCGCCGCCGAACGAGCGCGCGGCGGGAGCGAAAGACGCCGCCCGCGAAATTTCGCCTTGACGCGGACCGATCGACTGCTATCCTTCGATTCATAACCGATGAGTTATGAATTTGGACATGCAGACCGCACACGACATGCTTTTCAGGACGCTTGCCGATCCCACGCGCCGCGCGCTCTTCGAACGCCTGTGTGCGGACGGCGAGCTGACGGTCGCCGCGCTGACGGCCCGCGCGGGCGTCTCGCAGCCGGCCGTCTCGAAGCATCTCGGTGTCCTGAAGCAGGCCGGGCTGGTGACCGACCGTCATGAAGGCCGGCAGACGCACTACAGCGCACAGCCGCAGGCGCTGACTCCGTTGATCGACTGGACCAGCCAGATGGCCGGCTTCTGGCAGAACCGGTTCGACGCTCTCGAAGATCTGCTCAAAAGGATGGATCAATGAACCAGTCCAATGCCGAAACGCGTACCGTCGTCGTCGAACGCGAACTGTCGCATCCGCCGGAGAAGATCTGGCGTGCGCTCACGCAACCGCACCTGATCGAGGCGTGGCTGATGCAGAGCGACTTCGAGCCCGTCGCGGGGCGCGCGTTCAGCTTCCGCGCGGACTGGGGTTCGGTCGACTGCAAAGTGCTGACGATCGAGCCGCAGCGCGTGCTTTCCTATACATGGGCTGCGTACGATCTCGAAAGCGTCGTCACTTGGACGCTCACGCCGACGCCGCGCGGCACGCTGCTGCGCATGGAGCAGGCCGGTTTCCGCGCGGATCAGGAACAGGCATATCGCGGGGCTCAGCACGGGTGGGTGCGGTTCTTCGAGTCGCTCGAACAGGTGCTGGCGCGTCCCGATGAAGAATCGGAGGCCGGGGCATGAGCGCATCTGACCTCGCACCGTCGGCCCGCATCGACGCGCTGATCGCGGGCATCGCCGACTGGCGCGGCAAGACGTTCGCTGCGCTGCGCGAGACGATCCTCGCCGCCGAAGACGGCATCGTCGAGGAATGGAAATGGATGGGCAGCCCGGTGTGGTCGTGCGACGGGATGATCGCCGTCGCGAACGCACACAAGGGCAAGGTGAAGCTCACGTTCATGCACGGTGCGCACCTGCCCGATCCTGACGGGCTGTTCAACGCAGGCCTCGACGGCAATGCGCGCCGCGCGATCGATTTCCTCGAAGGCGACACGCTCGACAAGCGAGCGCTGAAGCGTCTCGTTCGCGCGGCGATCGACTACAACCGTGCGCACCTGAAGAAGAACGTGCGCACGCGCGCGGGGGCCAAGGCAAGCGGCGACAAGGCCGCATGACGGACCGGCGGCATCGCGCTTGCGCCGCCGCGCGCGCATAAAAAAAGCCCGACACGAGGCCGGGCTTCCAAATCGGCCGCAACCGCCCGCGAGGCGGCTGCGGCACCTGCAAAAGCAGGGCGCTTACGCTGCGAGCAGCGAGCGCAGCACGAACGGCAGGATCCCGCCGTGCTTGTAGTAGTCGACTTCGATCGGCGTATCGATGCGCAGCAGCACCGGCACGCGGGTCGTTTCGCCGTTCTTGCGGTGGATCACCAGCGTGACGTCCTGCTGCGGCTTGAAGTCGTCGCCGAGGCCTTCGATGTCGTAGGTCTCCTCGCCGGTGATGCCGAGCGACTGGACGCTGTCCGCGCCCTTGAATTGCAGCGGCAGCACGCCCATGCCGACCAGGTTCGAGCGGTGGATCCGCTCGAAGCTGCGCGCGATCACGGCCTTCACGCCGAGCAGTTGCGTGCCCTTCGCGGCCCAGTCGCGCGACGAGCCCGTGCCGTACTCTTCGCCCGCGAACACGACGGTCGGCGTGCCGGCGTCGACATACTTCATCGCCGCATCGTAGATCGACAGCTGTTCGCCGCTCGGCTGATGAATCGTCAGGCCGCCTTCGACACGCGTGCCGTCTGCCTTCGCCGGGATCATCAGGTTCTTGATCCGCACGTTCGCGAACGTGCCTCGCATCATCACGTCGTGGTTGCCGCGGCGCGAGCCGTAGCTGTTGAAGTCGGCCTTCTGCACGCCGTTTTCTTTCAGCCACTTGCCTGCCGGCGAGTCTTCCTTGATCGAGCCTGCCGGGCTGATGTGGTCGGTCGTGACCGAGTCACCGAAGATGCCCAGTGCGCGCGCGCCCTTGACCGTCGGGATCGAAGCGGCCGGCTCCATCGAGAAGTCGTTGCCGAAGAACGGCGGCTCGGCGATGTAGGTCGACTTCGGCCAGTCGTAGACCTGGCCCGTTTCGCCCTCGATCTTGCTCCAGAGGTCGCCCTTCTTGGTCAGCTTCGAGTAGTTGTCCTCGAACTTCTTCGGATCGAGCGCGAACTTGAGCAGCGCGTGGATTTCCTCGCTGGTCGGCCAGATGTCGCCGAGGTAGATGTCGTAGCCGTCCTTGCCCTTGCCGACCGGCTCGGTCATCAGGTCGCGCGTGATGTTGCCGGCGATCGCGTAGGCGACGACCAGCGGCGGCGAGGCGAGGAAGTTCGCGCGGATGTTCGGGTGAATGCGCGCTTCGAAGTTGCGGTTGCCCGACAGCACCGCGGCCGCGACGATGTCGTTCTTCGTGATCGCTTCGTTCAGCTCCGGCGTCAGGTCGCCCGCGTTGCCGATACAGGTCGTGCAGCCGTAGGCGGCCACTTCGAAACCGAGTTTTGCGAGGTAGGGCAGCAGGCCCGTCTTCGTCAGGTATTCGGTGACGATGCGCGATCCCGGCGCGAGCGACGTCTTGATGTGCGGCGCGACGGTCAGGCCGGCTTCGACGGCCTTCTTCGCGAGCAGGCCGGCGGCCAGCAGCACGCTCGGGTTCGACGTGTTCGTGCACGACGTGATCGCGGCGATCAGCACGTCGCCGTTCTTCACGTCGACGCCATTGCTCGTCGTGTACTGCGCGTTCAGGTCTTCCGCCTTCTTCGCGAAGCCGTTTTCCGCGACCGGCTTCGAGAACAGCTCGGTGAACGTCGACTTCACGTTGCCGATCTCGATGCGATCCTGCGGGCGCTTCGGGCCGGCCAGCGACGGCGCGACCGTTGCGAGATCGAGCGTCACCGTCTTCGTGTAGTCGATGTCGCCGGCCTTCGGAATGCCGAACAGATTCTGTGCCTTGAAGTAGTTCTCGAACGCGGCGATTTCCGCCTTCGTGCGGCCCGTGCCTTCGAAGTATTCGATGGTCTTTTCGTCGACCGGGAAGAAGCCCATCGTCGCGCCGTATTCCGGCGCCATGTTGCCGATCGTTGCGCGATCCGGCAGCGACAGCGACTTCGTGCCTTCGCCGAAGAACTCGACGAACTTGCCGACGACCTTCTCCTTGCGCAGCATTTCGGTGATCGTGAGCACCAGGTCGGTGGCCGTCACGCCTTCGCGCAGCTTGCCCTTCAGCTCGACGCCGACGACGTCCGGCGTCAGGAAGTACACCGGCTGGCCGAGCATGCCGGCTTCCGCCTCGATGCCGCCCACGCCCCAGCCGACCACGCCGATGCCGTTGATCATCGTCGTGTGGCTGTCCGTGCCGACGAGCGTGTCCGGGTAGTACACGGTGTCGTCGCCATCCGCCTTCTTGTGGACGCCGCGCGCGAGATACTCGAGGTTCACCTGGTGGACAATGCCGACGCCCGGCGGCACGACCTTGAACGTGTCGAACGCCTGCATGCCCCACTTCATGAACTGATAGCGCTCGTTGTTGCGCTGGAATTCCAGCTTCATGTTCAGGTCGAGCGCGTCCTTCTGGCGGAAGTAGTCGATCTGGACCGAGTGGTCGACGACGAGATCCACCGGCACCAGCGGCTCGATCTTCTTCGGGTTCTTGCCCGAGCGCTCCGCGACACCACGCATGGCCGCGATGTCGGCGAGCAGCGGCACGCCCGTGAAGTCCTGCAGCACGACGCGCGACACCACGAACGGAATCTCGTCGACACGCTTCGCGGTCGGCTTCCAGTTCGCGAGCTGCTCGATGTGTTCCTCGGTGATCTTCTTGCCGTCGTAGTTGCGCAGCACGGACTCGAGCACGATACGGATCGACACCGGAAGGCGTTCGATCTTCGTCTTCAGTTCCTTGCCGAGCTGCGGCAGCGAGTAGAACTTGCCTTTGCCGGAACCGCTGTCGAATTCCTTGAGGGTCTTGTGGAGATTGTGGGCCATGGTGATTTTCCTGGGTTTAAGGCTAGGAAACAAACAGTGCTGTACGGCTATATCACATACAAGTCGACGTACTCATCGACCGGCATCGCTTCGAGCTTTGCCTGGTCCAGCGACACGTCGAGAATCGCTTGTTGCTGCTTTGCCGGGAAGCGGCGGGCGAGGTTGGTCCTGAACTTCTCGACCAGCAGCGGGATGCCCTCCGCACGGCGACGCCGATGGCCGATCGGGTATTCGACCGCCACTTCGGCGAGTTTCGACCCGTCCGCGAATTCGATCGTCAGCGCGTTCGCGATCGATCGTCTGGCCGGGTCATGGTAATCCTTCGTGAACTGCGGATCCTCGACGCACACGGTCTTCGCGCGCAGTGCGTCGATGCGCGGATCGGCGGCGACCGCGTCTTCGTAATCGGCCGCGCTCAGCCGGCCGAACAGCAGCGGCACGGCCACCATGTACTGGATGCAGTGGTCGCGGTCGGCCGGATTGGCGAGCGGCCCCTGCTTGTCGATGATGCGGATCGCGGCCGCGTGCGTGCGAATCGTGATCCGGCTGATCTCGTCGGTCGTGCGGCCCGCCGCGGCCAGTTGCGCGTGCAGCTGCAGCGCGGCTTCGGCGGCCGTCTGCGCGTGAAATTCCGCGGGGAACGCGATCTTGAACAGCACGTTCTCCATCACGTACGTGCCGTACGGGCGCTGGAAGCGGAACGGCTGGCCGTCGAACAGCACATCGTAGAAGCCCCAGGTTTTCGCGGTGAGCGCCGACGGGTAGCCCATTTCACCCGTTTTCGCGATCAGCGCGAGGCGCACCGCGCGGGAGGTCGCGTCGCCGGCCGCCCACGACTTGCGCGAGCCGGTGTTCGGCGCGTGGCGGTACGTGCGCAGCGCGTGGCCGTCGACGAATGCGTTGGATACCGCGTTGATCAGCTCGTCGCGCGTGAGGCCGAGCAGGCGGCCGACGACGGCCGTCGACGCGACCTTGACGAGCAGCACGTGGTCGAGGCCGACCGCGTTGAACGAATTCTCGAGCGCGAGGCAGCCCTGGATCTCGTGCGCCTGGATCATCGCGACGAGCACGTCGCGCATGGCAAGCGGCCGTCTGCCGGCCGCGACGGCCGTGCGGGACAGCCAGTCGGCCGTCGCCAGGATGCCGCCGAGGTTGTCGGACGGATGGCCCCATTCGGCGGCGAGCCAGGTATCGTTGAAGTCCAGCCAGCGGATCGTCGCGCCGATGTCGAAAGCGGCCTTGACCGGATCGAGCTGGAAGGACGTGCCGGGCACCTTCGCGCCGTTCGGCACGATCGTGCCGGGCACGACCGGGCCGAGCAGCTTGGTGCAGGCAGGGTAGGACAGCGCCTCGAGTCCGCATCCGAGCGTGTCGATCAGGCAATGACGCGCCGTCTCCAGCGCGAGCGCGCTGTCGATTCCGGTGTTCAGCACGTAGTCGACGATATCGACGAGTACCGTATCCGGAGCGGGGCGGACGTTGGAGACCGAGGCGGACATCGAGGGCCCTGGGAGCGTGAAGACGCGCTTAGTTCGTTGCCGGCTTCAGCTCGTTCGATTGCGTCGGAGCCGGCGTGCCTTGCGCCATTTCCGGCGTCACGCATTCGTCGGCGAGACGCTCGCCGCCGTTGGCGTCGCTGAACAGCATCGCCTTGCTCGGGATCACGACCAGCTTGAAGCCAGCGGCCGGATCGTAGAACGTGTCGGCGCCCGTCGTCGTGGCCTGACGCGGCAGCTTGTAGTTCTTCTTCGCCCAGTGAACCGTGACGACCTGGTCACGCTTCATGTCGCCGGCCAGGTCGAACGACAGGCCGTCCTTGCACGACCACTTGACCGCGCCGTCCGGCACCGGATCGACCTTGGCCGCTGCGCGCGCCTGCGCCTTCTTGCTGCGCGGGATGATGCGCTTGGCCGGCGCCGGGCGCTTGGCCGCCTTCTTCGCGGTCGTTGCCGTACCCTGGGCGAACGCGCTCGGAGCCGACACCAGCATCGTGGCGGACAACGCGCCGATGGCGGTAGCGATCAGGAGTTTCTTCATGGAGTCAGAACCTTTCGATAATCAGTTGACAAGGGCCGGCGGCAAACACCGTCGGCCGGTTTGAAACTGCACGCGCCCCGGAAGCGCGCAGCGGCCGCTATTTTCACCTATTTGGCCGCGCATATTTCAGGTTTTCGGGCTCCGTTACGTTTTTTGTCGTTTCGCAAACCTGTCTCGGGTTCACGCTCCGGTGATTCGATGAAATGCGTGTGTCGGCGCGCGCTCACCGCGCGTCTCCGGCGGCCGGGCCGAACAGCGGCGCGGCCTCGGCCGGCACCGGCTGGCCGGTCGCCCGTGCACGACGCAGCACCGACCAGTAATAGCGGTAGCTCGCGCGGTCGTGCAGTGTATCGCCGTGGCGCGTCGGGCCCCAGTCGGCGGCCTGCGCGGCCAGCAGGATCTCGGCGGCGAGCGCGACTTCGTCGGTGCGCGGCGCGAATGCGTCGACGATCGGGCGAATCTGCGCGGGATGAATGCTCCACATCCGCGTGAACGCGAACTCGTCGCGCGCGCGGCGTGCGTCGCCGGCGACGACGGCCATGTCGCGCACTTCCGTCGTCACGTTGTGCGACGGCGTCTTGCCGTGCGCGTGGCAGGCCGCCGCGATTTCCAGCTTCGCGCGGCGCACGAGCGGGTGGTCGAACTGGCCGGGCGAGCGCATCGCCGCATCGGGAATCGCGCCGTGATGCGCGGACACGAAGTCCATCAGCCCGAAGCTGAGCGTGCCGACCAGCGGCAGCGCGGCGAGCGCTGCCGCCTGCGCGAGCGCGCCGTGCGTCTCGACCAGCACGTCGACCGGGATCGGCTGCGCGAGGCGGAGCTCGCGGCGCGTGCCTTCGATGAACGCGATCATTTCGGCCGCGTCGGCGGCGTTGGCGATTTTCGGGAGCGTGACGTAGGCCGGTGCGCGCGCGGCGCGCAGCACGATGCGCACGTCGTCGCGCCAGTGGGGATGGGAAAAGTCGTGGATGCGGACGCCGACCCGCCCGAAGCGGTTTTCGGCGCTGCCGAGGATGTCGGCGACGAGCTGCGCGTGCGCGGCTTCCTGGCCGACGGCCGCGCCGTCCTCGCAGTCGAGCGTGATGTCGAACACGGGGCCGAGTTCGGCCTGGAGCGCGAGCGACTTGCGCATCAGCTTCTCGCTGCCCGCGTAGTGATCGCAGCATGGCAGGATCGCGGGCGGGGACGCCCCGTCGTACAGCACTTGTGCAGGAGTGAGCGCGGACATCTCTTCTACGTCAAGGAAGCGGGCAACGTGGAGAAAATCGGATTCGGGCGCATTCTGGGCCGGCGCGCGCGGCGCGTCGAGCGGCAAAACGTGCCCGGATCGGATCGGGCGGCGGGGCCGGCTGCAGGCCCGCCGCCCATGCCGTGACCGGACCGCCCGGAGGCGGCCTGGCCATGCAGCCTGCTTAGTTCTTCAGCAGGTGAGCGACGCCGTCGCGCTCTTCGAGCAGTTCGGCCAGCGTGCCGTCCATCTTCTCGCGCGAGAATGCGTCGATCTCGAGGCCTTCGACGCGCTTGTACTCGCCGTTTTCGCACGTGACGGGCACGCCGTAGATGATGTCTTCGGGGATGCCGTACGAGCCGTCCGACGGGATGCCCATCGTGACCCACTTGCCGTTCGTGCCGAGCACCCAGTCACGCACGTGGTCGATCGCCGCGTTCGCTGCCGACGCTGCCGACGACAGGCCGCGCGCTTCGATGATCGCCGCGCCGCGCTTGCCGACGGTCGGGATGAACGTGTCGCGGTTCCACACGTCGTCGTTGATCAGCTTCAGCAGCGACTCGCCTTCGGCGGTCGCGAAGCGGAAGTCGGGGTACATCGTCGGCGAGTGGTTGCCCCACACGGCGAGCTTCTCGATCGATGCAACCGGCTTGCCCGACTTCGCCGCGAGCTGCGACAGCGCGCGGTTGTGGTCGAGGCGCAGCATCGCCGTGAAGTTCTTCTTCGGCAGATCCGGTGCCGACTTCATCGCGATGTACGCGTTGGTGTTCGCCGGGTTGCCGACGACCAGCACCTTCACGTCGCGGCTCGCGACTTCGTTCAGCGCGGCGCCCTGGACCGTGAAGATCTCGGCGTTCGCCGACAGCAGGTCCTTGCGCTCCATGCCCTTCGAGCGCGGACGTGCACCGACCAGCAGCGCGACGTCTGCATCCTTGAATGCAACCTTCGGATCGTCGGTGATCACGACGCCCGCGAGCAGCGGGAACGCGCAATCGTCGAGTTCCATCACGACGCCTTTGACGGCGGCTTGGGCTTGCGGGAGGTCGAGCAGTTGCAGGATGACCGGCTGGTCCTTGCCGAGCAAGTCGCCGTTCGCGATGCGGAACAGCAGGGAGTAAGCGATTTGACCTGCGGCGCCGGTGACGGCAACGCGCTTTGCGGGCTTAGCCATTGAAAATCTCCAGGACGGGTGAAGCGGTGGACGCTAGGCAAAACGCCATTCTATGCGCGTTACGCGAAGCGTTGCATTGAAGCAGGGCGGAGGACTCGCGAAAGGCAGACGCGGTGAACCTGGAGACGGCCGTGGCACGTAGCCGGGGACGCGTTTTGCACCCGCGAACCCTTGCTCGCCCCGGAGTGTAGGAGCCGGCGGGCCCAAAGTCAAACGGTATCATATGTCTTATATAAGACAGATGTTTTGCGGAATTTGAGTGGACGGAAAAGCGCGGTTTGTGATGAAATGCGCGCCATGACATCGAACCAGGCGAACAACGCGAATCCGACCGGCGCAGGCGGCCCAGGCCAGCCGGGCGCGGCCGATTCCGTGCCGGCGCCTGCCGCGTCGCCGTCGCCCACCTTCAGTCCGTTATACCAGCAGATCAAGTCATTGATCACGCAAAGCCTGGAATCCGGCGAGTGGAAGCCGGGCGAGATCATTCCGAGCGAAGTGGAGCTCGCGGCCCGTTACAAGGTCAGCCAGGGCACCGTTCGCAAGGCGATCGACGAACTGGCCGCCGAAAACCTCGTGGTCCGGCGCCAGGGCAAGGGCACTTTTGTTGCAACGCACAACGAAGATCGCGCGCAGTTCCGCTTTTTGCGGCTGCTTGCCGACGACGGTGCCGAGCACCCGCACGTGAGCCGCCTGCTCGAATGCCGGCGCCTGCGTGCGCCGGCCGAGATCGCGCGGCAGCTCGACCTGAAGCCGGCCGACCCGGTCGTGCAAGTGCGCCGGCTGCTGGAGTTCGAGAACGAAGCGACGGTGCTCGACGAGATCTGGCTGCCGGGCGCGATGTTCCGCGGGCTCACGTTCGAGCGGCTGAGCGAGTACAAGGGCCCGCTCTACGCGATGTTCGAGACGGAGTTCGGCACGCGGATGATCCGCGCGACGGAGAAGATCCGCGCGGTGGCGGCGGAGCCGGCGGTGGCCGACCTGCTGCACGTGCCGGCGGGTTTCCCTTTGCTGTCGGTCGAGCGCGTGTCCTATACATACGGAGACCGGCCGGTGGAAGTGCGGCGCGGATGGTATGTCACGACCGGGTATTACTATCACAATGACCTGAGCTGACGACGTATCGGCACAGGCATGCGTGCATGCGCGTTTCCCACGCTCGCGTAGCACGTTTCGGGCCGCCTTTATTCCCGTTCGCGTAATGATCCAGAGCAGACTTTCGCTGCAGCGCGATATAAAAAGGCGCTAAAATCGCGGATTAGTGTGACAACATAGTAGGGGTCTAGCATGACTGACGCAGTAAGAAAGCCGAGGCCGGAATACCGGAACATCGGAATCGGCGACATCACGTTGAAATATCGCATGCCCCTGGCGGCGATATTGTCGATTCTCCATCGTATCAGCGGCGCGCTGCTGTTCCTGTTCCTGCCGTTCCTGCTGTTCCTCTTCGATCAGAGCCTCACCTCCGAGCTCAGCTTCGAAGTCTTCAAGGCTTTCCTCTCCAACATCGTCGTCAAGCTGATCGTCCTCGCGTTGTCCTGGGCGTTCCTCCACCATTTCTGCGCCGGCATTCGCCACCTGCTGATGGACGTCAACCACGACGCCGTCTCGAAGGAAGGCGGCAAGCGGACGGCCGTCGTCGTCTTCGTCGTCTCGATCGCGCTGACGATCGCCATGGCACTCAAACTGTTCGGAGCATTCTAAGAAAATGGCAGCCAACAACCGAATCGGCTCGAAGCGCCTCGTCGTCGGCGCTCACTACGGCCTGCGCGACTGGCTCGCGCAGCGCGTCACCGCCACGATCATGGCGGTCTACACGGTCATTCTGCTCGTGCTGTTCTTCGGCGCGCATGACTTCTCGTACGAAGGCTGGGCATCGATCTTCTCCGCGCAATGGATGAAGCTCGCGACCTTCGTGACGCTGCTCTCCCTCTTCTACCACGCATGGGTCGGCGTGCGAGACATCTGGATGGACTACGTGAAGCCCGTCGGTGTGCGCCTGCTGCTGCAATCGCTGACCATCGTCTGGCTGCTCGCATGTGCGGGCTACGCCGCGCAGATTCTCTGGAGAGTGTAAAGAATGGCTGCAATCAAAACTTCCCTGCCGCGCCGCAAGTTCGACGTGGTGATCGTCGGCGCGGGCGGCTCGGGCTTGCGCGCAGCGCTGCAACTGTCGCGCGCGGGCCTGTCGGTCGGCGTGCTGTCGAAGGTGTTCCCGACCCGTTCGCACACGGTGGCCGCACAAGGCGGCATCGGCGCGTCGCTCGGCAACATGAGCGAAGACAACTGGCACTTCCACTTCTACGACACGATCAAGGGTTCCGACTGGCTCGGCGACCAGGACGCGATCGAGTTCATGTGCCGCGAAGCACCGAACGTCGTGTACGAACTGGAACACTTCGGCATGCCGTTCGACCGTAACGCGGACGGCACGATCTACCAGCGTCCGTTCGGCGGCCACACCGCGAACTACGGCGAGAAGCCCGTCCAGCGCGCTTGCGCGGCCGCCGACCGTACCGGTCACGCGCTGCTGCACACGCTGTACCAGCAGAACGTCGAAGCGAAGACGCAGTTCTTCGTCGAATGGATGGCGCTCGACCTGATCCGCGACGCGGACGGCGACGTGCTCGGCGTGACGGCCCTCGAGATGGAGACGGGCGACGTCTACATCATGGAAGGCAAGACGACGCTGTTCGCGACGGGCGGTGCCGGCCGGATCTTCGCGGCATCGACCAACGCGTTCATCAACACCGGCGACGGCCTCGGCATGGCCGCGCGCTCGGGCATCGCGCTGCAGGACATGGAGTTCTGGCAGTTCCACCCGACCGGCGTGGCCGGCGCGGGCGTGCTGATCACCGAAGGCGTGCGTGGCGAAGGCGGCATCCTGCGCAACTCGAACGGCGAGCGCTTCATGGAGCGCTATGCACCGACGCTGAAGGACCTGGCGCCGCGTGACTTCGTGTCGCGTTCGATGGACCAGGAAATCAAGGAAGGCCGCGGCGTCGGTCCGAACAAGGATCACGTGCTGCTCGACCTGTCGCACATCGGCGCCGAGACGATCATGAAGCGTCTGCCGTCGATCCGCGAAATCGCGCTGAAGTTCGCGAACGTCGACTGCATCAAGGAGCCGATCCCGGTCGTCCCGACGATCCACTACCAGATGGGCGGCATCCCGACCAACATCCACGGTCAGGTCGTCGGCACGTCGCGCGACCACAAGGAACCAGTCAACGGCTTCTACGCAGTGGGCGAGTGCTCGTGCGTGTCCGTGCACGGCGCGAACCGCCTCGGCACGAACTCGCTGCTGGACCTCGTGGTGTTCGGCCGTGCGGCCGGCAACCACATCGTCGAGCACGTGAAGAACCAGAAGGAACACAAGCCGCTGCCGGCCGATGCGGGCGAGTTCTCGCTGGCGCGCCTGAACAAGCTCGACAAGTCGACGTCGGGCGAGTACACGCAGGACGTCGCGAACGACATCCGCGCGACGATGCAGAAGCATGCAGGCGTGTTCCGCACGTCGGCGCTGCTGAAGGAAGGCGTCGACCAGATGGCCGGCCTGAAGGCGCGCGTGGAAAACATCCACCTGAAGGACAAGTCGAAGGTGTTCAACACCGCGCGCGTCGAAGCGCTCGAGCTGGAGAACCTGATCGAAGTCGCCCGCGCGACGATGGTGTCGGCGGAAGCGCGCAAGGAAAGCCGCGGCGCGCACGCGCACAGCGATTACGAACACCGCGACGACGACAACTGGCTGCGCCACACGCTGTGGTACAGCGAAGGCGATCGCCTCGACTACAAGCCGGTTCAAATGAAGCCGCTGACGGTCGACTCCGTGCCGCCGAAGCCGCGCACGTTCTAAGCCGAGTCAAAGGAATCCGAAATGGCAAAACGCATTTTTGAAGTCTACCGCTACGATCCGGACAAGGACGCGGCGCCGCGCATGCAGACGTACGAGCTCGAGATCCAGCATGAGCGCATGCTGCTCGACGCACTGGTCAAGCTGAAGGCCGTGGACGAGACGCTGTCGTTCCGCCGCTCGTGCCGTGAAGGCGTGTGCGGTTCCGACGCGATGAACATCAACGGCAAGAACGGTCTCGCGTGCCTGACGAACCTGAACGACCTGCCGCAGAAGATCGTGCTGCGTCCGCTGCCGGGCCTGCCCGTCGTGCGCGACCTGATCGTCGACATGACGCACTTCTTCAACCAGTATCACTCGATCAAGCCGTACCTGATCAACGACGCGCCGCCGCCGGAGAAGGAACGTCTCCAGTCGCCGGAAGAGCGCGACGAGCTCGACGGCGTGTACGAGTGCATTCTGTGCGCGAGCTGCTCGACGTCGTGCCCGAGCTTCTGGTGGAACCCGGACAAGTTCGTCGGCCCGGCCGGCCTGCTGCAGGCTTACCGCTTCATCGCGGATAGCCGCGACACCGCCACCGGCGAGCGTCTCGACAACCTGGAAGACCCGTACCGTCTGTTCCGTTGCCACACGATCATGAACTGCGTCGACGTTTGCCCGAAGGGCCTGAACCCGACGAAGGCGATCGGCAAGATCAAGGAACTGATGGTCCGTCGCGCGGTTTAAAGTTCGTGATGAGCGACGATTCGCATCAATCCGACCCGCACCGTCGCGCGCGCCTTCGCTGGCGCGCGCGGCGGGGTCTGCTGGAGAACGACATCGTATTCGAGCGTTTCTTCAGCAGATACGAGCATGACCTCACCGATGCAGACGTAGGCGCGTTGTCGCGCCTGCTCGATCTGAGCGACAACGACCTGATGGACTTGCTCCTCGCGCGCAAGGAACCAGAGGGCGACCTAGACAGCCCGGACGTTCACCGGCTGTTGGAGATGCTGCGCAACGTGTAACGCCAAGGTGTAACGCGCTGCGCCCGTTATCGAATCCCGTTTCTTTATTTCGATTGAGGATGTGCCATGACTCCGTCTGATGTTAAAGCCACGCTATCGTTCAGCGACAACTCGCCGAGCGTCGAAATGCCGATCTACAAGGGCACGATGGGCCCGGACGTGATCGACATCCGCAAGCTGTACGGCCAGACCGGCAAGTTCACTTACGACCCGGGCTTCATGTCGACGGCTTCGTGTAATTCGGCGATCACGTACATCGACGGCGACAAGGGCGAACTCCTGTACCGCGGTTACCCGATCGACAACCTCGCGCAGAATGCCGACTTCCTCGAGTCCTGCTACCTGCTGCTGAAGGGCGAGCTGCCCAACGCGGCGCAGAAGAAGGAATTCGTCGACACGGTCACGAAGCACACGATGGTGCACGAGCAGATGCACTTCTTCTTCCGTGGCTTCCGCCGCGACGCGCACCCGATGGCGATCCTGGTCGCCGCGGTCGGCGCGCTGTCCGCGTTCTACCACGACTCGCTCGACATCAACGATCCGCGTCACCGCGAAGTGTCGGCGATCCGCATGATCGCGAAGCTGCCGACGCTCGTCGCGATGGCATACAAGTACAGCATCGGCCAGCCGTTCGTGTATCCGAAGAACTCGCTGTCGTACAGCGCGAACTTCATGCACATGATGTTCTCGAACCCGTGCGAAGAGTACAAGGTCAACGACGTGCTCGTCCGCGCACTCGACCGTATCCTGATCCTGCACGCCGACCACGAGCAGAACGCATCGACGTCGACGGTCCGCCTGGCCGGCTCGTCGGGCGCGAACCCGTTCGCATGTATCGCAGCCGGTATCGCATGTCTGTGGGGCCCGGCGCACGGCGGTGCGAACGAAGCCGCGCTGAACATGCTCGAGCAGATCGGTTCGCCGGACAACATCCCCGAATTCATCAAGCAGGTGAAGGACAAGAATTCGGGCGTGAAGCTGATGGGCTTCGGTCACCGCGTGTACAAGAACTACGACCCGCGTGCGAAGCTGATGCGCGAGACGTGCTACGAAGTGCTGAACGAACTCGGCCTGCACGACGACCCGCTGTTCAAGCTCGCGATGCAGCTCGAGAAGATCGCGCTGGAAGACGAATACTTCGTATCGCGCAAGCTGTACCCGAACGTCGACTTCTACTCGGGTATCGTCCAGCGCGCGCTGGGCATCCCGACGTCGATGTTCACGTGTATCTTCGCGATGGCACGTACGGTCGGCTGGATCGCACAGTGGAACGAAATGATCGCGGATCCGGAACAGAAGATCGGCCGTCCGCGTCAGCTGTTCATCGGCGACACGCCGCGCGAAGCGAAGCCGCTCAACGAACGTTGAGTCGCGCGTGGCGCGAACGGCCGCAAGGCCGCTCGCGTCCGGTAATCGCAACGCCTCGACACCCCGGTGGGTCATCCCGCCGGGGTGTTTTCATTTGCGCGGCCGAACGGCACGGCGTTCCAGCGATGGCGGCCGCGTGTCGAGCGGTGGCGGCGTGCCGGCGTCGGGAGCGTGACCGTGCCGCGCGAAGAACTGCCGGTATGCGCCGGGCGTCATCCCGCGCGCGGCAAGGAACTGGCGGTTGAGGTTCGCGGCGTTCGGAATGCCGCAGCGCGCGGCGACCGTCGCGATCGGCCAGTCGGTGCCGACCAGATGGCGGCACGCATGCGCAAGCCGCAGCCGCTGTACGTAGCGGCCGACGCTTTCGCCGAGGTGCCGCACGAACAGCCGCTGCAGCGTGCGTTCGGACATGTGCGCGACGGCGGCGAGCGCGTCGATGCGCAGCGGCTCGTGGAAGTGCCGGTCGATCGCGTCGAGCACGCGGTCGAGGCGCTCGGCTTCGGGCGCCGCCGACGCAGGCGATGTTGCCGCTGCGTCGGGCCGGCCATAGGCCTGCGCGGTGGCGAGCGGTTCGCCGCCGGCTTCGGCGAGATCGGCGAGCGTGTCGAGTGCGGCCGCGAGACGAACGCGCGGCGATGAGTCGAGCAATTGCGGCAAGCGTGCGCGCATCGCGCGGGCCGTCTCGGCATCGAACGCGAGGCCGGGCGCCGCGCGACGCAGCAGCGAGCGCAGCGGCGCGTACTCGGGACAGCAGTCGGCAATGCGCCGGGCCCAGTCGCCGTCGAACCAGACGACGAGCGCGACTTCCGGCGCATCGCGATCGATGCGCGCATTCGACGACCACGTGTGCGGCAGGTTGGGCGGGACGAGCACCAGGTCGTCGTCCGCGTAGTGGGCGACATGATCGCCGACGAAGCGCCGGCCCCGGCTGTTCAGCGTCAGCGTCAGTTCGTACTCGGGATGTCGATGCCATTCGAACGGAATGTGCGCGAGCTGACGGTGGTACACGCGAATCGAACAGCCGGGGGCGAACGTCACATGCTCGTACTGCGGTTTCATCGCGACCTCCGGGCGAGCGGGGCAACGCGCCGTGGCATGATCGTGGTCGATCGTCACGACGGAGCGATGCCATGTTTTCACATGTTTGCGTAGGCGTCAGCGACACCGCGCGCGCGTACGACTTCTACGCGCCGCTGCTCGCGGAACTCGGGCTGCGTCTGAAGTTCAGCGAGCCGGATGGCTGGTCGGGCTGGATGCCGGCCGATGCCGACCGGCCGTTGTTCTTCTTCGGCAGGCCCTTCGACGGCCGCGCGCCCGAACCGGGTAACGGCCACACGCTCGCGTTCGACGCGCACACGCGCGCGCAGGTCGACCGCTGCCATGCACTCGCGCTGCAGCACGGCGCCACCTGCGACGGGCCGCCGGGCCTGCGGCCGCACTATCACCCCGACTACTACGGCGCGTATTTCCGCGATCCGGACGGCAACAAGCTGTGCGTGGTCTGCCATCGTCGCGAGTAGCGAGCGGTTGTCAGGATTGTATCGATAGTTGACTGGATAGTGTCAATGACGGCGACGCGGCGGCCGTACGCTGAATGCTCACCATGACACACGATTCAGCGAGGAGACGACGATGCACCTGACGATTGACGATCTGCCGGCCGCCATCCGCACGGCGAAAAGCGCGCTGCGCGCCGACCTGCCCGGTTATGCGGCCACCTTCCGCGAGCTGGAGGGAGACATCGCGCGGCAGGTCGACGCGATCTGCGGCGCGCACGCGCATGGCCGCGACGTGATTCCGGTGCTGCGCTTCGCGGATATCGCGAATGGCAGCGTCGATCCGCAGGCGGTCGCCGCGATTCGCGCGCACGGCGCGGCGGTGATTCGCGGCGTGTTCGACGCGCAGCAGGCGCGCGACTGGAACGACGAAATCGGCGCCTATCTGGACGCGAACCGCTTCGCCGAGCGGCTGCATGCACGTGCCGAGGACCGCTACTTCGGCAACCTCGCGTCGGGCAAGCCGCAGATCTACGGCGTCTACTGGTCGAAGCCGCAGGTGGCCGCGCGCCAGTCGCCGGCCCTCACGCAGGCACGCGTGTTCCTGAATCGCCTGTGGCGTCATGCGGACGGCACGCGCACGCATTTCGATCCCGATCAGGTGCCCGTGTACGCGGACCGGATCCGCCGCCGGCCGCCGGGATCGACATCGCTCGGGCTGTCGCCGCACGTCGACGGCGGCTCGGTCGAACGCTGGCTCGGCGCGAATTTCCGGCAGGTGTATCGCCACGTGCTCGCCGGCCGCTGGCGCGATTACGATCCATTCGACGCCGCGTTCCGCCCCGACGTCGAGGAAATTCCGTCGCCGGCCGTGTGCTCGATGTTCCGCACGTTTCAGGGCTGGACCGCGCTGACGCCGCAAGGGCCAGGCGACGGCACGCTGCAGCTGATCCCGATCGCCAATGCGATGGCGTACGTCGTGCTGCGCGCGCTGCAGGACGACGTCGCCGACGAGGACCTGTGCGGCGCGCGCCCGGGTCGCGCGTTGTCGATCCTGCCCGAATGGCATGCGTTGCTGCTCGACGCGCTGGTGCCGATTCCGCACATGGAGCCGGGCGATGCGGTGTTCTGGCATGGCGACGTCGTGCACGCGGTCGAGGATGCGCATCGCGGCACCGGCGACAGCAACGTGATGTACATCGCGGCCGCGCCCGGTTGCGCGAAGAACGATGCGTACCTGCAGCGCCAGCGGCCCGCGTTCCTGGGTGGCGACAGCCCGCCCGATTTTCCGGCCGACCATTTCGAGGTCGATTTCGACGGACGAGGGGGCGAAAGCGATCTCACGGCGCTGGGGCGCGCGCAAATGGGATTCTTGCCCGTGGCTGCCTGACCGTCGCAGCGGCGGCTTGGCCGGTCCGGCATCTGTGTACCGCGCATTTGCGTCGCGCATGCCGGCCTTCTGCCGAATCCGCTGCGTCCCGCCTGCAATTCGACGCGATCGGCTGCGGGAACGCCAGAATTCGACGCAAATTGCGCAATTTGGCTTCCGATAATGGTCCGGACACAACGCAGCTCCCCCGTGTGACGCACGGGGCAGCGTGACCATGGAGGAGTCGATGCAATTCACGCAAGCGATCGTTCGCCGTCCTGCGCCGTCCTGCGGCGCGGGTCTCACCACCGCCGCGCTCGGCGCGCCCGATTACGACAAGACGCTCACGCAGTTCCACGCGTACTGCGATGCGCTGCGCGGCCTCGGTGTCGAGCTGACCGAACTGCCGCCGCTGGACGCGTTCCCCGATTCGCACTTCGTCGAGGACGTCGCCGTCGTCACGCCCGAATTCGCGGTGATCACGCGCCCGGGCGCGCCTGCACGGCGCGGCGAGACGGCGCACATCGAAGCGGCGCTCGGCGCGCATCGCGACCTGCTGCCGATGCAAACCGGCCGTCTCGACGGCGGCGACGTGATGCTGGTCGGCAAGCGCTTCTACATCGGCCTGACGAGCCGCACCGATGCCGAGGGCATTGCCGAGTTCGAGTCGCTGGTGTCGCGCTTCGGCTATTCGGTCGTCGCGGTGCCGGTCGGCGCGGGCCTGCACCTGAAGTCGGTCGTCAATGCGCTCGGCGACGACACGCTGCTCGTGACCGAGGCGCTGGCCGCGCATCCGGCATTCGCCGAGTATCGCCGGATCGCCATCTCGGCTGACGACGAATACGCGGGCAACACGCTGCGCGTGAACGGCACGCTGATCACGCCGGCCGGCTATCCGCGGGTGCACGACGCGATTCAGTCGCTCGGGCTGCCGCTTCACGTGATCGACACGAGCGAGTTCCGCAAGATGGACGGCGGCCTGACCTGCCTGTCGCTGCGCTTCTAGCCGATTGGCGCGCGGCCGCTTCGGCCGGATAATGTGGCCCCGCGCGGAACTGGGGGAGATGCTCCGCGCACCAGCCACGACCCGACCGGAGCGAACGCGGATGACCGACAAGAAAATGCAGCTCGACAAGATCGACCTCCGGATTCTCGACATCCTGCGCACCGACGGACGCATTTCGTACCGGAAGCTGTCGGAGCTCGTGAACCTCACGCCGCGTCCGTGTCAGGCGCGCGTGGAGCGGCTCGAGGCCCTCGGCGTGATCGCGGGCTATCGGGCGGTGATCAACGCGCCGCGCGCGACCAAGCCGATCGTCGTGATTGCGCAGATCGTGCTGGCCGACCATGGGCGTTCGCAGGCGCCGTTCGAGGACGAGATGCGGAACAATCCGGCGGTGCTCGACTGCTGGCTCGTCAGCGGCACGTTCGATTTTCTCGTGCGGCTCGCGTGCGAGGACCTCGACGAATACCGGCGGATCGCGAACGTGTGGCTGGAAAGCCCGCGCTTCCGCATCGAGAAGATCGTGACGACGGCCGAGCTGCAGGCGATCAAGCGCAGCGTCGTCTGACGCGGCCGTGCGCGTCCGGGCCGCCGGCATCGGATGCGCGGCCCGGCGGGCAGGACCGGTTTCGACGCGAATAACCGGGTCAATCGATTGGTATTCCGAATCAATCGACGCGGCCCGAATCCAGTCAGGGTGAACACTATGGATGCTTTGCAAACGGCAGTGGAGACGGCCGCGCCGTCCGGGACGGCGCTGAAACGCCGGCTGCAGAGCCGCCACATCGCGATGATCGCGATCGGCGGCTCGATCGGCACGGGGTTGTTCGTCGCGTCGGGTGCGTCGGTCGCGCAGGCGGGGCCGGGCGGCGCGATCGCCGCGTATATCGCGATCGGCCTGATGGTCTACTTCGTCGTCACGGGGCTCGGCGAGATGGCCGCGCTGATGCCGGTGTCGGGCTCGTTCGCGATCTACGGCGAGAAGTACGTCGACGAAGGCTTCGGCGTCGCGCTCGGCTGGACCTACTGGTACAGCTGGGCGGTGACGATCGCGATCGAGCTCGTCGCCGGGCAGATCGTGATGCGCTATTGGTTTCCGGCCGTGCCGGGCGTGTGGTGGGGTGCGGGGTTCCTGGTGCTGATCTTCCTGCTGAACACGCTCTCGGTGCGCGGCTTCGGCGAATCCGAATACTGGTTCTCGCTGATCAAGGTCGTCACCGTGATCGCGTTCATCGCGGCGGGGTTGCTGATCGCGGCCGGCCTGCTCGGCAACGGGCATCCGGTTGGCTTGCGCAACTTCAGGACCGGCGATGCGCCGTTCGTCGGCGGCGTGCACGCGATGATGAGCGTCGCGCTGATCGCGGGTTTCTCGTTTCTCGGCACCGAGCTGGTCGGGATCACGGCCGGCGAATCGGAAAACCCGCGCAAGACGATCCCGCGCGCGGTGAAGCAGATCTTCTGGCGGATCATGCTGTTCTACGTGCTCGCGATCTTCGTGATCGGCCTGCTGGTCCCGTACACCGATCCGAACCTGCTGAAGAGCGACGTGACCGACATCGGCGTGAGCCCGTTTACGCTCGTGTTCAGCCATGCGGGCTTTCCGCTCGCCGCGGGCGCGATGAACCTCGTGATCCTGACGGCCGTGCTGTCGGCCGGCAACTCCGGCACGTATGCAGCCACGCGGATGCTGTACAACCTCGCGGCGGAAGGCCGTGCGCCCGCGATGTTCGCGACGCTTTCGCCGAGCGGCGTGCCGCGCAACGCACTTTACGCGACGATGGCGGTCGGCGGGTTGTGCTTCCTCACGTCGCTGACGAACAACCAGAGCGTCTATCTGTGGCTGCTCAATACGGTCGGCATCACCGGCTTCATCGCGTGGCTCGGCATCGCGGTCTGCCACTACCGGTTCCGCAAGGGCTTTCTGAAGCAGGGCTACCGGCTCGACCAATTGCCGTATCGCGCGAAGTGGTTTCCGTTCGGGCCGCTGTTCGCGATCGCGATCTGCATCGTGATCTCGCTCGGGCAGGATTACCAGGCGTTCTTCGCCGCGCGCATCGACTGGATGGAAGTGCTGTCGATCTATGTCTGGATCCCGCTGTTCGTCGCGATCTGGTGGGGGTATCGCCGCGTGCGCAAGAGCCGGCTCGTGCGATACGAGGAGATGGAGATCGGGCCGTGGCTGATGCACCCGGCCGACGAAACGGGGCACGCGCGCGAGCGGTAGCCGGGCGGCGCACGGCGTGCGTGCGGCCTCGGGCCGGGATACCGTCGCGTTCGCGTAGCGTGACGGGCAGGGCCCCCGGCGCGCCGCGCGCTTCCCGATCGATTCCGGGTCCGGCACACAACATCGAACTGCGCGCGGTTGCGCAGCCGCTACCGCTACGGCGATTGACGCGGCGGCCTGCGCTACTTGTCCAGTTCCGGGTAGTGCCGGAAGATTCCCATGTCGTTGAACGGGATGCGGCGCGCCGACTCCAGATAGCGCGCGACGGGCGGATGCCGGGCAACGCGGTCGTGCAGGCCGACGAGTCCCGCGACCTTGCGCTCCGCGCGCTTCATCGCCTTCGGGAACGCATAGCGCAACCCTTCGATCAGCTGAAATATCGACAGGTCCGCATAACTGAGCGCGCCGCCGGCGATGTAGCCGCCCTTGTGCGGATTCTGCTCGAGCACGCGATCGAAGTAGCCGAGGAACTTCGGCAGGCGGTGCGCGAGGAAATCGGCCGAGCGCTCGGCCGCTTCGGCTTTCTGATCCTCGTAGTACAGGCCGCTGCCGATCGGGTGATGCGTGTCGTGGATCTCGGTGACGAAATCGGCGACGGTCAACTGAAGCTGATGAACCCACAGCCGCCCGGCTTCGTCGTCGGGCGCGAGCCCGAGGCGCGCGCCGAGAAACAGCAGGATGTTCGCGGTCTGTCCGACGAGCACGTCGCCGGCCTTCAGGAACGGCGGCGCGAACGGCACGCATTCGGCTTTCTTGCTGTCCATCAGCCGCATCATTGCCGACACGCCCATGCCGCGCCCCGATTCGCGCGCGACGTCGACATAGTCGGCCTCTGCCGCCTCGAGCGCGAGTCGCACATATTCGCCGCGGCCCTGAATCTCGGGCCAGTAATAGAGTTCGTATCGCATGCGGTGCTCCTGTCCGGTCGATGCGCCGGGCCATGCGCGCATCGTGATGGCGGGAAGGGCGGCCGCGCCGCCCGTTGCGAATAGACAGTCTAGGAGATCGCGCGGCAAGCGCGGTGCTTGCCGCATGTCATGCGTCGCGCGCGTCGCGTTCGCCGCCTTCGGGGCCGTAGAAGAACACCCAGGTTGAAAAGTCGTCGGAAAAGCCGACGAAGCGGTGCGACGCGAAGGCAGGAACGAACGCCACGTCGCCCGCCGCGACGCTGCATTCGCGCCCGTCGACGACGAAGCGGGACGTGCCGGCGGCGATCACGTAGACCTCGTCGCGCGTATGCGGCGTCTGCAGGTCCTCGCCGCGCGGCCGGTACAGTTCGACGTCGAGCGTGCCGTGGCGAAACAGCGTCGTGAACAGCGTGCCTTCATCGTCGAGGCGGGCGAGCGATTCGTTGATGCCGAGTTTCATCGTCGTGGGCTCCGGGGCGGACCGTGGGGGCGTGCGGACGTGCGCCGTTTCATCGTATGCCGGAATGCGCGTCGACGCGAACACCGCGAGCGACGGGCATCGAGATGGCCGATGCAGCCGTTTGGCTGGTAATGCCGATACAGGTATTGGCACTACCAGCCAAACCACTGTTTTTAATGGGTTTTTTTCGCTTCGGGCCTGCGCCGTG
The DNA here is from genome assembly GCF_001718335.1 of Burkholderia territorii. NCBI lineage: Bacteria > Pseudomonadati > Pseudomonadota > Betaproteobacteria > Burkholderiales > Burkholderiaceae > Burkholderia > Burkholderia territorii. The sequence continues at coordinate 684,412 of NZ_CP013365.1, forward strand.
GCGCGTTCCGCGTGGCATAATCGACCGCATCCGCAAGGCTTGTAGTCACAACGACCCCGCATACCCATGGCACAGACTCTCTACGACAAACTGTGGAATACCCACGTCGTCCACACCGAGGACGACGGCACGGCATTGCTCTATATCGACCGTCAGCTGCTGCACGAAGTCACGAGCCCGCAGGCGTTCGAAGGGCTGAACGTCGCGCACCGCCCGGTGTGGCGCATCAGCGCGAACCTGGCCGTGTCGGACCACAACGTCCCGACCACCGATCGCAGCCACGGCATCGCCGATCCGGTCTCGAAGCTGCAGGTCGACACGCTCGACGCGAACTGCGACGCGTTCGGCATCACGCAGTTCAAGATGAACGACGTGCGCCAGGGCATCGTGCACATCATCGGGCCGGAGCAGGGCGCGACGCTGCCGGGCATGACGATCGTCTGCGGCGATTCGCACACGTCGACGCACGGCGCGTTCGGCGCGCTCGCGCACGGCATCGGCACGTCGGAAGTCGAGCACGTGCTCGCGACGCAAACCTTGCTGCAGAAAAAGAGCAAGAACATGCTCGTGAAGGTCGAGGGTGCGCTGCCGCGCGGCTGCACTGCGAAGGACATCGTGCTCGCGATCATCGGCAAGATCGGCACGGCCGGCGGCACGGGCTACGCGATCGAATTCGGCGGCTCGACGATTCGTGCGCTGACGATGGAAGGCCGGATGACCGTCTGCAACATGGCGATCGAAGCCGGTGCGCGCGCGGGCATGGTCGCCGTCGACGACACGACGATCGATTACCTGAAGGGCCGTCCGTTCGTGCCGACCGGCGCGGAATGGGATCAGGCCGTCGAGTACTGGCGCGAATTCAAGTCCGACGAAGGCGCGCAGTTCGACCGCGTCGTCGAGCTGAACGCGGCCGAGATCGTCCCGCAGGTCACGTGGGGCACGTCGCCGGAAATGGTCACGTCGATCGACGGCCGCGTGCCCGATCCCGAGCGCGAGAAGGATCCGGTCAAGCGCGACGCGATGGAGCGCGCGCTGGCGTACATGGCGCTCGAGCCGAACACGCCGATCGAGTCGATCAAGGTCGACAAGATCTTCATCGGCTCGTGCACGAACGCGCGCATCGAGGACATCCGCGCGGCCGCGTATGTCGTGAAGAAGCTGAATCGCCGCATCGCGGCGAACGTGCGTCTCGCGATGGTCGTGCCGGGTTCGGGCCTCGTGAAGGCGCAGGCCGAGCGCGAAGGCCTCGACAAGGTGTTCACCGATGCAGGCTTCGAATGGCGCGAGCCGGGCTGCTCGATGTGCCTCGCGATGAACGCCGACCGGCTCGAGCCGGGCGAGCGCTGCGCGTCGACGTCGAACCGCAACTTCGAAGGCCGGCAGGGCGCGGGCGGCCGCACGCACCTGGTGAGCCCCGCGATGGCGGCGGCGGCGGCGATCGAAGGCCATTTCGTCGACATTCGCAAGCTGGGGTAACGCGTGACGGCATCGAAGCTCATCGCGCGGCTGGTTGCCGCGCTGGCGCTCGCGGGGCTGGGCTTCGGCCTCGCGGGCTGCAATACCGTCCGAGGCTTCGGCCAGGACGTCAATGCCGCCGGCAACGCGCTGCAGCGCGCCGCGGAGTGACATCCGCCGAGAATTTGTCGATGTGCGCCGGCTGAATGCCGGCCCTTCAACCGGATAGACGGATCATGGAAAAATTCAATGTGCATACCGGCGTCGTGGCGCCGCTCGATCGCGAGAACGTCGACACCGACGCGATCATCCCGAAGCAGTTCCTGAAGTCGATCAAGCGCACGGGCTTCGGCCCGAACGCGTTCGACGAATGGCGTTACCTCGACCACGGCGAGCCGGGCCAGGACAACTCGAAGCGCCCGCTGAACCCGGATTTCGTGCTGAACCAGCCGCGCTACCAGGGCGCATCGGTGCTGCTCGCACGCAAGAACTTCGGCTGCGGCAGCTCGCGCGAGCACGCGCCGTGGGCGCTGCAGCAGTACGGCTTCCGCGCGATCATCGCGCCGAGCTTCGCCGACATCTTCTTCAACAACTGCTACAAGAACGGGCTGCTGCCGATCGTGCTGACCGAGCAGCAGGTCGATCACCTGTTCAACGACACGTATGCGTTCAACGGCTATCAGCTGACGATCGATCTCGACGCGCAGGTCGTGCGTACGCCCGACGGCCGCGAGTATGCGTTCGACATCACGGCGTTCCGCAAGTACTGCCTGCTGAACGGTTTCGACGACATCGGCCTCACGCTGCGCCACGCGGACAAGATCCGCCAGTTCGAAGCCGAGCGGCTCGCGAAGCAGCCGTGGCTCAACAACAAGCTGGTCGGCTGAGATTGCCTCGGGGCGGGCGCGCATGACGTGCGCCCGCCGGCCTGCCACCTACACTCATCCAGTCAGGAACAACGCATGAAGATTGCAGTGCTGCCCGGCGACGGCATCGGTCCGGAAATCGTCAACGAAGCGGTCAAGGTGCTGAACGCCCTCGACGAGAAGTTCGAACTCGAACAGGCGCCGGTCGGCGGCGCGGGCTACGAGGCGAGCGGTCATCCGCTGCCGGACGCGACGCTGAAGCTCGCGAAGCAAGCCGACGCGATCCTGTTCGGCTCGGTCGGCGACTGGAAGTACGACTCGCTCGAGCGCGCGCTGCGCCCCGAGCAGGCGATCCTCGGGCTGCGCAAGCATCTCGAGCTGTTCGCGAACTTCCGCCCGGCGATCTGCTATCCGCAACTCGTCGACGCATCGCCGCTGAAGCCGGAGCTCGTCGCGGGCCTCGACATCCTGATCGTGCGCGAACTGAACGGCGACATCTACTTCGGCCAGCCGCGCGGCGTGCGCGCGGCGCCCGACGGCCCGTTCGCCGGCGAGCGCGAGGGATTCGACACGATGCGCTATTCGGAGCCGGAAGTGCGCCGCATCGCGCACGTCGCGTTCCAGGCCGCGCGAAAGCGCGCGAAGAAGCTGCTGTCGGTCGACAAGTCGAACGTGCTCGAAACGTCGCAATTCTGGCGCGACATCATGATCGACGTGTCGAAGGAATACGCGGATGTCGAACTGTCGCACATGTACGTCGACAACGCGGCGATGCAGCTCGCGAAGGCGCCGAAGCAGTTCGATGTGATCGTGACCGGCAACATGTTCGGCGACATCCTGTCGGATGAAGCATCGATGCTGACGGGCTCGATCGGCATGTTGCCGTCGGCGTCGCTCGACAAGAACAACAAGGGTCTGTACGAGCCGTCGCACGGTTCGGCCCCGGACATCGCGGGCAAGGGCATCGCGAACCCGCTGGCGACGATCCTGTCGGCCGCGATGCTGCTGCGCTACTCGCTGAATCGTGCGGAGCAGGCCGATCGCATCGAGCGTGCGGTGAAAACGGTGCTCGAACAAGGCTATCGCACGGGCGACATCGCGACGCCGGGTTGCACGCAGGTCGGCACGGCGGCGATGGGCGACGCGGTGGTCGCCGCGCTGTAACGCGCGCGGCAAGCAATCATGCGGTGAATTGTAGAAAGGGCGCGAACGGGCCGCGAAATCGGCCGGTTCGCGCGTGGTTGGCCGTTGTGCGGCCCACCGGCTTTGTGTAGACTCGAACGATGGCGCTGATTTCCCTGATCTCCCCGGTCCTGAAACTCCACGGCAACATTGCCCGTGCGGGTACGCGCGCCATCGTCATCACGAAAACCATTACCACGAAAACGATCATTAAACGCTGATCGTCCGTCGTGCCCGCCTGTTTCCCCGCGCGGTCACGCCGGGGGCGGAAATGGCGGGGAAGCTCCATTCAAAGGGTTAGTCATGAACGTAGGTCTCGTAGGTTGGCGCGGCATGGTCGGCAGCGTGCTGATGCAGCGCATGCAGGAAGAAGGCGATTTCGACCTGATCGAACCGGTGTTTTTCAGCACCAGCAATACGGGCGGGAAAGCACCGTCGTTCGCGAAAAACGAGACTACGCTCAAGGACGCGACCAACGTCGACGAGCTCAAGAAGTGCGACGTGATCATCACGTGCCAGGGCGGCGATTACACGAACGACGTGTTCCCGAAGCTGCGCGCGGCCGGCTGGAACGGCTACTGGATCGACGCGGCTTCGTCGCTGCGGATGCAGGACGATGCGGTCATCATCCTCGATCCGGTCAACCTCGACGTGATCAAGGACGCGCTCGTCAAGGGCACGAAGAACTTCGTCGGCGGCAACTGCACGGTCAGCCTGATGCTGATGGCGCTCGGCGGCCTGTTCCGCGAGAACCTCGTCGACTGGATGACGGCGATGACCTATCAGGCCGCATCGGGCGCTGGCGCGCAGAACATGCGTGAGCTGCTGTCGCAGATGGGCGCGCTGCACGGCTCGGTGCAGGAGCAGCTCGCCGATCCGGCATCCGCGATTCTCGACATCGATCGCCGCGTGCTCGCGACGATGAACAGCGATGCAATGCCGACGAGCCAGTTCGGCGTGCCGCTCGCGGGCTCGCTGATTCCGTGGATCGACAAGGATCTCGGCAACGGGATGTCGAAGGAAGAATGGAAGGGCGGCGCGGAAACCAACAAGATCCTCGGCAAGCCGGCCATGGGCCAGCCGGGTTCGATCCCGGTCGACGGGCTGTGCGTGCGGATCGGCGCGATGCGCTGCCACTCGCAGGCGCTGACGATCAAGCTGAAGAAGGACGTCCCGCTCGACGAAATCAACGGCATCCTCGCGTCGGCCAACGACTGGGTGAAGGTCGTGCCGAACGAGCGCGAAGCGTCGATGCGCGACCTGTCGCCGGCGAAGATCACCGGCACGCTGACGGTGCCGGTCGGTCGCCTGCGCAAGCTCGCGATGGGCGGCGAATACCTGTCGGCGTTCACGGTCGGCGACCAGCTGCTGTGGGGCGCGGCCGAGCCGCTGCGCCGCATGCTGCGCATCCTGCTCGACAAGTAAGGATCGGATTGCGCCGCGCGTGCGTCGCCGGCGCGCGATGCGAAACGCCTGCCAGCCCTTCGCGGGGCGGCAGGCGTTTTTACGTGGGTTGGCGCAGCGGCATGCGGGCAGAACGCCGAACCGCTCCCCACGGAGGTGCGACGCGAGCTGTACGGAGATGCATTCGTTCGGAACGAGATGCGGTCGCCACAATCATCATCGTTTGATGATTCCGTTTTGATACAGCGGCCGTGGGTGATTGATGGTGAGGATCGGCGCGGCGGCGTGCAATCGGTGCGCCGGTGGTTGGGGCCAGTAGCGATCGCGCCGATGCCCGGGCATGGACCGCCACATCCACCGGCGACGAATTCGGCCGGAACCCGATCGCGTGAAGTAAACTACGAGGCTACGACGCGCAGAGTCGCTGAAAGCGTCGCGTTCTGCGCGACGCTTTTGCATTTCTGCGGCGACTTTATTGACGCTTCCCTACGCGAATCCGAGCCGCGCCCGCGCGCGGCGATAGAGCCTACGATGTCCCGAATTTCCTTGTTTCCGCGTCAGTCCCGTCTGTCGCGCGCCGTGCGTGGCGCGCTGGCGATCCTGGCACTCGGCGCGGCCGCGTCGGCCTGGGCGGCCGGCGCCGTCGAACTGCCGGCTTCCGCAGCAGGCGGCCCCGCGCCGCTCACGGTGACGGTCCAGCCGGGCCAGTCGCTGAACGATCTCGCGAAGGCGGCTACGCAGTCGCACGATCCGGCCGTGCTCGCGCGCGCCGGACGCGCGCTGTTCGACGCCAACCCGCAGGCGTTCATGAAACGCGACCCGAGCCGCCTGAAAGTCGGCGCGACGCTGACGGTGCCCGCGCTCGACGCGACGGGCGCCGCGCTGTCGGCGGCCGGTGCATCAGGCGCATCAGGTGCGTCGGCAACGTCCGCGGTGGCCGCCGCGTCGGGTACGGTCGCGACTGCGCAGCATGGCGCGTCCGCGCCGCATCCGGTGTCGGCCGTGCAAACGGCGCCGGCCGCACCGGCAGCACATACCGCGCCGGTCAGCGGCGCGAGCGTCGCGGCGGCAGTCGCGGCAGGCGCGTCGGCTTCGACCAGTGCGTCCGCCGCGCATGGCGCGTCGACGGTGGAACCGGCTCAGCCGCCCGCGCCTGCGGCCGGTGCAAGCGGCCCACACGTATGGAGCGGCGCGATTCAGCCGGCGACACCGTCGTCCGCGAGCGAAGCCGCCGTCCCGCCCGCGCAGGGTAGTCAGGGCGAAGGCATGCACGAACCGTCCGCGGCGGCACCCGTCGCGGTCGCATCGCAGCCGCGGCCGTCGAGTCTGCAGCAACTGCTCGCGCTGAAGAACCGCGTGCTGATGGAGCTGCAGAAACACGGAATCGGCAAGCCGGCCGCGACGAGCAACGTCGCACCTGCGCCGGCTGCCCCGCGCGCGGCCGCGAACGAAAACGCGTCTGCTGCCGCATCGTCGCCTGTCGCGAGCGACGCGGCGGCCAGTGCGGCCGCCAGTGCGGTGCAACCGGCATCGGCGCCCGCGCAGCCGGCCGTGCCGGTGACGGCGGCGCCGCCCACGCGTGGTTCCGAACAAATCGACTGGCGCCCGGTCGCAGCGGCCGGCGCGGCCGTGGTCGTTCTCGCGGCCGGATTCGCGTGGCGCAAGCGCCGCAAACCGCGCGCTGCCGAGACGGCCGCCGCGCAACCCGGCGGGGCGGCAAGCGGTGACGCCGGCTCATCGTCGACGCCCGTCGAACCTGTGCCGCCCGTTCTTCCCGAGACGCCGCTCGCCCGCGACGCGGCCGCCGACGTGACGCTTGTTTCGGCCGCCGCGGTAGCCGCAGAGGTGGCTGAGACGCGCGATGTCGACGTGCCTTCGTCGCCGGAAGCGGCAACGACGCAGGACGATTACAAGGAAGCGCCGGCTGCGCCCGCAGTGCCGCTCGTCGCGGAGTCGGCCCCGCACGACGCGAAGCCGGTCGGCGAGACGCCCCCCGGTGAGCCGATCGAGGCACCCGCCGCGCCGGCGGCGAACGATGCCCAGCACGCGGCGCTGATGCAGAACGCGATCAGCGCGCTGAACAGCCTCGACATGCCGCTGCCGCCGCGTACGGCGGAAGAGCCGGCCGCTCGGGACGCGCATGCCGAAAGCGAGCAAATCGCAACTAACGGTCAAGCCACATCGCCCCCGCCCGTTGGTGCGAGCGATTCGGCTCCCGGCCATTCGGCCGACCAGGAAGACGAGTTCGGCTGGGATCCGGATGCGGCAATGCCGGCGTCACACGCGGGCAGCACGTCCGCGCCGTCGCCGCTGCCGCCGCTCGGCGGCGCGCAGTTCGGCGCGTTGAAGCTGGATTTCGATCTCGACCTGCCGTCCGCGCCGGGCGCCGAGCTGCCCGCGCTGACGCCGGAAGAGCTGGCCCGCATCGCCCGCAACAAGCTGGACCTCGCATCGGAGTATGTCGAGCTGGGCGACCTGTCCGGCGCGCGCACGCTACTGCAGGAAGTCGTCGATGCAAACGACGCCGCGACGCGCGACGATGCGCGCGCGCTGCTTGCGAAACTGGCGGAAGAGGCGTGATGCGGATCGCGCTGGGGATTCAGTACGACGGCGCCGCATTCTGCGGCTGGCAGGCGCAGCCGCACGGGAAGACCGTGCAGGACGCGCTCGAGCGCGCGCTTGGCGAATTCGCGTGCGTGCCGCTGCATACGACGGTCGCGGGGCGCACCGATACGGGCGTGCACGGGCTCGGGCAGGTCGTTCACTTCGACACGGAGCTCGACCGCGCCGATTTCTCGTGGGTGCGCGGCACCAACGCATTCCTGCCGCCGACCGTCTCGGTACAGTGGGCGAAGCCGATGCCGGACACGTTCCACGCGCGTTTCTCTGCGTTCGAACGCACCTACTACTACGCGCTGTACGTGCATCCCGTGCGCTCGCCGATGCTGGCCGGCCGTGCCGGCTGGATCCACACGCCGCTCGACGACGATGCGATGCGCGCCGCCGCCGCGCACCTGATCGGCGAGCACGATTTCTCGTCGTTCCGGTCGTCGGAATGCCAGTCGAAGACGCCGGTCAAACACCTGTACCAGATCGACGTGCGGCGTGCAGGGCACTTCATTCATTTCCGCTTCCGCGCGAATGCGTTCCTGCACCACATGGTGCGCAACCTGATGGGCTGCCTCGTCGCGGTCGGGCGCGGCCGCTATCCGGCGGACTGGCTGGCCGACGTGCTGGCCGGGCGCGACCGCAATCTCGCCGCGCCGACGTTCATGGCCGACGGGCTGTACCTTGCCCATGTCGGCTACCCGGCGGAATTCGCCGTCCCGCCCGCGCAGCTCGGCAGTGTGCCGTGGAGCAGCGTCTGGGCCGACCTGGACCCACAACCATGACGGATCACGCCGTGTCTTCTTCGACTCCCGCCGCGGCCGGCCTCGCGCCGCGCACGCGCATCAAGCTGTGCGGCCTGTCGCGCCCCGAGGACGTGCAGCACGCCGCCGCGCTCGGCGCCGACGCGATCGGCCTCGTGTTCTATCCGAAGAGCCCGCGCGCGGTGTCGATCGCGCAGGCGGCCGAGCTTGCGCGCCTCGCGCCGCCGTTCATGTCGGTGGTCGGGCTGTTCGTGAACGCGACCGACGCCGAGATCGACGCGGTCGTGCGCGACGTGCCGCTCACCGTGCTGCAGTTCCACGGCGACGAGACGCCCGAGCAGTGCGATGCGCTCGGCCGCGCGGCACGCCTGCCGTGGTTGCGCGCGGTGCGTGTCGGCCCCTCGACGCAGCCGGCCGATTTGGTAGAATCGGCTCTTCATTATTCGAAAGCGCGCGGCCTCCTGTTCGACACCCTGGTGCCGGACTACGGTGGTAGCGGCAAGGTCTTCGATTGGTCACTTATTCCCGCAGAGCTCGCGCATCGGGCCGTTTTGAGTGGTGGCTTGAACGCGCAAAACGTCGGTGATGCGATCCGCCAGTTGCGCCCGTTTGCTGTCGATGTCTCGAGCGGCATCGAAGTGGAGGGCGCGAAGGGCGTGAAGGATCACGCCCGGATGGCGGCGTTCGTACGCGCGGTGCGCGAAGCGGACGCCGGGTGATGCAAGCCGGTGCGGCCCCGATAACGGAGCGCGCCGACCGATCGAGAGTGACACCATGTACAACCTTCCTGATGATCGCGGCCACTTCGGCCCGTATGGCGGCGTGTTCGTCGCCGAAACGCTGATTCACGCGCTGGACGAACTGCGCGCGGCGTATGAAAAATTCCGCAATGACCCCGATTTCGTCGCCGAATACGAGCGCGAACTGAAGTATTTCGTCGGCCGTCCGTCGCCGATCTATCACGCGCAGCGCTGGAGCGAGATGCTCGGCGGCGCGCAGATCTACCTGAAGCGCGAAGACCTGAACCATACCGGCGCGCACAAGATCAACAACGTGATCGGCCAGGCGCTGCTCGCGAAGCGGATGGGCAAGAAGCGCGTGATCGCCGAGACGGGCGCCGGCCAGCACGGCGTCGCGACGGCGACGATCTGCGCGCGCTTCGGGATGGAGTGCATCGTCTACATGGGCGCCGAGGACGTGCGCCGCCAGGCCGCGAACGTCTACCGGATGAAGTTGCTCGGTGCGACGGTCGTGCCGGTCGAATCGGGTTCGCGCACGCTGAAGGACGCGCTGAACGAAGCGATGCGCGACTGGGTCACGAACATCGAAAGCACGTTCTACATCATCGGCACGGTCGCGGGCCCGCACCCGTATCCGGCGATGGTGCGCGACTTCCAGCGCGTGATCGGCGACGAGTGCAAGGTGCAGATGCCGGAACTCGCCGGCCGGCAGCCGGACGCGGTGATCGCGTGTGTCGGCGGCGGCTCGAACGCGATGGGCATCTTCTATCCGTACATCGACGACACCTCGGTGCAGCTGATCGGCGTCGAAGCGGCCGGCGACGGCCTCGACACCGGCCATCACGCGGCGTCGCTGATCGCCGGCAGCCCCGGCGTGCTGCACGGCAATCGCACGTACCTGCTGCAGGACGAAAACGGCCAGATCATCGAGACGCATTCGGTGTCGGCCGGCCTCGACTATCCGGGCGTCGGCCCCGAGCACGCGTGGCTGAAGGACAGCGGCCGCGCGCAGTACGTGCCGATCACCGACGAAGAGGCGCTGAAGGCGTTCCACGACTGCTGCCGGATCGAGGGGATCATCCCGGCGCTCGAGTCGAGCCACGCGATCGCGTATGGCGTGAAGCTCGCGCCGACGTTGCCGAAGGACAAGATCCTGCTCGTCAACCTGTCGGGCCGCGGCGACAAGGACATGCACACGGTCGCCGAGCGATCGGGCATCGCGCTCTGACCCCGACCGATGCGTGACCTGATCGAACAACCGGGCGGCGGCGCCGCGAGCGAAGCGGAGGCGGTGCAGCCTGCCGTCGCCGTGCCGTGCGCGCTGCCGTCCGGGATCGAACTGCACAACCGCGATTTCATGTCCGAAGCCGCGCGCCTGCCGGATGCGTCGATCGACCTGATCGTCGCCGATCCGCCGTACGGGCTCGGCAAGGACTACGGCAACGACTCGGACAAACGCTCGGGCGACGACTTTCTCGCGTGGACGCGCGAGTGGCTCGAACTCGCGATTCCGAAGCTCAAGCCGAGCGGGTCGATGTACATCTTCTGCACGTGGCAGTACGCGCCGGAAATCTTCAGCTTCCTGAAGACGAAGCTCACGATGGTCAACGAGATCATCTGGGACCGGCGCGTGCCGAGCATGGGCGGCACGACGCGCCGTTTCACGTCGGTGCACGACAACATCGGCTTTTTCGCGGTTTCCAAGGCGTATTACTTCGATCTCGATCCGGTCCGCATCCCCTACGACGCCGACACGAAGAAGGCCCGCTCGCGCAAGCTGTTCGAAGGCAGCAAGTGGCTGGAGATGGGCTACAACCCGAAGGACGTCTGGTCGGTCTCGCGCCTGCATCGGCAGCACGCGGAGCGCGTCGATCATCCGACCCAGAAGCCGCTGGAAATCATCGAGCGGATGGTGCTCGCAAGCTGCCCGCCGGGCGGCCGCGTGCTCGATCCGTTCATGGGCAGCGGCACGACCGCGGTGGCCTGCGCACGGCAGGGGCGCGACTTCGTCGGCTACGAGATCAACGAAAGCTATTGTGCGATCGCGCACGAGCGCGTGAGCGCGCTCGCGGCGCCGGCGTGCGCGTGAATCGCGCCGCCGCATCGCCGAATGCATCCAGGAAAATTGCCATGTCTTCCCGTATTCAGCAGACCTTCGCCGCACTCGCCGAACAAGGCCGCAAGGGCCTGATCCCGTTCATCACGGCCGGCGACCCCGACCCCGCGAAGACCGTCGAATTCATGCACGCGCTCGCCGAAGGCGGCGCCGACGTCATCGAGCTCGGCGTGCCGTTCTCGGACCCGATGGCCGACGGCCCGGTGATCCAGCGCTCGTCGGAGCGCGCGCTCGCGCGCGGCGTCACGCTCAAGAGCGTGCTCGCCGACGTGAAGTGCTTTCGCGAGACCGACCAGAAAACCCCCGTCGTGCTGATGGGTTATGCGAACCCGATCGAACGGATGGGCGTCGACACGTTCGCGACCGAAGCGCAGGCGGCCGGGGTCGACGGCGTGCTCGTCGTCGACTATCCGCCGGAGGAAGCCGGTGTGTTCGCCGAGAAAATGCGTGCCGCGCAGATCGATCCGATCTTCCTGCTCGCGCCGACGTCGACCGACGAACGCATTGCCGACGTGGGCAAGATCGCGAGCGGCTACGTGTACTACGTGTCGCTCAAGGGCGTGACCGGTGCGGGAAATCTGGATGTTTCGAGCATTGCGGGTAAAATCCCGGCCATCAAGTCGCGCGTGCCGGTTCCGGTGGGCGTCGGCTTCGGCATCCGCGACGCCGAAACGGCGCGCGCCGTGGCCGAAGTGTCGGACGCCGTCGTGATCGGCAGCCGCCTGGTGCAGCTGCTCGAGAGCGCCGCGCCGGACGGTGCGGCCGCCGCGCTGAAGACTTTCATCGCCGAGCTGCGCGCCGCCCTGGACGGCGCCGGCCAGACGGCGCGATAAACACAACACAGGAAGCGGGAACGGGCCGGTCGGCCCGCCCCGCCACGGAACAGGAAACCATACGATGAGCTGGCTCGACAAACTGTTGCCGCCGAAGATCAAGCAGACCGACCCGAAAAGCCGCAAGGGCATTCCGGAGGGCCTGTGGGTCAAGTGCCCGTCCTGCGAGGCCGTGCTGTACCGCAACGACGTGGACGCGAACCTCCATGTGTGCCCGAAGTGCGACCACCACATGCGCATCGGTGCGCGCGAGCGCCTCGACGGGTTGCTCGATCCGGAAGGCCGCTACGAGATCGGCCAGGAAATCGTGCCGGTCGATTCGCTGAAGTTCAAGGATAGCCGCAAGTACCCCGATCGTCTGAAGGAAGCGATGGACGAAACGGGCGAGACCGACGCGATGGTCGTGATGGGCGGCGCGATCCACACTCTGCCTGTCGTCGCGGCCTGCTTCGAGTTCTCGTTCATGGGCGGCTCGATGGGCTCGGTCGTCGGCGAGCGCTTCGTGCGCGGCGCGCAGAACGCGCTGGAGCAGCAGGTGCCGTTCATCTGCTTCACGGCGTCGGGCGGCGCGCGGATGCAGGAAAGCCTGCTGTCGCTGATGCAGATGGCCAAGACCACCGCGATGCTGACCAAGCTGGCCGAGGCCAAGCTGCCGTTCATCTCGGTGTTGACCGACCCGACGATGGGCGGCGTGTCGGCGAGCTTCGCGTTCCTCGGCGACGTCGTGATCGCCGAGCCGAAGGCGCTGATCGGCTTTGCCGGCCCGCGCGTGATCGAGCAGACGGTTCGCGAGAAGCTGCCGGAAGGCTTCCAGCGCGCGGAATTCCTGCTGAAGACGGGCGCGATCGACATGATCGTCGATCGTCGCAAGATGCGCGACGAGATCGCGCAACTGCTCGCGCTGCTGCAGCGACAGCCGGCCGACGCGCTGGCCTGATTGGCGCGGCGTTGTGAACTGCGCGCGTCGCCCGGCTCAACCGCCGGGCGGCGCGTTTCGTTTTTTGGCGTAGTGGCGGTACCGATTCAGATTTGATCCGATGAGCACTTTTCCTACTCTCGACGCGTGGCTTTCGCATCTCGAACGCGCGCACCCGGTCGGCATCGACATGGGCCTTGCCCGCATCGGGCAGGTCAAGGCGGCGTTGCAACTCGAATTCGAGTGCCCGGTGATCACGGTCGGCGGCACGAACGGCAAGGGTTCGACCTGCGCGTTCCTCGAGGCGATCCTCGTGCACGCGGGCTACAAGGTCGGGTGCCACACGTCGCCGCACCTGCTCGAATTCAGCGAGCGTGCGCGCGTGAACGGCCAGCAGGTGAGCGACGCCGAGCTGCTGCCGCACTTCGAAGCCGTCGAGGCAGCGCGCATGTCGCTGCCCGAGCCGGTGTCGCTCACGTACTTCGAATTCACGACGCTCGCGATCCTGCACCTGTTCGCGTCGCGCGGGCTCGACGCGGTGATCCTCGAAGTCGGCCTCGGCGGCCGGCTCGATGCGGTCAACGTCATCGATGCCGATTGCGCGATCGTCACCAGCATCGACATCGACCACACCGAATACCTCGGCGACACGCGCGAGAAGATCGCGTTCGAGAAGGCCGGGATCTTCCGCGCGGGCAAGCCGGCGATCTGCGGCGACCCCGCGGTGCCGAACACGCTGGTCGAGCATGCGGAAGCGATCGGCGCCGACCTGTGGCTGGTCGGGCGCGATTTCCGCTACGAAGCGCAGCCGGGCGCGGAGCGCCAGCAATGGAGCTATCTCGGCCGCGAGAAGCGCTATCCGGCGCTCGCGTACCCGGCGTTGCGCGGCGCGAATCAGCTGATCAATGCGTCGGCCGCGCTCGCCGCGCTCGAGGCGCTGCGCCCGGTGCTGCCGGTGTCCGCGCAGGACATCCGGCTCGGGCTCGCCAACGTCGAGCTGCCGGGCCGCTTCCAGGTGCTGCCCGGCAAGCCGGCGATCGTGCTGGACGTCGCGCACAACCCGCATGCGGCGGCCGTGCTCGAGCAGAACCTCGGCAACATGGGCTTCTTCCCGTACACGTACGCGGTGTTCGGCGCGATGCACGACAAGGACATCGACGGCGTGTTGCGGCATCTGAAGGGCGAGATCGATCACTGGTGCGTGACGGACCTGCCGCTGCCGCGCGCGGCGAGCGCCGAGCAGCTCGAAGCCGCGCTGCGCAAGGCCGGCGTTGAAGACTCGGCCGATTCGAGCGTGACGCGGTTCGCATCGCCCGCCGAAGCGTTTCGCGATGCACTAAAAAGAGCATCCGAGAATGATAGAATCGTGGTTTTCGGCAGTTTCCATACGGTGGCAGGTGTGATGGCCTACCGGAAATCGCAGCAACACTGACTGACGGGCAGTTTCGGACTCAGCCATTCATGGGAATTTTCTCGTTCGGCAAGAAAGACGACGACGCGCCCCCGCGGCGCGGCGGTCGTACCGGGACCTCCCGGAACGTGCGCACGGAGCGCACTGAACGCGTCGAGCGGCGCACGCGCCGCACCGAGCGTCCGGAATCGGACGCACTGCTCCTCGATCCGACCCTTCCAGAAAAGCAACGCGCCCGCCGGCGTCTCGTCGGTGCGATCGCGCTCGTCGTCGCGGCGGTGATCGTGCTGCCGATGGTGCTCGATTCGCATCCGAAGCCCGTGACGGACGACATCGCGATCGACATCCCGAACCGGCCCGCGCATCAGGCGGTCGCGCCGCGCGACGACGACGCGTCCGACGTGCAGGCGGGCGTCGCGCACGACGAGCCGCCGGCATCCGATGTCGCCGTGGCGGCCGTGCCCGCCGCCAAGGATGCGGCCAAGCCGGCCGCGAAGCCCGATTCCACGACTTCGACCTCGACGACCACGGCGAGCGTGGCGCCGCCGAAGCCCGCGGCGAAGCCGGCCACGGCCGCACCGGCGCCGAAGCCCGCTGCGCCGAAGCCGGCACCCGCGGCGGTCGCGAACGCCGACGCCGCCGACAGCGGCGACGCATCGTCGACGCCGTCGTCGGCCGGTGCGCGCTTCGCGGTGCAGCTCGGTTCGTTCAAGGACGACGCGACGGCCCGTCAATGGGCCACCAAGTTGAAATCGGCGGGGGTGCCCGCATATGTCGAGCATCGCAAGCAGGCTGACGGCAGCACGGCTACACTGCTGCGTGCCGGCCCGTTCGCGGATCGCGCGGCGGCGTCCGCCGCGATCGCGAAGGTGCGCGAAGCCGGACTCACGCAGTAACGTGCGATGCTGACGGCTTTCGACTACGCTGTATTGGCGGTAATCGCGTTGTCTGCGCTGCGTGGCGCATGGCGCGGTTTCGTCTCGGAGATTTTCGGGCTGATCGGCTGGATCGCGGCGATCGTGATCGCGGCCCGCTATGTCGGACTGGTCGTGCCGTATATCCCGGCTAACTGGCCGGGCGGCGCGCTGACACAGTGGGTGCTCGCGTTCGCGCTGATCGTGATCGGCGTCGTGTTCGTCGCCGGAGTCGCGAATGCGCTGTTGTCGCGGATCGCGCAGGCGACGGGCCTCGGCGGGGTCGATCGCTCGCTGGGCATGATGTTCGGGCTCGTGCGCGGCTGCGTGCTGGTGGTGCTGCTGGTCGCGGCGGCCGGGCTGACCGAATTGCCCAAACAGGATTTCTGGCGCAATGCGCTATTGCGTCCCTTCGCCGAGCAGGGCGTGCACGAGCTGAAGCAGCTCCTGCCCGACGGCATGGCCCAGTACGTGCGCGTGTGACGGCGCGCACCGGGCAGGACGGAACCGATTTTGTCATCTTGAAGGACATGCCATGTGCGGCATCGTAGGCGTTATCTCCCAATCCCCGGTCAATCAGCTGATCTATGACAGCCTGCTGCTGCTGCAGCATCGCGGTCAGGACGCAGCGGGCATCGCGACGGCGGACGGCAGCAATTTCCACATGTACAAGGCGAACGGCATGGTGCGCGACGTGTTCCGCACGCGCAACATGCGCAGCCTGCCCGGCACCTTCGGCATCGGCCAGGTCCGTTATCCGACGGCCGGCTCGGCGTCGAGCGAGGCCGAGGCGCAGCCGTTCTACGTGAACGCGCCGTTCGGGATCATCCTCGCGCACAACGGCAACCTGACGAACTGGGAACAGCTGAAGGACGAGATGTTCCGGATCGATCGCCGGCACATCAACACCAATTCCGACAGCGAAGTGCTGCTCAACGTGTTCGCGCACGAGCTGCAACTGTCGACGACGGGCCTCGAACTCGATCCGGCCGCGGTGTTCAAGGCGGTCGCGGGCGTGCATCGGCGCCTGCAGGGCTCGTACGCGATCGTGTCGCTGATCGCCGGCTACGGCCTGCTCGCGTTCCGCGATCCGTTCGGCATCCGCCCGCTCTGCATCGGCAAGCTCGAGACCGAAAACGGCACCGAATGGATGGTCGCGTCGGAATCGGTGGCGGTCGAAGGCATCGGCTTCGAATTCGTGCGCGACGTGCAGCCGGGCGAAGCGATCTTCATCGACAAGGCCGGCAACTTCCATAGCCAGCAGTGCGCCGAGCACCCGACGCTGAATCCGTGCATGTTCGAGTACGTGTATCTCGCGCGTCCGGATTCGTGCCTCGACGGCGTGCCCGTCTACAACGTGCGCCTGCGCATGGGCGACTACCTCGCCGAGAAGATCAAGCGCGAGCTGCCGAACGTGCCGATCGACGTCGTGATGCCGATTCCCGATTCGTCGCGTCCGGCCGCGATGCAGGTCGCCGCGAAGCTCGGCGTCGAGTATCGCGAAGGCTTCTTCAAGAACCGCTACGTCGGCCGCACCTTCATCATGCCGGGCCAGGCCGTGCGCAAGAAGTCGGTGCGCCAGAAACTCAATGCGATGAGCATCGAGTTCAAGGACAAGCACGTGCTGATCGTCGACGACTCGATCGTGCGCGGCACGACCTCGCACGAGATCGTGCAGATGGCGCGCGATGCGGGCGCGAAGTCGGTGATCTTCGCGTCGGCGGCGCCGCCCGTGAAGTTCCCGAACGTGTACGGCATCGACATGCCGACGCGCGGCGAGCTGGTTGCGCATGGCCGCAGCGACGAAGAAGTCGCGAAGATCATCGGCGCCGACTACCTGATCTATCAGGACGTCGACGACCTGCGCCGCGCGGTGCGCGACATCAACCCGAAGCTCGAGCGCTTCGAGGCGTCCTGCTTCGACGGCAACTACATCACCGGTGCCGTGACGCCCGAGTACCTCGATGCGATCGAGCGCGCGCGTCTCGCACCGGCGTCGCAGGCCGATCGCGACACGGCTGGCGATGCCGCCCGTTCGCAGATGAACCTGCAGCTGTCGGTCGAGTGACACCGGCGCACGCTTCGGATGAAGCGTGATAGGATGTGGCCTTGCGTCGATTTGATTCAGCTTGCGGACGCGGGGCGACTTCCCAAAACAGCTAAAGCGAAGGCCGGCGGCAGCCGGCCCGAGTCGATCGCTGTCGTACCGCACCGAAGCCCGCTGATGCCGACGCATAGCGGGCTTTTTGTTTTGGCCTGATTTGTGGCTGGGTTCGCGCCCGATGCATGACCCGCGGCGCGACCCTCGAATACGGAAAACGGAACATGGACGACTCCCTCAACTTCGACACGCTCGCCGTGCGCGCGGGCACGCAGCGCAGCAACTTCAACGAGCATTCGGAAGCGCTGTTCCTCACGTCGAGCTTCTGCTTCACGAGCGCGGCCGAGGCTGCCGAGCGCTTCGCGAATTCGGAAGACTATTTCACTTATTCGCGCTTCACGAACCCGACCGTCACCATGTTCCAGGATCGTCTCGCCGCGCTCGAAGGCGGCGAGGCCTGCATCGCGACGGCGTCGGGCATGGCGGCGATCATGTCGGTCGTGATGGCCGCGCTGCAGGCGGGCGATCACCTCGTCAGCTCGCGCAGCCTGTTCGGCTCGACGCTCGGGATGTTCTCGCAGATCTTCAGCAAGTTCGGCATCACGACGACCTTCGTCGATCCGACCGACCTGAACGCATGGCAGGAAGCGGTGCGGCCCGAAACGAAGATGTTCTTCCTCGAAACGCCGTCGAACCCGCTGACCGAACTCGCCGACATCGAGGCGATCGGCAAGATCGCGAAGGCCGCGAACGCACTGTTCGTCGTCGACAACTGTTTCTGTAGCCCGGTACTGCAGCAGCCGCTGAAGCTCGGCGCCGACGTCGTGATGCATTCGGCGACGAAGTTCCTCGACGGGCAGGGCCGCGTGCTCGGCGGCGCGCTGGTCGGCTCGAAGGAATTCATCATGGGCAAGGTGTTCCCGTTCGTGCGCAGCGCGGGCCCGACGCTGTCGGCATTCAACGCGTGGGTGCTGTTGAAGGGAATGGAGACGCTGTCGCTGCGCGTGGAGAAGCAGTCGGCGAATGCGCTGGAAATCGCGCGCTGGCTCGATTCGCATCCGGCCGTCGCGCGCGTGTACTATCCGGGCCTCGAATCGCATCCGCAGCACGAACTCGCGAAGCGCCAGCAGAAGGCGGGCGGTGCGATCGTATCGTTCGAACTGAAGGGCGACACGCCGGAGCAGCAGCGCGCGAATGCGTGGCGCGTGATCGACGGCACGAAGCTGATCTCGATCACCGGCAACCTCGGCGACACGCGCACGACGATCACGCATCCGGCGACGACGACGCATGCCCGCATCACGCCGGAAGCGCGTGCGGCAGCGGGGATCACCGAAGGGCTGATCCGCCTCGCGGTCGGCCTGGAAAACGCCGGCGACCTGCGCAACGATCTCGCGCGCGGCCTCGAGGGCTGAGCACGGCGGCATCGATTGCACGGCCGACATGACGACGGGCCGCTCGATCCGATTGAGCGGCCCGTTTTCATTTGGCCGGCGCCGTGCGCGTCGACGGAATCAGCTCGCCTGCGCGGGCGGCTGCGCGTCGCGCATCGCTTCCATCATCCAGCGCAGCGTGTCGTCGAGCGGCGTCACGGGCAGTTCGCCCACCGCGCGCCGCAGCTTGTCGCGCGACCCGCTCAGGCTTTTCACCTCGTTGTGCCGCACGAAACGCGGATCGATCGTCACGTCGATCACGTAGCCGGCGATCCGCGACAACATCGCCAGCACTTCCTTCAGCGAATACGCGCGTTCCGAGCAGACGTTGAACGTCTCGCCGGCCGGCGCGGCTTCGAGCAGTTTCAGATAGGCGGCCGTCACGTCGCGCACGTCGGAGAAATCGCGGCTCACGTCGAGATTGCCGAGCGAGATGCGCGGCGCATTGCGCGCATAGTGCGACACGAGCTTCGGCAGCAGATACGCATCGTCCTGGCCGACGCCGGTGTAGTTGAACGGCCGCGCGATCACGATCGGCAACCGGTCGGCCCATAGCTTCGCCGCGTATTCCATCGCCAGCTTGCTGACCGCATAGTCGTTCGCGGGAGCGGGAGCGACGGTCTCGTCGAGCACGCCGGCCGTCGAATTGCCGTAGATGTTCGCGCTGCTGGCGAGCAGCACGGCCGACGGGCGGCGCTCGAGGCCCGCGAGCGCGGCCAGCAGGTTGCGCGTGCCGACGATGTTGACCGCGTAAGTCTGCGACGGCTCGTCTTGCGCGACGTGCGCACGCGCGGCCAGATGCACGACCGCGTCGGGCCGCGCGTCGGCGGCCGCCGCGCGCATCGCCTGCGCGTCGAGCAGGTCGACCGGCACCAGCGTGCAGTTCGCGAGTGCCGGATCGTCCGGCCGCGCCGCGCCGGGCGCCACGGTGCCCCACACGTCGTAGCCGGCCGCCTCGAGGCGTTGCGCCATGTAGCGGCCGGTGAAGCCCGTCAAGCCCGTGACGAATGCGCGACGCGACGAGCGCCCGGCATCAGTACGTGTCATGGTGGCTGTTCCGCGTCAGGTCCGCTTCCACCATCATCTGGCAAAGCTGCTCGAGCGTCGTTTTCGGCGCCCAGCCGAGCTTGGATTTTGCCTTGTCCGCGCAGCCGATCAGCAGGTCGACTTCGGCAGGGCGGTAGAACTTCGGGTTGACTTCGACGAGCACGTTGCCGTTCGACGCATCGAGGCCGCGCTCCTGTTCGCCCTTGCCGGTCCATTCGATCTGATAGCCGGCGGCCGCGAACGCCATCTGCACGAAGTCGCGCACGGTCTCGGTGCGGTTGGTCGCGAGCACGTAGGTGTCGGGCTCGTCGACCTGCAGCATCCCCCACATCCCTTCGACGTATTCGAGCGCGAAGCCCCAGTCGCGCTTGGCGTCGAGGTTGCCGAGCTCGAGCTTGCCCGCCTTGCCCAGCTTGATCTTCGCGACGGTGTCGGTGATCTTGCGCGTGACGAACTCGCGGCCGCGCAGCGGCGATTCATGGTTGAACAGAATGCCGCTGCAGCCGAACAGGCCGTATGACTCGCGGTAGTTCACGGTCATCCAGTGCGCGTACAGCTTCGCGACGCCGTACGGGCTGCGCGGGTAGAACGCGGTCGTTTCCGTTTGCGGAATCGCCTGCACCTTGCCGAACATCTCGGATGTCGATGCCTGGTAGAAACGCGTCTTCGGGCTCACCACGCGGATCGCCTCGAGCAGGTTCAGCGGGCCGATGCCCGTGACTTCGGCGGTCGTCGCCGGCTGGTCGAACGACACGCCGACGAAGCTCTGCGCGGCCAGGTTGTACAGCTCGTCGGGCTGCGTGCGCTCGAGCAGCCGCAGGCTGGAGCCGGCATCCGTCAGGTCGTGCTCGACGAGCGACAGGTTCGGGTGCGTGTCGACGCCGAGCTCGGCGATACGCCAGAAGTTCACCGAGCTGGTGCGGCGGTAGGTGCCCGTGACTTCGTAGCCCTTGTCGAGCAGCAGCTTGGTCAGGTAGGCGCCGTCCTGCCCGGTGATCCCCGTGATGATGGCCTTCTTGCGGTTTTGGCTCATGGCAATGTCCTGGTCGAATCGATGGATTGAGAAAATCAGGCGGTCGTGCGCGCGGCGGCGGGCACCGTCGCGCGTGCGGGCCCGCGCGTCAGGCGCCGCTCGAAGCCGTACCAGCTCACGGTGGCGTACGCGAGCGTGATGGCGAGGGCGAGCGCGGCCGTGACGAAGCGGTTCAGGTGCAGCGGCCACAGCGCGTACAGCACGCTCAGGTGAATCAGGTAGACGGTGTAGCTGACGGTGCCGACGTACACGAGCAGCGGGTTCGTCAGCACGCGCTGCACGAGGCCGCGTCCGCGCAGCGCGATCACGACGATCGACGTGCAAAGCAGCAGCGAGATGCTGTAGAGCGCGGCGTTCGACAGC
This sequence comes from Burkholderia territorii, assembly GCF_001718335.1. NCBI lineage: Bacteria > Pseudomonadati > Pseudomonadota > Betaproteobacteria > Burkholderiales > Burkholderiaceae > Burkholderia > Burkholderia territorii. Next base: position 705,597 of record NZ_CP013365.1, read on the forward strand.
GGCGTGTTCGCCGCGCGGAAACGCGGGAACGACAGGTGCAGCCAGCCGAGGATCGCGAGCGACACGAGCGCGCCGGCGATCGCGAGCGGATAGAACGGCTCCAGCGCGCGGCGGTCGCGGCGCAGCACGATCGCGAGCAATGCGCCCGCGGCGAGCAGGTCCATCCGGAACGGCGTCAGGTAGTAGATCGGCCAGAACGAATCGAACCACGGCGTCGCGATCGCGCGCAGCACGGGCGCCGCGACGATCAGCGCGGCGGCGATCCACAGCAGCGCGCGCTCGGAACACCAGAGCACGACGAACGGCCAGAAGATGTAGAACTGCTCCTCGACGGCGAGCGACCACAGCACGTTCAGGCTGTCGTGACCGATGCTGCCGAGCGACAGCCCGATGTTGGTCGAGAAGAACGCGAACCACGGCCAGTGCGGCAGCCAGCTCGCGCCGAACAGCAGCGTCGACACGATCAGCAGCAGCACGTACGGCGGCAGGATGCGGCGCACGCGGCGTGCGTAGAAGTGACTGAAGTACGACTGTCCGCGCGCCTTGCGATCGAGCAGGATGCCGGTGATCAGCAGGCCGCTCAGCACGAAGAACAGATCGACGCCCATCCATAGCGGCGCCTTCAGCGCGTGTTGCAGGAACACGGCGCCGACCGCGATCGCGCGCAGTCCGTCGAGCTGCACGATGCGGCCGTGTTGCGGCGGGGCGAGGTCGGCGGGGCGCGAGATGCCCGTCATCGCGCCGCTCCTTCGCGACGCGCGGCCGATGCCGTGCTGCGCCGCGCATCCGATGCGTGAACGTAATGCATGCGTTTAAATGAAATATTGAATCGAAATCGATTCTAGGGAAAAGAAATCGGCAAAAAAACGCATGTCATTTATTCGGCTGAAAGCATTCGAATGCCGGCCGTTTCAATCACGACATGAAAGGTTTGCAGGCCATGCGCGCCGGCGGGCGGGCCGAGGCGGCATTTTCTACGGGGCGCCGGATGAAAGGCGGTCGATATTGCCGCTTCCACGCGTCAAATTTCGGCTGTTCCGGTTCAATATTTCTCGCGGAAACATCCCCAAATATTTCCAAATTTCTTGTGATTATTTTTGCTTGTAACCTGCATCGCGACGTTTGAAACCCATTTAGCGACAGGTCATCAGCGCAGGCCGCATGCCCGCGGCGCCGGTCGCTTTCGCATCGAGTCTGGAGAGCGCATTGCGACGTCTGATTCTGGTTGGCATGACGGTATGCGCGGTGCTGTCCGCGAGCGCCGCCCCGGCTGAAACCGTATTGCCCGCGACCACGTCGTGGATCGGCAACACGTTCGGCTATGGCGACGGCAGCTGGACGCAGATCGATATTCGCGCGATCGCGGTGACGTCCGACGGCAAGGTGTATACGAATGCGCCGTGGGACGAGAGCGGCGCCGAGGCGAGCGTCTACCAGGACGGAAAGATGCTCGGCTTCGCGGGCGGCACGCACGGCTGGGGCAACCTCGGCGGCAACGCCGTGGCGGTGAACAGCAAATATGTGTACGTCGCGATCGGCGTCGGCAACGAGCGCGGCCATCTGCAGTCGCCGGGCATCTGGCCGGACAAGGGCAAGCAGTGGTTCGGCATTTCGCGCCGCACGATCGGCGACATGAAGCAGCCGGCGCCGTTCCGCGCGGCGCCGCAGGTCGCGCCCGGCGGGCGCGCCGATGCCGGCCGCGCGCGAATGGCGGCCAGCTTCATGATGGTCAACGAGGTGCCGGCTCCGGCCCGCTCGGAAGTGGGCGACGCGAAAGCGGAAGTCGGCGGCCTCGCGGCCGACGACAAGACGTTGTTCGCGACGAATCCGTCGCATGACGCGGTGGACGTCTATGACGCCGAGACGATGCAGAAGAAGGCCACGTGGAGCGCGCACGAGCCCGGCCGCATCGCGCTGGCCGGCGACGGCACGCTGTGGCTGCTCACCGATACGATCGGCGGGCCCGCGCATCTCGTGCACGTGCGCCCAGACGGCCGCAAGCTCGACGACGCGCCCGCGCTGCCCGACGGCACCGATGCGGTGGATGTGGCGGTCGACGCGAAAGGGCGCGTGCTGGTGGCGGACAACGGGCCTCGGCAACAGGTGCTGATCGTCTCGAAAGGCGGCAAGGGCTATGCGCCGTCGGGCACGCTCGGCGAGCGCGGCGGCATCTTCGCTGGCCCGGTGCCGGGCCGCCCGGGGCCGCAGCGCTTCAACGGGCTGACCGGCGTGGGCGTCGATCGGGCGGGCAACGTCTATGTGTCGATGAACGGCATCGGGCCGCGTCACGACACGATCGGCGCGGGGCTCGGCGCGGTGCTCGAGAGCTATGCGCCGGACGGCAAGCTGCGCTGGCAGGTGCAGGGGCTGCTGTTCGTCGACGGCGCGTGGCTCGATCCGGCGCGGCCGAACAGCGTGTACACGGGCAACAAGCGCTTCGAGCTCGATCTGTCGAAACCGCCCGGCCAGGACTGGAAATATGTCGGCTTCCTGTCGAACCGCTTCAAGTATCCGGACGATCCCGTGTTCCACACGGACCAGTATCCCGGCATGCCGTTCGCGCGGCGCATCGACGGCCGCACGTTCCTGTACCTGACCGACATGTACGCCGACCACTTGAAGATCTATCGCTTCGACGCGAAGCGCGACGGCGAGGTCGCGATTCCGTCGGGCCTGATCGCGGGCCGCGCGCGGCCGGTCGACAAGGTGCCGAACAAGCCGCCCGGCGGCGACTGGATCTGGCGCGACACCAACGGCAACGGCCGGCTCGACGAGGACGAATTCACGACCAACACGACGAGCAAGGCGAAGGCGGGCGGCTGGGGCTGGTGGGTCGACACGAAGGGCGACATCTGGCGCACGAGCGACGTGCGCGGCATTCACCGCTTCGCTTACGGCGGCATCGACAAGGCCGGCAACCCGATCTACTCGTACGACAAGGTCACGACCTATCCGATGCCGCAGCCGTTCACGCAGCTGCGCCGCGCGATCTACGAGCCGCAGACGGACACGCTTTACGTGACGGGCTACACGGCCGACGCGCCGCCGCAGCCGGGCATCAACAAGGAAGTCGGCCGCGTGCTGGTGCGCTTCGACAAATGGTCGACCGGCTCGCCGGTGGTGCGCTACACGGTCGCGTTGCCCTGGCAGCTCGACGCGAAGCCGATCCTCGACCTGATCGGCATCACGGTCGAGGGCCGCTACATCTTCACGGTGGAGCCGGTCGGCAAGATCCACGTGTACGACAAGGAAACCGGCAAGGAAGTCGGCGTGATGAGCCCGGGCGCGGAGGTCGGCAAGGCGTCGGGCTGGGTCGACGTGCCGTTCGGCATCAGCGCGTTCCGGCGCGAGAACGGCGAATACCTGGTGTTCGTCGAGGAAGACGCACGCGGCAAGGTGCTGATGTATCGCTGGAAACCGTGACGGGCGGCACGTTGCCGGCGCCGCAGGCCCGTTTCAGCCAGGGACGTGCCGTTCCGGAGGCCAGCCCGGCGAACGTTTTTTAATCAAGGGAACGTGCGTTGCCCGCCGTATTGCGGCATCGGTCGTCGCTTCCCCGGCGCGGCATCACGACCGGCAATGCACGTTCGCAAGCCCGTCATCGGCGGGAACAGGCCCATGGGCACAAGCATGGACAAAGGCATACTCAAGAACGTTTCGATCAACTTCATCGGCCTGATCCTGCCGACCTTCGTGTCGCTGGTGACGGTGCCCGCGTACATTCACGCGCTGGGCGTCGAACGCTACGGCGTCGTCAGCCTCGTATGGACGCTGATCGGCTATTTCGGAATCCTGGATCTCGGGATGAGCATGGCCGCGCAGAACCACATCTCGAAGGCGCTCGCGAGCGGCAACGCGGACGAAAGCGCGCGCGTCTTCTGGAGCGCGTTCTGGCTGAACCTCGGCACCGGCATCGTTGGCGGGCTGCTGATCTATTTCGGTGCGTTCGTCTACACCGCGTATTTCACGAAGGTGTCGGCGGCGATGCAGCACGAGGTGTATCTCGCATTGCCGTGGCTCGCGCTCGCGATTCCGCTCGCGAACGTGTCGTGGGTGTTCGCCGGCGCGATCAACGGCGCCGAACGGTTCGGCGTGTTCAACACGAACCAGACGATCGGCACGTTCCTGTTCCAGTTGCTGCCGCTCGGCGCCGCATGGTGGATCGCGCCGAACCTGCAGACGGTGCTGGCCGCGGCGGTCGTCGCGCGGCTGATCGCGGCGGTGATGCTCGGTCACGCGAGCATCAAGGTGCTCGCCATCCGGCGCATCGATCCGCCGCAGTGGGGCACCGCGAAAGGGCTGTTCAATTTCGGCGGCTGGATGCTGATCGCGAGCACGACCAGCATGATCGCCGACACGCTCGATCGCGTGATGCTCGGCGCGGGCATGGGCGCGAAGTTCGTCACCTATTACACGGTTCCGCAGAACCTCGTCACGCGGCTGAACATGCTGCCGAACGCGCTGGTGCGCACGCTGTTTCCGCGGCTGTCGGCGGTTGGCCGCGAGCATGCCGATACGCTCGCGCGCCAGTCGCTCGAATTCCTGAACGGCGTGTTCACGCCGGTCGGCATCGTCGCGATCTTCGCGCTCGCGCCGTTCCTCACGCTGTGGGTCGGCGCCGATCTCGCCGCGCATTCGGCGCCGGTCGGGCGCGTGCTGGTGATCAGCGTATGGCTCGTCGGGCAGGCGAGCGTCACACGGATCCTGATCCAGTCGCAGGTCAATCCGGCCCGGGCGGCGTTCGCCGGGCTCGTCGAGATGCCGTTCTTCGTCGGCGGCCTGTGGCTCGGCATCCATCACTTCGGGCTGATCGGCGCGGCGGTGGTCGTCGCGGCCCGCGCGCTGGTCGATTACGGCGTGCTGCTTTACCTGTCGGCGATCCGGATGCGCGCGATCGTGCTCGACATGCTCGCGCATCTCGCCTTCCTGCTCGCGAGCCTGTTTCTCGCGCAAGCGTGGCCGGGGCTCGGCGAGTCGATCGGCCTCTGCGCGGTCGTGCTGGTGCTGAATCTTGCGTGGTCGCTCACGATGACGCCGGCCCTGCGCGCACTCGCGCGCGACCTGTTCGTCCGTCTCAATGCGAGGAAAACCGTATGAATCGCGATCTGGCGGAACACGCCATCCTGAATCTCGCCACGGCGGATGCCGCCGCGGCCGAAGCCGGCGACACCGCCGCGCTGCGCCGGACCGAACCGCGCGCGCACGCGGGCGCACGCGATGCATCGCGTCCGCTGCGCGTGGCGATCGTCCACGACTGGCTCGTCACGTACGCCGGCGCCGAGCGCGTGCTCGAACAGATCGTCGCGTGCTTTCCCGATGCGGACCTGTTCAGCCTCGTCGATTTCCTCGACGATCGCACGTTCGTGCGCGGCAAGCCGGTGACGACCTCGTTCATCCAGAAGCTGCCGTTTGCGCGCACCAAGTACCGCAGCTACCTGCCGTTGATGCCGCTCGCGATCGAGCAGCTCGACGTGTCCGACTACGATCTCGTGATCTCCAGCAGCCACGCGGTCGCGAAGGGCGTGCTGACCGGGCCGGACCAGATGCACATCAGCTACGTGCATTCGCCGATCCGCTACGCGTGGGACCTCCAGCATCAGTATCTGGAACAGTCGAACCTCACGCACGGGCCGAAGTCGCTGCTCGCGCGGATGATCCTGCATTACATCCGCAACTGGGACACGCGCACCGCGAATGCGGTGGACGGCTTCGTCGCGAATTCGGCGTTCATCGCGCGACGCATCCGCAAGGTGTATCACCGCGACGCGGCGGTGATTTTCCCGCCAGTCGACGTCGACGGCTTCTCGCTGAACGAAGCGAAGGACGATTTCTACCTGACCGCGTCGCGGATGGTGCCGTACAAGAAGATCGACCTGATCGTCGAAGCGTTCTCGCGCACGCCGGAGCGCAAGCTCGTCGTGATCGGCGACGGCCCGGAGATGCAGAAGATCCGCGCGAAGGCCGGCCCGAACGTCGAGATCATGGGCTATCAGCCGTTCGCGGTGCTGCACGACCGGATGCGGCGTGCGAAGGCGTTCGTGTTCGCGGCCGAGGAGGATTTCGGCATCTCGGTGGTCGAGGCGCAGGCATGCGGCACGCCCGTGATCGCATACGGCAAGGGCGGTGCGCTCGAGACGGTGCTCGAACCGCGCGCACACGCGAATCCGACCGGGCTGTTCTTCGACGAACAGACGCCGCACGCGATCGTCGCGGCGGTCGACGATTTCGAACGCGCGCCGCAGCGCTTCACGCCGCAGGCGTGCCGCGCGAACGCGGAGCGCTTTTCCGCAGAAACGTTCCGGCGGCGCTTTCTCGACTACGTGGAGGCCGCGCTGCCCGGCGCGACCGCGCAGCGCGGCACGGCCGTCGCACCGATGCCGCCCGCGCGCGGCCCGGCGACGCTCGTGCTCGACCAGAGCGGCGTGCTCGGCGGCGCGGAGCTGTCGTTGCTGGAAATCATGAAGCACATGCGCGCGAACGCCGACGTGGTGCTGTTCGACGACGGGCCCTTCCGCGCGGCGCTCGATGAGATCGGCGCGCGCGTCGACGTGCTCGACCAGGGCGCGCTCGCCGGCGTACGCAAGCAGGGCGGCGTGTCGGCCGGTGCGTTGAAGCAGCTGTTCTCGCTCGTGCGCGACGTTGCACGGCGCGCACGCCGCGCCGAGGTGATCTACGCGAACACGCAGCGCGCGATGGTCGTCGCGGCGCTGGCCGGGCGGCTCGCGCGCAAGCCGGTGGTCTGGCACCTGCGCGACATCGTCAGCGGCGACCATTTCGGCAGCAAGCAGCTGATGGCGATCAAGTACTGCGCACGGTTCGGCGTCACGCGCGTGATCGCAAACTCCGACGCGTCCGCGCAGGCATTCCGTGCGTTGACGGGCTTCACGCCGCAGCACGTCGACGTCGTGTTCAACGGCATTTCGGCCGAACCGTTCGATGCGCTGGACACGGCCAGCCAGCCCGCGCTGCGCGCGCGCTTCGGGTTACCCGAGCACGCGTGGCTCGTCGGCTCGTTCAGTCGCCTCGCGCACTGGAAGGGGCAGCATCTGCTGCTGGAGGCCGCGGCTCGCCATCCCGACATGCACGTCGTGCTGGTGGGCGCGCCGCTGTTCGGCGAGGACGAATACGCGGCGCAGCTGCACGAGATCGTCGCGCGTCATGGAATGGACGACCGCGTGCACTTTCTGGGATTCCAGCGCGACGTGGCCGCGTGCATGAAGGCGGTCGACGTGGTTGCGCACACGTCGATCACGCCGGAGCCGTTCGGGCGCGTGATCGTCGAAGGCATGCTTGCGCGGCGGCCGGTGGTCGCGGCCCGTGCGGGCGGGGTCGTCGAGATCATCGAGGACGGCGAAAACGGGCTGCTGTGCGAGCCGGGCAACGCAGCCGCGCTGGCCGACGCACTGGCCACGCTGCAGCGCGACGCCGCGCTGCGCGAACGGCTCGTCGCGAGCGGGCGGGCGACCGCGGTGCGCCGGTTCGGCACCGAGACTTATGTGGAGCGGGTCGAGAAAATCCTCGCGGATACGGCGAAGGCCGCGAAGGCGAAGAAGCGGTAGAGGCGGCAGATGCGGTGCGTGGGCGCGTTGCGACGCCATGCGCCGGGAAGCGAACCCTCATGCGGCGACGTGCTGCATGAGGGTTTTGCGTTTGGGCGGGCGGGAGCGTGGCGGCCGTCAGGCGCGGAGCGGCGGAGGTGAGCTGCTGCCGATGCATTGGCGCATGGGCCTGCCGGGCAGCCTTGCCATTTGGCCCGGAAACACTTCACGGAATCCCCTGAGCGGCGCCGTGAGGTCGTACCGTGCAGCCGGCAGGCGGCGGGGCGATTCGACGATCGGGCAGCCGCCCGGACGGCGTGCGAACTGCGATTCGCCAAACCCGCCTTCCCGACGCGCAAACGCATCCCGCACACGCATGGCGCCCATGAAAATGCCCCCGCACGACTTGAGCTCGCGCGGGGGCCGGGCGTGCCGTAACGGCGCGTTCAGGCAGCCTGTTCCGGGGCCGGTGCGACGACGCGGGGCGCGCGCGTCGGCTTCAGGCTGGCCGACCACATCATCGCCGGGCGTTCGAACAGCCGGTAGAACAGGTAAGCGACCGGAATCGCGGCGGCCATGAATGCAACCGACGGCCAGATCGACAGTTGCAGTTCGGAGTGGAACAGCACCGAGCCGAGGCAGACGAACAGCGGCAGGTGGATCAGATACAGCGAGTAGCTGAAGTCGCCGAACCACCCGAGCACGCGCAGGAGCGGCGTCGGGCGCGGCGGGCAGGCGAGCGCGCGGTACAGGAAGCACGCGAAGCCGGCCGCCCACAGCTGGAACGCGCCGTACTGGCCGAAATGGAACGCGCCGCAGCCCGCGGCGAGCAGCGCGGCGGCCGCGAGGTACCACGCGCGCGACGGCACGGCGGCGGTGCCGCGCGCCGGCTGCGCGCGCACGTCGGCGATCCATGCGCCGACCGTCCAGGACAGCCAGTACGACGTGAAGAACTGCAGGTCGTGCCGTTCGAGCAGCCACGCCGACGCGACGTTGACGAGCGCGACGGCCGCCACGATGGCCGGCATGCCGATGCGCCGGCGCAGCGCGAACAGCAGCGGGTAGATCGCATAGAACTGCACTTCGAGCGACAGTGTCCACAGCGCGCCGTTCGATCCGTACGTATAGCCGGCGACGCCCTGCAGCGAGAACAGGTTCACGAGGAACGCGGTGATGCCGACATCGCGGATCTTGTGGCTGACCGGCGCGATCTGCAGGCTCACCGCGTCCATCGCAAGCGTGAACAGCAGCGCGGCGAGCAGCACCGGATAGATGCGGGCGAAGCGGCGCGCCCAGAAGTTGGGCGCATCGAGCCGATATGCGGGGTTGGCCGCAAGCTTGAGCGCCGCGTTGCGGTGAATGCAGTAACCGCTGATCACGAAGAAGATCGGCACGCCGGCGGAGCCCCAGGCGAACGGGAAAGTCAGGTAGCCGGCGATCACGCTCGGGCTGAGTGCATGACCGTAAGCATGATGGAAGCTCTGCATGCCGACCCAGACGACCTGACGGCAGTGGAAATAGGCGACGAGCAGCGCCGCGAAGCCGCGCATCGCGTCGATCACGTGTTCCTTGTGGTCGGCGACGGGCGGCGCGGCCAAAGACGATCCGCTGAAAGCTTGCATGCGATTCGATTCCTTGCGACGGATGAAGGGGATGGTCCAATCGTAATGCGCAAGAATTCGATCGAATGAATAAAAAAATCCCGCCCGTAAATGATGTCGTTTCAGATGGTGGTGTTATTCAGGTCTGAAAGCGGTTTCGTCGCCGCCACAATTATTTGCCGATTTTTTTCTGATAGTTTGAAGCTCCAGTTGATTGATGCAAGGAGCGGCAAGATGGACATGCATTGGATCGCGAGCGCGGCAGTACTGCTGGTCATGGCCGTGCTGTCGGCATACCGCGAGGCGCTGAAGAACGAGCCGATTCGCCCGGGGCTCGAGCGGGGCGGCGTCCCGTATATCGAGGAATTCGATTCGTAAGAATTTGTATCCGGGAAATCGGTAATTTGTTTATGTCCGGGTGCCGGGTTCGGCAATATCGACCGGATTCACGGATTATCCGTTTTCTGGAAACATGGGCAATAGGTCCATATCGAAAATGAGCGGAGTGGAATTGGCCGTGCCGCCGGTTCTCGATATGCCGTTCGAAAAACAATCGCGCCGGGTCGCGCAGCGATGCGGCGCAGTCAACGCAATCAGGATGCGAACATGTTGAAAGTCACCAAGGCCGTGTTCCCCGTTGCCGGTCTCGGCACGCGGTTCCTCCCGGCAACGAAGGCGAGCCCGAAGGAAATGCTGCCCGTCGTCGACAAGCCGCTGATCCAGTACGCGGTCGAGGAAGCGATCAACGCCGGTATCACCGAGATGATCTTCGTGACGGGGCGTAGCAAGCGTGCGATCGAGGATCACTTCGACAAGTCCTACGAGATCGAGGCCGAGCTCGAGGCGCGCGGCAAGGAAAAGCTGCTCGAGCTCGTGCGCGGCATCAAGCCGAGCCACGTGAACTGCTTCTACGTGCGCCAGCCGGAGGCGCTCGGCCTCGGCCACGCGGTGCTGTGCGCGGAAAAGCTCGTGCACGGCGAGCCGTTCGCGGTGATTCTCGCAGACGACCTGCTGCACGGCGAGCAGCCGGTGCTCAAGCAGCTCGTCGACGTGTTCGACCACTATCACAGCTCGGTGATCGGGGTCGAGACGATTCCGCGCGAGGACAGCCGCTCGTACGGCGTCGTCGAAGGCCGCGAGTGGGAAGAGGACATCATCAAGCTGTCGGGCATCATCGAGAAGCCGGCGCCGGAAGACGCGCCGTCGAACCTCGGCGTGGTGGGCCGCTACGTGTTCATGCCGACGATCTTCGATCACCTGCGCAAGCTCAAGCCGGGCGCCGGCGGCGAGCTGCAGCTCACCGACGCGATCCAGACGCTGCTCGCGAACGAACAGGTGCTCGCGTATCGCTACTACGGCACGCGTTTCGATTGCGGCAGCAAGATCGGCTACCTCAAGGCGACCGTCGAGCTCGCACTCCAGCATCCGGAAGTGAGCCGCGAATTCGAGGCGTACCTGCGTACCTGCCTGCCCGCGCTGGCTGCCGTCGCGTAAGCAGCCGCGCTGCTCCATTGTTTCAGGTGGTGGTTGTTCCGTTGGCCCCGGCTGCCTCGTGCGTCGGGGCTTTTTTGCGTGTGGACGAAGCGCGGGCGGGCGGCGGCGGGTGAGCGGCGGTGCCGGTTGCGGGCGGATTCGTGCGGGTGATTGCGCGAAGATTCCGGTATGCCGCCGGACGGCGATGCCGGTTCTGGCGCGTCGTGCGTTGAGCGGTGCGCCGGATGCCGGACACCTGACGTCGCGGCGATGAAACCATTGCCGGCGCGCCGGTCGTGTACGTGCCGATGAGCGCGGCTGCCGCCTGGCTGCGTCGCGTTCGCGCCGGTATCGCGCTCAGCGCGGCGACGTGCTCGGCCGCGTGACGAAGTACCGGGCGAGCATCGCGGCGATCGGCTTCTTGAGATCGAGCAGGCGCCTTTCCAGATAGCGCCACGACAGGTGCGCGAGCAGCACGGCGAGCGCGAACTGCAGCACTTCGGGCAGCACTTCCCGGACGATTCCGGGCATCGGCACGTGCGCGAACAGCGCGGGCATCTCGCCGAAACGTGCCGGAATCAGGTTGTGGAACAGGTAGAAGCCGTAGCTGATCGTGCCGAGATAGACGAGCGGCGCCCAGTCGAGCAGTGCCACGGCCGGATGGTCGGGCTCGGTGACGATCCACAGCATCAGCGCGCCGAGCGACGCGGACAGGCCAAGATCCACGAGCCCCGTCACGATGTCCGGCAGCATCGTGAACGCGGGCAGCGCGAGGAAGAACACGACGCCGGCGGCGCCGAGCCAGCCGGGCGGAATGCGGCGGACGACGCTCTGGCCGCGATCGGCGAGCGCCATCGCACCGACGCCGCCCAGCGCGATCAGCGCGAAATTCCACGGGGAAAACGCGTAGATCAGCACCGGCGATGCATCGAGCGCGTAGAGCGCGAGATGCGCGAACGCGCACAGCACGACGGCCGCGACGCCGAGCGCGACGTGACGCGCGGCCGGCACCGCGAGCAGCGTGAGCGGCGCAATCAGATAGAACTGCTGTTCAACCGCGAGGCTCCAGAAGTGCGACGTGGAGCCCGGCCAGCCGTCCTTCACGACGCCGATCCAGTAATTCGACAGGAACGTCGCGTGCCACGCGAGCCCGAGATTGACGCCGCGCTGGTAGAACAGCGCGTGCGCGATCGCGAGCGCGGCGAGCAGCAGGTAATAGACGGGAAAAATCCGCAGCGCGCGCTTCGCGAGGAACAGCGCCAGCGCATGGCGGCGCGTCATCGTACCGCATTCGATCGCCTGACGGTTGCGATGCAGTTCGCCGACGATCAGGAATCCGCTGATGAAGAAGAACGTCCACACACCGAGCTTGCCGACGTCGACAGCGAGGACGTGGCCTTTGTGGGACAGGAAAACGAGGATGACGGCGATGGCTCGCAGGCCGTCGAGTCCTTTGACGTATCTGACTTCGCGCATGAAGGCATCCGGGGCACTGAGCGAGGTCAGTATAGGTGCGCAAATATCGAACGTAATTCGCGATCCGGTGCGTTTGGACGTATACGTGAAGGCGTTTTTCGATGCCGGCGCGCCGTCGAAGTCGGTCGCGCGCAACAAAACCTGCGGGAAACCCCGCGAAAACGCATAAAAGTACTGCACGAAGCGTCGAGGCGCTTGTAGAATCCGGCGTTGAAGCGCGCGCGTTGCACGCTTCGTGTATCCAACGACCACACCTGGTAGGAGAAACATGGCGACTTCCGCAAAAAAGGTGGCCAAGAAGGCTGCCGCACCGGCGACCAAGAAAGTGGCTGCCAAAAAGGCTGCGCCCGCGAAGAAAGTAGTGGCCAAGAATGCTGTCGCGAAGGCAGCACCGGCTGCTCCGACGCCGCTGAAGGACAAGTTCACGAAGGCATCGCTCGCAACGCACATCGCTGAGCGCGCAGCTGTCGAAGTGAAGGCGGTCAAGGCGGTCCTCGCCGCACTCGAGAACGTCGTGCTGGGCTCGGTTCACAAGAAGGGCGCAGGCGAATTCACGCTGCCGGGTCTGCTGAAGATCACGGCACAAGTCGTGCCGGCGAAGAAGAAGCGCTTCGGCAAGGATCCGTTCACGGGCGAAGAGCGCTGGTTCCCGGCGAAGCCGGCCAGCGTGCGCGTGAAGGCACGTGCGCTGAAGAAGCTGAAGGACGCGGCTGCGTAATGCAGCGTGACGGTCGCCGAATGCATGTCGGCGGCCGTTGCGATGTCCGACGATCCCCGTACGCGAAAGCGTGCGGGGATTTTTATTGCGCCGCGCAAATCGCGCGTACGCGCCGGTATCGTGCGGCGCGAATACGGCACGACGTGACGCGTATCGGGTACTGCGGGCCGCTTGCGCCGATGACCGAATCGGCGTGTTCGTGCCGGCGCGCGGCTGGCCATCGCCGCATGCGGCGCGCAGGTCGCGCGGAGCTCGAATCATGAACGCGACGAGCGTTCCCGCCGGGATCGGCGACCAGGTGACAGCCGCTTGCGCCTTGCTCGACCGGCATCTCGGCGCGGCGCTTCAGGCGGTGCATCTGTTCGGCTCGGCGCTCGACGGCGGGCTGAAGCCGCGCAGCGACATCGACCTGCTGGTGACGGTGGCCGCCTCGCCGGGCGACGCGGTGCGGCGTGCGCTGATGCTCGATTTGCTCGACGTGTCCGCGCCGCCGCAGTGCGATGCACGCATGCGCGCGCTGGAAGTCACCGTGCTTGTGCGCGACGACGTGGTGCCGTGGCGTCATCCGGCCCGGCGCGAACTGCAATTCGGCGAATGGCTGCGCCGCGATCTGTGCGCGGGTATCGTCGAACCGGCGTGCGTCGATCACGATCTCGCGATTCTGTTGACGAAGGTTCGACAGCACGACGTTGCGCTGCGCGGGCCGCGCGCGGCCGCATGGTTCGACGCGGTGCCCGCACGCGATTTCATCGCCGCGCTCCGCGCGACGGTTGCGCAGTGGGATGCGGAGCCGGACTGGCGCGGCGACGAATGCAACGTCGTGCTCGCGCTCGCACGCGTCTGGTACAGCGCCGCAACCGGCAGGATCGCGCCGAAGGATGTCGCCGCGGCATGGGCGCTGGAGCGCCTGCCCGACACGTACCGGCCCGTCTTGTCGGCTGCGCGTGCGGTGTATCTGCGCGGCGACGGTGACGGGGCCGGCACGCTGTTGTCGGGCCGGCCGGTTGCCGCATTCGTGCGTGACGTGCGACCGATCGTCGAAGCCATGTTGCCGGCATAGCTGCGAGAGACCGGCCGCCGCGCGCGATTGCGTCGCGGCGTGATGCAATCCCGTCGACGGTCGCCGTCATGCGCGTCTCTTGCGCCCTCCACGAGCGTGCCGATGCCGGCCGAAGGCAGCCGCCACGCCCGCGCCTCGTCAGCCCGCCGTGCCCGCGTAGGCGGCCTCCAGCGCGGCGACGTCGAACTTCGTCATCTGCATCATGGCCGCGGCCACGCGCGCGGCCTTCACCTCGTCGCGATCGGCCATCATCGGGATCAGCGCGTCGGGCACGATCTGCCACGAGACACCGAAGCGGTCACGCAGCCAGCCGCAGCCGTCGGCCGTGCCGCCGTTGTCGAGCAGCGCGCTCCAGTAGCGGTCGAGTTCCGCCTGGTCGGCGCAGCTGATCATCAGCGAGATCGCGTGGTTGAAGGTTTCGGTGCGCGGGTGGCTCATCGCGATGAACGGCTGCCCGAACAGCTCGAATTCGACCATGCGGGTGCCGTCCGTGCCGGCGATCGCCGTGACGCGCACGACGCGCGAGTTCGGGAAAATGCCCGCATAGAAGGCTGCGGCTTCTTCGGCTTCGGTCGCGTACCAGAGGAACGGCGTGATCTTCTGAATCGTCATGGAGTGTCTCCTGTCGGATGTCGGTGAGGGGCGCGGCAATCTGCGTGCCGCCATCGATACGACGGACGAAGGACGTCGAAATCGACACGTCGAAGCATAGTGCTTCGTGTCGCGGTATCGAAATCGGCGATGTGGACGGTCAGGCGTCCATTGCGATGAGGGATCCCGTTGTCGCGCGTCAGGCTGACATGGAGTGAGCGGTTCGCGGCACGGCGTGAACGGGATCGTGCCGTATGTAGCCGTCGGACAGCGAGGGGTGTCTCGATGCCTCTGGACGGGCATCCGGCGCACGACAGGCGGTCCTGGAGCCGCTCCCGGCCCGTTGCCTTACCGCAGGCCCTCGACGCGATTGCCGTTCGCCCGGCCGCTGCCGGCAGCGGACGAAAAAAAACCAGCCACGGCCGAAACCGGTGACTGGTTTTGCAGTTCGGCGACATGGCGTCGGAGACGCCATGCATGCCGGAAACGTACTTCTTAGAACTTGTGGCGCAGGCCGAGCGCGACGATTTCTTGCGAGCTCTTGCCTGCGATGCCGTACGAACCAATCGATGCTTGCGCATCGGTACCGTCCGCGTTCTTGCCGCTTGCGTGCTGGTATGCGCCGACCAAGTAGACGTCCGTGCGCTTCGACAGCGAGTAGTCGGCGCCGAGCGAAACCTGGTGGTATTTCGCGTTGTTGTCGCCGCTGCCCTTCGTGTAGATGTAGCCGAGGCCGAGCAGCAGGGGGGCCGATGCTTGGTACGTGACGAATGCCCGGCCGGTGTTGTACTTCTGGTTCGTACCGAAAGCCGAGTTCGCATCCGCCTTGTACTGTGCGTTGCTGTAGCCGAGGCCAAACGTCACCGGACCGAAGGCGTACTGGCCGGCAACTTGAGCGATGCCAATCGACGTCGAAGACGTGAACGCGTTATTGATGAACGTCGTGCCCGAATCGCCGTCGAAGATCGCGTCCGACGTGCCCGTCCAGCCGGAGCGCGTGCCTGCGGCATTCAGCGCAGACGCGTTGTTCGCGTGGAAGTAGCCAGCAGCCAGGCCGAGCGGGCCATTGTTGTAAGCTGCCGCTGCTGCCCACGTCTGACCCTTGCCCGTCGCACCTGCGACGCCGCCAAGTGCGTACATGCCTTCGAACTGCAGACCACCCCAGACCGGCGAGGTGTACTTGATCGCGTTGCTGACGCGCAGGCTGTTGTCATTGTTGTCGACATCGCCCGGCGTAGCAAACACGCTGCCGAAGTAGTTGTCTGCAGTCACCGCTTGAACGAGGTCGACGAGCGGGTCGTACTGGCGGCCCAGGGTCAGCGTACCGAGTTGATCGCTTTGCAGGCCGACGAATGCCTGACGACCGAACATGCGGTTACCTTGGCCCAGTGCGCCCGATGCCGAGTTGAAGCCGTTTTCCAACTGGAAGATCGCCTTCAGGCCGCCACCGAGGTCCTCGGTACCCTTCAGGCCGAAACGGCTGCCTTGCAGGTTGCCACTGCCCATCGACCACGAATTGTTGCCTTGACCAGCGTTACCGTGGACATAGGTGATCGACGTATCGATCACGCCGTACAGCGTGACGCTCGACTGAGCGTGAGCAGCGCCAGCGGCGCCCAGCAGCGCGAGCGAGAGGGTCGAGAGTGCGAGTTTCTTCATCGTTGAGTATCTCCACGCAAGTGAATCGTCATTCGTTATTTGTTGCGGATTGGAGAATAGCTCAGTGCCATACATGCAAGAAAGCTTAAAAAATAAAGTGTCGCGAAAAGGTAACGTCAGGAAAAAGTCCATATATATCAAGGACATCAAGAACTGTTCCTCTTTTTGAAATAGTTGACAATTGCTGCGCTGCGATTGTTGCAGCAACCGGTGCATCCGGCAGAGGAAGCGGGTGTTTCGCGGGTTCGTGCGCGGAAATCGAGGCAGGCAAACGTTTGCCGTTGCAGCGCGCATCGCGTGCCGGTGCAAAGAACGCATCAACGATCGGGAATGCCTCGCGGGCAGGACGGTTGCGAAAACGCAGGCGGTCGCGTAGTTAGCGCCGCCTCGCGCGTGGCGCGTCGGCGGCGCAGGGCGTGCGTCGGCAGTCAGTCGCTGCTTGCGCGATCGGGCGGCGCGGCCGCGGCCACGGCATTGCCGGTGCGCCGATGCGCATCGCCGCGCGCGGCCGCGAATTCCGCACCGAGCAGCAGCACGGCCGCCGAGAAGTACAGCCACATCAGCAGGACCGCGAACGATCCGGCCGCGCCGAATGCGCTGGCCGTGCCCGCGCGGGCAAGATACAGCGCGAACAGCTTCTTGCCGCCCGAGAACAGGATCGCGGAGACAATCCCGCCGATCAACGCATCGCGCCACGCGACGCGCGCATCGGGCAGGAACTTCATCAGCGCGGCGAACGCGCCGGCGAGCACCGCGATGCCGACGAAGAACTGCAGCACGTTGGTGATCGCGACGTACGGCGAATCGCCGAGCAGCCAGGTGCCGATGAACGTGATCGCGGTATCGAGCACGAGCGACACGATCAACAGGAATGCGACGCCGAGCACGAGCCCGAACGAAATCAGCCGCACGCGCACGAGCCCGAGCATGCTCGACCAGCGGCTTTCCGTGCTCGGCCAGATCACGCTCAGCGCCGTGTTCAGCGACGCGAACGTCGCCGACGCGCCCAGCGCGAGCGCGGCGAACGAGATCAGCGTCGCGATTCCGCCGCGCTCGCCCGCGCGGTGCGCGTTCTGCACGATCGTCTGGATGCTGGCGGCCGCGTCGTCGCCGATCAACTGATGCGCCTGCTCGAACACCTGGCCGCGTGCGGCGTCGTCGCCGTAGAACCAGCCGGCCACGGCGATCACCATCACGAGCGTCGGCGCGAGCGAGAACGCGGAGAAGAACGCGATGCTCGCGGCCATCGCCGAGCAGCGGTCGGACGAGAAGCGCTTGAATGCAGTGAGTGCCCAGTTGGCCTGCTGTTGCGCGAGACGAGTGGCTTCGGAGGTGATCTGTCGTTTCATGACGGTTCGGTTGGGCGTTGAACGCACTGACATCGGAGGATCAGACAAATCAGTATTGATCCGAGGATTCGATCATAGTTGCGTGAACTGTCTATAATCCTTTCAGTTTCACCTCACCCCACAAAAACGCCGAGACCATCATGCTACAAATGTCCCGGCGCCAGTTCCTGAAGGTGACGGCCACGTCGCTTGCCGGATCGAGTCTTGCCCTGATGGGCTTTTCTCCGACGGAAGCGCTCGCCGAGGTCCGACAGTACAAGCTGGCGCGCACAGTCGAAACGCGCAACACCTG
Organism: Burkholderia territorii; assembly: GCF_001718335.1. NCBI lineage: Bacteria > Pseudomonadati > Pseudomonadota > Betaproteobacteria > Burkholderiales > Burkholderiaceae > Burkholderia > Burkholderia territorii. Next base: position 723,354 of record NZ_CP013365.1, read on the forward strand.
CCCCTATTGCTCGGTGGGTTGCGGCATCCTCATGTATAGCCTCGGGGATGGCGCGAAGAACGCGCAGTCGAGCATCATCCATATCGAAGGCGATCCAGACCATCCCGTCAATCGCGGCACGCTGTGCCCGAAGGGCGCGAGCCTGATCGACTTCATCCACAGCCCGAACCGCCTGACGCGTCCCGAATACCGGGCGCCCGGCTCGGACAAGTGGGAACCGATCTCGTGGAACGACGCGCTCGACCGGATCGCGAAGCTGATGAAGGCCGATCGCGACGCGAACTTCGTCGAGACGGCCGAAGACGGCGCGAAGGTCAATCGGTGGCTGACCACCGGCATGCTGGCCGCGTCGGCGGGCAGCAACGAGGTCGGCTACCTGACCCACAAGACCATCCGCAGTCTGGGGATGCTCGCATTCGACAATCAGGCGCGTGTCTGACATGGCCCGACGGTGGCAGGTCTTGCCCCGACGTTTGGCCGTGGAGCGATGACGAACCATTGGGTCGACATCAAGAACGCGGACGTGATTCTCGTGATGGGCGGCAATGCAGCCGAAGCCCATCCGTGCGGTTTCAAGTGGGTAACGGAGGCGAAGGCGCACCGCAAGGCGCGGCTGATCGTCGTCGACCCGCGCTTCACGCGTACGGCCTCTGTGGCCGACTACTACGCGCCGATCCGCACCGGCACCGACATCGTCTTCCTGGGCGGTGTGATCAACTATCTGCTGACGAACGACAAGATCCAGCATGAGTACGTGAAGAACTACACGGACTTCACTTTCATCGTGCGTGAGGATTTCGCGTTCAACGACGGCATCTATTCCGGCTACGACGCGGAGAAGCACGCGTACCCGGACAAATCGAGCTGGGACTACGAACGCGGCGACGACGGCTTCGTGAAGGTCGACCCGACGCTGCAGCATCCGCGCTGCGTGTACAACCTGCTGAAGCAGCACTACGCACGCTATACGCCGGACATGGTCCAGCAAACGTGCGGCACGCCGAAGGAGAAATTCCTGAAGGTGTGCGAAATGCTCGCGACGACGGCCGTTCCCGGCCGCGCCGGCACGGTGCTGTACGCGCTCGGCTGGACCCACCACTCGATCGGCGCGCAGATCATCCGCACCGGCGCGATGGTGCAGCTGCTGCTCGGCAACATCGGCATCGCGGGCGGCGGGATGAACGCGCTGCGCGGCCACTCGAACATCCAGGGCCTGACCGATCTGGGGCTGATGTCGAACCTGCTGCCGGGCTACATGACGCTGCCGATGCAGGCCGAGCAGGATTTCGACGGCTACATCAAGAAGCGCGCGCAGCAACCGCTGCGGCCGAACCAGCTGAGCTACTGGAAGAACTACAAGGCGTTCCACGTCAGCTTCATGAAGGCGTGGTGGGGCGATGCGGCGACCGCCGAGAACAACTGGGCCTACGACTACCTGCCGAAGCTCGACAAGCAGTACGACCTGCTGCAGGCGATCGAGCTGATGAATGCCGGCAAGATGAACGGCTACATCTGCCAGGGCTTCAATCCGCTCGCGGCGGCGCCGTCGAAGGTGAAGACGGCGGCGGGCCTCGCGAAGCTGAAATGGCTCGTGATCATGGATCCGCTCGCCACCGAGACGTCCGAGTTCTGGAAGCATCACGGCGACTACAACGACGTCGATGCGTCGAAGATCCAGACCGAGGTGTTCCGTCTGCCGACCACGTGCTTCGCGGAAGAAAACGGTTCGCTCGTCAGTTCGAGCCGCGTGCTGCAATGGCACTGGAAGGGCGCGGAGCCGCCGGGCGAGGCCAGGAGCGACCTCGAGATCATGTCGGGGCTGTTCCTGCGCATGCGCGAGATGTATCAGAAGGACGGCGGCAAGTATCCGGATCCGATCGTGAACCTCACGTGGCCGTACGCGAACCCGGAAAGCCCGACGCCCGAAGAGCTCGCGATGGAGTTCAACGGCCGTGCGCTTGCCGATCTGCCCGACCCGAAGGATCCGACCAAGGTGCTCGTGAAGAAGGGCGAGCAGCTCGCCGCGTTCGCGCAACTGAAGGACGACGGCACGACCGCGAGCGGCTGCTGGATCTTCTGCGGCGCATGGACGCAGGCCGGCAACCAGATGGGCCGGCGCGACAACTCGGACCCGACCGGCATCGGCCAGACGCTGAACTGGGCGTGGGCGTGGCCGGCCAACCGGCGGATCCTGTACAACCGCGCATCGTGCGACGTGAGCGGCAAGCCGTTCGACCCGACCCGCAAGCTGATCGGCTGGAACGGCAGCGCGTGGAAGGGCGCCGACGTGCCCGACTTCAAGGCTGACGAGCCGCCCGAAAACGGGATGGGGCCGTTCATCATGAACCCGGAAGGCGTCGCGCGCTTCTTCGCGCGTGCGGGAATGAACGAAGGTCCGTTCCCCGAGCACTACGAGCCGTTCGAGACGCCGCTTGCGGCGAACCCGCTGCATCCGGACAACCCGCAGGCACTGAACAACCCGGCCGCCCGCGTGTTCCCGGACGACCGGGCGTCGTTCGGCAAGGTGTCGGAGTTCCCGCACGTCGCGACGACGTACCGGCTGACCGAGCATTTCCACTACTGGACCAAGCATGCGCGGCTGAATTCGATCATCCAGCCCGAGCAATTCGTCGAGATCGGCGAAGATCTCGCGAAGGAAGTCGGCGTCGCGCACGGCGATCGCGTGAAGGTGTCGTCCAAGCGCGGCTACATCGTCGCGGTCGCGCTCGTCACGAAGCGGATCAAGCCGCTGACGATCGAGGGCAAGAAGGTCCAGACGGTCGGCGTCCCGTTGCACTGGGGCTTCAAGGGTCTGACGAAGCCCGGCTATCTCGCCAATACCCTGACTCCGTCCGTAGGCGACGGCAACTCGTACACACCGGAATTCAAGTCGTTCCTGGTGAAGGTCGAAAAGGCGTAAGGGGGAAGAGATGGCATTGCAATCGCTGGATATCAAGCGCGTCTCGGCCACCACGACGCCACCGCCCACGGTGCGCGAACCGGTGACCGGAAGCGTCGCGAAGCTGATCGACGTATCGAAGTGCATCGGCTGCAAGGCTTGCCAGACGGCATGCATGGAGTGGAACGACCTGCGCGACGAAGTCGGCACCAACGTCGGCGTGTACGACAACCCGGCCGACCTCACCGAGCACTCGTGGACGGTCATGCGGTTCTCCGAATACGAGAACCCGGCGGGCGACCTCGAGTGGCTGATCCGCAAGGACGGCTGCATGCACTGCGAGGATCCGGGCTGCCTGAAGGCGTGTCCGTCGCCGGGCGCGATCGTGCAGTACAACAACGGGATCGTCGACTTCCACGAGGAGAACTGCATCGGTTGCGGCTATTGCGTGACCGGCTGCCCGTTCAACGTTCCGCGGATCTCGAAGAAGGATCATCGCGCGTACAAGTGCACGCTCTGTTCCGACCGCGTCGCGGTCGGCCAGGAACCGGCCTGCGTGAAGACCTGCCCGACGGGCGCGATCGTGTTCGGCACCAAGGAGGACATGAAGCAGCACGCGGCCGAGCGGATCGAGGACCTGAAGGAGCGCGGCTTCGAGCATGCGGGGCTGTACGACCCGCAGGGCGTCGGCGGCACGCACGTGATGTACGTGCTGCACCACGCGGACAAACCGTCGCTGTACCACGGGCTGCCCGACAATCCGTCGATCAGCCCGATGGTGAAGCTGTGGAAGGGCATCGCGAAACCGCTCGCGGTGGCCGGCCTCGCGCTGACCGCGCTGGCCGGATTCTTCCACTACACGCGGGTCGGTCCGAACGAGGTCAGCGAGGACGAGGAAGCCGCCGCCCGCGACGAGGCGCGACGCATCAAGGAGGACGCAAAATGAAGCACGACGACCCCAACCTGATCGTCCGCTACACGCCGAACGAGCGCACGAACCACTGGATCACGGCGATTACGTTCGTGTTGCTCGCGCTGTCCGGGCTCGCGCTGTTCCATCCGTCGATGTTCTGGCTCACCGCGCTGTTCGGCGGCGGCCAGTGGACGCGGATCCTGCATCCGTTCGTCGGTCTCGTGATGTTCGTGTCGTTCGCGATTCTCGTGGTGCGCTTCTGGCACCACAACGCGCTCGACGCGGACGATCGGCAATGGCTTAAGCAGATCGACGACGTGCTGGCCAACCGGGAAGACAAGCTGCCGCCTGTCGGTCGCTATAACGCCGGACAGAAGCTGCTATTCTTCACGTTGGTGGCGTGCCTGGTGTTGCTCCTGCTGTCGGGGATCGTGATCTGGCGACGCTATTTCTCGTTCTACTTCCCGATCGGGGCGATTCGCGCGGCCGCTGTCGTGCATGCCGTGGCGGCCTTCGTGCTGATCGCGAGCATCATCGTGCACATTTACGCGGCGTTGTGGGTGAAAGGCTCGATCGGGGCGATGGTGCGCGGCACCGTCACGCTGGGCTGGGCCCGCAAGCATCACCCGAAGTGGTTCCGTGAAAGCGTGAAGTAACGCACTGGAGCGTGGCGGTACGCAGATTGCCGCGTACCGTCGCGCCACCGCCGGAATCGCCTGGAAAGCGCCGATCCGTCGGCGCTTGTTTTTTTGGATGATATTTTCGTGACACAACGCATTCTCGAACCGACCGAGATCTCGACGCTCGATCATTCGGCCATTCCGCGCTTTCGCCTGCCGGAGCGCGGCACCGTGTTTGCCGCGCGTGCCGCACGGTTGCGCAAGCTCGCCGATCTGAACCCGATCAGCGGCTATCTGCGGCTGATGGCTACCGTCGCCGATGCGCAGCACGCGACGCTGCAGGCGCTGAACCTGCCGATGCCGTCGCCCGAAGCGATCGCGCGTGCGCAGCAGCATTCGATGCCGCTCGTGCCGGCGCTCGACGGCGAGCGCAACCCGCAGTGGCGCGCCGTGCTCTATGAACTGCTCGACCGCGTCGAAAGCGCCGGGCTCGTCAATCCGTCGCTCGCGAAGCTGCTCGACCGGCTGCGCCTGATGGCACCTGCCGAACTCGACGCGCAGGCCGACGCGATCCTCGCGCTGCGCTTCGCCGAAGTCGATCCGGCCACCGCGCCGTTCCTGATGGCAGCGCTGCAGGTCGCCTGGACCGATCTCGCGAGCCGCGTCACACCGTCCGACGTCCCGTATCTCGACCAGCCGGGGCTGTGCCCCGTGTGCGGCACGCATCCGGTCGCGAGCGTCGTGCGTGTCGGCGGGCAGTACCAGGGCTACCGTTTCCTGCAGTGCGGGCTGTGCACGACCGAGTGGCACATGGTGCGCACGAAATGTTCGCACTGCGACTCGACCAAGGGCATTGCCTACCACGGGATCGAGGGCGGCAGCGAAGCCGTCAAGGCCGAGTCGTGCGACGAATGCAAGACCTATCGCAAGATCGGCTACCAGGAGAAGGACTACGAGTTCGAGCCGCTGGCGGACGATCTCGCGAGCCTCACGCTCGACCTGCTGATGAACGAAGCCGGCTACCAGCGCAGTTCGCCGAACCCGCTGCTGTGGCCCGACATGTCGCGCGAAGCGGAATGACGGCGGGCAACCGGGGCGGGCGCGCGAGCGCCGGTGCCGGTTACGCTGCCACGCAAGGAAATGGAGCCACCATTACGTGACCGACCCGGGTTTGAATGAACTGAATGCCGTCCTCGCGCGCGTGCCGTCGGTGGAGCGCGTGCTCACGTCGGCGCCGCTGCAGCCGCTGCTCGCCGACTATGGCCGCACCCGCGTGCTGAACGCGGTGCGTGCCGAACTCGAACGCTGGCGCACCGCCGCCCAGCAGGATCCGCAGGCGGCCGAGCCGCTCGACGAGCCGCGCATCGCTGCCGCGGTTGCCCGCACACTGGCGGCCCAGAACGCGGGCACCGTACGCGCGGTGTTCAACCTGACGGGCACCGTGCTGCACACCAATCTCGGGCGCGCGTTGTTGCCCGACGACGCGGTGAGCGCGGTGGTCGACGCGCTCACCCGGCCCGTCAACCTCGAATTCGATCTCGCCACCGGCCGCCGCGGCGATCGCGACGACCTGATCGACGATCTGTTGTGCGAACTGACCGGCGCGGAAGCCGCGACCGTCGTCAACAACAACGCGGCGGCCGTGTTGCTGACGTTGTCCGCGCTCGCGCCGAAACGCGAAGTGATCGTGTCGCGCGGCGAGCTGGTCGAGATCGGCGGGGCATTTCGCATTCCCGACATCATGAGTCGTGCAGGCGCGAAGCTGCGCGAGGTCGGCACGACCAACCGCACCCATCTGCGCGATTACGCGGAGGCGATCGGCCCGCGCACCGCGATTCTGATGAAGGTCCATTGCAGCAATTACGCGATCAGCGGCTTCACGAAGGAAGTGACGCTGGTCGAACTCGCGCCGCTCGCGCGCGAGCATGGGCTACCGGTCGTGGCCGACCTCGGCAGCGGCACGCTTGCCGACCTGTCGCAATGGGGCCTGCCGCACGAGACGACCGTGCAGGAAACCGTCGCGGCCGGTGCGAACCTCGTCACGTTCAGCGGCGACAAGCTGCTCGGCGGCCCGCAGGCCGGCCTGATCGTCGGCGATCGCGCGCTCGTCGCGAAGATCAAGAAGCACCCGCTCAAGCGCGCGCTGCGCGTCGGCAAGCTGACGCTCGCCGCGCTCGAACCCGTGCTGGGGCTCTATCGGGCGCCGGAATTCCTGCGTGAGCGGCTCACCACGTTGCGGCTGCTCACGCGGCCCCAGCGCGACATCGCCGACGCGGCCGAGCGTGTGCGTCCGGCGTTGCAGGCCGCGCTCGGCGGCGGTTTCGACGTGCAGGTCGAGCCGATGTTCAGCCAGATCGGCAGCGGCGCGCTGCCGGTCGATCAATTGCCGAGCGCCGGGCTCGTCGTGCGCACGCCGGACGGCAAGCGCGGCGGGCGCGCGCTCACGCAACTCGAGAAGAAGCTGCGCGAATGGCCGCGTCCGGTGATCGGCCGCATCGCCGACAATGCGCTTCGGCTCGACCTGCGCTGCCTGGAAGCGGCGGATGAAGCGGCATTCGTCGCACAGTGCGTGCAGATCGCGGGGCCCGCTGCATGATCGTCGGTACCGCGGGGCACATCGATCACGGCAAGACGACGCTCGTGCGGGCGCTCACGGGCGTCGACACCGACCGGTTGAAGGAAGAGAAGGCGCGCGGCATCTCGATCGAGCTCGGCTATGCGTATACGCCGCTCGAGAACGGCGACGTGCTTGGCCTGATCGACGTGCCGGGCCACGAGAAGCTGATTCACACGATGGCGGCCGGCGCGTGCGGCATCGACTTCGCGCTGCTCGTGATCGCCGCCGATGACGGCGTGATGCCGCAGACGCGCGAACATCTCGCGATCCTGCAACTGCTTGGCGTCACGCATGGCGCGGTCGCGCTGACGAAGTGCGATCGCGTCGACACCGCACGCCTGTCGGCCGTGCGCGACGAAATCGCCACGTGGCTGCACGGCACGACGCTCGACGGCGCGCCGATCTTCGAAACCTGCGCGACGCGCGATGACGATCCGGGTGTCGCCGCATTGAAGCGTCATCTCGCCGATGCGGCGCTCGCGTGGCGTACGCGCCGAGACGACGGGCTGTTCCGGCTGGCGGTCGATCGCGTGTTCACGCTCGCCGGGCAGGGCACCGTCGTGACCGGTACTGCGTTCGCGGGCCGCGTGGCGACCGGCGATACGCTCGCGGTCGTGCGCACGGGCGCCGCCGCGCGCGTGCGCGGCATCCATGCGCAGAACCGGCCGGTCGGCGCGGGCCGCGCGGGCGAGCGCTGCGCGCTGAACCTGGCCGGTGTCGACAAGGCGGACATCGAGCGCGGCGATACCGTCGCGGATGCGCGGCTGGTCGCGACATCGCCGCGTCTCGACGTCGATTTGACGCTGCTGGCCGATGCGGGGCTCACGCTGACGCACTGGGCACCGCTGCACGTGCATCTCGGCACGCTGCATCGCGTCGCGCACGTCGCGCTGCTCGACGGCGATACGCTGGCGGCCGGCCAGAAGATGCGCGTACAACTGGTATTCGACGAACCCGTGTTCGCGCTGCCGGGCGACCGCTTCATCGTCCGCAATCCGCAGGCGACACGTACCGTCGGCGGCGGGCGCGTACTCGATCCGTTCGGTCCCGCGCGCAAGCGCCGCACGCCCGCGCGCCGAGCATGGCTCGACGCATTGGCAGCGTGGCTCGACGAAGGGCGGCTCGATGCGCTGCTCGCGCAGGCACCGCTCGGTATCGCCCGCACGATGCTCACGCACCTGACGGGTTTCGCGCCCGACGCGCTCGCGTTGCCGAACGACGCGCTGGCGATCGGCCAGCGCGAGCGTGCATCGAACGACGGCACGGTGATCGCGCGAGCGCACTGGCATGCGCTGCAGGCGCGGGGGATCGATACGCTGCGCGCGTATCACGAGCGCATGCCGGACGAGCAGGGGCTCGATGCGGCACGCCTGCGACGCATGGCGGCGCCGCTCGTCGGCGATGCGCTGTGGCGCGCGTTGGTCGATGCGCTGGTGGATGGCGGGGACGTTGCACGAAGCGGGCCGTGGCTGCATCTGCCGTCGCATGCGGTGAGTTTCGATGCGCGCGAGGAAGCGCTGGCGCAGCAACTGCTGCCGTTGATTCACGCGGGGCGCTTCGATCCGCCGTGGGTCCGCGATCTGGCGCGCGACACGGGCGCGGCGGAGGATGTCGTGCGCACGCTGCTGCGCAAGCTCGCGCGATGCGGCGACGTGCATCAGGTCGTGCGCGACCTGTTCTATCACGCGGATGTCATTGGCGAGCTGGCCGGGCTGGTCGCGCGTCTGGCGCCGACGCGCGGCGGCGGGCTCGATGCGGCGACGTTCCGGGACGCAACCGGGCTTGGCCGCAAGCGGGCGATCCAGATTCTCGAATTCTTCGATCGGGTTGGGTATACTCGCTTCCACCGCGATCTTCACTTCCTGCGGCCTGACAGCGGTTGGGTGGGTGTACAGGCGTAGGCGCTCGTTGTTCTTTTGGTTTTTTCCCACGGAAGGCATTCGTATCCGGTGGTACGGCCGGGCTTCAAACTCGGTTAGGGGCGTCAGACGCTCCTGGGTAGGTTCGACTCCTGCTGCCTTCCGCCACATTGGCCTTCCCGGCTATTCCGAACTCTTCCGTAAACGTCTACTGGGCCGATGATTCCATAGCGATTTATGGGTAACGACGTGCTGGCGGCTACCGTTGACGTTTCGCACAATTTCCTTCCGAAGTATGGGTAGGGTGGACGTCCGATCTTCCGAACGAAGTCGACTCATGAACAGGCAGCACTCGTTGACGCTGTAGCAGCCGATACCGGCCTTAGCAGAGATTGCGACCGCAGCAGCGAAGACAGTGAGGTTCAGTGCCGGCAAAGCGTTCAAAGATACGGTGAACGTGCCTTGAATAGTCGCGACGATGGGGTGACAGGCAAGGCGGAGTGCACGGCAGTGTGTTCCAGCCAAGTTCAATTGTCGGGTTTCCCGCGAAATTGAAATGTCGCGGTGTTTGGTCTTTGTCTTGTCTAAGGCGGGCCGAAGAAAATGGAAGCCAACGCAACGTTGTGAAGCTGCACATTGAACATGTAGACGAGTTTGGATGCACTTCGCTATTTGCCCCACCGTCCCGCTTGTCGGTAACGAATGGGGCATCTTCTTCATCAGCGCCCGATACGGCTTGCGCGTTTTACGACGTCGATAGCGGGACGACAGGGCGTCGATTCAGATAGCGGATCACGTCTTCATAGCGAACCGCCCCTTTCCTTTCCGTGTCGATCTCGTCGAAATGATCCACGGCCCACCCCCATCCGGTCTTGTTCGCCCCCTCCTTGGTGAGCAAGTGAGTGGTGGGATCAGCCGCAGCCTTGAACTTCGCTTTGAGATCGGTGGTAATGGCGTCGGCCACGTTGCTCTTCGTTGTCGCCGGCGGTGCGCTATCGGGCGCGACAGGTGGCCGGCTGAATTTCGCTCCGACGCGAATGAAGCCCTGAGCGTGTCCTGACACGGTGACCGGATTCTCGATCACAAGCCGATCGTTCGCCAAGCTGGATTGCGTGCCAACCGACGCCAGTACGCTCGTTGTTACAAGCAGACAAGCAAAAAGAGGTTTCATCGTGCTACTCCTTGCGAAGTGATGCTCGTCGCAGTCGTTGACGACGATGTGGTACTCGCCGTCAAAAACGATTTGAGATCCGATCGCATGCCGCTGCGCGATGCTTCCGTCAGATATGCCATATGTCCACCATCGTACTCTTTGACTGTCACTCGCGGGACGGGCGAGGTTGGCGTCCAGAGTCCCACGGCCCCGAGGTCTAATTCGGTTTGAAAGAATGGCGTGACGCCGTCATGATAGCCGTGGAAGACGAGTGCTTTTAGGGTAGGTTGCAACGTCAATGCCTCGACCAAATCCGGCACGCTGGTAGGATAAGGCGAGCCTCGATGTTGAATGGGGGAATCTTTCCACCAATAATCTGCCGCTATATCGCTACCATAAACCTGCTTGGGGTCTTTGTTTTGATAACCGAATTCGCTCAGGAGTAGCTGTTTGATGTTTCCATAAAATCCAGCATCTTCGTAAAAGCTAACATCGTAATTAATAGGTTCGATCGTGCTGATGCGGCCATCGTAGTCATTGAAGCTGGCATTCTGTCCGTTATTTGGATATATAACCTCACCAATCGATGAAAAATCTGCAATCGTCTGGCCGGGATTGATTGAATTTTCAGGCAGGCCGGTAATGCCACTGAGTGTTGTCGTCACATTTGTGGAAAATGTCTTCTGCTGAAGTCCTTGAGCGTAATCGCCAGAAGCGAAATTTCGCAGATAGGCTGCGTAATCAGCCTTCGACTGCCCGTTTCGTGCTGTTGCCTTCCCATAATAATCTGCAACCATGCCGAGTGTTGGAAGAAAGCCTTCCGCTGTGTCTGACGACGTCGATCGATACCCGTAATCCATAATCGGTGATTGCAGGATAAGGCCGGCCAGAACCTGTGGCGTTGCCTTCGATGGGTCCGGCAGATAGTTGCTGGTTCCGGCCTGCACCAGCAAATCGGCCACGATCGGGGTGCGAATGCCGCTATATGATTCGCCCATCAAATATTTTGGGGAACTCTGTCGGTTATTTCGATTGATATACGCGGTGATGAAATCCCGGAACACTTTGGCGTCGGCATCGGTATTCCAGAAATCGCTATTTTTATGTGGCGCGATTGCCTCCGAATACCCCGAGCCAGGCAGATCGATAAAGACGAGATCAGTCTGATCGAGGAGCGTCTGCGGGTTGTCGATCAAGGGGAATCGATCCGGGTCGGGCATTTCCGTTCCGGCTGGTAGATTGGGGGCGTTGACCAGCAGACGATGCGGGGCCCATGAGCCTAAATGCAGCCAAATTGACGGCTCACCCGGGCCGCCGTTGAAGATAAACAGCACCGGGCGCTGGTTGTGCGGTACATCGTCGCGGGTATAGGCCATGTAAAAAATCGACGCCTGAGCGTCCGGGCTGCCCGTCTTGCTTTCGCTCTTCGGCGTCCAGGCGATAAGGTGACCGGCTGTGGCCGAGTATTCGATCGCCTGCCCGTCAGCACCGATCATGCTGTGATGCTTGACGGCCGGTGTCTCGTCGATCGCCTTCAAATCGAGACCGGCGTTGGCGATATCATCGCGATTGACGGTACCCGGGCCGCCGTTCGGTCCATTTCGGTAGGCGGCGCTTTTCATCGCATCAGGATCCTGCCAAGCCGCGTACTGATTGGGATCGACCACTGCATGATCAGCGGGCCACTGGAATGGTGTCGGATGAGTATCGTCTTTCGCAACCGTAGACGTGGAATCGTCTCCCCCACACGCGGCGAGTGCAACGCTCACACACAGACCGCTCAAGATCAACCGCCATTGGCTTGTCGCATTAATCAATAATATAGTTAATGTATTTTTTATGTGATACATAAATCCTCCAATTAACTGCGTGTTGTATCGAGAATTGATGCGGGGCGGACTTGGGTTTTCTTGTCCGGAGGCGAGTATAGAGCATCAAAAGACATTCCTGACGAATGAATGGCGCAAACGGTTTATGCGTCTCTGATTGACATGCGTTCTCGAACAATTCGGCGGACATGTGGCGAGCCGCTTACTTAGGCACGTCTTTGCGATCTAGCCACGAGTTTCAAGAGGCGGCCTCCACGAATTCCGTCCGACGTCACATTTGGCCACGCCGAAAATTGCCGGTGAGCACCCGAGATGGATTCCCGCCTGCCGTTCGGTTCGATGCGCTCGCTCATGCGCCGGCACTGTCATAATCGCTGGCAGATAAAAATATTTTTCCTGCGCGATTCCATCGTTTTGGAGCGTCGTCCGTCGCTACTCAGCGCCATTTTGTTAATTGTCGCCACGCAATCCAGGTTAAGTTAATCTTCGATAAACGCGATTTAATTATAATTAAATATATAAAATGGATGCGCGGCAAACTTTCTGTTGCAATTGTTTTGTTTCTGTAACACGCTATGCACGTGGCAAGAGAGCGGGGATTACACAAATGCGGAACAGAAACATCTGACCTCTGGCTACGAATTCACGCCAAAAACCTACGCAATTCGTTGTGAGAAATCGGGGCTCGCTTCTCTAGAGTTCATTCCGATATGGTGTGACATTGACTCACTGGGGTTACGCTGCATGTTTATTTTTTTCGGTAAACAAAAAAATCAGGATGACTATGAAAGCATTCACGGAAAATAAAGCGCAGTCGGGGTCTTTCCTCTCGGGCCGCCATCTCTGGCGTTTGCCCGTTGTGCTCGGGTTGAGCATCGTGCTGTTGAGCGCATGCGGCGGCGGCGACGACGGTCCGTCTGCCGAAGCGCCCCAGCCCGCCCTCGCGGCGGACAAACCGTATTTCGATCCCGTCGCCTACGGTAACCGGGCCGACGACTCGATCACGGATACCAACGAGGACGGCGCGATCACGCATCACGTCGTGACCATCAACGGGAAATCGATTCAGTACACCGCAACGGCCGGCCATCTCGTGACGACCGATCCCAGCAGCTCGCAGCCGAACGCGAAGATCTTCTACGTCGCGTACACGGCGGACGGCAAGGACGCAAGCACGCGTCCGGTCACGTTCTTCTACAACGGCGGCCCGGGATCGGCCGCGATCTGGTTGCTACTTGGTTCATATGCACCCAAGCGGATCAAGACGTCGATGCCCGACTTCACGCCGCCGGCACCCTATACGATCGAGACGAACCCGGACAGCCTGCTCGACAAGACCGATCTCGTGTTCATCAATCCGGTGGGCACCGGTTATTCGACGGCGATCGCGCCTGCGAAGAACAAGGACTTCTGGGGTGTCGACAAAGACGCGTCGTCGCTGAAGCAGTTCATCAAGCGCTACTTGACCGCAAACCAGCGCTGGAATTCGCCGAAGTTTCTCTATGGCGAGTCGTACGGCACACCGCGTACCGCCGTGCTCGCGAATGCGCTGCACAAAGACGGCGTCGACCTGAACGGGATCGTGCTGCAATCGTCGATTCTCGATTTCCGGCAGATCGATAATCCGATCGGATTGCTGCCGACCTATGTTGCCGATGCGTGGTATCACAAGAAATTCACCGCACCGACGCAGTCGACGACGCTTGCGGGCGTGATGTCGGAAGCCGCGCAGTTCGCGTCTGGCGATTTCGCGGCACTGGCGAAGGACGCGATCGCCTCTAATGCGGCAGCGACGGCGGCACGCAACGATCCGGTGTTTTCCGCGGCCGTCGACGCGGCCATCGCGGCCGCGAGCAATCCGTCGACGATGACGTGGGCGGACGTCGTCGCGTACTTCGAGACGCAACCGAACGCGGACGAACTGCTGGCGAAGGCTGCGGCATTTTTCCAAGCAGCTGACGCAGTTTCCCAACTCCCGGCTCCAAGCGATGCCGCAGCGCAGCGTGTCGCGCAGTACATCGGTATCGACAAGACACTAGTGCAAAACGCGAAGCTGCTCGTCGACACCGACACTTTTCAGCGTAACCTCGTGCCGGGGCGAAGCATTGGCGCGTACGACGGTCGTGTGACGACGACGGACCTGGGCGTCGCGGCCGGCATCAGTCTGGTCAACAACGATGCGTTCGATCGTGCGACGAACGGCGTGTACATCGCCGCCTGGAACATCTATCTGAATCAGGAACTAAAGTACACGTCGAATTCCGCCTTTACCGGCATCACCGACGTATCGAGGGCGTGGGACTGGACGCACCAGGATCCGACCGGCAATACGTCGCAGGGCCGCGGCAATCTGAACACGGTCACCGATCTGGCCGCGATCATGGGTATCAACCCGGATCTGAAAGTGTTCCAGGCAAGCGGTTATTACGACAACGTGACGCCGTGGTACCAGACGCGACTCGACCTGCAGAACATGCAGATCGACCCCGCGCTGCGCCAGAATCTGCAGATCAACGAATATCCGTCCGGGCACATGATCTATCTCGACCCGGATTCGCGCACCGCGCTGCGCAATGATCTGCTGAACTTCTTCCAGATGGTCGGCTCGGATCGGGCGGCCATGCAGCGGATCCTGCGGTTGCAGAAGCCGAGTCGCGCGTCCTGATGCGCGTATGAATCGGGCGGAGTTTGACCGGCTCCGCCCACTCGAACCGACGACCGGTTCGGGCCTCGCCGGGCGGCAAGCGCGTAGCACCCGTCGAAGGAAGCGAGCGGCGGTGGGCTTGCCTGCCGCTTCTACTGCACGATCTCGAGTTCGACGCAGTGCTCGTCAAGGTGCCTGATTCGTTGATGGCGCTGGACAGCCTTGATGGGACGATCGAAGCCCGTTTCATATTCGTCACGACAACGTGCTTGAACCGCAATTCTGCGATGTCGAGCATACAGAGCCGGAAGCGCCATTGCCGACGCGCGCTCGGGCTGGCGTCGGCCGCAGCGAACAGGGCGGCGACCGAGCGATGTCGATTTCACGCCACTCCCCTATACCTCTCCGCCGACAAGTTGGCTTCATTTAGGGGAGGCCCGCGGTGTGCAAACCATCATGATTGCCGCGTCACAGGCCGTCCGGCCGCCTTGTGGGCGAATGATCCAGCCTGTTCTGAATCTCTTGCTAGAGACGGTTTCAAAGACACTCGTTGGTGCGCCGCAGCGTATTCCAGCAGATCAAGCGGCTGCCGAGTTTGACGAACGCGCCGTGAATGGCGGCACGGTGCGCGAAACGAATGCGGAGGCGACGCACGTGATCCAGCCAGGCATTCGCGCGCTCGACGACGCAACGGTATTTGCCAAAGTCGCTGCCACGGCCGGCACGGCGCGTGACGATCAGCGGCTCGATATCGCGATCAAGCAATGATCTTGGACGTCGCGTGGAGTCGTATCCGCGATCGGCGCAAACGATGCGAGGCCGCTGCAGCGGATGGCCGCGCAAGCCGCGAATTGGCGGAATCGCGTCGAGCAGAGGCAGCAATTGCATGACGTCGGAAGCATTCGCGCCGCTCAGGATCTCGGCGAGCGGCTTGCCGTTGGTGTCGGGCATGATGTGGTGCTTTGGTACCGGGTCGCGCTCGATCGGAAAGGTGTGGCCCAGTTTTTGGCCAGCCCCCCCGACAACATCAGGCGCATGTGTACGCTCGTGGCCAAAGCGGCGAGAAGACGACATTGGCTTCACCTGCATCAAATACGTTCGGCATCAAGTCGACACGGACCAAGGCGACGTGGCAACTTTTTGGAAAGACCTACCACGCACCGGCGAGTTGTAGTCCACCAGCCTGCCAGGGAAACCGTTTGCGCTGGACTGGCTGAATTCATTTTCACCTATGGGATTAGGGCGATTCTCATACAATATTTAATCGAATAATTTGCGATTTTATTGTTAACGAATGTTAGGCGAATGATCTTGCGAACCATTTGCAGATGTATGCTGCCTATTCGTCGGTAGAGTGACTGGATGTCCTTTAGGGGTTTTGGTTATTTGTCTCTGGCTCCGTTTTAATTGTTTTGTTGCGATTTAATTTCTAATTGCATGGCGAGATGAAATTATTGATGCCCGGTCAAACTTTAAATGAAGTCGAGAGTTTTAATAAATCGTTATGAATGATTTGTCAGAGTATCTCGAGAGAAAGGCGTCGCTCGAAGCCAAAATTGCAGAGGACAGGTTAAGCTCAAGGGGTAGAGTGCTGGCGGAGGTTGTACTGGCAATTCAAGAGTTCGAGTTTTCGATGGAAGAATTATTCCGGTTCAGGACGAAGCGGAAAGCCATGCCGCGATATTTTGATCCTGTGAGTGGTGCAATATGGAGTGGTCGCGGCCGTGAGCCTCATTGGATTCGCGGTAAAGATCGGCGGCAATTTGAGCTGACGGATGGTTCGAAGGTTGATCTGGGTGAAAAATAAGCCTCCGATATTGTGGGTTATTGTAAATCCGTCTAATTTTTGTGGGTGTGATCAGCCTTGAATGGGTGATGGTATTTTTGGAATTTGATGGGATTTCGAGGGCTGGATTTTTAGATTGTTTTTGCGTAGTTTGATTTGTGCTGCCGAAGAGTTTGTAGTGAGGTGGTTGGTAATGGGCTCGAGAAATGCGCTGTAGGCGTAGGTGATGACTGAGCAAAGTCGCAAAACTGAATCGGAAAAAGGGACATGGTTAGAGCAACGATGTCGCGGGCAGAAGAATTTTAAGGATGGGAGGAGAACCAGAAAAATTCCATCATCCGTGTTCAATGACTAAGAGACGAGTGCAAAAAAGACTGGTTGGCCCGCCGAAGGGTATTCCAGCAGATCAATAAGCAGTCGAGTTCGAGGAACGCTTCATGAATGTCGGCACGGTGCTAGAAACGAATGCGGAGTCGACGGAAGTGATGCAGCCAGCCACGCGTGCGTTCGAGGCCCCAGCGATATTTGCCAAGGCCACTGCCTGTTCGGTACTGCGCTAGTCGATCACCGGCGCGATCGCGCAACGCTCGTCGATGTCGCTCGGAGTCTCGGCGTAGACGATGCGTGGTCGCTGCGATGACGCGTAATCCGTGGATCGGTGGAATCACGTCGATCGGAGGCAGCAATTGCGTGACGTCGGAAGCACTCGCGCCAGCCAGGCTTGGCAGCGGCTTGCCGTTGGCGTCGGTCATGATGTGCTGGTTGGTACCGGGTCGCTCTCGATCTGTAGGGTATGGCTCAGTTTTTTTGGTCCGCGCCAACTGCGCGAATCGCCGATGAGTCGACCGAGGCGCGCGAGAAATCGATCGAGTCTGCTGCTCGCAGCTTCGCGAGCAGCAACTCGTGCATGCGATCCCGTACGCCTGCAGCCGGCCAATCTCGGAGCCGTCGTCAAAGGGGCACACCCGAACCGCGGCCGATTTCGGCGGGCAGGTCGCGTCAGCGCAGTGTCGTCTTGAGAACGAGCAGGATGCCGGTTAGCGCGGCGAGATTCGAAACAGGCAAGCGGCCGGGGTTCTTCTTGCACCGCGGCTTGAGTGGCGGCAGTAACGGCTCGATCAATGTACACAATTCGTCGTCGATGATCGGCTTGCCCATATCTCCTCGGCCTCGATCGTTCCGATCTCGTAGAAAATGCAGTCATTCTTTTGCCGATTAAATAATGGATTAAATATATGGTGACGAATAATATTTATGTTCAAATTTATCTGCCGGTGTCTGCTCGCAAACGATTGGAAGAGGTTGTTAGGAATGACATTCGCTTGCTAGATTCCGTGATCAGGGACTTGCGTGTGGAATTTCCGAACGCGTTTCATACGGATGAAACATTGCCAAATCGTCAGTTCGTGTCGCCACCGCTTATTGATGAGGCTACTCCAAACACGAAATGGCCAAATCGAGGCAGCGGAAAATGCGTTTCCTAGACCGAGGAGAATGCCTCATCTTGGATACACATCGAGTGGGCGTCGATACATCCTGCGCCAGGCGCAAAATCGAAGTCTGGCGCGTGTGCTAAACGAGGCGCGTCCTCACTCTGTGCTGCAGTGGACGACGCCGGCGGAATCTGCCCGCCAGTGCACCGATCGGGCCGATCCGGCTCGCCCGGAAGAGCCGGAATTTTCCAGCTAAGCCCGGGACGGAAATTGGGCCAGCCTCAGGTGCTGCATCACTTTCGGTGAATTCGTATTCGTTTATAGCGCCGTGTCGGCATTCGCGATGCGTTCGCCGAATTCGGCTACGCCTCGGCAGGCTGGGATATCGGTCGGCAAGCCGATCAGTTTTGTGAAACTGTCTCGGAATGATTTTCTGATTTGTTGGTAATTGTCATTTAATGTTTGGTTGTCAAAATCGATAGATGATTGTTGTAAAGTCTGATCATCGGGATGAATTGACTTCCCGAGCCTTGCTCTTCGTCTAGAACATTTTGGATAATTTAATATTTTTTGATTTGGATGATTATCCGATGGATTGGATATATTGGCATGAAAAAATATCTCTCCTCCTCCTCCCCCGGTGCTGTCATTCGGAATAGCACAGTCGCGCCCAAGAGAGCTCAACTGCTGGCGCTCAATAGCCTTGCACTGGCTGTGGGCATCGCGTGTTCGCAATCGGGCTTCGCTGCCATTGCGATTGGCACGTGTGGTAGCGTGCAATCGGGCACGAATGCGTCTGTCGCACAGAACTGCGCGGGGGCAAGCGCATCGAATCCGGTCGGCGGCGCGATTGCGATCGGGGACAATACAGTCAATCCTGCCGTGGCAAACGGTGACGATACGCTGGCGATCGAGTCCGGTGCGACGGCCACCGGCGCTAGTTCGATCGCGATTGGGCATCAGGCTTCGGCGCTGAATTCCGGCACGAAGCAAACCGCCGCAACCGCGGTCGGCTCGTATAGCGCCGCAGGTGCTGACAGCAGCACGGCCTTGGGTGGTTTCGCCACGGCTTCGGGCACCAACGGAGCCGCGATTGGCGCGCATGCGCAGGCAGTCGCTGCGGGCGCGACGGCAATCGGAGCGGGTGCTGCGGCCAACAACGCAGGCGATATCGCCCTCGGCGCGGGTTCGAGCACGGATACGGCGCACGCCGGCGCCGTCGGCCCTTACGGAGGTAATGCGGCAGGTAACGCGACGTCGGTTCTGTCGGTGGGCACGGCCGGCAACGAGCGCCAGATTCAGAACGTCGCGCCGGGGGGCATTAGCGCAACCTCCACGGATGCGATCAACGGTAGCCAACTGTATTTGACGATTCGGGGCATCAATGGCGCGTTCGCCAATACCGCCGCCGCGCTCGGTGGCGGTGCTGCGTTCAACCCGACCAGCGGGGCTTTCACGATGCCCTCGTACGTTGTGCAGGGCGCCACGTACACCAACGTCGGTGCGGCGTTGAACGGTCTTGATGCTGTGTTGACATCGGTACGAAGCACGGCGAGCAAGGCCCTGTCGATTGCGCAAAATAGCGTGCAATATGATCCGTCGCAGGACGGATCGGGTAGTGGTGGCACGAACGGTGGCGGCAGTACCAGCGTCACGCTTAATCCCGGCGGCGCGTCGGCCGGGGTTCGCAACCTCGCTCCTGGCGCAGTGGGTCCGATGAGCAATGACGCGATCAATGGCAGCCAGCTTTATGCGACGAATCAGAACATCGCGAGCGTGCAGGGCAGCGTGACGAATCTGACGAATCAGATCACCAATGGTACGATCGGCATCGTCCAACAGGGCGGCGGTACGAGCGCGCCGATTACTGTCGGGGCACAAACGGGCGGCACGCAAATTAACGTGACGGGTACCGAAGGCGATCGGCGGATCTCCGGCCTGGCGTCCGGTGTCGCCGCCAACGATGCAGTGAATGTCGGCCAGATGAATGAGGCGATCCAGCAAGGTTCGTCGAGCGCGGTCAATCAGGCCAATGCCTATACGAACCAGCAGGTTTCCGGTCTGAGTCGACGTCTGGATGCGGTCGGCGCCGAAGCGATGGCGGCGTCGTCGCTGATTCCCAATGCCCGCGCGAATGGCAACATTCAATTGGCCGTGGCTGCCGGTACGTATGGCGGCGCGACGGCACTCGCCGTCGGTGCGAATGCGTGGCTGTCGGATCGTCTGCTGATCAATGCGCACATGGCTCACTCTACCGGATCGGGCGGACGTCTTGGTGCGTCGGTCGGTGCTACCTACGGCTTCTAGGTGACGGCTTCATAGAGACTGCTGAGTTTGCAAGGTGTTTCTGCACCAGCAGCCAGCCGAGTTTGAGGAGCACTCAATGATTCTCAGCCCGGCGCTCGAAACGAATCCGGAAACGACTGAAGTCATGCAGTGACGAACCAGCGGTATTTGCCAAGGCCGCTGCCGTGCTTTGCACGGCGCTTGGCAATCGCCACCGCGCTATCGCGATTGCGCAAAGCATGTCGATGCCACTCGGAAGCGTAGCCGCGATTGGCATAGAACAAGCGTCGTCTATGCAGTGGGTGGCCACCCCGAGGGTGGCCACGACGTACAACCAGTTCGGTCAGCTCGACAGTGCGATTGGCGGTGAAGCGCCCCGAGTTCAGCGCACGTGGGGCGAGCATTTGCTCGATCATAAATGGGCGTGTGCGAGCACTGGGCCGAGAACAACTGCTGGCAGTACCCCTGCGGCGAGGAGTACTTTCAGCCGCGGCTACC
This sequence comes from Burkholderia territorii, assembly GCF_001718335.1. Taxonomy (NCBI): domain Bacteria; kingdom Pseudomonadati; phylum Pseudomonadota; class Betaproteobacteria; order Burkholderiales; family Burkholderiaceae; genus Burkholderia; species Burkholderia territorii. The sequence continues at coordinate 743,891 of NZ_CP013365.1, forward strand.
GTGCGATCCGACGAACCCGTGCCGATTTTGTTTGGCGATTGGCGAAGCCGGGGTTGAGGAACTGCTGACGGCGACGATCGCGGTGGCCGCGAATATGAATGCGGTCGCGCCCGACGAGTTCAAGCGAATCATTGTCGACACGACGGTACAAGAAAAGGCGGTAGCGTTCCCCTCCGACAGCCGGTTGCTGGAGGTGGTGCGAGCGAAGCTCGTGGTACTTGTCCAGCGCGCGGGAATTGTGCTCAAGCAGACGTACGAGCGCGGGGGCAAACGACTGCGCCGCCACGCTGGAGGCTACGCGCACGCCAAGCAGTACAAGCGGTTGGGCCCAGCGCTCAAGCGCCCCGCACGATTCTCGGCCGACTGCTGCGCGACATCGAGCACAAAATCGTCGCGCTCGCCGCAGTGCATCAAGCGACGTTGAAGACATCGGCGCGCGCGCCGGCAAATCTGCCGGCAGGCCCGAAGGACAAGATCAAGCTGGACGCATTGCACTTAACGCCACCACCATGTCGTGAGGCAGAGATGCAGGCTCAAATCGGAATGGGGCGATCCGACGAAAGTGGTCGTTGCAGAGTTTCCATGCTTTGCGTCTTCTACCATTGATATCCCCCTCCTACCACGACACCGTATGAGCCCCGTGTGTTCGTTGTAACTGCGCCCTTGTATACCCAGTGACCATCCTCCGAGAGCCGGGAAAGCCCCAGTGCTTGGCCAGATTGACCGCGATAGACGCTCCCTGCCAGCGCCACCATATTCATCCCCGGGTGCGTCGGTTGAGGTAGGCCCGCGACCGCCATTGCGGCCGCTGCTCCACCATCGGCATCCTTTCGCACCGAATCGATACTATTTTGAAGGCTTTGGACCTGGCTGTTTGTATAGTTGTTTGCCTGATTCAGCGTGTTGTTCATTCCGGAGTTCAACTGCTGAAGGTTGACGGCATCCGTCGGTTGCGTTCCTGGTGCAACGTTCGTGATCTGGCGCTCAGCCCCGGGCGAGCCGACGCTCACGACATTCGAGCGTCCGCCGTCCGTTGAATTCGCGCCGATGGCCACCGAGTTCGATCCGGCGGTGACCTTCGGCGCATCGCTGCCGGTGCCATTCATGTCGGCGGCAATACCGTTGGTATTGGCGGAATGGATCTGGTTGTTGTTGATCGTCGTTGACAGCGAATTCAGCGAGTTGTTGATGTTCGTCACGCCGGTCGACAGTGATGCCACCGTGCTGTTCGTCGAGCTCAGGCCGGTCGACAGCGAGCCGATGCCGGTCGACGTCGACGTGGACAGCGACGTGAGGTTGCTGTTGGTCGAGCTGAGGCCCGTCGACAGCGAGTTGATCGCCGTCGAGGTCGACGTGGACAGCGACGTCAGCGAGCTGTTGGTCGAGCTCAGGCCGGTGGACAGCGAACCGATGCCGGTCGACAGCGACGAGATGTTCGACGCGGTCGACGTAGACAGGCTGTTGACCGCCTGGTTGGTCGCGTTCAGTTGGCTGCCGTTGATCGCGTCCGTGCTGGTGGCCGAGACCTGGCCCGCCGCGACGTTCGTGATCTGGCGTTCCGCGCCGGGTGCGCCGACGCTGAAGACGCCCACCGGCGAGGTGCCGTAGACCGGGTACGTGACGCCGCCGACCGTGACGCTCGACACGCCGACAGCGTTGGCCGTGGTCGAGTTCGCGCCCATCGCGATCGAGTTGGCGACATTCGCCTGCGCGTTCGTGCCGAAGGCGAGCGCATCCGCGGCGGTGGCCGACGCACCCGAGCCGTAGGCCTGGGCGCCGGTCGCGCTCGCGACTGCCTTGTTGCCCAGCGCGATCGTGTTGTCCGCGGTGGCCTGGCTCGCGCTGCCGAGGGTGAGTGCGCTGTTGCCGGTGGCCGTGTTCGCGTTGCCGAGCGCGACTGCGCCGGTGCCGGTGGCCGTGTCGTTGGCGCCCAGCGCCACTGCGCCGGTGCCTGTGGCGACGCTCGGGTCGCCGATCGCGACCGCGCCGTCGCCGCTCGCGGTGTTGCCGGAGCCGATCGACACCGCCTTGCCGCCGGTGGCCGATGCGTTCTGGCCGATGGCGACCGCGCCGCTCGACTGCGCGTTCGAGCCGTCGCCGACTGCCACGCTGCTGGCGCCTGCCGCGCTGGCGTTCACGCCGGCTGCGAGCGAGTTGACGCCGGTGGCGCCTTTGTTGGCGTAGTTGCCTTGCTGCGTGCCGTTGTCGTTGACGCTGTAGTAATGCGTCTTGGCGGCTTCGATCGCGGTCGACGTCGAGGTGGACAGCGACGTGATCGAGCTGGTAGCCGACGACAGGCCGGTCGAGGTCGACGTGGACAGCGACAGGATCGTGCTGGTGGTCGTCGACAGACCGGTCGACGTGGAAGTCGACAGCGATGCCACCGTGCTGTCGGTCGAGCTGAGGCCCGTGGACAGCGAATTGATGGTCGTCGACGTCGACGTGGACAGCGAGCTGATCGAACTCGTTGCCGACGAGAGACCCGTTGACGTCGAGGTGGACAGCGACGCCACCGAGCTGTTCGTCGAGCTCAGACCCGTGGACAACGACGTGACGCTGCTTGCGGTCGACGTGGACAGCGACGTGAGCGAGCTGTTGGTCGAGCTCAGGCCGGTGGACAGTGAGCCGATCGAGCTGGTGGCGGTCGACAGGCCGGTCGAGGTCGACGTCGAGAGCGAGCTGATCGAGCTCGTTGCCGACGAGAGGCCGGTTGACGTCGAAGTCGACAGCGACGAAATCGAGCTGGTAGCCGACGACAGGCCGGTCGACGTGGAGGTCGACAGCGAAGCGACGGTGCTATCGGTCGAGCTGAGACCCGTCGACAACGAGTTGATACCGGTCGAAGTCGAGGTGGACAGCGAGCTGATCGAGCTCGTTGCCGACGAGAGACCGGTTGATGTCGAAGTCGACAGCGACGAAATCGAGCTGGTAGCCGACGACAGGCCGGTCGACAACGAGTTGATGCCGGTCGAGGTCGAGGTGGACAGCGAGCTGATCGAGCTGGTAGCGGACGAGAGGCCCGTTGACGTCGAAGTCGACAGTGAAGCGACGGTGCTATCGGTCGAGCTCAGACCCGTCGACAGCGAATTGATACCGGTCGAAGTCGACGTGGACAACGAGCTAATCGAGCTGTTAGCCGACGAGAGGCCAGTCGACGTCGAGGTCGACAGCGAAGCGACCGAACTATTGGTCGAGCTGAGGCCGGTCGAGGTCGATGTGGACAGCGACGAGATCGAGCTGTTAGCCGACGAGAGACCAGTCGACGTGGAAGTCGACAGCGAAGCGATCGAACTATTGGTCGAACTCAGGCCCGTCGAGGTCGAGGTGGACAGCGACGAGATCGAGCTATTAACCGACGCGAGGCCCGTCGACGTCGAAGTCGACAGCGAGGCCACCGAACTATTGGTCGAACTCAGGCCCGTCGAGGTCGATGTGGACAGCGACGAGATCGAGCTATTAGCCGACGAGAGGCCCGTCGACGTCGAGGTCGACAGCGAAGCGATCGAACTGTTGGTCGAACTCAGGCCCGTCGAGGTCGATGTGGACAGCGACGAGATCGAGCTGTTCGCCGACGAGAGTCCAGTCGACGTGGAGGTCGACAGCGAAGCGACCGAGCTATCGGTCGAGCTCAGGCCGGTCGACAACGAATTGATACCGGTCGAAGTCGACGTGGACAGCGAGCTGATCGAGCTGGTAGCCGACGACAGGCCGGTCGACGTCGAAGTCGACAGCGAAGCCACGGTGCTGTCGGTCGAGCTGAGACCCGTCGACAACGAGTTGATGCCCGTCGAAGTCGAAGTGGACAGCGAGCTGATCGAGCTAATCGCGGTCGACAGGCCGGTCGACGTCGAAGTCGACAGCGAAGCCACGGTGCTATCGGTCGAGCTGAGGCCCGTGGACAGCGAGTTGATGCCCGTCGAAGTCGACGTCGACAACGAGCCGATCGAGCTGGTAGCGCTCGACAGTCCCGTCGACGTCGAAGTCGACAGCGAAGCCACGGTGCTGTCGGTTGAGCTCAGACCGGTGGACAGCGAACTGATAGAGCTATTGGTCGACGACAGGCTCGCCGACGTGGATGTCGACAAGCTGGCGATGTTCGACGTCGTCGTGCTGGCCACCGCGTAAAGCTGGCTACCGTTGATCGCGTCCGTGCTGCTTGCACTGATCAAGCCGGCCGCCACGTTCTGAATGCGGCGCTCGGAACCACCGGCACCCACACTCACAACGCCCGCAGCCGAATTCGTGCCGGCGTACGTCCCGAATGTCTGACTGCCGATCGTCGTGCTGCTGATGGCGCCGGTGCCGCCCGTTGCCGTATTCGCGGTACCGGTCGTGGTTGCCCCCGATCCGAGCGCTACGGAGCCGGTCACGTTCGCATTGGCCCCGGCCCCGAATGCCAGTGCATTCGTCACACTGGCGACGGCGGTATCGCCGATCGCAACCGACGAATTTCCCCCCGCGGTTGAGGTACTTCCCAGTGCCACAGCGGCGGTACCCGTGGCGGTGGACTGATTGCCGGCCGCCAGCGTAGCGAAATTAGACGCGACAGTTCCGATACCCAGCGCCGTTGCGTTCATTCCGCCTGCATTGGCACCGAGGCCCAATGCCGATGCTTGCCCGGCCGACGCGGTAGCCGACGGACCAACGGCAACTGCATTGCCGGCCATTGCGGCCGCCCTGTTGCCGAGCGCGACCCCGTTGCCCCCCGACGCAACGGCCGTCACACCGATGGCGGTGTCCTGTGAGCCACTTGCAGTGGCCTGATTGCCGATAGCCGTTGCATCCGTATTCGACGCAACCGCACCAAAACCGGTCGCGTAACTGGTGCCGCCTGTGGCGCTTGCGTTGAAGCCGACTGCCGTGCTGTCGATTCCGGATGCCTTGGCTCCCCCACCCAGTGCAATCGAATTGCCGCCCGTTGCAGACGCTGCGGCTCCAACTGCAATGTCATTCGTTATCGAAGCGTTCCCCGTGATACCCGCAACCGCGCCGTTGCCCACCGCGATGCTCGCCGCGCCATTTGCTGCGGCGTTCGGTCCCGCTGCAATCGCATTGACGCCAACCGCGCCATCGTTCTTGTAGTTGGCTTGCTGCGTCCCGTTGTCGTTGACGCTGTAATAGTGTGTCGTCGCAGCCACGATAGCAGTCGACGTTGAAGTCGACAGCGATGTAATCGAGCTATTTGCAGACGACAGGCCAGCCAATGTGGAAGTCGACAGGGAATTGACGGTGCTGTTGACGGAGCCGAGGCTCGTGGAGAGCGAAACAACCGAACTGGTGGCGGACGATAGACTGGTTGAAGCTGAAGTCGACAGTGATGCAAGTTGACTACCATTAACTGCATCGGTGCTGGTTATCGATACGCTTCCATTTGCCAAATTGGTGATCTTCTTGTTATTTAGAGACGCTCCGCCATTTAATGACGTTAACCCGGAAATATTGACAATTCCGAGAATATTGGTGCCATTGACGCTTCCGTCAATGTAGGCGCCGTTCGAGAGCACGTAAAATCCATAGACGTTTGCCGTTGATCCGCCGGCAGTCGTTGTGCCCCCCGTCGATGTTGGCAATCCACCAATTACACCTGTGCCATTCGTGCCGCCGACGATCAGACTGCCACTATTCGTCATGACTGTCGTTGTGCTAGCGTTGTTGCACGCGGAAGTGAGAAAACGTTGTCCAACAGTGCCACCGTCAATTATTTGGTAACACCCCTGATCGCCGTTGTCATTTACAAAAAATTGAGCATAAGCAGGGGTGCAAAAGCACGAACCAAAGGCGATTGATAAGCCAACTAGTTCCCGTAGACTTAGCTTTATCTCTTTACCAGTCTTGCCAACGCTTTGGCTTGGGCACGAAGCACCATTGCGCGATTTTTTTCCTCGTGCCATGATGGATTCGGAAACCGCAATCCATGTGCCGCGCACTTCATTCCATATGCTCCGATAAATGCGATTCACGACGGCACCTTTGAGAAAAATAACCGGATTTCAAGCGCGCCGCAATCTATCCGATTCGTTAACGTCAGTTTTCCTGGGCGACACCAATCTGAGAAAAAGGCTGCAGAGACCGATATGCGGGTGCAGCACTGACCATTCGTCGGATGGGCAACCGCAATCGGTTTCATGTGCTCACATACGCGCCCACAGCTTTTGTCATCACGCGGAACAAACTTTCATTGTCGCGATAACGCCGATACGACTGCGATACTCGAGCGGTGGCGCCAGCGTCGCTTCGAGCCGACACCATAGCGAGCGAGCAGTTTATGGCAGCTTACGCATCGTAGGGCTTCCCGGCTGTCAATTGCGACGCTTGGCAGAGCTTGTTTTTCAGATCCTAATATGTAGTATTGCGCGGCAATGCGAGTCGACTCAATGGGAATGGAGGTGATATTTTCAGTATTTTTCAATTCTTGACATTGCCGCAATTTAATAAAATGTATTAAATATAATAACTATCTGATTTGAGTTGGACTTATCTGTCGTCGCGTGGCAGACGGAGCTGGATTCGAATATCGATGTCCGGCGGTTGAAGGCCAAGCTCAAGCGAGTGGTTAAGGAGCGAGACAGTCAGAAAAAACGTATTTGTGGCCGGCCAAAGGCGATGACGATACGTCGCCATACGCGGCAGCAAGCCACGCGCGTTGCATGCGGCAGCGGAGAGCGGAGAAGCCGCGTAAGCGGCGTCCGGCCGGCACGGGCGCCACCATGTCTGCCGACAGATCGATGACACCGGATTCGACCGAGCCATGGACCTGATCGAATGCAACCGCGTCGCGCACATCGATGTCGCCGCCATGATCGACGCCACTCGTTCGAGTCGTAGCCACCATCTCGCGTGGCTCCATCCGTTGATGTGGTGGGTTTCAACCAATGGTTCGCGAGCTACCTGCCGCGCGGAACGTCGAACTCGTCGTGCTCCTGCGTTGATTCCACATACAAAGACGTTCGATAACTTTTTCTATTTGGAGAACGGAATGTGCACAGACGGCTGCACAAAGAGGCGACGCGGGCTTCAGTAGCAGTGATAGTCCGGGTAATTCGATTGGGACGAGGCACAGCTCACGACATCGGCCAAGCTGACGCAGCCGCCAAGCGACAATACGAGCACAACCATGGTCCATTTCGTTTTGAAAACGCGTAGGCAGAAAAACTTTGTCGGCAGGGAATTGGGCCGAGAGGGAATGTTCATGTTCGTCAGAATCGTGGCGTACCCGCAGCCCGAAGCTGCGCAGCGACATCGCGATAGTGTTGCACCTTGAAGGTACTGCCATCCTTGACGTGAATGCAACCGAGGGCGCGCTGCGCGAGTGGAAGGCCCTCGCCCTCCGTTGTGATCTTGACGATCGCGTCGACGCGAAAGTTGACCAGGCCGGACGGATAGTCCGACGACGGGTTGGCCAGCATGGCGGTCACGAACGGGCCGAGGGCGCGCAGCAGTTGCGCGATCGGCGGTTGATCGACAATGATCAGGCTGCCGCCGCGGGTTCGGTCGTCCACACGCACGGCCGTGCTTTGCGTGCGCTGCACGGCAATGGGTGCTTGCGACATCCACAACACGTGGTCCGGGTTGATGTAGGCCACATCGAGGGCACCGTTCATGTCCCGCGTCTCGATTTCATGCAATTGCATCACATGCTCCTGTGAAACGTTGCCGCACGCACAATGTGCGGCAACGGGGCGATCAGCTGCCGGTGCGCGCCTACCTGCATTGGGCCTGCGCCGAAACGGTTCATGTCGCAACGTCGTCCACCGGGAGGGGGGGAATGCCTCGAAGCCGGCGCGCGCGATGCAGGCTGATCGACATGCCGGCCACAATTTCATCGGCGCGGAATACGATAGATGTCAGGCGCACGTGGACCCCTGCGACGAACGCAATGACAGGCGCGCCCGGACGATGAAACCGAACTGCGCCAACACATCGAGTATGGGTGCATGGTGCTAACGCACGACCGGCCACATGCGTGACGGCAAGGTGCCAAGTACCCGCCATCTCGCTCCTCGCAAGTCCGATTCGCCGTAGGCGTTCAGCTCCATCAACCCGCGACAGCATCACGTCGGGTTTGCGGTAAGACAGCCCGACGTGCGACTCACGCTCCCGGTCGCAGTCGCGACATCCTCGCCGTGCGCCGATGACGCGCGATGGCGATACTTTGCTGGACGCGCTGCTCCGGTGATCGGTAGCGTGTCGAGCGACGCTCAATGCAGTCAATGCCCATGGGCGGTAGGGCGGTCCGGATACGGGCTGCATGGGTTGGTTTCGAGTAGATCAGCCTCGCCTGGTCCGACCGCTTTTTCCCCGACCGTGACGCTGCGACGTTCTAAGGACCGATGGCGTTTTTGACCGCGGCAAGCGAAATGTCCGACGTGCTTGCTTTGCAGTGTTTCTTCCCGATAAACACGATTCCCCCAACCACCTTGTCCAGTTGCCTTCGCACGTCTCGACATTTGCGAGACGTCGCGACAAACGTTTTCGCATGGCTAAGGATGTCCGAGGAGACAAGCTCTTTGAACCGATCCTGCTTGTGCGGGAAATAACGCTTTTGTACGCCGAAATTGGCTGCCATCGTCTTGGTATCCGGGTGGAGCGTACCGTTCAACTTGGAACATGATACGCGCAATCTAAATTCTGACGGATAAATTCTTCTTTCGGTTCGCCATTCGCACTTGCAAGCTAATAAAGTTGATTATTAAAATCCAAATTAAATAATTTTCAATATATATAACTGTTTGGATTGTCAGATTTCGTCACATTGCGTTGACATTGTATTTTGGTTGGCCTTTCATGGTCATTCAAGCATACCGGCGAGTACACATCTTAACGTTTCGGTGATTGTGAGGCCCGAACCGCCGCGCCCTGGTTTTGGTGTCCCGGCGGCTGCCGAGGCCGATGTGGCCTTGGCAACCCAAGCGGTGGCGATCGGGGAATCGATCGATCTACACGATGAATCCGGGCGGGTAAATGTCATGGCCAGACAGCCGATCGATCGGCCGCTGCACGAGATCGCGTCATATGCCGGTTCGTTCAGCGACAGGCCGAGAACCGTCGACCTATGTGTACCGCTTACCAAGATTAGGCAGCATCTCGATGGGGACGAGATAACGTTCGCGGAGCTCCAACTTCGCTTCTCGAATGTGATGGGTGCTCGTATGGCAGGCCAAGATCATGTCGCAGTCGGATGCCAATGTCGATTCGGTAGGCGTGGCAACCTACGGCTGATTTGATGTGTGGCCATTTTTCAGAGAAAACATCGAAGTCCTATGCACTTTATTGATGCTGTCGTACAAGCCCCTACACAATAAGGCCATGAACACGACTTCCCGTCCCGCACGATCCCGAAAAACCAGCGCCAGGGCGACAGAGAGCGCGTCGGCAGACTGCCTCCGTCAGATTCTCGATGCGGTGTCTCCCGGTGAACGCCTCCCAATTCACCTCATCGCGAAACGCGTTGGTTTGCAGGCGCACGTGACTCGGTCATGCGTGACCGTGCTCGTCGATACCGGAAAATTCGAGCGCGTGCGCGTAATGATTCCTGGCGGTGCATCGAGGTGGTTTTACGCGCGCGTGGATGCGCCGGTCATGCAGCGGGCGATCACCGGCGCTGATGCGTCACTGCTTGCTGCGCTGGCGGCGAACAAGCTCTATCAAATGTATCAGTTGGCACGTCTGGCGAGTGTCGGCACATCCGAGATCCGGTCGCGTGTGACCGCGCTTGTCGAGTCCGGCCATTTGGTGGTGGTCAATAAGGCGGAAGGAAATCGCATTCGCGCGAGATATCGGCTGGCGAAGACAGCACTGAGCGAAGCGCCAGACAGAACCACGCCGAATCCCGCCGATGACATACCGCAGGCGATGGCACACCACGTATTGGAGGCAATGACGCCTGGCGTCGCGTATCGCGCGACCACGCTCGGCACCTCGCTCGGGCTGTCGGCACGGCGCACGACCGAACTGCTCGCCGTGCTGTTGCGCGATGCGCGTGTGGTGCGAACGATGTCGACCGATCGTGTGCCGCATCCTCTTTTTTACGTTGCCGGTTCAGCGCCGGGTGCCGATGTACATCGGACGACGACCGTGCCGTCGCTCTGGTCGAATCGTCCCACGTTCGACACCGAATACGGTCGTTCACTGCGATCACTGTGGGTGATCGCCGAAGCGACCCGACCATCACTGATCGAAGCGGTCGGAACGACGCCGACATTGAAATGAGAGATGCACGGTTACATTGGCTCCGCAAAGTGGCCACCCGCAGGCACGACGCCGGTTTGGGTTGGCTCAACCACTTCGAGATGGCACCCATTGCCTTCAATGTGCTCGGCACGAGGATCAGGTCAAACGCGCCGATCGGTCCCGTCGCGTTGATTGCGAGACGTCACCAGGGATCAAAATCGGTGGCGAACAAAACAATGTCAAGCGCCACAAAGTGACATGAAGAGAGCAACCAAGAACATGCCTGCACTAATTGCACCGGATGCCCTGCATATTCTTGCGGCGATGCAGTCCGGACGGACGTACGAGCCGGCCAGACTGGCCGATAACCTTGGAATGCCAACTGCCATCGTCCGCGTACAGCTTAAGCAACTGGAACAGGCCGGCAAGGTCGAGTGCGCCATGTTTCGTAATGACTATGGTGGATATCGGTCCCGGGTTTATCGGATTGACGAGGGAGTGCCGCTGTCGCGCCACGACGCAGCACAGCGCGTGGTCGAGGTACATGCAGGCGACGTGGTGAACGCGATGAAGCCGGGTGTAGGTTATCGCGAGCGCGAGATCTCCGCACATCATTCGATCACGATCCATCAGACGAGATTGCTGCTGTCAACACTCGTTCAGGACGCGAGGGTGGTCAAGCTGGCGGCCGGTAGCGTGAAGCGGAACAGCCACGTGTACTACGTAGCGGGAACCGAGCCGGGCACGAAGGCTGCGGTGTCGTCCCGCTCCGCAGTGGTCCAACCGCTTGCTGATCGACCTGTATACGTGCCGGACCACGCATATTCTCTCCAGTCGCTGCGCGAGTTGAGCAAGGCCGGTCGGGGACGCTCGTAGGGAAATCATCCAACATGCCGGTGGAAAGGGAATCGTCAATCGTTGACGCTTTTTAGACGAGGCTCGCGGCATGGCTGGCGCATCGCAGCTGGTACCCGACATGTTGATCAAGGCAATTTCGGGGGCCAGCCTCACTCGGGGACCGGTGCTACCTCGCGCTGCAGTTGCTGACGGCGTATCTTGTCGAGATCGAACAGATTGCCGGCCGGCGTGCCGCCTTGGCTCGGACCGAGCGGCATCGGCGGGACGACCGGATCGTCCTTGTCGCGGATCACGTTGTTGTCCGACTTGTACGCGCCCGTCACGCCCTGGATGTAGTCGTAGCGGTTTGCCGTGACTTCCTGCGCGGTGCTGCGATCGGAGATGATCACCGGGCGCAGGAACACCATCAGGTTGGTCTTCTTGCGCTGCTTGCTTTCGGAACGGAACAGCTGGCCGATCCACGGAATGTCGCCGAGCAGCGGCACCTTGCTGTTGGACACGTTGTACGCATCCTGCATCAGGCCGCCGAGCACGATGACTTCGCCATTGTCGGCCAGGATCGTCGACTGAATCGAGCGCTTCGTGAACGACGGGCCCGTCTGCGAATTCGACGTCGCGGTGTCGACCGCGGAATCCTCGGTATACAACTGCAGCTTCAGAATCCCGCCATCGGTGATCTGCGGCTTTACGTGCAACGTCAGGCCGACGTCGCGACGGTCGTACGTGTTGAACGCATTGCTCGTCGTGCCGCTCGTCAGGTTCGAATACGAACCGGTCGGGATCGGCACGTTGTCGGCGACGACGATCTGCGCTTCCTCGTTGTCGAGCGTGATCAGGTTCGGCGTCGACAGCACGTTCGCGTCGCTCACGCCCGAGAAATACTGCAGCAGCGCGCCGAGCCCCTGCACACCTAACATGTTGTGCAGCCAGCCGATGTTGAGGCCCGGCGCCAGCGCCGACAAATTGGCTTTCAGACCGGGATTGGCGTTGCCCGCCCCCGTGAGGCTGATGATGCTGTTGTTCGCGACGTCACCTGTCTTGGCCGTCAGGTTCGTGCCGCCGAGGAACTGGCCGCTCGCGACCTGCCACTGGATGCCGAGTTGCCCCTGCGTCGTCGAGTTCAGCTCGACGATCAGTGCTTCGATATAGACCTGCGCACGCCGCGCGTCGAGCTGGTCGATCACCGAGCGCAGGTTCCGGTAGACCGGGTCGGACGCGGTAATGATCAGCGAGTTGGTGGCCGCGTCGGCCTGGATCATCCCGCCCGGCTGGTTGTCGTCGCCCTTGTCCTTGTCGCCGCCGAGCAGGCCGCCGCTGCCGATGCCGCCGCTGCCCGACGCGCCGCTGCCGTAGGACGATGACGACGAACCGCCGAGGCCGCCCGACGGCAGCGGCGGGGTGCCCGACGTGCCGGTCGAGAAATTGCCGCTCGACGACGAGCCGCCGTTCTGGTTGAAGCTGTTCGCATCGTTGGACGACGCCGACGAACCGCTGTCGTTGCTGCTCTTGCCGAGCATCCCGCGCAGTGTCTTCGCGAGCTTCACCGCGTCGGCATTGCGCAGCGGCACGACGTGCATGTTGCCCGGCACCGCGCTTGGCGCGTCGAGCTGCTGCACGAGACGCTTCGCCGCGGCGAGGCGCGACGCGCTCGATGCGCGCAGCAGCAGCGAATTGGTGCGCGGATCGGCCGTGACCGACACCTTCAGCGTCGCGTCGCTGTTGCCGATCGCGCCGGGGTCGAGCATCTTCTGCAACTGCGCGGCAAGGTCGATCGCATTCGCGTTGCGCAGCGGCACGACCTGCACCTGCGCGCCCGCGGCGCTGTCGACCCCCGAGATGATCTGCGCGATGCGGCGCACGTTGTCGGCGTAGTCGGTGACGACGATCGTGTTGTTCGCCGGGTAGGCGGTGACCGTGTTGTTCGGCGAGATCAGCGGCCGCAGCACCGGCAGCAGGTTGTTCGCCGATTCGTTGTGCAGCTCGAACACCTGCGTGATGACCTGGTCGCCGCGCGCCTGCGGCGCATTGCCGACATAGGTCGGCACGCCCTGCAGCTTCGCGTCGGCTTCCGGCACGACCTTCAGCACGCCGTGATCCTGCACGAGCGCGAAGCCCTGCATGCGCAGCGCCGACTGCAGCGTCTTCAGCGCCTGGTCTTCCGGCACCGGCCGTTCGGCCACAAGATTGAGCTGCCCCTTCACGCGGGGGTCGACGATGATGGTCTTGCCGGTCGTCGCGCCGATCGCCTTCGCGACTTGACCGATATCCGCATTCACGAAATTGAGCGTGACCTGGGCATTACTTGGGAGCGGGTTAAGAGATATCGCGATTACATAAACAGACGAAAGTATCCTTGCGATACGGCGCAAAGGGCGACGTTTGGTTGTCATTGGATGTTGCCTTGCCTTGCGTTATCAAAACAAAAGGAGAGTATTGGGCTAATCACGAGACGCGACAGAGCTTAGCATAACTCTACTTTGGGAAAGATATAATTGATGCCCTAACGGGAGATGATGGGAAAAAATTAAATCAGATTTAATATATTTAAAAATCGCGACGTGGGGCAGGATGACTTCCGTCCGCATGATGATGGATTCGACTCATCCGCAAATGGTGTGCGTGAGAACGTTCTTTGGATGCAGGTCAAGGCGTCGAGGCTCTTGTTGTTGAAGCGTTCGCTTGCACGGACAGCCTGCGGGTTTCATCGATTTGAACGGATCTGCCCTCACCGGTGGTCGTATAAAGAAGGCGAAGATGGTATCCTGAGATCGGTAACAAATATGATCGAAGGATTGCTAATTATCTTGTGGAGCTATGACAAGCTATCGGAAAATTGACGTGCGAACACTTGTTCGGAGGTGTGCTATTCCGGTATTTTAATCCCATGTTATATGTTATTCGGGATATAAGATGTCAAATTGAGGTGAGGTTTGTTTTGCCGTTAAGCTGGGAGCTATTGATGGGGAGCACGTCGCGGAGTTGATTTTTCCAAATTTGCGGTCTGGCTGCCTTCCGCCACATGGGTTTTCTGCGATCTGGCCACCGCGTGCGCGATGGCAATCAGCCCCTGCAGAACAAGTCATCGTTGCAGTCTCGATTACGGGCGCTACGCTTCGTAGGCAGCAACATTGCAGGAAGCATTTCGAGCACGTTCCGTTCGCCGTTGAGGCCCGACGCAAAGGGTAGCGCGCGTTGAACCGAACCGGACGTGCTCCGAGCCCGCATATCCGTTGCCCCGAACCGGCGATCGTGGCTCGCGCGGCGTTGATCGGACTCGCCTCGTACCCGTTGCCGAGCCGTCGAAAATGGAAGGCCCGCTTACGCGGGCCTCATGCAATCAGCAATTGCCTTTCTTTGCCTGTCCGGGCGGGCAGAACCCGTTCCCCGGCCCACCTTGCGGTGCGACGACGACCGGCGGGCCCGGAACGTATGCGACGCATCCGCTGAGCGCGCCGACCACGCTCGCTGCTGCGAGCAATGCGATAACCCCTTTCTTCACTTCGTTCTCCCGTTTATTGAGGAAAGGGCCGTGCGGCCCTTTCGATGATGCCGCCCGTTCGTCAGAAACTGAAATTGACGTTCGACTGGCTGGTCGTTGCGTTGACGTTCGTCGACTGGGTCGCGCCGGACGCTGCATCCGCCTCGATCGTATATTGTGCGGCGGCGCCCGGCGAAGCAGCCAGCATGACGGGCAGCGAGCCCGAATAAGTGCCGACGATCGGCGCGGCCGTCGGTACGTTGAGCGCGTAGGCGCCGGTATCCATGTTCGCGTTGATCGACGTGATCTCGTACGCGTTTGCATCGACGCTCTGCAATGCACGGACGAATGCATCGGCGCTTGCCGTCACCGTGCCGCTGACCGTGCTCATCGTCGACGCCGGCAGCGTGATCGGCGCGTTCGATGCGGACACCGCCGTGGTCGTGTTCACGACGACCGGAACCGAGCGCACGATACCCGACGCGAAGTTGTTCTGCACGATCACGACGTCGTAGTTGCCTTGCGTCGAGCTCTGGATCAGCGGCGACAGCACGAACTTCCCGGTACCGTCGGCCACCGTGCCGCGGACCACCTTGCCGCCCTGTTCCGCATACACGGTCGCGCCGGCTTCGGCCGATGCGACGTAACCGGAGATCGCGCCGCTCACGACGGTCGGTATCGCGGTGACGACCGGCTTCAGTGCGTACGTGCCGTTGCCGCGCTGGACGATCGATTTGCACGCGTTGAAGTCGAGTACGAGGTCGACGAGCGTGTTCGGTTGAACCGTGAAAGGCTGGATGATCTTGTAGCCGCTTTGCGTCGCGCTCGGCGATGCAAGCGCCTGTTCCGTGCCGCCCGTCGGGACGACCGAGTTCGCGAGGGTATTGCCCTGGTTCTGCGCGAGAACCAGGCGGACCTGTTGATACTGGCCCGCCGGCAGCGCGGTCTGGCCCAGATCGGCGAGTACGCCGTTGGTCAGCGAGAGCAGGTCGATCTTTTGCGGGGTCGCCAATGTGATCGTCGACCAGCCGGCATCGTTGTCGGAAGCATTCCCGTTCGCATTGACGCGAACCTGCGATACGGTGATGTAGACGTGATCGAAGCCGCATGAAGGCGCATCGGTCATCGCGACATGCAGCGTGCCGGTTTGCGGGCTGCTGCCGTCGTCGCCGCCGCCGCACCCTGCAAGCGCGAACGGCACCGCTGCGGCACATAGGGCGGCCTTCCAGTATGTATTGTTCATTGTTGTGTCCCCCTCTGAACTTATTGTCGGTGCACGAAGCATAGCCTCGGGGAACGTCCACAATATGGACAGTTTTGAAACGAACCGTAAATTTTGCGTCGGAGCGTAAGAGGTGGCGCCTCTCGGCCGGTATTCGCGATCCGGCGGCACGGATTGCGGCGCACGGCGAACGAATCGGTTTCCGGATCAGCCAAGCAGGGAGCGTGTCGCTGGACCAGCCCGTTTCGCGATCGGCAAAAACTTGATCGGTGAAAGCACTGAATCCGCCCCGATTATTTCGCGGCTATAGTCGAAGCAAGAGCGATAGCCGCGTGCGCGATGCGCCGCCGCCGTTCAGGCAACCACTGTAGACGGATGCTGTATGAAAAACACAATCGACAAGACCACCGGACCGGTGTGGGGTGTGGCGGCGGGCGTGCTCCTGGCTGCCGCGGGACTGAGTCTCGGTATTTTCCCGAAATCGCTGAACAGCGCGGGCACCGCAAACGACTTTCTCGCATCCGGCGTCGCGATGCTGGGGATCTTCCTCGTCGTCTATTCCACGCACGAACTACGCCGAAAGCGCCTGAACTGAGCATCGTCGCACCGTCGATCCGCGCAGAACGTCACAGACCATACGCCGGTTCAGGAGTGCGCCCGCCCGTCGACCGAGCCGGAATCGATCAACAGGTCGTCGACGATGATTTCGCCGGCCGCGCGACCCGCGCGCAACGCGTCGCGTGTGTCGTCGAACAGGCGGCCGCCATCGTCGCCCAGCCGTACCGGCGCCAGCAGGCGCGGCGCGACGCCGGCCGCGCGAACCTGCACGATCGCGACGAACCCGAACCGCAGCGCGCCGGGCGGCGGCGCGTGCTCGCGCGGCGGGTCCAGCTGGAATTCACAGCGGACATCGATCGTGTATCCCCGGTAGGTGTACGCACTGTTCATCTGCAGCTCGCTCGAAAGGGAACGCGACGACGGACCGTGCGCGCATCATATCGGCTCGCGCGAGCGGTTGGGGGTGGGGTGTCTACCTACTTGAGGATTTCGTGCCGATAGACGAGTTCGACGATGCGCTTCGTCGGGATGCTCGCCCGCAGCGCATCGATGTTGTCGATCCGAAACCACTTGCACCTTTCGATCTCGTTGCTCGCCTGGGCGTCTGCTCCGCGCCGACCTCGGCGAAGAACACGTGGTGCACCTTCGCGAGCCCGGTGAACTGCATCGAATAGACGAGGTTCTGGCCGACGATGCCGGTTTCCTCCAGCAATTCCCGATGGGCAGCTTCGAGCGGCGTTTCGCTGCGCTTGATCGTGCCGCCGGGCAACGCCCAGCGCGACGATACGCGCGCAACGAGCAAGACCTGTTCTTCGCGGTAGCAGACGATGGTCGCGCGTTCCTTGAAGGGGACCGCGTTGGCTTCCGACGTATTCGTGGAGACGGGGGCTTGAGGCATGACCCGATTCTAGCGAGAGTCGGGCGCCCGGCCAACCTGCGGCCGTGGAGTGCGACGCAGCCCGCCATCGGGCCGCGTCGTCATGGAGACCGAAGCGTTACTTCCGTTCCGGCAGGAACCAGTTCATCACGAGCGCGCAGATGCCGCCCGTCGCGACGCCCGATTCCAGCACGTTCTTCAGCGCGTGCGGCAGGCTGTTCAGGATGTCCGGCACTTGCGACACGCCGAGGCCGAGCGCGAGCGACACCGCGATGATCAGCAGCGCCCGGCGATCGAGGTGGATGCCCGACAGGATGTTGATCCCGGACGCGGCCACCGCGCCGAACATCACCATCGCCGCACCGCCGAGCACGGGCTCCGGCACGGCCTGCAGCGCGCCCGCGACGACCGGGAACAGCCCGAGCACCACGAGCATGCCCGCGATCCAGATGCCGACGTGGCGGCTCGCGACGCCGGTGATCTGGATCACGCCGTTGTTCTGCGCGAACACCGAGCTCGGGAACGTGTTGAACACGCCGGCCAGCAGCGAGTTCGCGCCGTTGACGAGCACACCGCCCTTGATCCGCCGCATCCACACCGGCCCCTCGACCGGCTCCTTCGAGATCTTGCTGGTGGCCGTGACGTCGCCGATCGCCTCGAGCGACGTGACGAGGTAGATGATCAGCATCGGTACGAACAGCGACCACGAGAAACCGATGCCGAAGTGCAGCGGCGTCGGGACCTGGAACAGCGCGGCTTGACGTACGCCCGTGAAGTCGAGGCGGCCGAGCAGCGCGGCCGCGGCATAGCCGATCACGAGCGCGATCACGAGCGCGGTGCTGCGCACCCACACGATGGGCACGCGGTTCAGCAGGATGATCGTGCCGAGCACGAGGCACGACAGCGTCAGGTTCTGGGCGCTCGCGAACGTGCCGTTGGCCATCGCGCCGTAGCCGCCGCCCATGCTGATGAGCCCGACCTTGATCAGCGTAAGGCCGATCAGCAACACGACGATGCCGGTGACGAGCGGCGTGATCAGGCGCTTCACGAACGGCAGGATGCGCGACACGCCCATCTCGACGAACGAACCGGCGATCACGACGCCGAAGATCGCGGCCATCACGGTCTCGACCGGCGTGCCCTGCTTGACCATCACGCTGCCGCCGGCGATCAGCGGGCCGACGAAGTTGAAACTGGTGCCCTGCACGATCAGCAGGCCGGCGCCGAGCGGGCCGAAGCGCTTGCACTGCACGAGGGTCGCGATACCGGAAATCACCAGCGACATCGACACGATAAGGGTCGTATCGCGGCTCGATACGCCGAGCGCCTGGCAGATCAGCAGGCCGGGCGTGACGATCGGCACGATGATCGCCAACAAGTGCTGGAGCGCGGCGACGAAGGCGACCATCGGCGCAGGCCGGTCATTGGGGCCATAGACGAGGTCGCGCGACGACTCTGCGTCGTCGGCGCCGTGGGAGGCGGATCGGGCGGGGGAGGCGGGTTGCATGGCGAGCGGGCCGGACAGGATGGAAAGTGCGGCATTTTAGCCGAAGGGGGCTCGCCGACGCCCCCCGGCGCGACGCAATGGCCGGATTGGGGAATGCCGTGCGGAAGCCGTGTCGTCGAATACGCGGCGGCGCCCGGTTCGTCAGCGCATGCGGCGTGGCGCGTGCCAGGCCGTCCGCAGCCCGGGCAATGCGGGAATCCGCTCCATCATGAACGCCGGGCCGGCTGATGGGCGCCCCGGGTGTTGCCTGCCGCGTGCGTTTTGGTGCCGCCGGCCGGTGCGCGCGGTGCGCGGGCCGCTGGATACGCGCGCTTGCACACGTCGATGACGACGTCGCGCAGACGGCGATGCGCGGGGTCGTGCTGCATCCGCGGATGCCAGAGCGCGGAGATCAGGATCTCGGGCATGCGGACCGGTATCGCGAAGCTGCGCAGTCCCAGCGCGTCCGCGAGCCCCGGCGTGAATGCATTGCCGAGGCTCGAGCGCGGGACGAGCGCAATCAGGTCGGTGCCGGCCGCGACGCGCATCGCATCGGGATAGCCGGGCACCACGACCTGCACGATATGGGCGGCCGTAGGCGTGTGTGCCGGATCGTTCGCCGGCCCGCTGAAATCGCCGAGCTGCGATGCAATGACGTGACGGCAGGCCGCGTAGCGGGCGGGCGTGATCCTGGCCGCCGCGAACAGCGGATGCCCGGCGCGCGCCACCGCGACGTGTTCGTCGTGAAAGAGCTCGCGCGTGTGCAGCTCGGGCGCGTCGTCGCCGCGCTTGCCGATTTCCAGATCGACCGTGCCGTCGCGCAGCGGCCCCGGATCGCGGTCGAGCCTCGCGACGAAACGCACGCGCACGCCGGGTGCGATGTCGCCGATCGCGGCCACCACCGGGCCGGCGAGCATGTCCATGAACGACGCGGCCGCACGGATGGTGAACGTGGACGACAGCGTGGCCATGTCGATGTCGGCCGCAGCCGGACGAAGCACGGCACGCGCATCGCTCGCGATCGCATGCACGCGATCGCGCAACGCCGATGCGTGCGGTGTCGGCACGAGCCGGCGTCCGGCGCGCACGAGCAGTGGATCGCCCGTGGCGGCACGCAGCCGCGTGAGCGTGCGGCTCATCGCGGAGGTGCTCAGCCCGAGCCGGCGCCCGGCGCCGGTCACGCTCCCTTCGGTCAGCAGCACGTCGAGCGCGGTGACGAGGTTCAGGTCGATGTCTTCCATCCGGACAGCATACGACATCGCGCGACATGACAGGGCGTTTGGTGCAACTATCGATTGCATTTGATGCGTCTGGTGCATGTGATGATGCGCGCCTATAGTCGCCGGATGACGAACTCCGGCAAAGGTGAAGTCCAATGCAAGCGACCATATCGAATCCGAATACACCATCGATCCTGCTCGTTGCCGCCTCGCGCGGCCTCGGGCTCGCGATGGCGGAGCAATTCCTGAACAAGGGCTGGCACGTGACCGGCACCGTGCGCGCGGCATCGGGGCGTACGCAATTGCACGCGCTCGCCGAACGCTTCGACGGACGGCTCGAGATTGAGACGCTCGACATCTGCGAGCCGGAACAACTGGCCGCGCTGCGCGCGCGCCTGTCGGGCAGGCGCTTCGACATGCTGTTCGTGAACGCCGGCACGACGAACGATCCGAACGAAACGATCGGCGAAGTCGCGGTCGACGAATTCGTGCGCGTGATGATCACGAATGCGCTGGCGCCGATGCGCGTGATCGAGGCGCTGCAGGATCTCGTGACGGCGGACGGCCTCATCGGCGCGATGTCGTCGGGGCAAGGGAGCGTCGCGAACAACGTGACCGGAATGCGCGAGGTCTACCGCGGCAGCAAGGCCGCGTTGAATCAGTTCATGCGCAGTTTCGCGGCGCGCCAGGCCGGCACACCGCGCGCGATGGTCCTGATGGCGCCGGGCTGGGTGCGCACGGAACTCGGCGGCCCGGATGCGCGGCTGACGATCGACGAAAGCGTGCCGAGCCTCGTGAACGTGTTGATCGGCAAGCAACGGCGTGCGGGGCTCGAATACCTCGATTACCTGGGGCGCACCGTGCCGTGGTAGCGGCCTGCGCAGCGGGGCCCGCGACGTGAGGAAAGCCGGCCGGTCAGGGCGCCGCGCCGGCATTCGGCGGGGCTGACGCGTGCCGTTCGCGGAGCGTTGCCGCCGCGTGCGTGACGACGCGCTGCGCGCGCGGCGCCGAATCAATACAATGCGACGTCGGGGTATCGCTACCGTGTCGGGCGACCGACCGCGATCTTCGACGAGCAACCCGTGCATTGTGATTGACGGCCCGTCATGACGGGCCGCTGGCGAATACGGAGCGCAGCATGAACGAACCTTACCTGCAGGTCATCGCGCATTTCTTCGCGAAACCCGGCAACGGCGACCGCGTGATCGAACTGCTGGCCGAACTCGCGCCAGCTACGCGTACCGAGCCGAAGAACATCGACTACGCGTACTTCCGGTCGCCGGTCGATCCCGACCATATCGTGATCCTCGAGCGCTACCGCGATGCCGACGGCCTCGACGTGCATCGGGAAACGCCGCATTTCCAGCGCATCGGCTTCGGCGCGATCATTCCGTTGCTCGATCGTCGCGACGTGACGTCCTACATGGTGCAACCGGACACCGGCACGGCGACACCACCCGGAGACGCCCGATGAACCCGTTTCAATTCCGCACCGTTCCGACGCAGATCGTCGAATTCGGCGCCGCGAGCCGGCTCGGCGCGCTGTTGCGCGAACGCTTTCCGGCGCTCGTGCGGCTGTGCGTCGTCACCGACGCGTTCCTGCATCGCAGCGGCGTGCTCGCGCCCGCGCTGGAGAGCCTCGCCGCGCACGGCTGGCAGGTGACCGTGATCGACGACGTGATCGCCGATCCGCCCGAGCACGTCGTGCTCGAGGCGACCGCGCGCGCTGTGGCGGTCGATGCGGAAATCGTGCTCGGCCTCGGCGGCGGTTCGTCGATGGACGTCGCGAAGCTGATCGCGGTGCTCGCGCCGGGCGGGCAGGCACTGGCCGACATGTACGGCGTCGACAAGGTTGCAACGTCGCGGCTGCCGCTCGTGCAGATGCCGACGACGGCCGGCACCGGCTCCGAAGTGACGGCCGTGTCGATCGTCACGGTCGGCGAGGCGCGCAAGATGGGCGTCGTGTCGCCGCATCTGTTCGCGGACGTCGCGATCCTGGACGCCGCGCTCACGCTCGGGCTGCCGCGCGCGGCAACGGCCGCGACGGGCATCGACGCGATGGTGCATGCGATCGAAGCCTATACGTCGTCGCGGCTCAAGAATCCGGTGTCCGACATGCTCGCCGTGCAGGCATTGACGCTGCTGTCGCGCAATCTGCTGAAGGCCTGCGACGACGGCGGCGATCGCCACGCGCGCGAGGCGATGCTGGTCGGCGCGATGTTCGCCGGCCAGGCATTCGCGAACGCGCCGGTCGCGGCCGTGCATGCGCTGGCGTACCCGGTCGGCGGTATTTTCCATGTGCCGCACGGGCTGTCGAATGCGCTCGTGCTGCCGCACGTGCTGCGCTTTAACGCGCCGGCTGCCGCGCCGCTGTATGCCGAGCTCGCGGCCATCGTCGCGCCATCCGCGACGGGCAGCGACGAAGCGAGGACGCAGGCGCTGATCGGCGAGATCGACCGACTGATCGTCGCGACGGGCATTCCGCGCACGCTGCGCGAGGTCGGCATCGGCGAGGGCGATTTGCCGAGGATGGCGTCGGACGCGATGCTGCAGACGCGCCTGCTCGTGAACAATCCGCGCGAAGTCACGGAAGCCGACGCGTTGGCGATCTATCGGCAGGCGTGGTGACGCGCCGCGCGCGACTGCGCGGCGGGCGCTCGTTGAAATCTCGCCCGTGATGCCGATCGTTGGTGGGAGCCGAGGCGGCGGCAGTGATACCGAAGGTGCGCAACGATCCGACACGCGACATCGATCCGGAAGCGCGCACCAACGACCGATGAAACCGACGAGAGACGACATGACGCAACGGGAAGAAGCAGCGCGCACGCGATGCGTCGCATGGCAGATCACGCAGGCCTGGCACGCGGCCGAATGGTGCCGGCTCGTCGAGACGCGCACGGGCATCGACCTGTCGGGCGCGGTCGCCGGCGCGATCGACGGCACGCCGTTTCGCGTCGACTATGCGATCGCATGCGGCGCCGATTGGCTGACGCGATCGGTGCACGTCGCGTACTGGCTCGGCGCGGCGGCGCCCCGGCGACTCTCGATCGAATGCAACGCGGGCCGCTGGACGATCGACGGCGTCGACGCGCCGACCCTCGCGGGCGCGACCGACATCGATCTCGGCTTCAGTCCGTCGACCAATACGCTGCCGATCCGGCGTCTTCGGTTGGCGGTCGGTGCGTCGGCCGTCATCCAAACGGCGTGGCTGCGATTTCCGGCGTTCGAGATCGTGCGCGGCGAGCAACGCTATGCGCGCACGGCGGAGCGCGTGTACCGCTACGAGAGCGGCACGTACGCGGCCGATATCGCGGTGGACGACGCGGGCCTCGTCACCGATTACGACGAGTGGCGGCGCATCGGCGCGGCGCATGTACCGTAACGCGGCGCCGCGGCGGCGCGTCAGCGTGCGTTGGCGACCGTCACCTTGCCCGGAATCAGCTTCAATGCGCTGAACGCGTCGGCGATGTTCTGCTGATACGCGAGCGTCGCATCGGTGACGGGCTGCACGCCGTAGCCGGTACGCTTGAGCGCAACTTCGAGCGTCGGCGCGTCGAGGCCGACGAGCGGCGACAGTTGCGCGGCGACTTCCGGGACATGGTCGCGTGCCCACCGATCCAGCGCGTCGACTTCGTCGAGCAGCGTGCGCAGCACCTGCGGCTGCGCGGCGGCATACTTGCGCGCGGCGAGGTAGTACTGCGTGTTGCGCACGAGGCCGTCACCGTTCGCGATCACGCGTGCGCCGAGCTGCCGTTCGGCGGCCGCCAGGTACGGATCCCAGATCACCCACGCGTCGACGCTGCGCTGCACGAACGCGGCGCGCGCGTCGGCGGGCGTCAGGTAGATCGGCTGGATGTCGGCATATGTGAGGCCGGCATGCTCGAGCGCCTTCACGAGCAGATAGTGGACGTTCGAACCCTTGTTGAACGCGACCTTCTTGCCGCGCAATTGCGCGACGGTGCGGATCGGTGAGTCGGGCAGCACGACGATCGCCTCGCCGTGAGGCGCCGGCGGCTCGTTGCCGAGATAGACGAAATCGACGCCCGCGGCCTGCGCGAAGATCGGCGGCGTCTCGCCGACCGTGCCGACGTCGATCGCGCCCGCGTTCAGCCCTTCGAGCAATTGCGGCCCGGCCGGGAACTCGAGCCACTGGACGGTCACGCCCTGGCTCGCGAGTCGCTTCTCGAGCGTGCCGCGTGCCTTGAGGACGACGAAGTTGCCGTATTTCTGGAAACCGATGCGCAGCCGCTTGTCGTTGCCCTGGGCCAGTGCGGGCATGCCCGCGAGCGGGCCGAGCGCGAGCCCGGCCAGTCCGGCGGCCGCGCCGTGCAACCACTGGCGGCGGCGCGGATTTGCCGGGGGCGTTTCAAGATCTGCGTGCTGTGTGTCGTTCATCGAGGCGTCCTGCTGGCGGGTTCACGGGGCTGCGCTTGCGGCGCGCCCGGCACGGGCGAGGCCGGATGCAGGCATGCACGCATCCGGTGGCCCGCGCCGGATGCACGACGATAAGGCCGCGCGAATCGGCGGCCAACCAACGAATCCGCATATGCAAATCAGCGGCGGGACGATACCTGAACGACGGGCCGCGAGCGCGCCGCCGCGCTCAATCGGCGCCGAGCGGGGTCTCCTCGATCGAGTCGACGCGATCCGGGTAAAACGCGAGATGCGCGCGAATCGGTTCGACGGCCGGGTTCGGATGCTCGTACGTCCACACTGCGTTGGTCGCGCGTTCGCCGCCGGCGGGAATCGAGTAATACGCGCAATCGCCCTTGTACGGGCAGTACGTCGCATGGTCGGTGCGTTGCAGCAGCGCCATGTCGGCGTCCTCGCGCGGAACGTACAGCACGGCGGGATAGGTGGCCTCGCGAAGCGCCAGCGCACGGCGCGTATCGGCGACGACCTTGCCGGCCACCTTGACCACGACGCGCAACGGGTGCGGTTCGATCGTGATCGGATGATCGGGGCCCGGCGACTTCACGGGACGAGAGGGCGTATCGGGGTTGATCGACATCGTGGATCCTCCAGGAAGGTGCAGCGCGCCGACAGGCACGCCGCGTCGCAACGTGCGCGCGGGTTGCTGGTGCGCATTGCGGCGTTGACCAAGCCGATACGATGCGCCAATTCCGGAGAACCTGCAGAGGGCCGGAAGGCGGTGCCGCGAGTGGCGTCGCCGCGCGGCCCGCAGCGGCGCGCGGCAGCCGGCGTCGCCCGCATGTCCCCGGCGCTCGCGTGGATATTTCCATGCAGCGGCAGCGGGATGCATCCACCGCGATAAGCAACGCGCAATTAATTGGTAAGCGATTGGCGGATGGCGCGCGAAGATCGGCGGTCGTCATTCGCATGACAGTCTTTCTCGACCGCCATCATGAACAGTCCATTTATCCCGTTCGCCGCGCATCGTGCGCGGCGCGCATCCATTGCCATGGCCGCGGTGCTGCTGCTCGCCGGCGCGCACACGCACGCTTTCGCGGCGCCGGCCGGCAAGACGCTCGTGTATTGCAGCGAAGGCAGTCCGGCCGGATTCGATCCCGGCCAGCACACGACCAGCACCGATTTCGACGCGAGCACGTACACGATCTACAACGGGCTCGTGCAGTTCAAGCGCGGCACGCTCGATCTGGAACCGTCGCTCGCGACGAGCTGGGACGCGTCGCCCGACCAGCGCGTCTACACGTTCCACCTGCGCCGCGGCGTGAAGTTCCAGACGACCGCATGGTTCAAGCCGACGCGGCCGTTCCAGGCGGACGACGTCGTGTTCACGTTTCGCCGGATGCTCGACCCCGACGACCCGTTCCGCAAGGCCTATCCGGTCAGTTTCCCGTACTTCAGCGATCTCGGATTCGACCGCAACATCGAGCGCATCGAGAAAGTCGACGACGATACGGTGCGCTTCGTGCTGAAGTCGCCGGACGTCGTGTTCGTGCGCAATCTGGCGATGGCATTCGCGTCGATCCTGTCGGCCGAATATGCGTCCCGGTTGGCGGCGCGCCATCGCGAAGCCGACATCAACCAGTTTCCGGTCGGCACCGGGCCGTTCCAGTTGCGCGCGTACCAGAAGGACGCGACGATCCGTTACGACGCGAACCCCGACTACTGGAAGCCGGACGACGTGAAGCTCGCGCATCTCGTGTTCGCGATCACTCCCGATCCCGCCGTGCGCCTGCAGAAGCTCACGGCCGGCGAGTGTCAGGTGTCGGTGTTCCCGCGGCCAGCCGATCTCGAGACGGTGCGGCGCGACCCGACGCTCACGTTGTTTTCCGGGACGGGCTTCAACGTCGGCTTCGTCGCGTACAACACGCAGCATCCGCCGCTCGATCGCGTCGACGTGCGGCGCGCGCTCGACATCGCGATCGACAAGGCGGCCATCATCAAGACCGTGTTCAACGGCGACGCGACGATCGCGACGAACCCGATGCCACCGGCGCAATGGTCGTACAACCCGCGTCTGAAGGACGCGCCGCGCGACCTCGCCGCCGCGAAGGCGCTGCTCGCTCATGCAGGATTCCCGAACGGTTTCGACCTGACATTGTGGGCGATGCCGGTGCAGCGCCCGTACAACCCGAACGCGCAGCTGATGGCGCAACTGATCCAGCAGGACTGGGCGAGGATCGGCGTGCGCGCGAAGATCGTCAGCTACGAATGGGGCGAGTACAACCGCCGCGCGAAGCACGACGGGCAGCACGACGCGATCCTGTACGGCTGGTCGGGCGACAACGGCGACCCCGACAACTGGCTAGGCACGTTGCTCGGCTGCGATGCGGTGCACGGCAGTAACCTCGCGAAGTGGTGCAACGCGGATTTCGAGCGGCTCGTCGACGCGGCGCGCTCGAACGCGGACGTCGCGAAGCGCACGGCGCTCTACGAGCAGGCTCAGGTCGTGTTCAAGGATCAGGTGCCGTTCACGCCGATCGCGACGTCCATCGTATCGCTGCCGATCTCGAAACGCGTGCACGGCGTGACGTTCTCGCCGCTCGGCGGGCATCGGTTCGATGGTGTGTGGCTGGAGTGAGGCGCGGCGGGTCGATGTATCGATGTGCTCGCGATAACGGACCGGCGCGCCGGTCCGTGTGTGCGTCGCGCGTCAGTTGAGCGCGACCGCCGCCGCGGTTTCCACCGGCGAGCCTTCGAGCGCGACCGATGGCCGTCCGTCCGGGCCGACCGGCACGTCGCCGATGAGTGTGGTGCGGTAAAGCTGGCGATCGAAGTCGAGATCGAAGATGTCGACGGGCGCGAGATGCGCGGTTGCGCGGTTGTCCCAGAACGCGATGCTGCGCGCTTCCCACTTGAAGCGGATCGTGAATTCGGGCCGCGTCACGTGTTCCCACAGCAGTTCGAGGAGCGCCTGGCTTTCGCGCGGCGTCAGCCCGACGATCGATTTCAGGAAACTCGGGCTCACGTACAGCGCACGCTCACCGGTCTCCGGATGGACGCGCACGAGCGGGTGCTCGGTCACGAGCGGGCGGCGCTCAACGGCTTCGTCGAAGGCGCCCGTCGCGCGTGCGCCGGCCGGCGGCGTGAAGCGGTGAATGCCGCGCAGCCCGTCGACGAAGCCTCGCAGCGGCGCGGACAGCGTCTCGTACGCGCGCACGAGATTGGTCCACTGCGTGTCACCGCCGTACGGCGGGATCGTCACGCCGCGCAGGATCGACGCCCACGGCGGATTCACGGCCGCGGTGACGTCGGTATGCCAGCCGGTCCACGGCCGCCGCACCGGCTCGCCTTCGAAGCGCGTCGCCTTGCGGTGCTTCCCGATCGAATAGACGGCGGGGTATCCCTCGACATGCCCGAACACCGGGTGGCCGACGGTCGGCTCGCCGAACTGCGCGGAAAACGCGACGTGCTGCTCGTGCGTGAGGAATTGTTCGCGGAAGAAAACCACGCGCCATTTCAGCAGTGCGTGGCGGATCGCGGCGATTTGCGGGGTGGTCAGCGGCTGGGTCAGGTCGACGCCGCGAATCTCCGCGCCGATGTGGGCGGACAGCGGAATCACGTCGACCGGCTGGCCGGCGGGTTCGAGTAGGGCGCTCATGCGACGCTCCTGGCGGAAGTGGACGGAACGAACGGCCGACATCGCGACAGGCTGGCGAGCCGGTTCGGCGGGCGAGGATGCGTGGTCTGGTTTCCGGTAACGTGGCGTGGGCCGCCGCTCGGGCACGTACGGCGACGCGTTGCCGTTCGTGCCCGACATGCATTACTGCAGCGTGGCACCGGGCCCTTTCAGCACGACGCTTTGCCGGCCGTCGATGCCGACCGGCACGTCGCCATGAACGGTCGCGCGGCGCACGACGCGGCGCGCATCGCCGTAGTCGTTGATCGCGTAATGCTGCGTCGCGCGGTTGTCCCAGATCGCGACGTCGCCCTCCTGCCAGCTCCAGCGCACGGTGTTCTCGAGGCGCGTCACGTGCTCGTGGAAGACCTGCAGCAGATGTGCGGAATCCTGCGTCGACAGGCCCTTGATCCGCTGCACGAAGTGGCCGAGCACGAGCGTGCGTTCACCCGTTTCAGGATGCACGCGCACGACCGGGTGCTCGGTCTCGTAGACGGTCGACGTAAAGACTTCGCGGTAGCGCTTCAGTTGCGTTTCATCGGCATGCACGTGCGTCGACGCGTAGTCGTACGCGTTGGTATGGACGGCCCACAGCGTATCGGCGAGCGTACGCAGCGTGTCGGGCAGATGCGCATACGCGGCGGCCGTGTTGGCCCATACCGTGTCGCCACCGACCGGCGGAATCACGACGCCGCGCAGGATCGAGATCTTCGGATAAGCGTCGACGAAGGTCACGTCGGTGTGCCACGAGTTGGCGCGCGCGCCGTGCGCGGAATCGAGTTCGAGCAGATGCGCGCTGCCGTCGACGGACGGCACGGTCGGATGCGCGACCGTGTCGCCGAAACGGCGCGCGAACGCTTCCTGCGCGGCGTCGTCGAGATGGCGCTGGCCGCGGAAGAACAGCACCTTGTGGCGCAGCAGCGCGGCGTGGATCGCGTCGAACGTCGCATCGTCGAGCGTGGCCGACAGCCGCACGCCGGAAATTTCGGCGCCGATCCGGCCGGCGACCTGGCGAAGCTGAAGCGGGGCGACGGCCGTGCGCGGCGCGGCGTGCGATGACGGGTGAGCGGCGTGCTGGACTTCGGACATCGGGAGTCTCCTGAGGTGAGGGCGTTCGGGCTTCCATTCAAGCAGGGACCGCGCGGAACCGGAACCGATCAATCGTCACAACCTTAGCGTGCGTGACCGATCGATCGATATGCGCGGAAGTGCGATGCAACGACGCGTGCGCGTGTGCCTACCATGCGAGCCGCCATGCGCCGATCCGGTGCGCATGCGGCGTATCGGCCCACGCGGGCGGGCCGCCCGGCCGATCGTCGTCGCCGTCGTCGAAATCGGCGAGCACCGTGGCGCGCAGCCGCGCGAATTCCGGCGAATCGCGGCGGCGAGGGCGCGGCAGCGCGACCTCGACGATGCGCTCGATGCGGCCGGGGCGCGGCGCCATCGTGACAACGCGATCGCCGAGATAGACAGCCTCGTCGACATCATGCGTGACGAGGATCATCGTGATGCGCTCCTGTTCCCAGATGCGCAGCAGTTCGTTCTGCATGCGCGCGCGCGTCTGAGCGTCGAGCGCGCCGAACGGCTCGTCGAGCAGCAGCACGCGGGGACGGTTCACGAGGCCGCGCGCAATCGCGACACGTTGCGCCATGCCGCCTGACAACTGGTTCGGATACGCGTGCTCGAAGCCATCCAGCCCGACCAGCGCGATGTGATCGGCAACCGCGCGGCGTTTCCGCCGCGCATCCAGCGGTGCGTTGCGCAACGCGGCCTCGATGTTCTGCGCGACGGTCAGCCATGGGAACAGCCGATGGTCCTGGAACACGATGCCGCGCTGCAGCGACGTGTCGCGCACGACCTCGTCGCCCGCGCGGATCTCGCCCGCGTAGTCGGTGTCGAGCCCGGCGATCAGCCGCAGCAGCGTCGACTTGCCGCAACCGCTCGCGCCGACGATCGTGACGAACTCGCCGGCGCGCACGTGCAGCGAGACGTCGTCGAGGACGGCGAGCGCCGCGCCGCGCTGCGCATAGCGTTTGCTCACGTGAAGGATGTCGAGCGAATCGGAGGCAAGGGTCGTCATGGCGGAGCAGGCGTAGGAAGTCACGGGAAAAAAGGACGATCAGGCGCTCAGGTCGCCGCGCTGCGCGAGCACCTTGCGCTCGATCGCGCGGGCGAGCGCGTTCAGCACCCACCCGGTCGCGCCGACGACGACGATCCCGAACAGCACGAGATCCATGCGGAATTGCTCGCTGCCGTCGATCAGCGTGTTGCCGATACCGCTGCCCGCAACGAGAAGATATTCGGCGCCGAGCGTCGCGAGCCACGAATAGATCAGGCCGAGGTAGAGCCCGGTGAAGATCGACGGCAGCGCGGCGGGCAGGATCACGTGGCGCACGAGCTGGAGCCGCGAATAGCGCAGCGCGCGGGCGACGTCGACATACGCGCGCGGCACCGCGTGAATGCCGTCGCAGGTATGCGCGGCGACCGGCAGCAGCGCCGCGAGCGACAGGAACACGACCTTCGCGATGTCGCCGAGGCCGAACCAGACGGAGATCAGCGGGATCCACGCGAACAGCGAGATCTGCTTGAAGGTGTCGAAGCTCGGGCCGACGATGCGCGTTGCGATACGCGACAGCCCCAGCGCGGCACCGAGCAGCAGCCCGCCCGTCGCGCCGATCGCGAAACCGCATGCTTCGCGCGCAAGCGACGCCGACAATGCGCGGACCAGCGCGCCGCTCGCGACCTGCGTCCATGCGGTGCGCAGCACGTCGGCGGGGCTGACGAGCAGTCCGCTGTTGATGAGATGCGCGGACGCGATCGCCCACCAGATCGCGACGGCGGCCAGCGGCAGCACGAGGCCGCGCCAGTCAGGCGCGTGGCGGCGTCGTGTCTCGACGTTGGCGCGCTGCGCTTCGTGCGGTATCGGCGTAGCAGAATGCGGCATGACAGGACTCCTCGGGAAGCGGGACGTGCAGCGTCAGCCGCGAAACGCGGACGGCACGCCGCGACGCAGGCGTGCTTCGAGCGCGTCGAGCAGCCGGTTGATCAGCAGGCCCACCGCGCCGACCACGACGACGGCGGCCATCACGAGATCGAGTTGGAACAGTTGCCTGCCGTACACGATCAGGTAGCCGAGTCCTTCCGACGACGCGACGAGCTCGACGACGACGAGCGCGAGCCACGATTTCGTGAACGCGAGCCGCACGCCGGTCGCGAGCGTCGGCACGGCGGCCGGCAGCACGACGTGGGCGATGCGCTGGCGGCGCGTGTAGCCGAATCCGCGCGCGACCTCGTCGAGCGCGGCAGGCACCTGACGAAAACCTTGCAACGTGCTCAGCGTGACCGGCACCAGTGCCGCATGCGCGATCAGCAGGTACTTGAGCGGCTCGCCGACGCCGACGAGCAGCAGCAGGAACGGCAGCCAGCCGAGCACCGGAATCTGCACCAGCGCATTGAAGCTCGGCAGCACGTATGCTTCGAACGTGCGCGACAGGCCGAGCGCCGCGCCGATCGCGAAACCGAGCAGCGTGCCGGCCGCGAAACCGACCAGCACGCGCTGCAGGCTGATCAGCGTATGGCGCAGGAGATCACCGCTCGCCGCGAGTTCGGCGAGTGCCTGAAAGACCTGATCGGGCGGCGGCAGGATCTGCGGCGCGATCCAGCCGCGCGCGCTGCCGACGCTCCATAGCGTGAACAGCAGCGCCGGCAGCGCCCACGGCGCGAGCAGCCACGCCAGCCGCTTCACGGCCGCGCGACGGCGCGACGACGCGCCGAGCGCATGCGGGTCGGACGACGGGATCGGGATCGCGGTGTCGCTCATCGGCTGATTCCGGTTCAGGACAGCGGCTTGCCGGACGCGTCGTAGCGCGGCCAGTACTGTTCGAGCTTCTGCGCACGCAGCGCGTTGTCGAGATACTTCGGCTCGAACCAGCCGTCGACGTCGACGGGCTGGCGGATCAGCTTCAGTCGCAACGCATCCTGTGCGACAGCCTTGTAGCGCGCGACCAGGAACGGGTCGATCAGCGGCGACAGGCGATCCTTCAGGCGCTGGTTCGCATAGTCGGCCTGCCACGACGACACCGGCACGCCGCTCTTCGCCCACAGCCTGAACAGCGCATCGCGGTTGGCTTCGTCGGACGACCAGTGCGCGCCTTTCACGACCGCGTCGACCACGCGCTGCACGATGTCCGGATGCGCGCGTTCGAAGTCGTCGAGCACCAGCAGGTGTGTCTGGCGCGTGAACTGCGGGCCGTCGTTCTGCGATTCGTAGATGATTTTCGCGAGGCCCGCGTCGCGCAGCTTGTACAGCTGATAGTCGTTCACCGACGCGTCGATGCCCTTCGACGCCAGGGCGGCCAGCGCACTCGCGGTGTCGAGGTTGGTCACGCGCAGGTCGCGTTCGTCGAGCCCGTTCTTCGCGAGCGCGTTGTCGGCGACGAGCTGCAGGTTCGTACCCCGGAAGATCGATACGCGACGGCCCTTCAGGTCCTTGATCGACTTGATGTCGGAATCGGGCGGCACCGCGATCTTGACGCCCGAGCGGACGCTCGTGGCGAGCAGCAGATGCGTCTTGAGCCCGTTGGCGCGCGCGAGCACGGCGGGCAGGTCGCCCTGGTACGCGAAGTCGAGTGCCTTGTTGGCGATCGCTTCGTTGACGGCCGGGCCGGCGCCCTTGAAGAACAGCCACTGCACCTTGATGCCGTCGGCCGCGAATTCCTTTTCGACGAGTTGCTGCAATTGCACGGTCGCGGCGGACGAGCCGCCGAAGGTCGGCGGATCGCCGGCACCTTGCTGAGCGACGCCGATGCGGATGAGGGCGGGTTTGTCCGCGTGCGCGGCGGCGGCCGGCAGCGTGAAGACGGAGGCGATCAGCAGCGATCGCAGCAGACGCAGTGGAAGCATGGATCGATCGGAGTGGAAACGTTAGGAAAACGAAACCGGGCGCGAGCCCGTTCAGTCATTCTCGAGGACGCTCCCGGCGCGGACAAGCAACGATTTGAACTATGCTTATCGCGTTGACGCGGCGGATCAAAGACGGTGGCGAGGAAACGCGACGCGCGCGGCGGTTGCGATGTCGCGGCCCAATATGAAGCGGAGGCGGTCATGCAAGTCGAAGACCTGACAGGCGCGGCGCTGGATTACTGGGTGGCGATGGCCGAGGATTGCGATGGCCCGCGCGTCGACGCGTCGGGTTGCACGGTGGTTCGCGAGCCGGGCGGCGCGCCGGTGCCGTTTGCGCCGTCGTTGTCGTGGGTCGACGGCGGCCCGATCGTCGAGCGGCTGCCATTCGCCGCGTTCGAGCGCGACGGTGCGCGCGGTCCGTGGCGCGCCGTGCTGCATCGCGCGGTGCCGGCCGCGGGCGAGCGCTGCACGTTCAACCAGTCGGGGCCGACGCTGCTGATCGCCGCGATGCGCACGCTGGTCGCCTCGACGTTCGGCGACGACGTGCCGGATCTGGACATGACGCGGCCGCGCGGCGCGGCGCCTCCGGCATGACGAGCTCGGCATGACATCCGTCATTGGCGCCATGGTTGCAATCGCGCGAGCCCGAAGCGTCCGCTTGCCGTCCTAGCCCGCCTCAGGCGCAGCCAGATTCCGGATCGCGATCGATGCGACGTCGACCCGTTTAGGCAGGATCGCATCCGCCGCCGCGCGGTCGGCGACGCGCTGCAGCACGTCGATGTCCGCGCCGGTGACGCCGCGCTGCGCGAGCGGCGCGCGGCGGACGATGTCGGCGGCCGCATCGCTCGGCAGGCGCGTGAGCGATGCATAGACGGCTGCGTAATCGACGGGGTGCGCCAGTGCCCATTGGCCGGCGCGCGTGAGCCGCGCGAGCACGTCGGCGAGCGCAGCGCGTTTCGCGCGATCGTTCAGCGTATCGACCGGCGACGTGAGAAACGCGAGTCCCGAGTTGATGCCGCTGCCGTCGCGCACCACGCGCGCACCGCGTCGCACCACATGCCCGTAGTACGGATCGAAGGTCGCCCAGATGCCGATCTGCCTGGCCTCGAATGCGGCGAACGCATCGACGGGCAACACGAAGCGCACGTCGACGTCGCCCGGTGCGAGACCGTGTTCGCGCAGCGCGCCGTACAGCTGGTATTGGGAGATGCTGCCTCGCGCCGACGACACGACGACGGTGCGCCCCTTCAGATCGGCGACGGTACGCACCGGCGAATCGGGCTGCACGACGATGCCGAGCGACGTCGGCGAGCCGACACGCGTCGCGACGATCCGCAGCGCCGGATCGCCGAGCGCGGCCGTCAACACGGGCAGGTCGCCGGCCGGCGCGAGATCGATCGCGCCTGCGCGCTGCGCTTCGAACAGCGGCGCCGCGCCCTGGAAATTCGCCCAGCGAAACCGGTACGGTACGCCGTCGAGTACGCGCGCGGCTTCGGCCAGCGCGCGCAGGCCGCCGGCCTGGTCGCCGAGCACCAGCGTGACGTTCGACAGGTCGGGGCCGGCCGCGCGCACGGGCAGTGCGGCGGTGCCGGCCAGCGGTGCGGCGGCCAGCGCGGCCACGCGAAGCAGGGCGCGGCGGCGAGCCGGGGCGGCGGGAGAAGTCATCGGCGGTGGGTCCTCGGTGAGCCGCGCGCAGGCCGCGCGGTTGCCGGCAGATTACGGAATCGGTTTCGCGCCGGCAAACATCGAATCGCGAAATGCTTATTCGCTCGTTCGCGCAAGTGCGGCCCCCGCGGCTTTCGCGGCAGGATTCGCTGCCGCGCTGACGATGAGTGGCGCGCTCGCGCACGCGCACGCTGCCGCCGTTGTTGCATACACGTTGCTTGCGCAACCGATGCGTGACGCAAGCCGTGATTTCAGCGCGACTTCGTTGCGACGCGATGGATGCGTGCCGCACGCGCGACGTGCGGTCGCCGCGATGCGCCGCAATGCGTCACTTGCCGGCGGCGCGCGCGCCGAGTCGGTTCGGCCGGGGCATCGGCGAGCGGCGCATTCGTTCGTGCGAGCGCATCCGCGTTCGCGGCGACCGCCGCGACGGCCGGTCGTGCGGCTTCCGCTTCGAGCCAGCCGCGCGTCGCTTCGGCGATCAGTGCGCGCAGCCAGCGCACGCCCTCCACGCAAGATCCCGCTTCGTTCCACGTCATCCGGTACACGATGTCGGGCGGCTCGATCGGCAGCCCAACCGCGCCGAGCGGCAGCAGCTTCGCGTAGTGCCGCGCGAGCCGGTACGTGGTGGTCAGGATCAGATCGGAGCGCACCAGCGCATGCGCGGCGAGTTCGAAGTGCGGCAGCGTGACGACGATCCGCCGCTGCAGTCCGACGCGTTCGAGCTGCCGGTCGATCGCGCCGGATGCTTCGAGCCACGACGGCGTCGGGCACAGCTGCGGCGCCTGCGCGAATTCGGCGGGCGTCATCGCGGCGCGTCGCGCCAGTGGATGGGTCGCGCGCATCAGGCATACGACGCGATCGTCGAACAGGTCGTCCTGCCGGAACCGCGACGAGCGGGCCGGGCGGTTGTCTATTACGACGTCGAGTTCGCCGTCGGCGAGCGCACGCTCGTCGTCGAAACCGTCGCCGAGCGGATGGAACACGAGCTGCGCGTTCGGTGCGCGCTCGCGGAACAGCGCGACGAGCTTCGGCACGAACAGCACGTTCAGGTAGTCGGGGCAGCCGATCCGGTAGGTGCGCACCGACGTGCGCGCATCGAAGGTCGGCTGCTGGTTGCGGATGAAGTCGATCACACGCAGCGCGTTGCGCAGCGGCTCGATCAGCCGCGCGCCGAACTCGGTCGGAACCATCCCGTAGCGGCTGCGCACCAGCAGTGGATCGCCGAGCAGCGTGCGC
Organism: Burkholderia territorii; assembly: GCF_001718335.1. Taxonomy (NCBI): domain Bacteria; kingdom Pseudomonadati; phylum Pseudomonadota; class Betaproteobacteria; order Burkholderiales; family Burkholderiaceae; genus Burkholderia; species Burkholderia territorii. The sequence continues at coordinate 779,613 of NZ_CP013365.1, forward strand.
AGGCGCTTGAGCGCGGCACTCGTCGCCGGCTGAGACATGTTCAGACGCACGGCCGCGCGCGACACGGTGCGCTCGGTGAGCAGCACGAGCAGGATGCGCATCAGCCGCGCGTCCAGCACGTCGAGCGCGCCTGGGGCGTCGCGCGCGTCGAGGGGAGGACCGTTCGGCTCCGGTGCGTCCCGCATGTCGCTACGCGTTTGCGCGGGCCGTCGTTCGGCGAAGGCGACCGGCCGGCCGACGATCCGCTTCGGACGCGGCGGCGCGCGCCCGCGTGGTGATCGCGTCGGTGATCGACCCGGTCGTGTTGGCGTTGATTGCCAGGATTCTCATCGAGCGCACCCCAAATGCGGCGTTCAGTGTCGAGCGCAGGCGACGCCGATGTGATCGTCCCGGCACGCGTCGTATTGCCGTTTGCGATCGGCAGTCAGCCGGTACACGTTGCCCGCGCTGGCCGCGTCGAGAAGCCGGCGGAACGGCGTCTTCGCGCTGAATGGCGGCACGCGTCGTCTCCTTCCATTTACGCGGCGCGAACCGGCGGCGCGGCCGCAGGCGTTATGTCGCGGATATGTTCGCGAGTATGGGCGGCCGCCGCAGCGATGGGAAATTAAATATTCGGCTGAACGTCATTTGAAAAATGAATGGGGAAGGATTCGCCGCGCGGCATGCGAATTGCGTATTGAAGGGCTCCATCCACATCGACATCAGCGGAGGTGTCATGCAGCGATATTCCATTCGTCACGTATCGCGGGCCGTCTTCGCCGGCATCCTGATCGCCGGTCTGGCGGCGGGGGCGGGTTGTCAGAAAAAGAGCGACACCGGCACCGGCGCGAGCTCGGACACGAGCGCCACCGGCGGCATGGCGCCGGCGCCGTCGACTGCGCCATCGGGCATGCCGGGCAGCGGCGCGGCCGGCAGTGCGGCGAGCATGCCGGGCGCGGCATCCGGGCCGACCGGCGCAAGCGGCGGCTGATTGACCACGGCGGGCGGCGTGCGCGGGCAGTTCGCCCGCATGCCGCCGTGACGGCGTTCCGGTACGTGCGTCTGCGGACGCGCGGGCCGGCGCGCTGCGCGTGAAAGATTTGCAAGGACGTTTGTAGCGATTCCCGGAGCGGCGCCGGCCGCATCATGCCGGCGCACGCGGTGGGGAACAGGAGGTGCGATGCAGAACGCGGAATCGAATCCAACCCCGGAACAGCAGCGCAAACAGATCGAGAAGAGCCCGGTGAAGACGCCGGCGGCCGGCGACATGCCGGACGCGGCGACCCAGGCTACAGAGACCGCCGAGGCCGCGAAGCGGCCGCTGACGCCTGAGGCGGTTGCTGGGAAAACGCCGACCGGCCTGCCGCCGATCGACGTCGACGCGCATGCGGTCGACAGCGGCGACCCGGTGCGTCGTGCGGCCGGCCGGATCGTCACGCTGGACAACGCCAACATGGCGATGACGGACAACACGGTCGACGTCGACGGCAAGGGCATGGAGGCGCGCACCGGCGCGACCGAGTGGCACGACAACGTGATCTATTCGAACGCGTCGCTCGACGACGCGGTCGACACGCCGGACGAAGGCCTCGGTGGCATCGAAAGCCGGCCGGGCGGCAACATGCCGCAGATCGCGACGCGGCCGGGCTGGCGCGTCCGGCATGTGGGCGACGTCGATGTCGAGCACGGCGACGGCACGCGTGCCGAGCACGTGATCCGCTTCGAGCGGATCGACTGACGTGTCGAGGGCCGCCGCGCGGACCGCCGGGCGGCGGCCCGGGGCTGGCGGTTATTGCGGGCCGAGTTCCTGCGCGGAGGTGTCCGCATCGTTGCCTTGCGCGACGAGTACGTGCACGTCGTTCGGCGTCACGTCACCGATACCGCCCGACGGGATCGTCACCAGCAGCCAGTCGGCATTGTTACCGATGTTGACCGGCGCCGTCGTCAAGATCGGCGTCTTGCTGCCGGCCGTTGTGACAATCACCTGGTAATTGCCGCCGTTCAGGTAGACCGAGTCCTGTCCGGATGCGGGCACGGCGTTCTGGTACGCGGCGCCCGCCAGCGTCGGGCTTTGCGAGTTGATGTCGGTGCCGGGAGGCACGACGTACACGTCGAGGTTCTGCGCATTCGGCGATGCGTTGAAGCTGCGCACGCGCGCCTTGTCGGACAGGAGTTTCTTGTCGAACGGATCGTCGATCACCGAGATCGCCGACGACGTGCTCGGCAACGCGATCGTGGTGTAGTGATGGCCGTTCGCCGCGCCGAAGGATTGCGACGCGACCGTCGCGGTCGTGCCGGAGACGTCGTAGCTCGCCGTCTGCGTGCCGGAATCGATGTCGTGATAGCGGGTCACGCCCTTGTACGCGACACCCGACGCATCGACCTTCGCATTCAGGTAGTAGTCGAGATTCGGGCCGGCCGGCACCGCGTTGATGAAGCGCGCCTGCGGTTTCGAGATGCCGAGTTCGGTGCCGACGTCGTTGCCGTCTCCGCCGCAGGCCGCGAGCACGGAAATGACCGAGCACAGGGCCGCTATCGTTCGAATGGATTTCATTGTCGTCCTCTCGTTCAGGGAACCTGATTGCGATGCGGTGTCGCCGCGCGACGGATCGCACGGTACGCAGCGCCGGATTGAAGGAAGAAATTGCCGTCCGCCGGGGCGGCGGGCGCATGGATGACGCAAGCGACGTGCCCGCATGGCGAATTCGGCGCGGGCGTCCGTATGGCGGAGGTGTGAACAGGCGCCGCAGTTGCGTGCGGCGTCCGATCGTGTGCGTCGAGACGGCGCGCTTGTAAAAAAGGCGGCGCAGCGATGAAGAGAGCGACACGCGCAGCAAACCGTTTCAAACGCGGTGCGTTGTGCGTTGCTCCCGATTCGCGAGGACGGGGCAGACGTTCTGCGCGCATATCGTTGCGTGCGCATCGATATGAAGGTGGCCGTTCAATCGCGCGCGGCGTGCATCGCGGTACAACGCACGGTGCGTGGTGTGAATCAGCGGTTCAGCAGTTTCGCCAGATACGCGAGCGCACGAGGGATCGGCATGCACGCGACGAAGCCATGCGGGCCCGCGCATATCGCATCGAGCGTGTCGCGCAGCCAGCCGATGAAGCAAGCGCAGTTAAAGCCGCCGACGTCACCGATCGCGCATGCGAACGCGATTCCGCCGGCTGCGGTCGAGCCCGTCAGGAACGTCGGCGCCAACCCGCGAGTCGACTGGCATCGCTGCGGCCGTGCGCCCGTATTGACCGATGAGAACGGGCGCATGGTCGCGTTTTCGGGCCGCACATCTTGCCCCGATGCAGCGATCGTTTAACCATTCGAAACAATGTGTTCAGCGAAAAGGGCATGATCTCCGGCGATTCAGCAGGCATACTGTCGCCTATGTTGCTCAATGCCGTCGAATCGACGCGCGCTTGCCCCCATGTCCATCCCTGTACCTTTTCGATCCCTGCGAGGGTTGACCATCGCGGCCGCTGCATGCTTGCTCGCCGCGTGTTCGACCGCTTCCGACGTGACCGCGACGTCGAACCCGAACGTCTTCACCGTGACGACACGCACGCTCGGCGTGTCGACGACATGGGCCGACGCCCATGAAAAAGCGGTCAACGAAGCGACCAACTACTGCACGCAGCGCGGCATGCGCGCGAGCCTGAAGCAGGAGTCGGTGACCGGCGGCAGCCGCGTCGACGCGCGCTCGGAACTCGCGTTCGAGTGCCATCCGACCTTCGAGACGGCGTCGAACCCGCGCGGATAAGCGCCGCGCCGCCAGCTCCCCGCGCTGTTACGGAAGTGAATCGACCCGCGATGCCGTTGACGGGCATCGCGGGTCGGCGCACGTCCGTGGGCCGCGTTACGCGGGCTGCGCTTCGTACAGCTTCACGCACGCGGAGAAGTCGAGCGTCCCGAGCCCCTGCTGACTCATCGACTGATAAAGCTGCTGCGCGAGCGCGCCCATCCACACCGGCTGCCGTGCGCCACGCGCGGCTTCGGTCGCGAGCCCGAGATCCTTCAGCATCAGGTTCGCCGCGAAGCCGCCTGAATAGCCGCGCGCGGCGGGCGCCGCGTCATTCACGCCCGGGTACGGGTTATACGTGTCCGAGCTCCAGCAGCGGCCGGTCGACGTGTTGATGATGCCGGCCAGCACGGCCGGATCGATGCCGAGCGCGGCGCCGAGCGCCATTGCTTCGGATACGCCCATCATCGAGATCCCGAGCAGCAGGTTGTTGCAGATCTTCGCGATTTGCCCGGTGCCCGTGCCGCCGCAGTGCACGACGTTCTTGCCCATGTCGAGCAATACCGGGCGGATGCGCTCGAACAGCGCGCGTTCCGCGCCGACCATGAAGGTCAGCGTGCCGGCCTGCGCGCCGCCGGTGCCGCCGGACACCGGCGCATCGGCGAGCGGGAAGTCGCGCTGCGCGGCGGCGTCGGCGACCGCGCGGGCGGTGCCCGGGTCGATCGTGCTGCAGTCGACGAACGTCGCGCCGGCGCGCGCGCCGGCCAGTACGCCGTCGTCGCCGAGATAAACCTCGCGCACGTGCTGCGCGGCCGGCAGCATCGTGATCACCAGCGATGCGCGAGCAGCCGCGTTGCGCGGCGATGCAGCGGCCGTCGCGCCGGCGTGCACGGCGGTGTCGACTGCGTTCTTGTCGAGGTCGAACACCGTCAATGCGTGGCCGGCCTTGAGCAGGTTGGCGGCCATGGGGCCGCCCATGTTGCCGAGTCCGATGAATGCAATTTCCATGTACAGGTTCCTTTGTCGACCGGACTTGGCGCTTTAGCGCTTAGTCCGGTCCCATGCTTCGCGGTCGACCGGACTTGGCGCTTCAGCGCTTGGTCCGGTTCCATGCTTCGCGGTCGACTGGACTTGGCGCTTTAGCGCTTAGTCCGGTCCCATGCTTCGCGGTCGACCGGACTTGGCGCTTCAGCACTTGGTCCGGTCCCATGCTTCGCGGTCGACCGGACTTGGCGCTTCAGCGCTTGGTCCGGCTCCATGCTTCGCGGTCGACCGGACTTGGCGCTTCAGCACTTGGTCCGGTCCCATGCTTCGCGATCTCCCGGCCCCGGTGCTTCAGCACTTTGCCCGATCCCATGCTTCGCAGTCGCCCGGCCCCCAGCCCTCCAACACTCGGCCCGGCGCCATCCGTCGCACTCAGCGCAGCGCGATCGTCGTATTCACGCCGCCGGCCGTCGCGTCGTCGTCGAACCAGCGCGCGGTGACCGTCTTCGTCTGCGTGTAGAACTGCACGACCTGCTTGCCGTACGGGCCGAGATCGCCGAGCTTGGAGCCGCGCGAGCCGGTGAAGCTGAAGTAGGGCACCGGCACCGGAATCGGGATGTTGATGCCGACCTGGCCGACGTCGATCTCGCTCTGGAACTTGCGCGCGGCCGCGCCGCTCTGCGTGAAGAGGCCCACGCCATTGCCCATCGGGTTGCGATTCACGAGTGCGATCGCTTCGTCGAGCGTATCGACTTCCATCACGACCACCACCGGCCCGAAGATTTCTTCCGTGTAGATCGACATGTCCGTCGTCACCCCGGAGAAGATCGTCGGGCCGACGAAGTTGCCGTGCTCGTAGCCGGGCACCTTCACGTCGCGGCCGTCGAGCAGCAGCGTCGCGCCTTCCTTCACGCCCGCGTCGATCAGCGACAGGATGCGCGCCTTCGCCGCCTTCGACACGACCGGGCCGACGTCCGTGCCGGCTTCGGCGCCGGCGTTGACCTTCAGCGCCTTCGCCTTCTCGACCAGATCGGGCAGCCAGTCGCGCGCGTTGCCGACCAGCACGACGACCGACGTCGCCATGCAGCGCTGGCCGGCCGCGCCGAAGCCCGCGCCGACCAGCGCGTTGATCGACTGCTCGCGATGCGCATCGGGCAGCACGACCGCGTGGTTCTTCGCGCCCATCATCGACTGCACGCGCTTGCCGTGCTGGCTGCCGAGGTTGTACACGTGCGTGCCGACGCGCGTCGAGCCGACGAACGAGATCGCCTTGATGTCCGGATGCGTGCAGAGGCGGTCGACCACGGTCTTGCCGCCGTGCACGACGTTCAGCACGCCTTGCGGCACGCCGGCTTCGATCGCGAGCTCGACGAGCTGCATCGTCGACAGCGGATCCTGTTCGGACGGCTTCAGCACGAACGTGTTGCCGCACACGATCGCCATCGGGAACATCCACAGCGGGATCATGCCGGGGAAGTTGAACGGCGTGATGCCCGCGCACACACCGATCGGCTGGCGCAGCGTGTACGTGTCGACGCCGCCCGCGACGTTCTCCGCGAACTCGCCTTGCTGCAGCGTGCCGATCGAGCACGCGTGCTCGACCACTTCGAGGCCGCGGAAGATGTCGCCTTGCGCATCGGGCAGCGTCTTGCCCTGCTCGGCCGTCAGCGTGTGTGCGATCCGTTCGAGATTGCGGCGCACCAGATCCTGGAACTTCAGCATGATGCGCAGCCGCGTGCCGATCGGCGTCGTCTTCCAGGTCTGGAACGCGCGCTGCGCGGACGCGATCGCGGCATCGACCTCGTCGAGTGTCGCGTACGGCACGCGGCCGATCACTTCCTGCGTCGCGGGGTTGACGATGTCGCCCCATTCGGTGCTTTGCGACTCGACGAACGCGCCGTCGATCAGCAGCTTGGCGGTGGGCAGGGCGAGGGTGGTCTGGGGAACTGCGGCGTTCATGGAAATCTCCGGGAAACGGTGATGCGAGGAAAAAGGGTGGCCTGCGTCCGTCGCGCGTCGGGCGACGGCGGACGGCAGGTCGAATGGAAAACGGGTAAAGGCGGGCCGGCGTGCGGCCGATGCGCTCAGGTCCGTGCCGGACGCATCAGCGCGGTGCACACGAGCGCGAACACGCCGAAGCCGACGAGATACGCGACCACGTAGTGCGGCTGGCCGCCGCCGGCCTTGAGCAGCGACGTCGCGATCATCGGCGCGAAGCCGCCGCCGATCACGCCGGCGAGCTGCACCGACAGCGAGATGCCGCTGTAGCGGATTTCCGCCGGGAACTGCTGCGCGAACAGCAGCGACTCGGGCGCATAGAGAATCGGGAACACGACGCCGAGGCCGAGCACGATCGCCCACCATGCGTAAGACGTCTGCTGCGTGCCGAGCATCATGAAGAACGGCGCCGCGAACGCGCACATCAGCACGAGGCCGATCGCGAACATCCGGCGCTGGCCGATGCGGTCACTGAGATGCCCGCACAGCGGCATCGTGACCAGCGACAGCGCCGCGCCGGCCGTGATCGCGTGCAGCATCTCGGCCTTCGGCAAGTGCAGCTGCTGCGTCGCATACGCAAGCGCGAACGTGACGACCATGTAGAACCATGTGTTCTCCGCGGCGCGTGCGCCGACGATCGTCAGCACCTCGCGCGGATGGCGGCGCAGCGCGGCCGTCACCGGCGACTTCTCGGCCTTGCCCAGGCGCTGCACCTTCTCGAAGTCCGGCGATTCCGGCACCTTCGCGCGAATGAACCAGCCGAGGCCGACGAGCGCGATGCTCGCGAGGAACGGCACGCGCCAGGCCCAGGACAGCATGTCGGCTTCCGGCAGCGCGGCCACCGCCGCCATCGCGACCGACGACAGGATCAGCCCGAGCCCGACACCCGTCTGCGGCAGGCTGCCGAACAGCCCCTTGCGGCCCTTCGGCGCGTGTTCGACCGCCATCAGCACCGCGCCGCCCCATTCGCCGCCGACCGCCATCCCCTGCAGGAAGCGCATCGCGATCAACAGCGCGGCGGCCCAGTAGCCGATGCGCTCGTACGACGGGATCAACCCGATGATCATGCTCGGCACGCCCATCAGCAGCAGCGTGATCATCAGCATCGACTTGCGGCCGATGCGGTCGCCGAAATGGCCGAACACGATGCCGCCCATCGGCCGCCCGATGAAGCCGACCGCGAACGTGCCGAACGCGGCGAGCGTGCCGACGACGGGGTCGAGCGACGGAAAGAAGATGCGGTTGAACACGAGCGCGGCGGCGGTGCCGTAGAGGAAGAAGTCGTACCACTCGATCGTGGTGCCGGCCATGCTGGCCCAGCCGGCCAGCAGGTAGTGCCTCGCGGTGCGGGCGGGCGCCGGCGTCGCGATGGCTGCATGCTCATCGAGGGTGGATCGCGTCTGCATGGTGTCTCCATATTTGTTGCCCGCGGCTCATGGTCCGCAGGTCACGGTCGAGTATAGTTATGCGCGGATCCACGATGTACCGACAAGAAAACCGGTTGGATGTGCATTTATGCATATCGACGGCCGGCCCGGAGACTCCTGCCCCTTTTTCCCGTCGATGCGACACGCCACCGAGCCGGTTTCCGGCAACCTGAACTGGGACGACCTGCGCTTCTTTCTCGAAGTCGCCCGCACGCAGCGCGCGAGCGGGGCGGCGAAGCGCCTGGGGGTCGACTACACGACCGTCGCGCGGCGCATTCGCGCGCTGGAGACCGCGATGGGCACGCTGCTGTTCGACAAGTCGCGCTCCGGCGGTTTCACGCTGACGGCCGAGGGGCAGCGGCTCGTCGCGTATGCGGACGCGATGGAGACGACCGTGCAGTCCGCGTGCGACCAGGTCGCGAATACCGGCGAGGCGCTGTCGGGCCACGTGCGGATCGGGTCGACGGAAGGGTTCGGCTGCTTTTTCCTTGCGCCGCAGCTTGCGCGGTTTCGCGTCGCGCATCCGCACGTGACGGTCGATCTGCTGCCGGTCCCGCATTTCGTCAACCTGCCGAAGCGCGAGGCCGATCTGGCGATCACGCTCGAGCGGCCCGAACGCGGGCCTTACGTGGCCACGAAGCTGTGCGACTACCAGTTGCGGCTCTATGCGACGCGCGACTATATGGCGAACCACGCGCCGATCACCTGCACGGACGATCTCGCGCGGCATGCGTTCATCAGCTACGTCGACGACCTCGCGTTCAGCAGCGAGCTGCTGTACCTCGAGCGCGCGGTGCCGGGCGCGGCCGCCGGCTTGCGCACGACGAGCGTGATCGCGCAGGTGTTCGCCGCGCTGCAGGGCGGCGCGCTCGCGATCCTGCCGTGCTTCATGGCCGCCACGCAGCCGGCGCTGGTGCCGGTGCTGGCGGACGACGTGGTGGTCACGCGCTGCTTCTGGCTGACTTGTCGCGAGGATCTGCGCAAGCTGCGCCGCGTGACGGCGCTGTGGGATTACCTGCGCGCGGCGGCGGACGCGAATCGTGCATTGCTGATGGGGGAGTCGGAGCAATTGCGATTCGTCGGGGAGTGAGCGCGGCGGGGCGTCGCGGGCGAGCCGTCAGAGGAGGACGCGCGGCCGTGCGCCGCAATCATCGGATGAATCGGTCACGGCGGCGGGCCGCCGCGACCGCGCGTAAGCCCTGATGCGCGCGGACGCGCAGCCCGGCACGGATTGGTATTAAATGTATTGTGGTGCGCGTCAGGGGCGCGCCCGAATGGGGACGCACCGGCGCACGCCGACCGGCTGCGGAAACGGCACGAAGCATCACCAACGAATCGGGCGCATCAGACCCGGTCGAACTGACGGCAGGATTCGTCTTGAATACTGAACCGCAAAGTTCTCGCTACAGCCTCGGCCTCGCGGCGGAAGTGCTCGCGTCCGAGCAGAGCGTGCTGAGGCTGATCACGCGCAACACACCTTTGCCGGAACTGCTCGTCGAGGTATGCCGGCGCGCCGAGGCGCTGCTCGGCGACGGCGCGTCGTGCACGATCCTGCTGCTCGATGCGGATGGCGTGCACGTACACGTCGGCGCCGCGCCGTCGCTTCCCGCGCAGTACAGCGCGGCGATCGACGGCGCATCGATCGGGCCTGCCGCGGGCTCGTGCGGCACGGCGATGTACGAGCGGCGGATGATCGCCGTCGAGGACATCGAAACCGATCCGCTGTGGGCCGAGTTCCGATCGTTCGCGTTGCCGTTCGGCCTGCGCGCGTGCTGGTCGGTGCCGTTCATGGACGACACGGGCACCGTGCTCGGCGCGTTCGCCGTCTATCATCGCGCGCCGCGGCGCCCCACGGACGCGGAAACCGACCTGCTGCGCGATATCGGCAACAGCGTCGGCCTCGCGGTGCATCAGGACTCGATCGCGCGACAGCTCGCGCGCAGCGAGGAACATCACCGCCTGGTCGTCAACAGCCTGAACGAAGGGATTGTCGTCGTGTCGCCCGATGGCGTGGTGGTTGCGAGCAATCCGAGCGCGAACCGGATGATGCGCGTGAAGGGCGACCTCGTCGGCCGCCGGCTGTCGACCGTGATCCTGTACAAGCTGTACGAGGACGGCACGCCGATCGCGCCCGACGAATGGCCGAGCCGGCGTGCGCTCACGATGGCGATGCCGCAGCTTGACTACTCGGTCGGCTTCGGGCTCGCCGACGGTGACGTCATCTGGGTTCGCGGCAACGCGGTGCCGATCGTGAAGCCGGGCGAAACGCGGCCTGAATCGGTACTCATGTCGTTTCACGACATCGGCCCCGTGCGCGAAGCGCAGCAACAGCTGCGCTATCTGGCGACACGCGACGCGCTCACGGGCCTGTACAACCGGCGCTGGCTCGCCGACCGGATGCGCGAGCTGTTCGGCGCGCGCGATGCGGCGGCGGGGCCTGCGCGTGTCGCGATCCTGTTCATCGATCTCGTCGGCTTCAAGAAGGTCAACGACACGGCCGGCCATGACGCCGGCGACGCGCTGCTGCGCAGCGTCGCGGCGCGCCTCGCGGCGTGCGCGGGCGGGCGCCACGCGCTCACGCGTGTCGGCGGCGACGAGTTCGTGATCCTCGTCGACGACTGCGACGCCCCCGACGAACTCGCCGTGCTCGCACGCGAGGTGATCGATACGATCGCGAAGCCGTTCGCGATCGCGAACAACGAGTACTGGCTCGGCGTGTCGATCGGGATCAGCGTCGCACCGCGCGACGGCGACGATGCGACCACGCTGATGCGCAACGCCGATTCCGCGATGTACGACGCGAAGCAGCGCGGCCGCAACCACTTCACGTTCTTCACCGCGCAGTTGAGCCTGCGCCTGCAGCGCCGCTTCGCGATCGAGCAGTCGCTGCGGCGCGCGATCGCGTCGGATGCGCTGCGGCTCGCCTACCAGCCGGTGGTCGACGCGCGCAGCGGCCGCACGGTCGGCGCGGAAGCGCTGCTGCGCTGGACGAGCCCCGAGCTCGGGCCGATGTCGCCGGCGGAATTCATCCCGGTCGCCGAAGATACCGGGCTCATCGTCGCGATCGGCCAGTGGGTGCTCGAGACGGCCTGCCGGCAGGCCGCCGAATGGCGCCGCACGATCGCCCCCGACCTGATGGTGGCGGTCAACCTGTCGCCGCGGCAGTTCCACGAAGGGCTCGTCGAGTCGGTCGACCGCTGCCTCGAGCAGACGCGGCTCGATCCCGGAGCACTCGAGCTGGAGATTACCGAAGGACTGCTGATGAACGATACGGACACCGTGCTGCCGATGCTCGAGGCGCTCACGGACATGAACGTGCGGATCTCGGTCGACGACTTCGGCACCGGTTATTCGTCGCTCGCATACCTGAAGCGTTTTCCGCTGCACAACCTGAAGGTCGACCGTTCGTTCGTGTCGGGCGTGCCCGATCATCGCGACTCGGTCGCGATCACGCAGGCCGTCGTCGCGATGGCGCATTCGCTCGGGATGAAAGTCACCGCGGAAGGTGTCGAAACCCAGGCGCAGTCGTGGTTCCTGCAGCAGATCGGCTGCGACATGCAGCAGGGCTACCTGTTCGGCCGGCCGCTCGATCCCGTCGACTACGCGCGCCGGCTCGTCGCCGTCTAGGTCACGCGAAACCGCCGCCTGCCGGCGGGGAAGTGGGCGCCGGCGCTGCGGGCGGCGCATCGATCTCCACGCGATTCTTGCCGTCGTGCTTCGCGCGGTAGAGCGCGCGGTCGGCCGCCTCGATCAGCGACGTCGTCGGCAGGCCCGCGGCCGGCACGATGCTCGCGCCGCCGATGCTGATCGTCACGTAGCGGCCCGTCGACGAGTGCGCATGCTCGAGCCGCAGCGACTCGACCGCGAGGCGGATTTTCTCGCCGAGCAGCCGCGCGGCGCCCGGCGACGTGGCCGGCATCACGACCGCGAACTCCTCGCCGCCGAAACGCGCGGCGAGATCGCCGGCCTGCCCGAGACAGCGTTCGATGGTGGCCGCGACCTGCTTGAGCACGCTGTCGCCCGACACGTGGCCGTACGTGTCGTTGTACAGCTTGAAGTTGTCGACGTCGATCATCAGCAGCGACAGCTCGCTGCGCTCGCGCGTGCCGCGCCGCCATTCGGCGGCCAGGTATTCGTCGAGATAGCGGCGGTTCGACAGCCCGGTCAGCCCATCCGAATGCGTGAGGCGCCGCAGTTCGAGATTGGCCTCGAGCAGTTGCTGCTGCGATTGCCGCAACGCGCGATACGCCTCGTCGCGCTGCAGCAGGTTCATGTACGAGCGCGAGTGATAGCGGATTCGCGCGATCAGCTCGATGCGATCGGGCAGTTTCACGAGGTAGTCGTTCGCGCCGGCCGCGAACGCGGCGCTCTTGATCACCGGCTCCTCCTGCGTCGACAGCACGATGATGGGCACGTCGCGCGTCGCCGGATTCGCGCGGTACGCCTTCACGAGGCTCAGCCCGTCGGTGCCGGGCATCACGAGATCCTGCAGGATCACGGTCGGCCGCGTCTCGATCGCGCTCGCCAGTGCGTCGTCCGAGCGCGGGCAGTAGTGGAAGTCGATGCCGTCTTCGTCGATGAGCGCGCGCCGGATGGCTTCCGCGACGATCGTCTGGTCGTCGACCAGCAGGACCATCGCGGGGGCGTCGGCGTGTGGCGCGGGTGCTGTGTGCGCGGCGTCGAACGCCGCATGCAGGCCGCCGGGCGGGCGGGTGAAGTCGCTAGTCATGATTGATGCCGGGTCGCGCCATGGCAGCGACGGGTGTGACAGGGTTTCATCGGGCTCAGATCCGTGCGAGTGCGATCAGTTCGCCCGCGATGCGCTCGAGCGGCAGGATCGCGCGCGCGGCACCGAGCGTCGCCGCCGCCTTCGGCATGCCGTAGACGGCGCTCGTCGCCTCGTCCTGCGCGATCGTGTGGCAGCCCTTCATCCGCAGTGCCTTCAGGCCGATCGCGCCGTCGCGTCCCATGCCGGTCAGCAGCACGCCGATCGCGCGGCCCGGCCAGTGCTCGGTCACGCTGTTGAAGAACACGTCGACCGACGGCCGGTACGGTGTGGCGGCCGGTTCGCGCGTGTATTCGAGCGTGCCGGTGCGCGTGATGCGCAGATGATCGTCGGTTGCCGCGAGCAGCGCGACGCCCGGCTGAGGGCGGTCGCCTTCGTGCGCGACGCGCACCGCCAGCGGCGTCTGGCCGTCGAGCCAATGCGCCATCCCTTCGGCGAACGCGCGATCGACGTGCTGGACGATCACGATCGGTGCGTTGAAATCGGCCGGCAGGCTGCCGAGGATCGAGGCGAGCGCGCCGGGTCCGCCGGCGGATGCGCCGATCGCGATCAGCGGGCCGCCGCGCATGCGCGAGGCCGGGCCGGCCGCATGGACTGAGCCGGGCGCATCGAGCAGGCGGCCGATCTGGTCGATCTTCGCGAGCAGCAACCGCGCGGTGTCGCCGCCCGCGCCTTCGCCGAGGCGCGGCGTGTCGACCGCGTCGAGCGCGCCGGCGCCCATCGCCTCGAACACGCGCCACGCGTTCGCGCCGATGCAACTCGTCACGATCAGGATCGCGCACGGGCGGCCGGAACGCATGATCCGCCGCGTCGCCTCGATGCCGTCGAACTTCGGCATGATCAAGTCCATCAACACGACGTCGGGCGGTTGCGCGGCGCACAGTTCGACGGCCTGCGCGCCGTCGGTCGCGACCCACAGCACGCGATGCTCGGGCCGGTGCGCGAGCGCACGGCGCATCGCCTCGACGGCAAGCGGGAGGTCGTTGACGATGCCGATGTTCACAAGCGGGATACTCCGGTCGGTTCGTAGTGTTGGAAATGGGCCGGGTTCATGAAAGGCGGTGCCTCGGCGCCGCGGAACGGCATCGACGAGCGGGCGGCACGGAATTCTTTTCGATTGGCGACGCCCGAATGCTGTCATGCGGCGCGAGCGGCGGCAATCGAAAAAATTGCGCATTGCATCGTTTCCGACCCTTTCTTCTATGGTCGGGCGGGATTTTGCCGCCGGCGGGCGGCCGGACAGCCGTGGGCGGGACGATGTGGCGGCGCGGCGATCCGCCGCCGTGCGGTCGTTTTCGCCGGGAAGGAGGCGCGCGCGGCACGGGCGCACGCGCTGGCACCGGCGCCGGCAAGCCGGCCGCGCGGGCCGGCATACCGCGCCCGGTGCGCGTTCAGCCGTTCAATGGCTGCGCGCGTATCCCTGGATCAGCGCGCGCATCATTCCTTCGACCGTTGCGTCGAGCAGGTCGGCTTCCTGCTCCGCTTCCTCGACGAGCGCGGCATAGGCGGTCGCGAGCGTCACGCGATCGACCTCGTGGCGTTGCTCCATCAGCGTCACCATCCCGTCCTTCGCCAGATGAGCGGAGAACGCGCGGCTGCCGATGGTCTGGAATACGTCAATCATGGCGGCTCTCCCGAACGTTGCGGATGCCTTCCAGTGTAGTCGGCGCACCGGCGCTCCGCCATGCGCGGCGGGCGCGCCGGGCGCGGGCCGCCGCCGGCACGCCGGCCGCGACGTGCGAGCCGGGGCGTTGTGGCCGCCCGTCGCGAATGGTTGGCCGAAAGGGCGCGAACACTTGGCCGACGCAACGTCGCGGCGATTTCAACGTTTACCCGAAACTTCAAATTGTCGACTTTTTATCGATAAAGTCTCGTGTTAGATTTTGCCGCCTGAACCGGTCGAAACCGGGCAGGGCGGCGGGCCTTCACGGCACCGCGCATCCATCACAAGGAGGGGCAATGCTGGTGCTGATTGGGGTGCCGATCGTCGTGATCGGTTTCGCGCTGCGCTTTAACGCGCTGCTGGTGGTGACGATCGCGGGCCTCGCGACGGGGCTGGCGGGCGGCATGAATGTCGTCGATATCGTCAGCGCGTTCGGCAAGGCGTTCACCGACAACCGCTACATGGGTCTGATCTGGCTGACGCTGCCGGTGATCGCGTTGCTCGAGCGCAACGGGCTCAAGGAGCAGGCGAAGCGGATGATCTCGCGCGTGCACGCGGCGACCACCGGGCGCGTGCTGATGCTGTACTTCGTGCTGCGTCAGGTGACGGCCGCGCTCGGCCTCACGTCGCTCGGCGGCCACGCGCAGATGGTGCGCCCGCTGATCGCGCCCATGGCGGAAGCCGCGGCCGTCAGCCGGCTCGGCGACCTGCCTGAATCTGTGCGCCAGCAGATCCGCGCGCACGCATCGGCCGCCGACAACGTCGCCGTGTTCTTCGGCGAGGACATCTTCATCGCGATCCAGTCGATCCTGCTGATCAAGGGCTTTCTCGAACAGAACGGAATCGCGATCGAGCCGCTGCACCTGTCGGTCTGGGCGATTCCGACGGCGATCGCGGCGCTGCTGATCCACTGCACGCGGCTCGCACTGCTCGATCACCGGCTCTCGCGCGGCTTCGGCGCATTCGGGCGGGAGGGCGCGCGATGATCGGCCTCGAACCGCTGTACACGCTCGCCGGCCTGATGTTCGCCGCGTTCGCGTGCTTCAACCTGACGGACCGCACGAACCCGCGCCGTGTCGTCAATTTCGCGTTCTGGGCGATCTACGCGCTCACGTTCCTGTTCGGCGCGCTGCTGCCGCACTTCGTGACGGGCTGTCTCGCGATCGCACTCGCATTGATCGCGGGCTCCGGCAAGCTCGGGCGCGGCAAGTCGGACGAAGCCGGCGATGCGGCGGCCGCGCGACGCGACGCGAAAGCGCTGCGCTTCGGCAACCGGCTGTTCCTTCCGGCGCTGCTGATTCCGCTCGTCACGCTGATCGGCACGTTCGCGCTGAAGCTGGTGCCGTTCGTCGATCCGAAGAGCGTGACGCTGATCTCGCTCGTGCTCGGCACGCTCGTCGCGTTCGCCGTCGCGCTCGCGATGCTGCGCGATTCGCCGGTGCATGCGCTGAAGGAAGCGCGTCACACGATGGACGCGGTCGGCTGGGCCGCGATCCTGCCGCAGATGCTCGCGGCGCTCGGCGCGCTGTTCGCGGTCGCGGGCGTCGGCGGCGTGGTGTCGGGGCTCGTGAGGGAATGGGTGCCGATCGATTCGCCGTTCGCGGTCGTCGCCGCCTACACGGTCGGCATGGCGCTGTTCACGATGATCATGGGCAACGGGTTCGCCGCGTTCCCGGTGATGACGGCCGGCATCGGCCTGCCGTTGATCGTCCACCAGTTTCACGGCAACCCGGCGATCATGGGCGCGATCGGGATGTTGAGCGGCTTCTGCGGTACGCTGATGACGCCGATGGCCGCGAACTTCAACATCGTGCCGGCCGCGTTGCTCGAACTGAAGGACAAGAACGGCGTGATCAAGGCGCAGTGGCCGACCGCCGTGCTGCTGCTGGCCGTGAACACGCTGCTGATGTACGCATTCGTATTCCGCTTCTGACGAGACGCCCATGACCGACCGACTGACTCCCGAACTCGCATCGAAATTCGCGTCGCTCGCGCTCGCGCACCTGACCCGCGAATATCCGAACAAGCTCACGCACTCGCTCGAAGGCCCGCACGACGTACAAGGGCCACGCGCACTGCACCCGATCTTCTACGGCAGCTACGACTGGCATTCGTGCGTGCACGGCTACTGGCTCGTGCTGAGCGTGCTCGAACGCTATCCGGCGCTGCCGGAGGCCGAGCGGATCATCGCCGTCGTCGACGCGCATTTCACCGACGCGAACGTCGCCGGCGAACGCGCCTATCTCGCGCTGCCGCACAACGCCGGTTTCGAACGGCCTTACGGCTGGGCGTGGCTGCTCGCGCTGTCCGCGCAACTGGAGCGGCTCGCGCTGAAGGGCGTGGTGCCGCAGGCCGCCCGCTGGGCGAAGACGATCGCGCCGCTCGCCGAACTGTTCGTCGCGCGCTTCGAGACCTTCCTGCCGAAGGCCACCTACCCGCTGCGGGTCGGCACGCACTTCAACACCGCGTTTGCGCTCGCGCTCGCGCTCGACTTCGCGCGCGCGACGCAGCGCGACGGGCTCGCGGCGCTGATCGTCGATACGGCGAAACGCTGGCATCTGAACGATGCCGGGTGCCAGGCGTGGGAGCCGTCGGGCGACGAATTCCTGTCGCCCGCGTTGATGGAAGCGGAGCTGATGCGGCGCGTGCTGCCGGCCGCCGAATTCGACGGGTGGTTCGCGCGTTTCCTGCCCGATCTCGCGCGCGGCGAGCCGGCGACGCTGTTCGAGCCGGCGACCGTCAGCGACCGCAGCGACGGCAAGATCGCGCATCTCGACGGGTTGAATCTGAGCCGCGCATGGTGTCAGCGCTCGCTCGCCGGCGCGCTGCCGGAAGGCGATGCGCGGCGCGCGAAGCTGCTCGAGGCGGCCGACCGGCATCTCGCGAGCGCGCTCGCGCACGTGGCCGGCGATTACATGGGCGAGCACTGGCTCGCGACGTTCGCGCTGCTGGCGCTGGACGCGTAGTCGCGCGTGCTGAAGAGCAGCGTTTGCCGGGCGAGACGGCCGGGCGCGCGTCGCGCGACGTGCCGCGCGCGAGGTGCCCCGAGCGGCTTTGCATCGGGCGCAATACCGCTTTCCACGGACCGGGCGGCTCGACCCGGCGGCAGAGCCGATACACTGCAGTACCGGTAGCACGGGCCCCGGCAATCCGGCCCGAAGAAGGAGACAGCACAGATGGACACCCAACGCGCAGCGGTCGTGACGTACCGCGGCAATGCGATCGAGAACACGCACGTCGCCGATGTGGCGGTGGTGGATGCCGGCGGCAGGCTGCTGTTCCGGCTCGGCGATCCGTTCCGGATGACGCTCGCGCGCTCGGCGGCGAAGCCGGCCCAGGCGTTGTCCGTGATCGAGACGGGTGCGCCCGAGCGTTTCGGCTTCGACGATGCGGACATCGCGCTGATGTGCGCGTCGCACAGCAGCGAGGAGCGGCACATCGCACGCACGCGGGCGATGCTGGCGAAGGTCGACGCACAGGAGTCGGATTTGCGCTGCGGCGGCCATGCGCCGTTGTCGGACGCGGTGTACCGGTCGTGGATCAAGCGCGACTACACGCCGACCGGCGTGTGCAGCAACTGCTCGGGCAAGCACGTCGGGATGCTCGCCGGCGCGCGGGCGATCGGCGCGGCGATCGCCGACTACCATCTGCCGGCGCATCCGATGCAGGTGCGAGTGAAGCAGGTGGTCGCCGATGCGTGCGGCCTGCCCGACGACGAAGTCGACTGGGCGATCGACGGCTGCAATCTGCCGACGCCGGCATTCCCGCTCGACCGCCTCGCGCGTCTTTATGCATCGCTCGCCGACGGCGCGGATCGCGTGGAAGCCGGCGGCACCGCGACGACCGATCGCGTGCGCGCGCTGGCGCGCATCCATCATGCGATGACGGGCCATCCGGAGCTGGTCGCCGGGGAAGGGCGCTACTGCACGGTGCTGATGGACGCGTTCGAGGGGCAGGTCGTCGGCAAGCTAGGCGCGGATGCGTGCTACGGGATCGGCGTACGCGCATCGGCGCGCACGCGGGAACTCGGCGCCGACGGCGCGCTCGGCATCTCGGTGAAGATCGAGGATGGCAACATCGACGTGCTGTACATGATGGTCAGCGAACTGCTCGAGCGGCTGCGGATCGGCACCGACGCGCAGCGCGCGCGCCTCGCCGCGTTCCACCGGCCGCGGATGCTGAACACGCAGGGCGTCGAGGTCGGGCACGCGACCTTTCCGTTCGAATTGCAGCCGGCCTGACCGGGGCCGTTGTCCCGGTGTCGCGTGCCGAAGGTGCGCGCGGCATCGGCGCCGGCTTGCCGGCCCGCGCGACGGCAGCCGCTACGCGGTTGCGTCGCGAATCTTCGCCAGCTCGACTGCCGACAGCTCGCCGATGTGAGCGAGATGCTCCGCGAGGAAGTCCTTCAGCACGCGCAGCTTCGCCGAGCTGCGCCGGTTCGCCAGATACGCGATGTAGATGTAGTCGCCGGTGAGCTTGTTCTGCAGCCGGTAGCGCGGCAGCACGGCTTCGAGCCGGCCGCTCGCGAGCAGGTCGCGCACCAGCCAGATCTCGAATTCGGCGATGCCGAGCCCCGCGCAGGTCGCGTCCAGCAGCAGTTCCGAATGATCGGTGACAAGGTTGCCGGCCGGCAGCACGCTGTGCCGCGCGTCACCGCGCACGAGTTCCCAGCGCGGATCGCCCTCGGGGTGCACGTAGCGCAGGCAGTTGTGATGCCGCAGGTCGTCGGGCGTCGCGGGGCGCCCGCAGCGGTCCAGATAGCCGGGCGTCGCGCACAGGATGCTGTCGTTACGCGACAGCCGGTGCACGACGAGGTTGTCCAGGTAGTTCTCGCCTTCGTGAATGTCGAGGTCGAAGCCGCCGGCGACGAGATCGTTGTGATTGTCGGTGAGCCGCACGTCGAGCTGGATCTCCGGGTAGCGCGCGAGAAACGGCGCGATCAGCGGCGCGAGGTGACGGCGGCCGAACGCGACCGGCGCGGTGAGCTTCAACGGGCCGCTCGGCTGCGAGTTGAGCTCGGCGACGACGCGCAGCGTGTCGTCGAGATCGGCGATCAACGTGACCGCGCGCTCCAGGTAGATGTGGCCGGCTTCGGTCAGCGTCACGCTGTGCGTCGAGCGATGCAACAGCGCGACGCCGAGGGCGTCCTCGATGGCCGTGATCTTGCGCGCGACGGTCGACGTCGACACGTGCATCTCCTTCGCGACCGCGGAAAAGCTCCCCATTTCGACGACCCGCACGAACGCGCGCATCGCGCCGAGGTGATCGATGCCGGTGTCTCTCGCCGTTGTTTTCATTCGTCTCTCGCTGTTGCGTCACACGCAAAACCGCTTTCGATAATACAGAAGCGAGCTTCTTTATGCAAAGGCATAGAATGCGATCCCGTCGTACGGGGAAGCTGTGAACGCAGCCGGTTCCCCGCGCCGGCAGAGACAATCCAGGAGGGGCACCATGACCGAGAACGGCTTCCGCGTCGAGGCGGATCTTTTAGGGAAACGAAGCATTCCGGCCTCCGCGTACTACGGCGTCCATACGCTGCGCGCGAAGGAGAACTTCGACATTTCGGGGCGCACGATCGCGTCGCTGCCGTACCTCGTCATGGCGCTCGCGGCGGTGAAGGAAGCCGCTGCCGATGCGAACTGCGAGCTCGGGCTGCTGCCGCGCGCGTATCGCGACGCGATCGCCGCCGCCTGCGTCGAGATCCGCGAAGGCCGGCTGCACGACCAGTTCGTCGTCGACATCATCCAGGGCGGAGCCGGCACGTCGACCAACATGAACGCCAACGAGGTGATCTGCAATCGCGCGCTCGAAATCCTCGGGCACGCCCGCGGGCAGTACGAATACCTGCATCCGAACGAGCACGTCAATCTCGCGCAGAGCACGAACGACGTCTATCCGACCGCGATCCGGATCGCGACCTGCTTCGCCGTCGAGCATCTGCTCGACGCGATGGCGCGCCTGCGCGATGCATTCGCGGAGCGGGCCGACGCGTTCGCCGATCTGTTGAAGCTCGGCCGCACGCAGTTGCAGGACGCGGTCCCGATGACGCTCGGCCAGGAATTCTCGACCTACGCGGTGATGGTGACGGAAGACATCGCGCGCCTGCAGGAAGCGGGCTTGCTGATGCGCGAGATCAACCTCGGCGCGACCGCGATCGGCACCGGCATCACCGCGCATCCGCAATACGCGCAGAAGGCGCTGGCCGCGCTGCGCCGCATCACCGGCCTGGACCTGAGCACCGCGCCGAACCTGATCGAGGCGACGCAGGACTGCGGCGCGTTCGTGCAGGTGTCCGGCGTGCTGAAGCGGATCGCGGTCAAGCTGTCGAAGATCTGCAACGACCTGCGGCTGCTGTCGAGCGGCCCGCGCGCCGGCTTCGGCGAGATCAACCTGCCGCCCGTGCAGGCCGGCTCGTCGATCATGCCGGGCAAGGTCAACCCGGTGATCCCGGAAGTCGTGAACCAGGTCGCCTTCGAAGTATTCGGCAACGACCTCACGGTGACGTTCGCCGCCGAGGCCGGCCAGCTTCAGCTCAACGCGTTCGAGCCGGTGATCGCGAGCGCGCTGTTCCGCAGCTTCGGCCATCTGACCACCGCCTGCACGACGCTCGCGGACCGCTGCGTGAGCGGCATCACCGCGAACCCCGAGCGGTTGCGCGAAACGATGGAGCGCTCGGTCGCGCTCGCGACCGCGCTGAACCCGTACATCGGCTACAAGCGCGCGACCGCCGTGGCCGCCGAGGCGCATGCGAGCGGCAAGTCGATCCGCGAAATCGTGCTCGACCGCCAGCTGATGACCGCCGCGCAACTGGACGAAGCGCTGCAGCCCGAAGCGCTGATCCGCCCGCGCGCGTACTGATTCCGGCCGCGCGACGCCGGCGCATGCCGCCGGCGGCCCGTGCGCGGCCGTTCCCGCAGCGCCCTGTCGACGGGCGCCACACATCAAGAAACGGAGACACACCATGAAGCACGCCAGCGAGCGCGCGGCCGACACGGTCGGCGGCGCGGACCCCCGTCACGCCGACCGGGACGCGATGTTCGCGTCGCACGAAACCGGCTACGAGAAACAGTTGAAGCCGCGGCACGTGCAGATGATCGCGATGGGCGGGGCGATCGGCACCGGCCTCTTTCTCGGCGCGGGCGGCCGCCTGCAGAGCGCGGGGCCGGCGCTCGCGGTCGTGTATCTCGTGTGCGGCGCATTCGCATTCCTGATCATGCGCGCGCTCGGCGAGCTCGTGATGCATCGGCCGACCAGCGGCTCGTTCGTGTCGTATGCACGCGAGTTCATGGGCGAGCGCGCGTCGTTCGTCGCCGGCTGGATGTACTACCTGAACTGGGCGACCACCGGCATCGTCGACATCACCGCGGTGGCGATCTACATGAAGTACTGGGCCGTGTTCACGGACGTGCCGCAGTGGGTGTTCGCGCTCGGCGCGCTGGGGATCGTGTCGGTGATGAACATGATCGGCGTCAAGGTGTTCGGCGAGATGGAGTTCTGGTTCTCGATCGTCAAGGTGGGCACGCTCGCGTTGTTCCTCGCGGTCGGCGCCGTGTTTCTCGCGAGCGGCCATCCCGTCGCCGGGCAGATGCCGGGGCTGCACCTGATCGCGGATCACGGCGGGATCTTTCCGCACGGAATCCTGCCGGCCGTGCTGATCGTGCAGGGCGTCGTGTTCGCGTATGCGAGCATCGAGCTCGTCGGCGTCGCGGCGGGCGAGACCGCCGATGCACGCAAGGTGCTGCCGAAGGCGATCAACAGCGTGATGTGGCGCATCGCGCTGTTCTACGTCGGCTCGGTCGTGCTGTTGACGATGCTGCTGCCGTGGACCGCGTACAGCGCGCACGAAAGCCCGTTCGTCACGTTCTTCGGCAAGCTCGGCGTGCCGTACGTCGGCACGGTGATGAACGTCGTGGTGCTGACCGCCGCGCTGTCGAGCCTGAACTCCGGCCTCTATTCGACCGGGCGCGTGCTGCGTTCGCTGGCGATGGGTGGCTCGGCGCCGCGCTTCGTGTCGCGGATGAACGCGCGCGGCGTGCCGTACGGCGGGATTCTCGTCACGGTCGCGGTCAATGCGATCGGCGTGCCGCTGAACTACATCGTTCCGGCGCAGGCGTTCGAGATCGTGCTGAACATGGCGTCGCTCGGGATCATCACGACCTGGGGCTTCATCGTGATGTGCCAGATCCTGTTCCGCCGCGCGGTCAATCGCGGCGAGCTGAGCCCGGTGTCGTTCCGGATGCCTGGTGCGCCGTTCACGTCATGGCTGACGCTTGCGTTTCTCGTCAGCGTGCTGGTGATGATGGCGTTCGATTATCCGGGCGGCACGTGGACCGTCGCGATGATCCCGGTCGTCGTGCTCGCGCTCGTGGTTGGCTGGAAGCTCGCGAAGCGCGGTGCCGCGCGGGAAGCTGCTGCAGCCGCCGCGCCGATCGGCGCCGATCCGGCGAGCAACGTCTGACGATACGCACGGGCGGGGAGACCGCCCGTGCGTTCAGTTCAATCCGGTGCGCGCACCGACCCAGCGGGTGAAGTCGCCGGCCATTTCCGCGGTCAGCTCGTGACCGGCATCGTACAGCCGCGTGTCGTGCGCGACGCCGAGCGCCGTCAGCTTCGCGTCGGCGGTTTCGGCCCAGGCCACAGGCAGCTTGTCGTCGAAGCGGCCATGCATTACCAGCGCATGCAGCGCGGTCAATGCGTCGCGCGGCGCGATCAGCGGATCGATCTCGGGCAGGATGCGCCCGCACAGCACCGCGAACGCGGTGACATCGGCCGGCGACGTGAGCGCGACGCTCGCGCTCATGATGCCGCCCTGGCTGAAACCGGTGATCACGGTGGGCAGTGCGGCGTGTCCGTGGTCGGCCGGCCGGGCGCGCAACGCGCGCAGCAGCGCGATCAGCTGCACGCGGCTCGCATCGGCGCGGGCCGCGTCGATCTCCGGGCCGCTCGCGCCGAAGCGCACCGGAAACCACGCGTACTGGCCGGGGCCGAACGTCAGCGGGCCGCGCACGAACACGATTTCGATGCGCGGGTCGATCGTGCCGGCCAGATTCAGCAGATTGGTTTCGTTGCCGCCGACGCCGTGCAGCAGCAACACGCGGCCCGCGGGCAAGCCGGCGGCGGGGCGCAGCCGGTAGTGAAGACCGGATTCGGAGTCGGTGGTCAGCGGCAGCACGTCGGTCATTGCAAGGGTCCGGTGGGGAAGTGATCCGACAGTCTAGAACGCGCGGCGCGGAACGTGAATCGCCGGACGGCGATTGATTGTTTCCCCGCAGGAATGAATCGACGGTCAGTCACCCATATCGGCCCACGCGGCGAATCCGGCCGTGCGGCACAAGGTGCATGACCGATTCGATTCGCAGATAATGCGCAAACGTTTTACCGGCATTCGGCCAAATTGAATTACCGGATAGAAAATAAAAATATGAATATCCGGGCTGGATTTTTCGAGGCCGACAGCTAGCCCGTCGAGCCTTTGAGGCCAAGGGTTAACGGCCGATTCGAGAAAAACTTTAGTATTTTCTCGCCGCAATTGACCATTGCGATTTTCTCAACGATCGATTGATTTTCAGTCATCGGACGGTCATACACCATCCCCGATAATTCGGCGCTCACATTCTTTCAATAGACAAAAGGGCGATCGAAGCCGGATCGCTGCGGGGAGCTGTACTCATGACCATCCGTCATCGCATTACGCTGCTAGTCGTCCTGACGTTTTTCGCGCTTTCCGCGATCGGCGCATACGCCGTGTACCAGACGCGCAAGAGCGCGTCCGAGGTGCGTCAGGTGACCCAGGGAATCGTGCCGAGCGCGCTCGCGTCCGCCGATCTCGTCGCCGACGTGAAGAACATCCAGATCGCGACCATGACGCTGGTGTACGCGCCCGACGCGAACACCGCCGCACAGGCGCGCGACGAGTTGAAGGCGAAGCAGGGTGCGCTGCGCGCGGCGCTCGACGCCCAGGCGAAATCGGCGGTCGGCCGTGCGCAGGAAGGCCTCGTCGCGCAGGCGAAGGACAGCGCCGCCAACTACTTCGCGGCGATCGACGACACCGTGAAGATGAAGACTGACGGCAAGCCCGAGATGGCGCAGGCGTTCCTGTTCGCGAACGTCGCGCAGTATCGCGACGAACTCGAGGGCATCGTCGACACGCTGCGCATCGAGAAGAACCGTCAGAAGGACGACGCGATCCGCGCGCTGAACGGCATGCTCGCGACGACGGCCACCGCGATCGCGGGCGTGGCGGGCACGGTCGTCGTGCTGCTGACCGCGCTCGGCTTCGTGCTGTATCGCCAGATCACGCGTCCGCTGATCGGGATGCAGACGGCGATGAGCGAGATCGCGACGAGCCAGGATTTCACGCGCCGCGTGCCGGTGGGCCGCATGGACGAGATCGGTCACTCGATCGTCGCGTTCAACGGGATGATCGAGAAGATCCAGGAGAATGCCGCGCAACTGAAGCAGAAGACCGCCGACATCCAGGCGATGCTGCAGAACATGCAGCAAGGGATCCTGACGGTCGTCGAAGGCGGCGTCGTGCATGCGGAGTATTCGGCTTACCTCGAGACCATCTTCGAGACCGGCGACATCGCCGGGCGCGACCTGATGGCGCTCGTGTTCGACGATTCGAGCATCGGCTCCGACGCGCGCTCGCAGGTCGAAGCGGCGGTGCATGCGTGCCTCGGCGAGGACAGCATGAACTTCGCGTTCAACGAGCATCTGCTCGTCAACGAAGTCGCGAAGCGGATGCCGGACGGCCGCGAGAAATGGCTCGACCTGAGCTGGTCGGCGATCACCGACGAGACCGACACGGTCGTGCGGCTGATGCTGTGCGTGCGCGACGTGACCGAGATTCGCGAGCTGACCGCGCAGGCCGGCGAGCAGCAGCGCCGCCTTGAGATGATCGGCGAAATCCTGTCGATCAGCCAGGACAAGTTCCACGACTTCGTGCACAGCGCGAAGGGTTTCCTCAGCGAGAACGAGCGGATGATCCGCCAGCACGAACGCGCCGATCATTCGATCGTCGCGGCGCTGTTCCGCAACATGCACACGATCAAGGGCAACGCGCGCACGTACAGCCTGCAGCACCTGACCAACATCGTGCACGAGGCGGAGCAGGCGTACGAATCGCTGCGGCGCGCGGACAGCGGCCCCGAGTGGAACCGTGACGCGCTGATGGACGACCTGGCCCGCGTGCGCGAGGCGGTCGACCACTACGCGACGATCAATGCGGTCACGCTCGGGCGGCATGGCCAGGCGGCGCCGCACGGCGGCACCGACTACCTGATGGTCGAGCGCGCGCATATCAGCGAGAGCCTGCGCATGCTGGACGGCGCCGATCCGGCGAACGCGAGCGACTGGCACGCGGCGCGCGATTCCGTGCGTCGACTGCTGAGCCAGTTCGGCACGCAAAGCATCGGCGAGGCGTTGGGCGGCGTGATCGAATCGCTGCCGTCGCTCGCGGCCGAACTCGGCAAGCCGGCGCCCGTCGTGCATATCGACAGCAACGGCCATCGCGTGCGCAGCGAAATCGGCGCGACGCTGAAGAACGTGTTCATGCACCTGCTGCGCAACGCGATCGACCACGGGATCGAAACGTCGGAAGAGCGTCGCGCGGCGGGCAAGGCGCCGGCGGGCAAGATCGACATCGCGGTCGACGTCGAGGACGATGCGCTGCGCTTCGTGCTCGGCGACGACGGCCGCGGCCTCGCGCTCGACCGGATTCGCGGCGTCGCGCGCGAGCGTGGCTGGATCGATGCCGGCAACGAGGCCGCGCTGACCGACGAAGCGGTGGCCGAACTGATCTTTCGCCCGGGCTTCTCGACCGCCCGCGCGGTGACCGAAGTGTCCGGGCGCGGTGTCGGGATGGACGCGGTGCGCAACTTCCTGAAGCGCGACGGCGGCGACATCGCGCTGCGCTTCACGGACGATCGCGTCGGCGCGTCGTATCGCACGTTCGAGACGATCGTGTCGCTGCCGGCGCGATTCGCGGCGGACGGTGCCGCCCGCGACGCCGGCCAGCCGGCAGGCGCGGGCGTCGCGAACGTCGACGTGGCGCAATGATCGTGCACGCATGGATGATCCCGGTGGGCGCCGCGCTGGCGGGCGGCGTGGTGGCTGCGGCGGTTGCCGCGATCGTGTATCGCATCGCGCGGGCACGGCTGGTTACCGCGCTGACGCGCGAAGCCGACGCGTTGCGCGCCGCGCTCGGCGCGGCCGATGCGCGGGCCGATGAGGCCGTTGCCGCCCATGCCGACGCGGCGCAGGCGTGGGCACGTCGCGAAGCGGAACTCGAGGACGCGCTGGCGCGCGAGGCGGCCGGCACCGGCGAGCAGCGCGACGCGCTGCAGGCACTCGCGGCCGAGCGCGCCGCACTGTCTCAGCATGCGACGAAGCTCGCCGGCGAAGCCGCGCGGCTGCGCGGGCTGGCCGGCACGTTCGAGCGCTGGCACGAGCAGATGATCTCGCTGACCACGCAGAACCAGGACATGCGCACGAAGAACCAGGAGTTGTCGGCGATCGTCGCGCACGTGTCGATCGTGTCGCTGAACGCATCGATCGAGGCCGCGCGCGCGGGCACGGCCGGACGCGGCTTCTCGATCGTCGCGAGCGAAGTGCGCGGGCTTGCCGCGCGCTCGCAGCAACTGTCGAACAGCTATCGGGACAGCCTCAATCGCAACGACCTCGTGACGGCCGCGACGTTCCAGGACATCCAGGCGGGCGGCAAGATGATCACCGCCGCGCTCGCGACGGTCGAGACGCTTGCCGGGCAGCTGCATGCGCGACTCGAGGGAGCGGCGGCGTGATCAGTGCGCAGGCCCGGGCCGGTTTCGAGCGAATCTTCTTCGATGCGGCGCGCACGCGGCTCGCGTCCGGTGGCGCGTGCGAAATCCGGCCGGTCGCCGTCGACGCGCACGACGCGTCGCACGATCCGTCACGCACGAATCCGCGCGCGACACCGAAGGTGCCCGAACATGTCGCGGTGCTGACGATTTCGGCACTGCATTTCCGGTTGCTGCTCGCGCTGCGCTTTCGCGACGACGAACCGACGCGCCGTCATTTTGCAGCGGCAGCGTCCGGAGCGAGCGCGCAGCGGCCGCTGCCCGAGGCATTCATGGAAGTCGCGAACCTGTGCTGCGGCGCGATCAACCAGGCGCTGACCGCGCCGTTCCCCGATCTGGGGATGTCGACGCCGTACCTGTTGAGCGGCGCGAGCGTCGACTACCTGCATGCGTTGAACCCCGATCACGCGGCCGCCTACGACGTGACGCTCGACGGCGACGTGCGGATCGGCGCGACGCTGTGCGTGTGCGCGAACGCGCCGGTCGATTTCCACGTGCCGGAAGCGGCGAGCGTGGACACGGGCGGCGAGCTCGAACTGTTTTGACCGATTGCGAGGACTCAGCGAGATGACCGTAGACCAACCCGTCAGCAAGGTGCTCGTGCTCGACGACAGCCGCGCGCATGCGGCGACGATCAAGCGCTTCTGCGACGAGCACAACCTGGTCGGCCTGACCGTGCGGCGCAACCGGCTGCTGAAGGTGCTGCGCTCGAACATCGATCTTGGCGCCATCCTGCTCGCCGAGGACTACGGCGGCTCGCCGGAGGAAAGCGCGATCATCGCGACGCAGATCGATGCGCTGCGGCCCGAGTTGCCGATCATCCTGCGCCGCGTGTCGAATGCCGGCGGCGCATCGCGCGACGGGCTGCCCGATGCGCTCGCGCGCGTCGCGTGCGCGGCCTACGCTGCCGACGACCTGGCGCCGCTCAAGCGTGCGATCGACGAATACCTGTTCGGCCGCGATTACCCGAATGCGCTCGTGCGCGGCATCGCGGAGATCACCGAGGCGCGGCTCGACAGCCTGTTTCCGGGCCTTGCGATCGAGCGCGACACGCCGTGCATCGTGCGCGACCAGATCATCTTCGGCGAGGTGTTCAGCCTGATCGCGCTGGAAAGCGCATGGTGCCGCGGCTACATGCTGCTGCAAACGAGCGAGCAACCGCTGCTCGACATGATCGGCGGCACGCGCGGCGAAGGCCGCGCACCCGATTTCCGCGACGTGAACAGCGTACTCGGCGAGCTGACCAACCTCGTGTGGGGCGCGTTCAAGAACCGTTATCTCGGCGACGCCGAGGCACTCGCGCGCCATCCGGTGCAGGTGCCGCTCGTCGTCAATCACAAGCAGAAGTTCATCTCGTTCGGCGGCGACTGTCCGCAGCTCTGTTTCAAGTACCGGATGACCGACCCCGTGTCGGGGCGCTCGGTGCGGCTCGACCAGCGTTTCGTGTTCAGCCTGAGCTGGTCGCCGGAGGATTTCCGCGAATCCGTGCAGGACGTCGGGCCGATGGTCGAGTCGGGCGAGCTGGAACTGTTTTGAATGTTGAAGTGAGCAACAAGGAAAGGGGAAGACGGCATGGCAAAGATTCTGGTGGTCGACGATTCGGGCACGGTGCGTGATGAAGTCGCGGGTTTCCTGCGCAATCACGGGCTCGACGTCGCGACGGCGGTGGACGGCAAGGACGGGCTCGCGAAGCTCAAGGCGACGCCCGGCGTGCGGCTCGTGATCAGCGACGTGAACATGCCGAACATGGACGGCCTGACGATGGTCGAGAAGATTCGCGGCGAGCTGGCGAATACGTCGGTCAACGTCGTGATGCTGACGACCGAAAGCAGCCCGGCGATGAAGGAGCGCGGCAAGGCTGCCGGCGTGAAGGGCTGGATCGTGAAACCGTTCAAGGGCGACGCGGTGCTCGACGCGCTGAAGAAGCTGGCGGGCTGACGGGGCACGCAGACGATGCGTCGCCGTCGGGCGGCGATCGACGGGCAGTCGGTGTGGCCTTCGCGTGGCGGCGTGCGAACCGGCTTCGCGGGCCGGCGCACCGGCCATGCTGGACGCCGCGCGCAATGTGGAGGACGATTCGTGATCATGTCGATCGCGAACGCGGGTGCGTGCCGCCCGGCTGCCGGTTCACGACCGATCGAACCCCGTCGAGCGGAGCATCATGGAATCCCGTCACGAGACACCCGAGCCGATCCTGTTGCGCGACGTGCGCGACGGCGTCGTCACGCTGCGGCTGAACCGGCCGCAACAGTTCAACGCGTTGTCGGAGGCGATGCTGTCGAGCCTGCAGGACGCGTTCGATTCACTCGCCGCCGATCCGCACGTGCGCTGCGTCGTGCTGGCGGCCGAGGGCAAGGCGTTCTGCGCGGGTCACGACCTGCGCCAGATGCGCGCCAGGCCCGAACTCGATTACTACCGCGCGCTGTTCGCGCAATGCAGCCGCGTGATGCTCGCGATGCGCGCATTGCCGGTGCCGGTGATCGCACGCGTGCACGGCATCGCGACGGCGGCCGGCTGCCAGCTCGTCGCCGCGTGCGATCTCGCCGTCGCAGCCGATACCGCGCGCTTCGCGGTATCCGGAATCAACGTCGGGCTGTTTTGTTCGACGCCTGCCGTCGCATTGAGCCGCAACCTGTCGGCGAAGCGCGCGTTCGACATGCTCGTCACCGGGCGCTTCGTCGATGCGGCGACGGCTGCCGCCTGGGGGCTCGTCAACGAGGCCGTGCCCGAGGATGCGCTCGACGCGGCCGTCGCGCGCAAGGTTGCGGAGATCGTCGCGAAAAGCCCGGCAGCCGTGCGCTACGGCAAGCAGATGTTCTATCGGCAGCGCGAACTGCCGCTCGACGACGCGTACGCGTTCGCGGGCGACGTGATGGCGCGCAACATGATGGAAGAGGACGCCGGCGAGGGAATCGACGCGTTCCTGGAAAAGCGCGCGCCGGTGTGGCGCTCGTAGCACGGCGGCGGGTGGGGTGACCGCCCGTGCGCATTGCCCGCGCGAGCGTCCTTCGCACGTTGCCAAGGCGGGCGCTCTGCCTGTGAAGCAGTTCGCAAGCTGAATCCGAATGGCGAATGCAGGGGACGCACGGCGCCCGCGCCCGCGCCCGCGCCGCGCATCAACGCCCGTAGCTGCCCGTGCGCGGCGCCGGCTGCACCGTCGACGCGCCGGGCGGCGCGATCACGACCGGTACGCGGCGCGCGAGCGCGCACATCAGCTCGTAGCCGATCGTGCCGCTGGCTTGCGCGACGTCGTCGACCTTCACCTGATCGCCCCACAGCTCGACGCTCGCGCCGATGCCCGCGTTCGGGCACGGCGTGAGATCGACGGTCAGCATGTCCATCGACACGCGGCCGACGACGCGCGTCATCACGCCGTCCACCGCGATCGGCGTGCCGGTCGGCGCGTGGCGCGGATAACCGTCCGCGTAGCCGCACGCGACGACGCCGATGCGCATCGGCTGGTCGGCGGTGAAGCGGCGGCCGTAACCGACCGTTTCCCCCGGCGCGAGCGTCTGCACGCCGATGATCTTGCTCGTCAGCGTCATCGCGGCGATCAGCGGCGTGTCGGCGATGTGCCGCGACGCGCCGGTCGGCGACGCGCCATACAGGATCGTGCCGGGCCGCACCCAGTCGCGATGCGCGTGCGGATGCCACAGCACGGCCGCGGAATTCGATACCGAACGTTCGCCCGGAATCCCGGCCGTGGCCGCGTCGAACTGCTCGAGCTGCCAGTCGGCTTCGCCTTCGTCGGCATTCGCGAAATGCATCATCAGCGTGATCTTGCCGATCGACGGCGCGGCCGCCGCGCGCTCCCACGCGGCGCGGAATGCGTCGGGCCGGTAGCCGAGCCGGTTCATCCCGGAGTTCATCTTCAGCTGGATGTCGATCGGCTGGCGCGGCTTCGCGGCGATCAGCAGGTCGAGTTGCTCGTCGCAATGCACGGTGACCGTCAGCCGATGGCGATCGGCCAGGTCGACGTCGGCCGGCTCGAAGATCCCTTCGAGCAGCAGCACCGGCTTGTCCCAGCCGAGCTCGCGCACGCGCACGGCTTCGTCGAGATCGAGCAGCGCGATGCCGTCGGCGGCTGCGAGGCCCGGATAGATCCGCTCGATCCCGTGACCGTACGCGTCGGCCTTGACCACGGCCCACACGCGAGATCGCGCGGCAGTGCGGCGGATGAAATCGAGGTTGTGGCGGACGGCGTCGGGACGGATATGGGCGACGATGGGACGGGGCATGAGCGGGCTCGTGTCGAAAGTCGTTCGGTGCGCGCAGTGGCGCGGCGCGGATAAGCAGGCTGGCGCGGCAACACGCCGAGCCAGTGTTGAGCGCTATCTTATTGGTGTTCGACCAGTTTTAATTAACGTATTTGTCGGCGATTTGGTGGAAATTTTTGTGCCGCCGGCATGCCGTCACGGCGTCCGGCAGGGTGTCCGGCCGAGTCTCCCGTCTAGAAAACCGGTACGCGATCAGCACGGCGCGATGCTAAGCTCTGCGCGACCATGTCATTGATCGATGTAATCATAAAGGAGGAGACTTTGATGACGACGTCCCAGATGTGCCTGTTCATCGTGGCGCTGTTGCCGTTCCCGATGACGTTCCTGGCCAAGGCTCGCAAGGGCTACGACAACCACGCGCCGCGCGAGTATCTGGCGCGGCTCGAAGGCTGGCGCGCGCGGGCGCAGGCCGCGCACCAGAATGCGTGGGAAGCGCTGGCGCTGTTTACGGCCGCGTTGATCGTCGCATGGCACAACGGCGCGAATGCACACCACGTCGATCAGCTTGCGATGGCTTTCGTCGCGATTCGCGTCGTCTATGCGCTGATGTACGTGCTGAACTGGGCGGCGCTGCGCTCGCTCGTGTGGTTCGCGGGGATGGCGTGTGTCGTCGCGTTGTTCTTCGCCGCGCCGTGACGGGAGGATGAACGGAGAGCGCCCGCGCGGCCTTCGGGCGCGGCTTCGCTACGCACCGCCCGCGCCGCGCGCGTGGCTGTCGTTGGATGCGGGCGCAACGATCTTCGCGAGCTGGAGCGGCGGTGCATCGGCCTCGCGGCGCAGGAACGCGATCAATGGATCGAGCAGCCGGTGTCGCGCCGACGGATTGCGGCGCAGCACCAGCCGCCAGGACGCCTCGCGCATGAGGCCCGGCACCAGCGGCACGAGGCGGCCGCTGCGCAGTTCGGGCTCGATCAGCGGCACGCGTCCGAGCGCGATGCCCGCGCCGCCCACCGCCGCGCCGATCACCTGACTGAAACTGCTGTAGCGGACGATCTTCGTTTCGAAGTCGTCCGGCAGCCCGAAGTGCACGGCCCAGTTGCGCCAGTCGATTTCGGGGCAGTCGTCGTGCATCTCCTGCAGCAGCCGCGAGCGGCATACGTACCCCGATGCGTGCGGATACAGTTCGGGACTGCAGACGGGAAAGACGGTTTCGCGCATCAACACGTCGTCGTCGTCGCGCAGCCGGTGCGCGGGTACGTGCACGATCGCGAGATCGACGCCGCTGCGCGCGAAATCCGGTTCGTCGTCGACTACGACAGCATGCAGCGGCGTTTCGGGATGCAGCGACGAAAATTCCGCGAGGCGGCGCGCGAGCCACATCGACGAAAACGGCGCGTTCGCGGACACCGTCAGCCGTTGCGCGGTGGTGCCGCGAATCTTGTCGCACGCGTCGGTCAGCTTCGACAGCGCATCGCTGACGGCGGGCAGCAGGCGGGCGCCGGCTTGCGTGAGGCCGATGCCGCCGAGGCCGGCGCTGCGTTCGAGCAGGCGGGCACCCAGCGATTCCTCGAGCGCGCGGATCTGGTGACTGATGGCGCTCGTCGACACGTTCAGCTCGGACGCCGCGCGCGCGAACCCGCCGAGGCGGACGGCCGCCTCGAAAGCACGCAGCGCGCTGAGGGGAGGAAGGTGCGACATGCGGGGTATTGTAGTTGACTCAACACCCGTTGAAAAATCATCTTTTGCCGCGCGCCGGGGGCGCGGGTAGCCTTGGTCCGGTCAATCGAACCGTCACGAAAAAACCGACCGGAGGCTTCATGTATTTCGACCGACGACTATGGGCGATGATGGCCGGACTGCGCTGGCGGGTTGGCGTCGCGGTCGCGCTCGGGCTGCTCGCGATGTGTGTCGGCATCCTGCGTTTCGTGTTTCTCGGCCGCGTGCTGGCGCTCGTCTTTGCCGGTGCGTCGGCGCGCGATATTGCCGGTGCGGTCGCTGCAACGGCGGCCTGCGTGCTGCTGCGCGCATGGCTCGACCATCGCCGCACGGTGCTCGCGCAACACACGGCCGGGCGCATGCAGGCCGTGCTGCGCGCGCGGCTGTTCGACCGGATCGCCACGCTCGGTCCCGCATGGTTCAGCGGCGAGCGCACGGGCGGCGTGATGCTGGCCGTCGTCGACGGCGTCGAGCAGCTGCAGACCTTCTTCGGCGTCTATCTGCCGCAGCTCGTGATCGCCGCGTGCGCGCCGGTCATGATCTTCGCGGTACTCGCATGGTGGGACGTGCCGACGGCCGCGATCCTGCTGGTCGCGGCGCTCGTCACGCTCGCGCTGCCGCAACTCGTGCATCGCGCCGACCGGCGCGCGGCACTGGCACGCTCGGCCGCGTTCAAGGCATTCGGCGAGGAGTTTCTCGACGCGGTGCAGGGCCTGCCGACGCTGAAGGCATTCGGGCAGAGCGGTGCGTTCGGCGCGAAGCTGGCAGCAAAGGCGCGCGCGCTGTCGGACAGCACGTTCTGGGTGCTCGCGCTCGGGCTGCTGACGCGGCTCTTCACCGATCTCGGCACCGGCCTCGGCGCGGCGGCGGCGATCGCGGTCGGCGCATGGCGCGTGCGCCACGGCGACATGAGTCTCGAGGCGCTGCTGATCGTGCTGATGGCCGGCAGCGAAATCTTCCGGCCGTTGCGCGACCTGCGCGGCGTGCTGCACCAAGGGATGACCGGCCAGTCGGCGGCGCACGCGATTCATGCGCTGCTCGACGCGGGCGACGACGCGCCGGCCGCAGCCGCGCCGCGTGTGCCGGACGTGCGGCCGGAGATCGTGTTCGACGGCGTGAGCTTCGCCTATCCGGGGCGTCGCGCGCACGCGCATGCGGCGCTGCACTTCGCGGTGCGCGAAGGCGAGACGGTCGCGATCGTCGGCCCGAGCGGCGCGGGCAAGTCGACCATCGTGCGCCTGCTGCTGCGCCAGCACGATGCGCAGGGCGGTGCGATCCGGATCGGCGGCCACGACGTGCGCACGCTCGATGCCGGCCAGGTGCGCGAGATGATCGCGGTGGTCGCGCAGGACGCGACGCTGTTCGACGGCAGCGTCGCCGACAACTTGCGGCTTGGTCGTCCCGATGCGAGCGACGCCGACATGATCGCGGCCGCGCGTGCCGCCAACGCGCACGATTTCATCTCGGCGCTGCCCGACGGCTATGCGACGCGCATCGGCGAACGCGGTCTGATGCTGTCGGGCGGTCAGCGCCAGCGGATCGCGATCGCCCGTGCGCTGTTGCGCGACGCGCCGATCCTGGTGCTCGACGAAGCGCTGTCGTCCGTGGATGCGGAGAACGAGGCGCTGATCCAGCAGGCGCTCGACCGGCTCACGCGCGGGCGTACGACGCTCGTGCTCGCGCACCGGCTATCCAGCGTGATCGGCGCCGACCGCATCCTCGTGCTCGACCATGGGCGGGTGGTCGACGAGGGCACGCATGCCGAACTGATCGCGCGCGACGGCCCGTATCGGGACCTG
This sequence comes from Burkholderia territorii, assembly GCF_001718335.1. NCBI lineage: Bacteria > Pseudomonadati > Pseudomonadota > Betaproteobacteria > Burkholderiales > Burkholderiaceae > Burkholderia > Burkholderia territorii. Next base: position 814,755 of record NZ_CP013365.1, read on the forward strand.
ATGGGGCCGCAGCTGGAGGCTGCCGCCGAAGCCGTCGGCATGACAGCGACCGCCGGCGGCGCGGGCGCACGTGCCGCGTCGGGCCCGCAGGTCAGGCCGCTGAACGACGACGCGGCGACGATCGGCTGGCCCGAAACGTTGCGAACGCTGCTGCGCTTCGTCAGTCCGTGGAAGGGCAAGGTCGTGCTGACCGTGCTGTTCGGCATCGGCCGCGTGCTCGCGTTCATCGGCGTCGGCGTAATCGGCGCGCTGGTGGTCGGCGGCGTGTCGGCCGGACACGCGAGCGGCACGCTCGTCGCGGCGCTGCTCGTCGTCGCGCCGGTCGCGGCCGTGCTGCACTGGCTCGAATCGTGGCTTGCGCACGACATGGCCTACAGGCTGCTCGCCGAAATGCGCATTGCGCTGTTCGCGACGCTCGAACGGCTCGCGCCGGCCGGGCTGCTGCGTCGCCGTTCGGGCGATCTGGTCGCGCTCGCGACGCAGGACGTCGAGACCGTCGAGTACTTCTACGCACATACGGTCGCGCCGGCGTTCGTCGCGGTGCTGGTGCCGGCCGGCGTGCTGGTGCTGCTCGCGTCGGTCGCGTGGCCGCTCGCGCTGGTGCTGCTGCCGTTCCTGCTGTGGGCCGGGCTCGCGCCCGTGCTGGCGCGGCGCGACGTCGACCGGCTCGGCACCGGCGCGCGCGAGGCGCTCGGCCAGCTCGGCGCGCACCTGACCGAAACGATCCAGGGGCTCGCGGAACTGACCGCGTTCCAGGCGCTCGCGCGGCGGCGTGCCGCATTCGTCGCCGAAGCCGACGCATACCGGCAGCAGCGCGCGAAGCTGCTCGACGACCTGTCGTCGCAGAGCGCCGCGCTCGAAGTCGCGAGCGGGCTCGGCGGGCTGGCCGTCGCGGCGCTCGGCGCGCTGCTGTGCGCGCGCGGCTGGTTCGCGCACGAATCGCTGCCGCTGCTGGTGCTGGTCGCGGTGGCCGCGTTCATGCCGGTGGCCGAGATCGGCCAGGTCGCCCGGCAACTGGCCGACACGATCGCGTCGACGCGGCGGCTGCGCGTGCTCGAGAAGGAGCCGGTGACGGTCGTCGACGGTACGCGCGCGCTGTCCGGCGATGCGACCGTGCGGTTCGAGGAAGCGGGTTTCACGTACCCGGGGCGCAGCGTGCCGGCGCTCGACGGCGTGAGTTTCGAGGTGCCGCCCGGCAGCACGGTCGCGCTGGTGGGGCCATCGGGCGCCGGCAAGTCGACCGTCGCGAGCCTGCTGCTGCGCTTCTGGGATCCGCAGCACGGGCGCGTGACGCTCGGCGGCACCGACCTGCGCGACCTGCGGCTCGACGCGCTGCGCACGCACATCGCGCTCGTCGCGCAGGACACCTACCTGTTCAACGACACGCTCGAAGCGAACATCCGGCTTGCCGCGAGCGATGCGTCGGACGAGGACGTGCAACGCGCGATCGACCAGGCGGCGCTCGGCGAATTCGTCGCGCGTCTGCCGGACGGGCTCGCGACGCGCGTCGGCGAGCGTGGCGTTCAGCTGTCCGGCGGGCAGCGCCAGCGCGTCGCGATCGCGCGCGCATTCCTGAAGGATGCGCCGGTGCTGATCCTGGACGAAGCGACGTCTCATCTCGACACGATCAGCGAGCAGCAGATCCGCGCGGCACTGGACGACCTGATGGCGCAGCGCACGTCGATCATCATCGCGCACCGGCTGTCGACCATCCGCAACGCCGACACGATCCTCGTGATCGAGCACGGCAGGATCATCGAGGCGGGCACGCATGCGGCGCTGATCGCGCGGCAGGGTGCATACGCGCGGCTGGTCTCGCATCAGGCGAGCGGGGTGGCTGCGTGAGCGACGCTGCTTCGACGCCGTGCCGAGCGACGGTGTCGCGCGCCGTACACGCCGTTCATTGAGCCGCGCCGGCGACGGCCGGCATCACGATCGTCGCAGCGTCGGCGCGCATGAGGTCTTGTGTTCGCGCCGAATTGCTGCGCGTGCGCGCCCGTCCGTTCACGCAGCCGCGCGCACCATCGTCGTCGTGGCACGGCCGGCCTGGCGACACGTCCGCCCGCCGCGGCGGCGCGCATTCCCCGCCTCCGCGCCAGTGCGCGTTCGCGCGACGCAATCCCGCCCGGACATGCCCGCAGCGCCTGTCGCACGGCCGTTCGCGCACGACTTTCCTCCGATCAATCCCGCCCGTGCGGCCCGGGTTTGTCTCGATGCATTTTCCTGTTGAGCATTTTTTTGTTGTCGTAGTATCCGTGTTGACAACACTTGTTGCACTACGGTTTAATTCAACATCGCATGTTGCGGTGCGGCTTGATGTCGTCGTTCCCCGGCCAGCCGGCCGGTTACATCGCTCAACCATGCGGAGAAAAGTCATGAGTCGCCGTTCCTTCCTGAAAGCCGTCGCGGTGGTCGCCGCGCTCGGCGCCAGCATCGCGCACGCGGATACCAAGACGCTCGTCGTCGGCACCGATACCTCCTTCATGCCGTTCGAGTTCAAGCAGGGCGACAAGTACGTCGGCTTCGATCTCGATCTGTGGGCGGAGATCGCAAAGGACCAGGGCTGGAAGTACACGATTCAGCCGATGGACTTCGCGGGCCTGATCCCGGCGCTGCAGACGCAGAACATCGACGTCGCGCTGTCGGGGATGACCATCAAGGAGGAGCGGAAGAAGGCGATCGACTTCTCCGCGCCGTACTACGACAGCGGCCTCGCGGCGATGGTGCAGACGGACAACACGACAATCAAATCGATCGACGACCTGAACGGCAAGGTCATCGCCGCGAAGACGGGCACCGCGACGATCGACTGGATCAAGGCGCACCTGAAGCCCAAGGAGATCCGCCAGTTCCCGAACATCGACCAGGCCTATCTCGCGCTCGAGGCCGGCCGCGTCGACGCGGCGATGCACGACACGCCAAACGTGCTGTTCTTCGTGAACAACGAGGGCAAGGGCAAGGTGAAGGTCGCGGGCCAGCCGGTCAGCGGCGACAGGTACGGGATCGGCTTTCCGAAGGGCAGCGCGCTCGTGCCGAAGGTCAACGCGTCGCTCGTGAAGATCCGGGCTGACGGCCGCTACGCGCAGATCTACAAGAAGTGGTTCGGCGCCGAGCCGCCGAAGATGTGAGCGTGACGGCGCAACATGGCGCGGCCGCGCGGCCGCGCCGGTCTTGAATCGGACGGGGAGCGATACGTGAATTTCGATTGGTCGGCGATCTGGGCGGCGCTGCCGGACCTGATGGGCGGGGTCCGGTTGACGGTGTTCATCGCATTTTTCGGGCTGGCGGGCGGATTCGTCGTCGGGATGATCGCGGGCATGTTCCGCGCATACGGACCGAAGGCAATGAATGTGCTCGCACAGGTTTATATTGAATTGATTCGCGGCACGCCGATCGTCGTGCAGGTGATGTTCCTGTACTTCGCGTTGCCGCTGCTCGCGCATATCCGGATCGACGGCCTGACGGCCGCGATCATCGCGATCACGGTGAATTCGGGCGCGTATCTCGCGGAAGTGGTGCGCGGCGCGTTGTTGTCGATTCCTAAGGGACTGACGGAAGCGGGGCTCGCGATGGGCCTGTCGATGCCGCGCGTGCTGCTGAAGGTGGTCGGGCCGCTCGCGTTCCGGCGCCTGATTCCGCCGCTCGGCAACCAGTGCATCGTGAGCCTCAAGGACACGTCGCTGTTCATCGTGATCGGTGTCGGCGAACTGACGCGCAAGGGGCAGGAAATCATTGCCGGCAATTTCCAGGCGGTGGAAATCTGGACCGCGGTGGCGGTCATTTACCTGATGCTGACCGGCGCGATGACGCTGACGCTTCGGCTCGTCGAAAAGAGGATGCGGATCTTATGAGCATGATCGAATTCCAGAACGTGTCGAAGAACTTCGGCCATGTGCCGGTGCTGAAGCATATCGACCTGAAGATCGATGCGGGCGAAGTGGTCGTCGTGATCGGTCCGTCGGGCTCCGGCAAGTCGACGATGTTGCGCTGTATCAACGCACTGGAGAAAATCACGAGCGGCGAGTTGCTGGTCGACGGCCAGAGCGTGCGCGGCAACGCATCGACGATCCGCAACATCCGGCTCGAAGCCGGCATGGTGTTCCAGCAGTTCAACCTGTTTCCGCAAATGACCGCGCTCGAGAACGTGATGTTCGGGCCGATCCAGGTACGCGGCGCATCGCGTGCCGACGCGCGCGACCAGGCGATGGCACTGCTCGACAAGGTCGGCCTCGAATCGCGCGCGAATCATTACCCGTCGGAACTGTCGGGCGGCCAGCAGCAGCGCGTCGCGATCGCGCGCGCGCTCGCGATCCGGCCGCGGCTGATGCTGTTCGACGAACCGACGTCGGCGCTCGATCCGGAATTGCGCCACGAAGTGCTGAAAGTGATGCAGGATCTCGCGACCGAAGGGATGACGATGATCGTCGTCACGCACGAGATCGGCTTCGCGAAGCGGGTCGGCACGCGATTGCTGTTCATGGATCAGGGCGGCATCGCCGAGGACGGCCATCCGGTCGACCTGATCGACCGGCCGCCGACACCGCGCCTGAAGGAATTCCTGAAACACGTGTCCTGAACGAAACCGAATCATCCGACATGCCGCTTTCCCTTTCTCCCGTCATCGCCGGCACGCCGTTCGACATCGGCGTGCGCCTCGGCGAGCTTGCCCGCCCCGTGTTCGACGCATACATGCAGCAGAGCCGCGCATGGCACGCCGTGCGCCGCTGGCGCGGCCATCCGTTCGTCGCCGCGCTGCGGCAGGCCGCGCTGGCTGCGTATCCCGAGCTCGTCGCGGAACTCGACGGGATCGCGGCGGGCATCGGCTGGCCGGCCGACGACATTTTCCTGTGGAACTGCCGTGGCGAACTGATCCATCACGCGCCGGACGGCTGCACGACGCTCGCCGGGCGCGACGCGCATGGCACGCGCTGGATTGCGCACAACGAGGACGGCGATCCGTACCTGCGCGAGCGCTGCCTGCTGGTCGACGTGCAGCCGCACGGCAAGCCGGGCTTCATCAGCTTCTATTACCCGGGATCGCTGCCCGGGCATACGTTCGCCGCGAACCGCGCGGGCATCGCGCAGGCGATCAACAACCTGCGCATCCGCACGCCGGCGGCCGGCGTGCCGCGGATGATCCTCGCGCGCGCCGTGCTCGACGCGACGTCGCTCGATGCGGCCGCCGACGTGCTGCGCACGCATGCACGCGCGAGCGGCTTCCACCACACGCTCGGCGCGACCGGCGATACGCGGCTCCTGAGCATCGAGGCGAGCGTCGCGCGCTGCTCGATCGTCGACGTTGCGCGTCTTGCCGGTCATGCGAATCATCTCGTGCATCCGGGGTGCGAGCCGGAAGCGCAGATCGTCACGCAATCGTCCGCCGACCGCCAGCGGCGCGTCGATGCGCTGACGCCGGGCATCGATGCGATCGACGAGGCCGCGCTGCTGCGCGTGCTCGGCGACCGAGCACCCGAAGGGCTGCCGATCCATCGCGACGATCCGGCCGACCCCGACGACGAAAACACGCTGGCGACCGCCATATTCGCGATTCGCGACACCGCGATCGACTTCACCATTCACCAGCACGGCACGCAGTGCTTCGCGACGCGCGTCGTGCCGTCCGCGCCCGGCGCGTTCTGATTCATGAGGCAACGCATGACGACCGTTTTTCATCGCGCTCCGCGCGTCACCTTGCCCGTCGCCGTCGCAGGCGACGGCATCGAGATCATCGATTCGACCGGAAAACGCTATATCGACGCGTGCGGCGGCGCGGCCGTGTCGTGCCTCGGCCACAGCAACCAGCGCGTGATCGATGCGATCAAGCGACAGGCACAGCAACTGCCGTACGCGCATACGTCGTTCTTCACGACGGACGTGGCCGAGGAACTGGCCGACCGGCTCGTGGAGGCCGCGCCGGCCGGTCTCGAACACGTGTATTTCGTATCGGGCGGATCCGAGGCGATCGAAGCCGCGTTGAAGCTCGCGCGCCAGTATTTCGTCGAGAAGGGCGAGCCGCAGCGCCGCCATTTCATCGCACGTCGCCAGAGCTATCACGGCAACACGCTCGGCGCGCTCGCGATCGGCGGCAACGCATGGCGGCGCGAGCCGTTCCTGCCGCTGCTGATCGAAGCGCACCATGTGAGCCCGTGCTATGCGTATCGCGACCAGCAGGCGGGCGAGACCGACGAAGCCTATGCGCAGCGCCTCGCCGACGAGCTGGAACGCAAGATCGTCGAACTCGGCGCGGAGAACGTCGCGGCATTCGTCGCGGAAACGGTGGTCGGCGCGACGGCCGGCGCGGTGCCGCCGGTGCGCACCTACCTGAAGAAGATTCGCGCGGTGTGCGACAAGTACGGCGTGCTGCTGATCCTCGACGAAATCATGTCGGGGATGGGCCGCACCGGTTATCTGTTCGCGTGCGACGAAGACGGCGTCGCGCCCGATTTGCTGACGATCGCGAAAGGGCTCGGCGCCGGGTACCAGCCGATCGGCGCGACGCTGGTGAGCGACCGGATCTACCGGACGATCGTCGACGGCTCGGGCTTCTTCCAGCACGGCCACACGTATCTCGGTCATGCGACGGCCTGCGCGGCCGCGCTCGAAGTGCAACGCGTGATCGCCGAAGAGAAGCTGCTCGACAACGTGAAGGCGCGCGGCGAGCAACTGCGTGCGACGCTGCGCGATCGTTACGGCGCGCACCCGCATGTCGGCGACGTACGCGGCCGCGGGTTGTTCGTCGGCGTCGAACTCGTGCGCGATCGCGACAGCAAGGCGACGTTCGACCCCGCGCTGAAGCTGCATGCGGCGGTCAAGCGCGAAGCGATGCAGCGCGGCCTGATGGTTTATCCGATGGGCGGCACGATCGACGGCGTGCATGGCGATCACATCCTGGTCGCACCGCCGTTCGTCTGCACCGCGCAGCAGATCGACACGATCGTCGAACGGCTGTCTGGTGCGATCGATGCGGCGCTGGCATCGGCCGGCGCATGACCGCAGCCCGTAACCTCATCACATCCTGACCATGACCGACAGACTGCCTCCCTTCGATCCCGCATCGGCCACCGACGAGCAGAAGGCCGTGCTCGCCGACATTCTCAGCGGCCCGCGCGGCAACCTGAACGGGCCGTTCCTCGGCTGGATCGCGAGTCCCGAGCTCGCGCAGCACGCCCAGCGGCTCGGCGCGTTCTGCCGCTACCGCACGGGTTTGCCGCTGCGCCTGTCGGAGCTCGCGATTCTCGTGACGGCCGCGCGCTGGCGCTCGCAGGCCGAGTGGCACATCCATCATCCGATCGCGCTCGATGCCGGTGTGCCGGCCGCGACGGCCGACGCGATCCGTCGTGGCGTCGTGCCGGCGTTCGAATCGGACGACGATGCGCTGATCCATGCGTTCGCGACGGAGCTGTACGACACGCGGCGCGTGAGCGATGCGACGTTCGCGCGTGCGCGGGCGCGTTTCGGCCACGAAACCGTCGTGAACCTCGTCGCGCTGCTCGGCTACTACGCGCTCGTGGCGATGACGCTCAACACGTTCGGTATGCGCGCGGACGGACAAACTGATTTGCCGTTTCCGGAATAATCGCCGCTTGCGCGTGCGTCGAACGCTTGCCGCGCGCGCGGCCCGATTGCGCTGAAAAGCCCGCGTGCAAGGGCTTTTCGGCGTTTCGACACAGGTTGAGCGCGATGTGTTGGCCGACTTGCGCACGCGCATCGCGCCGCTTGCCCTTCAGCGCAAGAATTTTTCCCCGTACCTAGAATTCCGTAAAACAACTTACGGGGGAAATATCGATGCGCTGGGTCCTGTTGTTCGTGTTCATTGCGTGTGTCGTTCATACGCACCGGCGCGGCAAGATTCGGCACAGGTTGTTCAGGCAACTATCGGACCACTCGACCTTCACCGCGCCGCTGAACTGCTTTTCCTACGCGTTCTCGGCGGTGCCGACCACGCCGTTTCTCGACACGCGGCACTTTCCCGAGCTTGCGGTGCTGCAGCGCGAATGGCGAACCTTTCGCGAGGAAGCGCTCGCGTTGCGCGATGCGAGCCGCATCAAGGCGTCCGGCGAATACAACGACATCGGCTTCAATTCGTTCTTTCGCAACGGCTGGAAGCGCTTCTATCTGAAGTGGTACGACGCGCCGCATCCGTCGGCAAAGGCGTTGTGTCCGCGCACGGTCGAGATCCTGTCGCGGATTCCGTCGATCAAGGCCGCGATGTTCGCGCAGCTGCCGCCGGGCGGCAAGCTCGGGCTGCATCGCGATCCGTATGCGGGCTCGTTGCGCTATCACCTCGGGCTCGATACGCCGAACGACGATGCGTGCCGGATCGTCGTCGACGGCGAGTCGTATGCATGGCGCGACGGCGAGGCCGTGATGTTCGACGAGACCTACCTGCACTGGGCGGAGAATCGTACGGAGCACGATCGCGTGATCCTGTTCTGCGACATCGACCGGCCGATGAAATATCGGTGGGCGCAATGCCTCAACGACGCGTTCGGGCACCTGTTGATGCGCGCGGCCGCGTCGCCGAACGAGACGGGCGACCGCACGGGCGGGCTCAATCGCGCGTTCAAGTACCTGTATGCGATTCGCCGCGCCGGCAAGCGGCTGAAGGCGTGGAACCGCACGGTGTATTACGTCGTCAAGTGGGCGCTGTTCGGTGCAATCGCGGTGGCGATCTTCTGTATCTGACGGATCGGCGTCAGGCGGCGCCGAATCGTCTGACGATACGGCGGCGCGGTGTCGGAAGCGCTCCGCGCTCGGGGTCGACGTCAATGAAACGAATTGTATTCGTGCGGGATCAGCCGCGATCGCGCGCGTATGATGGCTTGTTCACGTCGATAAGATCGGTGAGCAAGCATGACGAGTACCCGTAAAACATTGATGATCGCAGGCGGCCTGCTGGTTGCCGCGGCTGGCACCGGCTACGTGATGCTCCTGCGGGCGGACCACCGCGCGATCGCGGAGGCCGGCATCGGCGACGCCGCGGCACCTGCCGCCGCCGTGACGGCGGCGAACGACGGCCACACCGCGCAAGGCACGATCGCGCCGCCTGCGGCGGTCGCCGTGCCGTCCACGCATGTTGACAGAGCCGTGCCGCAACAAGCGGCTCCGGCACGCACGAGCGGGGCGCCGGCCTCCGCTGCCGTCGCGCCGGTGATCGCCGCGCAGGCGCCGCCGGCGAAGCCGAGTGCGCCGCTGCCGACCGTGCATGTCGTCACGGTGGAGCCGGAGGATGCGACCCCGAAGCAGGCCCGGCCCGCCCAGCCGGTAAAGGCACCAGCACAAGCGGCGCAATCCGTGCAGACGGCACCGCCGGTCCAGGCGGCGCAGGCAACCGGGCCGAGTCCGCTCGCGGAGCAGCCGACGAGGCGCGCGGCGCGCAAGCGCGACGGCCTCGAGCGGCATGCGGCCGCGGCACCCGCGATGAAAGCCGAAACACCGGAAACCGCGGCGCTCGTGCGCGAATCGGCAAAGCTCGACCCGTCATTGCCGCCGCCTCGCTACGTGCCCACGCAGATGGCGACGCCGGGCGCCGATCGGCCGCGCACGTCGACGGGCGCGAATCCGGTCGCCGCAGCGATGACCGATCAGCTGGTCAGGCAGTCGAGCAGCTTCAAGGCAGCCACACCGGCGAACGCCGAGTCCGGCGCGGCGCAGTGAGGACGGCGCGGCCGGCCGCACGCTGCGCCGCGCGACGCTGGATGAAAAAGGGCCCCGCACGCCGACCAGGGCATGCAGGGCCAAGAGAGACGAACCGGTGCGGTGCGTCGCGCGTTACGCGGCGATCGCTTCTTCGGCCTGCGGCGCGTCGGCGGTAGCCGGCGTTGCGTCTTGCCGGATCAGGTGATCGAATGCGCCGAGCGACGCCTTCGCACCTTCGCCCACGGCGATCACGATCTGCTTGAACGGCACCGTCGTCACGTCGCCGGCCGCGAACACGCCCGGAACCGATGTCGCACCGCGCGCATCGACGACGATCTCGCCGTGCTTCGACAGTTCGATCGTGCCCTTCAGCCATTCGGTGTTCGGCACGAGGCCGATCTGCACGAACACGCCTTCGAGATCGACGCGCTTCGTTTCACCCGAGCGCAGATCCTTGTAGACGAGCCCGTTCAGCTTGCTGCCGTCGCCGGTCAGCTCGGTCGTCTGCGCCTGCGTGACGATCGTCACGTTCGGCAGGCTGCGCAGCTTGCGCTGCAGCACTTCGTCCGCGCGCAGTTGCGCGCCGTATTCGAGCAGCGTGACTTCCTTCACGATGCCGGCCAGGTCGATCGCGGCCTCGACGCCCGAGTTGCCGCCGCCGACCACCGCGACGCGCTTGCCCTTGAACAACGGGCCGTCGCAGTGCGGGCAGTATGCGACACCGCGGTTGCGGTATTCGCGCTCGCCCGGCACGTTGATTTCGCGCCAGCGCGCGCCGGTCGCGAGAATGATCGTCTTCGCCTTCAGCACCGCGCCGTTCGCGAGGCGGATCTGGTGCACGTCGCCGGGAATCAGCGCGTCGGCTCGCTGCACGTCCATGATGTCGACGTCGTACTGCTTCACGTGCTGTTCGAGCGCGGTGGCGAACTTCGGCCCCTCGGTTTCCTGCACCGACACGAAGTTCTCGATCGCCATCGTGTCGAGCACCTGGCCGCCGAAACGCTCGGCGACGACGCCCGTCGCGATGCCCTTGCGCGCCGAATAGATCGCGGCGGCCGCACCCGCCGGGCCGCCGCCGACGATCAGCGTGTCGAATACCGGCTTGTTCTCGAGCGACTTCGCGGCACGGGCGCTGGCGCCCGTGTCGAGCTTCGCGAGGATTTCCTTCACGCTGCTGCGGCCCTGGCCGAACGATTCGCCGTTGAGGAACATCGTCGGCACGGCCATGATCTGGCGTGCGTCGACTTCGTTCTGAAACAATGCGCCGTCGATCGCGACGTGGCGGATGCGCGGGTTGACCAGCGACATCACGTTCAGCGCCTGCACGACTTCCGGGCAGTTCTGGCACGACAGAGAGAAGTACGTCTCGAACGCGTAGTCGCCGTCGAGCGCGCGAATCTGTTCGATCACGTCGTCGTCGAGCTTGAGCGGGTGGCCGCCGGTCTGCAACAGCGCGAGCACGAGCGACGTGAGTTCATGGCCCATCGGAATGCCGGCGAAGCGGATGCCGGCCGGCTTGCCGGGTTCGCCGATCGAGAACGACGGCTTGCGCTCGGCGTCGTCGCGGCGCTCGATCACGGTCACGTGCGACGTCAGCGACGCAATCTCGTTGAGCAGCGCAAGCAGTTCCTGCGATTTCGCGCTGTCGTCGAGCGACGCGACGAGTTCGACCGGGCGCGTGATCTTTTCGAGGTACGCTTTCAGTTGGTTCTTGAGATTGGCGTCGAGCATGGCGTTTCGGATTCCGTATTGATGATGCTGGTCGGGCACGTCGTGCCGGAGAAGGGCGCGGGCCGCACGAGGCGGCCCGCATTCGCGTGACGCGCGCGCCTCGTGCGAGGCGCACGGCGCGATGGTCAGATCTTGCCGATCAGGTCGAGCGACGGGGTCAGCGTTTCCGCACCCGGCGTCCACTTGGCCGGGCACACTTCACCCGGGTGCGCCGCGATGTATTGCGCAGCCTGCACCTTGCGCAGCAGTTCGCCTGCGTCGCGGCCGATGCCGTTGTCATGGATTTCGCACAGCTTGATCTCGCCTTCCGGGTTGATCACGAACGTGCCGCGCAGTGCCATCCCTTCTTCCTCGATCAGCACGTCGAAGTTGCGCGACAGCGTGAGCGTCGGGTCGCCGATCATCGGGTACTTGATCTTGCCGATCGTGTCCGACGTGTCGTGCCATGCCTTGTGCGTGAAGTGCGTGTCGGTCGACACGCCGTAGATTTCGACACCCAGCTTCTGGAATTCCGCATAGCGATCGGCGAGGTCGCCGAGCTCGGTCGGGCAGACGAACGTGAAGTCGGCCGGGTAGAACACGACGACGGACCACTTGCCCTTGAAGTTCTCTTCGGTCACGGGCACGAAATCGCCGTTGTGGTATGCGGTTGCCTTGAACGGTTTGATTTGGGTGTTGATGATCGGCATCTTGCGAGTTCCTTTGCTTGGGTGTTGATGAAGTGTTGCCAGTATCCGGGTTCACCCTCGGCTTGTGAAATTGCTTGTTTCAATCCGCGGCATCGGGAATTCCTATCTGCTTCCGGCCCCCGTCGCGGCGGGGCGTACGGCCGACCCGTGCCATCCGGGCCAGGCCTTCCGGCGGATTCCGGCCAGCCGGCGCTTCTGACACATTGAGCGTGCGGATGGACGCGGCGACGCGCTCCGCGCAAGGGCCCGGCAACCGTTCTGGCACGAACGGCTGCGCGGTCGTCGGACACTCTCCGTTCCATTGCCGCCATGAACTTCTTTTCCGGACGCGCGATCCGCGCGCTGCTTGCGTGGTTTCGCGAGATCGACCGCAAGCGGCGATGCCTGCATGGGCTGTTGCGCGCTGCGGCCTGCGTCGTCGTGACCGTTTCCTGTGCCGCGCCGGCGCTCGCCGTCGATGACTGCGCGCCGGCCGTGCCCGCCACCACATCGACCGGGCTCGTGCAGATGCCCGATGGCCGGCTGCTCGCGCCCGAGTTCGCCCGCATCGTCTCGCGCGGCACGCTCGTCGTCGCGGTGCTCGGCGTCGATCAGCCGCCGTTCTTCATGTCGCGCAACGGCGCACTGGCGGGCGTCGACATCGATCTCGCGGACGAACTCGCGAAAAAGCTCGGCGTGTCCGTGCAGTTCGACCGCGATGCACGCACTTTCGACGAGGTCGTTCATCTGCTCGCGACCGGGCGGGCCGACGTCGCGATCAGCAAGCTGTCGCGCACGTTGCCGCGTGCACAGGTGGTCCGCTTCAGCACGCCGTACATCAGCCTGAGGCGTGCGCTGCTGATCAACCGCGTCAGCTTCGCGGAACTCGCGAAAGGGCGCCCGCTGCCGGAAGTCGTGCGCGATTACCGCGGCACGATCGGCGTCGTCGCGGGGTCGGCCTACGCGGAATACGTGCGCAACGACTTTCCCGCCGCGCGGGTGCGCGCCTACCCGAGCTGGCCGGCGACGCTCGATGCGCTCAACGCAGGGGCGGTCACGGCGGTGTATCGCGACGAGCTTGCGGTCAAGGTCGTGATGCAGGACGACCCGACCGCGCCGATCCGCTTGCGCGTCGCGACCTTCGACGATCTCACCGACGCGCTGGCCGTCGGCGTGCCGGTGTCCATGCCGACGCTGCTCGCGTTCGTCAACCAGTTCCTGGCCGAGCGCAACAAGCGGCTCGACGTGAAATCCCTGCTCGATGCGATGGGTCGCTGACATGAACATGCACAAGAACGAGAACGGCAGGATCATGCCCCCGATCGAGCGGCTGCATGCACTCGCGATCCACCCGTTGACGGTGTTCGGCAGCCTCGCGCTCGGGATCGTGGCGGGCGTGCTGTGGCCGGACGCCGCGCCGAAATTCGACTACGTGGGCGAGGTGTATGTCGGCCTGTTGAAGATGACGGCGCTGCCGTTCATGACGGCCGCCGTGATCTTCAGCCTGCAGCGGCTGTTGCGCGACGGCAGCGCATCGGATCTCGTGATGCGCGTGATTGCGATCTTCGGCTGCGCGTCGGTGTTCGTCGTGGTGGTCGGCGCGGTCGTGCTGGTCGCGATGCGGCCGGGCGAGCATCTGTCGACCGCGACGCTGAAGGCGTTCGGCGCGCTGGTCGGCACCGACGGCGCGGCAAGCGATACCGTGATGACGCTGTACGGTACCGATCCCGCGGAGAAGTCGTCGGGCCTCGCCGACATGCTCATCGCGCTGGTGCCGGGCAACTTCTTCGCGGCGCTCGCGAGCGGGGACACGCTGAAGGCGCTGGTGTTCTCGCTGTTCTTCGGCTTCGCGTCGGGACGCGTGCCGGCCAGCATCTCGGCGGCGCTGAGCCAGACGCTGGAGACGGTCTATTTCACCTGCCAGCGGATCATGCACTGGCTCGCGTATCCGACGCCGATCGTGCTGTTCTGCGGCGGCGCCGCGCAGATCGGCACGTCGGGGTTCGGTCCGCTCGAGGCGATGGTCCGCTTCGTCGCCGCGTTCGCCGTCGTCGCGCTGGTGCTGCTCGCGGCCGCGATCGTCGTGATCTGGAAGCGCTCGGGCGCGACGCTGGCCGGGACGCTCGCCGGGTTGCGCACGCCGTTCGCGATGGCGCTCGCCACGCGCAGCAGCGTGGCGTGCATGCCGAGCATGATCGAGTGCCTGGCGGACGGCTTCGGTTTCGCGCGCGCACGCGTCGAGCTGGTCGTTCCGCTTGCCGTGTCGCTGCTGCGCGTCGGGCCGATGGTGTACTACGCAAGCGCGACGCTGTTCGTCGCGCAACTCTACGAGCGGTCGCTCGGCCCCGGCGAGCTTTGCGTCGTGCTGGTCGCGTCGGTACTCGCCGGTTTCGCGTCGACGGGGACCTCGGGCGTCGTGACGGTGTCGCTCGCCGGCATGGTGTGCGCGGCGCTGCACCTGCCGTTCGAGGCCGCGTTCGTGCTGTTCGCGGCAATCGATCCGTTTTGCGAAATATTGCGGACGCTGTTGCTGGTGATCGGCAACTCGGCCGTCGTATCGGCGATCTGCGCGCGGCCGCCGCGTACGTGAAGGAGGTGTCATGGCACTCGTCGGCGTACTTGGCGGAATGGGGCCATTGGCCACTGTCGATTTCATGCATCGCGTGATTCGCCTGACACGTGCGCGCTGCGATCAGGAGCACCTGCCGATGATCGTCGCGAACCTCACGCGAACGCCCGATCGCTCGCGCGCGATCATCGACGGCGGGGCCGATCCGCTACCGGCGCTGCTCGACGGCATCGCGCTGCTCAACCGCTGCGGCGCGGATGTGATCGCGATGCCGTGCAATTCGGCGCATCACTGGTATGCGCGGCTGCGCGAAGGCAGCGCGGCGCCGATCCTGCATATCGCCGATGCATCGGTGGCCGCGTTGCCGGCTGGTGTGCGGCGCGTCGCGGTGCTCGCCACGGGCGGCACGCTGGTATCGGGCTTCTACCAGACGGCGCTGCGTGCACGCGGCTTCGAGCCGGTGATACCGGGCGTGGCCGCGCAGCGCGAAATCGCCGCGTGCATCGCGGCGGTCAAGGCGGGGACGATCGATGTCTCGGCGCGCTGCCTGACGCGCGCGCTCGCGACACTGGCGCGGCGGGACGTGGGCGTGGCGGTGATGGGCTGCACGGAAATTCCGATCGCGGCGCGCGCGTTGCGCGATGCACCGTTCGCGTTGGTCGACAGCACGCAGGAGCTGGCGCGCGCGACGCTCGCCCATGCGGTCGAGCGCGGATGGGTGCGGGCGGTGTGACGCGTGACGACGGCGGCATGCGCGGATGCCGTCACGCATGACGGACGCGCTAGGCCTGATAAGGCGCCCGGACGCCCGGTTCGGTAGCGGGAAAATCCTTCGTGTTGCGCGATACGAGCAGCAGGCCGTTCACTTGTGCCGATGCCCAGACGATCGCATCGGGCAGACGAATGCGACGTTCCTTGCGAATCGTTACGGCGCGGTTCGCCACCGTGCTGTCGAGCGGGATGATGTCGAACGACGAAAGCCACGCGCGTAGCGCCGCATCTTCGCCCGCCGTCGCGCCGACCATGACTTCCATCCAGGTCACGATGCTGATTGCACGGTAGTCGTAGCGGGCCAGCTCCGCGCGCGCGGAGTCGAGGCCGCCGAGATAGTCGATCAGGATGTTGGTGTCGAAGAGTGCCTTTACCATTGCGCGCGCAGTGCCTCCTGCCAGGCGAGCCCGTCGAGCGCACGCGCTTTCCAGAGACCGAACACGGTGTCGGGATGAGGTGGCCGTTGCGGTGCGAAGCACGTGCCGGCCGGAAGCGCGCGGCCCGAATACCCGGCCGCGCTTCGAGTGTCGATGCGGGTGTTTACCATTCTGAGCGCAGTGCCTCCTGATAAGTGAGCCCCTCGACCGCGCGATCCTTCCACAGGCCGAATACGTGATCGGCATGCGCGCGTTTGTGTTGCGCGATATACGCGTCGATCGCATCGCGAATGATCGCGGCGCGAGGGCGTTGCTCAGTCTCGACGATGGCGGCCAGTTCGTCGAGCTGGCCGTTCGACAGATCGATCAGGATACGGCTCATTGCAATCTCCGATATATGATATGCATATCATATATACGCGTATGATCGTCCGCAAGTCGCCGGCGGGTGGCGAACCGGGCGCTCACGCGGCGATTTTCCTCAGCCATTGCGCGAGGCGTCTCGCGCCGTCCGGCATGTCCGCATCCTCGCGTGTGCACAGGTAGTAGTCGCGCCCGTCGTCGAGTTCGTGGTCGAACAGCTTCACGAGTTCGCCGCTCGCCAGTTCGCGCTCGACGAGCGGCGCACGCAGCAGCGCCGCGCCGAGATCCGCGCGGGCCGCGCTCAACGTCAGTTGCCCGTCCTCGAACATCGGCCCTACCGCATGCGACACGTGCCGCACGCCGGCGCCCTGCAGCCAGTTGACCCAGGTACTGCGATCCTCGTCGTGCACGAGCGGCGCCCGCGCGAGATCGGCCGGCGTGCGGAATGGCCCATGGCGCTTCAGGAACGACGGGCTGCACATGGGCACCATCGCGCCCGGCAGCAGCCGCTCGCAGCGGTAGCCGGGCCAGTCGCCGGTGCCGAAGCGGATCGACAGGTCGGACGCGTCGCTTCGATAGTTGCGGTGATGGGCATACAGCACCGTCACGTCGACATCGGTGTTCTCGGCGAGGAACGCATGCAGCCGCGGGATGAACCAGCCGATGCCCAGCAGCGGAATCAGGCTGATCGTGATCTGCCGCAGCGACGACCGGTCGCGCACGAAGCGTGTCGCGCTGCGCAGCACCGAGAACGCGGCGCTGATCGAGCGGTAGTAGTCGCGCCCTTCGTCGGTGAGCGCGAGCAGTCGGCCCTCGCGCACGGTCAGCGGCGTCTGGATGAATGCCTCGAGCAGCTGCAGCTGGTGGCTGACCGCGGACGGCGTGATGTCGAGCTCGCGCGCGGCCGCGGTGACCGAGCCGAGACGCGCGAATGCCTCAAACGCGCGGACGGCGCGCAGCGGCGGATCATGCGGCAATTGTTCGATATTTTTCATGTATCGAATTTTATCGAAAAATCAGGGTAAGCGACAGCGTAAAAATATCCTTTGATTACAGCTGATTGCGCTATTGTGCGGCGAATGGCATAAGCATCCAACAATTGAGTATTTGAGGCGCTCGTGCTGAATATTTAATATTTTTCATGTTTTGATTCGAGCCATCGCCCCACACATGAAAATCGCATTTCTTCCCGCCAGCGTCGTGTTCTCCGCAGCCACGCTGATCGCTGCCGTTCCCGCCTTCGCGCAGTCCGCGCCGCAGACGATCCTGATCGGTCTCGCCGCGCCGCTCACCGGCCCGTCCGCCCGAATCGGCAAGGACTTGCAGAACGGCGCGCAGCTCGCGATCGACGACGCGAACGCGAAGCATCCGAGCATCGGCGGCAAGCCGGTCGTCTACAAGCTCGTCGCGGCCGACGATCAATCCGACCCGCGCACGGCCGTCGCGGTCGCGCAGCAACTCGTCGATCAGCATGTGATCGGCGTCGTCGGTCACTGGAACACGGGCTGCAGTGTGCCGGCGTCGCGCATCTATCGCGATGCGGGCATTCCGCAGATCGCGCCGGCGTCCACCGGCCACGCGTACACGCAGCAAGGCTATGCGACGGCGTTGCGCATCATGGGTCACGACGATGCGGGCGGCAGCTTCACCGGCGCCTATGCGGTGAAGACCCTGAAGGCCAAGCGCATCGCGGTGATCGACGATCGCACGTCGTTCGGCGCGGGGCTTGCCGACCAGTTCATCAAGGGTGTGGAGGCGAACGGCGGCACGATCGTCGATCGCCAGTACGTGAACGACAAGACGACCGACTTCAGCGGCGTGCTGACCGCGATCAAGGGCAAGCGCGCGGATCTCGTGTTCTTCGGCGGGCTCGACGCGCAGGCCGCGCCGATCGCGCGCCGGATGCGCCAGCTCGGCGTGAACGCGCCGCTGCTCGGCGCCGGCGGCTTCGTGAGCCAGACCTTCCTGTCGCTCGCGGGCAAGGACGGCGACGGCGTGACGGCGCTCGAACCGGGCCTGCCGCTCGACCGGATGCCGGGCGGCAAGGCGTTCGACGCGCAGTACCGCGCACGCTATCACGCGCCGATCGAGCTGCACGCGCCGTTCGCATACGATGCGGCCGCCACGCTGATCGCGGCCGCGCAGAAGGCCGGCACGACGCAGCCGGCGAAGCTGGTCGCGGCCGTGCACGCGATCGACCGGCCCGGCGTGACGGGGCGCATCGCGTTCGATGCCGAAGGCAACCTGAAGGACCCGGCATTCACGATCTACCAGGTACGCGGCGGCAAGTGGACCGTCGTCGACGTGCTCGGCGGCGCGAAACCCGCAACGAAATGACGACGGAGACGAAACCCATGACCGACACGACCCATGCATCCACGGCGGCACCCGAGGACACGCGCCTCGGCATCCTCGCGCGGCGCCGCATCGAAGCGGAGATCATCAAGCCGATCTACGAGATCATGAAGCGCGAATTCGGCACCGAGCGCGCGCAGGCGGTGATCGCGGAAGCCGTGCGCGGCGCGGCCGTC
Source organism: Burkholderia territorii (assembly GCF_001718335.1). Classification (NCBI taxonomy): domain Bacteria; kingdom Pseudomonadati; phylum Pseudomonadota; class Betaproteobacteria; order Burkholderiales; family Burkholderiaceae; genus Burkholderia; species Burkholderia territorii. The sequence goes on from NZ_CP013365.1 coordinate 833,404, forward strand.
GACGCGGGCCGCGCGTTCGCCGCGCAAGAGCCCGACGGCACGAGCGTGCAGTCGTTCATCGCGCTGCAGGTGCTGTGGGAGAAGGACGATGCGCTCGATGTCGAGGTGCATCGCGCGGACGACGCGCACTACGACTACGACGTGCATCGCTGCAGCTATGCGGAGATGTATCACGCGATGGGCCTCGGCGAGATCGGCCATCTGTTGAGCTGCGCACGCGACAGCTACTTCATCGACGGTTACGACCCGCGCATCGCGCTCACGCGCACCAGCACGATCATGCAGGGCGGCAAGCGCTGCGATTTCCGCTACGCGCTGCGCACGGCGCCGCGCGATGGCGCCGCGGAGGCCGGCAATGCGTGACGATCTCGCGGGCGCGCCGCGCGTCGACGGCGCGCGGCTGTGGGCGTCGCTCGAACGGATGGCGCAGATCGGCGCGACGCCGAAGGGCGGCGTCTGCCGTCTCGCGCTGACCGACCTCGACCGCGAGTCGCGCGACCTGTTCGTGCAATGGGCGCGCGATGCCGGCTGCACGGTGCGGGTGGACCGCATGGGCAACGTGTTCGCGCGCCGCGCGGGCCGCAATCCCGATGCCGCGCCGGTGATGACGGGCTCGCACGCCGATTCGCAGCCGACGGGCGGCCGCTACGACGGCATCTACGGCGTGCTCGGCGGCCTCGAGGTCGTGCGCGCGCTGAACGATGCGGGCATCGAGACCGAGCGTCCGATCGACGTCGTGATCTGGACCAACGAGGAAGGGTCGCGCTTTGCGCCGGCGATGATTTCCGCGGGCGTGTTCGCAGGCGTCTATTCGCTCGAATTCGGGCTGTCGCGAACGGATGGCGCGGGCAGGACGATCGGCGAGGAACTCGCGCGGATCGGCTACGCGGGCACCGAGCCCGTCGGCGGATATCCGGTGCATGCGGCCTACGAGCTGCATATCGAACAAGGCGCGATTCTCGAACGCGCGGGCAGGACGATCGGCGTCGTGACGGCGGGCCAGGGGCAGCGCTGGTACGAGGTGACGCTGACGGGCGTCGATGCGCACGCCGGCACGACGCCGATGGCGTTCCGGCGCGACACGCTGGTGGGCGCCGCGCGGATGATCGAATTCGTCGATGCGCTGGGCCGTCGCCATGCGCCGCACGCGCGCGCGACCGTCGGGATGATCGAGGCGCGGCCGAATTCGCGCAACACGGTGCCGGGTAGCTGCTTCTTCACGGTCGAGTTTCGTCATCCCGACGATGCGGTGCTCGACGAGCTCGATGCGGCGCTGCGTGAGGAACTGGCGCGCGTCGCGGCCGAGGCCGGCCTCGGCGCACGGATCGAGCAGATCTTCACGTATCCGCCGGTGCCGTTCGCGCCGCGCTGCATCGACGCGGTGCGCGATGCGGCGCAGGCGCTCGGGCTGTCGCACATGGACATTGTGTCCGGCGCGGGTCACGACGCGTGCTACATCGCGCGCGTCGCGCCGACGGGCATGATCTTCGTGCCGTGCGTCGACGGCCTGAGCCACAACGAGGCCGAGGCGATCACGCAGGAATGGTCGACGGCGGGCGCCGACGTGCTGCTGCGCGCGGTACTGCAAAGCGCGCAGGAGCCGGGCGCGTGACGAGCACGCGACACGCGCGGCTTACTTGCCCGCCTTGCGCCGCGCCATGAACGCGAGGTACGCGACGATCTGGTCGAGTTCCCGGTCGCTCAGCTGATCGGGCGGGAACGCCGGCATCACGCGGCCCGGCCAGTCGCGCACCGATGCCGGGTTGCGGATATAGCGGCGCAGCGCAGCGGGCTGGAAGTAGTCGACCGGGTTCATCGGCGCATTCAGGTCGGGGCCCGCATGGCTGCTGCCCGCACCGTCGAGGCGATGGCACGCGAGGCATTGCGTGACGAACAGGCGCTGGCCGGCGCGGGCCGGATCGTTCGCCGGCAGCGCCGGATCGACGGCGAGCGACGGCCAGCGCGCGAGCGGCGACGATTCGATCGCGACGCGGACGATCTGATACGGCCACTGCTCGCCACGCACCGACGATGCGTCGGGCCCGAGCCACACGAGATAGAACGGCCCGGCGCCGACCTGCTTGCCCGGCAGCTTCGGCCAAGGGTGCGCGGGATCCTCGATCGCGAGCCACGCGACGGCGCCGGCCGGCGCCCGGCGCAGCGCGAGATCCAGCGGCAGTTGCGCGGCAAAGCCGTCGGCCGCGCGCGTTTCGAGCACGCCGTCCGCCGGCAGCGGCGTATCGCCGAGCAGGGCGGCGAACGGCACCGCGCGGAACGTCATCGGCCGGCCGTACGCGATGTCGTGCGGCACGTGGATGTCGGTCGCGTCGGCGCGCGCGAGCAGCGCCTGGCGCGTCAGCACGCGAGGCGTGCCGTCGGTATCGAGTTCGAGCGAGCCCTGCGCATACGCGTGCGTCGCGATCAGACACAGCGTCACCAGCAACAACGAAAACCACCTGCGCTTCAGCATACGTTCTCCGTGGGGCGTTTCGGCGGCGGCAGGGAGGCGAGCGCGCGGCCGATGGATGCAATCGGGCGACAGTCTAGCCGCTACGGGCGTCGCTGGCGACTTCGGCGCGGCAGAAGCGCCGCACGCACGCGCGCTATAGTATCGACCTCAGACACATGCCCGGTGTGGCCCCGGCATTCAATGCCGCACCGCGAACACCACGATGCCGTCGACGACGCTCGACGCGACCGGACGATACGCATGGACTCCTCCGCAGAGCGGGCGCTTGCCCATATCCGACGATCCTGGCCGTCGGGGCAGCAAGGCCCCGCGTTTCCCGTCACGCTCAATTTCCATCCCGACACGCTCGTCGACGGCGTCGGCACGCTCGAACGGATCGTCCGCGACCGTGTCTATCGATCGCAGTTCGAGACGGCGACGAGCAACGGCGGCCTGACCGCGTATCCCGGCGGCGATCGCTGGCATTGGGAAAGCCGGATGTTCGGCGGCGCATACGATGACGCCGATCCCGCGTTGCGGCCGAAGTACGGCGCGCTGAACCATCGCCTCGACCCCGTCGGCGGGTCGTGCCGCTTCGGATCATGTCATTTGCGGCTTCGAAGCGATGTGCATCGGCGAACGACCTTCTGCTATCCGGACAGTCATTACCGGCCTTCGGATTTCGCGATCGGCGACTGTGCGGCGCTGATCGCGCTCGCGACCGAAAACCGCGACGGCCTCGATCCGCTGCTCGACAACTACATCGAGGCGCACGTTCACGGCGTGGTGAGCATCGATCACGATGTCGACGCGATCGTACTCGATCCCAGCTATCGCCATACGCCCGTCGAGACCGCTGCCGTGCGCTCGGGTTGCCGGGTCGAGTGGCATGGCGGGTTCAGGTTGTCGCTGGATCGGCTGGCCGAGTGCGAGCGATTTCGTGGGCCGCCGGCGGCCGACGCGATCGCGCGCATCGCCGTCGACGGCATCGTGACGCCGGCGGTGATCGGCCATGCGCGTGACGGCCTGCTCGACTATCAGACGGCCAAATGGGTGTGGCATTGCGTGGCGCGGTTCGGGCAGACGAGCGGGGCGGCGGGCTGAGTGCGCTCGCCCGCCGCGTATTGGGTTACGTCACGCACCGTGCCGTCAATGCCCGGAACACTGCGCGTCCGCCTTCGATAACGGCGATTCCCTTGCCGTGTCGAAATCGGCTTCGCGCGCGCCTGACGGCGTCAGCGACACGAAATGCATCGTCCCGGCGTGTGCCGCGAACGCGGCGATGCCGGTCGATCCCCACGGAATCGGCGAGCGCTGCACGCCGCTCACGGACATGCCCGTCGGCGTCAGCGCCAAGGTGAGAAGCCGCCCGTCGCGCGTCGGCACGTACGCATGCGCGCCGTCGACCCCGATCCCGGACTCCCGCACCGACGCCGGCAGGCAATCGAGCGTCGCGAGACGGCGGCCGTCCGGGGCGATCAGCATCGCGACGCCGCGATTGTCCGACGTCGTCGTGACGACGACGAAGCGGTCGACCGCCGGTACATAGGCGGTCGAATACACGTAGTACTGGATTGCGTCGCTCAGCGGCCCGAGCTTGTCGAGCTTCGCCGTGACCGGATCGAACATTGCGTATTCGAGCGTCGCGTCGGTGCTGTGTTCGATGTATTTCTGCCAGACCAGCAGCGCGCGGTGCGGCGAGCCGGCGACCATGGGCCACCATTCGCGGCGGTGCGGCGCGACCGGCACGTGATTGAGCACGTGTCCTTCGGCGTCGTACGTCTTCACGTAGACGCCGTTGCCGGTGCCGAGGTTGTCGACGCCGCCGCCGTCGATCCAGTCGGTGGAATAGAACACGACGAAGCGTTCGCCCACCGCGGCGACGTGCCCGGAATGGCCGCCGGATTCCACGTCGTTGGGGTAGGGTTTGATCGGCTTCAGGTCGCGCCGATAGAGGCCGTATCGCTGGCTGACGACGTTCGGCGTGTCCCAGCCGTCCTCGAACGTGACGAAGATGTCGCCGTGCGGGTTCTGTGCGATCGATACGGGCTCCTGCGCTTCCGGGCGGCCGATGAACATCCGGACGTGCTGCAGGCGCGGCTTGCCCGGCTGCCATTCGCCGACGTACACGTCGTGCGGCCAGTTGCCGTTGCGCAGCGCGCCGCGCGGCACGATGCCGGAACTGCTGAAGAACACCCAGCGCCGGCCGTCGCCGGCGTCCGCCACGCCGATTCCGTGCATGAAGCGCCGCGGGTCGCCGCTGTCCTGCGGCGAGGCGGGCGCCTGCACCGTGACGGTGTGCACGACCGGCGTGCCGGCGCGCGCGCGCGGCGGTGCGGCGAGCGCGCAGCACGCGCCGCAGAGCACCGCCGCGACGCGCCACGCGGCGGCGCGTGCGCCCGCATGCGGGCGCACCGTGGCGGTCCGCGTCGCGACCGGCCAATGCATCATTCGACGGTGACCGATTTCGCGAGGTTGCGCGGCTTGTCGACGTCGGCGCCGCGCGCGCAGCCGACGTGATACGCGAGCAGCTGCAACGGAATCACGTTGACGATCGGCGACAGCGCGTCCCCCGATTCGCGCACGCGGATCAGGTGCGTGTCGCGGTCGGCGTCGATCTCGAGATGATGGCCCGCGAGCACGTACAGCCGTCCGCCGCGTGCGCGCACCTCGGCCATGTTGGACTTCAGCTTCTGGAACAGGCGATCGTCCGGCGCGATCGTGACGACAGGCATCGCGCTCGTGACGAGGGCGAGCGGGCCATGCTTCAGTTCGCCGGCCGGGTAGCCTTCCGCATGGATGTACGAGACCTCCTTGAGCTTCAGCGCGCCTTCCAGCGCGATCGGGTAATGAATGCCGCGGCCGAGGAACAGCGCGTTCTCGGTGCGCGCGAACTTCGCGGCCCAGCCCATGATCTGCGTTTCGAGCGCAAGTGCGTGACCGATGCGCTCCGGCAGTTCGTGCAATTTCTTCAGGTGCATCGCGACATGCGCCGCATCGAGCCGGCCGCGTTGCTGCGCGAGCGTCAACGTCAGCACGAACAGCGCGACGAGCTGCGTCGTGAACGCCTTGGTCGACGCGACGCCGAGCTCGATGCCGGCACGTGTCAGGAAGCTGAGCGGCGCGCTGCGCGCGATCGAGCTGGTCGCCACGTTGCAGATTGCCATCGACATGTCCTGACCCATCGCGCGCGCACGCTCGATCGCGCCGATCGTGTCGGCGGTTTCGCCGGACTGCGAAATACCGACCACCAGCGTGCGGGGATCGGGCACGGTGTCGCGGTAGCGGTATTCGCTCGCGATCTCGACTTGCGCCGGAATGCCCGCGATGCCCTCGAGCCAGTATTTCGCCGTCAGGCCCGCGTAGTAGCTGGTGCCGCAGCCCAGCAGCAGCACGCTCCGGGTCTTCGACAGCAGCGCGCGCGCGGTGTCGGTGCCGCCGAACAGCGCGGGCGAGATCGCGTCGATGCCGTCGATCGTGGCGGCGATCGCCTTCGGCTGTTCGAAGATTTCCTTCTGCATGAAATGCTGATACGGGCCGAGTGCGGCGTCGTCGTCGCGCGCCTTCACCAGGCACAGCGGACGCTGCGCGTCGCTGCCGATCGCATCGACCACGTCGATCCGTTCCGGCGTGATCAGCGCGACGTCGCCGTCTTCCAGGTAGACGAAGCGGTCGGTCAGGTCGCCGAGCGCCGCGCAGTCGGACGCGAGGTAGTTCTGGTCCGCGCCGATGCCGATCACGAGCGGCGAGCCGGCGCGCGCGGCGACGAGCCGCTGAGGTTCGCGCGCGCTCAGCACGGCGATCGCGTAGGCGCCGTGCAGCCGCTTGACCGCGCGGGTGACGGCATCGAACAGGTCGTCGCGATACATGCTGTGGATCAGGTGCGCGATCACCTCGGTGTCGGTCTCGCCGCGGAACGTGTAGCCGCGCTCGCGCAACTCGGCACGCAACGTATCGTGGTTTTCGATGATCCCGTTGTGCACGACCGCGATCGTGTCGCCCGACACGATGGGGTGCGCGTTCATTTCCGACGGCGCGCCGTGCGTGGCCCAGCGCGTGTGCGCGATGCATGTCTGCCCCTCGAGGCCGAGTGTCAGCACGCGGTCCTGCAGGTCCGCCACGCGCCGCAGCGTGCGTTCGCTGCGCAGGTGGCCGTCACGCAGCACGGCGATGCCGCACGAGTCGTAGCCGCGATACTCGAGCCGGCTCAGTGCATTGACCAGTTGTGGCACCTGATTCCTCAGGCCGCTTGCTCCGACGATTCCGCACATGATTTCACCTCGTCTACAGGAAATTGCCGGCCGGCGCACGACGCGCGGCGGCGCGAATTCGAGAGCGGTGTCGCGCCGCGCGGCATGCGTCGCGCCCGGCGCGGCACGTCTCCGGAGTCTTATTCGCGGGGTTGCGGTCCCGCATGCGCGATCCACTCGATGCCCGAGATCGAGCCGTTCGCGTCGTGCGACGCGACGAGAATGCGCGACGTGCGCCGCGCGCCGCGCCGGCGAGCGCCCGCGAGCGCGCTCGGCGGCACCGAGCGCATCTTCACGCTGGCCGAGCGCCGCAGCATCTTGGACACGCGCAACCGGTACGCGAGCGGATGCACGACGCGTCCCGCGATCAGCCACGTGACGATCGTGCCGGCGATCAGCGCGATGCTCGTCACGTAGAACACGATCTGCTCGATCGGCATCTCGGCCTCGTTGAATGGCAGCAGGTAGCGGTACGTGTAGATGCAGATCGATGCCCACACGCCCCCGACCAGCGCGGGCCGCACGAGGCGGAACCACGCGACCAGCACGGGGCCGACGATGCCGCCGCGTTCCGCGATCATTTCGCGCGGAGCGCGCAGGGAGAGGTCAATAATCGGCGCGTTCTTCATGTTGAATGCCTCGGTCGGGACTGACCCAAACGGCGCGCTTGCCGCGGCCCCGCAATACGACGGCGGGCAGGGCGACGACGGTGGTGATCATGCTGATCAACCAGAACGCGACGGGGTACCAGACGGTGTCAAGGAAGTACATCAGGAGTTTTTCGTCGTAACGACGATCGATCATGCTGCCGATGATCAGCTGCAGGATGCAGGTCGCGACCAGCAGCATCCCGTGCCAGTGCGGCACCACGGACACATGCCAGTTCGGCGGAAGCGGGTAGACGACGTCGATTACCGCGAGCAGCAGGATGAACGACATCGAATAGGCCCATGCGATGCCGATCAGGTACTCGACGAACAGCGGCCACATCATCATCTGCGTCGGCCGCGCGAGCGTGCCCGCGTACTTGAGCAGCACCTGGATGCCGCCCTTCGCCCAACGCAGCCGCTGCCGGTAGAGCCCTTTCAGCGTCTCGGGCATCAGGATCCAGCTGAGCGCGTGCGGCTCGTACACGACGCGCCAGTCGCGGCACTGCAGCTTCCAGCTGATGTCGATGTCCTCGGTCAGCATGTCCGAGCTCCAGTAGCCGACATCGGCGAGCGCGGTCTTGCGGAACATCGTGATCACGCCCGACACCGTGAAGATGCGGCCGTACACCTGCTGCGTGCGCTTGATGAGCCCGACGATCGACGAGAATTCGCCGACCTGCATGCGCCCGAGCAACGACGTGCGCGTGCGGATGCGCGGGTTGCCGGTGACCGCGCCGACGCCCGGATCGGTCAGGAAGTGCTCGAGCATCCAGCCGATCGCGTCGTGCGCGAGCAGCGCGTCGCCGTCGATGCAGAGCAGGTACTCCGCGTTCGACACGGCCGCCGCGGTGGTGAGCCCGACCGCCTTGCCTTCGTTGCGCGCGTGATGGATCACCAGCAGCCGCGGGATCTCGACGGCCAGCTCGTTGAGGATGTCGCCAGTGTTGTCCTTGCTGCCGTCGTTGACCGCGATGATGTCGTAATTCGGGTAGTCCATCGCGTCCAGGTGGCGGATCACGCTGCGCGCGTTCGCCGCCTCGTTGAAGCACGGCACGACGATCGAGATCTTCGGGATTCCGCTCGCGGCGATCGTGCGCGTCGACAGCCGGCGGCCTTCCTCCAGCAGGAAGTAATGAACGACGCCGCCGATCATCCACAGATACGACATGAAGAACGGATAGTAGAAGACGAAATCCTGCAGGCGCTGGATGATGCTGTGGCTGGTCATGGCGTCTTGGTCCCCTGCGCATGCTGCATCTGCATCAGCGCGTTGATCGAGGTCGGATCGAGGCGCGACTTCAGCGACATCACGTCGCGCATCGCGTCGAGCTCCGGCTGGCCGTTCAGGAAGTTGTCCGGGTAGTAGCCGAAATTCACCGCGCCCTCGCTGCGCAACCGCCGCATCTGCGCGAGCAGCGTGCGGGCCGGCACGTCCTTGTGCGCGTGCCAGTCGTACGATTGCAGTTCGAACACGGTGCGCTGCAGCCCGCGCTGTTTCGCGCGCACCGCCTTCACGAGCTGGTCCAGCCAGCCTTCGGGGTCTTTCGCCTGCTCCATGTACGGCATCGCCATCAGCGCGACGTAGTCGTAGGCGGCAAGGAAATCGTCGTAGTTCTGCGCATACCACGCTTCCGACTCGGGCTTGAGCACCGGCATCGCGAAGATGTTGCGTGCGGTCAGCACGTCGCCGATGTTCTGGTGGGCCAGCACGATCTGCGCGAGCTGCCGCGTCATGTCGATCAGGTAGCGCGACTTCTGGCGCGTCCAGCGCTTCATCAGGTCGGGGTTCTCGCGAATCTTGCCGACATCGGCCGGCAGCCCCCACTGGGAATAGGTTCGCAGCGCATGCCGGCCCGCATCCTCGTAGTCGTCGAGCACGGCGTCGTCGCTGAACAGGATGCCGCTGAACGACGCGTGCTTGCTGAGATCCTCGTAGATCTGCTGGATCATCAGCCGCGCTTCCGGATCGAACGGGCTCAGCCGGAACACGCGCGAACCGTTCTCGCGGGGCGGCGCGCCGCCGTATGCGCTGACGGCTTCGAGCCCGCGCTGCTTGTCGGCCGGGGGCCGGAACGCGAGCACCGGCATCCATGCGTACACCTGCACGTTGGAGCGCGTGTTGAGTTGCCACGCGGCACGCGAGAACAGGTCCGAGCGCATCGGCAGGTGCCGGTTCGGGAAATACACCGCCTCGGCCACGCCCGTGCCCTTCGGGTCCGCATACGCCTGCAGGTACACCGATTTCGGCTGCATCCGGTAGATGCGCTCGATCAGCTTGCCGAGATTCGCCTCCTGCCGCGCGGGATCCGGGTCGTAGACCTGGTCGAGATCGACCTGCACGATGCGCTCGGGCACGTCGACGTCGCCGCGGTTGGACGCCGGCTCGCGCATCGAGCGCTCGAACCCGCCGATGTCGACGTCGTACATCATCAGGATGCGCCTGAGCCGGTCCAGCGGCACGTCCGGCGTATTCGGGCCGGCATCGAGGCTGAACTGGATATCCATGCCGAGCGACGTCGAGATCTGGCGCACGGGCTGGTTTTCCGCGCCGTACGGCCACACCATCGAGCGTGCGACGAGGCCGGTGTGCTCGCGAATCTGACGCACGCAGGTCTGCAGGTCGTCATGCACGCGGGCGTGGAATTCCGCGTCCGTTTCATAGCGTTTCTGATCTTGCAGGTACAGATGCGACGTCGTCGCCGGCAACTCGTTGCCTTGCGGATTCGCGATCGCGCCATGATGGAGGTTGTGAGTGTGGCAGCCGAGCTCGACGAATTCCGACTGGCCGAGTTTCTTCACTTCGTCCCACGACAGGAAGTAGTCGCGCGGCACCTGGACCTTGTCGCTGATGCGGATCGGCGTATCCGCCGGTGTGTCGATCCACGCGGTGACGATGCCCATGACGGCCGGATACTTGAAGCGTTCGAGCAGCGGCAGCACCTTCGTGTAGTGGCTGCGAAAGCCGTCGTCGAACGTGAGCAGCACCGCGCGCGGCGGCAATGGCCTGCCGCCGTGCCGCGATTCCTCGATCTGCTTGACCGTGATGGTGTGGTAGTTGTTGGTCTGCAGCCACGAGAAGATCGCGGTCAGCGTGCCGGTATCGACCGCGAACGGATCGACCAGCGCCGTCGGCGACGAAAACGACGCCATCAGGTTGTCGCGCACGTCGTGCATGCAGATCACGCGGAACGTCTTGCCGTCGGCCGGATCGGACGGCGGCAGCAGGTCGATCATTCGGGCGTTCGACACGCCCGGGAACAGCGAACAGGCGGCGAACGTGCCGAGACATCCGCACATGAAGGTCCGTCTGGATTGCATTACGCGAACTCCTTGCTAGAACGGCAGATTGACTGACAGGAAGCCGGTTTCCGAGCGCTCGCGCTGGCCGTCATACGCGTGGCTGCTGACTTCGATGCCATAGCTCAGCGTGATGTCGTGCTTGAACGTCCATGCGTGCTCGAGACGCGCGCTCCACAGTGGGCTGCTGCCGAAGCCGCGCTCGTTGTACACGCCGCCCGACGCCGACAGGCGCTGCTGGAGCGACATGTCACCCTTCTTCCACAGCGTCAGCTGGTGCATGACGGTCGCCGCGGCCGCGTAGTCGCGGCCCGGGCTGAAGTAGGGCGCGTCGTTACGCGTGTTGCTGTCGGTGCCGAGATCCAGCGATACGTTGACGAGCTGGTTGGCGGACGTGTACACGCGCTGCGTGGCGGTTGCCGTGATTTCCTGATGCAGGTTCGAGTCGCTGTACCGGCTCACGCCGTAGCTCAGCTTGACCTCGCGACGGTCGTTCTGGCGATACACGACCGAGACGTTCGCCGAGCGTCCCCAGATGTGCGCGGCATACGCCTTCCACGGCAGCGAGTTGTCGTTGGTGTCGAGCCCGGCGCTGACCGTCCAGTAGTCGTTCAGCGCATACGCGATCGACCCGCGCCCGCCGGTGCGGCCGTCGGAGCCGAACGAGCGCGTGACCTCGGCCTGCACGGTGAGCGGCCCGTGCCGGTAGTCGCCGCCGACGCCCGTGCGCGTGCGCTTGATGTTGCCGGAGTCGGTCTGCGCATAGCCGAAGAACGTGTGCGAGAAGACGCGCCAGTTGTCGCCGAACGGTTGCGAGTACACATAGCTGTCGGACGTGAAGCTGTTGTCGGCCAGCGCGCTGTTGCCGTGCTCGTAACTCAGGTCGGTCGTGAACACCGGGCTGCGGTATGCCTTGTAGTCGCGCTTGAACCCGCGCACGGCACCGCTGTCGGGGAATACGTTGTCGACGGTCTGGTCGACGTACTTCGCGGTCGCGTAGTCGTCCGCCACGAGCGCCGCGCGGCCGAGGCCGGCGAGCATTTCGACGCTGTCCGGGTGGTCGGTCAGCGACGCGCGATACATCGCGATCGCCTGGCGCGGATGCGACTGACCCGACACCGCATCCGCGTGCGCGGCACGGACCTCCGCGTTGAACGGTACCTGTTGCTCGAGCTGCTCGAGCGCGGCGATCCCTTCGTCGACGTGGCCCGTGTAGATCAGGTACTGCGCGCGCAGCCGGTAGTAGCGCAGAAAGTCGCTTTCTTCCGGACCGTAGTTGCGCACCTCCTTGGCCGGCGGCAGCGACTTCTCGATGTCGTCGAGCACCTGTTTCGCCTCCGCCGCGCGCCCCTGGTCGACGTATGACCAGAACAGCCCTTCGCGCAGCTCGATCGCACGCGTGCGCGCGCCGTACTGGAAGCCGCGGGTCGCGCGGTCGGTCGGCGCCGCGGTCGCCTGCTTCAGCGCGCGCTGGTATACGACGTTCGCCTTCGCCGGTTCGCTCAGGTACAGATAGGCGTCCCCGACGGCGGCCAGCGCGTCGATCGAAATCTCCGCGTCGGGCGGAATCGTCTCGAACGTGGTGACGGCCTTCGTCATGTCGCCGCGCGCCGCATACGCGACCGTGCGGTCGCCCGCGAGCGCCGTCCTGACCGGCGAATATTCCGGCGTCGCGGGCATCCGCTTGTCGAGGTCGTCCGCTGCGCGCAGTGCGCTATCGATGCCGTCGAAGCGATCGGCACTCGTCATCGAGCGGGACTTGTCGCGTCCGCCGCGCACCTGCTGGCGGATCGACAGTTCTTCCAGTTGCGCGACGTCGACGGCGGAGAACGCATCGGGCCGTGCCTTCGCTTCTTCGAGCGCCTTGATCGCGCCGCCGCTCGCCGCGAGGCCGAACACGTCGTTGCGAACGGTCGGCACGTCGGCGGTACGCAGATTCGGCGCCTGGGCATTCGGCGCTTCGACGTCGGGGCCTTGCGATCGTTGCGTCGGCTCGCCCGGTAGCTGCGCGCCGGGCGTCTGCGAATTCGGCGTCGCGGACGGCGCGGGTGGCGAGCTCTGGGTCGGGGTGACGGGCGCGGGCGAGCCCGGCATCGGCGTGCCGGATGCCTGCGCGGTTTGCGTCGGCGCGTTCGGCGGTGCGGTGGGCGCGGCCTGTGCGAGTTGCGCTGGTTGCCGCTGCGGCTCCGATGCATGCGCGGGGCCGGCTGCGGAAGCGGTCGCCGGTGTGCCGGACGTTGCCGCGGCGGCTTGCGCCGGTGTGTCGGGTGGCTGCGGATTCGCGGCCTGCGCGATACCGATCGGTACGTCCGACGGCTGCGCGCTCGGGGCCGGCGTGTTCGTCGGCGCAGAGTCGGGCGGCTCGGCAAGCTGCACCGGGGCATTCGGCGTCGGCGGGGTATCGGTCGCCTGGGCGATCCGGAGCGGCGTGCTCGACGCCTGTGCGTCCGGCGCCGGTTCGGCCGGTTGCGCGGCGTTCGGATCCACCACGACCGTGGTCGGCATCGTCTGCGGTTGCGGGTCGGACAGCTGCGCGAGCTGCATCGACGCATCCGACGCCTGCGCGATCGGCGTCGGCGCTTGCGGGGGCAGCGCGTTGCGGTCCTGCGCAATATCGAGTGACGCCGCCGTCGGCTGCATGTCGGGCGGCGGTGCGTCCGCTGCGCCGCGCGTCCCGGCAATTTCGCTTGCGCCGCGCGGGTCCGCGTCGCCTTCGGCGGCAAGACAGGAGCCGGACGCGACGAGCAGCAACAGCAATGGCGCATGCAGGAGGATCCGTCGGTTGGACGGAGCGGCGGTGGTGCATTGTTGTCTACGATTGTTAGCCACGATGTCTCCTCACTCTGAAACGGTCACATCGGTTGCACGCCCGACGATGCGTGTCGCCGGTCGTCGGGCCGCCGTGCAGCGAGGCCCGACGGCATCCGGCCGGTTCACAGGCGGTTGCGGATCGCTTGTCCAAGCAGCGCGCGCGATTCGCTGTTCGTCGGGTCGATGGCGAGCGCGCGGCTCGCGTTCTGCTCCACGCAGTTCCATTCGTCGATCCGTGCGCACCAGCGCGCCTTCGCCAGTGCGCGCGCGCCCTCCAGTTCGTCGCGCGTGACGCTGGTGGCCTCCATGTGCGCCGAGTCGGCGATATACGATTGCGGTTCTCGTCGCGGCGCGGGGTCGGTGTGTTTTTTCATGCGGGCCAGCGTCTGCGAACGGGACGTCCGGTGCGTGTCGCCTGGGCGCGCGGCGCGGCTGCTCGTCGATGCGGCCTGCGCATTGGCCGCGAGCGCCGTGGACGGCGCATGCGCACGGCGCGGATGTTGCGTGGCGGGGCGGGCGGTCGTCCGGGGCGGCGCATTCGGTTCTGCCGCGGCCGACATCGCAGGCGTTGCCGACGCAGGCGGAGCGCCCACCACGGAAGGCGTCACCGGTTCGGCCGGGGCGACGCTGGATGCCGCGCCGGAGGTGTCGGCCGTCGCGGCCGTGATGGCGTTGCGATACTTGCCGACGGCTGTGCCGATCATGTCGGCGATATCGTGCGTCACGGTTGCATGACCGACTCTCGCGTCCCGCTCGACGTAGGCGAAGCCGCCGAAGATCGCGGCAAACGCAATGATGCTGAGTGCCGCATTCTTTCCGGGGCCCCACGCGGGCTTCGGCTGACGGACGGGCGAGCCGTCCGGTCGTTCTGCACGAGTCATTCAATCCTCCTCGATCGATGGGTTGCGTGTGCACGCCGCGAGTGCGTGCCATCGCCACGCGGATCGGGCCGCGTTCACCAGCGCAACTGCGTCGTGAGCGCACCTGTTTCGACGACCGCGAACTGGGTGGAGCCCTGATAGGTTCCCTCGACCCGGTAACTTGCATCGGGCACGCTGAACAGACAGCGCGACCCCGTCGCCTTGAATTCGACGAGCACGCGGCCGTGCCGCCGCAGCCGCACCTGCACGTTCGACAGCGGCTGCCCGTTCGAGCCCGATACGAACGACACGCCGAGGTTGTACGGACGGCCATCCGGCGGAAGCGGTGCCGTGCCGTCGATTCGCGCGTCGCCGCAGATATACGAAATCACGTATCGGCCGGCATCGGCGTCGGACGAGGGCGGTGTCGGGACCTGGGTCTGGGCCACGGCATGGATGCAGAGCATGGATACGACGATGCCGAGGAGCGGGCGAGCATGCTGTTCGAACGACGAAGACATTCCAACCTCCATCCGAAATCGCTGGCAGCACATTTATTCCGATCTGAAATTACGGCGTTCTTTTCAAGACATGCTATTGATACACGATGGGTTTTGAACAAACAATCGCGTGTGGCCCGAACGGAACACGTTTTAAATGTCTTATTTAAATAGGATTGGGACTAATTCGACGAAATGGCTCAACACTGAACAAAGTCGATATTGCCGAACATGAAATTTGCTCACCGGTAGCGATGACCAGTTCGCAAATTTCGGACATAAGTGGTACCGAAGTTTGTGCCGAAAAATAACGACTGATAAAAGGAAGAGTTGCCTCTGTCATCGAGACGTCTTGATGAATCCTGGAGCACAGATGAGATAAGTCCATGACGCCGACATGACCTTTTTCGGCGAGAATGTCGTTACATGAAAATCGAAACTTTTGATGTGTTGTGTAACAGGTTATTTCCGTCATCTGAATCGGCGATTTGCCCGGATTCGCAAACGTTTGGCGATTTATGGAATTGATCGGGTGTGCGGAACGTATATTGAAGTGGAAGCAGGATCGGAAAATGCTTCGCGACGGCGGGCGTAATAACCGAACGCCGCGCGAAATGCAATCCGCGCGGCGTTCAGTCGAGTCGGGCGATGACGGACGGTGAGAAGCGTTACCGGCTGCCGCCGACGCTGCGGCGCGCGACGCGCACGACAGGCTCGGTCGACTGCCCGGTCGTGCGGGCGGCGTCGGCCGCGACGCGCGGCCGATTCATGATGTAGGTCCACAACTGTTCGGCTGCCAGCCCGCGTTTGCGCGCGGACCGGTACAGGCGAATCTCGAGCTCGGTGATCCAGTCCGCCGAGCCCGCGCGAACGAGCGAACCGTCCGCGAGTTCCTTCGCCACGCAGCTTTCGGGCAGCCAGCCGATCCCGTGCCCGGCCACGACCATTCCCTTCAGTGCCTCGGACATGTGCGTCTCGAAGCAGCGGTGCAGCGCATACGATTCGGACGCGTTGAGCAGCAGCATCTCGACGACGTTCCCGAGGAACGCGCCCGACGAATACGCGAGGAGCGGCAGCGGTGCGTCCGGCGTGCCGGGCAGTTCGAACACCGGCTTGCCGCGCGCATCCGGCGTCGACACCGGCAGGATCCGCTCGACGCCGAGCGTGATGAACGGGAAATGGTTCGGGTCCAGCACGATCGGCAGTTGCGGATGGTGATAGCCGAGCAACAGGTCGCATTCACCTTCGACGAGCTGCTGCACGCCTTCGGGCACGTTCACCGCATTGACGCGCGCGGTCACGTGGCCGACTTCGCCGTTCAACTGCTTGAGCCATTCGGGAAACAGCGTGAACACGAGCGTATGCGCGACGGCGAAGCGCACGACCTGGTCGCTTGCCGCGAACTGGTCGTATCCGTTCACGAGGTTGCGCGCCGCATACATGCTTCGCAGGATGTCGGCGGCCAGCCCGCGGAACATCTGCCCGGCCGGCGTCAGCGCGATCGGGTTGATGCTGCGATCGACCAGCTTCGCGTCCATCCATGTTTCGAGTGAGGCGATTCGTCTGCTGAATGCCGACTGCGTGAGGTGCCGATGACGTGCGGCGCGGGAAAAGCTCTTGGTATCCGCAAGGCTCAGGAAATCTTCCAGCCACTTTGCTTCCATTTCGATCTTCGCTTTTTATAGTCGGCGCCGGAAGGGCGGCGCCGTTTCACTGAACCGGTTTTGTAGCGTACCGCGCCTTGCGCATGCGGGCCGATGTTTTTTTTCGATCGGTGTCAGTCGAAATATGCATGGGCGTTGTCGGCGGCATTACGGCTGCATACGTTTGAGGTGCCGGACCCGGCTAACCGGTTGGTTCACCGCGTCGAATTGCCCGACCTGCCGCAGACGGTACTTCCCCCAAGGGCCGGCCGCGCACCGCGTGCGCCGGCCCGCCTTTCCGCTGTTCCGCACAGGCAACCGAAGGATGTGGCGCACTCCCCGCCGCGGTGCAGGCGGGGCTGTCGCGACGGGTCGCCGATGCCGTGTCGCCGGTTCGCTGCGATGCGGCAACGCGAGCATGGGCAAGCGCGCCGTCAGGGAAAGGATTGGTGCAGTGCAGATTGCACAATCGTGACACGCAGGGGAACCATGCTGGCAGGCACGGTGCCGCAGGAGCGGCGGGAGCGTCATCGCACGCGTCTGGCGCGTGCTGCGTCGCGCGCTGCACCATGGTGGTGCGGCGTGCCGCAGCGGTGTGCGGGGCGCGCGCGACACAAGGGAGGACCTGAGGGGATATCGCAAGGCACGTTCCTTGCAAGATAGCGAATACGCCGGTCCGGCATGCGCAATGCCGGGGAAAACGATCGACGGAGAAGAGATCGATGAAGCCATTCGATGAAATGCTGCAATCCGGCGACATGGTGAGGGCGCCTTACGCGCGCCTCAAGCAATGGCTCGACACGCAGAACCCTGCGAGCCTCGCCCAGAAGGCCCACGATGCGGAAGGCGTGTTCCGCAGGACGGGCATCACGTTCGCCGTGTACGGCGACGCGCAGGCCGCCGAGCGGCTGATTCCGTTCGACATCGTGCCGAGGATCATCTCGGGTGCGGAATGGAGCCGGCTGTCGCTCGGCATCGAGCAGCGCGTGATGGCGCTCAACGCGTTCCTCGACGACATCTATCACCGCCAGGAGATCGTGCGGGCCGGCATCGTGCCGAAGCACCTGATCGCGCACAACGAGGCGTTCATCCCGGAGATGATCGATTTCCGCCCGCCCGGGAACGTTTACACGCACATCATCGGCGTCGACATCGTGCGCACCGGCGAGAACGAGTTCTACGTGCTGGAGGACAACGCGCGCACGCCGTCGGGCGTGTCGTACATGCTGGAAAACCGCGAGACGATGATGCAGCTCTTCCCCGAGCTGTTCCAGCAGGTCAAGGTGCGCCCGGTCGAGACCTATCCGCAGATGCTGCGGCAGTCGCTCGCGGCCGTGTGCCCGCCGGGCGGCAACGCCGACAACCCGACCATCGCCGTGCTTACGCCCGGCATCCACAATTCGGCGTACTACGAACATTCGTTCCTTGCCGACCAGATGGGCGTGCATCTCGTGGAGGGCAGCGACCTGCAGGTGGTCGACGGCCGCGTCGCGATGCGCACCACCGAAGGCTTCCGGCCGATCGACGTGCTGTACCGCCGCGTCGACGACGCGTTCCTCGATCCGCTCACGTTCCGCCCCGATTCGGTGCTCGGCGTCGCCGGGATCATGGACGTCTACCGCGCCGGCAACATCACGATCGCGAACGCGCCCGGCACCGGCATCGCCGACGACAAGGCGATCTACTCGTACATGCCGGAGATCGTCGAGTTCTACACGGGCCGCAAGGCGCTGCTGGAGAACGTGCCGACCTGGCGCTGCGGCGAGGCCGACAGCCTGAAGTACGTGCTCGACCATCTCGACGAACTGGTCGTGAAGGAAGTGCACGGCTCGGGCGGCTACGGGATGCTGGTCGGCCCGTGCGCATCGAAGGCCGAACTCGAGGCGTTCGCCGCGAAGCTGCGCGCGCGGCCTGCCAACTACATCGCGCAACCCACGCTGGCGTTGTCCACGACGCCGATCCTGACCGAAGCCGGCCTCGCGCCGCGCCACGTCGACCTGCGGCCGTTCGTGCTGGTGTCGGACCGGATCCGCATCACGCCGGGCGGGCTCACGCGCGTCGCGCTGCAGGAGGGATCGCTCGTCGTCAACTCGAGCCAGGGCGGCGGCACCAAGGACACCTGGGTGCTGGCCGACTGAGCCGGGCACGACCGCGCGCGCCGCAGCCGGCGCGCGAACCGAATGAAGACGGAGTGGACACGAGATGCTTCTGGGACGAACTGCGAGCGGTCTCTACTGGATGTACCGCTATATCGAGCGCGCGGAGAACATCGCGCGCATCGTCGATGCCGGGCTGCGGATGGCGCTCACGCGCACGTCCGACGCGCCGGCCGAATGGTCGTCGGTGCTGGTCAGTTCGGGCGCGGACGACGGCTATCGTCAGAAATACGATGCATATGCCGCCGATACCGTGACCGATTACCTGCTGCGCGACCGCGACAACCCGTCGAGCGTGCTGTCGTGCATCGAGGCTGCGCGTTCGAACGCGCGGATGGTGCGCACGGCGCTCACCCGCGAGGCGTGGGAGAGCGTGAACGGCGCGTGGCTCGCGCTGCGCCAGGCGCTCGCGCAGCCGGTGCCGGAGAGCGGGCTGCCGGCAGTGCTCGACGGCGTGAAGCGCGAAACCGCGCTCATTCTCGGCAGCTTCTACAGCACGATGCTGCGCAACGAGATCTTCGATTTCGCGCAGATCGGCGCGTTCGTCGAGCGGGCCGACAACACCGCGCGGATCCTCGACGTGAAATACCACCTGCTGCTGCCGTCGGTGTCGCACGTCGGCACGATCCTCGACAACTACCAGTGGGAGACGATCCTGCGCTGCGTGGCCGCGCACCGTTCGTATCGCTGGGTGTACGACGTGCAGTACAAGCCGATGAACATCGCCGACTACCTGATCCTGAACGGCCGCATGCCGCGTTCGCTGCGCTATTGCTATGGGCGCGTCGTGTCGAGCCTGAATCTGCTCGCGAAGGATTACGGCGTGACACACCCGTGTCACGACACGGCCACGAAGATTCTGCAGATGTTGTCCGACACATCGGTCGAGCGGATCTTCAAGAGCGGCCTGCACGAGTTCCTGACCGACTTCATCGGCCGCAACAACAGCCTCGGGATCGACATCGCCCAGGCGTACAACTTCGATTGAGGCTTGCCATGCGACTCGCCATCCGACACATCTCGCGTTATCAGTTCGACGATCAAGCGACCCATGCGCTGCAACGGCTGCGGCTGCGCCCGCAATCGGGGCCGGGGCAGACGGTGCGCGCGTGGCAGGTCACGATCGACGGCGTCGAGCCGGCGCTGTCCTACACGGACGGGCTCGGCAACCGCATCGACCTCGTGCGGCACGACCGCGGCGCGAAGAACGAGATCGTCGTGATCGCGGCCGGCGTCGTCGAGACGCAGGACCGCGCCGGCATTCTCGGCAATCCCGAGGGTTATGCGCCGCCGTGGATCTTCGAGCGCGAGACCGCATTCACGAAGGCCGGCGACACCGTGCGCGCGCTCACGCAGGCACTGCCGATCGAGCCGCGCAGCCTCGACGCGCTGCACTGGCTGATGACGGAAGTGCACGGCCGCATCGCATACGCGCCGAACTTGGCCGATGCGCCGGTCGATGCCGAAACCGCGCTGCAAAGCGGCGAGGGCACCAGCCGCGATCACGCGCATGCGTTCATCGCGGCCGCGCGCGCGCTGAAGGTGCCCGCGCGCTACATCTCCGGCTACGTTCTTGCCGACAGCGCGATGCAACGCATCGCCGACGCGAAACAGAGCGCCGCCGGCGACGAGGAAGAGGAGGCGCTCGCGCTGCAGACGGGCGACGGCATGCAGCAGATGCTCGGCGCATCGCACGCCGCGCAGTCGCAGGGATTGCCGCAGGCGGCGCTCGGCGGGCAACCGCAGGCGGCCGCGCTGATGCAGCAGCCTGCCGGTCATGCGTGGGCGGAGGCCTACGTCGAAGGGCTCGGCTGGGTCGGCTTCGATCCGTTCATGAACCGCTGCCCGGACGAGCGCTACGTGCGTATCGCGGTCGGCCTCGACGCTCGCGACGCGCAACCGGTGACGGGACTCGGCGCGAGCACCGTCGGCGTCGAGATCAGTGTCGTGCAGTCGCCGGAACTCGTCTGACGCACTCCTTCGCCGAATCCGCCGTGCCGTGCCGCCGCAGCGACGGCGACGCGGCGCGCGCGGCCGGCCCAACCCGAACCGAGCGGCTCTCCCATGCCCATCCACGTCGCGCTGCATCACACCACCCGCTACCGCTACGACCGGCCCGTCAACCTCGGTCCGCAGATCGTGCGGCTGCGGCCCGCGCCGCACTGCCGGACGCCGATCGTCGCGTATTCGATGACGGTCGAGCCCGCGCAGCACTTCATCAACTGGCAGCAGGATCCGTTCTCGAACTATCTCGCGCGGCTCGTATTTCCGGAACGCACCGAACACTTCGAGATCACGATCGACCTCGTTGCCGAGATGTCGGTGTACAACCCGTTCGACTTCTTTCTGGAAGCGAGCGCCGAGCAATATCCGTTCGACTATGACGATGCGCTGAAGACCGAACTCGCGCCGTACCTCGCATGCGATCCGCAGACGAGCGCCGCGCCGCTGTTCCGCGCGTACCTCGACGGCGTCGACCGCACGCCGGCCGGCACCGTGAACTTCCTCGTCGCGCTGAACCAGCAGTTGCAGCACGACATCGGCTATCTGGTGCGGATGGAGCCGGGCGTGCAGACGCCCGAGCAGACGCTCGAGCTCGCGTCCGGATCGTGCCGCGACAGCGCATGGCTGCTCGTGCAGCTGTGCCGGCATCTCGGCATCGCAGCGCGTTTCGTGTCCGGCTACCTGATCCAGCTCACGCCCGACGTGAAGGCGCTCGACGGCCCGAGCGGCACGTCCGTCGACTTCACCGACCTGCATGCATGGTGCGAAGTCTATCTGCCGGGCGCCGGCTGGATCGGCTTCGATCCGACCTCGGGCCTGCTCGCCGGCGAAGGGCACATCCCGCTCGCGTGCACGCCGCAGCCGACGAGCGCGGCGCCGGTCGAAGGGCTGATCGACGAATGCGAAGTCGCGTTCGAGCACGAGATGACGGTGACGCGCGTGTACGAATCGCCGCGCGTGACGAAGCCTTATACGGAACAGCAATGGGAGGGCGTGCTGGCGCTCGGCGCACGCGTCGACGGCGCGCTGAATGCCGGCGATGTGCGGCTGACGCAAGGCGGCGAGCCGACCTTCGTGTCGATCGACGATCGCGACGGCGCCGAATGGAACACGGATGCGCTCGGCCCGACCAAGCGCGGTTACGCGACCGAGCTCGTGCAGCGGCTGCGCGCCGAATACGGCGAAGGCGGCTTCCTGCATTTCGGGCAGGGCAAGTGGTACCCCGGCGAGCAGTTGCCGCGCTGGGCGCTGTCGATCTTCTGGCGCGCCGACGGCCAGCCCGTATGGCACGATCCGTCGCTGTTCGCCGACGAGCGCGAGCCGTCCGCATACACGACCGACGACGCGAAGCGTTTCATCGACGCGCTGGCCGCGCGGCTCGGACTGACCGACGAATTCGTGCGGCCCGGCTACGAGGATGTCTGGTACTACCTGTGGCGCGAGCGCCGGCTGCCCGTCAACGTCGATCCGTTCGATTCGCGGCTCGACGACGAACTCGAACGCGCGCGGCTGCGCAAGGTGTTCGACCAGCAGCTCGACAGCGTGGTCGGCTACGTGCTGCCGATCAAGCGCGCGGACGACGTGTCGGGCCGCGATCGGTCGGGCCGCGATCGGTCGGGCCGCGATCGGTCGGGCCTCGACGGCCCGCGCTGGCAGACGGGCCCGTGGTTCTTCCGCGACGAGCGGATGTACCTCGTGCCCGGCGATTCGCCGATGGGCTATCGGCTGCCGCTCGATTCGCTGCCGTGGGTCGCCGGTGCCGACTATCCGTACCTGATCGAACGCGACCCGTTCGCGCCGCGCGACGCGCTGCCGGACGCGGCCGCGTTCCGCGCGCGTCATGCGGGCACTGCCGACGCGCCGCGCTACCTGGCCGGCGCGCATCGCGAAGCCCCCGTGCAAACGGTCATGCAGTGGCGCAGCGACGGCACGGCCGCCGGCGGACGGCACGCGCACGGCACGCCGGACGCGCAGCGCCGCCCCGAGCGCTTCGAATCGGCCGCATGGATCACGCGTACCGCGCTGTGCGCCGAAGTGCGCAACGGCATCCTGTACCTGTTCATGCCGCCGCTGGCCGCGCTCGAGGACTATCTCGACCTGCTCGCCGCGATCGAGCTGACCGCGCACGCGCTCGGCGTGAAACTCGTGCTCGAAGGCTATCCGCCGCCGCGCGATGCACGGCTCAAGGTGTTGCAAGTCACGCCCGATCCCGGCGTGATCGAGGTCAACATCCATCCGGCGCGCAGCTTCGACGAACTCGTCGGCCAGACCGAATTCCTGTACGACGCCGCGTGGCAGACGCGCCTGTCCAGCGAGAAGTTCATGGTCGACGGCCGGCACGTCGGCACGGGCGGCGGCAACCACTTCGTGCTCGGCGGCGCGACGCCGGCCGACAGCCCGTTCCTGCGCCGACCGGACCTGCTCGCGAGCCTGATCGCTTACTGGCACAACCATCCGTCGCTGTCCTACCTGTTCTCGGGATTGTTCATCGGTCCGACGAGTCAGGCGCCGCGCGTCGACGAGGCACGCAACGACCAGGTCTACGAGCTCGACATCGCATTCGCGGAAATCCAGCGCAACAAGCTGCTGTACGGGCAGGACATGCCGCCGTGGCTCGTCGACCGCGTGCTGCGCAACCTGCTGATCGACGTGACCGGCAACACGCACCGCAGCGAGTTCTGCATCGACAAGCTGTACTCGCCCGATTCCCCGACCGGAAGGCTCGGCCTGCTCGAGCTGCGCGCGTTCGAGATGCCGCCGCATGCGCGGATGAGCATCGTGCAGCAACTGTTGCTGCGCGCGCTGGTCGCGCGCTTCTGGGCCGCGCCGTACACGACGCCGCTCACGCGCTGGGGCACCGCGCTGCACGATCGCTTCATGCTGCCCGCGTTCCTGAAGATGGATTTCGACGACGTGCTGGCCGAGCTGCGCGACGCCGGGTTCGCGTTCGATGCGGCCTGGTTCGCGCCGCATTTCGAATTCCGCTTCCCGCTGTTCGGCCAGATCGCGGTGAACGGGATGCAACTGTCGCTGCGCGGCGCGCTGGAGCCGTGGCACGTGATGGGTGAGGAGGGCGCGATCGGCGGCACGGTGCGCTACGTCGATTCGTCGGTCGAGCGGCTCGAAGTGCGCGTGACCGGCCTGAACGACAACCGGCACGTGGTGACCGTCAACGGCCGCGCGCTGCCGCTGCAGCCGACCGGCACCGTCGGCGAATACGTCGCCGGCGTGCGCTACAAGGCATGGGCGCCGCCGTCGGCGCTGCACCCGACCATCGGCGTGCATGCGCCGCTCACGTTCGACATCGTCGATACGTGGCTGCAACGCTCGCTCGGCGGCTGTCGGTATCACGTCGCGCATCCGGGCGGGCGCAACTACGCGACGTTCCCGATCAACGCATACGAGGCCGAGAGCCGCCGGCTCGCGCGCTTCGTCGCGATGGGGCACACGCCGGGTCGGATGGACGTCGCGGCTGCCGCGCCGAGCCGCGAATTCCCGTTCACGCTCGACCTGCGACGGCCGTGATTCCCCGATGAAAGGACGGACGACGATGCGCGGTTCGCGACCTCCCGGCCCGCCGGCCGATGGCGGCGACGCCGCAGTGCTAGGATGCGGACAGAACGCGGCCGCCCGTCGCGTCCGCCGTGCCGGGCCGCCGGTGCGGCGGCGCGCGGGCGCGTCCGCTTCCTGACGACGGAACGATACCGACCGTGCCGCCCATTCACCCCGACGATCTCGCCGACGCCGACGCGATGCCCACGCTTTTCGATACCGGCGCGCAGCCGGATGCCGCGGAACTGGCCGCCGCGCTCGCGGCGCCGGCCGCGGCCGGCCGCTACGACGAACTGCGCGGCAGCGCCGCCGGCCTCGCCGCGCCGCTGCTCGCACCCGCATGGCGCAGCTTCTTCACGTCGATCGGCAGCGACGGCGTGGCCGACCTCGACCGCCGCGCCGACGCGCTGCAGCGCCGAATGCGCGAGAACGGCCTGTTCTACCAGCTCCACGAACAACGCGCGGGCGACGGCGCGGCCGGCCCGTGGTCGCTCGACCTGCTGCCGCTGATCGTCACGCCCGAGGACTGGGTGGCGATCGAGCGCGGCGTGCTGCAGCGCGTGCGGCTGCTGAACGCGACGATGACCGACCTGTACGGGCCGCAGACGATCCTGCAGCGCGGCCTGCTGCCGCCCGCGCTCGTGACCGGGCATCCGGGCTACCTGCGCGCGATGCGCGGCGCACGCGTGCCGGGCGACACGTGGCTGCACGTCGTCGCGTTCGACCTCGCGCGCGGCCCCGACGGGCAATGGCGGATGGTCGCGCAGCACACGCAGGGCGCCGCCGGCCTCGGCTATCTGCTCGAGAACCGGCTGATCGTGTCGCGGCTGTTTCCGCGCGGCTTCCGCGGGCTGCGCGTGCAGCGGCTCGCGTCCGCATACCGGTCGCTGTTGCAGAGCATGCAGGCGCTCAGCCCCGCGGCCAGGAATTCGCGGATCGTGCTGCTGACGCCGGGGCCGCACAGCGCGACCTACTTCGAACATGCGTATCTCGCGCGCTACCTCGGCCTCACGCTCGTCGAGGGCGGCGACCTGACCGCCCGCGACAACCGTGTATTCCTGAAGACGCTGCGGGGGCTCGAACCCGTGCACGGCATCCTGCGGCGCGTCGACGATGCATGGCTCGATCCGCTCGAACTGCGGCCCGATTCGCTGCTCGGCGTGCCGGGGCTGCTGCAGGCCGTGCGCGCGGGCAACGTGCTGCTCGCGAATGCGCCGGGCTCGGGCTTCCTCGAATCGCCGGGCGTGCTCGGCTTCATGCCTCGCCTCGCGGAAGCGCTGCTGGGCGAAACGCTGACGCTGCCCGCCGTGCATTCGTGGTGGTGCGGCGAGGCGGCGGCGTGCGACGACGCGCTGCCGCAGCTTGCGCGCTGCATCGTGAAGCCGTCGTATCCGGCCGACGTGCAGGCCGGCGGCGCGTTCGATCCGGTGATCGGCGCGCGGCTCACGGCGGCGCAACTGGCCGAATGGCGGGCGCGAATCCTGGCTCGGCCCGAGCATTACACGGTGCAGGCCGACTTGCCGCTGTCGCAGGCGCCCACCTGGCCGGGCCCCGGCGCGTCCGACGGCGCCGGCGGCGCGCGCATCGTACCGAAGCCGCTGCTGCTGCGCGTGTTCGCGCTTGCCGATGGCGCGCAACGCTGGCGACTCCTGCCGGGCGGGCTGTCGCGGGTCGGCACGCGCGATACGCTGTTCAACGCGCCGATGCCGCGCGGCGGCAGCACCGTCGATACGTGGGTGATGACCGAGGGCATCGTCGATTCGACGACGCTGCTGCAAACCCGCCTCGGCCCCGACGACCTCGTCGAGCGCCCGCGCGCGATCGCAAGCCGCGCGGCCGAGAACCTGTTCTGGCTGGGCCGCTACACGGAGCGTGCGACCAACCTGATGCGTCTGGCGCGCGCCGCGCTCGAACGGCTGCGCGGCGAGGACGACGTCGACAGTCCCGCGCATCTCGAGTTGCTCGACACGCTGTGTCGCGACACGGGGCTGATCGCCGCCGACGCGCCGAACGCCGTCGATGCGCCGCGCGCGTTCCAGCATGCGCTGGCAACCTCGTTGACGCGCGGCGCGGACCGCACGTCGGGCATCGCATCGTGCCTGTTCGGGATGCGTGCCGCCGCCGCCGCGATCCGCGAGCGGCTGTCGAGCGATCAATGGCGGCTGATCGACGATGCGACGCAACTGTTCGCCGACAGCGCCGATCATCCGGAAGCCGAGGAGCAAATCGGCAACGAGGCGCTGCAGCTGCTGGAGCGGCTGGGGCTGCTGCTCGGCGCGATCACCGGCGCGCAGACCGACAACATGACGCGCGACGACGGCTGGCGGCTGCTGTCGATCGGCCGGCAGATCGACCGGCTGGATTTCCTGTGCAGCGTGCTGAAGTTCGCGTTCGACGAGGGCGCCGTGCACCGGCAGGACGGTTTCGAGCTCGTGCTGGAGCTGTTCGACAGCACGATCACGTTCCGCTCGCGCTTCCAGCGCGGTTTCGACGTCGCGCCGCTGTTGTCGCTCGTGGTGCTCGACACCGACAACCCGCGTTCGCTCGGCTGGGTCGTGCAGGCGCTGCGCGGCCGGCTGACGAAAGTCGAGCGCAGCGAGGGCTATGCGCTGTCCGAACTGGCCGAGACGATTCCGGACGTGCCCGCCTGGTCGCTGCACGAACTGTGCGAAACCGGCGACGACGGCCGGCACGACAAGCTGCTCGACGCGCTCGACACGACCGCGAAGGCCGTGTGGGAGCTGTCGAACCGGATCGGCGAGCGCTATTTCAGCCACGTGCGCGAGGCGGGCAGGACGCTATGGTGACGCCGAAACACGCAGCGAAGACGCCGCCCGCGGCCGACGCCGGCCGTGCGAAACAGGCGGCAGCGCAAGCCACATCCGCAACGCCGGCTGCCGTCGCGGCCGGCCGCGTGCTGCGCGTCACGCACGACACCGAATACCGCTACGCCGCCCGCGTCGAATCCGCCCAGCACCAGGCGCGGCTCCAGCCGCTCGCGACGCCGCGCCAGCAGGTGCTGTCGTTCGCGCTCGACATCGAGCCCGCGCCGGAAGCGCTCGGCACCGAGATCGACGCGTTCGGCAACGCGCGCGCGTCGTTCGCGCTGAACCAGCCTCACGATGCGCTGCTCGTGCGCAGCCGCAGCACGGTGCGCGTGCGCGCGCCGGTCTGGTCGCAGGGCGCACGCGGTGCGCCGCCGCCCGCGATCGCGCATCCCGACGCCGAACATGCAACGGCATGGGAAGCCGTACGCGACCGCTTGCGGTTTCGTGCCGGACAGCCGTACGACGCGGCGAGCGAGTTCGTGTTCGCGTCGCCGCACGTCGCATGCGATCCCGAGCTGGCCGCGTATGCGGCCGCCAGCTTCACGCCGGGGCGGCCGCTCGTGCAGGCCGCGTGGGACCTGATGCGGCGGATTCACGCCGACTTCGCGTATACGCCGAACAGCACGGACATCACGACGACGGCGCTCGATGCGTTACGGTTGCGCAAGGGCGTCTGTCAGGATTTCGCGCACGTGATGATCGGCGCGCTGCGCTCGCTCGGGCTCGCCGCGCGCTACGTGAGCGGTTATCTGCTCACGCAGCCGCCGCCCGGGCAGCCGCGGCTGATCGGCGCGGATGCATCGCATGCATGGGTCGACGTCTACGATCCGGCGTGGCCTGAAGATGGCGGCTGGCTGCAGCTCGATCCGACCAACGACCGCGCACCCGGCGACGATTACGTGATGCTGTCGATCGGCCGCGACTACGCGGACGTGACACCGCTGCGCGGCGTGATCCGCGGCGGCGGCGCGGACCAGGAGCTGAAGGTCGGCGTGACGGTCGAGCCGCTCGATACGCCGTAGGCCATGCGGCAAGATCGGCGCGGCGCGGCGCCGTGCCGCGCTCGCCGGCCGTTTAAGTCTTCGTTAATACTGCGCGCCTAGCATGGTGATGCCGGCGAGCGCACCAGCCCCTGGTTCGACGCCGGCGGCACGCACGGGTGCGTCGACGTCACGGCGCCGCGCCGTCGCGCGTGGCCATTTCCTTGCAACGGCGGCAGACATGATCAAGAACTTCGACTACACGCTCGGCAACGAGACGATCGCGCTGTGCGCCAGCTTCGGCGCGGGTCCCGCTTTCCGCCGCGTGCTCGTGAGCCGCGCGGATTCGATGGAGACGCTCGTGGTGCTCGACGCGCGCGGGCTGTCGGGCCTGCTGAAGGTGGCGACCGAAGAGCCGGAAGGCTTGCTCGACGATGCGATTCGCAAGGTCGGCGACGAACAGCTCGTCGAGCGGGCGATCAGCGGCCGGACGATCGTCGAAGCCGCGCTTTGAGCGGGCGGCGCGCGCAGGCCCGCATAGCCGGCCGCAACGCGCCGCCAGGCGTTGCAGCTTACGCGGCGAACCGGTCGGTCGCGGCGAGCAGCGCCTTCAGGATGCCCGGCTCGTTGTACGCGTGCCCGGCATCCGGCACGATCTCGAACGACGCGTCTGGCCATGCCTTCGCGAGTTCCCACGCGGTGCGCGCGGGTGTCGCGATGTCGTAGCGGCCCTGCACGATCACGCCCGGAATGCCGGCGAGGCGATGCGCGTCGCGCAGCAACTGGCCTTCGTCGACGAAACCGCGATTCACGAAGTAGTGATTCTCGATTCGCGCGAACGCGAGCGCGTAGTGGCCGTCCGCGAAATGGGCGGCCAATGCCGGATCGGGCAGCAGCGTGATCGTGCGGCCTTCCCAGATGCTCCATGCGCGCGCGGCTTCGAGCTTCGCGGCTTCGTCGTCGCCCGTGAGCCGGCGATGATAGGCGGCCATCAGGTCGCCGCGCTCGGCCTCCGGGATCGGCGCGAGGAATTCCTCCCACAGGTCCGGGAACAACCACGACGCGCCTTCCTGGTAGTACCACAGCAGTTCCGCGCGGCGCATCGTGAAGATGCCGCGCACGACGAGCGCGCTCACGCGCTGCGGGTGCGTCTGCGCATAGGCGAGGGCGAGCGCGCTGCCCCACGAGCCACCGAACACGAGCCACTGTTGCGCGCCCACCATCTCGCGC
The DNA here is from genome assembly GCF_001718335.1 of Burkholderia territorii. Classification (NCBI taxonomy): domain Bacteria; kingdom Pseudomonadati; phylum Pseudomonadota; class Betaproteobacteria; order Burkholderiales; family Burkholderiaceae; genus Burkholderia; species Burkholderia territorii. Next base: position 862,614 of record NZ_CP013365.1, read on the forward strand.
AGCCGCTCGATGTCGGCCACGAGGTCCCAGGTCGTGTTGTTGTCGAGGCTCGCATGCGGCGTCGAACGCCCGCAGCCGCGCTGGTCGAACAGCAGCACGTCGTAGCGCTCGGGATCGAACAGGCGACGATGGTCTGGGCTGCAGCCTGCGCCCGGGCCGCCGTGCAGGAACACCGCGGGCTTGCCGGACGGGTTGCCGCAGCGCTCCCAGTAGATCCGGTGGCCGTCGCCGGTGTCGAGGTGGCCGTGGGCGTAAGGTTCGATCGGTGGATACACAGGCAGGCTCCGGGTGAGGGTCGGCAGGAGAACGGACGAGGCACGGGCCGTGTGCGACCGGAATACCGCAGCGCCGGTATCGCGGATATTGCGGCGCCGCAAAATTCGTTGTGTCGGCATCGGACCGGCCATCGCCGGACAAGGCTTGTCATTATGCCCATTCATTTCGGCCGCCGTGTGCCGGCCGGCACTGCGCATGCGATGCGGCATGCGGGCCGCCATGCGCACCGAAATTTTTGAAGCAATTTCGTTCCGATATTTTTCAGACAAAATCCCGGCGACACATCGGCGAGCCGGTTGCGGGCGCCGGCCTTCATTCCGTTCCTCCACCGTGCCAACGGGAAACGAGCCGATGAACCATCGCGTCAAGCAGCTGACCGGGTTGCGCGCCGTCGCGGTCACGATGGTCGTCGTCGGCCATGCGGAGCACGTGCTGCCGGGCGGCTACACCGGCTGGTTCGCGCCGTTGCGGCTGATCGCAGACGGCCGGCTCGGCGTGCTGATCTTCTTCGTGCTCAGCGGTTTCCTGATCACCAACGTGTTGCGTGCGGAGTTCGCGCGCACCGGCGGGATTGCACTGACGTCGTTCTATGTGCGCCGTGCGCTGCGAATCTGGCCGGCCTGCTACGTGTATCTCGCGACCGTCGGCGTGCTTGCCTTTGCCGGCTGGCTCGACGTCGATCGCCGCCAGTGGCTGTATGCGGCGCTGCATCTGTGGAACTACTCGGCGTGGTTCGGGCTGACCGGCGACAACACGCTGCATCCGGCCGGCGCGTGGAATCTCGGGCATTTCTGGTCGCTCGCGCTCGAGGAGCAGTTTTACTGGTTCTGGCCGCTGCTGTTCGTGTATGGCGCCCGCCGTGGCGGCACGCGCTGGCTGGCCGCGCTGATCCTGGTCGTGCCGCTGGTGCGCGCGCTTACCTACTGCATTGCGCCGGCGCTGCGCGGCCAGCTCGGGATGATGCTGCATACGGGTGTCGATCCGATCCTGATCGGCTGCTACGCGGCGCTCAACCGCGAACGGCTCGAAGCATGGATTCGCTCATGGCGCGGCGAGTCGCGCATCGTGACGGCGCTCGTCTTGATCGTGCTGTTCGCGATGCCCGTTGCCGAACATCGGCTCGGCGGATTCTGGAATGCAACGTACGGCGTGACGCTCGAGGCCGCGCTGATCGCGATCGTGATCGTCGCGCTGAATTTTCGTAGCGACTTCTGGTGCGCGCGATGGCTGCGGGCTGCGCCGGTCGTGTTCGTCGGCACGATCTCGTTCAGCCTGTATCTGTGGCAGCAGCCGTTCGCGAATCCTGAACTCGCGGTTCCGCATGCGTTCCCGCTCGGTATCGTGTGGGCGCTGCTGGCCGCGACGGCCAGTTACTTCTTCGTCGAGAAACCGTTCCTGCGGTTGAAGGATCGTTTTACGGCACGCGAGGCGCGACGTGCGCGGGATGATGCCCTGCTCGGTGCGGTGCAGACGGATGCGATCGGGCCGAAGGTGGTGAAGTAGGCGAGTGCGGTTTGCGTGCCGACTCGCCGAAAAATCGGCGCAAACGAAAAAGGCCCTTGCGGGCCTTTCGTCGACCGGAAGCGGCTATTTACCGCGTCAGTGCCGTAAAACCGTCGAGCAGTCGATCGACGTCGGCCGCACCAATCGCGCCCATCGTCGAAATGCGGAACAGTTCCTTCGACAATCCGCCTTGCCCCGCGTAGATCACGAAGCCGCGCGCCTTCAGGCCGTCGTGCAGCGTCTCGTACGTGACGCCCTGCGGCAGCCGGTACGCGCGCAGCACGACCGACGATGCGCCTTCGGGCAGCACGAGCGGCATCCCGCGCGCCGCGAGTCCGGCCTGTGCCTGATCGGCGAGTGCCTTGTAATGCGCATGGCGCGCACGCCAGCCACCGGCTTCGTCGAACTCGCGCAGTGCTTCGACGAGCGCGTAATACGCATGCACGGACGGCGTGAACGGCGTATTGCGCTGGTCCTGCAGCTTTGCGAGACGCCCGAGGTCGAGGTAGTAGGTGCGGCTCGCGGCCTTCGCGAGCGCGGCGCGGCGCACGATCACGAACGCGGCGCCGGGCACGCCGTGCAGGCACTTGTTCGCGGTCGCGGCAACCGCGTCGATCACGCCGCCGGCGAAGTCGATCGCTTCGGCGCCGAAGCTGCTGACGCCGTCGACGAGCATTTTGACGCCGCGCGCACGGCATACGTCCGCGATCGCGCCGAGGTCGTTCAGCCGGCCGGTCGTCGTTTCGTGATGAATCACCGCGACGTGCGAATAACCGCCCGCGTCGAGACGCGCGGCGATCTGCGCGAGATCGGGCGCCTGCATCCATTCGTGCTTCAGCACGTCGTGCGCGATTCCGTATTGCGTCGCGATCTGCGTGATGCGCTCGCCGTACACGCCGTTCTCGATCACGAGCAGCTTGCCGTCCTGCGGCACGAGCGCCGCGATCATGCTTTCGACGGCGGCGGTGCCCGAGCCCGTCATCAGCACGGCGGCCCATTCGGCCGGATCGAGCGCGTAGGCGGCAACGAGGCGCGCACGCGCTTCATCCTGCAGATCGAAGAATTCGCTTTCGCGATGGCACAGGTCGGGTTGCAGCAGGCTGCGGCGCACGCGTTCGGTGAGCGTGACCGGGCCGGGATTCAGCAGCAGCATCAATGGGCTCCTTCAGCATGGGCTTCGACCCGTGCGGCGCCGATATGCCGCATCAGGCGGTTCTTCACGTCGACCGGTGTGACGGTCGGGCGGGGCAGGCCGTCGGGTACGCCCGTGCGGATCGCAAGCCGCACGAAGCGCGTGCCGTCCGCCGGGTGCGCCGCGTCGAGTGCCGCATCGAGTACGTCGAGCGTGTCGCCTTCGACCGCCGACGCATACCCGCACGCGGCCGCGACGCCCGCGAACGACACATGCCGCGACACGGTTGCCTGACCGCCGGTCGATTCGTGTGCGCCGTTGTCGAGCAGCACGTGCACGAGGTTGGACGGACCGTAGGTGCCGAGCGTCGCGAACACGCCCATGCGCATCAGCGCGGCGCCGTCGCCGTCGACCGCCACCACGCGCAGGTCGGGGCGCGCGAGCGCGAGACCGAGCGCGAGCGGCGTCACGCAGCCCATCGAGCCGACCATGTACAACTGGTTCGGGCGGTCGTCGATCGCATAGAGCTCGCGGCCGCAGAAGCCGGTCGACGCGAGCACGACGGTCGAATCGACCGGCGTGTGCGCGATCACGCGCTGCAGTGCGTCGTGGCGGGTCGGCCACGCGGCCGGCGCATCGGCGCGTGCCGCCGACTGCGCGGCGACGTGCGCGCGCGGCGCGGCCGCCGGGTTCGCCTTCAGCTCATATGGCGCGACGCTGCCTTTCTGCATCACGAGTGCGTACGGGCGGCCCGTCGTGTCCATGTGCGCGATCGCGCGGTCGAGCGCCGGGCCGACCTGTTCGGCGTCGGTCGGGAACGTCTCCCACGGAATCTCCATCGTGTCTAGCATCGCCGGCGTGATCGGACCCATCAGCGCGTGCTGCGGCTCGTCGGCCACGCCCGGCTGCCCGCGCCACGTGACGATCAGCAACTGCGGCAGCCGGAACGTCCACGTGAGCGACGTGAGCGGGCTCACGGCGTTGCCGAGCCCCGAGTTCTGCATCATCGCGATCCCGCGCTTGCCGCCGAGCGTGGCGCCGGCGATCAGCGCGACCGCGTCGCCTTCGTTCGCGGCCGACAGGTAATGCAGCGTCGGATCCTGCAGCACGTAGTTGATGAACGGCGTCAGGTACGAACACGGTACGCCCGCGTACCAGTCGAAGCCGCGTTCGCGCGCGGCCTCGACGAACTGGGCCGCTTCGATCATTGCGCGCCCCCGTTGCCGGCGCCCGGCTCGGACAGCGGCGTCTGGCCGTGTGCGAAGTCGCCCGCCCGGCGGAAGTCTTCCAGATCGTTGACGCCGCGCCAGTGGCCGTGCACGTACTGCACCTCGATCTTCTCGCCGGCGGCGATCAGTTCGTTGAGCAGCGACGGGATGTCGAGCGTGTCGAAATCGGGTCGCGCCTGCAGCGTCGCGAGCATTGCCTTCAGGCGCTCGACGCCCGCGCCGCGTACGTTCAGCAGGCCGATCCAGCGGCCGTGCGGCGTGCCGGCGGCGACGTCGCTCGATACACGTTGCAGATACGTCTTCTGACCGAACAGGCCGCGGTCGTCGGCGGCCGAGCACAGCGCGAAGTCGCGCACGCTCTGGTTGGTCTCGGTGAGCGACGAATCGACGACGACGCTGAACTCGGCCTCGCTCTCCGCGAGGTCGCGCAGGATGTAGCTGCGGAACAGCAGGTCGCCGTACGAGATCACGGTGTCGCCGGTCAGGCGTTCGGCCGCGCATGCGAGCGACGCGAGTTCGCCCGTTTGCGCATGGCGCTCGTTGACGACGAGCTTGATGCCCGACGTGTCGATCGCATCGGCGCGATAGCCGCCGACCACGGTGATGTCGTTCACGCCATGCTTCTTGAAGCCGTCGACGAGCCAGCGCAGCAGCGGCTTGCCGGCGACCGGCAGCATGACCTTGGGCTTGTCCTCGGTGACGGCTTCCAGGCCCTTGCCGCGGCTCGCGGCGAGCACGATCGCGGCGTTCGACGCGCGCGACGACGACGACAGGTAGATGCGCTCGGCGGCCGAGTATTCGTCGGCGTCCTGCAGGCGGAAGATCTCGTTGACCGACGCGACGCGATCCTCGACGTTGATCAGCGTCTCGTTTTCGTGGATTTCGCGCGCGACGGACTGCATCGCCGATGCCGACGCGCGGATCAGGTGGTTCGCCCAGATCACGGTGCTGATGCCGGCCTGGCGGAACACGTCGGTCGGCGTGCTGTAGTACTTGGTCGGCACGATCACGAGCGGCGCGCGGCCGCTCCATTCGCGTGCGAACTGCAGGATCTCGTCCGGGCGCGACAGCTTGCTGTGGATCAGGATCGCGTCCGCGCCGGCTTCCGCGTATGCGTTCGCGCGGCGCAGCGCCTCGTCCATTCCCCAACCGGCGATCAGCGCCTCGACGCGCGCGACGATCGAGAAGTCGGGGTCACTCTGCGAATCCTTGCCGGCCTTGATCTTGCCGCAGAACTCGTCGATCTCGGCGAGCGGCTGGCGCTCGCCGTCGATGAAGCTGTTCGTCTTCGGGAACTGCTTGTCCTCGATGCACACGCCGGCGATGCCGCGCTGCTCGAGCTTCTTCACGAGGCGGCGCACGTTGTTGAAGTTGCCGTAGCCGGTGTCGCCGTCGAGCAGGATCGGCAGGTCGCTCGCGTCGGCCATGAACTCGAGCACGTCGACGACCTGCGTCCAGCTCGCTTCGTTGTTGTCGCGCACGCCGAACTGCGCGGAGATCGCGAGGCCCGATGCCCAGATCCCCTTGAAGCCCGCTTCGCGGACGATCCGTGCCGACAGGCCGTTGTGCGCTTCCATCAGGAATTCGAGGTCGCTGCTGACGAGCATGCGGCGCAGGCGTGCGCTGCGCGATTCGGAGAAGTTGGGTTCGCGTGCGTTCATCGTGCGGCTCCTGCGGTCGTGCGTTGAATCAGGGGGAGAATGTCTTGCGTGGCGCGTGCGACGTCGTTCGGGAAGTCGATCTCGATCCACGGCGAGCCCGTGACGTCGGCCACGTCGAACGAATGGCCGCCTTCGAGCAGCAGGTCGCGCACGGCTTCCTCGTGCGGCATGTTCGCGCGGCCGCTGTCGACGTAGCCCGCGACGATCGTCGCGAGGCGGCGCGCGGTACCTTCGGTGAAGCGGAAGAAGCCGACCGACTCGCCGATCGTGTCGTACTCGAGGTCGACCGCGAGCTGCTTGCGCAGCTCGACCGGCACGCCGTTCTTCAGGCACAGCTTGACGGGCTCGTCGCCGGCCTCGAAGTCGCGATCGATCAGCAGGCGGTCGACCGCCTTGTCGGAATCGGCCACCAGCGCGTGCAGGATGTTCTCGTCGTACAGCACGTCCGCGTCCATCAGCAGCACGTCGCCGCCGCGCGTCATCGCATCGGCGACGGTGTGCACGGTCAGTACGCTGCCGAGGTCGTAGCGCTCGTTGATCACGATCTCGGCGCTGCGGCCGAGGCGCTTGAGCTCCTGCTCGACCTTCTCGTGCTGGAAGCCGAGCCCGAGCACGATTTCATCGACGCCCGCGGCGTCGAGCACGCGCAGATGGCGCTCGAGCAGCGACACGTCGTCGAAGCGCAGCAGGCACTTCGGGAATTGCGCCTCGGGCGGTTGTTGCAGGCGCAAGCCGAGGCCTGCCGCAAGAATGATGGCTCGCATGGGTTCTCCAACCAAAAAGCCGGCGGATCTGAACGATCAGTCGGCGATGGGCTGCGGCGCGCGGCGCCGCTGCCAGTTTCTTTCACTGAAATGCAGATAGAGCAGGCCGGGCAGGCCGAGCGCGAGTTCGCGCGCGCGCTTCGCGAGCGACAGCGCGAGCGCCGCCTCGGGCGGCAGGCCGACCAGCGGGGCGAGCAGCAGGTAGCCGCCTTCCTGTGCGCCGAGCGAGCCGGGAATCGCGAATGCCGCGCCGCGAATCGCCTGGCCGACGCTTTCGAGCAGCAGCGCGTCGAGCCAGCTGACCGGGTGCCCGAGGAAGTGCAGCGCGAGCCACACTTCGGCGGTGCCGACGATCCAGCCGACGAGGCTCAACGCGAAGGTCTTCGCGACCTTCGCGCGATCGCGGTAAAGCGCGCCGACGGCGTCGTCGATCGCGTCCGCGCGGGTCGCGAGCGACGACCAGTCGCGCGGGCCGAGCAACTTCGACGCGAGACGCAGCCCGCGGCCGAACAGCCCGCGCCGCTGCGCCGCGTAGAACGCGACGGCGAGCGCGCCCAGCACGCCGGTGGCGATCAGCGCCGGCGTGCGCAGGTGAGCGACCGATTCGTGCGTCGCATACAGGCTGAACGTGGCGATGCCGATCAGCGCGAAGGCCATCTGGGCGAGCGCCTGCATCGTCGTGCTGACGGTGACCGCGGCGGCCGCATCGGCCATCCGCGTGCCGCGCTGCGCGAGGTGGCGCACCATCAGCACCGGGCCGCCGATCTGGCCGGCGGGCAGCAGGCTGTTCACCGATTCGCCGACCCAGCGCGCACGCAGCGCGTCGCCGAGCTCCGCGCCCGCCTGGCCGCGGCGGAACATCACCGAGATCGCGAGCGCGTCGATCACGAGCGGTACGACGTGGAAGGCCGCGACCAGCGCGAGGCCCCAGCCGGCCGCGAGAAACGTCGACGCGACCGCGCCGACGCCCTGCCATGCGAGCAGGGCGACGAACAGTGCCGTTCCGAGGGACAGCAGGATCAGGCCGGCGCGTGTCATGACCCGGTCGACCGTCGCGCGGCCAGCTGCTTGAACACCTGGCGGAAACCGAAATACGCGATCGCGTCCTTCATGTTCGAGATGAAGCGCTTCCACGGCCGCATGCCGGGGTTGGTCACGTATTCGAAGGTGAGCGATACGCGCGTCTCGTTCTGGCCGAGCGGCGTGACGCGATGGCGCAGCTTGTCGCCGTCGAACAGCACGATGCCGCCGTCGGCGATCTGCACGGAGCCCGGTTCGTCGGGCACGTCCGGATTGCGCGTATGCAGCTCGTAGTCGAGCCGGCACGACGACTCGTCGATCACGCCGATCAGCAGCGTGTAGCGGCGGCCGTCGTAGTACGACGTGTCGTAGTGCCAGCCGATGTGGTCGCCCGGCTTCGTGTAGTAGTACAGCGCGTACGCATGCGGATCGTCGTCCGGCGACAGCATCAGCTTGTCGCCGGTGATCTTCTCGAGGAAGGCGATCAGCGCCTTCGACCGGTACAGCTCGGCAATGTACGGCGCCTGTTCGTCGATCGTGTGCCGGCTCACGCTGCCGCCCTGCTTGTGGCCGGGCAGGTAATTGCGGTTCAGGCCGGCCTGCATCGCGCGGGCGGCGGCCGCGAGCTTCGCGTGCGCGTCGGCCGGCAGGAAGGTGTCGAGGTACAGGAACGACCCCTGGCGCGTGTAGTCGCCGCGCAGGCGGTCGAGATCGAGACGGCCGACGCAGTCGGCCACGGTGCGATCGGGATCGGCCGCTGCCGCGCGCGCAGGCGCGGGACGTGCCGGGCTCAGCACGGAGTCGTCGCGCGTGCTAGGAGTCATTTGGAAGCCTGGATTTCGGTTGAACTTTGAGCGCCGCCGGACCTGTCGCTGCGCGCCAGGCCGCCCGAGGAGGACGCGAAAACCTGGGGCTGCGCGGCATTTTCGTGCGGAACGCCGCTGCGGCGCACGATACGCCACCAGTCGATCACGACCCACGCGGCGAACAGCGGGGCGCCGATCGATGCCGCGAGCAGGAACGGCTGGACGCCGTCGACGAGCGTGACGATCGGCAGCAGGTAGAGGACGTCTTCCGTCTCGAAGCCGCCGGCGAACGCCTGTTTGGTGCCAGCCTTGCCGGCGATCGATTCGATTCGCATGCGCAGGAAGAAGATCAGCGCGACGGCCGCGCCGGCCACCGCACCGAGCAGCACCGGCGACGCGGCCATCTGGCCGCCCTGGGCGACGATGCCGACGCCCATGCTGACGAACAGCGCGACCGTGACGAGCGCGTCGGCCGCGAGGTCGTAAAAGTGACCGATCTTGCTGGATTTGCCGCTGATGCGCGCGAGTTCGCCGTCGGTGTGGTCGACGAAATTCGACAGCACGATCAGGAACGCGCCCGCGTTGCTCCAGCCGAAGCCGCCTTGCGCAAGGCACCAGGCGCCGGCGACGCCGATCAGCAGACGAAGGGTGGTGAGGTGATTCGGGGTGACCGGCGTGTCGATCAGCGGCCGGACGAGCGAGCGCGCGAGCCGCGCATCCCAGGTGCGTGGCAGCGGAGGTTCGGAATGTGTGGCGGTTTTTCTTTGGTCCATCGGCGAAATATATACGGAATTGTAATTTGTTGCTTTTTCTTCGACCAATGTCCTGACATGCGGGAGTGTTACCGCGCATTCCGGGCATCGGCCCGTTGCGAACCGGGGGCACGAAACGGCGTTCGCGCAGGCAGACCTTACCTGTTCCAGTGTGGTTCGCATCGCGCGGCTGTCAAGGGTGGACGGGCCCTGTACACGGGCCTCGCGGCGATGCGCGCGTGTCGATGCGTTGACGTGCATCAGGCTCGCAAATGCCGCGTCGGGCGACAATCGGCCGCGCTGATCGCCGAGCGGCCATCGAATGCGGATTCTTCGCGTTCATGCGGTGAATCCGGGGCGGTGTCGGCCTATTCACGTTCCGTCGTTTGTAATTTTCGCGAGGAAAACTGGCAGCCGGCTTTCCCGTACCTTTCGGATGCATGTACGTGCAGCTGCCATGGCTGTCACAGAACGGTCGTTCGATACCCGGCGCATTCAGCAAGTATCTTTTGCATCCAGCGGACATTTCGCGGCGATGGCCTCTGCGATACTCCGACCGTGCCCGTGGTGCCGGGCCGCCCCTCGCGGCCCCAAGGGCTTCGCGTCGCTCAGGAGACACCCCCCGCGACGTCAACGACAGACCACAAGCGTCAGATATACAGCCATGTCTTCTTCACGCATCCTCGCTCCCGCCCTGCGATCGCTCGTCCGCACCGCCGACGAAGCCGCCGCGCTGATTCGTCCCGGCATGACCGTCGCCATGAGCGGCTTCACCGGCTCGGGCTACCCGAAGGCCGTGCCCGCCGCGCTCGCCGCCCATATCGAAGCGGCCCACGCGCGCGGCGAGGATTTCCGGATCAACGTGCTGACGGGCGCATCGACGGCGCCGGAACTCGACGGCGCGCTCGCCCGCACCGACGGCATCTCGATGCGCCTGCCGTACCAGTCCGACCCGACGCTGCGCGACAAGATCAACGCCGGTGAAGTCGACTACCAGGACGTCCACCTGAGCCACGTCGCGCAATACGCATGGTTCGGGCTGTACGGCGACCTCGACGTCGCGATCGTCGAAGTCGCGGGCATCCGCGAGGACGGGCGGCTGATTCCGTCCGCGTCGATCGGCAACAACAAGACGTGGCTCGAGCAGGCGAAGCACGTGATCCTGGAAGTCAATGCGCGCCAGCCGCTCGGTCTCGACGGGATGCACGACGTCTATTACGGCACCGCGCTGCCGCCGCACCGCAAGCCGATTCCGCTGACGAAAAGCGACGACCGCATCGGCGAACCGTACCTGCGCTGCCCGGCGGAGAAGATCGTCGCGATCGTCGAGACCGACGCGCCGGACCGCAGCAACGCGTTCTCCGCGCCGGACGCCACGTCGAAGCAGATCGCGCTGCAACTGATCGACTTCCTGCGCCACGAAGTGAAGCGCGGCCGCCTGCCGGAGAACCTGCTGCCGCTGCAGTCGGGCGTCGGCAACATCACGAACGCGGTACTCGCGGAGCTGAGCTCGGCCGGCTTCTCGAACCTGACCGCGTACACCGAAGTGATCCAGGACGGCATGCTCGACCTGCTCGACGACGGCACGCTGAGCTTCGCGTCGGCCACCGCGCTGTCGCTGAGCCCGGCCGCCGTGCAGCGCTTCGCCGACGAGATCGCGACGTTCCGCGAAAAGATCCTGCTGCGTCCGCAGGAGATCAGCAACCATCCGGAACTCGTGCGCCGCCTCGGCTGCATCGCGATGAACGGGATGATCGAAGCCGACATCTACGGCAACGTGAATTCGACGCACGTGATGGGCACGAAGATCCAGAACGGGATCGGCGGCTCGGGCGACTTCGCGCGCAACGGCTACCTGTCGTGCTTCATGTCGGCCAGCACCGCGAAGGGCGGGGCGATCTCGCGGATCGTGCCGATGGCGAGCCACGTCGACCATACCGAGCACGACGTCGCGGTGGTCGTCACCGAGCAGGGGCTCGCCGACCTGCGCGGCCTGTCGCCGAAGCAGCGTGCGCGCAAGATCATCGCGACCTGCGCGCATCCCGACTACCGGCCGATGCTCGAGGACTACTTCGAGCGCGCGTCGCGCGAGAGCTTCGGCAAGCACACGCCGCACCTGCTCGCCGAAGCGCTGTCGTGGCACGAACGCTACGTGCGCACCGGGACGATGAAGGCCTGACGTTGCGGCCCGCGGCGGGCCCGTGCCCGTCGCATCGTCAATCCATCGCCGCATGCGCGACGTCCACGCTCGCCGTTTTCCGCGGCGGGCGGATCAGCAGCAACAGCGGGATCATCAGCAGCGTCGCGACGAACATCAGCTTGAAGTCGTTCAGGTAGGCGATCATCGCGGCCTGCTGGTTGATCGTGCGGTCGAGCAGCGCGATGTCGACGTGACTGCCGGCCATCGCCTGCACGGCCGGGTTGAATGGCGTGATGTGGGTCGCGAGGTCCGCATGCGCGACTTGCGTGTTGCGCGTCATCAGCGTCTGCACGATCGAGATGCCGATACTGCTGCCGATGTTGCGCATCAGGCTGTAGGTGGCCGTGCCGTCCGCGCGCAGCTCGGGCTGCAGCGTCGAGAACGACAGCGCGCTCAGCGGCACGAACACGAGCCCCAGCCCGAAGCCCTGGATCACGCCGGGCCACACGATGTCCGCCTCGGACAGCACGATCGTGTACTGCATCATCTGCCACAGCGCGAGCGCGGAAATCGCCAGTCCGGCGAACAGCAAAGCCCGCGCATCCACGTATTTCAACAAGCGCCCGACGAACAGCATCGCGATCATGGTCCCGGCGCCACTTGGCGCTGTGACGAGGCCCGTCGTCGCGACCGGATAGCCCATCAGGTTCTGCAACATCGGCGGCAACAGCGCGCGCGTCGCGTACAACACCGCGCCGACGACGAAGATGAACAGCGTGCCGGTCGCGAAGTTGGGGTCGCGCAGCAGTTCCGACTTGAAGAACGACGCCTTGCCGACCGTCGCGGTGTGCACGAGGAAGAATGCGAAGCTCAGTGCGGCGACGAGCGCCTCGATGCGGATTTCGTACGAGCCGAACCAGTCGAGCTGTTCGCCGCGATCGAGCATCGCCTGGAATGCGCCGATCGCGAGCGCGAGCGTCGCGAAGCCGAACGCGTCGAATTTCACGTGCGGGCGTGGCGCGCGGGCGGGCAGGAAGGTCAGCACGCCGGCCAGCGCGAACGCGCCGATCGGCACGTTGATGAAGAACACCCAGCGCCAGTTGTAGCTGTCGGTCAGCCAGCCGCCGAGCGTCGGGCCGAGGATCGGCCCGACCATCACGCCCATCCCCCAGATCGCCATCGCCTGGCCCTGTTTCTCGCGCGGATTGATGTCGAGCAGGATCGACTGCGACAGCGGCACCAGCGCGGCGCCGAACACGCCTTGCAGCAAGCGCGCGCCGACGATCTGCACGAGCGACTCGGACAGCCCGCACAGCGCGGACGCGATCGTGAAGCCCGCGATCGAGAGGGTCAGCAGCCGCTTCATGCTGAGGCGGTCGGAGAGCCAGCCGGTCAGCGGCGTCGCGATCGCGGCGGCGACGATGTAGGAGGTGAGCACCCAGGTAATTTCGTCCTGCGACGCGGACAGCGTGCCCTGCATGTGCGGCAGCGCGACGTTTGCGATCGTGCTGTCGAGGGTCTGGATCAGCGTCGCGAGCATGATCGACAAGGTCAGCATCGGCCGGTTGAGGGCGAGCGGCGAGGCGGGGGCATCGGCGGCGGGGTTCAAGCGTGTCTCCGTGGGGCGGCCGCCGTGGGCGGCGATCCGGTATGGCTCGAATTATAAGCACGCTTATTATATTCGTGCTCATCGCCTGGCGGATGGCGAGGGTGATTCGCGGCCTGCCCCTATAATCGCCGCATGGACGAGACTTACGAGAACCGGATCGGCTACCTGATTTCCGACGTGGCCCGCCTGCAAGGACGCCTGTTCGACCGGCGCGCGAAGCGCATCGGATTGACGCGCGCGCAAAGCCGCGTGCTCGCGTACCTGACGTGGAAGGGCGAGATGAACCAGGCGCGGCTCGCGCAATGGCTCGAGATCACGCCGATCTCGCTGACGCGGCTGCTCGACCGGATGGAAGCCTGCGGGTGGATCGAACGCAGCGCGAACGACGACGACCGCCGTGCGTTCGTGATCCGGCTGACCGACAAGTCGCGCGACATCTTTCCGCAGATGCTGGAGGTGGGTGACACCGTCACCGACGACGGGCTGCGCGGCTTCACGCGCGACGAGCGCGACACGCTCGTGCGCCTGCTCGGCCGCGTGCGCCGCAACCTGATCGACAGCGGCGGCGAATGAACGCGGCGGGCGATGCATCGACGATGCGGCCCGGCAAGCCGGAACGCCGCCGGATGAAGTCTCGCTCCGAATACCCGATTCCTGACGTTGCCGTGCCGTGTCGTTCCCGCGGTGGTCAGCAGAATGCGCGGCGCGAAATCGGATGAGGTCGGCGCGGTCGCGGCGACACGGCCTGCCGGGCCGCGAATCGCCTTCGGTCATTCATGGCGGCCCAGGCTTGTGTCGAAGGAGTCGAGCGACTATCTTGCAACTTCAAGTTCACTTGAGATCGAGCATGAGCCGTCTGGATATCGCCGAAGTCGCGCGCCGCTCGGGATTGCCCGCGTCGACGCTGCGCTACTACGAGGAAAAGGGATTGATCGTGCCGAACGGCCGTCACGGGCTGCGGCGCCAGTACGACGAGTCGGTGCTGGAGCGCCTTGCGCTGATCGCGCTCGGCCGCGAGGCCGGTTTTTCGCTGGACGACATCCTCGCGATGATCGACGCGGACGGCCGGCCCGCGATCGATCGCGCGAAGCTGGACGACAAGGCCGACGAGCTCGACCGAACGATCCGCCGTCTCGGCGCGGTGCGCGACGCGTTGCGGCATACGGCCGTTTGCCCGGCGCCGAACCATCTCGAGTGTCCGTCGTTCCGCAAGCTGCTGCGCATCGCGGCGCATCGCCATCCGGCGCGTCGCATGAAGACGGAAGGCGCGTAAAGGGTCGGGTCGCGCGGTTTGTCGAAGCACGGCCGCTTGGGCGCGCCGCGCGGCGGCCGTGCAATGGCGGCGGCGTCCGCACGTGTCATCCCGCGTAATACACGCGGCATTCCATCTCGCGTCCCCGCACGATGCGCTTGCCGACGAGCGCGCCGAGCGTTTCGGTGACGACGGTCCGCTGATACTCGCATTGCAACGCATCGTAGAAGTAGAGCGCGACCCAGTCCGCGGTGCGACCGGACTCCTGCGGGCGTGCCGGATACGGGCACAGCGCGGTGAAATGCCAGCCGCCTTTCGTCATGTGCATCACCGGCGGCTGAATGCTCACGTCCGCGTTCAGCCGACGTGACACGAGCGTGGGCAGGATCCCGGCGGCGGCCTTGTTGCGGTACAGGCGATCGATGTAGAGCAGCAGTTCGACCGGCGGCTCGGTGCCGAGGCCGGCGTCGCGCGCGTGGCCTTGCCAGCGTCGGCGCCGGCTCAGCACGTCGTCGAGCGCCGCGCGGATGCCGGCCGCGCGCCGCGGGCCGACGCCGGGGATCGCTTCGAGCTGGCCGCTGCGGGCCGCGCGTTCGAGATCCTCGAGCGTATCGATGTGCAACTGGTCGTGAATTCGCAGGGCAAGCGCGTGGCCGATGCCCGGCACGGCTTCGAATGCCGACACGCGCTCCGCGTCGCCGCGCAGCCGGTCGAGCAGGCGCCAGCGTCCGGTCACCAGCAGTTCGGCGATCGCCTGCGCGACGCCCGTGCCGACCTCCGGCAGTGCGCCGAGCGCATCGACACCGCCCGCATCGAAGCGCGTGCGAATACCGTCCGCGAGTGATTCGATCGTATCGGCCGATGCGCGGTAGGCGGCAACCCGATAAGGATTCGCGCCCTGATCGGCAAGCAACTGCGCGGCCTCGCGCAGGCAGGCCGCGATCTGCCGGTTTTCCTCGTGTGTTTGGCTGATGGTCGTTTGCATGTGGGGCGCCCGGTGATGTGCAAACGGATGGACACCGCGCGCAGCGCGCCGGTCCACTTGTTATTTCAGCACATTGTCATGACGAGCGACGAGGAAAACTTGATGTGCGTCAATGGCAAACGTTGCACGTGCCGCACCGGGGCCGCGCGTGCGTGCCTCTGCTGCGGCACGCACGCACGCGCGACGTGACGCGTTAGGCGTCCAGGAACGAGTGTGCGCCCTCTGCCTCCGCGGCCATGCGCAGCGTGGCGAGCGCGCGCTTCTCGATCTGCCGCACGCGTTCGCGCGACATCCCCGCGTCCTGCGCGATCGCGTCGTAGGTGTCGGGCTCGGCGCCGCCAAGACCGAACCGCCGGCGCAGCACGTCGGCCTCGGTCGGCGTGACCGAGCGCAACAGCGACGTCACGCATTCGCGCATGCGCGTGTCCGCCAGCCGCTCGAACGGGCTTGCCGAAGCCTGGTCCTCGAGCAGGTCGACGAGACCGGTATCCGCGTCGGGCAGCGGCGTGTCGAGCGACAGCGGCTCGGCAGGCAGCGCGAGCACCGCGCGCAGCTTGTCCTCGGCGAGTCCGGTTTCGGCCGCGAGTTCGGCCGGCGTCGCGCGGCGGCCCGTGCGCTGGCGAAAGCGCAGCGCATGGCGCTGCACGCGCTGGTACTGGTCGCCGACGTGCACGGGCACGCGGATCGTGCGCGAGCGGTCGGCCACCGCGCGCGCGACCGCCTGCCGGATCCACCAGGTCGCGTAGGTCGAGAACTTGAAACCGCGCCGGTATTCGAACTTCTCGATCGCACGCATCAGCCCGAGGCAGCCGTCCTGCACCAGATCGGGCAGGTCGACGCCGCGGTTCATGTACTTGCGCGCGATCGACAGCACGAGGCGCAGGTTTGCCTCGAGCATCGCCCGCGTGCCGTCACGCACCTTTTGCTGGCCGTCGCTCAGCGCGGCGCCGAGCGCGCGCCGCGCGACGGCGTCGAAGCACGCGGCGTCGGTGCCGGCGGCGGCGTTCGTCCCGCCTTCCGCCGGAGCGGCGGCGAGCGCGCGCAGGACGCGGCTCGCTTCGTCGACGGCAGGCGCTACCCACGCGAGCGTGCCGAGCAGCGCGGTCAGACGATTACGCGCATCGCGGTACTCGGCCGAGCGGCAACCTTGCATGTGCAATGCGTCGCGCACCGCCGCCACCGCGTCCTGCAGCACGTCGTAGCGCGCAGGTGCGGGCGCATCGGCTCCGCCATCGTCGATGTCGTCGCCTTCGTTGGCGGTCGCACCGCTTGCGCGCGTTGCGGCATGGTGCGCGAGCAGCGTCTCGACCGCTGCCGGCCAGCCGGCGAGCGCGTGAAGGACCTGATGGCGGCCCGTTTCGATCTCGCGAGCAAGGACGATTTCGTCCTCGCGCTTGAGCAGCGGCACCGCGTGGATGCGCCGCATGTACAGCGCGAGCGGATCGGTCGATGCACTGGCGCCACGGGCAAGATCGCCGAGCAGCGCGCGGCCTTCGTCGAGCGCGTCGCGATCGACGTCGACCGGTGCGGCGCCCGCGAACGGCGCCGGCGCGGCGGGCTCGTCGAGCACGGCGATGCCGATGTCCGCGAGCGCTGCGCGCACGACGTCCAGCGCGTCGGGGCTGTCGCTTTCCGGCGGCAGCGCGTCGACGAGGTCGGCGTGCGTCAGATAACCCTGTTCGCCGGCAAGCGCC
Source organism: Burkholderia territorii (assembly GCF_001718335.1). Lineage (NCBI taxonomy): Bacteria > Pseudomonadati > Pseudomonadota > Betaproteobacteria > Burkholderiales > Burkholderiaceae > Burkholderia > Burkholderia territorii. The sequence continues at coordinate 879,437 of NZ_CP013365.1, forward strand.
AGCAGCTGGATGATCGGATCGAGGGGCGTGTCCGCCCGAAGCGTGGGGCGTGGCGTAGTCATGTCGATGGCGGCGCGAGCCGCGTTCCTGTCTGTGCGGGCCGAAGTCCGCGGATTGCAGGCCGCCGGGGGCCGCGGACACCCGTCCGCGCCGGTCAGCCTGACTCGATAGTCAACTTGAGGGCATTTGCGCCAACTTCAACGTCGGCGCGGCTGACGCGCGAGCACGCGGCATGCCCGCATGATCGCGCCCCGTCTTTTGGTGTGGCGAAACAAAAAGTAACCGATCAAACCCGCAGAAATATGCGGCGGACGTAAGCTAGAGTCAGGCGCGCGCCACGCGGCGACGCGCCGATTTACCGCGGAGCCTCGAATGAACCAGATTCCCGCCGCGCGGCCCGTCGTCATGGCGCTGACCATGCTCATGCTGAGCGGCTGTTATTACACCGGCCCGTACGGCTATGCGCCGTATTACGCACCCGTGCCCGCGACGGTGTCGCAGCGCGAGCTTCCGGTCGCGCCGGCATCCGCCGGATCGAGCGCGCCGTCGACGTCCACGGTGCCGCCACCGGCAGACGATTACGCTTACGTACCGGCTCCGGTATATGTCGCGCCGGCGTACGTGCCTTACCCGGCCTACTATCCCGCGTACTACCCGGGCTGGTACGGGCCGCCCGTCGCGATCGGCCTCGGTTTCTGGGGGCATTGGGGCGGCGGCTACCGCGGCGGATACTGGCACCGTCCGTGGGGCGGCGGCCACTGGGGAGGCGGGCATTGGGGCGGGGGCCACCGACACTGACCGACGCGCGGCGACCCCGCGCGGGAGAGCACCATGAGCAACACGATCATCCGAAGTCTGTGCGCCGTCCTGTTCGGCATCGTGGCGGCGCCTGGCATCGCCGACGCGCAAAGCAGCGCCTACACGAACTCGGCGGCCGAGATCTTTGCGGGGCCGGCACCCGATTATCCGGTCGTTGCGCAGATTCCACCGGGCACCGCGCTGGACGTGTTCGGCTGCCTGAGCGACTACTCGTGGTGCGACGTCGCGCTGCCGGGTGTGCGCGGCTGGATCGACGCGGAGCAGCTCGATTATCCGTACCAGGGCAATTACGTGCCGTTGCTCGAGTACGGCGCGATCATCGGTGTGCCGGTGACCGGCTTCGCGATCGGCGCGTACTGGGACCGCTATTACCGCCATCGGCCGTGGTTTCACGATCGCGACCGCTGGGAGCATCGCGCCGAGCCGCGCATCGGCCCCGGCGGGACGCAGCCCGGCTACGGGCATCCGCAGCCGGGCGGGCCGATTCAGCGCGCGCCGGGCGGTGAGCCAGCGGAGCGGCACGATGCACGGCCATCGGCCACGCGCGGTGGCTGGAGCGGCCCGAACCGTGCGCCGGCGCCACAGGCAGCGCCTGCGCCCGCGCCTGCGCCCGCGCCGAGGCCCGGCGGTGGCGCCGTGCATCAGCCGGCACCGCCGCAGGCGCCGGCACCCAGCGGTGGCGCGGCGCGCATGATGGCGCCGCCGACGTATCAGGGCGGCGGCGGCGCGCGGGCGCAAGGTGGCGGAAACCACGGCGGCGGCGGTGGTGGCGGATGGGGCGGCACCGACGAGTTCCGTCATTGATCGATTGACGGCGCCCGGTGTGGGGGCTTCCGGCTGGCGCCGGACGAAAAAAAACCGCTCCGAAGAGCGGCTTCCGTATCATGCGGGCGGGCCGTTAGCGCGGCCCGACGCACCGCATTAGTCGTCGAGCAGCGACAGGTCGCGCACGGCGCCCTTGTCGGCCGACATCACCAGCTTCGCATAGGCCTTCAGCGCAGCGGACACCTTGCGCGGGCGCGGTTGCGCCGGCTTCCAGCCCTTCGCGTTCTGCTCTTCGCGGCGACGTGCGAGTTCCTCGTCCGAAACGAGCACGTTGATCGTGCGGTTCGGGATGTCGATGCGGATCCGGTCGCCGTCGCGCACGAGGCCGATCGCGCCGCCCGCAGCGGCTTCCGGCGAGCAGTGACCGATCGACAGGCCCGACGTGCCGCCCGAGAAGCGGCCGTCCGTCAGCAGCGCACATGCCTTGCCGAGGCCCTTCGACTTGATGTAGCTGGTCGGGTACAGCATTTCCTGCATGCCGGGGCCGCCCTTCGGGCCTTCGTAGCGCACGATCACCACGTCGCCGGCCTTGACCTTGTCGTTCAGGATGTTCTCGACCGCTTCGTCCTGCGACTCCGTCACGTGGGCGGAGCCCTCGAACACGAGGATGCTTTCGTCGACACCGGCCGTCTTCACCACGCAGCCGTCGAGCGCGATGTTGCCGGTCAGCACGGCGAGGCCGCCTTCCTTCGAGAACGCATGCTCGTACGAGCGGATGCAGCCTTCGGCACGGTCGAGGTCGAGGCTCGGCCAGCGCGTGTTCTGGCTGAACGCGACCTGCGTCGGGATCCCGGCCGGGCCGGCCAGATAGAACGTGCGGACCGCTTCGTCTTCCGTACGAACGATGTCCCACTGGTCGAGCGCATCCTTCAGCGTCGGCGCGTGCACGGTCGGCACGTCGGTGTGCAGCTTGCCGGCGCGGTCCAGCTCGCCGAGGATCGCCATGATGCCGCCCGCGCGGTGCACGTCCTCGATGTGATACTTGTTCGTGTTGGGCGCGACCTTGCACAGCTGCGGCACGACGCGCGACAGGCGATCGATGTCCTTCATCGTGAAGTCGATGCCAGCTTCCTGCGCGATCGCGAGCAGGTGCAGGATCGTGTTGGTCGAACCGCCCATCGCGATGTCGAGCGTCATCGCGTTCTCGAACGCCTTGAAGCCGACCGAGCGCGGCAGCACGCGCATGTCGTCCTGCTCGTAGTGCTGGCGGGTCAGCTCGACGATGCGGCGGCCGGCGCGCTTGAACAACTGCTCGCGATCGGCGTGCGTCGCGACGACCGTGCCGTTGCCCGGCAGCGACAGGCCGAGGGCCTCGGTCAGGCAGTTCATCGAGTTCGCGGTGAACATGCCCGAGCACGAACCGCAGGTCGGGCAGGCCGAGCGTTCGACCTCGGCGACGTCGGCATCCGAATACGACTGGTCGGCCGCGATCACCATCGCGTCGACGAGGTCGAGCTTCTTCAGCTCGATGGCCTTGGTGACCGGGTTCGCGAGGCGCGTCTTGCCGGCTTCCATCGGGCCGCCCGACACGAAGATCACCGGAATGTTGAGGCGCATCGCGGCCATCAGCATCCCCGGCGTGATCTTGTCGCAGTTCGAGATGCACACCATCGCGTCCGCGCAGTGCGCGTTCACCATGTACTCGACCGAGTCGGCGATGATGTCGCGGCTCGGCAGCGAATAGAGCATGCCGTCATGACCCATCGCGATGCCGTCGTCGACGGCGATCGTGTTGAATTCCTTCGCGACGCCGCCGGCGGCTTCGATCTCGCGCGCGACGAGCTGGCCGAGATCCTTCAGGTGCACGTGCCCGGGCACGAACTGCGTGAACGAGTTGACGACCGCGATGATCGGTTTCGAGAAATCGTCGTCTTTCATGCCGGTGGCGCGCCACAGCGAGCGCGCACCTGCCATGTTGCGACCGGCGGTGGAAGTTTTGGAACGGTATGTGGGCATGGTGATGGCTGAAGAAATATCGCGGAAATGGGTGGAGGCACGGGAATGGAGGCCTCTCGCGCGCCCGTGCGAACAACCTCTTGAGCTGCGCCCTGGGCAAACTCGTCGATTATCCCACAGCCGCAGGGCATGCGGCCGCCGCGGGAGCGGGCGGTGCCGGTGGTGCGCGTGGACGCGGGCGCGGAACACGCCAGTCGAACCGGGCGGCGGCTTCATCGCCCGTCCTGCCGGCGATGAAGCCGCGCGCCGCGATCGCGCGTCAGTCGAGCAGCGTCAGGATTTCGTCGTACAGTGCCTTCGGAATCCGCACGCCGTGCGTGATGCTGCGCGCTCGGGCGTCGAAGCGCCGTTGCGACGGCAGCCGCGCGCCTTGCCCGGTGATCGACGCGAACATCCGCTCGCCGCGCGCGAGGCCCGCGTCGAGATCGTCGCCGAGAAACACCTTCGGGTCGAACGCGATCACGAGTTCGCCATGGCATGGCGTCGCGCCGACGCCTTCGTCGAAGTCCATCGACTCCTGGCTCGTCATGTCGCCGATCAGCGCGCCGCCGAGCAGCTCGACCATCGCCGCGAGCGCGGAGCCCTTGTGGCCGCCGAACGTGCGCATCGCGCCTTGCAGCGCGGCCTTCGGATCGGTGGTCGGCTGCCCGTCGGCGTCGATGGCCCAGTGCGGCGGGATCGCCTTGCCCTGTTTCGCGTGCAGCTCGATGTCGCCGCGTGCGATCGCACTCGTCGCGAAATCGAATACGAAGGGCACGCCAACCGGGCGCGGCCACGCGAACGCGATCGGGTTCGTGCCGAACACCGGCTCGCGGCCGCCTTCCGGCGCGACCCAGCTATGGCTCGGGTTCATCGCGATGCCGACCAGCCCTTCTGCGGCGATCGCCTCGACCTCCGGCCACAGCGCCGAGAAGTGGTAGCAATGGTTGATCGCCATCGCGGCGATCCCGTGCTGCTTCGCCATCTCGACGAGCACCGGCAGGCCGGTTTCGAAGCTCAGCAGCGAGAAGCCGCGATGAGCATCGACCGCGACGATCGACGACGACAACCGGCGCAGCGTCGGCACGGCCTTCGGGTCGACCTTGCCCTTCTTCAGCGAGCGCACGCACACGAGCAGCCGGTACACGCCGTGCGAGTGGCACTCGTCGCGCTGGCCCTGCGTGATCACGCGGGCGATCGCCTGCGCGTGCGCATCGGACATCCCGTGGTGCGTCAGCACCCGCAACGCGAGTGCATGCACGTCATCGAGCGACAGGACGACTTCGGCAAGCGGCTCAGACATCGTGTGCCTCCCGCGGCGCCAGCACGCCGTCGATGCGCTGCGGCACGTTCAGCGGATTGCCGTTGCGGATCGCGTCGGGCAGCAGCGCGTCCGGCACGTCCTGATACGACACGGGGCGCAGGAAACGCTCGATCGCGCGTGCGCCGACCGACGTCGTGCGCGTGTCGGACGTGGCCGGGAACGGGCCGCCGTGCACCATCGCATGACCGACCTCGACGCCCGTGCCGAAGCCGTTGACGAGAATGCGGCCGGCCTTGCGCTCCAGCGTCGGGCGCAGCGCGGCGAACAGCGCGGCATCGTCGGCGGCGAGGTGCGCGGCGATCGTCAACTGGCCTTCGAGCGACTTCAGCACGCGGTGCAGCGTATCGGCATCCGGGCAACGCACGATGAGCGACGCGGGGCCGAACACTTCGTCACGCAGTTCCGGGTGGGCGATGAACGCGTCCGCCGACGTCGCGAACAGCGCAGCGCGCGCCTGGTAGCGGCCGCCTTCCACGCCTTGCGCCAGCAGCTCGACGGCGCCGTGCGCGCGCAGGGCGGCCACGCCTTGTGCGTAGCTCGCGTGGATGTGCGGCGTCAGCATCGTCTGCGCGGAGACCGCCTGCACGGCGGTGGCCGCCGCGGCTTCGAACGCGCGCAGCGCGGGGCCGTCGACGGCGAGCACGAGGCCCGGGTTGGTGCAGAACTGGCCGGCGCCCAACGCGAGCGATGCGACGAATTGCGGCGCGATCGCGTCGTGGCGCGCGTCGAGCGCGGCCGGGAACAGCAGCACCGGGTTGATCGAGCTCATTTCCGCATAGACGGGAATCGGCTCGTGGCGCGCGGCCGCGATGTTCATCAGCGCGACACCGCCGCGGCGCGAGCCGGTGAAGCCGACGGCCTTGATGCGCGGATCGGCGACGAGCGCTTGGCCGATTTCGCGCGACGCGTCGAACAGCAGCGAGAACACGCCGGCCGGCAGCCCGCATTCGCGCACGGCCTGCTGGATCGCGCGGCCGACGAGCTCGGACGTGCCCGGATGCGCGGAGTGCGCCTTGACGATCACCGGGCAGCCGGCGGCGAGGGCCGACGCCGTATCGCCGCCCGCGACCGAGAACGCGAGCGGGAAGTTCGACGCGCCGAACACGGCGACCGGCCCGATCGCGACGTTGCGCAGGCGCAGATCGACGCGCGGCAGCGGCTTGCGGTCCGGGCGGGCCGGATCGATGCGCGCATCGACGTAAGCGCCGTCGCGCACGAGCGACGCGAACAGCGCGAGCTGGCCGACCGTGCGGCCGCGTTCGCCCTCGATGCGCGCGCGCGGCAGGCCCGTTTCGATGACGCAGCGCTCGATCAGCTCGTCGCCCAGCGCCATGATGTTGCGGCCGATCGCGTCGAGAAACGCGGCGCGTTGCTCGGGGCGCGTTTCGCGATATGTGTCGAAGGCTTCGTCGGCGAGCGCGCAGGCCGTCTCCAGGTCGTGCAGGCTCGCGCCGCCGAACGCGGGCTCGAGCGGTTCGCCGGTCTCGGCGGCGATCGCGTGAAGGGTGCCGTTCTGTCCGGCAACGGCCGACTGGCCGATCAGGAGCTGACCTGTGAGTTGCATGTTTCTTCCTCGGAAAATGCGGGGCCGGGCGTGGTGCGCCCGGCCGGGGTGGAAAGGGGAAAGCGGGCGCGTCAGCCTTCGTCGTCCTCGAGCTGCAGCTTGTCGGAGCGGATGCCGGTGTGGGCGCCCCAGTAGTAGATGACGAGCGCGACGGCCGCGACGACGACCGTGTCGTACGGATGGGCGAGCTGGCCGGTGCCGCCGAAGCCGCCGAAGTACGACAGCACGATCATGGCCGCATAGAACGCGATCAGCCATGCCGACGAGCGCACCTGCTCGGCGAGGCTCAGGTGCGCGGTCGGCACCCAGCGGCGACATGCGAGGTAGATCACGAACATCACGATCTGCAGGCCGAGCAGCCAGGACACCGTGTCCCAGCCCGACCAGTAGACGATCAGCGCGGCGATCACGAACGACGCGGGGCCGGTGATGCCGAACGCCACCGCGCGGAACGGCCGCGGCAGGCCGGGCGCGGTGCGGCGCAGCGCGGCGACCGACACGGGCGCGACCGCATAGCTCAGCACCAGCGCGGCCGACACGATGTTGATCAGCGCTTCCCACGACGGGAACGGCATGGTCCAGAAGATCGCGAGGCCGAACGTGAGCCACAGGCCCGCGCGCGGGATGCCCGATGCCTCGTCGACACGCGTGAACACCTTGAAGAACGTGCCCGTCTTTGCCCAGCCGTAGACGACGCGCGGCGTCGCGTTCATGTAGATGTTGCCGCAGCCGCTCGGCGAGATCATCGCGTCGGCGACCACCATCACCGCGAGCCAGCCCACGCCGAGCGCCAGCGCGATGTCGCGGTACGGCAGCGAGAAGGCCTTGCTCACGTCATGCCAGCCGGCGGCCAGCATGTCGGTCGGGATGCTGCCGATGAACGCGAGCTGCAGCAGCACGTAGATCAGCGTGGACAGCAGGATCGACAGGATCAGCGCGATCGGGATCGTGCGCTGCGGATTGCGTACTTCGCTCGCGACCGACACGATCGGCGTGAGGCCGAGATACGCGAAGATGATGCCGCCGGCCGACACGGCCATCTCGATGCCCGGCATGCCGAACGGCGCGAAACCGTGCACGGTCAGGTTGGCGGGCTTGAAGAACGTGAAGAGCACCGCGATCACCGACAGCGGCACGATGAACTTGAAGATGCTGATGATGTTGTTCGCCTTCGCGAACGTCTTCACGCTCGAATAGTTCAGGTAAAAGAAGAAGCAGAGCAGCGCGGCCTGCACGAGCCAGCCGATCGTCGTCGGGTCGCTCGATCCGGCCTTCGTGAGGCCGGGGAACCACGCGGCCGCATACTGGCGCGCCGCGACCACTTCGATCGCGATCAGGCTCGAGAATGCGATCAGCGTGATGAAGCCCATCAGGTAGCCGAGCAGCGGGCCGTGCGAGAACACCGGGTAGCGGACCACGCCGCCCGCGCGCGGCAGTGCGGCGCCGAGTTCGCAGTAGACGATGCCGAGCAGCAGCACCGCGAAGCCGCCGAGCAGCCACGAGAAGATGCCGGCCGGGCCGGCGATCGTCGACACGTGACTCGCGGCGAACAGCCAGCCCGAACCGAAGATCGCACCGAGGCCGATGAACGTGAGGTCGGTCAGCGACAGCTGCTTCTTGAACTTGCCGTGCCCACCGTCGGCGGGCACGGAACGGGAAAGCGGGACGGACGGGTGGGTGTTGCCTTGACCTGGCATGGGTTTGTCTCCTGGGAAATATCGGGGCAGGTGCGGCTTGCGCCGCGCTCCGACGGAGCAGCGGCGCAACACCTGCCGGCCGGCGTGCGACCGGTTCGAACGACCGGGGCGGGCCGGGGCCCGTTCAGGCGCGGCGCGGGCAGGCGCCACGGCGAACGGGCCCGTGCCGGGCATGCCGGACACGGAAGTGGCGATGCAACGGGGGGAGGCCGTTGCACCGCCGGGGGGAAATCGGTCAGCGGTTCGCGCGGCTGCGCTCGGCGCGATGCGCGGCGTCGAACGCGATGGAAGCGCCCGGTACGAACCGGTTGCTGAGGGCTGGCACAACGTCGGCCCGCTGGATGGCGTTTCGGCTCACTGCAATCTCCTGCTTCGTATCGGTCGACGACGGGCGCGTCGACGTGCAACCAGTATCGCCGTGCAAACGCCCATCACGCTTGAGCCGTATCGCGGAGCAAAATGACGAAATCGGCACAGTGGCCGGAAGGGCAGCGAAACGCGTTCCTCACTGTGCCGATTTCGTCGTCGTCCTCATCGAAAAGCCACAAGCGGACGGACGCGCGACGGAGGAAGCTATGCTCCTTTCCCCACTTCGGACGGCTCATGATGAAGCGCATCCAGATCATCGATTCGCACACGGGCGGCGAACCCACGCGGCTCGTCGTGTCCGGTTTTCCCTCGCTCGGCAACGGCACGATGGCCGAGCGCCGCGACGTGCTCGCGCGCGAGCACGATCGCTATCGCACCGCGTGCATTCTCGAGCCGCGCGGCAGCGATGTGCTGGTCGGCGCGCTGCTGTGCGAACCCGTGTCGCCGGAGGCGGCGGCCGGCGTGATCTTCTTCAACAACAGCGGTTATCTCGGGATGTGCGGGCACGGCACGATCGGTGTCGTGCGCACGCTGCACCACATGGGCCGCATCGAGCCGGGCGTGCACCGGATCGAAACGCCGGTCGGCACCGTCGAGGCCACGCTGCACGATGACCTGTCGGTCAGCGTGCGCAACGTGCTCGCGTACCGCCACGCGAAGGCCGTCGACGTCGACGTGCCGGGTTACGGTCCCGTGAAGGGCGACATCGCGTGGGGCGGCAACTGGTTCTTCCTGATCAGCGATCACGGCCAGCGCGTGGCCGGCGACAACGTGGCGGCGCTGACCGCGTATGCGTCCGCGGTGCGCGCGGGGCTCGAGCGCGCGGGCATCACCGGCGCGAACGGCGGCGAGATCGACCATATCGAACTGTTCGCGGACGATCCCGAGCACGACAGCCGCAGCTTCGTGCTGTGCCCGGGCCATGCGTACGACCGTTCGCCGTGCGGCACCGGCACGAGCGCGAAGCTTGCTTGCCTCGCGGCCGACGGCAAGCTCGAACCGGGCGTCGTGTGGCGGCAGGCGAGCGTGATCGGCAGCGTGTTCCATGCGAGCTATGCGCAGGCCGACGGCGGCATCGTGCCGACGATTCGCGGCAGCGCGCACCTGAGCGCGGAAGCGACGCTGCTGATCGAGGAGGACGATCCGTTCGGCTGGGGCATCGTGTCGTGAGCGAGACCCGGACCGACGTCGTCGTGATCGGCGCCGGCATCGTCGGCGCGGCGTGTGCGCATGAACTCGCGCAGCGCGGGCTGCGCGTGCTCGTCGTCGACGACGCGAGCGGCGGCGCGACCGGCGCCGGCATGGGCCACCTCGTCGCGATGGACGACAACGCGGCGGAGCTCGCGCTGAGCCATTACTCGATCGAATTGTGGCGCGCGCTCGCCGGCGAGATGCCGGAAGGCTGCGCGTACCGCAACTGCGGCACGCTGTGGCTCGCTGCCGATGCGCATGAAATGGACCTCGCGCGTGCCAAGCAGGCGACGCTCGCCGCGCACGGCGTGGCGGGCGAGCTGATCGACGCGGCGACGCTCGCGCGGCTGGAGCCGATGCTGCGTGCGGGCCTCGGCGGCGCGCTGAAAATTCCCGGTGACGCGATTCTCTATGCGCCCGTCGCCGCGAGCTGGCTGTTGCAACGCGCGCCGGGCATCACGTCGCGGCGCGATCGCGCGGTGGCGGTCGACGGCCCGAGCGTGACGCTCGCGAGCGGCGACACGCTGCGTGCGGAACGTGTCGTCGTCGCGAACGGCGTCGCCGCGCGCACGCTGTTACCCGAATTGCCGCTGCGCCCGAAGAAGGGGCATTTGCTGATCACCGATCGCTACCCGGGCCAGGTGTCGCACCAGCTCGTCGAGCTCGGCTATGCGGCGAGCGCGCATGCGAGCGATGGCACGTCGGTCGCGTTCAACGTGCAGCCGCGGCCCACCGGCCAGCTCCTGATCGGCTCTTCGCGCCAGTTCGACACCGAAGACGCACGCGTCGAGCCGCCGGTCCTCGCGCGCATGCTGCGCCGTGCGGCCGGCTACCTGCCTGATCTGGCCGATCTGAACGGCATTCGCGCATGGACGGGCTTTCGCTCCGCGAGCCCCGACGGCCTGCCGCTGCTCGGCGAGCATCCGGCGCGGCCGGGCGTGTGGCTTGCGGTCGGGCACGAAGGGCTCGGCGTGACGACCGCGCCGGGCAGTGCGCGGCTCGTTGCCGCGCTGATGACCGGCGAACGCCCGCCCATCGACATCGAACCGTATTTGCCGGGACGTTTCCTGACCGCGTCCCACGTAGCCGGAGCGCTTTCTTCATGATCATTCATCTGGACGGCCGTGCGCTGACGGTGGCCGACGGCGTGACCGTCGCGGCCGCCGTCGCGGCGAGCGGCGACGACACGACGCGTGTGTCGTGCACGGGTGCGGCGCGCGCGCCGTTTTGCGGTATGGGCATCTGCCAGGAGTGCAGGATGACGATCGACGGCCGTCGCCGTCTGGCTTGCCAGACGCTGTGCCGCGACGGGATGCGGGTGGAGCGCACGCGATGAAACAGGAACGACTGAGCGTCGACGTTGCCGTCGTCGGCGCGGGCCCGGCCGGATTGTCGGCCGCGCGGGCCGCCGCACGAAGCGGCGCGACGGTCGCGATCGTCGACGACAACCCGCGCGCGGGCGGGCAGATCTGGCGTCAGGCGGTGGCCGCGACACCGTTGCCGGCCGCGGCGGAACGCCTTGCCGTGCTGCGTCGGCCGAACGTCACGCACCTGGCGGCCACGCGCATCGTCGCGGAAACGCAGCCGGGCACGCTGCTGCTGGAGGACGACGAACGCGGGTTTCTCCTCGAATTCCGCACGCTGATCGTGTGCTGTGGCGCGCGCGAGCTGTTGCTGCCGTTTCCCGGCTGGACGGTGCCGGGCGTCACCGGCGCGGGTGGCCTGCAGGCGCTGATCAAGTACGGCCTCGACGTGCGCGGGCAGCGCATCGTCATCGCCGGCAGCGGCCCGCTGCTGCTCGCGAGCGCGGCGACCGCACGTCAGGCCGGCGCGCAGGTGTCGCACGTGCTCGAACAGGCCGCGTGGAGCGATGTTGCCGGCTTCGGCGCGGGGTTGTGGCGCTGGCCGTCGAAACTCGCGCAGGCCGCGAAGCTCGTCACGGCCACCTACCGGCCCGGCGCACACGTCGTCGAGGCGTTCGGCGACCAGCGGCTCGAACGCGTGCGGATCCGGCAGGGCGAGCGCGAGTTCGAGGTCGATTGCGACCGGCTCGCATGCGGCTTCGGCCTCGTGCCGAACACCGTGCTGCCGAGCCATCTCGGCTGCCGGATCGAGAACGGCGCGGTCGCGGTCGATGCGCACCAGCGCACGAGCCGCGAAGGCTGTTTCGCGGCGGGCGAGTGCACGGGTGTCGGCGGCAGCGAACTGGCGATGGTCGAAGGCGAGATTGCAGGCTGTGCGGCCACCGGGCAGAAGGCGCCGCTGGACGGGCTGATTGCCCAGCGCGCGCGCTGGCAGGCGTTCGCGGATTCGGTGCGCGAACGCTTCGCGATCCGCGAGCCGATTCGCCGGCTCGCGCGGCCCGATACGCTACTGTGCCGTTGCGAGGACGTGCGCTTCGACGCGATCGCGCCGGCGTCGGGCTGGACGGCCGCGAAGCTGCTGACGCGCTGCGGAATGGGCGCATGCCAGGGCCGTGTATGCGGCGCAGCCGCGCAGGCATTGTTCGGCTGGACGCCGCCGGTGCCGCGCACGCCGCTCGTGCCCGCGCGCGTCGGCACGCTGATGCTGGACGACACGGCGTCCTGCGACGGCGCCTGACGCGCCAGCGCGAGGCGGTCCGGTTCCGGCCGCCTCGCCATTCACTCCTCCTTCACTTTCTCCCATCCGCCGACCTGCGGTGCCGCACAGGCACGCAGGCACTCGATCGCGGCAGCGACGGCCGCGCGATTCGCGCTGTCGGGATGCCAGTACATCGACACCGCGCCCTGGCCCTCGAGCCGCATCGGCAGGATGCGGATCGCGTTCAACTGCTCGAAGCGCCGCGCGGCGCGATGCGACGCGACGCCCAGCAGGTCGGTGTTGTTCAGCAACGTGAGGTTCAGGATCGACGAATTCGATTCGACACAGTGCGGAGGCTGCACGCGGCCCGCGGCCGTCAGCGCGACTTGCAGCGCGTTGTGCACGGGGGTGCCCGACGGCCAGACGATCCATGAGTAGGCCAGCACCTCGTCCCAGCCGACACAGGCCGCGCCGACGAGCGGATGATCCGGCCGCGCGACGAACACCACCGGATCGACGTACAGCGCTTCGGCGTGCAGGTGCGGATCGACGGACGCGGAGCCCGAGCGGCCGACGACGATGTCCAGTTCGCCGCGCGCGAGTTGCGGCATCAGCTGGTTCATCGTGCTTTCGGCGAGACGCACTTGCGCGCGCGGCATCCGCTTGAGCAACTGCGACACCGCGAGCGGCACCGTATCGGCGGCCGCGACGCCCGACGTGCCGATCGTGACCAGGCCGCTGCCGCCTTCGCGCAGCGCCGCCATGTCGTCGCGCGCGACGTCGAGCTGCGCCTCGACGCGGCGCGCGTGCTCGATCAGCGCATCGCCGTAGGCCGTCGGCCGCAGGCCGCGCGCGTGCCGCTCGAACAGCGGCAGCCCGACATCCTCTTCCAGCTCCTTCAGCCATTTCGACAGCGCGGGCTGGGTCGTCGCGAGCGCTGCCGCCGACTGGCTCAGGTTGCCGGTGCTGGCGAGGCTCAGCAGCACCTGGAGGTGCCGTAATCGCAGCCGGTAGGTCCAGTCCATCGTGTGCTCCGTGTCAGGAGATATATCCAAAATAATATGGATTAGATGATTTCGCCATTTTACCGGGTATGTCTGCGTCGAATATAAATGGGCCAACGGACTGAAGCACGCGGTCCTCGACCCGACACAGCGCCGAACGCGATCGGCCGCCCCAAGGAGACATCATGACCAGCCGACACCCGGATACGTCCCGCGCCGACTATTACGCACGGATCGCCGAACAGCGCCTTGCGCCATTGTGGGAGTCGCTGCACAACCTCGTGCCGAAGACGCCGCAGCCGGCCGCGCAAGCCGCGATCTGGAAGTACGCGCAGGTGCGCGACCTCGTGATGCAGGCCGGCGGCGTGATCAGCGCGGAGGAGGCCGTGCGCCGCGTGCTGGTGCTGGAGAACCCGGGGCTGCCCGGCAAGTCGAGCATGACACCGAGCCTGTATGCCGGCTTGCAATTGATCCTGCCGGGCGAGATCGCGCCGAGCCATCGGCATACGCAGTCGGCGTTGCGCTTCATCGTCGAGGGCAAGGGCGCGTGGACGGCCGTGAACGGCGAGCGCACGACGATGCATCCAGGCGACTTCATCATCACGCCGTCGTGGGCGTGGCACGACCACGGCAACCCGTCGGTGGAAGATGGCGGCGAGCCCGTCGTGTGGCTCGACGGGCTCGACATTCCGCTCGTCGGGAGCCTCGATGCGGGCTTCGCGGAGAATTACCCGGAGGCCGAGCAGCCCGTCAGCCGCGCGGAAGGCGACAGCTTCGCGCGCTTCGGCCACAACATGGTGCCGGTGCGCCATCGCGTGAGCGACCCGACGTCGCCGGTGTTCAGCTATCCGTACGCACGCACCCGCGAGGCCCTCGACGCGCTGTACCGCAACGGCGAGCTCGACGCGTGGGACGGCGTGAAACTGCGCTACGTGAATCCCGCGACGGGCGGCTGGCCGATGCCGACGATCGCGACCTTCATGCAGTTCCTGCCGGCCGGCTTCGACGGCCGCACGTATCGCAGCACCGACGCGACGATCTACTGCGTCGTCGAAGGCAGCGGCACCGCGCGCATCGGCGGCGATGCGTTCGCATTCGAGCCGCACGACATCTTCGTAGCGCCGTCGTGGGCGCCGGTGCGGCTGGCGGCCTCGTCCGACTCCGTGTTGTTCAGCTATTCCGACCGGCCTGTGTTGTCCGCGCTGAACCTGTTGCGCGAAGTGCGCGAGTGACGCCGCCGGTCGGCGCGATTTTTCGATATCCCGGATTCGTCCGATGCGCCGCCGAGGCGGCGCGCGTTCCTTCCTTCATGTCTACGCTGGAGCCGTTCATGACTTACGTTTTCCCGCCCGAAGCGCCGGTGGCGCTTCCCGTCGCCGGCAGCAACGCCCGTTTCGCGGTCCGCCGCGTGTACTGCGTCGGCCGCAACTACGCGGCCCATGCGCGCGAAATGGGCTTCGATCCCGATCGCGAACCGCCGTTCTTCTTCTGCAAGCCCGCCGACTCGATCGTGCCGGTCGCCTACGGCGAAACGCTCGATCTCGCGTATCCGTCACAGACGCAGAACTGCCACTACGAAGCCGAACTGGTCGCGGTGATCGGCAAGGGCGGTTCGGACATTCCGCTCGAAAGCGCGCTCGAGCACGTGTGGGGGTACGCGGTCGGACTCGACATGACGCGCCGCGACCTGCAGATGAAGATGCGCGAGATGGGCCGGCCGTGGGAAATCGGCAAGGCGTTCGATCGTTCCGCGCCGATCGGCCCCGTGCATCCCGCGAGCGAAGTCGGTCACTTCGAGCACGCCGGCCTGTGGCTGACGGTCAACGGCACGACGAAGCAGAAGAGCGACGTGTCGCACCTGATCTGGTCGGTCGCCGAAACCGTGGCCGACCTGTCGAAGTTCTTCCGCCTCGAACCGGGCGACGTGATCTTTACCGGCACGCCGGAAGGCGTCGGCGCGGTGGTCAAGGGCGACGTGATGAAGGTCGGCGTCGAGCGTCTCGGCGAACTCACCGTGCGCGTGGTCTGACGCACGTTCCCCGATTTCATCGAAAGGCCACATCGTGCAACTGCATAGCTTCTTCAACAGTTCGACCTCCTATCGGGTGCGCATCGCGCTCGCGCTGAAAGGACTGTCGTACGACACGCTGCCCGTAAACATTCGCACGGGCGAGCACCGCGAGGCCGACTACGTCGCGCGGGTGAACCCGTCGGCGTCGGTGCCGGCGCTGGTCGACGGCGATTTCCGTCTCGGGCAGTCGCTGGCGATCATCGACTACCTCGACCAGATTCATCCGGTACCGCGGCTGATTCCGCTGGAGCCGCAGCAGCGCGCACGCGTGCTGGAACTCGCGACGCTGATCACGTGCGACATCCATCCGGTCAACAACTTGCGCGTGCTGCGCTATCTCGACAGCGAACTGCAGGTCACACCGCAGCAGAAGACGGCCTGGTACCGGCACTGGATCGCGGAAGGCATGGCCGGCGTCGAACGCCTGCTCGCGCGCGCGGACACGGGCCCGTGGTGTTTCGGCGATGCGCCGACGCTCGCGGACGTCTGCCTCGTGCCGCAGGTCGCGAACGCGCTGCGGATGGATTGCGACCTGAGCGCCTATCCGCGCAGCCTCGCGGTTCATGAACACGCGCGGCGCGAGCCGGCGTTCGACGCGGCGCAGCCGATGCGGCAACCCGACTACGTCGCGTAACACGAAGCAGGAGACAGACATGGGCGAGACACAAAATACTGGCCGACGCGTACTCGTGATCGGCGGCGGCATCGGCGGGCTCGCGACGGCGCTGGCGCTCGCGCGCCAGGGCATTCGCGTGAAGCTGCTCGAACAAGCCGCGCAAATCGGCGAGATCGGCGCGGGCATCCAGCTCGCCGCGAATGCGTTCAATGCGCTCGACGCGCTGGGCGTCGGGGAGGCGGCACGTGCTCGCGCGGTGTTCACCGACCGGCTGCAACTGATGGATGCGCTCGATGCGCGGGAAGTCGCGTGCATCGATACGGGCGCCGCGTATCGCGAACGCTTCGGCAACCCGTATGCGGTGATCCATCGCGCGGACATCCACCTGTCGATCTACGAGGCCGTGAAGGATCATCCGCTGATCGAATTCCGGACCAGCACGCAGGTGTGCGGGTTCGAGCAGGACGGCAACGGCGTGACCGTGATCGATCAGCACGGCGAGCGTTATCGTGCCGACGCGGTGATCGGCTGCGACGGCGTGAAGTCCGCGATCCGGCAGGCGCTGATCGGCGATGCGCATCGCGTGACGGGGCACGTCGTTTACCGCGCGGTCGTCGACGTCGACAACATGCCGAAGGATCTGCAGATCAATGCGCCGGTCGTGTGGGCCGGCCCGCATTGCCATCTCGTTCACTACCCGCTGCGCGGCGGACGGCAATACAACCTGGTCGTCACCTTCCACAGCCGCGAGCAGGAAACCTGGGGCGTGCGCGACGGCAGCAAGGAGGAAGTGCTGTCGTACTTCGACGGCATCCACCCGCTGCCGAAGCAGATGCTCGATCGGCCGACATCGTGGAAGCGCTGGGCGACCGCCGATCGCGACCCGGTCGAGCGCTGGAGCGCGGGCCGCGCGACGGTGCTCGGCGACGCCGCTCATCCGATGACGCAATACATCGCGCAGGGCGCGTGCCAGGCGCTCGAGGATGCGGTGACGCTCGGCGCGGCCGTCGCGCAGCGCGACGGCGACTTCGAGGCTGCGTTTGCGCTGTACGAACGCGCGCGGATTCCGCGCACCGCACGCGTGCTGTATTCGGCGCGCGAGATGGGACGGATCTATCACGCGAAGGGCGTCGAGCGGCAGGTGCGCAATGGGCTGTGGATCGGTCGCACGCAGGCGCAGTTCTACGACGCGCTGGACTGGCTGCACGGCTGGCGCGCGGAGGATTGCCTGAAGACCGTCGCCTGACGCGCTTCAGCCCGAATCCGGCGGCGCGCATTCCAATGACATCGCGCGCGACCGCCTTCATGGAGGAGACATCATCATGGCCAATACGCTGTCCATCGACGTCAGCGAATGGATCGACCGGCATCGCGTCGCGCCGTTTCAGGTCGCGATCGTCGTGCTGTGCTTCCTGATCGTCGCGATCGACGGTTTCGACACGGCATCGATCGGCTTCATCGCCCCCGTCATTCGCGCGGAATGGGGGCTGTCGCCCGCGCAACTCGCGCCGGTATTCGGCGCCGGACTCGCCGGACTGATGGCCGGCGCGCTCGCGTTCGGCCCGTTCGGCGACCGGTTCGGCCGCAAGCGCCTGCTGCTCGCCTGTGTCGTGTGCTTCGGTATCGCGAGTGCGGCGTCGGCGAGTGCGGGCGGCTTGACCGAACTGATCGCATGGCGCTTCGTGACGGGCCTCGGGCTCGGCGGCGCGATGCCGAATGCGATCACGCTGACGTCCGAGTATTGCCCCGCGCGGCGGCGCTCGTTGCTCGTGACGACGATGTTTTGCGGTTTCACGATCGGCTCGGCCCTCGGCGGGCTCGCGGCCGCGTCGCTGATCGAACGCGACGGCTGGCGCGCGGTGCTCGTCGTCGGCGGTGCCGCGCCGCTGCTGCTCCTGCCGATGCTCGCGTGGCGACTGCCTGAGTCGGTGCGCTACCTCGTCAATACCGGCGCGCCGCGCGAGCGGATCGCGGCGATGCTCGCGCGCATCGCACCGGATCCGCAGCTTGCGCACGCGTCGTTCGTCGCGCCGCGCGGCAAGCCGGCCGGGTCGCCGCTCGGGCGGCTGTTCGCTGCCGACCTGCTGCGCGGCACGCTGTTGCTGTGGCTGACCTTCTTCATGAGCCTGCTCGTCATCTACCTGCTGTCGAGCTGGCTGCCGACGTTGTTGCGCACGACCGGCGCGACGCTGCAGACGGCCGCGCGCGTGACCGCGATGTTCCAGGTCGGCGGCACGCTCGGCGCGATCGTGCTCGGCTGGCTGATGGACCGCTTCGATCCGCAGCGCGTACTTGCATGCAGCTATTCGGCGGCGGGTGTGTTCGTCGCGGCCATCGGGGTGCTGGCCGCATCGCCGATGGGCGCGGCACTGGCCGTGTTCGCGGCCGGCTTCTGCGTATCGGGTTCGCAGGTCGGCGTGAATGCGCTGTCGGCGGCGTTCTATCCGACCGAATGCCGGACCACGGGCGTGAGCTGGGCGAACGGGATCGGCCGCGGCGGGTCCGTCGTCGGCTCGATGGCGGGCGGTGCGATGCTCGCGACGGGGCTGCCGTTGTCGACCGCGTTCGCGTTCGTCGCGGTGCCTTGCGTGATCGCCGGCATCGCGGTGCTCGTGCTCGGCGCGGTGCGGGCGGGCGCGAAGCGCACGGCGGCAGCCGAGACAATTGCCGGTGAGCAGGCGTAGTGAGCAAGGGGCAGGGTGCGGCCATTGTCGATGGCGCCATCATCTGACGGCATCGAACGAAAGTACGACTCTACGTTATATAAATATATATAATATCGTTTCGTTAATCGTTTGCCGTCACCCTCATGAACACCGCCCCCTCTACCGGGCTGCCCGAGCCCGACCAGATGCGCGCTGCCGCCGAATCGGCATGCGCGCTGCTCAAGGTGCTGTCCAATCCTGACCGGTTGCTGCTGCTGTGCGAGCTGTCGCAGGGCGAACGCTGCGTAAGCGACCTCGAGACGCGGCTGGATATCCGCCAGCCGACGCTGTCGCAGCAGCTCGGCGTGTTGCGGGACAACGCATTGGTCCGCACGCGCCGTGAAGGCAAGAACATCCACTATTCGCTCGACAGCCCGGCCGTGATCGCGGTGATGGGCGTGCTGTACGAACAGTTCTGCGGCGCGCCCGCGAAGGAGGCCCGCCATGCGCGTTGATGTGCTTCATTTCACACCGTGGCTGTCGCTTGCAGGCGGTGTGCTGATCGGGCTCGCTGCCGCGTGGCTCGTGGCGTTCAACGGACGGATCGCCGGGATCAGCGGCATCGTCGGCGGCTTGTTCACGGCCGGCGCAGCCGAGCGCGGCTGGCGTGCCGCATTCGTCGGCGGGATGATTGCCGCGCCGCTGATGATGCGTATCGTCGGCGCCGTCATGACGCCGCAGGTCGATGCGGGCTGGGGCGAGCTGCTGGCGGCCGGCCTGCTGGTCGGGATCGGCACGCGCTATGCGGGCGGATGCACGAGCGGTCACGGCGTCTGCGGGTTGTCGCGCGGTGCGGCGAGATCGATCGTCGCGACGGCGGTATTCATGGTCGCGGGTTTTGCGACCGTATTCGTGCGACGGCACATGATCGGAGGCTGACATGCAGGCAGGATTCGCGTTTCTGGCGGGGCTGCTGTTCGGCGCCGGCCTCATCGTGTCGGGGATGGCCAATCCGCAGAAGGTGATCGGCTTTCTCGACCTGGCAGGCCGCTGGGATCCGTCACTCGCGTTCGTGATGGCCGGCGCGATCGGCGTTGCCGTGTTCGCGTTTGCGTGGGCGAAGCGTCGGACGCGGTCGCTGCTCGGCTTGCCGATCCAGTGGCCGGCCGCGCGGACGATTACGGTGCGCCTCGTCGCTGGCAGCGCCGTGTTCGGCATCGGGTGGGGGCTTGCCGGGTTTTGCCCGGGGCCGGCGATCGTGTCGATCGGGTTCGCGTCGATCAAGGGCATCGCTTTCGTCGCAGCGATGCTGATCGGGATGGCGTTGTTCGAGTGGATCGAGCGCGCGCGGCAGGGGCGGTAGCTGCGTGTGGTTCTTGCGGCTGAAATTGTCGGCGCGCCCCCGCGCCGAGACAAAACCGTGCTCGTTGCCCGCGTGCATTACACGCCGATTACGTGACGACAGCGGCGACGGCGCGGGCTGCCGTGTCAGGGCTGCTCGCGGACCTGGCGCTCGCCGAGTAGCGGCGTGATTACCCGGTGCAGCCATGTGCGCCACATCGCGAACACGCCGGACCGGGCTCCGGGCGCCGCGATGAGCGCGGCGACCGGCCCGGCACCGCCCGCGGACAATGTCATGTGACCGGCCGTCTCGATCGTCAGGCACTCGCCTTCGTCGAGCACGCGGCGAACGTAATGCGGCGTATCGGGCAGCCAGTCTATCCCGCCATGACGCAACGTGACCGCCAGCGCGCCGTCGAGCACGACGACCTGGCTGCCCTTGTCGAACCACGCAAAGTGGCTTTGCCCGGCATCGAGCCGGATGTCTTGCGTCCGCATGGCGAGTCCTTTTTCCGGTTGCGCGGCCCGGCGATGGCCGGGCAACAGCGTGCAAGCAGGTTAGGGAAATGCGCGCGGGCAGGACAGATTCAGGGGACGGGAATCTGTTACGGTGCAGTCGACGATTTTGATCGTCTGTATCGGTGGGTTTCCCGAGAATCTGTATCTGGCGTGTGCCGGCGCGCGCGGGCACGATGACCCGCATGACGCTCATCACGGACTCGTTCCGAACACCTTTGCCGATGGCCGGCGAGCCGCTGTACGAACGACTCGCCGAGCACTATCGCCGCATCATCGCGGCGGGTACGCTGTCGCCCGGCGACCGGATGCCGTCCGTACGTGCCTTCATGGCGCAACACGGCGTGAGCTTGTCGACCGCGATCCAGGCATTTCGGCGGCTCGAGGATACGGGCTGGTGCGAAGCCAGGCCGCGTTCCGGCTATTTCGTCAGGCGGCGCGCGGCCGCCGCGCTCGATACGCTGCCCGAAAGCGATGGGCCGCCGCTGAGCGTCGAGCCGCCGTTCGCGGGACTGCATGAACGCGTATCGCGCGTGATCGATCGCGCGAACGCGAAGCCCGATGCGCTGAATCTCGGCGGCGCATCCGCGCTCGCGACGCTGTATCCGTCCGAGCGCCTGCAGACGCTGGCGATCCGGCTGCTGCGGCGCAAGCCGACGCTGCTGACCGACGCGGGGCCCGTTGGCGGGTCGCCCGAATTCCGGCAGACGATGGCAAAGCGCGCGCTGTCGTACGGCGTGACCGTATCGCCGGACGACGTGATGTCGACGAGCGGCGGCGTCGATGCCGTGAATCTCGCGCTTCGCGCCGTGGCACGCCCGGGCGATACGGTCGCGATCGAATCGCCGGCCTTTTTCGGCTTGATCCAGCTGCTCGAAAGCCTCGGCCTGCGTGCGCTCGAAATTCCGGCTAGCCCGACGACCGGGCTGTCGATCGAAGCGCTCGAAGTCGCGCTGACCGCGTACCCGGACATTCGGGCCGTGGTCGTCGTGCCGAATCTGCAGAACCCGCTCGGCAGCGTGATGCCCGACGAGCGCAAGGCCGCGCTGGTCGCGCTTTGCTCGCGCCACGGCGTGGCCGTGATCGAGGACGAACCGTATCGCGAGCTCGTGGAAGCGCCACACGTGGTGAAGCCCGTAAAGGCATGGGATCGTGACGGCACGGTGATTTATTGCCCGTCGTTCAACAAGGTGCTGGCACCCGGGATGCGGCTCGGCTGGATGAGCGCGGGCCGCTGGCACGCGCGCGTGAAGATGCTCAAGTTCGCGCACAGCCGGCACAACGCTGCGTTGCTCCAGGCCGTCGCGGCCGAATTCGTCGGCTCGGGAGCGTTCGATCGCCACCTGCACCGGTTTCGCGAGCAGTTGCGCGTGCAGCGCGATGTGACGATCGATGCGATCGCACGCCATTTTCCGGCCGGCACGCGGATGAACCGGCCGCCCGGCGGCATGCTGCTTTGGATCGCGTTGCCGGACGGCGTGCGTTCCGAAGCATTGTTCGATGCCGCGCTGGCTCGCGGGGTAAGGATTGCGCCAGGCGCGATCTTTTCGAACTCCGACCGCTTTGACGCGTATATCCGGCTGGCCTGCACGCGGGTGTTCGACACGGCACATGAAGCAGCGATCGAAATGCTCGGGCAATTGATACGCGACGCGGCTGCCGCTGCGCAGGTGTGAACCGTGCACGCACGTTGGCTACCGGGCTCGGTGGCCGTGACGGGGGCACGGGCCGGCCGACCCGGCACGCCGCATTCACCGCCGACGGCCGCCGCGCGGCGACGCGCCGACGATACGATTTCGGCGATTTCATCGGTTGACCGCATGCGCGGCGAGGTGCTGACGGATCAGCGACAGATAGCGATCACCGACCGAGAAGTCGCGCGCCGCGCGCGGCCGCTCTGCCTGGCGCAGCGTGGCCGGCGCGCTCATGCCGAGGTATCGGCATACCGCCGACGGGAAGGGCTTGCGCGTATGCCCGAGTTGGCGCGCCGCGCGCTCAACGCGGGCGTCGCCGACCTGCGCGCGCAGCCATGCCAGCACTTGGCGATCGGTGTCGTTGACGATACGGACCAGATGTTCCATCGCGCACCTCACTGTTCATAAATACAGTACTGTAAATATAACCAGTATGTGAGGCGACCGCAAGCGGGCGCGCATGCGCCTGGCCATTCGGCCAGGGTTTAGCGCACCGGCGCAGGTGTGCGGGCAGCCGGCGCCCCGGCAATCCGGGCAGCAGGCGGGGCAGGCGGGACCAGATTCGCGTAGCGCGCGTCGGTCAGCGTGCCGAGGAACGCGACGATGTCGTCGATTTCCGCGTCGGTCAGTGCGGGTGGCGTGCCCGGCCGGCGGTTCATCGGCGTCGAATTGACGTTGATGTTGCCGCGATACGCGGCCGGCACGTCGTCGAACGTCCTGGCGCCGTGATACCAAAAACCCGGGTCGGTCGAGCGTGTGTTGTAGAACGCGACCGCGTCGCGCAGCGTCGTGAACACGCCGTTGTGCATGAACGTCTGCTTGACCGCGACGTTGCGCAGCCCCGGCGTGCGCAGGTAGCCGCACCATTGCGTCGGCGCGGGCCATTGCAGCCGCGCGGCCGTCTCGCACAGACCGTTGTCGAAATGGCGCGGATCGCGGTTCGCGGGCAGCGCGTGGTTGCGCGGCACGCCGATCGCGTCGTAGCCGAAATCGGTGAAGAGCGAGCGCTCCGGCCGGCTCGACGTCTCCGACAGCGTATGGCAACTCATGCAGTTGCCCTTGTCGGGATTGCGGAACAGCGCCAGGCCGCGCATCTCGGCCGGCGCGAGCGGCTTGCGCGTGCGCAGGTACGCGTCGAAGCGCGACGTGAACGGCGCCATGTCGTCGCTCTGCAGATAGGCCTCGACGGCCGAGCCCAGCGCGCGCACGAGTTGCTCGGGGTCGCGCCGCACCGATGCGCCGAAGCGCGCGGCGAGGGTGTCCGACAGTTCGGTGCCGTTGACCTTGCGCAGCAGCGCGGCCGGCGTGCGGTTGTTCATCTCGTTCGGATCGAACAACGGCCCGCGGATCTGTTCGGCGAGCGTGTCCGCGCGACCGTCGCTGAAGAGGCCGCCGAACGGCGACGGCGCGGGAGCGTCGTCGTCCTGGTAGAAGTGGCGGCGCGGCACGTAGCGCACGTATAGCAGCGACGGCGCGTTGCGCTGGCTGAAGCGTCCGTGGCGGCTACCTTCCGGCACGCCCGGCCCTGCGAGCGAAGCGGCCGACAATGTCGGCGCGAACGCGCGCGCCGGATCGTGGCAGCCCGCGCACGACATGCCGTGCGGCTCGGACAGCCGCGGATCGAAGAAGATTCGGCGGCCCAGCGCGACGAGGCTCGGGTCGGGCGCGAAACGTGCGGCCGCCGCGTCGACCTTGCCGGTCACCTGCGGCGTCCCGTTGCCGATCGTGCCGACGACGCGCGACGGCGGCGCACCGGGAAGCAGGATCGTCTCCGACGGCGCGGCATGGCCCGCGAGCGCCGCGCCGCCGAGCAGGGCGGCGGCAAGTACGCGTACCGCCCGGCCGCCGATGCCGCCAGCGCCACCGCCACCGCCACCGCCACCGCCACCGCCAACGACACCGACCACAACCGAAGGGTAAGTCAGCGGCCCGGCAGCGGTGGCCGACAAAACCGTCCGCCTCCGCGATCCCGCCGTCCGTCGCTGGCGTCTGGTCGAATCCGCCATATCGTCATGCACTCGAACTTCGTCGGTCACGGCGCGATGAACCCCGTCTTGTCGCATGCGAGCGTGTTGCCCGACTGGTCGCACGACGCGAGCAGCTTGCCGGCCGCCGAATACGCATGGAATACCCAGCCCGTCGCGGGCGCCGCGCGTCGTTCCATGATCAGGAAACCGAAGCTGTTGTTGTGCGACAGCCGTTCGATCACGGCCCCCGGCGCAGGTGTCAGGCCCGCGGGAAACGGATCGGGCAGTGCGACGTCGAGGTTGTCGCCACCGTTGCCGGACACGATCGTCGCCGGATGGCCGGACGAGAAATTGATCGCCTGGAAGTCGTGCACGTGCCCGTGCAGCGCGACGTTGACACCGGGCGGGTAGTACGCCTGCGCGTTCAGGCTCGCCATCACCGACTGCAGCGCCAGGTTGCCCGGCGCCGGCGTGCTGCCGGCAATCGGCGCGAACGCGAGAATCGGGTGATGGTTCGTGAAGATCGTCGTCGAGATGCCCGCTTTCGACGCGAGCGTCGCGACCGTCTGGAACTGCTTCTGATAGATGCGGAACTGCGCGTCGGTCGTCTTCAGCGGATTGCGTCCGACCTTCGCGGTGTCGAACACGATCACCTGCGTGCCGCCGCCGAGCGACACCGCATAGGGCTCCGAATAGTTCGCGTCGTCGTCGTTGGCCGGATCGTCGCACGATCGAGCCGCCGAATACGGGCGCGGATCGAGGAAGCGGTACCAGCCCTGGCCGGCCCGCGCGCATTCCTCGTGGTTGCCGCGCACGACGACCCACGGCGCCTTCGCGAACAGCGGCGCGGCCGGCCGGAACAGGTCGGCCTGCCACGTATCCCAGCCGTAGCCCCACGGGCTGTCCTTGCAGCCGGCGATGTCCGGCGGGCACGCGTTTTCGCGGTAGTGATAGTCGCCGACGTGCAGCACGAGGTCCGGCGACAGCTTCGCGACGCTCGCCGCGATCGTGTCGAACGGCCAGACCGTCGCGTCGTTGCATGCCTGCCATGCGTTGTCGGCCTTCTTCATCCGGCAACCGGTGTCGGCGATGATCGCGATGCGCTGCGGCTGCGCTTTCGGCAGCGGTAGCGCGCGGCCCGCGACGCTCGCCGTCCGGGCATCGCCCGGCAGCGTCGCTTCGCAGACCGACACCGGGAAGCTCGACGGTTTCGAGTCGGCCGGGGCGCTCGCCGTCGGCCGTTGCGCGACGGTCGCGGCGCCGGCGCGCAGCGTCATGCGCGACTGCTTGCCGTCGACGGACAGTAGCGGACACAGCGGATCGCTCGCGGACGCAGCGCTGTAGTTGGTGACCACGCGCGCGATCGCCTGGTTCGCATCGCCGATTTCGACCCATGCGGCCTGTACGTTGATCGCGGCGCTGGCCGGATCGGCGGGCGTATCGATGTGATTCGAACACGCGGACAACGCCGCGAGAGCAACAAGCGCAGCGCAGCGCACGAACAGCGCGCGGGAGAGGAGTCGTCGCATGGGAGGCACCGTAGGAAAGCCGTCAACGATACGGAACGTGAATGTAAGAAATGTGAAGGACAGTGCGGCGACGGCCGACACGACGCGCGGATCGTGCCGCATTCGCGGCCTTGACCTCAAGCCGGCTTGAAGCAGCATAGTCCGGATCACGGTCAACGACACGGACGAAAGGAGGGCGACGATGGAAGGAAGCCGGACAAACGAAGTGCAGTCTGCGCTATGGAACGGCCCGTCGGGGCAGGCATGGGTCGACACGCAGCGCGTGCTCGACCGGATGTTCGAGCCGTTCGAGGCATTGCTCGCGGATGCGGCGGTGGCGGCATCCGCGAGCAGCGTGCTCGATGTCGGCTGCGGCACCGGCGCGGTGACGCTCGCGATTGCGCGGCGGCTCGGCGCGCATGCCCGCTGTACGGGCCTGGATATTTCGGCGCAGATGGTTGCAGCGGCACGGGCGCGCGCGCAACGCGAGGGCGTCGATGCCGCCTTCGTGCATGCCGATGCGCAGACGCATGCGTTCGCGCCGGACTGGTTCGACCTGATCGTGTCGCGCTTCGGCGTGATGTTCTTCGACGATCCGGTGCAGGCCTTCGCGAACCTGCGGCACGCGGCGCGCCGGAACGCGCAACTGCGATTCGTCGCATGGCGCGGCGCCGCCGACAATCCGTTCATGACGACTGCCGAGCGTGCCGCGGCGCCGTTGCTCCCGGCGATGCCGGCGCGGCAACCGGGCGCGCCCGGACAATTCGCGTTCGGCGACCGGCAACGGATCGCGTCGGTGTTGTCGGACAGCGGCTGGGCCGACATTGCGATCGAGCCGATCGATGTCGCATGCGCATTGCCGGTGCCCGCACTGGACGACTACATCGCGCGACTGGGCCCGGTCGGGCTCGCGCTTCGTCAAGTGGACGACGCGACGCGCCGGCGGGTGATCGAAACGGCTCGCGCTGCGTTCGAGCGCTACGTGCAAGGCGCGAACCTGCGCTTCGATGCGGCGTGCTGGCTCGTCACCGCGCGGGCGCCGTCTGCATGATCCATTGGGAAAATGGCCGCAGCGCGTCGTCGCGCATGGGCGTTGCCGTTCATGCATGACAACGCTGCGATGCCGCGCAAAAGGGCAACGTGTCAGTCGCGCCTCGCTCGCAACATCAGCCACGCACAGCCGGCCGCCACGAGCGCGAGCCCGAGCAGCACCGCCTCGACGCCGAGGGCGAAACCGGGCGGCATCTCGCCGCTGTTCGGCATCGGCGACAGGTTGGCGGCGATCGCGATCGCGCCGCCGGCCAGCAGCGCGATGCATACGATCCAGTAGAGCTTGCCGCGCGGAGCGGCGGTGCGGATCCGCCACAGCGCGAGGCCGACGCCGCCGAGGTAAAGCATCGCGAGCGTTGCGAGCGCGATGAAGTCGCCGGTGCGATCGCTCAAGAGGCCGCTCATCGCACGGCTCCGTCGGGTGCCATGCGCCGTCCCGACACGACGAACGCCGCAGTCCGGCTCATTCGCCCTCCGTGGCGTGCCCGGGCGCTCGGCTCAGCAGATGCGTACGCTGGTCGGCCGCGAGCGACACGTAGCGTTCGTATTGACGCAATACATCGGCGATCAGTTCGTCGCCGCGCAGGTATTCGATGTCGTAGCCGAGTCGCCCATCCTCGAAGAACGTGACGATGCCGTACACGTGCGGCCGCCCGGACTCCGGCTCGGCCGCTTCGCGCACGAGGAACGCAGCCGCGGATTTCGCCGTCACGCGCGCGCCGTAGACGAAATCGCGGTGTTCCGCGGTCGGCACGGTCAGGCGTACCGCATCGTCGCTGTCGCGTTGCACGTGTGCGTCGACACCGCCCGCGCGCAGCTCGTCTGCGACTTTGCGCAGTGCCGGCTCGACGGTTTCCGCGACGAACTGGCGAGCGTCGGCCTCGGTCGTCTGCCGCAGGATGTGGGTCAGGCGATGGCGCCAGTGCTGACCGGTCCAGAAGCTCGTCGCGGGCGCGACGTCCTGCGAATAGTGCGCGCGATCGGCCGCGAGCCCGCGCCACAGCCCGTAGCAGAGCGCGAGCATGATCAACGCGACGGGCAATGCTGCGATCAAGGTCATCGCCTGCAGCGCGCCGAGCCCACCCGCGACCAGCAGCACGGCCGCCGTCACGCCCAGCAGCGCGGCCCAGAACAGCCGCTGCCAGACCGGCGAATGCGCGCTGCCGCGCGTCGCGATCTGATCGATCACGAATGCGCCGGAATCGGCGGACGTGACGAAGAACACCGCGATCAGCACGATCGCGACGATCGACAGCAACTGGGACAGCGGCAGGAAATCGAAGAAACGGAACAGCAACGCATCGACACTGCCGGCCGTTTGCGCGAGCGCGCCGGCCGCGCCGTGGGCGTCGAGCCAGATCGCGCTGTTGCCGAACACGGTCATCCACACGAGATTGAATGCGGTCGGCACGAGCAACACGCCGATCACGAACTGGCGGATCGTGCGGCCGCGCGAGATGCGCGCGATGAACATGCCGACGAACGGCGACCACGATACCCACCATGCCCAGTAGAGGATCGTCCACCCGCCGAACCAGCCTTCCTCGCGCGGCGGCGCATACGCGTAAGTGCGGAACGACAGGTCGACGAGATTCGACAGGTACTGGCCGATGTTGTCGCCGAGCGCGCGCAGCAGGAACGACGTCGGGCCCGCGACGACCACGAACGCGAGCAACAGGAACGCCAGCAGCAGGTTCAGTTCGGACAGCCGCCGCACGCCCTTGTCGAGACCGCTCGCGGCCGATGCGCCGGCCAGGATCACGACGATCACGACGAGCCCGATGCGGAATGCGTTGCCGCTCGTATCCCAGCCGGCGACCGTATGCAGGCCGGCGCTCAACTGCATCACGCCGTAGCCGAGCGTCGTCGCGATGCCCGCGACCGTGCCGACCAGCGCGAACGCGTCGACCGCGTGGCCGATCCAGCCGTTCACGCGCTCGCGCAGCACCGGATACAGGCCGGAGCGCAGCGTCAGCGGCAGGTTGTAGCGGAATCCGAAGTATGCGAGCACGAGACCCATCAGCCCGTAGATCGCCCACGCATGAAAGCCCCAGTGGAAGAAGGTCATCAGCATCGCCTCGCGTGCGGCGGCAGGCGTGCCGGGGTCGACGGTCGGCGGCTTCAGGAAGTGCTGCATCGGCTCGCCGACGCCGAAGTACATGAGACCGATGCCCATGCCTGCCGCGAACAGCATGGCCGTCCACGACAGGAAGCTGAACTCGGGCTCGGCGTCGTCGGGGCCGAGCCGGATGTTGCCGAAGTCGCTCGCGGCGATCAGCACGAGAAACACGAGGAACGTGGTGACGGCGAGCACGTAGAACCAGTCGAAGCGCGCGACGACCCATTGCTGGCCGGAGGAGAAGAGCGCGCCGGCTTCGTTCGGGCGCAGCGCGCACACGACGAGCAGTGCACCGATGACCGCAAGCGCGGGCAACACGACTTGCGGCTTGAATGTCGTGCGAGGCGAGGAACGGGAATCTGGCATGGCTGGCATCCAGTTGTGGGCGCAACGAGGCGCGACGCCGCCCGGCGCGCGTGTCGCGCGTCGGACCCTGATACGGCGTGCGTCGAGTGTACCGCGGTGTCAGGACTGCAAGAAGGGATATGCAGCAGGGATAAACCTGACGAATTGTAAGGTATTGCGGCGATCGCGAAAACCCGCACGCTGCGTGCGGCATGCGGGAGGAGGGGCACGTCGAACGCAAACCGGCCCCGGACGATGCCCGATCGTCCGGGGCTCAGGCGGGCGATGCGCAGCCGTGCGGATTCAGAACGTCACGGCGATGCCGGCCATGCCGACGAACTGGCCGTGCGTCGTCGACGGCGTGAGCTGTTGCGAATCGCCGACGATCGGCGCCGCGTCGACGATATGGCCGGCACCCAGCGCGCCGAGTGTCCGTCCACTCGAATGCGTGTACGCCTGCAATGCATAGAGCGTCGTGCGCTTCGACAGGCTGTACGACTCCTTCAGCGAATACTGCTGATAGCGCGCTGCGTCCGATACGCCGTTTGCCTTCGACGCGAGCGTGTACGCGAACGCGCCGGCCACCGAGAAGGTCGGCGTGAAGCGGTACGCGGCGAGCGCGCCGTAGGTGTTGAACACGGCCGTGTCCGTGAACGCCGAGCCGTTGCCGGGCAGATATTTCACGTTCGAGTAGTTCAGACCCATCGTCAGGTTGCCGAGCGTGTAGTTGCCGGCGGCCGCGATCTGCTCAACGGCCTTTGCGGTCAGGTATCCCTGGTTCAGCACGGACACCGCGAAGCTGCCCGACGCCGCGGTCGCCGGATTCAGGAAGCCTGCCGACGAGCCCGAGCTGTTGATGCGCAGGTAGCCGGCCGCGATGCCGACCGGCCCGTTCGCATAGCGCAGTGCGGCGCTGAACGTGTTGCCCTTGCCGGTCGCGCCCGCGATGCCGCCGAATGCGTACATCGCACTCGCGGTCAGCCCGGAGAACGTCGGCGACGTATAGGTAACCGAATTGTTGACGCGGATCGTCGTGTCGAGCCCGTCGATGTCGCCCGGATGCGCGCCTGTCGCGCCGGTCAGCCAACTGCTCGATGCGTATGGGCCGACCAGCAGGAAATACGGCGTGTACTGGCGGCCGGCCGTCACCGTGCCGTAATGATCGTTGCGCAGCCCGACGAACGCCTGGCGGTTGAAGATCGTGCCGGCGGCGGCTTGCGCGCCGGTGTTCAGGTTGAAGCCGGATTGCAGGTCGAAGATCGCGTGCGTGCCGCCGCCGAGATCCTCGTCGCCGCGCAGCCCGAACTTCGACGCATACAGGTTGCCGTCGCGCATGTACACGTTCGAGTGACCTTGCTGGTTGTTGACGTACGCGATCGAATCGTCGACCACGCCGTACAGCGTCACGCTGCTTTGCGCATGGGCGGTGGAAGCGCCGAACGACGCGGCCGATAAAATCAGGATTGCAGAGTAGTGATGCGATGCCTTCATTGACGATCTCCAGGTCTCTTCAAGGGGCGGGAGGCTGATCGGCCTCCTCTTTGGGGCAGAGCGGGCCGTGTGCGCGGCCCGCCCGATCCGAGGGTTCGGCGTTTTCGCGCGCTTGCGCGGTCAGTCGTCGAATGCCACGACGATGCGGCGCCACGCACCGTCGCGCACATCGTTTTCGACGCGCGCACCGCGCACGGCAACAGTGCCTTGCAGCGACGCCGGCAGCAGGATCTCGATCCGTTCGGCAGGGCGGTTCATGCGGCCGTCCCAGCGGACCGATACACCGAGTTCGCCCGACGCCGCGCGCCCGGTCTCGATGCGCCACAGTCCGTATTCGCCGTCGCGCCACGCTTCCGTTTCGCCGTCGTCCTCGACGCACTCGCCGTACGCCACGCCGTCCTCGATGCGCGGCGCGACGAGGAAGCCGCGCGCGTCCGCGCGTGCGCCGAACCGTTGCTCGGCGACGTTAAGCGGCAGCACGCGACCTTCGCGCAACAGCATCACCGGCGTGTCGAGCGGCGCGGGCAGCGTTACGCTGGCGCCGCCGTCGAACGACTGCGCGCTCGTGCAGCACATCCAGCGTGCACCGCGCGGCAGATACACCGTGCGCTCCGTGCGACCCGCCTCGACGACCGGCGCGACCAGCAGCGCGTCGCCGAGCATCATGTCGTCGCATTCGTCGTAGCAGCGCGGGTCGCCGGGGAAGTCGCCGAAGGTCGGCCGCAGCACGGGCTCGTAGCGCGTGGTCGACAGCCACAGCAGGTGATAGAGGTAAGGCAGCAGCCGGTAGCGCTGCTTGATCAGCGATGCAATCTGCGCGGTGATCTCCGGATACATCCACGGTTCGTTGACGGTGCCGTCGTCATTCCACGAATGAATGCTGAAGCGCGGCATGAAGATGCCGAACTGCACCCAGCGCAGCAGCAGCTCGGGCGACGGTGCGGGGCCGGAGAAGCCGCCGATGTCGTGACCGATGTTCGACACGCCCGACAACGCGAGCCCCAGGCCCATCCTGAGGTTGTAGCGCAGCGTTTCCCACGACGTGTAGTTGTCGCCGGACCAGGTCTGCACGTAACGCTGCATGCCGGCGCCGCCCGAGCGCGACACGAGGAACGGCCGCTGCGCAGGTGCATGCGCGCGCTGTGCGTCGCGCGACGCGCGCATCATCAGCATCGTCTGCAGCACCTTCGCCTCGCGTGCGGGAAACGGCTGGCCGAAGCCGTGCGCGATCGCATCGGGCGACCAGATCTCGTATTCGTTGTTGTCGTTCCACGTCGACGCGATTCCATAATCGAGCAGCGCCGAGGTGACCTGCTCTTGCCACCAGCGATACGCATCCGGTTGCGTGAAGTCGAGATACGCGCCGACCTCGTCCCAGAACTGCACCCATGCCGGCTCGCCCGATGCCGAGCGGATCAGCAGCCCGCACCGCGCCGCGTCGTCGAACGCCGGGTGGTCGCGCAGCAGGCACGGCTTGATGTTCGCGCAGAGGCGGATGCCGTGGTCGCGGTAGTGCTTCACGAATCCTTTCGCGTCGGGAAACTTGTCGCGGTTCCAGTTGAACACGTAGCGCTTCGCGCCGATCGACGTATAGCCCGACGACAGGTGGAACGAATCGCACAGGATGTCGTGCGCGTCGCACTGTTCGACGAACTGGTTCATCTGCCGCTGCGCGTCCGGCGCGTCGGTGTAGCTCATCGTCGAGCCCGAATAGCCGAGCCCCCATTTCGGCGTGCGCGCCGGGCGCCCGGTGAGCCACGTGAAGCGCCGCGCGGCCGTGAGCGGCGTGTCGGGCGACGCGATGAAGTAGTAGTCGAGATCGCCGTGCTCGGCGACGAAATAGCGGTACAGCCCGTGGTAGTTGTCGAGTTCGCGGCCCATGTCGAACGCGCAATCCGACAGCGTGTCATAGAACAACCCGAAGCCCCGGCATGTGTCCGGCGACCACGTGACGTAGAACGGAATGTGCTTGTAGAGCGGGTCCGTGTGCTTCGCGCTGTACCCCATCGCGTCGATGTTGCGCATCTCGAAGCGCGCGCCGGTGCGGTCGAGCTCGCCCGCGCGTTCGCCGAGCCCGAACACCTTGTCGCCGCGCTCGCGCGCGACGTAGTGATACGCGCGATCGTCCCACCAGCCGAAGTTGTACGCCTGCGTCGCGCGGTCGGCGAGCACGACGCGCCATGTGTCGTCGGCGCCGCGCATCGACCACGTGCAATGGCCGCCTTGCCGGCTTACCGCGAGGCGAACCTGCGCGGTTTCGATGCGCACGCCGCCGTCGTCTTCGGCGAAGTCGTAGGCCGGCAGCGCGAAGCCGCTCAGGTCGAGGCGGTCGCGTCCGTCGAGCGGTACGTCGTCGAGGCCCGGTGCGATCGTCCACGTGCGCGGGGTGCGCGGCGTCGCGTCCGGGAGCACGCGCACGCGCACGATGTCGTCCTCGAGCACGAAGATCTCGAGGGTCGCGCCCGCGTCGGATGCGAGCAGCACACGGTTCGCCCGCCGGTCGGCGACGCGGAACACGGGCGGATGAAGAAGCGAGGTCATGAAGGCGATTCCCTGGTGAAGACGGAGGTCAGGCGTGCTGCGCGAGCAGGCGTTCCTGCTTCGACTGCCCGCGGATCAGCACCGCGAGCAGCGTGACGCCGATGATGTCGAACAGGCCGAGGCACGCGAACAGCGGTGCGTAGCCGATCTTGTCGGCGAGCGCGCCGACCAGCAGCGAGAAGCCGAGCCCGCCGATCCACGCGGCCATGCCGGCGAAGCCGCTGGCGGTGCCGACTTCCTCGGGATCGAACACATCGGCCGACAGCGTGTTGACGAGCGCGGAGATCATCTGGTGCGCGAAGCCGCCGACGCAGAACAGGCCGATGGCCGTGTAAGGCGACGACACGAGCCCGATCATCGCCGGCCCCAGCATCAGCACCGCGCCGAGCGCGACGCCGGCGACACGCGACCACACGAGCGGCAGTTTGAACCGGTTGGCGAGATACGGCGACAGGTAGCCTCCCGCGATGCCGCCGGCGTCGGCCGCGAGAAACGGCATCCACGCGAAGATCGCGATCTGCGTGAGCGGCATGTGGCGTTCGGTCGCGAGGTACAGCGGGATCCAGAAACTGAAGGTCTGCCACGCGGGTTCCGCGAAGAAGCGCGGCAGCGCGATCGCCCAGAAGCGGCGCGCGGTGATGACGTCGCGAATCCGGCGCTTCGACACGGCCGGCATGGTCGCCTGGCCGTCGCGGATCAATGTGCGCTCCCGCGACGTGATGCGCGGATGATCGGCCGGCGACCGGTACAGCGTGTACCACAGCGCGGCCCACGCGAAGCCGAGCGCGCCGGTGACCATGAATGCGGATTGCCAGCCGAACCGCATCGACAGGAACACGACGAGCGGCGGCGCGATCGCGGCGCCGAGCGACGTGCCCGCGTTGAAGTAGCCGACCGCGACGGATTTCTCCCGATCGGGAAACCATTCGGCGACGGCCTTCATCCCCGACGGAATCGCGGCGGCCTCGAACAGGCCGAGCAGGCCGCGCAGGATGCCGAGCGACAGCCAGCCCGACGCGAAGCCGTGCGCGACGCCGACCACCGACCACAGCATCGCGAACAGCGCGAACCCGAGCCGCAGGCCGATCAGGTCGACAATGAATCCGCAGACCGGCTGCATGATCGTATAGCCGATCTGGAACGCCCCGACGATATACGAGTACTGCTGCGTCGAGATCGTGAACACGTGCTTCAGTTCCGGTGCGAGCACCGCGAGGGAATTTCGCGCGAGGTAGTTGAGGATCGTGCCGAGACAAACCAGCACGATGATCCACCAGCGCAAAGCCTTGACTGTTTTCACTGCTGTCTCCTGAGCCATGCAAGCCGCCCGGCTGGGTCGGCTTATGCGGTCACGTTTGTACGATGTCCGATCTTAAAGGGCGGTCGATTCGCGTGATTCTTACCGGAATGACGGCTTTCGGTCGAACATTCAGCTGCCATTGAAACTCAATGTTATCTGACGACTGATCATTTTCGAGCATCGTATGTTCGAATTCGAATCCGGTCAACGCCAATCTGCATTCGAATGAACATCCTTGGGGTATTCCCGATAAGTCTGTGGATTGGGTCCCCGACGCGATCGACTGCATCAGGCGGGCCGGTGGAGGGCGTGACAACCCTGATGAAAATTTATTTTTTTCCTTCCGGCAGATTGTGTAAATTGATTTTCATCCACCTTGCAAAACCTTTCGCATGACGCCTCTCCTGCCGCACGAAGCCAGTCACGACGAATCCGCGATTGCGGAGCGCATCGCCGCGGCCATGCCGCGGATGACGCCGATCCATCGCCGGATGGGCGAATTCGTGCTCGCGAATCCGTTCCGCGCGGCGACGATGCGGATCGACGAGCTCGCGCAGGCCGTGAATGCGTCGATCGCGACCGCGAACCGCTTCGCGAAGGCGCTCGGCTTCGACGGCTATCCGGCGATGCGCGCGGCGCTCGTGCGCGGCTTCGAGGCGACGCTCGGGCCGGTCGAGCGGCTGCGTTCCGCGCAGGAGCAGGAACAGGAGCACGAGCAGGGCGTGCGCGGCGCCGCATGGATCGACGCCGTGTTCGACCAGGCCGTCGCGAACATCGAGAACACGCGTGCACAGCTGGATGCGGCCGATGTCGAGGCGGCCGTCGAGGCGATCGTCGGCGCGCGGCGCGTGCTGATCCTCGGCGCCGGTTCGAGCGCGTTTCTGACCGGGCTGATGGAACACGGACTGTCGGTGTGTCACGACAACGTACAGTCGCTCGCGCTGCTCGGCGGCCCGTCGCATGCGGCGCGGCGCCTGTACACGGCCGACTCGCGCGATCTCGTGATCGCGCTCGCGTTTCCGCGCTACGTCAAGGACACGATCGAACTGGCCCGCCGCGCGGCCGCGCGCGGTGCGCGCGTGCTCGGCATCTCCGACGGGCCCGGTTCGCCGCTTGCACCGATCGCGTCGCTGAATCTGTACGTCAAGGCGGAACGGCGTTTCGCGGCCACGTCGGAGGCGGCCGTGCTGACGATGATCGAGGCGCTGATCGACGCGGTCGCGCTGCGCACGCATCGCTCCGCGAAGTCCGCCGCCGAAATGACCGAATTCCTGTTGCCGTGGCTGGTCCACCCGCAAGCGGCGGTGCCCGCCGCCAACCCTTCTCCCACCGGTTCGAAAAAATCATGACCTCAACCGCGATCGTCGCGATTCATGGCGGTGCAGGCACGATCCTGCGCGATGCGATGGACACCGACACCGAACGCCAGTACCGCGCCGAACTCACCGCGATCCTGCAGGCCGCGCAACAGGTGCTTGCCGATGGCGGCAGCGCACTCGACGCCGTTACCGTCGCGGTGCGGCTGCTCGAGGACTGTCCGCTGTTCAACGCCGGGCGCGGCGCCGTCTACACGGCCGAAGGCAAGCACGAACTCGACGCGGCGGTGATGGACGGCACGACGCTCGCGGCCGGCGCGATCTGCTGCGCGACCCGCGTGCGCAATCCGGTGCTCGCCGCGCGGCGCGTGATGGAAGCGAGCGAGCACGTGCTGCTGGCGGGCGCGGGTGCCGACGCGTTCGCGGCCGCCCAGGGCCTCGAACTCGCCGAGCCCGGCTACTTCGACACCGAAGCGCGTCATGCGCAGTGGTTGAAGGCGCGCGCGGCGGCCGGGACGATGCTCGATCACGATGCCGCGAGCTTCGCGTTCGGCGCCGGGCAGCCGGCCGAGCCGCTCGATCCCGACCGCAAGCACGGCACGGTCGGCGCGGTCGCGTGCGACGTGCACGGCCATATCGCGGCGGCGACCTCGACCGGCGGCATCACGAACAAGCAGCCCGGCCGCGTCGGCGATTCGCCGATCATCGGTGCCGGCTGCTACGCGGACGACGCGACCTGCGCGGTATCGGCGACGGGCACCGGCGAGATGTTCATCCGGCTCGCGACCGCGCATGACGTGGCCGCGCAGATGGCCTACCGCGGCGCGTCGCTCGCCGATGCCGCGCACGACGCGGTGATGAACAAGCTGTCGCGCCTGGCCGGGCGCGGCGGGATCGTCGCGGTCGACGCGCACGGCAACGTCGCGATGCCGTTCAACACGGAAGGGATGTATCGCGGTTACGCACGCGTGGGCGAGACGCCCGTGGTCGGCATCTATCGCGACGATGCCGCCTGATTCCGGATCGTACGAGGAGACCTTCGCATGACTTCGAACCGAACCCCGTCCGCGCTGGTGCTGCCGGAGCAGCGCGTCGTCGCCGTCGACGACCTGTCGGTCATGTTTCGCCGCGAAAACGCGACGTTCGAGGCGGTGCGCAACGTGTCGTTTCACGTCGATCGCGGCGAGACCCTCGCGATCGTCGGCGAGTCGGGGTCCGGCAAGTCGGTCACGTCGCTCGCGCTGATGCGGCTCGTCGAGCATGGCGGCGGCGAGATCACGAGCGGCCGGATCGCGTTGCGGCGTCGCGGCGGCGCGCTCGTCGATCTCGCGCAGGCGAGCGCGGCGACGATGCGCGGGATTCGCGGCGCGGACATCGCGATGATCTTCCAGGAGCCGATGACGTCGCTGAACCCGGTGTTTACGGTCGGCGACCAGATCAGCGAGGCGATCGCGCTGCACCAGTCGAAAAGCACGGCCGACGCGCGCGCGGAAGCGTTGCGGCTGCTCGATCTCGTTCGCATTCCCGAGGCGCGCCGCGTGTTCGCGCGGTATCCGCACCAGTTGTCCGGCGGGATGCGGCAGCGCGTGATGATCGCGATGGCGCTGTCGTGCCGGCCCGCGCTCCTGATCGCCGACGAACCGACGACCGCGCTCGACGTGACGATCCAGGCGCAGATCCTGCAACTGATCCGCGGGCTGCAGGACGAAATGAACATGGGCGTGATCTTCATCACGCACGACATGGGCGTGGTCGCCGAAGTGGCCGATCGCGTGCTCGTAATGTATCGCGGCGAGAAGGTCGAGGAGGGCGCATCCGAGCGCATTTTCGCGACGCCCGCGCATCGCTACACGCGTGCGCTGCTCGCGGCCGTGCCGCGCCTCGGCTCGATGCAGGGCACCGATCATCCCGAAAAATTTCCGCTGCTGAAGGTGGACGGCGCAAGCGCGGCCGCACCGGCGCCCGCGGCGAGCGATGCGGGCAACGCGGCCGCGGCGCCCGCCGCCGGGCAGCCGCACGTCGATCCGGCCGCGCCGCCGATCCTGCGCGTGCGGGATCTCGTCACGCGGTTTCCGGTGAAGAGCGGCATGTTCGGCCGCGTGTCGCAATACGTGCACGCGGTCGAGCGCGTGAGCTTCGAGCTGCGCGCGGGCGAGACGCTCGCGCTCGTCGGCGAATCCGGCTGCGGCAAGTCGACCACCGGCCGCTCGCTGCTGCGCCTCGTCGAATCGCAGAGCGGTTCGATCGAATTCGACGGCCGCGACATCAGCGCGATGAAGGGCCATGACCTGCAGGCACTGCGCCGCAACATCCAGTTCATCTTCCAGGATCCGTTCGCGTCGCTGAACCCGCGCCTCACGGTCGGTTTCTCGATCATGGAGCCGTTGCTCGTGCATGGCGTCGCGAGCGGCCGCGAAGCCCAGGCGCGCGTCGACTGGCTGCTCGACAAGGTCGGCCTGCCGCCGGAGGCCGCGCGCCGCTACCCGCACGAATTCTCGGGCGGCCAGCGTCAGCGCATCGCCATCGCACGCGCGCTCGCGCTGAATCCGAAGGTCGTGATCGCCGACGAGTCGGTGTCCGCGCTCGACGTATCCGTGCAGGCGCAGATCGTGAACCTGATGCTCGACCTGCAGCGCGAGCTGGGCGTCGCGTATCTGTTCATCTCGCACGACATGGCCGTCGTCGAGCGCATCAGCCATCGGGTCGCGGTGATGTATCTGGGGCAGATCGTCGAGATCGGCCCGCGCCGCGCGGTGTTCGAGGCACCGCGGCATCCGTACACGAAGAAGCTGATGAGCGCGGTGCCGGTGGCCGACCCCGCGCGCCGGCATGCGCCGCGCCAGCTCGCGGCGGACGAGATTCCGAGCCCGATACGCGCGGTCGGCGACGAGCCGCTCGTCGCGCCGCTCGTCGCGGTCGGCCCCGATCATTACGTCGCGACGCATCGCGTCGGCGGCGCGTATTGATGCACGGCGAGGCGCACATGGACCGAAGCTGCGCACGTGCCAGGCAACGGCGTCATTTTCCCGAGCGGATGCAGTCACGCCGCGATTTCCACCACGCGTTACCGAATCATCCACAGGAGCCAGACAACATGAACAAGCCGCATTCGTTCCCGATGTTCCGTCCGCGCGCGTTGTTCGCCGCGGGGGCAGGCGCGCTCGCGCTGACGGTCGCCGTGCCCGCGTTCGCGCAACAGAACGTCGTGGTCGCCGTGTACTCGACGTTCACGACGATGGACCCGTACGACGCGAACGACACTGTGTCGCAAGCCGTCGTCAAGTCGTTCTACGAAGGGCTGTTCGGTTTCGACAAGGACATGAAGCTCGTCAACGTGCTCGCGACGAGCTACCAGGCGTCGCCCGATGCGAAGGTCTACACGGTCAAGCTGCGCCCGGGCGTGAAGTTCCACGACGGCACCGACTTCAACGCCGACGCGGTGAAGGCGAACTTCGACCGCGTGACCGATCCGGCGAACAAGCTGAAGCGTTACGGGCTGTTTCGCGTGATCGAGAAAACCGAGGTGGTCGATCCGATGACGGTGCGCTTCACGTTGCGCGAGCCGTTCTCCGCGTTCATCAACACGCTTGCGCACCCGTCGGCGGTGATGATCTCGCCGGCCGCGCTGAAGAAGTGGGGGCGCGACGTGTCGCTGCATCCGGTCGGCACGGGCCCGTTCGAGTTCGTCGAATGGAAGCAGACCGACGACATGAAGGTGAAGAAGTTCGCCGGCTACTGGAAGAAGGGCTACCCGAAGGTCGATTCGATCGACTGGAAGCCGGTGGTCGACAACAACACGCGCGCCGCGCTGCTCAAGACGGGCGAGGCCGATTTCGCGTTCACGATCCCGTTCGAGCAGGCAGCCGACCTGAAGAGCAACCCGAAGGTCGAGCTGATCGAGCGCCCGTCGATCATCCAGCGCTACATCTCGCTGAACACGCAGAAGAAGCCGTTCGACAACCCGAAGGTGCGTGAAGCGCTGAATTACGCGGTCAACAAGGAAGCGCTCGCGAAGGTCGTGTTCGCCGGCTACGCAACGCCGCAAACCGGTGTCGCGCCGGTGGGCGTCGAATACGCGACCAAGCTCGGGCCCTGGCCGTACGATCCGGCGAAGGCGCGCGCGCTGCTGAAGGAGGCCGGTTATCCGAACGGGTTCGAGTCGACGCTCTGGTCCGCGTACAACCATTCGACGGCGCAGAAGCTGATCCAGTTCGTCCAGCAGCAGCTCGCGCAGGTCGGCGTGAAGGTGCAGGTGCAGGCACTCGAGGCCGGCGAGCGGGTCGCGAAGGTCGAGAGCGCGCAGGATCCGGCGACGGCACCGGTGCGGATGTACTACAGCGGCTGGTCGGCCTCGACGGGCGAGGCGAACTGGGCGCTGTCGCCGCTGCTCGCGTCGACGTCGGCGCCGCCGAAGCTCTACAACACCGCGTACTACAAGAACGGTGCCGTCGACGACGATCTCGCGAAGGCGCTCGAGACGACCGACCAGGCGAAGAAGGCCGCCTTGTATGCCGATGCGCAGAAGCAGGTGTGGGCCGACGCGCCGTGGATCTTCCTGGTGCAGGAGAAGATCGTCTATGCGCGCAGCAAGCGCCTGCACGGCATGTACGTGATGCCGGACGGTTCGTTCAACTTCGACGAAATCTCGGTGAAATGACGGCGATTCGCCCGCTGTGCGGCGCCGGCGGCGCAAGCTGCCGGCGCGCTGATTCGATCGGTGCCCCATGCTGAATTTTCTCGTCAAGCGCCTGTTCGGGCTGCTGCCCACGCTCGCGATCGTCGCGGTGCTGGTATTTTTGTTCGTGCACCTGCTGCCGGGAGACCCCGCGCGGCTCGCGGCCGGGCCCGAAGCCGACGACGCGACGGTCGCGCTCGTGCGCGCCGATCTTGGCCTCGACCGGCCGTTGCCGGCGCAGTTCGCGAACTTCTTCGTGAAGATCGCGCACGGCGATTTCGGCACGTCGACGCGCAGCAAGCGGCCGGTGTCGACCGAGATCGGCGAGCGCTTCATGCCGACGCTGCTGCTGACGCTCGTCAGCATGGTCTGGGCAACGCTGTTCGGGATGGCGATCGGCATCGCGTCGGCCGTATGGCGCAACCGCTGGCCCGATCGCGTCGGGATGACGATCGCGGTGTCGGGCATTTCGTTTCCCGCGTTCGCGCTCGGCATGCTGCTGATGGAGATCTTCTCGGTGAAGCTCGGCTGGCTGCCCGTCGTGCCCGACGGCACGTGGAAGAGCTACGTGCTGCCGTCGCTGACGCTCGGTGCGGCGGTCGCGGCCGTGATGGCGCGCTTCACGCGCGCGTCGTTCGTCGAGGTGCTCAACGAGGACTACGTGCGCACCGCGCGCGCGAAGGGCGTGCACGAGCCGATGGTCGTGCTCAAGCATTGCCTGCGCAACGCGATGATCCCGGTCGTCACGATGATGGGCCTGCAGTTCGGTTTCCTGCTCGGCGGCTCGATCGTCGTCGAGGCCGTGTTCAACTGGCCGGGGCTCGGACGCTTGCTGGTCGACGCGGTGACGATGCGCGACTACCCGGTGATCCAGGCGATCGTGCTGCTGTTCTCGCTCGAATTCATCCTGATCAACCTGACCGTCGACGTGCTGTACGCGGTCATCAACCCGACCATCCGGTTCAAGTGAGAGTGAGGCGAGCATGAACGCGACTGTCCAGCCCGCGGCGTCGGCCGCATCGAGCGCGATCCGCACGCCGTGGCGCGAATTCTGGCGCAAGTTCCGCAAGCAAACCGTCGCGCTGGTCGCGGGCGGTTTCGTGCTGGCGCTCGTCGTGCTCGCATTCGTCGGCCCGCACATCGTGCCGTTCGATCCGGAGAACTATTTCGACTACGACGCGCTGAACGCGGGGCCGTCGGCCGTGCACTGGTTCGGCGTCGACTCGCTCGGCCGCGACATCTTCAGCCGGATCGTCACCGGCACGCGCATCTCGCTCGCCGCCGGTTTCTTCTCCGTCGCGCTCGGCGCGCTCGTCGGCACATTCTTCGGACTGCTTGCCGGCTACTACGAGGGCTGGTGGGACCGCATCACGATGCGCGTGGCCGACGTGCTGTTCGCATTCCCGGGGATCCTGCTCGCGATCGGCGTGGTCGCGATCCTCGGCAACGGGATGGTCAACGTGATCTGCGCGGTCGCGATCTTCAGCATTCCGGCGTTCGCGCGGCTCGTGCGCGGCAACACGCTGATGCTCAAGCACATGACCTACGTGGAAGCCGCGCGCAGCATCGGCGCGTCGGACTGGACGATCATCATGCGGCACATCCTGCCCGGCACCGTGTCGTCGGTCGTCGTCTACTTCACGATGCGGATCGGCACGTCGATCATCACGGCCGCGAGCCTGTCGTTCCTCGGGCTCGGCGCGCAGCCGCCGACCCCGGAGTGGGGCGCGATGCTCAACGAGGCGCGCGCGGACATGGTGACCGCG
Organism: Burkholderia territorii; assembly: GCF_001718335.1. Taxonomy (NCBI): domain Bacteria; kingdom Pseudomonadati; phylum Pseudomonadota; class Betaproteobacteria; order Burkholderiales; family Burkholderiaceae; genus Burkholderia; species Burkholderia territorii. Next base: position 921,688 of record NZ_CP013365.1, read on the forward strand.
CCGCACGTCGCGATCTTCCCGAGCCTCGCGATCTTCCTGACGGTGCTCGCGTTCAACCTGCTCGGCGACGGGCTGCGCGACGCGCTCGACCCGAAGCTGGAGCGGCGCTGATGCGCGCGGTTCCGATGTGGGGCACGACGCTGCCGGCCGGCCCGCGCGGCACGATCGCCGACGTGCCGGGCGTGAGCGTCGGCCATGCGACGCTCGATGCCGGCGACGTGCAGACGGGCGTCACCGTCGTCAAGCCGCATCCGGGCGACCTTTACCGCAGCAAGGTGCCGGCCGGCGCGGCCATCATCAACGGCTTCGGCAAGAGCGTCGGACTCGTGCAGGTCGACGAGCTCGGCATGCTCGACACGCCGATCGCGCTGACCAACACGTTCGGCGTCGGCGCGGTTGCGCACGCGCAGATCCGCGCGGCGATCGCGACCAATCCGCAGGTGGGCCGCGACTGGCCGACCGTCAACCCGCTCGTGTTCGAATGCAACGACGGCTATCTGAACGATATCCAGGCGTTCGCGGTGACGGCAGCGCATTACGACGAAGCCTGCAATACCGCGGCGCGAGACTTCGCACGCGGCGCGGTGGGTGCCGGGCGCGGGATGTCGTGTTTCGACCTGAAAGGCGGGATCGGCTCGGCCTCGCGCGTGGCCGTCGCGGCCGGCAGGCCGTACACGGTCGGCGCGCTGGTGCTCGCGAACTTCGGCCGACTGCCGATGCTGACGCTCGGCGGCGTGCCGCTCGGGCGCATCGTCACGCAGCGGCGTGCCGACGCGCACGCGCAGGCGATGCCCGAGCAGGGCTCGATCATCCTGCTGCTGGCGACCGATGCGCCGCTCGACGCGCGGCAATTGTCGCGGCTCGCGCGCCGCGCGGGCGCGGGGCTCGCCCGCACCGGTTCGGTCTACGGGCACGGCAGCGGCGACATCGCACTCGCGTTTTCCACCGCGTACACGATCGCGCACGACGCATCGACCGTCGCGCTGCCGGCGCTCGTGGCCGATGCGGCGCTCGATCCGTTGTTCATGGCCGCGGCCGAAAGCGTCGAGCACGCGATCGCCGACGCGCTACTGCAGGCCGTGACCGTGACCGGGCGCGACGGCCACGTACGGCAATCGCTGCGCGACGCGGTGCCCGATTTCGATCGGTTATTCAACGAAGACAACGCAGGACATCCGATCCATTCATGAAGATCCTGATCTCCACCGATATCGAGGGTGTCGCCGGTGTGTTCGCCGTCGAGCAGACGCGTGCCGGTAACCCGGAATACGAACGCGCGCGCCGCTGGATGACCGCCGAGGCGAACGCGGCGATCGAAGGCGCATTCGCCGGCGGCGCGCAGGCCGTCTGGGTCAACGATTCACATGGCGGCTTCCGCAATCTGCTGCCCGACGGGCTCGATGCGCGTGCGCGCGTCGTGCTCGGCAAGCCGCGCACGCTGGGGATGATGGCGGGCCTCGAACAGCAGCCCGACCTCGTGTTCATGATCGGCTTTCACGCGAAATCGCAGACCCGCGGCGTGCTTGCGCACACCATCAACAACTTCGCGTTCACGCAGGTGTGGCTGAACGGCGTCGAGCTCGGCGAAGCCGGGCTGTACGGCGCGCTGGCGCGCGAATACGGCGCGCACGTCGCGCTGGCGTCGGGCGACGACGTGTTCGCCGAGGAAACCCGGCCGCTGTTTCCGGACGCGCGTTTCGAGACGGTCAAGACGGCCGGCGGCGCATCGAGCGGCGACACGCTCACGCCGGCAGCCTCCTGCGCGCGCATCGCGACCGCCGCACGCGAAACGGTCGCGCACGCGCTGTCGGCCGGCTGGCGCGCCGGTGCGCATCGGCCCGCGCCGGCCACTTGCACGCTGCGCGTGCAGACGGCCGCGCTCGCCGATCTGTTCTGCGTGCTGCCGTCGCTGGAGCGGGTCGATGCGGTGACGCTGCGCTTCGACGGACCGTCGGTGGAGTATGTGGTGCGCACGCTGAACAGCCTGTCGGCCATGTCGTTCATGCTGCGGTGATGCGTGCCGACCCGGATCGCGGCCCGCGATGTCGCCGTTGAAATCCGTGTCGATATGCGCTTCGCGAGATGAAACGTATTGGAGATTTCCGCTTCGATGAAGTCGCTATCCGGCCGATTCGGCAGATTCGGCCGTCGGGTCGTGCGGCCGTCCGGTCGCGCAGCATGGAGCGGGTCGTGGAGCGATCGAAGATGACCCGCCTTCGATATCGTGCATTCATGATGGAATTCGGGCCTTGAGAAATACGCTGCTGGATCCCTACGAACATATTCCGCGGAGCGTCGTGGCGATGGCCACCGACTATGCGGCGGGCACGACGGTTCCCGCGCATGCGCACGGGCGCGGGCAGTTCGCGATCGCGTCGCGCGGCACGATCAGCGTGTCGACGCCGCACGGCCGCTGGCTGGTGCCGCCGCAGCGCGCGTGCTGGGTGCCGGCCGGCGTGCTGCACGAAATGACGACGACCGGGCCAGTCACGATGCTCAACGCATTCGTGTCCGAAGACACGGCGCGGGCCGCCGGACTGCCGGACCAGTGCGGCGTATACGGCGTATCGCCGCTTTTGCGACAACTGATCGACGAGGCGATCGACCTGCCGGCGATGTACGACGTCGACGGCCGGGCAGGCAAGCTGATGGCGCTGCTGATCGCGGAAATCGCGACGATGCCGAGGCTGTCGCTGCACGCGCCGCTGCCCACCGATGCGCGCCTCGCGAAGATCTGCCGGCATCTGTTCGCGTCGCCGTCGATCGCGGCCGATCTCGACCGGGTGGCGACCGATGCGGGCGTGAGCCGCCGCACGTTTACGCGGCTGTTCCGTGCGCAGACCGGCGTGAGTTTCGCCGCGTGGCGTCAGCGGGTCTGCATGCTGGCGGCGATTGCACGGCTGAGCGACGGTCAGCCGGTGACGCGTGTCGCGCTCGATCTCGGATATGCGAGCGCGAGCGCATTCACGTCGGCGTTTCGCCGCATTCTCGGGGAAACGCCGAGCCGGTACCTGGAAGCGCGCCGCTAGTCGGAACCGACATGGCGGCGGACGCGGTGCGATGTGCCGATCGCGGACGAAAAAAACGCGCCTGCCAGATTTCGGTCAGACGCGCTTAAAGGCACTCGGTCAGAAAAAATGCGCGACAGCCAGCGGGGCAGTGTCTGCGCATCGAGTCGTGGAATTGTTGCTTGTTCCGATTCAATATCGTCGGTTGGGTGAGGATAGCAAAGCATACGCCGCATAACGCGCGAACGATATCACGCCGCCCCGACCATTCATGTGCACGCGCAGCATGCGTTTCAATCGCAGGTTCGATTTCGGGGTCCGAAGCAGCCAGCGACGGGCGTCGGCGATTCGGAACGGACGTGTTGCGGTACGGCATCGAATGTTGGCACGCGAAAACGAAAACCGCCGCGCGACGCGATGCCTGTCGGTATCGCGCCACGCGGCGGTTCGGTGCGAGCAGCCGGCCGGCGCCGGCCCGCGCGTCACACGTCGAAGAACACGGTCTCGTCCGGCCCCTGCATGCGGATGTCGAAGCGGTACACGACGGGCCGGCCCGGTTGGGCGTCGCGTTTCGCGACGAGCGTCGCGCGGCGTTCGGCCGGCACCAGGTTCAGCACCGGGTCGGCTGCATTCGCGGCCGCTTCGTCGTCGAAATACACGCGCGTGAACGCGTGGGTCAGGATCCCGCGCATCATCACGGTCACGTTGATGTGCGGCGCTTCGTCGGCGGCGATGCGGCCCGGCTTCACCGTCGGTACGACGAAGCGGTGCTGTGCATCGGTGCCCGTGCCGACGCGCGCAAAGCCCGTGAAGCCGGATTTCGCGATGTCGTCACGCGAGGCGGGAAAGCGGCCCGCCGCGTCCACCTGCGTGAATTCGAGCACCGCGTCGCTGACGACGTTGCCATCGCCGTCGAACACCTGCCCGACCAGCAGCACGTGCTCGCCTTCGGCCTCCGGCGTGGCGATCGTCGGCGTGAACAGGCTCTTCAGATCGTAGTCGTATTGCTGCGGGCACAGGCCGTAAGCGAAGTACGGGCCGACCGTTTGCGAAGGGGTTTGCTTCAGCGTCGTCATGGTTCAGCGCTCCATCGGGGTAGCGTCGCGGCCGCGCAGCACGATGTCGAATTCGTAGCCGAGCGCATAGCCTTCTTCGGTGATGTCCATCGAGAAGCGCGAGATCAGGCGATCGCGCGCCGCTTCCGGCGTGCCCTGGAAGATCGGGTCGTACGCGAGCAGCGGGTCGCCGGGGAAGTACATCTGCGTGACGAGGCGTGAGCCGAAGTAGTCGCCGAACAGCGAGAAGTGGATATGGTTCGGGCGCCACGCGTTCGGATGGTTGCCCCACGGATAGGCGCCGGGCTTGATCGTCAGGAAGCGGTAGCGGCCTTCGGCGTCGGTCAGGCAGCGGCCCGCGCCGAGGAAGTTCGGGTCGAGCGGCGCGTCGTGCTGGTCGACCTTGTGCACGTAGCGGCCGGCCGCATTCGCCTGCCAAACCTCGACGAGCGTGTTGCGCACGGGCTTGCCGCCTTCGTCGAGCACGCGGCCGGTGACGACGATGCGCTCGCCGAGCGGCTCGCCGTTCTTCACGGCGTTCTTCGTCAGGTCGTGGTCGAGCGCGCCGAGATCCTCGGTGCCGTAGACGGGTGCGAACTGGTCGCGCAGCTTTTCCTTCAACGGGATCATCGGGCGCGTCGGGCCGCGCTTCACCGACGAACGGTACTCGGGGTGGACATACGCGGGATGCGACGGCCAGTCGCGCGGCGTGAGGATCGTGGGGGAATCCATCGGGCGTCTCCTGATAGGTATTTCGCGAAGTGGATGACGAGACTTTAACCAAGCCGGAAAGTTATGAAAAATGACCTTTTTTCGCGAATTGCATAACTGTTCGTTATGTTGAGGTGCCGATGAACAGCTACCGGACCGGCGCGCCCGTCCGGCGGAGAAGCGATCGGGCTTTGCGTCGTCGCTGGCGGCTTCGTCCACGGCTTTGCCGGTCGCGAAACGAATCCGGCAGCCGACTGACTTCGGCGCGCTGCGACGTCGTGCGTAAGCCCGCAGCGACGCTTGGGACTTTCCGAAAAGTTATGCAAAATGGCATTTCATTGCCTCTCGCATAACCGCTCGTCATGAATAACCGTATCGCCGACGGCCGCGTCAAATTCCGGCACCTCCAGTGTTTTCTCGCGGTCGCGCAACTGGGCGGTGTGCAGAAGGCGGCCGAAAGCCTGTCGATCACGCAGCCGGCCGTGTCGAAGACGATCGCCGAACTGGAGTCGATCCTCGGCGTGAAGTTGTTCGAGCGGGGACGGCATGGCGCGCAGCCAACCCGCGAAGCGCAACTGTTCATCCCGCATGCGAACGCGTGCGTGCTGGCATTGCGGCAGGGCGTCGGCCTGCTTGCGCGCGAGGGCGGCGCGGCCGCGGCGACGCTCGAAATCGGCATGCTGCCGACCGTTGCGGCATCGCTCGCTCCTGCGTTGATGAAGGCGCTGACCGCGCGCTGGCCGCGCATCGTCGTGCGGATCGCGACGGCCGCGAATGCCGAGCTGCTGGAGCGCCTGAAGGCCGGAGCGATCGAGTGCGCGATCGGTCGCCTGTCGGAGCCGGAGCGGATGATCGGGCTCGCATTCGAGCAGTTGTACAACGAACCGCTCGTCGCGGTCGTGCGGGCCGGCCATCCGCTGCTGACGAGCGCCGCGCCCGCTGCCGAACTCGCGCGCTACCCGGTCGTGCTGCCGCCGTTCGGCACGCTGATCCGCCAGTCGGCCGAGCAACTGCTTGGCGCGTGCGGCGCGCCGCCGCTGGATTCGTTCATCGAGGTGCTGTCGGTGTCGGTCGCGCGCGCGCTTGCGCTCGAGAACGACGCCGTATGGTTCGTGCCGCTCTATGCGGCCGAATACGACCTGTCTGCCGGCGCGCTCGCGCGGCTGCCGCTGCCGTCCGCGGGCACCGACGAGCCGGTCGGCCTCGTGCTGCGCACCGATGCGCAACCGTCACCGGTCGCGCGGACGCTGATCGACGCCGTGCGCGACATCGCGCAGGCGCGGTTCGGCGATGCGCACGACCGTCGCGCCCCGCGCGGTGCGCGCAAGCCGCCGGGCCGCGCGCGCTGACACGTCGCGTAGAACATGGGCGGGAGGCGCCCTGGCCCGCCGTTCCTTCACCGCCATTCGTTGGCCGTTCGGTCAGTAGCGGGTCTCGTCATGCTTGGCATATCGTATCGTTTTTGGTACGCTCGATGACACGACGATGGCGAGACAGCAGATTCAGATCACGCTCGGTGTACGGTTTTTCCGCACCGCGCGTGGTAACGAGCCGGTGCGCGAATGGCTCAACGCGCTCGGGCAGATCGAGCGCAGGTTGATCGGCGAGGAGATCAAGACCGTTCAACTCGGCTGGCCGCTCGGCATGCCGCTGGTCCGGAAGATGTCGGCGGATCTTTGGGAAATCCGCGTGATGATGCCGCGGCGGAGCGCGCGCGTGCTGTTCACGATCGTCGGCGACACGATGGTGCTGCTGCATGCGTTCTTCAAGCAGTCGCAGGCCACGCCGTCCGACGATCTCGACGTGAGCGTCGCGCGGTTGAAAGCGCTGAAGCGCGCCATCTGAATTCCCCCGGCTGCGCCGTCACATGCGATCGGCGAGGTGCCGGCCGGCAACGCGATGCACTGGAGTACCCATGACGACCACGAACAACCCGCATATCGGCAGCGACTTCGACACTTTCCTCGACGAGGAAGGGCACCTCGAAGCGGCCACCGCCACCGCGATCAAGCGCGTGATCGCGTGGCAGATCGGGCAGGAAATGAAAGCGCAGCACATCACGAAAACCGCGATGGCCGCGCGGATGAAGACGAGCCGCGCCGCGCTCAACCGGCTGCTCGACGAAACCGATACGAGCCTCACGCTCGCGACGCTCGCGAGCGCCGCCACCGCGCTCGGCAAGCGGCTCAGCTTCGAGCTCGTGCCGGCCTGACGTGCGCGGCGAAACGGTGCGCGGCGGGCCCGCGCATCGCGGCGAACGGCGCACGCGCGTCCGCACACGGGTGCCGGCGCGCGATCATGTGCGCTGCCCGGTCATCCGCAAATACAGCAGTGCGCCGCCCGCGAGCAGCAGCGGGCACAGGAAATACCATCCGGTCGTCAGGAACAGGCCGGCGACGGCGACCAGCGAAATCCACGCGCAGCGATACGCGATGCCGCCACGCGGCAGCAGTTTCAGCGCGGCCGCCGCGCCGAGCCCGTACACCATCACGAAGCATCCAGACGTGACGAGCACGAGCGGCTTCGGCCCGACGTCCGAGAGCGTCGTCGCGGCCAGCGCGACGGCCGCCAGCATCGCGATCACGCCGAGACTGCGGCGGGGCACCCCGCCTACCTGACTACCTTGCGCAAGCCATGCCGGCAGTGCGCCGTCGCGGCCGAGTGCCGCGCCGAGCTTGGCCGCGCCCGCGAAATACGCATTCATCGTGCCGAGCGTGAGCAGCAATGCCGCTGCGGCCGCCAGGACCTGCGCATGACCGCCGATGCCGCCCGCGATCAGTTCCGCCAGCGGCGCGCCGGACGCGCCGGCCGATGGCCCGAGCACCATCACGCTCGCGGCCGCGACCGACAGATACAGGAAGCCGACGACCACGACGGCGATGCCGGCCGAGCGCGGCATGTCGTGCGCGGGCCGGCGGAATTCCGCCGCGAGATGCGTGATCGCTTCCCAGCCCGCGAAACTCCACACGAGCAGTGCGGCAGCCTGGCCGACCGCGAGCCACCCGTGTGGCGCGAACGGATGCAGGTTCGTCGTGCGCGCATGTGGCGCGGACGCGAGCACGGCGGCCAGCAACAGCGCGACGAGCAACGCCGACAGCACGAGCTGCATGCGGCCCGACACCGTGACGCCGAACGCATTCGCGGCCGATACAGTCGCGATCAGCGCGGCAGCCGTGACGATGACCGTCGTGTGCCCGCCGCCCGTGACGGCCGCCACGTACGCGCCGCCGAACATCGCGGCGGCCGGCGCGCCGGCCGGCACGGCGAAATAGAAACACCAGCCGACGATCGCCGCGGCCTTCGGTCCGAATGCGCGTCGCGCATAGGTCGATACGCCGCCCGCATCGGGATAGCGCGCGCCGAGCGCGGCGAAGGTGGCCGCGAGCGGCCCCGACAGCACGACGAGCGCGGCCCATGCAAGCAGCGACGCAGGCCCGGCGACCTCTGCGGCGAGCGCCGGCAACGCAATGACGCCGGTGCCGAGCACCGCGCCGATATACAACGCGGCACCCTGGAAAATCGTCAGCGAGCCGCCGTGATGAGCGGCGGGCGAATCGGCATGCGAGGACATGACGGGCAGTCTCCGGAAGGCTTGTTCTGGGCGCGCTCGGCCGCGCCGGGCCGAGCGGTAAATCGCTCGATGCTACCCGAACGGGCGGGGCGATGCGACGCGGCGTTCAGTAGTCCGCGCCGCGCCGTGTGTCAGCCGATGTCAGTAGCGGCGTGCGAGGCGCAGCCGCGCGTCTTCGCGTGCGGCGGGCGACAAGTCGGGCACGTAGTGGAACGTGCCCGATACGAGCGACGCGACCGGCACGCCGTCGCGGAACAGCACGCGATTGCCGGCCAGCGCGGGCACCTTGTCGCCGGGCAACAACGTGCCGGCGAGGTTCAGCGGATCGGCGCCCGTCACGCACACGTACTGGCCGTCGGCAGGTTGGCGACGCAGTTCGCGCAGGATCGGGATCGCTTCCGGCAGCGCGAATTGCTCGCCCGCGAGCCCCGCGACGAAGCGCCCACCGCGGATCTCGCCGCGCGCTTCGAGACGTTGCAGCACGCGCACGAGTTCGCGCCAGCTGGGCAGCCAGTCGGCCTCGCGTTCGAGCAGCCGCCAGAACACCACGCCATAGCGGCGCAGCAGCGTCCAGGCGATATGTTCGAGTGCGTCGGGATCGGTCGCGGCGAAGCCGCGCTTCGGCACGGATGCCGCGTCCGCCACCGACGCGCGTTGCACGAGCGCCCAACGGCCGGCGTCGTCCATCCCGCCGATCAGCGCGCCGCCGCGCCGCGTGCGCGGCGCATACGTCGCGCTGCGCTTGACCGCGGGCTTCAACAGTGCGCGCAGCCCGGCGAAGCTGTCCGCGTTCACGAGGCCGGCCGACACGAGTTCACCGAGCGCCTGTTCGAGCTCGACGGGCAGCATGTGCAACTCGTCGAGCAGTGCGTCGAAGAACATCGCACCATGCGCGGCGAGCGCGTCACGCACCTGCGTTGCGCGCGCGGACAGCGCCGGTTGTGCGTCCGGGTCGCGCAGCGCCTGCCATGCACCGAGGTGGCGGCGCGGCAGCAGCACGACCGGCGTCGTTTTCACCGGCGTGCCGGCCGCGCGGGCCGGGGCGCCGATGCGGGTCCAAACGAGCTTGCCCGAGCGGCACAGCTCGTCGAGGCCGCCCGCCGTGTAGTCGGTCAGGCGCGCGGGCAGCAGCGCGTCCTCCCATGCGCTCGCCGCGGCTTCGTAGCCTTCGAGCTGCTCGACGACGGCGGCAAGCGCGTCGCGGCCCGTGCCGCGCGTGTCGGGTGTCAGGTGCTGCCAGTGGAACAGGAAGCGCATGAAATCGGCGCGCTCGACCGGTTCGATCTCGCGCCGCAGCCGCTTGACCGTGTAGCGATGAATGCGCGCGAGCAGATGGCGTTCGCACCATTCGTCCGCCGTCGCGCCCGGTGTGAAGCGGCCGCGCATCACGTAGCCCTCGCGTTCCAGTGCCGCGAGCGCGGTCGAGATCGTCGCGGCCGGCAGGCCGAGCGGCTTCGCGATCGCGTCGAGCGTCAACGGACCGAAGCCGGTAAGCCGCGCGCGGATCACGTCGACGAGCGCGGCGTCCGCTTCCCATGGCTGCGCGCAGGCGGCGGGCACTTTCAGCGCGGGTGCGACCCGTGCATCGGGGTGCAGTGCCCGCATGCACACCAGCCGTTCGACCGGCACCCACAGCGCGGCGCCGCCCGGCGTGACGAGTTTCGTCGCGCGGCGGCGTTCGGCCAGTTCCGCGAGCCGCTCGGGCCAGCCTTCGTGCGTATGTGCTTCGCTGTCGGCGACGCAGGCGAGCGTGAGCAGTGCATCGTGCATTTCGTCGGCATCGCGCACGAGCGGCCACGCTTCGTCGCGCACCGCGTCGATCGCGTCGGCGTCGAGTGCACCGAGATCGTCGGCCGATTCGGGATCGCTCCAGCGGCGCGACTGCACGGCCTGCGTGCGGCGCTCCTCGAGCGGCGCATCGTCGAGGAATGCATAAGGTTTCGCGTTCAGTATCTCGGCCGCAAGCGGCGACGGCGCGGGCAGGTCGCGCGCGATCAGCTCGATCGCGCCGCTTTCGATCCGGCGCAGCAGCGCAAGCCAGCCTTCGGTATCCATCGCATCGTGCAGGCAATCGTCGAGCGTCTGGTCGACGAGCGGATGATGCGGGATCTCGCGTTCGCCGACGACGTTCTCGAGGCACGCGACCTGATCCGGGAACACGGTCGCGAGCAGATCCTCGCTCTTCATCCGCTGCAGTTGCGGCGCGGTGCGCCGGCCGCCGGTGAAGCGCGGCAGCGCGAGCGCGGTCGTCGCGTTCCAGCGCCAGCGCACGCCGAACATCGGCGCGTCGAGCAGTGCCTGGATCAGCACATGCTCGGCGCTGGCCGAGCGCAGGTAGCGCCACACTTCGTCGAGTGCGAAGCTGTGCGCGAGCGACAGCGACAGAACGATCGAGTCGTCGGTCGCCGCGGCCTGCAGCTCGAAGTTGAAACTGCGGCAGAAGCGCTTGCGCAACGCGAGCCCCCACGCGCGGTTGATGCGGCTGCCGAACGGCGAATGGATCACCAGCTGCGTGCCGCCCGATTCGTCGAAGAAGCGCTCCATCACGAGCGTGTCCTGCGTCGGCAGCGCGCCGAGCGCCGCGCGCGTGCGCGCGAGGTATTCGGCGATCTGGCGGGCCGCATCGGGCGACAGATGGAGATCGTCGACGAGCCAGCGCAGCGCCGGCGCGAGGCGGCTTTCCGCCGGGCCGAGCGCGGTGCCGACGGCATCGTTGCGCGAATCGGTGGCGGCGCGAGCTTGCGCCGTTTGCCTGGCGTTGCCGCGCGTGCCTGTGTTGCCGGCCGCGTCGCCGCTCGCATGCATGCGCCCAGCGGCTTGCGCGTGCCGATCGCCTTCGGCGAGCAGCGCGTCGAGCCGCGCGCGCAGCCGGCCGACCGCCGCCGACAATTCGTCGCTGCGCCCGGGCGCCTCGCCGAGCCAGAACGGAATGCTCGGCGACTGGCCTTGCGCGTCCTCGACACGCACGCGGCCCGTTTCCACGCGAATGATCCGGTACGACTGGTTGCCGAGCTGGAACACGTCGCCCGCGAGGCTCTCGATCGCGAAATCCTCGTTGACGGTGCCGACCTGGATGCCCTGCGGTTCGAGCAACACCGCGTAGTCGGCCATGTCGGGAATCGTGCCGCCGGACGTCGTCGCGGTCATCATCGCATTGCGGCGCCCGCGCACCGTGCCGCCGACCACGTCGCGATGCAGATACGCGCCACGCACGCCGCGACGGCTCGTGAAGCCTTCGGCGAGCATTTTCATCACGTCGTCGAAGCGTTCGCGCGACAGCCTCGCGTACGGCGCCGCGCGCGTGAAGCTCGCGTACAGCGCGTCCTCGTGCCATTGCGCGCACGCGACTTCGGCGACGATCTGCTGCGCGAGCACGTCGAGCGGCGCTTCGGGAATTCGCAATGCGTCGAGTTCGCCGCGTTGCACGCAATCGAGCAGCGCGGCGCATTCGACCAGCTCGTCGCGCGACAGCGGGAACAGGCGGCCCTTCGGCACGCCGCCCACATGGTGCCCCGAGCGGCCGACGCGCTGCAGGAACGGCGCGATGCCGCGCGGCGAGCCGACCTGGCATACGAGATCGACGTCGCCGATATCGATGCCGAGTTCGAGCGACGCGGTCGCGACCAGCAACTTCAGATCGCCGCGCTTGAGCCGCTGTTCGGCCTCGAAGCGATGCTCCTTCGCGAGACTGCCGTGGTGCGCGGCGATCGCGTCCTTGCCGAGACGGTCGGCGAGATGGCGCGCCATGCGTTCGGCGGTGCGCCGCGTGTTCACGAACACCAGCGTCGTGCGATGCGCGGCGGCGAGCGCGGCGATCCGGTCGTACACCTGTTCCCATACGTCGGTCGCCATCACCGGCTCGAGCGGCACGTTCGGCAGTTCGAGCGCGAGGTCGCGTTCGCGCGTGTGGCCGGTGTCGACGATCGTGCAGTCGCGCGGCGCATCGGCCGGCCCGCCGACCAGGAAGCGCGCGACCGCGTCGATCGGTTTCTGCGTGGCCGACAACCCGATGCGCGGCAGTGCGCGACCCGTCAACGCGTCGAGGCGTTCCAGCGACAGCGCGAGGTGGCTGCCGCGCTTGGACGACGCAAGCGCGTGAATCTCGTCGACGATCACCGAGCGCACGTTCGACAGCATCTGCCGCCCCGACATGGAAGACAGCAGCACGTACAGCGACTCGGGCGTCGTCACGAGGATGTGCGGCGCGCGCTTGCGCAGCGCCGCGCGCTCGGCCTGCGTCGTGTCGCCGGTGCGCACGGCGGTGCGGATCGCCGGCACCGGCAGGCCGAGCTGCGCGAGCGACTCGGCGATGCCGGCAAGCGGCGCGTCGAGGTTCACATGGATGTCGTTCGACAGCGCCTTCAGCGGCGACACATAGACGACGAGCGTCGCGTCGGGCAGCGCGCCGCCGTGCGCGAGCGCATCGCGCACGAGATCGTCGAGCGCACACAGAAACCCGGTGAGCGTCTTGCCCGAGCCGGTCGGCGCGGCGACGAGCGTCGACCGCCCGGCCTTGATGTGCGGCCATGCGAGCGCCTGCGCGCCGGTCGGCGCGGCGAACGAGCGGCGGAACCACGCGGCGACGGCCGGGTGGAACACGTCGAGCGCGTTGGCGGGGCGGGTGACTGTGACGTCCATCGGAGCGTTGAATTGGGGTGCGAGCGCGAGGGCGGCGTGCGCGAATCGTCAGTGTGCCAGACGTCGCGTGTGCGTGCCGGACACCGCGCGCGCAGCGTGCGGGTCCGGGATTCAGATGAGGCGCGCTGCCGGCATTTCAACGGGCAGGTGCGCGCAACGGCACCTGTTCGGTCGCGAGCGCCGGATCGGCGAGAGGAGGACGTCGCGTTCGAAGCAGGCCGCGTGGCCGCATGGTTCGATTCCGCCGACGCAACTGCATGCGGCTACACGCGATGGAGCCAGCCGAGCCAGTGTTCGATGAACGGGGCGCGGGCCCACAGCGACTGCGCGAGCCACAGCGTGCCGCCCCATGCGGCGGCCACGATGATCAGGTCGCAATGTCCGCTGTTCCACAGGTTCAGTGAATGGCGCCGCCAGATCCACGGCACGCCGAGCGGATTCGGCCAGTCGGCGAGCAGGTGCATGACGCCGCCGCACGCGAAGCCGAACAGCGGCGCGGCCCACAGCGGATGCGGATGATGCGTGAGCCCGTGCCATCCGAGCGCGAGCAGCGCGATCCAGCCGATGCCCCAGTGCGTGACGGTGCGGTGCGTGATCCACAAGCGGCGCTTGCGGGTCCACCACGCGACTTCGAGCCAGTCGGGCGCGGTGCCGCCCGCGACACCGGCCGCGAACGCGGCGAGCAGGCCCGCGTGCCAGGGGCCGGTTGCGCCGGTTTGCGCGACGAGGACGGCGGCGGCGACGCCGGCCGCGAAGCCGGACGCATGATGCGCATTGTGTGATGCCATAGGAAACGAGAACAAAAAGCGTGAAGCGGCCGCGGACGAGCGCGAACGATCGGGCGCGCAAGCGGGGCGCTATCTTCTCAGATCGGGCCGCGCAGCGGGCGGTTCGATCGCGGATTTTTTGCATGTGCGGGAGCGGCGTGCCGGCGCGTGTCGTGATTTTCCGATTGCGCGATGCATGCCGAGTCCGTCGCGCGCAATTTCGACCGATACCTCGGCTCGCTTTTTGCTCCGCCGTGTGGCCGACCGCACACGATTCGCAGTGGGTCGTAGCGCGCCGCCGGTTTTTTGCCCACGCGTCGTTGCTCACTACGAAAGCGACATATGGCCGCCCGCCCCGCAGCAGCTATAAGCGGATCAGGGCCTCATTCCGGCCCGCAGGAAATCAATGGGGAGACATGCAATGACTGTGCTGAATCGTTTCAAATCATCCGCTGCCGTGCTCGCGACGCTGGCCGGCATCGGCTTCCTGCCGAGTGCGCCGGCCCACGCGAAGGGGCCGCAGCCGGCAGTCCTGACGAGTGCGGCGGTCGCCGTGGCCGACAAGTACAGCGCGGATGCCGCGGAACGGATCTTCAAGGAAGGCGGCAATGCGATCGACGCGGCCGTCGCGATCGCGTTCACGCTCGCCGTCACGTATCCGGAGGCCGGCAACATCGGCGGCGGCGGCTTCATGACGATCTACAAGGACGGCAAGCCGTACTTCCTCGACTACCGCGAGCGCGCGCCGCTTGCCGCGACGAAGGACATGTATCTCGACAAGGACGGCAATGTCGTCAAGGACATGAGCCTGTACGGGCCGCGCGCGGCCGGCGTGCCGGGCACGGTGTCGGGCATGTGGGAAGCGCAGAGGCGCTTCGGCAAGCTGAAGTGGAAGCAGGTGCTCGCCCCGGCGATCCACTATGCGCGCGACGGCTTCGTCGTCGACGAACAGCTCGCGCAGCGCGGCGTTGATGCGTCGAAGGAGTTCGGCGGCAAGACCAACTTCGACAAGTACTTTTCCACGATGAAGGCCGGCACGAACTTCAAGCAGCCCGATCTCGCCGACGTGCTCGCGCGGATCGCGAACGAAGGCGCGAACGGCTTCTACAAGGGCAGGACGGCCCGGTTGATCGCCGCATCGATGAAGACCGGCGACGGCAACGGGCTGATCACGACCGAGGATCTCGCGCAATACCGTGCGGTGTGGCGCCAGCCGGTGCAGGCGAAGTGGAACGGCTATGACGTGATCACCGCGCCGCCGCCGAGCTCGGGCGGCATCGGCCTCGTGCAGTTGCTGAAGATGAAGGCGGACCGCAAGCAGGACTTCGACGGCGTGCAGCTCAACTCGCCGCAGTACATCCATCTGGTCGCGGAGATCGAGAAGCGCGTGTTCGCCGATCGCGCGCAGTATCTCGGCGACCCGGACTTCTACAAGGTGCCGGTCGCGCAGCTGACCGACGATGCGTACATTGCGCGGCGCGCGGCCGAGGTCAACGCGAAGGAGCCTTCGGATACGAAGAGCGTGCAGCCGGGCCTCGGCACGTCGATGCCGGAGAAGGCGGAGACGACGCACTTTTCGGTGGTCGACAAATGGGGCAACGCGGTGTCGAACACTTACACGATCAACGGCTATTTCGGTTCCGGCGTGATCGCCGACGGCACCGGCATCGTGCTGAACGACGAGATGGACGACTTCTCCGCTAAGCCGGGCGTCGCGAACATGTTCGGCGTGGTCGGCAGCGATGCGAATGCAATCGAGCCGAAGAAGCGTCCGCTGTCGTCGATGTCGCCGACGATCATGACGAAGGACGGCAAGGTGTCGCTCGTGATCGGCACGCCGGGCGGCTCGCGGATCTTCACGTCGATCTTCCAGGTGATCAACAACATCTACGACTTCGGGATGCCGCTGAAGGAGGCCGTCGGTGCGATGCGCTTTCACCATCAGCTGCTGCCGCCGAACACGATCTTCTGGGAGCCTTACCACCCGATCGAAGGCGAGCTTGCGAAGCAGATCGAGGCGCGCGGCTATACGCTGAAGGGGCAGGACTTCAGCGGCGACATCCAGGTGATCAAGATCGACGGCACGACGCCGGAGGCGGTGGCCGATCCGCGCGGACGCGGCGTCACGCGGATCATTCCGTGACGGGGAGTGCCGGCTGCGCGACCGCCGACGCGCTCGCGCCGTTGCGTGCCGCCCGACGCCCGGCGTCGGTCGTTCGCCGCGTTGCTTCCGAGGGGGCCAGGCGGTCGACGACGGTTCGCCGTGCCCGGATTCCCGCTTCCGACGCGCGGATCGGCCCCTTTTTCATCAATTTGACGCGAGACGCTGGGATAATGGCGGAGTTTGGTTGCGTCAATTGAAGGAAGGAGGCCCCCATGGGCGATAACGATTCCCGCACCGAGACCGGCAACGTCACCGATACGGCATCGCTCGAGTCGCGCCAGCGCCGTTTCGAGGAAGACCTCGTCGACGCGTACGACGAAGAGCTCGAAATGGAGCTCGACGACCGCCGCTTCGACAACGCCGACGATCTGCTGTTCTCGCCGGAGCGCCGCGAAGCGCGCAAGCAGTATTTCCGCGAGCTGTTCAGGTTGCAGGGCGAGCTCGTGAAGCTGCAGGACTGGGTCGTGAGCACGGGGCACCGGCTGGTCGTGATCTTCGAGGGGCGCGACGCGGCAGGCAAGGGCGGCGCGATCAAGCGCATCACGCAGCGGCTGAACCCGCGCGTGTGCCGCGTGGCCGCGCTGCCGGCACCGAGCAACCGTGAACGCACGCAATGGTATTTCCAGCGCTATGTCGCGCATCTGCCGGCCGGCGGCGAAATCGTGCTGTTCGATCGCAGCTGGTACAACCGCGCGGGTGTCGAGCGCGTGATGAACTTCTGCACCGACGACGAATATGAGGAATTTTTCCGTTCGGTGCCCGAGTTCGAGAAAATGCTCGTGCGAAGCGGGATCCAGATCGTCAAGTACTGGTTCTCGATCACCGACCACGAGCAGGAGCTGCGTTTCCAGAGCCGGATCGAGGATCCGCTGAAGCAGTGGAAGCTGAGCCCGATGGACCTCGAGAGCCGCCGCCGCTGGGAAGCGTATACGGTCGCGAAGGAGGAAATGATGCAGCGCACGCATATTCCCGAGGCGCCGTGGTGGGTCGTGCAGGCGGTCGACAAGAAGCGCGCGCGCCTGAACTGCATCCACCACCTGCTGACCCAGGTGCCGTATCACGAGGTGCCGCGGCCTACCGTCGACCTGCCGCAGCGCGAGCATCACGAGGACTACATTCGCCGCCCGACGCCGGACAGCATGATCGTTCCTGAAATCTATTGAGCGGTTCGGCGCGGCTCGACGGATGACGCAGGCGCGCCGTGCAACGCGGCGCGCGTCATTCCCGGATCAGGAACGCCGCGCGGTCGCGTCCGGCGATCCAGACCGGCTCACGCCCGCGCCCGCTCCAGGTGGCGCCCGTTGCCGGATCGCGATATTTCGCGCCGACGGTGAACAGCTTCGCGCGATCGCTGTAACCCTGGCCGAAGACTTCCCGCGCTGTCAGCGCATAGCTCGTCACGAGCTGGCGTACCTGCACCAGTGCCGCCTGACGTTCGTTGCGGCGCGCCGCCTGGATGCGTCGATCGAGTTGCGCGAGCTGGGCTTGCAGTTTCTGCAGTTGCATGCGTCCGATATCCCCGTAGCTGAATTTTGATTGTGGGCGACGCGCGATGTGCCGTGTGTCTGCACGCCCGGCCAGACGTATGCAGAACGCGTCGCGAGGAACACAGGGGAGATTAAGTTCA
Source organism: Burkholderia territorii (assembly GCF_001718335.1). Lineage (NCBI taxonomy): Bacteria > Pseudomonadati > Pseudomonadota > Betaproteobacteria > Burkholderiales > Burkholderiaceae > Burkholderia > Burkholderia territorii. Next base: position 939,229 of record NZ_CP013365.1, read on the forward strand.
GGCGCGCAGGTTTTCCATCGGACGCATCTGAATTTTCGCGGGGAAGTGTATGAAACCGCGCTGCAAGGCCGGGCCGGCTGGCCGCTTCACAGGTCAGGGAAGCCCGAGCGGCCCTGCGTCAGGTCGAACAGTTCGGATTTCGCCGCCGCCTCGGCCATTTCCGGCAGCTTGATCACGAGCCTCACGGTCATTCCGTACGCACTGTCCACCAGCTCGTAACCCGCCTGCTCGATCCATCGGCGCACGCGTGCCTCGTCCGGGTAGCCGATTTCGATCGCGAACCGCGTGTGGCGAATGCGTTCGACGCGCTCGGCATCGAGCAGCGCCGACGCGATCGCATCCGTATACGCGCGCACCAGGCCGCCCGCGCCGAGCTTCACGCCGCCGTAGTAGCGGACCACCGCACCGAGCACGCCGTCGAGATCGTGATGACGCAACACTTCGAGGATCGGCCGGCCGGCGGTGCCCGACGGCTCGCCGTCGTCGGACATTCCGGACTGGCCGCCGGCAAGCAGCGCCCAGCACACGTGGGTGGCCGCAGGATGCTCGTCACGCAGGCGCTGCAACGCCTGCATTGCGGCGTCGCGGTCCTCGACGGGGATCGCGAACGCGATGAAGCGGCTTTTGCGGATTTCGAGTTCGCGGGTGTAAGCAGTAGCGAGTGAATAACTCATTGAACGGAAAACAGGTCGTGTGGGGGCGGCATCGAGCGCATTATGAGCCATCCCGCTGCCGGATCGACGCAAGCGGCGCGGAGCACGGGGCGTCTTGATAACCGACGATGCATGAATTTTTGGGGAAGTTGATAAATGGTTAAATCTGGAAGACGCCCGCGCAGTAGCGTTGATCTTTTGTAACAGCCCTGTTACAGTTCCGCCGCATCGAGATGCCGCCTACTCAATCGCAGCGATTGATAATCCGGGTGCCGGCCTTGCGGACATGACGATTTTCGATACTTTCCAGGTAATGCCGGAAGGGGAGAATCGGCGGCGCGAGTCCGGTGGTCAATGCGCGCGATGGGCGCATCTCATGGAAAGCGGAGCGCAGCCGCCCGATACGGGTGGCGCGATTATAAGAACACCCCACGAGAAGCAATCCCAACGAGAACAACAATGGCCGATTTGCATTGGACCATGCCAATCGCCAGATGGACGTCGATTTCGACCGCGGGGGTACCGGGCGTCGAAGCCCTCGATCCGATGGTGCGACGCCGCTTGAGCCGGCTGTCGCGTCTCGCGCTTCAGGCGGCCTACGATTGTGCCGGAGCGGAACATCCGTTGCGCATGGTGTTCGCATCGCGTCACGGCGAACTGGTGCGAACCACCGGCATTCTTGCCGACATCGGCGCGTCGGAACCCGTCTCGCCGACTGCCTTCAGTCTCTCCGTTCTCAATGCCGTTACGGGCGTTTTTGGAATCGCCCGTCGCGACCGAACTGCCGCCACGGCGATCTCGGCCGGGCATGAAACCCTGGGCTACGCGCTACTCGAAGCCTTTTCCCAATACGCGAGCTCGCCGAGCTCGCCGGTGTTGCTTGTCTATGCGCACGAGCCAGCCGATCCCGTCTATGGCGACGTCGATGACGATCCCGAGAGTGTCGGGCTGGCCATTCTGATCGGCGCCGATGAATCGGCCGACTACCTGACCTGTGAGATGACAGCGGACGGCGCGTGCGATGCCGGCGATGCAGCCGGTACGCAAAGCGAGGCCGTGCTGCGTTGCCTGTCCGCACGCACCACGGCGTCGTGGCGCTGTCAACACGCATCGTGGCGATGGAGCTGGCATGATCGCGCGGCTTGACTACGGCTGGCGTCTGTTCGCGACCGGCGCGAGCCTCGCCTTTTTCGCGCTGTGCGGATCGGCGTTCTCGTTGCTGGCGATCGTCGTCGGCGGATTATGGCCGCATCGGCGCTCGCGCCAGCGTGGCGTAACGCTTGTCATCCATTACTTCTTCCGCGCGCTGGTCGCGATGCTGCAGCACGTCGGCGTGATGAAGCTCGAACTGAGCGGCACGGAGCGCCTTGCCAAGGGCGACCCCGCCATCGTCGTCGCGAACCACCCGACCTGGCTCGACGTCATGGTGCTGCTGTCGCTGACACCGAAGGCATGCTGCGTCGTCAAGCGCGGCCATTGGGGCAACCCGTGTTTCTGGGGTATCGTCCGGGCGGCCGAGTACGTCAGCAATGCCGATGCGGTCGATCTCGTCGAGGCCGGCGCGCGGCAACTGGCGGCGGGTTACACGATGATCATCTTTCCGGAGGGCACGCGCAGCCCGGGCCGCAATCGCCTGCACGCGTTCTCGCGCGGTTTCGCGCACATGGCGCTGCAATCCGGCAGCCGGATCCAGCCGGTGCTGATCGATTGCGACCCGCCGGTATTTACCAAGACGCTGCGCTGGTATCACGTGCCGGCTCGAGCATTTCGCATGCGCATCGACGTCCTGGAGCCGATGGACCTGAACCGGCTGGCGTCGAACGTGGCGTCTCCGTCGATTGCCGCTCGCAGCATCGCCCGCGAAGTGGAAGTGCACATTACTCAAAGCCTGTTTCAGCATGGATACTTTAAAACTGCAAATTAAGCAGCTTCTGATCGAGATGCTAGACCTCAGCGACATGACGGTCGACGATATCGATGACGATGCGCCACTGTTCTCGACCGACGGAATCGGACTCGATTCAGTCGATGCGCTCGAAGTCGGCATCATGCTGCGCAAGAAGTTTCAACTGACGATCGCCGCAAACGACGAACGCACGAAAGCGCATTTCCGTTCGATCAACACGCTGGCGGCATTCATTGCCGACCAGCAGTCTCATCAGGCACCACAAGAAGCCGTGCTGGAAAAAGGGAGTCACTCGTGACCGACGCAGAAATCCTGGAGCGCATCCGCGCCATCTTTCATGAGAATTTCGCGATCGAGCCGGAGCGGGTGACGCCCGATACGCACCTGTTCGAAGAGCTCGATCTGGACAGCATCGACGCAGTCGACCTGGCAATCAAGCTTCAGGAAATGACAGGCAAGCGCATCAAGCCCGAAGAGTTCAAGTCCGTGCGGACCGTCGGTGACGTTATCGCCGCCGTTCACGTGTTGCTCGCGCGCGCTTGACGATGGCGTTGACGGGCATGCGGGCTACTACCGGCACGGTCCTGCCGCGCTGGGCAAGCGTCGCGGCGAGGGCGACGCTGACCCTGGCCTATCCGCTCGTCATCCTGTTCGCGTGGCAGAGCATGTCGCCGCGTTACGTCGGCTGCCTGCTGGTTGCGTTGCTCTGGCTGAAGCGCACGGTCGGCAAGGGTACGCTGGCGAAGGCGCTCAGACGGCTCACGACGCTCGACTGGGCCGTGGCGGGCGCGTTGACCGTGTTGTCGGCCGCGATTGCCGTGACCAATAGCGAACGCCTTCTTCACCTCTACCCGGCATGCGTGAGTGTCGGCTTGTTGGTCGCGTTCGGCGCGACGCTGCGGCACGGTCCGACCATGATCGAAAAATTCGCACGACTGACCTATCCCGAACCGAGTCCGGAAATCATCCGGTACACGCGGCGCGTCACACAGGTGTGGTGCGCATTCTTCATTGCAAACGGCGGCTTCTCGGTCTATACGGCGCTGTACTGGAGCCCTGCGGGATGGGCGCTTTACAACGGGTTGATCGCGTATGTGCTGATCGGTGCGTTGGTTGCCGGCGAGTGGCTGTGGCGCCGGTTCTTCATTGCCGCCGCGCATGAACGGACGGGTGTCGCATGATCGCGCTGCACGAGATGCTGTGTGCCGAAGCGGATAGTGGCGTGGCGGTCTGTCGCGACGGCGCCGACGTGCTGACGCTGGGCGATCTGCGCGCGCGTGCCGGCGCGATTGCGCGCGTGGTGAAGGCGAGCGGCGCGCGACGGGTCGCGATTTGCACGGACGATCCGTATGAATTCGCGTGTGCATTGTTCGCGGTCGCGGCGGCGCACGGCGAAGTCGTGATTCCCGCCAGCAGCGCGCCCGGCTATCTCGCTGAGCTGGCGCATGCATACGACCTTGTGCTGGATGCGCCGGCATTGGCCGCGTGCGGGCACGACTCCGACGTCGGAACTGCAATCTCCAACTGCCCGATCGACGCTGCCGCAGCGGTGACGCTCTACACGTCGGGCAGCAGCGGCGCCGCGAAGCCGGTGCGAAAGTCGCTTGCGCAGCTCGATGCCGAAGTGAGCACGTTGCAGCGCGAATGGGGCGACCGCACCGGCGCGGCAGTGACGCTGTCGAGCGTACCGCACCATCACATCTACGGACTCCTTTTCAGAATCCTTTGGCCGCTGGCGGCGGGCCGTGCGTTTGACCGGTCACCGGTGCTTGAACCGCTGCAGCTGCAGCAGCGTCTGGCCGAATACGGTGGCGGTGTCGTGGTCTCCACGCCGTCGCAACTGATGCGCTGGCCGGCGTTGCCAGGTTTTCCCATGCGGGCGCCCATGCCATGCGCGTTCTTCTCGTCGGGCGGCCCGTTGCCGGCCGATGCGGCCATGGCCTATTCGGACGCGTTCGGTGCCGCGCCAATCGAGATATTCGGCAGTACGGAAACAGGCGGCATAGCGTGGCGCCGCCAGGACATCGCGCACGCGTGGCAGCCGCTGACCGGCGTCGATGTGCGCTGCGACGACGATGGCGTGCTGTGCGTTCGCTCGACCCATCTCGGCCATGATCGATGGCACCGCACCGACGACACCGCACGATTCGACGCACACGGTCGCTTCGCACTCGCCGGCCGACGCGATCGCGTCGTCAAGCTGGACGGCAAGCGCGTGTCGCTGCCGGAACTCGAGGCGCGGATACTCGCGCACGCATACGTCGAGCAGGCGGCGGCCGTGGTGGTCGACGGCACGACGCGTGCGCACGTCGGCGTCGTGGCGGTATTGACCGCCGCGGGACGTGATGCGCTGGCGGCGGATGGCCGGGTTGCCGTTGCCACGACGTTGCGGCACGCGCTCGGTGAATACTTCGACGCGGCTGCATTACCGCGTTACTGGCGGTTCCTGCATGCGATGCCGTTCGATGCGCGCGGCAAGTTGCCCGCCGCCGCGCTGGCGGCCGCCTTCACCGCCACGCCGGAGGGCTTCGAACTGCTCGCTTCGTGGCGTAGCGACGACGCGTTGCATTACGAATTGCGCGTGCCGCCCACGCTTGCGCATTTCGACGGACATTTTCCGGGGCTGCCGATCCTGCCGGGCGTCGTGCAAATCGACTGGGCCGCGCGCCTGGCCGGCCGCGAGCTGCCGACCGTGCGCGACATCCGTTGCGTCGAACACCTGAAGTTCAAGGCACCGGTGCCGCCGGGCGCGGTGCTCTCGCTGCGTATCGCGCATGACCCCGTACGCGGACGCACGCGCTTCGCGTTCCGCTGCGGCGAGCGGGAATGCACGTCGGGTGTTCTGGTCCATGGCATGGCGGCCAGATGAGCGATACCTGCATCGTCATTCCGATCTACAACCATCGCGACGCAATCGGCGGCACGCTGGCACGCCTTGCCGTGCACGGCCTGCCGATCCTGGTGATTGACGACGGCAGCGACGCGCCGACGCAACATGTGCTGGCCACGCTGGCGGCGCGCTACGCGGGCGTCGTGACGCTGCTGCGATTGCCCGTCAACGGCGGAAAGGGCGCGGCGGTCATGGAAGGTTTGCGCGCTGCGCGTGCGCGGGGCTATCGGCACGCGATCCAGATCGATGCCGATGGTCAGCACGACGCGGCCGATGTGCCGAAGTTCGTGGCCGCCGCGCAGGCCGAGCCCGACGCCGTGATCCTCGGCCGGCCGCGTTTCGACGATAGCGTGCCGAAGGCACGCCTGTACGGCCGTTACCTCACGCACGCATGGGTATGGATCGAAACGCTGTCGCTGGACATTCCCGATGCGATGTGCGGGTTTCGTCTTTATCCGGTCGACATCGTCTGCGAGCTGATCGACGCGGTATCGATGCCGACGCGGATGGCGTTCGACAGCGAAATCCTGGTCCGTCTTCACTGGCGCGGCCTGGCGTTCAGGACGATTCCGACGCGTGTGATCTACCCCGCCGACGGCGTGTCCCATTTCGATGTCTGGCGCGACAACGCGCGCATCAGCCTGAGCCACACGTGGCTCGTCGCCGGGATGCTTGTGCGCGCGCCGATGCTGCTCGCACGCCGTCTGGTCGGGCGGCGCGGCGCGTCGCCCACCGGCCGCACGCGTGCGTGGTGGCGCATGCCGGAGCGCGGCAGCCGGATCGGCATGGCATTGCTCGCGCTCAGCTGCCGTTTGTTCGGCAAGGGCTTCACGTCGTTCTGGCTGCATCCCGTCGTCGGATATTTCGTGCTGACGAATCGCACGGCGCGCACCGCGTCGCATGCGTATATCGCGCGCCTGCGCGATGCGCGAGCGGCGGCCGTGCCGAAGCCGGGATGGCGCAGTGCTTACCGGCACATGCTTGCCTTTGCACAGGCAGGATTCGACAAGTTCGTCGCGTGGTCCGGCCGTCTCGACGAGCTCGACGTGCGTTTCGACGACTCGTCCGCGTTCGATGCGCTCGCGGCGAGCGGGCGCGGCGCGCTCGTGATCGGCGCGCATCTGGGCAATCTGGAGATGACGCGGGCACTGGCGCTGCGCGATGCGCACACGAAGGTGACGGCGATCGTCTACACCGAGCATGCGAAGCGCTTTACCGGCGTGCTTGCCGGCGCGAATCCGGAATTCGGCAAGCAGCTCGTCGAGGTATCGGACTTCGGACCGGATACGGCGATGATGATGCAGTCGCGCATCGACGCGGGAGAGTTGCTCGTGATCGTCGGCGACCGCGTGCCGCCGCATGATGCCGGTAAAACGGTCGACGCCCGCTTTCTCGATGCAACAGCGCCGTTCGCGCAGGGCCCGTATATCCTCGCCCACGCGCTCGGGTGCCCGGTCTACCTGTTCTTCTGCCTGAAGGAGGCGCGCGGCTACCGCCTCTATTTCGAGCCGTTCGCCGACCGGATCGAGCTGCCGCGTCGCGAGCGCGCCGAACACGTCGCGACGTGGGCGCAGCGCTATGCCGCGCGGCTCGAACACTATTGCCGCATGGCTCCCTACCAATGGTTCAACTTCTTCGATTTCTGGGCGCGGCCCGATGGAGGTCCGCGTGGCCGAGCATGACATGAACGACGTCGCGGCATGCATCGCCGCGAATCCGAGCCGGCCGGCCGTCGTGGTCGGAGGCCGGCATCTGACGATCGAGGACGTCGTGGCGATCGCCCGCGACGGTGCGCCCGTCGCACTGAACGCAGGACCCGAATGGCGCGCGCGGATCGAGCGCGGCGCAACCTGGCTGCGCGACTATCTCGCGAATGGCGGCACGCTGTATGGCGTCACCACCGGATATGGCGACGCCTGCGTGGTGGAGGTACCGCCGTCGCTCGTCGAAGCGCTGCCGCTGCAGCTGACCCGCTATCACGGGTGCGGCATGGGTGACTGGTTCGATGCGACGCAAACGTTGTCCATCATCGTCGCACGGCTCAACTCGCTCGCCTTCGGCTACTCGGGCGTGCGGTTCACGTTGCTGGAACGGCTGGCCGACATGGTGAATCACCGCATCCTGCCTCGCATTCCGTCGGAAGGCTCGGTCGGCGCGAGCGGCGACCTGACACCACTGTCCTACGTCGCCGCCGCGCTGGTCGGCGAGCGCACCGTCGTGTTCGACGGCAGCGAGCGGGACGCGCGCGAGGCATGGCATGCGATCGACCGCACGCCGCTGACGCTCGCGCCGAAGGAAGGGCTCGCGTTGATGAACGGCACGGCGGTCATGACGGGGCTGGCCTGTCTCGCGTTTGCGCGCGCCGACCACCTGACTCGGGTGGCGGCCCGCCTGACCGCATTGACCACCGTTGCGCTCGACGGCCGGGCCGGGCACTTCGATGCGCGGCTGTTCGACGCGAAACCGCACGCGGGACAAGCAGAGGCGGCGGCGTGGATACGTGCCGACCTGGCCGGGCGCGACGAATTGCCCGCACGCCGGTTGCAGGACCGCTATTCGGTGCGCTGCGCACCGCACGTAATCGGCGTGGCGCGCGACGCGTTGTCGTGGATGCGCCGCGATATCGAGAACGAGCTGAATAGTGCGAACGACAACCCGCTGATCGACCCGGACGAAGGGTGCGTACTGCACGGCGGCAATTTCTACGGCGGTCATATCGCGTTCGCGATGGACGCGCTCAAGACCGCGGTGGCCAACCTCGCGGACCTGATGGATCGCCAGCTCGCGCTGCTGGTCGACGACAAGTTCAGCAACGGACTGCCGCGCAACCTGACGGGCGCCGGCCCGGAGCGCGCCGCGATCAACCATGGGTTCAAGGCCGTGCAGATCTCGTCTTCCGCGTGGACGGCGGAGGCGCTGAAGCTGACGATGCCGGCGAGCGTGTTCTCCCGCTCGACGGAGTCGCACAATCAGGACAAGGTCAGCATGGGAACGATTGCCGCGCGCGATTGCCTGCGTGTTCTGACCTTGACCGAGCAGGTTGCCGCCGCGCATGTGCTCGCGACCGTGCAGGCTACCCGGCTGCGACTTCGCGATGATCCGCGCACGCAGCTTTCGCCCGCGCTTCGTGCGTTTGTCGATGACGTGGATCGTCAATCGCCGCTGGTGGTCGAGGACCGGCCGCTCGAAGCGGAGTTGCGCGCGTTGACCGCGCGCCTGGCCGCATGCGAGCCGATCGGCGGCTCGTACGGCGGAATCGGGCACGGGGAGGTGGCATGAGCGCATCTCGTTCGCCGCTGACCGCGACAGCCCGTGTCGAGGTCCTGTTTCACGATGTCGATGCCATGAACGTCTGCTGGCACGGCCATTACTTGAAGTACTTCGAAAGCAGTCGTGCCGCGTTGCTGCGCATGATCGACTACGACTATCCGGCGATGCTGGCGTCGGGCTACATGTGGCCGGTGGTGGAGGCGCATCTGAAGTACGTTCGCCCGGCCCATTACAGTCAGCAGCTCGACGTACGCGCGACGCTGCTCGAATTCGAGAACCGGCTGAAGATCGGATACGAAATCGTCGACGCGGTGTCCGGCGAGCGCTTGACGAAGGGATATACGGTGCAACTGGCGGTCGATGCGACGACGCGCGAACTACAGTTCGTGTCGCCGCCGGCCCTGATCGAAAAGGTGCACGCACGATGGGTCTGAATTCGCACTACCAACGGTTTGCGGCGGTGACGCTGGCCGCAGGCATCGCGCTCTCCGGCTGCGCGGCGCTGGCCGCCCCGGCGCCGGTTGCGGCGTCTCGGCCGGCGAATGCCGCGCTCGTTTCCGAGGTTGCGGCGCGGCTCGCGCGGGTCGGCGCGATTCGCGCGGACTTTCGGCAGACTCAGACGCTGGCGGCGATGAAGCAGCCGCTCGTCAGCACTGGATCGATGTTGTTCGATCGCAGGTCGGGCGTCGTCTGGCGAGTCGAGACGCCTTACAAGGCCGCTTACGTGATCACCGATAACGGCGTGCGCGAGGTCGGCGCGGATGGGCACCTCGTTGCGCCCGGCGGTGGCGGTCGCGGGGTCGCGCAAGTGTCGCGCATGATGCGCGACATGCTCGGGGGCGACCTGTCGGCGCTGTACGCGCAATTCGACGTCGATGCGAGCGGAACGCCGGAACGGTGGAGGATGGTGTTGCGGCCGAATCAGCCGCAGCTCGCCCAGGCGGTCCGCGTGCTCGAAATGAGCGGAGGCACCTATCTCGGCCGGCTCGAGTTGACTTTCGCCAACGGCAATGTGACCGCGCTGGAGTTTGCCCGGCCGACACCGGTCGAGGGGCCTGCGCCGGTCGAGCGCGCGTGGCTGGAGGCGCGGTGATGGATGCGGCGCGTGATGTCGTCGACACATCGGGCGTGCGCGCGCGGCGGCGCGTGCTGTGTGGTGCATGGTTGCTCGTTGCGCTCGTGGCGGCCGCATACATCGTGTGGCGCTTCTCGAGCGGGGCCGCGCCGTTGCAGACGAACCTGCTCGCGTTGCTGCCGGCTACCGAGGCAAACCCGGTTGCCGAGCGAGCGGTCGACATGCTCGGTGATGCACTCGGCAACCGCACCGTCTACCTGGTGACCGATCCGGACGCCGCCCGTGCCAAGGCCGCCGCGAAAGAGTTTGCCGTGCGGCTCGACGCCAGCGGCGCATTTCGTTCGGTGACCGTCGAGGTGCCGCCATTCGATCTCTCGGATATCTCGGCCACGTACATGCCGGCCCGCTTCGGTCTGCTGACCGACGCGGATCGCAGGTCGCTCGAGCAAGGCGGTGCCACACTCGACGAACGATTGATCAGGCGTCTCTATGCACCGCCCGTCGACGGCTTGCAGACCGCCGTGGCCGACGACCCGTTCGGCTGGTTGCAGCACTGGCTCGGCGAGCTGCCGCTCGCGGCGTCCGGTCTGTCACTCGAGGACGGCATGCTGGTGTCGCATCGCGATGGTGCAACAGGCGTGCTCGTGATGACGTCGTTGCCGGGCTCGGCCTACGAGTCGAAGATCCAGCACGCCGTGCGTGTCGCGACGGTCGATGCGGAACATGCGCTCGCGACCGACTTCCGCGGCGTTCGCGTCGACCGCGCTGGCGCGGTATTTCATGCGGAAGCCGCGCGTGCCAGCGCCGAGCGGGACGTACACGTGATCGGCGCGGTATCGCTGGCCGGCATCGCGCTACTGCTCATGAGCGTATTTCGCTCGCCGCGCCTGCTCGTGCTCGCGTTCGCGTCGACTGCATTCGGCATCGTATGCGCGCTGGCGGCAACGTTGCTCGTATTCGGCAAGCTGCACCTGCTGACGCTGGTGTTCGGTGTGAGCCTGATCGGCGAAGCCGTCGATTATTCGATCCAGTATTTCGTCGTGTACCTGTCCGCGGGGCGGCAATGGGACGCGCGTCGCGGTGCGGCGGCGGTCAGGCCCGCACTCGTGGTGGCACTGGCGACCAGTCTGCTCGGCTACGCGATCCTGATGTGGGTGCCGTTCCCCGCGCTCAAGCAGATCGCGTGCTTTGCGATCGTCGGGATCCTCAGTGCATTCGCGGCCGTCACCGGCTTTTTGCCGCTCATGCTGACGCAGGCGCCACGGCGCGTGCCGTCCGGCGTTTTCTCGTGTGCTGCCCGCTTGCTGAGCGGATGGCAATCGCTGCTGGCCGGCCGGCGCGGGCTGTTCGCTGCCATGCTGGTTGCGCTGGTCGCGATCCCGGGGTGGGCTGTGTTGAAGAGCGACGACGACATTCATCTGCTGATCCAGCGCGATGCGGACCTCGCGCGACAGGAAAGCAATATCCGCGCGGCGGTCGGGCTGGCGAACACGGCACAGTTCTTCGTCGTTCAGGGCGCGACGCCTGAAGAGGTGCTCGAGCGTTCGGAGGCGCTGATCGGGGCGCTCGATCAGCAGCGGGTCGGTCGTGTTCAGTCGATCGCGACGTTCGTGCCTTCGGCGAAGCAGCAGGCGCACAACCGTGCCGTGCTGGGCGCGCACGTGTTTGGCGACGCCGCCGCACTGCGCGGCACGCTGACGCGCGCGGGCTTCCGCGACGAGGTTGTCGACGCGTGGATCGACGCGTATTCCCGCAACGCCTCGGCGACGTTGTCCGTCGACACGTGGCTGGCCGCACACTGGTCGGCGCCGTTCCGGCATCTGTGGCTCGGTCGAATCGATGGCGGCGCCGGTCCCGTCGCTGTGGCGCTCGCGATTCCCGAGCGGGTCGACGCGACGAACGCCGGCACTTTCGCGGCCCTCGCGCGCACGCTGCCGGGCGTATCGTGGGTCGACAAGGCATCGAGTGTGTCGCGCCTGTTCGGCGCCTATCGGATCGACAGCGGCCTGTGGCTGGCTGGCGCGCTCGTCGTGGTCGCCGCATTGCTGATGTGGCGCTACGGTGTGCGCGGCGGCATCGCGACGACGTTGCCCGTCGTGTTCGCCATCGCGTTGACGCTTGCGGCGTTCGGCTACGCACGGGTGCCGCTTACGCTGTTCAACTGGCTCGCGCTGATGCTGGTACTCGGCGTGGGTGCCAATTACGCGGTGTTCCTCCGCGAGGGCTGCATCCGGGACAGATCCGGCCTCGGCGCCGTGTGGACCGGCGTGCTGCTGTCGGCGGCCACGACGTTGCTGTCGTTCGGGATGCTCGGTGCCAGCGCGATGCCCGCGCTCCGCAGCTTTGGTACGACGCTCGCGATGGGCATCGTGTTTTCCGTGCTGTTCGCGCCGCTTGCGACGCCGTCCACGAAGGAGTGTCGCGCATGAAGTCGCAATTGGCGCCGGTTTATCTGTCGGCACCGGGAATGATCAACGCGCTTGGCGCGACCACCGACGAGATCGTCGACGCATTGCGCGCCGGCATCTCGCCTGGCATGCAGCCGCGCACCGATGTTCCGGCCGGCGGCTGGGTCGGGCGCGTGCGAGCGACACTCGACGTTGCGCCGCCCGAATCCCTTGCGCATTTCGATTGCAGGAACAATCGCCTGCTGCTTGCGGCGCTGGCGCAGATTGGATCGTTCGTCGACGCGGCGATCGCGTGTTACGGCCCGCGTCGGGTCGGCGTGGTGATCGGCACGAGTACGTCAGGAATCCAGGCGGCAGAGCAGGCGTTCGCACAGCGCGCCGCAACGGGCGCGATGCCCGCCGCCTTCGACTACAGGCAGATGGAAATCGGCACGGCGGCGCCGTTCGTGCGCGCGGTGCTGGGTGTGGGCGGCCCGGCGTACACGTTGTCGACGGCATGCACGTCGAGCGCGAAGGCATTTGCAGCCGCGCGTCGTCTGTTGCAGTTGAGGCTGTGCGACGCAGTCGTTGTCGGCGGAGCGGATTCGCTGTGCGAGCTCACCTTGCAAGGCTTCGCGTCGCTCGAATCGGTCAGCCCGGCGCGGACCAATCCGATGAGCCGGAACCGGAGCGGCATCAATATCGGCGAAGGCGCGGCGCTGTTCGTGATGTGCCGCGATGAAGCCGCGGTCAGGCTGGCCGGCGTCGGCGAGTCGAGCGACGCGCATCACATCTCGGCACCGGACCCGGCGGGATACGGCGCGGAGGACGCGCTGCGCGGCGCGCTCGCGGACGCCGGTGTGGATTCGTCCGCGATCGGCTATGTGAACCTGCACGCGACGGCGACCCGCCTGAACGACGAAATGGAAGCGAAGGTGACGGCGAGGGTGTTTCCGCACGGGGTTCCGGCGAGCGGGACCAAGCCCCTGACGGGGCACATGCTTGGCGCGGCGGGCGCGACCGAGCTCGGATTCGGCTGGCTGACGCTGGCCCGCGGGATCCCGCTGCCGACGCACGTGTGGGACGGCGAGCACGATCCGGCGTTGCCGCGGCTCGATCTCGTCCAGGGCGAGCGCCGGCTAGCGGGCGATGCGTCAGGACGCTATGTAATGAGCAATTCGTTCGCCTTCGGCGGCAGCAATGCCAGCCTGATTCTGGGAGCCTGACATGCATGCCGGACCATTGATCGACGCGCTGCACGGCGGCGCGGACATTCCGGTCGGAAATGTGCCGGACGTATTGCCGCATCGCGGCACGATGCTGCTGCTCGATGCGATTGAGCGCTGCTCGGAAACCGGCATCGAGGTGCGTGCGACCGTGCGCCCCGATGCGTGGTATGCCGACGGCAGCGGGGCGATGCCGGCGTGGATCGGCATCGAGCTGATGGCGCAGGCGATCGCCGCGCACGTCGGCCTGCTTGCCGCGCATGCGGGCGGCCGCGCGAAGCCGGGCGTGCTGCTCGGCGCCAACCGTTATGTCGCGCATCGCGCGACGTTCGGCGCCGACACGGTTCTGCGCATCGTCGCGCGGGAACTGTTGCGTGGCGACGAAGGGCACGGCGCATACGAATGCGCGATTCATGCCGAAGGCCATTGTTGCGCGGAAGCCGTCGTCAAGGTGTACCAACCGAACGATTTCCAATCTTTTATCGAAGGGAGCTTCAACTCATGACTCGGCGAGTTCTCGTGACAGGAGCGAGCCGCGGCATCGGCCGCGCCGTGGCACTGCGCGTGGCGTCCGACGGCTTCGCCGTAACGGTTCATTGCCGCACCGGACGCGAGGCTGCGGAGGCGGTCGCCGCGACGATTCGCGCGCAGGGCGGCACGGCCAGCGTGCTGCAGTTCGACGTGCGCGACCGCGCGGCGTGCCGGCGCGAGCTGGAGGCCGACGTCGAGGCGAACGGCGCGTACTACGGGATCGTCTGCAATGCAGGCGTGACGCGGGATGGTGCATTCCCGGCGTTGTCGGAAGAGGACTGGGACGTCGTGATCGAAACCGGGCTGGACGGGTTCTACAACATCGTTCATCCGCTGACGATGCCGATGGTGCGGCTGCGCAGTGGCGGCCGCATCGTGACGATCGCATCCGTGTCGGGCGTGACGGGCAATCGCGGTCAGGTGAACTACAGCGCCGCGAAGGCCGGCCTGATCGGCGCGACCAAGGCGCTGGCGGTCGAACTGGCATCGCGAAAGATCACGGTCAATTGCGTTGCTCCCGGGCTGGTCGACACCGGCATGCTCGACGACGTGCCGCTGGAGCACGCGTTGAAAGCGGTGCCGATGGGCCGCGTTGGCCAACCGGACGAAGTCGCGGCGGTCGTCGGCTTCCTGATGTCGGATGCGGCGACCTACGTCACCCGGCAAGTCATCGGCGTCAATGGCGGGATGGTGTGATGAAGCGAGTGGTCGTGACGGGGATGGGCGGGGTGACCGCCTTCGGTCAAAGCTGGCCGGAAATCGAGGCGCACTTGCGCGACGGGCGCAATGCGGTACGGCGCATACCGGAATGGGACTGCTACGAAGCGCTGCATACGCGGCTTGCGTGCCCGTTGCCGGGCTTCGAGGTGCCGGGCACGTATCCGCGCAAGAAGACGCGCTCGATGGGGCCGGTTTCGATGTACGCGGTGCGCGCGAGCGAGCTCGCGCTCGCGGATGCGCGGCTGACCGACGATCCGTCGATCCGGGACGGCCGGATGGGCGTTGCGTACGGATCGTCGTCGGGATCGGTCGACCCGATCCGCGCATTCGGCACGATGATCGAGACGGGTTCGATGCGGGACGTCACATCGAACAGTTACGTGCAGATGATGCCGCACACGACGGCGGTCAACGTCAGCCTGTTCTGGGATCTGAAAGGACGGATCGTGCCGACGTCGTCGGCCTGCGCGTCCGGCAGCCAGGCGATCGGCTATGCGTACGAGGCGATCGCGACGGGCAAGCAGACGCTGATGCTGGCCGGCGGTGCGGAAGAATTGTCGGGCCCGGCGGTGGCGGTGTTCGACACGTTGTACGCGACCAGCACGCGCAACGACGACGCGAACCTCACGCCGCGCCCGTTCGATGTCGATCGTGACGGCCTGGTGGTCGGCGAAGGCGCGGCGACGCTCGTGCTCGAGGAATACGAGCACGCGATCGCACGCGGCGCGACGATCCACGCGGAGATCGTCGGTTTCGGCAGCAATTCCGACGGCGCGCACATCACGCAACCGACGGCCGAGACGATGGCGGTCGCCATGCGTCTGGCGCTGGACGATGCGGGGCTCGATGCCGGTGCAATCGGCTACGTCAACGCGCACGGCACTTCGACCGATCGAGGCGATGTGGCGGAAAGTCATGCGACGGCGTCCGTGTTCGGCGAGCGTATGCCGATCAGTTCGCTGAAGAGCTATGTGGGCCACACGCTCGGCGCATGCGGCGCGCTCGAGGCGTGGTGGACGATCGAGATGATGAAACGCAACTGGTATGCGCCGACGCTCAATCTCGACACGGTCGATCCGGCTTGTGCATCGCTCGACTACATCATCGGCGACGCGCGCCGGATCGATGCGGAGTTCGTGATGAGCAACAACTTCGCATTCGGCGGGATCAACACGTCGTTGATCTTCCGGCGAGCTGCCCCGTGACGGCGCGCGTCGTCGTCACGGGACTCGGTATCGTGTCGTGTCTCGGTAATTCGCTGAACGAAGTATCGGCGGCGCTGCGCGCCGGTCGCTCGGGTGTGAGCCGCGTGAACGCTTGGCGCGAGCGCGGTTTTCGCAGCCAGGTCGCAGGGGTGGCATCGGTCGCCTCGGCTGCGCGGTTCTCGCGCAAGCACGAACGATTCATGGGCGACACGGCGCGCTTTGCCGCGCATGCCGCCGCCTCGGCGCTCGACGACGCGGGCCTCGATGCCGCGGTACTTCGTTCGCCGCGCGCGGGCGCGATCGTCGGGTCGGGAATCGGTTCGATGGCCGATTACGACGATGCGATGGCGATTGCGCAACATCGCGGCATCGACAAGACACCACCCTATGTCGTCCCGAAGGCGATGAGCAGCACGGCGTCGGCGTGCGTTGCGCAGTTGTTCGGCATCGAGGGTGTGTCGTACTCGCCATCGTCCGCATGCACGAGCTCGGCGCTCGCGATAGGCCAGGCGACGCAATTGATCCGGTCCGGCTGCCAGGACATCGTGCTGGCGGGCGGAAGCGAGGCACTGCACGACAACATGACGTTGATGTTCGACGCGATGGGCGCGTTGTCCAGCAGTTTCAACGATACGCCGGACAGCGCGTCGCGCCCGTATGCGCTTGGCCGCGACGGCTTCGTGATCGCATCCGGCGCAGGCATTCTCGTGCTCGAATCGCTCGAGCACGCGCGTGCGCGTGGCGCGCGCGTTTACGCGGAAGTCGCCGGGTTCGGTCAATGCACGGACAGCGCCGGCATGGCGACGCCTCACGCGCACGGGATCGCGCGGGCAATGCGTGGCGCGCTGGACGGCGGCGGACGACGCCCGGACTACGTCAATACGCACGCGCCGTCGACACCGCTTGGCGACATCGAGGAGCTGAAGGCGCTCGTCGACGTATTCCGCGGCGATGTGCCGGCGTTTTCGTCGACGAAAGGCATGACGGGGCATCCGCTCGGCGCAAGCGGGGCGCACGAAGCGATTTATACGATCCTGATGATGCGCGACGGATTCGTCGCGGGCACGGCAGTCGGCAACGAGGCCGATCCTGCCATCGCCGGCATGCCGCTCGTGCGCGACGCGCGTGAAGGGGCAATCGAGCGCGCGCTGTCGATTTCGTTCGGATTCGGCGGCAGCTGTGCAAGTCTGTTGTTGGACGCCTGGAAGGGCGATTGATGTGAACCTACTGAGCTGAGAGGACGATAACAATGAAGCACAAAGGACATCTGGCCGGCATGTTGGTCGCGGCATCATTGCTGACGGGGTGCGGCACCGTGGTCCGTTCGCTGCCTCTGCCCGCAGCGGTAACGGCATCGGATACGAGCGGCGTCGCGGTCTATTTCGGTGCGCAGCCGCATCCGGATATCAAGACCACCATTGGTCCGCGTTCGGAATCGGTGCGTGTCCAGCGCGGGACTCAAGCCGAGCAGCAAACGTGCGATCAGGCGTTGGCAGAAGCGCTGAACCGCCTTCGCGTCTACGCGAAGAATCATGGCGGGAATGCGGTCATCAACGTGACGACGCGTTTTCACGAGAAGCGCTCGAATTCGACGAGCGAATATACGTGCGGCGTGAGCGGCAGTGCCGGTGCGATCGCCGTCTCGGGTGACGTCGTGCAGCTGAACGCGCAATAACGGGAGTCCACGTGAAATATCGCATTGCAGTGGCGCTGTTTGGCGTGATGTTCGCGGCTTCGGCTGCACACGCACGGGACACGATCAACGATTATCCGATCGAGAGCGCATTGAAGAGTGAGCCGGGCAAGCTCGATGATGGCGTCGCGCTCTATTTCGGCGATCAGGCGCATCCGCGCGTCATCAAGTCGTACGGCTCGTTTGCAACCAACAAGAAGACCAATTCGTTCGGCAAGAGCGACGAGGCAGCGTGCCAGCACGTATTCCTGTCGGCCGTGATCGAGCTTCAGGCACGCGCGCGAAAGGAAGGCGGCAATGCCGTCATCGGCATCAAGAGCAATTACCGCAACGTGTTGCGATCCAGCGCGACCGAGTTCACGTGCGGTGCCGGGGCGGTCATGGCAGGGGCAGCACTGACCGGCGAAGTGGTGACGTTGAAGCAGTAACCGGGCTGGAAGAGGCCGCCGGACGGCGGCCTTGTTCGCTCACGCAGGTTTGCGCGCGGCGACGTTGACGAGCGTCTCGCGGCGCCGGCCGGGCTTCGGCGCATACAGGCCGATGCGCTCGAGCAGGCCGAAGTCTTTCGCACGGCTCCACCACAGGTAGGGAAACGACACGTTGCGGGCTTCGAATGCAAATCCGGCGTGGCGGAGCATTGCAAGGTAGCCGTCTGCGCTTTTCTGAACTTCCATCGGGTGACGGAACAGCAGCCGGATCACCCAGGACTTGATGTAGGCATCGGTCGATTCGGCGAACAGCAGCAACCCGCCGGGTTTCAGCACGCGGCGAAAATCGGCCAGCGCATGCTCCTGGTCGACGAGGTGGTGGAAGGTCTGATGGCAGAACACGATGTCGACGCTCGCATCGGGGAGCGGAATCTGCGTGCAGTCGGCGTGATGGAGTTCGACGGGCGTTGCGCAGCGACGCGCCTCTTCCGACGCATGCTCGAGCGAGTCGTCGTGGCAATCGATACCGATGATCTTGCCGGGCGAGAACGCTTCGCTCAGCAGGCGGAACGACTTGCCCTGGCCGCAGCCTGCATCGAGGATGACGGGCGCCGTCGGCAGCGGCGCCGCGACAAGCCGCTTCAGATCGTCGATGGCCACCCTGAGCACGTGATGTTCCCAGGTATGCGTGCGAAGAAACCAGATGCCGAATCGGGTTTCGGGAACATAGGCGGGAGCGTGCGTGCGGTAGGACGTCATGGGTCTCTCGGCGGAATCTTGGATTTGTTGAGCGCCTATTGTAGTTTGCAACGTCAAATCGTGGTGTGAGAAACGTAAGATATCCAATCAATCGAAGTGAATTGGCAAGCATGAGTGAAATGAAATCGAATTCGATCGACGTCGCGATCATCGGCGCAGGGCCGTCCGGTGCCGTCGCGGCCGCGCTGCTGCGCAAGGCCGGGCGCTCGGTGCTGGTGCTCGAACGCCAGCATTTTCCGCGCTTCTCGATCGGAGAAAGCCTGTTGCCCCAGAGCATGCGGTATCTCGAAGAAGCGGGCATGTTGCAGGCGGTCGTCGAGGCCGGCTTCCAGTTCAAGAACGGCGCGTATTTCGTCTATCGCGACAGGATGTCGTCGTTCGATTTCCGCGAAAAATTTTCCGAGGGCTGGGGAACGGCCTATCAGGTCGAACGCGCTGCGTTCGACGATCTGCTGATCCGCTGCGCAGCCGAACAGGGCGCGGACGTTCGATTCGGTCATACCGTGCGTGCTTTCGAGCCTGGCGATACGCCGCGGCTCGATGTCGTCGACGAAGCCGGTCACGAATATTCCGTTCAAGCGTCGTTCGTACTCGATGCGAGCGGGTTCGGCCGCGTGTTGCCGCGCCTGCTGGGACTCGAGGCGCCGACCGGCCTGCCGACGCGCGCGGCGATCTTTTCGCACGTCGAAGATAACCTGCCGGCCGGCTCGACCGATCGCGACAAGATCTGCATCGCCGTTCATCCGGAGCGACGCGATGTGTGGTTCTGGATGATTCCGCTGACGAACGGGCGTTCGTCGGTCGGATGCGTGGCCGATGCCGCATTCCTGGACGTGCCGGAAGCGCAGCAGGAATCGCGGTTGCGCGAATTGCTGCAGAGTGAGCCGACACTGTCGCGGCTTGTCGGCAGCAAGCCGTTCGTGATGCCGGTGCGTCGCATCTCGGGCTATGCGTCGAATGTCGCGTCCCTGCACGGCCGCGGCTATGCGCTGCTCGGTAACGCGGGCGAATTCCTCGATCCGATCTTCTCGTCGGGCGTGACGATCGCGCTGCGGTCGGCCCATCTGGCGGTTGCCGTGCTCGAACGGCAGTTGCGCGGCGAGGCCGTCGATTGGGCGACCGATTACGACGTCGCGTTGCGCAAGGGCATCGACACGTTCCGCGCATTCGTCGAGCGCTGGTATTCAGGATCGCTGCAGGACATCGTGTTTCATGAAGACAAGGCATCCGACGTGAAGCGGATGGTCTGCTCGATCCTCGCCGGCTACGCGTGGGACGAGTCGAATCCGTTCGTGCGGGAACCGGCGCGCGGCCTCGACGTGCTCGCCGAGTTCTGCCGTTCCGGCGGCCTCCGTTGATTCGCGTCAGGTGCATGGGCGGTGCGGGCAGGCCCGGACGTCGGGAGACGTCCGGGTTCCCGTTTCATCCGTCACGGGACCATGCGGCCACGGCCGACCACCCGCTGCATCGTTCGTCGCGGCAACCGTAGCCGCGCGAGCCAAGCGCCGAGGAATGCGCCGTCCGACGCCCGGCTTCGCCGGGCTGTCCGCTCAGCTACCCTGCAGCCGGATATCGCGCGACGATGCACCCACATACACCGTCCCGCCCGGCACGAACTTCCAGCCATTGCGCGAGGTGTCCCACACGCTCTGCATCCGCGGCGACACGGTCACGCGCACATGCCGGGCCTCGCCGGGATTCAGCCGGATTTTTTCCCAGCCGACCAGCCGCTTCGGCGGTTCGTCCTTGTACGGCACGCCGAGATAAACCTGCGGCGTTTCCGCGCCGGCGACGCGCCCATCATTGCGCACGGTAAATGCGACGCTCAGCGAGCCGTCCCGTTGCCGCGACACCGACAGGCCCGAATACGCGAAGTGCGTGTACGACAGCCCGTAGCCGAATTCGAACATCGGCTTGATGTTGCGCGCGTCGTACCAGCGATAGCCCATGTTCAGCTTCTCCGCGTAGACCGGATCGTTCTCGAACGTACCGTTCTGCCCCCACGCCGGCGAATCCTGGTCGCGCGCCGGGAACGTGACGGGCAGTTTGCCGGACGGATTGACCGCGCCGAACAGCACGTTCGCGATGGCCTTGCCGCCGGCCTCGCCCGGATACCAGGCCTCGACGATCGCCGACACGTTGTCCTTCCACGGCATCAGCACCGGATTGCCGCTCTGGACGACGACGATCGTGTGCGGATTCGCACGCGCGACCGCTTCGACGAGCGCGTCCTGGTTCGACGGATTCGCGAGGCTCAGGCTTTGCAGATCACCGAAATCCTCGCCGGCCGGCTGCGCGACCACGACGATCGCGACGTCCGAGCGGCCCGCGAGCGCGGCGGCCTGGTCGATTTCCTGCTGCGTGTACGCGCGGAACGGCGACTGCTGGTCGCTGTTGCCGGCGAACGTGACCTGCGCTGCCGGCGCGAGCGCGCGGATCGCCGCGACGATCGGCACGTCGACCTTGAGCCACGGATTGCGCCACCAGCTGCAACCCGTAGACGACCCGAAGGTCAGCCCGCCGCAGCCTGCGAACGAACCGGTGACGGGATCGCGCGTGTTGCCCGAGCCGCCGCCGGACAGGACGGCCGCATCGGCGTGGCCGCCGATCACGGCGATGCGCGACAACGCCGCTGCCGCCAGCGGCAACTGGTTGCCGTCGTTCTTCAGCAGAACGATCGACTGCTCCGCGACGCCCTGTGCGAACCGGTTCGCCGCCGCGAAATCGATCGAGCCGCCACCCTTGGCCGGATCGTCCATCACGCCGACGCGAATCATCACGGCCAGCTTGCGGCGCACCATGTCGTCGAGGCGCGCGGTCGACACCGAGCCGTTCGCGATTGCCTGCTTGACGGCGGCTGGCGTGAGGTACACGGTCGGCCCGACGTCCTCTTCCTCGTCGAGCCCGGCGTTGATCGCCGCAGCGGTGCTGTGCGCCGCGCCCCAGTCGGATTGCACCTGGCCCTGGAAGCCCCATTCATTCTTCAGCACGTCGTTCAGCAGATGATTGTTCTCGCATGCATACGTGCCGTTCAGCCGGTTGTAGCTGCACATCACGCTGCCGGGCTGCCCGCGTTTCGCGGCGATCTCGAACGGCAGCAGGTAGAGCTCGCGCAACGTGCGCTCGTCGATCTGCGTGTTGCCGCCCATCCGGCCATGTTCCTGCTCGTTGCCGGCATAGTGCTTGATGGTCGCGATGACCTTCTGCCGCTGCGTGGCGAGCGTGCGCTCCGCGAGCAGGTCGCCGGCCAGCAGCGGATCCTCGCCGAGATACTCGAACAGCCGGCCGCCGCGCGGCTCGCGCGCGAGGTTGGTCCCGCCGCCGAGACCCATGCCGAATCCTTGCGCGCGCAACTGGATCGCGACCTGCTTCCCATAGTCGTACGACAGGCGGCGATCCCAGCTCGCGGCAACGGCAATCGTCGCGGGGAAGGTCGTGCTCGCCTGCGACGTGCTGCCGGAGCCGGTCGCGGAGTCGACCATGTTGAGATCGGGAATGCCGAGCCGCGGCACGCCCTGGATGTAGCCGGCACCGCCGCCCGGCACTTTTGACATTTCGTATTGCGAATGAATGAACTGCAATTTCTCGTCGAGCGTCATCTTGCGCACGAGGAGATCGGCGCGCCGTTGCGCGGCCGACGATGCGAACGTGTCGGTGGCGTCGCCCTGCGAATTGAAGTCGGCGTTGCCTGCATAGGCGGTGGTGCAGAGGGCCGCTGCCAGCACGGCGGCCGGCCAGAGTGTGTCCCGCATGTTGCTCTCCATGATCGTATTGCCGGTTGTTCGAATGATGTCTGGAGCTGCGCACGGCCGGTGGATTCGCACCGGACGCATTCGGCTGGCGATGCAGGGTGATTGCGCGTCGGCATGCCAGACCAGGCGGGGAATCGTTACGGCCGGTTGGGCCCGATCGAACAACGCGGACGGCGACGCGGACCGCCCGACACTGCCGAATCGGATGTAGCGATTCTCTGCAGTGGCCAATCGTACGAATGTAGTTTGACTACAGCATCGGTGTTTCTACCGATACGTACGATCTTTTTTCGATGCGATTGCGTCGCGCGGGAAAAAGACGGTAAGCGGTTCTGATTGTGCGTGTGCAGCAGGGTAAGAAGTACCTGCGCGCGAGCGCTCGGAGGGGAGGGAGGCGCAGACGTGCGTGCTCGCGCAATGCGGCTCGTTGCGCGCGCATCGAACGCGATGCCGTCGGATTCCGGCTGCCTCCGGGGAAACCGGAGGGGCGTGAACGGGCCTAGCCGCGCCGAGCGACGGGACTGCCGGGAAGCGGAATCCCGGCACGATAGACGACGGTCGCAAGCGCCGCTGCGACAGCAGCCTCGGCCGTGAGCACGGCGGCTGCGGCGCCCAGTTCGGCGAAGTACTTCGCGAGCACGGGCACGAGCACGATGTTCAGAATGCCCGATGACATGAGCACCCGCGTGAATTCCGATTTCATCCCGAGCGGAAGCATCGTCTGCACACCGAATAGATCGGTCATCCCGGCCATGAATGGAATGAACGCCATCCAGCGCAACACCTGGACCGTCGGTTCGTATGAAGGGCCGTACAGGATGCGCACGGCGAGCGGCGCGCCGAAGAAGATCGCGAGCGAGATGCCGAGCACCATCGCGACCTGCACGACGAACAGCTTGCGCAGGAACGAGAATGCGTCGTTTCGCGCATGCCGCATCAGGTAGCTGATGCGTGGATAGGTGGCGGCCTTCAGCGGCTGGAGCATGCTGAGCGCCGCGCGGATCAGCTTGTCGCCGGCGGCGAAATAGCCGGCCGCGACGTTGCCCGACACGAAGCCGAGCAGCACGGTGTTGGTCGACGCATAGAACGCAATCGACGTCGACGCGAGGAACACCTGCCAGCCGCCTTTCAGCGATTCGGCGATGTCGGCGAAACCGACGCGAACGAAGTCGATTTCGCGCTGCGCATACAGATAGACGCCGAGCACGAGTGCGGACAGCGTCGGGACGGCGGCGTTGACGATCATCGCACGGTCGATATCGGCCGGACTGTGCACGAGAGCGAACATCGCCGGCAGGCTCAGGATGCGGCCGACGAACAGGATCACGCTCAGCGCGCGCAGCTTCTCCATGCCCTGGAAATACCAGCCCGGCGTGAACGCCACGCCGGCCACCATCCCGAAGCCGATCAGCAGCAGGTCGCGATCCTCGCCGAAGCGGCCGACCAGCACGATCAGTCCGACCAGCACGATGAAGCAGATCACCGCGATGCCGATCTGCGCATACAGCGTCGCCCAGAAGATGCGGGAGCGTTCGGCGCGATCGTCGCGGGCGAGCGCGATGCGTGGCGTGGCGGTGAGGTCGAAGCTGTAGCTCGTGCAGTTGGTGAGGTACGCGATGACCGCAAGCGAGAACGCGAGCTGCCCGTAGCCCTCCGGGCCCAGCGCATGCGTGAGCAGCGGTGCGATCAGCAGCGGTACCGCATACATCGAAATCTGCAGCGTCAGCAGCAGCAGGAAATTCTTCTTGAGGTTTGACATTCGCTTGGTCGGCGCCGTGGGTGTCGCTGGGCGGCGTGCGGGCCGCGGTGCGCTTGCGCAGCCGGTCGGCGCTGACCCGGCTGCATGGCTTCGCGGCCCGTTCCGGCAGGCACCGGTCTCGCCCGGCGGAGCCGGACACGGCCACATCGTATGGCGGTCATGATACGGGCCGGGCAGGGGGACAGTGTTCGCGAGCCTACCTTTCGCGGATTCGGTACACAGCCGCGGCTCGAATCGGGACAGCAGGTGCCTCGTTGTATCGCGGTAGTGATGAATGCATTTGTAAGCTGGCGCACCGAAGAACGCTCGGACCGAGTGCTTTAATCGAACGACTGTTTTGGTTCGCGGCGAAAAGGCCTGATGACGACTCGGACCGCGAACGGGCCGTTCTCGGCAGCGGGCCAGGACGACGCGTGTCGCAGGCCGGACGCGTCGCGCAGGGGCGCGGCGGATGTCCGTTGTCCGAGGGTCGTGCGCCGTAGCGCAGTCACATGATCGTGGAATGGCCGAATCCGGTGGAGCCGCCGGAGCGCATGTCCGCATCCGATAACAAATACCAATCCGAGGAGTACCGATTGAAGCCGATAACGTTCGGCAGCTGCGTGGGGTGGCTGCACGAAGGACAGACGACACAAGGCGTGATCCTGTGCGAATCGCTGGGTCACGAGGCTTCGTGGACGTACAAGCTCATGCGGGCGATCGCGGAGCGGCTGGCCCGCGAGGGCGTCACGGTATTGCGATTCAGCTATCCGTGCACCGGCGACTCGGCGGGCGACGACCGCGACGCCGGTCGGCATGCCGCGAGCATCGCCAGCATTCACGATGCGATCGACCTGTTGCGCGATCAGGTTGGCGTGACCGCGGTGACGCTCGTCGGGATCCGCGCGGGCGCGATGTTCGCGATGCTGGCCGCGGCGGGTATCGGCCCGCGCCCGGCGCCGCGCGTGGACGCATTGGTGGCGCTGGCACCGGTCGTGCGCGGCCGCGCTTACCTGCGTGAGCTGTCGTTCGTGCATCGGCAGTGGCTCGATACCACGTCGCCCGCAATCCGCGCCGCGCATCGCGATGAACCGTGCATGAACGTGCTCGGCCACCGCTTCCCCGCCGATTTCGTCGAAGCGCTGAAGGCGGTCGATCTGTGCGACGTCGTGCGCGATGCGCCGACGTTGCCCGGCGCGATGCTGCTGATCCAGCCCGATCAAGGCGACGGGCCGGCATTGCGCGAGGCGCTGCTCGAGCGCGGCGTCGACGTGGCGAGCGATCCGTTTCGCGAATGGCCGACGACGATGCTGGACGGTACGCGCTCGCGCTTGCCGCTCGCGGCAATCGACACGCTCTCGGACTGGATCGTCGAACGCGCGCCGGGTATGCCGACGAGCGTCGAGACCTCGTCGCGAGCAGATCCGACGTGGAATGGCGAGTCGGCTGTCGCGCTCGACTTGCACGACATGACCGAGCAGGTCGTCGCGGTCGGTCCGCACCGGCTGGTCGGCGTGCTGTGCCGTCCCGCCGACACGCGGCCGGCGAATCCGGCAGGACCGGCGGTCGTGATCGCGAACACGTCGACCAATCCGCGCAGCGGCGAAGGACGCTTCAGCGTGCGCCTCGCGCGCACGCTGGCACGCGCCGGCGTGACGACGCTGCGAATCGACGTGCATGGCGTCGGCGATAGCGGGCCCGCTGCGCTGGACGATCAGTCGGGCGTCGTGTATTCGGCGCAGTCGAGCGACGACGTGGCTGCTGCTGCCGACTGGCTGCGCGCGCTCGGGCACCCCGAGGTCGCCGCTGCCGGCATTTGTTCCGGCGCGTATGCGGCGTTGCACGCGGCAGTGAAGACCCCGTCGCTCGGCGGCGTGATCGCGATCAACCTGGCCCGCTTCGTGTGGCCGGCCGGGCTCTCGCTCGAGGCGGTGCAGAAGCAGCGGAACAACTCGGTGCGCGGCTACTGGCTGTCGGTGCGCGACTGGCAGAAGTGGAAGCGTCTCGTGCGGGAACGGCGCGATCTGCGGCCGATCGTGCGCGCAGTGGCCGCGAATGCGATCGCGCGGGTCAGCGTGCCGGCGAAGGCACTCGCGGCGCGCGTCGGCTGGAAGCCGGGCCTCGGCACGCCACGCGGCGTGATGCACGCGCTCGCGCAGCGCGACGTATGGACGACGCTGGTGTACGGCGCGCTCGATCCGGGTATCGACGATGTCCGGCGTCACTTCGGCGCAGTCGAGCGCGCGTTCCGGCGCTCGCGTCACGTGCGTCTGCACCTCGAGCCGGAGGTCGACCACGCGGTGTACGGCGCGGTGGGCACCGACATCGTGATCGACCGGTGCATGCAGGCGCTGGGCCGCGACTCGACGCGGCCGGTCGCGCGCGTCGCCGATCCCGCCGTACCCGAAGCGGCGGCCGGATCGTATGCGAGCGTGTCGGTCGGCCAGCCGTGATGCGCGGTGCGTCGCACGGCCTTGGCACTTCGGGGTGCGATCCCCGTTACATATGAAGATCGGCGTTGGGTGGGGTCGCTCACAGACGCACCGTTCGTCGTGGTGTCCAATCCCGTATCGACGCATCGCCGGTCACGTTCCCGCATGGCCGGACGGCACGCGTCAGTCCGGATCTTCCGGGTGCTCGTACGGCGACTTCGCGTAGGGCGACGCGTACAACGTGTCGCTGCGCCATGTGTCGTCGGCGGGCGCACTGGCCGGTTGCGGGCGATGCGGCCGCCCCGGTACGAGCGGCCGGCGCAGCGTGCGACGGGCGCGCGTGTCGGGTTCGCCGGCGGTGCCGGCAGCCGGATGCGCGAGAGCGGGCATCGCGACCGCGGACGCGGCTGCAGCGGGATCGGCAGCGTCGACCGCCGGCGCGGCTTGCGCGGAACGTTGCAGCGGTGCCGGCGGAAGCGCCGCCGACGATGCAAACGCCGGCGCGTCGACCGGGACGGCGGGTAACGTCTGCGCATTGACCGCGCAGGCAATGCCGGCCAGGACGATGCAGACGAATGACGAAAGCGACGAAGAGCAGTTCATGACGAATCGTACGGAATGACGTGCGGTGTAGAGGGAGGCGCGGCAGCGCGATGCGAGCCGCGCCGGCAAGCGTAATGCCGGAATTCGCCGCGTTCGGCGGGTTACCACACAGTTTTGGAAGGGCACGATGTCAATGACCACGCAACCAGAATCGACGCTCGGGTCGCCTCGGCCACGCATGGCCGGCATCCGTCGCGCACCGTGGCTGTCGCGCATGGCGATCGTGGCGGCCGCGTGTGCGCTGAGTGCATGTGCGCTGTCGCCCGGCATGACGTACCGGGCACCTGCCGACCGTGACGCGAATGCGCGCGTGAGTGCCGATGCATCGGGCGCGGGCGGCCTCGACGGCGTGCAGAACGTGTCGCGCGAGGAGCTGATCGAAATCACGCCGGCGTTCGTCGCGCAGCAGCGTGCGGGGCAGCCCGCCAATGTCGACGCGGAAATCCGTCAGCTGTTCGGCAAGCCGAAGCCATACACGATCGGGCCCGGCGACGTGCTCGGCATCGTCGTGTGGGACCACCCCGAGTTGAACCTGCCGACCACGCAGACGATGGGCAGCGGCGACGGCGTCGGCGCCAGTTCGGTTTCGACCGGCTACACGGTCGACGCCAACGGCAACGTGCAGTTCGCGTACGCGGGCCTCGTGCACGTGGCGGGGTTGACCGAGGCGCAGGCGCGCGCGCTGCTCACCAAGCGGCTCGGCGAATACGTGCGCAAGCCGCAGATCGCACTGCGCGTGCAGACCTATCGCAGCAAGCGTGTCTATCTCGATGGCGAAGTGCGCACGCCCGGTCTGCAGATCGTCAACGACATGCCGATGACGCTGCCCGAGGCGATCGACCGGGCGGGCGGCTTTACCGCGACGGCCGATCGTTCGCAGGTGTCGGTCACGCGCGGCGACAAGACGGTGAACGTGAGCCTGCCCGCATTGATCGCCGCGGGCGTCAATCCGTCGAACATCCTGCTGCGCGACGGCGACCTGGTGCGCGTGCGCGCGGCGAGCGACGCGAAGGTGTTCGTGCTCGGCGAGGTGTCGCGCCCCGCGACGCTGACGCTGACCGACGGCCGGATGAGCCTCGGCGAAGCGCTCGGCGACACGGGCGGCGCGAGCCAGTACACGTCGGATGCACGCCAGGTGTTCGTCGTGCGTCGCGGCGCGGACAACCGCCCGCGGGTGTACCACCTCGACGGCAGTTCGCCCGCGTCGTTCGCGCTGGCCGACCAGTTTCCGCTCGAGCGTCGCGACGTCGTGTTCGTCGATGCGTCGTCGCTGGTGCGCTGGAGCCGCGTCGTGAACCTGCTGATTCCGTCGTCCGCGCAGGGAGCGCTGACGGCCAAGGCGATTTCGCCGTGACCTTCGTGACCCATTTCGTCATCGCGACCGCGCGTCGCGCCTACGGGACTGATGCCGTATGACTTCTTCGACCATGCACGACCCGCACGGCGGGCCCGCACTTCGTTCGTCCTATCCGGTGCGCCGCTACTGGGGCATGCTGTACGGCGGCCGGCGCCTGATCCTTTGCACGGCGCTCGCGGGCGCGCTCATCGGCGCGGTGTATGCGCTGTGTGCGGCGCCCGTCTACCGGACCGACATCCTGTTCCAGGTCGAGCAAAGCCCGACCGACTCGAAATCGACGTCGCCCACGGGCGATCCGTCGTCGGTGTTCGACCTGAAGACGGACGCATCGACCGAGATCGAAGTGCTGAAATCCCGTGCGGTGCTCGATCGCGCGATCGACAGCACCAATCTGGCCGTCGACGCGCGGCCGCACTACCTGCCGCTGATCGGCTGGCGGCTCGTCAATGCAGCCGACGGGGTGTCGTCGCCGTTGCCGGGCGGCTACGTATACGGCACCGAGCGTATCGACGTGCCGACCTTCGACGTGCCCAAGCGCCTGCTCGGCAAGCGCTTCGCGCTGACCATCGGCGACGACGGTGCGTACACGCTGCAACGTATCGGCTGGTTCGGCCGAACCGGCCCGGCATGGCAGGGGCGCATCGGCCAGCCGCTGCATGTCGAGACGCCGCAGGGGCCGCTCGACATCTTCGTGCGCGGCGTGGCCGGCAAGCCCGGCGCACGCTTCGACCTGACACGCTACAGCGACGAGGAGGCGACGGCCTGGCTGCAGAAGAACGCGCTGATCTCGGAGCGCGGCAAGCAGTCGAACATGATCGGCGTGACGCTCGACGGCACCGATCCCGTGCACGACAGCCGTGTGCTGAATGCGATCGGCGACGCGTACCTCGCGCAGAACACGCAGCGCAAGTCCGAGGCGGCCGACAAGCTGATCCGCTTCATGGATGCGCAGCTTCCGCAGCTCAAGGCGCAGCTGGAAAAAGCCGAGGGCCGGTTCAACGCGTTCCGGGCCTCGCACGGGACGGTCAATACGAGCGACGAGGCGCTGGCATTGCGCCAGCAGTCGGTCGACATCGAGACGCGCGTGCAGACGTTGCAGCAGCGGCGCGAGGAATTGCTCACGCGCTTCATGCCGAAGCATCCGGCCGTAGTGGCCGTCGATGCCCAGCTCTCCGACGCGCAGCGTTCGCTCGACACGACCCGCAAGCAGATCCAGCAACTGCCTGCCGTCGAACAGGGCGTGCTGCAACTGCAGCGCGATGTGGCAGTCGATACCGCGCTGTACACGAACCTGCTCAATACGCGCCAGCAGATGATCCTCGCGCGGGCCAGCAAGACGGGCACCGTGCGGATCGTCGATACGGCGAAGGTGGCGGAGCAGCCGATCGGCCCGCATCGCGGGGTCGCCGTCATCGCGATGCTGATGTTGGGCCTGCTGGCCGGTGCGGCGATCGTGATCGTGCGGCAGCGCGTCGTCGGCACGATCGGTGATGCCGAGGAAATCGAATGGACGACGGGGCTGCCCGTGTTCGCAACCGTGCCGCACAGCCCGGTCGCGGCGCAAGCGGAGTTGCGCCCGAAGGGCGGACGGCGCGACGTGCGCGCACCGGTTTCGCCGGTCGCCGTCCAGGACGCGGCGCTCGAGAGCCTGCGCAATTTTCGCGCGGCGCTGCAGCTGTCGATGCCGGACGCATCGAATCCCGTAGTCCTGATTTCCGGGCCCACCACGGGTGTCGGCAAGTCGTTCGTCGCCGCGAATATCGCGTCGCTCGTCGGCGCGGCGAAGCGACGCGTGCTGCTGATCGATGCCGACCTGCGCAAGGGCTCGCTGCACGAGCGGTTCCGCTACAGCCGTGCACCGGGCCTGTCCGACGTGGTGGCAGGCACCCATAAGCTCGACGAGGCGATCAAGCGTGGCGTCGTGCCGGGTCTCGATTTCATCGCGATGGGCAGCGTCGTGCCCGATCCGGGCGAACTGCTGCTGCAGCCCGCGCTCGCCGAACTGATCGGGCAGGTCGCCTCGCGCTACGACATGGTCGTGATCGACGGTCCGCCGTTGCTGCCGGTGGCCGATGCACTGGTGCTCGGACGCTTGGCGGGAACCGTGTTCCTCGTTGCGCGCAGCGGCGTGACGACGCTCGCCGAACTCGAAGAAGGTGCGCGACGACTGGAGCACGCGCATATCGACGTGCGCGGTGTGGTCCTGAACGATTACAAGGGAGCGCCGGGACGGTACGACTACGGTTATACGGATACCAACACCCATCAGGCTGCGTCCGGATATGCCGGGGTGATCGCGCCGCGGCAACGGGTGGAACGGGCGTCATGAACCGGCGAGCGGGCGGCATGCGAGGCGGGCCGCGACAGCGCCCCGCGACGATGCGCCGGATGGCGCGGCTGCGCGATGCCGCGGGCGGTTATACCGGCTATTGGTGGGAAGATCCGGCGCGCATCGTGCTGATGTTCATCCTCCCGTTGTACGGATTGCTGTCGCTCAGCCTGCTGGGCGACCAGAAGTCGATCGCGCGGATCTACTTCGACGGCTACTACGCGTTCGTCGGTGCACTGTTCCTGATGGTGGTGATGGCCGCGTCATGGCTCGCGACGACCGAAGTGAGGACGCGAAGAGGTCCGCCGCCGGCCGCGATCGAACTGTCGCCTCGCGTGCTCGATTTCGTGTTCGCGCTTGCGCTGTTCGGCTACGCGTTGCTGCTGAGCGGCATCGCCACGCATCCTGCACTGCTGGTCGCGTTCGTCCGAGGCGAGGCGAACGCATACGACATGCTCGATCTGAAAGGGCGCATCACGGGCCTGAGCACCTTCACGCAGGCGACCGCACCGTACGTCGTACTGTATTTCTATGTGTTCAGAACCCCGGTCAAGGGACTGAATCGCTACAAGGTCTACCTTGCCGTGCTCGCGGTGCTGACACTGGTGCGCAGCTTCATCTTCGCCGAGCGGCTCGCGCTGATCGAAATGGTGATGCCGCTAGCGCTCATGGCCGTGCGATTCCGGCTTGGCGGCAGGTATTCGCGATTATTGACGTTCGGCCCGTATGCGGCGATCCCGCTGCTGTTCGGGCTGTTCATCGCGAACGAATACAACCGGTCGTGGGAAGCCTATTACGTCAACATCTACGACAACCTGTTCGATTTCGCGCTCGAACGCCTCGGCCTGTACTACTCGACGTCGTTGAACAACGGCGCGGGAATATTGAGCGTGCTGGGCTGGGACCAGGGCCACCCGATGTTCACGTTCGACTGGCTGCTGCGCTTTCCGATCATCGGCGCGACGTTGCAGCCGTGGCTCGACTCGGGAGACAGCATCAACCTGTTCCTGAACGGCTACGCGGATCCGGAATTCAATAATCCGTCCGGGATCTTCGTCCACTTCTACGAGTGGGGCTGGTTCGGCTTGTTCGATGCGCTCGTGCTCGGTTGGGCCGTCGGTCGCAGTTACGCGGGCTGGCGGAGCGGGAACGGGTTCTGGTGCTGCGTACACGCGGTGCTGTTCGTGTCGGTCATGGAAATCATGCGGACCCCGAACCTGTTCAGCGGACGGAATTTCGTGCCGGTCGTACTGCTGATCGCCGTATTCCACTGGTTCGCCAAGGTGCCGGCGCGCGCTGCGCCGGAGGCTCATGGATCTCGATCGGACGGGAATGCAAGACAGCGCGCAACGGTGCACGGGAATCGCACCGCGGACGTCGATTCAGTGCTCTCGCGATAACAGCAAAGGTCGAGCGATACGGGGCATTCGACCACTTTGTAGATTGCCGGGTCCCAAAACCAATATTTCCCGGAGCCACTACTTTTCATGGCTATTCACAAGCAGAAGTTTGAGATTCTGGACGGATTGCGCGGCATTGCGGCAATCAGCGTGATGTTGATGCACTTCTTGCAGGATCTGCCGATTCCGATACTGCAGAGCGCGTATCTTTCGGTGGACGTTTTTTTCATGCTGAGCGGGTTCATCCTCACGCAATCTTACGGAGAAAGATTGCGTCAGGAGTCGTGGTGGGGCGAGTATTTGAAGCGACGCGTGATACGTCTGTACCCGATGATATGCATCGGGCTCACGATCGGTTTCGTGAGCCTCGTCGTCATGCGTATCCACTCGTCGGCCGCATTTTCGCTGGGCAAGCTGGCGGCAGCCACCGGCCAGAACTATTTTCTCGTTCCGTATCTCGGCCGTTTCTCGGTGTCGGGATTCGTCGGCGCGGCGAGTCACGGCTTGCCGGCGGTGGATGACCCAGGGGTGTTTCCGTTGAATCCGCCCGCATGGTCGCTGTTCTTCGAGCTGTTCGCGAGTGTCGTGCTGATCGCGGCAATCAGGATGAGTGCGCAGAATCTGCTGCGACTGGCGTATGCGTGCCTCGGGGCTTTCGTCGTGTATGGATGGCTCGTGGGTCTCGACAACGACAAGCTGACCGTCATCCTGAATCAGGGTTGGTCGGCAGACAACTTCATCGGCGGATTCTTCAGGGTCGGCTACGGTTTCCTGCTCGGCGTTGCGATCGGAAAGATGCACGACGGCGGTTTCACGGCCAGGCCGCGCTGGTTCGTCGCCGGGTTCATCAAGAGCGACTACTTGCTGTTCGTCGCGTTCCTGCTGGTCGTCGTTTTCCCAACGTCGATCAAGGGAATGTACGCACTTGCCGTGCTGTTGTTCGTCGCGCCGGCGCTCGTTTGCCGGGGCGCCATGCTGGCGCCGAGCGGCAAGGTCATCGCACGAATCAGTACATTCCTCGGCTGGATCTCTTACCCGCTCTATTGCGTGCATTACCCGATCGGAAGGCTGGTGTTCGCGTATGCACCGCATGGCGACACCCACGTCGTCAGAACGGCGATGCTGGCTGCGTGTATTTCGATCGTCTCCGCTGCCGCTCTCGCGAAGTTCGTCGAGGAGCCGGTCAGGTCGTATCTCGGCAAGCGCCTGTTCGGCAATCGACGGGCTGCGGCCGGCAGCACGGTCAACGTCGCGTAACCGCGCCGAGTTGCCGAGCATGGCGACCGCCGCTGGCGCGACTGCGACGTCCGGCAGCGCATGAGGCGGCAGGGCGTGTCGCTCCGCTCGTTCCCCGATGACGTTACGCGCCGGTCGACCTACAGCGACTCGAAGATCTCCTTCATCATCTCGGCGCTTCGGCTCCACCGATATTTCTCCGCATGCACGCTTCCCTTGCGCTTGAGCTCGGCCCTTAGCTCGGCAGAATCGAGCAGGCTGCGCAACTTCTCCGCGATGTCGTCCTGCGAATACGGATCGCAGTACAGCGCCGCATCGGCGCAGACTTCCGGCAGCGCAGCCGATTTGCCGACAACCGCCGGGCAGCCGTAGCGCATTGCCTCTAGCGGCGGTATGCCGAAGCCTTCGTAAATCGACGGGTAGAGGAAGCACGCCGCGTTCTGGTACAGCGCCTTTAGTTGCTCGTCGCTGATGTAGCCCACGTACTTGATGTTCGGTTCGGCTGCGGAGAGATCGTCCTGCTTGCCGAACACGGTGGCATTGCGCATGCCGACGATGACGAGATCGACCGACGGATCGTTGATCTGCCGGAACGCCGCGATCAGCCGCCCGAAGTTCTTGGTGGGATTCATGCTGCTGACCGCGAGCACGAACCGCTCCGGTGTCAGCGCATGCTTGTCGAGCACGCTCGTGTCGGGTTCCAGCGCATCGAGATGATCCGCACCGAGCGGCACGACGCTGATCTTTTCCGCGGAGACGCCGCAGTGATGCGCGAGGCGATCCCGCGAGAAACGGGAGTTGGTCAGCACGCAAACGGAGGTTCGCGCGAGAATCCAGAACATGACCCGGTACCACACGCGAAACGCCCGGGAGAAATGCGCGGGCGTGTCGAATACAGCCGCGTCGTGCATGTAGATGATCTGGTTGCCGACGAAAATGGATGCCGAGTTGCTGAGATTGACGATGCGGCCACCGCGCGCGAATAACGGGAGAATCAGCTGTTCCCAGATCACGCCTTTGTAAAAGCCCACCTTGACCGTCTTCGCGCCGCTTACCTCGACGCCGGGCTGGGGGGGCACCAGCACGGTCACCGGATCATGTGGCTGGAACTTGATCAGCGCGGCGATCAGTTCGCGCGCGACGCGTTGCACGCCGGTTGTCTTCTGCGTGGTGAACCGGCCGTTGTATACGAGTTGCTTCGATTTGTTGAAAGCGATCATGTCGATAAGGGGAGGTCGAAATCGGAATCAGGCCTTGACGTGATCCGGAACCACTGGCTTGAAGTCGCGCGCATCGGTTCGCGGCGCGTCGGTGTCGAGCCCGTAAAGGGCGTGCCACTGACGAAAGATCGCGTTCATCGAGAATCGCTGAATTGCCCGTTGTCGGGCCGCCGCACCCATTTCCTCGCGAAGCTGCCGATCGTCGCGGAGCAGCCTCAGATAGGCGGCCATCTCGTCGGCGTTCGACGCGACGTAGCCGGTCACCCCGTGGATCACCACGTCGCGATTGCCCACGACGTCGGTCACCACGGCCGGTATGCCGGCGACCTGCGCTTCGATCAACGCGACCGGCATGCCTTCCCAGCGGGAAGTCTGAACGTAGATGTCCAGCTCCGACGTCAGCGCGAGCGCGCGAGCGCGTGTGACCCAGCCGCTGCAGACGACGGCGCGGCGCTGGCCGGGGTCCGGAATCTCGGCGGCGTCGCCGCCGATCCAGAGAAATTCGACGTCAGCGCCGCGCAGCGCGTCGGCGAGGTGCACGAATGCTTCGTGATTCTTTTGGAACGACGCACGGCCGCTCATCCCGATGACGACCTTGCGATCGTCGCGCGGTCGACGCGGCGGAATCTCCGCCGCATTCACGCCGTTTTCCACCAGCACCGCCGACTTCGCCCGGACCCTTCCCTTGATTTCGGCGAGTTCGCTGCCGGAGCACGCGACGATGGTGCCGCCGATATGCGCCGCGATGCGTTCGAAGCTCAGATAGGCGTACTGCTTCATGCGCGATACGTCGCGGCGCAGGAACGAGAGTCCGTGCGGCGAGTAGAGGACCCTCGCATCCGGAGCGGCGATTCGCGCGGCGATTCGCCCAAGCACGCCGGCCTTCGACGAGTGCAGATGAATCACGGTGGGCTTGCATTCGCGCAGGTGCCGGACCAGCGCACGCAAGCTCCGCAGATCCTGTTTGACGCTCACCTCGCGTGCCATGTCGACGTATGCAAGCTTCACCTCTGGCAGGAACAGCGTTGAATAATCGGTCGGGGTTTCCG
This sequence comes from Burkholderia territorii, assembly GCF_001718335.1. Classification (NCBI taxonomy): domain Bacteria; kingdom Pseudomonadati; phylum Pseudomonadota; class Betaproteobacteria; order Burkholderiales; family Burkholderiaceae; genus Burkholderia; species Burkholderia territorii. The sequence continues at coordinate 975,088 of NZ_CP013365.1, forward strand.
CTCGGATCGAATGCAGCACCGTCACGTCGACACCGTTTGCCGCGGCATGGTTCGCGAGATGGGTCAGCATCGAAAGCACGCCGCCGCCAAACGCCTCGGCAATATGAACGATCTTTTCTTTGGTCATCTTGGGTCGAGCGATCCGATCGCACATTCATTGCCCATCGTGACGATGAGCACCCTGAAAATCGTGCGATCTCGGTGTCGGGTTCGTTAAACTATGCATTCCTGATTGATGAATGCAGATCGGTCTCGGCCATTGGATCCTGCGGTTGTGGTCGCACGTGTGATGCTTGCGAGGCGGCCGGATAACGCGAGCCGATGCGATATCGGACAGGCATTTCCGGAGCGCGCCGCACACGATGCAACATGAAGAATTCATGCCGCTTCGTGTGTCGGCACGTTTCGTCAGAACATCGGATGCCGGCTTCGACTACGAAAACCGGAGGCGAAAGCGCGGCGAAATCCGGTCAGTGCGCGTGAATCCACTGGTCCGGATCATTGTGCAGCGCATGCGCGGCGCGCTGGGTGCGATGGCTTACCGAAGGAGCGATTCGGCGCTGCAAGCGCGGCGCCGACGCCGCTATCGGGCGTCGGCGCGATGACCGGACGGTTTGCGCACGCGTGCGAGAGGATTGGAGATGTAGCGAATCGCGCGGTTGCTGAGCGTTGCTGACGGCAGCAGGCATGCGAGTGACAGCCCGGCGACGGCCATCTTCTTGGCCGGCCCCCAGAACGGGTTGCGCAGCACGGTGTGCCAGTAGCGCCCGGATTCGCACACGAACCAGCGCCAGCGCCGCATGAGCGGCGCGTGATACAGCGTGCTTGCGAAGCGGGCCTTTTCGATCGCGAAGTCGAGCGGCGCGATCGGCAATGCTTCGTGCAGCCGCGTGCCTGCGATCATGCGCAGGGTCGACCACCGGCGTTCGGCCTTCAGCGCGCCCGTTGCGGCGTCTTCCGAATTGGTGATGGCGAGGGCCGGCGTGTCGTCGGCGGCGCGCGCATCCGACTGCTGGTGGACGCGATAGCCGCCAAGCGCGGCGTCGATCATGTGCACGGCGCCGAGCAACGCGATTCCATAGATCGCATAGAAATCGGCGCCATGCAGGTTGTCCGGGGTGACGGGTACCGGAAAGATGCGTTTGAGCGCATCGACGCGATACGCGTTGCCCGATGCCGGCGGCGACGGGTATAGCCAACCGGCGCGCAACAGGCGGCCGCAATCGGTGTCGACGGCCGATTGCGGCACGCTTGCCCCGGTCCTCGCACCGTCCCGCGCGATCACGTCGAGCCGGAAATGCACCTTCACGAAATCGCCGGACGCGAACGCGGCCAGTACGCGGGTCGCGGCGTCTGGATAGAGCAGGTCGTCCGCGTCGAGCAGGATGACGTAGCGCGTCGTGACGTGTTCGAGCGCGCGGTTGTATGCCGCGACCTGACCGCGATTTTCCTGAAACACCGCCGTCACGCGCTCGCCGTACGAGCGAATGATGTCGCGTGAATCGTCGGTGGAACCGTCGTCTACGACCAGCACGCGCACGCGGTCCCCGGTTTGTGCGAGCGCCGAATCGATCGCGCCGCGCAGGTACGCGCCGTGGTTGTAGTTGCAGATTGCGATGGTCAGGTCGGTCATGAACGGATTCTGGACGAGCGAAGAGCGGACGATCCGGGTGCGCACGCGTGGCGCCCGGTCCGGCGCACTGGAGGTCGGGACCACGATGCCGGCTCGGGCGCGCCGACGCCTTTGGGCGATGCCCGAGCACGGTCGAATCGCATGATGGCCATGATACGCGTCGCCCGTCGGTACTCGGTTCGCGAGCCTACCGTTCGACGATTTGCATCGTGCAGAGCGCAATGAACGATCGACGGCAAGTGAAATTGCGCCGCGCAGGCTGGATGCATTGGTCTGTTGACGCACCGAAAGCCGGCCGGTTCGAATGATCTAATCGAACGTATCGCGTCGCGCGCTTCGCTGGCATTACGGGCGGGCAGCCCGGCCGGCATGCCGTGTTTCGGTGCGCCAGGCAGGCGGCGCGCATGAAATCATTCGAGGGAGTCCATTCGATATGCGCAAATCACAAGGCCCGTTCCTTGCATGCGCGGCAATTGCCGGCGTGTGCATGGCAGGCGGGCTGTCGTGGCCGGGCAATGCCGTGGCGGCATCCGATACGCCCGCACCTGGTGCGCTTCACGCGAACGTACCGGATGCGTACGTTCGTCCGGCCGCCGACGCGGCGGATCAGGCCGACACGCTGCAACGTGCGCTGGATGCGTTGCAGCCGGGTCAGCGATTGATGTTCGCGCCGGGGCGGTATGTGGTCAGCCGTTCGCTGGTCGTGCGCAAGCCGAATGTGGTGCTGTCCGGCTACGGCGCGACGCTGATCGCAACGACCCCCGATGATCAGACGATCGAGCTGCGCGGCGACGATACGACGTTGGTCGGCTTCCGGCTCGCGGGAACCGGCACCACGCGGCTCACGACGCCCGAGTCGACCAAGGTGGAGGTAACGGGGCGCGGCGTGCAGGTGCTCGACAACGTGATCGACGGCGGCGCCGGCGCAGGCATCTTCGTGTTCGGCGGCGCGGACGTCGCGATCGTGGGAAACGAGGTGCTGTCGACGCTGGCGGACGGCATTCACATGACGCACGGCTCGCACAACGTGCTCGTACAGGGCAACGTCGTGCGCGGCACCGGCGACGACATGATCGCCGTGGTGAGTTATCAGGCAGAAGGCGTGCTGACGCGCAACGTGCTGGTTACCGGCAATTCGCTGGAGGGCAATCCGTGGGGCAGGGGCATCACGGTGGTCGGCGGTGCGAACGTGACGATCTCGAACAACATCGTGCGCAATGTACAGGTGAGCTCGGGCATTCTCGTCGCGCAGGAAGACAGCAACCGCACCGCCGGTTCGTCCGACATCCGCATCGAGGGCAACTCGATCGCCGATATTCAGACCGCGACCGCACGGTCCGATCTTCGTCCGATCACCCGGCAGGCCGCAATCGAGATCAGCACGTGGTCGGGTTCCGTGTCGCGCGTGAGCGTGATCGGCAACCGCGTATCGCACGCGCGATTCGACGGGATACGTCTGGCAGGAAACGTGTCGGGCGTGCGTCTTGCTGACAACCAACTATCGGAGATCGGTGGAATGCCGGTGCGGACCGACGTTGCGCACGATTGCGCGACCGGCCGTCCGGCGACGGCATCGAGCACGCGGGCGAAGGCCGCGCCGTGTGCGGCCGCGGGTCAGTCGTTGTCCGCGGCGAGTGATGCGGTGGGCGCGGATCCGTTGCTATTGCCGCGCGTGCGCGAGTCCGTGAGACGGGCGCGCTGGTCGCAAGGCGGGATCGACTGATCGTGCGTCGCGTGCGCCGCCGGTTCGCGGCGACATGCGGCGAAGGTGAACGGACCGCCGCCCCGTGTTCGCGCAGCGGCGCCCATCATCGTCGTTCGCGCCTATCGGATGGCGTCGCGTTCCGCGGCTTCCTCGGCCGGTTCGCGCGAAGCGAGCGGCGGTCGCCGCAGCGCGGTCTCGACGACCGGCCTTCCATACTGATCATCGAACCGCACGATATCGTCTTCGCCAAGATAATCGCCCGACTGCACCTCGATGATCTCGAGCGGAATCCGGCCGGGATTCTCGAGACGATGAACCTCGCCGACGGCGATGTAGGTCGATTCGTTCTCGCTGAGCAGAAAGGTTTCGTCGCCGCGCGTGACCTTCGCGGTGCCGCGCACGACGATCCAGTGCTCGGCACGGTGATAGTGCATCTGCAGCGACAGCCGCTTGCCGGGTTCGACGACGATCCGCTTCACCTGGAACCGCTCGCCGAGATCGATCGAATCGTAGTGTCCCCACGGCCGCTGCACCTTGCGGTGTTCGCTTGCCTGCGGGCGCCGCTCGGTCTTCAGGCGCGCGACGATGTCCTTCACGCGCTGCACGTCGTGCTTGTTCGCGACCAGCACCGCATCGGGCGTCTCGATCACGACCACGTCCTTCATCCCGACGCACGCGATCAGCCGGCCTTCCGAGCGTACGAGACTATCCTGCGTATCCTCGAACACGATCGGGCCGCGCGCAACGTTGCCCTGATCGTCCTTCGGCATGATTTCCCAGATCGCGTCCCAGGTGCCGACGTCCGACCAGCCCGCTGAAAGCGGCACCACGATACCTTCGATGCCGAGCTCGGGGCTATCGGCGAGGCGCTCCATGACCGCGTAGTCGATCGAGTCGGACGGACAGGTGTCGAAGGCCGCCGCGTCGACGCGGAAGAACGGATGCTCGGCGGTTCCGGCGCGCCATGCCGCGTCGCAGGCTGCATGGATCTCGGGCGCGAGTGCGCCGATCGCCTTCAGCCAGATCGATGCGCGCGTGATGAAAATCCCGCTGTTCCACCAATAGTCGCCCGAATGCAGATAGCGTTCCGCGAGTGCGGCGTTCGGTTTCTCGACGAACCGCCCGATTGCATAGCCGCCTTGTCCGCCGAGGCGACCGGCACGCGGTTCGCCGACCTGGATGTACCCGTAGCCGGTTTCCGCGCGGCGCGGCAGCACGCCCAGCGTGACGATCGCGCCTTCCTGCGCGTAGCGCGCCGCGCGCCCGATCGCTTCCTGGAATGCGGCAACGTCGCCGATCACGTGGTCGGCCGGCATGACCACGAGGATGGGATCGTCCGCGAGCGCACTGGCGTCGAGCGCCGCGAGCGTCAGCGCAGGTGCCGTGTTGCGCGCGGACGGTTCGAGCAAGATCCGGGGCGGCGCCGCGCGCCCGAGCACCTGCGCGGCGCTCATGATGCGATGCTGTTCACCGCATACCAGCAGCAGGGTGTCGCCCAGTACCGCGTTCGCGATGCCGTTCAGGCGGCGCGCGGTCGACGACAGCGGTGATTCGTTCGAGGTCAGCTCGATCAGCTGCTTCGGATACTGCTCTCGCGACAATGGCCAGAGGCGCGTGCCCGAACCGCCGGCGAGAATCACGGGCAGGATGCACGGCAACTCCGGTTCGGGAACCGGGCGAAGGGTGGCGCTCATCGATTGACTCCGGTATCGGCGGACAGCAGGTTGCGTGCGCGGCCGTCGACGCGCGCGTCCTCGTTTCGCGAACGCGGCGCGGAAATGGTCCGGGACAGGAGCTGACGCAGCGCACCGGCCGCGCGGTCCGCCGGCCGGACGAGACCCACGAACGGCGCGCCCTGTTCGAGATACGGGCCATAAGCCTTGCGGAATCCGAAACGCTTGTAGAAGTCCTGGCGCGGGGCGGGCACGTGCGTGCGTACCGCCACGTCGGGCCATGCAGCTTGCGCGGCCGTCAGCGCACGCTGCATCAGTTGCTCGAGGGTGCGGTCGTCGCGACACGCCTCGCTCGTCAGTACCTTGTCGATCACGACGTCCGGATCGGCGTCGTCGCCGGGGAGCACGCGCGCGTAGGCGACGACTTCCGACGTGTCGCCCCGGTGCATGCATGCGTACACGTGCAATGCGTGCGCATCCTTGCCGTCGATGTCGAGATGCGTGTGCGCGTCCTCGACCACCAGCACCGCGTTTCGTGCGCGCAGGATTGCATAGAGATCGATCGCGCTCAGATGTTCGAATTCACAACAATGCCATTCCATGATGCGGTCCTCGAGTGAAGCCTTCAGCACGCCGGGTCTCACGAACGCGTTCGTGCCATGTAGCCCGACGATGCCCATGATGCGGATGCGGCGCGCGGCGGTCTGTTCGAAAGCATACTCACGGTCCCGTTACGCCCGTTTCGGCCGTTTCTCGCGACCGATGCCGGCTGCACGAAACGGGCCGCGTGCCGGCGAACGGGGCAATGTGCGGTAGCACACTGTGGCCGTATGGCGGCCTTTCGATAATGGATTCGTCGCGACGGTGGATTCATCACGACGGCCCGAGGCGAAACGTGCAGCGAGGCATTCCGCATTGAACGCGATTGAAGTACCGGAGCCGAGCTTGAAGATTCCGAACGGTTACGAAGGGCACGTCGCGCATCGCGATCGATGGTCGCTTGCACGCCATCGCACCGCATCGCCGATTGCGGCGCCGCGTGTGCCTCCTTCCGCCAGCCGAGATCATCCCTTCGCCGCGCCGGCCAACACGCGCATACTTGCCATTACATGCTGCCCGGGCTTTTTCGAGCTGCATGCGAGCCTGCACCAGCACGGTGCCGGCGGCGCCGGCACGCCGGGAGCGACGCAGCGGACATGGGCGGCATGTTGCATCGCGGCATCGGATGGCCGATCCGGCTGGCTGCTTCGTAACGATGTTGTAACGAACGCGCCGGTTTTACCCGCGTGCATGTGCGATGCCGATGGCGCTCGGCACGCGCGATTACAGACGTGGAAAACATGTTATCCGGACTTTTTGTGCGATTCCGACGAGAATTGCGGGCAATGGGAGGCGCCGATCTTGCAGAAAAGTGGGATTTGCCACTGATAGAAGCGAATGGTCGTAGATAATCAAATCCGATTCGCTAAACGCGCGCCGCGCAGGCGGAGCGGCAGCGTAATCGACTGAATCGATGTTTATCGTTTGGTAACAAGGCCATCTCGATACGGGGTGTACATTCAGGAGCGGATGAAATGAGGTCACCATTCCGAAAGCGGGTTGGCGGCCATCCGGTTCAGCATCGGGCGCGACTGTCGTGTACGACGCGACGCAAATGCGGACGGAATTCCCGTTTGCCGACGTGCTTCGCCTGACGGCGCGTCGCATGAAAGCCGGAACGCCGTGGCTCCCGCGGCCGCGCGTTCCCTTCGAGTTCGATGACAACGAGGCCGGATGACATCCGGCTCGACCTCCGGGGGCTCTCGCCGTGTGCAGTTTCGATCTTCGCAAAAGCTGCGGAAACGCAGCGCGGACAGGCGGCCATGCGCCGCCGCCCGCAGCGCACGCGAACGGTTCGCGGAGTGGAGAAAGTGACGGTTCGTTATGAATATGCCAATAACGCGCGATAAGAGCGCCGGCGGGGGAAGGACTACCGGGCAGCGTCCACTGATTTACTGGACCCAGTCACCGTCCGTCATGCTGCGCAAGGAGCTTGCACGGCGCGACTGGAAAGTGACGGTCGTGGCGCATGCAAGCGAATTGCGCGACACCTCCGGTGAAATAACCTGCGGCATTCTCGACCTGAGCGGCGGCCACGCCGACGCGATCGGCAGCATCGCGTCGACCTGCGCGTCGATGCGCGATGTCGTATGGGTCGCGCTCGTCGAAAGCGGTCAGACGGCGTCGCCGAACGTGCGCGCGCTGTTGCGCGACTATTGCTTCGACTACATCACGTTGCCCGCGTCGCACCAGCGAATTGCCGATACGGTCGGCCACGCGTACGGAATGGAATGCCTGTTCGCGCGCGATCGCGAAGCCCTCGAATCGCGGGAGCACGGCATCGTCGGCACCTGCAGCGCGATGCTGAGGCTGTTCGATACGGTGCGGCGCTTCGCGCGCACCGATGCGCCCGTGTTCGTGTTCGGCGAAACGGGAACGGGCAAGGAGCTGACGGCCGTCGCGATCCATCGTCACTCGGAACGGCGCAACGGCCCGTTCGTCGCGGTCAACTGCGGTGCGATCCCGCCCCACCTGCTGCAATCGGAACTGTTCGGCTACGAGCGCGGCGCGTTTACCGGCGCGAACGCACGCAAGATCGGCTATGTCGAGGCCGCGAACGGCGGCACGCTGCTGCTTGACGAAATCGGCGACCTGCCGCACGAGAGCCAGGCGAGCCTGCTGCGCTTCCTGCAGGAGCGCGCGATCCATCGCCTCGGCGGCAGCGATCCGGTGCCGGTCGACGTGCGGATCGTCTCGGCGACGCACGTCGACCTGCGCGAAGCGATGGAAGAAGGGCGCTTCCGCGCGGACCTGTTTCACCGTCTTTGCGTGATGCGTATCGATCAGCCGCCGCTGCGCGCGCGCGGCAAGGACATCGAGCTGCTCGCCCATCACATGCTGGAACGTTTTCGCGGCGACGCGCGCCATCGCGTGCGCGGCTTCTCGACGGACGCGATCACGGCGCTCTACAAGCATGACTGGCCGGGCAATGTCCGTGAACTGATCAACCGCGTGCGCCGCGCGGTCGTGATGACGGAGGGGCGCCTGATCACCGCGCAGGATCTCGAGCTCGAATATTGCCTCGACGCTGCGTCGCCGTCGGTTGCCGATATCCGCAAGTCGATCGAACGTGAAGCGATCGAAACCGCGCTGCTGCGCACGCGCGGACGTGTCGCCGCTTCCGCGCGCGAGCTTGGGGTGTCGCGCGCAACGCTTTACCGCTGGATGGAAGCATACGGAATCGAGCGGCCGCGCGGCACGGGATCGTCGGACTGACGGCGTGTGCGGCGCGGCCGTGCGACCATGTGCGCGGTCCCGGCCGCGTCAGCCGGCCAGCGCGGCGCGCACGGTTCGTGCCGCGTTGACCGCGCGGATCTCGACGGTCGGCGGCGTGCCGGCGGCCGGACGATCGCCGGCGTTATCCAGCGGCACGAGCGCGACGCGCGCGGGCGTGCCGGGCGCGAGATCGAACCAGTCGTCGCGTGGCATGAAGCCCGGTGCGTCGATCTGCACGTGACGTGCGACGTGGCGCGTATCGATGTCGACATGCCACGTGTCGCCGGTGCGCGACACGCATGCCTCGATGCCGGGTTCCCGGCGAGCGAACACGGCCGGGTGCGTGCGGGACGGGAAGTAGAACGCCTGCGACAACAGCGTACCGTCGTCGGCGCGCAGCGTCGCCACGACCGTATCGTGCTCGCACGGGCCGAAACGGTACGCGTAGGTCCAGTCGAAGAAGCGGCCGAGCAACTCGGCCGAGTCGAGCCGCACCGCGTCGTACGCGGCGATCCGGACCGGCCCGCCGGCCCGCGCGACCGGCGTGCGGCCGTCGCGCAGCGCGACCAGCTCGACGGCTGCCGACAGCGGCGCCGGTCGCTCGTTGATCACGTGCACGTCGAGCCCGTTCAACCCTTCGTCGACGAGCAGAATCTGCACCGGTTGAAGTACCTGGCGCAGCGCATACCACGCCGATTTGGGCCGATGCGTCGCATCGAGCACGCCCCATCCGGCGCCCGCCATCACGTCCTGGAACTGCCAGACGAGTGCGCCTGCGCAGCGCGAGCCGGTGCGGCGCCATTCGGAGAACGTGTCGCGCATCAGGTCGGCGATCACCGCACGCGACAGTTCGAAGTAACGCGACGGATCCTCGCGCCGCAGGCGATCGGGTGCCACGTCGTACAACGTCTGCAGATAGTGGTCGCGAATATCGTCGAAATCCCACGACGTGCCGGGATCGCGCGGCACGGCCGCTTTCCAGCGCGGCTCGTGAACGCCCGGCCAGCCGAGGCTCGCGAGCATCGCATCGCACGGCACGTTCGCGAACGCGAGGCATTCGCTCGCGAAGCGCACGTCGGCGCGTCGCGCGTCGTCGAGCGGGCGAAGGTATGCGCCGACGCCGTAGTAGTGCGACACGCGTTCGCGCGGCGTGAACGGCAGCACGCCGCCATCGGGCGAGTCGGGGACGTAAAGCGTGTCGGGCCGTCGCGCCGCTGCATGGCCGGCGAGGCGTTCGGCGGTCAGTTCGAGAAAACGCTGTTTCGGCCCGAGCCCCGACATCGCGGCCTGCTGCGCGATCTCGCTGCCGCCGCACAGCACCGCGAGCGATGGCGATGCGCGGTGGCGCGTGAGGAATTGTTCGACTTCGAGATCGACGGCGTCCGCGAACGCGTGGTCGTCTAGCGCGTAGTCGAAGTTCGCGAACATGAAGTCCTGCCAGACCAGCAGTCCGAGCCGGTCGCACCATGCGTGGAATGCGTCGGCCTCGTACGCCATCGTGCCGCCGACGCGAATCATGTTGAACCCGGCGTCGCGCGCGAGTCCGAGCAGCCGGCCATAGGTTGCGTCGTCCGCGTGCAGCGCGAGCGGTGCGGCGCTGCTCCAGCAAGCGCCGCGCGCGAATACGCGCACGCCGTTCACGCGTATCCCGAAGCCCTTTCCGTCGTCGCCCGCGTCCAGCTCGATCGTGCGAAAGCCCGTTGCGGCGAGCGGCCGGCGCTCGGCGCCGATGTGCAGTGCGACGTCATACAGCACCGGTTCGCCGTGCGTGTGCGGCCACCAGCGGCGCACGTTCGGTACCGCGACCGTCGCATGCAGCCGGTCGGGGCCGCTGCGCTCGAGCGTCGCGTGGTGCTCGCCGCACGACAGCCGGGCCGCGAACGCATCGGGCAGCGCGCCGGCGAATGCGAGTTCCGCGTCGAGCCAGCCGGTGTCGCCGTCGATACGCGCATGCAGGTCGCAATGAACGAGAACGGGGTCGTTGGCCGGATCGAGCACGTCGACGGGCCGCCACGGTCCGGTCGGCACGCAGCGCGGAAACCAGCCGGGCATGTGCCCGAGCAGCGACGTGCGAACGGTGCGCAGCGTTGCCGGTTCGGCCAGTCGCGTGCGCCAGCGTGCACGGCGCGGTGCGCGCACATCGCGCAGGTGCGGCGCGAGCGCGCGGAAGCAGACCGTCAGCCGGTGCGTGCCGTCGAGCGACACGGGCACGTCGTGCGCGACGAACATGCTGCCGGAGCGCAGGATCGGCGTCTCGTCGAGCCATGCCTCGGCGAGTGTCGCGAGGCCGTGAAAGCGCAGGACGCGTGGCCCGTGCCCACGCAGTTCGACGCGATACCAGTGGTCGCGCTCGTCGAGCGACGCCGTATCGTCGGGCCGCCCGGCCAGCGCGAGCGCTTGCGCGACTGTGCCGGGCACGGGGGCGGCGATCCAGCCGTCGGCGGGAAGATCGAACGGCTCGCGCGCGGCGCCCGCGGCCGTGGCGAGCATCGACCACGCGAGCGCGGCGGGCGCGCGTCTCACCGCATCGACGGCACGGGGGCCGCGTCGATGCGGACGGGCACCGCGTGCTGAAGCGGCGCGGTGATCTGACGCGCGCACTCGATCAGGTCGGCGTAAGCCGCTTCGATCGCTTCGAGCGTCGCGTCGCCGCGCTCTTCCTTGCCGCGCGCACAGGCCCGCGCCAGCCGGAATTCGAGCACCATCGCCTCGGACGCGATGCGGTCGCAGGCGGCCCGAATCTCGACGAACGGCCCGACGCAGCCGCTCGCCTGCAGCCAGCGCGCGTAGTGGCCGAACAGTTCGAAGTTCGCGCCGAGTTGCCGCACCGAATTGAACGAGTACGCATGAAAGCGTTCGAGCGGCGAGTCGGCGAGCGATCTCGCATCGATCTGCAACTGGCGCCGGAACGCGGCGACCGGATTGACGACCGGCAGGCGGCGCAGATGGCGCTGCAGCAACGCGAGCGACGTTTCGCACAGTGCGCGCTCGTCGAGCGGCGCGAAGCGCCGCTTCGCGCACTCGACGTACGGCGGCAGCGGCATCGGCGAGCAGCCGCCAACGAGGCCGTTGTAGTCGAAATCCTCGGCCACGTAATAGCCGCTGTTGTGGAAGTAGCCGATCTGGCGGTGCGCGCGATCGATCGAGTCGATGCCGATCGTCGTCTTCGTGTGCTGCGTGCGGTAGCTGCTGCCGCGTGTGTCGGGCAGGAACCACGCGTCGACCTCGACGATCATCAGGTGACCGCGCGCGACCTGCGTCTCGATGTGTTGATCGAGCGGTTCGTAGATCGAGTGTTCCTGCACGACGATTCCATAGAGCCGCTCCAGTTCGTCGTGCGGAAACTTGAAGAACGTGAACTGGTCGCCTTCGAAATCGAGCGCGATCGTAAACGGCAGCGCCGCGTACGGATTGAGGCCCCACCACCGGAGCACCTCGAGCCACATGTCGACGTAGCAGTTGGTCTGCTTCCAGACCATCTCCTGACTATGCAGCGGGTGCGGCCGGTAGTGGCGCGCGCGGTGGCGCACGTCCTCGAACGACGCATCCTCGCCGTCGCGGGACACGAATTTCATCGCGTGCCCCACAGCACGTCGCGAACGTCGGCCGGCCATGCGTCGATGTCGAAACCGTGATGACGGAACATCGCGAGCGTCAGCCGCTCGAGACCAAAGCCGACGCATCCCGTGTGCGCGACGTCGCCCGTCGCGGTGCGGATGTCCCACAGCAATCCGAAGTGATCCATGTGGTAGTTGAAGCTCAGGCACGCGGTCTGGCGGCCGTCGTGCTCGATCGGGATCAGCAGCTCGAACTTCAGGTTCTGCTCGCGCTGGCTGTTCGCGACGATCTTGCCGCCGCGGCCGAAGAAGGGGTCGTTCGCGAGATCGATCGCGTTCGGCAGGCGCAGCGCCTCGATCATCCGCGTGCCGCGCTCCATCCACGTCGCGCGGAACGCAACGATCTGCTCGGGCGTGCCGATCCGCACGTATTCGCGCATCCGGAACAGCTGCATGCGGGTCGGGTCGAGCGACGGCTCGTGGCGGAAGCAATACGAGAACACGTCGACGATGCGGCCGTCTTCGGGCAGCGCTCCCGCGCGGGCGACGACCGGATAGACCGGGTAGCAGGCGGCCGGCGTCATCACGACGTAAGTCGGCTTCTGGCTTTCGGTCCAGTCCTCGCCGCGGTCGAGGCACTGCAGCACGCGCTGGTGACGCTGTTCGTCGCCGCAAAACGCGTGCACACTGCCCGCGAGTTGCGGGAAGCTCTTCATGTATTCGCTGCGCTCGAACTCGGTGCGGCTCATCGCCGGCGGGAAGCGCAACACTTCCGCATGCTGATCGGCACCGAGGCGCGTGACGAACGCATCGAGCGCTTCGACGACGCGCTCGAACGGTTCGCTGCGGCCGAACAGGCCCTGGATGCCGGTCGACACGAGCAGTCCAGCATCGATCAGCTCGTCGCGCAGCGGATTGACGCCCGCGCGGTCGAGCGGCGCGTCGGACGGGGCGGCGGTGGCGGCGGTGGCGGAGGAAGGCACGGACAGGCGGTCGTTCACGAATGTTTCTCCAGCGTCGCGGGACGCAATGCGAGCAGCAGGCTCGAGGTATTGGCGGCAATGCGGTCGTTGCTGATCATCAGCGGCGCCGCGTGCAGGTCGCGCAGGTGGCGGCCGATGCTGAACGGTGTGCCGTGCTTGTAGCCGGCCATCCCGCAGATCATCATCGCCTGCTGTGCGACTTCGAGCGCGGTGGACGACACATAGGTCTTCAAAGTGTTGATCTCGGCGGCCCACGCCATGCCGGCCGACCAGGAGCGCGGCGACGCGCCGGCATACAGGCGCAGCACGTTGTCGACGCGGGCCTGCATCGCCTGCATCAGCGCAAGCGATTCGGCGATGCGCCGCGACGCGGGCGACGGCGCGCCGTCGGTCTGCCGTGCCTGCGCACGAAAGAACTGATGTGCGCGATGGAACGCATCGCCGGCCACGCCGATCCACACCGCCGCCCACAGGATGTGCGACACCGGCACCATCGTCTGTTCGGCGATCTGCGCGAACGGCACGGGCAGGCATTGCTCGGTCGTCCCTTGTGCGTCGAGCACGAAGCCGTTGCTGCACGTCCCGCGCATGCCGAGGGTGTCCCATTCGCCGCGGCGCGTGAGCGTATAGCCGTCGCGCAGCAGCGTGACGAGCACTTGCTCGGATGCCGGCGCGTCGGCGTCGCGCCGCGCGGTCGCGAGAATGCCGTCTGCATAGTCGCCGTACGAGATCGTCGGCGCGGATTTGTTCAACCGAAATTCGCCGCCGCCGTTGGTCTCGAGCGCGCACTGGCTCGCGCGCAGGTTGCCGCCGACGCCGTCTTCCGACGTCGCCGACGCGAGCAGCCACTGGTGGCGCACGAGCTGCTGCAGGAACAGCTTGTGCCAGCCCTGGTCGGCCGCGTGATTGACGATGCAGGCGACCTGGATCTGGTGCATCGCGAACACCATCGCCGACGATGCGCAGGCCTGGCCGAGGATCGAACATGCCGATGCGACGTCGGCCAACGACGCGCCGAGACCGCCGAGCTGGGCCGGAACCATTGCGCTCAGCAGGCGGCGCGCGCGCATCGCCTCGATCGCTTCGACGGGGCAGCGCGCGTCGCGATCGACTGCATCCGCATGCTGGGCAGCGATTTGCGCGACGGCGTGCGCGGCCTCGTCGAGCCGACGTACTTCCGCGTCGGCCGCGAGTTCGGGAAGCAGCGCGCTCATGCGGAATGCTCGGAGCGTTGCAGGGTCGCGATCGTGTCCGCGAGTGCGTCGATGCTTCGGAACAGATTGCGGTTCAGCATCTCGTCGGGAATTTCGATGTTGAACTGCTTCTCGATCGCGAGCATCAGCTGGATCGTGTCGAGCGAGGAGAGGCCCGCTTCGTAGAGGTCGTCCCCGTCACCGATCGAATCGATCGCGGCTTCGAGATGGGCGACGTGCTTGAGGATGGTTCTGATTTCGTTTTTCACGTGCTGCTCCGGCGTGTGTGGTGTCGTCCGCATGGGCGGACGCGCGCAGCGCGCTGACATCCCCCCGGCAGTCCGGCATCAGTAGACCATTCGCAAGCACGGCGTTCTGTTCGCCACCCTACAATCGACTGACTCGAATCGTGCGCGTGCGCCGAAACGCCGCGTGCATCACGCGCGCGCCGCGGTGCTCACGCTGGAATCGGCCGACAGGATGCGCTTCATCTCGTCGCGCACGATCGCGCGGCAGCTACACGACATTTTCTCGAGGCCCGCGAGGTCGGCAAGCTCGATGGAGCTCCGGTACTGGCGGATCAGGCCCAGTTTCTGAATCTCGCCGGCTGCATCCGTAACCGTCTCGCGCCGTACGCCGAGCATCTGCGCGAGCATGCTGTGGGTGACCTGGATCTCGATGCTGCGCGACCGGTCATACGCAAGCAGGAACCATCTGCATAACTGATGTTTGAGGACGTGGTGGCGGCTGCAAAACGTGATCTGCGACACCTGCGCCATCAAAAGACGCACGCAGACGAACACCAGATGGCGAATCACCGGCGATGCATCGAACGCGGCAGCGAAGACACGCCGGTCCAGCCGGTAGACGAAGCCGTCGCGACACGCGACGGCGCGGCACGGCATCCGGCCGCTGCCGCCGATCACGTCGTCGCATACGACGCTCTCGCTGCCGATCTCTGCGACTTCCAGCGTCATGCCGCCGGACGAGACGTATTGCAGAGAAATCGCCGTCGTCACGGGCAGGTAGACGGCGGTGAGCATTTCGCCGGGTTCGCACAGCACCTGACCCGATTTCAGGTGAACGAGCTGAAGGTTGGCAATCAGCGTGGCGCGTTCATCACGGTCGAGGGCCGCGAGGAACCGGTTGGCGTCGAAGCTGTGGGAGAGCTCGATCATGCCGCTCGCATGGGCGACGGTGTCATTGGCCTGATGGGGCACGGCGCATCCTCGTTAGGGGCGATCGCACGTCGCGGGGCGTCATCCAGCGGATTTAGCACGCGCGTGCGGATTTGAGAAGATCGAAATTCGAATGCCGGTGGACTGAAAAAGGCTAGCACGCAGTTGGATTCGATAAATTTCGCATTACGTCATTTCACAAAGTTTGACGATTTCGGGTAAATGAAAACGTCATGCGCATTTAAACATCGTGTCTTCATGGGTTAATTGCACTGATATGGATCGAGGGGTGAAGTCGAGAATTCGGTGTCGATTCGGAATCAATCGGAAAGCGATTTGTATCGTACAGGTAAAGCATTAAGAATGCATTGAACATTCTTTGACAATTGAGATAGGCGTTACAAATTGATCAATAAAATCAAGTGCTTGATTGCGTTGTGTGCGTTCGATTACAGAGGCTCGAATTAATGCGCCGATTCATATTTGAGACAGTTTCAAACGGTCATTCGAGGTGCCGTGCGCCGCCCGGGTGTCGCGCGAGACATCACGGAAACAATTGAAAACAGGTCGTAAGTAGTTGAACGATAAGGTCCGGGCGCCGCTGCTGGCGCCGTCACGCGCGTCCAGCTCATTGATCAGTCGAATCGGCGGCTGTGTCCAGTGCGCCGCAGGGTGTCCGAAAATGAGACGCTTTTTGCGGTTTTCGGCGGGCTATTCGGCGGTTCTAAATCGCGAGTCATTTATATATTAAGGATGTAGCGGGGATTGGCACGTAAATCGCTTATTGCGAGAGGCGCATCTGAACGGGACTGCCGATTCGATCCTGCGGCGAGCAGCCGAAGGTCGATTGGGTGGAGGGTTGTGGGCCGCAACCCGCGTCGCGGTCAGCACGCGCCTCGCGATAACGAGTTCCGCTCACGCGGCAGCATGCGGCGCGGACGACAAAATGGGATACAGACATGCTTCATCTTCACTCGAGCTACTCGGCGAACGCCATCCTCGACGCCCTGCCGGAGGACAGCATCCGTGCCATCGCACCACACCTCGAACTGGTCAGGGTCAAGGCCGGGATGCTGGACCGTGTCGGGGAACCGATGCGCCACCTGCATTTCCCGACGACCGCCATGATGTCGGTGCAGCACCTGATGGAGGACGGCGCGATGGTCGAGGTGGCCGTGGTCGGCCGCGAAGGTGTGGTGGGCCTGGCGACGCTCGTCGGCGGCACCGCGGTATCGAGCCGCGTCGAAGTCCGTATCGGCGGGATGGCGTACCGCGTGCCGACCTGCGTGATGCGCTCGGAATTCGAACGTTCGCCGGCGACGTATCGGCTGCTGCTGAACTACTGCCAGGCGACGATGGCGCAGATCTCGCGCAGCGCGTTGTGCAACCGGCATCACTCGGTCAGTGAGCAATTGAGCCGCTGGCTGTTGCTCGCGCATGACCGGATCGACGGCGACGAGCTGGCCGTCACGCAGCAGACGATCGCGAACATGCTCGGTGTGCGTCGCGAAGGCGTGACGGAAGCCGCCGGCAACCTGCAGGCAGCCGGGCTGATCCGCCAGCGTCGCGGCCGCATCATCGTGCTCGATCGCGACGGCCTCGAGCACCAGGCGTGCGAGTGCTACGAGTTGATTCGTGCGGACTATCGCCGGCTGCTCGGTACGCGCGCAGGCACGCGATCGATGCCGGTGCGACCGCGCATGCACGACGTGCACGGCGGATTCCCCGCACACGGTGCGTGACGATGCATCCGATGGCGGGTGGAACGAATACGGCGTGGCGTGTCGCGATCGCCGCGGCCGATGCCGCGCTCGTGCTGGCGGGCGCGCTCGCCGCGCAGGCTGCGATGGGGCTCGCATGGCGCGATCTGTCCGACGCGCAGCGCGGCGCGATCGCATTGCTGTGCGCACTGACGGTCGCGCTCTTGCCGCACGGCATGCGCGCGTCGCGCGGTGCGTCGTGGTCGCATGACAGCGGAACCGTGTTGACGCGCACGGTGGTCGCCGTCGTGTGCGCGGCCACGCTGACGGTGGGCGGCACGATGTGGATCATGAATCGCGGCGGCACCGTCACGACGCGCTGGATCGCGCGGACGGTGCTGTCCGGAGATGCGGCACTGCTGCTCGGCAGGCTGGCACTGTGCGTGCTCGCGATGAAGCGCGGCGACGCGCGCGCGCGGCAGCGGCGAGTCGCGATCGTCGGTGCGACCGCTTACGGACGGGTGGCGATCCAGCGCATGCAGCTCGAGCCGGCCGGCCCGTTCGCGGCGGCCTGCGTGTTCGACGACGAGGCGTCGGCCGCGGCAGCCGCCGACGCGATCGGCGGCGTGCCGGTGATCGACGACTGGGTCGCGCTGCGGCGCATGATCCGCGGCGGCGAGATCGACGAAGTGTGGCTCACGTTGCCGATGTCGCACGAGTCGCGCATTCAGCGCATCGTGCGCGAATTGCGCGACGAGTTCGTCGAATTGCGACTGTTGCCGGACGTGCGGCAGATGGCGGTCGTCGAGCGATCCGCGACCGACGTGCTCGGCATGCCGGCGATCAACCTGGCGACCACGCCGCGTTCCGCACCCGAGCTATGGGCGAAGTTTGCGTTCGACCGGCTGTTCGCGGTCGCCGTGCTGATCCCGCTGCTGCCGCTGCTTGCGGTGCTGGCGATCGCGGTGAAGCTGTCGTCGCCGGGGCCCGTCTTGTTCAGGCAGCGCCGCAAGGGTGTCGACGGTCGCGAGTTTCATATCCTCAAGTTCAGGACGATGCGCGTGCATCGCGCACAGCCCGGTGTCGTGCGGCAGGCCTCGCGCAACGATGCCCGCGTCACGCCGGTCGGCGCATTCCTGCGGCGCACGTCGCTCGACGAGCTGCCGCAGTTCTTCAACGTGTTGTTCGGCCAGATGTCGGTGGTCGGCCCGCGTCCGCATGCAATCGAGCACGACGACTTCTATCGGCAACTGGTCGACTGCTACATGTATCGCTATCGCGTACGGCCGGGGATCACGGGATGGGCGCAAGTGAACGGCTATCGCGGCGAGACCCGCAAGGTCGAGGCGATGGCCGCGCGTGTGAAGTTCGATCTGTTCTACATGCAGAACTGGAGTTTCTGGTTCGACATGAAGATCATCCTGATGACGATCGTGCGGGGCTTCGTCGGGCGAAACGCGTTCTGATGAAGAGGATTGCGAAGTGTCGTCGTGGCGTCGTCGTCATTGATGCGATGCGCCCCGCAATGACGCACGTGAGAAACTCGCGTCAACTGTCCGTCGGCGGCTGAGCGGCCGCCGGGAGCGCAGCGGGCGTGGCGGCGGGGCTGGTGTCGGGCGCGGCTTGCGTGCTCGACGGCTGAATGGCGTGCTGGATCGTCGGCACGACCATTGTCGGGAACAGGGCCGCAAGGGCCACCCAGATGACGACGCCGAACAACATGACCTTCTCCGTGAAAGCAGCGGATTCGCCGCGCATGCTTTCAATCTACGTCGCAACTTTTTTCAGGGGATTGATCGACCTCAACGGCACCTGCGTCAGACGAAACGGCCGGGCGGGGTTATCGCGTCCGTCCCCGCTTTTCGCGTGCGGTGCGGTGCTGACCCCGATCAACACATGCGTGAGCATTGGGTTTATGCTGCGTCGAATGCGTCCTGCGCTTCGTGCGGCCGGGCGCGTATCCGGGCACGGCAGGCCGGGTTTGCCGGCGTGGCGCGCACCGGCGCGACAACCGCGCGCCGCATGCTGTTCGCGCGGAACCCCGAAAAGGAGAGACGGCGATGGCGCTCGATCAAGAACAACGGCGGACGCTGCAGCGGCGGCTGACCGAGAGCGAGCAGGCGTTGCGCGCGGATATCCGGACGAGCGAGGACCAGCGCGCATCGGAGTCCTATGCAGAGCTCGCCGGCGCGGCGCCGGACGAGGGCGACGAGGCGAACGCCGATCTGTTCGTCGACATGGATCACGCGCTGATCGGCATGAAGCTGGCCGAGTTGCGTGCTGTCGCGCGCGCGCAGCAGCGCATGCGCGACGGCAGCTACGGCGAATGCATCGATTGCGATGCGCCGGTCGGCTACCAGCGTCTGCTCGCGCGCCCGACGGCCGAGCGTTGCACGCATTGCCAGTCGGTGTACGAGCGTCGCTACGCGACGACACCGCGCGCATCGCTCTGACGTACCGGTGCAGGAATCGCGCAGGCTGGGCGCCCCGCGCGGCATGACACGGGCAACCGGTGCAGGACGACCAACGGGCGCCCGCCGTCGTCGATATGCGCCGCCGGACGAGCTGACGCCGTCGCGTCAGCGCACGGCACCATCCACGTGGAAGGGTGCCACGCCGGCCATGGCGATCCACAATGCCGAGTGTGCGGCCGTCTTCGCCGACATTGCCGACGTGCCGGAGATCCAGCGCGCCACCCGTTCAGGGTGCGCGCCTCTCGCAGCGCGGCGCGCACGATTGCCGGACACGGACGCGACATTCCGACGACGGGCGTGCGCCGCGCGTCGACGCGCGCCCGCCCGAAGGGCGCGTGACGGCGCACGCCGACGTCAGACCAGCACGTCTTCCGCCGGGACGTACGGCAGGCCGAGCGACTGCGCGACGGCCTCGTACGTGATGCGGCCGTCGCACACGTTGAGGCCCGCGCGCAGATGAGGGTCATCGGTCATCGCGCGTTTCCAGCCCTTGTCGGCGAGCGCGAGCGCATGGCCGAGCGTCGCGTTGTTCAACGCGAACGTCGACGTGCGCGCGACCGCGCCCGGCATGTTCGCGACGCAGTAGTGCACGACGCCGTCGACGACGAAGGTCGGCTGCGCATGCGTCGTTGCATGCGACGTCTCGAAGCAGCCGCCCTGATCGATCGCGACGTCGACGACGACGGCACCCTTGCGCATCGTCGCGATCATGTCGCTCGTGACGAGGCGCGGCGCGGACGCGCCCGGCACGAGCACCGCACCGATCACGACATCGGCGTCGCGCACGGCTTCATCGATCGTGTGCGCGTTCGAGCAGACGGTCGCGATCCGGTTCGCGAAGATCAGGTCGAGCTGGCGCAGCCGGCTGACGTTCGTGTCGAGCACGGTAACGCGTGCGCCGAGGCCGACGGCCATTTGCAGCGCACCGGTGCCCACCACGCCCGCACCGAGCACGACGACGTGCGCGGCCGGCACGCCGGGCACGCCTGCCATCAGCACGCCGCGGCCGCCGCGCGGGCTTTCGAGGTGTGTCGCCGCGACCTGGATCGACATGCGTCCCGCGACCTCGCTCATCGGCGCGAGCAGCGGCAGCCCGCCGCCCGGGCCCGTCACGGTCTCGTATGCGATGCAGACCGCGCCGGACTTCACGAGCGCGGCCGCCTGCTCGGGATCGGGCGCGAGATGCAGATACGTATAAAGAATCTGGCCGCGCCGCAGCATTGCGCACTCTGCCGGCTGCGGCTCCTTGACCTTGATGATCATGTCGGCGCGCGCGAAGATGTCGCGCGCGTCATCGCACAGCGCGGCGCCGGCGGCCGTGTAGTCGTCGTCGAGCAGGCCGATCGCGGTGCCCGCGCCGCGCTGCACGAGCACGCCGTGGCCATGTCGCGTGAGTTCGCGTGCGCCGGCTGGCGTGAGGCCGACGCGGTATTCGTGGTTCTTGATCTCCTTCGGCACACCGATCAGCATGAGTCACCTCCATGTGTATTCGTCATTGTCGTCGTGCCCGCGCGCATCGCGACCGCCGCGCAATGCGTGCCGTATTGGAATAAAAGGGTAGTGGTGCCCGGAGGGAAGTCAAGCGGCGGCCGTTGAGGGCGGCCGCGCGCACTGCGCCGCAACACGGCGCATGGCTTATTGCGACCGGACGTCGCACTGCATGCGGCACGCGGTTTGGGTATCGTCTCGTGTTGCGCGCAACGGCACCGCGTGCCGGAACGCTTCCGGCTGGATCACGATACGCCGACACGATGAGACAAGGAACCTTACCGAGATGACCGGCGCGTATTTCAGCGTACCGACGCTTTGTGCGATCGCAATCGTTCACGTGTACTGGGCGTTCGGTGGGCGCCTCGGCAAGCGCGCGGCCATTCCGGAACACGATGGGGTGCCGCTGCTGAAGCCGACCATGCCGGGTACGCTCGCCGTCGCGATGGCGTTGCTGGCCGGCGCATGCGTGGTGGCGTCGCGCGCCGGTTGGCTGTGGCCGAACCTGTATCCCGGCGCGATCGCGTTCGCGATCGTTGCGCTCGCATTGATCTTCGCCGTGCGGGCAGTGGGCGATTTTCGCTACGTCGGCTTCTTCAAGCGCGTTCGCGGGTCGCGTTTCGCGCGGATGGACAGCCTGTGTTACTCGCCGCTGTGCGTGGCGCTCTCGCTGTCGATCGCGTCGATGCTGTGGTCGCGGTGAGCGTCGCGTCTGGCGCCGCGGCGAGTGTGCGGCGAGCGCGGCGCTGACATACATCGCGGTGTCGCGATGGAGTGCGCCGACCGGCGCGGATCGTGCCACGCCCGTATCCATGTCCCACCACCGTGGCGAGCGGTGAAGATCGCGCCCCGGCTCTTGCGTATTCCGGAAAACGGTTTCCCTATTATTGCGATTTTCGATGTAATGAATTGCATTGAAGCCTTTGGAAATGGAACCGGTTCCATTTATAATTCGCGGCGTTTGTCGCCAAGGCCGGAATGAGGGTCGTGCACGATGCGCTTGCTGTTGGCCAGCGCGGCGTCTAAGTTGAATAGGGCCATGGCGACAGGGACACATGCGGGCGACAAGCCGGTATTAGTCCGATGACAGACCCGTGAAGAGGTCGACCCGCGGCGCGCCGGAACGGGCGCGCCGCGCGGCTGCATGACGGTGCCGCCACGCAATGCGCGGTGCGCGCCCGCATCGAGTTGTGCGCAACACCGCAAGAACAGGACGGCCAGCCGCACGCGGCATGGCTGCCGGGCCGGGCATGTCGCATGCGCCATGCGCGTCCCCGGACCACGCTCCCCAACGATCACCATCCGACCATGTCCACGCCACCCGACAAACCCAATTCGCGTCGCCGCTTCCTGCGCACGTCGGTCGCGCTCGTGCCGATCGCGTCGGTCGCCGGTTGCGACCTGCGCCCGTCGTCGTCCTCGACCACGGCCGGCAATGCTTCCACCGCGTCAGCCGGCGCCGAACGTGCGCCGTACAAGCCGACCTTCTTCGACTCGAAGGAGTGGGCGTTCATCCAGGCCGCCGTCGACCGGCTGATCCCGGCCGACGCCGAAGGCCCGGGCGCGCTCGAATCCGGCGTGCCCGAATTCATCGACCGCCAGATGGAAACGCCGTACGCACACGGCGCGACGTGGTACATGCAGGGGCCGTTCCAGCAGGGCGTGCCCGAGCTCGGCTACCAGCTCAAGCTCGTGCCGCGCGACATCTACCGGCTCGGCATCGCGGCGGTCAACCGCTATTGCGAAAAGGCGCACGGCAAGGCGTTCGCCGATCTCGACGCGCCCACTCGCGACACTGTGCTCGGCGCGCTGGAAAAAGGCGGTGCGCAGATCGACGACGTGCCGTCCGCCGTGTTCTTCGGGCAGTTGCTGCAGAACACGCGCGAAGGCTACTTCTGCGATCCGGTGCATGGCGGCAATCGCGACATGGCCGCGTGGAAGATGATCGGCTTTCCGGGCGCGCGCGCGGACTTCATGGATTTCGTCAACCAGAACGGCAAGCCGTATCCGTACGGCCCGGTCTCGATCAACGGGGAGCGCAGCTGATGGCAGCGGAAAAGAAGCCGCACGTCGATGCGGTGATCGTCGGTTTCGGCTGGACCGGCGCGATTCTCGCGAAGGAACTCACCGAAGCGGGCCTGAACGTCGTCGCGCTGGAGCGCGGCGAGTATCGCGACACGTACCCGGACGGCGCGTATCCGAACACGATCGACGAGCTGACCTACAACGTGCGCAAGAAGCTGTTCCTCGACCTGTCGAAGACGACCGTGTCGATCCGTCACGGCGTGCAGGACACCGCGCTGCCGTACCGGCAGCTCGCGGCGTTCCTGCCGGGCGAGGGCGTCGGTGGCGCGGGGCTGCACTGGTCGGGCGTGCATTTCCGGATCACGCCGGAAGAGCTGCGCCTGCGCAGCCACTATGAAGAGCGCTACGGCAAGAAGTTCATCCCCGAAGGGATGACGATCCAGGATACGGGCGTCACATACGACGAACTCGAGCCGTATTTCGACTTCGCCGAGAAGGTGTTCGGCACGTCGGGGCAGGCATACAAGGTCGGCGGCAAGGTGGTCGGCGACGGCAACGTGTTCGAGGCGAATCGCAGCGACAACTTCCCGTTGCCCGCGCAGCTCAACACGTATTCGGCGCAACGCTTCTTCGATGCGGCAAAGTCGCTCGGGCTGCATCCGTACCGGCTGCCGTCGGCGAACACGTCGGGGCCTTACACCAACCCGTACGGCGTGCAGATGGGGCCGTGCAACTTCTGCGGCTACTGCAGCGGCTACGCGTGCTACATGTACTCGAAGGCGTCGCCGAACCTGAACATCCTGCCCGCGCTCAAGCAGGTGCCGAACTTCGAGTTGCGCTCGAAGTGCCACGTGCTGCGCGTGGACCTCGACGACACGAAGAAGCGCGCGACGGGCGTCACCTACGTCGACCCGGCCGGCCGCGAAGTGCACCAGCCGGCCGATCTCGTGATCGTCGCGGCGTTCCAGTATCACAACGTGCACCTGCTGCTGCTCTCGGGCATCGGCAAGCCGTACGACCCGATCTCCGGCGAAGGTGTCGTGGGCCGCAATTTCGCATACCAGAACCTGTCGACGATCAAGGCGTTCTTCGACAAGGACACCTTCACGAACCCGTTCATCGGCGCGGGCGGCAACGGCGTCGCGGTGGACGACTTCAACGCGGACAACTTCGACCATGGCCCGCTCGGCTTCGTCGGCGGTTCGCCGCTGTGGGTGAACCAGGCCGGCGTGAAGCCGATCAGCGGCATCGCGACGCCGCCGGGCACGCCGCAGTGGGGATCGGCGTGGAAGAAGGCCGTGAAGGACAACTACGCGCATACGATCTCGATGGACGCGCACGGCACGAACATGTCGTACCGCGATGTCTACCTCGACCTCGATCCGACCTATCGCGATTCGTACGGCCAGCCGCTGTTGCGCATGACCTTCGACTGGAAGGACAACGACATCAGGATGGCGCAGTACGTGACCGGCCAGATGAAGAAGATCGCGGAGGCGATGGGCCCGAAGGCGATCGGCGTGTCGACGCGCGAGTTCGGCAAGCACTTCGATTCGCGCGCGTACCAGACGACGCACCTGGTCGGCGGCGCGATCATGGGCACCGATCCGAAGACGAGCGTGCTCAATCGCTACCTGCAATGCTGGGACGTGCACAACGTGTTCGTGATGGGCGCGTCGGCGCTGCCGCAGGGCATCGGCTACAACCCGACCGGGATCGTCGCGGCGCTGGCCTACTGGTCCGCGCGTGCGATCCGCGAGCAATACCTGAAAAACCCCGCTCCCCTGGTGACCGCATGATGAGGACAGTGAACCACCACCACGCCGCGCGCCGAATTTCCCCGCTGCGGCGCGCACTGGCGACCGGCGCGGCATGGGCGACGTTCGGTCTCGCGGGCGGCGCGGCCTTCGCGCAGCCGGCGGCGCCTGCCGCGGCTTCGGGCACGACGGCGGCACCGGCCGCACCGGCCGACGCCAATCTCGTGAAGCGCGGCGAATATCTTGCCCGCGCAGGCGACTGCATCGCGTGCCACACCGCGAGCGGCGGCAAGCCGTTCGCGGGCGGGCTGAAGTTCGACACGCCGATCGGCGCGATCTATTCGACCAACATCACGCCGGACGCGAAGACGGGCCTCGGCGGCTGGACGCTCGACGACTTCACCCGCGCGGTGCGCGAGGGTGTCCGCAAGAACGGCGACACGATGTATCCGGCAATGCCGTACCCGTCGTACGCGCGCCTGAGCGACGACGACGTGAAGGCGCTGTACGCGTACTTCATGCACGGTGTCGCGCCGGTCGAACGCGAGAACCGCAACGTCGACATCGTGTGGCCGCTGTCGATGCGCTGGCCGCTGACGTTCTGGCGCAAGATGTTCGCGCCGGCGCCGAAGCCGTTCGACGCGGCGTCGTACACCGATCCGGTGGTCGCACGCGGCGCGTATCTCGTGCAGGGTCTCGGCCATTGCGGCGCGTGCCACACGCCGCGCGCGGCGACGATGCAGGAGCGTGCGCTGACCGATGCGGGCGGGCTCGATTTCCTGGCCGGCGGCGCGGCGATCGACGGCTGGGTGCCGACGAGCCTGCGCGGCGAGCCGCGCACCGGGCTCGGCACGTGGAGCGAATCCGAGATCGTGCAGTTCCTGAAGACCGGCCGCACGCTGCGCACGGCCGCGTTCGGCGGGATGACGGACGTGGTCGGCCACAGCATGCAGCACATGACCGACGACGACCTGAGCGCGATCGCACGCTACCTGAAGACGCTGCCGCCGCGCGTGCAGGGCGAGCAGCCGCACGTGTACGATGCGGCCGCGGCGAAGGCGCTGCAGGCGGGCGATGCGAGCAAGCCGGGCGCCGCCGTCTATCGTGACAACTGCATGGCGTGCCATCGCAGCGACGGCCATGGTTACACGCGTGTGTTCCCGGCGCTCGCCGGCAACCCGGTCGTGCAGGGAGAGGATCCGACGTCGCTGATCCACGTCGTGCTGGAAGGCAGCGCACTGCAGGGCACGCACACCGCGCCGTCGACCTTCACGATGCCGCCGTTCGGCTGGCGCCTGTCGGACCAGGAAGTCGCGGACGTGTCGAATTTCGTGCGCACGAGCTGGGGCAATACGGGCGCGGCGATCACGGCCGCGCAGGTCGCGAAGGTGCGCAAGAGCACGCCGTCGACGCGGCCGGAACCGCCGCCCGGCGCGCGGTTCCCGCAGGCATCCCGCTGACGCACGCGACCCGCGACGGAGCGCGGAGCCGTTCGATCGGCCTGCGTCGCGCCGTCGCCCGGCTTCCGGGGCGCGCTCCCACTGCGCCGGGGTACTACCCCGCGATGGCGGGCCACCGCGTGAATTTTTCGCGGTGGCCCGCCATTTTTCCATCTCATCCCTTATCCTTTCATTCTTGAACCTTACTAAATAGTTACAAGAACTCGGGAGGGAGGATGCCTCATGACGTCAGCCTGATTGCGTTGCTCGCGGCCGGTTTCGGTCTCGCGATGATTTTCGGTTACCTCGCGTCGCTGCTGAAAATGCCGCCGCTCGTCGGCTATCTGCTCGCCGGGATCGTGATCGGCCCTGGTACGCCCGGTTTCGTCGGCGACCTGTCGCTCGCGCAGCAGCTCGCCGAAGTCGGCGTGATGCTGCTGATGTTCGGCGTCGGCCTGCATTTCTCGCTCGGCGATCTGCTCGCGGTGCGCAAGATCGCGCTGCCGGGCGCCATCGTCCAGATTACCGTCGCGACGCTGCTCGGCGGCGGGCTTGCGCTCACCTGGGGCTGGAGTCTCGGCGCGGCGCTCGTGTTCGGCCTCGCGCTGTCGGTCGCGAGCACGGTCGTGCTGTTGCGGGCGCTCGAGGGGCGCGGTCTCGTCGAGACGGTGAACGGGCGCATCGCGGTCGGCTGGCTCGTCGTCGAGGATCTCGTGATGGTGCTCGTGCTCGTGCTGCTGCCGCCCGTCGCGGGGCTGCTCGGCGGCACGCCTCCCGGCGATGCGCATGCGGCAGGCGGCAGCGTGTGGGGCACGCTCGGCGTCACGATGCTGAAGGTCGCCGCGTTCATCGCGCTGATGCTCGTGGTCGGCAAGCGCGTGTTCCCGCGCATCCTGTGGCTCGTCGCGCGCACCGGCTCGCGCGAGTTGTTCACGTTGTGCATGATCGCCGCGGCGGTCGGCATCGCGTTCGGCGCGGCGAAGCTGTTCGACGTGTCGTTCGCGCTCGGCGCGTTCTTCGCCGGGATGATGATGCGCGAGTCGGAGTTCAGCCGGCGCGCGGCCGACGAGACGCTGCCGCTGCGCGACGCGTTCTCGGTGCTCTTCTTCATTTCGGTCGGGATGCTGTTCGACCCGAAAGTGCTGCTCGCCGAGCCGCTGCACGTGATCGAAGTCGCGGCGATCGTGCTGATCGGCAAGACCCTCGCGGCGGTCGCGCTCGTGATCGCGTTCCGCTATCCGCTGAACACCGCGCTGACGGTCGGCGCGGGCCTCGCGCAGATCGGCGAGTTCTCGTTCATTCTCGCGGGGCTCGGCCGTGCGCTCGGGTTGCTGTCGGCCGAAGGGCAGAGCCTGATTCTCGCGGTCGCGCTGATCTCGATCGCGATGAACACGCTGCTGTTCGCGATGATCGATCCGGCGCTCGCATGGATTCGCAAGCATTCGGCGTTCGCGCGCAAGCTCGAGGCACGCGACGATCCGCTCGCCGCCCTGCCGATGTCGACGCCGCAGACGCACCTGACCGGGCAGGTCGTGATCGTCGGCTACGGCAAGGTCGGCACGCGGATCGCGCATGCGCTGGACGAGCGCGGGATCGCGTATGTCGTCGTCGAACAGAACCGCGAACTCGTCGAGAAGCTGCGCGCGGACGGCATCGCCGCCGTGTCGGGCGACGCGATCGAGCCGATCGTGCTCGTGCAGGCGCATATCGCGCGCGCCGGCATGCTGGTCGTCACGCTGCCGGACGTATTCGATGTGCGGCAGATCGTCGAGATCTCGCGCACGCTGAACCCGATGCTCGAGGTCGTGCTGTGCACGAACAGCAGCGACGAGGCCGCATTGCTGTCGAGCGAGGGCGTCGGCACCGTGTTCATGGGCGAGAGCGAACTCGCGCGCGGGATGACCGAGCACGTGCTCGGCAGGATGGTGAAGCCGGTCGCGGCCGCGCACGCGCACTGACACGGTCGCGCGGCCGCGTTCGCGCGGACAACCGGGATTGCGACGGCGGCGGGAAACGGGCCTGGGGGAATTCGACGCGGCGAACGAGCGACTCGTTCGCCGCGCGAGGCGTCGAGTGCACGCGGGCAGGCTTCAGCCTGCCGCCGCCTTCGCCGGTACGGCCGCGCCGGGTTGCGCGGCCGTTTTTACGGGGGGCGATGTCTTTTGCGCGGCCGCCGTCTTCGGTTGCGCCGCGGCTGGCGGCGTCGCCACCGTCTTCTGCGGCGCCGCTTTCACCGGCGCATTCGGCGTCGCCTCGACCGGTGCGTCGGGCGGCACGCCGAGCAACTGCAGCGAGCCGCTCGTGACCGACGAGAATACCGGGCCGGCCACCGTGCCGCCGTAATAACCCTTGCCGCGCGGCTCGTCGATCATCACCGCGACGATCAGGCGCGGGTTGCTCATCGGCGCCATCCCCGCGAACAGCGCGCGGTACTTGCCCTTCGCATAGGTCGCGCCGACCTGCTTGCGCGCCGTGCCCGTCTTGCCGCCGATCCGGTAACCGTCGACGCGCGCGCGGCGCCCCGTGCCGCCTTCGCCCACGGCCGACTCGAGCATCGCGCGGATCGCGGCGGCCGTTTGCGGCGAGGTCACGCGATGGCCGCGATGGGCGTCGATCGTTTGCGGATCGGAGCCATTTTTCAGCAGCGACACCGGGTGCAGCGTGCCGTCGCCGGCATACGCGGTGTAGGTCTGCGCGATCTGCAGCAGCGACATCGACAGCCCGTAGCCGTACGCCATCGTCGCCTGCTCGATCGGCCGCCAGCGCTTGTAGCCGCGCAGGCGGCCCGACGCGACGCCCGGGAACGTCAGCTCCGGCGCGCGGCCGATCCCGTATTCCTGATACTTGTTCCAGATCGTTTCGGCGGGCAGGTTCAGCGCGAGTTTCGCGAGCGCGACGTTGCTCGACTTCTGCAGCGCCTGGGAGACGGTCAGCGATCCGTGGTTCGATGTGTCGTGGATCACGGCCGGGCCGATCTTGTAGGTGCCGGGAGACGTGTTGATGATCGTGTTCGGCGTGACCTTGCGTTCGTCGATCGACAGCGCGACCACGAGCGGCTTGATGGTCGAACCCGGTTCGAACGTGTCGACCACCGCGCGGTTGCGCAACTGCTGGCCCGTCAGCCGCGCGCGATCGTTCGGATCGAAGGTCGGGTAGTTCGCGAGCGCGAGGATTTCGCCGTTTTGCGCGTCGAGCACGACCACGCTGCCGGCCACCGCGTTGTTCTCGAGCACCGCAGCCTTGAGCTGGCTGAATGCGAGTTGCTGGATCCGCCGGTCGATCGTCAGTTCGATCGTCGCGCCGTGCTGCGCGGGCACGAGCGGACGCGTGTCGGACACGATGCGGCCCAGTCGGTCGCGGATGACCTCGCGCTGCCCGGAGGTGCCCGAGAGCCGCCCGTTCGCCGCGAGCTCGACACCTTCCTGGCCCTTGTCCTCGACGTTGGTGAAGCCGACCACGTGCGCGGCCGATTCGCCCTCCGGGTAGAAGCGTTTCGAGTCGGCGATCTGCGTGATGCCGTCGATATCGAGCTTGTCGAGCCGGCTCGCGGTGTCGGCGTCGATCTGGCGCTTGAGCAGCACGAACGTCCGATCGTTGCGCAGGCGGCGCTTCACTTCCGCGAGCGGCATGTCGAGCAGCTTCGCGATCTGCGGATAGTCGACTTCGGCGACCTGTTTCGGGTTCGCCCAGATTTCATAGGTCGACAGGCTGACCGCGAGGATCGCGCCGTTGCGGTCGACGATACGCCCGCGCATCGCGTCGAGCTCGATCGTGCGCTGATAGCGCTTCTGGCCTTGCCCGACATAGAAATCCTGGTTCGCGACCTGCACCCAGAACGCGCGTCCGATCAGCGCGGCGAATCCGAGGGACACCATGATCACGACCAGCTTCGAACGCCACATCGGCAGGCGCGACGCGAGCATCGGATGCTTGGTCGCGGCGGCGTACGGATCGGCGGGGTGGGTCTTCTTTTTCACGCTCATGCAAGGGCCGGGTCGGGCCGCCGGGCGGCGGCGAGTCAGTCTGAATAATGCAATTGTAATAAATGAGTAAACATCATGTGGGGAAAGTGTGTTTCGGCCCCGTAAAAGTTTCGTATGTCGCAGGGGTAAAGGCGAGGGCGCGGCGAAATGACGGTGGGTCCTTCGGTGCTGCCGAAGACCGGGGCGAGAGGAGTAAGCGCGCCGTTACCTGCTGCCGCGCGTCGATTAACCCGTCCCCGATTAATCCCGCGACAAGAAAATAAAAAGCGCCTCGACGAGAGGCGCCCTTATTGATGAATATCGAAATGAATATCGCGGAAACAGGAATTAATCCGGAAACTGCAGATGATTGCCCGTCAAAAATACCTGCCGTTATCGTGCGACGGAAATAAATTCATGATATTCCGGTTCGACGGTGGAGCGATCGATTGCCTGCAGGCGCCACGCGCCGTCCGGGTGCTCGCCGGCCAAGACCGCCGGGCCTTGTTCGCGCTGCGTCGCACTGAACGACAGGCCCTTCAACTGGCACACGGCATTCCCGCTGTCGGCCGCGCAGAGGGCCATCGCGCCTTCCACGTCGCGCACCTTGCCCCAGCTCGGAAGATCGATCCCCTGGTGTGCCTCGCGCGACCACAGCCCCTCGTCGGTGTCGACCCATAGCACCGCGAAGGAGTGACGGGTTGTGGACTCGCTGCCGTTAATCCGAATAGTGAGGCGCATTGGATCGTCTCCTGAAGAAAATCACACGTTCGACCGTTTTGGTTTGACCAGTCTAGATAGACTGCGGTGAAACGCAAGTGATAATCCGCAATAAATCTGAATTGCGCCTATAGGCGTTTCCCGATGAAACGACGTCTGACGATCCGCCGCGATCGTGACGTATCGCGCAAGCCCCCGCGCAGCATGAGCCGCGCGCCGCGACGAGACTCCGGCGTGTTCCGGACATGAGATGACCCCGAGAGGCCCGCGTCGAAGTGTCGCGCCGAAGCGAAGGCTCGGCGCGCACCGGCCGTCCTGCAATGGAAGCCTCCGATGCTGCGGATCCGCCGTTTCAACGATCTGACCGCCTGGTCGCCGCGACACACTCCGACATTCGCGTACAAATCGTCACACTTTCACGAAACTTTCAGGACAGACTTGTGCGCGATCGGGCCCCACACTTGGATTTTCCCGATCCTGCGCCGTGGACGCCCGTCCGTGGCAGGCCGCCGCCCTCTCGTGCCAGAGATGCGATCGACGCGATCGCGGGCCGCGGCCCGATCGGGATTGCCGGGGCGCGCGTCGGCCCCGGTTCGGCCGACAGCCGCGCGCCGCCCCGCGATCCGGGGCGGCCGCGCCGTCCGGCCGATTCTTCGAAGGAGACTATCGTGCTGATCTGGAAAACCGCGTTGTCGCTCAACTGGCGCACGAGCCTCGTGTCGCCCGCCAGCGCACCGGTCGCGGCGGCCAACGTCGGACGGCTGGTGCTCACCGGCGCCACCGGCTTCATCGGCAGCACCGTACTGACGGCGCTCGTCAACGCAGGGCTGCTCGAGCGCATCGTGTGCGTCGTGCGTGCGGAGAATCGCGGCCACGCGGTCGCGCGATTGCGTGAAGCGGCACTACGGGCCGGGCTCACGCCGTATTGGGCATCGCGTCTCGGCGACGCGAACGTCGCCGTCGGCGCGCTCGGCGACGTGTGGCAACGCACCGATGCGTCGCGTCTCGCCGGGGCGACGCACGTGATCCATTGCGCGGGCCATGCGTCGCCGGCCGACGGCGCGCATCTGCAGGCCGACATCGCCGATTCGCTGCGCTTTGCCAAGCGGTTCGCGCACGCGCCGCAGCTGCAGCGTTTCGTGTACGTCGGCACCGCCTACGCGCATGCGGGGCGCGGCGGGGTCGTGTACGAGGAGACGGCGGGCGCGTCGGGGAGCGATGCGGCGCAGGGCAATGGCGGGTTGCACGGCGCGGTGCTCGCGGCGGGCTACCTGCAGGCGAAGGCGGAAACGGAGCAGCGTCTGCGCGCGCTCGGGCTGCCGCTCGTCGTCGTGCGTCCGTCGCATGTCGTCGGTCACACGGTGCTCGGCACGCGGCCCGCACCGAATTCGTTCTGGACGTTCCGCGTCGCCCATGCCGCGCGGCGCTTCACCGCGCGGCCGATGACGCGCATCGACATCGTGTCGGTCGACGACGTCGCGCGCGCGACGATGCTGCTCGCCGTGAAGCCGACGCTGATGCACGACGTGTACCACGTGTCGGCCGGCGAGGACGCGCCGCAGGTCGCGCAGATCGTGCGCGCGATGGACGAGGCGGCCGGCATGACGGGTGCGCCGCGCTACGCGGCCTGCGCGCCGGCCGACCTGCCGCTCGTGGTGCGCGACGTGCTCGGGCGCTCGGATCCGGCGCTCGAACGCGTGATCGGCCGGGCGTTGCAGCGTTGCGCGGAGTTCGCGATGGTCGATCGCGTGTTCGACAATCGCCGCGTGCGCGACGAAATCGATTTCGAGCCGCTGCCGTTCATCGATTACGTCGAGGAATGCATGCGCACGTCGCGCGGTGTCGCGGTGACGGAACTGATGCGTGGCGCGCTGCACTGACGGCCCGCGCGATTCGGGGCCTGCCGGCGCCCGGCGCGCGGTTCGCCGCTGCGCGCGGCGGTTCGGGGACGGCAGACCCTACGATGTGCTGCCGAGTTCGATCAGCCGGTCGAGCGCCCGGTAGATGTCGTCCAGGCCGTCCGGGCCGAAACGTGCTTCGAGCTGACGATACTGCTCGTCGATACGCGGGCCGATTTCGGTCACCAGCTTCCTGCTTTGCGGCGTCAGGCTTACCAGCAGCCGGCGCTGATCTTCCTGCGCGCGCGTGCGCGTGATCAGCCCGTCGCGTTCCATCCGCTCCAGCACGCCCGTGAGGCTCGGGCTCAGGATGCAGCAGCGGCGTGCGATCTGTCCCGCCTCGAGCGCATACGTCGGCTCGCCGTCGAGCACGCGGATGATCCGCCATTGCTGTTCGGTCAGCGCGAATTCCTTGAGAATGGGGCGGAACAGGCCCATCAGCGTTTCGCGGGCCTCGAGCAGCAGCATGGCCAGGTTGCGATGGTCGAGCGTACGGTTCATCGGGGTGGTAGCGGTGCAAAGGACGGGGACGCATCAATCTTAACAGCCGACGGTGATGAATTTCGCGTATCAGGGTAATCGAGGTTGCGGGCATTCGATTGTTTACTTAAGATGTTAAGTATCGATGATGCGCCGCGACGCGCGGCAGGGGAATGACGCATGGAGCTGTCTTGCAGGACCGCCGCGGCGCCGCCGCTGCCGGTCGCGATCGGTACCGTCTACGGTGCGCTGCTCAACGAGCGCGCTGCACTTGCCGCGCTCGGCGACGCTGTGCACGCGCCGCCTTACGGCCGTCCGCCGCAGGCCCCGATCCTTTACATCAAACCGGCCAACACGCACGCGGCCGACGGCGCGGCCGTCGTGGTGCCGGCGGGCGTTGACGCGCTGGAGATCGGCGCATCGGTGGCCGTCGTGTTCTCGCGGCGCGCGACGCGCGTGCCAGCCGCGCATGCGCTCGACTACGTGCACGGCTTCACGCTCGCAAGCGACGTATCGGTCCCGCATCCCGATTACTACCGTCCGGCCGTGCGCTTCAAATGTCGCGACGGTTTCTGCCCGCTGGGCCCGACAATCGTGCCGGCCGCCGCGCTCGGCGACATCGACGCGATCGCCCTGACGGTGTGGATCGACGGCAGCACCGCGGTGTCCGCATCGACCGCCACGCTGATCCGCCCGGTGCGCGAGTTGATCGCCGACGTGACGGCGTTCATGTCGTTCGACGCGGGCGACGTGCTGCTGCTCGGCGTCGCCGGTGGCGCCCCGCGCGCCCGCGCGGGAAGCAGGGTCGAGATTACCGCTGCCGGCATCGGCACGTTGCGGCATACGCTGATCGCGGAGGACGCACGATGAAGACGGCGCGCGTGATCTACAACGGCGCACTGCATGCGGCCGAACCGGCCGGCGACGGTGCGATCCGCCTCGACACGGGGCGCATGCTTGCCGAGGAGGCGGTGACGTGGCTGCCGCCCGTCGCGCCGCGCACCACGTTCGCGCTCGGCCTCAATTACGCGGACCACGCGAAGGAACTCGCGTTCAACGCGCCGAGCGAGCCGCTGATCTTCCTGAAGGGACCGAATACGTTCATCGGCCATCGGTCGCGCACCGTGCGCCCGGCGGACGCGACACACATGCATTACGAGTGCGAGCTGGCCGTCGTGATCGGCAGCCCGGCGCGCAACGTGAGCCGCGCGCAGGCAATCGACTACGTCGCCGGCTACACGGTCGCGAACGACTACGCGATCCGCGATTACCTCGAAAACTACTACCGGCCGAACCTGCGCGTGAAGAACCGCGACACCTGCACGCCGCTCGGCCCGTGGTTCGTCAGCCGGGACGAGGTCGACGATGCCGGCGACCTCACGCTGCGCACGACGGTGAACGGCCGCGAGACGCAGCGCGGCAGCACGCGCGACATGATCTTCGACGTCCCCGCGCTGATCGAGCACATCAGCGGTTTCATGACCCTCTCGCCCGGCGACGTGATCCTGACCGGCACGCCGGAAGGGCTGGCCGACACGAAGCCGGGCGACGAGGTCGTGACCGAGATCGAAGGGATCGGCCGGCTCGTGAACACCATCGTCGGCGAAGCAGACTACTATCGCGCCGGCTGAGCCCGTCGCCCAAGGAGAGCACATGACCATCAAGCACTGGATCGACGGCCGCGAAGTGGCAAGCCGCGAGACCTTCACGACACTGAATCCCGCGACGGGCGACGTGATCACCGACGTCGCGTCGGGTGGCGAGGCCGAGGTCGACGCGGCCGTGCGCGCGGCGAAGGAAGCGTTCCCGAAATGGGCGAACACGCCCGCCAGGGAGCGCGCGAAGCTGATGCGCAAGCTCGGCGAGCTGATCGAGAAGAACGTGCCGATGCTCGCCGCGCTCGAGACGCAGGACACAGGCCTGCCGATCGCGCAGACGAGCAAGCAGCTGATTCCGCGCGCGTCCGAGAACTTCAACTTCTTCGCGGAAGTGTGCGTGCAGATGAACGGCCGCACGTATCCGGTCGACGACCAGATGCTGAACTACACGCTGTACCAGCCGGTGGGCGTGTGCGCGCTGGTGTCGCCGTGGAACGTGCCGTTCATGACCGCGACGTGGAAGACGGCACCGTGCCTCGCGCTCGGCAACACGGCCGTGCTGAAGATGTCGGAGCTGTCGCCGCTGACGGCCGACCAGCTCGGCCGGCTCGCGCTCGAGGCCGGCATTCCGCCGGGCGTGCTGAACGTCGTGCAAGGCTACGGCGCGACCGCCGGCGACGCGCTGGTGCGCCATCCGGACGTGCGCGCGGTGTCGTTTACGGGCGGCACGGTCACGGGCAAGCGCATCATGGAGCGCGCCGGCCTGAAGAAATATTCGATGGAGCTTGGCGGCAAGTCGCCGGTGCTGGTTTTCGACGATGCGGATTTCGACCGCGCGCTCGACGCGTCGCTGTTCACGATCTTCTCGATCAACGGCGAGCGGTGCACGGCGGGCTCGCGGATCTTCGTGCAGCGCACGATCTACGATCGCTTCGTGCAGGAATTCGCGCGCCGCGCGAACAACCTGGTGGTCGGCGACCCGTCCGATCCGGCGACGCAGCTCGGCGCGATGATCACGCGCCAGCACTGGGAGAAGGTGACCGGCTATATCCGGATCGGCGAGCAGGAAGGCGCGCATGTGGTGGCAGGCGGCGCGGACAAGCCGGCCGGTCTCGCCGATCATCTGCGCAACGGCAACTTCGTGCGCCCGACCGTGTTCGCGGACGTCGACAACCGGATGCGCATCGCGCAAGAGGAAATCTTCGGGCCGGTCGCGTGCCTGATTCCGTTCGAGAACGAGGAAGAAGGGCTGCGGCTTGCGAACGACACGTCGTACGGGCTCGCGTCGTACATCTGGACGCAGGACGTCGGCAAGGTGCATCGCCTCGCGCGCGGCATCGAGGCCGGGATGGTGTTCGTCAACAGCCAGAACGTGCGCGACCTGCGCCAGCCGTTCGGCGGTGTGAAGGAATCGGGCACCGGGCGCGAGGGCGGCGAGTACAGCTTCGAGGTGTTCGCGGAAATCAAGAACGTGTGCATCTTGATGGGTTCGCATCATATTCCCCGCTGGGGCGTGTAACGGGCGCGGGTCGTTGCGCCGCGGGAACGCGGCCGGAACGCCAGAACGATACGGAGACTTAACGATGGGCAAACTGTCCCTCGCCGCGAAGATCACGCACGTGCCGTCGATGTACCTGTCGGAGTTGCCCGGCCGGCATCATGGCTGCCGCGAAGCGGCGATCCGCGGCCATCGGTTGATCGGCGAGCGCTGCCGCGCGCTCGGCGTCGACACGATCGTCGTGTCGGACGTGCACTGGCTCGTGAACGCCGGCTATCACGTGAACTGCAACGCGCGGTTCGCGGGCACGTACACCAGCAACGAGCTGCCGCATTTCATCCGCGACATGCAGTACGCGTATCCGGGCAACCCGGCGCTCGGGCGCCTGATTGCCGAGACGGCCAGCGCGCGCGGTATCGCGACGCGCGCGCACGAAATCGACAGCCTCGAACTCGAATACGGCACGCTCGTGCCGATGCGCTACATGAACGGCGACCAGCACTTCAAGGTCGTGTCGATCGCGGGCTGGTGCATGTGGCACACGCTCGACGAAAGCAGGCGCTTCGGCGAGGCGCTGCTCGAGGCGATCGGCAAGAGCGACTCGAACGTCGCGTTCCTCGCGAGCGGTTCGCTGTCGCACCGCTTCAACGACAACGGCAGCCCTGAGGAGTCGATCCACGAGATCAGCCGCGAATTCTTTCGCCAGGTCGACCTGCGTGTAGTCGAGCTGTGGAAGCAGGGCGATTTCAGGACCTTCTGCGCGATGCTGCCCGAGTACAACACGCATTGCCACGGCGAAGGCGGCATGCACGACACCGCGATGCTGCTCGGCCTGCTCGGCTGGGATCGATACGACAAACCCGTCGAGATCGTCACCGACTATTTCGCGAGCTCGGGCACCGGGCAGATCAACGCGATCTTCCCGCTCGCCTGAGCGCCGCATCACCTGTCCGGAGTATTGCCATGCCACACATCGTCGTCGAGTACACCGCGAATATCCGCGACGACGCGCGCATCCCCGCGCTGCTGCACACGATCAACGCGACGCTCATCGCGCAGGGCGGCGTGTTTCCGACGGGCGGCATCCGCTCGCGCGCGATCGAGCTGCAGGATTACTGCGTCGCCGACGGCAGCGAAGACGACGCGTTCGTCCACGTGACGCTGAAGATCGGCGCGGGCCGCAGCGACGAGACGAAGAAGGCCGCGTGCGACGCGCTGTTCGACGCGATCAAGACGCATTTCGCGGAGCTGTATGCGAAGCGTTACCTTGCGTTGTCGATGGAGCTGACCGAGTTCAGTGAAAGCGGCTCGTACAAGCACAACAACATTCACGCCCGCTACAAGCGGGCCGGCTGAACCTCATTCCTCTCCGATCATGCTCGAACCTGCCATCATCGACCAGCTCGCGCGGCGTCTGCACGACGCGGAGCGCGAACGCAAGCAGATCCGCCAGATCTCGCTCGACCATCCCGACATCACGATCGACGACGCGTACGCCATCCAGCGCGCGTGGGTGACCCTCAAGCTCGCGGAAGGCCGCACGCTCAAGGGGCACAAGATCGGCCTCACGTCGAAGGCGATGCAGAACACGTCGCAGATCGACGAGCCCGATTACGGCGCGCTGCTCGACGACATGTTCTTCGACGACGGCGGCACGATTCCGACCGCGCGCTTCATCGTGCCGCGCGTGGAAGTCGAACTCGCGTTCGTGCTCGGCAAGCGGCTCACGGGCCCGGATTGCACGATCTTCGACGTGTACGACGCCGTGGATTACGTTGTGCCCGCGCTCGAGATCATCGACGCGCGCAGCCAGTCGATCGATCCCGATACGAAGCGGCCGCGCAAGGTGTTCGACACGATCGCCGACAACGCGGCGAACGCCGGCGTCGTGATTGGCGGCCGGCCGGTGCGGCCGCGGGACGTCGACCTGCGCTGGGTCGCGGCGATCATGTCGCGCAACGGCGTGGTCGAGGAAACGGGTGTCGCGGCGGGTGTGCTGAACCATCCGGCCAATGGCGTCGCATGGCTCGCCAATCGGCTGTCGCGCTTCGACGTCGCGCTGGAACCGGGGCAGATCGTGCTCGGCGGATCGTTTACGCGGCCGTGCGCGGCGCGTCCGGGCGACACGTTCAGCGTCGACTACGGCCCGCTCGGCACGATCCAGTGTCATTTCGAATGAGGTGAGCGAACGATGCGGATTCCGTCGAATGTCTTCAAGGCCGCGCTCGCGCGCGGCGACGCGCAGGTCGGGCTGTGGCTCGGCCTGGCGAGTCCGTACAGCGCCGAAGTGGTCGCGGGCGCCGGTTTCGACTGGCTGCTGATCGACGGCGAACATGCGCCGAACACGGTGCCGACCATACTCGCGCAGTTGCAGGCGATCGCGCCGTATCCGTCGCATCCGGTCGTGCGCGTGCCGTGGAACGATCCCGTGATCATCAAGCAGGTGCTCGATCTTGGCGCGCAGACCCTGCTCGTGCCGATGGTGCAGAGCGCCGACGAGGCGCGCGCGGCGGTGGCCGCGACGCGTTATCCGCCGCACGGCATTCGCGGGGTCGGCAGTGCATTGGCGCGTGCGTCGCGGTGGAACCGGGTTGGCGACTACCTGCATCGCGCGAACGACGAGATGGCGGTGCTCGTGCAGGTCGAGACGCGCGCCGGGCTCGATGCGATCGACGCGATTGCGCGAATCGACGGCGTCGACGGCGTATTCATCGGGCCGGCCGATCTCGCGGCCGACCTCGGACATCTCGGCAATCCCGCGCATCCGGACGTGCAGGCGGCGATCGACGGCGCGATCCGGGCGATCAAGGCGGCCGGGAAGGCACCGGGCATTCTCAGCGCGGACGAGGCCGCGGCGCGGCGGTATCTCGAAGCCGGTGCGCTGTTTGTCGCGGTGGGCGTCGATACGACGCTGCTGGCGAGAAGTGCGGAGCGGCTGGCGGCGCGGTTCAACGGGAAGAACGACGCGGCGCAAGAGGGCGCAGGGACGTATTGAGCCAGGCGGCGGCGCGCAGCGGACGTCGGCCCGGCGAGCGCTCGCTTGCCGTCATGCGCGGCCGTGCGCGAGGATGGCCGCGTCTATTCCGCCGCGAGCGGTCCCGCCTGCATGTATCTTCCCGGCGTCGTCCCCAGCGCACGCCGGAACATGTCGATGAACGCGCTGACGTTGTCGTATCCGAGATCGAGCGCGATCGTCGTCACCGGCACGCCGTCGGCGATTTTCTCGAGCGCCCGCAGCAGCCGGGCCTGCTGACGCCACTGCGCGAACGTCAGCCCGGTTTCCGCAACGAAGCGGCGGCTCATCGTTCGTGCGCCGATACCGGCCCATTCGGCCCATTCCTCCAGCCGCCGGTTGTCCGCCAGATCCGCGGCGAGCGCATCCGTGATCTTCACGAGCCGCGGATCCCGCGGCCGCACCAGCCCTAGCGCTTCGGCTTCCGATGCCGCGATTTCATCGAGAATCACGTCGGCGATTCGCGTTTGCGCGGCCGTCAACGCGGTATCGCCCCAGCTTGCCGCGCGTAGCACGGCTTCGCGCAGCAGCGGCGATGCGCGAATCGCGCGGGGCGTCGGCGGCAGCGCCGCGCAGCGCGCTTCGGCGACGAACGCCGACCAGCCGGAAATCGGCCCGAACGAGCGCAGCGAATGCCGGTAATGCGGCGGAATCCAGATCGCATGGATCGCCGGCACGACCCAGTCCTGGTCGTCGAGGCCGATCGTCACCAAGCCGCTCGACGCGCCCACGAGCTGGCCGCGCGCATGCGCGTGCGATGGCGTCACGCGTGGATCGCGTTGGGACAGGACGGCGGCGACGATGAACGGGCCGTCGTCGGACGTGACGAATCGGGCGGGCAGGAGCGGATCGGACATGGCCGGATATCGGTATCGATTGGCCGTTATACCGGAGATTGGCCGAAATCGCACGCCTACACTGCGTGCATCGACGTCAACCGGAGTGAGAGGCCATGCGAGCCGAACAGATTCTTCCCGACCACGCCGACCGGATCAAGGCCGGCGCAACGACGATCCGCAAGGGCACCGTGGGCGCGTTCCTCGTCAATGTGCGCGTGCTGACCGACCCGGGCGCATCGCCCGCCGAGCGCGCAACGGCCGAAGCCGATCTCGTCGACGCGTTGCCCGCGTTACGCGCGATCGGTTTGTTCGACCTGCTCGAGGTGCGCGACCCGGCGCTGCGCGCATGGATCGACGCACGGCCTGCAACGGCAGCCGCCCATGCGAGGAAATCGACATGAAGGCCGCAGTCGTGACGGGCGTCGGCGAGCGTCCCGCTTACATGACGTTCGACGCGCCGCGAGCAATGGCCGGCCATCGGCTGATCCGGGTGAGCGCATCCGCGCTGAGCCGACTCGCTCAGGGACGCGCGGCGGGCACGCATTATTCGGCCGGCACGGGCTATCCGTTCGTCGCCGGCGTGGATGGTGTCGGGTACGGCGATGACGGTCAGCGTGTGTACTTCTTCGGCGCGCCGGCGCCGTTCGGTGCAATGGCGGAGTGCACGATCGTGCCCGACGCGCTGTGCGTGCCATTGCCGGACGACCTCGACGACGTCACGGCCGCGGCGATCGCGATTCCGGGCATGTCCTCGTGGGCGGCGCTGACCGAACGCGCGCGGCTCGTGGCGGGCGAGACGGTGCTCGTCAACGGCGCGACGGGCACGTCCGGGCGGCTGGCCGTACGGATTGCGAAGCATCTCGGTGCGGCGAAGGTGATCGCTACGGGCCGCAACGCGGTCGCGCTGGACGCGTTGCTGAATGCCGG
Organism: Burkholderia territorii; assembly: GCF_001718335.1. Classification (NCBI taxonomy): domain Bacteria; kingdom Pseudomonadati; phylum Pseudomonadota; class Betaproteobacteria; order Burkholderiales; family Burkholderiaceae; genus Burkholderia; species Burkholderia territorii. The sequence continues at coordinate 1,016,143 of NZ_CP013365.1, forward strand.
CGCGGACGCCGTCGTGTCGCTGCAGCAGGACGATGCGCATCTGGCGCGGACGCTCGAAGCGCATTTCCGCGCGGGCGTGGACGTCGTCCTCGATTATCTGTGGGGCACCAGTGCGCAGGCGCTGCTGATTGCCGCCGCGAAGGCGACGCCCGACGGCCGCCGGCTGCGCTTCGTGCAGATCGGCTCGATCGGCGGCGCGAACGTGGCGTTGCCCGGTGCCGTACTGCGCGCCACCGCGATCGAACTGATGGGTAGCGGGCTCGGCAGCGTGTCGCTGCCGCGTTTGCTGGCGTCGGTGCGCGGCGTGTTCGGCGCGACGCGAGCGGCGGGTCTCGCGATCGAGACGCGTATCGTGCCGCTTTCGGCGGTCGCCGAACACTGGGGCGATGCGGACAGCTCGGTGCGGCCGGTGTTCACGATGCGCAGCGACTGAGCGGCGATCGGCTCGATGCCTGGAACGGCGCGGGGCCACCCGCGGCAACGGCCGGCTGCCCGTGGTCATTGCTCATGGCATTGCGCGGCAGGTGGGCGGCCGACCGCCGCCCGCCTGCCCGGGCACCGGATCAGAACCGCTGCTGGATCCCCGCCGTCACGCCGACCTGCGTGGTGCCGTACCCGGCGAAATCGCGCGACACGCCGACCTTCTGGTCATGCTTCGCGATCGCGAACGCGCCGGCCGCGTAGAGCACCGTGCGCTTCGACAGCGCGTAGTTCGCGCGCATCGACACCAGCGTCGGATCCGCATCGCTGCCGCCCTTGACGTTCTGGTGATAGACAGCGGCGATCAGCGAGAACGCCGGCGTGAACTGGTACGATCCGCCGACCCAGTACGTGTCGCTCAACTGGTTCGCCGCCGTGGTGCGAAACGTGCGCTTGTAGTTGCGATAGCCGGCCATCGTCTTCAGGTTGCCGAAGTCGTAGCTCAAGCCCGCGTGGATGCCCTGGATATAGTTGACGGTATCGGCCGGCGTGACGCTGTCGGCCGCGCCGTTCTGCCGGTCGAACGTGAGCACCGCCGCGAACGGCCCCGTCTCGTAACCGAGCGCGAAGTCGTATTTCGAGCTGGTCTTCACGCTGCCCGGCACGTTGCCGAAGCCGTACATCGCACCGAACTTCACGCCGCTGAATTCCCCGTCGTAGCGCACCGTGTTCGACGAGCGCGTAAACATGCCGTCCTTGCGTCCACCCGTCGCCATCGACGACGTCGCCCACGAGTAGTTCTGCGCATAGCCCATCGGATCGAACGGCAGCATGTAGTCGTACGTGACGGTGTAGTTGCGGCCGAGCGTCAGCTCGCCCCATTTGCCCTTCAGGCCGACCGTCGCGCGGCGCGCGAAGATCGAGTCGGGGCCGTCGTCGAACCCACCGTTCGCGAGATCGATGCCGCTTTCGAGGCGGAACACGGCCTTCAGCCCGCCGCCGAGATCCTCGACGCCACGCAGGCCCCAGCGCGACGTGTTCTTGTTGCCCGACTTCAGCTTGACGGAGCTGCCGCCCTCCGGTGCCGCATGGTTCGTGTATTCGATGCCGGCATCCATGATCCCGTACATCGTGACCGACGACTGCGCGTGCACGGCGGGGGCCGCGATGCAGGCCGCGGCGGCCGAGCTGGTGAGGACTGCTGCGCGAAATTTCATTGACGGTGTCTCCTGATTTATTGTGAGTTGGGTGAAACGGTTTTGATGTGATCGCAGGCAGCGCCGGAAAGCGTGCGCTGGACCCGCGTGTCATTGCGTTGCCAGCCGGGCGCGGCGCACGGAGCACGCCGCGCCGGGGTCAGCCCGCCTTCGCGAACGCCCAGCAGTCGTTGGTCGGGAATTCGATCCAGTGCTTGCCGGCCGCGCGCGGCACGTGGCCGAACGCGCGCAGGCGCATCTCGCCGCAATGGAACAGGTATTCCCAGCGATCGCCGAGATACATCGACGTGACGAGATCGGCCTGCAGCCGGTTCGCGCCCGGGCCGTCGGCGACCTGCACGCGTTCAAGACGGATCACGGCCTGCGCGTCCTGGCCCGGCGCGAACGTGTCGCGCGCCAGCGCCTGCAGCTCCCAGCCGTCGCCGGCGAGCGTCACGCGTTCGCCGTCGACGGCCGCGACGCGCGCATCGATCCGGTTGTTGCTGCCCATGAATTCGGCCGTGTACAGCGAGCGCGGCGCGCCATACAGCTCGGCGGGCGTGCCTTCCTGCTCGATGCGGCCGTTGCGCAGCAGCAGGATGCGGTCGGACATCGCCATCGCTTCGGTCTGGTCGTGCGTCACGCACAGCGCCGACAGCCCGAGCGACACGATCAGCTCGCGCAGCCACGCACGCGCTTCCTCGCGCAGCTTCGCGTCGAGGTTCGACAGCGGCTCGTCGAGCAGGATCACCGGCGGGTTGTAGACGAGCGCGCGCGCGATCGCGACGCGCTGCTGCTGGCCACCCGACAACTGATGCGGAAAGCGTTCGGCGAGATGGCCGAGGCCGAGCTGGTCGAGCGCGGTCTGCACGCGGCGTTTCTGCTCGGCAGGCGCGACGCGGCGCAGCTTCAGGCCGTAGCCGACGTTGTCCGCGACGGTGCGGTGCGGCCACAGCGCGTAAGACTGGAACACGAGGCCGAGCGAACGCTGTTCGACCGGCAGGTCGACGTGCCGGGCGCCGTCGAAGAACACGCGGTCGTCGAGCTGGATGCGCCCGTCGGACGGCTGTTCGAGGCCGGCCACCGCGCGCAGCAGCGTGGTCTTGCCGCTGCCCGATGCGCCGAGCAGGCACACGACTTCGCCGGCCTTCAGTTCGAACGACACGCCCTTGAGGATCGGGTTCGCGCCGTAGCTGAGATGCAGGTCGTCGACGATGAGCTTATCCATGAAGTTTCACTCCGAAGCGCAGGGCCACGCCGAGACCGGCGCCGACCATCGCGATGTTGATGACAGAGAGCGCGGCCACCTGGTCGACGGCGCCAGTCGCCCACAGCGACACGAGCAGCGCGCCGATCACTTCGGTGCCGGGCGACAGCAGGTAGACGGCGGTCGAGTATTCGCGCTCGAAGATCATGAAGATCAGCAGCCACGCGGCAAGCAGGCCGAAGCGCACGAGCGGCAGCGTCACGTCGAGCGACACGCGGCTGCGCGTCGCGCCGACGCTGCGGCCGGCTTCCTCGAGTTCGGGGCCGACCTGCAGCAGTGCGCTCTGAATGAGCCGCATCCCGTATGCGAGCCACACGACCGTGTACGCGATCCAGATGCTCCACATCGAGTTCTTCAGCTCGCGCAGGCCGGGGACGAACAGGAAGATCCACAGGAAGGCGAGACCGGCGAGCAGGCCGGGCACCGCGCGCGGCAGCAGCACGAGGTAGTCGAGCAGTTTCGTCGCCCAGTCGTGGCGGCGGTGGCCGGCGAATGCGACGAGCGAGTAGAAGCCGATCGCGAGCGCGCCGCCGATCACGCCGATGCCGAGCGTGTTGACGATCGCGCGCACGAGGTTGTCCTGCTCGAACAGCTCGATGAAGTTCGACAGCGTCAGCACTTCGGCGAGCGCGACACCTTCGCCCCAGTTCGTCACGAATGCGCGCAGCACGATGCCGGAAATCGGCACGATCACCGTCAGCGTCAGCCACAGCGCGACGATCGCGAGCGCGACCCAGCGCCAGGCGCCGAGCGGCAGCACCGTCGCGCGGCCGGCCTTGCCCTTCACCGTGACGAAACGGTTCGCGGTCTTCAGCAGGCGGCGCTGCAGCAGCACGAGCGGGAAGGTGATCGCGACGATGCACACCGCAACCGCGGCCATCAGGTGATACGACGGCACGCCGAGCTTGTTGGTCAGCTTGTACAGGTAGGTGGCGAGCACGAGATGGCCTTCCGGATCGCCGAGCACGAGCGGCAGCCCGAACACCTCGAACCCGAGGAAGAACACGAGCACGCCGGCGAACAGCAGCGCGGGCATGGTCATCGGCAGGCTCACGTCGAGCGCGACGCGGAACGGGCGGGCGCCGGTCACGCGCGCGGCTTCCTCGACGTCCGAGCCGAGGTTGCGCAGCGCGGCCGACGAGTACAAGTACACGTGCGGCACGTGCGTGAGGCCGACGATCACCGTGATCGCGAAGATCGAATACACGTTCCAGGGCACGTTCTGCACCCCGAACAGTTCCTTGAACCACACGGAGTAGAAGCCGACCGGGCCGGCCGCGACCACGTAGCCGAATGCAAGCACCATCGGCGACACGAACACGGGCGTGAGCAGCAACGGTTCGAGCCAGCGGCGGCCGGGCAGGTCGGTGCGGACCATCAGGAACGCGAGAATGCCGCCGAGCGGGATCGAGATGAACAGCATCCCGCCGGCGATGATGAACGAGTTCTTCACGGCCGACCAGAAGTCCGGGTCGGTGAAGATGAAGCGGAAGCCTTCGATGCCGAGCGTCTTGTTCGCGTCGAAGAACGGCGCGGACAGCAGGCTCTGGAACAGGATGAAGCCGAGCGGCAGCGCGACCGCGACGGTGAGCACCGCGACGACGATCCAGCGCAGCATGCCGGCGAGCGGCTGCAGGCCGTTGGCCGGCAGCGCGGGAATCGCGCCACCCGGGCCGGTGGTGGGCGGAACGGGCGGCGCCGTTCCGCGTGTGCTGGTTGAAAGCATGAGTTCACCCCTGCGGCCATCCGGATGGCCGCCTCTAGGAAGTCGGTAAGGGGAAGGGCCGCCCGTGCGATGCGCGGCGGGCGGCCCGTGGTCAGCGGCTCAGCGGATCAGCGCTTGATCGCCTGCTGCCACTGCTTCAGGAACGCAAGCCGCTTCGACTGGTCGAGGTAGACGAGCAGCCCGGTGCCGATCTGGATCGGCTTCAGCGAATCGCCGAGCTCCTTCGAGAGGCTCGCGGCCGACGTTTCGCCGGTCACGTCCGCGCGAATTGCGTACAGGTTCGCCTGGTTCGCGATCAGCGTCTGGCCGCGCTGCGACAGCAGGTAGTCGACCCAAAGCTTCGCGGCGTTCGGATTCTTCGCCTTCTTCGAGATCGTGGCCAGGCGGCTCACGACTTGTGTGTAGTCCTTCGGAAACACGTAGCCGATCGACTTGTCCTTCTTCGCCTTCGCGTACGCATACGAGCCGATGATGTTGTAGCCGATCAGGTTCTCGCCGGACGAAATGCGCTCCATCATCGCGCCGGTGCTCGACTGCAGCTTCGGACCGGTCGCGCCGATCGCCTTCACCAGCTCCCACGTGACCTTCTCGTTCACGTGCGCGTCCTGCGTCAGGTAGTTGAAGCCGACGCCCGACTTCTCGATGTCGTAGGTCGTGACCTTGCCCCTGAACTTGTCGGCTTGCGTGGTGAGCAGCTTGATCAGGTCGGCGCGCGTCTTCGGCACCTCGTTCTCGGGAATCAGGCGCTTGTTGTAGACGATCGCGAGCGGCTCGAACGTCGTGCCGTATGCCTGCTTCTGGTATTGCGCCCACTGCGGCACGTGCGCGCTTTCGGGCGAATCGTACGATGCCATCACGCCGTCGTTGACGAGCTTGACCTGCAGGTCCATCGCCGAGCTCCACAGCACGTCGGCACTCGTGCTGCTCGCCGCGTTCTCGCTGATGTAGCGGTTGTACAGCTCGGTGCTGTTCATGTCGTTGTACTCGACCTTCACGCCGTACAGGCTTTCGAAGTCCTTGATCAGCGGGCGCACGAGGCCCGTGTCGGTCGTCGAGTAGACGATCAGCTTGCCTTCCTTCTTCGCGGCGTCGACGACACCTTGGTAGTTACCCGGATATCCGGCCGGAACCTGCGCGACGGCGCCGCCGGCGGCGGTGCCCAGGACGATCGCCAGCGCGGCGGCGAGCTGCTTCGGTGCAAACGGCATGTCTTCCTCCAGTGATGCGTGTGTGTTGTTCGAGTGACGCGGATGTTAATTGCGGGGCACTTTCAGCCTGCTTTCATTTCGGTTCACAATAGCGTCCTTTGTGTCATGGATTTCCCGAGGTCCCCATGCGTGTGCTGCTCGTCGAAGACAACCCGAACCTGGCGCAGTCGCTGAACGACGCGCTGAGCGCCGCGCGTTTCGCGGTCGATCACATGGCGGACGGGGAGGCGGCGGATCACGTGCTGCGCACGCAGGACTACGCGCTGGTGATCCTCGATCTCGGGCTGCCGAAGCTCGACGGGCTCGAGGTGCTGCGCCGGTTGCGCGCGCGGCGCAATCCGGTGCCGGTGCTGATCCTCACCGCGCACGGGTCGGTCGAGGACCGCGTGAAAGGCCTCGATCTCGGCGCCGACGACTATCTCGCGAAGCCGTTCGAGCTGACCGAGCTGGAGGCGCGCGCCCGCGCGCTGATCCGGCGCAGCCTCGGCCACGAGCATTCGCGGGTCGAATGCGGGCCGCTTTCGTATGACAGTATCGACCGCAGCTTCCACCTCGCCGGCGAAGCGCTGCCGCTCACGCCGCGCGAGCGCTCGGTGCTGGAGGTGCTGATCCTGCGCAACGGCCGCGCGATCAACAAGGAGACGCTGTCGGAGAAGATCTTCGGGCTCGACGAGTCGGTCAACGCGGACGCGATCGAGATCTACGTGTACCGGCTGCGCAAGAAACTGGAGAACACCGGCGTCGCGATCGTCACGCTGCGCGGGCTCGGCTATCTGCTCGAAGCGAAGGCGGCCGGATGAACCGGCCTCGCGCTCACTGTCCCCGCACGAGGCCGGAGCATTCGCCAAAGCGCCATTCCGGACCGGCATGCCCGGTGCCCGCCGAGGGCGCGCGTGCCGCGCGTGCGGCGACGCGGCGGGGCGCACGATGATTCGCCGTCCGAACCTGCGCACGCAGGTTGCATTGTGGCTTCTGCTGCCGCTGCTCGGCCTGCTCGCGCTCGACTCGTGGCTCACGTACCAGCGCGCGATGAGCGCCGCGCACGTCGCGTTCGACCGCACGCTTTCGTCGTCGCTGAAGTCGATCCGCGAAGGCGTGCGGCTCAACGACGGTGAAATCGAGGTCGACCTGCCGTATCTCGCGCTCGAGATGTTCGAATCGGGCGACGGCGGCAAGATCTACTACCTGATCCGCGAGGACAACGGCCGCACGATCACCGGCTATCCGGACCTGCCGCTGCCGCCGGGCGACGGCGCGCTGTTCGTCACGCGCTACTACAACGTCGTCTATCGCGGCGAGCAGTTGCGCATGGCCGCGTTACGCGTGCCGGTGCACGACGTGCCGTCCGCGCAGACGCGCATCGTATGGGTGATGGTCGGCGAGACGATCGAGGGGCGCCAGGCGCTCGCGCGCGAAATCCTGGTGGGCTCGCTGTTGCAGGAAGGCCTGCTCGTCGTGCTCGCGCTCGGGATCGTGTGGCTCGGCGTCGGGCGCGGGCTGCGGCCGTTGAACCGGCTGTCCGCGAAGGTCGCCGCGCGCACCGAAGCCGATCCGACGCCGCTCGACACCGGCGGCATGCCGAGCGAGCTTGCGCCGCTCGTCGAGTCGATCAACCAGTACATCGGCCGCACGCAGCAGATGCAGCTCGCGCGCCGGCGCTTCTTCGCGGACGCGGCCCATCAGTTGAAGACACCGCTCGCGGCCGTGCAGGCCGGCGTCGAACTGGCGTTGCGGCCGGACGAGCAGCCGCGCGTGAACGTGCATCTGCGGCGCGTGAACGGCGCGGTGCGGCAGGCCGCGAAGATCGTCCAGCAGCTGTTGTCGCTGTCGCGGCTCGATTCGGACAGCGGCCATGCGGTCGCGCACCAGACGGCCGCGTTGCATCGGTTGGCGCGCAGCGTGACGCTCGACTGGTCGCCGGTGGCGCGGGCGCGCGACATCGATCTCGGCTTCGAGCACGAGGCCGACGTCGACGTACTCGGTCAGCCGGACCTGCTCGGCGAGATGATCGGCAACCTGATCGACAACGCGATCCGTTACTCGGGCGACCGTGCGGTGATCACGGTGCGCGTGTCGCGCGACGGCGAGCATGCGCGGCTCGACGTGATCGACAACGGCCCCGGCATCCCGGAAACCGAGCGCGATGCGGTGTTCGAGCGCTTCCATCGCGGCAGCAAGACGCAGACGGTCGAAGGCACGGGGCTCGGGCTGTCGATCGTGCGGGAGATCGCGCGCGTGCACCACGGCAGCGTGACGCTGGCCGATGCGGCGGGCGGCGGGCTGGTCGTGACGGTCATGCTGCCGGCGGTTCGGTCGGCCCGATAGCAGCGGCGCGGCGATCGATGCGATTGAAGTGAACGGCGGCGGAGGGCGGCGACGGAAACGATACGCGTTGCGTCGCGCCCGCCCATCCGCTCAGTCGCCGAAGCCGATCTCCGCTTCGAGCGCTTGCCCGACCTCGAGCCACGCGCCCGCGCCTTCGACGACGATCGCGTTGATGCCGAACGTCAGCGCGCCGTCGTAGTTCGGATGTGCGCGATAGGTCTGCATCGTGTCGGTCGGCTCGTGCGGCCATTCGGGGTTCGGCGCGCCGGTGACCTGGTCGATGGTCGGCATCGGGCAGCGCGTGCACAGCTTCACGAGGCGCAACCGCACGGGCGTATCGCCTTCAACGTCGAGATGCTCGACGAAATCCTCTTCGTATGCACCGAGATCCGACACGACGATGTTCGGGCGGAAGCGGTTCATCGAAATCGCCGGCGCGCCTTTCGCAACGAGCTTCGCATTCAGGTCGTCGAGCGACGACTGGCCGATCACGAGCAGCGGATAGCCGTCCGCGAACTGCGTGTGCGTGTCGATGTCGCCGGTCCATTTGCGGTTGCAGCCGCGACGCGACTCGGCGCCGAAGCGCGCGAGCTTCAACGGCGTGCCGAGGAACTCGGTCAGCCATGCGGCCGTCTCGGCGCCCGTGTCGATCGCCTCGACGGTGTCGCGCCAGACGGTGGCGGCCATCTTCGGCGTGGCCGCTGTCGCATCGCCGTCGAGCGGCGTGCGGATCTCGCGCATGCCCGGCGCGTTCAGCACGAGCGCATCGTGCTCGAGCGCCGTGCGGATCAGCGCGAGGCGCGGGTGCGTGCGCTGCGTGATCATCATCCCGTCCGGGGTGGTGATCAGCCAGTGGCGGTCGTATGCGAGGCCCGTTTCGAGCAGTTGCGCGCGCGACAGCGCGATGCCGGCACAGGATTTGATCGGATAGACGAAGAGTTCGGAGATGGCTGGCATGACGCTGGCTGATAGGCGGGATGGTCGAACCGCGATTGTGCCAGATCGTGCGCCAGCCGTTTGGACGGTTGCAAGCCATCGCGCCGCACCGCGCCGTGCGGCCGGTCACGCCAGCGGGAAGCCGAGGTCGAAGGTCGTGCGCACGTCGAGCGGCTGGCGCAGCAACCCGGCCTTCAGGTAGAAGTCGGCCGTGCGTTGTTGCGCGGCGATCACCGTCGCGTCGATCGGCTGCCAGCGCGTGTTGCGGCGCTCGAATTGCAGCCTGGCGGCCGCCGGCGGGATGCCGATGATGCGCGCGAGCGCCGCGGAATATGCGTCGACGTGGCGGTACGACCAGGCCTGCGCGCGCACGACGCGTTGCAGGAAATCGCGCAGCACGTCCCGCTTCGATGCGATCGCCGCGTCGGTTGCCGCGACGTAGCTGAGGCCCGACCACAGGCCGCGGCCGTTGACGAGCACGCGTGCGCGGCCGCTCGTTTCGGCGAGCGCGGTATAGGGTTCCCAGGTCGCCCATGCATCGATCGAACCGGTTGCGAGCGCAAGCATCGTGTCGGCCGGCGGCAGGAAGCGGAACGATACGGCGTCGGGCGGCAGGCCCGCGGCGTCGAGCGCCTTCAGCGTGACGAAATGACCGATCGAGCCGCGCGTGGTGCCGATGCGCTTGCCTTTCAGGTCGGCCGCATCCTTCAGCGTCGCGTCGGGCCGCACGAGCACGGCGGTGCCGTACGGGTCGGACCGGTTCGCGCCGATCACCTTGATGCGCGCGCCCGATGCGAGCGCGAAGATCACCGGCGCGTCGCCGATCGGGCCGCAGTCGACGGCCGCCGCGTTCAGTGCTTCGGCCAGCGGCGCGGCGGCCGGGAATTCGGTCCACGTGATGTCGTACGCGAGACCGTTCAGTTCGCCGGCCGCTTCGAGCAGCGCACGCAGCCCGCCTTTCTGGTCGCCGGCACGCAGCAGCGGGCGCGCAGCCGATTGCGCGTGCAAGGCGATCGGCGCGACGGCGAGGGTGGTGGCGAGGGTGCTCGCTTGCGCGAGGAAGTGGCGTCGGGTCGGATTCATCGTGAAGTTCGGTCGATCGGGGAAAACGGTTCAGGGATTCAATGCGGGAGGCCGGCCTGTACGTCGCGCACGGGTTCGGCGTCCACGCGCAGCAGCAGCGCGGTCAGCGGATCGACGCTCGCGGGCGTGGCGGATCGCGGCGTGGTCGCATCCGAGCGGCACAACAGATCGTCGGCCGACCAGCCCGCGCTGCCCGGCAACGCGCGCGCCCGCAGCCAGCCGCGCCGGTCGGCAAGCAGCTGCGTGCCGCCGAACGTCTCGGGCGCCACGCCGGCGATGGTCGCGAACGCTTGCCATGCACCAGGCGTCGACGCGATGCAATTCGCGCGCGCGCCGGATGCCAGGGGTGCGTGCGTATCGTCGGCGGTGACCAGCAGCGTCTGCCAGCGCGGATCCTCGATCGGTGGCGCGCTGCCCGGTGCGAGCGCGACGATGCGCACGCGCTGGCCTTCGCGCCAGCGCTCGAGCGGCTGCGGCGCGGCGCTGCCGCAACGCACGTCGAGTGCCGGCAGCGGAACGGGCACGGGCCACGCACCTTGCGCTTGCGCCCCGCTGCCGGCCGACAGCGCCTTCAGGTAAGCGAGCACCGCCCACGTGTCGGCGGGGCCGAGCGTCGCGCCGAAGCCCGGCATCGACGATGCGCCGCGCGCGTCGCGGGTGCCGTGACGCACACGCCAGTACAGTTCGCCGTCGAGCCGGCGGGCGAGCAGCGTGCCCGCGAAGGTCGGCGGCCAATGCGCGAGGGTCGCGGCGAGCGGCCCTTCGCCACGCCCGTCCGCGCCGTGACATGCCGCGCAATGCCGCGCATACAGGTGCGCGCCGTGCATGACGTTCGCGACGGAAAGCGGCGCGGGATCGCGCTGGAAGCTGGTGGGCACAGCCGGTGCGAGCCACAACGACGCCGGTGGCCACGGTGCGAACCACGCGACGGCCAGCGCGGCGATCGCCGATGCGGCCCGCCACCTGCGCGACACGAGCGCGACGGAGCCGAGCGCCACGGCCAGCGCGCTCGCCGCGCACGCGAACGCAAGCTGTCGCGTGAGCGCCGCATCGATGCGCAGCGTTTCGAGCGCGATCCGGTGCGGCCAGGGCCACGCGGGTTGTCCGTCGGCATCGCCGGTCAGCCCGGCCGCATGCAGCGCCCTGGCGAGCGCGATCTGCGCGCGATACAGCAGTTGCAGGAACAGGAGTGCCCAGTCGGCGAACGGCGGTGCATTCATCGGCGCGGCCTTCGCCGTGCGCGGGCCGTGGTGCGGGCAGCACTCGGCATTTACCAGCTCGCGTCGAGTCCAAGATGCCGCAGCGCTTCGTGACGCAGCTCGGCGAGACGCGGATCGCCGCGATGGCGCGGATACGGCAGGTCGACATGCAATTCCGCGACGATCCGTGCGGGCCGCGGCCCGAACACGATCACGCGCTGCGCGAGAAACAGCGCTTCCTCGACGTCGTGCGTGACGAGCAGCGCGGAGAATCCGTCGCGTTGCCACAGCGCGGTCAACTCGGCCTGCATCGTCAAGCGCGTGAGCGAATCGAGCTTGCCGAGCGGCTCGTCGAGAATCAGCAGGCGCGGATCGTTGACGAGCGCGCGGGCGAGCGCGACGCGCTGCGCCATCCCGCCCGACAGCTGATGCGGAAACACGTTCGCGAATTCCTGCAAGCCGACGCGCGCGAGCGCATCGTCGACGCGATGCTGCGCGGTGCGCGCCACGCCGCGCGCCTCGAGACCGAGCGCGACGTTCGCGCGCACGCGGCGCCACGGGTAGAGCGTCGGATCCTGGAACACGACGATGCGCGACGGGTCGGGCCGTTCGATCGGCACGCCATCCTGCGCGATCGCGCCTTGTCGCGCGGCGTCGAGGCCCGCGACGAGCCGCAGCAGTGTTGATTTCCCGCAGCCGCTCGGGCCGAGCAGCGCGACGAATTCGCCGGCCGCGACCGACAGCGTGACGTCGTCGAGCACCGGCAGCGGGCCGCCAGGGCCGTCGAACGCATGGCTCACGCGACGAATGTCGATGCGCGCGCCGCGCGCCTTCGCGAGATCGGGTATGGCGGGTGCCGCGGAGACGGGCGATTCGACAACGGCGGCGCTTACCATTTGACGGTTCCTTTCTGCCAAGCGAGCGCACGGTCGCGCACCGCGAACAGCAGCGCGATCAGCCCGGAAAACAGCAGCGCCATCACGATCAGCGCCGCATACATGTTCACGTACGATGCCCACCCCTGCGCCCAGCTCAGGTACCAGCCGAGCCCCGACTTGACACCCATCATCTCGGCGACGACCAGCACCGTGAACGACGCGCTCAATCCCATGAAGATGCCGACGAACACGTGCGGCAGCGCGGCCGGAATCGCGACGCGCAACACCAGGAAGCGCGCGTTCGCGCCGAGCGTGCGCGCGACGTCGTAGTACTGCCGGTTCACGCTCGCGACGCCCGACCACGTCAGCACCGCGACCGGAAAGCCGGTCGACAGCGCGATCAGGAACGCGGCGGCCGAATAGCTCGTCGGGAAGAAGTAGAACGTGAGCGGCAGCAGCGCGGTGGCCGGCACCGGGCCGAGCACGCGCAGCACCGGATGCACCCAGTAGCCGATGCGGCGCGACCAGCCGATCGATACGCCCACCGCGAACCCGGCCGCGACGCCGCACGCGAACCCGAGCGAAAGCAGCTTCAGCGTATTGCCGGCGCTGCCGGCGAGGCGCGGCCAGTCGTCGACGTACACCTCGATCAATGCCTGCGGCGGCGCGAAGAACGGCGTCGGCAGCCAGCCGGTTTTCGCCGTGACGATTTCCCATGCGGCAAGCACGAGCGGCAGTGCGACGAGCCACGGGCCGGCCGGGCGCACGCGGGCCAGCCGCACGCGCGAGGCCGGCACGCGGTGGCCGAGCGTCGCGGCGGCCAGCAGCAGCACGGCGATCGCCCACGCGGCGATGCCGAACGTGTCGGTGTACGCCCAGTCGGTGAAACCGACGACGCGGTTCGGCCACACGCGAGTCACCGCGCCGAGCGCGGCCCACGCGAGCGCCGCGACGATGCCGGTCGGCCAGGTACGGGCGCGGCGTGCTTCGGCTGCTGCGGTTGCGTCGCACCCCGCGCATGCGGGACGGGGAGCGGCGGCGACGGCGGAAGTCGCGGCGGCGGATTCGGTCCGTGCCGGTGCGGGGTGCGAAGCGCGTGCGTGCTCGATCGTCGACATCGCGTCACCCCAGCACGTTCGCATAGACCTGCTGCGCGAAGCGCTGCGGGTCGGTGCTCTTCTTCAGCACGCTGATCCGGCGGAAATCGTCCGCGTAGAACGCGATTTCCTGCTGCAGGTCGACGTTGGTCGGGTGGTGCGTATAGGTCAGCGTCGCGTAGAGCTTGCGCAGGTCGTCAGGATTGATCTTCGGCGAATACTTCGCGAACGCCTTCGCGGCTTCGTTCGGATTGTCGTGCGTGAACTCGGTGGCCTGCACGATCGAGCGCGCGAGTGCGGCTGCCGCCGGCCGGTCGTTGCGCACGAGGTCGCCGCGCGCGCCGATCACGCAGCACACCTTGCGCGCGTATTCGCCGGACAGGTTCGTCGCGAGTTCCGTATACGCGCCGTTGCTGCGCTTCTCGAGCAGATAGAGGTTCGGGTCGCCGTCGGCGATCGCCTGGATCTCGCCCTTGTCGACCGCGACGCCGAGCAGGTCGGCCGGATACTGCCGCCAGGTGATGTCGCGTTCGGGATCGATGCCGTTCTTCGCGAGCAGGATCGAGAAGAAGTGCTTGCCCGGTGCCGCGAGATCGCTGACGCCGACCGTCTTGCCCTTGAGCGCCTGCAACGTCGTCACGCCGGCCGACTTCGCGCCGAGCAGCCGCACGCAGCCGCCATGCGAGCTGCCGATGATCTTCACGTCGAAGCCGGCCTCGAGCGGCTTCAGCCAGCGGTGGATCATCCCGACCGCCGCATCGGCCTTGCCGGTCGCGATCGATTCGAGCAACTGGTCGGTCGAGCCGCTGTAGTTGATCAGCTCGACCTTCAGCCCGTTCTTCTCGAAGAAGCCGTTCTCCTGCGCGACGACGATCGGCGTCAGGCAGAACGCATTCTGGTTCCACGCGAACGTGAGCTTCTTCAGCGGCGGCGCGGACCACGCTTTGCGGCCGAGCGTGATCGCCGGCGCGGTCAGCGCGGCGGCGCCGGCCGCGCGCAGCAGCCGGCGGCGCTTGTCGTCAGGGGCGCCGGTCGGCGCGGATGCGGTGGTGTCGGTCATCGTGTGGTCTCCGGTTCCGGTCGTGTGGCGGGCGTTCAGTCGAGCAGGTCGGGCTCGTCGGCGACGACGCTGGCGAACAGGCTGTCGAATGCGTGCAACGCACCGTCCGGGCCGCCGATCTGGCCGTGCGTGTGTCGGGCGGTCGCGTGATCGATCGGTTGCGGCGTACCGGCCGCTTCGGCCAGCAACTGCGTGTGCGCAGCGTTGTCGAGCGCGATGTACCACCACGCGGCGGCTTCGACCGTCGGGCCGGCCGTCAGGATGCCGTGGTTCTTCAGGATCACGCCCTTGTGCGTGGTGCCGTCGGGTTTCGCGAGCGCGCCCGCGATCCGCGCGCCTTCGCTCGTGTCGACGACCATGCCGGTGAAGTCGTCGAACAGCGCGTGATCCTCGTAGAACACGCACGCGTCCTGCGTCAGCGGGTCGAGCGGGCGGCCGAGCGTCGACCACGCCTTGCCGTAGGTCGAATGCGTATGCGCGGCCGCGACGATGTGCGTATGCGCGTCGTGAATCGCTGCGTGGATCGCGAACGCGGCCTTGTTCAGCGGCCGGTTGCCGATCGCGGTTTCGCCGCGCGCGTTGACGAGCAGCAGGTCCGACACCCTGATCCGCGAGAAATGCACGCCGAGCGGATTCACCCAGAAGTGGTCCGGCAGTTCCGGGTCGCGCGCGGTGATGTGGCCGGCCAGACCCGACGCGAAGCCGAAGCGGGCGAACAGGCGGAACGCGGCCGCGAGCCGCTCCTGCCGGTGGCGGCGCTCGGCGGCGACGTCGACGCGCGGCGCGGGCGGATCGAACCAGAAGTGCTGGCGCGGCGTGTCGGCGAGGACGAGGCCCGACGCGGTGCGCGCGGGCGACGACGAAGACAGGACAGCGGACATGGTCGGCGTCTCCCTTTGCGTCAGGCCGCGCGGCGCGCGGCGTCGCGTGCCGCGACGGCGCTGCGCACGCGCGGGATCAGTTCGCGTCCGTAGTCGATCGCGTCTTCGAGCGGATCGAAGCCGCGAATCAGGAAGGTCGTCACGCCGAGGTCGTAGTAATCGAGCAGCGCGTCGGCGACCTGTTCGGGCGTGCCGACCAGCGCGGTCGAATTCGAGCGCGCGCCGGTGAGCTTCGCGATCTCGGTCCACAGCCGCTTGTCGACGCGCGAGCCGCGTTCGGCCGCGGCGAGCAGGCGCCGCGCGCCTTCACTCTGCTGCGGGCCGCCGGTGCCGAGGCCGGCCGCTTCGCGCAGCCGGCGGGTTTCGTCGAGGATGCGGTGCGCGCGCGCCCATGCTTCGTCCTCGGTCGCCGCGAGGATCGGCCGGAACGACACGGAGAAGCGCACCTGCCGGCCGTGCTTCGCGGCTTCGGCGCGCACGCGGGTCGTCAGGTCGCGCACCTGGTCGAGCGATTCGCCCCACAGCGCGTAGACGTCCGCGTGCTTGCCGGCGACTTGCAGCGCCGCTTCCGACGCGCCGCCGAAGTAGATCGGCACGTGCGGCTGCTGGAGCGGCTTCACTTCGGAAAAGCCCTGCGTGAAGCGGTAGTGCGCGCCGTCGTGATCGAACGGCTGCGTTTCGGTCCAGATGCGGCGCAGGATGCCGAGATATTCGTCGGTGCGCGCGTAGCGTGCATCGTGGTCGAGGAAGTCGCCGTCGCGCTGCTGCTCGCTGTCCGAGCCGCCCGAGATGAAGTGCACGGCGAGCCGGCCGCGGCTGAACTGGTCGAGCGTCGCGATCTGCCGTGCGGCGAGCGTCGGCGCGGTGAAGCCCGGCCGATGCGCGAGCATGAAGTGGATGCGCTCGGTCGCGGCGGCGGCGAACGCGATCGTCAGCGTCGCGGACGGGCCGGTCGAATGGTGCGGCACGAGGATCCGGTCGAAGCCGGCCGTTTCATGTGCGCGGGCGAAGTCACGCACGTAGTCCGGATCGACGACGGGGCCGGTGGGCGGATGGATTTCCGACTGCTTCTGGCTCTGGATCATGCCGATGAATTCGACGCTCATCTGGGTCTCCGATGCAAGGACGGCCCCGCACGGCCAGCAATGGCCAGGGGCAGGAATGGAGCGCAGATTACCGCCAGGATCATGCGGAATGGAAATAATCAATCCCGAATTGAATATCAGATTTGCATGGTTTGGGCGGGCGGGCGTTGCGCATACGCTATGGGCTCGCGATGGAATGGAAGGGGCGTCGGGCAGGTGTCGGGCGGCGCTTGCGCGCGCGGCACCTGCCCGATCGGCTTGCGTCGAACGCCGATGGAGGCGCACGGGGTCGCGTGCAAACGGCCGCGCACTCGCACGCGAGCGCGCAACCGATCGCCGTCGGCTTCATGCGCTGCCGCGCCATTCGCCAATCGATCTCCGCTATTACCGCGGTTACGTTACCCAGCTACCCAGTCACCGAGGGAACCCGTACCGATGTCCGCCAGCCTTGCCGCTTCCTCGCCGCGACCGCCGCAGTCGCTGCGCCACCTGCCTGCCGACGATGCGCGCGTCGCCGCGCTGCTCGAGCGTCTCGCGCCCGAGCTCGCGGCCGACGCCGCCCGCAACGATGTCGACGGCCGCTTTCCGCACGAGAACTTCGCGCGGCTGCATCGCGCGGGGCTGATCGCGCAGGTCGTACCGCGCGAGCACGGCGGCGCGGGCGCGACGCTCGCCCAGGCGAGCCGGATCGTCGCCGCCGTTGCGCGCGCCGATCCCGCGACCGCGCTGGTGCTGACGATGACGTATCTGCAGCATCGCGCGCTCGGCCGCGCGGACAACCGCTGGCCCGCGCGCGTGCGGCGTGCGGTGTTCGACAGTGCGGTCGCCGAGGGCGCGCTGATCAATGCGTTGCGCGTCGAACCGGCGCTCGGCTCGCCGTCGCGCGGCGGTCTGCCCGAAACGATCGCGCGTCGCGACGGCGACGGCTGGCGGCTGTCCGGCCACAAGCTGTACAGCACCGGCATTCCGGCGCTGCGCTGGCTCGCCGTGTGGGCGCGCACCGACGAACCCGAACCGCGTGTCGGTGTATTCCTCGTGCCGCGCGAGCGCGGTGCGGATGACGACGCGGGCATCCGCGTGATCGAAAGCTGGAATCACCTGGGCCTGCGCGCATCGGGCAGCCACGAGGTCGTGTTCGACGACGTGCGGCTGCCCGCCGATCATGCGGTAGACGTGCGCGCCCCGGATGCGTGGGCCGTATCGGCCGCGAGCCATGCGGATGTCGACGCGCAAGCCGACCAGCAGGCGTGGATGGTCGCGTTGCTCGGCAGTCTCTACGATGCGGTGGCGCGCGCGTCGCGCGACTGGCTGCTCGAGTTCGCGACGACGCGCGTGCCGAGCGGGCTCGGTGCATCGCTCGCGACGCTGCCGCGCATCCAGGAGGCCGTCGGCGAGATCGAAGGGTGGTTGCATACGAATCGAGTGCTGCTCGACGAGCACATCGCGCGCACCGATGCGGGTCACGCGCCGACGGTGACGACGAGCGGCCTCGTCAAGCGGACCGTGACGGAACAGGCGATCCGCACGGTCGAACACGCATTGAAGCTGTCGGGCAATCACGGGCTGAGCCGCCACAACCCGCTCGAACGTCACTATCGCGACGTGCTGTGCAGTCGCGTACATACGCCGCAGGACGACGCGATCGCGGTTGCCGCCGGGCGTGCGGCGCTCGACGCGGCGGCACGCAGCGCGACGACCAATGCGCAGGGCGATGGAATCTCCCGCAACTCACCGGCATCCGGCCGAAACGAAGACGATGCGTGAGCGCGGCCGTGTGGCAGTCGATGCAAGCGGGACGACGCCGTGCGGGCGTCGTCGCCGCGCGCGGTCAAGCGGCTTCGTCGTGTTCCGTCGCATCGTCGGGCAGCGAGAACGCCGCGCGCGCATGCGCGGCCACGGCGGCGAGCGGCGCCGCGAAGCGCGCGGCGTCCTGCCGGCGCAGCAGCCACAGATCGATCCGAGGCTTGAAATCGGCGAGCGGCACGATGTCCACCGCGTCGCGCAGCGGGCTGCCTTCGACGAGCGGCAGCGGCATCAGCCCGATGCCGAACCCGTTCGCGACGCTCTGCAATTGCAGGTCGCGGCCATAGGTATCGAGCGCGACCGGCATCGGCAGCCGTTGCGCGTCGAGCGCGCGGCGCAGGCCCGCGCGAAAGCCGCAGCCGTCGGGATTGAGCACCCAGCCGCGCGCGTGACAGTCGGCGAGCCGGTAGCTGCGGCGCGGCCAGTCGCCCTTGCGGCCGACCGCGACGAGCCGCGTGGCCAGCAGCCGCTCGCCGTCGACCTGCGGCGGCAAGCGCATCTCGCTCGCCAGAAACACCAGCGCCGCGTCGAGTTCGCGGCGCGCGATGCGCTCGACGAGCATGCCGCCCCAGGCCGTCGTGACCTGCGTGGCGAGCGCCGGCCATTGCGCACCGATCCGCGCGATCAGCCCGGGAAGCATCAGTTCGCCGAGCCCTTGCGTGAGGCCGACGCGGAATTCGCCCGCGGGCGGCCGCTGGCCGGCCGTGAGTTCGCGCAGCACGTCGACCTCGCGCAGGATCGCGCGGCATTGCTCGAACACCCGCAGGCCGATGTCGGTCGGCCGCGGCGGCTTCGTGTTGCGGTCGAGCAGCGTCACGCCGAGCGCTTCCTCGAGATTCTGCACGCGCCGCGTGATCGCCGGCTGCGTCATCCCGAGCTCGGCCGCGGCCTGGCTCAGCGTCTGGCAGCGGACGACCGCCGCAAAAGCGTCGATATCGCTAATTTTCATGTTTGTTCTGCATGGTATTTCGGGTGCATCATGACGATTCATCATATTCGGCATCATATTCGAGGAGACAGCCGGTGAGTACGCTTTCGTTGCATCAGACACCGCTGCGTCCGTTCGTCGACAGGCTGGGCGCGCTGCTCGCATCCGGCGCGGACGAGGCGCGCATCCTGGACGAGGGCGGCGCGCTGCTGGCCGAGCTGGTCGCGCACGACGACTGGCTGCCCGACGCGTTCGCGCAGCCCGATCCGGCGCGCTACCGCCAGTACCTGCTGTATCTCGATCCCGACGAGCGGTTCTCCGTCGTCAGCTTCGTGTGGGGGCCCGGCCAGACGACGCCGATCCACAACCACACGGTGTGGGGGCTGATCGGGATGCTGCGCGGCGGCGAGTTCTCGCAGCCGTACCGGTTCGACGCGGCGGGCCGGCCGGTGCCGTCGGGCGATGCGGTGCGGCTTCAGCCGGGTGACGTCGAGGCCGTGTCGCCGCGCATCGGCGACGTCCATCGCGTGACCAACGCGTTCGCCGATCGGGTATCGATCAGCATCCATGTGTACGGCGCGAACATCGGCACGGTCGAGCGAGCGGTGTTCCTCGACGACGGCACCGTGAAGCCGTTCGTGTCCGGCTATTCGAACGCGTGACGCTGCAAGTCGCGGGCGGCCCGTTCCGGGCGTGCGCCCGCAGGCGCGAGATTCATCCGTTTTTCGTTCGTTTTCTTCACCGACTGCAACAGAATCCACTACCGACATCGTGACGCAATCCGTTGATTCCACTTCCCGTTTCCCCGTCGCGTCGTATCAGGACGTACGCGCACGCCTGCTGGCCCGCGACGAGCTCGCGCTGATCGACGTGCGCGAGGAAGATCCCTACGCGCAGGGCCATCCGCTATGGGCCGCCAATTTCCCGTTGTCGAAGCTCGAACTCGACGCGTGGACGCGCATTCCGCGCCGCGACACGCCGATCGTCGTGTACGGCGAAGCGGGCGGCGAGGATCTCGCGCCGCGCGCGGCCGCGAAATTCGCGCAGCTCGGCTACACCGACGTGCGGCTGCTCGACGGCGGTCTCGCGGGCTGGCTCGCCGCGGGCGGCGAGCTGTTCATCGACGTGAACGTGCCGAGCAAGTCGTTCGGCGAATGGGTCGAGGCCGAGCGTCATACGCCGTCGCTGTCCGCGCAGGAAGTGCAGGCGCTGATCGACGAGAAGGCCGACGTCGTGATCGTCGACGCGCGCCGCTTCGACGAGTACCAGACCATGAACATACCGACGTCGACCAGCGTGCCGGGCGCGGAACTCGTGCTGCGCGTGCGCGCGCTCGCACCGAACCCGGCAACCCGGGTCGTCGTGAACTGCGCGGGCCGCACGCGCAGCATCATCGGCACGCAGTCGCTCGTGAATGCGGGGCTGCCGAACCCGGTCGCGGCCCTGCGCAACGGCACGATCGGCTGGACGCTCGCCGGCCAGGCGCTCGAACACGGCGCCGCGCGACGCTTCCCGGACGACATCGAACCCGCGCAGCGCGAGGAAGCCCGCCGCGCCGCGCGCGCGGTGGCCGAGCGCGCCGGTGTGCCGCGCATCGCGCTCGCGGACGTCGCGGCGCTCGACGAGCCGGGCCGCACGCTGTACCGCTTCGACGTGCGCACGCCGGAAGAATACGAGGCCGGCCATCTGCCGGGCTTCCTGGGCACGCCCGGTGGCCAGCTCGTGCAGGAGACCGACCATCACGCGCCCGTGCGCGGCGCGCGCATCGTGCTCGCCGACGACGACGGCGTGCGCGCGGACATGACCGCGTCGTGGCTCGCGCAGATGGGCTGGGACGTGCGCGTGATCGAGCCGGCCGGCACGGCGGCCTTCACCGAGCGCGGTCAACCGCCCCGCGACGTGCCGGCGCCGCCGCAGGTGGACGAGGTGTCGCCCGCGACGCTCGCGGGCTGGCTGAAGGAGGCGGCCGAGGGCGAGATCGCGATCGTCGACGTGACGACCAGCGCGAACTACGTGAAGCGGCATATTCCCGGCGCCTGGTTCGTCGTGCGCGCGCAGTTGCGCGACGCGCTCGCCGCGATCGCGCCCGCGACGCGCTATGTGTTCACGTGCGGATCGAGCCTGCTCGCGCGCTTCGCGGCGGATGACGCGCGCGCGCTGCTGCCGGCCGGCGCGGCGATCTCGGTGCTGACCGGCGGCACGGCCGCGTGGATCGACGCGGGGCTGCCGCTCGAGCACGGCGACACGCATCTGGCGTCGCCGCGCATCGACCGCTACCGGCGCCCGTATGAAGGCACCGACAACGCGGCCGCTGCGATGCAGGCGTATCTCGATTGGGAATACGGATTGGTCGACCAGTTGAAGCGCGACGGCACGCACCACTTCCGCGTGATCTGACCGCGACGCGGCAACCGGTGTGCGGCACGACATGCATCGCGCCCGGTTGCCGCGCGTTCAGCGGCGCATCGCACGCATCGCGCCCGGCCCGCTCAGCGCTTGAACGTATCGACGGCTGCGCGGCCGACGGCCGGATCGTCGGTGAAGAAGCCGTCGATGCCCGCGCGCAGGTATGCGTGGATCTCGCGCACCGAGCCCGCGGTGTTGCGCGTGGCCGGCGTGCCGCCGTCCTTCAGCGATGCGGGCAGGAAGTTGTTCTCCGGACGGAACGTGTACGGATGCACGACGAGGCCGGCCTCGTGCGCGTAGCGCACGTACGGCGTCGGCTGCTGCAGCGTGCCGTCCGCCGCCACGGCGATGATCGACGTCTTGTACGGGCCGACACCGTTCGCATAGGTCGCGATCTCGCGCATTCCGTCGCGCGTCGACAGGTCGCCGTAGGTGCGCTTGTCGTTCGCCTTCACGAAGTCGTACGGGCGCTGGCCGGCTTCGTCCATCAACTGCACGAGCTTCCAGTTCGGCTGGCTCGACTTGATCCGGTTGCGGATCGCCTTCAGGTTCGCGACCTCGAACGACTGGATGTAGACGGTCGCCGTGCGCGCCGTGTACGGATCCTTCAGCAGAGCATCGACGAGCCGGTCCTCGAGCGGCAGGCCGATCGACTGGAAGTAGGTCGGGTGCTTCGTTTCCGGATACAGGTGGATCGTGCGGCCGGTCTGCGCGGACATCTGTTTCGCGAGCGCGACGATCTCGTCGAAGGTCGGGATCTCGAACTGATCGTCGTATGCGGTGTTCGCCGGGCGCACTTGCGGAATGCGCTCGCGCGCACGCAGCGTTTTCAACTCGGCGAGCGTGAAGTCCTCGGTGAACCAGCCGGTCAGCTGCGCGCCGTCGATCGTCTTGGTCGCCTTGCGGCTCGCGAATTGCGGCAGCGTCGACACGTTCGTCGTGCCGGAGATTTCATTCTCGTGGCGCGCGACGAGCACGCCGTCGCGGGTCGAGACGAGGTCGGGCTCGATCACGTCCGCGCCGTCCTCGATCGCCTTGCGGTACGACGCGAGCGTGTGCTCGGGGCGCAGCGCGCTCGCGCCGCGATGGCCGACCACCTGGACCTTCGCGGAAATCGGCTGCGTCGGATCGGATGCCGACACGTCGTCGCCGCCACAGGCGGCGAGCAGGAGGGCGGCGGCACAGGCGAACGGGATGCAGCGCAGGGCGGTCGGGCGCGTGAAGAGCATGTCGGAAACCTTCGAAACGGAAGTCGGTGAAAGGGCGGTCGTTCCGGCGATGCGGCCTGCGTCGGCGAGCCGCGCGGAATCGAACGGGACGCGATCGTCGCATCGGATAATTACATATGTATTACTCTCGCCTTTCTTTTTTGTTGCCGCGCAAGGCGCACGGGACGGCCGGAAAGCGAGAACGTGTGCGGGGCGCGATCCGGCCGTCGCCGGGAGCCGGCGCGCCGGATGCACTAAACTTGCGGGACTTTTGCATCGCCGCGTCGGGCCGCCGCCCGTCCGCGCGCGACGATGCGGCGACTCGCGGGCCGGCGCGGGCGCCCGGCGCCCGTGTGCGTCCGGGCCCCGCGCCGGCCGATTTTTACCGACCCATGACGACTCATACCGATCCCGCCTACCTGCTCGGCGACTTGCTGAAGAACGTTTCCCGCTCCTTCTACCTGACGTTGCGCGTGCTGCCCGACGGCATGCGCGCGCCGGTCGGCCTGGCCTATCTGCTCGCGCGCGCGGCCGACACGATCGCCGATACGGCGCTCGTCGCGCCCGATCGCCGCGCGGCGCTGCTGACCGAC
This sequence comes from Burkholderia territorii, assembly GCF_001718335.1. Classification (NCBI taxonomy): domain Bacteria; kingdom Pseudomonadati; phylum Pseudomonadota; class Betaproteobacteria; order Burkholderiales; family Burkholderiaceae; genus Burkholderia; species Burkholderia territorii. The sequence continues at coordinate 1,039,442 of NZ_CP013365.1, forward strand.
CTGCGCGACGACGTCGAGCGGCTCGGCGACGGCGCGGCCCTGTCGCGTGCGCTGGAGGATGTGACGCGGATGCAGACGGATTCGCACGAGCACGTGCTGCTCGGCTCGATGCAGCCGATGCTCGCGCTGCTGCGCACGCAGCCGGAGGCCGATCGCGCGTCGATCCGCAAGGTCGTCGCGACGCTGACGTCGGGGATGGAATTCGATCTGCGCACGTTCCCCGACGAGCAGTCGGGCGAGGTCGCATCGCTGCCGGCCCGCGACGTGCTCGATCGCTACACGTATCTGGTCGCCGGCTGCGTCGGCGAATTCTGGACCGACATGACCGGCGCGCACACGCGCGCCGCGCGCGGCTGGGACCTGGCCGACATGCGCGAGAAGGGCATTCGTTTCGGCAAGGCGCTGCAGATGACCAACATCCTGCGCGACTGCGCGAAGGACTTGCGGATCGGCCGCTGCTACCTGCCCGACGACGTGCTGGCCGCACACGGCGTGGGCGTTGCCGATCTGATGTCGCCCGACGCATCGATGCGTGCGCGCGGCGTGCTGGTCGACCTGCTGCGCGTGACGCTCGATCAGTATCGCGACGCATGCCGGTACACGCTGGCGATTCCGCGCCGCTTCGTGCGCCTGCGGTTGGCGTGCCTGTGGCCGATCATGATCGGCCTCGAAACGCTCGAACTGCTGGCCGGCCATGATGCGTGGCTCGATCCGGCGAGGCCGGCGAAGGTGCCGCGCAAGCGGATCTATCGGATCATCGCGTCGTCGCTCGCGCTCGTCGGCTCGAACGCGGCGATTCGTGCGCGCATGAACGCGCTCGTCGACGCGGTGAACGCGCGGATCGAGCCGCAGCCGTCCGCGCGCTGAATCGCGCTGAACGATGCCGGCGCGCCATGCGCGGGCATCGCTCGTCGGCCCGCGTTCGCCGGGCCGCTCCCGTCTTCCCGTCTGATTCTCGCCACACGCACTGAAACGTTTTCATGATTTCGTTTCCCGAAACGTGGGTGTCATGAACGTCAGCGATCCTGCGCGGCGACGTGAAGCGCGGTACGTGTCGCGCTCGCGTATTTGTAAGAAGGTTGTCGCCGAAGGCGTCTGACGACATTGAACGGTCGCGATGCACCAGTAAAAATGTAAAGCTAGGGTTTTCACCGGGAAATGCCGGAGAGGCCCGCCGTGCAAGCGTTTTCAGGTGTTATGTAACCGTTTGGTGAACCCCCGCGTTGCGTCGATCATACGATGACCGACTGCACATGTTGGGAAACGATTGGTAATCCGTCAGAATCGCTCCGGCATGTACTCGCACATGTGTCAGTCATAAAACCACACCAGAAAAGAAATCATTCTTTGAGGACGGAGAATCAATGAAAAAGCGCGTCGCTTTCGCCATGACGGCAGCGGGTCTCGCAGCCGCTACCGCCGCCCACGCCCAGAGCAGCGTAACCCTGTACGGGATCGTCGATAACGCTATCGCCTGGCAGAACAACTCGTCGGCAACCGGCGCGACCTCGGGCGGTCACTCGAAGGTGCAGATGGCCACCGGCATCTGGGCAGGCAGCCGCTTCGGCCTGAAGGGCAGCGAAGACCTCGGCGGCGGCACGAAGGCGATTTTCCAGTTGGAAGCCGGCTTCAACGCGAACAACGGCTCGTCGCAATGGGCGAACGGCATCTTTACGCGTCAGGCGTGGGTCGGTCTGACCAACTCGACGTACGGTACGCTGACGGCAGGCCGCCAGTACACTGCGTACTACACGCTGCTGTCGCCGTACAGCCCGACGACCTGGCTGACCGGTTACTACGGCGCGCACCCGGGTGATATCGATTCGCTCGACACCAGCTACCGCGCGAACAATTCGCTCGTCTACATGTCGCCGAAGTTCTACGGCTTCACGGTCGGCGGTTCGTACTCGCTCGGCGGCGTCGCAGGCAGCTTCAACCGCGGCTCGACGTGGAGCGCGGCGATCCAGTACCTGAACGGCCCGGCAGGTATCGCGGTCGGCTATCAGCGCATCAACAACGCGACGCTTGGCGGCGGCGTGTGGGGCGCGAACTCGACCGCGCAAAACGGTCTGGATTCGAACGGCAACGGTGCGGAGCAGGCCGTGTCGTCGATCAACGGCGGCTACAAGACGGCACAGTCGCAGCAACGCGTCGCCGTGACGGCCGGTTACCAGTTCACGCCGGCGTGGGACATCTCGGTGTCGTACTCGAATGTCCAGTACATCCCGGGCACGCTGTCGGCATTCCACAATACGGCAATCTTCAACACGGCGGGCGCCGTGCTGCACTGGAAGGCAGCGCCGCAGTGGGACTTCGCCGCAGGCTACTCGTACACGCGTGCGACCGAATCGAACGGCATCTCGAGCTCGGCCAAGTACCATCAGGTCACGCTGTCGCAGTACTACAGCCTGTCGAAGCGCACGGGCCTGTACGCGGTTGAAGCGTACCAGCACGCCACCGGCAACACGATCAGCGGCCTGACCGGCGGCATCGTGAATGCAACGACGTCGATCGGCGACGGCGTGGGCGCAGGTTCGAAGCAGAACCAGATCGCCGCAGGCGTCGGCCTGATCCACCGCTTCTGATGTCGCGCGGCGCGCGAGCGCCGCTCACGGCATGCGGTATGAAAAAACCGGCCTTCGGGCCGGTTTTTTTTCGTGGATGCGCGCCGCGCACATGGCACGCGCGCCGTCGTCGGCCGAGCAGCGTTCGACGATGTATGCCCCGGCAGCGCCGGCAGCCCCGGCCGTCACCGGGCCGAATCATTCGACCAGTTCCCCGCCAGCGACTGAAAAAGCGCTGCCGTATCGGCAAGGCGGTCGGCCTGCGCGCGCGTGCGATCGAGCGCGGCCTGCAGTGCCTGCCGTTGCGCGTCGAGCAGCGCGAACGTGCTGATCCCGCCTGCCGCGTAACGTTCGCCGGCAATCGCGTTTTCTGCCGCGGCTTCCCGCGCGGCCGTGTCTCGTGCGTCCAGTTCCGCCGCGTCGTGTTCGACCGCGCGCATCGCATCGGCGACCTGCTGGAGCGCCAGCAGCACGGTTTCCCGATAACTTGCGAACGCTGCGTCGTATGCGGCTTCGGCCGCGCGCTTCTTCGCGCGCAGTTCGCCGCCGTGAAAGATCGGCTGCGTCAGGCCGAGACCGATATTCCAGACATTGAGCCCGCGCACGATATCCGCGATGCGCGTGCGTTCCGAACCGATCCCCGCTGAAATCGAAAAACGCGGATACAGGTTCGCGCTCGCCACGCCGACGTTCGCGCTCGCCTGGTGCAGCACGGCCTCCGCCGCGCGGATGTCGGGCCGTTCGCGCGCGAGCGTGGACGGCAGCGCGACCGGCAGCGTGTGCGGCAGCGCGAGAGAATCGAGCGCGAGATCGGGCAGCGCGGCGTCGGAAGGCGGCGCGCCCAGCAGGATCGCGAGCTGGTGGCCGGCCTGCGCATGGCGAGTGGCAAGCGGCGGCAGCGACGCCTGCGTCTGCGCGAGCAGCGTGCGCTGCGCATGCACGTCGGCCTGCGATACGCCGCCGGCCGCGAAACGCGCTTCGACGATGTGCAACTGCTGCGCCTGCGCGTCGACGAGCTGACGCGTGAGCGCAATCTGCTGCGCGAGTGACGCGCGCAGGATCGCGGTCGCGACGACGTTGCCCGCAAGCGTCAGGCGGGCGGCGTCGAGCGTGTACGCCTGATAGTCGACCTGGGCGCGCAGCGCTTCCAGCGCGCGCCGGTTGCCGCCGAACACGTCGAGCACGTACGACACGCTCACCGACGCGTCGTACAGCGTGAACGGCCCCGGATTCGGCACGTTGGCGGGCAGCCCGAACGCGGCGATGTCGACTTTCTCGCGCGTGGCGGACAGGTTCGCGTCGACACGCGGCAGCATCGTCGCACCGGCTTGCGCCGCATGGTTCTGCCGCGCTTCGTCGAGCCGTGCGCGGGCCTCGGCGAGCGTCGGGCTGTTTTGCCACGCGGTATCGACGAGCCGGTTCAGCGGCGCCGAATCGAAGCGGGTCCACCAGCGTTGCAGCGTGTGCGCGGCCGGGGTAAACGTCTGCGCGTTGCGGGCCGGGCCGTCGGCCGCGGCCGTCGCCAATGGCGCTTCGTCGCGGGTGTAACGCTGCGTCGACGGCGCGTCGGGCGTGCGGAAATCCGGCCCGGCCGCGCATCCGGCGACGAGCAGCGCAACGCCTGCCAATGCGCTGCGGCGCACGGTGCGGAAGACTCGACGCGAAGCCGGTTTCATCGCGCGGCCCCTAATCCAGCGTGCGCCGGTAGAAGCGCAGTGCGATGCCCATCACGACGAGCGTGAAGACCGCGACCGGCCACACGGACGGCCACAGGTCGGCCCAGTCGTTGCCTTTGAGCAGGATGCCGCGCACGAGTCGGTTGAAGTAGGTGAGCGGCAGCAGGTTGCCGACGAACTGCGCCCACTTCGGCATCCCGGCGAACGGGAACATGAAGCCCGACAGCAGGATGTTCGGCAGGAAGTAGAACACCGCGAGCTGCATCGCCTGCAACTGGTTCTGCGCGAGCGACGACAGCGTGATGCCGACCGTGAGGTTCGCGGCGATGAACAACAGCGCCGACAGATAGATCGCGAACACGCCGCCGACGAACGGCACGTCGAACACGTAACGCGCGGCGGCGAGGATGATCGACACCTGGATCAGCCCGATGAACACGTACGGGACGATCTTGCCGGTCATCACCTCCAGCGGCCGCACGGGCGTCGCCAGCAGGTTCTCCATCGTGCCGCGCTCGCGTTCGCGCGTGATTGCGAGGCCCGTCATCATCACCATCGTCATCGTCAGGATCACGCCCATCAGGCCCGGCACGACGTTGTACTGCGTGATGCCTTCGGGGTTGTACAGGCGGTGCAGCACGACGTCGAACGCGGCCGGGCGGCCGTTCAGGTGCGCGAGCGGTCCGGTCAGGTCCTTGTCGGCGACGGGTTGCACGAGCCCGGGCAGCGCGCCGATCGCCGACGCGGTCGCGACCGGATCGGTCGCATCCGCCTCGACCAGCAGCGACGGGCGCTCGCCGCGCAGCAGCCGCTTCGAGAAATCGGCCGGCACGCTCAGCACGAACTGCACGTCGCCCCGCGCGAGCGCGTGCCGTCCGGCCGTTTCGTCGGGCAGCGTCGCGACGATGTCGAAGTACGCGGAATTGCGCATCGCGGCGACGAAGCTGCGCGCGAACGGGCTCGAGTCGGCGACGATCACGGCGGTCGGCAGATGCTTCGGGTCGGTGTTGATCGCGAAGCCGAACAGCGCGAGCTGGATGATCGGCACGCCGACGATCATTGCGAACGTCACGCGGTCGCGGCGCAGTTGCAGGAACTCCTTCAGCACGATGCTCCACCAGCGCGCGACCGAGAACGATTCGCGCAGGCGCGCCCACGCATTCATGTCGCCGCTCCGCCGGGCGGCGCGGACGCGCGGCCCATCATGTAGATGAACACGTCCTCGAGCCCGGTGTCGATCGGCGCGACCTGCAGCGGTGCGTGGCCGTTTGCCTGCGCGTTCGCCTCCGACGCGACCTGCGCGAGCGTCGCATCGAGCAGCGCGCGATCGCGGCCGCTCACGTGCAGCGTCGAACCGAACACGACCGTCTGGTCGACGCCCGGCATCGTGCGCAGCCGCGCGGACAATTCGGCCAGGTGCCCGCCGGTGACCGAGCGCGTCGACAACTGCTGCGACGCGACGATTTCACCGGACGTGCCCTGCGCGAGCAACTCGCCGGACGCGATGTACGCGAGCTTGTGGCAGCGTTCGGCTTCGTCCATGTAGTGCGTGCTGACGAGTACCGAGATGCCTTGCGCGGCCAGCCGGTGCAGTTCTTCCCAGAAATCGCGGCGCGCAGCCGGATCGACGCCGGCGGTCGGTTCGTCGAGCAGCAGCAGGTCCGGCTCGTGCAGCATGCACGCGGCGAGTGCGAGACGCTGCTTCCAGCCGCCGGACAGCGCGCCCGTGAGCTGGTCCGCGCGGCTCGCGAGGCCGAGCCCGTCGAGCGCGCGCGACACGGCCGCCCGGCGGTCGGGCATCCCGTACACGCGCGCGACGAAATCGAGGTTCTCGCGGATCGACAGGTCTTCCCAGTACGAGAAACGCTGCGTCATGTAGCCAACCCGCCGCTTGATCTGCGCGCTGTCGCGCACGATGTCGTAGCCGAGGCAGGTGCCGCTGCCCGAATCGGGCGTCAGCAGCCCGCACATCATGCGGATCGACGTCGTCTTGCCGCTGCCGTTCGGCCCGAGGAAACCGAAGATCTCGCCGCGCGCGACGCGCAGCGATACGTCCTTCACGACGTGCTTGTCGCCGAAGCGCTTGTTCAGGCGGTCGACGTCGATCGCATAAGGAGCGGGTGGCGCGTTCATCGCATCCTCACGGCGACCGGCTGGCCCGGGTGCAGCTTCGGCGCGTCGGCGACGGCGGGGCGCGCTTCGACCATGAACACGAGCTTGGTGCGGCTCTCGTTGCTGTAGATCACGGGCGGCGTGTATTCGGCCTCGCGCGAAACGTAGGTGACGCGCGCGGGCACGTCGGCCGGGCAGCCGTCGCAGCGGATCGCGACGGTGTGTCCCGTGGCGATCGAGGCAACGTCGGACTCCGGCACGAAGAACCGCACCTTCAGGTTCTGCGGCGGCAGCATCTGCACGACCGGATTGCCGGCCTGCACCCATTCGCCGACGCGGTACAGCGTGTCGTACGCGCGCCCGGCGGCGGGTGCGGCAACCCGCTTCTGGTCGAGCTTCCATTGCGCTTCGGCGACGGCCGCCTGCGCAGCATCGACTTGCGCGGCCTGCGCGGCTACCTGCTGCGTGCGTCCGGGCAGGCGCGCGACGTCGACCTGGTTCTGCAACTCGCGCACCTGCGCGGCGGTGGTCTGCGCGGCCGTGCGCGAATCGTCGAGCTGCTGCTTCGACAGGCCGCCTGCCGCGTACTGGCGTTCGTCGCGCGCGCGTTGCGCGGCGGCCCGTGCGGCCTGGGCGGTGGCCTGCGCGAGCTGCGCGCGCGTGACCGCGACTTCCGGCGGACGCTTGCCGGTCTGCAGGTCGGCAAGTTGTGCGCGTGCGGCCGCGAGCTGATGCTCGGCCTGCCGCAATGCAGCGGTTTCGTTGACGGCTTCGAGCGAGAACACCGGCATGCCGGCCGCGACGGTCTGGCCGCGTTCGACCGACAACTGCGTCAGCGTGCCCGCTTGCGACGACGACAGGTACACGAATTCGCCTTCGACATAGCCCTGGTAGGTTTCGACGTCGTTCGCCGGCTTTCCGCAACCGGCGAGCAGCGCGACGGCGGCGGCGAGGGCGAAGAGCAGCGCGCGGCGCACGTTCACGACGGCCTCCGGCGCGAATGTGCATCGCCATCGGGCGTGGCGGCGGGCGGCTGCAGGCCGGAGCCGAGCAGCGCGCGCACATGGCGATGCAGCACGTCGCGATCGATCGGCGGCAGGCCGCGCGCGCTCTGCCACAGCTTCGCGGTGGCGAGCGGCAGCATCACGAGCGCGATGATCGAATGGAAGAGGAATGCGGGCTCGAGCGCGGGGTTCAGCGTGCCGGCCTGCTGTGCGGCGCGGATGCGCTCGGCAAAGCGCCCGACGTGCTCGAGCGGAATGCGGCGGATCATCCGCTCGCGCAGCAGGCCGCCTTCATGGATGATCTCGCGCAGCCAGATCGACGGCAGCCACGGCATGCGATGCGTGACGTCGAAGAAGCGGTCGACGAGTTCGGTGACGAGCGCGAACGGATCGTTTTCGATCTGCGGGGCAGTCGGCCGCCACACAAACGCGATGACCTGCGCGAGCCGCTCCTCGACGATCGCATCGAGCAACTGCTCGCGATTCGTGAAGTGGTAATGCACCATCGCCGACGTGACGCCGGCGGCTTCGGCAATCTGCGCGACGGTCGTCGCCGCGATGCCGCGCTCGGCGAACAGCTGCATCGCGACATCCAGCATGTGGTCGCGCAAATCGAAGTCGTCCACCGACGGGCGGCGCCCGCGCGGTTTGGCGACGGTGGATTTCGCGTTCATGCAGACGACGTTAATTGACGCGTTAGTTAATTTCAAGAAAGTGTTTTCGCCCGCGTTGATCGAGATCAGCCGTGTGTCGAACGGCGGTGCGGGCGAGCGGGGCGGCGGCGCGGCGCAAGGGGTGTGTGCCGGCGTTGGAGTGTAGGAAGCAGTTAATGGGGAAACGGCGGGGAACGGCGCACGCACGGTGGAGCGGCGGCGCGCGAGGATGGCGAGGAAGCCGTGCGTCACAGGCTGGCGCGCGCGACACGGGAGCGTGCCGGTACGGCACGCTCGCCGGAAACGTCGTTACTGATCGATCGGCGACTTCAACGGCTGGCGCTCGCCCGTCAAGCCGAACACGACGAGTTGCGCGGGCTCGGTCGCGCTCGCGTTGCGCGACACCTGGTGGCGCGAACCGGGCGGCTCGTACCAGCCTTCGCCGGCGCGATAGCGGCGCACCGGGCCGTCGTTTACCTGCGACAGCACCTCGCCCTTGGCTACGACGGCGAACACCGAGCCGAGGTGCCGGTGTGCTTCGGATGCCTGACCCGGCGCGTAGTCGACGGTCGCGACGACGGCGAGCTTGCCGGGCGCCTCGGGCACGGGCTGTCGCATGATCGCATGCACATTGTCGCCGGCATCGTGCGCGCCGGCCGCGGCCGGCAGCGCGACGACGAGCGCGAGCGACATGGAGCGCATCGCGCGGCGGAGCATGAGGCGGGAGCGCATGATCGTCGCCTCCTTACTCGGGCATCTTGCGGAACGCGATCGCGAGGCGGTTCCACGTGTTGATCGTCCCGATCAGGATCGACAGCTCGAACAGCTCCGTATCGCTGAAATGCGGCTTCACAGCTTCCCACACGGCATCCGGCACGTGGTTGTCGGCGATCAGCGTCAGTGCTTCCGTCCACTCCAGCGCTGCGCGTTCGCGCTCGGTGAAGAACGGCGTTTCGCGCCAGGCGACGACCGTGGCCAGGCGGCGGTCGGTCTCGCCGCCTTTGCGCGCATCGGTGGTGTGCATGTCGACGCAGAACGCACAGCCGTTGATCTGCGATGCGCGCAATCGGACGAGTTCGGCGAGCGGCTTCTCGATCGAGCTTTTCGCGATGAATTCCTCGGCATTGCGCATCACCTTGATGGCGTTCGGGCTGGCGGCATAGAAGTTCAGGCGCGGTTGCATGGCGGATCCCTCTTCGGTTGAATGCGCACGGTGGCGCGACAGGACCCACTTTAAGCGCGGGACTGGCCTGCTTGAATGGCCAATTTCAGGAAAAATCAGGTAACCAGTACCGTACCGTCCGCACTTGCCGAATCGAGCAGCGCGGCCAGTTTCGCGAGCGCCGCGTCGATGCGCAGTGCGTCGATTCCGCCATAGCCGAACAGCAGCCCCGCGCGCGCCGCCGAGCCGACGTGGAACGCGGAGATTCCGTACAGGCCGATGTCGTGCTTGCGGGCGGCTCGGATCAGCGCCGCTTCATCGAGCCCCGGTTTCAGATGCGCGGCGAGATGGATGCCGGCGGTCGGCACGATCGGGTCGAACCAGCGCGCGAGGCTGCCGCGCAAATGCGCGAGCAGCATCTTGCGGCGCGCGTCGTAGTGCTTCTGCACGCGCCGCAGGTGCCGCGCGAAGTCGCCTTCGTGCATGAAGCGCGCGAGCGCCGCCTGCGTGAGCGTGCAGGTATGCCAGTCGACGATCTGCTTCGCCTTGGCGAGCGCGCCGCGCAGCGCGCGCGGCGGAATCGCGTAGCCGATCCGCAGTTCGGGAAAGATCGTCTTCGAGAACGTGCCGACGTACGCGACGAGGCCCGTTCGATCAAGGCTCTTCAGCGATTCCACCGGCCGGCCCTCGAAGCGGAATTCGCCGTCGTAGTCGTCCTCGATGATCACCGCGCGGCGACGCTGCGCCCATTCGAGCAGCGCGACGCGCCGGTCCAGCGTCATCGGCATCCCGAGCGGGAACTGGTGCGACGGTGTCACGTAGACGAGGCGTGCGTCGTCGGGCAGCCGCTCGACGACGAGGCCGTGCGCATCGACCGGCACGCCGATCACCGTCGCGCCGAGCGACGCGAACGCCGCGCGCGCGGGCGGATAGCCGGGATTCTCGACTGCGACGACGTCGCCCGGCCGCACGACCACGCGCGCGATCAGATCGAGCGCCTGTTGCGCGCCTTGCGTGACGAGCACATCGTCCCAGCCGCACGCGACCGCGCGGCTGAACGCGACGTAGCGCGCGATCGCGCCGCGCAACTGCGGATCGCCGGCCGGATCGTGGTACTGGCCGGGCCCGCGCGCCTGCTGGCGCAGCGCGTGATGCAGGCAGCGGCGCCACGCGTCGAACGGGAACAGCGTCTTGTCGGTCACGCCGCCGCGGAAGTCGAACGCGGGCGTGGGCTGCGGCGCGGGCATCGCAAGGGTGTCGGGCACGTCGTCCCACGGTGCGCGCACGTCGACGGCGTGGACGGGCGGCGTGTCCTCGACGAGCGACGGCGCCGATGCCGCCGCATGCGGAACCCGCGCGAGACCGTCGGCGACGAACGTGCCGTCGCCCGCGCGTGTATTCAGGAAGCCCTCGGCGACGAGACGCTCGAACGCGTCGAGCGTCGTCTTGCGCGACACGCCGAGCTGCTTCGCGAGATCGCGCGTCGACGGCAGCCGGGCGCCGCCTTCGAGCCGCCCGTCGACGATCGCGGAGCGCAGCTGCCGGAAGATTTGCCCGGTCAGATCGTGGCGGCCTTCGATGCGGATCGCGATGTCCATCGCAGTGGTTACCTCGAATGTGGCGAATTGATGCCGATGAGCATACCGGAAGTGCGTGGCCGGCGCGGCATCCGCCGAGCACGCGGCACGATGCCATTCGATTGGACCGCCGCCCGCCGGTGCCTTACGATCCATCCCAATCCCCGACCGGAGTGACCCATGCTGTCCGAAGACGAACTCGCGCTGCTCGATGCGATCCGCGCCACCGGCAGCCTGTCGCGGGCGGCCGCGCGGCTCGGCAAGGCGCCGTCGACCGTATCGCACGCCGCACGGCAGCTCGAAACGCGTTTCGACGCGCTGCTGTTCGACCGGCGCGGCTACCGGCTGCAGCTCACGCCGGCCGGCCAGTTGCTGACCGACGAGGCGTCGCGCCTCGCGCTGGACGTCGCGCGGCTCACGCAGCGCGTGCGGCAGGTCGCGAGCGGCTGGGAGGACCGGCTGTGGATCGTCAGCGACGAGGTGCTGGAGTTCGACACGCTGCTGCCGGTCGTGCGCGCGTTCGATGCGCTCGATTCGGGCGTGTCGCTGCGCTTCACGCACGAAGTGCTCGGCGGCACCTGGGAAGCGCTGCGCGACGGCCGCGCGGATCTGGTCGTCGGCGCGACGAACGAGCCGCCGGCGATTCCCGGTTTCAAATGGTTCGAACTCGGCGCGATGGAATGGGTGTTCGCCGTATCGCCGCGCCATCCATTGGCGTCGTCGAGCGAGCGGTTGACCCGCGACGCGATTTGCGCGCATCGCGCGGTCGTCGTCGCCGATTCGTCGCGGCGGGCCGTCGGCCGCGCATACGGGCTGCTCGGCGGGCAGGCGGTGCTCGCGGTGCCGTCGATGCGCGCGAAGATCCTTGCGCAGCGCGACGGGCTGGGCGTCGGCTGGGTGCCGCGCCGGCGCGTGGCGTCGCTGCTTGCGCGCGGCGAGCTCGTCGAGAAGGAAACCGCCGATCCGCGCGAGCCGAACGTGCTGTACGTCGCGTGGCGCGGCGAGCGCGACGGTCGCGCGCTGCAATGGTGGCTGGAGCAACTGCGCGAACCTCGGCTCGCGCAGCGCCTGCTCGACGGGATCGACGTGTCGGGCTGAGTGCGTCGGCTGCGCAGCCGACGGACCGGCGCCGCAAACACGTTCGAAGATTTCGAACATGTCCGCCGCGGTGCTCGTACGGCAAGGCCGCGCGCCGCGCGCATCCTGTGTTCACGGTCAACTCACCGGTTCACAGGAGAACATCATGCAACGCTTCGAAGGAAAAACGGTCCTCGTCACGGGCGGCAACAGCGGCATCGGCCTGGCGGCCGCACGCGCATTCGCGGCCGAAGGCGCGCGGGTCATCATCACCGGTCGCGACGAGCAGACGCTCGCCGCCGCACGCGAGTCGCTCGGCGACGGCGCGCTCGCGATCCGCAACGAGGCCGGCAGCGTCGCGTCGGCGCGGGCGCTGGCCGACGCGATCGCGGCCTCCGGCGCGCGGCTCGACGCCGTGTTCATCAACGCGGGCGTCGCGAAGCTCGCGCCGTTCGCGGATATCGACGAGGCGTTGTGGGACCTCGTGTTCGACACGAACGTGAAGGGCGCCTATTTCCAGATCCAGGCGCTCGTGCCGCTGCTGAACCGCGGTGCGTCGATCGTGATCAACGGCTCGATCAACGCGCATATCGGGATGCCGGGTTCGTCGGTGTATGCGGCGAGCAAGGCGGCGGTGAATTCGTTCGCGAAGACGTTGTCGACGGAGCTGCTGCCGCACGGCGTGCGGGTGAACGTGGTCAGCCCCGGCCCGGTCCAGACGCCGCTGTACGGCAAGCTCGGGCTCGACGCGGCGACGCTCGACGAGACGGCGGACAAGATCAAAGGCCTCGTCCCGATCGGCCGGTTCGGCACGCCGGACGAAATCGCGTCGACCGTGCTGCACCTGAGCGCGCCGGAGTCCGCGTTCATCGTCGGCGCGGAAATCATCGCGTCGGGCGGGATGGGTCTGCTCTGAGCGCATGACCGGCGCGGCTGCATGGCCCGACGCGATGTCGGGCCGCCGAGCCCTGCCGTGCGATCGCGTCGCTAGCGCGATGCACAGACGTCATGAACCTCGTCGCCGCGATCGGGGCCGTGAAGCTGCGTCACCGTCAGCCCCGAGAACGTCGCGCTGCCGTGTTCGGCGAACACGGCGACGCGGTCCGCATCGAGCGGCGGAAAGATCAGGTCCGTCAGCACGACGCGGCCGCCGTTCGCGAACACCTCGACCGACCCGCGATCGACGACGATTTCGAGTCGCAGCTGCCCATGCTCGAGTGGCAGATCGACGATGTGCTCGCGGCTGAACGTGCCGGCGAAAGCCGTTGCGCCGGCGCGCGAGCGGTCGAGCGTCAGCGTGCGCTTCGCCGTGTCGTACACGATCCGGGTACCGATCGACCCATCCGCCGATCGTCGAACGATCAGGCCCGCGCGGGCCGCGTGCCGCGGCGCGATCGTCACCGTGATGCGCTGGGCGACGCCGCGCGTGGCGTCCGACAGCGCGCGCGTGGCGGACTCGACGTTCAGGTCGCCTTCATGCACGGCGGGCCGCCCGTCGGCCCACGCATCGAACGCGGCGGCCGGTGTCACGACGAGCGTCGGTTCGCCGCCGATCGTCTTCAGCGCGAACTCGCGCGGCAACGTCGCCGCGCCGCGCCACGGCGCCGTCGGCACTTTGGCCGCGTAATCCCAGTTGCTCATCCATGCGATCGCGACGGGCCGTGCGCCCGGCGCGCCGGAGAACGTGCCGGCGGCGTAGAAATCGGCGCCGTGATCGACCCAGCGGAATCGCGCGGGATCGGAACCGGCCGGCGCGACGCGGTCAGGCGTAAACGTGCGACCGTCGAAGTCGCCGACGAAATACATCGCGCCGGAGCCGCCGGCGATCGACCACGGGTTGACGTTGACGATCATCACCCACTTGATGTGCCGCGGATCGTCGTCGACGGGCAGCGGCACGAGGTCGGGCATTTCCCACAGCGCGCCCGCATGCGGCACGTCCGGCAGCGTGAAGTCGCTCAGGAACGACCAGTGAATCAGGTCATCGGATCGATAGAGCTTCACGACCTGCGCGTCCGCGACCACGGTCGTCATCAGCCAATAGCGTCCCGGCGCGTACCACGACACCTTCGGATCGCGGAACTGCTTCGACTCGGGATCGAGCGTGAGCACGGGGTTGTGCGCGTAGGGCCGCCACGTCGCGCCGTGGTCGACGCTGTAAGCGAGCGACTGCGCCTGCGTGCCGGGCGCGTGACCCGAGCCGTCCTTGTAGACGCTCGTGTAAAGCGCCACCAGCGGCGTCTCGCCCGGCGCGCCGAGGCCGGACGTGTTGCGCGTGTCGGCGACGATCGAGCCGGAGAAGATTTCCTCCGTTGCGTTCGCGCGCATCGCGACCGGCTGCTCGCGCCAGTGGACGAGGTCGGTGCTGGTCGCATGGCCCCACGACATGTTGCCCCAGTCATGGCCGAGTGGGTTGTACTGGTAGAACAGGTGATAGCGGCCGTTCTCGTAGACGAGCCCGTTCGGATCGTTCATCCAGTTGCGTTGCGGCGTGTAATGCACGGCCGGTCGCCATTGCGGCGTGCCGTCGGCGGCCGGTATGCCGCAGCGCGCGGCAGCGGTGTGCGAGCAGGTCGCGCTTGCCGCACACGCGAGCAGCAGCCCGGTCATCCGGAAGTAAAAGCGAAAAAACGTCGATCTCATGCGGGGTTCCGTGCTTCGGCGCGCGAAGCGGGAAAGGAGCGCGCATGCCGCTTGCAGCGGCGGCATGCGCGATTCTGCGAAGGAGGGAGGCGGTGCACACGCGACACGCGCGACATGCGCCGCCTCGACGCTGGCGGGCGGTGCCCGCAGCGTTCGTACGGGCCCGTTACGGACGGGTGCCGGGGCCGCCGTTGTGGTCGGCGCCGGTCGCCGGCAGATTCGCCGGGATGTCGCCGTAACCGCCTAGGCCGCCGCGTCCGTATGCACGGTCGACCGCCGTCGACGCGCCGCTGATGTTGACCTTCACGGTCGGCGCAAGCGTGCCGCCGCGACGCGGGCCGATCGCATCGATGAACGACTCGACGAGGCCGCCCGGCATCACGTAGTGCGAATACGACTGGAACTCGCGCGGGTTCTGGTTCGGGTCCTGCGAATACGGCGCGCCGGCCGGCGCGGAGAAGTCGGTCGGGTTGCCGAGCACGAGGCCGCTGCCGCCGTTCAGCGGCAGGAAGTCGCTCCGGATGCCGTTGCCGACGAAGCCGTAGACACCGTCCGGCCCGTCGACGCCCGCGGCCATCGTCGTGCGGTGGCTGATCGTAAACAGGTAGTACTTGCCGTCCTTCAGATAGATCTGCGGGCGCTCGGTCTGGTCGTCGACGCAGTTCGCCGACAGGATCGGCGGCAGGAACTTCCATTCGGTCAGCTGCGGGTTCGTCGCGACAGCGAGACCGACGTTGGCCTTTTGATACACTGCGCCCGAGTTCATCACGGCGTTGAGGTCTTCCCGGTGCGGATCGTTCGGCGCGTAGCCGAGGTCGGCCTCGGTGCAGGTGCGGGCGCCGCGCGGGCCGCCGGTGTTGCCTTCGAACACCATGTAGGTCTTGCCCGGATGCGCAGGGTCGGTGAACACGAACGGATCGCGGAACGAGAAGTAGGTGTTTTGCTGGCCGGTCTGGTAGTAGTTGCCGTCCGGTTGCAGCAGCGCCTTGTGATCGTCGAAGCCGCTGAACCACACGTGCTTGTCGTCGGCATGGATGTGGCCGTCGGCGCGCGTGATGATCGCCTGCGGCGGCGTGATGTCGGCGCCGCCGGGCGCCGAGCGGTTGAACGAGGTCGCGGTGTAGTAGAGGCTGACGTTGTCGCCGTGCGTGAGCCGCGCCGAGCCCGACCATTCGGCGTTGTTGGTCATCGGCGACGTGCCGAACACCTTGACGCTCGCGCCGTCCGGGAACAGGTGGCCGCCCCAGGTCCAGCCGCCGTTCGCGGGACGCTGCGACGCGGGGATGCCGGCACGGCGATAGAAGAAGCCGATGCGCGCATGGACGTGACGATCGTCGAACGTGTAGCCGGCGTGCGGATCGGCCGTGAGCGAGAAGATCACTTCCCAGCCCTTGTAGCTGAGCTGGTTCGCGCGCAGGTCGGCCAGCGGCCAGGTATCCCAGACCCATACGTTCGAGTTGATCAGCGGGAAAGCCTGCGGGATGTCCGGCATCGTCAGCGACTGCGGCAGCGAGTTCCTGTCGGCGCCGGCCGTGTGCGACTGCGCGACGATCTGGCGGATGTCCGCGCGGGTCCAGCGCATCGTGAAATTGCCTTCGGGATCGTAGGCCTGCTGCGTATGCGGCGTGGGCGCGGGCGCGCCGGTGCTTTGCGCATGCGCGACGGATGACGCGCACGCGAAGGCGGCCAGTGCCGCGCCAGCGAAGAGCAAACGTTTGGCCGCGGTCGCGCGGCAAAAAGGAAAGTAAGTCATGTCGGCGTTGTTTCCGTTGACGGTGAAAGGGAACTGCTGAGATGGCATTCGAATCCAAACCGGTTTGGATGCTATTTCAAACCGGTTTGGACGTCAAAAGATAAATATTTGACGGTAATAACTGCCATTCGGAAATAATTGCCGGCCGAGACGGGATAGATGAATGGCATGCACAACGCGAGGAGCGACGTGAAGGTGAATCTGAAGGCGCTGTCGGATGCGCTCGGGCTGTCGCGCACGACGGTCAGTCGGGCGCTGAACGGCTACGACGACGTGAGCGAGGCGACCCGCGAGCGCGTGATGAAGGCGGCGCGCGAACTCGGCTATGTCGCGGATCCGACCGCGCGGCGGCTGGCGACGGGGCGCGCGGATGCGATCGGCATCGTGTATCCGTTCGGCGCCGGCGATCTTGGCGATCCGCGCTTCGGCGAAGTCGTTGCGGGCATTACCGAGCGGCTCGGCGAGCGCAATCTCGACTTCATCATCGCGGCCGCGCGGCCGAATGCGGAGCTCGACACGTATCGCCGGCTGGTCGACGGCAGGCTCGTCGACGGGCTGATCGTCGCGCGCACGCTGGTCGACGATCCGCGCATCGCGTACCTGCGCTCGAATGCGTTTCCGTACGTCGCGTACGGTCGAACGCAAGCTGCCGACCCTTACGCATGGTTCGATTTCGACAACGAAGCGGGCGCGCGCGATGCGGTGCGCCGCCTGATTGGCTTCGGTCATCGACGGATCGCGATGATCAGTGCACCGCTGTCGCTGAATTTCGCGATGCAGCGTCGCGCCGGCTATCTCGCGGCGCTGCGCGAGGCCGGCATCGACGCCGATCCGGCATTGCTCGTCGAGTGTGCTTTTACGCGAGACGGCGGGCACGAGGCCGCGCAGACCCTGCTTGCGCTGGCCGAACGGCCGACGGCGCTGCTCGTGGACAACAATATCGCGGGTGGCGGGGCGTTCCGCGCGCTGGCCGACAGCGGCTTGCGGCTGGGCCGCGACATGTCGCTGATCGTCTATGACGGCGTGCCGCCGGATATCGCGCATCCGCATCGGGTCACGGCGGTGGTGCAGCCGACCGGACATGCGACCGGGCGTGCGCTGGCGGACCTGATGCTGGGCCTGCTTGCCGACGGCGTTCGCGGGCATCGGCTCGAGATGCCGACGATCGATGCAGGCGACACCGACGGGCCGTTGAACGGCTAACCGCTGCGGCGGCACGCATGGAGCGCGATCGGCGATGAGCGTCGCGGGACGCGCTACAGCGCAAAAGCCATGACGGTGACAGGGCTGAATGCATGTGTTCTAGACGACCGGTCTAATCCGGCGCTATCATGCGGCCTCATGAATGCGACGTCGCTCCTGCCAGCGGACGCGAAAATGCCATATCGCGCTGCGATGCTGGTGCAGGAGATGCCGTCGTTTTTTTCGCGCTTGCTCTAGACGACTGGTCTAATAGGCTCGCGCAAGATTTTTTCGGTACGGAGCCGGCACGTTGACGCGCGCCAGCGGCCTAACCGGCAGGCGCGCCGTCGGCGTCCCGGCACGCGGCGTGCGTCGCGTTGGCTGCCGTCGCGACGCGGCCCCGTTCCCCCATTTCGAAGGAGTGTCCGATCATGAAGATTCTGGTTGTCCTGACCTCGCACGATACGCTCGGCGACACCGGCAAGAAGACCGGCTTCTGGCTCGAGGAACTGGCCGCGCCGTATTACGCGTTCAAGGATGCGGGCGTCGAGCTGACGCTCGCATCGCCGAAGGGCGGCCAGCCGCCGCTCGACCCGAAGAGCAGCGATCCGTCGGCACAGACCGACGCGACGCGCCGCTTCGATGCCGATCCGGCCGCGAAGGCCGTGCTCGCGGCCACGCACAAGCTGGCCGACGTGTCGGCCGACGATTACGACGCACTGTTCTATCCGGGCGGGCACGGCCCGTTGTGGGACCTTGCCGAAGACCTGCACTCGATCGGCCTCATCGAGCGCACGCTGGCGGCGGGCAAGCCGGTTGCCGCCGTGTGCCACGCGCCGGGCGTGCTGCGCCACGTGAAGGATCCGAAGACCGGCGAATCGGTCGTGCGCGGCAAACGTGCGACGGGTTTCACCAACAGCGAGGAAGCGGCCGTCGAGCTGACGGAAGTGGTGCCGTTCCTCGTCGAGGACATGCTGAAGACCAACGGTGCGCAGTTCGAGCGCAGCGCCGACTGGGCGCCGCATGTCGTCACCGACGGGCTGCTGATCACCGGGCAGAACCCCGCGTCGTCGGAGCCCGCTGCCGAGGCGCTGCTCGCGAAGCTCGGCCGCCAGTAAGCCGGCGCGGTGCCGGCGCGACCGGCACCGCGCCGTTTCCGTCGTCCGGCGCGACCGGCCCGGCGGCGGCCTGACTCGTTCCGCCGTGCGCACCGCACGACGGCTCATCCAGTCGTTTCGTAGAACCAAGCAAAGGAGTGGTGGATGTCTGCCCTGTTCGAACCGTTCAAACTCAAGGATGTCACGCTGCGCAACCGTATCGCGGTGCCGCCGATGTGCCAGTACGTCGCCGAAGACGGCGTCGTCAACGACTGGCATCACGTGCATCTGGCCGGCATCGCGCGCGGCGGCGCGGGCCTCGTGATCGCGGAGGCGACCGCCGTGTCGCCGGAAGGCCGCATCACGCCGGGCTGCGCCGGTTTGTGGACCGATGCGCAGGCCGAGGCGTTCGCGCCGTCGGTCGCGGCGATCAAGGCGGCCGGCGCGGTGCCGGGCATCCAGATCGCGCATGCGGGCCGCAAGGCGAGCGCGAACCGTCCGTGGGAAGGCGACGACCACATCGCCGACGGCGATCCGCGCGGCTGGCAGACCATCGCACCGTCGGCCGTGCCGTTCGGCGCGCATTTGCCGAAGACGCCGCGCGCGATGACGCACGACGACATCGCACGCGTGCAGGCCGACTTCGTCGCATCGGCGAAGCGCGCCCGCGACCTCGGGTTCGAATGGCTCGAGCTGCACTTCGCGCACGGCTATCTCGGCCAGAGCTTCTTCTCCGTGCATTCGAACCGGCGCGACGACGAGTACGGCGGCTCGGCCGAAAACCGCAGCCGTTTCCTCGTCGACACGCTGAAGGCCGTCCGCCAGGTCTGGCCGGAGCACCTGCCGCTGACCGCGCGTCTCGGCGTGATCGAATACGACGGCCGCGACGAAGAGACGCTCGCCGAATCGATCGCGCTCACGCAGCGGATGAAGCACGAAGGGCTCGACATGCTGAGCGTGTCGGTCGGCTTCTCGACGCCCGACGCGCGCATTCCGTGGGGGCCTGCATTCCTCGCGCCGATCGCGGAGCGCGTGCGCCGCGAGGCCGGCCTGCCGGTGTCGTCCGCGTGGGGCATCGACACGCCCCAACTGGCCGAGCGTGTCGTTGCCGAACGGCAGCTCGACCTCGTGATGGTCGGCCGCGCGCATCTGGCCGATCCGCACTGGCCGTACTACGCAGCCAGGCAGCTCGGCGTCGAGCGTCCGTCGTGGACACTGCCTGCGCCGTACGCACACTGGCTCGAACGCTATCGCGTCGCGGACAAGGTGGCCTGAGCGCACGACGCACCGTGCCGCGCGCGCGACGTGCGGCGCGCATTTGACAATGCTTGGCATCGCGTCCGCATGCCGCAGCTGTATCGATGGATAGAATGGCGGTTCGCACCGGCCTTCGGCCGGCGCGAACCGCCATTTTTCATTTCGACAGAGGTGCCATGCGCGCACATGTCTCGCCTTCCCAGGATTCCGCCGCGCGGCCGCGTGCGCAGCAGGTCGCCCGCGCCGTGCTGTATGCGGCGCTGCTCGCGCTTGCGCTGTGGGTGATCCGCGATTTCCTTCCCGCCATCGCGTGGGCCTGCGTGATCGCGATCGCGTTGTGGCCGTTGCTGAAACGCTTCGAATCGGACCGCTGGTTTCGCGATCGGCCGACGCTGATCGCGACCGCGATCACCGCGGGCGTATCGCTGCTGGTCGTGCTGCCGGTCGTCATCGCACTGGGCCAGGCGATCTCGCAGGCGCATGACCTGCGCGTCTGGCTGCACTCGATCCAGGACAACGGCATTCCGCTGCCGGACGTCGTCGGCCGGCTGCCGTACGGCGCCGCCCAGATCACCGAGTGGTGGCAGGCCAATCTCGGCCATCCGCTGCACGCGGCCACCGCGATGCATGGCGCGAGCGGCGAGAAATTCATCGCGTTCGGGCGGCAGTTCGGCACGAAGCTCGCGCATGCGCTGTTCGAGTTCGGCTTCATGCTCGTCACGCTGTTCGTGATCATGAGGGCCGGCCACAAGTTGTCGGGCGCGTTGCTGCAGGGCGCGGAGCGTGCGTTCGGCCGCGGCGGCGCGGCCCTGATCGAACGGATGGTGGCAGCCGTGTACGGTACGGTGACGGGACTGGTCGTCGTCGGGCTGGGCGAGGGTGCCATACTCGGCGTCGCGTATGCACTCGCGGGTGTTCCGCATGCGGCGCTGCTCGGCCTCGTCACGGCCGTCGCGGCGATGTTGCCGTTCTGCGCGCCGATCGTGTTCTGCGGCGCGGCGCTCTGGCTGTTCGTGCAGGGTGCGACCGTGTGGGCCGTCGTGGTGCTGGTGCTCGGCTTCGTGGTCGTGTTCGTCGCCGAGCATTTCGTGCGGCCGGTGCTGATCGGCAACTCGACCCGCCTGCCGTTCCTGCTCGTGCTGTTCGGCATCCTCGGCGGTGCCGAGACGTTCGGGCTGATCGGGCTGTTCGTCGGCCCGGCGCTGATGACGGTGCTGACGATGCTGTGGGCCGAATGGGTCGCTTGAAGACGACGTTCGTTGCGCCGCTCCGGGCCATCGGCGCGACGGTACGGACGCGTGTGCGCGCCCGCGCGAGGCGTTCATGGTTCGCGCCGATCGGGCGTGTGCCGGGGCGCGTCGAATGCAGCTTCGGACACAAGTCTCTACATTTCTTTTCGATCCGGACCCAAAGGTCTAGTAGCATGGGGCTTTCGATCACGCCGGCATGGCGCAGCAGATTTTCCCAAGCATGCGATTGATTCCGATGTCCCGTCCGGCAAAGACGCTTTCCGTAGCCGCCACGTGCCTGATGCTGCACGGCTGCGCGTGGTTCGACTCGTGGTTGCCGTTCTCGTATTCGCGCACCCCGCTGGCGCGGGCAGCGTCGCGGCATGGCGCGACGCGCGCCGATGTCGTTCGTGCGGCCGGCAACCCGCGCAGCGTGTGGATGGTCCGTAACGGCAGCGGCGTCTGCTACAACTACTTCATCGAGCACGGCAACGATCACCGGGCGTACTTCGTCGTGTTCGACAAGGCAGGTGTTGTCACGCAACATGGCTTCGATACCTGCATGGATGCGGATCGCAAGGGTGCGCTGCAGTCGGACAAGGCGGCTTCGCGATAGCGCCGCCGCCACGCGCCGCGCGAGCGTGTCACGCAGTCGTCACGCGATCGTGTCGACCACACCGCCGTCGACGCGCAACGCCGCACCCGTCGTCGCCGAGGCCTGCGGCGAACATACATACACCACCAGATTCGCAACTTCCTCCGTCGTTGCCGGCCGCTGGATGATCGAGCTCGCACGCTGGCTGCGCACGAAGTCCACCGCGACGTCGTCGATGCTGCGGCCCGTGGCGTCGGCCGTCTCCTTCAGCAGCGCGCGCACGCCTTCCGACATCGTTGGCCCCGGCAGCACCGAATTGACGGTCACGTTGGTGCCAGCCGCGAGTTTCGCCAGGCCGCGCGCGATCGCGAGCTGCGCGGTCTTCGTGAACCCGTAGTGAATCATGTCGACCGGGATGTTCAAGCCCGATTCCGATGAAATGAACACGATGCGGCCCGTGTTGCGCGCGAGCATTCCCTTCAGGTAGTGCCGCGCGAGACGCACGCCGGACATCACGTTCATCTGGAAGTAATGCGCCCATTCGTCGTCGTCGATGTCGAAGAACGCCTTCAACCCGTAGATGCCCGCGTTGTTCACGAGGATGTCGGCGTCCGGCGTGTGCTGCGTGATGCGCGCGGCGCCCGCGGCGTCGGAGAGGTCGGCGGCGATGCCGTCGATATCCGCGCCGGGCACCGCGCTGCGCAGCAGCGCGAGCGCGGCATCCACCGACTCGTCGCTGCGGCCGTTGACGACGACGCGTGCGCCGGCCTGCGCGAGCCCTTCGGCAATCGCCAGCCCGATGCCGGCGGTGGAAGCGGTCACGACCGCGGTCTTGCCTGTCAGATCGATGTGCATGAATGTACCGGTTGAAAGAGGGAACGGAACCCGCCGCGTCTACCGCGGCGGCCGAACTAAAAGCTTAGGCGATCCGGGCGCGAAGCGTCGGGTCGCGGTTGCATCGCGCCGCGCAGTCTTGTACGGTGTGCGTTCGCCATCCGTTCCGGGAGCCTGTCGCGTGAGCCGTTCCGCCAATTCCCTCGCCGTGCCGTCGCCGTTCTGGCGCGATACCGCGCTGCCGTTCATCGAGGCGCGCACTGTCGACGACGGTCGGAGGATCTGCTACGCGAAGCACACGCACGACACGTTTTCGGTCGGCGCGATCGTCGGCGGCACGAGCACGTACCAGAACGGCGCGACGAAGGAGCACGTCGGGCGCGGCGTGCTCGTGATCATCGATCCGGAGCAGGTGCATGCATGCAATCCGTATGGCCCCGCCGCGTGGGCGTACCGGATGGTCTATGTCGACGTGCCGTGGCTCGCACGGTTGCAGCATGCGCTCGGGCGCGATCCGAACACCGATTTTCGCGGCTTTTCGCAGAAGTTGACGGATCGGCGTGACCTGTTCGCGCAATTCGGCGGCTTTTACCGCACGCTCGTGGCACCCGGCGTCGATCCGCTCGGCAAGGAAAGCGCGGCGGTCGAATTCTTCACGCGGCTGCACGGCGCGCTCGATCGCGTGTCGCCCGACCACGCGCGGCGCGGGGCCGACAACACGAAGCTCGCGCGCGCGGCAGACTACATCGCCGCGCATTGCCGTCAGGCCGTCACGCTCGATGCGATCTGCGCGGCCGCCGACCTGTCGCCGTCCTACCTGATCCGCGCGTTCAACGCCCGCTACGGGATGACACCGCATGCGTTCCTGATCGACCGTCGCGTGCAGTACGGCCGCGCGGAATTGCGCCGCGGCCGGCCGATTGCCGAGGTCGCGCTCGACGCGGGTTTTGCGGACCAGGCGCATTTCCAGCGCGCGTTCCGGCGCATCGCGGCCGCCACGCCGGGCCAATATCGAAGCGCCGCGAGCTGAGCGGGGGACCGGCCGGCGCCGTGGCGGTGCCGCAGCGGCCGACGACTGCCCACGACTGCCGGCGCTGTCGCTACCCGCCACCCACCGCAAAAACACCGTTCGAAGCGGCACCGCTAGAGATCGAGCAGATAAAGCGCGCTGCCCGCGAGCAACACCGCCATCGCGCGGTTGAACAGCCGCATCCGCCGCGCATTCGCAAGCCAGTGCCGCAGCGACGCACCCGCATACCCCCAGCACGAGATCGACGCGAAGCAGATCACCAGATACAGCGCCGCGAATTGCCACACCTGCGCGCGACCGCCATCGGCCGCAAACGCACCCATCGCGGCCACGCATGCGAGCCATGCCTTCGGATTCAGCCATTGCATCGCCGCGCCCGCAGCCGCCGACGGGCCTGCGAGGTTCGACGCGTCCGGATCGTCCGACAGCCGCCCGTCATCGAGCGCCAGCCGCAGCGCGAGATAAAGCAGGAACGCGATCCCCGACCATCGAGTGGCCGCGGTCAGCATCGGCCAGCGCGCGAGCGCCGCGTGCAGCCCGAGGCCGATCAGCAGGAACAGCGCGACGAAGCCGAGCGTCGCGCCGGCCGCATAGCGCAGGCTCGCGCCGAGGCCGTGGCGCGCGCCCGCGCCGAGCGCGACGATGTTGACGGGACCGGGCGTGATCGACGACGCCAGCGCGAACGCGGCCATTGAAACCAGCATGCTCATCATGTGTCTCCATGCGAAGGTGAAAGTCGCATCGAGACTAAGGAAGCCGCGCGTGTCCGTATTGAAGAAAACTGCCCTCGGCGGCGCGATGTCGTCAGTGCATCGCGCGCGATGCATGCGTCGTGCGCAGCGCGTGCGGGCCGCCCGCCTCGGTCGGGCGCAGCGGGCCGACGCTGCTGCACGGCTGCGTCGACACCGAGAAGCCGAACGTATTGACACCGCCCGAGCAAGCGACGAACACGCTGCCGCCGTGCATCTCCGCGACAGCCTTGACGATCGACAGCCCGAGCCCGTGGTTCTCCTTGCTGTTCGCGCGCGCTTCCTCGAGCCGGTAGAAGCGCTCGAACACGTGCGAGCGCTGCACGGGGTCGATCGGCTCGCCGGGATTGGCGACCGACACGTCGACGAGCGTGTCGCGCGGCGTGATCGTCACGTTCAGCGTCGCGCCCGGCGCCGAATGCTGGATCGCGTTGATCAGCAGGTTGGTCATCGCGCGGCGGAACAGGGAAGGATCGACGGCCGCGCGCGCATCGCCGTGCAATTCGGCGCGCAACTGCGCTTCGTCGAGCGGAATCTCGAGGAAGTCGAGCATGCGCCGCACCTCGTCCGCGAGCGACACGTGCTTCAGGTCGGTCGCGCGCTCGCCGCGATCGCTGCGCGACAGGAACAGCATGTCGTTGATGATCACGCGCAGCCGCTCGAATTCCTCGAGGTTCGACTGCAAGGTCTGGCGCATCCGGTCGACCGAACGGTCGCGGCTCGTCAGCGCGACCTGGGTCTGGCCGATCAGAATGCTGATCGGCGTGCGCAACTCGTGTGCGACGTCCGCGTTGAACGCCTCGAGCCGCGCGTAGGTTTGCTGGATGCGTTCGAGCGCGCCGTTGAACGACGCGGCGAGATCGCGCAGCTCGGTCGGCAGCGCGTCGGTGTGCAGCCGCTGACGGCGGTTGGTGGCGTTGATCGCCGCCGCGTCCTGCGACAACCGTTCGAGCGGCGCGAGCCCGAAGCGCGCGACCGCCCGGCTCAGCAGCAGCGTGACGACGGTGGCGATCGCGATCAGCGCGGCGAGCGTCCACACGAACCGGCGCAACATCCGCTGCGTGCGTTCGCACGACGACGCGACGATCAGCTTCACGTCGGGGCGCTCGCCGCTGCCCGCGATCGGGACGGTCTTCGTCATCACGTCGTAGCTGCTGTGATTGAGCGCGTATTGCTGGAATGCACCGAACGGTTTGCCGACGGGCACGCCGTCGACGGGATGGCCGAAGCGGAAGTCGGCGTCGGGACTGTCGACCTGGTAACGCGTCGACCCGTCGGGCGGTTCGAGGTCGGCGAGCTTTTCCTGCATCACGCGGCCGCGCGCGGCCGTGGTCGCGTGCGACACGATCATCTGCGCGACCTTCGCGCGCGTGTCGATGGTCGCGCGCAGCTCGGCGAACAGCTGGCGCTCCATCATCACGAACAGCCCGCAGCCGACCAGCGTGAACACGAGCAGCGACACGATGCCGAACATCGCCGACAGACGCAGGGTGATCGAGCGTTTCATGCGTGCCTCTCGCTGTCGGCGTCCTCGCGCGCCTCGAGTACGTAGCCCATGCCGCGGATCGTGTGCAGCAGCTTCTCCGCGAACGGACCGTCGAGCTTCGCGCGCAGGCGCTTGATCGCCGTCTCGACGACGTTCGCGTTGCTGTCGAAGTTCACGTCCCATACGAGTTCGGCGATCGTCGTCTTCGACAGCACCTCGCCGCTGCGTCGCGCGAGCACGCCGAGCAGCTGGAATTCCTGCGCAGTCAGGTCGAGCCGCGTGCCGTCGCGGGACGCGCGCCGGCCGATCAGGTCGACGCGCAGGTCGCCGATCGAAATCAGCGTCGATTCCTGCACGCGCGCACGGCGAGTGAGCGCGCGCAGCCGCTCGATCAATTCGAGGAACGAGAACGGCTTGGTCAGGTAATCGTCGGCGCCGCCGCGCAGCCCGCGCACGCGGTCGTCGACGCGATCGCGCGCGGTCAGCATGATCACGGGCGTCTGCTTCTGCGCGCGCAATGCGCGCAGCACGCCGAAGCCGTCGAGTTTCGGCAGCATCACGTCGAGCACGACCACGTCGTATTCGAATTCGACGGCCTTCCACGCGCCGTCCTCGCCGTCCAGCGCGGTATCGACGACCCAGCCTTCCTCGGTCAGGCCGCTCTTCAGGTATTCGACGACTTTCGGTTCGTCTTCGACGATCAGGACTTTCATGGGTGTGTCCTTGTAACCGGTTAGGGGCCGACGCTCGCGGCGGGCCCGAGGTTTGCCGTGGCGACGTCGGTTGGCGCGGCGCCGCTCGTCGCACCGTCGTCCCAGCCGCCGCCGAGCGCCTTCGCGAGATACACGACGAGCGCCGCGCGCTGGCCCTGGATCTGCACGGCCTGGCGTTCGCTCGTCAGCAACTGCTGCTGCGCGGTGAGCACGTCGATGAACGGCGTGAGGCCGCCCGCGTAGCGGTCCTGCGCGAGCGACACGAGCTTGCGCGCGTCGTCGACGGCCGCCGCTGCCTGCTGCGCGGCTTCGGCCAGCACCGCCAGGCCCGTCACCGCATTCTGCACCTCCTGGAACGCGGTGAGCACGGTCTGCCGGTAACTGGCCTGCGCGGCGACGTAGCCGGCCTGCGCGAAATCGACGCCGGCCTTCAGCTTGCCGCCTTCGAACAGCGGCTGGCTGACGGACGCGCCGACCGACCACAGCAGCGCCGGCACGGTAAAGAGCCCGGAGAAGCGCGTCGCGTCCCAGCCGATGTCGGGCGACAGCGCGATGCGCGGGAAATACGCGGCACGCGCGACGCCGATCTGCGCATTCGCGGCGGCCATCGCGCGCTCGGCCGACGCGACGTCGGGCCGGCGCTGCAGCAGGTCGCTCGGCATGCCGGTCGGCAACGCGGGCGCGGTGATCGGCACCACGCGCGGCGGCAGCGTGAATTCGGGAGCCGGCGTGCCGACCAGCGTCGCGATCGCGGTTTCGACCTGCGCGCGCTGCTGGATCAGCAATTGTGCCTGCGTGCGCGTCGCGTCGAGCTGCGCGCGTTGCTGCAGCAGGTCGAGGCCGGACACCGCGCCGAGATCGTGGCGCGCGCTCACGTAATCGAGCGCTTTCTGCTGCAGATCGATCGAACGCTTGACGACGTCGATCTCGCTGTCGAGCTCGCGCAGCGCGAAGTAGCTCGACGCGAGATCGGCGCTCAGCACGAGGCGTGCGTTCGCGAAATCGTCGCGCGCCTGTTCGGAGCTCGCCTGCGCGGATTCGACGTTGCGCCGCACGCGGCCGAACAGGTCGAGCTCGTAGCTGACG
The DNA here is from genome assembly GCF_001718335.1 of Burkholderia territorii. Classification (NCBI taxonomy): domain Bacteria; kingdom Pseudomonadati; phylum Pseudomonadota; class Betaproteobacteria; order Burkholderiales; family Burkholderiaceae; genus Burkholderia; species Burkholderia territorii. Next base: position 1,066,921 of record NZ_CP013365.1, read on the forward strand.
CTTGCGCCGACCTGGATTTCGTTCTGCACGGTCGACATGCTTCGCGTCGCATAGTTGGTCTGCGGCCGCTCTCCGGAGATCTTGAAGCGCTGGCCGCTCACGTTCAGGCCGACGGCCGGATACTGCGCGGACGAGACCGATGCGAGCGTCGCCTTTGCCTGGTCGTAGCGCGCGGCGACGGCCTTCAGGTTCTGGTTGTTGCGCAAGGCGTCGGCTTCGAGCGCGTCGAGCTGCGCGTCGCCGAAGGCAGTCCACCAGGCCGGATCGAGCGGCGCGCGGGCGGGCGCGGCCGGGTGCCAGTATGCGTCGGCCGGGTCGAGCCGCCACGCGGCCGGCGTGTCGACGGCGGGGCGCCGGTAGTCGGGGCCGACCGTGCAGCCGGCAAGGGCCGCGACCGCGACGACGGCCAGCACCGCAGGGACTGCGGAAGGGCGCAGGCGGGCGCGCAGCGCGCTCACGACTTCGCTCCGTTGGCGGAGGACGCGGGCTTCGCGACGGGCGCCGCCTGCACGATGACCGTGTCGCCGTTCGCGAGCGCGTCGCTCGGGTTCGCGACGAGGCGGTCGTTCGGCGTGAGCGGGCCGTCGACCTCGAGCGTTTGTCCGATCGTGCGCGCGATCGTCACGGCCTTCAGATGCACGTGGCCGTTCGCATCGACCGCCGCGACGGTCGGCCCTTCGGCGCGGAACAACAGCGTATTGGCCGGAATCTGCAAGCGCCCGACCGGCGTCATCGGCAGCGTCGCCTGCACGTACGCGCCGGGCAGCAGTCGTCCGTCCGGGTTCGGCAGCGTGATCTCGATCTGCAGCGAGCGCGTCGCGACGTCGATCGCCTGCGACGTGCGCGTGATCGTGCCGTCGAAGGTCTGGCCGGGCAGTTCGGCCTGTGCCACGCTCACGTGCTGGCCGACTTTCACCTGCTGCGCGTACGCTTGCGGCACCTGCACGTATAGCCGCAGCCGGTCGGCCTGCACGACCGTGAACAGCGCGCGGCCCGCGTTGCCGGAGCTGACGAGGTCGCCGACGTCGACGTTGCGCTGCGTGACGATCCCGTCGATCGGCGCGACGATCCGCTGGAAGCCCTTCAGTTCGGTAAGCCGGCGCATGTTCGCATCGGCCGCCGCGAGATTCGCGCTGCCCTGGTTGAACGCACCTTGCCGGTCGTCGAGTTCCTGCTGCGATACCGCATCGCGCTGGCGCAGTTGCTGCGCGCGGTCGAACGACGTCTTCGCGAGCGCGAGCGCCGCCTGCGCCTGCTGGCGCTGCGCGGTGGCCTGCGCGAGCTCCTGGTTCAGCTCGGGCGTGTCGAGCTCGGCGAGCAGTTGCCCCTGCTTCACGCGCGCGCCGATGTCGGCCTGCCAGCGCAGCACGTAGCCGCTTGCGCGCGCATAGATCGGCGCCTCGACGAAGCCGCGCAGCGTGCCGGGCAGCGTCAGCTTGCCGCCGGTGGCCGCATCGACCGGATGCACGACATTCACGTACTGGCGCGTGTTCTGCTCGGCGACCGCATCGAGGCGCTGGTGGTTCAGCACGTCGACGACGATCGTGCGCGCGGCGCCCGCGGCCAGCAGCACGCCGATCACGATCAGCACGAGCCGCCCGCGCCGCGACACCGACGTGCGCGTCGGCAGGTGCATGCCGTGTTCGTCCACCTGGATGCCGACGGCGCTGTGATGTTTCTCTTCCATGAATTGACCTGGGGGCGAAAGTCAGTGTCCGGCCTGGCGCGCGCGCCGGCGGGCCAGCCGCGAATGCACGCCGCCGAATACCAGCGGCACGAACAGCAGCGTCGAAACGGTGGCGAACAGCAGGCCGCCGATCACCGCGCGGCCGAGCGGCGCGTTCTGCTCGGCGCCTTCGCCGAGACCGAGCGCCATCGGTACCATCCCGATGATCATCGCGAGCGCCGTCATCAGCACCGGGCGGATGCGCGTCGCGCCGGCCTCCAGCGCGGCGGTGAGCGGCGGCGCACCGGCGGCGAGGCGTTGGCGCGCGAACGAGACGACCAGGATGCTGTTCGCGGTCGCGACGCCGACCGTCATGATCGCGCCCGTCAGCGCGGGCACGCTCAGGTGCGTGCCGGTGATGAACAGCATCCACGCGATGCCGGCGAGCGCGGCCGGCATCGCGCTGATGATGATCAGCGGATCGAGCCACGACTGGAAGTTCACGACGATCAGCAGGTAGACGAGCACGATCGCCATCGCGACGCCCGCGCCGAGACCGATGTACGACGTGCGCATCGTCTCGACCTGGCCGCGCACCGTGAGGTCGGTGCCGCGCGGCAGCGTCGCGCGCGCGTCGGACACGACCCGGTCGATCGCGCCCGCGACCGAGCCGAGGTCGCGGCCCTCGACGCTCACGTACAGGTCGATCGCCGGGCGGATGTTGTAATGCGTGATCACGGCCGGGTTCGAGACCGGACGGATCCGCACGAGGTTGCCGAGCAGCTGCAGCGGCATCCCCGTGCGCCCGCTCGCGGAAATCGGCGTGCCGAGCAGGTCGTCGATCGACGCGATGTTGTATTGCGGGGTCTGGATCTGCAGCGGGTACTGGACACCGGTGCGCGGATTGATCCAGAACGACGGGGTCGTCTGGGAGCTGCCGGACAGCGAGATAAGCATGTTCTGCGCGACGTTCTGCGCGGAAAGGCTGAGCTGCTGCATGCGCGTACGGTCCATGTCGGCCACCAGGGTCGGTTCGTCGTTGCGCTGCAGTACGTGCACGTCGACGGTGCCGGGGATTTGCCTGATCTTCTTCATCAGGCTGCTCGCGATAGCCATGTTACTCGCGAGATCGTTGCCGAGCACTTGCACGTCGATCGCGGCGGGCTGTCCGAAGTTGAGGATCTGCGTGATGATGTCCGACGGCTGGAAGAAGAACTCGACGCCGGGGAAGCGCTGCGGCAGCAGCGTGCGCAGCGTCTGCACGTAGTGCTGGGTCGAGCGGTGGCCCGGCTTCAGCGCGATCATCAGTTCGCCGTCGAGCGTGCCGATCGTGCCGCTGTTGCTGTACGACAGGTTGATGCCGCTCACCGGCAGCCCGAGGTTGTCGACGATCGCGCCGAGCTCGTCGGGCGGAACGGCTTCGCGGATCACGCGCTCGACCTGGTCGGCGAGGCGGGCAGTCTCCTCGATCCGGTAGCCGGTCGGCGCGCGCATGTGCAGCCGGATGTTGCCGGAGTCGGCATTCGGGAAGAAGTCGCGGCCGAGCACGAACACGAGGCCGGTCGACAGCACGCAGAAGCCGAGGAAGCACGTCGCGTAGAAGCGGCGGCGCACCAGCAGGATGCTGAGCAGCACGATGTACCACGCGCGCAGCCGCTCGAATGCGGCGTTGAACGCGTGATGCAGGCGCGCGAAACGCGACGTCGACGGGTTGGGGCCGGTGCTCGCTTGCTGCGGGCGGAACAGCAGCATCGCGAGCGTCGGCACCAGCGTGCGCGACAGCACGTAGGACGCGAGCATCGCGAACACGACGGCTTCGGCGAGCGGCACGAACAGGAACCGCGCGACGCCCGTCAGGAAGAACATCGGCACGAACACGATGCAGATGCACAGCGTCGACACGAACGCGGGCACCGCGATCTCGCCCGCGCCTTCGAGAATCGCATCGTGCAGATTGGTACCGAGATGCAGGTGCCGCTCGATGTTCTCGATCGTGACGGTCGCGTCGTCGACCAGGATCCCCACCGCGAGCGCGAGGCCGCCGAGCGTCATGATGTTGATGGTCTCGCCGAGCGCGGCGAGCGCGATCAGCGACGTGAAGATCGACAACGGAATCGAGATCGCGATGATCAGCGTGCTGCGCCAGTTGCCGAGGAACAGCAGGATCATCATCGCCGTCAGCACGGCCGCGATCAGCGCCTCGTCGATCACGCCCTGCACGGCGGCGTTGACGAACACCGACTGGTCGAACAGCGGCGTGATCGTGAGGCCTTCGGGCAGCGTCGGGATCACCTTCGGCAGCAGCGCTTTCAGGTCGGACACGACCTTCAGCGTCGACGCGTCGCCGGTCTTCAGGATCGACATCAGCACGCCGCGCTGGCCGTTCTGGCGCACCACGTTGGTCTGCGGCGCGAAGCCGTCGCGCACCGACGCGACTTCGCGCAGGTAGGTCGTCGCGCCATTGACCGTCTGGACCGGCAGCCCGCTGATGTCGGCGACCGTGTCGGCCGACGCGTTCGTGTCGATCCGGTATTCGGTCTGGCCCATCTTCGCGGTGCCGGTCGGAAGCACGAGATTCTGCGCGTTGACCGCGTTCACGATGTCGGCGGGCGTGAGGCCTTTCGCGAGCAGCGCCTGCGGATCGAGGTCGATCGCGACCACGCGCGTGCGGCCGCCATACGGGAACGGGATCTGCGCGCCCGGGATCGTGATCAGTTGCGGACGCAGGAAGTTCAGCGCGATGTCGGCGAGCGACTGTTCGCTGAGCGTCTTGCTGGACAGCCCGAGCTGGATCACCGGGATGCTCGACGCGGAATAGGTGATCACGAGCGGCGGCGTCGCGCCCTGCGGCATCTGCCGCACGATCGCCTGCGCGGACGACACCGTCTGCGCGATCGCGGTCTGCACGTTCGCGCCGGGTTGCAGGAATACCTTCACGACCGCGATGCCGGGCAGCGACGTCGACTCGATGTGCTGGATGTTGTTGACGGTCGTGGTCAGGATCCGCTCATGGACGGCCGTGATCCGGTTGGTCATCTCCTTCGCGGAGAAGCCGGTGTAATTCCAGATCACGCTGATGACGGGAATGTTGACCGCCGGCAGGACGTCGACTGGCGTGCGCATCAGCGCAAGCGGGGTGGCCAGCACGATCATGATGGCCATCACGATGAACGTGTAGGGGCGCCTGAGCGCGAGATTGACGATCCACATGGAGGCAGCGGGACGGGCGGTGCTCAGGCGGCGGTGAAGGGAACCCGAATAATAGGCGTCGCGGCGGAACGGGTCACTGACGCGAAACTGGCGGAATTGTCAGTTTGGGGTGCGGCAGCGAAAGGGCGTTTCGTCGGATGAAAGGCGCAGGCGCTGGCACCCGGAAACCGTCGAAGCACCGCGCGGCGCATGCCGTATCGGCGACGGGTTCCGCTCATCGTACGCCGTTCAGATCTGCTCGATCCCGACCCGCGCGAGCGCCGCGAGATCGACGACCTCGATCTGGTTGTACGCGAGCCGCAGCACGCCGAGCTTCTCGAGCTGCTGCAACGCCTGGTTGATCCGCTGCCGCGACACGCCGACGAGCATCCCCAGTTCCTCCTGCGAAATCGCGAGCGACGGGCCGGTGTCCGGGTACAGCGCCGGGTTGAACAACTGCGCGAGCGCCTGCGCGACGCGCGCGTCGACATCCAGCAGCCGGCTGTTCTGGATCGACGCGATGAACTCGCCCATCCGGTTGTTCAATTGATGGATCACGAAGCGCGTGAACGGCAGGCTCGTGTCGAGCAGCGCATGGAACGTGTCGACCGGGACGAACAGCACGATCGAGCGCTGGACGGCGACGACCTCGTACTTGCGCAGCTCGCGCTTGATCACGCTGCCTTCGCCGAACCAGCCGCCCGACGGCACGCCGGAAAACGTGCAGCCGCGCCCCGACGCGTTGAAGATCGCCAGCTTCAGCAAGCCGCGATGCACGCCGATCCAGTATTCGGACGGCGCGAGCCGCCGGGCGATCACGTCGCCGGCTTCGTGCGTTTCGGCGCGGGACTGCGCGAGCACGAGCGCCTGGTGTTCCGGCGCCAGCGCGCGGAACCACGCGCACTGGCCGAACAGCACGGACAACGCGGGCAACGGGCCCGGCTCGAGCGGCGGGGCGGGCGGCGTGTGGTCCGGCATGGCGGCCGCGTCGGGCGGCGCAACGGAGTGGTCGTGCATGGATGCGGGTTTGCGAGGATAGGGATAACGCGCAGCGTTCATCGGGCACTCTGTCGTTTCGATGACAGACGGCTCACAATAGCGCCCGTTAGGCTATCGGCAATTGAACCACATCAAGACCGGTCGAGGTGCATGCACGCCGGCCGGATACGAGACCGACGCGCGCGCCGGTCGACAGAAAACGGGAGACAGGATCATGACGCAGATGTTCGAGGCCGGACTCGGCCGCCGCGACGCCAACTACGTGCCGCTCACGCCGATCGACTTTCTGGTCCGCGCGGCCGAAGTCTACGGCGCGCGTCTCGCGATCGTGCACGGCGACGTGCGGCGCACGTGGGGCGAGACCTACACGCGCGCGAAGCAGCTCGCCAGCGCGCTCGCGCGAGCCGGCGTCGGCCGCGGCGAGACGGTCGCGGCGCTGCTGCCGAACATCCCGGCCATGGTCGAGGCGCACTTCGGCGTGCCGATGGCCGGCGCCGTGCTCAACACGATCAACACGCGGCTCGACATTGCGTCGGTGCTGTTCATGCTGCGTCACGGCGAAGCGAAGGTGCTGATCGTCGATACCGAATACGCGGAGCTCGCGCATCGCGCGGCGCTCGAAGTGCCGGGCCTGAAGATCGTCAGCGTCGCCGACGCGATGCCGGCCGACCCCGCGCGCTTTGCCGGCGCGATCGACTACGAGGCGTTCGTCGCGGGCGGCGACCCGGACTACGCATGGACGCTGCCTGCCGACGAGTGGGAGGCGATCGCGCTGAACTACACGTCCGGCACGACCGGCGACCCGAAGGGCGTCGTTTATCACCATCGCGGCGCGTATCTCGCGGCGATCAGCAACATCCTCGAATGGGACATGCCGAAGCATGCGGTGTATCTGTGGACGCTGCCGATGTTCCACTGCAACGGCTGGTGCTTTCCGTGGGCCGTCGCGGCGCGCGCGGGCGTGAACGTGTGCCTGCGCAAGTTCGACGCGAAGACGGTGTTCGACCTGATCCGCCGCGAACGCGTCACCCATTACTGCGGCGCGCCGATCGTGCAGAGCGCGATCGCGAATGCGCCGGCCGAGCTCCGCGCGGGCATCGATCACACGGTGCACGCGATGGTTGCCGGTGCCGCGCCCGCGCCGGCCGTGATCGCGAAGATGAAGGAGATCGGCTTCGACCTGCTGCACGTGTATGGATTGACCGAGGTCTACGGCCCGGCGACCGTCTGCGCGAAGCAGGCGCACTGGGACGCGCTGCCCGACGACGAGCGCGCGCGGCTCAATGCGCGCCAGGGCGTGCGCTATCACCTGGAAGCGGGCGCGACGGTGCTCGACCCGGACACGATGGCGCCGGTGCCGGCCGACGGCGAGACGCTCGGCGAGATCATGTTCCGCGGCAACATCTGCATGAAGGGCTACCTGAAGAACCCGCACGCGACGGACGAGGCATTCCACGGCGGCTGGTTCCACACGGGCGATCTCGGCGTGCTGACGCCGGACGGCTATATCCGCATCAAGGATCGACGCAAGGACATCATCATTTCCGGCGGCGAGAACATCTCGAGCATCGAGGTCGAGGATGCGCTGTACCGGCATCCGGCCGTCGAGGTTGCCGCGGTGGTCGCGATGCCCGACCCGAAATGGGGCGAGGTGCCGTGCGCATTCGTCGAGCTGCGTAACGGAATGAGCGCGACCGAGGAGGAGATCGTCGCGCACTGCCGGCAGTTGCTCGCGGGTTTCAAGGTGCCGAAGGTCGTGCGCTTCGGTGAGCTGCCGAAGACGTCGACCGGCAAGATCCAGAAATTCCAGCTGCGCAATGCGGTCGGCTCGGACAAGGCGATCGACCTGGCGGGAGACAAGAAGTAACCGACGCGACCGGGCGGTTGCCCGGTCGTTCGTCAGGCGTCATGCGTCACGCGTCGCGAGCCAGCCGGAACACGCTGACCGCTTCCGACAATTGCGCGGCCTGGTCGCGCAACGCGACGGCCGCGCGTTCCGCATCCGAGATCAGCGTCGCGTTCTGCTGCGTCGCCTCGCCGATCTGCGTGATGGCCTGGTTCACCTGTTCGATGCCGGTCGACTGCTCGCGCGACGCGGCGCTGATCTCGCCGATCAGCGTGCTGACCTGGTCGACGCGCTGGACGATGTCGCGCATCGTGCCGCGCGCGGCATCCGCGATCCGGTAGCCCTGTTCGACGGTCGTCGACGATTCGGCGCTCAGTGCGTCGATTTCCTTGACCGCCGCCGCGCTGCGTTGCGCGAGCGCGCGCACTTCGGCCGCGACCACCGCGAAGCCCTTGCCGTGCTCGCCCGCGCGCGCGGCCTCGACGGCCGCGTTCAGCGCCAGGATATTGGTCTGGAACGCGATGCCTTCGATCGTGCCGGTAATTTCGGCGATCCGGCGCGTCGCGCGGCCGATGTCGTCCATCGTCGCGACCACGCGTTGCACGGCCGTGTCGCCGTCGGTCGCGGCGGCCGACGCGTCGGCGACCAGCGCGTTGGCCTGCGCCGCGTGTTCGGCGTTCTGCTGCACGGCGGCCGTGATCTGCTCCATGCTCGCTGCCGTCTGTTCGACGCTGCTCGCCTGCGTCGCGATCCGCGCGGCGATGTCGCCGCTGCCGGCCGCGATGCCGACCGTGCCGCGCGCGATGTCGGACGCGCTGCTGCGCACTTGCGCGACGATCCGCGCGAGGCCGTCGCCGATTCCGTCGACCGCCTGCACGAGCCGGCCGATTTCATCGTTGCCCGTCGCGTCGCGCGCGGCGGCGCCGTCGCGGATGCGCACGCTGAGATCGCCGGCCGCGAAGCGTTCCGATGCACGCGCCGCCGCATCGAGCGGTCGGCTCACCACGCGTCGCACGACGACGATGAACAACGCCGCGAACGCCGCGACGAGCGCGGCCGCGATCATCAGGAAACGGTTGCGGACGGTACGCATGCCCGCGAGCAGTTCGTCGTCGAGCGCGATGCCGCCGACCAGCCACTGCCATTGCGGAATCGTCGTGAACGATACGAACTTCGCGGTCGGCCCGGTGTCGTGCGCGGCCGGATCGGCCGACGTGTACGCGAGCCTGCCCTCGCCGGCGGCGAGCATCTGCGTGTACGGCGCGCGCGCGTCGTCCGCGCGCTGGCCCGACGCGTCGGGATGGACGACGAAGGTGCCGCGCGATGTGCCCGACGACGCATCGAGCACGAAGTAATAGCCGTTTTCGCCGATCTTCAGCGCGCGGATGCCGTCCTGCACGACTTGCAGCTCGGCTCCGACGTCCAGGCCGACGAACAGCGCGCCGATCACGCGGCCCGTCGCGTCGGTGACCGGCTTGTACTGCGTGATGTACGGCCGGCCGAACAGTTTCGCGAGGCCCGTATAGCTGCGTCCGGCCACGAGCGGCGCATAGGCGGGCCCCGCACGATCGAGGCGCGTGCCGACCGCGCGCGTGCCGTCCTGCTTCTTCAGCGACGTGGTGATGCGCACGAAATCGTCGCCGTCGCGCGCGAAGATCGTTGCGATCGCGCCGCTTTTCTTCAGGAACTGGTCGGGAATCGCGTAATCGAGGTCGAGCGCCTGGCCGCCCGCCGACAGTGTCGGCGCGGCGACGCCGCCGATGTCGACGGTGCGGGCAGGATCGAGCGCGAAATCGGCCGGCAGGAAACTCGCGAACAGCGCCATCGAGCGGGTGGCTTCGGCGGACAGCGCCTTGTCGAACATCTCGACCATCGCGCGGATCGACTGTTCCTTGTCGGCGATGCGCGCATGCGCTTCGTCGGCGAGTTGTCGGCCGGCGAAATGGGCAAGCGCCCACGCGAAGACGGTAAACAGCAGCGCGACCAGCACACACGCCAGCGCGGCCAGGCGCGCGCCGACGCTCGCCCGGCCCAATTGGGTCAATCTCATGGCAATCCTGAGTGGGGAGGGAGAGAGGCGGAACGCACGCGCCACCGCATACTGTAAGGAATACGGCAGCTTCGGCGAATTCTTTAGGGGAAAAGCCCCGGCGCGCAATTTTGCCCGCGCAGGGGCAGTGTCAGTGCAACACGAGCCACGCGACGGCCAGATACCGCCCGACCTTCGCGATCGTCACGATCGCGACGAAGGTCGGCAGCGGCTCGCGCAGCACGCCGGCGATCATCGTCAGCGGATCGCCGATCACCGGTGCCCAGCTCAACAGCAGCGACCAGCGGCCGTAGCGTGCATACCAGCGTTCGGCGCGCGCGAGCGCGGCCGGCTTGACGGGGAACCAGCGGCGCTCGCGGAAGTGCTCGATGCCGCGGCCGAGCGCCCAGTTGATTATCGAGCCCGCCACGTTGCCGACGCTCGCGACCAGCACCAGCGCCCACGCGGGCTCGCGTCCCGCGAGCAGCAGGCCGGCGAGCACGGCTTCGGACTGGAGCGGCAGCAGCGTCGCGGCGACCATCGACACGGCGAACAGGCCGCCGTAAGCGAGCAATTCGGACATCGCGCGATTGTACCGGCCGCACGCCGGCCGGCATGGATCACGCGGGGGCGTCGGTGCCGAACAGCAGATGCGAGATCACCGACTTGTCGACGGGCTCGTCGTTGAGCGTGCTGGCGAGCAGTTCGCCCGCGAGCTGCTGCGGCGAGAACACCATGTCCGGCTTCAGCAACCGCAGCCGCTCGAGGTTGCGTTGCTGATTCACGAGCGCGACGGTTCGCACCGTCGACGCGATCTCGCGGATCGCGAGGATGATGAACGCATTCTCGGCATCGTCGGAGCGCAGCGCGAGCACCGCGCGGGCCGTGGCCGCGCCGGCGTTTTCCAGCACCGCGTGGTCGGTGGCGTCGCCGACGATCAGGTCGGTCGCGCCCGGATAGTTGTGCTCGACGCCGGCCGGCACGATCACGGTCACGGCGTAGCCGCGCTTGCGCAGCCCGTCGTGCACGGCATGCGCGACCGGCGTCGCGCCGACGATCAGGAAATGATGCTTGCGGATCACGTTCGAAATGCCTCCCTTGACGATCCGTTTCAGGTTGCCGCCGATCACGGGCCCGACGACCGCGCTGATCGACGTCGCGAACACCGTGATGCCGAGCACGATCACCGACGCGGTGAACAGGCGCGCGGTGGGCGCGTGCGGGACGATGTCGCCGTAGCCGACCGTCGACATCGACACGATCGAGAAGTAGACGGCCGTGGCGAGGTCGTGGACCGGCGGTGTGAATTCGTCGCCGAGATACAGCACGCCGAAGGTCGCGTAGATCAGCAGCGACACGATGCTGAGCAGCGCGAACAGGCTGCTCGCGGCAACGCTCGCGCGGTCGAAATGGCGCCAGTAGTAGATCAGCGTGACGGCGAGGACGGCCGTGTACACGAACACGGCGTTGCTGCGGTAGCCGCCCAGGATGCTGATCGCGGCGGCGGCGACCAGCAGCAGGATCGACAGCACCCACGCGACGCGGGCACGCAGCACGATGCCGATGGCCATCGTCGCGAGGCCGGTCGCGACGACCACCTGCGGCAGCACGACGAGGCCGTGTTTATCGACGAGGTTCAGCGCATCGGTGAGCCACGCGTGATGCATGCCGAGCTTCGCGTGCGCGACGACGGGGCGCAGCACCATCAATGCATCGAGTGCGAGGAGGAGAGCGAGATACCAGTGCAGGCCGATCGGCGCGAACAGGCGCCGCAGGCGGGTAGTGACGTGCTTCATGCAATTGCCCGGGTGAGCCGGGCATGTCCGACGAACCAGCCGCTACCCTAAAGCATTCGGCGATCGGCTGCTTTTTCGAGGGGGCGCGGGCGGCCCGCAAACCCGCGCGCGACCGCTCGCGCTCAGTTCCACCCGACCATGATCGCGCCCATCCCGACCAGCAGGCCGCCCGTGACGCGGTTCATCGCGCGCATTCGCGCCGGACGTTGCAGCGCACGGCTCAGCCGGTGCGAGAAGAGCGCCATCGACGCGACGCCGCCCGCGAACAGCAGCGCGAAGGACGTCGCGAGCAGCAGGAATTGCGCGTTCAGGCTCCAGTCGGCGCTCGGAACGATGAACTGCGGAAAGAACGACGGAAAGAACAGCAGCGTCTTCGGATTCAGGCCGGAGGTGGCCACGCCGCGCCAGAACAGCGCGCGTCCGCTGTCGCTGTCGTCGGGTGCGGCGCTGCCGGGAAGAGCAGGAGCGTCGGGCGCGGCAACGGGCGCGCGGCCGAGCCATTGCTTGCAGCCGAGCCACACGAGATAGGCGGCACCCGCCCAGCGCAGCACGGTCAGCGCATGCTCGTCGAGATGGACCAGCGAATTCAGGCACAGCGCGGTGAGCGCGAGTTGCAGCAGCACGGCGAGCGTGCCGCCCCATACGCACGGCAGCGCGCGGCGCCAGCCGGTGCGCAATGCCTGATTCATCGTGAGGAGGTTGACGGGGCCGGGGGCGTAGATGAGGACGGCGGACGCAGCGAGGAACGACAGATAAAGCCTGAACGACATGACGGGAGGTACGGAAACGGAGAACAGGCGCCGGCCCGTGCAGCCGGGTAGGCGCGCGGGAGGCGGGACATTGCATGCCTGCGTGTCCGGCGCCGCAACTCGTGATTGCGGCCGGGCGTCCCGCTGCGAGAGGGTTGTCGCGGGGAGCGTGCCGGACGACAGGCATGGAGAAAATGTATCAAGCGCGCCGGTTAAAAGGCTTCCTGTTTTCCAGCAAAACGCGCCAGAAACCGGAATGTCGTTCAGATAGAATGCCGATTTTCAGTAGAAGATTCCTTCCTCCATGGCCACCCGCGAACGCACACCGAAAACCCTCGACAACCAGGACCGCAAGATCCTCGGTGCACTGCAAAAAAATGCGCGTCTGTCGAACGCCGAACTCGCCGAACAGATCGGCATGTCGACCACTGCGTGCTGGAACCGCACGCGACAGCTCGAGCTCGACGGCTACATCGACGGCTACGTCGCGCTGGTCAACCAGCGCATGCTCGGCTACGCGGACATCGTGATCCTCGAAGTCACGCTCGATCGCCACGAGGACGACGCGCTCGCGCGTTTCGGCGCCGAGCTCGCGGCGCTGCCCGAAGTGCTCGAGGCCTACCTCGTGTCGGGCGAATACGACTACTGGATCAAGGTCGCGGTGGACGGCACGGCCGGCTACGAGCGCTTCCTGCGCGAGAAGCTGTACAGGATTTCGAGCATCCGCCACAGCCGCTCGATGTTCGCGCTGCGGTGCATGAAAGACGTGCCGTCGATTCAGGTGTGAAGAAGGAAGACGCGTGCCACGGATCGTCATGACGACGAGATTCGCGGTCGTACCGCGGAAAGGCGGTAATCGGGCTGTCGCGGCCAGTGGGTGCGGCCCGGAGCGGGAGACAGGCGTGCAGTGCCTGCGGCGCAGGAAAACGGATGAATCTTCCGTCGCGTGTTGCGACGTTCATCCGCCACGCCGATGCCGGGCGCTGCGGCCTTGCGGCGCGCGTCCGGCAGGGGGCGGATGAAGGGCGTGCCGCCAGCCGGCGGCTTCACGCTGCGCTCAGCGCGGCAGACGTGCGTGCGCTTCAGCGATGATTTCGCAGTTCTCGAGGTGCAGTGCCCATGCTTCCGCAAGCAGCTCGCCAACGCGTGCGAGCCAGCCGGTGGATTGGGCGGAACGATCGGAGACATTAGACGTTTGCATGACGAAGCCCCATGGAGGTGGCGAGTTAGGGATAACCCTAATCATAGAGGAACGTCACCGCCTTGTGAAATGCGATTTCGTTATATGAGAATTACTGACAATTTCTGTTGCTGCTACGCAACATGAACGGGGACGCCCTGCGTGCGCCGAACAGGCGCGACGAGGCCGTGGCGAGCACGGCCCCGCATTGACGGCAGAAGGCGGAAGTTGGACGCGCAGAGCAGGCGCGGCCGCGCGGCGCGGTATTACCCGTCGATCCATCCGAAGCGCCACGACAGGCGGCGCGTCGCGGCGCGCAGCGCATGTGCGAGCGCGCTGTCCGGCCCGCGCGGGAAGCCGCGCGACGAACCGATGATCGCAATCACGAGCCGGATGCTGCCGGTGTGATCGAACACCGGCGCGGCGATCGTCCCGATGCCCGGCACCGGCGCATCGAACGCGAAATCGAGCCCGTCCGCACGGATCGTCGCAAGCCGCGCGCGGAATGCGTCGTCGACCTGGGTCGCGCGGCCGGCGAGGCGCACCGGCTCATCGGCGAGCAGGCCGGCCAGCACGTCGTCGGACATGCCGGCCGCGAAGATCCGCCCGATCGCGGTATTCACCAGCGACATCACCGTGCCGACCTGCAGGCTCACGTGCTGCGGCCGCGCGGACTCCTCCAGGCGGATCACGGTCGGCCCGAGCGGGCCGAGCGTCGCGGCAGCCACGCTCATGTCGGTCGCGCCCGCCAGCGCGACGATCTCCGCTTCGGCATCGCGCGTCGGCGACACGCGCTGCATCGCGATCAGCCCGAGCGCCTGGGCGAGCGGCCCGCCGCCGAAGCAGCCGGCGTCGTCGCGGCTCAGCAGGCCGATCTTCTGCAGGCTCACCAGATGCGGAAATGCCTTCGCGGGCGGCATGCCGGCCGCCGCCGCAAGGTCGCGCAGCGGCAGCGCGCGGCCCGCCGACACAAGTGCCAGCAGCAGCTCGCCCGTGCTGTCGAGCGCGTTGATGCCGCGTTGCGCTTTCGTATCGTCGGCGAGCGCGGGCGGCATGCGCTGCGTGACCGGCTGCGTGCCAGCTGCGACCGGCGGCGCATCGCGTCCGGCGCCGAGCGATGCGGTCGCTTGCCGTGCCGCATCGCGCAGCGCCGTCGCGATCGGGCCGTCCCAGCCGACATCGATCGATCCGCTCGAACCGATCACCGTCAACGCCAGTTGCAGGCATCCGTCGGCGTCGAGCACCGGCACGCACATCGCGCTCACACCGGGGCTCGGCCGATCCACGCCGCGCTCGATCCCGCGTGCGCGGATCGCGTCGAGTTCGGCCTGCCATGCGCCGGCGTCGGACGTGGGTTGGTCGCCTTCCGCGCCGGCGAGCGTGTTGCCGGCGCCGGCCTGACTGGCCGCCATCGCGTCGAGTTGCGCGGGGTCGCCGAACGCGCGGAACACGCGGCCGGTCGCAGTCGTGTCGAGCGACATCACCGATCCGACGTGCAGGTTCACGTGCAGCGGATAGCCGCCGTGCTCGATGCGCACGATCGTGGGCCCGAGCACGCCCGGCACCGACAGCGCGACGCTCAGGCCGACCGCTTCCGCGAGGCGCGCCGCGTGCGGCAGCGCCGCGCGATAGGCGGGCTGGCGTTCGATCGACATCAACCCGAGCCGCAGCGACAGCGGCCCCGGCTCGTAGTTGCCGGTGAGCGCATCGCGCTTCACGAGCGCGAGCCGCGTCAGGCTGACGAGATAGGTGTGTGCCTGCGCGGTCGACAGATCGGCCGCGGCCGCCAGCTCCGACAGCCCGAGCGGCTTGCGCCGGCGCGCGAGCGCGTCGAGCAGCCGGCCGCCGACCTCGACGCTCTGGATCCCGCGCTGCGCCTTGGGCGGTGCGTCGTCCGCGCTGACTTCGTGGTTCTGCACGCGATGATTCTTCCGTTGACGAAACCCCGCATGGTATCTGACGCCATTTGACGCGCCAGCCCGCAGGTTTACCCGTATTAGACAATAGCAAGCAGATTTGTCATTGACAAATATTCGTCGCGGGCAGATGATCCGCTCACTCCCCTCAACACATGGCTCGCAGCCACGGAACGCAACATGGCCAAAGCATTCGCCTCCCAAGCCGACCTGGAAGAAAAGAAAGTCACCTGGACGCAGCTGTCCGAGAACGCGTACGCGTACACCGCCGAAGGCGACCCGAACTCGGGCGTGATCATCGGCGACGACAGCGTGCTGATCGTCGACACGACCGCGACGCCCGCGATGGCGCAGGACCTGATCGCGAAGATCCGCAGCGTGACCGACAAGCCGATCAAGCACGTCGTGCTGTCGCATTACCACGCGGTGCGCGTGCTCGGCGCATCCGCGTATTTCGACGAAGGCGCGCAGCACGTGATCGCGAGCCGCGGCACGTACGAGATGATCGTCGAGCGCGGCGAAGCCGACATGAAGTCGGAGATCGAGCGCTTTCCGCGCCTGTTCGCGGGCGTCGAGACGGTGCCGGGCCTGACCTGGCCGACGCTCGTGTTCGAGCGCGAGATCACGCTGTTCCTCGGCAAGCTCGAAGTGAAGATCATGCACGTCGGCTCGGGCCACACGAAGGGCGACACGATCGTCTGGCTGCCGTCGCAGAAAGTGCTGTTCTCCGGCGACCTGGTCGAATACGACGCGGCCTGCTATTGCGGCGACGCGCAGCTCGAACAATGGCCGGCCACGCTCGAGGCGCTGCGCGCGCTCGGCGCGGAGAAGCTCGTGCCCGGCCGCGGCCCCGCGCTGCTGAATCCGGCCGAAGTCGACAAGGGTCTCGACTACACGAAGGATTTCGTGACGACGCTGCTCGCGCAGGGCCGCAAGGCCGTCGAGCGCAAGCTCGACCTGAAGGCGGCGATGGCGCTCACGCGCGAAGCGATGGATCCGAAGTTCGGCCACGTGTTCATCTACGAGCACTGTTTGCCGTTCGACGTGTCGCGCGCGTTCGACGAAGCGAGCGGCATCACGCATCCGCGCATCTGGACCGCGCAGCGCGACAAGGAAATGTGGGCCGCGCTGCAGGATTGAGCGGCCCGCGGCGGCGCGGCGTCCCCGCGCGCGTTCCGCCGCTTTCCTGACGGCGTCTGAACGACGGCGGCATCGAGCCGCGGTTCGGGACGCCGCCTTCCGGTCTTGCAAGAAAGCAGGGCGCACGTACGCCCTCGGAGACTGCTGCGCGCTCGAATCGCGCGGCCCGTTTGGAGAGAGACATGCCCCAATCGCTTCCCGCCGAAGCGACGATCGCGCACGCGAGTGTCGCGGCGTCTGCTTCCGCCCATGCATCCACGCCGGCGTCGGACGCCGGCGACGCCGTGCTGTTCCGCAAGATTGCCTGGCGGATCGTGCCGTTTCTGTTCCTCTGCTACGTCGTGTCGTTTCTCGACCGCATCAACATCGGCTTCGCGCAGTTGCAGATGAAGCACGACCTCGGTTTCAGCGATGCGATGTACGGCCTCGGCGCCGCGGTGTTCTACGTGGGCTACGTATTCTGCGAGGTGCCGAGCAACATGCTGCTCGCGCGCTTCGGCGCGCGCCGCACGTTCACGCGGATCATGCTGCTGTGGGGCGTCGCGTCGACCGCGATGATGTTCGTGTCGCAGCCGTCGCATTTCTACGTGCTGCGCTTTCTGCTCGGCGTGTTCGAGGCCGGCTTCTTTCCCGGCATCGTGCTGTACCTGACCTACTGGTTCCCCGCGAACCGCCGCGCGGCGGCGATTTCGGTGTTCTTCGCGGGTGTCGCGGTGGCCGGCGTGCTCGGCGGGCTGATGTCGGGCTGGATCATGCGCGACATGAGCGGCGTGCTCGGGCTGCACGGCTGGCAATGGATGTTCGCGATCGAAGGCGCGCCGGCGATCGTGCTCGCGTGCTTCGCGTTCACGTATCTGGTAGACCGGCCGCACGACGCCACGTGGCTCACGTCCGACGAAAAGGCGCGCGTGGCCGCGCTGTGCGGCGACGGCCGTGCGCAGGGCGCCGCGCACGGCGCGCACGATACCCGCAGCCTCGCGGTCGCGCTCGCGAACCCGCGCGTCTACCTGTTCGCGTTCATCTACTTCTCGCTGACCTGCGCGTCGCTGACGCTCAATTTCTGGATGCCGCTGATGATCCGCGATTTCGGCGTGACCGACGTCGTGGCCGTGAGCCTCTACACGGTGGTGCCGAACGCGGTCGGCGCGCTCGGGCTGATCCTCATCGCGCGCCGCTCGGACCGCACCGGCGAGCGCCGCAGGCACTTCGCGTGCTGCACGATCGGCGGCGGCCTGGCGCTTGCGGCGCTGACGCTGCACCTGCACAGCTTCGCGGCGATGCTCGCGTGCCTGTCGATCGCGGCGACGCTGATCTTCGCCGCGCTGCCGATCTTCTGGGCCGTGCCGACCCGCTATCTGTCGGGCAACGCGGCCGCGGCCGGAATCGCGCTGATCAGCAGCATCGGGATCACGAGCGGCATTGTCAGCCCGTGGGTGATCGGGCTGATCCGCACGCGCACCGGCAGCATGGATCTTGCCGTCTACCTGCTGGCCGCGCTGCTGGCGTTGAGCGGCGCCGCGCTGATGCTCGGCGTGAAGGACGAGCCCGCTCGGCGGGCCTGAGCCCCGGCCGGTCGCCGCGCGCGGGCAGCGGCGACCGGCGTTGCGTGTCCTGGCGGCCCGTATTCGCCTCCATCGAGGAGACGATCGATGCCAGCCCGTCTTCAATCTGACGCCGCGCAGCCGGGCGCGTGTGCGTCGCGCTGATCAGCCGGCGATCCGGCGCGTCCAGTGCGATCCGCCGGCGCGCGGCCGATCCCGGATGTGCCGCCGGTCCGACGCCCGTCAGCGGGCGGCCGCGTAGCGCGGCGCGGGCGAATCCGTCGACAGGTGCGGCGCCATCGTGCGGCGCGCGGTGTCGTACGCTTCCCATTCTTCGGCTGCATGCAGCGACGGAATCGTCACGAGTTCGCCGCGATCGAAGCCGACCAGCGCCGCGTCGACCAGGTCGGTGGCCGACATCACGATCTCCTTCGGCAGGTGCTCGAGCGGCAGGCCGCCGGTCTGCCAGAAGTCGGTGGCCGTCGCGCCGGGCAGCACGGCCTGCACCTGCACGCCGTGCTCCGCGAGTTCGTGGTGCAGCGACTGGCTGAACGCGAGCACGAACGCCTTGCTGCCGCCATATACACCATTGAGCGTTTCCGGCGACAGCGCCACGATCGACGAAATGTTGATCACGGCGCCGCGCCCGCGCGCGACGAAGCCGGGCACGGCCGCATAGGTCAGGCGCGTGAGCGCGGTCACGTTCAGCTCGATCATCCGCGTCATCGCGTCGACGTCGCTGTCGAGCAGCGGCGCGTGCGTGCCGATGCCCGCGTTGTTGACGAGCAGCGTGATGCTGGCGTCCTGCTTCAGCTTCGCCTCGACGGCGGCGAGCGCCGCGCGGTCGTTGAGGTCCGCGCCGAGGATCTCGACGCTGCGCTGCGTGTCGTTCGTGA
This sequence comes from Burkholderia territorii, assembly GCF_001718335.1. Taxonomy (NCBI): domain Bacteria; kingdom Pseudomonadati; phylum Pseudomonadota; class Betaproteobacteria; order Burkholderiales; family Burkholderiaceae; genus Burkholderia; species Burkholderia territorii. The sequence continues at coordinate 1,085,868 of NZ_CP013365.1, forward strand.
TGCGTTCGGCGAGCGTGGCCAGCCGGTCGCGGTTGCGTGCGACGAGGATCAGGTCGTAGCCGCGGCGCGCGAGCCGGTCCGCATAGATCGCGCCGATGCCGGACGATGCGCCGGTGATGACGGCGGTACCGCGATGTGCTTCAGTCATGATGTCGCTCCAGTTCGAGGAAAAGGTGAGTGCGTGAAGCCATTCTGGCCGCGAATCGCCGCGACACAAATGACGTAGATGGGTATGATTTCGGACATCGGGCGGGTCGCGACGATCATGCCCCGGCACCGGAGATGCGCATGCACCGAATCGGCTTTCTGATCAGCGACGGCTTCCAGATCATGGCGCTGGCCGCGCAATCGGTGTTCGAGTACGCGAACATGGCGGCGGGCGAGCCGGTCTACGCGATGGACAACTACTCCGTCGACGGCGGCGATGTGCGCTCGTCGCTCGGGTTGCCGGTCGCGACGCGCGCGCTGCGTGGGCGGATCGACGTCGATACGTGGATCGTCGCGGGTGTCAACGATCCGCTCGCGTCGCCGGCGCCGGCCGGCGTCGTCGCGTTCCTCAGGCGCGTCAATGCGCGCGCGCGGCGGATCGCCGGCATCTGCACCGGCGCGTTCGTGCTCGCCGAGGCCGGCCTGCTCGCGCAGCGCCGCGCGACGACGCACTGGGCGTACGGCCGCGACATGCAGAAGCACTTTCCGGACATTCGTGTCGAGGACGACCGGATCTACATCGTCGATGGTCCGATCTGGACGTCCGCCGGGATGACGGCCGGCCTCGATCTCGCCCTTGCGATGGTGGAGAAGGATCTCGGCGCGGACATCGCGCGTTCGGTCGCGCACAAGCTCGTGATGCACCAGCGCCGCTCGGGCGGGCAGTCGCAGCATTCGGAAATGCTGGACCTCGCGCCGAAATCGGACCGGATTCAGAACGCGCTGAACTATGCGCGGCAAAATCTCTCCCGCGCGCTGACCGTCGAGGCGCTGGCCGAGGCCGTCCATCTGAGTCCGCGCCAGTTCAGCCGGGTGTTTACGCTCGAAACCGGGCAGTCGCCGGCGAAGGCGATCGAGCGGCTGCGGCTCGAGGCCGCGCGGCTGATGATCGAGCAGAGCCGGCATTCGCTCGACGTGATCGCGAGAGAGAACGGCTTTCGCGACCGGCGGCATCTGCGCGACGCGTTCGTGCGCGGCTTCGGCGTGCCGCCGCAGGCCGTGCGGCGCGACGCGCGGGCGGACGAGCGCGCGGACGAGCGCAAAACGGGCTGACGCTCGCGGCCGCGCGCCGCCAGCACGGGCGTGAAAAATCGCGCAGAATCTCCGGCATTCGTCGCGAGGAGACACCATGCACGCCGCCCCGTTCAACATTGCGATTCCCGATCATGCGCTGGACGACCTGCAGCGACGCCTGCGCGACACGCGCGAGCCGGCGCTGACGCCTGCCGCGCCGTGGCAGCAGGGCGTGGATGGCGCGTGGCTGCGCGAACTCGTTGCCTACTGGGCCGGGCGCTACGACTGGCGGGCGGCGGAGCGTGCGCTGAACCGGCAGCCGCAGTTCGTCGCGGACGCGGGCGGGCAACGCGTGCATTTCATCCATCGTCGCGGGGCTGGGCCGACGCCGTATCCGCTCGTCATCACGCACGGCTGGCCGGGGTCCGTATTCGAATTCAATGCGTTGATCGATCGCCTGTGCGATCCGGCGGCGTTCGGCGGCGATCCGCGCGACGCGTTCGACGTCGTCGCGCCGTCGCTGCCCGGCTTCGCGTTCTCGCCCGCGCCCGCGGCAGCCGGCATGTCGGCATTCCAGGTCGCCGACTGGGCGGCGTTGATGTCCGGCCTCGGATATCGCCGCGTCGGCGCGCAAGGTGGCGATCTCGGCGCAGGCGTGTCGATTGCGCTCGGCGCGCGGCACGCCGACGTGGTGGACGGCATCCATCTGAACTACCTGCCGGGCAACTACGAGCCGCCGACCGACACGGCTTCGCCGCTGACCGACGACGAACGGGCCTTCGCGACGCAGCGCGCGGAGTGGGTTGCGCTGGAGGGTGGATACGCGCATGTGCACATGACGAAGCCGCAGACGCTGGCCGTCGCGCTCAACGATTCGCCGGCCGGGCTGGCCGCGTGGATCGCCGAGAAGTTTCGCGCGTGGAGCGATTGCGATGGCGACGTCGCACGGCGGTTTTCGCACGACACGCTGCTGACGGGCATCTCGCTCTACTGGTTTACCGGCTGCATCGGTTCTTCAATGCAGATGTATTGGGAAAACCGGCTGCAGCCGATGCGCTTCGCGGCCGGGCAGCGCGTGGCGGTGCCGCTTGCGTTCGCGCGCTTTCCGAAGGAAATCAGCCGTCCGCCGCGCAGCTGGCTCGAACGGGTGTTCGACGTCGCGCAGTGGACCGACATGCCGAGCGGCGGCCATTTTGCCGCGATGGAAGAACCGGACCTGCTGGCCGACGATATTCGCCGGTTTTTCCGGCGTTTCCGGTGATGCACTTTGGGCGGCGTGGCGGGCGACGTGGGCGGGCCGACATGCGCGTGTTGGCGAGCGCCGGCGCCGTGCCGATCGCGACGCGACGAGCGCGCCTGTCTTGCCGCGCGATTACCGGGTGATCATCGGGTGACGAACGGCGCCGCATCGTGCGGCGCGGTGCGCGCGTGCTTGCGCTGACGCAGCAGCGCGACGCGGCAATTCTCGCGCGCGGTTTCGCGGCCATCGTCGTCGAGCAGCACCAGATCGCCGCGCATCACGTTGAGGGTGATCACGTCGTCGCCGGGCGCGCCGAGCGTTTCCGGCGTATGCACCGACCCGGCCGGTTCGAGCACCGTCGAGCCGGCCTGCGCAATCCACTCGTACTCGCGGTAGCGCCACGCACCCTGCAGCGTATGCACGAACACCTCGCCGTCGTGGCGATGGCGCGGCAGCGTGCCGCCGGCCGGCATCTTCAGCAGCGCGGTGAGTGTGTCCTCGGCCGCGTTGATGTGCAGATACTTGATCGCGAGCCCCGGCAGGTCCGCGCTCATCGGCAGCCACGGCAGCGCATCGCCGGGCAGGCACGAGATCGGCGGCAGGTCGGTGGGGAGCGGAGCGGACGGCTGCGTCATGGCGGGCGGGGAGCGGAAAACGGGAAGTGCGCATTATCGCAGAGCGCGCTCGCGCCGCAGCGCCGCGTCGGACGGCGGCGCGAGCGAAGCCCGGGCCCCGCTAAGCGTCGCTGCCATCTGCCTCATCTTCGCCTTCCCGCGCCACCGCATGCGCTGCCTCGAGGCACGACTGGAACAGCAGCGCCGCGCGCGTCGGCCGCGGCGAGCGCCGCAGCAGGCTCACGAACCGGCACCGGTAGTTGAAGCGATGCGGCGCGATCGGCTGCATCAGCGCCTTGTTTTCGAAGCTTTCCGCGTAATGGTCGGGCAGAAACCCGAGGTAGCGGCCCGACAGGATCAGCGTCGCGATCGATTCCTGGTCCGATGCCGTCGCGCTGCGCGTGAGCTTCGCGCGATGGCTCAATTCCATGTTCGGCGAGTGGAAGCCGAGCCCGGCGAACGCGTGGTCGCGAATCGTCGTCCATGTGAGCTTGCCGTGCGGCGCATCGAACAGCGGATGCTGGCGGCCGCAGTACAGCAGCATCCGCTCGTCGAACAGTTCCGAATACACGAGGCTGCCCGAGCTGCGGTGCGCCGGGATGATCCCGACCTGATAGCTGCCGTCGATGATCCCGCGCTCGACCTCGTTGATCGACGCGACATGCAGGTTCAGTGCGACGTCGGGCGCTTCGTCGGCGAACTGGCGGATCGCGTCGCCGAGCCGCGCGTTCGGATTGGTCGCCGTCTTGTCGAATACGGCGACATGCAGTTCTCCGCCCATCTTGTCGTGAATGCCGTCGATTCTGCTGCGAAACGCTTCCATCGATGCAAGCAGTCGCAGCGTCTCCTCGTACACCGTCTGCCCCTCGGCGGTCAGCGTGAAGCCGGCGCGGCCGCGCCGGCACAGCACGAGGCCCAGGCGCGTTTCCAGGTCCTTCACGTGCCGGCTGATCGTCGAGATGCCGATGTTCAGCTCGAGTTCGGCCGCCGCCATCCCGCCGCACTGCACGACGCCCTTGAAGACCCGCAGCAGCCGCAGATCCATGTCGCTGAGCTGCCCGAGCAGCGCGCGGCTCTTCGGTTTCTTTGCTTGCATAGTTGCGCAAGTGAACATTGATATTGCGATATTGAAGAGACTAATTGGCCTCCCGACAATGCGCAACATCATCACAAGAAGGAGGGGCGCGCCGCGCCGACCGACATGACCGACACGATCACCGCCAGCCAGCACGACGAAACCGGCACCCGCACCGACGCCGCGTGGCTCGACGCCCACTGGATGCCGTTTACGGCGAACCGTCAGTTCAAGTCCGATCCGCGCATGATCGTGTCGGCCAAGGACGCATATTTCACGGATGCCGAAGGCCGCAAGATCTTCGACGGCCTGTCGGGCCTGTGGTGCACGGGCCTCGGTCACGGCCGCGCGGAAATCACGGAAGCGGTGAGCCGCCAGGTCGCGCAGCTCGACTACGCGCCGGCGTTCCAGTTCGGCCATCCGAGGTCGTTCGAGCTGGCGAACAAGATCAAGGAGCTGACGCCGGCCGGCCTCGACTACGTATTCTTCACGGGCTCGGGTTCGGAAGCGGCCGACACGTCGCTGAAGATGGCCCGTGCTTACTGGCGCGCCAAGGGCAAGGGCACGAAGACGCGCCTGATCGGCCGCGAGAAGGGTTATCACGGCGTGAACTTCGGCGGCATCTCGGTCGGCGGGATCGGGCCGAACCGCAAGCTGTTCGGCCAGGGGATCGACGCCGACTTCCTGCCGCACACGCAACTCGCCGAAAACCGCTTCTCGCGCGGAATGCCGGAGCACGGCGCCGATCTGGCCGACCGCCTGCTCGACCTGATCGCGCTGCACGATGCATCGAACATCGCGGCCGTGATCGTCGAGCCGTTCTCCGGTTCGGCGGGCGTGGTCGTGCCGCCGAAGGGCTATCTGAAGCGCTTGCGCGACATCTGTACCGCGCACGACATCCTGCTGATCTTCGACGAAGTCATCACGGGCTTCGGCCGTGCCGGCGCGATGACGGGCGCCGACGCGTTCGGCGTGGTGCCGGACATCATGAACTTCGCGAAACAGGTGACGAACGGCGTGCAGCCGCTCGGCGGCGTGATCGCGACGAAGGAAATCTACGACACGTTCATGGCCGCGGGCGGCCCCGAGTACATGCTCGAGTTTCCGCACGGCTACACGTACTCGGCGCACCCGGTCGCGTGCGCGGCCGGCGTCGCGGCGCTCGACCTGCTGGTGAAGGAAGACGCGGTGGCGCGCGTGCGCGCACTCGCACCGCATTTCGAGGCGGCCGTGCACGGGCTGAAGGGGCAGCGCCATATCACCGACATCCGCAACTACGGGCTGGCCGCCGGCCTGACGATCGCGGCGCTGCCGGGCGAGCCGGCACGGCGGCCGTACGAGATCGCGATGCGCTGCTGGGCGAAGGGCTTTTACGTGCGCTACGGCGGCGACACGATCCAGCTCGCGCCGCCGTTCATTTCGGAAAAGCGCGAGATCGACAACCTCGTGAACGCGCTGTCCGACGCACTGAACGAAGTCGACTGAGCCGCGGCCCGTTGCCTGCGACAACCGAATTCACGACCGAGCCAGAATCATGAAACACGACAGCAATGTGACCTCCACCGTCGGCCACCTGATCGACGGCAAGCGCGTCGACGGCGGCAGCCGCGTGCAGCCGGTGTTCGACCCGGCCACCGGCGAATCGCGCAAGAGCGTCGCGCTCGCCGACAAGCTGACCGTCGAAGCCGCGATCGCGTCCGCGCAGGCCGCGTTCCCCGCGTGGCGCAATACGCCGCCGCTGAAGCGCGCGCGCGTGATGAGCCGCTTCAAGACGCTGCTCGAGGAGCATGCGGACGAGCTGTGCGCGCTGATCACCGCCGAACACGGCAAGGTGCTCGCCGACGCGATGGGCGAGCTGCAGCGCGGAATCGAGAACGTCGAATACGCGACCTACGTGCCCGAGCTGCTGAAGGGCGAGCACACCAAGAACGTCGGCCCCGCGATCGACTCGTGGAGCGAATTCCAGGCGCTCGGCGTCGCGGCCGGCATCACGCCGTTCAACTTCCCGGTGATGGTGCCGCTGTGGATGTGGCCGATGGCCGTCGCATGCGGCAACACGTTCGTGCTGAAGCCGTCCGAGCGCACGCCGTCGTCGACGCTGCGCATGGCGGAACTGGCGCTCGAGGCCGGCCTGCCGCCGGGCGTGCTGAACGTCGTGAACGGCGACAAGGAAGCGGTCGACACGCTGTTGACCGACCCGCGCGTGAAGGCGGTGAGCTTCGTCGGCTCGACGCCGATCGCCGAATACATCTATTCGACCGGCTGCGCGCACGGCAAGCGCGTGCAGGCGCTCGGCGGCGCGAAGAACTTCGCGGTCGTGATGCCCGACGCCGACATCGGCAACGCGGTGAACGCGCTGATGGGCGCCGCGTACGGCTCGTGCGGCGAGCGCTGCATGGCGATTCCGCTGGTTGTCGCGATCGGCGATGAAACGGGCGACAAGGTGGTCGAGGGCCTGAAGGCCGAGATCGCGAAGATGAAGGTCGGCCCGGGCAACGGCGCCGGCGTCGACATGGGCCCGCTCGTCACGAAGCAGCATTTCGAGAAGGTGACGGGCTTCGTCGACGCGGGCGTGGCAGCGGGCGCGACGCTCGTCGTCGACGGGCGCGGCGTGAAGGTCGACGGTCACGACGGCGGCTACTACCTCGGCCCGTGCCTGTTCGACAACGTGAAGCCCGGCATGCCGATCTATCAGCACGAGATCTTCGGGCCGGTGCTCGGCGTGATTCGCCTGAAGTCGCTCGACGAGGCGATGGCGCTGATCGACGCGCACGAATACGGCAACGGCACGTGCCTGTTCACGCGCGACGGCGAGGCGGCGCGCTACTTCAGCGACAACATCCAGATCGGCATGGTCGGCATCAACGTGCCGCTGCCGGTGCCCGTCGCGTATCACTCGTTCGGCGGCTGGAAGCGCTCGCTGTTCGGCGACCTGCACGCGTACGGCCCGGATGCGGTGCGCTTCTACACGAAGCGCAAGACGATCACGCAGCGCTGGCCATCGGCCGGCGTGCGCGAAGGCACGGTGTTCAGCTTCCCGTCGAACCGCTGACGCGCGATCCGGCCGTCACGCGACGCGCGCCCGTCGGCGGCGTGATGCGAGGCGGCGCGCGAAGGAAGGACGCAAGGACCCGCCCCGGTCGCCGACCGGGGCGGGTCTTTTCATCTGCGCGGCGGCCGTGCCGGCACGGAAGACCGGGACGGCACGCTTACGGCGCGACCACGTGCCACATGTTCTTGAAGTTGTCGCCGTTGCGGTCGCCCTGTTTCATGTCCTTCGCGAAGAAGTACAGCGGCTTGCCCTTGTAGGCCCATTGCGGGCTGCCGTCGTCGCGCTTGACGATCGTGTAGGGGCCGACCGGGACATCGGTCGCGCTGGCCTTGTACGGCGGCCAGATCGCTTCGCATTGGCCCGTGCATGCGCTGGTGCCTGCGTTGGGCTTGTCCTTGTCGAATGCGTAGACGGTCATGCCGTTCGCGGCGACGAGCGCGCCGTTTTCGACCTTGGTGATCGAGCCTTGAGCCGAGGCCGAGACGGACGCCATGGCGAGCACGGCGGAGCTGACGAGCAGCACGGCTTTCATGATTACCTCCTTGTAGTCCGGTGGGCGGCGCAGCCGCACGCATGGCCGGCGTGCGCGGGACTGCGGGGAATGGTGCCGGAACGCGGCGCCGTGGCCGCCGGTGCGAGCGACGTGTAGTCGAATGGCGGAGGCAACGGACCCGCTTCATTCACCATAGGCGCTTTTTGGCGGGGCTGCGAGAACAACCGGGGGCATATCGGCGATGCGTGCGTGCCGCGCAACGGGCGGGGCGGTTGCGCGCGTGCGGCGGGATTCGGTATCCGTCCCCGAAGCGTCGCGAGTCAGGCCGGCTCGTGCGGTTGTGCTTGCGCGACGGACGCGGGCACGGCGCGGTGCCGGGCCGTCAGCGAAATACCGGCGCCGACGCGAGCGCCGTCAGCACGGCCGGCATCGCGAGTGCGGCGGCGACTGTCTGGAACGCGGTGATCCCGGCCATCAGCGGTGCATCGCCGCCGAGCTGGCGCGCCATGATGTACGACGAGGACGAGGTCGGCAGCGCCTGGAACAGCAGCGCGATGGTCAGCGCGGCATCGCCGAGCCCGAACAGGCGGCCTGCCGCGAGCGTGGCGAGCGGCATCGCCATGAACTTGAACGCCGACGCGATGCACATCGGCTGCATCCATTGGCGCGCCGCGTCGAACTTCAGCGCCGCGCCCACGCACAGCAGGCCGAGCGGCATCGACGCGGCGCCGAGCGCACGGACGGCCGGCTCGACGGCAGCCGGAAACGCGACGCCCGCGGCCTGCATCGCGATCCCCAGCGCGCAGCCGACGACGAGCGGATTCGACAGGATCTGGCGCACGAGCGCCCACGCGCCGAACCGCGTGTTGCCGTAGCGCGCGAACACCAGCACGCACATCAGGTTCACCGTCGGCACGATCACCGCGACGCACACGGCCGCGAGCGCGATTCCGTGCGCGCCGAAGAGTCCGGCGGCGAGCGCGGTGCCGACATAGTTGTTGAAGCGCACCGCGCCCTGGAATACCGACGTGAATCCGGCGCCGTCCACCGAAACGAAACGGCGGACCAGCAGCAGAAGCGCCGCGACGAGCACGGTCGAACCGACCAGCGCCGCCGCCAGCGGCACGACGGGCAACGCCTGCAACCGCGCGTTCGCGAGGCCGTTCGCGAACAGCGCGGGCAGCAGCACGTAATAGCAGAGCCGCTCGGCATGCGGCCAGAACGCATCGGCGATGAAGCCCGTGCGGCGCAGGCCGTGGCCGAGCGCCACCAACAGCGCGACCGGCGCGAGCGCGAGCAGGATCGGGCCGATCATCGACGCGCCTTCGGGCGAGACGGCAGGCAGGCGCGGCAGCGGAACGAAGCGGGAATCCATCCGGCGGGCGACATGGCGGCACGCAATCGAAAGAGTGACGATGCCGCCAAGTTAACACGCGGATGCAGCAGGAATAATGGTTAATTATCGGGTATTCAATGAGAAATTCTCATCGATGACGCGGTGACTTCGGCGGCCAGCGCACGCGCGAAACGCTCCGCGGGCCGCGACTGGTGTTCAAGCAGCACGACCGCACGGCCCATTTGCGGCTCGCCGAACGGCAAGCGCGTGACGGGCGGCAGCCGCGCGAGCGTCGAGTCGGGGAGTGCGACGATCGCCGCGCCGAGCCCGCGCGCGACCATCCGCGCGATCGTCTCCGCGCTGTCGAGCACCATCTCTCGCGTACGCGCACGCCGATGCGGCGCAACTCGGCGGCGATCATCCGGCCGGCCCATGCCTGCGCGTCGAAGCGGATGAACGGCAACGCCTCGAGCAGCGTGCGCGCGTCGCGCTCCGCATACTGCGGCGGCGCGAGCAGCCAGAAGCGGTCTTCGTACAGCGTGGTCCACGTCAGTTGCGCCGGGTGCGGGCGCACCGTGCGCGTCGTGATCGCGGCATCGAGCTCGCCGGCGGCGACGCGGTTCGCCAGTTCGGCCGACATGCCCGCCGATACGTGCACGCGCAACGACGGATGCGCGGCACGCAGCGCGAGCAGCGCATCGGGCAGCGGGCCGGACAGCGCGGTCTGGATCGCGCCGATTCGCAGGCGGCCGACCAGCTTCTTCTCGTCGCTGAGCGCATCGGGAATCCGGTCGACCATCGCGAGCACCTGCTCGGCTTGCGCGACGAGGATGTTGCCGGCTTCGGTCAGTACCGGATGGCGGCGCGAACGGTCGAACAGCTGCACGTTGTATTCGCTTTCGAGCGTCTTGATCTGCAGGCTCACGGCCGATTGCGTGAGCCCGATCGCTTCGCCGGCGCGTGCGAAGGTCCGGTATCGGGCGATCGCGACCAGCGTTCTGAATGCGCGTAGTGACATGGAGTCGGTGAGGTAGGCGGCCGGTGCCGGCACGCGGATTGCTCGATGATGCCGGAGGCGGCGCATCGACGGCATGCCGATCGCAGCGCCGATGCTCGACCAAGCCGGCTGCGCGGCCGGCACGCTGGCGGACATCATGCCCGCGCGTGCGGAAACGGGCAACCGCGCCATCGGCGCGTGGCGGAAAACGCGGCGCGCCGTGTGCAGATGGTCGCAGCGATCGCCAGGTGCGGGTTTTCGTGAATGGCATCGAGGCGCGCATGCACGCATCGCTGCCCGCGGTGGGCGGTCGTCGCCGGTCTGGCTGCCCGCATGCATTCGATCGATGCGTCAGGGCGGCGCGCGCTGTCGCGCCGGCCCCGCCCTTCGTGGAGGAAACAACGATGACAGACGACCCCGGCGACGTTGCGCGCGCCAGCTATCGCGCGTACGTCGACAAGGACCGCGACGCGATCGAAGCACTGATCGCGCCGGACTTTCATTTCACGAGCCCGCTCGACAACCGGCTCGACCGCGACGCCTATCTGGCGCGCTGCTGGCCGAACAGCGCGTTGCTCGCCCGTTTCGCGTTCGTCGACGTCGCCGTGCACGGCGAATACGTGTTCGTCGTATACGAAGCCGACACGAGCGCCGGCAGGCGGTTTCGCAATGCAGAGCGGTTGCGCGTGCGCGATGGCCGGATCGTCGAGGCCGAAGTGTATTTCGGCTGGTATGTGCCGCATCAGGCGCCCGAGGGCGGGTTCATCGAATCGGCCCGCTGATGCGCGACGGCCAGCGGCTTGTCACACCCAGAGACGGTACATCCAGAACGATTCGTCCTCGGTGAAGCGCCGTACGAACTCGGTCGGCGAGAAGCCGGTGATGCGCCGCGTCGCGCGGCTCAGGTGTGCCTGGTCGGCGAATCCCTCGTCCAGCGCGAGCGCGGCCCAGTCGACCGGCTGCCCGGCCTCCTGCCGGTCGCGCGCGGCGAAGAACACGCCTTCGGTGCGCACCAGCGTTTGCCAGTCGCGCAACGAGTGGCCGCTGTACGACTTGATGCGCCGTTCGACCTGGCGCGGGCTGTGGGTGTACCGCCATTCGCGCGCTTTCGACGCGAGACGCCCGACCCAGCCGCGTCCGGCATCGCGCAGTGACGTCAGCGGCGACACGTTGCCGCGCAGCGCGTGCCAGCGCGGCGCGACGTAACGGTCGAGCGCGGCCAGTGCATCGTCGTCGTGTTCGGCATTAACGAGCGCATCGAGCAGCGGCTGCCAGCTGTCGTCGAGACATGCATGCGCGTCGACGAAGGTGTCGTGGATCGCCGGCAGCGCGACGCCGAACAGCGCGCGTGCGGCGTCGGCATGCAGGCACACGATGCCGCCTTGCCCGGTCGTCGGCGCCCAGCTCGCGACCGGCATCGACTGGCTGCCCGACAGCGTCGCGGATGCGCCGAACGGCCGCCATGCGGGCCCGTCGCCGGTGCGTTGCACGAGCCCGACGTCGAGGCCGCGATACCACGACAGGCAGACGATCGGCGATGCCGGGAAATGCGTGAGCCGCTGCGCGTCGCTCAACGCGAAGCCGCGCGTGTCGCGGGTGACGATCGCGACGACCGCGCCTTGCAGCGCGGCCGGCGGCGGATACAGCCGGGTGGGCGGCGAGCGGCCGTCGCACTGCACGCGCGGCGCACGCGCGAGCGGATCGGGACACGGCGGCAAAGCGGGAGACGGACCGAAGGGCATGACGCCGGAGTATAGGGACCTGCACCGCGCGTGTCGATGTCGTTTGCGTTCAAGACCGGCCGCGTGTCGATCCGGACAATCCGGTGCATGAACACACGATCCTCTTCCCGATGCCCGTTCCATGCGGACGCCGCCGGTGCGGCGCCCGCGCTTCACCCGCCCGGCGCATGGCCGCCGGGGCCGCGCGCCGGCCTGACGGGTTGGCGGCTGCTGCGCGCGATGTCGCGCGACCTGCTCGGCACGCTCGCGGGCTGGCAGCGCGCGCATGGCGACGTCGTGCACCTGCGCATGTGGCCCGAACACGCGGTGGTCGTGACCGACCCGGCGCTCGTGCGCGAGCTGCTGGTCGCGCAGCACGATGCGCTGGTGCGCTGGGAGCGCGGCATCCGCGTGTTTTCGCAGGTTCACGGGCATAGCGTGCTGATTGCCGAAGGTCACGCATGGCGCGACAAGCGCCATGCGATGCAGCCGAATTTCATGCCGAAACCGGTGCAGGCATTCGTGCCGTCGATCGCCGCGACGGCCGGCCACGCGCTTGCGCAGTGGCCCGCGCACGACGCGCACTGGCCGATCGAAAGCGCGCTGACGTCGCTCGCGATGGACGTGATCATGCGAACGATGTTCTCGGACGCGATCGGCGCGAATGCGCGCGTGGCCGAGGCGGCCGTGCGCACGATCAGCGCGGTGGCGAACGCCGAGTTCTACCAGCCCGCGAACGCGCCGGACTGGATGCCGTGGAAGCGCGGCAAGGCGAGGGCGCTGGCGGTGCTGAACGGATTGATCGACCGGCAACTGCATGCGCGTCTGGACGTGCCGGAGCACGGCTGGCCGGACGACCTGCTGTCGCGCCTGTTGCGGCTGCACCGCGCCGACCCGCGCACATGGCCGCTGCAGGCCGTGCACGACGAGTGCATGACGGCATTCCTGGCCGGTCACGAGACGGTCGCGGCCACGCTGACCTGGTGGGCGTGGAACATGGCAGCGCACCCGGCCGCGCAGGCCGCCGCGCGCGACGAAGTCGTGCGCGTGCTGGGCGGCCGTGCGCCGACTGCCGACACGCGCGCCGCTTTGCGCTATCTGACGCAGACACTCGAGGAAACGATGCGCATGTATCCGGCCGCGCCGATCCTGATCAGCCGTCGCGCATCGCGGCCGGTCGCGCTGGGCGCATGGCAATTTCCGGCGCGAACGTTGTTCATGCTGCCGATTCAGCTGATGCATCACGACGCGCGCTGGTTTCCGGAGCCGGCGGCCTTCCGGCCCCAGCGCTTCGGCGACGATGCGCCGGCGATTCCGCGCGGCGCTTACCTGCCGTTCGGCACGGGGCCGCGCGTGTGCCTCGGCCAGCATCTGGCGATGACGGAGATGACGGTGGCGGCGGCAATGATCCTGCAGCGCCATGCATTGTCGGTGCCGCCCGGCATGGCGCCGCCGCGCGCGACGCTGAACGTGACGCTGCGGCCCGAGCGTGCGCTGCACCTGGCGATCGCGCCGACGTCGCCGGCGGCGAACGCCGCAGCGTCATGACGCTGCGAAGCCGCGCTCAGCCTGCCGCATCCTCCCCCAACGCCTGAATGAACCGCGAGAACAGCTCCGGCTGCGACGAGATCCCGAGCTTCGCGTAAAGATGCCGCCGATGCACCTTCACCGTCTCCGGTGAAATCGCCAGCCGTTCCGCGATCGCCTTCGACGAATTGCCGCGCAGCACCATTCTTGCGATCGACATCTCGCGATCGGTCAGCACGCCCGCGCCGAAGCGCGCGAGCGCCTGCTCGACGCGCGCGCCGAGATCGTCGTCCGGCGTTGCGCGCGCGGCATCGCCCACCAGCCGCCAGTGCTGCCGGATCGTCGCGAGCACCCACGGCATCGCGGCCGTCAGCTTGCCGAGCGGTTCGACCTCGAAGCGCGCGGACGCGCCGAGCGACAACGACAGCAGCAGGTCGGGGTTCGGGCGCAGCAGGATCTGGATTTCATCGTCGCCGACCGCGTCGCGGAAGTAGCTCAGGAAATACTCGCTCTGCCGGAACAGGTCGGGCGCGACTTCCTCGAGCCGGTAGCAGCCGTCGGCGAGCCCGTCGTGCGCGGCCTGCAGGAACGGGTCGAGCAGATATAACCCATTGAGGTAAAGCGGCACCGGCGACGCGCTGTCGGAGCCGCCCGTGTCGTATTCGTCGAGCACGAGCGGCACGCCGTCGGAGCCGATCGCGGTCGCGAGCGCGTTGTCGAACGGCACCATTTCGTTGAGCAGCAGCACCAGGAAGCGCCAGAAGCGCGGCTGGCCCAGATGATCGATCGCGCGGCCGAGCGCCTGGTGCATCGCGATTTCGGAGAAGAGTCGATCCATACCACCACCGAAGGGTGTAACACGAAGGGGGAATAGCGGTCCTGAATTTGGCTTCCTAGACTGCCACGCAATCAATCGGGCCCGAGTATGGGTGTTCAAAAAAGAGCAGGGTAGGAGCAACAGGAGAACGAAATGGCGATGATGTCGGAATCGACGGGCACGCTGCAAGCGACGCCCGACACGGAAGACGCGCCGCGCGCGCTGTCGCAGACGCTCAGCGTGCGCGACGCGGTGATGATCACCGTGTCGGGCGTGACGCCCGCAAGTTCGATCTTCGTGATCGCGCCCTTCGCGATCCAGCAGGCAGGCAGCGGCGCGGTGCTGTCGTTCGTGCTCGGCGGCGTGCTCGCACTCGCGTTCGCGCTTTGCTACGCGGAGCTCAGTGCCGCGCATCGCAGCGCGGGCGGCGAATACGTGATGGCCAAGCGCGTGTTCGGCACGCTGCCCGGCTACCTGACGTTCATCACGGTGCTGTCCGTCAGCGTGTTCATCCCGGCTGTGCTCGCGAGCGGCGCCGCGCCGTATCTGAACAACGCGCTCGGCACGCACTTCGGCAACCAGTCGGTCGCGCTCACGATCGTGCTGCTCAGCTATCTGCTCGGGATGCTGAACATCAAGACCAACGCGTGGATCACGGGCGCGTTTCTCGTCGTCGAGATCGGCGTGCTGATGCTGATCGCGGGGCTCGGCTTCGGCTCGCCGCATCGCGGCGCCGATGCGCTGGTCGCACCGGTCGTCGCGAGCGGCAATGCGCTGGTGCCGGCCACGCTCGCGGCGATCGTGCCCGCGATCGGCACGGCGATCTTCTGCTACAACGGCTTCGGCTCCGCAGCCTATCTCGCGGAAGACCTGCGCGGCGGCAACCGCAACGTCGCGAAGGCGGTGATCTGTTCGCTGCTGGTGATTCTCGTCGTCGAACTGATTCCGCTCACCGCGATCGTGCTCGGCGCGCCGTCGCTGACGGAGCTGACGAAGAGCGCGGACCCGATCGGCTATGTCGTGCGTTCGCTGAGCAACCCGACGGTGTCGCGCGTGGTCAGCGGCGGGATCTTCCTGTCGGTGTTCAACGCGATCATCGCGATCGTGATCACGATGGGACGCCTGCTGTACAGCAGCGGCCGGCATGCGCTGTGGTCGCGCGGCTGCAACCGCGCGTTCTCCACGATCCATCCGCGCTTGCAGTCGCCGTGGCTCGCGACGCTCGCGCTCGCGCTGCCGTCGTCGGGGCTCGTGTTCGTGTCGAGCCTCGACGAGCTGACCGCGTTCACGGTCGACCTGCTGCTGCTGATCTACCTCGTCGTCGGGCTGGCCGCGCTGGCGAGCCGCCTCGTGCGTCGCGACGTCGAGCATCATTACCGGATGCCCCTGTGGCCCGTGACGCCGCTCGTCGCGGTCGCGGGCGCCACTTACACGCTTTACACGACACTCGCGACCGCGACCAAGCCGACCGACCTGATCATCATCGGCGGGCTGCTGGTGGCCGCGCTCGCGATGTATGCGGTCTGGGCGCGCCACAGCGAGGCGTTCCGCTCGCTTTGATCCATCGACACACCGAACCACTGAAAGACGGGAGGAATTGCATCATGCGCACGAGGGATCTCGGCATCCGCATCGGACTCGGCACGCCGGGCCGCTTCAACGCGATCACGGACGTGCCGGGCGTGCGGGTCGGACATTGCACGCTGAACGTGGAGAACGGCGACGCGTCGATCCGCACCGGCGTCACCGTCATCGAGCCGCGCGCGGGCGCCGCGCACGATTCGCCGTGCTTTGCGGGCGTTCACGTACTGAACGGCAACGGCGACGCGACCGGGCTCGAATGGATCCGCGAAGCCGGCCTGTTGACGACGCCCGTCGCCTACACGAACACGCACAGTGTCGGCGCGGTGCGCGACGCGCTGGTCGCGAACGAACGCGAAGCGGCGGCCGGCCGCGTGTACTGGTGCATGCCCGTCGTGATGGAAACCTACGACGGCCTGCTCAACGACATCTGGGGGCAGCACGTAAGCGCCGGCCACGTGCTGCGCGCGCTGGCCGCCGCGCAGTCGGGGCCCGTCGCCGAGGGCGGCGTGGGCGGCGGCACCGGAATGATCTGCCACGAGTTCAAGGGCGGCATCGGCACCGCGTCGCGCGTGGTCGCGGCCGACGCGGGCGGCTGGACCGTCGGCGCGCTCGTGCAGGCGAACTACGGCGTGCGCGAGATGCTGCGCGTGGCCGGCTATCCGGTCGGCGAGGTGCTGCGGCACGTGCATTCGCCGTTTCGCGCACCCGGTGCACAGGGCGAGGCCGGGATGGGTTCGATCGTCGTCACGATCGCGACCGACGCGCCGCTGCTGCCGCATCAGTGCACGCGCCTGGCGCAGCGGGCGAGCGTCGGGCTGGCTCGCGTCGGCGGCGGGACCGAGGATTCGAGCGGCGACATCTTCCTCGCGTTCGCGACGGGCAACGACGGGCTGCTGGCCGCGAACTACGGCAGCAAGGGCGCGCCGACGACGGCCGTGAAGATGGTGAACAACGACCACATCTCCGCGCTGTTCGTCGCGGCGGCGGAGGCGGTGGAGGAGGCGATCGTGAATGCGCTGGTCGCGGGGAGCGACGTCGAATCGCGCGGCGCGCGGGTCGAAGGGCTGGGGCACGCGCGTTTGCTGGATGCATTGCGCGAAGTGGGCTGGCGGCCGGGGCGCGGCGCCTGACACCGCATGCGCCGCTTCAGTCGACGCGGCGTGGCGGACAGTGCCGGTGCGGCGATCGGCCGGCGCGTCGTGCGCGCACGCACGTGATGCGAGCGATGCGTGCGCGACGCGCGTGGCCGTTGCGACGCGGCGTCATGCTCAGCTGCCGAAGTAGACGTTGCAGAAGCTGACCGGGCCGACGCATGCGTTCGGGTCTTCCTGCTTGGATTGCGCACGATCGACGCGGCCGGCGGCCTGGACGGCTTCGGCGCGGTTCGCCGGTTGCTGCGCGACGTCGGCCGGCGCGGTCTGGGCATGCGCGACAGCGGCGGTGAACGACAGGGCAACGAGGGCGAGGTGCAGCGGCTTCATTTGAGTTTCTCCTGGGTCAGTGCCAGTCTCGCTGGCAGTGAGGAAACTATAGGCTCGCACTGCTTATAAATTAATCACCGCGGGTGCAGAGCTTATTTCCAAACGGAACAAGGATGACGTTGCGCGCGCATCGATCGCCGCCGACCGCCATCGACGGTCAATGACGATGGCGATTGAACGGTGCATCCTTGTCCAGCAGCGCGCTGCGGATGAAGTGCAGGCAGCCGACGATGCGCTGCATGCGGCGGCGTTCGTCCGGCACCGCGTACCACGCGTGCAGCGTGTGCTGGGCGGCGCGGATCGCCAGATTCACCGATTTCAGCGTACGCGCATGGTGGGCCGGCGTCGGATCGTCGAAGAAGCGCGGCAGCGCGTGCAGCACCGCGTCGATCGATGCGGTCCAGCGCTGCGTCTGCGGCGGTTTCGATTCGCAGAACCCGTGCAGCTCGTCGCGCAGGTCGATCACCGCATGGCCGACTTCGAGCGTCGACAGCATCCAGCGCAACGCGTCGCGATGCTGCCGCGTGCGCTTGACGAGCAGCGTGCGCAACTGCGCCATCAGGTCGTGCGTGCTCGACTGGAAGCGTGCGGCGAGCCCGTCGCGCGTGCCTTCGCACGCGAGCGTGACCTGGCGGCGCAGGTCGTGCGCGATGCGCGACGTGAGCCACGGCATGTGGGTCGGAAACACCACGGCGAACACGATCGAGCAGGCAAGCATCGCGACGACGATGGCGAAGCCGTTGTTGATCAGCACCTCGGGCGTATACGCGATCGCGTTGTCGGGGCCCGCGAGCAGGCAGAAGAACACCGCGAAGCCGATCCCGTAGCCCGACAGGCCCGGACGCATCGCGAGAAAGGCGCCGAGGCCGAGCACCGGCGCGAGTGCCGCGCACAGCAGCGGAAAACCGTCGATGTTCGGATAGACGTAGCACAGGAACACGTACCCGACGGCCGTCGCGAACGCCGCGCCGACGCCCATCTGCGCGACGAACTTCGGTGCGCGCGGTGACGTCGAGCTCAGCGCGCATGCGATCGCGGTCGCGATGACGGCGAGCGAGCCGCTCGGCCATTCGGATGCGATCCAGAACGCGCTCATCGCGCCGACGGCGACGAGCGTGCGCAGGAACGTGAATCCGACGAAGAACGCATTGGTCTTCACCGCATAGTGCGTGACCGAGCGTTCGAACGCGTGATCGTCGCGGTCGAGCGACGCGTTGGTGTCGGCATAGCCGAGATACTCGCCGATGAAGCGATACATCAGCTCGATCGCGGTATCGAAGTCGAGCAGGCCGCCGGCTGCGTGATCCTCGATCTCGCGACGCGATGCGCGCGCGGCCTTCGGCAGCGTGCCGTGAAAGCGGCGCAGTTCGAGCAGCGCGCCGGTGGTCGACGTGATCCCGCGCTGGCGCTCGTCGCGCAACGCGCTCACCCGCTGCGCGAGCGCGTCGATGTGCGGCGCGAGCGCGGCGAGCACCGCGTCGGAGCGGTTCGCGCGCAGGCGCTTGACGAGCTGGTGCAGCGCATGCAGGCGCGTGCATGCGTTCATGAATTCGCTGTTCAGGCGCGCGAGCCGCCGGCTGCGCGCGCGAATGTGCGGATCCTCGAACGACGCGAACGCACGGTTGGCCTCGAAGCCGACGATCTCGTCGACGAAATCGGCGAAGCGCCGCTCGAAATCGCCGCGTGCGAGCTCGCCCGACAGCGCGCCGGCCGCGAATGCCGCGAACTTCACGTGACGGGCGGCCAGCGAGCGCATCAGCGCCTTCGCGGAACTGAGCGGAAGAATCAGCGCGCTGACCGCGCCGGAGCATGCGATACCTAGCGCGACTTCCGCGGCGCGCGTGAGTGCGGACTGGAACAGTGTCTGCGGCGTCATCACCGCGGGCAGGCCGATCAGCGCGGCCGTGTAGCCGGCGAGCACGAACCCGTACCAGCGGAAATGGCGGTTGCGGACCGCAAGCGCGATGCAGCCGCCGACCCACAGCGTCATGCCGGCCATGTACAGCTCGGGCTGCTGCGCGAACAGCCCGCCGAGCGCGAGCGCGGCGACGAGGCCGGCCGCGGTGCCGAGCACCCGGTAGAAGCTCTTCGCGAACACCATCCCCGACAGCGGCTGCATCAGCACGAACACGGTCGTCATCGCCGTGCGCGGCTGCGACATCTCCAGCCGCATCGCGATGCCCATCGCGAGCAGCGCGGCGAGCACGGTCTTGGCGAGATGGAGCCAGATCAGCCCGTCGCTCGCGGCCCAGTCGCGCGCGGCGCCGCCGAGCGGATCGAGCCAGCTTCTCCACCGTGCCGGTTCGATGGACGGTTGCTCGATCGCGGGTTGTGGCTTCATGAAGAAAGAGGGGGCGCGCGGTGACGCGGCGCGTCCGTTCGACTGATGAGGCGCCGATTGTAGGAGCGCGGCGCGCCAGCATTAACGCAGCTGCGGGGAAACGATAGTTGCAGCGCGCGTAACAATTTGTCGCATGCGCTGGAGGAAAATAGCGGCTCCGCTACAGGTGGCTCACAGGAATGGATACCCTACAAAACATGCGGGTGTTTACGCGCGTCGTCGAGACGGGCAGTTTCACCGCGGCCGCGCAATCGCTGAACTCGACGACGGGCGCGATGTCGCGCGCGGTGTCGGAACTCGAGGCGCGCCTGCGCACCCGTCTGATGAATCGCTCGACGCGCCGTCTCGCGCTGACGTCGGCCGGTGAAAATTATCTGCGGCGCTGTCGCCAGATCCTCGCCGACGTCGATCGCGCCGAGGAAGAGGCGAGCTGCGCGCACGAGCGGCCGGCCGGCGTCCTGCGCATGCACAGCTTCGCGAGCGTCGGCCATCACTACGTGATGCCCGCGCTTACGCGCTACCACACGCAATATCCGGACGTATCGATCGAACTGTCGCTGTCGCAGCGCATGCCCGACCTGTTCGACGGCACGAGCGACATGGCGGTCGTGACCGCGTCGTCGCTGCCCGATTCGGAACTTGTGTCGCATCTGCTCGGCTCGACGTTCAGCATTCTTTGCGCGTCGCCCGAGTATGTGAAGCGTCACGGCGCGCCGGCGCGCCCGCAGGATCTCGGCGCGCATGCGTGCCTGACGCTTTGCACGCCGGCATTTCCCACGCACGAATGGGTGCTCGAAGGCGCCGACGGTGTCGAGCAGATCCATGTCGCGGGGCCCGTGCAGACCAACACGGCCGAGTCGCTCGCGCTCGCGATTCGCGACGGCATCGGGATCGGCATGCTGCCGCTGTACGCGGCGATCGACGCGCTTCAGGACGGCACGCTCGTGCGTGTGCTGCCCGATCACATCCTGCAGAAGATGAACGTATATGCGCTGTATCCGTCGCGCCGCTACGTCGATGCGAAGGTGCGCACCTGGGTCGAGATGCTGCGTGCGCAGGTGCCGGGAATGATCGCGCACGACGTCGAGATGCTGAACGCGATCGAGCGGGAACCGCAGGCCGCCTGACGGCGAATACGTCGAATACCGCAAATACCGCAAATACCGCAAATAGCGAAAAGGATGGCCGCGTGCCGGATGGCACGCGGCCCGGCCGCATCGATCGTCACGGACCGATGCGCGCGAGGTTCGCCGCGCCCGCACCGCACGTGTCGTGCGGGCGCGGCATGGCGCCCCGCATTCACAGCGCGGGCTTGACGGCCACGCCCGATTCGGTTGCGCCCGCACCGGTCGAGCCATAGGCGGCCTGCGCGGCCTTGTGTTCGGCAAGCCGTTTTGCCGCGAGGCGCTCCTGCGCGGCCATGATGTCGTCCGGATAGTTGCCGGCATCGCCGAGCGACGGGTTGTAGCCGACCGATTCCAGATCGTAGAGCTCCTGCAGCACCTGCGCGCGCGTGACGGGCGACTTGGCGGACTGAGCGAACGACAGGGCCGGTGCGGCAAGCAGGACGGCAGCGGCGGCGGTAACGACGAGCGATTTCACGATGTTCTCCTGTAGGCGGGGTGTGAGGCCGGTTCGGCGATCGATATGCGATCCGAACCATCGATGCCAGTCTATGCAGTGCACGCGGGCACAAAAACCCCGATTCCAGGCAGGCAGCTTTCCAGATGGAACAACACTGACGCACGTCGCCCGCGTTGCGCGAACCCGTCCGTCGGGGCAGGTTCACGGCTCGCGGGCGACGTGCGGCCCTGCGACGCCGAACTCAGAAGCGCGTGCGCATGCCGATCGTGCCGACGATCTGGTTCGCGGTGCTCGATGCACCGCCCGACGTGTTGATGAACGCCTGGTAGCCGCGGCCCGACGCGTGCTGATACATCGCTTCCGCGTACAGGTCGGTGCGGCGCGACAGCTTGTACACCGCCTGCAGGTCGACCTGGTGCCACTTCGGATCGGTGCCGTGCTTGCTGTCCGGGTTCGACACGCTGGCGTCGGTGTAGACATAAGCCGCGCCGAGGCTGACGGCCGGCGTCACCGCATAGCGCACGTTCACGTCGTAGTTGTTGAACGCGACCTGGCCGGTCGAGCCGAACGAGCCCGTGTTGTCGTATTGCGAACGCGTGTAGACGAAGCCGACGGTCGCCGGGCCGAACACGTAGCTGACGCCGCCGCCGTAGCTGCGCATGCGGTCCGCGCCCACCGACCAGCCGCCCTGGCTCACGCTCTTGGCTTCGGCCACGTCGGTCGCACCGGGGCTCGCGCTCGTCGAGCCCTTCGTGCCGTTCATCTGCAGGTAAGCACCGGCCAGCTTCAGCGGGCCGTTCGTGTAGCTCGCCGCGACGCTGTACGCGCGGTTGCCGGCAAAGTTCGTCGAGTTCGAGAAGCCGTACAACGCACCGACCTTGAAACCGGCGATCGTGTCGCTCGTGTACTTCACCGCGTTGTTGATGCGCACCGAGTGGTTCAGGTTGTCGTTGTCGAACGGGTGAGCGAAGCCCGCATCGCCGAAATCGCCGGCGGTCGCGGACAGCGGCGCGACGAAGTCGACCATCGTGTCGTACTGGCGGCCGAGCGTCAGCGTGCCGTAGCCGCTGCTGGTCAGGCCGACGTATGCGTGGCGGCCGAACAGCTTGCCGTCCTGGCCGAGCGCGCCGTTGTTCACGTTGAAGCCGTTCTCGAGGACGAACAGCGCCTTCACGCCGCCGCCGAGATCTTCCGTGCCGCGCAGGCCGAAGCGGCTGCCGTTGACCGTGCCGCTCGTCATGCGCCACAGCGATGCGCCGCCCGCGTTGTTGGTGTACGCGATGCCGGCGTCGATCAGGCCATACAGCGTCACCGAGCTCTGCGCCTGCGCGAGCGGGGCGAACAGTGCGGTGGCGGTGGCGGCGGCAATCAGGGTTTTGTTCATGTAACTGCTCCTGCGTGTGGGACGAATGACTGAAGTTCGGCGCAAGTGTAGGGGCAGGGTCGCGCGATCCCGGCTGCGGGCGAGCGAGCGCACCGTTGCAAGTTGCGCAAGAGTGCGTCACATCGTTTTCACAAAGCGATGCGCAGCCCGGATGGCGTGCGTTTTCGGCGACGGCGCGACGCGAGATGCCGGCCGGCCGCGCACACCGTGTCGCGTATTGACAACACGCGTGCCGGCGGCGCGGGAGTTGATTGCCGCGCCGCGCGCGTGGAGAATGAGCAGACCCATGCCGAGATCGGGAGACCTCCGATGACCACGCGTCGCCGTCCGTCGTTCAGTGCCGCGCTGTGCTACCGCAACCCGAAAGCCGCGCTGGAATGGCTCGAGCGCGCATTCGGCTTCGAGCGCGCGATCGTCGTCACCACGCCGGAAGGCGACATCGCGCATGCCGAAATGAAATTCGGCGACGGCCTCGTGATGATCGGCAGCGGGTGGGCCGAGTTCATCGCGTCGCCGGAAGACACCGGCGATCGCAACACGCAGCACGTCCACGTGCACCTTCCCGACGATGCGGACATCGACGCGCACTGCGAGCGCGCGCGTGCGGCCGGCGCGGAGATCCTGCAGGCGCCGGCCGACCAGTTCTACGGCGATCGCGTGTATCGCGCGCGCGATCCCGGCCGGCACGTGTGGACCTTCAGCAAGCACGTGCGCGACGTGACGAACGACGAGATGAGCGCGGCCACCGGCCTGACGATCGAGGATTTCAACTAAGCGCGGCACGCATCGCCGGAGCCGGTTTTCCCCACCACGCGGCGCGCTGGCGCCGCATGACGCCCGAATCCACATGAACCTTTTCAATGCACGCCTGCGCGGTCGCGACGGGCTGTTTACGATCGGCATCGACGGCGGCACGATCGCGCGGATCGACGCGCAAGCCGCGCCCGTCGCCTCGGTCGGCGGCAGCGATATCGATGCCGGCGGGCGTCTCGCGATTGCGCCGCTGGTGGAACCGCACATCCATCTCGATGCGGTGCTCACGGCCGGCGAGCCGTCCTGGAACATGAGCGGCACGCTGTTCGAGGGAATCGAACGCTGGTCCGAGCGCAAGGCGACGATCACGCATGCCGATACCAAGACGCGCGCGCATGCGGCAATCGGCATGCTGCGCGATCACGGCATCCAGCACGTGCGCACCCATGTCGACGTCACCGATCCGACGCTGGCCGCGCTGAAGGCGATGCTCGAAGTAAAGGACGAAGCACGCGGGCTGATCGACCTGCAGATCGTCGCGTTTCCGCAGGAAGGCATCGAGTCGTTCGACGGCGGCCGCGCGCTGATGGAGCAGGCGATCGAACTCGGCGCGGACGTCGTCGGCGGAATTCCGCACTTCGAGAACACGCGCGAGCAGGGCGTCAGCTCGATCCGCTTCCTGATGGAGCTGGCCGAGCGCACCGGCTGTCTCGTCGACGTGCACTGCGACGAGACCGACGATCCGCATTCGCGTTTCCTGGAAGTGCTCGCGGAAGAAGCGCGCGTGCGCGGCATGGGCGCGCGCGTGACGGCGAGCCATACGACCGCGATGGGTTCGTACGACAACGCGTACTGCTCGAAGCTGTTCCGGCTGCTCAAGCGCGCGGGCCTGAACTTCGTCTCGTGCCCGACCGAGAGCATCCATTTGCAGGGGCGCTTCGATACGTTTCCGAAGCGGCGCGGCGTCACGCGCGTCGCGGAACTCGATCGCGCGGGGCTGAACGTGTGTTTCGGCCAGGATTCGATCAAGGATCCGTGGTATCCGCTCGGCAACGGCAACATCCTGCGCGTGCTCGATGCCGGCCTGCACATCTGCCACATGATGGGCTACCAGGACCTGCAGCGCTGCCTCGACTTCGTGACCGACCACGCCGCGACGACGATGCACCTCGGCGACCGCTACGGGATCGTGGTCGGACGGTCGGCGAACCTGATCGTGCTCGACGCGGACAGCGACTACGAAGCCGTGCGCCGGCAGGCGAAGGCCACGCTGTCGGTGCGGCACGGGAAGGTCATCATGCGGCGGGAGCCGGAGCGCGTCACGTATCCGGCGTAGTGCGATCGTGCGGGGCGGCGGCGCACATCGCCATGGGCTGCCGCGACGCATGTAGTCACAAAATGCATGAGTTGATCAGAAAAATACGTTTGTCTCATGGAAGGCCGAAGCCTACGATGCGGTCCTGACGGCGGCGTGCATGGTGCGCGCCGTCGTATCGATCCACGTTCGCCGACCTCATGCGCCCCGATCTCCCGTCCGCTCCCGCTTCCTCTTCGCCATTGGCCAGCCCGTTCGCGCGGATGGCGGCCGTCACGGTCCTGACTGGTGTCGGCGCGGGCGTCGGCGGGATGTTGCTCGCGCTGCTGCTTCACGCGGTTCAGCATGTGGCCTACGGTTACAGCCTCGCGCACGTGGTCGGGAGCGAGAGCTTTCTCGCGGGCGTGACCGGCGCCGAGCCGCTGCGCCGGGTCGTCGTGCTGGTCGTCTGCGGGCTGGTCGCGGGCGGCGGCTGGTGGGCGCTTTACCGGTTCGGCCGACCGCTCGTCAGCATCCGCCGGGCCGTTCGCGCAGCCGATCCGCGAATGCCGGTCGTCAGCACGACTGTGCATGCGTTGCTCCAGATCGTCACCGTCGCGCTCGGTTCGCCGCTCGGCCGCGAAGTCGCGCCGCGCGAGATCGGCGCGCTGCTGGCCGGCCGGCTCGCGCATCGCGCGGGGCTCACGCCCGCCGATTGCCGGCTGATGGTCGCGTGCGGCGCGGGCGCCGGCCTCGCGGCGGTCTACAACGTGCCGCTCGGCGGCGCCGTGTTCGTGCTCGAAGTGCTGCTCGGCACGTTCGAACTGCGCGCGCTGGTGGTGGCCGTCGTCACGTCGGCGATCGCGGCGGCCGTCGCGTGGATCGGGCTCGGCAACGAACATCAGTACGCGGTGCCTTCGTTTGCGCTGAGTGCGCCGTTGGTGGCGTGGTCGATCGTCTGCGGGCCGCTGTTCGGTTTTGCCGCCTACGCGTTCGTGCGGCTCACGACGCGCGCGCGGGAGCAGGCGCCGAAGGGCCGCCTGCTCCCGGTGCTCGCGCTGGTCAACTTCGCGGCGATCGGCGTGCTCGCGATGTGGTTTCCGCAACTGCCCGGCAACGGCAAGGGGCCGGCTGCATTGGGTTTCGACGGCACGCTGACGATCGGTCTCGCGGCCACGCTGCTCGTGCTGAAGGTGCTGATCGAGGCGGGCAGCCTGCGCGCGGGCGCGGAGGGCGGGCTCCTGACGCCGGGTCTCGCGAACGGCGCGTTGCTGGGCGTCGTGCTCGGCGGGCTGTGGCACCTCGTGTGGCCGGGCACGTCGATCGGCGGATGCGCGCTGATCGGCGCGACCGCGTTCCTTGCCGCGTCGATGCAGATGCCGATCACGGCCGTCGTGCTGCTGCTCGAGTTCACGCGTGTGGATCACGACAGCCTGGTGCCGATGCTGCTGGCCGTGGCCGGCTCGCTGGTGGCGTACCGGTTCGCGCAGCAACTGGCGGCGCGGCGGATCGATGCAGCCGCAACCGTCGACACGCCGGCAACGGCGGCGCGGTAGCGAGCCTGTCACCGCGAGCCGCCGCGTCCGCGCGCGACACTGACGAAGCGCGTCGGATCGCCGATGCTCAGCGTGCCGGCTCGTCGGTCAGCGTGCCGAGAAACGCTTCGATATCCTTGATGTCCTGCGCGGTCATCGCGGGCTTGTCGCCCGGTTTGCGATCGAACGGCGCATCGGTCACGTCGACGTTTGCACGGTACTTCGGCGGAATGTCGTCATATTCGTCGATCTTGCCGTCCGCGCCGCGCGGATAGAACTTCCCGGGCGAGATGCTGCGCTCGTTGTAGAACGCCATCACCTGGTCGAGCGTGTGGAACACGCCGTTGTGAAAGAACACGTGGCGCGTGGCCGCGTTGCGCAGCGTCGGCGTGAGGAACATCGCGCAGTACTGCGTCTGGTCCTTCAGATCCTCGCGGAACGGCCCGCACACGCCGAGATCGTGAAACGCCGGGTTGCGGTTCTGCGCGAGCGCCATGTTGCGCGGTGCGCCGAGCGCCTCGTACTGGTAGTCGGTAAACATCGGCGGCAAGCCGTCCTTGCCGGGCTTCGACAGGTGGCAGCCCGCGCAATTGGCCCTGGCCGGATCGTTGAAGAGCCGCAGCCCGCGCAATTCGGCCTGCGTGAGGCGCGCACGGCCTTCGAGCCAGCGGTCGTACTTGCTGTTGTACGGATGGAACGACGGATCCTCGACCTGATAGCGCGCGATCGCGAACATCGCCTCCGACACGAGCAACTGCGGGCTGGAAAACACACGCGCGCCGAACAGCTGCTCGAACTGCGCGCGATGCGGCGAGCCTGCGAGCTTGCGCGCGACGTCGTCGATGCTCGCATTCGCCATCTCGACCGGATTCAGCAGCGGCCCGAACGCCTGCTGCTGCAGCGTATCGGCGCGGCCGTCCCAGAACATCCCGCCCTGCGGCACGAGCTGCGGTGCGGCCGACGTGCCGGCCACCTTCTGCGCCTTGACGACGCCGGCCGCCGAAGCAGCCTGCTGCGCGACGCTCGGCGCGGCGTCGTTCTCGCCGGCATCGGGGCCGATGCTGAAGGCGGGCTGACGATACAGGTACATCAGCGACGGCGGCGGGCGGTAGCCCTGCTGCGTCATCGCCAGGCCGCCCGGCTGCACGTCGAGCCCGTTCGGCGGCCCGTACGCATGATCGGGGCTGTGGCACGACGCGCACGACTGCTTGCCGGATGCCGACAACGACGGATCGGCGAACAGTGCGCGCCCGAGTTGCGCGACCGCCGACAGCGGCTGCACGGCCGGGCGCTGCAGCACGACCGGATGCGGATTCGCGCCCGTCCAGTCGGCGACGACGTCGGCGATCGCCGCCGGCGTGCGGGCCGGAAACGCGATGGCGAACGCGCCATAGCCGAGCACGGCAGCGCCGAGCACGGCAGCGCCGAGCACGAACGCCGCGCGGCGCACCACGCGGGCAGGAGAACGCGGCGCGGCGGCGCCGGATGCGTCGGGAGACGGGAATGCGGGACGAGCGGTCATGCTGTCGGTGAAAAGTCGGTCGCCGCGTGAAGGCGGCGCATCGAATGGAAACGGCCGGCGCACGATGCGCCGGCCTGCTGCTGCCGGTGACGCGCTGCCGTCAGATCGACGGCGCCGCGCTCAGCACCGTGCCCTGCGTCGGATCGAGATACAGCGGCGCCGTATTCGGCTTCGACGCGAAGTCGAACAGCCCGCGCAGGTCGCCTGCCGTCGCATCGAACGAACCGCCGCCGATACGCTGGCCGCCGAGCCAGTTGTCCTCGATGAAGCGCACGACGGACGCCTGGTCGATCAGCGTGTGGTCGACGTAGTTCTGCTTCGCATACGGCGAGATCACGACCAGCGGAATGCGCACACCGGGGCCGCAGCGGCCGTTCACGGTGCCGCCGTTCACGCCGGTGGTGCCGCCCGAGCCGCACTGGCCGTTGCCGTTCACCTGGTCGACCGCGTCGGACGACGAATGCGTCGGCGCCGTGTACGCGTGGTCGTACCAGCCGTCCGAGTCGTCATAGGTGACGATCACGGCCGTGTTCTGCCAGTCCGGCTGCTGTTGCAGGAAGTTGACCACCTTCGTGACGAACGCCTGCTCGTCGAGCGGATCCGAATAGCCCGCGTGCGCGTCCTGCGCGGCCGGTGCCTTCAGGAAGCTGACCGACGGGAAGTTGCCGGCCTTCACGGCCGCGAAGAAGTCGTCGGTGTCGTACTGATGGTTCGCCGGCTCAGCCGTCTTGCCGTCGGCTTCGAAGCTCGAGCCGATCGCCGCGACCGAGCTCGGGCGCGTGTGCTGCGGGTTCGCGGTCGACGCGTAGTACTGGAACCAGTTGTGGTGCGGGATGTAGTCGGCCGTCGCGGCGTTCACGGCGGTGGCGACCGTGCTGCGCGCACAACCCGTCGTGCCGTTGCTGTTGGTCGTCGACAGGTTGAAGCCGCCCATGAAGCCGCCCCACGTGATCTTCGCGGCGTTCAGCAGGTCGCCGATGTTCTTGCCGGCCATCATCGCCTGGTCGGTCGTGCTCGAGCACACGTCGTAGCCCGGGTCGACGTCGTTGATCATCGTGAAGCCGCCCTGGCCGTCGTTGATGTAGTACGACGTGGCGGCGAGCGTCGACGGCTGTTTCGACGTCTTGACGATCTGCATGCCGTTGGTCTGGCCGGACACGACGTTCAGCGCGCCCGGCGTCGACGGGCCATAGACCGTCGTGTACGCGTTGTCGCTCATCGCGAAGCGCTG
This sequence comes from Burkholderia territorii, assembly GCF_001718335.1. Taxonomy (NCBI): domain Bacteria; kingdom Pseudomonadati; phylum Pseudomonadota; class Betaproteobacteria; order Burkholderiales; family Burkholderiaceae; genus Burkholderia; species Burkholderia territorii. The sequence goes on from NZ_CP013365.1 coordinate 1,114,670, forward strand.
TGCGTAGTTCCACAGCGCGGTCACGGTATTGCCGTCGAAGTAGCCCATCACCTGGCCCTTGGTGCCGAACGCGCCGGCGCCGCCGGACGAGCCCTTGCCCGTGTACTTCGGGAACAGGTCGGCGAGGCCGTTGTCTTCGGCCTGCTGCTCGGCCGTGTACGCGTGGTTCTGGTCGGCGGTCGCGGCTTGCGTGCGGTCGAGGCGGAACGGGTTCGCGGCATCGGTGCCGTTGGCCGTGTTCGTGAAGTTCGGGTTCGCGGTGAGCAGCGTGCCCGTCAGCCCGTTGATCGTCGGCGTGCCGGGCTTCGCGGTGAACGCCGGTTCGCCGGCCGGGTTCGACGCGTTCGGGTAGGTGCCGAAGTAGTGGTCGAACGACACGTTCTCGCCGTAGATCACGACGACGTGCTTGATCGGCGTGGCGGTCTGCAGCGCATCCTGCGACGACACGGCGGGCGTCGACGTGGGGTCGTCGCTGCCGCCGCAGGCGAACAGCGCAAGCGCCGCGCCGGCGCACGCGGTGACGAGCAAGGCTTGACGGAACATCGGGAAGCTCCAGGTAGGTTTTCGGTGGTGGACGGCGGCTCCGCTGCCGTGTCGGTTCGGCGCGGCGCTCGCGATAGGCACCGGCATTGAAACAGTTCGGTATGAAGATATGGGGGCGGAGCGGTTTCGCGGCGGTTGCGCGTCGGTATCGATTTCATTACGGCGCGAAGCCGCACGAAAGATGGCGGAAAGGGACGGAGCGGATGCCATGCACGCGACACATCCGGCGACCGGCGCGGTCGCGGCCGCGAATGCCACGCCGGACGAGCATCCGCGGGCGTCGGGCCCGTTCGTCCGTGATGCCGGGCCGCACGCTTTTTTGACAACCGGATGACGCATTCATACGATGGTTGGCTTGCGGCGACGATTTCGCGTTGCCGGCCGTCAGCGAGTGTTCAACGTGCCGATTCCCGTTCTGTTCGCCGTGCTGTGCGCCGCCTTCCTGCATGCGTCGTGGAATGCGCTCGTGCGCAGCAGCGGCGACCGGCTGCGCTCGGCCACGGTGCTGCAGATCGCGATCGGGCTGTTCGCGCTGCTGTTCCTGCCGGCCGCCGCGCCGATCACGCCCGCGAGTTGGGCCTGCGTCGTCGCGTCGGCGGTGCTCCATGTCGTCTATACGCTGCTGCTGGTGCGCGCTTACGAGCACGGCGACCTGAGCGTCGCATATCCGGTCGCGCGCGGCACCGCGCCGCTGCTCGTCACGCTGGGCGCGGCGGCGTTCGCGGGCGAGCGCCTGAACGCGGGCGCCCAAGGCGGGCTCGTGCTGATCTGCGCGGGGATCATGGCGATTGGCCTGGAGCGTGGCGGCGGCGCACGGCACCGGATGACGCAGGTGTTGCCCACCGCGTTCGCCACCGGCGTATCGATCGCCGCGTACAGCGTGGTCGACGGAATCGGCGTGCGGGAGAGCGGCAGCACGGTCGGTTATACGGCGTGGATGTTCGTGCTGACCGGCTTGCTGATGGCCGCGTACTACCGGCTGCGCGCGGGGCCGTTGCGGCTCGCGCAGGATGTCGGCGAAACGGCGAAGGCCGCATGCGGCGGCGTGTTCGCGGCGCTTGCGTATGCGATCGTGATCTGGGCGATGGATCGCGCGCCGATGGGCCCGGTGTCGGCGCTGCGCGAAACGAGCGTGGTATTCGCGGCGTTGATCGCCCGCGTGTATCTCGGCGAGCGGCTGACGCCGCGCCGCGCGGCGGGATGCGCGGTGATCGCCGGGGGCGCGCTGCTCATCAGCGCATTCGAGGCGGTGCGCTGAGCGCGGCGGCACGCACGTAGCGCGCCGCGCGGGCGCGCGCACGGCGCGGCGTCAGCTTTCCACCGGCATCGCGCTCGTGCACTTGATCTCGTCGAGGCACACGCTGGAATGCACGCCGCTCACGCCCGGAATCCGCATCAGCGTTTCGAGCAGGAACGTGGACAGCCCCTTCAGGTCGTGCGCGACCACCTTCAGCACATAGTCGATATCGCCCGTCACCGAGAAACATTCCTGGATCTGCGCGAGATCCGACACGAGTTTCTGGAACTTCGACAGGTCGCGGATGTGCCCGCGCTCCATCGTCACGTGCACGAACGCGGTGACGCCGAACCCGAGCGTGTCGGGGCACAGACGGGTTTCGTAACGGCGGATCGCGCCGATTTCCTCCAGGCGCCGATGGCGCCGCAGCGTCTGCGCGGGCGACAGGCCGACGGCCTTCGCCAGGTCGAGGTTCGACGCGCGGCCGTTCTCCTGCAGCACCGACAACAAGTGGCGATCGATGCGATCGAGAACCGGTTCAGGCATTTTTGTTTCCTCATCTGTCTCCCGGATGCAATCTTATCTCATAATGTAGGGTTTGCATGAGCGAGTTACGCAACCCGATTTCGCTGTCGCGACGCTAAACTGACGCCGGATTTTCGTGTGCGTCCGCAGCAATGCGGGCGAGGGCGACGGTCGGCGGCCGGTCTGGCGGGCCTGCCGACAGGAATCGGGTGTCGCCGCGCGAAGATTGCAGTCCCCAACCCGGCGGCTCCACGAACGGCCGCCGGCACAGCAAAACAGCGCCCGGCACACCGAGGCGCGCCGCACCGCTTCCGGCGGAGGCGGGCAGAATGGAGAAGACATGGTTTCTGGAAACGAGAAGGACGGCCTCAAGCGGGGGCTGAAGAATCGGCACATCCAGCTGATCGCGCTCGGCGGCGCGCTCGGCACGGGGCTGTTCCTCGGCATCGCGCAGACGATCAAGATGGCCGGCCCGTCCGTGCTGCTCGGCTACGCGGTGGCCGGCATCGTCGCGTTCTTCATCATGCGCCAGCTCGGCGAGATGGTCGTCGACGAGCCCGTCGCCGGCTCGTTCAGCTACTTCGCCGACAAGTACGTCGGCCACTTCACCGGTTTCCTGTCCGGCTGGAACTACTGGGTGCTGTACATCCTCGTCAGCATGGCCGAGCTGTCGGCCGTCGGGATCTACGTGCAGTACTGGTGGCCCGGCGTCCCGACCTGGGTGTCGGCGCTCGTGTTCTTCGTCGCGATCAACCTGCTGAACCTGGCGAGCGTGAAATCGTACGGCGAGACGGAATTCTGGTTCTCGATCATCAAGGTGGCCGCGATCATCGGGATGATCGGCTTCGGCGGCTGGCTGCTCGCGAGCGGTCATGCAGGGCCGGAAGCGAGCATCGCGAACCTGTGGCAGCACGGCGGTTTCTTCCCGAACGGCGTGTCGGGCCTCGTGATGTCGATGGCGGCGATCATGTTCTCGTTCGGCGGGCTGGAGTTGATCGGCATCACCGCGGCCGAGGCCGACGATCCGAAGCACAGCATTCCGCGCGCGACCAACCAGGTCATCTACCGGATCCTGATTTTCTACATCGGCGCGCTCGCCGTGCTGCTGTCGCTGTATCCGTGGGAGAAGGTCGTCACCGGCGGCAGCCCGTTCGTGCTGATCTTCCACGCGCTGAGCAGCAACGTGGTCGCCAACGTGCTGAACGTCGTCGTGCTGACGGCCGCGCTGTCGGTCTACAACAGCGGCGTGTACAGCAACAGCCGGATGCTGTTCGGCCTCGCGAAGCAGGGCAATGCGCCGAAGGTGCTGTGCTCGGTGAACAAGCGCGGCATTCCGCTTGCCGCGCTCGGCGCGTCGGCGCTCGCGACCGGCGTGTGCGTGCTGGTCAACTACTTCATGCCGGGCAAGGCGTTCGAGGTGCTGATGGGCCTCGTCGTGTCGGCGCTGATCATCAACTGGGCGATGATCACGCTGATCCACCTGAAGTTCCGCCAGGCCAAGCGCATCGCCGGAGAGCAGACTTTCTTCCGCAGTCTGGGCTATCCTTTCACGAATTACCTGTGCCTGGCGTTCATGGCCGGCATTCTCGTCGTGATGTACCTGACGCCGGATCTCCGCCTGTCGGTGTACCTGATTCCCGTATGGCTCGCGGTGCTCGCGGTCGGGTATCGCTTCCGTCAGAAGAATGCGGGCTACGCGATCCGCGACGGCGCGTCCGCCGGCTGACACGAGCAACACGACCCTTCTTCCAAACGAGACCGACATAGCCATGTTCGAACACATCGACGCGTACCCGGGCGATCCGATCCTGACGCTCAACGAGAACTTCCAGAAAGATCCGCGCGAGCAGAAGGTCAACCTGAGCATCGGCATCTATTTCGATGCCGAAGGCCGGATTCCCGTGATGGGTGCCGTGCGCGAAGCCGAAACCGCGCTGCAGCGCGACCACGGCCCGAAACCCTACCTGCCGATGGTCGGCCTCGCCGCGTATCGCGATGCCGTGCAGGCGCTCGTGTTCGGCGCCGATCATCCGGCGCGCACGGCCGGCCGCATCGCGACCGTGCAGACGCTCGGCGGCTCGGGCGCGCTGAAGGTGGGCGCCGATTTCCTGAAGCGCTACTTCCCCGATGCGCAGGTGTGGCTGAGCGACCCGAGCTGGGAAAACCACCGCTTCATCTTCGAGCGCGCGGGCTTCACGGTGAACACGTACCCGTACTACGACGAAGCGACCGGCGGCCTGAAGTTCGACGCGATGCTCGCGGCGATCGACGCGCTGCCGGCGCGCAGCGTCGTGCTGCTGCACGCGTGCTGCCATAACCCGACCGGTGTCGATCTCGACGAAGGCCAGTGGGAGAAGCTGATCGACGTGATCGAGGCGCGCGGGCTGCTGCCGTTCGTCGACATGGCGTACCAGGGCTTCGGCGCGGGCCTCGACGCGGACGCGTTCGCGGTGCGCGAACTGGCCCGCCGCGGCGTGCCGGCGCTCGTCGCGAACTCGTTCTCGAAGAATTTCTCGCTGTACGGCGAGCGTGTGGGCGGCCTGAGCGTCGTCTGCGAGGATGCGGCCGCGGCCGAGCGCGTGCTGGGCCAGCTGGCCGGTGCGGTGCGCTCGAACTACAGCAACCCGCAAACCTACGGCGCGAAGGTCGTGGCGACCGTGCTGAACACGCCCGCGCTGCGCAAGCAGTGGGAAGAAGAGCTGGCCGCGATGTGCCGCCGCATCGCGCGGATGCGCCAGTCGATCCACGACGGCCTGCGCGACCACGTCAGCGGCGAAGCGCTGACGCGCTACGTGAAGCAGCGCGGGATGTTCACGTACACGGGCCTGACCGAATCGCAGGTCGAGGCGCTGCGCGAAGTGCACGGCGTGTACATCCTGCGTTCGGGGCGCATGTGCGTCGCGGGGCTGAACGATTCGAACGTCGGCATCGTCGCGGATGCGATCGGCAAGGTGCTGAAGAGCGGCGTCTGACGGCGCGCCCTCGGGCGCACGAGCGCATCGCCGAAACCGGCTGTCTCCGTCGCGGAGGCAGCCGGTTTTTTGTTGCGCGGCGGCGGCGCGGCGGTACGATGTCGGATCGAACGCATGATGAAGGAGCGGCATGGCTATTCGAATCGTACGGCTCGGCTCGCCGCGCGCGGCCGGCGAGGGCGTGAGGATCGGCACGGTGCGGCGGCCGCCGCGCGGCGTACCCAAGGCGGAATTCGCATCGCGCGACTACTATGATGTATGGCTGCCGACGCTGTCGCCGAGCCCCGAGCTGGTCGCGCAGGCGCAGGCTGCCGAAACCGACGCCGAATGGCGCGCGTTCACGCGCCACTTCCGTGCCGAGATGGCGCATGGCGACGCGCCGAAGGTGCTGGACCTGCTCGCCGCGCTGTCGGCCACGAGCGCGTTTTCGATCGGCTGCTATTGCGAGGACGAACGCCGCTGCCATCGCAGCGTGCTGCGCGAACTGCTCGCCGAGCGCGGTGCGGCGCTCGACGCGGACGCGCGCTGAACGCCTGCCGGGCGGCACGACGGTGCGCGCGTCGCGCGGTGCAGCGAACCGGTTGACGTGGGTCAAGCGTGCGGCGGCACGGCCCGTTATGCTCACGTCATGAATCGTCCCGACGATGACAGGCGGATAGATGCAGATAGCCTTTCCACCGGAACCGCCCGAATATTGCGCACGCGATCTGGTCGTCGCGTTTTCGGCGCTGGTCGACGGCCGCTGCGTGCAGTGCGCGATCACGGCCGAAGCGCTGGAAGACCATTTCGGTGCGCCGTCGTTGCTCGAACGGGATTTGCTGGATGCGTTCGACGCGCACCGGCCGGTGATCGAGGCGATGGCGCGACGGATGCTCGACGAAATCGGCGGCCGGCCGGTGTTGCTGCACAGCGGTCACTTCAGGATGGATGACTGATACCGCAGGAGGACGCATGACACTGCAAGGCACGATTCATGAGCGCGACTGGTCGGTCGAGATCGAGACGCGGCCGTGCGAATCCGGCGAGTTCCGCTGCCGCGTGACCGTCGAGCACGGCACGGGCGCAGCGCGCTTTCACCACACGTTCGAGCACAGCCATGCATACCCGACCGAGCACGAGGCTGCGATCGAAGGGTTGCGGGCCGGCATGACGTGGATCGAAATGAAGGCGTCGCAGACATTCAGCGTATGAACCGCATCGTGCCGATCGATGCGTGGATGCAAGACTGCCAGGGCAGTAATCGCCGCGGCCGTCATCGTGCTGCATGACGCGGGATCGTGCCGCGCGCGGGACACCGTGGCACGACGACACAGGAACAGGCAACGCCGTCGGCGAACGGCGACGCCGACGGGAGGAGCGCCATGGGCGTGGGCATGCAGATCGTCTGCGTCGGATTCGCGGGTTCCGCCGCGCTGGAAGCGGAAGCGGCGGTGCAGTTGGTGCGGCTGGAACGGTTCCGCGCACGGCTGGAAGATTGCCGCCTGGTGATCGAATCGCGCCCGCGCGCGGATGGCCGCCCGACCTACGACGTGCGGCTCGAGCTGGCCGTGCGCGGCCGCTCGCCGATAGCGCCGCCGCGCGGCACCGGCGACGACGTGATCGAGGTGCTCGGCCGCGTGTTCGCGCTGGCCGAGCAGGCACTGTCCGCCGGGCAGGCCGGCGAATCCGAAGCGATCGCGCTGCATGCGGTCCCGCCGGGCGCCACCATGCAGTGAAGCGCGACGCGCCGTGCGTCACACCTGCGCGAGCGCCTCGGCATCGATGATCCGCACGCGCTTGCCGCGCGTTTCGACGAGCGCATCCCGATGGAACCGCGAGAACATCCGGCTGACGGTCTCGAGCTTCATGCCGAGATAGCAGCCGATTTCCTCACGCGTCATCCGCAGGTTGAATTCCGACGGCGAATAGCCGCGCGCCTCGAAGCGCGACGACAGGTTCAGCAGGAAATGCGCGACGCGCTGCTCGGCCGACATCGTGCCGAGCAGCAGCATCTGGCTCGACTCGCGGACGATCTCGCTGCTCAGCATCTGGTAGATGAAATGCTGCATCGGCTTCATTTCGCGGCACGCGGCCTCCAGTGCGCCGAACGGGATCACGCATACGACGCTGTCCTCGAGCGCGATCGCGTCGCAGCAGTGCTGGCCGCCGCCGATGCCGTCCATGCCGAGCGTTTCGCCGGCGATCTGGAAGCCGGTCACGTGCTCGCGGCCGTCGCGATGCATCATGACCGTCTTGAACGAGCCGGCGCGCACGGCGTAGATGCTGTGAAACGGATCGTCGTTGCGGAACAGCGCATCGCCTTGGCGAACCTGGCGCGTCGAACAGATGATCGCGTCGAGTCGGCCGTATTCGGCGGCGGTCAAGTCCGGCGGCAGGCACAGCGAGCGCATCAGGCAAGCCGAGCAGCGCGCGGCGGGATGCTTCGCGCCGTCGTTACGCGCGATCGAATGAAGCGGAGTCGATGGCCGAGGCGCGACGGATGGGTCGGCGGCGCAGGCGGTGGCTGTGGACATGAGTCACTCCGTCTCGGTCAGGGGTGATGCGCATGAGCGCGCACCAGGGATTCGATGACGTGGCATGCGGCGTCGAATTCGGCGGTCTTGTCGAAGAAGTAGTCCGCTCCTGCCGTCGCGCATGCCTCCCTGAATGCCGGCGCCGAATGGTTGGTCAGGACGATCGTGACGATCCGCGGCACGGCCTTCGACAGCATCCCGATCAGATCGAGGCCGCTGCCGTCGGCGAGCCGCAGGTCGACGATCACGACGTCCGCGTGGCTGCCGCGGATATGCGTCAATGCGTCCTCGCCGTCTTCCGCTTCGCCGACGACCACGACGCCGCGAATCGCGCCGACGAGCAGCGCGATCCGTTGCCGGACGGCAATGGCGTGATCGACGAGAAAAACCCGAAGTGCGACGGCGGGCGACAGGCTGGCATTCATGCCGGCAGTATCGTGTTGCGCCGCCGAAAATGAAATCGGCCGAACTGGAAGTTTGTGTAGGCCGTGGCGACGCGTTGTAGGGCGTTTCCTACAACGCGTACGGGAAAGAGGCGAGGTGGCGCGCCCGACGATACCGGGCGGCTTCGTGCAACTGGTGGGGAATCGGTCTGCCGCCGCGCAGTCAGCCGGCCGCGCGCGCGTCCAGCGCGTCGCGGGCCGTGCGGCATGCGGCCAGATCCCAGGCCGCGCAGCCGACCGTCTTGAACAGCAGCGGCCCGCTGCGCTCGAACGTGCCGCGCAGCACGTCGGCGAGCGACGCGACCCGCTGCCAGTCGACCTGCGCGACGATCAGGTCGCCGGCCTCATGGCGCGCACCGGCCGGATCGTCGACGACGAGCCGGCTGTGCCGCACGGTGTCGGCGTCGATTTCGGCGGCATCCGCGGTGAACGCGCCGACGCCGACCACGAGGCGGCCTTCGCGCGCGGCTTCGCGATAGACGGGCGTGCGGCTCGTCGTCAGCGTGACGACGACGTCGATCGCATCGGGAATCGCGTCGCCGTCGAGCGGCACGAGCCGCGGCGCCTGTGCGCGGTGCGCGGCGCAGAACGCGGCCGCGCTGTCGGCGCGCGAGCCGCGCACGTGCAGCCGTGCATCCGGAAAGATCGCCGCGAGCGCCTCCGCGTGATTGGCCGCCTGCTTGCCGGTGCCGATCAGCAGGATGTCGCGCGGCGCGGCGCCGTGCAGCGCCTGGATGCCGAGCGCGGTAACGGCCGCCGTGCGGCGCCCGGTGACCGTCGGGCCGTCGAGCACGAAGCGCAGCGCGCCCGTCGTCGCGTCGTACGCGCTCACCTGGCCGAGGATCGTCGGCAGTCCGCGCGCGCCGTTGCCGGGGCATACGTTCACGAGCTTGTGGCTCGCGAGGTCGCGTGCGCTCGACGGCATCGACAGCATCACGCCGCCCGCCTGCAGCGGCACGACCAGCCGTTCGGGGCTGACGATCTCGCCTGCCGCGTATTCGGCGACGGTACGGGCGAGCGTGGCGAGCAGTGCGGGGTAGTCGAGCAGCGCTGCCGTTTCGGCGGCATCGAAAGCGGGGATCCGGGAGAGAGCGGTCATCGTATCGGTCGGTTTTGCATCGGTGGGCGTGGACGACCGCGCAGCACGCGCTCGCCATGGCGGCTGTCGATGATCGACACGGCAGCCGTTCTGGATCAAATCTATACCAGTCACTTGTCGGCAGGCAAGCCGGAAAAGCCAGCAGGCTGCCGATTTTGGTTCTAATATCCGTCCAGATGGGCGTCGCTCCGGTATGGTGCGAGCCCGTTTGTTTCCCTATTCACCACCCGACCGGGCAGGAGCCCCTGATGATGTCCGCACGTCCTGAATCGCTCGAAGCCGGTTTCCGGCCGCTGCAGATCTACGAACAGGTCGCCGAGAAGATCCGCGACGAGATCCGCGCGGGGCGCTATGCGGCCGATTCGCGGTTGCCGTCGGAGCGCGAACTCGCGGCGCTGTTCCAGGTCGGCCGGCCGGCCGTGCGCGAGGCGCTCGGCGCGTTGCAGAACGAGGGGCTGGTGTTCACGAAGCGCAATTCGGGCACCTACGTCGTGGCGGCGCCGCTCGACGTGCTCGCGCAGCGCGGCGACACGCGCGGCGTGCCCGACGCCGACTTCAGTCCGACGTCGACGCTGGGCGTGCGACTCATCCTCGAGCCGGCGATCGCGCGCCTCGCCGCCGCGCACGGGCGCGCCGATCCCGTCGCCGAGGGCTATCTTGCGCAGATGGAAACCATCGCCGACATCGACGATCCGCAGCAGCGGGCGTTGTGGAACGAGAGCGACCGGCTGTTCCACCGGCAGCTTGCATTGATGACCGGCGACGCGCTGATCGTGAAGATCGCGGACGAAGTCGCGAAGACGATGGATCAGCCGCTGTGGAAACGGCTGAAGGACGACGGCATCTACGATGCGGGCCGCATCCGCCTTTACGTGTCCGAGCACCGGCTGATCTACGAGGCGATCGTGTCGGGCGACGCCGATGCGGCCGCCTTCTACGTCGAACAGCACATCCTTCGCGTGCGGCGGGACATCGCGCCGAAATGAAATGCGCCACGCCATTCTGGTCTGAAAATCGACCAGAAGCGCGAAATTCATTTTGAAATTGCTTGCGTCGTGACCACGTGTGTCCTACATTGGTTTCACACAAAACCAATCAGGAGACACCATGCGACACTTCGTTATCGCGCTCTCGGTGGCCGTTGCCGCCGGCGCGCTGACTTCCGCGCACGCGCAGGAAGTCGTGATGATCGGCCATTCGGCACCGCTGACCGGCCCGCAGGCCGCGAACGGCAAGGACAATGAAAACGGCGCGCGCCTCGCCGTCGAAGAGCTCAACAAGGCCGGCGTGAAGGTGGCGGGCAAGACGGTCACGTTCAAGCTGGTGTCCGAGGACGACCAGGCCGACCCGAAGGCGGGCGTGCAGGTCGCGCAGAACCTGGTCGACAAGGGCGTCGTCGCGGTGCTGGGGCCGTACAACTCGGGTGTCGCGATTCCGGCGTCGCGCGTGTACAGCAACGCGGGCGTGCCGATCCTGCCCGTCGCGTCGAACCCGGCGCTCACGCGGCAGGGCTTCAAGAACATCTTCCGGATCGGCGCGAGCGACGAACAGCTCGGCGGCACGATGGCGACCTTCGCCGCGAAGACGCTGAACGCGAAAACCGCCGCGGTCATCGACGATCGCACCGCGTACGGGCAGGGCGTCGCGGAGCAGTTCATGAACGTCGCGAAAGCGAACGGGATCAAGATCGTCGACCAGGAGTACACGAATTCGTCGGCGACCGATTTCCTCGGCATTCTCACCAAGATCAAGGCCAGCAATCCCGACGTGATCTTCCTCGGCGGCTACGCGGCGCAAGGCGCGCCGATGGCGAAGCAGATGAAGCAGCGCGGGTTGCGCGCGAAGCTGCTCGGCGGCGACGGCATCTGCTCGGCCGACATGGGCAAGGTCGCCGGCGAGGCCGCGTCGATCGTCTACTGCGCGCAGGGCGGCGTCGCGCTCGAGAAGACGCCGGCCGGCCGCGAATTCCTGAAGAAGTATCACGATACCTATCACACGGACACCCAGGTCTACGGCGTCAACTACTACGACGGCATGAAGCTGCTGGCCGACGCGATGGTCAAGGCCGGCACGACCACGGACAAGGCGAAGCTGATCGCGCAGCTGGCGAAGTCGAACTATGCGGGCGTCGCGGGCACCTATTCGTTCGACGAGCGCGGCGACCTGAAGGGCGCGCCGACCACCGTCTACGTCATCCGCAACGGGCTGCCCGAGCCTTACGCCAAGTAACCCGCACCGGACGGCGCCGCGGCGCCGTCCTTCGTCTTCACGCCTTCGATCCTCCATGAAAATTTCCCGATCCCTTTCCACCGTCGAAGTCCATACCGGCGGCGAAGCGTTCCGCATCGTCACGAGCGGCCTGCCGCGCCTGCCCGGCGACACGATCGTCCAGCGCCGCGCGTGGCTCAAGGAGAATGCCGACGAAATTCGCCGCGCACTGATGTTCGAACCGCGCGGCCACGCCGACATGTACGGCGGCTACCTGACTGAGCCGGTGTCGGCGAACGCGGATTTCGGCGTGATATTCGTGCACAACGAGGGCTACAGCGACCATTGCGGGCACGGCGTCATCGCGCTGTCGACCGCCGCGGTCGAGCTCGGCTGGGTGCAGCGCACGGTGCCGGAGACGCGCGTGGGCATCGATGCGCCGTGCGGCTTCATCGAGGCGTTCGTGAAATGGGACGGCGAACATGCCGGGCCGGTGCGCTTCGTCAACGTGCCGTCGTTCATCTGGCAGCGCGACGTGTCGGTCGACACGCCGTCGTTCGGCACCGTGACCGGCGACATCGCATACGGCGGCGCGTTCTATTTCTACGTGGACGGCGCGCCGTTCGACCTGCCGGTGCGCGAAGCGGCGGTGGAAAAGCTGATCCGCTTCGGCGCCGAAGTGAAGGCCGCCGCGAACGCGAAATATTCGGTCGTGCATCCGGAGATCCCCGAAATCAACCATATCTACGGCACGATCATCGCGAACGCGCCGCGCCATCCGGGCTCGACGCAGGCGAACTGCTGCGTGTTCGCGGATCGCGAGGTCGACCGCTCGCCGACCGGCTCCGGCACGGGCGGCCGTGTCGCGCAGCTGTACCAGCGCGGGCTGCTCGCGGCGGGCGACACGCTGGTCAACGAGTCGATCGTCGGCACGGTGTTCAAGGGACGCGTGCTGCGCGAGACGACGGTCGGCGATATCCCGGCCGTGATTCCGGAAGTGGAGGGCAGCGCGCACATCTGCGGGTTCGCGAACTGGATCGTCGACGAGCGCGATCCGCTCACCTACGGTTTTCTCGTCCGCTGAGCGTCGGCGTACCGCCCTCGGTCGGGCGCGCGTTCCCGCTGCGGGGCGCGCGCCTTTTTGTTGTAAAAATGTGCGAACCGGCGCCATTCGCGCGGGCGCCGGACGGCCGCCGGCCGGCGGGCCGCGCGAGTTTTGGTACGATGCAGCCTTTCCAGCAGATCCCCCACCCGCGTGAATCGCCGAAACGTGTCGTCAGTGCGTGACCTCTGTGCCAAATGGGTCGCGCGTGCCCAACCCGTCGCGGCCGCTGCCGCCGTGTTCGTCAAGCGTGTCCGGGCCAGCGCCTGGCACCACCTCCGTCATCCGACACGCCGCGGCGTGCTGCGCGCGGCCGCCGCCGTGCCGGCGCTGTTCGTGCTGTACGTGCTGGTGCTGATCCCGTTCACGCCGGGCATCGGCGACATCCGCAAGGCGCGCGTCGACCAGCCCGCGCAGGTGCTGTCGGCCGACGGCAAGCTGCTCGCCGAATTCAAGCCGTCGAACCGCGAATGGGTGTCGCTCAAGCAGATCTCGCCGCACATGGTCGACGCGCTGATCGCGACCGAGGACCATCGCTTCTACGAGCATCACGGCCTCGACTGGAAGCGCACGGCGTCGGCCGCGCTCCATACGTTCTCGGGCAGCCGCCAGGGCGGCTCGACGATCACGCAGCAGCTCGCGCGCAATCTGTATCCGGACGAGATCGGCCGCGCGCCGACGCTCACGCGCAAGGTGAAGGAGGCGATCACCGCGCTGAAGATCGAGGCCGTCTACAGCAAGGACCAGATCCTCGAGACCTACCTGAACACGGTGCCGTTCCTGTACAACGCGTACGGCGTCGAGATGGCCGCGCGCACCTATTTCGACAAGTCCGCCGACGAGCTCGACGTGCTGGACAGCGCGACGCTCGTCGGGATGCTGAAGGGCAACAGCTACTACAACCCGGTGCTGAACCCCGAGCGCGCGCTGCAGCGGCGCAATACCGTCCTCGGCCAGATGGTGAAGTACGGCAAGCTGTCGCCGGCGCAGTTCGCGCAGTTGCAGCGCCGGCCGCTGCGCATCGATTTCGAGCGCCAGAAGGAGCCGCCGGGACCCGCGCCGCACTTCGCGCAGCAACTGCGCAAATGGCTGATCGGCTGGGCCGACCGCAACGACTACAACATCTATTCGGACGGGCTGATCGTGCGCACCACGATCGATTCGCGGCTGCAGCAGATGGCGACGGCGGCATTGACGCTGCAGGCGAACCAGCTGCAGGGCATCGCGAACAACGCATGGAGCGGCCGCGACGGCTGCGGCACCGACAACGAGGTGTTCCGCACGTTCATGCGCGAGTCGCCCGAGTACAAGGCCGCGCAGGATGCCGGCAAGAACGATGCCGCCGCGATGAAGCAGCTCGCCGCCGACCGCGGTTTCATGCGCGCGCTGTGCAAGGCGAAGACCGACGTGCAGGCCGGCTTCGTCGCGATCGACCCGCGCGACGGGCAGATCCGCGCGTGGGTCGGCAGCCGCGACTTCACGAGCGAGCCGTTCGATCACGTCGCGCAGGCGCGGCGTCAGCCGGGTTCGACCTTCAAGCCGTTCGTCTACGGCGTCGCGTTCGCGAACGGGATGAAGCCGGACGATACCTTCATCGACCAGGCGGTCGAGATTCCGCTGAAGGGCGGCGAGATCTGGCGGCCGAACGACGACGTGCCGCCGTCGGGCAAGCCGATGACGCTGCGCGACGCGGTCGCGCTGTCGCGCAACCGGATCACCGCGCAGGTGATGGAGAAGGTCGGGCCGGCGGCGGTGGCGCGGCTCGCGCGCGACATGGGCGTGCGCGAAAGCCCGCTCGAGCGCGTGCCGTCGCTCGCGCTCGGCACGAGCCCGGTGACGCTGAAGGAGATGGTTGCGTCGTACGCGACGATCGCGAACGGCGGCCTGTACGTCGAGCCGCAGATGGTGACGCGCATCGAGAACCGCCAGGGCGATGTGCTCGCCGAGTACGCGCCGGCGCCGCCCGAGCGCGCGCTCGATGCCGAGACGGACAAGACGCTGCTCGGCGTGATGCGCGACGTGGTGACACGCGGCACCGGCAGCAGCATCCGCGCGCGCTTCGGCATTCGCGGCGACGTGGCCGGCAAGACCGGGACCACGCAGGACAACGCGGACGGCTGGTTCATCCTGATGCAGCCCGGGCTGGTGGCCGGCGCATGGGTCGGTTTCGACGACGGCCGCGTGACGCTGCGCAGCGACTATTGGGGGCAAGGCGCGCACAGCGCGCTGCCGATCGTCGGCGACTTTTTCCAGCGCGCGCAACGCGCCCGAATCGTCGACACGAAGCTGAAATTCGATACCGAACCGTCGCCCGGCTGGTTCGCGTCGGTGCGCGAGCGCGTGACGGACTTGTTCGACGGATGGTTCGGGCCCGAGCCGAAGCAGGCGCCGGCGCCCGTCAGGACGCAGCGTATCGAGCGGCAGCCGGAGGCGGACGCCGCTGCGGCATCGGGTGCATCGGCTGCGTCGGCGCCCGACGCGGCATCCGGCGGGATCGTCGAGGAGTGGATTCCGGCGTCGGAGGTGGCGGCATCGGCCGCCGCGCTGTCGGCGGGCGCGTCGCAATCGCAGGCCACGCAGCCGCCGGCGGCGGGCGGCAACGCGGGCAACGCTTCCGGCGCGGGCCTCGCCTCCGCGCCGGCCGTGCCTTCGTCCGTACCGGCACCGCCGACGGCTCCGGCCACGGCTCCCGTTTCACCCGGCGCGACCAGCGGTTCGGAGTAACGAGACGTTCAGATTTCGCGCGATGCTGCCGTAATAACGTTGTCACGACAGCCCGCGCGGTTGCTCCGCGCCTTTCCGATGCGGCTCATCACCGATCACGTCGCGCTCGCGCGCGACGACCTCTCAACCGGCACTCCGCTCGGCTTCGATCTCTTCGACGCGGGCGGCGCCGCGCTGCTGCCCGCCGGCACGACGCTGCACGATCCCGCGCAGCATGCTTTCCTGTTCGATCACTTCCGGCCCGTTCGCCGGCGCGATGACGCCGAGCCCGCCGCGCCTGCGCCCGACACCGTGCCGGCGGCCGCGCGCATGGGGCTGTCGGCCGGCGCGGCGATCGGCATCCGGCGGCGGGTCGGCGCGACCCGCGTGCTGCAGCGCTGCCGGTTGATCGGGATCGGCGCATCGGGGGCGCTGTTCGTCGAACCGCAGCCGGCGGTCGCGCTCGATTTTGCCCGTGGCGACGACGTCGAGGCGGTCGCGATCGGCCGGTCGGCGGTGTCGCGTTTCGGTGCGACGGTCGATGCGGTGCACGCGGCGGGTGCGGCGCCGTTCCTGGTGCTGTCGCCGCCGGGCTTCGTCGACCGGCTGCGCACGCGCGCGGAGCCGCGCGTCCAGGTGCGGATCGCGGCCCGCTGCACGGGCGGGACAGTGCAGGCGGACGGTATCGGGATCGTGCGCGATCTCAGCCTGAACGGACTGTCGATCGCGGTCGACCGGGCGCTCGCGGCGGCCGGCGAGCCGTTGCGCGTGCAGTTGCCGTACATGGATGACGATCGTGTCGCGTTGCTCGCACTCGACGGCACGGTGCGCGCGGTGCATGCCGATCCGGCGCTCCCGGGCTGGGTGCTCCACCATGCGGCGTTCGACGAGACTGCCGCCGACGACCGGACCCGCCTCAAGGCGTTGTTGTTCGACCTGTCGGTCGGCGCCGCCGATACGGACCTGGTCCGCTGATGCGGTGAACCGGGCACACGTGGCAGCCGCGGCGCAGCGGCCTCCGGCTCGGCCGATCCACGTCGGACGAAGCATGCTGCCGCCCATTGGTTTCAAGCGTGGCCATAATCCTCCGATGATTCGGCCGCATGCATCGCGATTGTACGGATTCCGTCAACAGTGAATTTGCGATTTAAGTATTTACCCTGATAGCGCGGCCTCCTAGACTTTCACTCATGCGCAACGACTACCGAGTCGGAAGCGCCTGACAAAACAATCTGGAGGTAACGCATCATGAAATCGCTGATCAAGGCAGTTGCACTGGCCGCTCTGGTGGCCGCCCCGGTCGTGTCGTTCGCCCAATCGAACCAGCAGCCGCTGACGCGCGCGCAAGTGCGTGCCGAGTTGGTTCAGCTCGAAAAGGCCGGCTACAACCCGAACGACTGGATGAACTATCCGGAAAACATCCAGGCCGCACAGGCGAAGATCGCCGCCGCACAGAACACCGGTGCGCAGGCCGACGTAACGGGCTATGGCTCGAACCCGGTCGCGACGTCGCAGTCGGGCCAGCGCGTGACCGTGCCGGCCGCAGCCGATCGTTCGTCGGTGTACTTCGGCCACTAAGCAAGCCATTCGCCGCGCGGCCGCCAGGCCGCCCGCAACGCCGTATCGAAAGGCCCGCACTCGAGTGCGGGCTTTTTTGCGTGCGCGGCACGCGGGCGCGGGCTGACAATCGATCGCGCGTGCGCTAGCATCGCGGTCGGCATTGCCACGCTGCGGCGGCCGCGACCGAAGTCGCGACCGTCGGCCGGCGAGGTCGCGCGCCGAGGCGCGGCGGCAAGCCCGGCATCACGTTCCACGACTTCAACGAAAACAAACAGGAGCATCCATGCGTGTCTCGACCGGTCTGCTGTGCGCGCTCGCGCTGGCGGCGAACGTTGCCCATGCACAGGCGAATTGTGCGGACGCGACGGATCAGGCAGCGCTGACGGCGTGCGCCGATCGCGCGTACAAGAAATCCGACGCGGACCTGAACCGCACTTACCAGGCCGTCACCGCACGGCTGCGCGACGCGAAGCCGCTCGCGGAAAAACTCGTGAACGCGCAACGCGCGTGGATCGCGTACCGCGACGCCGAATGCAACTTCTCCAGCGCGAACGCCGAAGGCGGCAGCGTGTATCCGATGGTCGTATCGACCTGCCTCGACGATCTGACCAAGACGCGCAACGAGACGCTGAAGGGTTATCTGTCGTGCGAGGAAGGCGACCTGGCCTGCCCGGTGCCGGGCAAGTAGGCTGCGCGACCTTCAGCCGGCCCGCGCGTCGCGCGGCCGCCACGGTGCGCCTAGACGTCGTCCGTCTCGTCGAGCAGCTTGTGCCGCATCGCGTAGCGGACCAGCGCCGCTTCGTGCGGCATCTGCATCTTTTCCAGGATCCGGGTCTTGTAGGTGCTGACCGTCTTCGCGCTCACGCACAGCGCCTGCGCGATCTCGGTCAGGGTCTGTCCGGCGGCGATCCGGCGGAACACGTCGAACTCGCGATCGGACAGCCGCTGGTGCGGCAGCGTCTCGGCCGGTTCGTTCAGGCTTTGCGCGAATTGCTCGGCCATCGCGAGGCTCACGTAGACGCCGCCCGACGCCACCTTGGTCACCGCGCCGACCAGTTCGGCGCTCGCGCTTTCCTTGGTCAGATAGCCCGACGCGCCGGCGCGGAACGCGCGCACCGCGTACTGCTGTTCCGCATGCATGGTCAGCACGAGCACGCGTAGCGCGGGCTTCTCGTCCTTGATCTGCTTGATCAGCTCGACGCCGTTGCGGCCCGGCATCGACAGGTCGAGCACCAGCACCTGGGCTGGCGTCGAGCGAATCAGCGCGATCGTCGACGGCCCGTCGCACGCTTCGCCGGCCACTTCGAATGCGGTGGTGTTCTGGAGAATGTGCCGCAGACCGTCGCGCACGAGCGTATGGTCGTCGGCGATGAGCACCTTGATCATGTGAGGGTGGTTTCCTGTTGAACGGTGCCGAGCGGGAACGCGACGGTGATCGAGAAGCCGCGCGCGAGCGCGGTATCGATCGTCACGCTGCCGCCCAGCATGTGTGCGCGTTCGCGAATGCCGATCAGGCCGAACGACTTGTCCTCGTGGGCGGTGCCGCCCGGTGCCGCGCCGCGGCCGTTGTCCGCGACGCGCAGCACGCAGAAGCCTTCCTCGATATCGAGCCGCAATGCGACGCGCGTCGCATCCGCATGGCGCGCGACGTTCGTCAGCGCTTCCTGGACGATCCGGAACAGCGTGGTCGCCCCGGTACTGGTGAACGTGAGGCCGCCGGTTTCGATCTGGCGTTCGACGTCGATGCCGTAGCGGTTCGTGAAATCGTTCGCCAGCCATTCGATCGCGGGCACGAGGCCGAGATCGTCGAGCATCACGGGGCGCAGGTCGGCTGCGATGCGCCGCACCGACGCGACGGTCGCGTCGATCAGCCGGCGCATGCCCTGGAGTTGCGACAGCACGTCGTCGTGGGGTTGCGCGCGGTTCGGCGCACGCAGTTGCTGCTCGATGACGGACAGGTCCATCTTCAGCGCGGTGAGTTGCTGGCCGAGGTCGTCGTGCAGTTCGCGCGCGATGCGGGTCTTTTCCTCTTCGCGCACGTTCTGCAGGTTCGCCGACAGTTCGCGCAGCTCCTCGCGCGACTGCTTCAGCGCATTCTCTGCCCGTTGCCGCTCGGTGATGTCGCGCAACATGACCGTGTAGAGCTTGCCCGACGCGTCGCGGATCTGCGAGATCGACGCTTCGATCGGGAATTCCTCGCCATTGCCGCGCAGCCCGAACAGCACGCGCTGGCGGCCCATCTGCCGCTCCGACACGCCCGTCACGCCGAACTGGTCGACGTGCTTCGCGTGCGCGGCACGAAACCGTTCGGGGATGAAGCGCGACAGCGGCGCGCCGATCGCCTCCATCGCCGACACGCCGAATACCTGTTCGGCCATCGGGTTGAAGATCACGACCGTCTGTTTCTCGTCGATCGTGATGATCGCTTCCATCGACGAGCGGATGATGCCCATCATCCGCGCCTCGTTCAGGATGCCGCGGCTGCTGGCGCCCGTATCGGCGGCGCCGGCGCGGCCGCGCAGCAACGCATGGACGAGCGCCGCGAATGCGAACGACGCGATCAGCCCCGCGGCGAGCACCGTGCCCGCCGCGCGCTGCGCGCCCGTCGCGCTCGGGCGGCCGTCCGCGGAATAGGCGAGCGTCAGCACGGTCCCGCCGAAATTCAGCTGGTCGGTGCGCCGCATCAGGTCGGGCGACGCGGAGGCTTCGTCGGTCGTCGTCTCGGCACTCGCGATCGGCCGGGGATCGTCGCCGGCGCTCATCCGCAGGTCGAGCCCGCGTTCCGCGTCGAGTGCGCGCTCGATCAAGCGATTCGGGCTCACCTGTGCGAACAGCACGCCGTCGGCGCCCGTCTCGCGGGCGCCGGCCGGCGCGGCGGTGGTGCGCGGTGAAGCCGTCGCGGGCAGGAACAGCGTGAGGGTACGCGCATCTCGGGACGTATCGTCGTCGGCCGAATGGACACCGAGGGCGACATCGCCCGTGCGCAGCGCGTGCGCCATGGGCGCCTGGTCCGTCGCGCCGAAGCGCACGCCGGCCGAGCTCGACGCCGGCGCGCCGAGCGTCGCCACCGCGAGCGGGCCGGCCGGCATCGGCGCGTGGCCGGCGAGGGCGCTGCGCGCCGCGGGCGACAGCGGCGCATAGCCGAATTGCCGGATCGGCGAACGCCCGTTGTCGAGCTCGAGCGTGTCGGCATACCGGCGCCATTGCTCGGGCGTCATCTGCGGCGCGAGCGCGAACGCGCCGCGCGTGCTTTCGAGCACGGCGACGCCGGCTTGCAGCTCGTGGCGCAGCATCGCCGTCACGTGCGTCGTGCGCCGCTCGAAGCGCGTATGGACGGCGCCTTGCCACTGCTCGCGAACGAGCAGCGCGACGCCGAGCGACAGCACGGCGCCGGCGAACAGCGTAACGACGCCAGCCGCGAGCGGCTGGCGTAACATGGTCTGGAAACGCGTGGGCCCACGGGCGTCACGCGGCGGGGTTCCACTGGCGGTCATTCGATGGCCATTCTGGTGTCGGGGCCGCCCGTGGCACTCGGGCGGCGCGGCATAACCGGGGAAAAATCGCACCGGCCGCGTGCGGCGTCTATTTTCAAGATTAAATTGTGCGCGTTTTGCACGTTTTTTGTAATAGGGTCAGCTAAAAATGAGATGCCGGGCGGTGCAACTGGCGTCCCGGCCGCGATTGACACGCGTCAACCGGCGTGTCGTCACGTGGGGGCAGACTGTTCGGCAGGCGAGCCGGCATCGGGCCGGCTTGCGGTGACGAGGGCGTCGTTCGCGCGATGCGCGGCGAGCGCCCGGTCGGAGGGCGGACCATGTACAAGCGGATTTTCGTCGGGCTCGATGGCAGCCCGAGTGCGCGTCTCGCGTTGAACGAGGCGATCCGGATCGCGGAGGCATCCGGCGGCGAGATCACGTGCGCGTATGTCGTCGAGCACCGGCCGCAGCTCGTCGACGTCGATGCGGGCTTCGCGGCCGAACACGACGGCGACGCGGCGGCGGCGGATGCGGCGACGCCCGTGCTCGACGACGCGAAGGCGGCGCTCGCGCAGCGGCACGTGCCGGGCACCGTGCGCGCGCTCGACGCGTACGGCGAGGACATCGCCGCGGTGCTGATGCGCACGGCGGCCGAGGCCGGCGCCGATCTGATCGTGATGGGCACGAGCGGGCGGCATGGCCTGCGCCGGCTGTTGCTGGGCAGCGTCGCGGAATCGCTGCTGCGCGCGGCCGACCGGCCCGTGCTGCTGGTGCGCCACGACGAGCCGGCTGCGGCTGCAACCGCGTGAAGGGGCGGTGCGGCGCCGAGCCATGAGCGGCGGGCAGGCGGCTGTGGTGCGGATGTCGGTGTGATGGCGGGTGCGGCGCATCGCGCGACGCGGCGATGCGTAGCACCGCCGCGTCCCGCGGCATGATTGCGCGGCGCCGGTTGCATCGCGGCCCGCACTTCTGGCAGCATCGGCCGGTGTTCGCTTGATCGCCGCGCGCCGCGTGGCGCGCGCGATCCCGTCGCCGCGTGCATGGCCGCGGCGATCGACGCAGCGGCACGCGAGCCCGGCCGACGGGATTTCCGGGCGGCCCCCGTGTAGCGCGTGCCCGGTCCACTCCTTCACCGACGTCATTCGCCATGCCCATCTCCGCCGCCGACCTGATTCGCCAGTTCGATCTGCAACCGCACCCCGAGGGCGGTTATTTCCGGGAAACATACCGCGCGGCCGATACGGTCGTGCGCCCGGCCGACGGCGCGCCGCGCGCGGCGTCGACCGCGATCTACTACCTGTTGTGCGACGGCGCGTATTCGTCGTGGCACCGGATCCGTTCCGATGAAGTCTGGCATTTCTACGCGGGCGATCCGCTCGAAGTGTGGGTGCTCGACGAACACGACGGCCTGACGATCCATCGGCTCGGCAACCCGCTCACGCATCCCGGCACCGTATTCCAGGCGGTCGTGCCGGCGGGGCGCTGGTTCGGCGCGCGCTGCGCGTCGCCGGAGCATGTCGCGCTGGTCGGCTGCACGGTCGCGCCGGGGTTCGAATTCGCGGAATTCGAACTCGCGGACGCGACGGCACTGGCCGCCACGTTTCCCGAGTACGCGGAGCACGTCGCGCGGCTCGCGCAGCGCTCCGATGCGTGAGCATGGCGGCCGCCGTCAACGGCAGCCCGTCCGCGCGATCCCGGCCAAACCCGTTTAGAATGCACGGTGGTGCAGGATTGGTCGCGGACGTACCGCGGCGATCGCTGCCAGCCGTATCGACGGCCGCCCCCGTCGCACGGTCAGCCTGTCTTCCAGGAGCGCCGCCGTGTGGCACTTTCCCATCGCGATTCCCTCGTCGCTCGGTCCTTGGGCCGTGTTCGCGAGCGTACTGATCACGCAGCTCGGCGTGCCGGTGCCGGCCGTGCCGATGCTGATTCTCGGCGGCACGATGGCGGCGATGGGGCAGGCGTCCTGGGCGAGCATGTTCGCGGCGGCGATCGGTGCGACGATGCTTGCCGATTCGCTGTGGTTCTTCATGGGCCGCACGCGCGGCCGGCGCTTGCTGAACGGCCTCGTGCGATTCTCGCTGTCGCTCGACACGACGCTGCGCTTCGCGCGCAATGTATTCGAAAGATACGGCGCGCCGCTGCTCGTCCTCTCCAAATTCCTGCCGGGCCTCGGCCTCGTGTCGGCGCCGCTGCTCGGCACGACGGCGATCGGCATCGGCGTGTTCCTGTTCTGGGATCTGGCCGGCGCGTCGCTATGGGCGGCGTTCTGGCTCGTCGGCGGGGCGGCCGTGCATGACCAGATCGTCCAGTTCGTGCTGTGGGTGCGCGCGAGCGGTGGCACGATCCTCGATGCGTTCCTCGCGATCTTCATCACGTTCCTGCTTTATCGCTGGGTGCGCCGCGTGCAGTTCCGCCGCTACCTCGCGCAGGTGCGCATCTCCCCGCCGCAACTCGTCGAGATGATGACGTCCAACGAGCCGCCGCTGATCTTCGACGCGCGGCCGCGCGCGATTCGCGAACGCGAGCCGTACCGGATCGCCGGCGCGGTGCCGGTCGATCTCGATTCGCCGGATCTGCTCGATCCGGAGCTGCTGAAGCGGCCGATCGTCGTGTATTGCGTATGCCCGAACGAGGCAACCGCGAAGCGCCTGATCGCGAAGATGCAGCGCAAGAAGATGCTCCACAACATCAAGGCGCTGAAGGGCGGCCTCGACGCGTGGGAGAAGCACGGCTATCCGGTCGAGCCGCTGCCGGCCGATCTCGATTCATCGCGGTATTTCGTGCGGCCCGAACATGCGGCGCTCGCCGGCGAATATACGGTGCGCGCGACGTTGTCGAAATAAATCGTGCGCGGGATTCCGCGCACATCCGCATTTCACGTCCGATTTCACGCTTCCCGCCGCCGAGAAAATCGGCTGACACGAATCGTCTGATTATTCCTATAATCTCGCCTGCATATTGCGTGCGCGTGATTGCGCACGTTCGACGCGCGTTCGTTCGCGCCGAAGGCGATTGATCCCGTTGCTGCCTGCTACGCGCACAGCCGCGTCGCACGGGCCGCACGGGCGTATTCCGTGAAAGACCGATCCGTTTTCCGGATTGTTCCGGAAAATGCCGATAATCGACGGCAATTCCAATCGGAGTGACGCAGTATCCGCAACGTTTTTAATCCAGAAACGGCGGCGGGGATTTTTCGTTTTCGGTTTGCCGGTATCGGCATGAACGGCCGCGCATTGACATCGACAATGACGGCGGCCCGTTCGCGGCTGCCAGGAGACGGACTTGACACAACCGGAAGACCAACTGCACCGCGGGCTGGAAGAGCGGCACATCAACCTGATGGCGCTCGGCGCGACGATCGGCGTCGGCCTGTTCCTCGGCTCGGCCACCGCGATCCGCACGGCCGGCCCGGCCATCCTGCTGACGTACCTGCTGGGCGGCATCGCGATTTTCCTGATCATGCGCGCGCTCGGCGAAATGGCGATCACCAATCCGGTCGCCGGCGCGTTCAGCCGCTATGCGCGCGACTATCTCGGCCCGCTCGCGGGCTACCTGACCGGCTGGACCTACTGGTTCGTGTGGATCGTCACCTGCATGGCGGAGATCACGGCGGTCGGCGTCTACATGCACATGTGGTTCCCGGGCGTGCCGAACTGGATCTGGGCGCTCGCGGCGCTCACGGCGATGGGCGCGGTGAACTTCATCGCCGTCAAGCTGTACGGCGAGTTCGAGTTCTGGTTCGCGCTGATCAAGATCGTCACGATCGTGCTGATGATCGTGGGCGGCGGCCTCATGATCGCGTTCGGCATCGGTAACGGCGGCGTCGCGACGGGCATCTCGAACCTGTGGGCGCATGGCGGTTTCATGCCGAACGGCATCGACGGCGTCATCGGCGCGTTGCCGATCGTGATGTTCGCGTATCTCGGCGTCGAAATGCTCGGCCTCACGGCCGGCGAGGCGCGCAATCCGGAGAAGTCGCTGACGAAGGCGGTGAACTCGGTATTCTGGCGCGTGCTGATCTTCTACATCGGTGCGCTGTTCGTGATCATGTCGCTCTATCCGTGGGACCAGATCGGCACGCAGGGCAGCCCGTTCGTGATGACCTTCTCGCGGCTCGGGATCCCGGCCGCCGCCGGCATCATCAACTTCGTCGTGCTGACCGCGGCGCTGTCGTCGTGCAACAGCGGGCTGTTCAGCACCGCGCGGATGCTCTACAACCTCGCGCAGCAGGGCCAGGCGCCGGCCCGCCTCGGTCGCGTGAATCGCAACGGCGTGCCGGTGTACGGCGTCGCCGTGTCGGTCGCGCTGCTGTTGATCGGCGTGTTGCTCAACTACCTGGCGCCGCAGCAGGTGTTCACGTGGCTGACGTCGGTGTCGACGTTCGGCGCGATCTGGACGTGGTGCGTGATCCTGATCGCGCAGATGCGCTTTCGCCGCACGCTGTCGGCCGACAGGATCGCGCGCCTGCCGATCCGCGTGCCGTTCTATCCGCTCGGCTCCTTCGTCGCGCTCGGGTTTCTCTCGCTGGTCGTCGTGCTGATGGCGTTCACGCCGGACACGCGCGTCGCGCTCGTGATCGGCCCGGCGTGGATCGTGCTGCTCGGTATCGCATACGCGGTGTTCCATGCGAATCGCGCGGGTGCGCCCGCATCGACGAAGTCGTAAGCCCGCCGGGCAACGCTCGGCCTGCCGCGGGTCGCACGCGTGCGCGCGGCGCGCTGCGAACCGCACGTGCATTGATCGCGATCATGCACGTGCGGCGCGGGCGACATATGCTGTCTGAATCGCTTGTCCGCGCTTCGCGTGGCCGTTCGCCGATCGCCGATCCTCGCGACCGCGTCGGCTCTCCATCCGGCGCGTGCCGCTGTCCGCGCGAAGCTCCGGTCGTCGTCCGCGACGACGCGTCCGCCAGGAGACCTTCGCCATGCCATCCAGCCCGACCATCCCGCCGCTTGCCCGTATTTCGCTGGCCGTCGACCTGACGCCGGAGTCGCTGGCCGCCGCGCGCTACACGCGCATGCTGCTGCGTCCCGGCATCCATGTGCGTATCGTCTGCGCAATCGACAATCCGCGCCTCGTGCTGCCCGACATTCCGCGCGTCGATGCGCTGCTGAGCTCGGCGCGCGACGAGATGACTCGCGAAGCGCGGGCGACGCTCGAGCGCATCGCGGCACTGTTCGCCGGCAGCGGCGCGGAGATCGAGCAGGTGATCATCGATACGTCGGTTACCGGCGGCACGGTGGCCGATGCACTCGCGAACGACACGTCGGCATCGCGCGCCGACGTGCTCGTGGTCGGCGCCAATCCGCACCATGGACTGCTGCGGCTCGTCGAGGGTGCGGTGTCCGACACGCTCGCCGCCCGCGCACGCTGCGCGCTGCTGATCGTGCCCGCCGATTATGCGCGGCCGTCGGACGGGCCGCTGCAGCGCCTGATGTTCGCCGTGGACGGCAGCGAGCCGTCGCTGCATGCGGTGCGCGTCGGGCTCGGCTTCGCGGCGCCGACGACGCTGCTCTACGCGGCGTATGTCGTCGATCGCGCGGTTCGTCTGACGGATATCGTGCCGGTGCGCGCGCTCGAGGACGCGTATCGCGCGGAAGGCGAGGATGCGCTGGCGCGGATCGGCCCGCTGTTCCATGCGACGGGAAACCCGACCAAGCGCGGCATCATCGAAACGCGGCCGACCAGCGACGACGTCGCCCATGCGTTGATGCGCGACGCGGTGCACTGGCACGCGGAGTTGCTGGTGGTCGGCACGCATGGCCGGCGTGGCATCGCCGCCTGGCTGATCGGCAGCGTCGCGCGCCGGGTCGCGCATTTGGCGCAGGTGCCGGTGCTGCTCGTGCGCGGCGCGGAGTGAAAGTCTCTCGACGCGATGGTCGCGAATCGAACTTTCGTTGATTTGCGTCAGAAACGCCGTGCGCCTTGCATGAGATAGTGACAGAACGTCCGTCGTGGCGGGTTGTCCATCGTCCGTGCGCGACACGGCGATTGGACACGTCAGGCCGGCACCGCGCGAACGGGCGCATACCCGACGCCGCTCGCGCTTCAACCGAATTCCGGAGCCGTCCCACGCGATGCGTGGCGCATTGGCCCATCACGAACTCTCTGGCGCGAGGGTAGGCAGCCTGCGGCTGCCTTGGAATGACGGACGGGGTGACCTCACCCCGTCCGCTTCCTGGCCCCGTGCAGACTACTTTCCTCGCAGGTATTGTTCTGGTCGAAGTCGCCGTGCACAACGGCGTGTGGCGGCATGCGACGTGCAGGCGCGCTGCGGTCGCGGCCGATTGGCGTGACAGCTTCCGCAACCGTCGCGCTGGCCCGTGCCGCGTCGGCGGCGTGCACGCGCCTATGCCGCGCGCGGCACTCGCAGATCGTGCCGTCGGCGGCCGGCGTGGCACACGCGTGCGCGCCGACGCACGCCATGCGGCCGTCCTCGTCCGCCCGGCATGCGATTGCGCAGCCGCGGCCAGCCGGGGCGCGTCTTGCGGCGCGGCCTCACTGCGACGGGTGCGCCGGCACCGGCCCGCGCGCGCAGCGCGGCGGCGAAGCGCTGCAGCGCGAGCACGGACCCCGCGACGCTCTGGTATTTTTCGCGGCCGATCTGCCCATCGAGCGTGATGAGCAAACCGGATTCGCGCGCGAGCGTGAGCAGCGCGTCGAGATCGTCGTCGGGCGGGCTGAATGCGACCGGCGCGGCAGGCGCGGACAGCATGCGCGTGCGCTGCTGTCCGTCTCGCGCCGGGAAGTTGCGATGGGCCATGATGGTCTCCTGCGCCCGACCCCGCGTGCCGGCTCGACGGCCGGCTGAGCGATGACCGGGTATGAACGCATCGTTCATGACGTCAGTATCCGCCGCGCAGCCCGCGCTGCCAATCGGCGCGTGCTGAACTCGCTGTCAGACATCGCGGGCGACGTATCGGAATCCGCTGACACGCAGGTTCGACGACAGGTTGCAGCGGCGCGCGACGCGCGGCGCCCCGATCCGGTGCATTCGAACAGACGAATCGCGTGCGGCGCGCATCGCTTGACGCGCGATTTCGGCCGGTCTAAGTTTCCTCACTGCATCGGCATCGTGCGAGGGTTTATCGTCCGCGCGATCGACGGTGCCGCGCCTCGGGGTGGCGCGAGTAATCTTCCAGTCGTCCGCGGGCCATGCGCACCGCGGATCCTGCGCGCGAGCCGCTCCGGCGACGGATCGGCGCGGCGGCACGCAACGTGCTGTTGAGCGCGCGCAAACACGCTTCGGCGCATCGTACGCCGGGCGGCTGTCCAGTCTCTAATCTTCCGGTAGCGTCATCATTTCCTTTCGTTCCTCGACCGCCAGGAGCCCGTCGATGTCACAGGACAATATGCTTGAGGCCTTGAAGGCCGTCGCCGAACAGCGCTCGATCGGCGACGACCAGTTGCGCGCGATGCTCGACGACGAAGTGCGTGCGTTGTCGTCCGATGCCCGCGTGCACGATTACATCCACGTGTTCGCGATCCGCCATCTGCGCGAACGGATGCGCCGACAGGACGAACTCGAGCGCGACACGCACGCCAGCACGCCGCGCCGGGAGCCGGACACAGGTACCAGCCGCCGTTTGTGAGGGCGGCCCGCTGCGGCAAGCGCCACCGACGCGCTGACCGCGGCCGATTGCAGCCCGATGCCGACGCGCGTGCATGCCGCGCAGGCAATCGCTGCGCGCAAGCATGCCGTCACGCACCTTCATGCCGACGGGAACTTTCGTCATACGTTTCATCGAATCGACACAACGGCCTCAAGTAAGTGGCGCGAATGCCGTTTACCCGGTGAATTCGTCCACCGGGCGTTCGCGCTCCCTTACCGAGTCGTTGCCATGTTCTCGTCCATTCGCACCCGCATTCTTGCCGCGTGCGTCGCCATCGTCGTATTCGCGCTCGTCGCCACCACGCTGATCAATTACTTCATCGCGCGCTCGTACAACGACGATGCGATCGACCGCAACCTGAAATCCGTCGCCAGCGGCCATGTGGTCGGCATCGGCGACTGGGTCGCGACCCGCAGCCGGATGATCGCGTCGCTGCAGGATGCCGCGCTGTCGCCGGATCCGCTGCCGGTGTTCAAGCAGATGGCCGCGGCCGGTGGTTTCACGAACGTCTACGCGGGCTACGCGGACAAGGCGTTCCGCTTCTCCGACCCGACCGGCATTCCGCCCGATTACGACCCGACCGGCCGCCCGTGGTACAAGCAGGCCGCGCAGGCCGGCAAGCCGGTCGTCACGCCGCCGTACGTCGATGCCGGCACCGGCAACCTGGTCGTCACGTTCGCGGTGCCGATCCTGCGCGACGGCGCGCTGAAGGGCGTCGTCGCGGCCGACGTCGCGATGGACAGCGTGATCGCGAACGTGAAGTCGATCCATCCGACGCCCGCGAGCTTCGGGATGTTGATCGACAGCAACGGCCACGTCGTCGCGCATCCGGACGCGAAGCTCACGCTGAAGCCGGTCGCCGACGTGTCGCCCGACCTTGGCGGCATGAGCGCCGCGTCGCTGGCCGCGGCCAGCGCGCCGGTCGAGGTGCACGTGGGCGGCGACGCGAAGCTGGTGCGTGCGCAGGCCGTGCCGGGCACCGACTGGTACGCGCTGGTCCTGCTCGACAAGTCGGAAGCGACGGCCGGGATGCGCTCGCTGCTGACCGCGTCGCTCATCACGCTCGTGGTGATCGTGGGCGTCGCGTCGCTGATCGTCGGCGCGATCACCGCAACCGCGTTTCGCCGTCTGTCGCAGGTGCGCCAGGCGATGGCGTCGATCGGCTCGGGCACCGGCGACCTGACGCAGCGCCTGCCGGCCGAAGGCAGCGACGAGGTGGCCGACATCGCGCGCTCGTTCAACAGCTTCGTCGACAAGCTGAACGACGTGATGCGGCAGATCCGCGACGCGAGCGAATCGGTGCGCACCGCCGCGAACGAGATCGCCGCGGGCAACCAGGATCTTTCGTCGCGGACCGAATCGGCGGCCGCGAGCCTCGAGGAGACGGCCGCATCGATGGAGGAGATCACCGCGACGGTCGGTCAGTCGGCCGCCGCGGCGAGCCAGGCCGACGAACGCGCGGCCGCGGCATCGCGGATCGCGTCGCACGGCGGCGTGGTCGTCTCGGACGTCGTGTCGACGATGGGGAAGATCGAGGAAGCGTCGGGCCGGATCGGCGACATCATCGGCGTGATCGACGGGATCGCGTTCCAGACCAACATCCTCGCGCTGAATGCGGCCGTGGAAGCCGCGCGTGCCGGCGAGCAAGGGCGCGGTTTCGCGGTCGTTGCGCAGGAAGTGCGCAGTCTCGCGCAACGCAGCGCGCAGGCCGCGCGCGAGGTGAAGGTGCTGGTCGAGTCGACGGTGGCGAGCGTGTCGGCCGGGTCGGGGCAGGTGCGCCAGGCCGGCGACACGATGCGCGAAATCGTGTCGAACGTCGCGAACGTGACGACGATCATCTCCGAGATCACGCACGCGGCGAACGAGCAGACGCGCGGCATCCAGGAAGTGAACCGCGCGGTCACGCAGCTCGACGAGATGGTCCAGCAGAACGCGGCGCTCGTCGAACAGTCGACCGCGGCCGCCACCGCGCTGCAGACGCAGGCGAACGCGCTTGCGGCGACGGTCGGGCAGTTCAAGGTCGCGTGACCGGCATCGGGTGACGCGGGCCGAATCGGCACGCGCCGCACGCCGCGCGCGCGGCGCCGCTCAGTCGCGCGCGTCGTCGCGCATCAGCGCCAGCCGGTTGTAGAGCGTTTTCAGGCTGATGCCGAGCGCTTTCGCCGCTTGCGGCTTGTTGCCGTCGAAGTGCTGCAGCGTCGCCGCGATGAAGCGCTGCTGCGCGTGGTGCAGCGTTGCGCCGAGCGGCAGCGCCATCGCGTCGTCCGACGTGTGGTCGGGCAGCATTGTCGGCTTCGGCAGTGCGATGTCGATGCCGTCGTCCGCAAGGATGTACGCGCGCTCGATCGTGTTGCGCAGCTCGCGGACGTTGCCGGGCCACGAATATGCGCGCAGCGCGGCGATCGCCGCATCGGTCAGCCGCTTGTGCGAGCGGTGCCGCGCGTTGAGTGCATCGACGAACTCGTGCGCGATCGCCTCGACGTCGCCGCTGCGCTGGCGCAGCGGCGGCACGTACAGCGCGAACGCGGCAAGGCGGTAGAACAGATCCTCGCGCAGCCGGCCGTCGCGCACGGCTTCGGCGGGGTTGTGGCGGGTCGCCGACACGATGCGCACGTCGAGCGGAATCGACTCGGTGCCGCCGACGCGCACGATCGTGTTCGATTCGAGCGCGCGCAGCAGCTTCACCTGCAGCGGGGCTGGCATTTCCGCAATCTCGTCGAACAGCAGCGTGCCGCCGCACGCGGCTTCGAAGAATCCTTCGCGTTGCGCGATCGCGCCGGTGAAGCTGCCTTTCTCGTGACCGAACAATTGCGCTTCGGCGATGTCCGCCGGAATCGCGCCGCAGTTGACCGGCACGAACGGCCCGTCGCGTCGCGCGCTCAGGTCGTGAAGCCGGCGCGCGACGATATCCTTGCCGACCCCGCTTTCGCCGGCAATCATCACGCTCGCGCGGGTCGGAGCGATTTTCTCGATACGGCAGAGCAACGTGCGCATCGCCGCGGAGCGGCCGGAAAGCCGGCGCGCGTCGGCGCGTTGCTTCGGACGGTTTGCGGATTCGGCCATAGGCGTCGGCGGGCCGTTTTGAAAATCGGCACCGCGCATTCCCTTCTTTGCAATATCTATCATCGACAGCGAAAGCGCACGGAAGGTGCCGCGATTTAGAAATTTCCAATGCCCGCGGCAATGTCCGAAGAAATTGGCGATCGGCGCGGCACATCCGCCGACGGACGGCAGCCGACATGCCGGCCGGTGCTTTTTTACAGCCGATGAATGAAAAATCGAAAGGTACCTGTCATCGATTCGCAGCAAATGCTGCGAACGGTCGGGCGACGCGGCAGCGCACGGCGGCACGGGTGACGCAGTCCGGGCCGCGCACGCACCGGGCGCACAGTCGCGGGCACGCGCGTTGCTGAGCGCGTAGGCTCGCCCCGGTCCGCTCGACCGCATGCCGTCGAGCGACGGTCGCAGGGCGATGCAGGGACACGATGAGAACCTTTACCCGTGAGCTGTTTCGGCAGGGCGCATGGGTCGTGCTGGCCGTCGGGCTGGCGTCCGCGCTACAGGTGTGGGCGATTCACGTCGTCGGCATGCGTGAACCGTTTGCACCGCTGCCTTTGTACGCCGGTGTCGCGGCTGCGGCCTGGCTGACTTCGTTCGGCGGCGGTCTGGCCGCGACCGCCGCGAGTGTGGCCGTGATCGGCGCGTGGTGGTGGCGCGATGTGCCGCTGCCCGTGCTGCTCATGCGTGCCGGCGTCTTCGTCGCGATCGGCTTTGTCGAATGCATGCTCGTGCTGGCCGTGAAACCGCTGATTGCGAACGACCGGCTGCGCGGAGCCGACGAGGCCGAAGCAGACAATGCCGAAGCAGACGACGCGCGCATGCCGGGCCGCGAACCGGCGCCCGCGCCGCGCGCACTCGACGACGTCCTGCTGCGCCGCGTGGTCGATGCATCGCCGGACGCGATCGTCGGTGTCGATGCCGTGCGGCGGATCACGAGCTGGAACCCGGCGGCGCGGCGCCTCTTCGGCATCGACGTCGCGGCGGCGGTCGGGCGCGACGTCACGACGCTGATCGCGCCTCGCTGGCTGCGGCTGCATCCGGTTCCCGCATCGTTCGCCAACGCGCGTGCGCCGACCGGCCCGCTCGACGTTCTGTGCGTGCGCGGCGACGGGGCGCGGTTTCGCGCGACCGTCGAGGCAGCGCCGATCATCGACGCGCAAGGCAACTGCACCGGCCTGTCGATGACGCTGCGCGAGGCGCAGGACCGCCGTCGCGACGAGCGGCGCGACCTGCGCTCGCTGCGCGGCGCGCGCGACGCACGCGTGCAGGCCGACGAATCGAACCGGCTGAAGGACGAACTGCTCGCGACCGTGTCGCATGAATTGCGCACGCCGCTGAACGTGATCTACGGCTGGGTCGAGGTGCTGCGCAGCGTCGACGGCCAGGGTTTCGCGCATCAGGCGATCGACGCGATCGATCGCAGCGCGCGGTCGCTGTCGCGCATGGTCGGCGACCTGCTCGACGCGTCGTCACTCGCGACGGGCCGGATGCGGCTCGAACGTACACCCGTCGATCTCGTGCACATCGTGCACGAGGCCGTGCGCGCGCTCGCCGCAACCGCCGAGGCGAACGGGCTCGAACTGTCCACCGCGTGTGCGATGTCCAACTGCGTGATCAACGCGGATGGCGAGCGCATTCGCCAGGTGCTGTCGAACCTGCTGTCGAACGCGATCAAGTTCACACCGGCGGGCGGCCGCATCAAGGTATCGCTGACGCGGGCCGGCGCGCGCGTGCGGCTGTCCGTCGCCGACACGGGGCAGGGCATTTCCGCGGATCGCCTGCCGCATCTGTTCGACACGTTCAACCGGTCGGAGGGCGCATCCGCATCGCCGAAACGCGGCCTCGGGCTCGGTTTGTCGATCGTGCGCAACATCGTGCGGCTGCACGGCGGCGAGGTGGCGGCCGCGAGCGACGGTGCCGGGCGCGGCACGACCGTGACCGTCATGCTGCCGGTGGACTGGAGTGCCGACGATGTGACCGGCCAGCCGTTACGGCCGAGCGGCGCGTCGACGGCGGTGGCGCTCGACGGCCAGCGCGTGCTGGTGGTCGACGACGATGCGACGTCGCGCGCCAGCCTCGCGGCGGCACTCGAAACGCTGGGCGCGCAGGTGTCGACGGCTCGATCGGGGCGCGACGCGCTCGACGTGGTCGCGCGGCAGCCGCCGAGCGTCGTGCTGTCCGATCTCGCGATGCCGGACGGCGACGGCTACTGGTTGCTCGACCATATCCGCCATTTGCCCGACGGCGGCGGGCGCCTGCCCGTCGTCGCCGTGACCGCACACGCGGGCACGGCGGACCGCAACCGCGTGATGGCGGCCGGTTTCGATGCGTATCTGTGCAAGCCGGTCGACATGCCGACGCTGGCCAGCGTGATCGTCGACGTGGCGGGCGGCGGACGGCAGCGCTGACGCGCGGCGGCCTGCGCCAAGCAACCAGGAGGCGCGATGAAGCGATCGAACGATACGCAATGCGACGCCATCGGCGGCAAGCCGATGCGCGCCGGACGCATGCCGCCGATCGTACCGATCTCGTTTGCCGGCACTGCGGGCTCGCTGGTGTCTGGCGTGCTTGTGGCATTCTGCGCGTCGGCATTGATGGCGGCGCATGCGCAGGCGCCGCCTGCATCGTCCGTGCGTGTCGCGCCCGGCGTCGTCCGTCCCGGCGAGACGGCCGACGAGGCGGGCATCACGCGCCGGCCGCAAGGCACAGACGCGGAATTCGTCGACAAGGCGGGCATCGTTGGCAAGACGGAACTGCAGGCGAGCCAGCTCGCGCTCGATCGGTCGTCGAATCCGGAGGTGAAGGCCTACGCGCGACGGATGGTCGACGATCATGCCCGCATGGCCGCGGAATTGCGCCGGCTCGGCGCGCAAAAGGGCCTGCCCGTGCAGACGCGCATGCAGGTCGATCCGGCGTTGACGGCGCTGCGAACCATGAACGGCGAAGCGTTCGACAAGGGTTACGTCGCGCTGGCTGGATCGAATGCGCAGGAGGCGGCGCTCAGGCTCTACGAAGCGGAAGCACGCAACGGTGGCGACCCGCAGCTTCGCGCGTTCGCGGCCGATGCGCTGTCAACGCTGAAGGTGCACCTGAGCGCGGCGCGCGCACTGGAGCGTTCGATCGCGGCCGCGCATTGATCCGCTGCGCGGCGGCCGCGCGTGTCCGTCGCGTCGGTCGCGTCGTTCAGTGGCGTCGCGTGTCGCTGTCCGGGCCGCCCGGCGACGCCTCGTACGGCGGCGAGTCGAGCGCCGTCTCGCCTTCCTCGACCAGCCAGTACGGCGACGCGCCATAGTGCGCGTGCAGTGCCTCGGCCCATGCGGGATCGGCCATCGTCGGCCAGCGGTCCTTCTCGAAGCCCGGCGCGTCGCGCACCTGGTCGGTCGGAACGGGCAGTACGAAACAGCGGCGCTCGACGTCGAGCGTCAGCACGTTCCACGGCACCGCGAGCAGCTTGTCGCCGATCCCCGCAAATCCGCCCGACGACACGACCGCGTACGCGATCCGGCCGGAGCGGACATCGAGCATGATGTTCGTGACCTTGCCGATGTCGTCGCCGTCCATCGTCAGCACACGATCGTTTTCCAGCGTGCCGGCGGCCATCACGTCGGGCCCCGGCCCGCCGGCCGAACGGCCGCGCTTGCCGACGATGCGCGCTTGCGTGCGCGACGGTCTGTCCGTTGTCATCGCTGTTCTCCTGGTCGAAGCGGCGCGGCGCCTGCGGCGCGCGCAGCCCGGGGTTGGGCGGTCGCTCAGCGGCGGCGCGGCAGGGACACGTCCTCGAGCGTATTCGCGAGTTCGTCGCGTGCCGGGCCGCCCGCGCGCGTCGCGATGTCGCCGAGCGACACCATGCCGACGATCTTGTGGTTCGCGTCGAGCACCGGCATCCGGTGCAACTGTATGTCGGCCATCCGCTGCTGCACGTCGCCGACGCCGTCGTCCTCGATGCACCACTGCACCGGCGCCGATGCGACCGCCTTCACCGGGGTCTCGGGCGGATGCCCGTGCGCCAGCGCGCGTACCGCGAGGTCGCGGTCCGTCACGATCGCGACGAGCCCGGTGGCGTCGCACACCGGCAGCACGCCGATGTCGAAGCGCTGCATCAATTCGGCCGCATGGCGAATCGTGTCGGTGGGCGCGACGCACACCACGTCGCGCGACATGATTTCGTTGACGCGATACATGAACGCCTCCTTCGTGAGCGAGACGATGCGGGAGCAGAACGCGTGCCGCGTCCGATCGGCACGCGCCGGGCCTGCGCGGCCGCGCCACGGAGAAATTTGCCAGCCGGCTTGTACATCTTCCACGACGGCAGCCGTGGCAGGGGCGCGAGCGGCGCTCAGTGACCGACGCCCGTCATCACGACGATGGCGAGCACGACCGCGCTCTCGATCGCGGCGAGCGCCGCGACGCCCGCGGCGCCGCTGACTTCGTGCCATGCACGTTCGATGCGTTTCATCAGATCGCTCCGGTTGTGCCGGCCCGTTGCCGCGCTGCCGCGCGTCGCGGGCCGGGGTGCCGCCGTCAGCCGTGATCGCGGGGCGGTGGTGGGGTGTCGGGCGCGCGACGGTCGCGTTCGCCGGACGGCTTGGCGGGGTCGATGCGGGTCGCGCCGCCGACGGCGGGCGGATCGCTGGCCGGGAACGTCTCCTCGAGCCCTTCGTCGATGCGTTTCTCCGTCTTGTCTTCGGACGGCTTGCGCGACATGGCCAGAGGGAGTTGGCCGGCAGCCGGAGGCACGGCGTTGCGGCTGCCGGGGGCGGATGCGGTCATGATCGAACCTCCTTATGCGTACGAGGCGCGCAAGCGCCATGCCCGCGCGGCGTGTGCGGCATGACGCTTGCAGATGTCGAGACGGCCGGGCGGGCGGACATACGGGCCGCCTGCCGCCGGTATGGACGAGAGGACATCGTGATGATTGAACCCGGTGAATCCAGGAAGAGCATACGTTACGACGCGAACGTGTGCGGCGGCGATTTCCGCGACGTGCGCGAACGGTTCGACAGATGGAAGCGCGAAGCGCGGGTCCATCGGCCCGAGCGGCGCGTGTTCGACGGCAAGGACGAAGTCCGCGAGCTGAACCATACCGTCTATGCCGGGCCGGAAAGCGCGCAGCGGGCGCTCGTCGCGCGATGCGCGCCGTCCGATCCGTTCGCGCTCGCGGTGCGGCTCGCGGCCGACGGGCGCACGCTGTGGCTGGTCATGGCGGCATACGACGCGTGAGTCTCCGTGCGGGCCTCGCACCGGGCAGGCACGCTGCTTGCACACGCTCGCCGCGCCTATCGACACGCGCGAGCCGCCGCGCAGGAGTGACATGAGCACACGATCCATGCTGCACCGTCCCGAGCCGACGCCCGACGTCGATCCCGACCCGGCGCTGCCCGAGCACGACGATCCGTTCGATCCGCCCGTGCCGCCGGGGCTGCCGCAAGGCGATCCGCCGTCGCAGCCGCCGCCGATGCGAATGCCGGGCGGGATGCAGCCAGCCACGGCCGGCCGCGCGATCACTGAAAGGAGGACCATCATGGACATTCACGTGCAATCGCCCGACAAGCGCGCGATCGCCCAGGTGCTGGGCCGCTATTTCGAGTCGCGTTCGTTGCGCTATCACATCGAGGAATTGCCGGGCGGCGTGCTGCATATCGGCTTTCGCGCGAGCGGGCGGCCGGTTGCCGTCACCGTGTCGTTCGACGACACCGCCTACGACACCTACACGCACTGGGACGCGAGCCAGAAGCAGCTCGCGCTCGGGCGTCTCGCCGACGGCTTCTCGCGCATGATGGCCAGGCGCAGTCCGGCCGCGCTCGCCGGCGACTATCACGTCGAGCGTTTCTGATTCCGCAATCCTGCGCCGGTTCGTACCGGAAATCGGCAAAGTGCCCGTGCTCGACGGGCGCTTTGCGGCTTCGCGCGCGTCGCGTAGGATGTTCACAATTCAGCGCACGCTACGTTCGCGCCATCGGCTGCCTGCGGTTGCAGCCGTTCGGGCCGCGATGCGCTTTCCCTCAGGTTCGTTTCATGCAGCCGACGGAGACCACCTTGATGACCGTTGCCCGCCCGTTGTTGTCACCCGGCATTCGCCGGCTCGTGTCCGGCCTGTCGGCCTTCGCCGCGCTGGCAGTCGCCGGCGCCCGCGACGCGTCGGCGCAGACGCCGTCGCCGCTCGGCGAATGGCAATACTCGGCGGGTGTCCCGCTGCAGAAACTCTTCAGTCCGACGGTGCCGACGTGGCAGGTCAGCGTCGGCGCGGCGATGACGCTCCAGCCGCGCTACGCGGGTTCCGATCGCTACCGCCTGATGGGCGGGCCGAACCTCGACGTGCGCTATCGCGACCTGTTCTTCCTGTCGACGGGCGAGGGGCTCGGCGCGAACGTGCTGCGCGGCCCCAACTGGCGCGTGAGCCTGTCCGTAGGCTACGACCTCGGGCGCCGTTCGGCCGACGATCTCGACCATCTGAACGGGCTCGACAACATCAACGCGGCGCCGGTGATGAAGCTCGCGGCCGATTACGTGATCTCGAAGGACTTTCCGCTCGTGCTGCGCGCGGATGTTCGGCGCAGCATCGGCGGGTCGAACGGCTGGGTCGGCGATTTCTCCGCGTACATGCCGCTGCCGGGCAGCAACGAGCATTTCTTCTGGTTCGCGGGGCCGACCGTGTCGTTCGCCGATTCGCGCTACATGAACAGCTGGTTCGGCGTGAACCAGGGTGCGTCCGCGCGCTCGGGATTGCCGAGCTACTCGCCGGGCGCGGGCATGAAATCCTTTGGCGCCGGCGTGACGATGGTCTGGTTCATCAACAAGAACTGGTTCGTGACGATGGACGGCGCGATCGAACAGCTCGTCGGCCGCGCACGGCGCAGCCCGATCACGCAGCAGTCGACGAACGGCGTGTTCGACATGTCGGTGAATTACCAGTTCTGATCGGGGCCGGCGGCGCAGGCGCGCGGTGCGCGGCGTGCAGTATTTTTCGTCACATTTGATATGATTCCGACCTGTACAAACGTACAGTGATCGATCCCCGTGACGCCTGCATCGCCGACGCCCCCGGCGTTTTACTACCTGACCAATTTCGAACGCGCGCTGGCGTGGCTCGGCGAGCGTTACGACGACCTGCTCGACGCGCGCGAACACGCGTTCCTGCGGGATTTCGCGCGGCTGCCGAAAGTGTCGCGCGCGTTGCTCGTGCGGATGCTGATGCGCAGCGGCCCCGACTTTCGCGCGAGCAAGCTCGTGTACGACGAGATCGGCAGCACGCTCGACGCGGCCGCGCCGCTCGTCGAACTCGGCTGGGTCGACCCGGCGCCCGCGCTCACGCTCGACGAGCTGTTCGCGCTATCGACCAAGGCCGATCTCCTGAAGGTGTTCCCGTCGCTCGCCGCGCACGCGGGCGAGCGCAAATCCGACTGGCTCGAACGCCTGCGGCCGGTGCACGACGTCGCGCAGCCGCTCGATGCATGGTGCGCGCAGGCCGGCGATCGCGTGTTGCGCGTGACGGTCGGCGCGCTGTGCGACCGGTGGCGGTTGATGTTCTTCGGCAATCTTCATCAGGACTGGAGCGAATTCGTGCTCGCCGATCTCGGCGTGTTCCAGTACGAAAGCGTGCCGTTCGCGCCGTCGTCGCGCGCGTTCCAGCAGCG
Source organism: Burkholderia territorii (assembly GCF_001718335.1). Classification (NCBI taxonomy): domain Bacteria; kingdom Pseudomonadati; phylum Pseudomonadota; class Betaproteobacteria; order Burkholderiales; family Burkholderiaceae; genus Burkholderia; species Burkholderia territorii. Next base: position 1,153,361 of record NZ_CP013365.1, read on the forward strand.
CGACGACGTCGACGCGTATCTCGCGCTGCACACGTGCCGCGAAGCCCTCGATGCGTGGCCCGACGACCTGCCGTTCGACGATCTGCTGCACGCGATCGACGCGATCGGCTGCGCGCAGCCGTGGCTCGCGACGCGCCGTGCGAAGCTGCTGTTTACGCTCGGGCAGACCTGCGAGCGGCGCGCCGACTGGGCCGGCGCGCTCGACGCGTATGCGCGCAGCGCGTGGCCGGGCAGCCGGCACCGGCGCATTCGCGTGCTCGAACGCTGCGGTCGCGACGACGATGCGCTCGCGCTGGCGCTCGAAGCGCGCGACCGCTTCGAAAGCGACGAGGAGCGCCAGCGTGTCGAGCGGATGCTGCCGCGCCTGCAGCGCCGCCTCGGGCAGCGGGTCGAACGCGCGGGCCGCGCGGCCGGCGTGCCGCGCGAGACGCTCGTGCTCGCGCGTCCGGACGAATTCGTCAGCGTCGAATACGCGGTGCGCGACCATCTCGCGCGACCCGACGCACCGGTTCACTACGTCGAGAACACGCTGATCAATTCGCTGTTCGGGTTGCTGTGCTGGGAGGCCGTGTTCGCGGCCGTGCCCGGCGCGTTCTTTCACCCGTTCCAGCGCGGCCCGGCCGACCTGCACGCCCCCGATTTCGCGCTGCGCCGCCCCGACGCGTTCGCCGCCTGTTTCGCGCAGCTCGACTCGGGCGTGTACCGCGACACGATCCGCCGGCACTACGTGGCCAAGATGGGACTGCAATCGCCGTTCGTGTTCTGGGGCGTGCTGAGCGACGCACTGCTCGACGAGGCGCTGGCTTGCCTGCCGCCCGCGCATCTGCGGCTCTGGTTCACGCGCCTGCTCGCCGATATCCGCGGCAACCGCTCCGGGCTGCCCGATCTCGTCCGCTTCTGGCCCGGCGAGCGGCGCTATGAACTGATCGAGGTGAAGGGCCCCGGCGACCGGCTGCAGGACAACCAGACGCGCTGGCTCGCGTACTGCATCGCGCACGGCATGCCGGTGCGCGTCGTCGATGTCGAATGGGCGGCCGAGGGCGTGTCGCAGGACGAAACGGCGGGGTTGTCCGCATGAGCTATGTCGTCGCGGTGCGGGCGATGTGCGAGTTCACCGCGCGGCGCGGCGATCTCGACTTGCGCTTCACGCCGGCGCCGACCGCGCTCGAGGGCATCGCGGGCCACGGCGCGGTCACGTCGAAGCGGGGCGCGCGCTACGAGACCGAGATCGCGCTGACCGGCACGTGGGGCACGCTCACCGTGCGCGGGCGCGCGGACGGCTACGATCCCGTCGCGAACCGTCTTGAGGAGATCAAGACCTATCGCGGCAGCCTCGACGCGATGCCGGCCAACCATCGCGCGCTGCACTGGGCACAGGCGAAAGTCTATGCGCACCTGATGTGCGACGCGCGCGGTCTCGCGGAAATCGACGTCGCGCTCGTGTATTTCGACATCGTTTCGGAGCGCGAGACCGTGCTGACGGAGACGCTCGGCGCAAGCGCGCTCGCCGCGTTCTTCGCCGAGCAGTGCGCGTGCTTCGTCGGCTGGGCGGAACGCGAGACCGCGCATCGCGCGGCCCGCGATGCGGCGCTGCGGGCGCTGACGTTTCCGCACGGGCAATTCCGCAGCGGTCAGCGCGAGCTGGCCGTATCGGTCTATCGGGCGGCGCGCGACGAACGGTGCCTGATGGCGCAGGCGCCGACCGGCATCGGCAAGACGCTCGGCACCGTGTTTCCGCTGCTGAAGGCATGCGGCGAGGGCGTGATCGATCACGTATTCTTCCTGACCGCGAAGACGCCCGGCCGCGCGCTCGCGCTCGAAGCGGCGACCACGCTTGGTGCCGGCACACCGGCGCTGCCGCTGCGCGTGCTGGAACTCGTCGCGCGCGACAAGGCCTGCGAGTATCCGGACCGCGCGTGTCACGGCGAATCGTGCCCGCTCGCGCAAGGCTTCTACGACCGGCTGCCGGCGGCGCGCGACGCGGCGATCGGCGCCGGGCTGCTCGATCGCGACACCGTGCGCGAGGCGGCGCTCGCGCACGACGTCTGTCCGTACTATCTCGCGCAGGAGCTTGCGCGCTGGTCGGACATGGTGATCGGCGACTACAACTATTACTACGACGGCAGCGCGATGCTGCATACGCTCGCGCAGCAGAACCAGTGGCGCGTCGGCGTGCTCGTCGACGAGGCGCACAACCTGCTCGATCGCGCCCGCAAGATGTACAGCGCATCGCTCGATCCGTTCGCGTTCGCGGCCGCGCGGGAGGCGGCGCCCAACGCACTGCGCAAGGCGTTCGACCGGCTCGCGCGCGCGTGGGGCACGCTCAATCGCGCACAGGCGGAACGCTATGCGGCGTACCCGGAGATTCCCGGCCCGATCGTGACGGCCGTGCAGAATCTCGTCGCGGCGACCGGCGAATACCTGACCGACGCGCCGCGTGCGAATGGCGACGCGCTGCTGCGCTTTCATTTCGAGGCGATCCAGTTCGGCGTGCTCGCCGACGCGTTCGACGATGCATCGATCTTCGACGCGACGCTGCACGGCGAGCCGCTGCCGCGCCAGTCCGGGCTCGACGGCGTCGCGCCGGCCGCGCGCCGGCGCCGCATCCAGTCGACGCTGTGCGTGCGCAACGTGATTCCGGCCGGCTTTCTCGCGTCGCGTTACGAAGCCGCGCGCGCGACCGTGCTGTTTTCCGGCACGCTGAGCCCGTTTCATTTCTATCGCGACACGCTCGGGCTGCCGGCCGACACGGGCTGGCTCGACGTCGACGGGCCGTTCCGCGCCGAGCAACTGACCGTGCGCGTCGCGAGCCACGTGTCGACGCGCTGGCGCGACCGCGACCGTTCGCTCGAACCGATCGTCGACCTGATCGCCGCGCAATATGCGACGCGGCCCGGCAACTATCTCGGTTTTCTCAGCAGCTTCGACTATCTCGGGCGCGTCGTCGCGCTGATGCAGGCGCGCCACCCGGACGTGCCCGTGTGGGCGCAGGCGCCCGGCATGGCCGAAAGCGAGCGCGACGCGTTTCTCGCGCGCTTCGACGCGGGCGGGCGCGGAGTCGGCTTCGCGGTGCTGGGCGGAGCGTTCTCGGAGGGCGTGGATCTGGTCGGCGAGCGGCTGATCGGCGCATTCATCGCAACGCTCGGGCTGCCCCAGGTCAACGACGTCAACGAACAGATGCGGCGCGCGATGGATGCGCGTTTCGGCAACGGATACGACTACATGTACCTGTACCCGGGCTTGCAGAAGGTCGTGCAGGCGGCCGGACGCGTGATCCGTACCGAACACGACGAGGGCGTCGTGCATCTGATCGACGATCGTTACCGGCGGCGCGAGGTGCGCGATCTGCTGCCGCGCTGGTGGCGGATCGGCTGACCTGCCGGACGGGCCGTGCACGCGCCCGCGTGAATTCTCAAAGCACGTTCAGCATCGCGAGCGCGGCTTCCTGCAGATGCGGCAGCACGCGCCGCACGGCCGCGTCGGTCGTCTCGGCCCCGATCGGCATGTTGGTGCTCAGCGCGGCGACGACTTCGCCGTGACGGTTCTTCAGCGGCACCGCGATGCCGCGCACGCCGACCTGCAACTGCTGTTCGATCACCGCGAAGCCCGCGTCGCGCGCGTGGTCGACCTGTTCGAGCAGGCGCGCCTTGTTGGTGATCGTGTGCGGCGTGAACGGCGCGAGTTCGGTGTCGTCGAGCCACGCGCGGACGGCTTCGCGATCCGGATGATGTGCGAGCAACACGACGCCGGGCGACGTCAGCGGGGCCGGCACGCGTGCGCCGAGCACGAAGCCGGTCGTCATCACGCGCGACACGCCGTTGCGGGCGATGAACACGAGCTCCCAGCCGTCGAGCACGCTCACGTATGCCGATTCGTTCAGCGATGCGCTCAGTTGCTGCAGATAGGGCTGTACCGTGCGCGGCAGGCGCGCGGAATCGAAGTAGGACCAGCCGACCCGCAGCACGCGCGGCGTGAGGCCGTACAGCTTGCCGTCGGTGTACACGTAGCCGAGCGATTCGAGCGTCAGCAGGTAGCGTCGTGCGGCCGTGCGCGTGAGGCCGGTGCGGGCGGCTGCCTGGGTGGGCGTCATGCGCGCGTGCTGGCTGTCGAACGCTTCGAGGATCATCAGGCCTTTTTCGAGGCCGGCAATCCAGTCGCGTCGGTCGAGGTCGGGCTTTTTCATTGTCGGTGCACGCAGGGCGGCGTGCGGTGTTCGCGCAGGAATGGGCGATTATCGCGCAGATCCGGAATTGCGCGAAAGCGATGGGCGACGAGGAGAGCCGAAGGCGCGGGGTGGCGCCGGCACGGCCGGTTCGAACGGGTGGCCGCTGCCGTTGTTCGTTCGGGCGCGCGCGGTGATGCGCGGAGAGAGGAGGCGCGGCGCGGACATCGTCCACGCCGCATCCGGATCGACGTTACTCGCTGCTCGTCCACTCGACGTTCGCACCGACCGAACGCAGGTTTTCGACGAAATGCGGGTGCGCGCGGCGGATCGGCAGCGCGTTCATGATTTCGGAGCGTCCTTCGATGCTCGCGGCCACCATCAGCAGCGCGATCGCGACACGGATGATGTACGGACTCTCGACGCGCGCCGGGCTCAATTGCAGCCCGCCGAAAGTGATCAGCCGGTGCGGGTCGGACAGCAGCACGTGCGCGCCGAACTTCGACAGCTCGCCCGACCAGCCGAGGGCGCCGTCGTAGACCTTGTTCCAGAACATCGCGCTGCCTTCCGCGCGCACGCCGAGCGCGATGAAGATCGGCAGCAGGTCGACCGGCAGGTACGGCCAGGGCGCGGCTTCGACCTTGGTCAGGATGTTCTGCGTGAACGGCCGCCGCACGCGCAGCGGGCCGTCGCGTTCCGCGCGCGACCAGCCATCGCGGTGCGTGACGTTCACGCCGAACTTCGCGAACGTGCGGTCGATCAACGGGAAATGCTCCGGCGACGAGTTGCGCACCGTGATGTCGCCGCCCGTGATCGCGCCGAGCGCGAGGAACGTCGCGATTTCGTGGAAATCCTCGGCGAAGCGGAATTCGCCGCCGCCGAGCTTGCCGCCGCCCGTCACGCACAGGCGCGACGTGCCGATGCCTTCGATCGCGACGCCGATCATCGCGAGGAACTGGCAGAACTCCTGCACGTGCGGCTCGGACGCCGCGTTCATCAGCGTCGACGTGCCGCTCGCCGCCGTCGCGCACAGCGCGAAGTTTTCGGTGGTCGTCACCGATGCATAGTCGAGCCAGTGATCGTTGGCCGTCAGCGGGCCGTCGGCACGGACGATCAGCGAATCGGGCGTGCGCTCGATGTGCGCGCCGAAGCGCTCGAACACTTCTACGTGCGGATCGATCTCGCGCACGCCGAGCGTGCAGCCTTTCACGTCGTTCTCGAGGCGCGCGACGCCGAAGCGTGCGAGCAGCGGCGGGATCAGCATGATCGACGAGCGCATCGCCTCGGGCAGGCGGTGAACGGCCGGATCGAACGTCGTGTTGCGATGGTGGAGATCGAGGATGCCGGTCGTGAAGTCGACCGACACGTCGCTGCCGAGCGTGCGGAAGATGTCGAGGATCTTGCGCACGTCGGTGATGTCGGGCACGCCGACGAGGCGCAGCGGCTGATCGGTCAACAGGGTGGCGCACAGGATCGGCAGGACGGCGTTCTTGTTCGCGGACGGCTTGATGTCCCCGCGCAGCGGAGTGCCGCCGTGGACGATGAGATTCGACATGATATGGGGGCGTATCGGTGACTGACGTAGGCCCATATGATGCCATTGGTCGGCGCGCGGCGTGGAATGTTCAGAAGGGAAAAAGGGCTTCTGCCCGCGGGATTGACCGTGTTTGACGTTGGGCGGGGCGATGTGCGCCTGCACGGCCGCGGATGGCCGCCGGTGCGGAAATGGCCGGCGCTTGTCGGGCCGGCCATCCGGTCAAGGCCTCACTGCGCGGCGCGCATCCGCGCGGCGACCACCAGCGAGATCAGGCAGCCCACCGCGAGATAACCTGCGACGAGGTGCCACGAGCCGCCGGCCATGCTGACCAGCGCCACCGCGATGAACGGCGTGAACCCGCCGCCGACCACGCTCGCGAACTGATAGCCGACGCCCGCACCGCTGTAGCGGTATTCGGCGCCGAACAGCTCGGTGAACAGCGGCTGCTGGACGCTCACGACCATGTCGTGCGCGGCATTCGCCAGCAGCAGCGAGAAGATCACGATCCATGCGATCGAGCGCGACTCGAGCGCGACGAAGAACGGCACCGCCGACGCGAGACCGATCAGCGCGCCGATCAGGTAGATGCGGCGCAGGCCGAAGCGGTCGGCGAGCCACGCGAAGCACGGAATCGTCACGCAGCTGACCGCGCCGACGAGCAGGCCGATGTTCAGGAACAGGTCGCGCGACATGCCGAGGTTCGACGTCGAATAGCTGAGCGCGAACGCGGTGACGATATACATCGTGAACAGTTCGGCGAGCCGCAGCGCGACGATCAGCAGGAACGCCTTCGGATGGCGCGTCAGCGCTTCCAGCACCGGCAGTCGCAGCTTGCGGTTGCCGTGCTCGACCTTCTCGACGAACTCCCGCGACTCGTCCATGCTCTTGCGGACCCACAGCCCGATCAGCACCAGCACGATGCTGAACACGAACGGCAGACGCCAGCCCCAGGCTTTGAACGCGGCCTCGCCGAGCGTATGGCTCAGGATCGACACGATGCCCGTCGCCAGCACGAGGCCGACGCCGTAGCCGACCTGCACGCCGCTGCTGTAGAACGCCTTCTTCTGCTTCGGCGCGCTTTCGACGGCCATCAACGCCGCGCCGCCCCATTCGCCGCCGACCGCGAAGCCCTGGATCGCACGCATCAGCACCAGCAGCACGGGCGCCCACCAGCCGATCGTCGCAAAGCTCGGCAGCAGGCCGATCGCGACCGTCGACAGCCCCATCAGCATGACGGTCAGCACGAGCATCCGCTTGCGGCCGAGCCGGTCGCCGTAATGGCCGAACACGACGCCGCCGAGCGGACGGAACAGGAAGCCGACGCCGAACGTCGCGAACGCCGCGAGGGTGCCCATCGTCGGGCTGATCTTCGGGAAGAATTCGGAATTGAAGACTAGGGCGGCGACGATCCCGTACAACAGGAAGTCGTACCAGTCGACAACGGCGCCGACGAAGCTGCCGATCGCGGCCTTGCGGGCCTGGCTGCGCGCGCGGGCGCCGGCGGCGGCGTCGAGGGTGTCGAAGGTGGGGGTCATGGCGATGTCTCCTGGCTCGGCGCATCGTGGAATCGTGGCGGCGCCGCGTCCGATGCTGCATTCAAATCGATGAGGTGAACGGAGAATAGGGCGCTCGGCGCACGGCGGCAATTGGCCGATCGGTCAAAGTGCGCGATTATCGTTCAGTTATGTGCGATTATCGAACGCTTTCCGGGTTTGCACTAGGCGCGACACCCATATCCCGTTCGGCCGGGGTGTGCCGCCGTGAACGATCTGGTTAAAATCGGGACCATCGAAACCTCGCCCGAATCGGGCGGACGTCCGGCCGACGCAGGCCGGGCGTGCCGCACGCGCCGGGCGTCATCCTCATCGACGCATGCCCCCGGAGACTGGAATGCCCGGCAATTCCCACCCGTTGTCCAGCGATACGCCGCCCGTTGCCGACCCGGCCGCCAATCCGCTCGGGATGGCCGGACTCGAATTCGTCGAGTTCGCGGCACCGGTGCCGGACGCGCTCGCGCAACGTTTCGAGCAACTCGGGTTCAAGGCGATCGCGCGCCATGTGAGCAAGAACGTCACGCTGTACCGGCAAGGACGCATGCAGTTCCTGATCAATGCCGAGCCCGATTCGTTCGCCGCGCGTTATGCGGAGGAATACGGAATGGGCGTCTGCGCGATCGGGCTGCGCGTGGCCAGCGCGCGCCGTGCGTTCGAGCGCGCGATCGAGCTCGGCGCGTGGGCATTCGAAGGCGAGCGGGTCGGGGTCGGCGAGCTGAAGATTCCGGCGATTCAGGGCATCGGCGATTCGCACCTCTATTTCGTCGACCGCTGGCGCGGGCGGGACGGCCAGCGCGGCGGCGTCGGCGACATCTCGATCTTCGACATCGACTTCCGGCCGATCGACATCGCGACCGCGCATACGGATGTCGAGTGCGTCGGCACGGGCCTGCAGCAGGTCGACCACTTCACGCAGACGGTCGGCGCGGGGCGCATGCGCGAATGGCTCGACTTCTACCACGACCTGCTGCACTTCCGCGAAATCCACGAAATCGACGCGCACTGGCATGTATCGGAAGAATCGCGCGTGATGGTGTCGCCGTGCGGCGCGGTGCGGATTCCGGTCTACGAGGAAGGCACGCGGCGCACCGAGCTGATGCACGCGTATCTGCCCGATCACCCGGGAGAGGGCGTCCAGCACGTTGCGCTGGCGACCGACGACATCCTGGCGAGCGTCGATGCGCTGCGCGCGAACGGCGTCGAATTCATCGAGCCGCCGGCGCGCTATTACGACGAAGTCGATGCGCGGCTGCCGGGGCACGGCGTCGATCTCGATGCGCTGCGCCGCCGCGCGGTGTTGGTCGACGGCGAAATCGACAGCGGCGGCGTGCCGCGCCTGTTCTTCCAGACCTTCGTCAAGCGCCGGCCCGGCGAGATCTTCTTCGAGATCGTGCAGCGGCAGGGGCACCACGGATTCGGGGAAGGGAACCTCGCGGCGCTGGCCCGCGCGCGCGACGCCGGTTGAGCGGCACGCGCACGAGCGCGACAGCGGAGTCAGCCTGCGCGTAACCTCACGCGCCCACGGCGGGCACGCGGTTCGGCGCCGGGTCGTTCGGCGTCTTGAGCGCGCATGCGGTGCCGCCCGGCGTATACATCGACACGACGCAGCGATTGCACGACGTGCAGCCCGACTGCGCAAGCCGGCCGTCGCGCAGCCCGTTGACGAAGTCCGGCTCGAACACGAGCGCGCGGGCGAGTGCCACCGCGTCGAATCCTTCGCGCAACGCCTGCGCGACGTTTTCGCGGGAGCGCACGCCGCCGAGGTACGCGAGCGGCATCCGGACGGCCGCGCGCACCTGCTTCGAATGCTCGAGGAAATACATTTCCCGAAACGCGCCCATCTTCGGCTCGGTGAGCTTCTGCAGCGCCATCGCGGCGCGCACGATTGCGTTGTCGGCGTTCGCGCGCGCATCGCCGGGCAGCGGGCTGCCAAACAGCTGCCACACCGACTCGACGTTCATCCCGCCGCTCAGCACCAGCAGGTGCGCACCCTCGGCCTCGAGCCGCCGCGCGATCTCGCACGCATCGTCGGCGGTTCCGCCGCCGCGCACGCCTTCGGTCACGCCGATCTTGCAGACCACGGCGAGATCGCGGCCGACCGCGTCGAGCACGCGCCCCAGCACCTCGGCGGGAAATGCCGCGCGGCGCGCCGCGTCGCCGCCGTACGCGTCGCGACGACGGTTGTACAGCGGCGACAGGAACTGGCTCAGCAAATAACCGTGCCCCATGTGGATCTCGACCGCGTCGAAGCCCGCGTCGCGCGCATGTCGCGCCGCCCGTGCGAATTCGTCGGCGATCGCGGTCATCTCGTCGCGCGTCATCGCCTGCTTCAGGAAGCGGCCGCTCATCACGCCGACCTTGTTGAAGCCGCCCGACGCGCTCAACGGCCGTTTCGTCGACAGCGACGGCAAGAACGTGAAGCAGCCGCCATGCGTGATCTGCGCTGACGCCGCCGCGCCGTGACGATGGACCGCGTCGGTCAGCGCGCGGAATTGCCGGACCGTCGGCGCATCGAGGCGCGCCTGGTCGACGAACGTGCGGCCGTCATCGCTGACCGCGCAGTACGCGACGGTGGTCAGCGCGGCGCCGCCTGCGGCGATGCGCTCATGAAACCCGACGAGCGCGCGCGACGGCACGCCGTTCGGCGTCATCCCTTCGTTGGTCGCGGATTTGATCACGCGGTTGCGCAGCGTCAGCGGACCGATCTGCAGCGGGCTGAATACGGTTTCGAGCGTGGCGGGTTCCATGTCGGGCGGGCGTCGGAATGGGCACGCCGACCATTGTGCTGAGCCGGTGCGGGGCCGCATCGTCCACGTGGACGACCCGCGGCCGCACCGCCTACTCGGCGGCAGCCAGCTTGCGCGCCTGCCGACGCATGCCGTCGAAGATCGCATCGGCCACGTCCGCCGGGAAATCCGCCGGAATCAGCGACGCGACGGCGGCGATCACCGGTTCGGTGCGCGCCGCCACATCGGCCATGGCCGCGCACACATCGTGTTCGGTCAGACCGACGCGCGTGCCTTGCGCGATCCAGTGACGCGGCTGGATGTCGCCGATCACGTAATGGCGATTCTTGCCGCACACGGCCATCGCGAGCCGTGCGCGTCGCGGCGACAGCTGGTTGCGCCGCGTGCCGATGATCGGATGCGCGGACAGCACGTCGTACAACGGCGTGCTGCGATACGTGTTGCCCGGCAGGTGCGCGATGCTGAAATTCTTCGCGTGGCCGTCGATGGCCGCGAGTACCCAGAACACGAGTTGCGTGACGAAGAAATTTCGCCGATCCAGTGCGGCATCGGCGGAATTCGCGAGGATGCCCATGATCGTCGCGATCCCCGGGCCGCCGTCGGATTCGTATTTGGCGCCCGCCGGGGTGCCGGTCGCCTGGCACATGTCCTCCTGCGGCAGCCGCAGGATCCACGTGCCGTCGCGGGACGGGCGGCGGTCGAAGCGCTCGACGATCAGCGCCTTCTGGTCGTCGAACCGTCCGATGTCGCACGCGGCAACGGGCAGCCCGTACGCGGCGACGATCTTCGAGCACAGCCATTCATTCTCGACCGACGTGCGCATGTCGGCCTGCATGTTTCCGACACGTCCCAGCGGCAGCTTGAAGATGTGCGTGGTCGGCGTGCTGCCAGCCGGCAGCAGCCAGCGCTTGCCGTTGCGTAACAGCGCGGTCTTTTCCTGCGCGCCGGCGATCGACAGGCGCAGTTCGCCGTCCGGCTCCGCGTGGCCGGGCAGCGGCGCGGCGGTCGCGTGGCGCAGCACGTCGGCGACGGCCGCGTCGTCGAGCGCGGTACCGTCGATCGATTCGAGGTCGACCGGGGTTTCGTCCGGCGGCAACAGCTGCAGCGCGCCGACGCAATCGCGGCCGATCGACGCGAGCAGTTCGAACGGCGCCGTCGACCCGAGCCGGTAGCGCTGCGCGATGCGGCGGCGGATGGGCTGGCTATCCGGCAGCAGGTTGTCGAAGTAATCGGCGACGATCGCGCCCTGGTGCGGCTGGTTGCCCGGCGTGAACGGCAACGACAGCGACAGCGGACGCCCTTGCGGATCGTCGACCCACGCCGGCAGATAGACGAGGCGCTCGACGCCGCGCCGGACTTCCCAGTATCCGACCGGGATGCCGTTCATCCACAGGTCGAGGCGGTCGTGGCGGGGACGGCGGCCCATCGTCACCAGTCCTCCCGCGTGCGGTTTCGGGATTTGGCCGGCGCTGCCGCAGCACGCCGTTTCCGCGCGGCGGCGGGTGGCGCCTTCGCGGCGGCCGGCGGGCGGGCCGGCACGTCCGGCGAACCGGAAGTAGCTGAGGACCGACCACGCGCGGCCGATGTGCTGCTGCGCGCTGGCGTGGTGGCGTCGGGCAGCGCTGTATCGTCCGGGGTGCCAGGCACGAGCGTCAGGCGAACGCCGAGCACGTTCAGCACCTTGAAAAGCCGTTCGATGCTGACCGCGGACGGATTGGCTTCGAGCTGCGCGTACGACTGTTGCGTCACGCCGAGGCGGGCGGCGAGTTGCGCCTGCGTGAGCCCCGCCGACTTCCGGAAGCCGACGAGGATCGGGCGCAACTGGCTCAGGGTCTGGACAGGGAATGCCATGGGCTCTCCGCGAAACGACAGGCGATCGCTTGTAATCGAAAAATACAGTCTATGGTATGTATCGTCAAAATACAAACGGTAGACTGTAATTACAAAAAACAAGCGATAACCTGTTGAGCGAAAGCCCGTGGATCGGCGAACGGACGGGCGGCCCGTGCTAGCCAGCCCGGCTTCACGCCGCCCGCAGCGCGCTCGCGTCGGCGGCGCGCGCGCTTTCCGGATCGTCGTCGCCGAGCGGGATGAACGCCATGATTTCCAGATCGTGCCCCGACAACGCCGGCAGCCGGAACGGACTCGACAGCACGTTCAGCCGCCGCACGCCGAGGTCCCGCAGGATCTGCGATCCGATCCCCGTCACACGGCCGTCTCGGCGTGCGTGGCCGGCGGGCGTTCGCATCGCGTCGCCGCGCATGTCGCAGTCGAGCAGCACCGCGACGCCGCAGCCGGCCGCATCGATCCGCTGCAGCGCCGCGTGCAGCGGCCACGAATGCGCGGACGGTTCCGCGTCGAGCAGGTCGAGCAGCGAATGGCATTCATGCACGCGCGTCAGCACGGGCGTCGACGGATCGGGCTCGCCGCGCACGAGCGCCAGATGCGGCGCGCCCTGCACGGTGTCGCGATACTCGATCGCGCGGAACCTGCCCCACGGCGTATGCAGCGGCCGCTCGCCAACGCGTTCGACGAGCGATTCGTGTTCGCGGCGGTAATGGATCAGATCGGCGATCGTGCCGATCTTCAACCCATGATGCGCGGCGAACGCCTTCAGCTCGGGCAGCCGCGCCATCGTGCCGTCGTCGTTCATCACCTCGCAGATCACGGACGCGGGCGTGAGCCCGGCAAGCGCCGCGAGATCGCAGCCGGCCTCGGTGTGCCCCGCGCGCACCAGCACGCCGCCCGGGCGTGCCGCGATCGGAAACACGTGGCCCGGCTGCACGAGATCGTCGGGGCGCGCGCCCGCACGGACCGCCGCGCGGATCGTCCGCGCCCGATCGGCTGCGGAAATGCCGGTCGTCACGCCTTCGGCAGCCTCGATGCTGACGGTGAACGCGGTGCCGAACGGCGTGCCGTTGCGATCGGCCATCGGCGGCAGACGCAGCTGCTCGCAGCGCTCGGCGGTCAGCGTCAGGCAGATCAGCCCGCGCCCGAAACGCGCCATGAAGTTGATCGCGTCGGGCGTCACGTGATCGGCGGCGATCACGAGGTCGCCTTCGTTCTCGCGATCCTCTTCGTCGACGAGCAGGACCATTCGTCCCGCGCGCAACTCGTCGACGATTTCGAGCGTCGTGGCGAGCGTCATTGCGCCTCCGTCGCATCGAATGCGCGACGCAGCGCGTCGGTGCCGAAGCTCAGCACGCGATCGGCCGCATCGACCGCGCCGAGCATGCTCGCGAAGCCGTGCAGTTGCCCCGGCCAGCGCACGAGCGAGACCGGCGTGCCGGCCTGCGCGAGACGCAGTGCATACGCTTCGGCCTCATCGCGCAACGGATCGAACTCCGCGCTCACGATCGTGGCCGGCGCCGCGCCCGACAAGTCCGCCACCGCGAGCGGGCTCGCGAGCGGCGATGCGCGCTCGGCGCCGTCGTCGAAATACTGGCGCTTGAACCAGCGCATCGCGTCGGCCGTCAGGAAATAGCCGTCGCCGAGCGATTCGTACGACGGATGCTCGGTCGCGCAATCGACGACCGGATACAGCAGCAACTGGTGCGCGATCGCGATGCCCGACCCGCGCAACTGCAATGCGGCGACCGCAGCAAGATTGCCGCCCGCGCTGTCGCCGGCCACGGCGAGCGCGCCGGCCCGTGCGCCGAGATCGCGCGCACTGGCCGCGGCCCAGCGCACGGCATCGCATGCGTCCTGAGCAGCCGCCGGGAAGCACGCTTCCGGTGCGAGCCGGTAGTCGACCGACAGCACGAGCGTACGTGCCCGCGCGGCAAGGCTGCGGCACACGTTCGCGTGGGAATCGATACCGCATGCGACGAAGCCTCCGCCGTGGAAAAACACGGTCAGCGGCAACGCCCCGTCGGCATCGGGTCGATACAGTCGTGCGGACAACTGACGACCCGGTGCCGGGATCCGCCAGTCCTCTTCGGCGGCGACCGCGTCGCCGGGCGCGAACGCGCTGCCTGCGGCGAGGCTCGCGCGGTACGCAGGCACGGTCAGTTGATCGAAATCGATCGCGGGCGCTTGGGCGAGCGCGGCGAGCAGCGCTTGCGCCTGAGGGTCGAGCGGCATTGGAACTCCTGTCTGAATCGGATGCGGTCTGAATCAGGTAAACCCGCGTCGCGGTTTTCCCTGAGGCCGCGCCGGACGCTTGCCGGAACGGCCTGACGGGCATTCCAGCGCAGCGGGCAGGGCGCCACATCATCCGATCGGACGATGGATCGCGCGTCCGATTGGCCAAAGCTCACCATTCAGTGAATGTCCCGATGACGTCCGAATTAAGACGCGTCTTAATCATGGCGGCGCGGATGAATCGCACCGGACACAAGTTGCATGGAGGATGGAGCGTGCTGATGGAGACGAGATGGGCTCCGCAAGAGAGCCAGTCAACAAGTGAGGAGGCCGGCATCGGCGTCGCGGATTTCAGCGAACTGATGGCGCGCATCTACCAGGGACCGTTGGAAACGCCGCCGTGGGCGGGGGCGCTCGAGCTGGTTCGCCGGTTGCTGCAGGCCAACTACGTGACGCTGATCCTGCGCGCGGCCGCGAGCGATCGCCGCGCGCCGCTGTCCGTGCATGCGTCGGAATTCGGCCCGGTCGTGCCGGGTGACGGCGAGGCGTCGTACAACAATTACTACTATTCGCTCGACCCGTTCGTCGGCCTGCCGGCCGATCGCGTGGTCACGGTGGATGACGTGTTCGGCGATACGGGCTGGCTGTCGAGCGAGCTGTACAAGCAGTTCCTGAAGCCGCAGGACGTGCGCTATATCCTCGGCGCCGATCTGCGCACGCCGTCGGGCGTCGAATGCCGCTTTCGTGTGTGCCGCAACCATGCGTCCAAGCAGTTCTCCGCGCGCGACAAGGCGATCTGCGCGCTGCTGCTGCCGCATCTGAAGCGGGCGGTCGAGCTGCATTCGCGGCTCGACACGGCCGAGGTCGAACGGTCGATCTACGCGAACGCGATCAACCGGATGCAGATCGGCACGATCACGCTCGACGAGAACGGCACGATCATCGACATGAACAGCGTCGCCGACGAGATCCTCAAGCAGAACAACGGTCTGACGATTGCGCGCGGCACGATCGAGGCGACCGATGCGCAGGAGAACCGCACGCTCAAGCGGCTGATCCGCCATGCGGTGATGGGTCATCACGGCACGGCGGCGGCGACCGTCGAGGCGATGCCGATCACGCGCAGTTTCGACAAGCCGCGTCTCGGGCTGCTGGTGCGCACCGTGCTGCTGTCGGACTGGTCGGAGGACAACAAGCGCCGGCCGGCAGTCACGCTGTTCCTGCGCGACCCGGACCGCAAGCCGCAGGGCGCGCAGGAAATCATCCGCAAGCTGTTCGACCTGACGCCGGCCGAGACGTCGCTCGCGCTGCTGCTGACGAACGGGCTGACGCTCGAAGAGGCGGCGGAGGAGTCGGGGATCAGCAAGAACACGGCGCGCACGCACCTGCGCGCGATCTTCTCGAAGACAGGCGTGACGCGCCAGGCGACGCTCGTGCGGATCCTGCTGGGGAGCGTCGTGCCGCTCGGTTGAACGGGGCGGTACGTCGATCGCGTGTGGATTCGTTCGCTGATCCATCGACTGCGGTTGGCGGTGCGATGTGATGCGTTGCGCTGCGCCGCGGCGATCGCTGCATCATGAAGAAGAGGCTCGCGCGGTGCGAGCCTCTTTCGTTTCATGCGCTCTCACTGGGCGGGCGTCGAACGTTTCAGTCATTGCGCATCACGATGCCGCGCGCGTCGTGACGACTCTCGGAGCCGCTTGATGATCCAGAAGAGGTCGGCGCACCGCGCCTCATTCGAAAATCACGAAGCGCAACCGATAAATCTCAACATTATAGAAATAATGTCAAACCACATGCCGAGGATAATTGGATATCTAACGGTTTACGTTATATTATTTACGAAATTCTCAACGTGACCTGCCATGTCCGACCTCGCCGCCGACGAATCCCGCTTGACCGCCGAAATCGACCGCCTGAAGGCCGATTTCCCGAAAACCCGCGAGCTGTATCGCGAGGTCTGCGCGTTGATGTTCTTCCGCTTCGGCATCACGCCCACCGCGAACCGCCTTTACCAGCTCGTGCGCAAGGGCAGCATGAGCACGCCGACGGCCGTCCTCGCAGAGTTCTGGGCCGAGTTGCGGGAAAAGAGCCGCGTACGCATCGAGCATCCCGACTTGCCGGCCGACCTGCAGGCGGCGGCCGGTGATCTCGTCGCCGCGTTGTGGAGCCGCTCGACTGCCGATGCCGCCGCAGCGCTCGATGCGCTACGCGCCGAAGTCGAAGCCGAGCGGGCGGCGGCGAAAGCGGAAGTCGCCGCATTGCAGGCCGACCTGTCCCGCACCGAAACCGCGCTCGAGCACCGCACGAGCGCGTTGCTGGCGGCCCAGGTGCGCATCCAGGAACTCGAGCAGGCGAGGGCGGCCGACGACGCATCGCGCCGCGCGTTGCAGGCGGAGGTCGAACGGCTGAAGTCCGACAATGCGGACGCCGATCGCGCGCTGGCGCAAGCGCGCGCCGATTTCACGTCGCAGCTCGACCGGTTGCGCGACGACGCCGGCCGCGCCGAGGAACGCCTGCGCGCATCGGAGAAACGGGCGCTTCAGGAGATCGACCGCGAACGGCTCGCGGCCGCTCGCGTTCAAAAGGAACTCGACGCGGCCGCGATGCGCGCCGAACAGCGCGAGACGCAGCACCGCAAGGATCTCGCGGCGCTGCAAGGGCAATTGGCCGATGCGCAGCGCCGCTGCGCGGTGCTCGAAGGCCAGCTCGACGGCATGCGCGCGGCCAACGTCGCGTATGTCGGCGAGCTCGATGCATTGCGGGCCGAGCGCGCATCGCGCACCGTCGTGCGCAGGGCGCCTGGTCGCTCGGCGGGCGGCGGCCTGCGCGTCGCGAAACCGGTCGCCAGGAAGCGCGTTCCCAAACCCGCGTGACATGGGCGCCACGGTGCGGCCACAACGCATCCGCGGCATGGCGCGATTCGGGTAAAGTGCGGCTCAACTTGCCGGCTCGACGTTGCTAGACGACCGGTCTAATCGTTGCTAAGATACGCCATCATGAATGCATCTTCAGGCGCGGAAGTCCGCCAGCACATCCTGAATATCGCGAAGCCGATCATGCTCCACAAGGGGTTCTCGGCGGTCGGTCTGAACGAGATACTCGCCGCGGCGGGCATCCCGAAGGGCTCGTTCTACCATTACTTCGGCTCGAAAGAGGCGTTCGGCGAGGCGCTGCTCGAATCGTATTTCGAAGGCTATCTCGCGCATCTCGACAACCTGCTCGGCCATCAGGCCGGCACGGGCGCGCAGCGCCTGATGACGTACTGGGGCAACTGGCTGCACACGCAGTGCGCGGACGATCCGGAAGGCAAGTGCCTCGCGGTGAAGCTCGGCGCGGAAGTGTCCGATCTGTCGGAGTCGATGCGCGCGGTCTTGCGGCGCGGCACCGGCCAGATCATCGAGCGGCTCGCGGGCGGGATCGAGGCCGGGCTGGCCGACGGTTCGCTGAGCGGCGTCGACGATCCGGCGCATACGGCGGCGATTCTCTATGAATTGTGGCTGGGTGCCACGCTGCTGGAGAAGATTCACCGAAACCGCAAACCGCTCGAACGCGCGATGCTCGAAACCCGCCGGATGCTGAATCTGCCGTCCATCGAGCCAGACGGAGCGCAGTCGTAACGTGGGCGCGCGCAGGCGCGCCTTGTTTTTTGGATGGATGCTAGACGACTGGTCTACTTACGCTGAAATCCCGTTGTTTGAATAGCGAGGGGCGCGGCTCCGTCGGCCGAATTTCCGGCACGGCACGCAGCCTCGCGCATCACGGTTGTCCAGGTTGATCCGTTCGTGCCCCGTGCACGTCCCTTCCCGTTGACGGAGGTCCCATGCCGCAAAGCAAGGCAGCAAACCGCAGAATCATCCTGAACGCGCGCCCGGTCGGCGCGCCTACCCCGAACGACTTCCGTATCGAAACCGGCGACGTGCCGGTGCCCGGTCCCGGCCAGGTGCTGTTGCGCACGGTCTGGCTGTCGCTCGACCCGTACATGCGCGGCCGGATGAGCGACGCGCCGTCGTATGCGCCGCCGGTCGCGCTCGGCGACGTGATGGTCGGCGGCACGGTCAGCCGTGTCGTGGCGTCGAACCTGCCCGCGTATCGCGAAGGCGACCTGGTCGTCGCGGGCGGCGGCTGGCAGGACTATTCGCTGTCCGACGGCAGCGATCTCATCGCGCTCGGCCGCGACTTCCCGCATCCGTCGCACGCGCTCGGCGTGCTCGGCATGCCGGGGTTCACCGCTTACACCGGGCTGCTGAAGATCGGCGAGCCGAAGGCCGGAGAAACCGTCGTCGTGGCCGCCGCGAGCGGAGCCGTCGGCGCGGTGGTCGGCCAGATCGCGAAGCTGAAGGGCTGCCGCGTGGTCGGCGTCGCGGGCGGCGCCGAGAAGTTTGCGTACGTGAAGGGCACGCTCGGCTTCGACGAGTGTGTCGATCACCGCGATCCGCAGTTTGCCGCCAGGTTGAAAGAGGCCTGCCCGAACGGCATCGACGTCTATTTCGAGAACGTCGGCGGTGCCGTGTTCGATGCGGTGTGGCCGCTGCTCAACGATCATGCGCGCGTGCCGGTGTGCGGAATCATCGCGCATTACAACGACGCGGCGTACGACGACACCGCGGTATCGGGCGGCCGCGACCGCGTGCCGGCGCTGATGGGCACGATCCTGCGCAAGCGCATCCGGATGCAGGGCTTCATCATTCTGGATCACTATGCGACCGGCTATGCATCTTTCCTGAAGGAGATGAGCGAGTGGGTCGCGCAGGGCAAGGTGAAGACGCTCGAAGACGTGGTCCCCGACCTGGCCGATGCACCGCAGGCACTGATCGGCTTGCTCGCCGGCAAGAACTTCGGCAAGGTCGTCGTGCGCGTCGGCCCGGACGAGCTGGCCTGACACCGGCGCAACACGACACACGACGATTGCATGCTGGCGTCGCGAGACGCCGGCTTGTGGCATGCTCGATTCCGTTTCGAAAGGAGTGACAAGATGGCGCTTCACGTGATTGCTTCCCTGTTCCTGAAACCCGAACACGCGCAGGCCGCCGAGGCCGAATTGCGTGGCATGGTCGCCAAGACACGCGTCGAACCGGGCAACCGGCGCTACGACCTGTTCCGCGAGCAGGACGGTTCGCCGAACCTGCATCTGTACGAGATCTACGACGACCAGGCCGCGTTCGACGCGCATCTCGCCAGCCCGCATTTCACGGCATTCCGCGTGAAGTCGGCCGACTGGTTCTCGGCACCGCCCGTCATCAAGGTGCTGTCGGGCATCGACGTGGCCGAGTGACGATGCAGCACCGCCGTCGCGGCGCGTTCCCGCCCGCGCCGCGCGGCCGCCGTCACGCATGACGCGACGGCAATGACAACGACAACGCGGCGCAGCGTATCGATCGCGCCGTTCCCCCAATACACAGGCTCCGGAGTCTGAATGGTCACCCTCAATATCAATGGCGAGAACCGCACGGTCGATGCGCCCGACGACATGCCCCTGCTGTGGGTCCTGCGCGACGTCGTCGGCCTGACCGGCACGAAATTCGGCTGCGGGATCGCGCAATGCGGCGCTTGCACCGTGCATCTCGACGGCGTCGCCGCGCGCTCGTGCGTGCTGCCGGTCGCGGCCGTCGCGGGCCGCAGGATCACGACGATCGAAGCCGTCGGTGCGACGCCGGCCGGCCAGAAGGTTCAGCAAGCGTGGCGCGAGATCGACGTCGTCCAGTGCGGCTACTGCCAGTCCGGGCAGGTGATGGCGGCCACGGCGCTGATCGCGTCGAACCCGAACCCGAGCGACGCGGACATCGACGCGGCAATGGCCGGCAACATCTGCCGCTGCGGCACGTACAACCGGATTCGCGCGGCGGTCAAGCAAGCCGCGAAGGGGGCGTGACATGTCGCGAGGACTCATCGAAGCAGGGAAGGCCGCCGGGAAAGCGGCTGGCGCGGGCGTGTCGCGCCGTTCGTTCCTGAAGGCGGGCATGTCGCTCGGCGCGGCGGCGGGCGGCGGCTTGCTGCTCGGTTTCAGCATGCCGGCAGCGGGCGATGATGCACGGCGCTCGGTGATCGGCGGCGATGCGGACGAGAATGCGCGCGCCGGCGTCTTCGCGCCGAATGCGTTCGTGCAGATCGACCGCAGCGGCAAGGTCACGCTGGTGATGCCGAAGGTCGAGATGGGGCAGGGCGTCTACACGGCGCTGCCGATGCTGATCGCCGAGGAACTCGAAGTGCCGCTGTCGAACGTCACGCTCGACCATGCGCCGCCGAACGAGAAGCTGTTCCTCGATCCGCTGCTCGGCGGCCAGTTGACCGGCGGCTCGACGTCGGTGCGCTACGCGTGGGAACCGCTGCGCCGCGCGGGTGCGACCGCGCGCACGCTGCTGGTTTCCGCGGCGGCCAAGCAATGGAGCGTCGATCCGGCCACCTGTGTCGCGGAAAACGGCGAAGTGCGGCATCCCGCGAGCGGCCGGCGCGCATCGTACGGCCAGCTTGCGGACGCCGCGTCGAAGCTGCCGGTGCCGAAGGACGTCGCACTGAAGCAGCCGGCCGACTTCAAGTTGATCGGCAAGCCGGTGAAGCGGCTCGATTCGCCGGAGAAGGTCGACGGCACCGCGCAGTTCGGGCTCGACGTGCGTCTGCCCGGCATGCTGTACGCGGTGATCGTGAACAGCCCGGTGTTCGGCGGCACGGTCGCGAGCGTCGACGATACGGCCGCGCGGAAGATTCCCGGCGTGCGCCAGGTCGTGCGCGCGGACAACGCGGTCGCGGTGGTCGGCGATCACACGTGGGCCGCGAAGCGCGGCGCGTCGGCGCTCGTCGTGAAGTGGAACGAGGGCGCGGGCGCGAAGGTATCGACCAAGGACATCGTCGCCGATCTCGCGCAGGCTGCCGCGAACGGAAAGGGCGCCGTCGCGCGCAAGGACGGCGACGTCGGCCGCGCGTTCGCGAATGCGAAGACGCGCATCGACGCAGTCTACGAACAGCCGCTCCTTGCACACGCAACGATGGAGCCGGTGAACTGCACGGTGCACGTGCGCGGCGACGGCTGCGAGATCTGGGTCGGCACGCAGGTGCCGACGCGGGCGCGCGACACGGTGCAGCAACTCACGGGCCTCGCGCCCGACAAGATCGTCGTGCACAACCACCTGCTCGGCGGCGGCTTCGGCCGGCGGCTCGAAACGGACATGATCGGCCAGGCGGTGAAGATCGCCAAGCAGGTCAACGGGCCGGTCAAGGTGGTCTGGACGCGCGAGGAAGACATCCAGCACGACATGTATCGGCCTTACTACTACGACCGGATTTCCGCCGGCCTCGATGCGAACGGCAAGCCGATCGCGTGGCAGCACCGGATCGTCGGTTCGTCGATCCTCGCGCGCTTCGCACCGCCCGCATTCAAGGACGGCGTCGATCCCGACGCAGTTGAAGTCGCGACCGACCTGCCGTACGACCTGCCGAACCAGTTGATCGATTACGTGCGGCAGGAGCCGCGTCACGTGCCGACTGCATTCTGGCGCGGCGTCGGCCCGACGCGCAGCACCTTCGTCGTCGAGAGCTTCATCGACGAGCTGGCCGCGCAGACCAAGACCGATCCGGTGCAGTATCGCCGCGCGCTGCTCGGCAAGACGCCGCGCGCGCTGAACGTGCTCGACGTCGCGACGAAGGCGGCCGGCTGGGGCACGCCGCTGCCGAAGGGGCAAGGGCGCGGCGTATCGGTGATGCATGCGTTCGGCAGCTTCTTCTCGATCGTCATCGACGTCGCGGTGGAGGGCGGCGAAGTGCAGGTCAAGCGTGCCGTGTGCGCGGTCGACTGCGGAATGGCCGTGAATCCGGGCACGATCGAGGCGCAGGTGCAGGGCGGCATCATCTTCGGGATCACGGGCGCGCTGTATGGCGAGATCACGATCGAGGACGGCCGCGTCGTGCAGAGCAACTTCACCGACTACCGGATGATGCGCATCAACGAGACGCCGCCGATCGACGTGCATCTGGTGAAGAGCGCCGAGGCGCCCGGCGGAATCGGCGAACCGGGGACCGCCGCGACCGCGGCGGCACTGTCGAACGCGATCTTCGCGGCGACCGGCACGCGGCTGCGCAAGCTCCCGGTCGGCAATCAACTGAAGACGGCCTGACGGGAGCGGCACACGATGCGAAACCTTACCCCGAACAGTCTGAATCGCGCCGTTCGCACGCTCGGCACTTCGTTGCTCGCGCTGGCCGCGCTGATGGCCGGCACGTCCGCGCATGCCGCGCAAACCGCACCGGCCGACAGCGCACTTGTCGCACGCGGCGCCTATCTCGCGAAAGCGGGCGACTGCGTGGCGTGCCACACCGCGCCGCGCGGCGCGCCGTTCGCCGGTGGCCTGAAAATGGTCACGCCGATGGGCGCGATCTACACGACCAACATCACGCCCGATCCGGACACGGGCATCGGCGGCTATACGGAGGCCGAGTTCGCGAGTGCGCTGCGCTCGGGCGTCGCGAAGGACGGCCATCACCTGTATCCGGCGATGCCGTATCCGTCGTACGCGAAGCTGCGCGACGACGACGTGAAGGCGCTTTACGCGTACTTCATGCACGGCGTCGAACCGGTGAAGCAGGCGAACCGGGCGTCCGACATTCCGTGGCCGCTGAACATGCGCTGGCCGCTGGCGCTGTGGAACGCGGTGTTCCTGGACACGACGCCGTACACCGACAAGCCGGCGAAGGATGCGGCGTGGAACCGCGGTGCGTACCTCGTGCAGGGGCTCGGACACTGCGGGTCGTGCCATACGCCGCGCGGCGTCGGCTTTCAGGAAAAGGCGCTGGACGAAAGCGGTTCGGCGTTCCTGTCGGGCGCGTCGATCGACAACTGGTTCGCGTCGAACCTGACCGGCGAGCACAATACCGGGCTCGGCCGCTGGAGCGATGCGGATGTCGCGCAATTCCTGAAGACCGGCGCGAACCGGCATGCGACCGCGTTCGGCTCGATGGTCAGCGTGATCAATCACAGCACGCAGGAACTGACCGACGACGATCTCGCGGCGATGTCCCGCTATTTGAAATCGCTGCCGGCGGCGGGCGGCACGGGCGCGCCGCCTTACCGTTATGATCCGAAGCCGACCCAGGTCGCGCTGGGCCGGCCGGCGAACGATCCGGGCGCAAAGGTGTATAACGCTTACTGCCTGAATTGCCATGGCGCGGACGGTCGAGGCTACGCGCCGCTGCTCGCGCCGTTGGCGGGCAATCCGAACGTGCTCGAGGCCGATGCATCGTCGCTGATCAACGTGACGTTGAACGGCAGCGAGTCGCTCGTGATCGGCGGCGTGCCGTCCGCGTATCCGATGCCGGCGTTCGCGAACCAGCTGAACGACCAGCAGATCGCCGACGTGCTGACGTTCATGCGCGCCGGCTGGAACAACGGCGCGCCGGCCGTGCAGGCGGCGGACGTCGCGAAACTCCGCAAGGCGACGGCGGCTTCGCGCTGAGCGCGGCCGTACGTGGCGGATGACGACGCGCATGCGTGCCGCGTGCGCGTCGCCGAACGTCGCTGGGTGCAGGGCGCCCCGGCGACGCAGTGCTTTCTGTCAACCGGCGCGCGACCGTTCGCGGCAGCGCGCGATTTATCGACGCAAAACTGGGGTGTCTGGATGGCTAACGTGACTTATACGGATACACAACTGCTGATCGACGGCGAGTGGGTCGACGCCGCGAGCGGCAAGACGATCGACGTCGTGAACCCGGCGACGGGCAAGACGATCGGCAAGGTGGCCCACGCGGGCATCGCCGATCTCGACCACGCGCTGGCCGCAGCGCAGCGCGGTTTCGAAGCATGGCGCAAGGTGCCCGCGCACGAGCGCGCGGCGACGATGCGCAAGGCGGCCGCGCTGGTGCGCGAGCGCGCCGACACGATCGCGCAGCTGATGACGCAGGAGCAGGGCAAGCCGCTGACGGAAGCGCGTGTCGAAGTGCTGTCGGCAGCCGACATCATCGAATGGTTCGCGGACGAAGGCCGCCGCGTGTATGGCCGGATCGTCCCGCCGCGCAATCTCGGCGCGCAGCAGACCGTCGTGAAGGAGCCGGTCGGTCCGGTCGCGGCGTTCACGCCGTGGAATTTCCCGGTCAACCAGGTCGTGCGCAAGCTCAGCGCCGCGCTCGCGACCGGCTGCTCGTTCCTCGTGAAGGCGCCGGAAGAAACCCCGGCGTCGCCGGCCGCGCTGCTGCGCGCGTTCGTCGACGCGGGCGTGCCGGCCGGTGTGATCGGTCTCGTGTACGGCGATCCGGCAGAAATCTCGTCGTACCTGATTCCGCACCCGGTGATCCGCAAGGTGACGTTCACGGGCTCGACGCCGGTCGGCAAGCAGCTCGCGGCACTCGCGGGCCAGCACATGAAGCGCGCGACGATGGAGCTGGGCGGCCACGCGCCGGTGATCGTCGCCGAGGACGCGGATGTCGCGCTGGCGGTGAAGGCCGCCGGTGGCGCGAAGTTCCGCAACGCCGGCCAGGTATGCATTTCGCCGACGCGTTTCCTCGTGCACAACAGCATTCGCGACGAATTCACGCGCGCGCTGGTCCAGCATGCGCAGGGGCTGAAGGTCGGCAACGGCCTCGAGGAAGGCACCACGCTCGGCGCACTGGCGAACCCGCGCCGGCTGACCGCGATGGCGTCCGTCGTCGAGAACGCGCGCAAGGTCGGCGCGAGCATCGAGACCGGCGGCGAGCGGATCGGCTCGGAAGGCAACTTCTTCGCGCCGACGGTGATCGCGAACGTGCCGCTCGAGGCCGACGTGTTCAACAACGAGCCGTTCGGCCCGGTCGCGGCGATTCGCGGCTTCGACAAGCTCGAGGACGCGATCGCCGAGGCGAACCGTCTGCCGTTCGGGCTGGCCGGCTACGCGTTCACGCGTTCGTTCGCGAACGTGCACCTGCTGACGCAGCGCCTCGAAGTCGGGATGCTGTGGATCAACCAGCCCGCGACGCCGTGGCCGGAAATGCCGTTCGGCGGCGTGAAGGATTCGGGCTACGGCTCGGAAGGCGGGCCGGAAGCGCTGGAACCGTACCTCGTCACGAAGTCGGTGACGGTGATGGCGGTCTGACGATCGTTCGCGTTTGACCACGTGCGTGCCGCGGCTTGCGCGGTACGCACGCGGCGCAGCGTCGACGAAGGCCGGGCGTTTTGCTCGGCTTTGTTGTTTGTGGGTTGTAGGGCCGGGATACCGGGCCCCTTCATGCGGCGCGGAAAGATCGTCGTTGTGGTGTTGTGCGGCGGAGGCGAATCGACGCGGAAGAAGGGCATCAAGGCGGCGAAGCAACTCGCCGGCGAACTGGTGGATTGAGTATGAAAATCAGCGAACTGGTCGAATTCGACGGCTCGAAGTACCTGAAGGACGAGGAAACGATTCGTCACTATCTGGCGCAAGCGTTCGAAGATGGCGATCCGCGCCTGATCCAGGCCGCGCTCGGGAACGTCGCGAAAGCGCGCGGCATGACCGCGGTCCGGCGTAAAGCGCGCTGTCGGAAGGTGGAAATGCGGAGTTTGCGACGATCATAAAGTTGTTGGTGCCTTGGGACTGCACCGACGCGCCCGCGCCCGCGCTGCGACGCACGCGTAACGACGAAAGCAGCTATGAGGAACGCTGTTCAGGAATTGATGGCGAGGATGAGGAAAGCCGGCTCTTAGACTTTACATAACATGAATTATCGATAATTTCTGTTGTAGTGGCTAGATTGAAATGTCCGCTTTTGGCTACATAGAAATGTCCGCTTTCGGGCCGCGTAAGCCTGTCCAGCCGCCGGTTTCCCGGCGCCGGAGGCTTCTTCAGAACGTGGCGAACAACTCCTCGTCGCGTACGGGCCCGGCGTCATTCCAGGCTCGCTAACGCCATGCGCACGGATCGCAGTGCTGTCATCCTAATGCGCAGTACGCCGCAACATCGTCGTGTCGTAACCGAGCGCCCGGACGCGCTCGGCAAGCGCCATGGCCTGTTCCGCTGAGGGCTTCGCGTCGCGCGTCAAAATCCACAGGAACCGACCCGACGGTTCACCGACAATCGACCACGAGTAGTCGTCGGCATGATCCAGCACCCAGTAATCGCCGAAGAAGAACGGCCCGAAGAACGACACCTTCAGCTTCGCGTTGCCGCTGTCGGCCACGATCCTTGCGCGCCCGTCCGAGGTTCGCGCGCGGCCGTCCGGGCTACCTTCGCGACAGGTATTGCGCACGCCGATGAGACCGTCTTCCCGCTTCGCATACTCGGCCGTGACGCCGTCGCATCCGCGCTCGAAGCGGTTTTCATAGCGCGCGAACTCGTACCATTTGCCGACGTACCGATCGAGATCGACGGCTTTCGCGGGTTGCGGAACGTGCGTATTGCCGCTTGGCCCGCCGGCGACACCTGCGCATCCCGCAAGCACCAGTGCGGCGCCCGCCACGATCGCCCTCGCCGTCCTCCGCGGTTGGTCAGCGATACTTCGCTTCATTGAATATCTCTCCAGACACGAAACCGGATCATTGTGCACTCAACGACCGATGGTCCGCAGCATCCGCCCCGCGTTACGCCCGCCTGCATCCCCGCGGACGCATCGCTCGTATCTGACTGAGGATCTTGCAACGAGCGTCGCCCTGCACGTCGTGCGGCGCGCATCATCGATCGTTCAATCGAATGCATCCGACAGTGCTATATTTCGCTCGACACTCACACCATGGCTATCCGCGCCATCCATTTCGCATGAGCGACACGCCGAGCGGTGCCAGCGGCTTCGATCAGTCAGCCCCTTCGCGCGATGCCGATGCGGATGTCGCGCGCCGCGAACATCTGAATCGGCTGATGGCTCGGGCAGCCGGCGGCGATCAGGCGGCCTTCGCGGAGTTATACCGGCTGAGCGCATCGCGCGTGTTCGGGACGATCGTGCGCATGCTCCACGATCACGGGGAAGCCGAGGATCTCCTCCAGGAGGTCTACACGACGGCGTGGCGACGCATCGAGACATTCGATCCGGCGCGCGGTGGCGCGATGACATGGCTGATCACGCTGGCGCGCAACAGGACGATCGACCGTCTGCGGCAGCATCGCGACGCGCAGCTCGACGACGAACAGGTGCTGGAGCTTCCCGACGAGGATCCGACGCCCGCCGCGCTGGCGGAGGCAACACAGGAACGTCAGCGCCTCGAGCGCTGCCTGTCGCAGCTCGATCCGCAGCAGGGTCGCGCGGTGCGCGAGGCTTTTTTCAGCGGTGCGACCTACAGTGAGCTGGCAGCGCGGCTGCGCGTGCCGCTCGGAACCATGAAGAGCTGGATCCGGCGCAGCCTGATGCAGCTGAAGGTATGCCTGGAGCAATGAATACGCCGGCCGATCACGATCCCGAATTGCGCTGCGCAGAATACGCACTCGGCGTGCTCGACGCAGACGCACGCCGCGAGCTGGAGCAGTCCGCCGCGCGCGATCCG
Source organism: Burkholderia territorii (assembly GCF_001718335.1). NCBI lineage: Bacteria > Pseudomonadati > Pseudomonadota > Betaproteobacteria > Burkholderiales > Burkholderiaceae > Burkholderia > Burkholderia territorii. Next base: position 1,180,845 of record NZ_CP013365.1, read on the forward strand.
GCGTTGCAAGCCACGCTCGAGCGCTGGCAACGCCGCTTCGCCCCGCTCGCGGACGACATCACGCCCGTCGACCCGCCCGCGCGCATCTGGACGCGGATCCAGCACGACCTTGGCTTCGTCACGCCGCCGCGCGCTCGCGACGCCGCGCCGCCCGGCGGATGGTGGAACAGCCTTCGACTGTGGCGCTGGGTCGGCATCGGCGCGAGCGCGGCTGCGCTCGCGCTGCTCGCGGTCAACGTGATCCGGATGGACGAAGCGCCGCCGCGCCCGGCCGCCGACGGCGGCCACTACATGGCGGCGACGCTGGCACGATCGGATGGCACTGCACAGTGGACCGCCACGGTCGACCTGAAGCGTGCCCGAATGGTCGTCGTGCCGGCTAACACGCCGCCGATCGCCGCGGATCGCTCGACGGAGCTGTGGCTGATTCCGCAGAATGCGAAGCCGATCTCGCTCGGGGTATTCGCGTCCAATGCGCCCGCGTCGATGACGCTGCCGCCAGCGATCGTCTCGCAACTCGGCGCACGCGCGGTGCTCGCCGTGTCGCTCGAGCCTCACGGCGGCTCCCCGAGCGGCCAACCCACCGGCCCGGTGCTCGCCACCGGCGCGATGCACATCACTTGACTTGATGCCGGCGACGCGCGCGCCACGCGGCAAGCGTGGCGGCGTGCGTTCGTTGCGTTGTCGGTCGACGGGGTGCGCGCTTGATCTTGTCGCATCCGGTTGCATCCGTTCGGTCCCCGGCTCCGTATAAGGGAATATCGCGTTCCCGGAGCCCGTATGCCCGCCGTCGCCGTCGCCCTCCTCGCCCTGGTCGGACTGATCGTGTCGTTCACGGCGGTGTGGATCACCCAATTGCATTCCCGGAACGCCGGGATGATCGATCCGGTCTGGGCCGCGACGCTCGGTGGCGTCGCCATGTTCGTCGCGGTGCTGGCTACCGGCGCGGAACTGAACCGTGCGCTGGTGGCCGCGGGCGGCGGCATCTGGGGGCTGCGACTCGCGTGGCACCTGTGGCGGCGCAATCGCGGCCAGCCGGAGGATCCGCGCTATCGGCAATTCCGTCTGCAGTGGGGCGACGCCGCGTCGCGCAACATGTTCTGGCTGTTCCAGTTGCAAGCGCTGATCTCGATGTTCCTGTCGGTCGCGTTCTTCGTCCCGGCATATAGCGCGCAAACGCCGTCCCGGTTCGCGATTGCAGCGGCGATCGCGATCTGGATCGTTGCCGTCGCGGGAGAGGCTGCCGCCGACCGCCAGCTCAAGCGATTTCTCGCGGATCCCGCGCATCGCGGCCAGGTCTGCCGCGCCGGCTGGTGGCGCTATTCGCGGCACCCCAACTATTTCTTCGAGTGCGTGCACTGGCTCGCGTACGCGGCGCTGGGAATCGGAATGCCGTGGGGATGGCTGACGCTGATGCCGCCCTTCCTGATGGCATGGCTGTTGATCAAGGTATCCGGCCTGCCGTTGCTCGAAGCGCGTCTGGTGCAGACGCGTCCGGGCTACCGCGAATACATGCGCACGACCAGCGCCCTCGTTCCGTGGCCGCCGAGGCCGGCGGACAACACTTCCCCCACTCGCCCCGATCACCCTCAGGACCGGAGTACGCGCTCATGACCGCCACCACCTCGCAACCCTCCGCGGCCTCGACGTCCGCCCCCAACGACGCCTGGCTGATTCGCTGCTGCGAGCGCGGCTGGCTGCCCGATACGCTGATTCGGGCCGGCATGCGTGCACTGATGCGGCAACGTCTGCGCGCCGAGCACGCATACGACGCAGAGCTGCGCAGCGCGGCGCTCGACGCGCTGGTGCACGAGCTGCAAGCAAGCCCGATCGCAATCGAGACGCATGCGGCCAATACGCAGCATTACGAGGTGCCAGGCAGCTTCTTCGAGGCGCATCTCGGCCCGAGGCTCAAATATTCGTGCGGCTATTACCCGCGCGGCAACGAAACGCTGTCGCAGGCCGAGGAGGCAATGCTCACGTTGTATGCGCAGCGCGCCGAGCTCGCGGACGGCCAGCGCATTCTCGACCTCGGCTGCGGCTGGGGTTCGTTGTCGCTGTGGCTCGCCGAGCGGTACCCGGCGGCGCAGATCGTCGGGCTGTCGAATTCGTACGGTCAGCGTCACTTCATCGAACGATGCGCGGCGCTGAAAAGGCTGACGAATTTGCGGATCGTGACCGGCAACGTGGCGGAGTTCGACTTCAATCCCGCGGAGGCCGGGTTCGACCGCGTGCTGTCGATCGAGATGTTCGAGCATATGAAGAACTACGGGCAACTGCTCGCGAAGATCTCGCGCTGGATGCGCGACGACGGCAAGCTTTTCGTGCACATCTTCGCGCACAAGCTGCTCGCCTATCACTTCGCGGTGCGCGACGACACCGACTGGATGTCGCGCCATTTCTTCACGGGCGGGACGATGCCGTCCGCCGATCTGCTGCTGCGGTTCCAGGACGACGTGCGCATCGCTCGCCAATGGTGGCTCGACGGCACGCACTACGCCCGCACGGCCAATCATTGGCTCGAGTCGCTCGACGCGGCGCGCCAGCGGATCATGCCGATTCTCGAAACGGTGTACGGCGCCGACGCCCGCATCTGGTTCCAGCGCTGGCGGATGTTCTACATGGCTGTCGCCGAGCTGTTCGGCTATGCCGGCGGGCAGGAATGGGGCGTCGCTCACTACCTGTTCGACAAGCGCCGGGGCCACGCGTGAGCCCCGCCGTGTCGTGCCGGATGTTCCGCCGCGTCGCCATCACGGTCGCGACGGCGCTCGCGCTCGGCGCTGCGGGCTGCTCGGAAAGCCCGCCGAACCCGAATCCGCGCGCCGGCATTCCGCTGTCGACCGTGCCCGTCGATTTGCCGCGCTACATGGGTCGCTGGTACGTGATCGCGAATATCCCGTACTTCGCCGAGCGCGATTTCGTCGGCAGCCGGGCCGAATGGAGCCTGCGCGACGACGGCAGGATCGACGACGCATTCGTCGGCCGCAAGGGCGGCTTCGCGCAGCCCGAGAAGCGCTATCGGTTCGTCGACGCCGTCAAGCCCGGCAGCGGCGGCGGCGAATGGCGCGTGCGGCTGTTCTGGCCGATATATGTCACGCAACTGACGCTCTACGTCGATCCCGACTACCGGTACACGATCCTCGGCTACCCGGGCAAAACGCTCGGCTGGATCTTCTCGCGCGAACCGGCAATGGACGACGCCACCTATCGCGCGCTGCTCGCGCGGCTCGATGCGATGGGCTACGACACGTCGCGCTTCAGGCGGGTGCCGCAAACGCCGGATCAGATCGGCAAGCCGGGCTTCGCGTCGCCCGGCGATCGCGAATGACGGCAGCACGTGCATCCGCAGCGTGCCCCGCCCCGTATATCCGCACATGTCGTTCCCAACCTGCTCTCGTGATTGACGGAGACCATTCGCGATGTACCCGGATCTTTCAGTGTCGCCGCCCGGCCGGCGGATCGCCGTCGTCGGCGCCGGCATCGCCGGCCTTGCCAGCGCGTATCTGCTGGCCCGCCGTCACCGCGTGACGCTGTTCGAGGCCGCCGACTATCTCGGCGGCCACACGCACACGGTCGACGTCGAGCTCGACGGCGCACGCCATCCCGTCGACACGGGATTTCTCGTATTCAACGAACGAACCTATCCGAACCTGATCGCACTGTTCGACGAACTGGGCGTGGCCACCCATTCGACCGACATGTCGTTTTCGGTTTCGGTCGACGGCGGCCGGCTCGAATGGGCCGGCAGCAATCTGAACACGGTGTTCGCGCAACGCCGCAACCTTTTCTCGCCGACCTTTCTCGGGATGTTGCGCGACATCCTGCGCTTCAATGCTCGCGCACACGATCACCTCGAATCGGCGAGCCGCGATCGTCTTTCGGTCGGCGAGCTGCTGGCCGCGGGCGGCTACGGCGCACCGTTTCAGCATCACTACCTGTTGCCGATGGCGGCGGCGATCTGGTCGAGCGCGGCCAACGACATCCTGCGGTTTCCGGCGGCGACGTTCCTGCGCTTCTGCCTGAACCATGCGCTGTTGCAGGTCAACAACCGGCCGCCGTGGCGAACGGTCCTGGGCGGCGCGCGGCAGTACGTCGAGCGCATCGCCGCGACGCTCGACGACGTGCGCGTGAATACGCCGGTCCGCACGATACGGCGTGACGACGCGGGCGTCACGGTGGCCACCGACACGTCCGGTCACGAGCGTTTCGACGCAGTCGTGCTCGCCTGCCATGCGCCGACGAGCCTCCGGCTGCTCGCGGATGCCAGCAACGCCGAGCGCGACGTACTCGGCGCCGTGCGCTACCAGCGCAACGTCGCCGTGCTTCATGCCGATACGGCGTTGCTGCCGCGTCGGCGACGCGTATGGTCGGCATGGAACTATCTGAGCGGGCGGACGGCGCACGGCGGCGGCGAATCGCCGGTCTGCGTCAGTTACCTGCTCAACCAGTTGCAGCCGCTGCCCTTCGGCTCGCCGGTCGTCGTCACGTTGAATCCGGTCGACGAGCCCGCGCCCGGCACGCAGCTCGGCCGCTACGATTACGAGCACCCGCTGCTCGACCTCGCGGCCGTGGATGCGCAGCATCGTCTGCCGATGCTGCAAGGGCGGCGCAATACGTGGTTCGCGGGCGCATGGACGGGTTACGGGTTCCACGAGGATGGTCTGAAGTCGGCGTTGCGCGTCGCCTACGATTTCGGCATCGCGCCGGCCTGGGCTCGCCCATGAACGCGCCCTTCGTCCGCGACGGCGTGGCCGCCCTGCTGCTCGTCGGCACCGTGATGCATGAACGGCTGCGGCCGGTGCGCCATGCGTTCACGTATCCGATCTTCCAGGTCTGCTGCGACATCGAACGGCTGGCGGAGATCGATGCGAGCTGGTTCGGCATCGATCGCTGGGCGCCGCTCGCGCTCGCTTCGCGCGACTACGGCCCGCGCGACGGCCGGGCGCTGGGCCCGTGGATGCGCGATGTCCTCGCGCAGGCCGGCATTCCGGCCGACGGCCCGATCTGGCTGCAGACGATCCCGCGCATCTTTGGTTACGCATTCAATCCGGTGAGCTTCTGGTATTGCTACGACCGCGCGGGCCGGCTGCGCGCGCTGTACGCCGACGTACGCAACACGTTCGGCGCGCACCACGGCTACCTGCTGAGTGCGATGCGCCACGCGCCGATCGAAGCAGACACCGTGCTCGTGTGCCGCAAGACGTTTCATGTCTCGCCGTTTTGCGACGTCCTCGGAGATTACGCGTTTCGCGTGCGTCAGCGCGGCGATCATCTGGGCGTGGCGATCGACTATTGCGACGACGACGGCCCGCTGCTGCGCACGGCGATCGGCATGCGGTCCGCACCGCTGACCGCGGCACGCGCATGGCGTGCGTTGGCCCGGCAGCCGCTGAACGCGATCAACGTGATCGTCCGCATCCACTGGCAGGCGCTGCGGTTGTGGCTTGCGCGCGTGCCGTTTTACGGCAAGACGCCGCCCGGCCGTTCCGCCGCGGCCGATTCGTTCTTGTCCCGTTCGCCGGCCCCGCCGTCTCGCGGCCGCTCGGCGATGTCCGATCACGAGGCTCGTCCATGACCTTGCTGCGCCTGCTGTCTTTCGCATCGCAACCGGCGATGCCGCTCTCGGCCCGTTTGTTCATTGCCCTGCTACGGCGGATCCATGACGGTCACCTGACGCTCGTGACGCCTGAAGGCGCGCAGCATGTGTTCGGCGATCCGCACCGCCAGCCGGCCGCGACGCTGCAGATCCGCGACTGGCGGGCGTGCCGTGCGATCCTGCGCGCGGGCGACATCGGCTTCGCGGAAGCCTTTCGCGCCGGCTGGATCGACACACCCGACCTCGTCGCGCTGTTGCGCGTGGCGATCCGCAACCAGCCGGTGATCGCGAAGACGGTGACCGGCGGCCGCGTGGCGCGCGTCTGGTACGCGCTGCGCCATCGGCTGAGGATGAATACGCGGGCCGGCAGCCGCCGCAACATCCACGCGCACTACGACCTCGGCAACGAATTTTACGGGTTGTGGCTCGACGACACCTGGACGTATTCGAGCGCCTGCTTCGACGGCGACGCGCAGCGGTCGCTGGCCGACGCGCAAACGGCGAAGTATCAGCGCATCGTCGATTCGCTCGGCCTGCGCGCCGGCATGCGCGTGCTCGAGATTGGCTGCGGTTGGGGCGGGTTCGCCGTGCACGCTGCACGGCAGGGCATCCGCGTGCATGGCGTCACCATCTCGCAGGCGCAGTACGCGCTGGCCCGCGAGCGCATCGCGCGCGACGGGCTGTCCGATCGGGTGACACTCGAATTGCGCGACTATCGCGACCTCGACGGCCGATACGACGCGATCGTGTCGATCGAGATGTTCGAGGCCGTGGGCGAAACGTTCTGGCCGGCGTACTTCGACACGCTCAGGCAGCGCCTGAAGCCCGGTGCTCGCGCACTGATCCAATCGATCACGATCGCCGAGTCGCAGTTCGACGCGTACCGCGCGTCGAGCGACTTCATTCGCGAGTTCATCTTTCCCGGCGGAATGCTGCCGAGCCCGGAACGCTTCGTCGCCGCGGCGCGGCGGGCCGGCCTCGCCGCCGAGCCGGTGCTCGCATTCGGCGACGACTACGCGCGCACGCTGCGCACCTGGCGGGCGACGTTCGAGGCTCGCGTCGATTCGGTGCGCGCGCAACGGTTCGACGAGACGTTCATTCGCACCTGGCGCCTGTATCTCGCCTATTGCGAAGCGGGTTTCGCCGAGCGGCGAACCGATGTGATGCATTTCATCGTGTCGTCGGCCAGCTGACATGTGGCGCCGGCTCGCGATGCTCGCCACGGTCGTGGCGCTGGCTGCACCGAGGTACGCCGGCGCGAACTGCGTCGACGATATCGCCTCGGCGCGCCTGATCGGATCGGGCCGGTTCTGCTTGCTGGGCATCTGTCTGTACGACGCCCAGCTTTGGGCGCCCCGCCCTCCCGGCGGGTTCGACACGCCGTTTGCGTTGTCGCTGGCCTACCGCCACGACGTGAAAGGCGAGCGGCTCGTGTCGACCGGCATGGACGAGATCGAGCGCCTCGCACCCGCGCCGCTGCCGGCTGCGACGCTCGACGCATGGCGCCATGACCTCGAACGTGCGTTCGCGGACGTATCGCGTGGCGACGTGCTTTGCGGCGTGTATTTTCCCGAGCGCGGCGCACGCTTCTACACCAACGGCCGCGTCACGGCCGACGTGACCGACACGGCATTCGCGCGCGCGTTCTTCGCGATCTGGCTCGACCCGCGCACGCGCGCAAAATCGTTGCGCCGTCAGTTGCTGGGCGACGATGGACGCTGACTGGACGGTGAGCGATGGCGAGTGGCTCGTCGTATCGATGCGGTTAGCGTCGATCGGCGGGTTCGTCACGGATCCTTCTCGACGCGAGACTTGCGATGGTCAACAACACGCACTTGCCTGAAAAGATATGCGAGACCTGCGGCTTGCCTTTCAGCTGGAGAAAGAAATGGAAGGTGGTTTGGGAGGAAGTCCGGTATTGCTCGGAACGTTGCCGCCGGAATCGACGGTCGCCGTCGAATATGAAGACGAACGCTTCACGTCGCTGAATTCGCGTTGACGAGTCGATCGCGCAGGCGGGCTCGCCAGCGCGGCCACTCCCCTTCCCCACAGCAGCCTGGATTCACGCATGCGATCGCTTCCAGGCGATTCGATCTCCCCCGCATCAGCTCGCATTGCGCGCCGTGAAACCGAGGTGATGTCCGCTTGCGCGGACCGCGGTGTATCGAGTCTCGCCGCGATGACACGCGAAACCGGGACAATCTTGACTCATGCATCGGATTGGCCTGCTCGCCGGCGCATTTCATGGTGTGTTGATCCCATCCTCCATTCCACATTCGTTGACGTCGTAAACCGTTTCGCACGCACAATCTGCACACGATCTCGTCCAAATACCAGATGTTTACACGCTTTTCCCGCCGTTCCTCATCGCTCGCACGATATTTGACGCAAATTTTCCCGATGCAATAATCATGATGAATCATGTTTCCGCTTCACTTTCCCGAAAATTTGCATACAATCCCCCCTGTGACGAACGAATCGACGGAGAGACGCCCGTGCCAACACGCAACCACGACATCAAGCCGCGCCGGTTCCCGGCCTGTCGCGCTTCGTCGATGGCGCGCGCGACCGTCGTCGTCACGGTACACAGCCCGTCGCACCGTGCCGGGGCGGCGCACGGCCGGCGGATTGCGTCGCGCTTGCACGTCGCCGCGCGGCAGCGCGACCAACGCGGAGAGTGGCGCTCGACGCAGGTGATCGGGCGGTGTGCAAGCGCCGCGGTGAACCTCGCGCCGGGCGAACCGGGATCGAACGCAGCGGCTCGCACGTGCCCCGCGCTGCTCGTCATGGGCGGCCTGACGGTGTCAGACGAAACCTTCGAGCGAGCCGGCCTGCAGGTCAGTCAGCGCGTCGAATCCGTGTCGCGGGCACTGCGGCAGCCGGGCCTTGCCGTCGACGCGCTGATCGCCGAGGTCACGTCGTTGCACATGGATCTGGCGACCCGGTTCGTGTCGCTGGCATGGGCGCGCCGCGCGCGCGCGGCCGCGATCGTCTATGAGTACGGCAGCGTGCAAGCCCTCGCGCTGATCCGACTGGCAGGCTTCCACGCGTTTCGCTCGGTCGGCGGCCAGATCGACCTGGGATTCGTTCTGGCGAAGTTGCAAGAGTCCGTCGCCGTCACGCGTGCGGAGAAGCCGGCGGCAACCGGCCCGGTACTGCGGTTGCACCGGCAGGTCGACGGCTGGATCGCGGCATCGCCGAACGACCCGTCGTGCGCATTCGCCGCCGGATCTCCGGTAACGCTGGCGCGGCGCCATGCATGCCCGCGCGCGCGTGAACGTCACCTGATGGACGCATCGCCGAAATGGCGGCGGCGCCGTTCGCCCGGCTTTTACCCATGGAATGCGACCCGATCGCGCATCGCTTCGGTCGTGATCCATTGCATAGCCACCTAACCTCCAGAAGCGAACCGAAATGGGAAATCTGATCGACGCTCCCGAGCACACCTTGACCGCGATCGACGAGGGCATGCCTCTGTCGCACATCATTCGTCGTCGACTCGAGAACGCGGGCGCGCGCTTCCACGCAAACGACAACATCGCCGCGCACCTGCGCGACGGCGAGCTGGATGCGTTGCAAAACGAAGTTGCGCAGGGAATGGAAGCCGTGCTGCGCTCGCTCGTGATCGACGTCGACAATGACCACAACACGCGCGAAACCGCGCGTCGCGTCGCGAAGATGTTCATCCGCGAAGTGTTCGCCGGCCGCTACGACGCAGCGCCGTCCGTCACCGAGTTCCCGAACGTCGAGCGGCTCGACGAGTTGCTGATCGTCGGGCCGCTGCGCGTGCGCAGCGCGTGCTCGCACCATCTTTGTCCGATCATGGGCCGCATCTGGATCGGGGTACTGCCCAGCGCGACGTCGAATCTGATCGGCCTGTCGAAGTATGGACGGCTCGTGAACTGGGTCATGACGCGCCCGCAAATCCAGGAGGAAGCGGTCAAGCAGATTGCCGACCTCCTCGAATCGCGCATCTCGCCCGACGGGCTTGCCGTCGTACTCGAGGCCGAACACTTCTGCATGCATTGGCGCGGCACCAAGGACGACCAGGCAAAAATGACCAACAGCGTGATGCGCGGAAAATTTCTCGAGGACGCGTCGCTGCGCCGAGAGTTTCTCGCTTTGCTGTCGGGAAAGAATTCGTAGGGCGCGCGGCGGGCATTCGCGACGAATGCGCCGGCGCAATGCGCGGTCACGATCCGCGTCCGCTCGTCACTGCGGCGCGCAACAGCAGGAAGCTCAAAGCCATGCGGAGTTCTCGATGAACTGTTCGCACGATTCACTCCGCGAGCCCTCGGACGAAGGGCGATCGACGATGCAGCATTCGGGCAGGCAGCAACGCCGGGGCGCGTCCCGTGGCAGGTCACGCCAGGGCGGCCGAACCGAATCCACCGCCGACGCGGTCATTCAGCCCGACGCGGTAGTCGAGTCGCATGCAGAAATCGACCAATTGCTGTCGCGCGTCGCCACGGGGGACGAGCATGCGTTTGCCCGGCTGTATCAGTTGACGGCATCGCGACTGTACGGCGCGATCCTCCGGATGATTCGCGATCACCACGAAGCGGAGGATCTGCTTCAGGACGTCTTCACGACTGCGTGGCGCCGCGCCGATTCATTCGACGCAAGACGCGGCACGGCGACGACGTGGCTGATGACGCTCGCACGCAATCGAACCATCGACCGGATCAGGCAGCATCGCGAGATCCCGCTCGACGACGAGCTGGCGCTGTCGATCCCGGACGAGAGCCCGACGCCCGATCTCGGCGCGCAGGCGAGCGAGGAGCGCCTTCGTCTGGAGCGCGGGCTCGCGCATCTCGGCGAGCGCCAGGCGTATGTGCTGCGAGAAGCATTTCACGGCGGTGCTTCGTATGCGGAGCTGGCCGAACGCATGCAGGTGCCGCTCGGCACGATGAAGAGCTGGATTCGTCGCAGCCTGATGCGACTCAAGATCTATCTCGAGCAATGAGCGCGCGCTGCGGGGCATCTTTCCGCGCATCGTGCGCCGCACGAGAACAATAGATGGTGGCCAACGCCCCGTAGCATGCGCACGCGAGCCGGCGGCTTCATGGTGCCGTCGGCTCGACTTCGTTCGCTGCGGTGACGGTGAGCAAAAAACCGACGTGGCGATTCAAAGCGATTCGATCTTGTCGATCACGATTTCCGCCTGCTTGCGTATCTCGCGGACCATTTCACCGTCGAACCGGTCGAGTTGCCGATAGACCATCGCAAGTCGATGGTTGTGTTGCAGAGCATCACGATGCCGGTCGAAGAAATTCCAGTAGAGGACGTTGAACGGGCACGCGTGCTCGCCAGTGCGACTGCCGTGGTCATACACGCATCCCTTGCAGTAGTTGCTCATGCGATTGATGTACGCGGCGCTGGAAACGTACGGCTTGGTGGCCATTGCGCCGCCGTCCGCGTATTGGCTCATGCCCAGCGTGTTCGGCATCTCGACCCATTCGAACGCGTCGATGTAGACACCGAGGTACCACTCATGCACTGCGTGCGGATCCAGCCCGGCCAGCAACGCGAAGTTGCCGATCACCATCAGCCGCTGGATATGGTGCGCATGCGCGTGTTCGAGCGACTGCTGCAGCGCGTGCGACATGCAGGCCATCCGCGTGCTGCCGTCCCAGAACCAGTGCGGCAGCGCGCGTCGATGATCGAATGCGTTGCTCCGTTCGTAGCCCGGCATTCTGGTCCAGTAGACACCTCGCACGAACTCGCGCCAGCCCAGTATCTGCCGGATGAATCCTTCGACCGCCGCAAGCGGTGCAGCGCCGGTGCGATACGCACGCTCGGCCCGCGCGACGACTTCGCGCGGATTCAACATCTTCACATTGAGCGCGAACGACAACATCGAGTGAAACAGGCGCCGCGCACTCCCGTGCATCGCGTCCTGGAACTGGCCGAAAAACGGCAGTGCGTGCTCGACGAAGGATTCGAGGCATGCGAGCGCCTCGGCGCGATCGACGGGCCAGCGGAAATCGCCGGCCGACGGCTCGCCGAAGCTGCGCACGCCCGCCGCAACGATCTGTTGCCACAGCGCGCGATGATCGTGATGTGGACGCCAGTCGGCCGGTTCGGCGGGCGCGCCCGACCACGCCTTGCGGTTTTCGGCATCGTAATTCCACTGCCCGCCTGCCGGCCGCCCTTGCGCGTCGACCAATACGCGATGCCGCACGCGCATGCTTCGGTAGAAGCGGTCCATGACCCACGATCGGCCCGTTCCCAGCACACGCCCGACCTCGTCGCGCGTCGTGTAGAAATGGCCGGTATCGACGGCGCGAACCGGCATGCTCGCCGCTGCCGCATACGCGCTCAGTTGCTGGTCGAGCCGCCATTCGTCGGGCAGCAGATACTCGATGCACGCTGCGCCGTGCAGTTCGGCGACGCTGTCGAGGTTGGCTGGAATGGCCTGGCGATTGAGCGGGTCGTCGATCTCGATGTAGTGCACGCGATGGCCCGCAGCGCGCAACAGCCTCGCGAAGCGACGCATCGCCGCGAAGATGGCAATCAGCTTCTGAGCGTGATGGAGCGTGTAGTCGGTCTCCTGCCGGACTTCCATCAGCACGTAGATCATTTCTCCCCGGACATCGGAAAACCAGTGATGCCCCGGGTCCAGCTGGTCACCGAGCACGAGCCTTAGAGTCTTCATGGGACGCTGCGTCATGGATGATCGTTACCGGGAGAGGCGCAGGGCATCAAGTGCGTTAAGGCACCGGCGCGGCCGCGTTCGAAACATTCTAGCCGCACCCCGCTTCGCGAACCATATTTCCGGACGAAATTCCGCCAATTGAATCACTTTCCCGCTTCATATTTCATGCAAACTGCGTACAATTCCGAGACAAACCCTCGTCAACTTTAGGAGAGCCACGATGCCCCCTCGCAAGGATCGCGACACACCTCACCGCTATCGAAGCGGCGAGGCCGCGCGCCTGGCGCGCATGCCGGCAGCAACGCTGAGGATCTGGGAGAGACGTTATGGCGTGGTTGCTCCGCCGAAGACACCGTCCGGACAACGGATGTATTCGGACGACGACGTCCAGCGCATCCGCTTGCTGAAGGCACTCGTCAATCAAGGACACGCGATCGGTACGATCGCCAGCCTGAGCCGCGAGGAACTCGAAGCGTTGTCGCTGACGGATACGCGTGGCCCGGCATTGTCCGACACGGCGGTGAGCCTCGCGGTCGTCGGCGCGCTTCCGATTTCTGAATCTGCGCTGGAGCGCATGGGAATCCGGATCGCCGCGCATATCGACTCGGTCGACGACGCGGCCGAACATGCGGATACATCGGCGGATGCACTCATCGCGACGACCACGTCGCTCCACGAGGATGTCGTTTCGCAGCTCGCTGCCGTCGCGCAAAAGCTCAAGGCGCAGGCGGTGGCCGTCGTGTACGCGTTCGGCACGGCGGAGGCAACCGAACTGGCGCGGCTGTCCGGGTTCGAGCTGTTCCGGTCGACGGAAGGCCAGACGAACCCCGCATCCATCATTTCGAAACTGGCGCATGCGGTCGTCAAGGCTCGCCAGTCGGAGGAGACCGAGCGCGGGCTCTGGCTGCGCACGCGGCGACGCTTCGACGAAGCGACGCTCGCGTCGCTCACCGGGCTGTCCACCACCGTCAAGTGCGAGTGCCCGCGCCACCTTTCCGAATTGATCATGCAGCTCAGTGCATTCGAGCGATACAGTGACGAATGCGTGTCGCGCTCGCCGGCCGACGCACTGCTGCACCGCCATCTTGGAGACGCAGCGAACCGGGCGGCCGAATTGCTCGAGACGGCGCTCGCCGTCATCCTTCGCGAAGAGGGCCTGGGCGGAACGACGCCGGATCTGAAGGCGCTGTAGCGCCGCACGTGCCGCCGACCGTGGCGATCCGTTCGCGGCGAAAGCCGGCATGACTGCGCGCCGGGCGTGCCGGGCATTTCGTCGCGCGCGGCAGGCGAGCGGCGCGCGTCGCGCTGTCGCGATTCGTTTGCCGATGCTTGCTTGCCTGGCAGGTCGGTGCGCCGACACGCCGATTTCCGGCGCACATGTATGCGCGTGCGCGCGCAACGCAGCGTTTTCCTCGATCACCGCGCGGAAACGGCCGAGTGCGCCGCCGTGCCTGATGCCGCCGCCTTTCCGCTGGTCGGCCCGGCGGGCGCCGCGTGCGCGGTGCGCGTGACGAACGCCGAGAGATCGTCGAGCACCGACGCCCTTCCCCTCAGCGGCGCGCCCAGCACACCGACGATCGTCGCGTGGCTGACCTTGTCGTAACGCACGACCGCGACCCTGTCGCCCGCATTCTGCAACGCCCGTGCGAAACGCCATGTGTTGCCGGGCTCGACTACCGTGTCGTTTTCCGCAATGGCCAGCCACATCGGCGGCTCGGTGCCCTGGATGAATCGAATCGGCTGGCTCGCGGCGCGCGCCTCCTGCGGAAATATCCGCTCGAGTGTTGCGTCACGCAGCGGCAGGAAGTCATAAGCGCCGGCCAGCCCGATCACGCCGGCAATGTCGCTCTTGTGCATCTGCCGCGCCGCCAGATAGCGGCCGTCGGTCGCGAGCAATGCGGCAATCTGAGCGCCCGCGGAGTGCCCCATCAGAAACAGGCGACGGGGGTCGCCGCCGAACGCAGCCGCGTGTTCGCGCGCCCACGCCACCGCCTGCGCGGCATCGTCCACGAAGCCGGGAAAGATGGTCGCCGGATATGTCCTGTAGTCGGGCAACACGGCAACGAAGCCCCTCGACGCCAATGCCTCGCCCACGAAAAGGTAATCCTTGCGCTCGCCGGACTGCCAGCTTCCGCCGTAGAAGAACACGACGACAGGGACGCCGGCTGCCGCATCGGCCGGCCAGTCGTCCACGACGCGGGCGGGCACGTACACGTCGAGCACATGACGCTCCCCAGGGCCGTACGGAATATCCGCAAACAGGCTGAACGTATATCGCGGCGTCAGCGCGTTCAGGAGCCGCACCGGATTGCACGCGGCGAGCAGGCCGACCGCGAGCAGCATCGTCAGCACGGCCAGTCCCACCTTGATGTTCATCCAGGTCTCCGTATCCGACGATTCCAGGCAAATGCGGCACCTGATACGAGGCTGTACGAAACATGAACGAAAGCGGATGCATGCGTCGCACGGCAGCGCCCCGCTGCCCGCTCTGGGGCCACGATCCGATATTCGTCGTGCAGGTTGCCGAGGCGATCGGCGACGGCATGGCCGCGTTCGAACGCGCTGCGCAACGCTGAACGGCCGGCCGGGGGGCGGCTCTCGGCCCGTCGCTCCCGTCCGGATTGTTCCGTTGCGAGCTGCATCCGCCCGCAACGCAGCGCCGTATAAGGAACGGGATACAAGGACGAACCTGAATGCCGACCATCACGCATCGCAAAGTCATCGTCCGCGAATGGACGCACACCTTCGACGATACAGAGCCGTCTGCGACGGTTGTATCGCATGCCGATTTTCCCGTGCCGCGACGCGGGCCACTCGGCAGGACCGGCTTCGCGCGCCGTCGCGCCGGCCGCAGCGTTTCGCTTTTGCAGGCTCGAGTGCCGCCGACACACGCATGCATGGCGAGCATGCCGATACCGGTGTCGCACGAACCATCATGACCCGCGTGCCGAATCGACGACCATCGAGCGTGCGCGGCCCGGAGGCAGCACGCATGTGCGTGTATCTCGCGACGACACAGATCGGATGGCTCGTTTGCGTGATGACGGCCGCATCGCACCGCGCCGCATGGGGCGTCGCCTATGCGGTGATCGCGACGGCCGGCCATCTGCTGTACGCGGATCGACCGTCATGCGAGGCGCGACTCGTGATCGCGATCGTGGTGTGCGGATGGTTATGGGACAGCGCCGTGGCCCATTCGCGCCTGGTCGAATACCCGAACGGCGTGCTGCTCCCCGGTACGGCGCCGTACTGGTTCGCCGGGCTGTGGGCGCTGTTCGCGATCCAGCTCAACACGCTGCTGTGCTGGCTCAGGCGCCGCCCGCTCGTGTCGGTTCTCGTCGGCGCACTCGCCGGCCCGGCGTCGTTTCGCGCGGGTGCGGCGCTGGGCGCCGTTCATTTCAACGAGCCGGCTGCAGCGCTCGTCGTCATCGCAACCGGTTGGGCGTTCATCTTGCCGGCCTCGCTCGCGCTGGCAACGCGTTGGGACGGAATGACCCGGGACGCTGCGCCGGCGAGCAGCCGGGACCGCATGTACGACATCCGCTCCGGCTAAAGACGGAGAACGTTCGAACCGAACGCGCGACACGTCCGCTTCGTCTCCGAACCCGCTTCCATCACCCATGCAACTTCTCACGCATAGCACATGACATCCACCGAATTGCCGTATCAGCGCCGCCCCGTCGTCGTATGGTTTCGCGACGACCAACGGCTCGGCGACAATCCCGCCTTGACTCATGCAGTCGAGAGCGGCCACCCCGTCGTCTGCGTTTACCTGCACGACCCTGCCCCGAAGTCCGGGCGCCCGATGGGCGGCGCGCAACGATGGTGGCTGCACGAATCCCTCGCGAAGCTCGACGACGCACTTTCCGCGCTCGGCGGCTCGCTGGTCGTGCTGCGCGGCGACCCGCAGGAGGCCATCACGAGCTTCGCCATCGCGATCCAGGCCGCGATGGTGGTCTGGAATCGTCGTTACGCGAAAGCGCATACGGAAATCGACGCGTCGATCAAGAAGGACTTGAACGGCCGCGGAATCGACGTGTCGACATTCAACGGCCATCTGTTGCGCGAACCCTGGACGGTGACGACTCGCGAAGGCTTGCCGTTCCAGGTCTTCGGTGCGTACTGGCGAGCCGCGTGTCGCGACGATTTATGTCCGTCGCCTCCACTGGCGGCACCGTCGAGCATTCGGTTTTTCCCGGTTCCCGAACGCGTCACGCCACATGTCAGCTCACTGCGGGCGCTCGCACTCCAGCCGGCGGCACCCGACTGGGCGCGCGGCCTGCGATTGACGTGGCGCTGCGGCGAGGAAGCCGCCCGGCAACGCCTCGACGCGTTCCTGGACGAGTCGCTTCGCGACTATGCCGGCATGCGCGATTTCCCGGCCGCTCACGCGACGAGCCGGCTCTCGCCCTATCTGCGCTTCGGCAACATATCGGTTCGGCAGGTGTGGTATGCGGCGTTGTCGGCAGCAAACGCGATGCGCGGCACGCGCGCGGCGCGCAGCGACGCTTCGAAAGGCGCAGCGCTGGACAAATTCCTCAGCGAAATCGGATGGAGAGAATTCTCGTATCACCTGCTCTATCACTTTCCGCCGCTGCATCAGGTCAATTTCCGGCGTCAGTTCGATTCGATGCCGTGGCGCGACGACGCGGAGGCGCTCCGCAAATGGCAGACCGGGCACACTGGCTACCCGCTCGTCGATGCCGGCATGCGCGAGCTTTGGCATACCGGCTGGATGCACAACCGCGTGCGCATGGTCGTCGCGTCGTTCCTGTCGAAGCATCTGTTGATCGACTGGCGCGTGGGCGAAACATGGTTCTGGGATACGCTGGTCGACGCGGATGAAGCCAGTAACCCCGCAAGCTGGCAGTGGGTCTCGGGTAGTGGCGCCGACGCAGCGCCGTATTTCCGCATCTTCAACCCGGTGCTGCAGGGACAGAAATTCGATCCGCAAGGCGAATACACACGACACTGGGTGCCCGAGCTGTCGAAGATGTCCGTGGAAAAAATCCATGCGCCTTGGACGGCGTCGCCGGAACAACTGCACGACGCGGCCGTGAGTCTCGGCAGGAGCTATCCGTTTCCGATCGTGGATCACCCGCTCGCGCGTGCGCGGGCCCTGGATGCCTTCCAGCAGCTCGCTTCGGACGACGATGCGTAGCGGTATGGCCCACTTCACGATCGTGGACTACCTGTCGTGGAATGCGATTCCCACGGTAGCCGGCAACCTGGCCGGCGGCTTGCCGTTCGTCGGCGCGGCGCTGTTCAGCACGCACGACAAGACCGCGCCGAAACACGCGCCCGTTTCGCCGGCGCACGTCGTCGCACGCAAGGCCTGATCGTGCCGCCGCATGCCGCCGCTTCGATGCCAGCGCTGCATACCGGGGCGGCTCGCACGCCGCACCCGTCACCCGACGATGACCTGCTGCCCCGGATCGATCTCGCCCGGATGGTTTGCGAGATTCCGGTTGAGTTGCAGGATCTCGTTGAGCGCGACATTGATCCGCTGACCGTCCGACATCCGCTGCTGTTCGTCGGCCGGCACGTGTGCCGCGGCAAGCAACGTTCCTTCGTGACGCTCCGCGATCGTCCACAATGAATCGCCGGGCGCCACGTTCACCGTCAGCGGTGTCTGGTTTGGTGAACTCGACGGAGGCGCCGGTTGCGATGCCGTGGTCGACGGCTGCGTCGCCGATGCCGACGGGGTCGCGGACGCACTCGTCTGGACCGGCGCCGGCGTCGTGCCCGGCGACGGCGCGAACGATGCGCCCGGCGCCGGCGTGCCGGCCTTCGAACCCGGCGGCTTCGGCGACGAACCCGGCGGCTTGTGCTTGTCGTCCGCGGTCGCCGACGTGTACAGGCCGATCCCCTGCATGATCCCGAAGATCGCCACCGGTGCCAGCGCGACGCCGGTCGGCAAGCGCTCCATCCACGGCGTCGCATTCGGGAAATGCGAATGCAGCCGCCCGGCGCCGAGCAGCGCGCCGGACATCGCGGTCAGCGTGCCGGTCATCGGATCCCCCGTCAGCGCGGTATGGACGCCGGTGATGATGCCGACCGCCGATGTGAGGTAATCGCCGGTCGCGCTGGCGATGCGTGCCAGTTGACTGCGATTCTCGGCGTTCACCCCGCGCAGGCTGCCCTTGTAGACGATGCCGGTGTAGACGGCGCTGAGCGCGCCGCCGATCGCCTGTCCACCGGCCAGCCAATCGCCGTGCGTGACCGCCCTGGACGCATTCATCGCGATCGAACCGCCGTAGCCGCCCAGCGCCAGCACGCGGCCGACGCGGCCGATCGAATGGCGCGGGCTGCCGTGGTGCAGCAGCTTCAGCGAGGTCCCGCCGACCACGCCCTGCATCTGCGCGAGCATGTCGGCGGCGACGGCCTTCGTATGCGCGACGGTATCGTCGAACGACAGCATCCCGTCGTCGTTCAGCGCGCGAAGCTGTGCGGCCATCGCCTTGCCTTCGTGCGCGATCTGTTCGAGCTGCGTGCCGCGTGCGGCCACGTCGAAACCGTTCGCCTTCAACTGCGCCTGCAGCCCGCGCACGAGCCGGTCGACGACGCGGTCGAACACGCGCGGATCGCCGTTCTTCAGGCTCGCGACCGCGCCGTGATGCAGCGCCTGGAACACGCGCCCGACCCGCAGCCCCGCATACAGCGAGTTCGTCGCGGTGCGCACCGACTCCCGGCCGACCGCGACGAGCACGCCCGCACCTGCACCGCCGGTCATGGTGGCCGCCGCGATGTCGCCGGCCACCCGCTTGCGTGACGGAGGCGGCGCGTTGTCGCCGATCGGTTCGTCGTGCACGCGCAGCGCATGCAGTTCCGCCTGCGCGCGCTTCCCGGCGGGAATGTCGACCTGGGCGAGTTGCGCGGCCCCGCGGCGGCTCGCGCCGATCGGCTTGGTGCCGTCGTTGAGCAGCGCCGGGTCGCGCACGACCGCACGCCAGTAGTCGAGCGGATCGGCGGCGGAAGGCCGGTTGCCGGTGGTCACGCGCGCCGGCACGCTGGCGCCGTGGTCGGTCAGCCAGCGTCCGCCGAACGTGCGGGCGCCCTTGTCGGTCGTGGTGCGCGGCTTGTTCCCGTCGGCTTCCCACAGTGTCGTCGCATGCTCGATCGTCGCCTTGCGCGCCTGGTTCAGCCAGACGGTCGTGTTGCCTTCGTAGATCTTCTGGCGCAATGCGGCCAGTTCGGCCGGCGTCATTCCATCCGCCGCGCCGATGCGCTCGACCTCCGCGAACAGCAGCTGATGCTGGTTCGCGAGCGTCTGCCGGTCGACGCGCTCGAACACGCGCGTCAGCGCATCGGCACCGTGCAGACGATCGATGATCTCCGGCCGGTTACGGTTCTCGACGATCAGCTTCGCGAGTGCGCCGGTCAGATCCTGGTTGCCGATGAAGTCGTTGCCGTGCGTGCCGTACGACAGCCCCATGTGGACCCATTCGAGCCCCTTGCGTTCGAGCACCGCGCGCAACAGCTTCGCGTGGCCGCCGCCCGGCACCGATTCCGGCACCGCATCCCAGCCGTGGAACGTGATCATCACGTTCGGCGCGACCGTGCCGGGATGCGCGTTCGACCAGCGTTCGAGCGCGGTCATCACGCGCACGTAGTCGTGATACGTGTCGTTGGTGCCGGACTGGAACCGGTAGTCGTTGCCGGATACGAGCGCGCGCGACGGCGCGGTCTCGAGCCGGATCGCGAAGCCCGTGCGCGCGGCCTCGTCGAGCCAGCGATGCAGATGCTCGAGATCGTCGAGCGCGAGTGCGGTCCCGTCCGAGTCCGGTGCCGGATGGACCATCCCGTTCTCGCCGTCGAACACGGCGCGCTTCTGGTCGCCGAGCGCATCCACCGCGCGCAGGAAGTCCGGATCGTGCGCCTTGCCGAGGGCCGCCGCGAGCGAATGCGGATCGATCACAAGCGTGACGACCGGCATCACGCCGCCGTAGCGCTCGACGAGCGCGCCCATCAACGCGGGATCGTCGCGCAGCGAGAACGAACGCGCCATCGGCACCATGCGATCCTGCAACGCATCGCTCGAGCGCGTGAAGATCTGCCGGATCCGCTTGTCGGCGACGGTCGCCGCGCCGAGATTGCGCGTGCGCGCGCGCAGTTTGCCCGGCACCGGCAGGAAGCGCGACGCCGATGTCGACACGTCGCGCGCGACGTACAGCTTGTTGCCCAGCGTGCGCCACATGCCCACGTCGACCATCACGGCATCCGGCTCGCCCTTCAACACCAGGTTCACGCCGCCGGGGCGCTGCGCCTGCTTGTTGTATGCCTCGATCTGCTCGTGCGTCGCGAAATACTGCTCGGGCTTCGCCGCGCCGTTGCGCAAACTGAACTCGACGACGGTGGCCGACGACAGGCCCGGCTGATACGGCTCGATCGACAACGGCGCGGGCGCCGCGCCGTTGCTGCGCAGGCGCCGCAAGTCGCCGAGCACCTCGTTGTACGCGTGCTGCGTGCGCGCCGCGAGTGCGCGGAATGGCGCCGAATGCCGGCCGCGCGCCTCCGCATCCTTCCATTGATCGCGCAGCGCCTTCGCACGCGCCTCGAGCGCGGCGACGCGCGTCGGCCGCGCGCTGTTCAGGAAATCGCGCGGCGACAGTTGCGTGAGCAGGAAATGCACATCCGCGCCGAAGCGATCGCTGCCGATCGGCATTTCGTCGAGCGGCAGGCCGGCATGATTCTGGTTGCCGACCTGCGGGAGCTTGTCGAACCACCGCATCTTGCCGTTGCGCTCCGCAATCACGCCGAGCGGGTTGCCGAGCGCTTCGGCCACCGCCCCGTCGGTCCGGAACACGTAGATCACGTGACGGCCGCCGTCCAGCGCGCCGTTGCGGATCGCGGTCAACAGATGCGGCACGCTGTTGCCGCTGAAGTCGACCGCGTTGAGCGCGGACTTGTCGGACGGCAACAGATGCGGGTCGACCGGCGGCAACTGCGCGGCGTTCGCGTCGTCGCCCTGCTCCGCGCGCGCCAGCGGCCGGCGCACGGGCACGATCGACTGGAACAGGTCGCCGGCCGAACGGATCGGCTTCTTCTCGACGGCCGGCGCTTCCTTCGCCGGCCGGAACCCGCCGATGCGCTCGACGGTCGCGGGCGTCACGTCGCTCACGACGAAGCGGATCCCGCGGCGCGGCGACCGGCCGACCGGAATGCCGCCGCGGCGGCGACGCCGGAATACCGTGCGCAGCGCTTGCTCGGGAATCTCGGTATCGCCGAGCGGCGCCTTCTCGAAGTACTTCCACACGTGGTTCGTGTCGCGCTCCGCGTGGCCGAGCACCTTGCCGGTCTCGTCGTCGACCACATGAATCCAGCGGTGCTCGCCGGAAACCGCGCGCACGGCCTGGCGCGGCCGCTTGAAGACCGGCGCGTCCTGCAGCTTCGACACGTCCGCCGCGAGCGTCTTGTCGATGGCCTGGCCCGAAGTCGTGACCGACCACGACGTCTTGCCGTCCGGCGTCTCGATCTTCGACGGGCCGCCGAAGTGCACCAGCTCGTCGTGCGAGACGGGCGACACGTAGAAGTCGAGCTTGCCACGCGCGCGTCGGCCGCTGTTGTCGCTTCGCTCCAGCGCCTTGTTCAGCGCGTGCGGCACGCGCTTGCCGTTCAGCATCCGCACCGGGCCGAGCGCGCCGTTGGCGTCCGTCTCGAGCACCGCGACGAACGTCGGTGCCCCGTGCGGGCCGTCGCCCGCCGGCGGCGTCGCATGCGCGGCGATCAGCACATGTGCATTGGGGCCGATCTGGCGCGCCAGACCGTCGAGCGTCGGCACATGCCGGCCATCGACTCGCGTAAGCGTGCGACGGTCGAGGGTGTCGAGCCAGGCGGCGGCGCGCGTCTGCTGTTCGGTCTCGACCGTGGTGGCATGCGATGGCGCGGCGGGCGCGCCCGGATGACTCGAAACGGTGGCCGGTGTCGTCGCACCGGACGGATCGCCGGACGCGCTCGCGAGGCGGCCCGTCGGCCCTGCCGGGCCGATCATCGGCCAGATCGGGCTGCCGTCGACCGCGCCGGCCGCGCGCGTGCCGCCGGCATGCACCGCCGCATAACCCTCGGGCAGGCCCGAATGATCGACGGCGGCAAGCCGGTACGACGCGTCGCCGGTCGTCGCGTCGCGGGTTCGCACGACGTACATGTCGACGCCTGCCGGCTTGAACAACGTGCCGCCGTCGGGCGTGACGATGCGCAGCGCGCTCGCCGGGTCGTGGCCGAGCGCGGACAGCAGCACGACGTCGGTCGGTGCGGCGGCCTCGACCGCGGCCAGGTTCGCGGCGGCGCTGGCCGCGACGCGTTCCGCCGCCGTCAGGTCGCCGTGCGCGAACGTGGTGTCGTCCGGCAACGCCTCGGCCGGCACGTATGCGTGATTGCTCGGCCCGGTATTGGCCGCATCCAGCGCCTGCCCGAGCGCATCGTGCGCGATCGTCCGCACGCCTTCCGGCAACGCGCGCGGTGCATCGGTCACGGCTTGGCCGGGCGCGTGCGCTGCCGCTGCCGGCGCGTCGGGCACCGTGCCGCTGAACCGGAACCAGCCTTCCTCCGGGTCGAGCGCGGCAAAATCCGTGCCGCTGCCGAGCACGGTGCTGCCGTCGCGCATCACGAACTCGACGCGCAGGTTCGTCAGGCCGGCCGCGTCGAACGCCTGCATCACATCGTCGATCACGCGGGTCGGTTCGGCATCGTCGAGGAAGCCGCTCGGCCAGTGCTGCGACACGGTGCCGCCGGCTTGCGTCACGCGCGCGGCGTCACCGATCACGCCCGGCCGCTCGGCGAGCGCACCGCGGAACGCATGATCGAGCGTGACCGATTCGAACGTATCGTCCGGAATTGCGCTGAAATCGTAGTCGGGATCGGCGAATGTCGGATCGGACACGCGTGGCACGGTCGGGCGTGCGGGCCGATCGCCGAGCGGCTGCGCCGCCGTTCGGGCAGCCGTCGGCGAAGGTTCCGCGCCGGCTGCCGCGGGCAATGCCGGGCGGCCTGCGCGCGCGGGATCGCCGACGAAGCGCTGCATCGGCAGCCGATCCTTGTCGACCTGCCCGGTCAGGCGCGTGCCGCGCACGGTGGTCGAGCCGTCGCGTTCGACGAGCAGGATGTCCGGCGGCGCCCAGACCGACGTCGGCCGCCCGGTGAGTTCCGACAAGCGCTGCGCAAGCGCTGCCGCGAAGGTGGTGCTCGCGGCCCGCACCTGACCCGGCGCGACGCGCAACGGATCGTGCTTGCTGGATCCACCGAAGCAGGAATACAGCGTCACGTCCTGCCCCGGTTCGAGTACCGGCGCGACGCGCCCGGCGACCTCGTCCGGTGTCATCGGCCGTCCGTCCGGGCCCAGCATCGCATCGGCCGAGATTCCGTGACCGAACACCACGTGATGGCCCGGCGGCGACATCAGCCCGCGCGCGCCGATCGAATGCAGCGGGTCGTCGGCCGGCATCAGCAGCGTGTCGGCCGGACGCAGGAACTCCGGATGCTGCGTCGCGTCGATGCCGGTCACGTCGTCGAATCCCGGCTGCATCACCGAATGGCCGTGGATCGTCGTGGTGAGCACGCCGCCGTTGGCGATCGTGCGGTCCGTATAGACGCGGCTGGTCTTCGGATAGATTTTCTGCGTCTTCCCCGACAGGCCGTCGTCGGCCTCCGACTCGGCGGCCTGCTCCGCGCGGGCCGCCCATTCGTCGGCCGTGAAGATCTGCCCCGGCCCGACCTCGACGAGCGGAACCGGCACGTAGACCGGCGGCTCGTTCGCGTCCGGTTCGGCCGAGAGACGAGGATGTGGATGCGTCGGCCCGCCTGGCGTCGCGCCGGGGCGCGCGGCGTCGCCCGTTTCGCCTGCGTTGCCGCGCCGTCCGCTGTCCGCATCCGGATCGATTCGCGCGTCGACGGGACGCACCGGTTCGACCGGCGCATCGTTGCGCGCCGTCGCACCCGCCACCGGCTCGCCGCGCCGCGCGAACACCAGCGGCGGCTGGCTCGCGTCGGGCGTCTCCGGGATATGCAGGTAGAGCCGCGTCGACACGTCGGGATCGTTTGCCGGCACGACGATGTCGTCGCTGTTCGGGTGCAGTTCGAGCGCACCGGTGCCGCGCACCGAGTTGGATGCGATCGACGCGATCACCGGCACCTGCAGCTCGTATGCGAGCTCCTGCGCGAATGGATAGTCGCCGGAGCCGAGATAGCAGCCCGTCAGCAGCACGCCGTTGCCTTCCGTATAGGCAGGATCCTCGAGCATCCTGCGCGCGAATTCGCGCGGTGAAATCGTGGTGCCGTCCTGCGTGACCGCGATCGAGCTGTCCCACCTCACGTTGTTCGGCTTCGTGCCGTGCGATTCGACGATGTCGAAGCCCGACACCTTGAGGAACTGCCGCGCGGTTGCATGGCCGAGCAGGTTCACGACGTTCGAGCCCGGCACCGGCCGCAGTTCCAGCGGATTGACGCGGACCGGCTGCGCGCGCCCGGGCGAGAACTTGCCGTTCACGTCCGGTTCGATCTGGAAGCGTGCGAGCCGACGGTTCGGGTTGGGGATCGCGCGCTGCCATCCGGCCGCATCGGAGTCGCCCAGCCGCCCGAATACCGGCGCCTGGATCAGGTCCGCGAATTCCTGCAGCAGCTCGGGATCGGCGCCGCTGTGCGGCCCCTCCAGCGCGATCGGCGTGCCCGGCGTGTAACCTTTCCACGCCAGTTCCTCCAGCGCGTAGGTCATTTCGAGCGCGCTCGCCGAGCGGCCGCTGCGCGGATTGATGATCGACCCGCGGTTCGTCAGCACGCGCCACACGTAGACGCCGAGCGGCACGCGCGCGTCGCCCGACGCACCGCCGCCGCCCCAGCGATTCGACACCGGACGCGGTGCCACCGTGCTCCAGTCGACCGCATGCGCGCCCTGGTCGATGACGGCCAGCGCCGGCGAGAAACGGTAGGTGCGCGGCCCATACTGCACCGAACGATCGGGCTTGCCCGCGAAACTCGGGGCATCGGGCTCGATCACGATGCCGGCCGCGTAACCCGAGTCGGGGCTGCCGTCGACGCGGCTGCGCGGCGAGCGCCATGCGACGAAGCCGCTCGCGCCGTAGACGTCCACGCCGAGCACGTTGGCGAGCAGTTGCGCGAGCGGGCTCACCCGCGTGCCCGCGCCGCATGCATAGAGAATCACCGGCGATTTGCCGTCCCAGCCGCTCTGGCGCACCATCTCTGCCAGATCTTCCGCGCTCATCGGCTTGCCGGCCGCGCTCGCGAACGCATCGGTCCACGCGTGCGCGTACACGGCGAAGTAGCCGGGCGGCACCGGCATCAACGGCCGCTCACCCGGCGGCAACTGGTTCTCGGGCTGCGCGGGATGGTTCGAATAGATCGCGAGATCGGCCTCGCGGCGCGGATAGGCGCCCCATTGCGTCTCGTGCATGCCCGGCAGCGCGTTGATCACGTCGATGCGCCGCCCGTCCTCGCTGCGGATCAGCGGCTTCGCCGGATCGAACCCGCGCGGGTACATCACGCGCAGCGTGCGATCGTACATCGGGTTCATCGACAGCGACAGCCGCTTGCCGGTGTCGTCGAGCCCGACGTGTCCCACCACCGCTTCGGGCAGCACCTTGCCGTCGGCGGCAAGCGCCGTTTGATCGACCAGCGCGACCTGATAGCGGCCGGCCGCCACGCCGCTGCGGGCGACCATCATCGCATCGTGGTAAGACGCGTAGCGCGTGACGCGGATCGTGCCGTCTTCGGCGGATGCCGCTGCGGCGAGTTTCGCCGGATCTTTACCCGCCGCCGCGCGCCGCTCGTCGGCATTGGCCGCGCGGATGTCGTCCGACAGGTTGCCCCTTTCGGTCGCGGGCAGGCCGTCGTGGCCGGGATTGCGCACGTTGCCTTCGCCGTCTTCCAGCGCGTACACGTAGTATTCGACGTCCTCGAGACGGTTGCCGCTCTCGAGGATCGACCCGACCACGCTGCTCAGGATCTCGCGATCGGCTGCCACCTGCGCGGGAATGTCCCACGACGCCGGGTGCCCCGCCGCCGCGGCAGAAGCCGCTGCCGGCGTGGCGGCTTTGCCCGGCGTCGCGCCATCGCCGGCCGACGCGTTCGCCACGGCCGCGGTCGCGTCGCCGGCGATCCCTTCGGCATCGGGCGCCAGCCGCAGCACGATCGCGTCGCCTTCGTCCGGCGTGCCCTGCGCGCGGCGCGCACGCAGCCACGCGGCGAATCGCGACCGCAGCCCTGCGTCGGCGGGCGGCACCGGCTCACCGTCGTCGGCCGGTTCGCCGAAACTGGCCGCCTGTTCCTCCGCGTGCTGCCAGGGATTGCCGATCTCGCCGACCGCGAGACGCTGGTTCGCCAGCCCGTTGCCATACAACGACTCGACGACGTTGACCGCGACCGGCCGCGGCATCGTCGACGGTGCGGGCGTCTTCGTGATCGCTCGAATCGGCCGCTCCATCAGCGTGTGCGAGCCGAGTCCCATCTGCGCGACGCCAATGCCGAGGTTCAGCAGTTGCTGCGCGCGATCGGAATCGGACATCGCGTCCCAGTTCTTGACCAGCGACACGCCCTGGTCGGCCATCTGGTAGCCGCCGATCAAGCCGCCCGTGGTATTGAATACGCCGGCCGTGCGCCCCGTCGTCTGCGCGAGCGACTGGAACGCGTCGGCTTCCTGCGTGAAGCGGCCGAGGCCGGCCACGTCGGCCGCGACGCCGTCGCCGCGCGATGCGACGGTCAGCAGGTCGGAGACCTGCCCCGTCGTGCGCAGCAGCGACGACGCCTCGGCGAGCGACTTCGCCGCCACGCCGAGCCCGCCGCCCGCGATGCCCGCACCGCTGCCGATCAGGCTGATCCAGTCGCCGCGCGCCTGTGCGTTGCCGAAGCCGATCGACTGGCCGTGATCGCTCAGGTTCTTCAGGTCGCCGATCGCGGCAGGCACGCCGACGGCCATGCCCGCGCCGACGGCAGTCCACGCGGCGCCGAGCATCAGGCCGCCGACCGGCGCCCCGATGCCGCTCGCGACCAGCACGACGCCCCCGGCCGCGGCAAGAATGCCGGCGCCCATTTCGAGGATGTGTTCGGCGTGCTGGTACCACTCCGTCTTGTGCGCGTCGATCGGCTCGTATTGCGAGAACCCGCCCGACGCCGAACCGTTCGTCAGGCTTTTCGGCACGTACAGCTTGCCGTCGTCGGACAGCGCATTGTTGTGCTGGTAGTCGTCGACGGTGTCGTACTTCCAGCCGCGGTCGTCGATCAGCTTGTACTGGTCCGGATGCCCCGCCACCTGCACCTTGAAGAGCGCGCTCGGCGCGGTACCGGTCCCCTTCGACACGTAGTAGATCGGCACCAGCGACACGACCGCGTGGTCGCCGCCGACCTTGCGGATCTGGTCGACGACGTTCTGGATCATCTGCGTCGCGGCCGAATTCTTCGCGTACAGAGACTGGCTGTTGACGCTCGTTCCGTTCGACAGTTGCCCGTTGCTGACGATCAACTGTTCGAGCAGCGCCATCGACGGCACGTCGTTCCGGTCGGTCGGCGTCGCGCCCGGATCGTCAGGCTGGATCCCGAGGCCCGCGCCGACGAAGTTCGTCATCTGGTCGGAGCCGGTGGTGAACGTATAGGCCTTGTCGTCGAAGTGCTTCTGGAAGTCGCCGAAATACGCGCTGAGCTGCTTGTCCGGATCGGTCTGGAACAGCTTGTAGCTGGCGTTGGCGGCATCCTTGTTCTGCTTGTCCTGCGCATGCTGGGTGCCCTGGTCGTAACGCAGCTGGAAGTCGTTCGCGAATCCCGCGCGGAACCGGTCGTCGTTCTGCATCCTCGACAGCAGCGCCTTCGACAATGCCGGATCGACACCCGACGACAGCGCCTGCCGCACGCTGTCGAACCCGTAGCCGGTGTCGCTGCCGCGCAGCGTGTAGATCATCGTCTTCGCGCTGCCGTTGGCGTCTAGCAGCCAGCTCGCGACATCGTCCTCGCGATGCACGGGCTCGCCGCTCGCGGTCGGCTGCTGGTCGGCGAGCCCGACGGCCGTGCTGAGCCCTTTGTAGAACTCGATGCCGTCGCCGTAGGGCTGCGGCGTGCCGGTGTTCGACTGCGTCCACTTGTTGCCGAAATCCTTCTCGACGGTGTCGAGCACGACGCCCGCGAATTCGGGCGGCGCATTGGCGAGGATGTCCTGCATCCATTTGCCGGCCTTGTCGGCATTCATCCGGCCGTCGTAACGCGCCTGCATGCTGGCCTGGTCCGTCGCTTTCGGATCGGGCTTCTGCATCAGCGGATCGATCTGCGAATGGATGAAGCTCGCGTTGAAATGCGGTTGACCGGCCTGCGTCCACAGCGTCTGGCGTTCGTCCAGCGAGAACGACGCGTTCATGTTGGTCTTCAGCACCTGAAGCGCCGCGCCCGGATTGCTGCCCGGATTCGCCATCAGTTGCGCGACCTGCTGCTTCGTGTACTGCAGCCGCACTTCGGGCGCGGCCGCAAGCAGCATCTGGATCTTCCGATAGCCGGGATTGTCCTTGCCCGCCTTGATCTGCGCCTGCGCCTGCGCCATGACGTACGCGAACACGCCGCCTGCCTGGTCGATCTGCGCGTTCAGGGCGTTCGCGGCCGCATCGCTCATCCCGTCCGTACTGACCGGAATGCCCGTCATCTTGACGAACGCCTCGGCGAGCGGGTTCTGCTGGGCAAGCAGCTTCTCCTGCGTCGACAGCTTCGGGTCGCTCGGATCGACGCTCACGCCGGTGTCCTGCATCAGCGCGAACGTGACCGGGTCGGACTGCGCGAGCTGTTTCATCTGCGGCGACAGCGACGGATCGTCGGGATTGATCGTCGCGATCGTGCGCTTGAGCTGGCTTTCCTCGCCCAGCGCGTCGACGAGGCCGGTGTACCACATGCCGTCGTGATTCTGCTTCATCGACGCGACGACCTGCTTCTGCTCGTCGGCCGTCACGTAGGTCAGCGCGGTGTCGTCGCCGCCCGTCACGACCTTGTCGTACTGGCTCTGGGCCTGCGACAACTCCTGGGTGATGTCGGCCTCGTCGGCGCGGCGCAATCCGCCCGGCTCCTTCTGCCATGCCGCGTAGTCGGCCTTCGCGTCGTTCAGGCGCAGCGTCGCGGCCGACGTGCTGTATTCGTGGCGCAGCGCGCTCGTGAGCGCCGCGTATGCGTCGTTGGCGTTCGTGTCGGCCGTCGTGGCCGCCTGGCGCAGTTGCGCACCGGTGTCGGGATCGGCGCGCCGGATGCCGCCCGGCAACGCGTTGTACTGCTGCAGGTCGGCGTTCGCGGCCTGGTCCTTCTGCATCGCCATCGCGTACTGGAACGCCTTCACGTTGGTCGTCCGCTCGGGCACGGACTCGGCCGACACCGCCTTTTGCGCATCGTCGAGCACCGAGCCGAGCACTGGATCGTTCGGCGACGCATTGCGCAGATCCGATGCCACGCCCGCGATCGCCTTGTTCGTGTCGCCGCTGCCCTCCGCGGCAACGCGCATCTGGTTCTCGACGGCCGCCTGCACCGCGCCCCACGCGGCTTCGGCCTTCTTCACCTGGTTGTCGAGGTCGGCCTGCGACGCGCCCTGGTCGTGCAGACGCTTGAGCGTCGCCATTTCGGCCTGCGCGAGCTGCAGCAGGCGCTGCGTCTCGGCTTGCGCGGCCGCGAGGGCCTGCTGTTCCGGCGTCTGCGCCGGCGGGTTGCTGCCGGCGCCGTTCTTCGGTGCCGGATCGTCGTCGTTCTGCGGCTGCGGCACGTTCACCGGGCCGCCCCCGCCCACAGCCATCAACACCATGTCCGTTCTCCCGCGGCATGCGCGACGAGCCGGCACAGCGGCAGGCAGGCCACGCGCAATGGTCCATTGTGCCGAACGCGCGCGCGTGAAAAAGTCGTGCATTACGTAGTCGCGGGCCGGCGCGCGACGGCCCGGGACGACGCCTGCTACGAACGCAATGAACGCGACGCGGCGATGAGGCCGTGGTTGCCGCGTGCGGAAAATCTTGCCGGCTGGCGCACGCGAGATCGGCAATACATGCCGCCGTCGACCGGCAACGTACGGCGTCGTGCAATGCATCATCTCCGGGGCGACATCCGGCACCGACTCCCGAGACCACCGACATGCACGCCGAATCGCCCCGGTCTTGCCGAATGTCGAATCGTTCGTCACACGCGATGGTTTCATTTCGCGCCGATTCGATCGAAACACCCTGCATCCGAGCGCCGCGATTCCACGCGATTTTGCAGAGGACCTTTCCTGTGCAGCGCCTTAATCGACGGTCGCGCGATCTCCAATAATTGCCGCTCGATCCGTCGGCCCGCGCGCCGACGCGACCCACCGGCGATCGGGCCGGAGACCAACGATAAAAAATCCTATGCATTCCTATAAAACCATCCAGCCCGCCCGCGCGCGCGTTGCCGCGTCGCATGCCGTTCGACGCCGTCGCACCGGCGCGCTTGCCGCGACCGCGATCGCGGCAAGCGCGGCCGGCCTGGTTCCGTACGTCGCGCACGCGCAGAGCAACGTGGTGCTGTACGGCCTGATCGACACGTCGATCACCTACGCGACCAACCAGCGAACACATGGCGCCGGCTCGCCGGGCAGCGGCAGTGTCGCGCTGACGAGCGGCGCGTTGAACGCATCGCGCTGGGGGCTGCGCGGCCGCGAGGATCTCGGCGGCGGGATGGCGGCGGTCTTCACGCTCGAGAACGGCTTCTCGGGCACGAACGGCAAGCTGTCGCAGAAAGGCGTCGACATGTTCGGCCGCCAGGCGTGGCTCGGCGTGAGCTCGCGTACGGCCGGCACGCTCACGTTCGGCCGCCAGTACGACCTGATCCTCGATTTCGTGACCCCGCTCGGCGCGTCGGGCCCCGGCTGGGGCGGCAACCTCGCGGTGGATCCGTACGACAACGACGACTCGAACCGCAACCTGCGCATCAATCACGCGGTGAAGTACACGAGCCCGACGTATCGCGGGCTCACGTTCGGCGCGATGTACGGATTCTCGAACACGGCCGGCGCGCTCTCGAACAACGCCGTGTGGAGCGCGGGGCTCGGTTATGCGAACGGACCGCTGAAGCTCGGCGCCGGTTACCTGAAGATCAGCCGCGATCGCAATGCGCCGAATCCGGACGGCGCGCTGAGCACGGTCGACGGCTCGGCGACGATCACGGGCGGAAACCAGCAGATCTGGGCCGTGGCCGGCCGCTATGCGTTCGGCCCGCATTCGGTCGGCGCCGCGTGGTCGCACTCGGCCACCGACGGCGTGAGCGGCGTGCTCCAGGGCAGCGGCATCACGCCGCTGAAGGGCGAATCGCTCGTCTTCGACAACTTCACGGTCGATGGTCGCTACTTCGTCACGCCGGCGTTCAGCGTGGGCGCCGCGTACACGTACACGATGGGCCGTTTCGACTCGCGCACCGGCCAGACGCGCCCGAAATGGAACCACGTGGTCACGCAGGCCGACTACGCGTTCTCGAAACGCACGGACGCGTATCTCGAAGCCGTCTATCAAAGCGTGAGCGGCGGCAACGGCAATCCCGCGTTCAACGCGACCGTCTGGACGATGACGCCGTCAGCCAACAGCAACCAGCTGGTGGTCGCGCTCGGGTTGCGGCACAAGTTCTGACGCCCCCGCGATGCGTGACACGCGCGCACCGGCATCGCGCATCACGTATCGCCGCGCATGCCGGGTCGCAGCGCAAGCAAGAATGCGTCCCGCGTCGTTTCCGCGCAAAAAATGCGGAGAAACTGGTCACGCCGTGACATTTTTCCTAATCTGGTTGCAGCGGCGCCGTGCTTCGGCGTTCCGGCCGAGACAATCTTTCATATGGCGCATCGCCGGCTTACGAAAGCGCATCGCGCACGCAAGCCGGCACTTTCGTGCCGTCTCCCCGGATGTGTGACGCGGCAGTTCGTGCGCACCACGCTTTCCTCGCAGTCAACCGCAGGAGACGCACGATGAGCAAAACGAACCGATTTGCGATCATGGCAGCCTTCGCGCTGCTCGCCGGTTGTCACCACGCGGCGAAAACGCCCGAGAATGCCGAGATGGCGCCCGCGCCATCGAGCGAAGCGGTCGCCACGGTGACGGCCGACGATCTGAACAATCCGAACAGCCCGCTTGCGAAGCGCAGCGTCTACTTCGATTTCGACCAGTACTCCGTGAAGCCGGAATACCAGACGCTGCTGCAGGCGCACGCCGACTACCTGCGCAGCCACCCGTCGCGCCGCGTGCTGATCCAGGGCAACACCGACGAACGCGGAACGTCCGAATACAACCTCGCGCTCGGCCAGCGCCGGTCGCAAGCCGTGATGAGCGCGCTGGAAACGCTGGGCGTGCAGGCGTCGCAACTCGAAGCGGTCAGCCTCGGCAAGGAAAAGCCGGTCGCGCTCGGCCACGACGAGGATTCGTGGGCGCAGAACCGCCGCGCCGATCTCGTCTATCGTTGACCGGATGCCGCGGCGGAGGCATTCCGGCTGCGCGTCATGGGTCGTCCACGATGCCGCGAATCTGCGGGGCGCGCGGCGCCGCCGGCAGCATGCGTGCGTATCGCGCTCCGTGTCGCCATGTGCCGATACGCAAAAAGCATGGAATAAACCGCCCGCCGGAAACGTTTCGTCATCGCGCGTCCGATGGTTCTCGCGAACCGCCGTGCCGCGCGGCCTTCTCGGCGCAAGGAGAATGAAATGAATTCGGCAAGACTGGCCGCGATGCTGCTCGCGGCGCTGATGCTCGTGCTGTCGGGCGGATGCACGTCGTCGGGTGGCGGCGTATCGCAAGGCTCCGGCATGAGCCGTTATGGCGGCGCGGGCGGCAGTGGAAGCGGAGGTGGCGGAGGGAGCGGCTACTGAAGCACCGCCGGAAAGTTCGAACGGGGCGCCGCGCGCGAGCGCAGCCGGAAACCGGCCGCCTCTCGCGCGTGACGCCCCGCTTCGTCGCGCGGCTTACCGACGCATCGCCTTCACGTCGGCCGGCGTGACGCTCGCGGGCTGGCCGCCCCACGTCGCGCGCAGGTAGTTCGCGAGCTGGGCGAGTTCGTCGTCGCTCAGCGTGTGCGCGAAACCCGGCATCGGCTGGAGGTTCTCGAAGCCGGCGAACTTCTGCTCGTCGATGCCGTCGAGCATCGCGACCAGCAGGTTGCGCGCATCGCCCTGACGCAGCGTCGAATTGCCGTTCATCGGCACCGCCACGTGCGGCTTGCCTTCGCCGTTGAACCCGTGACAGCCCGCGCACACCGCGAGATACACCGAGCGGCCGGCCGCGAGTTGCGCGGCATCGGCCGACACCGGCTTGACCGGCTGCGGAGCCGGCGGCGTATCGCCGAGCAAATAGACGGACAGCGCGCGCAGATCGTCCTTCGTCATGTATTGCGTGCTCAGGTGCACGACCGGATACATTTCGCCGAACGCCGAGCCTTGCGGCGCGATGCCGACGCCGAAGAACGTCTGCAGGTCGGTTCCGGTCCAGCCGCGCGCGGCGAGGCCTGCGGGCGTGATGTCCGGCGCGGCCACGCGGCCGAGCGCGGCGCCCGCGAACGGCTTCGCGCCGTCGAGCTGCCCCGTGAACGCACGCGGCGTGTGGCATTCCGCGCAGTGGCCGAGCGCGCCCGCCAGATAGCGGCCGCGCTGCCAGTCGGCGGACTGGCCGGTCGATGCATCGGGCAGGCTGTCCTTCCGGAACGCCATGTCCCAGAACACCATGCCGAAGCGCAGGTTGTACGGGAACTTGAGTTCGTGCGCGCGGTTTTCCTGCGCGACCGGCTTCACCGTTTTCAGGTACGCGTACATCGCGTCGGTATCGGCGCGCGTGAGCTGCCGGTACGACGTGTACGGCATCGACGGGTACAGCCGCTTGCCCGGCGCCTTGCCGTCGTGCAGCGCGGCGTAGAAGTCGTCCGCGCTCCAGTTGCCGATCCCGTGCGCCTTGTCGGGCGTGATGTTGGAGCCGTAGAACGTGCCGAACGGCGATTCGAGCGGCGCGCCGCCTGCGAACGGCGCGCCGTCCTTCGCGGTGTGGCATGCCGCGCAGTCGGCGGCCTTCACGAGATAGCGGCCGCGCGCGACCTGGTCGGCGCCGGGGGCGCCGGATGCCGCGCTCGCTACCGGCGCGTCATGGCCGCCGCAGGCGGCGAGCAGCAGCGCGCAGGCAGCCGCGAGCGCGGGCACGCGCGTGGCGCGTGCAGCACGATGGGCGGATGTGCGTGTCATGCGGCGTCCTTCACGAGTCCAGGCGTCGTGAGGATCACGTCCTTCACGGCCTGGTAGTAGCGGACGTAACCGGTGCAGCGGCAGATGTGCGCGTTCAGCGCGTCGGTAATCGTGCGTTCGACGTCGGCCTTCGCGACCGGCTCGCGCTTCAGGCGCTCGATCAGCACCGTCGCCGCATTGACGAAGCCCGGCGTGCAGTAGCCGCACTGGAAGCTGAAGTGCTCGAGAAACTTCTGCTGGATCGGCGACAGCTCGACCACTTCGCCGGCTTCGTTGCGCTTCGCATGGCCTTCGATCGTGCGGATCGAACGGCCGTGGAAGAAGTGCGCGCCGGTGATGCAGGTGCGCATTTCCTCGCTCGTGCCGTCCGGCTTGTCGACGATCACGACGCACGCGTGACAGATGCCCTGCCCGCAGCCGAGGCGCGAACCGGTGAGGCCCGCGTATTCGTGCAGGAACTCGATCATCATCAGCCCTTCGGGCACCTGCATCGGGCCGACTGACTTGCCGTTGATGTTCACCGACAGCGGCTTCTGCTGAAAGCGGACGAGCGGACGCTCGACGGCCGCCGGCGCGGCAGCGGGTGCCCCGGATGCAGATGCCGGTGCGGCGGACGCCGCGTTCGGTGCGGATGCGCCGGCAGCGCTCGCGGCCGACGCGGCGGTTTGGGCGGTCGTCATGCGAGCACCTCCTGGATCTTTTGCGGGGTCACCGGCAAGTCGGTGAAACGATGGCCGATCGCGTGCGCGATGCCGTTCACGATCGCGCCGACGACGGGGATCATCACCACCTCGGCGAC
The DNA here is from genome assembly GCF_001718335.1 of Burkholderia territorii. Classification (NCBI taxonomy): domain Bacteria; kingdom Pseudomonadati; phylum Pseudomonadota; class Betaproteobacteria; order Burkholderiales; family Burkholderiaceae; genus Burkholderia; species Burkholderia territorii. The sequence continues at coordinate 1,216,072 of NZ_CP013365.1, forward strand.
GCCCTTCGGCGGATCGGTCTCGGACAGCGGCGGCAGGATGTCGCCCGTCTGCGACCACACGGCGACGTCGGTCGCGCGCGGCAGCTGGTAGCGGTTGAAGTTCCACGTGCCGTTGCCCGGCCCGTCTTCGTAAAGCGGCAGGTACTCGTGCAGCGCATGGCCGATGCCCATCGCGAGGCCGCCCTGCAACTGGCCCGACACGAGCTGCGGCGAGATCTGGTTGCCGCACTCCATGATCGAGTGATGCGTGAGCAGCTCGACCTTGCCGGTCGCTTCATGCACGGCCAGCTCGACGAGCGTGCCGACCGCCGTGTAGTACGTGACGGCCGCGTTGTTACGGCTCGTCGGCGGGATGAACACGCGCTTGCGGTCCAGCACGCGATAGCCGTTCGCGGTCGGCGCCAGCGTGCCGTGCATCGCGGTCGCGCCGGCCGGTGCGGCCGTGCCCGGCATCGGGCCGGCTTCGCCCGTCTTCGGCGTGCCGACCCGCAGCGACAGCCCGTCGATCGGCAGACGATCGACCACGCCGCCCACCTCGAACTCGGCGTCGGTCCATTGCCAGCGATTGAACACGTGCACGACGGCGCCGGTCGGCAGGCCGAGCGCATGCGCCTGCTTCGCGAGCTGCTCGAACGTCAGCGGTTCGAGGCCGTCGGCGGTCAGCTTGCCGTCGACCCAGCGCGCGTCCTCGATGCGGATCGTGTACGGCGCGGCCTGGCCGCCGCCGAGGCCGCGCGTCCAGATCGACATCGCGGCCGGCCACAGTCCGTAGCGGAACACGGCGCGCGCGGCTTCGCGCGTGCTGTGCGTGAAGTAATACGCGGAATTCGTCGCGCTCGACGGCGACGCATAGCCGGGCGACCAGCGCGGGTTCGCACTCAGCCGGTCTTGCTCCGCTTGCGACATCAGATAGGGATCGCCGCTCGTCTCGACCGGCAGGTCGGACCATTCGGTCACGGCGACGCGCACGTCGGTCGCCGGGCGGCCGAGCCATTTCGCGACCGCGACGGCCTGCGACGTCGACATCCCGGTGCCGATCTCGGCAGCCGTGTGATGCAGCGACACCTTGCCGTTCTCGTCGAATTCGACCTTCGCGAACGATGCCTCGGCACCCGTGCCGAAATCCTTCTGCACGCACGCGAAACCGACGCCGTAGCGCTTTCCGGGATTCGCCGCCTCGAATTCGGCCTTGCGCGCCGCACGGCGCGTCCACAGCGGATGCTGCCTCGCGCGCTCCAGCACTTCGTCGACGCGCAGCGCGCCGGCGGGAATCGCGCCCTGCGTGTTCTTCATCCCCGAACGCAGCGCGTTGCGCAGGCGGAACTCGATCGGATCGAGGTTCAGTTGCGCGGCGATCTCGTCGACCGCCATCTCGGTCGCAGCCATGCTCTGCAGCGTGCCGTAGCCGCGCGCGGAGCCGGCGTCGATCGCGCGCGATGCGATCGCGACCGCCGCGAGGTCGCTTTTCGGGAAGTAGTAGATCGATTGCGCGGCCGTCGCGCCGACCATCGCCACCGACGGCGAAAAGTTCGAGCGCCCGCCGCCGTTCGCCTCGAAGTCGCCCTTGAACGACTGCATGAGGCCCGTGTTGCGATCGACCGCGATCCGGTAATGCATCTTGAACGCGTGACGCTTCAGCGACGTCTGGAACTGCTCGTAGCGGTCGTTCGCGAACCGCACCGGACGGCCGTCCGCGTACAGCGCGCACACGAGGCCGTAGAACGGCACGTTGCAGTGATCCTTCGAGCCGTAGCCCACCGTGTAGCACGGATGCACGAACAGTTTCTTCACCGGGAAGCGGCATTTCGCGACCATCGCGGCCGCATTCTCCGCCACCTCGAGCGGCGACTGGGTCGGCACGACGAGGTGCATCGACTGCGTCGCGGTGTCGTACCAGCAGTTCGCGTTGTCGGGTTCGAGCGCGGCCGTATCGACCGACTGCGTGCTGTACTCGCGGTCGAACACGAGCCAGTCGGCCGACGGACGATCGAGCTCGGCGGCGATCTGGCCGGCCAGGAACATCCCCTGTTCGTCGAGCTTGCCGTGCTCCTTGCCGTCGGGCCAAACCGGCAGGTGCTTGCGCATCATGCTCGGGAAGATCGGCGCATCCTTCAGGCTCGAATAGACATCGTCGTCGTACGCCGTCTTGCCGCCCACCCGCACGTAGCGGAACGTGCCCCACGGATCGCGCTCGAGCGGACCCGTGATCGCGCCGTAGCGGATCACGTCGTCGCGGAACTTGAGTGCGTTCTTCGCGAAGCGAAAGCGCGCGAAGTCGTGATAGATGAGAATCGCGACCGCATGGCCGAGATACGCGGGCGTCTTGCCGGCGGGCAACAGCATGTCGTCGCCGTAGAACGCCGGGAACGCGACGCCGTCACGTGCGAGGTCGTCGGCCGTGACCACGCGGTCCGGCTTCAGTTCGTCGCCGAGCAGCGACAGGTCGAAACCTTCGTAGACACGATCGGCCTGCGTGACGCGCAGGATCAGCGCGTGCGATTGCTGCTGCGGCCAGTGCGGCATGTCGGCTGCGCGCACGTCGCGAGCGAACACTTTCGAGCCCGTGACCTTCGCGATGCCGTCGATGCGGAATTGGGGGATGCCGGTGACGCTATCCCATTTGACGGGGGTAAGGAGTTTTTCTTCGAAGAGCGCCGCGAACGCGCGACTGCCGATGGGCGCGACATACACCGCGACACCCGCCAGCACGCTGGCTTTCAGAAAACCCCGCCGTGACAGGCCGTGGTTTTTCATGTGGGAGAACCTCCTGATGCGGCTCGGACGGCGATCGGGTGTCGCGGCGTTCGGAGCGGCGCGCATTCTGGCATTGTTTTGGATATATCGCCTATAGTATTTCTCGCATGAAATACTTATTGAATTTCTTATAACGGGATTCAGCCGGGCCGAGGCGCCCGGTTGCGGGTGACCGCATGTGCGCGCTCCCGCCGGTGTCGCGTCGGGTGAATCGATCGCCTCGGGCCGTTCACGCGCGATGCGCGACGCATGCATGACGCGCGCCGAAAACGACGCGCGAGCAACTGCCCGACAACGCTCCGTCAGCGACGATTTCCGCACCGGCATCGGCGAATGCGCAGCGCGCACGCCGGCATGACTTGCGACGACTCGTCGACGCCCCGCACGGCACGCGCGGCCGGCGTTTCATGGTAATGTCGTGCGCATCCGGCTCGCCGTTCTCCCGCCACGTGCCGTGCGGAAGCGGTCGGCAATGCGTCGCATCGTGTCGAGGTCAAAATAGCCATGGCAGTCAAGGCAAGCCTCCTGAACGCCGTTCTCGCCACTCCCCCTTCCGGCAATCACCATGTGACGGCCGCGCTGCGTCCTTCGATGCTCGTCACGCTGTTCGAGGACGTGCGCCCGATGGCGCTGTCCGGCCTCGCGAGCGCATTCGTCGCGGCGATCGCGCTGATCCGGCTGCATCAACTCTGGTGTTTCGTGTGGCTCGTCGTCGACGTCGGCCTGCTCGTCGCGCGACTCGCGATCGCACGCGCGTATGCAGTACATCGTGCCGCCGGCGACGATCGCGCCGAATACTGGGCGCTGCGCTATGCGCCCGTGTCGCTCGCCGCATGCTTCGTGCTCGGCCTCGGCGTGATGGGCTGCGTCGAGGCGCCCGACGCCGAACTCGGCACGCTGTCGGTGATGGTCGCGGGCGGCGTATTCGGCGGGATCGCGTCGCGCAATTCGGCGCTGCCGCGGCTCGCGATGACGCAGGTCACGCTCGGCGTCCTGCCGATCGGCCTCGGCGCGATGCTGGTCGAGCGGCCCGGCGCATGGCTGCTGCTGCCGCCGCTCGCGATCTATCTCGCGGCCATGCGCACGGTCGTGCAGCGTCATTACCGCGTGCTGGTCGCGCTGATCGCCGCGCGTCAGCGCAACGCCGAGCTCGTCGCACGCTTCGACGCCGCCCTCACCTACATGCCGCACGGTCTGTGCATGATCGACGGCGAGAGCCGCGTGATCGTCGCGAACCGCCGCACCGCGCAGTTGTTCGGCTCGCCGCGCGAGATCATGCTCGACACGCCGCTGCCCGACGTCGTCGCGGCGCTCGGCGCAAACGAGGTGGCCGATGGCGACGGCGCGGATCTCGCCGCGCAATGCGACGTCTGGCTGAACCATGACGAACCGGTGCCGCTCGACATCACGCTGGCCGACGGCCGGCAGCTGGAACTGACGCGCCATCGCGTGCCGGACGGCAACGCGGTCGTCATCGTCGAGGACGTCACCACGCGCCGCCGCGCCGAGCAGCATATCCGGCACCTCGCGCGACACGACGCGCTCACGGGATTGCCGAACCGCCACGAGCTGCATGCGCAACTCAAGCGGATGCTCGCGCACCGGCCGCGCCTGCCGGGCGCCACGCTCGCCGTCATGTATCTCGATCTCGACGGCTTCAAGGCGATCAACGACCGGTTCGGCCACCAGGCCGGCGATGAAGTGCTCACGCAGGTCGCCGAGCGGCTCGGCAAGACGCTGCCGGCCGGCGAACTGGTGGCCCGGATCGGCGGCGACGAATTCGTCGTCGCGCTCGACGCGACCACGATGCACGCGTGCTCGCTGCTTGCCGCGCGGATCATCCGGCAGATCTCGGCGCCGTACACGCTGTCGATCGGCCAGACCGTCAGCTTCGGGATCAGCATCGGCATCGCGCTCGACGACGGGCACGGCTCCCCCGACGAACTGATCCGCCAGGCCGACAGCGCGCTGTACGACGCGAAGTCGGCCGGCAAGGGGATCTACCGCTTCTATTCGGCCGGAAGCAGCCGCGTCGCGCCCGTGACGACGAACTGAGCGCGCGCGTTCGTCGACGTCGGCGGGCTTCGCGCTTGCACGCGTATCCGTTCGCTTCCGTCGGTTCATTCCTCGATTCATTCCCGTAACGCTTTGCGTCGCTTCGCTGCATGCATGCGCGCGCGTGTTCCGCCGCGCTCGCGCGTGTCACGTGACGTGTTCCGTAACATCGACCCGCGCCGCGCGTCACGTTCGCCGCGGAAGCCCGCACGATCGGTGCGGCGCGTGGAATTTCGAGGCTGGCACCCTTATTGCTCCTTGACTGGAAAACAGGATGTCAGGGAGCCCACACATGAATACCGTCGAAGTCCTCAGCCGTGAGCAAGCGTGCGATCAACTGGATGTGATCGACGGCGCGTCGTTGATCCGGCGGCTCGTTTCCGAGCGCCGCGTGCCCGCCGCGCGTGAAGCCGCGTGCGTCGACAATCCGCCGTTGACGCTGTACGGCGCGTATCGCCAGGGCGTCGCCGACCATGCGGCGCGACGTGCGAATCCGTATCGCGCCGGCAGCCGTTTCTGGGCGCTGTGGGAAGAAGGCCGTATCGAAGCTGAAACCGCCGGTCGCTGAAGCCATCGTCCGCGCCGGCCCCGTTGCGACAAGGGGCCGCCGCGCAACGCCGCATGCGCGCTCGCTCGCGCGCCGGCATGCGTTTCAGCGTTGCAACATCGCGCGCGGCCGCCCGGGTCGCGACATGTCGCCGGATCGCGCACGGGCGATCGACGGCGCGTTGCGTGGCCCGCGCCGCGCGGCCGTCGTTTCCCGATAAGATGGCGGATTCCGTTCATTGAACGATGCCGCCATGACCGCCTCCTCGTCCCACCGAAATCCCATCCACTGCGAAATCGATCTCGATGCGCAAGGCAAGCATGCGGGCTATCTGCGCTTGCCGCATTCCGTACATCGCTCCGCCTACGGCTGGCTGCCGATCCCGATCGCATCGATCCGCAACGGCGACGGGCCGGTCGCGCTCGTGATGGCCGGCAACCACGGCGACGAATACGAAGGCCAGATCATCGTGTCGCAACTGATGCGCGAGATCGATCCGGAGATGGTCAGCGGGCAGCTGATCCTGCTGCCGATGGCGAATTTCCCCGCGGCCGATGCGGGCTTGCGCGTGTCGCCGCTCGATGAGGGCAACCTGAACCGCAGCTTTCCCGGCGACCCGGCCGGCACGCCGACGCAGATGATCGCGCATTACATCGAGCATGTTCTGCTGTCGCGCGCGCAGTATCTGGTCGACCTGCATTCGGGCGGCAGCTCGTTGCTGTACCAGGGCGGCAACATGCTCGCGATCGACCCGCTCGACGACGACGAGGCCGCGAAGCTCCACGGGCTGCTGGTCGCGTTCGGGCTGCCGAACGCGCTGCTGCACGCGCCGAACCCCGTGCACTCGGCATCGGCCGCGCGCCGGCAGGGGGCGATCTCGATCGTGACCGAGCTCGGCGGTGCGGGCATGGCCGATCCGGCGCTGATCCGGCTCGGCCGCCACGGGCTGCTGCACTACCTCGGCTACATCGGCCTGCTGCGCGGCGCGCTCGTGCCCGACGCGCCGCCGACCGTCACGCGCTTCCTGCGCGTCGACGGCGATCGTCACTTCGTCTACGCGTACGACCGCGGGCTCTACGAGCCGCTCGTCGAACTCGGCGACCAGGTGAAGGCGGGCCAGCCGGCCGCGTGGGTGCACTTCCCCGATACGCCGCTGCGCGAGCCCGTGCTGCACCGCTTCAACGGCGACGGCGAAGTGGTGTGCAAGCGCGTGCCCGCGCAGGTGCGGCGCGGCGATTGCCTGTTTCAGCTGGCGGAGGCGTCGACGCCGCCGCGCGTTCGCCGATAGGCCGAGTGACTCCCCGATCCTTTTCCGTGCAGTCTGCCGAGGATGGCGGACTGCATGCGCGCGCCATTAACCAACTTGACAAATTAACTCTTTTGGTTGAGATCGCCGACGAAAAGAAGGAGCGTTGAACATGAAGTGTCCTGCGTGCGGTGGCGCGAAACTCATCCGCGATACACGAGACATCCCCTACACATACAAGGGTCGCTCGACCGTCGTCCGCGACGTAACCGGCGACTTCTGTCCGGCCTGCGGCGAGTCGGTGCTGGACATGGACGAGGCAACCCGGCTGGGTGACGCGATCGGCGCGTTCAACAAGCAAGTGAATTCGACCATTTTCGACCCGAAGTTCATCGCGAAGGTACGCAAGAAGCTGATGCTGGATCAACGCGAGGCGGCGGAGCTCTTCGGTGGCGGCGTCAATGCCTTCTCGCGCCACGAAACCGGCAAGACGAATCCGCCGCTTGCCCTCGTGAAGCTCCTCAAGATTCTGGATCGTCATCCGGATCTGCTCGCCGAAGTGCGCGCAGCGTAGACGTATTCCCTCCGGCATTGCGCATGCGTGGAACATTCGACGCATGCGCTCCCCGCCCTCACCTCGCTCTCCCTGCAAGCCTTCTGACGCTGCCCGCGAAATCCTTATCGAAATTGCTTCGTTCGTCTTTGCCGCCCGCGCCGCTAACGTGTTCGAAACGGCGGCGGCACGCCGGATGCAGCACTGCAAGCACCGCGGCCGCCGTCATCACGACAACCGCGTCGCGATAACGGAACAGACCGGACGGGCCGTGTGCCCCGCCCCCGCCAGGAACGTCCGCATCGCGCGCCCTTCGCGATGCCCATGGCCACGACCGACCGCCTCATCGACACGACGCCGCTCGACGTCCGCGCCCAGCCGCTGATCGACGCGCTCATCGACGAATATGCGACGCGCTACGACGCGTATCGCCCCGACAGCCGCGCATCCGCACGCGATGAACTCGCACGCTACCCGGCCGAGCTGTTCGCGCCGCCCGACGGCGCGTTCGTGCTGTTGCTGCGCGACGGCGAAACGATCGGCGGCGGTGCGTTCAAGCGCTACGACGCGCAGACCGCCGAACTCAAACGCATCTGGATCCGCGCGGACCTGCGCCGCCAGGGGCTCGCGCGCCAGATCGTCGACGCACTCGAACTGCGCGCCGCGCAGCAGGGCTACCGACGCGTGTACCTGACCACCGGCTTTCGCCAGCCCGAGGCGTGGGCGCTATACGACCGCGCCGGCTATACGCGGTTGTTCGATTCGTCGATCGACCCGGAAGCGTATTTCCACCTCCGCTTCGGCAAGGATCTCGCCGATCCGTCGCGCACGTCGACGCTCGCCGACCTGTGGGCGCCGCTGCCCGAGGCGGTGTTGCCGCGCTGACCGCCCCGCGCCGTCCGATCCCGCTTCCCCAATCCCCGACACACGACAACAACAGGACACATCGATGCAACGATCCACACCTTTCACACCGCGCGCAATCCGCACGCTGGCCGCCGCACTGATCGCCATGACCGCGATCGCCGCGGCCGCCGCGACCTTCGATCTCAGCCCCGAGCAGCGCGGCCGGCCGCGCGGCGCGGCCGATGCGGCCGTCGAGCGCGCGGTGCCCGCGTCGTTCAGGTTCGCCGAACCGGGCACGCTGACGATCGGCGTCGCGCCGAGCCTGCCGCCGATCAGCTCGTATGCGACCGACGCGCGTACCGTGATCGGCTTCGACGCGGACGTCGGCCAGCTCGTGTCCGACAGCCTCGGCCGCAAGTTGAAGATCGTCCCGCTCGCGTGGGCCGACTGGCCGCTCGCACTCGAATCGGGGAAAGTCGATGCGGTGATCTCGAACGTCACCGTCACCGAGGAGCGCAAGCAGAAGTTCGATTTCTCGACCTACCGCAAGGACCAGGTCGGCTTCTACGTGCGCAACGACAGCAAGATCCAGTCGATCCGCGAGCCGAAGGACGTCGCGGGGCTGCGCATCGTCACCGATGCGGGCACCAACCAGGAAAAGATCCTGCTCGCGTGGGACCGCGAGAACGTCGCGCACGGCCTGAAGCCCGTGCAGGTCCAGTACTACGACGATCAGGCGATGCGGATCGTCGCCGTGCAGTCGGGCCGCGCCGATGCCGTGTTCAGCGTGAATTCGGTGCTCGCCTACCAGAGCGCGCAGCAGGGCAAGACGCGCCTCGTCGGCGCGATCAGCGGCGGCTGGCCGCGCACCGCCGACATCGCGATCGCGACGCGTCGCGGCAGCGGGCTCGCCGAGCCGCTGACGATCGCGCTGAACGGGTTGATCAAGAACGGCCGCTATCAACAGATCCTCGACCGCTGGAACCTCGCGTCCGAAGCGATCGACCAGTCGCGCACGAATCCGCCGGGCTTGCCGAAGATCTGAGCGCCGCCCGTCCACGCCCTCGCAGGAACGCCGACATGTCTTATTCGCTTTCATTGCTGGACAAAAGCCCGATCGCCGACGGCGCGAGCGCCGCCGATGCGTTGCGCTTCACGACGGCCCTCGCACGGCGCGCAGAACAGCTCGGCTACGAGCGCTTCTGGGTTGCCGAGCATCACGGCACGCCGGGCTTCGCGAGCTCCGCGCCCGAGATCGTCGTCGCGCACCTGCTCGCGCACACGTCGCGCATTCGCGTCGGGTCGGGCGGCGTGATGCTGCAGCACTACAGCCCGTTCAAGGTCGCCGAGTCGTTCAAGCTGCTCGCCGCGCTCGCTCCCGGTCGCGTCGATCTCGGCATCGGCAAGGCGCCGGGCGGCTTGCCGTTGACCACGCGCGCGCTGCAGTGGTTTCACGACAAGGCGAGGAAGCCCGACTTCGCGGGCCAGCTCGCGGAGCTCGACGCGTTCCTCGGCTGGGGCGTCGCCGAGGATCATCCGCTTGCCGGCGCGGTCGCGATGCCGGTACCCCCGCACGCGCCCGAGCGCATCCTGCTCGGCGGCTCGCCCGCCAGCGGCGCGCTCGCCGCCCGCCACGGCTGGCGCTTCTGCTACGCCGGGCACTTCAACGGCGACGACGCGAACCTCGAACGCTCGCTGGCCGCGTACCGCGACGCGGGCGGCACGCGCCCGCTCGTCGCACTGTACGCGGTCGCGGCGCCGACCCGCGACGCGGCCGAGCAACTGATCGGGCCGCTGAAGATCTTCAGGCTGCAATTCGCCGGCGGCCAGAGCTTCAACCTCGCGAGCGCGCAGGCCGCTGCCGAATTCGCGCGGCAAAGCGGCGCGTCCGACTACCGGATCGACGAGTTGCGCCCGACCGTGCTGGCCGATACGCCCGAGCGCGTGCACCGCGCGCTCGACGCGCTGAGCCGGCGGCTCGACGTCGATGCATTCGTGGTCGACTCGCCGGTGACCGATTACGCGGCCCGGCTCGCGTCGGCCGAATGGCTCGGCGGTGCGCAGTCGATTACGCCCGTGCAGGCGGCGCTCGCCGCCGAACGATTCCCTTCCCTCGACCAGAACGCGTGACGCGCCCATGACGACCCGACGATCGATTCCCTTCGGCCTGATGCTGCAAGGCGCAGGCAGCCACATGAATGCGTGGCGGCATCCGAGCAACCCGCCGGACGCGAGCATCAACCTCGACTTCGCGATCGGCATCGCGCGCAAGGCGGAGGCCGCCGGCATCGCGTTCGCGTTCGTCGCGGATGGCCTCTACATCAACGAGAAGTCGATCCCGCACTTCCTGAATCGCTTCGAGCCGCTCACGGTGCTGTCGGCGCTCGCGGTCGCGACGAAGAAGATCGGCCTCGCGGGCACGATCTCGACGTCGTACAGCGAGCCGTTCACGGTCGCGCGCCAGCTCGCATCGCTCGACGTGATCAGCGGCGGGCGCGCGGGCTGGAACGTCGTGACGACGCCGCTCGAAGGCACCGCGAAGAATTTCGGCAAGGCACATCCCGATCACGAACTGCGCTACGAAATCGCGGACGAATACCTCGACGTCGTGCAGGGGCTGTGGGACAGCTGGGACGACGACGCATTCGTGCGCGATCGCGCGACCGGGCGCTTCTTCGATCGCGACAAGCTGCATACGCTCGACCATCGCGGCCGCTTCTTCCAGGTGGCCGGCCCGCTGAACATCCAGCGCTCGCCGCAGGGGCAGCCGGTGATTTTCCAGGCCGGCTCGTCCGACAGCGGCATCGGGCTCGCGGGCAAATACGCGGACGCCGTGTTCACGCATTCGCCGTCGCTCGACGAAACGGCCGCGTTCACGCGGCGCGTGAAGCAAAGCTCCGTCGAGCACGGCCGCCAGCCCGGCGACGTGAAGATCTTCCCGGGCGTCGGGCCGATCGTCGGCCGCACGGCCGCGGAGGCGGAAGACAAATACCAGGCGATCCGCGACCTGCTGACCATCGACGAGGCGCTCGCCTATCTCGGCCGCTATTTCGATCATCACGATTTCACGCAGTACGCGCTCGACGCGCCGTTTCCCGAGCTCGGCGACATCGGCCGCAACAGCTTCCGCTCGACCACCGACCGGATCAAGGCCGACGCGAAGCGCAAGCAGCTCACGCTGCGCGAGACGGCACTCGCCGTCGCGACGCCGCGCCCGAACTTCATCGGCACCGCCGAGCACGTGGCCGACGAGTTGATCCGCTGGCACGACGCCGGAGCGGGCGACGGCTTCATCCTCGGCTTCCCGGTGCAGGCCCAGGGCGTCGACGACTTTGTCGAGCTGGTGATCCCGGTGCTCGAGGCGCGCGGCCGCTACAGCCGCGACCTGCCGGGCGACACGCTGCGCGACCACCTCGGCCTGCCTCGCAAGGCGAACCGCCACGCAACGCCCGGCCCGGCGAGCAAACACGGCGAGGCGGCCGAAGCGCACGTTTGACGCCGACGCGCCACCGGTACGCGGCGCGCCCAACGACCCGATCGAGGATCCTCACCGACATGAGCGATACGACCCATCTCGGCGGCGCACTGCCGCCGCTCTCTTCGTCCCACGCCCGCGACGCCGGCACGCGCCTGCGGATCGTGCCGGCCCGGCACCGGTCGCGCACGGTCGGCACCGTGCTCACGCTCGTGCTGATCGCGCTCGCGCTGCATTCGATTCTCGGCAACCCGCAATGGGGATGGCCGGTGTTCGCCGAATGGTTCCTGTCGCCGCCGGTGCTGTCGGGGCTCGCGCGCACGCTGGTGCTGACGCTGCTCGGCGCGGTGTTCGGCTTCGTGCTCGGTGCGTTCGTCGCGCTCGCCCGGCTGTCGCGCTCGCGACTGCTAGCCGCGAGCGCATGGACGTTCGTGTGGCTGTTCCGGTCGATTCCGCTGATCGTGCTGCTGCTGATCCTCAACAACCTCGGCTACCTGTACGAGCACGTGCGGCTCGGCGTGCCGTTCACCGACATCGTATGGTTCGACACGCCGACCACCGACCTGATCAGCCCGTTCCTCGCGGCCGTGCTCGGCCTCACGCTGAACCATGCGGCGTTTTCCGCGGAAGTGATTCGCGGCGGCATTCTCGCGGTCGACCAGGGGCAGCTCGAAGCGGCCGCCGCCCTCGGCCTGCCGCGCGGCCGCCAGACTACGCGGATCGTGCTGCCGCAGGCGATGCGCGCGATCCTGCCGACCGCGTTCAACGATCTGATCACGCTCGCGAAAGGCACGTCGATGGTCTACGTGCTTGCGATGCCCGAACTGTTCTACACGGTGCAGGTGATCTATCGCCGCAATCTCGAGGTGATTCCGCTGCTGATGGTCGCGACCGTGTGGTACCTGATCATCCTGACCGTGCTGTCGGCGATCCAGGTGCAGGTCGAACGCCACTACGCGCGCGGCGCGTTGCGCAATCCGCCGCGGTCGGCGCTGACGTTCGTGCTGGCGCGCATCGGTGCGCTGCGGCGGCGGGCGGCGACACGCGACGCGACGGCCGATGCAACGGCTCAGGGCGGCACCGCCGACGCACCCGTGCCGCGCACCGGCGGCGAAGTCGCCGTGCGCAACGTGTCGAAGCAGTTCGGCATGCAGCGCGTGCTCGACAACGTGTCGTTCGTCGCGCCGCGCGGCAGCGTGACGGTGATCGTCGGGCCGTCCGGCTCGGGCAAGTCGACGCTGCTGCGCACGATCAACCATCTCGAGCGCGTCGACGACGGCTTCATCGACATCGACGGCGAGCTGATCGGCTATCGGCGCGACGGCGACGTGCTGCACGAGCTGAAGGAGCGCGACGTGCTGAAACGGCGCACGGCAGTCGGGATGGTGTTCCAGAACTTCAACCTGTTTGCGCATCTGACGGTGCTCGAGAACCTGGTCGAGGCGCCGGTCTCCGTCGGCGGCGTCACGCGCGAGGCGGCCGAGCGCACCGCGCGCACGCTGCTCGCGCGCGTCGGCCTCGCGGACAAGGCCGATGCGTACCCGCGCCAGCTGTCCGGCGGCCAGCAGCAGCGCGTCGCGATCGCGCGGGCGCTCGCGCTGCGCCCGAAGGTGCTGCTGTTCGACGAGCCGACGTCGGCGCTCGATCCCGAGCTGGTCAACGAAGTGCTCGACGTGATCAAGGAGCTCGCGCGCTCGGGCACCACGCTCGTGATCGTCACGCACGAGATCGGCTTCGCACGCGAAGTCGCGGACAACGTGCTGTTCATGGAGCGCGGCCGCATCATCGAATCGGGGCCGCCCGCCGTCGTGCTCGACGCGCCGGCGCATCCGCGCACGCGCGCGTTCCTGTCGCGGGTGCTTTGATGCACGCCGCCCACGACTCGCGAGGTACTCGACGATGATCGACCGACGCCAGTTCATGACCGCCGCGCTGGCAGTTGCCACCGGCCTGCGGTCGCACGCAGCGCGGGCCGCCGCCGCGACGGCCGACCTCGATCCTCGCCAGGCCGGCCGGATCCGCGCGCCGCGCGACGATGCGGCGATTCGCGCGGCGAGCCGCTATCGCTGGGTCCGCGACGGGGCCTTCACCGTCGCGATTTCGCCGCACGCGCCGCCGGTGTCGACCTATGCGACCGACGCGCGCACCGTCGTCGGAGCCGATCCGGACTACGCACAGCTCGTCGCCGACGCGCTCGGCCGCACGCTGGTGCTCGTGCCGATCGCGTGGGCGGACTGGCCCCTCGGGCTCACGTCGGGCAAGTACGATGCCGTGATCTCGAATGTCGGCGTGACCGAGAAGCGCAAGGAGAAATACGATTTCACGACCTACCGGCTTGGGCTGCACGGTTTCTACGTGCGCACCGCGAGCCCGATCGCGAAGATCGACGGGCCGAAGGATGTCGCGGGCCTGCGCATCATCACGGGTGCCGGCACGAGCCAGGAGCGCATCCTGCTCGAATGGAGCCGGCGCAATGTCGCGCAAGGGCTGAAGGCCACCGAGCTGCTCTATTTCGACGACGATGCGGCGGCCCGCGTTGCGCTACTGTCAGGCCGCGCCGATGCCGAGCTGAACCCGAACGCGTCGCTGGCTTACGAGGCCGCGCGCGACGGCAGGATTCGCCGGGTCGGCGTCGTCAACGCGGGTTGGCCGGCGAACGCGGATGTCGCGATCGCGACGCGTCGCGGCAGCGGGCTCGCACCGGCGCTGACGCTCGCGACGAACGCGCTCATCGTCAGCGGCCGCTACGGGCAGGCGCTCGCGCGCTGGGGATTGCAGAGCGAGGCAATCGCGCACGCGGAGACGAATCCGCCGGGGTTGCCGTCGTTTTGATTCGATGCGCTGGCCGATGAAGTGAAGTCGCCCCGGCATTCCGTGGTTGGGATGTCGGGGTGAAACGGAAAATCGATCGTCGCGGCCTGCGCCTTCACCGCCGCGTGAAACCGGTCGAGTTCCGCAACATGCGCGCGATTCGCCGGAATCCGGTCACGCGCTCAGGCCGGCACATCGTCACGCGATCGAAGCCGCGAATCGGGAACGTCGACACGCCGCGGCGGCAATACGCACCCTTTGTGACCGACCGGCGCGTCGACAAGCCCAATGCGATTCGTCACATCAAGTCACTGCGCCGCGACCGTCTTTGGCGCGGGCGCCGAAAACGCGCCCGCATACGAGCGGTCGAGCAGCTTCGCCGTGTCGTATGCGGCCGGAATCACGCCGGCCTTGTGCAGGAAGTCGGCGGTGTTCTGCGCATCCTTCGCGGCCGCGTCGTCGACCGGGCCTACGCGCTGGTGCGCGTTGTCGAGCCAGCGGTAGGCAACGTCCGGCTCGAGCTTCGCGCGCTTCGCCCACAGGTCGGCATACTCGCGCGGATGAGCGTCGACCCACTGGCGTGCGGCCACCACGCGCTTCAGGAAATCGGTGATCTCCGCGCGCCTTGTCGTCGCCGCCTGCTCGTTCGCCGCGACGAAGCTCAACGCGGGCATCAGCCCCTGCGCGGTCGTCACCGGCCGCGCGCCCTGGCGCAGCGCGAGCGTGCTGACGAACGGCTCCCACAGCGACACGGCGTCGACCGAGCCGTTCGCGAGCGCGTTGGTGGCATCGATCGGCATCAGGTACGCGTACTTCACGGAATCCGCGCGCAGGCCCGCGTGTTCGAGCGCGCGCAGCACGAGCTGCTGACTCCAGGCGCCGCGCCACACAGCGACGGTCTTGCCCTTCAGGTCGGCGACGCTGCGCACCGGCGAGTTCTTCGGCACGAGGATCGCGACGCCGTCGAGGCTCTGCCGCGACACCGCGACCACCTTCACCGGCGCGCCGCGCGCGGCTAGCGTCAACAGCGCGGAATCGCCGAGGAAGCCGACGTCGATCGCATTGCCGTTCAGGCTTTCGGCGACGGGCGCGGCGGCCTGGAAGTGCTTCCACTCGATCGTGTAAGGCAGGTCCTTCAGCACGCCGGATGCCTCCATCGACGCCTGGATGTTGAAGTAGTTCTGTTCACCGACGCGCAGCGTGACGGTGTCTTTCGCGATGCCTGGCTGCGCGGCGAGCGCGAGCAGCAACGCGGTGACGATTCGACTCGACAACGTGATCTCCCCGGAAGTTGGCGGGCGCTCGCGCGACGGCGTCGCCCGTGGATCCGCCGCCGCCGCGATGGCCGGCGCACGGATGGAACCGATGAAGATACGGCGATCCGCTTCGCGAGACAAACGCAATATTCCGCTATGCAAAGATGCAAATGTTGGATGGAAGGCCCGCCGCCGCGCGACGCGGTCCGCCGCGCTGCGAGAGCAGCCGTTCGAATGATTCCTCGATAGATATTTCGTGCGCGAAATAAATCCCGGACTATATTTCGCATACGAAATAACTTCCCGAACGAGGATCGCGATGACATCGGAACCCGTCGAATTCTCCGCCGCCGACGGCTACACGCTGCGCGGTACGTTGTGGTCGCCGGACGCGCCGCCGCGCGCGCTCGTGTTGATCCATCCGGCCACTGCCGTGCCGGAGCGGTTGTACGCCGGCTTCGCACGCTTTCTGACCGAACGCGGCTTCGCGGCGCTGACGTACAACTATCGCGGTATCGGCGCGTCGCGGCCCGCGCGGCTGAGCGCGCTGCACGCACGCATGCGCGACTGGGTCGAACTCGACGTCGGCGCCGCGATTGCGTGGGCGCGCAACGCATACGCGTCGCTGCCGCTGCTGGCGGTCGGGCACAGCGTCGGCGGCCACGCGATCGGGCTGTCCGCCGGCACCGCTCATCTGCGCGCGGCCGTGATGGTCGCCGCGCACGCGGGCAGCACGCGGCTGATCTCACGCGCGGGCGAGCGGCTGAAGGTGCGCCTGATCCTGCGCGTGCTCGGCCCGCTCGCATCGACGCTGCTCGGCTACGTGCCGGGCAAGCGGCTCGGGCTGGGCGAGGATCTCCCCGCAGGCGTGTTCCGCGAGTGGAGTCACTGGACCACGCTGCCGCGCTACTTCTTCGACGATCCGACGCTCGGGGCAGCCGAGCGCTTTTCGAAGCAGCAGTTGCCGATTCTCGCGCTCGGCTTCGACGACGATCCGTGGGCGAACCCGCGCGCGATCGACCTGCTGGTAAGCTACCTGACCCGGGCGGCCGTCGAACGCCGCCAGATCGATCCGAACGCAGCGGGCAGCGGGCCGGTCGGACACATGGGATTTTTCTGCAGCCGGCCGGGCGCCGTGCTGTGGCCCGCGGTCGCCGACTGGCTCGTGCATGCGCTCGACGCGCCGCGTGCCGCGGGTCGCCCGTCCCTTTCCATTGCAGCCGGGAACCGAGCTTGAGCGAAGACCGACGACTGTTTTTCCTGTTGAACATCGGCCAGCGGCGCGTGCAGCGCTGGGTCGACCGCAAGGCCGAGACCGATGCGCGCGCCAGCGCCGCGCAGGCCGGCGTGCTGTTCTGCCTGGCGAGGCAGGACGGCGCGCTGATCGGCGAAGTCGGTGCCGCGCTGCAGTTGGCGCCGTCCGCGATGTCGGGGCTCGCCGACCGGATGGCGAAGGCCGGCCTGCTCGCGCGGCACGCCGATTCGGACGACGGGCGCGCAACGCGCCTGTTCCTGACCGACGAAGGTCGCGCGGCGCTCAAGCGTGCGCGCGTGCTGCTGCGCGAACTGAACGGCAAGCTGTGCGACGGATTTTCCGACGACGAACTCGACGTCGTCGCACGCTGGCTGCACGCGTTGCAGGAGCGCTTTCCGGGCGAACGCTGAACGACGCGCACGGCGCGCTGCATCGGTGCGATGCGGCGCAATCCGCGCGTAATCGCAAGCGATTCCGATTCGCGCTTTCGATTCGGTTTCCGAAGTTTTCTGGCGGAAAATTTTTCGCTGTCTCGTCGCTGCTTCGGCAACGCTTTCCGGCTACGTCCTGTTACAAAAAATTGCCTCCCGCGCGTCATGCGGATCGCCTACATTGCAATCCACTTCGACGCATTCGTCGTATGCACGGACCTGGCCTTCCCGTTGCGTCCGCATCCCGGGAAGCACCCGACAAGCATTGAAAACGAAAAGGTGTCTTGACCGACGTGCTGGCGGCATCCAGCACACGCGGATGGCGATGACCGAAGCGGCCTCCTGAACGACACGACCCGACGCGCGACGCGGCACCCGTTGCCGCGCGTGCTGGTGCGTGACGTGCCGCTGCCGCGCCCTCGCCGCCGCCCGTGAACGAGGAGCAGTCATGCGACGCACGATGGTGTCCCACTCTCTTGTCACCCGTCTCACCCGCCTGTCCGCCGCGATGGCCGTGTCGATGGCCGCCGTCGCGGCCGCGCACGCCGAACCCGTGGTCGTGTCCGGCCCGAGCCCGTTTGCCGCCTGCACCATCGGCGGCCCCGGCACGAACTACGTGAACGCCGAGGTCGAACCATGGCTGTCGGTCAATCCGGCGAACCCGACCAACATGATCGGCGTGTGGCAGCAGGATCGCTGGTCGAACGGCGGCGCCCACGGGCTCGTCGCCGGCTACACGTTCGACGGCGGCGCGACCTGGGCGCGCACGCCGCAACCGTTCAGCGCGTGCGCGCCGGGCGGGCTCAAGTACGAGCGCGCGTCCGATCCGTGGGTGTCGTTCGGCCCCGACGGCACCGCGTATTCGGTATCGATCTCGTTCAACCAGTCGAACAACAGCAACGCGGTCGCGGCGTCGGTGTCGACCGATGGCGGACAGACGTGGAGCAGCCCCGCCGTGCTGATCGCGAACGACGAACCGACGACGCAGTTCTTCAACGACAAGGAATCCGTAACGGCGAATCCGGTGAAGGCCGGCACGGCCTACGCGGTGTGGGATCGCCTCGAACTGCCGAATGGCAACCCGTACGCGAACCTGCACACGAAGGCATACCGCGGGCCGACATTCTTTTCGAAGACGGTCGACGGCGGCAAGACGTGGAGCGCGCCGAAGGTGATCGTCAACGTGCCGTCGCGTCAGCAGACGATCGGCAACCAGATCGTCGTCGCCCCGAAGACGGGCACGCTCTACGACTTCTTCGACCTGATCCAGCCGCCGTTCAGCAAGGCGGCCGGCAAGGTCGCGTTCATCAAGTCGACCGACGACGGCGCGACCTGGACGACGCCGCAGGTGATCGCCGGGCTGCAGACGGTCGGCGTGACCGATCCGAACACCGGCGAACCGGTCCGCACCGGCGACATCATTCCGGAGCCCGCGATCGATCCGGTGTCGGGGCAACTGTACGTCGTCTGGCAGGACAGCCGCTTCAACGGCGGCAACTACGACGAGATCGCGCTGTCGACGTCGAAGGACGGCGGCGCGAGCTGGAGCGCGCCGCTGCAGGTGAACACGCCGACCGGGCGTGCCGCGTTCAATCCGTCGGTGCGCGTCGACAATGCCGGCTCGGTGATGGTCACCTGGTATGACTTCCGCGACCTGCAGGCCGGCAACACGACGACGCTGCCGACCGGGTTCTGGCGCAAGGTGTCGCATGACGGCGGCGCCACGTTCGCGGACGAACGCCGCGTCGGCGGCCCGTTCGACATGAAGCTCGCGCCGAACGCGGAAGGTTTCTTCATCGGCGACTACCAGGGGCTCGACGTACTGCCGTCGTCGTCGTTCCATCCGTTCTTCGTGCAGACCAACGCGGGCAACCTGACGAACCGCACCGACGTGTTCTTCGCGCCGTGATGCACGCATGAGCGCATGCGCTGCCGCGACGCCCCGCGCGTCGCGGCAGCGTGCCCGAATGCGCGTCAATGCATGTCGGTCAGCACGATGCGGCCGTCGACCTTCCCTTCGCGCAGCCGCGCGAAGATGTCGTTGATGTTGCCGAGCCGGTCGCGATGGATGTGCGCGCGCACCAGCCCGTCCGCCGCGAAGTCGAGCGATTCCTGCAGGTCGCGACGCGTGCCGACGATCGAGCCGCGCACCGTGATGCCGTTCAGCACGGTCGAGAAGATCGGCAACGGGAAATCGCCGGGCGGCAAGCCGTTGAGTGCCACCGTGCCGCCACGCCGCACCATCCCCAACGCCTGCGCGAACGCGCTGCGCGACACGGCCGTGACCAGCACGCCGTGCGCACCGCCGATCTCCTTCTGGATGACCTTTGCCGGATCGTCGGCCGATGCATCGATCGTCAGTTGTGCGCCAAGCTGGCGGGCGAGTTCGAGCTTGGGCGCGGATACGTCGATCGCCGCGACGTGCAGGCCCATCGCGCGCGCGTATTGCACGGCGACGTGCCCGAGCCCGCCGATGCCCGAAATCGCGATCCACTGGCCCGGACGCGTGTCGGTGACGCGGATGCCCTTGTAGACGGTCACGCCCGCGCACAGGATCGGCGCGATCTCGTCGAACGCAACCTGCGCCGGCAGGTGGCCGACGTAGTTCGGATCGGCCAGCACGTATTCCGCATAGCTGCCGTTGACCGAATAGCCGGTGTTCTGCTGCCCGTGGCAAAGCGTTTCCCAGCCGGTGTGACAGTACTCGCAGTGACCGCATGCCGTGTAGAGCCACGGCACGCCGACGCGGTCGCCCTCGCGCACGTGCGTGACGCCCGCGCCGACGGCCGCGACGACGCCCACGCCTTCGTGTCCGGGAATGAACGGCAGCGTCGGCTTCACAGGCCAGTCGCCGTCGGCTGCATGCAGGTCGGTGTGGCAGACGCCCGACGCCTTGATGTTGACGAGAATCTGGCCGGGGCCCGGCGTCGGGACCGGCACTTCCTCGATGCGCAACGGTTCGCCGAATGCGTGCACCACGGCCGCTTTCATGGTTTGTGTCATGCGTCGCTCCTGTCTGGTCGATGACCGGGCCAGTATCCGGAGTCGACATCGGAACGCATTGATACGCATCAACGGGGCGGCAAACGTGTGCGACGCGAGCGGCTTCGTCGCGACACGTGCCGTGCATGCCGGTAGCGTCCGATCGGCGGCCGTCGCTGCTTTCGCGGCCATTTCAGCCGTGTGTCGGGCACCTTGGGACACGCCGCCGTTTCGCTTGGAATTTGAAATGATATAACATATCATTTCGCGAACTCGTCCGTCCGAGGTGGTTCGATCGGGAGGACGGGTTTCGCCGAGTCATATCCAGACGGGTCACTGCGCGCCAGCGACGCAACAATATATCGTATCTTGCCGTGCCCCGCATGACTCGCTTTCCGATCCGATTCCAACCGATTCACCGACCATGCGCGACCTCCCCCGTCTACCGCTTCGCCCGCTCTCGCCCGTTTCCCTGATGCTGTTCGCCGCCGTCGCACACGCGCAAGCAGATACGCCAGCCTCGTCGACGCCCGTGCAATCCACGCCGCTCGCGCCGATCTTCGTGACCGCGAATCCGCTCGGCGACACCGAATTGAGCTCACCGACCGCGCAGCTGTCCGGCGACGCGCTGACGCGCCGCCAGGCCGATTCGCTCGGCGAGACGCTCAACGGCCTGCCCGGCGTGTCGACCACCACCTACGGGCCGATGGTCGGCCGCCCGATCATCCGCGGGATGGACGGCGACCGGATCCGGCTGCTGCAGAACGGCGTTGCCGCCTACGATGCGTCGTCGCTGTCGTTCGACCACGCGGTGCCGCAGGATCCGCTGTCGATCGAGCGCATCGAGATCGTGCGCGGGCCGGCCGCGCTGCTGTACGGCGGCAATGCGGTCGGCGGCGTCGTCAACACGATCGACAACCGGATTCCGCGTGAAGCGATCGAAGGCGTGACGGGTGCGCTCGACGCGCGCTACGGCGGCGCGAATTCGGTGCGCGCGGGCGCCGCGCAGGTCGAAGGCGGCAACGGCCGCTTCGCGTTTCATGTCGACGCGTTCGACCGGGAAACGAGCAAGCTGCGGATTCCCGGCTACGCGCGCAGCAGCCAGCAACGCGCGATCGACGATCCCGACACGCCGCAACCGGTCGGCAACGTGCCGAACAGCGACGGCCGCGTGCATGGCGGCGCGCTCGGCGCGTCGTACACGTGGGCCGACGGTTTCGCGGGCCTGTCGTACAGCGGCTACGAGTCCAACTACGGCTCCGTCGCCGAGGACGACGTGCGCCTGCGGATGCGCCAGGAACGCCTCGCGTTCGCGTCGGAGGTGCGCAACCTGAGCGGCCCGTTCACGAAGCTGAAGTTCGATTTCGCGTACACCGACTACCGTCACAAGGAAGTCAACAACGGCGAGACGGCCACCACCTTCCGCAACCGCGGCTACGAGGCGCGCATCGAGGCGCGGCATCGCAAGATCGGCCCGTTCGAAGGCGCGATCGGCGTGCAGTTCGGCCAGAACACGTTCTCCGCGCTCGGCGACGAATTGCTCGTGCCGTCCACGCGCACGAATAGCGTCGCGCTGTTCGGTCTGGAGGAATGGCAGGTCGTCCCTGCGCTGAAGCTGAGCCTCGGCGGGCGCATCGAGCACGTGAAGGTCGATCCCGATCCGGCCGGCGTCGAGAAATTCGCGCTCGCGCAGCCGCGCGACTTCAATGCCGGCAGCGTATCGGCCGGCGCGCTGTTCACGCTGACGCCGGTGTGGTCGGTCGCGGCGAACGTTGCGTACACGGAACGTGCGCCGACCTTCTACGAGCTGTATTCGAACGGCCCGCACGACGCCACCGGCCAGTTCCTGATCGGCAACCCGAACGCGTCGAAGGAAAAGGCCGTGTCGACCGACCTGTCGCTACGCTATGCGAGCGGCCCGAACCGCGGCAGCGTCGGCGTGTTCTACAACCGCTTCTCGAACTACCTGACCGAGTACAACACCGGCCGCATCGTGAATGCAGACGGCGAACCGGTCGCGCCCGGCACCGGCGATACGCTCAACGAAGCGATCTATCGCGGCGTGCGCGCCGAGTTCTACGGCGTCGAACTCGACGGCAAGTGGCGGGCGTTCGCGCAGCGCGGTCACACGGTCGACCTGGAACTGACCGCCGACTACACGCATGCGCGCAACGTCGATACCGGCCAGCCGCTGCCGCGCATCGCGCCGCTGCGCGCGACGCTCGCGGCCGACTACGGCTACGGCCCGTTCGGTGCGCGCGCGCAGCTCACGCATGCGTGGTCGCAGCACCGCGTGCCCGACAACGACTTTTCGACCGACGGCTACACGTCGCTCGGCGTGATGCTCACGTACAAGTTCCGGGTCGGCGCGACGCGCTGGCTCGCCTACCTGCGCGGCGACAACCTGACGAACCAGGAGATCCGCTACGCGACCTCGGTCGTGCGCGGTTTCGCGCCCGAAGGCGGCCGCAGCGTGATGGCCGGCCTGCGCACGACGTTCTGATCGACCCCACGCCCCGCGACGCGTGTCGCGGGCGCGTCAAGCGGGCGCGCATTCGTTCGGGCCCGTTTTATTCGGGACGGAATCGCACATTCCCGATCGTTCGAACGTAAATATGCGATTCGCCAATAAATCACCGAACATGCCAATTCGACGATTTAAGCGACGGATCGGAATACATTAATTCCGGTAGAGGATCGATTTTCATATCCGCGTATGAACGCGGCGATTATCGATGATTCACGAAGCTTCCTGCAGGCCTGAAATGCCCGACTGGCGCGGGTTTCCGGCGAGAAAGAGCGAATATCAGGGTTTTCGATGGGTAAAGAACTGTCCGGCATTCCCGTTAATGACGGCACGGGCCTGCACGCGGACGCACAATAAATTCCATCGCCAACCACTCGCACAGGGGCACATCGTGAAAATCGCCAGAATAACCATCAAGGCTAAACTGCTTGGCGGCTTCGGTTTGCTCGCCGCGGTCGTCGTGGTCGTGTCGGGCATGGCGCTGAAGGCGCTGTCCGATACGAACGACGAGTTTTCCCGGTACATGAACGGCGTCAACGCGCGCGCGAACCTTTCCGCGCAAATCCGGACCGCGGTCGACCGGCGCGCGATCGCCGCGCGCAACCTCGTGCTCGTGACCACGCCGTCCGACATCCAGCTCGAACTGGCCGACGTGCAGCAAGCACACAAGGATGTGCAGGACCGTCTCGCGAAACTGAAGGACATGATGGCGAATGCGACCGACACGACCGATCGCGCACGCGAACTGGTCGCCGAGATCGTGCGCGTCGAAGCGAGCTACGGGCCCGTCGCGCTGAATATCGTCGGACTCGCGCAGGCCGGCAAGAAGGACGAGGCGACCGCCGACATCGACAATCGCTGCCGTCCGTTGCTCGCGCAACTTGTTCGCGCGACCGATGCGTACGCAACCTACACGCGCGAGCGCGAAGCGCAGATTGCGCAGGCTTTCGCCGATCGCTACGCGGTCGAGCGCAACGTGCTGCTGGCCATCTGCGCGGTCGCGATCGTGATCGCGGTGGGCGGCGGCCTGTGGCTCACGCGCAAGATCACCGCACCGATCGTCGCGGCGGTGGAGGTCGCGCGCACGGTGGCCAACGGCGATCTCGGCAGCCGCATCAGCGTGAGCGGCAACGACGAAACGCGCGATCTGCTCGACGCGCTGCATACGATGAACGCACGGCTGATCGACATCGTCGGCCGCGTGCGCGATTCGTCGAACAGCATCGCGCACGCGGTGGGCGAGATCGCATCGGGCAACCTCGACCTGAGCCAGCGCACCGAGGAACAGGCCGCGTCGCTGCAGGAAACCGCGGCGACGATGGAGGAATTCACGTCGACGGTGCGACTGAACGCCGAGAACGCGCAGCAGGCGAGCACGCTCGCGGCGAATGCGTCGGACGTCGCGCTGCGCGGCAGCTCGGTGGTCGGCCGCGTGGTCGAGACGATGACGGAGATCGGCAACAGCTCGTCGAAAATCGCGGACATCACCGGGATCATCGAAGGTATCGCATTCCAGACGAACATACTCGCGCTGAACGCGGCCGTCGAGGCGGCACGCGCGGGCGAACAAGGCCGCGGCTTCGCGGTCGTCGCGAGCGAGGTGCGCAGCCTCGCGCAACGTTCGTCCACTGCCGCGAAGGAAATCAAGGAGCTGATCTCGGCATCGGTGCAGACGATCCAGGCCGGGTCGGCGCTCGCCGGCGAAGCCGGCGAGACGATGTCGGACGTGACGCGGGCCGTCGCGCGCGTCACCGACATCATGGGCGAAATCGCGGCCGCGTCGGCCGAACAGAGTCGCGGCATCGATCAGGTGAACCTCACGATCACGCAGATGGACCAGACGACGCAGCAGAACGCGGCACTCGTCGAACAGGCCGCGGCCGCGTCGAAATCGCTCGAGGCGCAGGGCCGCGATCTGTCGGAGACGGTATCCGCGTTCCGGATGCCGGCCGGCCAACAGGCGATGTCGGCGCACGCGCACAAGCATGCGGCCGACAATGCGTCGCATTGGCAGGCTGCTGTCGCGTAACGCATGATGCATCAGGTATCACGCGTCGCACGGATACGATGCGCGGCTACGCGGCCGGCCGCGCATCGTCACTGCCGGCGTTCGACGGCCGTTGCATTCATGCGAGCCTGAAACGCCACGCACCGCGCAACACACACGCCGTGCATTCGCGGCACGCGTCCTCTCGCGTATCGAGCATGCGCAACGCAACGGAGCACGATCACGCGCGTAGGTCCGCGATCGCCCTTCTCCGCGATTTCCGCCTCGCGTTGCACACGCCGCCCAATTTCCCGGTCTTCGCTCGCCCTTCTCCGGAATCCCCGCCGCCATGTTGCACATGGTGCTGCGCAATTTTCGGTCCCGCCCGCCCCCGCGCGCGAAATGGCACGCATTGAACCGGCGCGCGAATTCGCCGATCTCGGTCATGCACTTTTAAATCATTCGAATGACGAGTATCCTAAAAAAGCACTCCACGTTCGGACGGCGAATCGCGCGCCCTGATTCCCGTCCGCACGTATTGCGGCCCCATCGCGCCATGCGCCGCTGGCGGCGTCCGCGTCGCGCCCTGGCCGCACGAACCTTCCCAACCATTCGCAGGAGAGCTGGTGAGCCGACTCGTCGTCGTATCCAATCGCATTGCAGATCCCCGTAAAGCCGCGGCAGGCGGGCTTGCCGTGGCCGTCAAAGACAGCCTGCAGGAATCGGGCGGCGTCTGGTTCGGCTGGAGCGGCAGGCTGCGCAGCGACGGCGAGCGCCCCCCGCACGGCGACGACGTGCAGATCCAGAACGTCGGCGGCATCCAGCTCGCGACGATCGATCTCGATCCGCAGGATTACGACGCGTATTACCTCGGCTACTCGAACAACGTGCTGTGGCCGGTATTCCACTACCGCCTCGATCTCGCGCAGTTCGACCGCCGCTTCGCGGACGGCTACCGCCGCGTGAACCAGCTGTTCGCGCGCAAGCTGAGCACACTGCTGCGCCCCGACGACGTCGTCTGGGTTCATGACTACCAGCTGATTCCGCTTGCCGCCGAACTTCGTGCGATGGGCTGCACGAATCCGATCGGCTTCTTCCTGCACATTCCGATGCCGCCGCCGCCGATCATGGCCGCGATTCCGGAGCACGAATGGCTGATGCGCTCGCTGTTCGCCTACGATCTCGTCGGCTTCCAGACCGAATCGGATCTGCTTCACTTCGAGCATTACGTCGAGGCGGAGGCCGGTGCCGCGCGTCTGCCGGACGGCCGCCTGCGTGCGTTCGGCCGCACGCTGTCGGCCGGTGCGTTCCCGATCGGCATCAACGTCGACGAATTCGCGGCGCTCGCGGAAAACCGCGACGGCATCGACATGTTCGAACGGATGCGCGACGAGTATTCGCGCCGCCAGCTGCTCGTCGGCGTGGACCGGCTCGACTACACGAAGGGGCTGCCGCAGCGCGTGCATGCATTCCGTCAGTTGCTCGAACAATATCCGGAGAACCGCGACCGCGCGACGCTGATACAGATCGCCGCGCCGAGCCGCGAGGATCTCGGCGCGTACGACGACCTGCGCCGCGAGATGGACAGCCTGTGCGGCGCGATCAACGGCGATTACGGCGAACTCGAATGGATGCCGATGCGCTACATCCACCGCACGGTCGCCCGCAAGCGCTTGCCGGGCCTCTACCGCGCGAGCCGCGTCGCGCTCGTCACGCCGCTGCGCGACGGGATGAACCTCGTCGCGAAGGAGTTTCTCGCCGCGCAGGACGAAGCCGATCCGGGCGTGCTCGTGCTGTCGCGATTCGCGGGCGCGGCCGAGCAACTGAAACCCGCGCTGCTCGTAAATCCGTACGACACGCAAGGCACCGCGCAGGCGATCCAGCGCGCGCTCACGATGCCGCTCGACGAACGTCGCCAGCGTCACGACGCGCTGATGGCGATCGTGCGGAAAACCGACGTGCACTGGTGGCGTACGCGCTTTCTCGACGCGCTCGCCGAAGCGGCGGAAGTGGCCGCCGCGACGGAGTCCTGACGCACGCGCACTGCCGCACGCTCATACGCCGGTCGTCTCGCGGTCGAGCACCGCACCGTTCACGTCCCGCACCGCCACCGAGATCGGAATGCCTGCGCGCATGCTCTCGGTCACCACGCAATACGCATCGAACCGGTCGAGCATGCGCGTCGCCGCCGCGAGATCGGCCCACGCCTTGCCGACTGACAGCGTCACGGCCATCGCGCCCACGCGCACCCTGCCCGCCTCGTTCTGCACCATGTCGACGTCGATGTGCGCGGCGACCGGTTGCGGATCGACGCGCTGTTTCTCGAGCGCGAACAACAGGCTTGCCGCGAGGCAGCTCGCGACGGCCGCGGCCAGCAGCCGGACGGGATTCGGGCCGCGGCCGGCGCCGAGCGGCGGCGGCTCGTCGGTGAGCACCGGTGAAAGCCCGGTGCCGGCAAACGTGACTTCGAAACTGAAACGCGCATGCTGCGCGACATCGACCGATACGTGCGCCTCGCTCATGGCGACTCCGTGACTGAAAAAGAGGAAGCGAAACGCCGGCGCAATGCCGCGCCGGCAAGGTTGGAACGCAGCGACGGTGCGGCGCGATCATGGCCGCCCGCCTGCTGCGCGACACGCTCGCGCTTCAGCGTTCGGGTTCGCGCGGCGGCCCGTATGCGACGAAATCCCGCTCGATCGCCGATGCCTGCTCCGACGCATTCGCGCTCGCGCCAGGCCCTCGATCGGTCGCGGATGGCGCCGATGGCGCGGCGCCAGGCGGCTCGCGCCCGTCGATGAGCGCCTGCAACGCATCGCGCTCGAGCACCTCGCACGCGAGCAGCCGTCGGGCGATCCGCTCGAGCGCGTCGCGCCGTGCCCCGAGCGTCGACGCGACGCGCGCATGCGCATCGGTCAGCAGCGCATGCACCTCGTCGTCGATCATCCGCGCGGTGTGCTCGCTGCAGCGCCCGTCGCCCGCATGCCATGCGCCCGGCATGCCGGTGCGCGCTTCGCCGTCGTCGAAGCTCACCAGCCCGATCCGCTCGCTCATCCCGTACTGCATGACCATATGGCGCGCCATCGCGCTCGCGCGCTCGAGATCGTTCTGCGCGCCCGTCGACACGTCGCCGAACACGAGCTCTTCCGCGACACGGCCGCCGAGCAGCGCATCGATCCGGTCGAGCAGCTCGCTGCGGCGCAGCACGTAGCGATCCTCGGTCGGCACCTGCTGCGTGTAGCCGAGCGCGGCCACGCCGCGCGGAATGATCGACACCTTCTTCACCGGATCGCAATGCGCGCGGCTTTCCGCGACGAGCGCATGGCCGGCCTCGTGATAGGCGATCGTCAGCTTCTCCTGCGCGTTCATCACGCGGCTCTTGCGCTCGAGGCCGGTCAGCGCGCGATCGATAGCCTCGTCGAAGTCGTCCATCCCGATCGCGGGCTTGCCGCGTTCCGCCGCATGCAGCGCCGCCTCGTTGACGACGTTGGCGAGATCGGCGCCAACGAAGCCCGGCGTGCGCGCCGCCAGTTCGCCGAGATCGACGTCGGCCGCGAGCTTCACGCGCTTCACGTGCACGCCGAGGATCTGGCGGCGACCGTTCACGTCGGGCCGGTCGATCGCGATGTGACGGTCGAAGCGGCCCGGGCGCAGCAGCGCGGGATCGAGAATCTCCGGCCGGTTGGTCGCGGCCATGATGATCACGCCCGAGCCGGCCTGGAAGCCGTCCATCTCGACGAGCAGCTGGTTGAGCGTCTGCTCGCGCTCGTCGTTGCCCGACATCGGGCCGACGCCGCGCACCTTGCCGAGCGCGTCGAGCTCGTCGACGAACACGATGCACGGCGCCTTCTGCTGCGCCTGCTCGAACAGGTCGCGCACACGCGCCGCGCCGACGCCGACGAACATCTCGACGAACGCCGAGCCGCTGATCGAGAAAAACGGCACGGCCGCCTCGCCCGCCACCGCGCGCGCGAGCAGCGTCTTGCCCGTGCCGGGCGCGCCGACGACCAGCACGCCCTTCGGAATCTTGCCGCCGAGCCGCTGGTAGCGATCGGGATCGCGCAGGAACGCAACGAGCTGCTGCAGCTCGGCCTTCGCTTCGTCGATACCGGCGATGTCGTCGAACGTGATGCCGGTTTCCTGCTGCACGTAGACGCGTGCGCGGCTCTTGCCCATGCCGGTGAAGTCCTGCAGCCCGCCGCGCTTGCGCAGCATCAGGTTCCAGATGAACACGAACGCGACGAGCGGCACCAGCCACGACGCGAGCGACGTGATCCACCCGGTGTCGGACGTGCCGTGGAAACGGATGCCGGCCGCGGTCAACGTGTCGATCAGCTGCGGGTCCGTCACGCGATTGGTGGCGAAGTGCGGCGGCGTACCCTCCGACTTCACGGCCGCGACTTCGGACGCCGGCAGCATCGCGCCGGCTTGCGGCATCGTCAGCGTGCCGGTGATCGTCGTCGATCCGATCTCGAGATCGTCGACGAGCCGCGCGGCGACGAGACGATGGAAATCGCTGTACGCGATCAGCGTCGACGCCGGACGCAGCATCACCAGTTGCGCGGCGAACAACACGAAGAAGCCCGCCGCGATCAGCAATCCTGCGTAGTCGAATTTCCTGTCCATGGCATCGGGCCGGCCGGTCGCACCGCTGCGCGCTCATGCCGGCCCGTGCGCCGGGCCGGCGCGCGGTATCGGCAGCCACGCGCATACGGGATGCTTCCGCGTCTTCGTCGCCTCGTTTCGTCGCATGAATGACACCGCGAACGCGCGCGATGCGCCGTTCGCGCGGGCGACGCACGGCAGCACGCCACCCATGATTCAAGTCTAGTTCGCGCGCACGCGTCGCGCAGCGTCCGACAAACAGCTTTCATCGACGCGGCCCCGCGCGTTATAGTCGCGTTCATGACATTTTCGTGACAACCGGCGTCGCCCTGCCCGGGTGCGACGCCGGCCGTCGCATTGCGTGCCGCGTCGCGGCAGGCCGCGCGACGCTGCCGCGCATCGAACGACAATCATCCATCCGAGGAGCTCACGACGTGAACGACACACCCGATCGCCCCGACGACCTTCCCGTCGATCCCGACCGCCGCCGCATGCTCGGCGGCCTCGCCGCGCTCGGCGCCGGCGTCGCGCTCGGCGGCTGCGAGACCGCACCGGGTGGCGCGCCGCGCTCCGCCGCCGATCTGCGGCTCGACGAAGCGCTGCGTCGGCAGGTGCGCCACATCGTCGTGATCTATGCGGAGAATCGCAGCTTCGCGAACCTGTACGGCGATTTTCCGGGCGTGCGCTATCCACTGAGCGAAGTGCGGCCCGAGCAGGCGCAGCAGCTCGATCGCGACGGCAAGACGCCGTTGCCCGTGCTGCCGAAGATCTGGGGCGGGCTCGTGCCGCAGGCGCAGGAAGTGGACGGCAAGCGCTACGCGATCGCCGAGCGCGACATCGACAAGCTGCCCAACGCGCCGTTCCGGATCGCCGACGCGCAAGGCAAGCCGCTGCCGAACGGCGTGATCACGCGCGACCTGTGGCATCGCTTCTATCAGAACCAGATGCAGATCGCCGGCGGCCGCAACAACCAGTTCGCCGCATGGGCCGATTCGGGCGGCCTCGTGATGGGCCATTACCGCAATTCCGCCGACACGCTGCGGCTGTGGAATCTCGCGCGGCAATACACGCTGTGCGACAACTTCTTCATGGCCGCCTTCGGCGGTTCGTGGCTGAACCACATGTTCCTGATTTCCGCGCAGCCGCCGATCTATCCGGACGCGCACAAGCATCCGCATGCGGCGAAGCTGCTGTCGAAGGTCGACGGCGACGATCCGGCCGGCACGCGGCTGACGCTCGCCGCCGATTCGCCGGCCTCGGCGCTCGACGGCCCGCCGAAGTTCGCGGTCGACGGCCCGCTGACACCCGACGGCTACGGCGTCAACACGATGGCGCCGCCTTACCAGCCGAGCTACGTGCCGCCGGCCGATCCCGGCAACGCCGCTTACGCGGATCCGGCCGACCATCGCGTGATTCCGCCGCAAGTCCATGCGACGATCGGCGACCGCCTGTCGGAAAAGAATATCGACTGGGCGTGGTACAGCGGTGCATGGCAATACGCGCTCGAGCACCGCGACACGGGCACGGTGCCGGACTTCCAGTACCACCACCAGCCGTTCAACTACTTCGCGAACTATGCGCCCGGCACCGACGCGCGCCGCAAGCATCTGCGCGATGCGGGCCTCGGCGACGAGCCGTCGACCAATCACTTCATCGCCGACATCGATGCGGGCCGCCTGCCGGCCGTCGCGTTCTACAAGCCGCAGGGCAACCTGAACATGCATGCGGGCTATGCGGACGTCGAATCCGGCGATCGCCACATCGCGAACGTGATCGAACGCATCCGGCGCGGCCCGCAGTGGGCGAACACCGTGATCGTGATGACGCACGACGAGAACGGCGGCTGGTGGGATCACGTCGCGCCGCCGGTCGGCGATCGCTGGGGCCCGGGCTCCCGGATTCCCGCGCTCGTGATCTCGCCGTTCGCGAAGAAGGGTCATGTCGACCACACGATGTACGACACGAACTCGATCCTGCGCTTCATCAGCCGCGTGCACGGGCTCGCGCCGCTCGACGGCGTCGCCGCGCGCGACAAGGCGTTCGCGTCGCGCGGCGAGACGCCGCCCGGCGACCTGACCAACGCGCTCGATCTCGGCTGACGGTCGTTCGACGTTCGACCGACGTCCGCCCGAACACGACGACGCCCCGGTGCAACACGGTTGCCCGGGGCGTCGTTCTTTCAGGCTCGGGCGGCGCTACGCGGCGCTGCGCAGCGCGTCGCTCGCCGCATGCGCGGCGTGACGCCCGGCCTGCCGGCCGAAGAACGTCGCGTCGGCCAGCGACAGTCCCGAGCTGTACCCGGCGCCCCAGCGCGGCAGCCCGCAGCTCGTGCGGCCGGCCGCGTAGAGACCGGCCACGGGCACGCGCGCCGCGTCGAGCACCTGTCCGGTGGGCAGCGTATCGAGCCCGCCCAGCGTGAAATGCGGATAGAACGCGTAGTCGATCCGGCAATCGAGCGCGACGAACGGCGGCTCGATCAGCGGCGTCAGCCACTTCTTCGCCTTGTGGAACAGCGGATCGACGCCTTCTGCCGCATGGCGGTTGTAGACGTCGACGGTCGCCGTCAGCGTGCCGGCGGGCATCTGCAGGTCGCGTTCGACTTCCTCCCATGTCTCGCCGGCCGCCGCAATGCCGATCCGCGCGATCGCGGGCGGCTCCTGGTAGGTCGCCTGGTCGACCAGCAGGTAGATCCGATCGTCGGCCTGATGGAACGCGTGATGGCCGGTGCGGCCGTGATAGCCGTCCTCGTTGATGAAGCGCTGGCCGCGCGCGTTCACGAAGATGCCGCGGATCAGCGATTCGGGCGCGTAGAACGGCAGGCTGACGAAGCCCTGATCCATGTGGATCGCGGCTCCGCCCGCGCTCTGGCCGAGCAGGATGCCCGAGCCGTCGTCGCCGGGGCTGCCGATCGGTTCGTCTGAGCGCAGCAATTGCGGCGCGTGCCGGCGCACCATGTCGCGGTTCATCGCGAAGCCGCCCGCGCACAGCATCACCGCGCGATGCGCGCGCACGCATGCCGTCTCGCCGTACGCGCGCAGCACGACGCCGCGCACCGCGCGCGCATCGTCGACGATCAGCGCCAGCGCGCGCGTGTCGTAGCGGGTCGACACACCGAGCGCCTGCACGCGCTCGGCCAGCACGCGCATCAGCATCTGTCCGCCGCCCCAGCCCGGCCATTGCGGCGTGTGGCCGCGCGGGCACGGCTTCGCGGCCTCGCTGAACGGCCAGGCCTCCTCGCTGCCCGACCAGATCAGGCAGTCGTCGGTTTCCGGTTCGACGATCCGCTCGGCGATGAACGTGTTCTTGTACGTGAGGCCCTGCGCGACGAGCCAGTCGTGATGCGCGAGGCTCTCGTTCGCGTAGAGACGCACCTTCGCGTCGTCCGCGTCGCGGCCGCCCGCGAGCATCAGGTAGCGGTACAGGTCCTCGGTATCGTCGCTGAAGCCGGCCTGTCGCTGCGCAGGCGTGCCGCCGCTGCCGCCGAGGTAGATCTCGCCGCCGGACAGCGCGCTCGTGCCGCCGTAGCTCGAAGCGCGCTCGACGATCAGCGTGTCTGCGCCGGCGCTCGCGGCTTCGATCGCCGCGCACGCGCCGGCCGCGCCGAAGCCGACGATCACGACGTCGTGTTCGGCATCCCAGCGAGGCACGTCGTGGATATTCAAGGGGCGGGTCAGGGAATAGTCGGATGACATGGGAGCCATGGGTCTGCGTGAAGGGAGTCGATGAAAAGCGGTGGGCATGGCAACGCGTCGCCGGTATAGCCGACTCGCTACGGACGTCGACGCGTTGTCGATGAACGCGCTCGACGGCTGGCGCCTTGCGTCGTGTCGTAGGCCGAGAAGTCTGACGGCATCCGAAAGCCGGACGGGCCGCACCTGCCGCGCGGTGCGCGGCGCAGGTATCGCGGTGCGCCGTCCGGCCGGTCCGTCAGGAGGCCGCCGCATCGCGGTGTCGCCGTGGTGCCCTGGCGCCATCGCGTCGGCACGGCCGCGCCCGCGTCACATGCCGCGCAACGCGGCGAAGCCGAAGTGCGACGGATCGATCGGGACGCAACCGGTCGGCAGGCCGTTCGAGTCGACCGAGCGGCATTGCAGGATGCCGGCCGCGTACGGCGGCGACGGGACCTGCTCGGCGCCGTATCGCGCCATTGCCATGGCCGCGAGCGTGCCGATCGCCAATACGCACAGCTTGCGAGTCGAAAGTCTCATGATCGTCGTCCCCTCCGGTTGGCCGTCGTCGCGGTTCGTGCCCGGCGACTGGCCGCATGCAGCGCCGCCGGATGACTGCACGGTAGCCAGCGCCGGCCCGCCGGCCATCGTCCATTCCGACTAGGGGCAAACGCGAAGCGGGCTCGATGCGGCGTGCCGCGTCGCAGCATTACCGTGCGATCGGCTCGCTTGAATGACCGGCGAGGTGCCTTCCCTGGTCCGTCGCGATGGGTCACCTCGCCGTTCGACCCATGCCGCGCATCCATCGCCGCATCGCAGCATCCGGCGCTGCGCCGTCGTCGCTCCCGGTGTTTTCCCCGATCCTTCCCCTGCTCCGTATGGATGATGAGGATCGACCGGTCCGGTGCGAACCTGCGCATCGACGCCGCAATGCCGCCGCGGCCGCGCGGGCGGCGCGGCAGACGCTTTCCGTTCACTCACGGGAGTACCGCATGACCGATCCGAATGCCTGCCACGCGCTGTACGAACTTGCGTGCCGTTATGCGCAAGCCGTCGACCGGCGCGACTGGCCGCGCCTCGCCACGCTCTTCACCGCCAACGCGCAGCTCGACGGCCCCGGTTTTCGCTTCGACGACCGCGACGCGATCGTCGCCGGAATGAGCGTGATCGAACGCTACGAGACGACCCAGCATCACGTGCACAACCAGCTCGTCACGCTCGCGGGCGGCGAAGCCGATGTCGAGACCTACGGCGTCGCGTGCCACGTCTATGTGCGCGACGGCGTGAAGCGCAAGCTCGACTGGGGGCTGCGCTATCGCGACCGCTGCGTGCTCGACGGCGGCACGTGGCGCTTCGCCGCGCGCACGCTGCACGTCGACTGGTCGCAAGACCTGCCGCTGGAGGGCTGAACGATGCGCTCGCCCCTGCCTCTCGCCGGCCGCACCGCGCTCGTCACGGGCGGCGCCGGCGGCATCGGCGCGGCCTGCGCGCACGCGCTCGTCGCCGATGGCGCGGCCGTCGTGCTGATGGGCCGTCGCCGCGACGCGCTCGAACGCGCACGGCGGCACCTGGTCGACGCCGTGCCCGGCAGCCGCGTCGAGATCCACGCCGGCGACGCCTGCGACGACGCCGATCTGCAGGCCGCACTCGATACCGCATGGGCGCTCGACGGCCGTCTCGACAT
Organism: Burkholderia territorii; assembly: GCF_001718335.1. NCBI lineage: Bacteria > Pseudomonadati > Pseudomonadota > Betaproteobacteria > Burkholderiales > Burkholderiaceae > Burkholderia > Burkholderia territorii. The sequence continues at coordinate 1,250,751 of NZ_CP013365.1, forward strand.
CGTCGTGCCGACCGTCGGCGGCGCCGGGTTTCGCCCGCTGCTGATGCACGACGCCGACAGCTTCCGCGCGGAAATCGACCTGAACCTGCACAGCGCGTTCGCCGCGATTCGTCACGCCGCGCCTCGGCTCGCCGACAGCGGCGGCGGCGCGATCGTCTGCATCTCGTCGACGGCCGCGCGCATCAATTTCCGCTGGCTGACTGCGTACTGCACCGGCAAGGCCGCGCTCGAAGCGCTGGTGCGCGGCGCGGCCGAGGAGCTGGCCGGCGCGAGGATCCGCGTCAATGCGGTGCGGCCCGGCCTCACGCGCTCCGAAGCCACCGCGCCGATGTTCGACGACCGTGCGCTGGTCGACAGCTTCCTCGAACAGATTCCGCTCGGCACGCTCGGCGAACCGGAAGCGATCGCCCGCGCGGTGCGCTATCTGGCGTGCCCCGAGTCGGGCTGGGTCACGGGCCAGAGCTTCGCGGTCGACGGCGGCCACGAGTTGCGCGCCAATCCGTGCGTCGACGCCACGATCGCGCAGATCTACGGCGCGGCCGCGCTCGATGCGGTGAGGGCCGGCCGTGCGCCGGGCACCGCTTGAGCGGCCGCGTTCCTTCAACACATCACAGGAAATCGACCCAAAGATGAATCGAGTCGCAAACAAGGTCGCGCTGGTCACCGGCGCGGCGAGCGGCGTCGGCCGCGAGGATGCGCTGCTGCTGGCCGCCGAGGGCGCGCGTGTCGTGCTCACCGACATCGACGAGGATGCCGGACGCGCGCTCGCGCGTGAAATCGGCGATACGGCGCTGTTCGTGCGTCAGGACATCGCCGACGAGGACGGCTGGCGGCACGCGATCGCGTCGACGCTCGATCGTTTCGGACGCCTTGACGTACTCGTCAACAACGCGGCGATCTGCCCGGTCGGCTCGATCGAGGACACGAGCCTCGATACCTGGCGACGCGTGCTGCGCGTCAATGCGGACGGCTATTTCCTCGGCTGCAAGTACGCGATCGGCGCGATGAAGGACAACGACACACCCGGATCGATCGTGATGATGTCGTCGGTCGCCGCGCTCGGCGGCCTGCCGATGATGTGCGCGTACACCGGCTCGAAAGGCGCTGTGACGGCGCTCGCACGCAGCGTCGCCGTGCACTGCAAGCGCAGCGGCTACCGGATCCGTTGCAACTCGATCCACCCGGACGGAATCTGGACGCCGATGACCCGGGCGCTGATGCCCGATCTCGACCCGGCCGAACTCGGCATCGGCAACGATCCGATGGCACGCATGTGCGACCCGCGGGACGTCGCGAATCTCGTGCTGTTCCTCGCATCCGACGAGTCGCGCTTTGTGAACGGCGCGGAGCTGCGGATCGACAACGCGCAACTCGTCTCGTCGCTGTGACGCGGCGCATCGCTTTCCCGTTCGAAGGAGTGTCGTGATGATTTCATTTGCCGGCAAGACGGTGCTTGTCACCGGCGGCGGCGCGGGCATCGGCCGCGCGTGCGCGGAAGCGTTCGGGGCGGCAGGCGCGCGCGTCGCGGTGGCCGAGCGCGATCCCGCCCGCGCGCAGGACGTGCGTCAGGCGCTCGAAGCCGCGGGTGTCGACGCGCTCGTCGGTACCGTCGACGTCACGCGCCGCGACGAGGTCGATGCATTCGCGCGGACGATCGACGCACGCTTCGGCGGCCTCGACGTGCTCGTCAACAACGTCGGCGATTTCCTGCAGATCGCCAAGCCGTTCGACGACCATACCGACGACGACATCGCGCGCCTGTTCGACGTGAACCTGCGCCAGGTGTTCGTCGTCACGCGCGCGTTGCTGCCGTTGCTGCGCAAGCGCGGCGCGGGCGGCAGCATCGTCGGCGTGTCGTCGATCGAGGGCTTTCGCGCGATTCCGAACTGCACCGTCTATGCGTCATTCAAGGCCGCGCTGACCGGTTTCACGAAAAGCCTCGCGCTCGAACTCGGGCCGGCCGGCATCCGCGTAAACCAGATCGCGCCGGAGACCACCGAGACGCCGCAGGTGCCCGTGAGCGCGATGGTCGCGGCCGAGCATCGCGCGCACATCCCGCGCTGGATTCCGCTCGGGCGCTTCGGAGCGGCCGGCGACATCGCGGGTGCCGCGCTGTTCCTCGCGAGCCCGCTCGCCGCGTGGATCACCGGCACGACGCTGCATGTGGACGGCGGCGCGCTCGCGGCGGCCGGCTGGTATCGGGACCCGAACGGCTTCTGGACCAACATGCCGGTCGTCACGGGTAACGGCTTCAACTTCTGAACGACGCCGCGCGCGGCTTCATCCGTTCAATCGTCGGTTCAATTCATGCGGCGCGCCTGCGCCGCCCTCGGAGACATCATGAAGATCCTGATCATCGGCGGCACCGGCCTCATCGGCGGCCACGCGGCGCTGCATCTGCACGCGCAAGGCAACGACGTGACGCTCGCCGCGCGCAAGCCGCCCGCGCCGGGCAGCGCGCTCGCACAGTTCGACGTGCTGCTGCGCGATTACGTGGCCGGCAACTTCACGCGCGACGAGCTCGCACCGTTCGACGCGATCGTGTTCGCGGCGGGCAACGACATCCGCCACCTGCCGCCGGGCACCGACGAAGCCGCGCACTGGGAACGCGCGAACGTCGACGCGGTGCCGCGCTTCTTCGCGCTCGCGCGCGACGCGGGCGTGAAGCGCGCGGTGCTGGTCGGCAGCTTCTATCCGCAGGTCGCGCCGGCGCTCGTCGACACGGTGCCGTACGTGCGCTCGCGCCATCTCGCCGACGAACGCGTGCGCGCGCTCGCGTCGCCGTCGTTCGCGGTGTGCAGCGTCAATGCGCCGTTCGTCGTCGGGTCGGTGCCGGGGCTGCACAACGAGATGTTCGCCGCGTACACGGGCTATGCGCAGGGCAAGCTCGCCGGCCTGCCGGTGTACGGGCCGGCCGGCGGCAGCAACTTCATCTCGACGCTATCGCTGTCTGAAGCGATCTGGGGCGCGCTGCAACGCGGCGAATCGGGCAAGGCATATCTCGTCGGCGACGAGAACCTGAGCTTCGCCGACTATTTCGCGGCCTTCTTCCGCGCGGCCGGCAATCCGCAGCCGGTGCCGTCGCTCGATCAGGAGCATCCGCTGCTGCCCGATATCGCGATCTATACGGGGCGCGGCAACGTCGTGTCGTACGAACCCGATCCGGCCGATATCGCGCTGCTGCGCTACCGGCGCGGCGACGTGCAGCGCGCGGTGAACGAGGTGGTCGCGCAGTGCGGCGCGTAAGCGCACGGCCGGCGCGGCACGCACAACGCTGAAACGAAGCAGAAACAAGAACGTCCCGCCGCCGGCGATGCTTGCCGGCGGCGGGACGTTCTTGCCACCACGTCGTTACCAGGTCACGTTGACTCGAATCGTCAGCCGCCGATGCGCTGTTCGATCTTCTTCATCGTGTCGGTCAGCTCGGTCGGCAGACGCAGCTTCAGCGTGTCGAACAGCGCCGCATGCAGCTTCAGTTCGTCACGCCATTCGTCGGCGTTCATTGACGTCACCGCATCGAACTGCTCGCGCGTGAAGTCGAGCCCGTCCCAGTGCAGGTCTTCGTAGGCCGGCGACACGCCGAACGCATGTTCGCCGCCACCGCCCTGACCCTCGAGACGATCGAGCATCCACTTCAGCACGCGCATGTTCTCGCCGAAGCCCGGCCACACGAACTTGCCGTTCGCGTCCTTGCGGAACCAGTTCACGCAGTAGATCTTCGGCAGCGTCGCGCCCGTGCGTTCGAGCTGCTGGCCGAGCTTCAGCCAGTGCGCGAAATAATCGCTCATGTTGTAGCCGCAGAACGGCAGCATCGCGAACGGGTCGCGGCGCACGACGCCCTGCTGGCCGGCTGCGGCGGCGGTCGTCTCCGAGCCCATCGTCGCGGCCATGTACACGCCCTCGATCCAGTCGCGCGCCTCGGTCACGAGCGGCACGGTGGTCGAGCGGCGGCCGCCGAAGATGAACGCGTCGATCGGCACGCCGGCCGGGTTCTCCCAGTCCGCGTCGATCGACGGGCATTGCGATGCCGGTGCCGTGAAGCGCGAATTCGGATGCGCGGCCTTGCGACCGGTTTCCTTGCCGATCTCCGGCGTCCACGGGTTGCCCTGCCAGTCGGTCAGCTTCGCGGGCGGTGTGTCGGTCAGGCCTTCCCACCATACGTCGCCGTCTTCCGTCAGCGCGACATTCGTGAAGATCACGTTTTCCTTCAGCGTCGCGATCGCGTTCGGGTTGGTCTTCACGCCCGTGCCCGGCGCGACGCCGAAGAAGCCGGCCTCCGGGTTGATCGCATACAGGCGCCCGTCGCGGCCGGGCTTCAGCCATGCGATGTCGTCACCGATCGTCGTGACCTTCCAGCCGTCGAAACCCTGCGGCGGGATCAGCATCGCGAAGTTGGTCTTGCCGCACGCGGACGGGAACGCCGCCGCGACGTGATACTTCTTGCCGGCCGGCGACGTCACGCCGAGGATCAGCATGTGTTCGGCGAGCCAGCCCTGATCGCGGCCCATCGTCGACGCGATGCGCAGCGCAAAGCATTTCTTGCCGAGCAGCGCGTTGCCGCCGTAGCCTGAGCCGAAGCTCCAGATCTCGCGCGTATCGGGGAAGTGCACGATGTACTTGACCGGGTTGCACGGCCACGGCACGTCCTGTTGCCCTGCTTCGAGCGGATGGCCGACGCTGTGCACGCACGGCACGAATTCGCCGTCCTCGCCGAGCACGTCGTAGACCTCGCGGCCCATGCGCGTCATGATCCGCATGTTCACGGCCACGTACGGGCTGTCGGACAGCTCGACGCCGACGTGCGCGATCGGCGAGCCCAGCGGGCCCATCGAGAACGGCACGACGTACAGCGTGCGGCCGCGCATCGAACCGCGAAACAGGCCGTTGAGCGTCTCGCGCATTTCTTCCGGCGCGATCCAGTTGTTGGTCGGGCCGACGTCGTCGGGCGATTCGGTACAGATGAAGGTGCGATCCTCGACGCGCGCGACGTCCGACGGATCGGACTGCGCGAGATACGAGTTCGGGCGCTTCGCCGGGTTCAGGCGCTTGAGCGTGCCCTGGTCGACCATCGCCTGGCACAGCGCGTCGTTTTCTTCCTGCGAGCCGTCGCACCAGACGACGCGCTCGGGCTCGGTGAGCGCCGCGATTTGCGACACCCAGTCGATCAGTTTGCGATGCTTGACGAATGCCGGGGGAGCGATCAGCGGGCCGTGCGTCGCTTCGGCCAGATTGGGTTGCGACATGAGAATGTCTCCAGACTATTGGGCGGGGATGGCGGATGCGGGACGAACCCGCGAGATGGGGAATGTGGTCGGAGCGCAGGATGCAGCGACGCGCAAGGCGGGACACGCGAGCGGAGCGCGTATCGATGCCGCGATGCGGGCGAGAGAATGTGATGTCTCGTATGAGTGTGCGAACGCGAGTTTCGCCATGCAAGCAACCTGCCGTACAACTCCATGCCGGCCAGCATACCATCGCCGTTATTGGGCGGGCGTTGCGTTGCAACAAGAAACAATTGTCACGACGCGCCGGCATGCTGCTTGCCAGCAGGTCTTTTTTACTGCGTCGGCGCGTGCGCTTTGGGGACGAAACGGCTGGAACGTCCGCCCTGCAAGGGTCTCGCGAAAACGGAAAAAAACGCGCGACACGTTCGCCTGCGATGCACGCGAACGGTCGCGGCGCGAATTCGTTTTTGCGCTACTCAGGCAAACCCTGAATTAGGTTGCGCACACAAACATCCGTCACGGATGCGTTGTGTGCGGTACCGCTCAAAACGGCGCGCCCGGCAATCCGGGGTAATACGCGCCCGCGGCCATCCCGCCGTCGACGGACAGTTCGGCACCGTTGCAGTACGACGCTTCGTCGCTCGCGAGAAACAGCGTCGCCCGCGAGATTTCGTCAGGCAAGCCGACGCGCTGCAGCGGCACGTGCGTGTAGTGCTTGTTGACCTCGTCGAGCGGCGCGCCGGTCGGGTTCGACATCGCAGTATTGACGCCGCCGGGATGGATCGAATTCACGCGCACGCCCTGGTGGCCGAGTTCGAGCGCCGCCACCTTCGTCAACCCGCGCACGCCCCATTTGCTCGATACGTAGGCGGCCAGCGCGTTCACGCCGCGCAGCCCGTCCACCGACGAGATATTGACGATCGACCCACGCTTCTGCGCGATCATGCGCGGTGCGATCGTGCGGATGCCGACGAACGTGCCAACCAAATTGATCGATACCGCACGCTCGAAATCGCGTTTCGACAATTCGGTGATCGCGCCGAACGTCAGCACGGCCGCATTGTTCACGAGCACGTCGATGCGGCCGAACTGCTCGACGGTCGCATCGGCAACGCGCGCCCAGTTCGCTTCGTCGCTCACGTCCAGCCGCATGAAGCGTGCGGCGTCGCCGAGCTCGCGCGCAAGCGCCTCGCCCTCCGCGTCGAGCACGTCGCCGATCACGACGCGCGCGCCTTCCTCGACGAACAGCCTGCATGTTGCGGCGCCCATCCCGCGCGCGCCGCCCGTGACGATCGCCACCTTTCCTTCCAGTCGACCCATGTCGTTTTCTCCTCGATGCTTTCCGATTCCGGTTTGCCGGCCTCGGCGCGTTGCCACGCGCGAGCGGCCGGCCGTTAATGTGCGGCGCGTTCGCCGTCAGCCCCAGTACGCCTGCCCGCCATCGAGCGGCAGCGTCGCCCCCGTCAGGTATCCGGCGTCGCGGCTCGCGAGGAACACGATCGCGCGCCCGATGTCGTGCTCGCAGTCGCCGACGCGGCCGAGCGGGATCGTGCGGAAGAACGCGGCTGCTTCGTCCGGGTTAGCGTCGACCCAGCCCTTCAGCCCCGGCGACAGCGCATGCGGTGCGACCGCGTTCACGCGAATGCCGTCGGCCCCCCATTCGCATGCCGCCGCGCGCGTGAGCGCGCGAATCGCTTCCTTGGTCGCCGCGTACGCGCCGTAGCCCGACGTATCCCAGCGCACCGCGGCCGACGACGCGAAATTGACGATCACGCCATCGCCCTTCAGATGCGGATGACACGCGCGCATCATGCGCAGCGTCGCGATCGGCCCCGACTCGAGGCCCGCGAGAAAATCCGCGTCGGTCACGTCGAGCAGGCGGCCGAGCGGCACGACCTGCGCGTTGTTGATCAGGATCTGCACGCCGCGAAACCGCTCGACGACCGCATCGACGCACCGCGCGATCTGCGCGGCATCCATCACGTCGCATACGAACGGTTCCGCGACGCCGCCGCGTGCACGAATCGCATCGCAGGTCGCGACCAGCTTGTCGCGCGTACGGCCGACCACGGCCACTTGCGCGCCTTCCGCCGCGAGCGCGTGTGCAACGCCTTGCCCGACGCCCTGCCCCGCACCCGTGACGAGCGCGACCTTGCCTTCGAGAATGCCCATCTGCGCTCCTTACGCGACGATTGCCGGATGTGCCTGCACGGGCCCGCCGAGCAACTCGCGATACGACGGCGGCTGCTTGCCGTCGAGATCCGCGATGCCGTACCGCAACGCGGCTTCCGCACCGACCAGCACCTGCCCCGACAGCGCCATGCGTTGCGGATCGGCATGGATCGCCTGAATCACGCGGCCGGTGAATTCCGGGCTTTCGGCGACGAGCGAGAATTCCTTGTAGAGATCCGGATGCTCGTCCCACACGCGCGTCGTGCGTTCGGTGCGCAGCGGACCCATCCAGATCGACACGGCGGCGACGTCGAACGGCTTCAGGTCGACGGCCATGTCCTTCGCGAACTTGTCGACGCCCGATTTCTGCGCGCCGTACGCGGCGCCGTGCATGTAGCAGCTCGCGCCGAACGACGACGTGAACGCGATCAGCCCGCTGCGGCGCCTCGCCATCAGCGGCGCGGCGTGCCAGCTCGCGACGTACGCGGAGCGCAGCCCGACGTCGAGGATGTTCACGAGATCGAGCGACTTCTCCCAGAACGGGCCCGGCAGGATCAGCTGGTCGTGCAGATACGTCGCGTTGTTGACGAGGATGTCGAGCCGCCCGCTGTCGCGTTCGACGCGCTCGAACAGCGCCTTCACCTGTGCGTCGTCCGCGTGGTCGCATGCGACGGCGATCCCGCGTCCGCCCAGCGAATCGATCTCGCGCGCGGTTTCGTGGATCGTGCCGGGCAGCGGCGCGTCGCCTTCGTGCTGCGAGCGGCCCGTCACGTAGACGGTCATGCCGGCCGCGCCGAGCGCGCGCGCGATGCCCTTGCCCGCGCCGCGCGACGCGCCCGTCACGACGGCGACCGGGGCCTCGTGGTTCTGTGCCATGTTCGATGTCTCCTGGGGAATGTCATCAACCTGCGTGGATCGCGCGCGTCGTCACGCTACAGGCGGCTGCGTGCCGGCGAACAGCACGCCCGGCGCGTCGCCGTCGTAGCGGGCCGACAACGTCGACGTGACGACGCAGCGCGTGGCCGCAATCTTCCATTCGCCGTCGACCTTCCGGTATTCGTCGTCGTAGGTCGCGCCGAGCTGCGTGAGCGTGCGTGCATTGGTATCGAGCATCTGGTAATGCAGGCCCCACGTGCCGCGCGCATGCGTGTCGTCGAGCACGGTGATATCGGGATTCACGCCGTGGTGCATCTCGACGATGTGCGGGTGGCAGCCGAGCCGCTCGAACACGTCGACGAGCGCGTCGCGGTGGTCGAACGTGCCGATGCGTCCGTAGTCGATATGCACGGCGCCGGGCGCGAAGCACTCGCGCATCCCTTCGGGGTCCTTCCGGTCGCAGCACGTGAAGTAGCGCGCCTTCAGGCGGCGGATCGCGTCGGCGTCCTCGAGCCTGCGCACGCGCGCTTCCATTCGTTCGATCGGGGTCATGCCGTCTCCTTGGTGTCGTGTGCGCGGATCGAAACCGCGTCGACGCCACGTTACAGGCGCACGGGAAGCCGGCCATCACCTGTTTGGATGAACCTCGATGCCACATATCGCACGCAATCGAGTGCAGTCCGCGGCGTTCATCCGATCAGACGATGTGACACGGGCGGCTTCGTTCCTACCATCCGACGACACCACCACGAGACACGGCGATGGACGAGACGACCCGCACGCTCCACGAGTACGAGCAGATCTGCCAGCTGAAGTACCGGTATTTCCGCGCGATCGACACGCACGACTGGTCGCTGCTCGCGCAGTGCCTGACCGAGGATTGCGAGGCGCGCCTGTACGGCGGCCGCTATGCGTACGACGGGCGCGACGCGTTCGTGTCGAGCCTGCGCGAACTGATCGGCAAGCCGACCTTCCTGACGATGCATCACGGCCACCACCCCGAGCTCACGCTGGTATCCGCCGATCATGCGTGCGGCGTGTGGTTTCTCGAGGATCACGCGATCAATCTGGAGGACAACTACCTGCTGCACGGCACCGCGTTCTACGACGACCAGTACGTGAAGCGCGACGGCGTGTGGCGCATTCACGCGACGCGTCACGAGCGCCTGTTCGAAACCGTCACGTCGCCGATTCCGCCGTCGTGCACGCTGACCGCCAACCGCTTCGCACCCGGCGCATCCGACGCACCGGGTGCGAACGACTCGGCCGTCAACGCTTCCTGAAACCCGGCGGCAGCGCCGCCGACCTCGTCATTCCCTTTGGAGCCGGAGCAATGGAGAAAGTCATTTACGTGTTGTGGCGCGACGCGCAGGCCGCGCCCGAGCAATGGAGCCGCAGCGTGCGCGCGCAGCTCGCCGACAAGCTGTTGTCGCTGGGCGCGCACGGCGTGCAGGTCAACGTCGCCGACGCCGACGTCGCGCCGGCCGCCGGCCTGAAGCAGACCAACACGCACCCGGGCATCGACGGGATCGTCGCGGTGTGGCTCGACAGCGCGAACCCGATGTTCCGCCAGCCGTTCGACGACGCGGTGCGTTCGATCGTCCCGCATATGGCCGCGTACCTCGTCACCGAGTCGCAGCCGATTCCGAACACGCGCTTTCCGGCGCGGCCCGGCGAGCGCACGACCGGCTTCTCTCAGCTCGCGTTCCTGAAGCGCCCGCCGCGTCTCACGCACGAAGCGTGGCTCGACGTATGGCACGGCCACCACACGCGCGTCGCGATCGAGACGCAGGACAACTTCCTGTACGTGCAGAACGTGGTCGTGCGCGCGCTCACGCATGCGGCGCCCGGCTACGACGCGATCGTCGAGGAATGCTTCCCGGCGGCCGCAATGACCGATCCGCATGCGTTCTTCGATGCGGTCGGCGACGACGGGAAATTCCAGCGCAACGTCGCGGAGATGATGGACAGTTGCGCACGCTTCATCGATTTCGACAAGATCGACGTGGTGCCGACGAGCCAGTACGTCGTGAAGGCCGTGCGCGGATAAAAAAAACGCCAACCCGCGATGAACGGGTTGGCGTCGTGCCGCGGGTGTGACGATTACGAGAACTGGTTCATCGTGTTGTCCTTGCCCGCCGCCTTCAGCGCGGCTTCGCCGCTGAAGTATTCCTTGTGGTCGTCGCCGATATCCGAGCCGGACATGTTCTGGTGCTTGACGCACGCGATGCCCTGACGGATTTCCTTGCGCTGCACGCCGGCCACGTAGCCGAGCATGCCCTGTTCGCCGAAGTATTCCTTCGCGAGGTTGTCGGTCGACAGTGCGGCCGTGTGGTACGTCGGCAGCGTGATCAGGTGGTGGAAGATGCCTGCTTCACGCGACGCATCGGCCTGGAACGTGCGGATCTTCTCGTCGGCGAGCTTGGCCAGTTCGGTCTCGTCGTACTCGACGCTCATCAGCTGTGCACGGTCGTATGCCGACACGTCCTTGCCTGCTTCCTTCATCGCGTCGTACGCCTGCTGACGGAAGTTGAGCGTCCAGTTGAACGACGGGCTGTTGTTGTACACCAGCTTCGCGTTCGGGATCACCTTGCGGATTTCCTTGACCATGCCGCCGATCTGCGCGATGTGCGGCTTTTCGGTTTCGATCCACAGCAGGTCGGCGCCGTTCTGCAGCGACGTGATGCAGTCGAGCACGCAACGCGCTTCGCCCGTGCCGGCGCGGAACTGGAACAGGTTGCTCGGCAGGCGCTTCGGACGCAGCAGCTTGCCGTCGCGCTTGATGACGACGTCACCGTTGCCCAGCTGGTCGGCCGACAGTTCCTCGCAATCGAGGAACGAGTTGTACTGGTCGCCCAGGTCGCCCGGCTGGTTGGTGACGGCGATCTGCTTGGTGAGGCCGGCGCCCAGCGAATCGGTGCGCGCGACGATGATGCCGTCGTCCACGCCCAGTTCGAGGAATGCGTAGCGGATCGCGCGGATCTTCGCGAGGAAGTCTTCGTGCGGCACGGTGACCTTGCCGTCCTGGTGGCCGCACTGCTTCTCGTCGGACACCTGGTTCTCGATCTGGATACAGCACGCGCCCGCTTCGATGAATTGCTTGGCCAGCAGGTACGTTGCTTCCGCGTTGCCGAAGCCGGCGTCGATGTCGGCGATGATCGGCACGACGTGCGTCACGTGGTTGTCGATCTTTTCCTGGATCGCGGCCTTGGCAGCCGGGTCCTTCGCGGCATCCAGTTCGCGGAACAGGCCGCCCAGCTCACGCGCGTCGGCCTGGCGCAGGAACGTGTACAGCTCGCGGATCAGCGCGCTGACCGACGTCTTTTCGTGCATCGACTGGTCCGGCAGCGGGCCGAACTCCGAGCGCAGCGCGGCGACCATCCAGCCCGACAGGTACAGGTAACGGCGTTCGGTGCTGTTGAAGTGCTTCTTGATGGAGATCATCTTCTGCTGGCCGATGAAACCGTGCCAGCAGCCCAGCGACTGCGTGTACTTGGACGGATCGGCATCGTACGCGGCCATGTCGGCGCGCATGATCTTCGCGGTGTACTTCGCGATGTCGAGGCCCGTCTTGAACTTGTTCTGGGCACGCATGCGGGCGGCATACTCGGGATTGATGGCATTCCACGCGCTGCCGTGGTTTTCCTTCAAGCCAGCCACTGCCTTGATGTCGTCTTGATATTGGGACATGTCAATCTCCTGGGAACGAAGCGCATTTGAGTAAAGGGTTCAGCGTGCCCGCTTCGTGTGACGAAGCGAACTGCATGGACTCAATGGTAACGCCGCCCGATCCGTTTTCGTCGAAGTCTTATATAAGACATAAGATATAAATTCCGCTTGTTTTTCAATGAGATAAGCGGCGCGTTTTGCGATGCAAAACAGGTTTTCAAGCGGCGGGACGGGGCCGTGACGGGAATTTCGCGCGCATGCCGCAATATGAAATGGCCTTTCGGCAGTTGGTGGCAATCCCGATCAGGCGGTGCATGCGCCGAACCCGCGCCACGCGCATGACAAAACGTCTATACTTGGACAATTCATCGATGCCGATGCGCAAGCGCGGCGTCCCCGCGTACCACGATGCGCGCCCTCCTGCCCGGATCGACATGAGCGACTATCCCGTTTTCGACGCGCTGTGCGAGCTGCTGACCACCGCCGGCGCGCGGTTCCGCGTGCTGGACCACCCGGCCGAAGGCAAATCCGACGTGATCGCCGCGATTCGCGGCACGCGTCCCGAGCAGGGCGCGAAGGCGATGCTCTGCACGTTCAAGGACGGCGGCGACGCCACCGCACTTGCGGTCATCCCCGGACATCTGAAGATCGATTTCCGCAAGGTCGCCGATGCGCTCGGCCGCCGCAAGGCAACGCTCGCGCCACCTGAACTTGCCGCCACCGTCACGCGCTGCGTGATGGGCGCCGTGCCGCCGTTCGTGTTCGACTCGAACGTGACGCTCGTCGTCGACCCCGCGCTGATCGAACTCAACGATGAAATCGCGTTCAACGCGGGCCGCCTCGATCGCTCGGTCGTGCTCGACGCATCCGACTACGTGCGAATCGCCCGCCCGCTGCTGGCCGACATCACGCGGCCGCAGACGGTCGACTCACCCGCGCCCGAGGCCAGCACATGACCACGCCCCACGCCAGGCCACTGTCGGAGCAGGCATCGCTGATCGAGCAGGTGCTGCGCATCGCCGAAGGGCTCGGCGCGATGTTCGCGCCATTCACCGAAGTCGTCGTGCACGACCTGCGCACGCCGGAGCACGCGATCCTCGCGATCCACAACAACCTGTCGGGCCGCGCGATCGGCGATCCGGCGACCGAACTCGGGCTCGCCCGCATCGAGGACGACGACTTCCCGCAGGTGCTCGCGAACTACGCGAACCGCTTCGCCGACGGCCGCACCGCGAAAAGCACGTCGATCGGCATCAAGGATTCGAGCGGCCGCTATGTGGCCGCGCTGTGCCTGAACGCCGATGTCACGCTGTTTCGCGGTTTCCAGGGCATGCTGAACCAGTTCTGCAGCACCGAAGGTGCGCCCGTGGCCGAAACGCTCGACCCGGCCGGCGCGGATGCGATCCGGCAGCGCATCGACGCGTTCGCGACACGCCTTGCGACCACGCCGCGCGAACTGAAGACCGAACAGCGTCGCGAACTGATGCAGATGCTGAAGGCCGACGGCTTTCTCGAGGTGCGCCGCGCGATGGAAATCGTGTCGCAGCACCTCGGCGTGTCGCGCGCCACTGTATACAACGATGCGAAATGATGCGTGAGGCCACGTGCCCGTCGCGCGCCCCGCCAACCTTTTGACCGACTCTTCCGACGAGCGACTCATGAACACACCGACCCTCCCCACCTACGACGACGTCGCGGCCGCCGCGGCACGACTCGACGGCCACGCGCACCGCACGCCCGTGATGACGTCGCGAACGATCGACGAAGCGCTCGGCGCGCAGGTGTTCTTCAAGTGCGAGAACCTGCAGCGCATGGGCGCGTTCAAGTTCCGCGGCGCGTTCAACGCGCTGTCGCGCTTCGACGCGACGCAACGCCGTCACGGCGTCGTCGCATTCTCGTCGGGCAACCACGCGCAGGCGATCGCGCTGTCGGCGCGCATCCTCGGCATCCCGGCGACGATCGTGATGCCGCAGGATGCGCCGGCCGCGAAGATGGCCGCGACGCGCGGCTACGGCGACAACGTCGTGACCTACGATCGCTATACCGAGGACCGCGAGCAGATCGGCCGCGCGCTCGCCGAGAAGCACGGGCTCACGCTGGTGCCGCCGTACGACCACGCGGACGTGATCGCGGGCCAGGGCACGGCGGCGAAGGAACTGTTCGACGAAGTCGGGCCGCTTGACGCCGTGTTCACGCCGCTCGGCGGCGGCGGCCTGTTGTCGGGCACGGCACTCGCGACGCGCGCGCTGTCGCCGCACGCGAAGCTGTACGGCGTCGAACCGGAAGCCGGCAACGACGGGCAGCAATCGTTCCGGTCCGGTTCGATCGTCCATATCGACACGCCGCGCACGATCGCCGACGGCGCGCAGACGCAGCATCTCGGCAACCTGACGTTCCCGATCCTGCGCCGCGACGTCGACGACATCCTGACCGCGACCGACGCGGAACTCGTCGACTGCATGCGCTTTTTCGCGACGCGTATGAAGATTGTCGTCGAACCGACCGGTTGCCTGTCGCTCGCGGCCGCGCGCCGGATGAAGGACGAACTGAAAGGCAAGCGTGTCGGCATCGTGATCAGCGGCGGCAACGTCGATCTCGAGAACTTCTGCGCGCTGATCGCCGCCTCCGCGTGATGCGTTGCGGCGCGCGGATGGCCGTATGAACATCCTGTCATCCGCGCGCCGCCGCTCCTTCACGTCGCGTTAAGTTTCGCGCCCTAGACTGAATGCGTGATTTCGCAGTCTGTCGTGAAGAAGGAGTCGCCATGAACACGCACGCGATCGTCGCCGCCGCCGTCGCGGCCGCATCCGTCACGGCGTTCGCGCAACCGGGCGCGACGTCATCCGGTTTTTCCACCATTTCGCCGCGCGACCCGGTCGCGCAGGCCGTCCCCCGTTCGCCCGCCCTGCCGCATGCGGGCTTCGTGCTCGCGAAGATCGATCAGAACAATACGCCGCCCGATCGCGGCGGCGACCCGAACGGCCGCACGCACGCCGGCATGCATATGTAACCCGGCACGTGAGCCGGCCGCGTCGGGCGGCCGGCCCGCGTCATCTCATTACAACGACGGCAGCGACGGGTCGCGCGCGGCGAGGATGTCTGCGGTGCGCCGCTGCAGCGCGCCGTCGATCGCCTGCGGCTGCGGAATCAGCCAGTAACGCCCGTCGCGAATGCCGTCGAACGCCCGCGCTGCAAATGCGTCGGGCGTGAGGCCGTGCGCGTTCAACATCGCGCGCATCGTCTCGACGAAGCCCCGCACCTCCGGCCGCTCGTGCGCGGCGCCGAACGGGTCGTTGAAAATGCCCGTCTGCACCGGCCCCGGCGCAAGCAGCGACACGCCGACCGGCGCGCCGAGCATCTTCAGTTCGCCGTAAAGAGATTCGGTCAGCGCGACCACCGCGAATTTCGTCGCCGAGTAAGGCGACATCAGCGGGCTCGGCAGGAATCCGCCGACCGACGCGGTATTGACGATGCGCGCCGGCACGTTGCGCTCGAGCATGCGCGGCACGAAGCTGCGGAGCCCGTTCATCACACCGTGCACGTTGATCGCGAAACTGCGCTCGAACCGCTCCGGCGTGATTTCCCAGCTGAAGCCGGTGGTCATCACGCCCGCGTTGTTGAACAGGAGGTCGACGCCGCCGAAGCGTTGCCACGCGGCGTCGGCCAGTGCGTCGACGGCCTCGGGGCGGCTGACGTCGGTCGGCACGCACAGCACGTCGGTGTCGAGCGTCGCGGCGAACGCGTCGAGCTTCGCCGGGTCGAGATCGGCCAGCACCACGCGCATGCCGAGCGCGGCCGCGTGGCGCGCAAGCCCGCTGCCGATGCCGCTGGCCGCGCCGGTAATCACGGCGGTACCGCCGTCGAAGCGAATCTGGGTCGTCATGTCAGTGTCCTGTCTGGTCGATGCGCGGATGCGCGAATGCGGGATTCAAGGGTGCCGGCCGCCCGGGGCGGCCGCACCGCGAGCGCCGACAGAATGTCGTGCGCGGGCCGCTTCGCGTCAGCCCGCGATATCCGCAACATGCAGCACGAGCCGGGCTTTCGCGTCGCCCATTTGAACGAGATCGAGCACGCGCGCCGCACATTCGAGTGGAGCTCGCGCAGTACGCCCCCGGACGAAGCGTTCGGCGGTCACGCCAACGTGGCCGCCTTCCTCATCTTTCCGTTTCGTCTGACGTAACGCGATGCCGAGGTCTCGCGAGACGGAATTCGGGACGAATCCGCCGCGCACTGACGTTTTTTCGCATCCCTGCGTGCTTCGCCAATTGACGCAGCGGAGTGCTCGCCATTACGCTTGCGCGCTGATGGTTCCCGGACACGGGATCAAAAGGGAACGCAGGAGAGGCAGCGCCTCGAATCTGCGGCTGCCCCCGCAACTGTGAGCGGCGAATTCGCACTCCCCCACGCCACTGGGAAACCGGGAAGGCCGGTGCGAATAGCGACCCGCGAGCCAGGAGACCTGCCATCGACCCGAGGTCCAAGCAGCCGCGCCGGGCGGGGTGTCCCGGAGCGCCAGGCGCCGCCTTTCGCGGTCGCCCCGTTGCATGGACGGCCCGACCTCAGGACCCTTCAGATGTCCAGACTTTTCATCTGCGCTTCCTTACCGGAAGCGTCGTGCCGTCGCGCCGGCCATCGGCGCGGCGTGCCTGCACGCGCGTGCGTTGCCGTGTGCTCCGGCCCGCCCGACGACCGCCCACGCCGTCTCGCCTCGCGATAGACCGACACGAACCGCGGCGGTACGCACCGCCACACGCTTACGCTTGCCGTCCCTGCAACACGATCACGCTCATTGCCTCATGAATCTTCGCCACCTTCTCGCCACGTCCGCCGCCACGGCGCTGTTCGCCCCGCTCGCCCATGCCGCCGGCGACACGGCGCCCGCGCAATCGCCCCGGCCCGCCGAAGCCGCCGACCTGCCGACGATCAGCGTGACCGACACGCGGCACCTGCCCGAATCGTTCGACCAGCGTTATGCGACCACGCAGGTGCTCACGCGCGCCGATCTCGACCGGCTGTCGCCGAGCGACCCAAGCATCACGCAGGCGCTCGCGACGCTGCCGGGCGTGACCGTCTCGCAGAACGGCGGCCCCGGCTCGTCCGCGTCGGTCAGCATCCGCGGTTCGTCCGCCAACCAGGTCGCGGTGTTCATCGACGGCATCCGGATCGGCTCGCCGACGACCGGCATCGCGCCGTGGGCCGACCTGCCGACCGACGCGTTCGAACGCGTCGAAGTGATCTCGGGGCCGGCCGCCGCATCGTTCGGCGCGAACGCGATGGGCGGCGTCGTGCAGCTGTTCACGCGCCGCGCCGCGGGCCAGCCGAACCAGACCACCGCGTCGTTCGGCGGCGGCACGAACAAGACCTTCGACACGCAGGTGCGCACGTCGGGCACCGTGCCGTCGACCGGGCCGCTCGCCGCACTCGGCGGCCTCACCTACACGCTCGGCCTGCACGACTACAACACGGCCGGCATCGATGCGACGCGGCCGTTCGCGTACGGGCACGAGGCCGGACGCAATCCGTATCACGCACAGGACCTCGATGCGCGGCTCGGCTACGCGCGCGACAACTGGTCGATCTCGACGTTCGCGCTGTATCACCGTTCCGATCTTTCCTTCGACAACGCAGGCTTTGCGAATCGCGAGCTCGATCATCAGCTGACGACCGGCATCGCGTTCCATCTCGACATCACGCCCGACACGCAATTCGACCAGTCGTTCGGTTATGCGAACGATCGCCAGTTCCTGTATGCCGGCGATCCGACCATCCCGACCGACCAGATCAACTCGCAGCGCATCAGCACGTCGACGTCGCTGACCCATCAGGAGCATGGCTTCCGGTTGTTCGGCCTGCCGCTGTCGGGCGAAACGAAGCTCGCGTACGACTTCACGCGCGAACAGGCATTCCTGCCGGTCGACGTGCCCGACGGCGTGCCCACGCGCAACGACTCCGCGTTCTCGCTGCACCAGTCGGCGACACTCGGCAGCGTGACGCTGTTCGTCGCCGGGCGGCACGAGATCATCGCCGGAAAAGCCGTGAACACCGGCAATGCCGCGCTGTCATGGGCCATCACGCCCGTCTATACGGCGCGCGTGTCGTACGGCAACGCGTTCCGCCTGCCGTCGTTCAACGACCTGTACTACCCGGGCTACGGCAATCCGGACCTGAACCCGGAACGCAGCGATTCGGTCGAAGCCGCGCTCGACGCGAACACGGCGTACGGCACGTTCAGCGCCGCGATCTACGACACGCGCATCAGCAACCTGATCGCGTACAACCCCGCGACGCGCTCGCCGATGAACATCGGCCGCTCGCATATCCGCGGCATCGACCTGTCGTACAAGGGCACGATCGGCCGGTATACACCGGTGAGCATCGCGGTCGGTTTCCTGAATCCGCAGGACGAAACCAACGACAGCTGGCTCAACCGCCGGCCTCGCCAGACGGTCAGCGTCAACGTCGACCACACGTGGGACGAGTTCAACCTGCATGCGCTGAGCACGGGCGCGTCGCTGAACTACGGCGGCACGACGTTCGACGACCCGGCCAACACGACGTATCTGCCGTCGTACCTGACCGTGAACCTGCGCGCGTCGTACAGGATCAATTCGCACCTGACGGTGTCGGCGACGCTGTCGAACCTGTTCGACCGCCAGTACATGACGGCGTACGGCTACAACACGCTCGGCCGCACCGCGTTCGGCAAGGTCAGCTATACGTTCTGAGTGGGGTGCGCGGTGCGACGACGGCGTGGTTTGCGTCACGCCCCTGCGACGCCGCGCATGCCCGCGATCAGCTGGATCGCGCCGAACACCGCGATCACGACCGCCGATCCGCGCGACAGGCCGTGCATGAGCGGTAGAGGCATCTTTGTGCGCAATGCGGCGGTCGCGCTGCTCAGGCACAGCCACCACGTCGCGGATCCGGCGAACACGCCCACCACCATCGATGCCACGGTTGGCCCCGCCGTGCCTTCGTGCGCGCCCGACAGCGGGCCGAGCGCCGCGAAGATCCCGACGAACGACAGGATCGTCATCGGGTTCGACAGCGTGAGGCCGAAGGTCGTCAGGAAATCGCGCAGCACGCTCGCGCGCGGCGCGTCGTGCACTGCGGCCGGCGCGGCCGGTGCCTGCCGCGCGATGGACCAGGCCAGCCAGATGAGGAATGCGCCGCCGACGATTTTCAGTGCGACGGTCAGCATCGGAAATGCGGTGACGATGCCGGCGACGCCCAGCGCGCCGAGCAGCCCGTAGATCGCATCGGCGCACGCGGCGCCGATGCCCGTCGCGAATCCTGCGCGAAAGCCGTGGCTCAGGCTGCGCTGGATGCAGAGCATGCCGATCGGGCCGACCGGCACCGCGATCGACAATCCCATCACGACGGACTTGATGAACAGCATGGCCGGCTCCTCGCGACGTGCAATGACATGAACCGCATCGTAGGGAAAGTCCGGTCGCCGCTGAAGACGGTTTTTAAGGAAAAATAGGCCCCTCACCTTAAAAACTCCGCCGCGATGGACGAACTCGACTGGAAGATACTCGCGCTGCTGCAGGCCAACGGCCGCATCAGCTACACGGATCTGGCGCGCCAGGTTCACCTGTCGATACCGGCGGTGACCGAACGCGTGAAGCGTCTCGAATCGGCAGACGTGATCGACGGCTACACGGCGCGCGTCAATCCGGCCGCCGCCGGCTACCCGGTGAGCGCGCTGATCGGCATCACGGTGCCGCAACCGGCGAAGGCGAAATTCCTGAAGCTGCTGGAAACGATTCCCGAAGTGGTCGAGTGCCATCACGTGACCGGCGCCGATTCCTACGTGATGCGGTTCGTCGCGGTCAGCATGGCGCACCTCGAGCAACTGATCGAGCGCATCAACCTGTACGGCGAAACACGCACGTCGATCGTGATGTCGACGCCGCTACCGGCGCGCGGCGTCGCACGGCCGGCAGCGGCGGTCAAGGGCGCGCGGAGGTGACAGGACGGCCCGCGTTGCGCGATGCTGTGCGGTGTGCACCTTGCACGAACCGGACAACCCGCCATGCCAGTGATCGGACTCAATCATTACAACCTGCGCGCGGATCGAGCCACGCTCGACACGCTGCGCGATTTCTACGTGAACGTCGTGGGCCTCGAGCCGGGCTATCGACCGCCGTTCCGGAGCAACGGCTACTGGCTCTACGCGGGGGCGCAGGCGATTCTCCATCTGTCGGAAGCACGGCCCGGCGAGGTCCGGCCGGCGCATGTCGTCAATACGTTCGACCATATGGCGTTTTCTTGCGCAAACGCGGCCGACATGGAGCGGCGTCTGGCCGACGCGCAAGTCCGGTACTCGCGCGCGTACGTGCCGCTCACGCGTCAACTCCAGCTCTTTTTCACCGACCCGGCCGGCAATGGCGTCGAACTGAATTTCGCTGAAGCCGACGGTGCTCCAGGTAAAGACGGGCGTTAGCGCTGCCTGCCCGAGACAGTCGCGCGGAAAGCGCTCGCTTGCGCCGCCGTTACTGTCGTTGCACGAGCTTCACGATCGTCAGCGTGCCGCCCACGCGCTCGACCCGGACCTTGACCCTGTCGCCCACATGCAGCGACTCGATCATCGCCCGGTCACGGGCCTTGAACGCCATCGTCATCGGCGCCATCCCGACGTTCTCGAGCGCGCCGTGCTTCAGCGTCACCATGCCGTGCGCGGCATCGATCCGTTTCACTTCGGCATCGGTCAGCTCCGAATCCTGCGCCGACATCTTCATGTCGCCCATGCTCATGTCGGGCATGTTCCCGCCCGCGCGCACCGGCATCGCAACGACAGCCATCGCGCCGAGTACGGCGATGGCGAGGCATCTGGTCTTCATCGAGCGACTCCCCGTTCAGCCAGTAACGAGCGCGCCGGCTACACCAGCAACGTCGCGACCGCCCACGCGATCAGCACGACGCCCAGCGCGCGGCCGATGCGCTCGCCGCCCGGCAGCACCTTTTCGACGAGCACGAACAGCGACAATGCGACGATCCACACGACGTTCATCACGCCGCCCACGAACAGCAGCGCCATCAGCAGCCAGCAGCAGCCCACGCAATATGCGCCGTGCCGCACGCCCAGCAGGAAGCTGCCCGTGGCGCCCGGGCGCCAGTACGTCGTGAGAAACCCGACCGGCGACCGGCACTGCCGCAGGCACGCCTGCTTGAACGGCGAGAACTGGTAGGCGCCGGCCAGTGCGAGGACGATTGCGGACAGCACGGCGCTCTTCGACCACAGCATCATTCCGGAGATCAGCCCGGCAGGCTGCAGCAGCGTCTGGAGCACCGCCGCCGCGATCGAGAACCCCAGCCACGCGGCCAGATAGCCGGCCAGCAGAAACGTCGACGTGAACGCAGCCCCGGCCGCCTGCGCACCGCGATGGCGCAGCACGCGCCGATACAGCAGCACGAGCGGCGCCGCGCCGGGCGTCATCATCGCGATCATCATCACCCACCACATCAGGATCACGGTCGCGAGCGATGGATCCATCGCGCCCATGCCGTCGGCGAGCCGATGCGGGAACAGCGCGAGCGCCGTCATGTCCAGCGCGGACATGCCGGTGCCCGCGCCCGTCCACAGGTAGACCCAGCACGCGCCGACGAGCGCGGTCATGCCGAGCAGCGTGACGACGCGCTCGCGCCCGAGATAATCGCCGACCGGAGTCATGCCGCGACGCGATGCCGGATCAGCCCGTGATTGTTCAGGTGCAGCCGCGCGAACTGCGCGTAGCTCCGCTCGAGATCCAGCTCGATGTGGCCACGCGACCGGCCGGTGCCGGAGCCGATCTCGGCAAGCTCGTATTCGAAGCCATGCGGCAGGTCGATCCGCACGCGATGCTCGGCGCCCGTCACCGGATTGCGGATCGGCTCGCCGACGACGTCGAACACGCCTTCGACACTGATCCGGCCCCGCCGCGCATCGACATCGACGTCGAAATCGATCTTCGCGAAGATCGGATCGTATGCGTGCTCGAGCGTCGACGCGAACACGGAAAACATCGTCGCGAACGGATCCGTGTCCTGGCCGGTCATGATCTTCAGCACGGCGTCGCACTGTGCCGGGCTCGCGCGCTCGTCGACGATCGGCTGGCAGCGTCCGTGGCCTTCGTGGATCGGCCCCGGCCACTGGAACACGACCGCGATCCGCACGCCATCGAGCACGACGTCGCCATAGTGGCCGCTGTCGATCGAAATCGCACCCATCGCTTCGCAGTTGCCGTGCGTCGGCAACGAATTGAACTGGCAGGGGCAACCGTATGAGCAATTGCAGTTCATCAGTTCGGTTCCCTGAATTTCCCACGGCGTCATGGCTTCACCTCGCGCGGTCGCTGGCACGTAATGCTTGGAATCTAGTGCAGCGCACTGGGGAAAGCAAAGGCCGCGCGACGCGTGCGAACGCGCGAAGAAAACGCCGCCAGTGGCGGCGTGCAACGACGCGGATCCGACGAATTCGGCGCCGCCGTGCGGTGCATGCCGCTACATTCTTCAGCCTTTATACGATGCCCGTGCGGAGTGCGCGCCGGCTGCCGCTCAGCCGGACTTCTTCGGCGCGCGTGCGACGGCGAGCCACGCCATCACCGCGCCCGCGACCCACGCGCAGGTCACGAGCAGGTCGAAGTCCATCATGCCCTCGAAATTCGCAGTGTTCTCGAAACTGCAATGCCGGCTGCCGAGGAATTCGATGCAACCGCTCGCGACCCACTGGATGTGCATGAATACGTGATATACGGCAAAAGCCGAAGCGATGATGGCGACGCGCAGGCGTATGGTCGTTTTCATTCGGCGCCGGAGGCGGAGGGATAGTCTGACGCCGATCTTAAGACAACGGCGCCGCATCAGGCAATCGATCCCGCGCGAATGTCACGATCGGCACGCACGCACGCGAATCGCCATCCGCACAAACCCGGAGAAAACCGCTGGCGCCGCGCTGACGGCACGGCTTCGTTGGGTGCTCGCCACACGGCGGCATTCGAGCAATCGACGACGGATTCCCGCCGCCAGGCAGCCGCCGCCGGAGCGATGACGCGTATCGCTTACGCGTCGCCGATCTGCATCATCGTCCGCAGGCAGTGCGCCGCGAGTTGCTGATAGACCCGCGTGCCGTTCGCCTTCGCGTCGATCTCCGCGTCGCTCAACCGCCGCACCACGCGCCCCGGCACGCCCGCGAGCAGCACGCCGCGCGGCACGTCGTAGCCGGCCTTCACGAACGCGCAGGCCGCGACGATCGTCGTCGCGCCGATCGTCGCGCCATCCATCACGACCGCGTTCATCCCGATCATCGTGTCCGGTTCGAGCGTCGCGCCGTGCACGATCGCGCCATGGCCGACGTGGCTGTTCACGCCGAGCCGGCATGTCTCGCCGATGCCGACGTGCAGCACGCAGCCGTCCTGCACGTTGCTGCCCTCCTCGACGACAATTGCACCGAAGTCGCCGCGCAGGCTCGCATGCGGGCCGATATAGCAACCCGCGCCGATCGTCACGTCGCCGATCACGACCGCGCTCGGATGAACGTACGCGGACGGATCGATGCGCGGGCGCGTGCCGTTGAATTCGAACAGCGCCATCGCTCAAAGCGCCGCGACCGCTTCGGGGACGAGTGCGAACAGATCGCCGACCACGCCGTAGTCGGCCACGCTGAAGATCGGCGCGTCCGGATCCTTGTTGATCGCGACGATCACCTTCGAATCCTTCATGCCGGCCAGATGCTGGATCGCACCCGAGATGCCGACCGCGATGTACAACTGCGGTGCGACGATCTTGCCGGTCTGGCCGACCTGGTAGTCGTTCGGCACGTAGCCGGCGTCGACTGCCGCGCGCGATGCGCCGAGCGCTGCCGACAGCTTGTCCGCCAGCGGCTCCAGCACCTTCGTGTAGTTATCGCCGCTACCCAGACCGCGGCCGCCCGACACGATGATCTTCGCGCTGGTCAGCTCCGGACGGTCCAGCTTCGTCACTTCACGGCTGACGAACTGCGACTTGCCTGCATCGGCCGCTGCTTCGATCGTCTCGACCGCTGCGCTGCCGCCTTCCGCCGCCACCGGATCGAAACCCGTCGCGCGCACCGTGATCACCTTGATCGGGTCGCTCGATTGCACCGTCGCGATCGCGTTGCCTGCGTAGATCGGGCGCTCGAACGTGTCGGCCGAAACGACCGCCGTGATGTCCGAAATCTGCGCGACGTCGAGCTTCGCGGCGATACGCGGCGCGACGTTCTTGCCGTACGCCGTTGCCGGGGCGAGGATGTGTGAGTAGTTCGCGGCGATGGTCAGCACCGTTGCTTCGATGTTCTCCGCCAAGCCTTCGGCCAGTTGCGGCGCGTCGGCCAGCAGCACCTTCGCAACGCCGGCGATCTTTGCTGCTGCGTCCGCGGCTGCTTGCGCATCGTGGCCCGCGACCAGCACGTGGATGTCGCCGCCGATGGCTTGCGCAGCCGCCACCGCATTCAACGTCGCCGCCTTGATCGGCGACGCCCCGCCCGCCGATGCCGCATCGTGCTCGGCAATCACCAGAATCGTCATTTCTTTCCGCTCCCTTTACAGCACCTTAGCTTCGGTCTTCAGCTTCTCGACCAGCGTCTTCACGTCCGGCACCTTCACGCCGGCCGCGCGCTTCGGCGGCTCGTCCACCTTCAGCGTCTTCAGACGCGGCGTAACGTCCACGCCCAGGTCTTCGGGTTTCACCGTTTCCAGCGGCTTCTTCTTCGCCTTCATGATGTTCGGCAGCGTCACGTAGCGCGGCTCGTTCAGGCGCAGATCCGTCGTGACAACCGCGGGCAGTTGAAGCGACAGCGTTTCCGCGCCACCATCGACTTCGCGTGCAACCGTTGCCTTGCCGTCGGCGATCGTCACCTTCGACGCGAACGTCGCTTGCGGCAGGCCAGCCAGCGCAGCGAGCATCTGGCCCGTCTGGTTCGAATCGTCGTCGATCGCTTGCTTGCCGAGGATCACGAGTTGCGGCTGCTCCTTGTCGACCAGCGCCTTGAGGATCTTCGCGACGGCCAGCGGCTCGACGCCATCGTTCGACTCGACCAGGATCGCGCGATCCGCGCCGATCGCCAGCGCCGTGCGCAGCGTTTCCTGCGCTTGCGCGACACCGACCGACACGGCCACCACCTCCGTCACGACGCCGGCCTCCTTCAATCGCACGGCCTCTTCCACCGCGATTTCGTCGAACGGGTTCATCGACATCTTCACGTTCGCGATGTCGACGCCGGATTGATCGGACTTCACGCCGACCTTCACGTTCGCGTCGACCACGCGCTTCACTGCCACGAGCGCTTTCAACTGCCTGTCTCCTGTTTCGCTTTTTTTCCGCCGCCGCCAATCAGCGCGCGGTGTATCCGCCGTCGATCACAAGCTCCGCCCCTGTCACGTAGCGTCCCGCCGGCGACACGAGATACAGGATGCCGGCCGCGATGTCGCGCGGGCTGCCGATCTTCGCCATCGGCACGTGCGTCTGCATGTACTCGAACGCACGATCCGGATCCTGGCCCATCTGCCGGAATGCATCCTCGAGCATCGGCGTGCGGATGTAGCCTGGATGCACCGAGTTCGCGCGGATGTTCTTCGTCGCATACAGCATCGCATCGACCTTCGCCATCATCCGCACCGCCGCCTTCGATGCGTGGTACGCGGGGACGTCGGGGCCGCCGACGATCCCGTACATCGACGACAGGTTCACGATCGAGCCGCCGCCGGCCGCCTCGATGTGCGGAATCGCGGCGCGCGTGCACAGGAACACGCCATTGACGTTCACGTCCTGCACGCGCTGCCATTGCGCGAGCGTGAGTTCGTGCGTCGGCACGTTGTGCCCTTCGATGCCCGCGTTGTTCACGAGCACGTCGAGGCGCCCGAAGCGCGCGACGATCTCGCCGAACACGCGTGCCACATCGGCCTCGTGCGTCACGTCGAGCGACCAGAACGCGGCCTGCCCGCCCTGCGCGCGGATCTCCTCGACGAGCGCTTGCGCCGGTTGCGACAGCACGTCGAGGATCGCGACGCTCGCGCCGGCCGCCGCCAGCGTGCGTGCCGTTTCCGCGCCGATGCCGCGCGCGCCGCCGGTGATCGCGGCCACCTTGCCGCGCAGGTCGAACAGCTCTTCGATCAGTTTCATTGTGTCTCCGTGTAATCAGGCGAACCGGCCTCGAACGGGCCGGTCGTGAAGGGCATCCGAAATTATCGCGCGGCGGGGGCGCCAGGTGCCGCGAGGAAGTCGACGCATTCGCGATTGAAATATGCGGCGTGCTCGACCATGACCCAGTGGCCGCAGCGGTTCAGCAGCACGAAGCGCGCGTCGCGGCAGCGTTCGAGGAACGTCAGCGCGCCGCCGACCGGATTGAAGCGATCGTCGGTGCCCCAGAAACCGAGCACCGGGCAGCGCAGGTCGCCGAGCGCGCCCGTCAGGTTCGGCACGCTCATCGTCGACAGCACTTCGGTCGGCTGCTCGACGCAGACCTTCATCCGCTCGGCGACGAGCGCGTCGGTGACGATCGCCGGGTCGTGAACCAGCAGCGTCAGCAGCTCGCGCATGGTGTCGTCATTCATCTGGCGATTGGTGAACAGCTGCACCATCCGCTGAATCCCTTCCATCCGGAAGTAGGTGTCGCGGTCCTCGACGCCGCCCGGGGCCATCATGATCAGCGCGTCGACTTCATCCGGGTAATCGAGCGCGTATTTCAGTGCGATCGCGCCGCCGAGCGAGTTGCCGAGCAGCACGGCCGGCCCGATGCCGAGCGCGGACAGCTGCGCATGCAGCGCGCCGACGAAGAAGTCGAGCGTGTAGGCGACGTCGGACGGCTTCGACGACTGCCCGTAGCCGGGAAGGTCGACGACGATCGCGCGATGGCCGGCGGCCGCGAATGCCGGGTAGTTGTGCTTGAAGTTGCTGAAGCCGCTCGCGCCCGGGCCGCTGCCGTGGATGAACACGACCGGGCGGCCTTCGCCCGCCTCGAAATGATGCAGGCGCAAGCCGCCCGGTACGTCGGTGAAGATGCCGGCCGGCGGCGTCGTGGGGGTCGTCATCGCGGGTTGTCTCCTTCGTCGGTCGATGGATGCCTGCCAGGATGATTGCTCCGCGGGCGCCGGCCGGCATCATCCTTTCAGACTACGAAGCTGCGCGCGCTTGTTCCTATCATCGGGCCACCGAAACGGAGGCAGACGATGAACGGATTCGACTACAGCGGCAGGACGGTGCTCGTGACGGGCGGCACCAAGGGCATCGGGCGGCGCATCGCCGAGCGGTTTCTCGCGGCGGGTGCCCGCGTGTTCGTGTGCGGGCGCAGCGCACCCGACACGCCGCCTTCGGCCGGCGGGCGCACGGCCACTTTCGTCGCGGCCGACCTGCGCGACATCGAGCAGGTCGACGCGATGCTCGCGACGATCCGCGATGCCACCGGCTGCCTCGACGTGCTCGTCAACAACGCGGGCGGCTCGCCGTTCGTGCTCGCGGCCGACGCGTCGCCGCGCTTCACCGAATCGATCGTGCGGCTCAACCTGATCGCGCCGCTGCAGCTCGCGCAGCGCGTGAACGCGATCATGCAGCCGCAGCCGCACGGCGGCGTGATGCTGTTCATCGCGAGTGTCAGCGCGTCGCGGCCCTCGCCGGGCACCGCCGCCTACGGCGCCGCGAAGGCGGGCCTCGTGAATGCCGTCACGTCGCTCGCGGTCGAATGGGCGCCGCGCGTGCGCGTATGCGCGATCAGCCCGAGCCTCGTGCAGACGGAATCCGCGACCGAAGGTCATTACGGCGACGATGCCGCGCTCGACGCGATCCGCGCGACGATTCCCGCCGGACGGCTCGCGACACCCGACGACGTGGCGTCGGCGTGCCTGTTTCTCGCGTCGCCCGACGCGTCGTACACGTCCGGCGCGAACCTGCGGCTCGACGGCGGCGGCGAACGGCCGGCGTTCCTCGCGGCAGCGCGAACGGAGCCACGCTGACGCGCGCGACCCGCGACGCTCGATGGCACGCCGACGCACGCCGATCGTTTCCAGTCCTAGGGAAGTCATCTAGTTCATTTTGACGATTCCCTGCTACCGCGATCTCCCTACTCTGCCTCTCACGACAACCACAGTCGACCGTCGTCGATACCCCAGAGGAGACACCATGCATCAACGGATTTCGCGCCGTACCGGCAAGCGGGCCACCGCCACGCTGTCGACGCTGGCCGCCGCGCTGCTGACGTGCGCCGTTCCCGACGCGCACGCAGGCAGCACGATCGAGCTGGGCGCCGACACGACGCTGGACTACACGTTCACGCTGAGTTACGGCCTCGGCATGCGCACGCGCGCGCCGAGCGGCAATCTGCTGACGCCCGCGAACATCAATGGCGACGACGGCGACCGCAACTTCGCGAAGAACAAGCTGATCGAGAACCAGGTCAGCCTGCTCGGCGAAGTGAACCTGAAGCACGACGACTGGGGCGTGTTCGTCCGCGCGAGCACGTTCTACGACCAGGCCTATCACCGCCCGAACTACAACGACGCGCCGGGCACCGTGAACCAGTCCGGCCAGTACAACAACTTCACGAGCGATGCGCGCTACTGGTCGGGCGGCCACACGACGCTGCTCGCCGCCTACGCGTACAACACCTTCAAGATCGGCGCGACGAGCCTGAACGTCAAGGTCGGCGACCAGGTGGTCGCGTGGGGCGAAAGCCTGTTCTTCCCGAACATCGCGGGCGCGCAAGGGCCGGCCGATGCGACCAAGTCGTATGTCGCGGGCGCTCAGGTGAAGGACATCCTGCTGCCGGTGCCGCAGATCTCGACGCAGTGGCAGATCACGCCGAACTTCAGCCTGCTCGGCTACTACCAGTTCTCGTTCCAGCAGAACCGCCTGACCGCGCCCGGCACGTACTGGAGCTATTCGGACGTGGTCGGCCCGGGCGCGCAGTTCATCATCGGCCCGGGCGGGATGATCATTCCGCGCGGGGCCGACGACAAGCCGAGCGCCCGCAACCAGTGGGGTATCGGCGCACGCGTGCGCGTGTTCGGCGATACCGAGCTCGGCGTGTATCACCTGCATTACAACGACATGAACCCGAGCGTCGTAACGTCGTTCTATCCGGTGCTGCAGTACCGGCAGACCTATTTCAACAACATCAAGCTGACGGGCGCGAGCTTCTCGACGCAGGTCGGTCCGGTCAACGTCGCGGGCGAAGCGTCATACCGCCAGGGCGCGGCCGTGCTCGTCAACACGCCGACCGGCGCGCAGGCGACGCGCGCGAACGTCACGCAGCTCAACCTGTCCGGCATCTACTCGATCGGGCCGAGCTTCCTCGCGAATTCGCAATCGCTGGTCGGTGAAATCACGTACGTGCACGCGGGCGGCATCTCGGCCGTGGACGGCTCGACCACCCTCGCGAACTCGCGCAACGCGCTCGCGCTCGAGCTTGCCTGGACGCTCAGCTACAAGAACGTGTTCAACGGCTGGGATCTCGACGTGCCGCTCACGTACACGCACGACCTGGCGGGCACGTCGCCGCTGGCTGGCGCGCTCGGCTCGCTGACGGGCCAGGGCGATCACCGCGTGACGGCCGGCGTCACGTTCACGCGCCTGAGCAACCTGTCGCTGTCGCTCGTCTACGCGAAGTTCCTCGGTTCGCCGAACCCCGTCACGCGTCCGCTCGCCGATCGCGACTACGTGCTCGCCACGGCGACCTACCACTTCTGAGCGGCCCGCCCGCTCGTCACTCAGCAAGAAGAGGATTTGTCATGAAACGAACTCGTCTCCCTCTCCCGCGCGCGTCGGTGATGGCCGCGTGCGCGCTCGTCGCGACGGCATCGTTCGCGAAGGTCACGCCGGACGACCTGAAGGCGCTCGATGGCCCGCTCACGCCGATGGGCGCGGTGCGTGCCGCGAGCAAGGACAACGGCGTGCCGGAGTGGTCGGGCAAGTGGCTCGGCACACCGCCCGACGTGCAGTACAAGCGCGGCGGGCGCTATCCCGATCCGTACGCGAACGAAAAGCCGGTCGCGACGATCACCGCCGAGAACATGGCCCAGTACGCGGAGCACCTGACCGACGGCCAGAAGGCAATGTTCAAGCGTTACCCGGCGACGTTCAAGATCAACGTCTATCCGAGCCATCGCGATTTCCGCTATGCGGATTCCGTCTACAAGGACATCCGCACGTACGCGCCCGACTCGACGATGACGTCCGACGCGAACGGGGTGACCAACGCGCCGCCGCAGGTGCCCTACCCGATTCCGAAGACGGCCGCCGAGCTGCTGTGGAACCAGCGCTTCTCGTCGGCGATCGGCACGGAGCAGGCGACCTACGACCAGGCCGTCGTCTACTCCGACGGCAACATCGCGTGGGGCAAGGTGCGCTACGACATCTACTCGCCGCGCAACGTCGGCAAGTACGACGTGAAGAGCGACCTGAACAACCGCACGTTCTACCGCAACGCGACGGAGCTGCCGTTGTCGGACCGCGGCTCGCTGATCGTCGGCTTCACGAACTGGGACAAGGCCGGCGCGGACAATTCGTCGCGCACGTGGATGTACAACCCCGGCACGCGGCGCGTGCGCCAGGCGCCGGAATACGGCTATGACCAGCCCCAGGGCCCGGGCGGCTTCCGCACCGTCGACGACGACCGCCTGTACAACGGCCCCGGCGACCGCTACGACTGGAAGATCGTCGGCAAGCGCGAAGTGTACGTGCCGTACCACAACTACAAGGCGATGGACAGCTCGGTCAAGTATGCGGACCTGCTGACCAAGGGCCACGAGAACCCGTCGTACATCCGCTACGAGCTGCATCGCGTGTGGGTGCTGCAGGCGACGCTGAAAAGCGGCTACCGCCATCAGTACGCGAAGCGCGTGCTGTACATCGATGAGGATACCTGGATGACTCTGCTCGCCGACAACTACGACGCGCGCGGCCAGCTGTGGCGCACCAACGTCGCGACGACGCTGTACGCGTACGACGCGAAGACGTTCTACCCGGGTGTCGTGTTCTTCCACGACCTGATCTCCGGCGCGTACATGGCCGACCGCCTGACCAACGAAGGCCCGATGCCGAAACTCGACAGCAGCCCGCAGTTCAGCGAGGCGTACTTCTCGCCGGACGCGATCCGCAGTTCGGGTAACTAAGGATCCGGCGCGGGATGCCCGCGTCCCACGCGCCGGAGCGAGGCTCCGGCGCCTGACGCCGCCCGGGACGGCGGCCTTTTCCATTCGAGGGCCCTTTCATGTCTTCCCGCTTGCATACGACGCTCGGCGACGAGCTGTACGCCGCGTGGCACGCACGCGCACCGGTCGCACCGCTGTCGAGCCGCGCGCGCCGGCTGTCCGTCGACGATGCGTACCGCATCCAGCAACGCTTCATCGAACGCCGCATCGAGCACGGCGAATCGGTGGTCGGCAAGAAGATCGGCGTGACGAGCCAGGCCGTGCAGGACATGCTGAACGTGCGCCAGCCCGATTTCGGCATCCTGCTGTCCGGCATGCACTACGCGGCGGGCGACTCGATCGCCATCGACTCGCTGATTGCGCCGCGCGCCGAAGGCGAGATCGCGTTCATCCTGGCGCGCGACCTGCGCGGCCCCGGCATCGATCGCACCGACGTGATCGCCGCGACGGCCGCCGTCGCGCCCTGCTTCGAGATCGTCGATTCGCGCATCCGCGACTGGGCGATCCGCATCGAGGACACCGTCGCCGACAACGCATCGTGCGGCGTGTACGTGCTCGGCGATGCGCGCGTCGACCCGCGCACGCTCGACCTCGCCGCATGCGAGATGACGATCGAGATGAACGGCGAGCGCGTCGCGCAAGGCCGCGGCGATGCGGCGCTCGGCCATCCCGCCGACGCGGTCGCATGGCTCGCGAACACCCTCGCCGAATACAACGTGCCGCTGCTTGCCGGCGAGATCGTGCTGTCCGGCTCGCTCGCGAAACTGATTCCGGTCACGGCCGGCGACGCGCTGTCGATGCACATCTCCGGCATCGGCGGTTGCGACGTCCGCTTTATCTAAAGGAACGAACCTGATGAAGAAAATCAAATGCGCACTGATCGGGCCCGGCAACATCGGCACCGACCTGCTCGTCAAGCTGCGCCGCTCGACGTTGCTCGAACCCGTGTGGATGGTCGGCATCGACCCGGCATCCGACGGCCTCGCGCGCGCCCGCGAATTCGGGCTGAAGACGACCGACCAGGGCGTCGACGGGCTGTTGCCGCACGTCGCTGCGGACGACATCCGCATCGCGTTCGACGCGACCTCGGCCTACGTGCATCGCGACAACGCCGACAAGCTGACCGCGCTCGGCGTGAAGATGATCGACCTGACGCCCGCCGCGATCGGCCCGTATTGCGTGCCGCCGGTGAACCTCGACGCGCACGTCGACAGCGCGCAGATGAACGTGAACATGGTGACCTGCGGCGGGCAGGCGACGATCCCGATGGTGTACGCGGTGTCGCGCGTGCAGCCGGTCGCGTACGGCGAGATCGTCGCGACGGTGTCGTCGCGCTCGGTCGGCCCCGGCACGCGCAAGAACATCGACGAATTCACGCGCACGACGTCCGGCGCGATCGAACAGATCGGCGGCGCGCGCAAGGGCAAGGCGATCATTGTGATCAATCCGGCCGAACCGCCGCTGATCATGCGCGACACGATCCACTGCCTGACCGACGGCCCGCCCGACGTCGACGCGATCACGGCGTCGGTGCATGCGATGGTCAAGCAAGTGCAGCGCTACGTGCCCGGCTATACGCTGAAGAACGGCCCGGTGTTCGAGGGCAACCGCGTGTCGGTCTTCATGGAAGTCGAGGGGCTCGGCGACTACCTGCCGAAATACGCGGGCAACCTCGACATCATGACCGCCGCCGCGGCCGCCACGGCCGAGCGTTTCGCCGAACAGATGCTGGCCGCGACGGCCGCCACCGCTTGAGTCGAGGAGTCACACGATGTCACTTGCAGGCAAGAAGATCACCGTACACGACATGTCGCTGCGCGACGGAATGCATCCGAAACGTCACCAGATCACGCTCGACCAGATGCGCGACATCGCGCGCGGGCTCGATGCGGCCGGCGTACCGCTGATCGAGGTCACGCACGGCGACGGGCTCGGCGGCGCGTCGGTCAACTATGGCTTTCCCGCGCACACCGACGAGGCGTACCTGAGTGCCGTGATCCCCGAACTGAAGCACGCGAAGGTGTCGGCGCTGCTGCTGCCCGGCATCGGCACCGTCGAGCACTTGCGCATGGCGCACGAGCTCGGCGTCGGCACGATCCGCGTGGCCACCCACTGCACCGAAGCGGACGTGTCGGAACAGCACATCGGTCTTGCACGCACGCTCGGGCTCGATACGGTCGGATTCCTGATGATGGCGCACATGTCGTCGCCCGAGCAGCTTGTCGTGCAGGCGAAGCTGATGGAGTCGTACGGCGCGAACTGCATCTACATCACCGATTCGGCCGGCCACATGCTGCCCGACGACGTGACCGCGCGGATCGGCCAGGTGCGCGCCGCGCTGAAGCCGGAGACGGAACTCGGTTTCCACGGCCATCACAACCTCGCGATGGGCGTCGCGAACTCGATCGCGGCGGTCGCCGCCGGCGCGAACCGGATCGACGCGGCCGCGGCCGGCCTCGGCGCGGGCGCGGGCAACACGCCGATGGAAGTGTTCGTCGCCGTGTGCGACCGGATGGGGATCGAGACCGGTGTCGACGTGTTCGCGATTTCCGACGTGGCCGAGGATCTCGTCGTGCCGATCATGGACGCGCCGATCCGCCTCGACCGCGATGCGCTGACGCTCGGCTATGCGGGCGTCTACTCGTCGTTCCTGCTGTTCGCGAAGCGTGCGGAAGCGAAATACGGAATTCCGGCACGCGACATTCTCGTCGAGCTCGGCCGCCAGCGGCTCGTCGGCGGGCAGGAGGACATGATCGAGGATGCGGCGTTGACGATGGCGCGGGCTCGGGCGGTGGCGGCCTAGTCGTGGCCGGGACCATGGGAAACGGACCACGGCCCCGTATTCGCGCGTCGTCGCGAGTCGAATCGACGCGTGCGGGCACGCCGCTTGCGCGCACATGGCCGGGTCGCCTGCTGACACCACGCTGGCAGCAGGCGACGCCTAAGCTCGCATGATCGCCCCGCCGAGGAACCCGCCCATGGCCCACACCGGAGAACTCGCCGCACGCGCCGGACGTATCGCCCGGCAGCGCAGCGTGACCCTGCTGACACTGTGTCTCGCGGTGCTCGTCGCGCAAGTCGACACGGCCGTCGTCAATCTCGCGACACGCGCGATCGGCGCGTATTTCCATGCGGGAGTGGGCGCGCTGCAATGGGTCGTCGACAGCTACAACCTCACGTACGCGGTGCTGCTGCTCACCGGCGGGCTGCTCGCCGACCTGCACGGCCGGCGGCGCATCTTCATGGCCGGCACGGCCGTGTTTACCATCGCGTCGTTGATATGCGCGCTCGCGCCGTCGGTGTCGGTGCTGATCGGCGCACGCGCGCTGGCCGGTGTCGGCGCGGCGCTGCTGCTGCCCGCGTCGCTCGCGATCGTGCGCGTCGTGTGGCGCGACCCGGTCGAGCGCGGCCGCGCGCTGGGCATCTGGGCCGGATGCAACGGCGTCGCGATGGCGATCGGCCCGACCGTCGGCGGCGTGCTGATCCGCCACTTCGGCTGGCGCAGCATTTTCTTCGTGGTCGTGCCGCTGAGCGTCGCGGCGATGCTGCTCGCGATACCGGCCGTGCCTGAATCGTCCGATCCGCGCGGCCGGCATTTCGACGCGGGCGCGCAGGTTGCCGGCGCGCTGGCCCTCGGCACGCTCGCGTATGCGGCGATCGTGTTCCGCGAGGCGCCCGTCGCCAGTGCGGTCGCGAGCGGTATCGCAATCGCGTCGTTCATCGCGTTCGTCGCGATCGAGCGGCGCCATGGCGAAGCGGCGCTGGTGCCGCTCGACATCTTCCGGATCAGCGCGTTTCGCGGCGCGATCGCGGCAACCACCGGCATGACGTTCGGGATGTACGGCGTGCTGTTCCTGCTGCCGCTCACGTGGCAAAGCATCGGCCGACTCGATTCGACCGGCGCTGGGCTCGCGTTGTTGCCGATGGCACTTGTCTTCGTTGTCGTGTCGCCGTGCTCGGGGCCGTTGTCCGAACGCGTCGGCACGCGCGCGACGACGGCGGGCGGCGTCGCCGTGATCGCGAGCGGGCTCGCGGCGATCGGCGCGTTTGCCGCATCGCCGGGCCTGCTCGGCGCCGAGATCGGGCTCGCGTTGACGGGGCTCGGGATGGGAATCGCGACGGGCCCGCTGATGACCGTCGCCGTCGGCGCGGTCGAGGCCGCCCGCTCGGGCACCGCGAGCGCGCTCGTCAACGTCGCGCGGATGGCGGGCGCGACGCTCGGAATCGCGGTGCTCGGCACGTTGTTCGCGGCCGCGCATGGCGGCACGGCGGGCTTGCGCACGGCGATGTTCGCCGGCGCGGCGGTGCAACTGGCGGGAGCTGCGGGAGCGGCGGTCGGCGTGCGGGGCGCACGGCAGTCGGCGTGATGCAGCGTCGCTTGGCTCCCATGCACCGCGCATAGTGCGTTCGCCCTTCGCCCTTCGCCCTTCGCCCTTCGCCCTTCGCCCTTCGCCCTTCGCCCTTCGCCCTTCGCCCTTCGCCCTTCGCCCTTCGCCCTTCGCCCTTCGCCCTTCGCCCTTCGCCCTTCGCCAGCAGCCTGGCTTCACGAGCCGCCAAGTGTCAACCGCGCACCACGTCAGCGGTGCTTTCCGCCATGCCTGCGCCGCCGATGCGCGGCGCGTGCCTGCAGCAGCGTCGGCATCAGCTCCTCGATGTACTGCCGCGCCTGTCCGCGCGTGACGATCTGGCTGAACCGGCGATGCGCCTGGTCATGGCCGACCAGCGCCGCATGCGCCTTCTTCAGAATGTGCAGATACGCGATCAGGCTGGTGCCGTCGCGCACGGGCAGCGCATCGCGCGGGTCGGTTGCAGGAGTCGTGTTCATGAGCCGATCCTCGTCGGGCAGTCGGTGCGGCAGGTCGTGGTCACGAGCGACAGCAGGTCGTTGGCTGCGCGATCGCGATCCGTCAGCGGCGCGAGACCGAACAGGCGCCCGAGCGTCGCGACCACCGAGCTGTGATCGTACGGCGTGTGATCGACATGACCTGCCGCAACCCACGGCGACACGACGATCGCTGGCACGCGCACGCCATACACGTCGAACCCGAAGCCGCTCGCATTCAGCGTCGCGGCCGCGCCGTCGTTCGGCGGCGGCGCCGCGCCCGGCCTGACCGAGTCGTAGAAGCCGCCGTGCTCGTCGTAGACGATCACGAGCAGGCTGCTCGCCCACACCGGCGAATTGCGGATCGCGTCGTACACGCGCGCGACGAGCTGGTCGCCGCCGGCCAGGCCGTCCATCGGATGCTGCGAACTGCCGTTCCGGTAGGTGCCGTGCACGATGTCGCCGTAACCGGGCTCGATGAACGTGTAGCGCGCGGTATAGCCGGCCGCGAGATCGGCTTCGAAGTGCGACAGATCGTCGACGTCGAAGAAGCTCACGCCCTTCAGCGATGCCACCTGCGGCACGTGGCCGAGCGGATCGCCCGACTGGTCCTGATAGATGCGCCAGTTGTCGTCGCCGAGCGCGGCGAAGATCGAGCCGTTCGGATAATGGAAGCCGTCGAGCGTGTCCCATCCCGCCATTTCTTCCCGGGTGGGCGAATGGTCGAGGCCGGCCGACGATGCGCCGTGCAGGAAAAAGCGGTTCGGCCAGGTCGGCCCCGGCATCGACGCGTGCCAGCGGTCGCACAGCACGAATGCGTTCGCGAGCGCATACAGCGACGGCGCCTGCGTGCGCACATCCGCCCCCTGCATGACCGCGCCAACGCTGCCCGCTGGCGGCGACGTGCCCTCGGAATGCGACGTCGCGTAGTTCGACACGAATCCCGAATTGTCGATGCCGGGATAAGGCCGCCCTTTAACGAACGGTACGCCGGCGCCGCACAACTGTTCGAGCACGTCAGTGAATTCGTGGCACGGATCGGTCGGCATCCGGTCGGGCGCGCCGCCGCCGAACGGATGGACAGTGCCGTCGTACGCGTTGCTGTCGCCCGACGACGCGGCCGTGATGCCGGCGATGCCCGAGAGCGCGAACAGATGATCGAACGAGCGGTTCTCGAGCATCAGCACGAACACATGGCGGATGCGGTCCTGAACCGACGCAACGGCGGGAACGGTGGGAGCTGCGGGGGTTGCGTCTGCACTCATGGCGCCTCCTGGCGTCGCGCGACGAAATTCCGGCTGGCACGATCGCGGCGGCACGGAAAGAAACTGAAAGCAAAGGCGCTGCAGCGTGCGCGGGCCGCGAATTGCCGACGAGTGTACGGCTACGCCGGCCAGCGCGTAAAGCCGGCTAAGGGCGCGACAAGACGTGCGGATTCAGCCGAAAACCGGCATGGAACGCGAAAGCGATACGCGGCGAATCGATGAGCGGGGGGAAAACAGGCCGAATCGGACGATTCGACGGGAAGGAATGCGGGCCGGCCGCAGCGGCACTGCCCCGCCGCGGGCGACCGGCGAACGGCGCGTACCGCGCCGTCCATCCGGGGTGCCCGGCCGCATGAACGGCCGGCCGGGTTGCGATCGGTGCGGCATTGCACCGCCCGATCGCCGATGCTTCAGCGACGCGGTTGCCCGGCGCGCGGCGGACGCGGCGAATTCGCGTCCTTGTGACGGAAGTTGATGCGTCCCTTCGTCAGGTCGTACACGGACAATTCCAGCGTCACGCGATCACCCGCGAGAATGCGGATGTGGTTCTTGCGCATGCGGCCCGACGCATACGCGCCCACCACGACGCCGTTTTCCAGCGTGACACGGTATTTGCTGTCCGGCAGCACTTCGTCAACGATTCCGTCCAGTTCCAGCAGTTCTTCTTTTGCCAAACCAATTCCTCCAGACAAGGTAATGACCGCGGCCGCGGCGAACTCACCGGCGCCGTGCCCCGCAACGGGACGGCGGCCGGCGCGATGCCGGGGATCAATTCGTTCAGACGGGCAATGTGCCCGTCTTGATCGGAGCCCGGCGCAATGCGGCGGTCGGGCGGTCGGTGGCGGCGGTGCGATCGGCACCGCGCAAAGTCGGGACCGCGCCGCGTGCGGCGTGGCGACGGTCTACTCGGGTTGCAGCATGAGCCGCTGGCGACGCGGCAAGCGCGTCGCGAGGGCGTTGGATCGCACGTCGTACGGACCTGCGATGGATGAAGGAAGCACACGACCGATGCATCGTGAATGCCGCGATGCATCGGTCGTGTGCGTCGAAACGCGCGGGACGCCGGCTCGGGCCGGCATTCGCGCGAAATCCGTCGGGCAGCGGCCGCCATGCGACGGCCGGTGCCGGTACGGCTTACTGCGGCGTGATGTTCGACGCTTGCAGACCCTTCGGGCCACGCTTCACTTCGTAGCTGACCTTCTGGCCTTCGGCGAGGGTCTTGAAGCCCGTGCCGCGAATTTCCGAGAAATGGGCGAACAGATCGTCGCCGCCGTTGTCCGGGGAGATGAAACCAAAGCCCTTGGTTTCGTTGAACCACTTGACGGTACCGGTATCCACAAATACTTCCTTAATACGATTGAAACGAATGATTGAACATGCGCCCGTGTCGGGCACAGAAAGAATCAAAAGAGGGAGAGACCAACGACTGCCGCACGGCGTGCGGCCAATGATGAGCAATCGAACTTCTTGAAGACTTCGGTCTCGGACACTACGCGGTGCAGGCCGATCCGTCAAGCTCTTTCGGTGCGACGCAGGCGCACGGCAGCGCGCGCGCCTTGCGTGGCGGGCGTGCGCGGCAATCGGGACGCGAAACGATACGCCCCCTTTTTGCCGCGCTTCGCCGCCAATAGCGAGCCGTTACCGCGGTTCGAATACGTGATGCAGCGCCGGCGGCGACTCGCCGTCGCGGATCTTCATCTCGAACGTCTTGCGCGCGACGCTCGACGGCCGCACGTCGGCCGCGTCCAGGTAGAACTGCGAATACCAGTCGCGCATCTGGTACAGCGGCCCGTCGCCTTCGCACAGCAGCGGGTTGTCGATCCGCGTCTTGCTGTGCCAGATGTCGACGTCCTCGTAGAACGCGCGTTGCGCTTCCTTCACGTACGCATTCGCGATCTCCATGTTCTGTTCGTCGCTCAGGCCGGCCACCTTCTTCACGATCACGCCGTAGCGCAGCTCGAAGCTGTTCATGTCGATCGGCACGTGGCAGTTCAGCAGCACCGAATGGATCGGCTGGCCGCCGCTCTGCCCCGTCATCTGCGTGATGTGCACGGCCGGGCCGAAATACGTCGACAGCGCGGTCAGGCTGTCGCCGCCCAGCTTCTCGCTGCGGCCGACCATCAGCTGCGTCGCCTTGTGACCTTCGAACAGGTTCGCGAAATAGTCGACCGGCGCGCGGTGGACGGTCGCGAAGTGCGCGACGTCCGAAATGTTGTCGACCAGCTCGCGGCAATTCGCGTGGATCACCATCTTGTCGACCACCCAGTCCGACCATTCGTCGGAGAAGCACACGTCGAGGCGCGGAATCGCGACTTCCGGCGGCGGCGCATTGCCTTCCGGGTCGTTCCACACGAACAGCAGGTTGTTTTCCTCGCAAGTCGGCCACGCGCCGATGCGCGCCTTCGGCGGAATCCGCTTGCAGTACGGGATCGACGCGCACTGCCCTTCGCCGTTCCAGGCCCAGCCATGGAACGGGCAGACGAGATGGTCGCCGTCGACCGTGCCGAGGCTCAGGTCGGCGCCCATGTGCGGGCAATACGCATCGACGACGTTGATCCTGCCGGTCGAATCGGCGAACGCGGCGAGCTTGCGGCCGAATATGTTCAGCGTATGCGGCTTGCCGTCCTTGTAGTCGCGGGCGAGCCCGAGGCAGTGCCAGCCGCGCGCATAGCGCTGCGCGAGCGGCTGGGCTTCGATCTTGTAAGGGCGTGCGGACATGTGGGTTGACTCCTCTTGGGGGAACGCGCGGCGGCCCGCCGCGCACCGGGATAAAGGGGGATGTGTCGCTCAGCGCACCGGATTGCCGGGTTCGAGCGTGCGCGCCGGCTTGAGCGCGGGTGCGGATGCGGGCGCGGCCTGCGGCGATGCCGGCTGCGGCGCGCGCGACACGCGGCGCTCGGCGCGCTCGACGCCGAGCCATGCGGCCAGCGCGGGCAGCAGGAATACCGCGCCGAACAGGTTCACGAGGAACATGAATGCGAGCAGCACGCCCATGTCGACCTGGAACTTCAGCGCGGAGAATGCCCACGTGCCGACGCCGATGAACATCGTGACGGCGGTAAACAGCGCCGCGGTGCCGCGCTGACGCATCGCATCGGCGAATGCGTCCGGCAGCGTCGCACCGTGGCGGATGTCGTGCTGCAGGCGTTCGTACAGGTAGATCCCGTAGTCGACGCCGACGCCCACGCCGAGCGTGATCACCGGCAGCGTCGCGACCTTCAACCCGATGCCGAGCCGCGCCATCACCGCGTTGCACAGGATGGACACCAGCGTGAGCGGCACGATGATGCACAGCACCGCGCGCCACGAGCGGAACGTGACCGCGCAGAGCAGCGCGATCGCGCCGAAGATCGACAGCAGCATCGCTACCTCCGCGTCGCCGACCGCCTCGTTCGTCGCGGCCATCACGCCGACGTTGCCGCCCGCGAGCCGGAACGCGACGTTCGGCGTCGGGTTCTCGGCCGCGAAGCGCTTGATCTCGTCGACGATGTGCGCGATGGTCGTACCCTCGTGGTTCTGCGTGTAGATCAGCACCTGGATCGCCTTGCAGTTGGCGGTGTTCATCCCGTTGTCGGGATCGAACGCGTTGGAGCCCTGCGTGAGCCCTTCGCTCGAGCGCGGCAGCGCGGCCCAGCGCGGGTTGCCCTCGTTGAACGCGGCGATGAACACCTTGCCCTGCGACGCGACGCTCGTCACCGACTGCACGCCGGCCACGCCGCGCATGTTCATCTCGAACTTCTCGATCGCGCTCATCACCGGGTAATGCAGGCACGCGTCGTCGAAGCCGGTCGTCTCTACGATCACCGACAGCACGTCGACGCCGATGTTGTACTGATGCGTGATCGCCGCGTTGTCGATGTTGTAGCGCGAGTTCGCGCGCAGCTCCGGCGCGCCGGTGCCGATGTCGCCGATCTCCAGCCTGCGCGACTCGAGCGTGCCGTATGCGAGCAGCGCGAGCGCCACGGCGAACACGCCGAGCGCCGGCGCGGGCCGCGCGAACACCGCGAAGCGCGACCACTTCCCGCTGCCGCCCGCGGCGGCCGTGCGCTGTGCGCGCGCCAGCGTGCCGCGCTCGAGGCGCGTGTACGACAGCAGGATCGGCAGGAACACCTTGTTGGTGACGATCATCAGCAGCACGCCCAGGCACGCGGTAATGCCGAGCTCGCGCACGATGTCGATCCGGATCCGCATGATCACCATGAAGCCGAGCGCGTTGGTCAGCAGCGCGACCGTGCCCGGCACGAACAGCTTGCGGAACGCGTCACGCGCGGCGTCGACCGACGACGCGCCGCGCACCAGCGCCTGCTTCCACGCGTTGGTCATCTGCACCGCGTGCGACACGCCGATCGAGAAGATCAGGAACGGCACGAGGATCGACATCGGATCGATGCCGAGCCCGAGCAGCGGCAGCGCGCCAAGCAGCCACACGACCGGCAGCAGCGCGACGACGAGTGCCAGCACGGAGGTCTTCAGCGAGCGCGTATAGGCGAACAGCAGCGCGGCCGTCACGAGGAACGCCAGCGCGAAGAACGCCATCACACCGGCGATACCGGCCTCGACGTCGCCGACCAGCTTCGCGAAGCCGATGATGTTCACGTCGATGCCCTGCTTCGCGTAGCGCGTGCGGATGTCCTCGAGCTGGCGCGCGACCGCGCTGTAGTCGAGCCGCTTGCCGGTGGCCGGATCGGTCTCGCGCAGTTCCGCGCGGATCAGCGCCGACTTCAGGTCGTTGCCGACCAGCCGGCCGATCTGCCCCGAGCGCGCGACGTTGCCGCGCACCTTCGCGAGATCGCCCGGGTTCGCGCTCGAGAACTGACCGGGCACGACCACGTCGCCGCGAAAGCCGGCTTCGGTCACTTCCGTGTAATGGACGTTCGGCGT
The DNA here is from genome assembly GCF_001718335.1 of Burkholderia territorii. Taxonomy (NCBI): domain Bacteria; kingdom Pseudomonadati; phylum Pseudomonadota; class Betaproteobacteria; order Burkholderiales; family Burkholderiaceae; genus Burkholderia; species Burkholderia territorii. The sequence continues at coordinate 1,292,803 of NZ_CP013365.1, forward strand.
GAACAGCGAGAACACGCGCGAGCGGTTCACGCCGGGGATGAAGAACACGTCGTCGGTCGCGTGGCGCAGTGCGTCCATGAAGGCCTGGTTGTAGATGTCGCCGTCGCCCTTCCAGCGCAGGCTGACGAGGATCGTGTTCGCGCCCGGAAACGCGCCCGCGTAGCGCTCGAACACCTGCATGTACGGATGCTGCATCGGAATCATCTTGTTGAAGCCCGGATCGAGCTTCAGGCGCGTCGCGGACAGGCCGAGCGCGAGCGTCACCGCGACGCACAGCAGCATCAGCAGGCGGCGCTGCCGGATGATCGTGTCGGCGCAGCGCTCGACGAACGCGGCGAGGCGCGACGCGGGAACGGCTTCGGTGGAGCGTGACAGGTCGTTCATGGATTTCTCGGGTCGGGACGGACGGGACGGACGATGCGGATCGGCGCAGCGCGGCGAACGGATACGGGCGGCGGCAATCGCCGCCGCCGCGCATCAGGACGGCGACGCGGCGAGCGGCGCGACGCCGGCCTCGCCGCCGAGCAGCAGCGCGCCGCGGCCCATGTCGAGCACGGCCGCGAGGCTCTGCACGCCGCCGAGCTTGCGCACGTCGAAGGTCGCGCCGCCGTCGCGCGACGCGACGATCGCGCCGCCCTGCCCGACCAGCACGAGTTCGCCGTCGGCGAGCTGCGTCGCGCCGAAGTACGACACCGGCACGTGGCTGTCGACGTGCGTCCAGGTCGCGCCGCGATCGGTGCTGCGCAGCACGTTGCCGCGCATGCCGTACGCGACCCAGTCGCCGTTGGCGAGCATCAGCGCGCCGAACAGCGAGCCTGCATACGGCGACGGCAGCTTGTCCCAGGTGGCGCCGCCGTCGGTCGAGCGCAGCAGCGTGCCACTCTCCCCCGCGATCAGCAGGTTGCCGTGGCCGTCGCCGACGATCGCGTTCAGGTGGCGGTCGCCGGCCGGGGTCTTCAGCGGCTGCCACGTGAGCCCGGCATCGTCCGAGCGCAGCAGCTGGCCGAAACTGCCGGCCGCGAACAGCGGGCCGTTCGCGCTGCCCCACACGGACAGCAGCGGATCGGAATGCGCGTGGTCGACGTGGACCTCGCGCCAGTGCACGCCCGCATCGTCGCTGCGCACGATCCGGCCGTCGTGGCCGACCGCGATGCCGAGCGTCGGTGTGACGAAGCTCACCTGCGTGAGCGTCGAGCCCTGATCGGGCGTGACCGACGCCGGCCGCCAGCGGCGGCCCGCATCATCGCTCAGCAGGATCACGCCGCGCTCGCCCACCGCGACGACGCGCGCGCCGGCGCGGGCGAGCCCGTTGATCTGCAGGCGGTCCGCGTGGATCGCGGTGGCCGGGAACGCCGGCAGCGGGCGCGGCGAAAACGCGAACAGCGCGGCGCCGAGCACGAGCGCCGACATCGCGAGTCCTGGCAAGGTACGTTTCATCGGTTGTCTCCTGTCCTGGCAATCGGCCGGGGCCCGCGTCGACGCGCGCGCCCTGCCGCTGCAAGTCTCCGGGCCGCCGGTCGTTGCCGCGGCCTCGCATGGTTCCGCATGGATGGCGGCCGAACCGGGCTGTCGGTGCGGCTGCCGGTGCGGCTGCGTCGAATGCCCTTACGCGCCGACCTCGAACAGCGCGGCGGCACCCATCCCGCCGCCGATGCACATCGTCACGACCGCATGCCGCACGCCGCGGCGCGCGCCTTCGAGCAGCGCGTGCATCGTCATCCGCGTGCCCGACATCCCGAACGGGTGGCCGAGCGCGATCGCGCCGCCGTCGACGTTCAGCCGTTCATTTGGAATGCCAAGCGTGTCCCGGCAATACAGCGCCTGGCACGCGAACGCCTCGTTCAGCTCCCACAGCCCGACGTCGCGCACGGTCATCCCGAAGCGCGCCAGCAGCTTCGGAATCGCGAACACCGGGCCGATGCCCATTTCGTCGGGCTCGCAGCCGGCCACGGCCAGCCCGCGGAACGTACCGAGCGGCGCGAGGCCCCGACGCGCGGCCTCGGCGCGCGACATCACGACGACCGCCGCCGCGCCGTCCGACAGCTGCGACGCATTGCCGGCCGTCACGAACTCGCCCTGCTCGACGACCTTGCCGCCGCTCCACGACGGCTTGAGCCCCGCGAGCCGCTCGGCCGTCGTATCGGCGCGCACGCCTTCGTCGCGCGTCGCGCGCACGGCCTCGTGGCCACTCGGGTTGCCTTCCTTGTCGAACAGCGCGCGCGTCACGTCGAGCGGCGCGATTTCCGCGTCGAAGCGGCCGGCCGCCTGCGCGTCGGCCGTGCGCTGGTGGCTCTGCAGCGCGAATTCGTCCTGCGCGGCGCGCGAGATCCCGTAGCGGCGCGACACGATCTCGGCGGTTTCCATCATCGCCATGTACGCGGCCGGCTGGTGATCGAGCACGGCCTGCGAACGCGCGCGATAGCCGTTCTTGTGCTTGTTCTGCGTGAGCGAGATCGATTCGACGCCGCCCGCGACGACGATCCGCGCGTCGCCCGCGCCGATGCTGCGCGCCGCGCTCGCGATCGACATCAGGCCCGACGAACACATGCGGTCGATCGACATGCCGGGCACCGAAGCCGGCAGCCCGGCCGCCGCGGCCGACAGGCGGCCGATGTTGTAGCCCTGCGTGCCCTGCTGCGCGGCGCAGCCGATCAGCACGTCGTCGACGTCGGCCGGCGCGACGCCCGCGCGTTCGAGCGCGGCGCGCACGACGTGGCCGCCCAGCGCGGGTGCCTCGGTGTCGTTGAACATGCCGCGAAACGCCTTGCCGATCGGCGTGCGGGCGACGGAAACGATGACTGCGTCTTCCATGAGGTGGCTCTCCGAATCCGAATCTAGAAGGTGTAACGGCTGATGGTGTCGGCAACGCAGCCGGGCTTGCCTTCGCCTTCGATCTCGACGGTCACGCGGATCCACGCCTGCACGCCGCCGTCGAGCGGCTCGACACGGAGCAGCTCGCCGACGCCGCGCACGCGTGCACCGACCTTCACCGGGGCCGGGAAGCGGATCCTGTCGCAGCCATAGTTGACGCCGAGCCGCGCGCCGTCGATGCGTACGATCTGCGGCAGGAAATGATTGACGAGCGACAGCGTCAGGTAGCCGTGCGCGATGCACGCGCCGAACGGGCCGTCCTTCGCGCGGATCGGATCGACGTGCACCCACTGGTGATCGCCCGTCGCGTCGGCGAAACCGTCGATGCGGATCTGGTCGATCGTGAGCCACGCGCTCGCGCCGAGCGTTTCGCCGACGGCCGCCGCGAGTTCGCCGGGATGCGCGAACACGCGAGGCGTCGCGCGCACGGGGTCGAGAGTCGTCTCCATCATGCGTGCTGGCTGCTGACCGACAGCACTTCGCCCGTCATGTACGACGCGTAATCGCTTGCAAGGAACACCATCACGTTCGCGACCTCCCAGACTTCGGCGGCGCGCCCGAAGGCTTCGCGCGACGCCAGTTGATTCAACAGGTCGGCCGGGGCCGACTTCTTCAGAAAATCGTGCATCGCGATGCTCGGCGCGACCGCGTTGATGCGCACGCCGTAAGGCGACGCCTCGAGCGCCGCGCAGCGCGTGAGTGCCATCACGCCCGCCTTCGCCGCCGCGTAGTGCGCCTGTTCCGCCTGCGCACGCCAGCCGAGCACCGATGCGTTGTTGACGATCGCGCCGCGGCCGCGGGCCTGCATGTGCGGCAGCATCGCGCGCGTCATCCGGAACGTCCCGGTCAGGCTAATGTCGATCACCCGCGACCATTCGGCATCGTCCATTTCGACGATGCGTCGCGCGCCGCCGAGCCCGGCGTTGTTGATCAGTACGTCGACGCCGTCGAGCCGGTCCTGGGCATCGGCCACGAGCGCCTGCACGTCGTCCTCGACCGCGACGTTGCACAGGCGGCCGAAGACCTGCTGCAGGCCCGTTTCGGCGCGCAGCGTCTGGACCGCCTGTTCGAGGCGTTTCTCGTGGATGTCGGAGATGAACAGCGCGCGGCAACCTTCCTCCGCGCAGCGACGCGCGGCCGCGAAGCCGATGCCGGCGCCCGCGGCGGCCGTGATCAGCACCGATTTGCCGGCGAGCAGCTGGTGGCCCGGCACGTACGCGGGCGCTTTCTGGATCTGGGGTTCGGTCATGCGGTGCCTCGTGGTTCCCTGGGCATGCCGAGCCCGCGCTCGGCCATGATGTTGAGCTGGATTTCGTTGGTGCCGGCGTAGATCGTGTCCGCACGGGAGAACAGGAACACGCGCTGCAGATGGGTAAGCTTTTCGTCGCCCGGATCGATCACGTTCGCGCGCGGCCCGAGCGCGTCCATCGCGAGCTGGCCGAGGTCGCGGTGCCAGTTCGACCAGAAATACTTGTAGATCAGCGCCTCGCGTCGCAGCGGCGCGGTGGCGCCGCCGTTCGCGTCGTCCGCGCCGGACAGCATCCGCAGCGCGTTGTAGCGCATCACGCGCAGCCCGGCCCACGCGCGGCCGATACGCTGGCGCAGCACCGGGTCGCGATCGGCGCCCGATTCGCGCGCGGCGTCGATCACCCAATCGAGTTCGCGCACGAACTGCATCTGCTGGCCGAGCGTCGACATCCCGCGCTCGAAGCCGAGCAGCGTCATCGCGATCCGCCAGCCGTCGCCGGGCGCGCCAACCAGGTCGCGTGCCTGCACGCGCGCGCCGTCGAAGAACACTTCGTTGAATTCGGCGCCGCCGTTGAGCTGCCGGATCGGGCGGATCTCGATGCCCGGCTGGTCAAGCGGCATCAGCAGGAACGACAGCCCCTTGTTGCCCGTCGACGCCGGATCGGTACGCGCGAGCACGAAGATCCAGTCGGAATCGTGCGCGAGCGACGTCCACACCTTCTGGCCATGCACGCGCCAGGTGCCGTCGGCATCCCGCTCCGCACGCGTGCGCACGTTCGCGAGATCGGAGCCCGCACCCGGCTCCGAGTAGCCCTGGCACCAGAACTGCGTGCCGCCGAGAATCCCGGGCAGGAAGCGCGCACGCTGGTCGTCGGTGCCGCACGCGACGAGCGTCGGCCCGAGCAGCCCTTCGCCGATATGGCCCATCCGGCCCGGGCCGCCGGCGCGCGCGTATTCCTCGTGGAAGATCACCTGCTCGGCGACCGTGAAGCCGCGGCCGCCCGCGTCGGTCGGCCAGCCGAGGCCGGTCCAGCCGCCCTGCGCCAATTTCCGTTCCCACGCCTTGCGCAGTTCCGGAAACGCCTCCTCGTCGCCGGGGCCGCCGCGATATTTCAGGCACGCGAATTCGCCGGTCAGGTGCGAGCGCACCCAGTCGCCGACTTCGTGCCGCAATTGCTGTTCGCGTGTTTCGCTGTTCATTGGAGCGCTCCCGTGCGCGCGGCGGATGGACGCGTGGCCATCGATGCATGTAACGATGCCGGTGCCGCGTCGTGCCGCGACGTGCCGTTGTCGATCGCATGGCGTGCGATCCATTCGAGCAGTTGCGGCGTGCTGCCGAACTGCGCGAGCGACGCCTGCGCACGCTTGAAATAGAGATGCGGGTCGTATTCCCACGTAAAGCCGACACCGCCGTGCAACTGAATCGCTTCCTGCGCGCAGAACGCGTATGCGTCGTTCGCGGCGGCCTTCGCGGCCGCGATGTCGCCGCGCAGCGCCGCGTCCGGCGCCATGCCGCCCGCTTGCGCATCCCATGCGTGCGCGGCGCCGAGCACCGCCGAGCGCGCGGATTCGATCAGCACCATCATCTGCGCACAGCGATGCTTGACGGCCTGGAACGACGCGATCGCGCGGCCGAACTGCACGCGCTGGCCCGTGTAGTCGAGCGTCAGGTCGAGACATTGCTGCGCGCCGCCGAGCTGTTCGGCGGCCAGCGCGAGCGCCGCGAACCATGCGGCGCGCTCCAGCACCTGCGCGGCGACGGTGCCGCAGGCGAACAGTGCCTCGCGGTTCACGCGGATTTCGTCGAGGACGATGCGCGCGATCGGCCGTGTCGCGTCGAGCGTGTCGAGCGGCGTGATGCGCAGGCCGGGCGCCGTCGCAACGTCGATCGCGAACAGGCCGATCGACCGCCCTTCGTTCGCGATCCGCGCGGGAATCAGCAGCAGGTCGGCGCGCGCGCCGTCGATCACCTGTTCGATCGTGCCGGACAGCGCGTAGCCGCCCGCCGCTTCTTCGGCAACGACAGGCAACAGCCCCGCGCCGGCCGGCAACTCGAACGGCAATGCCAGCGTCGCGCTGCATGCGCCTTCGGCGATCTTCGCGAGCCAGCCGGTTGCGAGCGGTGCGTCGGAGCAGCTCGCCAGCGCGGTCGCGGCCAGGCATGCGGTCGGGAAATACGGCACGCATGCGATGCGCCGGCCGAGCTGCTCCATCAACAGCGTCTGTTCGACCGCGCCGAGCCCGAGGCCGCCCGCCGCTTCCGGCAGCGCGAGCGCGTTCCAGCCGAGTTCGCCCGCGAGCGCGGCCCACAAGGCGTCATCGCGGCCGGCCGAATGCTCGAGCGCGCGGCGCACGTCGGCGGATGCGCTGCGTTCGGCGAGCACGTCGGCAGCCGCATCGCGGATCATCGCCTGTTCGTCGGTGAGCGCGAGATCCATGCTTCAGCTCCCGTACACGCGCTGCGCGGGACGCGCGTCGGCGAGCAGCCGCGCAACCGCCGGGCCGACCTCGGCCGGCACCCAGCGCGCGCCGCGATCGACGCTCGGGCCGGTGCGCCAGCCTTCGGCAACCGCGATCATCCCGCCCGCGACCTCGAACACCTGGCCCGTGACGTCGGCCGACAGCGCGCTGCCGAGCCACACGACGAGCGGCGCGACGTTGGCCGGATCGAAATAGTCGAAGCCGCCGTCCTCGGGCTTCTTCATCATGTCGGCGAACACGCCCTCGGTCATCGATGTGCGCGCGGCCGGCGCGAGCGCGTTCACCCGCACGCCGTAGCGCTGCAGCTCGACCGCCTGCATCAGCGTGAGCGCCGCGATGCCGGCCTTCGCCGCGCCGTAGTTCGACTGACCGATCGACCCTTGCAGCCCGGCGCCCGAGCTCGTGTTGACGATGCGCGCGTCGATCGGCGCGCCGGCCTTCGCGGCGTCGCGCCACGCGCGCGCCAGCACGTTCGACAGGCAGAAATGGCCGCGCAGGTGCACGCGCATCACGTCGTCCCAGTCAGTTTCGGTCATGCTCGCGAACATCTTGTCGCGGCAGATGCCCGCGTTGTTGATCAGCACGTGCACGTCGCCGAACGCGTCGCGCGCGGCATCGACGATCCGCTGCGCGGTGTCGATCCGGGTGATGTCGTCGGCATTCGCGAGCGCGCGACCGCCGCGTCGGGCGATCTCGTCGCACACGGCCTGTGCGGCCTCGTGACGGATGTCGTTGACGACGACCGCCGCGCCTTCATCCGCGAACGCGAGCGCGTATTCGCGGCCGAGCCCGCCGCCCGCGCCGGTGATGATCACGGTGCGTCCGTGACAGATTCCCATGCTTGTGTCTCCTCGATCGACAGATCGTGAAAGTGCCGCGCTCACAGGCGCTCGATGATCGTGACGTTCGCGAGGCCACCGCCTTCGCACATCGTCTGCAATCCGTAACGACCGCCGGTGCGTTCGAGCTCGTGCAGCAGCGTCGTCATCAACCGCGCGCCCGTCGCGCCAAGCGGATGGCCGAGCGCGATGCCGCCGCCGTTCGGGTTGGTCCTTTCGTGCGGGAAGCGCGTGTCCGCGAGCCATGCCTGCGCGACCGACGCGAATGCCTCGTTCATCTCGACGACGTCGATCCGCGACCAGTCGAGCCCGCTCTTCTTCAATGCGGCCTGGGTTGCCGGGATCGGTGCGGTGAGCATCCACAGCGGATCGTCGCCGAGCACGCTCAGGTGGTGAATGCGCGCGCGCGGCGTAAGCCCGTAGCGCTTGAGCGCATCCTCCGACACGATCAGCAACGCGGCGGCCGCGTCGCAGGTCTGGCTCGCGACGGCGGCCGTCAGCGAGCCGCCCGGCATCAGCGGCTCGAGCGTCGCCATCTTTTCCAGCGACGTGTCGGGGCGCGGCGTCTCGTCGTGCAGCACGCCTTCGAACGGCACGATTTCCCGCTTGAAATGGCCGGCCTCGATCGCCGCCACCGCGCGCCGGTGGCTTTCCAGCGCGTAGCGCTCCATCGCATCGCGCGACAGGTTCCAGTGATCGGCGATCCGCTGTGCCGCGACGAACTGCGACACCGGCGCGTCGCCGAAGCGCGCGCGCCAGCCGGCGCTGCCCGAGAACGGGTCGTCGAAGCCGAGCGGCGCCGCGCTCGTCATCGCGGACGAGATCGGGATCTGCGTCATCGTCTGCACGCCGCCCGCGACCACGACGTCCTGCACGCCGCTCATCACGGCCTGCGCGGCAAAATGCACGGCCTGCTGCGACGAGCCGCACTGCCGGTCGACCGTCACGCCCGGCACCTGCAGCGGCAGCCCGGCCGCGAGCCAGCACGTGCGCGCGATGTTGCCGGCGAGCGGGCCGATCGTGTCGACGCAGCCGAACACGACGTCGTCGTATTCGTCGGCCGGAATCGCATTGCGTTCGACGAGCGTCTTCAGCACGAAGCCGCCGAGGTCCGCCGCATGCACGTGGGCAAGCCCGCCCTTGCGGCGGCCGGTCGGCGTGCGCAGCGCGTCGACGATATAGGCTTGTTTCATCAATGTGTTTCCTCGAAGTCGAAGGTCTGCGCGGGACCGATCGGCAATGCTTCACCGAGGATCGCGTCGGCCACGCGGGCCTTGTGGAATGCGTTGTCGCCCCAGCTGCCGGAGAGCGCCCAGATCCGCTTCATGAAGATCTGCAGGTCGAGCTCCCACGTGTAGCCGATCGCGCCGTGCACCTGCATCGCGTGACGCGCGGCCAGTTGCGCGGCGGCGGTCGCCGCGAGCTTCGCGTGCGACACCAGCACCGCGCGCCGCGGGTGATCGTCGGCGATCGCCTGCGCGGCGCGCGCGATCACCGGCCGCGCGAACTCGTAGCGGATCGCGACGTCGGCGAGCAGGTGCTTGAGCGCCTGGTACGAGCCGATCGCCTTGCCGAACTGCTTGCGTTGCGCGCTGTAGTCGATCGCGACGTCGAGCACGCGCTGCGTGAGACCGAGCAGTTGCGCCGCGACCGCGAACGCACCGTGGTCGAGCGCGCGATCGAGCAGCGGCGCGGCTTCGTCGGCGCTCGCGATGCGCGTGGCCGCCGACGGCTCCCAGTCGAGCGTGAACAGGCGCCGCGATGGATCGACGCTGTCGACCGCGCGCCATGCGCACTGCGCGGGGTCGACCCGGTGCAGCTCGCCGCGGTGCGCGCACAGCAGCGTCTGCGCGACGTGCACGTCGGCCGCATACGGGTTCACCGGATGCACGAGCGCGACACGCGCGCGCCCTTCGGCGATGTCGCGCAGCAGCGCGTCGCGCCAGTCGCTGGCCGGCAGCCGCGCGAGCACGCCGGCCGACACGAGCGCCGTATCGAGCAACGGCTCCGGGCTGCCGAAGTAGCCGTAGGTCTGCGCGAGCAGCGCCCATTCCACTTCGGTCAGGCCGAGGCCGCCGTGCGCGTCGGGCACCGACACGGCGGTCAGCCCCTGCGACGCGAACAGCGACCACAACGCGTCGGAGCGGCCCGTCGGCGTGGCCCACAGCTCGCGGATCAGCTCCGGCGTCATTTCGGTCATCAGCAGGCGCTTCACGCTGTCGGCAAGCGCTTCCTGGTCTTCATCGAATACGAAATCCATACGATGTCCGTTCAGTGAGGGGGGCGCCGGCACGCTCACGCGCGCGGCATGCCGAGCATCCGTTCGGCGACGATGTTGCGCTGGATCTCGTTGGTGCCCGCGTAGATCGGGCCGGCCTGCGCGAACAGGAAGCCGTCGAGCCAATGGCCGAGCGTCGCATGCTGCGCGGCCGTCTGCGGGACGACCTCGCCGTGCGCACCGAGAATGTCGAGCGCGGTCTGATGCATGCGCAGGTCGAGCTCCGACCAGAACACCTTGTTGGTGCTCGACTCCGCGCCGATATGGCCGCCCTTGAGCAGCCGGCTCGCAGTCGCGTAGGTCGACAGCGCGTATGCCTGCGCGTCCATCCACGCGGACACCACGCGTTCGCGCAGCGTCGGATCGCGATCCGCGCTGTCGCGGTGCGCGAGATACAGGTCGCGCAGCGCCTGCGCGGTGCGCTGGAAGCGCGCGGGCGAACGCAGCATCAATCCGCGCTCGAAGCCGGCCGTGGCCATCGCGACCTGCCAGCCCGCGCCTTCTGCCGCGAGACGGTTCTCGACCGGCACACGCACGTCATCGAAGAAGATTTCCGCGAAGCCCGTCTGCCCGTTCAACTGGCGGATCGGCCGCACGGTGATGCCCGGCGCGGACAGCGGCACCATCAGGAACGTGAGCCCGTGGTGACGCGACGATTCGGGATCGCTGCGGAACAGCCCGAACAACCAGTCGGCCCACACCGCGCGCGTCGACCAGATCTTCTGGCCGTTGAGCACGTATTCGTCGCCGATGCGGATCGCGCTCGTGCGGATCGCGGCCATGTCCGAGCCCGCGTTCGGCTCCGACCAGCCCTGCGCCCACACGTGCTCGCCCGCCGCCATCGCCGGCAGGAAGCGCGCCTTCTGCTGAGGAGTACCGAAATCCATCAGCGTCGGACCGAGCAGGAAGATGCCGTTCTGGTTCACGCGCATCGGTGCGTCGGCGCGCCAGTACTCTTCCTCGAAGATCAGCCACTCGATCAGGTCGCAACCGCGCCCGCCCAGCTCGCGCGGCCACGTGACCATGCTCCAGCGGCCCGAATGCAGCGTGCGCTCCCATTCGCGGTGCGCGGCGAAGCCTTCCTCGGTGTCGAAGCTCGGCAGCCGCTCGCGCGGCACGTGCGCGGCGAGCCATTCGCGGATTTCCGCGCGGAACGCCTGCTGTTGCGGCGTATAGGTCAGGTTCATGCGCGTGCCTCCTCGGCTTGCGCGTCGAACCGCGCGTCGCGCTTCTCGACGAATGCGGCGCGCGCCTCCGTCGAATCGTTAGTCATGTACGCCTGCAGCGTGAAGCCCTGCTCCCAGCGGTACTTGTCCTCCAGATCTCCGTCCTCGACGCCGTTCAGCGCCTCCTTCGCGAGCCGCACCATCGCGGGACTCTTTTCCGCGATCCTGCGGGCGATCGCAAGCGCCGCATCGCGCAGCGCGTCGCGCGCGACGACCTGCTCGAGCGCCCCGAGCCGATGTGCTTCGGCCGCGTCGATCATCTCGCCGGTGAAGTACATCGCGCGGACCTTCTGCACCCCGAACAGTCGTTGCAAATGCGCGCCGCCCCCCATCGCGCCGCGATCGATCTCCGGCACGCCGAAGCGTGCGCAGTCGGCCGCGACGACGATGTCCGCCGCGCCGCAAATGCCGATTCCGCCGCCGAGCACGAAGCCGTGCACGGCCGCGATCACCGGCTTCGGGTTGCGGTGCACCGCGCGGAACGTCTCGTAGTTGCCCGCGTTGACCGATACGATCCGCTCCGGATGCGCGGCCAGCTCCTTGATGTCGACGCCCGCGCAGAAGCCACGGCCTTCGCCGCGCACGACGATCACGCGCACGTCTTCGTCCTCGCCAAGCGCATCGAGCGCGCGTGCGAGCGCATGCCAGCCCTGCGCATCGAGCGCGTTCACGGGCGGATGGGCGATCACCAGTTCGGCGATGCCGTCGGCGCGCTCGATCCGGAACGGCATCGCGCCGTCCGGTTGTTTGGATGTAGTCATCTCCTGCCTCCCTGTGATGTCCTTCAGGCCGCGTCGGTCGCCGCCACGCTGCGCAACGCGGCCAGCGCGTCGAGCCGCTCGCACGCTTGCGCGACGATCCGCGCGATCAGCGCGTCGCACGATTCGATCGCGCCGATCATCGCGGCCGCCTGGCCGCTCGGCAGCACGCCGTCGTCCGGCCGCCCTTCGACGATCGCGCGCTGGATCAGGAACGGCGCGTTCGCGGCCATCAGCGTCTGGCTCGCCGTGTAGTCGTGCGAGCGCAGCGCCTTGATCGCCAAGCCCAGCATGTCGGTCGTACGCAGCCCGTTCTGACGGCGCCACGCTTCTGCCGTCTTCAGCGCGAACAGCGTGCGGCGCAGCGGGTCGAAGCGCTCGAGCTTCAGCAGATACGGGTTGTCGATCATCCGTTGCGGCAGCCCGTCGAGCGCATCCGACACGCGGATCCGCGCCGGGTCGCCGACCGCGACGTACCGGTCGAGCGTCGCGCGCGGCACCGGCGATTCGGCGCTCATCAGGAAGCGCGTGCCCATCGCGATGCCGGCGGCGCCGTACGCGAGCGCGGCAGCCAGCCCGCGCCCGTCGAAGAAGCCGCCGGCCGCGACGACCGGCACCCGCACCGCGTCGAGCACCTTCGGCAACAACAGCGTGGTCGGCACCGAGCCGGTGTGGCCGCCGCCTTCCGCGCCCTGCACGGTCACGATGTCCGCGCCGAGCTCGACCGCCTTCGCCGCGTGCTTCGGCGCGCCGACGGTCGGCATGCAGACGATGCCGGCGTCCTTGAAGCGGCGGATCGTCTTCGCGTCCGGCCCGCGGCCGTAGCTGACCGCGCGCAGCCGGTGCGCGATCGCGAGATCGACCACCTGCGCGGCGTTCTTCTGGAACATGTGGAAGTTGATGCCGAACGGCTTGTCGGTCAGCGACTTCACCTTCAGGATCTCGGCCTCGAGCTGCTCCGGTTCGAGCGTCGCGCCGGCCAGGAAGCCGAAGCCGCCGGCGTTGGCGGTCGCCGCGACGAGGCGCGCGTCGGCCACCCAGCCCATCGCGGTCTGCACGATCGGGTAGCGGCAGCCGAGCAGGTCGCACAACGGCGTATGCAGCGTCGTGCTCATGCGGCCGCTCCGTTGACGGCCGCCGCTGCCGCAGCGGCGCGCCCTTCGTCGTCCGCCTGCTCCGGGCGGCGCTGCGAGCTGGCCATCTTGCGCGCGTCGTAGCCGCCGAGGCGGTCGCCGCTGACGAGCTCGTTGTGCGCGTGCGCGAAGTGATGCCATGCGAATGCCGCGTCCATCGCCGCGCGCTTGCCCTGCAGTTCCTCGACGTGGTTCAGCGCCTGCTTGGTCAGCGCGAGGCCGAGCCGCGGCATCGTCGCGATCTTCGCGGCGATCGCGTAAGTCGCGTCGCGCAGCCGCTCGCGCGGCACCACGCGGTTGACCATGCCCATCTGGTACGCGCGCTCGGCCGGCATCCGCTCGCCGAGGAACAGGAATTCCTTCGCGATGCGCGGGTTCAGCTCGTATGCATGCGCGAAATACTCGACGCCCGGAATCCCCATCCGCACGACTGGATCCGCGAAGAACGCGTCTTCCGACGCGACGATCAGGTCGCATACCCACGCGAGCATCAGCCCGCCCGCGATGCATGCCCCGTGCACCATCGCGATGGTCGGCTTCGGCAGGTCGCGCCAGCGCCGGCACATCCCGAGATACACCTCCTGTTCGCGCGCATAGAGGAATTCGCCGCCCTCCTTGTCGACGTGGTCGTACCACAGCGACGCGCGCTCGAACGACTCGTGAATGTCGCGCCCGGGCGTGCCGATGTCGTGGCCCGCCGAGAAATGCTTGCCGTTGCCCGCGAGCACGATCGCCTTCACTGCGTCGTCATGCGACGCGCGCCGGAACGCCGCGTCGAGCGCATACGTCATCTTCGAGTTCTGCGCGTTGTGATACTCGGGACGGTTCATCGTGATCGTCGCGATGCCGTCCTCGACCACATAGTCGACGACACCGTCGCCGAACGCCATCTGGGTCGCTTCCATGTCGGACCTCATCCGCGGCGCGGCGCCGGATTGTTGCGCACGATCGTCGCGCGCAGGTTGTGAGGGTCGAGCGCACGCACGATGCGCAGGTCTTCCGCGCTCGGCGGGGCCGTCGTGCCGAGCTCCGGCGCGGCAACCAGCGGGAAGCCGGTCGCGTCCTGCACCTCGTCGAAGCTCACGCCCGGATGCAGCGAGCGCACGCGGATCGCATGGTCGGGGCCGCCGAAATCCATCACGCAGAGATCGGTGACGATGCTGCGCAGGTCGACGAAGGTCTTCATGGCGGGCAGCCGGCGCGCCGGGTTGTAGCCGACCGTGCAGACCATGTCGACTTCGCCTTCGACGAACGTGCGCTTGCCATGGCCGCTGATGAAGAACGAATTCGCATGGTTCGTCGAGTTGCCGGGGAAGCCGCGCGCGCCGAGCAGTTGCGTCTTGGGCCGCGCATAGTCGTCGCCAAGCCACGAGATGTTCGCCTGGCCGAAGCGGTCGATCTGCGTCGGCATTACCAGCGCGTGGCGGCGGCCGTGCCACAGGCAGTCGAACACGCGCTCGTAGGTCATCCAGCCGCTCGCCTTCACGCGAAAACCGTCGGGGCGCGGCCCGAGCGGGACCGGCTCCTCGACGAGATACGCCTCGCCGTCGGTCAGCATCAGGCCGTTGTTGTACGCGAGCCGCGCAAGGCCAGCCGCGAGCCGCGGGCCCGTGCCGATACCGGTCGCCAGCACTTCGCCGTCGTCGCGCCAGAGTCGCGCGGACGCGACGATCATCAGTTCCGCGAGGGAATGGTCGAGAAATTCGCTCACAGGCGCTCCTTTACAGAATCGGCAACGGCAGCGTCGTCACGTGCGACAGGCCGCCGACGCCTTCGAGATACTGGCGTTCGTCCCGGCCGACCACGTCGCGCAGGTACGCCGCCGTCTTCGCATCGTCTTCCGCGCTCGCGCAGTACGCGCGCAGGTACGGCAAGTCCCAGCCGTAGGCGGGCCCGCACGAGGTCGGGTGCGCGCCGCCCGGCGCAGGCACGACGCCGGTGACGAGCGAGCGCTCGAACGGGTTGCGTTTCGCGGCATCGAGGTCTTCGGTCGCGAGCGATGCGTCGACCGTTTCCGCAGACACGTAGCAGCGCTGCGCGGCGCGCGCCATCCACGCGTCGAAGAATGGATCGGGGCCGTCGATGCGCGTATTGCCCATCCGGTCGGCCGCGTTCACGTGCAGCAACGCGACGTCGAGTTCGAGCGCCGGCATCGCGAGCAGCGTCTCGCCGTCGTCGTACGGAGACCTGACCGTGCGCAATTGCGGCGCGTGGTCGAGCAGCGCGGTGCCGAGCCCGGCGCGTGTCGGCAGGAACGGCAGGCGCGCGGCGGCCGCGCGCAGGCCGAGCTGCAACATGCCTTCGTCGAGTTCCAGCACGTCGATGCGGCCCTGCTCGCGGGCGCGCCGGAAATGCGGTTCGAGCGGGATCACGTCCAGCGACACGAAGCCGAACACCACCTTGCGCACCTTGCCCGCCGCGCACAGCAGGCCGACGTCGGCGCCGCCGTAGGCGACGAGCGTCAGGTCCTTCAGGTTCGAGCGCGCGATCTCGCGCACCAGCGCCATCGGTTTGCGCCGCGGCCCCCATCCGCCGATGCCGATCGTCATGCCGTCGGCGAGTTGCGCGACCACGTCGCGCGCGGACATCGTCTTGTCGAGAGGTTTCATCGTCATCGTGCTGGCTTACCGGTATCCGATGCTGAAATCGTGGCCCCACTGGCTCACCTTGGTGGCCTCGAACACCGCGTGCTTCGACCAGTCGACCGTGAGGCCGCCGAAGCCGTATTCGAGATCGAAGCCGCCGGGGGTCTTCATGTAGAACGAGATCATCTGGTCGTTGCAGTGCCGGCCGAGCGTCGCCGACATCTTCACGTCGTGCGCGGCGACCCGATCGAGCGCGCGGCCGACTTCGTCCATCGAGTCGACTTCGGCCATTACATGCACGCAGCCCGACGGCACGGCCATCTCGAACAGCGCGAGGCTGTGATGGCGCGCGTTGCGGCAGTGCATGAAGTGGATGCGTTTCTCGGGTTCCGCGGGGTCCGGCGTGAACCTCACGCGGTAGATGTCGGACAGCTCGAAGCCGAGCACGCCGCACACGAATGCGTCGGTCGCGTCGAACTGCGGCGCGGGCAGCACCGCGTGACCCAGACCCATGTCGCCGGTGACGAAGCGCGCGACGCCGAGCGGCGACACGAAGCGGCGGAAGTCGCAGCGCGCGCCCCAGTACAGCTCGTGGCGGTTGCCGGACGGATCGGTGCACCACGCCATCGCCTGCACGCGGCGCAGTGCGGCTTCGTCGCGCGTCGCGCGCACGGCCTCGACGCCCGCATGTTGCAACGCCGCGAGCGCGGCGTCGAAGGCGGCGGCGTCGGGCAGCTCCCAGCCCGACGCCAAATAGCGATCGGCCGTGCCGGGGACGATCACGTAGCGGAAATCGCGCTCGTCCATCTTCAGGTACAGCGCGCCGTCGGGTGCGTCGAGCGCCTGCATGCCCAGCACGTCTTCCGCGTAGCGGCGCCACGCATCGACGCGGGTCGCCTCGACGACGACGTAGCCGAGCGCACGGACATCGATCATGTCGGCCTCCTCCAGGTTCAGATTCCGTTGTTCGTGAAAGGATTCTGGACGGTCGGGGATGGCGTCACATCGTCTGTTGGGACGAGAGCCGGTGGGAGGCGGGAGCGTGGCGCGGCCAGTGCGTTGGGGGAAACGGCGTTGTCTTGGTGCGGCGCGGCAACGGAGGTCGGGAGAGGGAGGCCGGAGCGATGCCTGGACAATCGGGGACAACGCGGATGGTATGCGAATGCTCAGCTCGCCAATCCGGGCATCTACAACGGCAGCAGACGCTTGCCGTGGCGAACCGGCAGGTCGCCGTGACGGTGGCCCCCGTCAGTGCCGCACTGATTCGCATTAGCTAACGTTGTCAACCCACGACTGGAACGTGGCTCGACGTCTTGCGTCGCGATTCAGCCGATTCGCCCGCCCCGGCCGCCGTGCACGCGATGATCCGTCACGATGCCGCGGCCGCCAGCATGCTTCGCCGCACGACCACCGCCAGCACCGCGACCAGGATCGCCGACGCGACCGGCCACATCGTGCCCGTAATGACCGCGACGAACGCCTGCGCCGGCGCGAGCCATGCGAGCGCCAGGACGGCCGTCTCGAGCCGGTCCGGCCGAAGGTTGCGGCAGTCGAGCAGCAGGAAGATGACCGGCAGCACCAGCCACAACAAGTCGTAATACATGAAGTACGGCTGAACGAGCAGCGTCGCGGCAGCCAGTGCGGCCGCACGCAATTCGAAGCGCGTCGCGCGAATCCATACATAAGCGACGGCCACGACGGCGCCCACCGCGACGCACGTTTGCAAGCCGTATGCGACCTGAATCGACAGGCCCGCGGCGCGCGCGAACCCGAAGATCGACGGCATGCCGCGCCAGAGCGTCTCGCCGTACGCCATCACGCCGCGATCGAAGGACGGCAGGAACGCGAAAAACGCGATCCACGCCTGCCACCCGAATATGATCGCCGAAACCGCGACGAGTCCGGCACTGAACATGCCCGCCGAGGCCAGCGCCGTCCAGTGCCGTCCGCAGATCAGGGCCAACGGGAACAGCACGCCGTATTGCGGCTTCACCATCAGGAGCGCGATGCAGGCGCCCGCGACGACCGGGCGCGACCTGAGCATCAACAGCGCCGCGCCGGCCGCCGCGACGGTCAGAAACGCATTCTGCATCGTCAGCGCGGCACCGATCAGCCCCGGAAACGCGGCGATCGCGAGCCGCCACTGGCCGTCGAGCGAACGCGTCAGTCGCGCGACGACCGCCGCATAGCAGGCGATGGTCAGCAAACCGAACAAAACGACGGCATTCGCGAACGGCATCAAGCCGAACGGGACGACGACGAGCAGAAAGGTCGGCGGATACGGCCACGGCGCGAAATCGTCGAAAGGCCGCAGCGCGGCCTCGATCGGCTGAATCCATTGCGGCGAGAAGATCGCCGTCGGGCCGTGCTCGAGCGCGACCCGCGCCGTTGCCCAGAATATCGCGAAGTCCGACCCGACCATCGGCGCGGACCTGTCGTGCCACAGGTAATAGCGGATCGCCCAGACGACGAGGAAGAGAACCTGCAACGCGAGCGCCGCGACGGCATACGTGCCGACGCGCCGTCCATCGGCTGCACGATCGTCCGCTGCACGTACCCGCTCCATCGACCACCCCGCGCTATGTGTTCCGGTGAAGCATGGATGACGCCCGGCCCGCGCTGCGGCCGACACTGCGCATGCGTCGCATGGCCGTGCCGTGATGGGCGTGCCGCTCAGAACCGGTACGAGATCCCGATCTGCAGGACCGGATACCACCGATACCGCGACATTACCCGGTTCAGTTCGTCGAGGCCGCTGGAGGCCAGAACCTGGCTCTTCTGCGGTCCGGCTGCGGCGGCGAGCGCCGGCGACAGCGTGTACGAGCAGCGCGGGATCCCGTATGCGACGCCAAGATCGGCGACGAAGCCGAGCCCTTTCGATGCCGGCCGGTGCCCGTAGCCGATCCCGACGTACGGCATCACGGCCGGATAGCGCGCCTCCGCGACCGCGTACATCCCGGGCAGCGCCGGATATCGCTTGCCGCCGAACACGTAGGTGCCGTTGGTGGGCACCGACACGCCGCGGATTTCGTCGTCGTTGAAGCGCAACCCGATCGTTGCACGAAAGCCGCTGCCGCGCCACGGAAAGATATCGGCATACAGGCCGCCCTGGCGCAGCTTGATGTCGTCCTGATAGCGATTGCCGGCCACGGTGAAGTCGTGCGTCAGATTGATCGCATTGAAATCCGTGTGTGCGCCCAGCACGGAGTTGAAGCTCACGGCCGCGCCGATGCCGACGCCTTGCGTACCGCCCTGCAGGTAGATTTCCTGCGCGTGCGCGCCGGCCGCGAACACGATCGCCAGCGCTGCCCATTGGTTCACAGTCATTTTCACGGGCGTCTCCCCCGACATGTGCCGGGTGCGCCGACCCGCCGCGTGCAGCGCATGCCGCCACGCGCAGCGGGCCCCCGACACGACATCTCGCAAGCAAGCTTGCTGTTTGACGGATCGCACGTGCGGTGTCCGTTCGTGTCTTCGAAACGACGCCTCGCGCGTTCGACACGACCGGCGACCATTGCGCGGCTCGATCCGATCCCCGATATTTCGATGTCGTTGCATGCCGCTCTCGCGATTCGTCGTTGATATCGATCGCGGTTGTGTCGAGCGGCACCGGCCTAACCGCAAGGCATGTGCCATGCGGCGCGGACCGGCGCCGGGCAAGCGTCTCGGCCGGACGCCCGGGGTTATGCGGGAGGGAATCGACGGAAATGTTTCAGGAACGCATCTGTTTACGGCGCGGGAGCGCCGTGGCCGATGCAGGGAAGCTACGCATCGGGCGTTGCGACGCGCGCCGGCCAAGCGTGCGCGGCCGTCGGCATCCACGAAGCCGCAACGACCGGCAAGCGCGTGTGGCACCACACGTCCGGGAAAAATGTTTCATCGACGTGACCCCGCCCGGGCCATGCGTGGCCAGAGAGACGTCATCCCGCGATGCGGGTCAGGGTGATTACCGAGGACGATGCGTGCGCAACGAGTCGGCGGCGAGATGGGCGCTCACGCGCGTCGAAGCATGGAATGTGGGCCGACGATCCCGTTCGCCGGCGGTGTGCCAGATTCGACGAATCGGGCGCCAAGAGCAACGGACGTGTTCGTGTGCACGCGGCTGTGCGTGTCGATCTGCGCGGGATCGGTCACGTCCGCGCGATGCGCGGTGGCAGCGACGCCTGTGTCGCGCAGGTCGCGCGCGACACGCTCAGCGACGTCGGCCTTGCTGCGATAACCGAGCGCGACCGGCACGCCGGCGCGTGCGAATTCGAGCGCAACGCTCTGCCCGATCCTGCCGCTGCCGCCGAACACGAGCACCGCCCCCGGTGGAAATCCGTTGTCGTTCGTGCGTTCATCCCGTTGGTCACGGATCGCGCGCCGGCGCTCAGGCCGCCGCCTCGGCGCCCACGCGCAGCCGGTACTTCAGCACCTTGCCGGCCGCGCTCGTCGGCAGTTGGTCGACGAACGTGAAATGCCGCGGCACCTTGTAGTTCGCCATGTTGCCGCGTGCCCAGTCGTTCAGCGCGTCGGCGTCGGTGTGCGCGCCGGGACGCAGCACGACGTACGCATGCCCGACTTCGCCGAGCCGCTTGTCCGGCACGCCGACCAGCGCGACCTGTGCGATCGCCGGGTGCGCGGCCAGCAGCCGCTCGATCTCGGCCGGATAGCAGTTGAAGCCGCCGACGATGAACATGTCCTTGATCCGGTCGGTGATCTTCAGGTTGCCGTTCGCGTCGACGCAGCCAAGGTCGCCGGTATGCAGCCACCCGTCGGCGTCGACGGCCTCGCGCGTCGCTTCCGGCTGGTTGAAGTAGCCGCGCATCACGTTGTAGCCGCGCACCCAGATCTCGCCGGTTTCCTCCGACCCGAGCGCGGCACCGTCCCGCCCCGCGATGCGCAGCTCGACGCCCGGCATCGGCCTGCCCGACGTGCACGCGACCGTCTGCGCGTCGTCGCCATGACGGCACAGCGTCGCGAACCCGCACGATTCGGTCAGCCCGTAGCCGGTCAGCACGGTCTCGAAGCCGAGCTCCGCGCGCATCCGCTCGATCAGGCTCGGCGCGATCGCGGCCGCGCCCGTCACCGCGATTCGCAGCGAAGACAGGTCGTGCGTCGCGCGTTCGGGCGCATCGAGAAGCGCGTAGTACAGCGTCGGCGGCCCGGGCAGCACCGACACGCGTTCGGCGGCGATGCGCCGCAGGACGTCGGCGGGCTGGAACACGAGATGCGGCAGCACGGTCGCGCCGCTCGACAATGCGGCGAGCCACCCCGCCTTGTAACCGAACGTATGGAAAAACGGATTGACGATCAGATAGCGGTCGTCCCGGCGCACGCCGGCGATCGCGGCCCACGCCTGTGCGGCCTTCAGGTTCTGTCCGTGCGCGGTCATCACGCCCTTCGGGCGGCCGGTCGTGCCGGACGTGAACATCAGGTCCATCACGGTATCCGGTGTCACCTGCGCCTCACGCTCGCGCACGGCGGCGAGCGGCACCGCCGCACCGCGCGCGAGGAACGCGTTCCACGTTCCGTCGCATGCACCGGACGGCGGTTCGCCGTCGAACACGACGACGCGTTCGAGCGTCGCGGGCCGGTGCGGCGCGAGCATCGCCGGATAGGATTCGCCGAGGAAGGTGCCGCAGCAGAACAGCAGCCGTGCCCCGCTGTCGTGCAGGATGCCGCCCACTTCCATGCCCTTCATCCGCGTGTTGACCGGTACGAGGATCGCGCCGACGGTGTGGATCGCCAGCGCCGCGACGATCCATTGCGGCAGGTTCGGCGCCCATACGGCGATCCGGTCGCCGGCATCGATGCCGCTCGCGAGCAGCGCGCGGGCCGCCTCGAGACGCGCCGCGTCGAGTTCCGCATAGGTCAGTCGGCCGTGCTCCGACTCGATCGCCGGATGCGCGCCGTGGCGCGCGGCAGCCCGCGCGATCAGCGCGGGCGTGGTGAGGATTTCGTTGTCCATCGTCATAGGCATCGCAACAGGGTTGCCGCGCGCGCCGCACGCGCGTCGCGGCTCAATCGGGAAACACCACGCGCAGCGCGTCGCTCGCGGGCCGCGCGCAGCAGGCGAGCGTCCAGCCGGACGCGATCTCGTCGTCGTCGAGCACGTGGTTGCCGTCGAGCGCCACCTGCCCGCGCTCGATACGGCACATGCACGCGCCGCACTGCCCCATCCGGCAGGAATTCGGTGCCGGCAGGCCCGCGCGCAGCATCGCATCGAGCAGCGTTTCGCCGGGCGCGCCGGCAAATGCGAAGGTCTCGCCGTCGAGCACCGTCTCGATCGCCGCGCCATCGTCGGCGGCCGTGGCGGGCGCCGTCGCGGACGATGCAGCCGGATCGGCCCGCACCCGCGCATCGGGCAGCGACGCAAAGCGCTCGACGTGTACGCACGCACGCGGCAGCCCGAGGCCGAGCATCGCGGCGAGCGCGTTCTCCATGAACATCGCCGGCCCGCAAATGAACGTTTCCTGCTGGCTGAACGGCCGCGCGAGTTCCTCGAGATGCCGCTGGTGCGGCACGCCCTGCACGCTGTCGAGCCAATGGATCACGCGCAGGCGGCCCGGATGGCGCTGCGCGAGCTGCCGCAGTTCGTCGCGGAAGATCACCGAGCGCTCGTCGCGATTCGCATAGATCAGCGTCAGCATCCCGCGGCCGTGCACGAGCGCCGACTTCAGGATCGACAGCACCGGCGTGATGCCGCTGCCGCCCGCGAACAGCAGCAGGTCGTCGTCGAGCGTGCGCGGCGTGAAGACGCCGGCCGGCGGCAGCACGTCGAGCGCATCGCCCGCGCGGATGCGGTCGCACAGCCAGTTCGACGCGCGGCCGTCGCGCACGCGCTTGACGGTGATCTTCGGTGCCGCGTCGATACCCGGCGCGCTCGACAGCGAGTAACAGCGCGCGACGCTCGCGCCGGCGCACGGCACGTTCAGCGTCAGGAACTGGCCCGGCCGATACGCGAACGCATCGCGCAATGCCGTGGGCACGTCGAACACGAACGAGCATGCATCGTCGCTTTCGGCGATGACGTCGGCGACGGTCAGCCGGTGAAAACGGGAATCGCTCATCGCCGGCTCCTCATGGCGTACCGGGCGCACGGCTCCGCGCCAGGTTCGACGCGAGCGCCGGCGCGATGCATGCGAACGCGTTCAGCACCTGCGTTGCAGCAGCACCGATCAACTGCACGAGCTCTTGAAAAATAGTTGTGTCCGCACCGTTCCAGATATGGCGGTTCAGTCTGCGTGTCATGAGTCGTTCCTTTCCGATGCGATGAAACGCGCGCCGCCGTCACGCGGCCGCACGGTTCGCGGGCGCGCCGGGCGTCGTGTACGCACCGTCGAGATAAACGAGCGGATCGACGTCGCCGCTCATCAGCACTTCGCGGATTCGCCCGATGAACACCGTATGCGTGCCGTATTCGAAACGACCGTCCTGCTCGCACACGAGGCTCGCCTGCGAATCGTGCAGATACGGGACGCCGAGCGGCGACGTGCGCCACTCGCCGGTCGTGAAGCGCGCCTCGCCCTTCAGGCGGCCGCTGCAGTCGATCGCGATGCCTTCGTGGCGTGCGGACAGCACATTCACGCAGAACGGCGCGCCCGCATCGAGCGGCGGATACAGCGACGCATTGCGGTTGATGCAGATCAGCAGCGACGGCGGATCGGTCGACAGCGAATCGACCGCCGTCGCGGACATCGAGTAGCGCCGGCCGTCGTGCGCGCTGCTGATCACCGTGACGGAGCGCGCGAGACGGCGCATCGCGAGCAACATGTCGGTGCGCAGCGGATGGGTAGTGAGATCGCTCATGATTGGACTCCGTCAAGTTGGGTCGTGGAGGGCTGGTTGGACTGGCCTCCGGCGTCGGCCGCCTGCGCGGCCAGGTGATCGGCTGCGATGAACCCGAAGGTCATCGCCGGACCGAGCGTCGAGCCCGCGCCGGGGTAGCTCGTTCCCATCACCGATGCACTGGTGTTGCCGATCGCATACAAGCCGTCGATCGGCGCGCCGTCGGCGCGCAGCACGCGCGCGTGCGCGTCGGTGACGAGCCCACCCTTCGTGCCGATATCACCCGCATCGATTCGCACTGCATAGAATGGCGCCTCGTCGACCGGCCCGAGGCACGGGTTCGGCTGGTTCGTCGGATCGCCGTAGTACGTGTCGAACAGGTTGTCGCCCTTGCCGAACGCTTCGTCGATGCCGGTTGCCGCGTAACGCGCGATGTCGCGCAGCGTGTCGTGCAGCCCGGCCGCATCGACGCCGATCCGTGCGGCGAGCGCATCGATCGTGTCGGCCTTCACGAGCACGTCGCGGAATGCATCGGGAATGCGCGAGTCGGGCATCATCGACGCCGGCATGATCGGTCCGCACGGATACTTGCGGCGAAAACGCGCGTCGAACACCATCCACGCCGGCACGCACGCGCCGGTGCGCGCATGGTCGCGGTACATCGCCGGCACGAATTCCGAATACGGCGCGGCTTCGTTGACGAAACGCCGGCCGAGACCGTTGACGATCACGCAGCCCGGCAGGTTGCGCTCGACGAACAGCGCTCGCTGCTTCTCCTCGCCCGCGACGCTGACCGTCGGCGCGCCCCAGACGTGTTCCATCAACGCGAGCGCGCCGCCGAGCCGATGGCCTTCGGCAATCGCGTCGCCGGTATTGGCCGGCGGCGTCGCGCTCCATTGCATCTGCGTCGGGTGCGGCAGGTAGCGTTCGCGCATCGGCTGGTTGCGCTCGAAACCGCCCGCGCCGAGGATCACGCCGCGCCGCGCGGTGATCGTCACCGGCTGCCCGAAGCGCTGCGCGCGCACACCCGTCACGTGGCCGTCCACGTCGAGCAGATCGCGCATCGGCGTGTCGAGCCAGACGGGCACGTTGCGCTCGAGCAGTGCACGGCGCAGCCCGCCGATCAACGCATTGCCGAGCGTCAGGCGCCGGTCGCGCCGCGTTCGGCGCCGCACGCCGACATCGAGCCAGTAGCGGCCGAACTGCGCGATCGCGAGCTTCATGAAGCCCGGCCCGCGCGAAAACAGCGTGTGCGCCTCCTTCGACGTCACGGCCACGCGGCCGCCGATCAACGTGCCGGGCGACGGCGGACGCAGCCGGTCGAGCTCGTCGCCGAGCAGCGCACCGTCGAACGGCAACGGATCGAGCGCCCGATAGCCCGGCATCGCGCCCGGCAGCTTCTGGAAATAGTCCGCGTACTTCGGCAGCGCCTGGTAGCGCACCGGCGTTTTCGTTTCGAGGTAACGCAACATCTGGGGCGCCTGGTCGAGATACGCGTCGAGCCGCTCGCGCGACGATGCGCCGGCCGTGCACGCGTCGAGATAGCGACGCGCGGCCTCGCGCGTATCGGTCGCGCCGAGCTCCGCGATATGGTGATTGCACGGTATCCAGATGCCGCCGCCCGAGACCGCCGACGTGCCGCCGTACAGCGCCGTCTTCTCGA
Source organism: Burkholderia territorii (assembly GCF_001718335.1). NCBI lineage: Bacteria > Pseudomonadati > Pseudomonadota > Betaproteobacteria > Burkholderiales > Burkholderiaceae > Burkholderia > Burkholderia territorii. The sequence goes on from NZ_CP013365.1 coordinate 1,317,655, forward strand.
TCACGACGACGGACAGTCCGCGGTCGGCCGCGCGGCATGCCGCGAGCAGCGCGCCCGCGCCCGAGCCGACGACCACGACGTCGAACACGTATTGCTGCGCTTGCGTGTCGTTCATCGCGGCCTCGTCAGATGAAATAGTCGGTGTTCTCGCGGCCGAGCATCACGGCGCCGAGGTTCTGGCCGAAGCGATCCACGTTGTTCGCGTAGTGCGCGCGGGCCGCATGCAGGTCGAGAAAGCGGCGCACCAGCGGATTGCGGTGATAGATGCCGTTGCCGCCCGCATAGCGCAGCAGCGCGTTCGCGGCCTGCGCGCAGCGCTCGGCGACCTGCGCGGACTGGTAGCGGAAATGCACGCGGCGCTCGATCGACACGGCCGGCCCGCCCGTCACCGACGCCATCAGCTCCGCGAAATTGCGCTTGAGCAGCACCTTCATCTCGTCGATCGCGACGGCCGCGTTCGCACACGCGTTCTGCGCGCCCGGATCGTCGGTCGTCTTCGCACCGCTGTTGGCCGACACGCGCGTGGCCGCATAGCCGGTGAAATCGTCGAGCGCGCCCTGCAACGCGCCGATGCACGACGTGCACACCGCGCGCACGAAGATCTGCGCGAACGGCAGCTTGAACAGCGGCGCGTCGTTGACGGCCAGGCCGGGGCTCGTGCCCATCATCCCGTCGAGCGCCTTGTGCGTGCGGTACGCGGGCACGAACGCGTCGTCGACGACGATGTCGTGGCTGCCGGTCGCGCGCAGGCCGAGCACGTCCCAGTCCTGCTGGATCCGGTAGTCGGATTTCGGCAGCAGGAAGGTTCGGTATTCCGGCGGCTGGCTGGCCTCGGCCGGCGGCACCAGCGCGCCGAGGAACACCCAGTCGCACAATTCGCTGCCGCTCGAGAACTTCCAGTGGCCGGACAGCCGGAAGCCGCCTTCGACCGGCGTCACGCGGCCGACCGGCATGTAGGTCGACGCGATCAGCGTCGCGGGGTCCTTGCCCCATACGTCCTGCTGCGCGCGTTCGTCGAACAGCGCGAGCTGCCAGTTGTGCACGCCGACCACGCCGTACACCCACGCCGTCGACATGCAGCCGCGCGCGAGCGCCATCTGGATGTCGAAGAACGTCTGCGGATCGAGCTCGTAGCCGCCGTAGCGCTTCGGCTGCAGCACCTTGAAGAAGCCGGCGGCCTGCATGTCGGCGATCGTCTCGGCCGGGATGCGGCCCTGCGCTTCCGCCTGCGCGGCGCGGCCGGCAAGGGTCGGCGCCAGCGCCTCGGCCCGGGCGATCAGGGTGGCGGCCAGTGCGTTCGAATCGTTGTCGCGGTGCACGAATGTCTCCTGTGATACGGGGCGCGCGCGGCGGCGCTCACCCCGGTCTCTCTCCAAGTGGTTCGTCGCGGCCGGCGCCGCGAGCGAGGGCTCCTGCCGGCGATGGTCGGGCTCGCGCGGGCGCGCCGCATCGTCCGAAGGGACGACGGGCGCGGCCCGGCCCGCCCGCCCTTATGCGCAGGCGCGCGCCTTCTCCTTGTTGAAGAACGGGATCACGTGCTCGCCGATGTTGCGGATCGTTTCCATCTGCGCGTCGTGCGGCACCGTGCCCATCTGGCAGAGGAACAGCACTTCGTCGACGCCCGCTTCCTGCAGCCGGCCCACGTAGCCGATGCAGTCGTCCACCGTGCCGTACGCATGGTTCGGGTTCATCATCGCGAGCGCCGGATCGGCGAAGTTCACGACGACTTCCTCCGACGCGAAGCGCGAACGGATCACCATTTCGCCGGTGTCGGCCTGCACGAGGTCGTCGCCCCACTTCGCCGGGTCCGGACGCTCGCCGCCCGTGTACCAGTACGCGAGCGATTCCATGAAGTAGCGCTGGCCGCGGATGCCGATCTTGCGGGCCTTCTGGCCGTCGGCCATCACGACCGTCGGGCACAGCGCCGCGAGGTGCTGGGTCGGGCGGAAGCCCACCTGGTCTTCCGGCTTGCGGTTCGCCCATGCGTCGCGGTAGATCGCGTTCTTCTTCGCGACTTCGTCCGGGCCGCCGAAGCCGAGCACCAGCGCGCCCATCCCGCGCTGGCCGGCGCGCAGCAGCGCATCGGTGTTCGTGCAGGCGAGGTACATCGGCGGATGCGGATCCTGGAACGGCTTCGGGTGGATCGGACGCTTCGGGATCTTGATGTACTTGCCGTCGTGCTCGATTTCGTCCTGCACGAACATCTTCGGCACCAGGTACATCGACTCGTCGATCATCGGCTGCAGTTCGTTGAGGTCGTAGCCGAACGCGCCCGCTTCCTGCTGGCTGCCGCCCTTGCCAACGCCGAAATGCACGCGGCCGCCCGACAGGATGTCGAGCAGCGCGACGCGCTCGGCGACCTTGATCGGATGGTTCATCGCCGGCGGCAGGCACACGACGCCGTGACCGAGGCCGATGCGCGTCGTACGGCCGGCCAGGTACGCAAGGAAGGTTTCCGGCGCGCTCATGTGCGCATAGTTGGTCAGCGACGTGTGCTCCACGCACCAGATCGTGTCGAAGCCGACCTGCTCGGCCAGCAGCGCCTGCTCGACCGTCTCCTTGAACACCCGGTGGTCGCCCTCGCGCGATGCGTCGGTGGTCTGGGCTTCGTAGATGAGGGAAAACTTCATTGCGTGCGTCTCCATGTGTGTTGGACGAGTCGGGGTCGTGCAGCCGCCCGCACGATACGGACGAATAGCGACGGTCCACGGATGGGAGTGTCGGCGCGCGGGCGTGCCCGGGCATCGTCTGTTTGGAGTAACGGCGTGCGCGCGGGGACAGAGGGGTTTCACCGTCATCCGAACAGACTGCGTGGCGGCCGGCACCGCGCGCTAGCATCGGACGACGGCGCGATACGTGCCGTACACATCACGACAAGGGAGAGAGCGAATGAAGGTATCGATGCTGCTGTACCCGGTCGATGACATCGACACGGCCTTGCCGCTGTTCGTCGACGGGCTGGGCCTGAACGTGAAGTTCCGCGACGGCGATCGCTATTGCGCGCTCGACGGCGGCCCGCTGACGATCGCGCTGGTGGCCGGCGACGAGCAGATCGTCGAACGCGCGGCCCTCACGCTGCGCGTGGACGAGGACGACGACCTTTACGCGGCGATGGCGCGGGTCGTGAAGGCAGGCGCGTCGGTGCGCGTGCCTGTGCAGGCCGGGCCGCACGAATACCGCGCGGTGCTGGAGGACAGGAACGGCGCGCTGCTGGTGATTTCGCAGAAACGCGCGGCGTGATGCGGTCACGCGCGGCGCGCATGCCGCGCGATACGATCAGCGGGAACCCGGCCGGATGCGACCGGAACGGGTGGCCTCGGCAATAAGCCGGACGGGATCGGGCATCCCGCGCCGCCATCGGCCATTCCGATGACGACGAATGCTCACGGGCAACTTCCCGATGGCCGCAGGAACCGGTACCATCGAGCGCTTGTAGACCGGCCGTGCGCCGGCGCGCGTCGCCCGTCACGTCGCCGCCGCGCCGGTCGCCGCACTTCCCGTTTCGTCATGTCCCGCGAACCCTCACACTCCGCGCTGCTGTGGATCGTCGCCGCCGCGTTCTTCATGCAGTCGCTCGACACGACGATCGTCAACACCGCGCTGCCGTCGATCGCGCAAAGCCTGCATGCGTCGCCGCTCGCGATGCAGCCGGTCGTGGTCGTCTACACGCTGACGATGGCGATGCTCACGCCGGCGTCCGGCTGGCTCGCCGACCGGTTCGGCACGCGCCGCGTGTTCTCGCTCGCGATCCTGGTGTTCTCGCTCGCGTCGATCGGCTGCGCGGCGTCGCACACGCTCGGCCAGCTCGTCGTCGCGCGCGCCGTGCAGGGCATCGGCGGCTCGATGCTGCTGCCGATCGGGCGCCTCGCGGTGTTGCGCCGCGTGCCGGGCGAACGGTACGTCGCGGCGATCGCTTTCGTGTCGATCGCCGGGCAGCTCGGCCCGATCGTCGGGCCGACGCTAGGCGGCTGGCTCACGCAAGCGATTTCCTGGCACTGGGTGTTCATCGTGAATGTGCCGGTCGGCGTCGCGGGCTTCATCGCGGTACAGCGCTTCCTGCCGCACGATCAGGCGACGCAGCCGCCGCCGTTCGACTTCGTCGGCTGCACGCTGCTGTCGGTGGCGATGATCGCGCTGTCGCTGGCGATCGATCCGCCGATGCCCGCGCACCGCACCGGCTGGGCGGCCGGGCTCGCCGTGCTGGGCGTGGCGAGTGCGCTCACGTACCTGCCGCATGCGCGGCGCCGCGCGCAGCCGCTGTTCCGGCTCGGGTTGTTCCGCGAGCCGAACTTCGGTTCGGGGCTGCTCGGCAACCTGCTTTGCCGCATCGGCACGAGCGCGGTGCCGTTCATGCTGCCGTTGCTGATGCAGGTGCAGCTCGGTTATACGCCGCTGCAATCGGGGATGATGATGCTGCCGGCCGCGATCGCCGGCGTGATCGCGAAGCGCTGGATCGCGCCGCTCGCCAAACGTTTCGGCTATGCGACCTTCCTGGTCGTGAACACGGGCATCGTCGGCTGCGCGATCGCGGGGTTCGCGCTGGTTTCGGCACGGCCCGCGCCGGTGCTGGAGATTGCATTGTTGATCGTGTTCGGCGCCGCGAACTCGATGCAGTTCGCCGCGATGAACGCCGTGACGCTCAAGGGGCTGTCGCACGCCGACGCCGGCAGCGGCAACAGCCTGTTTACGATGATGCAGATGCTGGCGATGGGCCTCGGCGTGTCGATCGGCGGCGGGCTCGTGAACCTGTTCGCCGCGTATTGGGGCTCGATGGCGAAGGGCTTCGTGCTGTCGTTCGTCTGCATGGGCGCGGTCACGCTGCTGTCGTCCGTCGTGTTCCGGCGGATCGACACCACCGCCCCGCCGAAGCCGGTCGCGCCGCGGCCGTCCGCGTAAGCGGCGCCGCGGGCGCGCGTGCCGTCAGTTCGCCTGACGGCGCTCGACGACACGCTTGAGCACCCAGCGGATCGACGACCCGTCGGCCGGCGGCTGCGCGACGCGGTATTCGTCGACTTCCAGCACGTATTGATAGCCGGGCTGGTACGCAAAGCCCTCGATGCCCGCGTACCACAGGCTCCACGGCTCGGCCGGGCTGCCGCGCACCTGCAGGCAGTCCATTGGCGCGACGCCCGTGCAGCGTGCCGTCTGCGGTGCAACATAAACGGTCCTGGTCACGGGCCGGCCGTCGGCCGGGCGATCGGCGCGCGCGTTCGTGGCGTTCGCGGCGCTTGCGTCGTTCGTCACGGCCGCGTCGGTCTGGCATCCGGCGAGCAGCGTGCTGCCGGCGATCACGGCCGTGCCGAGCAACATTCGGGCGTTGCGAATCATCTGGTGTTCCTCGAGAAGCATTGGTGGGCCGTTTAGACGAACGGCGTTTCGCGGAAGTTCACAAATTGCTTGCATCGGGCGTGCCGCCACCCTCATTCGTGGTATGTCGCGCATGCGTCGCCACGCTACCGTATTCCGGTGCAGGCCGCCGCGCACCGCCGCCCGCGAAGCATGCACGCACCAGCATGCCCGGCGCACCGCGACCCGGCGGCTGCAACAGGAGACAACCCCGATGACCACGGCGCCCCCGGCCCATTCCCCGTACATTGCCCGATCGAGCGTGACGCTCGAGCAGTTCGATGCGCTCGTCGCGGCCGTCTACGAAGGCCCGCTGGAAGACGTGCCATGGGGCAGCGCGCTCGAACGGATCCGCGTGCACCTGGACGCGAACTACGTGACGATGATCCTGCGCTGGCCGGCCAGCGGTCACGCGGGCCTGATGATCAATGCGTCCGGGCACGGCGCGCCGCTGCCGGGCGTCGCGTCGTACAACAATTACTATTACGCGCTCGACCCGTTCGTGAACCTGCCGAGCGATCGCGTCGTCACCGTCGACGAGCTGCTCGGCGTCGGCGTGTGGCGCGATAGCGCGATGTATCGCGAGTTTCTCGAGCCGTTCGACGTCGGCCACCTGATGGGCGCCGACCTGCGCACGCCCGACGGGACCGAATGCCGGTTCCGCGTGTGCCGCCCGCATCATGGGCGCGCGTTCTCCATGACCGACAAGGCCGCCTGCAACGCGTTGCTGCCGCACCTGAAGCGCGCGGTGCGTCTGCATGCGAAGTTCGGGATGGTCGAATCCGAGCGCATGCTGTACGCGAGCACGATCGACCGCATGCTGGTCGCGACCGCGATTCTCGACGAGCGCGGCACGATCATGAAGACCAACTCCGTCGCGGACGAGATCTTCGCCGAATGCGACGGCCTGCGCGTGCGTGGCGGCGCGCTCGAGGCGTCGTATCCGCTGGAAGACCGCAAGCTGCAGAAGCTGATCCGGCAGGTGCTCGCAGAACGCGCGGGCGGCGCGCCGGCGGTCGCGCAGGCGCTCGCCGTGCCGCGCCCGTCCGGCAAGCCGCCGCTCGGCGTGCTGATCCGCTCGGTCCCGCTCAGCGAATGGTCGGAGGACAATCCGCGCCGGCCCGCGTGCGCGATCTTCATCCGCGATGGCGAACGCAAGTCGCAGGCGTCGCACGACATCGTGCGCAAGCTGTTCGACCTCACGCCGGCCGAGACCGCGCTGGCGCTCGCGCTCGTCAACGGGGCGACGCTCGAGGAAGCCGCCGACGAACTCGACATCAGCAAGAACACCGCGCGCTCGCATCTGCGCGCGATCTTTTCGAAGACGGGCGTCACGCGGCAGGCGACGCTCGTTCGGACGTTGCTGAACAGCGTGTTGTCGCTGGGGTAATGCGGCCGCGCTCGTCCGCGTCGCGCTTCGTCACCGGCCGGACGATCGCGACCGATGGCGGCTTCACCGCGTGGCGATCGTGTATTACCATCGGCGCTTCCTCGTACGCTTCGCGCGCGCTCTCTTCGCATGACCTCACCCGTTCCGTCCGGCGCCGCGCTGCGGCCGCAGCCGATCGACACGCTGACCGTGCCGGCCGCACTCGACGGACGCGCGGGCACCAACCGCTCGACCAGCGCGCATCCGCAGATCGCCGCGACGCATGACCTCGACGCCGTGCGCGCGTGGCTCGCACGCTTCGTCGATACGCCCACCACGTTCCAGAACTATCGCAAGGAAGCCGAACGGCTGTTGCTGTGGGCCGTGATCGCGTGCGGCAAGCCGCTGTCGTCGCTCACGCACGAGGATCTCGTCGTCTACCGCCAATTCCTGCTCGCGCCCGCGCCGGCCGACCTGTGGTGCGCGAACGGGGGCCGCAAGCATCCGCGCGGCGACCCGCGCTGGCGGCCGTTCTACGGGCCGCTGTCGGCGGCCAGCCAGCGGCAGGCGATGGTGATCCTCAACGTGATGTTCTCGTGGCTCGTAGAGGCCGGCTATCTGGCCGGCAATCCGCTCGCGCTGTCACGGCAGCGGCAACGACGGCCCGCGCCGCGCGTCACGCGCCATCTCGCGCCGCCGCTGTGGCAGGCGGTCAAGGATGCGATCGCCGCAATGCCGCGCGACGACGCGCGCGCCGCGTTCCATGCGGATCGCGCGCGCTGGGTGTTCACGCTGCTGTATCTGGGCGGGCTGCGCATCACCGAAGCCGCCGAGACCACGATGGGGCAGTTCTTTTCACGGCGCGATGCGAACGGGCGCGATCGCTGGTGGCTCGACGTGACCGGCAAAGGCGGCCGGCAGCGGCTCGTGCCGGCCACCGCCGAGATGATGGCCGAGCTGGCGCGCTACCGGCGCGCGCACGGCCTGCCCGCGCTGCCGGCTGAGGGCGAGACGACGCCGCTCGTGCTGCCGGTCGGTCGCACGCGCAAGCCGCTCACGCGCGCGGCGTTGCACCGGATCGTGAAGCAGGTATTCCGCGTCGCGGCCGACCGGTTGCGCACGCAAGGACATGCGGGCCAAGAACAGGCGCGCGTGCTCGAACAGGCATCCGCGCACTGGCTGCGCCACAGCGCCGGCTCGCACATGGCCGACGGCCGCGTCGACCTGCGGCTTGTGCGCGACAACCTCGGGCACGTGTCGCTGACGACCACGAGCCAGTATCTGCATGCGGACGACGACTGGCGGCACAGCGAAACCGAGGAGAAGCATCGGATCGGCTGGTGAGCGGCGCGCCGTTCGCACGCTTCGACTTCAATACACGGCCACCCAATGCCCGGGCACCCACGCCCAGTGATTGCCGGCCCAGCGGTAGTGGCCTTTCGCCCAGCGATAGCCCGGCGCGGGCGCCGGCGGCATCACCTCGACGACCGGCGCGGGCTGCGGCGGCCGCGCCGGTTCCACCACGCATGCGGACATCAGCGCGGCACTCATCGTCGCCAATACGGCAAGCGATACGGATCGGACTTTCATCATCGATTCTCCCTGTTGTGTCATGTGCAATCGGCTGGCGGATGCGAGCGCGCGCCCGCCGCGCGTCACGCGATTCCGCTAACAAGCCCCGTCATCGGGCGCGTCGGGCCGCTGTCCGCGAACAGCGTGGCCGCGGTATGGCCGGGATCGAGCCGCAGGCTTTCGGCGGCCGCGCCCGCGATCAGCGCATCGAGCGACGCGGTCGGCTTCAGGTCGCGCCCTTCGTACAGGTCGCCCGGCCGCAACCCCGGCCAGTCCGCAATCACGCGCCCGCCGGCGACCGCCCCGCCCGCCAGCATCGCAACCGACGCCTGCCCGTGATCGGTGCCGCCCGTGCCGTTCGCGGCGGCGGTGCGGCCGAACTCGGTCGCGACGAGCACGGTGGTCTGCTGCCACACGGGCCCGAGTCCGTCGCGCAATGCGGCGAGCATCGTGTCCAGTGCCTTCAACTGATTCGCGAGCCGCGCGTTCTGCGCGCTGTGCGTGTCCCAGCCGCCCGTCTCGATCATCGCGATCCGAGGGCCGTCGTCGCGCGCGAGAAACGTCGCCGCGAGCTTGCCGACGCCGGCCGGATCCTGGCGCGCATGCGCGTCACCGGCGAGGCCGCGCGCGGCCATCGCGGACTGCCACAGCGGCCCGAGCTGCGCGTCGGCCTCGTAAAGCGCCGATACGCGCGCGAGCAGGTCGTCGGGCGCGGCCGGCAGACCCGACGCCGCATACGACGCCGCCTGCACGCTGCCGCGCAACGCGAGCGGCACCGTCGGCGCGAACGCGATCGCGCGCTCGCGCGTCGGCGGCAACATCGCGGCGAGCCGGTTCAGCCAGCCATCCTTTACCTGGTACGGCGCGCGCCCGCCCGTCTCCAGCACGTTCTGGCCGTCGAAATGCGAACGGTCGCGATACGGCGACGCGATCGCGTGGACGAACAGCGCCTGCTTGTCCCGAAACATCCGCGCGGTCTGCACGAGCGACGGATGCAGCGCGAACGTGCCGTCGACGCGCGTCGCCGCCGCGGTGTCGATCGCCAACGGGCCGCGCAGCGACGCATACGCCGGTTCCGCATACGGGACGACGATGTTCAGCCCGTCGGCCGCGCCGCGCTGGATCACGAACACGAAGCGCCGGTCGGTTTCGACGTTCGCGAACACGATGCGCGGCGCGACGAGCATCGCGCCCGCGCCGGCGGCGGCAACGCTCAGGAACTGTCGGCGGGTGAAGGATCGGGCCATGTTCATCTCCGTTGGAAATCGGGCGATACCAGCAACAGCGCAAGCGACGTGGTCGCGCTCTCGGCGCGCGACAGCGCCGTCGCCGTCGGTGCACTCAGCGAGCCGGCCAGCAGCGTATTGCCGAGCGTGCGCGGGTCGAGCCGATCGCCCGTGCGCGCGGCCAGCCGCTGCGCGATCTCGACGCGGCGCACCAGCGCGTCGGGCGCGGCCCAACTGGCGGCGACGTCGTCGTAACCGGCCGGCGACCCGGGCCGCCATACCGGCTGGCCGAGCTGCGCGAGCAGCGGCGCGGCCTTCAGGTCGCCCACGTCGCGCCAACCGAGCCCGCGCAACGACGACACGGCCCACTCCCACGGCGTCTTGAACTTGCGATTGACGGGCGACCATGCGTCGGGCGCGTCGACCAGCGCGCGATAGACGGTCGGCAGATCGCCGCCGCTCGTCTCGAAGGCGCGGGCGAGCCGATCGGTGAGCGCGGGCGGCGGATTGTCGGCGACGAAATGGCGCGCGAGCTGAAACGCGATATGCCGGCCCGTCGCCGGCGAACGCGCCAGGTCATGCAGGATCGCGCGGGCCTGCGCTTCGCCCGGCTGGTCATATGTGCGGCCCATCACCGTGCGCGCGCCCGGCTCATGCAGATTCGGGCGGAACACGAACGCGCCCGGCGCCGCGTCGCCGGGCTGCGGCCCGCGTCCGCCGGCGATGCTCCAGCCGGTCAGCGCGCGCGCGAATTCCGTCACGTCGGCTTGCGTATAGCCAGTCCGCACGCCGAGCGTATGCAGCTCCATGATTTCGCGCGCGAGGTTTTCGTTGAGGCCGCGTCGCGCCGCCGGATTGCGGGCGTCGGCGCGCAGCGCGGCCGGGCTGTCGGGGCCGACCGAGCGCGCCTGGTCGAGGAACAGCTGCATCGCGGGATGCTGTTCGACGGCAACGAGCATGTCCTCGAAACGGCCGAGCACGTGCGGGCGGATCGCATCGCGCTCGAATGCGCCCGCATACGCGGCGACCTGCCCCTTGTCGACCGACACCGCGAAATGGTTTGCCCAGAAGTGCACGAGACGCTCGACGAACGGCGCGGGTGTGGTCAGCGCGCTGTTCAGCCGTGCGGCGACCGCGCTGCGATATGCGTCGTAGCCGTCGCGGCGGATCGACTGCGCGGTCGCGCGCCGGGCCTGCGCGTCGTCGCTCGTCATCGCGTTGCGGGCCGTCGCGAAACGCGTGGCGAGCGTGACGGCGTCGGGTTCGCCGGCCCATGCGGCCGGCCGCGGGTCGTAACGGTCGAACTGCGCGACGAGCGCGGCTTTCGGATCGCCAGGCGGTGCTTCGTCGGCCCGCGCGCCGAGACCGAAACGGTTCAGCGCGATGGCGGCCGGTGTGATGTCGTTCGGATGGTCCATGACGGGGCTCTCGCGGTGCGTACCCGTGTTTAACGGGGGCCGGCGAGAAATCCGTCGCGGAATCGCAAAATATTTCGAGGTCGGCCCGCTGGCGTCGAATCGGCCGCTGCTTGCACGCAGCTTTCAGCGGGCATCGAGCGCTTGCGTGCGGCGCCCGATCGTCGGCCATGCTCGCGACGATTACCCCAGTTCGAACGACGTCACGCCGAACAGGCGGTCGATCGCAATCGCGGGCGCTTCCTTCGTATACATCCGCGCGGTCTCGAACACGCTCGACATCCCGTGCCCCTCCGCCAGCGCGACGGCCGCGCGATTCGTTTCCGGCACGTCGAGGACGATCATCTCGCCAGGCATGCGCGACGCCAGCGCGCGAAACAGCCCCGTGGCGACGTCGGCGTCGTCGGCAAAGAGCGGGCCGATCTTGCAGCCCGCATGGCAACGGCGCACGACACCGTATCCGGCCACGCGGCCCGCGTCGATCATCGCGAGTGCCACCGTGTCCGGCTGCGCGATCCAGACGGAAACAAAACGCTCGCGCGCCACCGGGAAGCACTGGCGATCGTAGGCAAGCAATTGCTCGAACGGAACATCGGCCGCTTCCGCCACGTGCGCGCAGCCGATGCCGCTCACGTGCCCCTGATAGCGGATGTTGCGATACGCGAGCCGGAATCCCGACTTCCCGTAATTCGCCTGCTGGGCCACGACGCCGTCCAGGCCAATGTTTCGTTCTCCAAGGTAATGGATGCCGTGCTGCCAGATGCGCATGCCCAGGCCCTTGCCGCGAAACTCCGGTTTCACGATGTACAGGCCGATGAAGCCGAAATGTTCGTCATAAGCGACTGCCGCGAGACAAGCAACCGGATCGCCACGCCAGAGGCCGACGAAAAAGCCGGCCGGATCCGCTTGCCTGAAACATTGCGCGTCGTGCAGCCCGGGATTCCAGCCTTCCGCCGCGGCCCATTCGACCGACATGGCCACGTCGCTGGCCGACATGGTGCGCACGACAAAGTCTTCGCTTCGATCCATGGTTCGTCCTTGCCGCGGCTTGCGGGATTGCCGCCTTGCGTTACGCTGAATTCATCGACGATGTGCTGCCGATCGGGCCGGCGTGAACGGCGCTTGCGCGCCGTCACCGCGCGACGAACGGGTCAGCGGTCCGTCCCGTGCCCCTGCTGCTTCTGCAATCTCGCCGGCAATCGCCAGTTCCCGCTGCGCCGCAAACCGTCGACGAACTTCGCGCGCTCGTCCGGCGTCAGCGTCGCCGCAAAATCGACGACACTGCGCTCGACTTGCGCGCGCAACGCACTGTCGGCCGCGCGCGTCCGGTCGAGCGCCGCATCGATCGCCGCGCGATCGAGCTGCGGCGCGGCCAGCAGATCGAGCACCGTGATCCGCCCGTCACGCCCTTCGCGCGCGAAATCGCGACCGTCCTTGCGTGCCGCCTTCAGCGCCGCCGCAAACTCCCGCTGACGCTCATCGGACAATCCGTCCGCCGCGAACCGCAGTGCCGTGCGCTGTCCGGGCAGCCATGCCCCGTGCAGGTCACGATGCGTCGCGAGCCACTGATACGCGCCGCCGCCGATCGCGCCGAGCATGAACACGTTCAGCACGACCGAGCCGACGAGCACGATTTTCCAGCCACGTTCGGTCATTCGTCGCCTCCGTCGATACTCGGGCCGCCGAACGTCGTCGTCAGATAGCCCGGTTCGTGTTGCACGACCGGCGCGCTGCCGAGCATCAGCATCGACACCGCCACCGCGCCCGCCAGCGCACCGGCCAGCCCGACACCCGCGAACGCCGCGCCCGACCACCACACCTTGCCCCGGCGCCGTTCACGTTGCCGCGCCGGCGCCGACGCGACGATACGTTCGACGAGCGCCGGCGCCGGCGGCGCGACCGTGTCCTGCATGAGCCATGCATCGAGCTCGGCGGCATCGTCGAGCGCCTCCAGCGCGTCGCGCGGATGCGCTTGCGCCCACGCTTCGGCCGCCGCGCGTTCGTCTTGCGGCCAGCGCCGCGCATCCGAGCCGTACGCGGCGACGATGGTACGGAATCGTTCGGGTGTCATCGCTTGTCCTCGCTAGGTGGGTCGCCGGCCAGTTGCGCGCGCAGGTTGCGCCGTGCGCGCGCGAGCAGGCTTTCCAGCGCATCGACGGTGATGCCCATCAGGTTGGCCGCTTCAAGGTTCGACATGTCCTGATAGTACTGGAGCACGAGCGCTTCCCGCTGCCTCGGCGGCAGCGCGGCGAGCGCCTCTCGCACGCGCGCGTCGCGCGAGCGCAACTCCGCGTGCGCGGCGGGCTCGGGTTGGGGGTCCGGCACGTCGGGCAACGTATCGACCGGCTCCTCGCGCCGCCCGCGCAAGCGGTCGTAGCACAGGTTCAGCACGACGCGATGCAGCCACGTATCGAAGCGCGCCTCGCCATTCCGCCAGCGCGGCGCGTGATTCCAGATCCGCACGAAGGTTTCCTGCGCGACGTCCTCGGCTTCGCTCCGGTCGCCCAGCATGCGCGTCGCGAGCGCGAGCAAGCGCGGCAGCTTGCGTGCGACGAGCACACGCACGGCCGATGCGTCGCGCGCGCCGACCCGCGCGACGAGTTCCGCGTCCGGATCGGTGCCGCTCAATGCGGGCCGCTCCGCGATGCGCGGTGCGAACGCCGCATGCTGCCGGCGACAGCGCCCGTTGTCCGGCTGAAGCTCATCGTCGTGCTCCCCTTGCATGCATCGGGCCACCGCATCGGCGACGCACGCTGCGCCGCACCAGGAACCGGCCCGGTCGATTTCGTCGAAATCCGGTTCATCCGGCATATCGATCCTGTCGATCGCGCACCTGCCGGCGCAATCAATATACGACGACCGGCGCGGGCCGGTAATACACCGGGCGCGCCGGCACCACGACGCAGCCGGCCAGCACGACGGCCGAGATCGTCAGGATCACGATGGTTCGAAAAGGCATGGCTCGATCGATGAAGTTGTGTGAAAGCCCTGCCGCGCGGCCACCGAGGGCCGCGCGACACGCTGCGCGTCACGCCCAGTGGCCCGGCACCCAGCGCCAGTTCGGGCCGCGCGCGACCCAGTGTCCGGGTATCCAGTGATAGCCGGCACGCACCACCTGCCAATGGCCCGGAATCCACACGTAGCGGCCCTGCCGCCAGTGCCAGTGACCCTGATCCCACACGTAGCCCGCGCGCGGCGCCGGCATCACTTCGACGCGCGGCGGCGGCGGTGCGACCGGTGCGACGATGACGGCCTGCGCGAATGCGGCGGATGTCGCCAGCGCAGCCACGCAACCCGCGGCAAACCGTAATGAAATGGAAAGTTTCATGCAAGACTCCGAAGCATCGTTTCCCGGCCGGAAGTGGCCGTTCATCCGTTAAACGACGCATGCGGGAAAATCCGTCGCGGCACATGCAAATAAATTTGCGCAGCGCCGGCAACGACGCGCACATTCATCGACGCGTCCGGGCCGTCCATTGATTACCGTCTGTCACAACCCGGCAAAACTGCACTTCGACAATGCCGTCACCGGGATCCCGCTCGTTTCCGGCCCACGCCCCGCACGCGCTCGCGCGCGGCCGGGCGGTTCCGCATCCCTCGTGTCATTCAACGAAAATACGATCATGTCGAACCAGGAAAACTTCCCCGCCGAATCGAACGAGCCGGCCGCTTCCGTATCGCGTCGCGGCTTCCTGAAACTGGCCGGCGTCTCCGGCCTGGCCACCGCCGCCGGCGGGCTCGCGGCCGCACGCGCCGCGGCGTCGAATCCGGACGGCACGCCCGAACAGGTGCATCTGACGTGGGGCAGCGACCCGGCGTCGGAAGTCGTGATCTCGTGGGCGTCGCTCGCGCCGGCCGTCAATCCGCGCGCGCGGATCGTCGCGGACGGCGAGCCGGCACGCACCGTGCATGGCGTGCAGCGCCTTTACACCGACGGTCTGAACGGCGAAACCGTGTTCACGTACCACGCACGCGTACATGGCCTGAAGCCGAACACCCGCTACCGCTACGAACTCACGGCCGACAACGACAGCAACGCCGCGCAGCCGTTTGCCGCGACCTTCACGACCGCGCCGCGCGGGCGCGCGCCGTTCCGCTTCACGAGCTACGGCGACCTCGCGACGCCGAATGGCGCGTGGGTGCTGTCGTCGCCGCAAAGCCGCTTCGCTGTGCAGGCGGTCGAGCAGTTCCAGCCGCTGTTCCACCTGCTGAACGGCGACCTCTGCTACGCGAACCTGAATCCGGCCCATCAACCGGAGGTGTGGCGCGACTTCGGCAACAACAACCAGACGTCGGCCGCGAACCGCCCGTGGATGCCATGCCCCGGCAATCACGAGATCGAATTCAACAACGGCCCGCAGGGGCTCGACTCGTATCTCGCGCGCTACACGCTCCCGGAGAACGGCACGCGCTTTCCGGGCCGCTGGTACAGCTTCCGCGTGAGCTCGGTGCTGTTCATCTCGCTCGACGCCGACGACGTCGTGTACCAGGATGCGGCCGCATTCGTCGGCGGCCCGAACCCGCTCGTGCCGGCCGCGAGCACCGGCCGTGCGCCGATCGAACCGGGGACGTCGTTCTACGTACGCGGCTACAGCAACGGCGAGCAGACGCGCTGGCTCGAGCACACGCTGCGCCACGCGTCGCACGATGACGACATCGACTGGATCGTCGTGCAGATGCACCAGGACGCGCTGAGTTCGTCGAAGACGGGCAACGGTTCGGACAAGGGCATCCGCGAGGCATGGCTGCCGCTGTTCGACCGCTACGGCGTCGACCTCGTGCTGTGCGGCCACGATCACGACTACGAGCGCAGCTACCCGGTGCGCGGTTGCAATCACCGCGCGGGCGTCGATGCGTCGACCGGCGAAGTCGTCGAGACACTGCAGCCGCGTCCGGTCGGGGCGACCGACCCGAACAGCACGACGTTCGACACGAGCCACGGCACGATCCACCTGATTCTCGGCGGCGGCGGCACCAGTGCGCCGCTCGACGTGTACGGCGAGAATCCGGCGACGGGCTTTGCGCAGGCCAAGGTCTTCACGAAACCGAACCGGCCGGTGCCGGGCACCGCGCCGAACACGTTCGTGCGCAAGCCGGCCGACGCGCTCGAGGATGCGATCTGGTCCGCACGCCGCGATACGGGCACGGGTTACGGGATTGCCGTGTTCGACCACGATCCGGGCGAGCCGGACGGCCACACGACGATCACGATGCGCTACTACCACGCGCCGGGTGCGGATCAGCAACCGACCGCGCAGTACGAGCTGTTCGAGACGATCGAGCTGAGCAAGAAGCGCGGCAAGCGCTGATGCGACGGCCGCCCGCGGCGCGCGATCGCGCGGCGGGCGGCTGAGGTCGGCGCGCGCGCGACATCTCGCGTGACGCACGCCACCCGGTTTCCGGTACGACGAAGCGACTGACGCGGATCGCGCGGAGCCGGCTCATCCGCCGAACGTTGCATGCGCATCGATACGTCGCTCGCCCCGCAAGCGATCTTCCCTGGCTACCCGCGCGACTCGAACGCGATACGCACGGCCAGTGCGGCCAGCACGGTGCCCATCAACCACCGCTGCACGCGCGCCCAGACGGGCCGGCCAGCCAGAAACGCCGCGATCGAGCCGGCCATGCTCGCGATCAGCGCGTTGACGCTGACGCTCACCGCGATCTGCACGCAGCCGAGTGCCAGCGATTGCGCGAGCACGCTGCCGTGCCCCGGCGAAATGAACTGCGGCAGCAGCGACAGATACATCACCGCAATCTTCGGATTCGCGAGATTGGTGACGAAGCCCATCGTGAAGAGCCGCGCGCCGCTGTCGTGCGGCAACTCCCGGACCTGAAACGCCGAGCGCCCGCCCGGCCTGAGCGCCTGCCACGCGAGATACGCCAGGTACAGCGCCCCGGCGAAACGCAGTGCGTCATACGCGTACGGCACGGTCAGCACCAGCGCGGTGATGCCGAACGCCGCGCTGAACATGTAGAACACGAACCCCAGCGCGACGCCACCGAGCGACACCAACCCCGCGCGGCGACCCTGGCAGATCGAGCGCGAAATCAGGTAGATCATGTTCGGGCCGGGCGTCAGGACCATCCCGAGCGACACGAGTCCGAAGGCAATCAGGGTGGGCATGGCCGGCACGGCGGTCTCCTTCGACGCAGTGAAATCAGGGCGAGGAACCACAATGTATTGCATGTCGACCACCGCCGGCATGAATAAACTGCAAGTGCCCCATGAACGCGCTTCATCGCCGCATCGAGCTGCCGATGCGCTACCGGGCCTTTTTCGTGCGCGCCTGAATTGCCTTGCCCGCCTTCGCGCGCTGCGCGTCGACCAGCTTCACGAACGCATCTGCGACCGCATTGCCGGTCGTGTTCCACGACAGCCGCACGGACCGTTGCAATCTGGGCGACAGCTCCAGCACCCGGCCGCCGAACCGGGTGTAGGTGAGCGTGATGCGCGGGACGATCGACACGCCCATTCCCGCCTCCGCCATCGACAGGATGGTCCGCATCTCGACCACATTGAACGCGGCGCGAAGCGATGCACCGTTGCGCGCGAAGTAATCCTCGATGACGGGCCCGCAACCCGCCTTCGAGAAAATGAACGGCATCGTGGACAACCGTTTCGCGGACACGCTCTTGCGGCCGTCGAACGCGCCGTCCGCCGCCACGGCGACGAAATCCTCGTCGAGCAGCGGCAGATTGTTCGCGAAGGTTTTCGTTCCGGCGACCACGCCGACGTCGGCGGTGCCGTCGTCGAGCCATCCTTCGACCTCCGCGTCCGTGCCTTCGAGCAGTACCGCCGTCACGCCCTCATGCGCCGCCTTCAACGCCTCGAGCGCGGGTACGACGAATGCGAGCGACACGCTCGGCAGCGACGCGACCACCAGCCGCCCTTCGAGCTTGCCGCGCGACAGGCTGAACTGCTGCCGCAGTGTCTGCGCTTCGCGAACCACGTTCTGCACGTACGGCCACAGGCGTTCGCCCGCAGCGGTCAGGACGACCGGCTGGCGGTCGCGCAACAGCAGCTTGACCTCGGTGATGTCCTCCAGTTCGGTCAACGCGTGACTGATCGCGGATTGACTGCGGCTCAACCGCTCGGCCGCGGCCGTCAGCGACCCGAGTTCGACCACGGCCGCCAGGGCCTGCAACTGTGCAAGCGTCATCTCGCCTCCTTGTTTCGGTCCATGTATTTTTCACATGATAGAGCGATGCATCATGAATAGTGCTCAAGCACTCCAACGATATTCCACAGGCACGGTCACGCGCCCGGTGCCTCGCGCCGCGCTCGGGTAAGATGCAGCCTCGAACGGTGTCGAACGAGTCGCTTTGGCGCGCACAGGCCTGCGCCGGCGCGTCGAAACCGGCCCGTCGAATCCCGATGGCGGACGACGCAACCATCGGCCGGTTCGCCCCAAAAACCCACAACGGCGTGCGCGGTCGCGTGCACCGGTACCGGAAGCCGTCGATCGGCTCGCCGCCCATGTCTCGACCTGTTTCCAATGACTCATCTCGATCTGACTGAAGGTGTGTTGGTTTCCAGCCTGCACGGGCTTGCGCTGCTCGATCTGATCGGCATCGCGGTCGCGCTGTTGCTCGGCGGGATGGTCAAGGGAATCACGGGCATCGGCGTTCCGCTGGTGGCGATGCCGATCCTGAGCCAGTTCCTGCCCATCCGACAGGCAGTGCTGCTGCTGTCGATGCCGATCATCCTCGGCAACATCCCGCAGGCGCTCGAAGGCGGCGAGGTACTCGCAACCGCGCGCAAGATCGCCGCACCGATCGCAGGCACCGTCCTCGGCAACGTCGCCGGCGTCGCGATCCTCCTGTCGCTGAACGCGGGCCACGCACAGGCCGCGTCGGGCGCGCTGCTGATCGTCGCCGCGGCACTGATGTTGAGCGCGCCGAAGCTGAACCTGCCGGCGGCATGGCAAAAGCCGGTCGGGTTCGCGCTCGGATTCGGCGCCGCATTGATGGAGAGCATTGCGTCGGTGCCGGGGCCGTTGCTGGCCACCTATCTGATTTCATCCGGGGCGACCGGCCGCGCGTTTACGAAGCAGATCGCGATCATCCTCGTGGTATCGATCGTCACGCTGATCACGACGTTCAGCGGCGCCGCGCACGCGAGCGTCGCCGACCTCGCGATTTCGGCGGCTGCCAGCGTGCCCGCCATCGCCGGCATGTGGCTCGTGCGCCCGCTGCGGGACAGGATGTCGCCGCGCGTGTTCCGGACCGTCGTCCTGCTGTTCGTGCTCGTGGCCGCATCGCAGATGATCTGGAAGTCGGGCGTCTTCCGGCACGCGGCAGCGCCCGCCGGGCAGATCGGCGGCCCGCACGCCAACGCGAAATGACGTCGGCCGCCCGCCGGCCGGGCACGGTCCGTTCCCCCTTCGGTCCGAATTCGCAAGACGCGTTAGACTGTTCGCATGGAACAATGCCGTTATTGCCAGAGAATCCGCGATGAATGGGATTGCCACGGGGACGAATGCCGCCGGGCAATCGCGAAGGCACTGCGCCGGCAGCGCGCGGGCCTGCCGATGGTGCCAGATCGCATCCGCAACGAGCTGCCGTCCGGCGCGCCGACCCAGCAGGTGATCGCCGTCCTGTCGCGGCAGCGGCTGCGCGCCCGCCGCGGCAACGAGGAACGCCGCGAGCGCAAGGAAATCGACGACGCCGACGGCGTCTGATCCGGCAACGCCCTCCGCCATGCCCGCCTGCCGGCGCTCGCCGTCGGGCGCCTGCCCGTGCGCGGCGCCTTGCCGGCGCCCTCCGATATCGATCTGTCATTCCCGCAACACAAGACAGGGCCGGATCGACTTTTCCGGCCGGATTATTACCTGGGCCGCAACGATCTTTCGTCGGAATCCACGTTTACCCTTAAGCACCCGACGCCTACGATGTAATCAATCGCTTACGACATGGTGTCGCCGGCGAACCCAATAGAACATCGGAGGTCATCATGAAATCGCTCGTTTCCGCAGTCGTTGCAGCCGTTGCCCTGTCCGCTTCGTTCGGCGCATTCGCCCAAAGCACCGTGACCCGCGCACAAGTGCGCAACGAACTCGTCCAGCTCGAAAACGCCGGCTACAAGCCGAGCCAGTCGAGCCCGTATTACCCGGCCGACATCCAGGCCGCTCAAGCACGCGTACACGGCGCAGATGCCAGCGGCTACGGCGCGCAACCGGCCCCGGTCGTCCAGGGCGGCGCACCGGCAGCCAAGGTGCAGAACGCGCGCGACTCGGTCTACTTCGGCCATTGAGTCCGCCGCTGCGCGCATCGCGCGCAGTCCGCCAGGATCCGGCGAGCCCGTCCCGTGACGGGCTCGTCGCGTTTACGCCGCACGCACGGCCTGCCCGCCGTCAACGGCCGCCCTCCGCTGCCATGCCGGCGCCCGCATCCGCTGCGATGCCCCCGCGCAACAACTCCTGGTAGCGCACGCACGCGCACTGCGCGGACGCCTTCGCCGCATACATCGCCGCGTCGGCCTTCACCAGCAGCTCCTCGGCCGACGCGCCATCGGCCGGATACTCGCTGACGCCGATGCTCGCGCCCACGGCCAGATGGCGTTCGCCGAACTCCAGTTGCTCGGCCATCACGATCTGGATACGCGATGCGATATCGCCGATCACGTCGGGCGACCGCACGTCCGAAATCAGCACGATGAATTCGTCACCGCCGAGCCGCGCGGCCATGTCGCCGCTGCGCAGCACGAGGTTCAGCCGTTTCGCGACGGCGACGAGCGTGCGATCGCCTGCCGCGTGTCCGTGCTGGTCGTTGATTTGCTTGAAGCGGTCGAGATCGACGAACATCACCGCCAGCCCCTCGCGCACGGCGGCCGCATGCCGGATCGCGGCCTCGAGGCGCTCCATGAACAACAGGCGGTTCGGCAGGCCGGTCAATGGATCGTGACCGGCGAGGTGCGTGAGCTCCAGTTGCTTCGCGCGCAGCATCGCGACCTGCGTGCGGATTTCCACGCGCATGCTGTCGAAACAGCGCGCCAGCACGCCGATCTCGTCGGCCCGCGCAACGGGCAGTCGTTCGGCGGCCGGATCGTCGAACACGTGGGTCGCCGCGCGCGCGAGCGTCTGCAACGGGCTCGTGATCGCACGCGCGAACAGGATCGCGAGAATCACCGCCGCGAGGCTCATCAGGAACACCATCCGGATGATCCGTCCGCCGAGAATCCCCGCGGGCGCCAGCACATCCGTGAGCGGACGCGCCATGCCGAGCACGACGAAGCGGTTGCCCTCGTTGTTGCCGAACGGCGTGCGCACGAACGCGAACATCTGGCCCGGCACGTCGTCGGGCTGCGCGAGACCGTTCAGCGTCACATTCGTGCGCGCGCCGACGAACAGCAGACGCGTGCCGGGAAAGCGATCCTGCATCAGCACGCGCCGGCCGCGATCGAAGCCGAACGCCTGCGACGGGTCCGGGTGCACGAGGAAGTCGCCCCACTCGTTCGCGAGAAACACCGCGTAGTCCTGCGGCAGGTCGCGCTCGAGCCGATCGAACATGCGCGACAGATCGACGTCGACGACCAGTGCGCCGACCACCGTACCGGCCGGGTCGACGACCGGCGTGCCCACGCGCAGGATCGGCAGCCCTTCGGCCGCATGCGCGCCGGTCTCGTGATTGACCACGATCGGCGACAGGTAGATATGACCGGGTGCCGTCGCGAGCGTACCGAATACGTAGGAAAACTGTCCTTTTTCCTGGAACGCACGCTCCGGCAACACGACGATGCCACGCGCGTCGCGATCGACGCGAATCCGCTCGAGCCCGAAATCGCCGCGCGCGATCAGCCGGATCTGCAGGTACTCGGGGTGGTTCTTCATGAAGCTGTAATAGACGCGCTCGAGCCGCGAGCGCGGCGCGCGATCGGTGCCGCCGCCGCTCGCGACGAGCGCGGCCGACGGCAATTGCGCGAGCACGAGTGCATCGTCGGCCACGTCGGCCAACGCGGTCGTGAAGCGCTGCGCGAGCAATTGCGTCGACATCAGCAGGCTGTGCTGGGCTTCCTGCACGAGCATCGTCCGGTTCGCGCGGTAGGTGTAGTAGCCGGTCGAGCCGGATGCGATCACGCCGATGCATGCGAACAGCACCGACAGCTTCGACGTGATCCCGAGCCTGATCATTTGTCGAACCGCTCCGGCCGATCGCCCGATACGATGCGGCTCCACAGCGACTCGCGCCGCGCGATGTCCTCGACCGGCTGGATCCACACCAGATGCTGGTGGCCGGACTCGAGACCGGGCGGCGGCTCGAGCGTATTCGCGAGCCCCTGGCGTTTGGTCAGCAGCGCGCCGATCGCCGGTTCGAGCATGTAGTTGATCCAGGCGAACGCGAGCTCGGGCCGCTCCGCACCGCGCGTGACACCCCAGCAGTCGAGCCACGCGAGTGCGCCCTCGTCCGGAATCACGTAGCCGACGTCCGCACCGGCGCGACGCAGTTGTTCGACCTGCTGCGTGCCGTAGTTGCCGAACATCAGCGCCGCGCGATGCTGGACGAACAGCGCGGTCGCCTCTTCAGGAAGCGTGTAATACGTGAGCAGGTTGCGTCGCAGATCGACGAGCTTGTGCGCGACGGCAAGCGTTTGCGCGGGCGACAGGTGGAAGGGGTCGCGATAGCCGAGCGCGAGCGCGGTGAACGAAAAATTATGCTGCGCGCTGTTGAAGTCGAGCACCTTCCCGCGATAACGCGGATTCCACAATTCCAGCATCGAGCGCGGCGCGGCCGGCACCTGCTTGCGATCGTAGATCAATCCCATCGACGAATACGTGAACGGAATCGCGTAGGTCGAGCCGTTGTGCAGGAGTCCACCGATCGTTGCGAGCTGCTGGAAATTCGGCAGTTGCCGGCGACGATTGGGAACCTGGGACAGGTCGATCGGACTGAGCAGGCCGTCGCGCGCATAGCGCTGGATCTCCGCCGTGTTGGCCGCGAGCACGTCGTACGGTGGCGGCGACGCACTGTGCATGCGCGTCCACAATGCTTCGTCGGAATCGACGAACGTCACTTCGACGCGTACGTGGAATTGCGTCTCAAATGCATTGACGACATCGTTGTCCGCATAGCCGGGCCAAGCGAGGATACGCAGTACGCTGTCGTTGACGGCCTCGGGAGGAGCGGCACATGCCGGCAGGCACTGCAGGCCGAGCGTCAGGATGACAAGCAACCGGCACACGGCCCGGCGCGCATGCCGGCGCATGCCGATTCCCCTGATCAATCGGTCCTCGCCCGAGTTCCCCGTATGCATTCGACTGTCCTTTGTCGAGTCGATGCGTGAGCTTGAAACAAGACCACAAAAAATATCGCCGCGCAATTGGAAGATGCCGCACGCACGCCGCGTGCGGCTTCATTCGAAACGCGTGATGCGTGTCCGCGTTCGACCGCATGTCTGCGCACGCGCGCACGAAGAATCGTCAGGGGAAAGACATGACTCGGCGTGTGCGGGTTTCGGTTGCAGCTACGTCAACACGTCAACACGCTGCATGCGCCACGCACGCCTTCGACTCGTTCAGCACGATCGCGCGACGCAGGTCGCACGTTGCATGATGTCGCCATCATCCGCACGCACGTGCGTCGCACCGTCGCATGCGCATCGGCACCACGCCGCGTGAACGCCTTGAGCGCCGCGATCACGCGCGACCATCGCCACGAACGCGCGAACAGCCGAGGCCCTCACTCTTTTCTTTTCGGGCCGCCCGTCGGACAATGGCCGGCCCCGCCGGCACGGCGCCGCACCGGCCCGCGCGCGGCGCACGCCTGCTCCATCCGCGCCGATGAAACGCTACGAAACCCTCGCCCATACGATCGCCGACGAAATCCGCAACGGCAACCTCGCGGCCGGCACGCGCCTGCCGTCGCTGCGCCAGATCATCGCGCAGCATGGCGTGAGCCAGTCGACGGTGTTTCGCGCGTACTACCTGCTCGAACAGTGGGGGCTGATCCGCGCGCGCGAACGCTCCGGCTATTACGTCGCGCCGGGTGCGGGCGCGGCCGCGAACCCGCCTGCGCAACGCCGCGCGCGCCGCGCCGGCGCCACGCGCAAGGTCGACATCAGCGATCTCGTGTTCTCGGTGCTCGACGCCGCGACGCAACCCGGCATCGTGCCGCTCGGCTCCGCGTTCCCCGCGCCGCAGCTGTTTCCGCTGCCGCGCCTCGCGAAATCGCTCGCGCAGGCGACGCGCGTCGTCAGCCCGTGGAGCACGGTCGTCGATCTGCCGCCCGGCAACGAGGCGCTGCGCCAGCAGATCGCGCGGCGCTATCTGGCAACCGGCGTCGCGCAACCCGTCGACGAGATCGTCGTCACGAACGGCGCGCTGGAAGCGCTGAACCTGTGCCTGATGGCGGTCACGCGGCCCGGCGACGTCGTCGCGGTCGAGTCGCCCGGCTTCTATGCGGCGCTGCAGGCGATCGAGCGGCTCGACCTGCGTGCGGTCGAGATTCCGGTCGATCCGCGCACGGGCCTCGATCTCGATGCGCTCGCGAACGCGCTCGACCGGCACGACATCCGCGCGTGCTGGTTCATGACCAATTTCCAGAATCCGACCGGTGTCACGCTGTCGCTCGACAAGAAGCGCGCGCTCGTGGAAATGCTGGCCGCGCGCGAGGTGCCGCTGATCGAGGACGATGTGTATGGCGAGCTGCATTTCGGCCCCGACTACCCGCTGCCCGCGCGCGCCTTCGACCGCCATGGCCTCGTGATGCACTGCAGCTCGTTCTCGAAGACGCTCGCGCCCGGCTACCGGATCGGCTGGGCCGCCGCCGGCCGGTTCGCCGAGAAGGTGCAGCGGCTAAAGCTGATGACCACGCTGTCGGCCAGCATTCCCGCGCAAGCCGGCATCGCGAACTATCTGGAGCACGGCGGCTACGATCGCCATCTGCGCAAGCTGCGCGGCGCATTGCAGACGCAGCTCGCCCGCATGGACGACGCGTTGCGGCGCTGGTTGCCGGCCGGCGTCGAGTGGGTGCGGCCGGACGGCGGGTATTTTCTGTGGCTGTCGTTTCCCGATGCGATCGATGCGATGGAACTGCACCGCCAGGCGATCGCGCGCGGCATCAGCTTCGCGCCGGGGCCGCTGTTCTCGGCCGCGCACGGCTTCGAGCGCTGCGTGCGCGTGAACTTCGGCCATCCGTGGAACCGCGACATCGAACGCGCGATCCGCGTGCTCGGTGAACTCGTCGCCGAACCGGCGGTGCGCAAGGCCGGGTGAACCGCACGCAAGCACGCTGCTGCCGTGCAGCCGATGCACATACGGGTTACATTGCACGTCCCTTCGCCCCGTCTCGCCATCCCATGAGCGCATTGCCCTACCTCGATCACGCCGCACTGCTGACGCTCGCCGCCGAAGCCGCCGGCGTCACGCAACCGTGCATCTGCACGAAGACATCGCTTGCCGGCTGGACGAGCCTGCCGCTGTCGCTGCAAGATACGCAGCTCGTCGAAGTGGCGACGCTCGCGCCGCCCGACGACCCCGAACCGCGCTACGACGAATTCCATCCGGCCGGTACGCGCTACGGGTCGGACGACGCACCGATCGCACCGCGCCACTTTCCGTACAACCGCTGCAACGTCAGCCGCTGCGTGTCGTGCGGCCGGCTGTTCCTGCGCTACCAGGAAGGCGGCGGCTACTTCATCGACCAGCGCATCCGCGCGCTCGATCCGGCGTTGATCGTCGACGCGCAAGCCTGAACCCGACGCGGGCATGCGCAACGCATGCCCGAGCGCCGCCGGCGCATCGCCGATCTGCTGCGCCCTTTTCGTGCCGAACTGCTGCTTGTCCCGCCGCCGCGCGTTCCCTACGCTGTCTCCGGTTGCCCGACACCCGTCGCAACGTCCCCTCCCGAGCGGCGCGCCCCTGCGCCGCCGCTCCTCTCGCGTATCACGTCATGTACCGATATACCGATTTCGACCGGGCGCTCGTGCGCAGCCGCGCCGCCCAGTTCCGCGACCAGCTCGAACGCTGGCAGCACGGCACGCTGAGCGAGGATGCGTTCCGGCCGTTGCGCCTGCAGAACGGCTGGTACGTTCAACGCCATGCGCCGATGCTGCGCGTGGCCGTGCCGTACGGCGAACTGTCGAGCGCGCAGCTTCGCGTGCTTGCCCGGATCGCGCGCGATTACGACGTGCCGGACGATGCCACCTATCGCGCCGCCTGCGACGCGCAGGCGCTGCTCGGCACGCTGCGCCTGCCGACGCGCAACGCGCACTTCACGACCCGCACCAACGTGCAGTTCAACTGGATTCCGCTCGCGAAGGCGGCCGACGTGATGGACCTGCTCGCGACCGTCGACATGCACGGGATCCAGACGAGCGGTAATTGCATCCGCAACATTTCATGCGACGAGCGCGCGGGCGTCGCGCCGGACGAAATTGCCGATCCGCGTCCGTTCGCCGAGGTGATGCGCCAGTGGACGACACTGCATCCGGAATTCGCGTTCCTGCCGCGCAAGTTCAAGATCGCGATCACCGGCGCGGCCGAGGACCGCGCGGCGACCGACTGGCACGACGTCGGGCTGAAGCTCGTGCGCAGCGACGCGGGCGAACTCGGCTTTCGCGTAAGCGTCGGCGGCGGCATGGGCCGCACGCCGACGATCGCGACGGTGCTGCGCGCGTTTCTCCCGTGGCAACACGTGATGAACTACATCGAGGCGATCGTGCGCGTCTACAATCGCTACGGCCGGCGCGACAACAAGTACAAGGCGCGCATCAAGATTCTCGTGAAGAGCGAGGGCCAGCGCTACGTCGACGACGTCGAGGAAGAATTTCGCCAGATCGTCGAGCATGACGGCGGCCCGCATACGATCCCGCAGGCCGAATTCGACCGCATCGCGGCATCCTTCGTGCCGCCGCGCGCCGCGCCGCGCGCGCTCGACCTGGAGGATGTCGAAACGCGCATGGCCGCGCAGGCCACTCGTCATCCGGCCTTCGCGCGCTGGCTCGCGCGCAATGTCGCGTTGCACCGCGACCCGGCACTGAGGATCGTCACGCTGTCGTTCAAGCGTCGCCTGCAGGCGCCCGGCGACGCATCGCCAGAACAGCTCGATGCGCTCGCCGCACTCGCGGACCGCTTCTCGTGCGGCGAGGCGCGCGTCACGCATGCGCAGAACGTGGTACTGCCGTGGGTGCACGTCGACGACCTCTTCCTGCTGTGGGAACGCGCGCGCGCGACCGGTCTCGCCAGCGCGAACGTCGGACTCCTGACCGACATGATCGCGTGCCCCGGCGGCGATTTCTGCGCGCTCGCGAACGCGCGCTCGATCCCGATCGCCGACGCGATCGCCGAACGATTCCAGGATCTCGACATGCTGCACGATATCGGCGACATCGACCTGCATATCAGCGGCTGCATCAACTCGTGCGGCCACCATCACAGCGGGCACATCGGCATCCTCGGCGTCGACAAGGACGGCGCCGAGTGGTACCAGGTGACGCTCGGCGGCTCGGACGGCTCCACCTCGAGCGGCCCCGCCCGGCCGGGCAAGGTGATCGGCCCGTCGTTCTCGGCGGACGAGATCGTCGATGTCGTCGACGCGCTCGTCAACGTCTATCTCGACGCACGGCTCGACGCCGACGGCCGCGCCGAACGATTCATCGACACGGTGCGCCGCATCGGCGCCGAGCCGTTCAAGGCTGCGGCGAACGACGCACGTCACCACGCGGAGCATGCATGAACCCGACCGACGAAAAAGCGAACAACGGCGCGAACGCACGCATCCGGTTGCTGACACCGGCCGAACACGCCGACGACGCCAACTCGCACGACCCGGCGACGCTCGCGACGCTGGCGATCGGCAACGACGAGGAACTGGCGCCGCTCGCCGGCCGGATCGCGCAGGCCGCGCGCATCGACCTGCACTTCCCGTCCTTCACCGACGGCCGCGCGTACAGCCAGGCGTATCTGCTGCGCAAGCGCTTCGGCTTCACCGGCGACCTGCGCGCGACGGGCGACGTGCTGATCGACCAGCTGCTGCTGATGGCGCGCACCGGGTTTTCGAGCGCGGTGCTCGCCGCCGATGCCGATCTCGCGGCCGCGCACCGTCAGCTCGACCGCTTTCCCGGCTTCTACCAGCGCGACGCGAGCACGCCGTCGCGGCGACAGGACGCGGCGCTGCCGACGGAACAATGAAAAACGGGCGGCCAACAGGCCGCCCGTCCGATGAACCACGAAGCCGCGCCCGCCGCGAAGCGGGCGCCGGCGTTCAGCGCGCCGCCACCGGCTTGCCGAACGCGCCGAGGATCTTCTTCTCGAGCGCGATGTAGTCGTGGCCGAAGTGGTGGTCGCCGCCCGTCTTGATCACATCGGCACCGGTGTTCGCGAGTGCCGGACACATCGTGTCCTTCTCTTCGGCGCCGTAGAAGCACTGCACGAGCTGCGGCGGCACCTTCGCGATTTCCGGCGCGACCTTCATCGCCTTGTCGCTCGCCGGCATGCCGAGCCAGCCCGTCACGCGGATCTGGAAGTCCGCCGCCGGCGCGAAGCCGAGCAGCGACATCACCGCGACCTTGTCGCGCAGGTCGGCCGGCAGCCGGTTGTACGCGAACGGCATCACGTCCGCGCCGAACGAGTAGCCGACCAGTGCCACGCGGCTCGCATGCCAGCGCGCCATGTACGTGCGCATCACGCGCGCCAGATCGCGGCTCACCTGTGCGGGCGGCTTCTCGCTCCAGAAGTAGCGCAGGCTGTCGATGCCGACCACGGACACGCCGTCGCGCTGCAGCGCCTCGGCAATCGTCTTGTCGAGATCGCGCCAGCCGCCGTCGCCCGAGATCACGATCGCGAGGCGGTCGCTGCCGCCCTTGGCCGGCAGCTCGACGAGCGGCAGGTCCGACACGTCGAGCTCGTCGCTGCTGCTGGTGTCGTGCAGGTGCGACGTGACGAGCGACACGAGCTTCGCGGTATCGCCGGCCGCGGCCGTTTCGACGAAGCCCGGCATCGCGCGGCGCACGATCGTCGGATCGGGCGGGCACGGCTTGAAGCGCGCATCGAGCTTCGCCGCCGGCGCGACCGACACGACGCCGGCGATCGTGTTCTCCGGCGCCATCGACAGGATCTGCTTCGCGATCGCGCCGCCCTGGCCCACGCCCGCGACGATCGGCGTGTAATAGCGCGCCGATTGCGCGAGGCGTTCGAGCTGGTGGCTGACCGCCTCGGCGTCGCCGTCGAGGTGGTGACAGGTTTCCTGCTTCGCGGCGAGGTTCGCCGCGTAGCGTTCCGAATCCACGCCGACCGTCATCGCGCCCGCTTTCGCGAGTGCGTCCGCCGCCTGCTGGTCGGCGGCGCCCCAGCCTCGCTCGCGCGAGAACAGCACGACGAAACCGCGCAGCGGGCCGCTCGGCTTCGTCACGGTCACGGGGCCGTAGCGGCCGCCCGACACGGTTTCCGTTTGCGCTGCCGGCTGCGCGGCAAACGCGGCGCCGGCCAGCATCATTCCCGCGCAGGCGATTGCCGCCTGCGCGATACCCTTTCTCAACATCATGAACGCCGACCTCCAGCCAGCAGGGACAGATCCGCGAGCGTGACGAACACGCCGACCGAGCCCGAGGCCGCGAGATAACGCGGCTCCCAGTGCGGCTCGAACTTGCTCTTGAATGCACGCAAGCCGCGGAAGTTGTAGAAGCGGCCGCCGAAGCGCCAGACCATCAGCCCGAACCGGTGCCACGGCGACGGCATCTTCGCCGCCCCCATCCCCGAGAACGGCGCGATACCCAGGCTCAGCTTGCGGAACCCCGCTTCCTTCAGATGCAGCGCGAGCTGCGTAAACAGATACTCCATCGCGTACGGCGACGCGTCCGGCAGATGGCGCATCACGCCGACCGTCGCCTCGGTGTTGAGGTCGGTCGTCATGAACGTGACGAACGCGATCGGCTTGTCGGCCTGGCGCACGAGCATCACCGACTGCGTCGCGAGATAACCTTCGTGGAACGCGGCCACCGAGAAGCTCTTCTCGCGCGCGTCGCGGCTGTCGAGCCAGCCGTCGGAGATGTCGCGCAGCGCCGGCAGCGCGGCCGGCACGTCGCACGGCGCGATCACCTCGACCGACAGCGCATCCTTGTCGCCGCGGCGCAGCGCATAGCGCAGGTGCGACCGGTTCGAACCCTTCAGGTCGAACCGGTCGAGCGCGATGTGCGCTTCCTCGCCGAGCTTCATCAGCGTGAGCCCCGCGTCGAGATACAACGGCAGCGCGTTCGCGCGCACCTGGTAGAACGCCGCGCGCCCGCTGTGCGCGTGCGCGAGCGCGATGAACTTGCTGATCAGCGCCGGCCATTCCTCGCGCGGCCCGACGGGGTCGTGCAGCGCGGCCCACGTGCGGCCGTTCTTCGCGTACATCAGGAACGCGCGGCGCGATTCGGAAAACAGGAACGACTTGTCGCCCATCAGCGCGAGGCCCGCATCGCTGCATTCCTGCGCGCGAATGATCTGCTCCGCGTCGAGCAGGTCCTGCTCGGCGGGCTTCACGAAACGCCCGGGCGCCGGCCGCAGCAGCTGCCACAGCGCGAACATCGCGACGAACACGCCGGCCGCGAGCGTCGCGCGCAGCGCGCGCGGCGCGCGTGCGTCGAACGAGAAATGCGACCACAGATCGCGCGTATAAGGCACGTCGCGGAACGCGAAACACAGCACCCACACGGCGAGGATCAGCACCATCGTCACCGACACGAACCAGCTCACCGTGAAGCGCTCGGCGAGCAGCGACGAATGCCGGTTGAAGCGGCGGCGGCTGACGAGCAGCAGCACCAGCAGCGTGCCGAGCACGCCGGCCTCGACGAACGCGAGCCCCTTCGCCAGCGACAGCGCAAGGCTCGCGAGCGTCAGCGCGAAGGTCATCCACCATGCGCCGTCGAGCCGGCGCAGCAGCCCGCGCGCGACGAACAGCAACGCGACGCCCAGCACGCTGCAGATCACCTGCGAGCCTTCGAGCACCCACAGCGGCACGATGTTGCGCAGGATCGCGATCCGGTGCCAGAACGCGGGCGTCGCGCTCGAGATCACCAGCATCCCGCCGACCGCGAACGTCACGAGGCTCAGGAACAGCGGCGCCAGGTGCGACACCCGCGCGGCCTGCCGCGACACGAGCCGGCGGCGCAGCGCGCGGCCTTCGAACCCGGCCAGCAGGCCGGCCGACAGCACGAGCGGCACGCCGAAGTAGATCGCGCGATAGGCGATCAGCGCGGCGACCATCGCGTGCGCGGGCACTTCGCGGCCCAGCGTGAATACCATCGCGGCCTCGAACACGCCGATCCCGCCCGGCGTATGGCCGATCATCCCGAGCAGCAGCGCGGCCGCATACACGGTGATGAAGGTCGGGAAACCGACCGGCGCGGCCGGCAGCAGCACCCACAGCGTCAGGCCGGCGGCCACGACGTCGAGCACCGCGTAGACGACCTGCGCGACCAGGTCGCGGCGCGCCGGCACGTCGAACGCGAGCCATTTGAAGCGTGTGACGACCGGGCGCGCGGCGTTGCCGCACATCATCGTCAGCGCGGCCAGCACGACGAGCAGCGCGGCGCCGCTCCACGTGAGCACGCCCGGCGCGACATGCAGCATCGCGGCGAGCGTCTGCGGCACGCAGACCATGCCGACCGCCGTCATCAACACCAGCGCGAGCGCGAGCGTGCCGCTCGTGAATACCGTCATGCGGCCGATCTGCGCGGGCGTGACGCCCGATGCGCCGTACACGCGCGCGCGCACGGCGCCGCCCGTCAGCGCGCCGAAGCCGGTCGCATTGCCGAGCGCGGAGCCGGCGATCGCGCCGATCCACAACGCGACGCGCGGCACCTTCGCGGCGACGTAGCGCAGGCCGACCGCGTCGCGCGCGACGAGCGCGAGATAGCTCAGGGCGGTCGCGGCCAGCGACGCGCCCCATTCCTTGACGGACATGTGACGCAACTGGCGGATCACCGACCGGTAGTCGACGGATTCCGACAGGTGCTGGAAAACCACGATCAGCAGCAGGCCGATGCCGAGCGCAAGCAGCGGCGACAGCACGCGCTCGTTGCGGATCAGCGCCCGGACGCGGGCGATCACCGCCGCGGCGCGGCCGGGCGAACCAGAGTTGCGGGAAGACATAGGTTGTTCAGTGGTGGTGCATAGCGAGTCACGGCGCGGGTTGGCCCGGCGGCGACATATCGGGTTGTTCTGCGTGGGCGGTCCGCCGGAGATGGACGCAGGCGGCGCCTGGATCAGAACTTACGAGTATACGGAATTTATATTACAGAATCTTTCAACTTCGGATTGTGCGGTTTTGTGGCACGCGGCTCGCGCCTACGTCGCATCAGATCGTGCGTCCGACGAACGCAAGGTGCGCATCATACCGGGAACCGGCCGCGATTTTTCATCGGATGAATGACTTGTGATGCATTTGGGAGAAATTCTCCGGCCCGGCTGGGCGAGCGAGGGCAAAACCGCGACCGTGCGCGGGTTTCAGGGAACGCGGGTGGACGGTCGCGCCGCCCGTTCGTCACTTCGCGCGCTCGTGCGACGCGAGCCCGATCGCCTTGTAGTCGTAAGTCGGATAGAACTCGGTCCGGTACGCGCCCCACGCGGTGTCCTCCAGCACGCGATTGACCTCCCGCACCCGCGACGCCGGCAAGCGCAGCACGACGATCTGACCGATTCCCATTGCCACCGTCCAGCTCACCACTTCAACGCCCGGCGGCGGAAACGCCTTGTAGAACCCCTGTCTCTCGAGCTGCGCGTTCAGTTCGGCGAGCGGGCGCGACTGGTCGTGCTTCAGGAAGACGGTCAGCAGCATCGCGTTGTCGGGCGTCGCGGCGGCCGTGCCGGCCGGCACCGTCGACGTCTGCGCGACGGCCGGCGCGCCGCAGAGTGCGGCAGCGGCCAGCGATGCGACGATCGCAAGGGTTCGAAGCGGGTAATTCCGGTGTGCCGTCATGACGCGACTCCGTGGCTGCGTGGATGAAGCCGCCATCATGCGCCGTCCCGCGCATCGCTGCAGCGAGCCCCGCTAGTGGGTGCCGGCCCGCTCGAGCAGCACGTCGATGAACGCGCGCAACTTCGCCGGCACGTGCTTGCGATTCACGTAATAGAGCCACATCGGCGGCAGCGTCCGGCACGCACCGGGCAACACCTCGACGAGCGAGC
Source organism: Burkholderia territorii (assembly GCF_001718335.1). NCBI lineage: Bacteria > Pseudomonadati > Pseudomonadota > Betaproteobacteria > Burkholderiales > Burkholderiaceae > Burkholderia > Burkholderia territorii. The sequence continues at coordinate 1,350,689 of NZ_CP013365.1, forward strand.
CGTCGCGCAAGTCCGCGTCGATGCGCTCGCGCATGAACGCGAACGCGATGCCGACGCCCTCGCGCGCGGCATCGATCACCGCATCCGCATCGTTCGTGACGAGCACGCCTTCCGGATCGAGATCGACGTCGCGGCGCCCGTCGTGCAGCAGCCACTTGTGCAGGCGCCCGCTCTCCGAAAACCGGAAACGGATGCACGCGTGCCGCTCCAGCTCGGCGATCGACGCGGGCGTGCCGTGCCGCACGAGGTAACCGGGCGATGCAACCAGCGCGCAGGTGAGCGCGGGCGCGATGCGCACGCCGATCATGCCCGGCTGCAGCCGGTCGGCGAGACGAATCCCCGCGTCGAAACCGTCCTTCGCGATATCGATCAGCTCGTTCTCGTAGCGGATCTCGAGCCGCACCTTCGGATAGCGCGCCCGGAACGCGGCAAGCACCGGTGCAATCACGAGGGTGCGTGCCAGCGGCAGCGCGGTGATGCGCAACAGCCCGCCCGGCTCGCTGCGCACCTCCTTCAGCGCGTCGCGCGCGTGCATGACCTGCCGGTACGCGGGCTCCGTCTGCTGCAGGTAATGCCGGCCGGCTTCCGTCAGGCTCACGCCGCGCGTGCTGCGATTGAACAGTTTCACGTTCAGCTCGCCCTCGAGCTGCCCGATCGCCAGACTGACGGCGGCGGGTGTCAGGCCGAGCGCGGCGGCCGCGCGCGTGAAGTTGCCGGCCGTCGCGACGGTCATGAACACGTGCAGCCCGGCCATCGGATCGCGTCTGCTCATCATTAAAAAAACTTGAAACTCCTTCGAGCGGAATACGGATTCTCCCATATACCGGAACCGCCTACACTGGCCCGGCCGTCCCTCACTGGAGCATCGAATGGATCCGCACTGCCCCGCACTGCCGCTCGCGGCCGCCCGCCGGACGATCGAAACCGCGCTCGCGCAGGCCGCGTCGCTGCAGGTCGCCGGCGTATCGATCGCGATCGTCGACGCCGGCGCGAACCTGCTTGCGTTCGTCCGCACCGACGACAGCTTTCTCGGCGCGATCGACCTCGCGCAGCGCAAGGCGCTGACGGCGATCCGCTTCCGCGCATCGACCGCCGCGCTCGGCGCGATGTCCGGCGACGGTCCGCTGCGCGGGATCGAACACAGCCACGGCGGGCTCGTCACGTTCGGCGGCGGCGAGCCATTGGTCGACGCCAGCGGTCGCTGCGTCGGCGCGATCGGCGTATCGGGCGGCAGCGTCGAGCAGGACGACGCGATCGCCCGGCATTGCCGCGATCGCTTTCACGCAACCTTTCCCACCTCGAGGTAAGCACATGGCACAGAAACGCATTCTCATCACCGGCGCGGGCACCGGCTTCGGCCGCGAAGTCGCGCTGCGGCTCGCGCAACACGGTCACGCGGTCACGGCCGGTGTCCGCACGACCGCTGAGATCGACGCGCTCACGGACGCCGCCGCGCAGCGCGGCGCGTCGTTGCGCGCGATGAAGCTCGACGTCACGTCGGCCTACGATCGCGCCCGTGCGGCCGAATTCGACGTCGACGTGCTCGTGAACAACGCGGGCGTCGGCGAAGCCGGCGCGCTGGTCGACCTGCCGGTCGAGATCGTGCGCGAGCTCTTCGACGTCAACGTGTTCGGGCCGCTCGAACTCACGCAGCAGATCGCGCGCGGCATGCTCGCGCGCGGGCACGGCAAGATCGTGTTCGTGTCGTCGATCGCGGGGCTGATCACGGGGCCGTTCACGGGCGCCTACTGCGCGTCGAAGCATGCGGTCGAATCGGTCGCCGAGGCAATGCACGCGGAACTGGCGCCGTACGGCATCCGCGTCGCGGTCGTGAATCCGGGGCCGTACAGCACCGGCTTCAACGACCGGATGATGGAAACGCCGCGACGCTGGCGCGATCCGGCCGTCCACACCGTGACGCCGGAGCGGCTGACCTTCCCGCTCGAGCAGCACGATCCGGACGAAATGATCGCGAAGATGGTCGACGTGATCGAGCGCGACGGCGGCGCGTTCCGCAACCTGCTGCCGCAGTCGTCGGAAGCGCTCGTGCGCGCCGAGCAGGCGCGCGCATGGGAGCGGCAACAGTAATGCGGGCCGGCGCGACAGGCCGGTTACGCGCCATCCGCCATCGCCGGTCATGCCGACAGAAGCCCGGTCCGCCGACGGTTGCGGCGCGGCGGCGTCGACTCACGCCGCCCGCGCTCAATACACGTCCCGCATGTAGCGCCGCGCCTTCGCGAGCCGCGCGACGTAGTCGGTCGCGGCCTCCTCCGACATCCCGCCATGCTCTGCGACGATCGCCTTGAGCGCGGTATCGACGTCCTTGGCCATCCGCGACGCGTCGCCGCACACGTAGAAGTGCGCGCCCTCCTCCAGCCACTTGTACAGCTCGGCGCCCTGTTCGCGCATCCGGTCCTGCACGTAAATCTTGTCGGCCTGGTCGCGCGAAAACGCGAGATCGAGCCGCGTCAGGAAGCCGCTGTCGCGCATCGCGCTCAGTTCGTCGCCGTAGTAGAAGTCGGTCCGTGCATGCTGCTCGCCGAAGAACAGCCAGTTGCGTCCCCGCGCACCGCGCGCCTGCCGCTCGTGCAGGAAACCGCGGAACGGCGCAACGCCGGTGCCGGGCCCGACCATCACGACCGGCACGTCGCCGTTCACCGGCGGCCGGAAATGCGCGGACTTCTGCACGAACACCGGCACGCGGCCGTCGTCCGCGCGGTCCGCGAGGAACGTCGACGCAACGCCTTTGCGCGCGCGCCGGCCGTTGTGATAACGCACGGCCGACACGGTCAGGTGAATCTCGCCCGGGTGCGCGCTCGGGCTCGATGCGATCGAATACAGGCGCGGCTGCAGCCGCTTCAGCATCCCGACCAGCTCCATGCCCGACAGCTCGACCGGAAACTCGTGCAGCACGTCCGCAAGTTGTTGCCCCCACAACCATTGCTTCAGGTCGGTCTTGCGATCGTCGCCGAGCAGCGCCTTGAGCGCGCCGTTTGCGCTGCGCGACGCGATGAATGACAGCGTGTCGGGATGCGGGCGCGTGATGTCGAAGTGGCGCGCAAGCGCATCGCCGAGACGCATGTCGCCGACGCCTGCGACGGACACGGGCGCATCGGCCTTCAATGCGGTGACCGACAGCAGCTCGTCGACCAGCTCCGGGCAGTTGGTCGGCCACACGCCGAGCGCGTCGCCGGTTTCGTATTCGAGGTTCGCGCCTTCGGTCGACAGCGACACGTAGCGCGTGTCCTTCGCGGCACCGGGCCGGTTGAGCCGCAGGTTCGCGACGAGCTTCGACGGTGCCGGGTGCGCCTTGGTCGGCAGCAATCCCGACCCGCTCATTCCGGTGGCAGGCACCGCGTGCAGCGCGGCATCCGCTTCCTTGATCCGGGCGACCACGCGTTCGAGCCACTGGTCCGCATCGCGCTGGAATTCGACGTCGCAGTCGACTCGCGCGCACAGCCGCACCGCGCCGAGCTCCGCGAGCCGGGCATCGAGCCGGCGGCCGTGTCCGCAGAACTGGTCGTAGTTGCGATCGCCGAACGCGAGCACCGCGAAGTGCACGCCGTCGAGGCGCGCGGCACTGCCGGCCTGCAGCGCTTCCCAGAACTCGCTGCCGTTGTCGGGCGCGTCGCCGTCGCCGAACGTGCTCGTCATCAGCAGCACGTATTGCGCGCCGGCCAGCGACGCGACCGGATAGTCGGACATGCACGCGGTGCGGATCTCGAAGCCGGCGTTCATCAGCTGCGTCGCGTAGTCCTCGGTCAGCGATTCGATGTTGCCCGTCTGCGACGCCCACAGCAGCACGACCTTCGGGCGCGTTCGCACGATCCGCACGCCGCCGGGTGCGACGGCTTCGGCCGGCAGCGCGGGCACGGCGCCTTCCGATGCATGAACGAGCGCCGAGCGGCTGAACAGGCCCGCGAGCATCCCGTCGAGCCAGAGCCGCACCGGCTGCGCGAGCGGCGCACCGGCCGGCAGCACCGGCACGCCGCCTTCGCGCCGGCCGGCGCTCGCCTTCAGCCCGCTGACGAGGCCGGCCACGTACAGGCGCTCGGCCTCGGAGAGCGGCGGCGGCGCGAGGTCGGCCACGCCGAGCGCGGCCGCGAAAGTGTCGAGGTCTGCCATGTCGAATTCCTGTGAAGCCGCGATCTGCGCCGGCGCGGGCTCGGGCCGCGCGTCGGCGGCGCTGGCGTCGGTCCGCGCCGTGTCGTCATCGGCGGACGCGAACGCGCCCGTGTCGACGCGCGTCAGCGCGACCGCGCAATACTTCAGTTCGGGTTGCTGCGATTCGGGATCGATCGCGTCGTTCGTCACCGCGTTGATGCACAGATCGTCGCCGTACACGTCGTTCCAGTGCATCGGCGCGAAGCAGTTGCCGCGCCGCACGCGCTCGGTGACGACGGCCGGCAGCACCGCCCGACCGCGCGCCGAGCGAATCTCGACGCTGTCCTTCGTCGCGATGCCGAGTGCGCTCGCATCGTCCGGATGCAGCTCGACGAACGGGCGCGGATTGAGCTTGTTGAGCATCGCGACCTTGCCCGTCTTCGTCATCGTGTGCCATTGATGCTGCAGCCGGCCGGTGTTCAGCACGATCGGGAACGTGTCGTCGGGCAGCTCGGCCGGCGCGACGTGCGCGCGCGCGAGGAAGCGCGCCTTGCCCGACGCCGTCGGAAACGCGATGCGCGGTGCGTCGCGGCTGTCGGCCGCCGCGCGCGGCGTCTGGCTCACGCCGTCGTTCAGATAGCGGATCGGGTGCCGCTCGCGCGCGGTGCCCGGTGCGACCGGCCATTGCACGGGGCCGTCGCGCAGCGCGGCATGGCTCGCGCCGCGCAGGTCATAGCCGGTCGCCGGATTCGAAAAGCGCACGATCTCGTCGAACACGTCGGCCGCCGACGCGTAGTCGAACGCATCGCCGAAGCCCATCGCGCGCGCGACTTCCGCGACGATGCGCCAGTCCGGCAGCGCGTCGCCGGGCGGCGCGATCGCCGCGCGCATCAGCGTCATGTTGCGCTCGGAGTTGACCATCACACCGTCGCCCTCGGCCCACAGCGCGCCGGGCAACAGGATGTCGGCGTAGCGGTTGGTCTCGGTGTCGAGGAACGCGTCCTGCGCGATCACGAGCTCCGCGGCCTGCAGCCCCGCGATCACCTTCTGCCGGTTCGGCACGGTCGCGACCGGATTCGTGCAGACGATCCAGCACGCCTTGATGTCGCCGGCCGCCATCCGTTCGAACAGATCGACCGTGCCGCCGCCTGTGTCCTTGCGCAGCGTGCCGGCCGGCACGCGCCACAGGTGCTCGACGAAGCGCCGGTCGTCGTCGGACAGCACCGAGCGCTGGCCCGGCAGGCCGGGGCCCATGTAGCCCATCTCGCGCCCGCCCATCGCGTTCGGCTGGCCGGTCAGCGAAAACGGCCCGCTGCCCGGGCGGCAGATCGCGCCCGTCGCCAGATGCAGGTTGCAGATCGCGTTGGTGTTCCACACGCCGTGCGTACTCTGGTTGAGGCCCATGGTCCAGCAGCTCATCCATTCCTGCGCGTCGCCGATCCATTGCGCGGCCGTGCGGATGTCGGCTTCCGCGAGGCCGGTGATCGCCGCGACGCGCTCGGGCGTGTAGTCCGCGAGGAACGCGGGCATCTCGTCCCATCCTTCGGTATACGCATCGATGAACGCGGCATCGGTGCGGCCGTTCGCGTGCAGCAGATGCAGCAAGCCGTTGGTCAGCGCGAGATCGGTGCCCGGCCGGATCTGGAGGAACAGGTCGGCCTTGTCGGCGGTGCCGGTGCGGCGCGGATCGACGACGATCAGCTTGGCGCCGGCCTTCACGCGATCCATCATGCGCAGGAACAGGATCGGGTGGCAGTCGGCCATGTTCGCGCCGATCACGAAGAACAGGTTCGCGCGATCGAAGTCCTGGTACGACCCGGGCGGACCGTCCGCGCCGAGCGACTGCTTGTAGCCGGTGCTCGCGCTCGCCATGCACAGGCGCGAGTTCGACTCGATGTTGTTGGTGCCGACGAAGCCCTTCGCGAGCTTGTTCACGAGGTATTGCGCCTCGATCGACATCTGCCCCGACACGTAGAACGACAACGCATCGGGCCCGTGCGCATCGAGCACCGCGCGCAGGCGCCGCGCGGTCTCGGCGATCGCGTCGCGGGCCGGCAGCGGCACGAGGTCGTCCTCGCGCGCGCGCCGCACGAACGCGCGATCGAGACGCCCGGAACGGCGCAACGCGACGTGCGCCGACGAGCCTTTCGTGCACAGCCGTCCGAAGTTGGTCGGATGATCGGCGTCGCCGGACACCTTGACGACTTCGTCATCCTCGACGTGCAGCACCATTCCGCAGCCCACGCCGCAGTACGGGCATACGCTCTTGACGGCGGTGGCGCTCATGCGTGCTCCCGGGCGCTCAGGCGGCGATCCACACGTAACCGTCCTCGACCCGCGACGGATACGCGCTCACCGATTTCTCGGGCGATTCGAGGCATTCGCCGGTGCGCAAATCGAAATGCTGCTTGTACAGCGGCGACGCGACGACCACGCGCTCGCCGAGGCTGCCGATCAACCCGCGCGACATCACGGCCGCCTGCGACACCGGATCGACGTTGCCGATCGCGAACACGCCGCCTTCTTCGGGATGCGCGACATGGAACACCGCCACCTGCTCGCCGTTGACGAGCGCGCACACGCCGGTGTTGGGCACGATGTCGTCGAGCGGGCACACACGGGTCCAGGACAGCGGAAGACGATCGTTCATGATGGGCTCCTTCGAAAAGACGCTGGTGTCGGTCGGGATCAAACGGTTGCGGGTTCGATTGCCGGTTCGACGACGACCGGAATCGAAACGGGCTTGCCGCCCGCGCGCTCGTCGGGCGTGGCGGGCCGGATCTGCCCGCGCGTCTCGACGAACGCGATGGTCGTGTCCGGCGCGTCGCTGTTCACGAAGTGGCGGAAGCGCTTGCGCGTGTCCGGATCGGTGACGGCCTTCTTCCACTCGCATTCGTAGGTGTCGACCACGTGCTGCATGTCGGCCTCGAGTTCGGCCGCGATCCCGAGCTTGTCGTGCACGACGACGTCGATCAGGTAGTCGAGCCCGCCTTCGAGGTTGTCGCGCCAGACGCTCGTGCGCTGCAGCCGGTCGGCCGTGCGCACGTAGAACATCAGGAAGCGGTCGATGTAGCGGATCAGCGTGTCGCGGTCGAGATCGGACGCGAGCAGCTCCGCATGGCGCGGTTTCATCCCGCCGTTGCCGCACACGTACAGGTTCCAGCCCTTCTCGGTCGCGATGATCCCGATGTCCTTGCCCTGCGCTTCCGCGCACTCGCGCGTGCAGCCGGACACGCCGAACTTGATCTTGTGCGGCGCGCGCAAGCCCTTGTAGCGGTTCTCGATGTCAATCGCGAGGCCGACCGAATCGTCGACGCCGTAGCGGCACCACGTCGAACCGACGCACGACTTCACCGTGCGCACCGCCTTGCCGTACGCGTGGCCCGATTCGAAGCCGGCCGCGATCAGCTCCTCCCAGATCGACGGCAGCTGCTCGACGCGCGCGCCGAACAGGTCGACGCGCTGGCCACCCGTGATCTTCGTGTAGAGCCCGTACTTCTTCGCGACCTGGCCGACCGCGATTAGCCCTTCCGGCGTCACTTCGCCGCCCGGCATGCGCGGCACGACCGAGTACGTGCCGTCGCGTTGAATGTTCGCGAGGTAGTAGTCGTTCGAATCCTGCAGCCCCGCATGTTCCTTCTTCAACACGAACTCGTTGAAGCACGATGCGAGGATGCCCGCCACCGCCGGTTTGCACACGTCGCAGCCCAGCCCGTGGCCGTGTTTCGCGAGCAGTTCGTCGAACGTCGTGATGCGCTCGACGCGAATCAGATGGAACAGCTCCTGGCGCGAATACGGGAAGTGCTCGCACAGATGGTTGTTGACCGCGAGGCCCTGCTTCTTCATCTCGGCCTTCATGATCTGCGTGACGAGCGGCACGCAGCCGCCGCACGACGTGCCCGCGCCCGTGCACGACTTCAGTGCGCCGAGGCTCGTCGCACCGTCGGCCACCGCCGCGCAGATCTGCGACTTCGACACGTTGTTGCACGAGCAGATCTGCGCACCCTCGGGCAGCGCGTCGACGCCGATCGCCGGCTTCGCCGCGCCGTCCGACGACGGCAGGATCAGGAATTCCGGCGACTCCGGCAACTCGATGCGGTTCAGCATCATCTGCAGCAGCGTGCCGTATTCGGCCGCGTCGCCGACCATCACCGCGCCGTGCAGGAACTTGCCGCAGTCCGACACCACCAGCTTCTTGTAGACCTGGCGGCGCTCGTCCGCGTACTGGTAGGTGCGGCAGCCGGCCGTTGCGCCGTGCGCGTCGCCGATGCTCGCGACGTCGACGCCCATCAGCTTCAGCTTGGTGCTCATGTCGGCACCGGCGAACGCGGCGTCGGCGGCTTCCTTCACGTCGCCGCCAAGCTGCTTCGCCACCACGCGCGCCATGTCGTAGCCCGGTGCGACGAGCCCGTACACCGTGCCGTTCCAAGCCGCGCATTCGCCGATCGCGTAGATGTCGGCGTCGCTCGTGCGGCACGCGTCGTCGATCGCGACGCCGCCGCGCGGGCCGATTTCCAGGCCGCACGCACGTGCCAGTTCGTCGCGCGCGCGGATGCCGGCCGAGAACACGATCATGTCGGTGTCGAGATGCGAGCCGTCGGCGAACGCCATCCGGTGCGTGCCTTGTTCGCCGTCGACGATCTCGAGCGTGTTCTTGCCCGTATGCACGGTCACGCCGAGCGCCTCGATCTTCGCGCGCAGCATCCGGCCGCCGCCGTCGTCGACCTGCACCGCCATCAGTCGCGGCGCGAATTCGACGACGTGCGTGTCGAGGCCCATGTCGCGCAACGCCTTCGCGCATTCGAGGCCGAGCAGCCCGCCGCCGACCACCACGCCGCGCTTCGCGTGCGTGCCGCATGCCTGCATCGCCTCGAGATCCTCGATCGTCCGGTACACGAAGCAGCCCGCGCGATCGCGGCCCGGCACCGGCGGCACGAACGGGCGCGAGCCCGTCGCGAGCACCAGCTTGTCGTACGCGAGCGTTTCGCCGGACGCGAGCGTGACCGTGTGCGCGACGCGGTCGATCGACGCGACCTGCGCATTCAGACGCAGATCGAACTGCGGATGACGCTCGAAGAAGCCCGGCTCGACGAGCGACAGATCGTCCGCCGACTTGCCCGCGAAGAATTCCGACAGGTGCACGCGGTCGTACGCCGGGCGCGGTTCCTCGCCGAGCACCGTGACCCGCAGCGTGTCCGCCGCGCCGGCCTGCGCGGCGACGCATTCGAGCAGCTTGTGGCCGACCATCCCGTGGCCGATGACGATGAGTTTCATGATGACGTTTCCTTCGGTCGATCAGTTCGCGGCGCTGGCAGCGGCCAGCGCGCGATCGCGCAGCTCGGCCTCGCGTGCCTTGTGTTCTTCGCTGAAGCGCACGGCCATCGCGCACAGCGCGGTCGCGGTGACGGCAAGCCCGAGGAGGCTCAGCGCGTGCTGCACGTCGCCGACGCCCTTCAGCAGGAACGCCGCGGCCACCGCGCCGACGTTGCCGCCCGCGCCGACGATCCCCGCGACGCCGCCGAGCGCCTTGCGGTCGATGAACGGCACGAGCGCATAGGTCGCGCCGCAGGCCATGTGCGTGAAGAGGCCGAAGGTCAGCATCGCGACGAGCGCCATGCCGACGCCTTGCGCATGCGAGAACCAGATCAGCCCGAGCCCTTCGCCGACGATCAGCGCGCACAGCAGCGTCGCGCGCACGTCGAGGCTGCGGCGCGCGGCGATCTTGTCCGACAGCCAGCCGCCGAGCGCGCGGGCGAACAGCGCGAGCAGCCCGAACATGCCGACCGCGAAGCCGGCATCCTTCAGCGACAGCTTGAAGTGATCGACGTAATACAGCGCGGCGATGTTGTGGATGAACACCTCGACGCCGAAACACGCGCCGTACGTGACGAACAGCATCCACACGCGATAGTTGCCGCACGCGGTGAAGAAGCTCGCCCAGCCGCCCTTCTTGCCGCTGTCGACCGTCACGCCCTGCTTGCGCAGCGCGGCGAAGTCGCCTTGCGGGCAGTCCTGCGTGAAGCGCCAGTACGCCCAGGCCATCGCGAGCATCGCGATGCCCGGCACGACGAGCGCGATGCGCCACGATGCGTCGTCGCCGAAGCCGAGCATCAGGCCGGCGGCGACGAGCAGCGGCATCATCGCCTGCGTCGCGCCCGCGCCCGCGTTGCCCCAGCCGGCCGTCGTCGCGTTGGCCGTGCCGACCACGTTCGGCGCGAACATCACCGACGTGTGGTACTGCGTGATCACGAAGCCCGCGCCGATCGCGCCGATGCCGAGCCGGCAGATCAGGAACGTCAGATAGTCGTGCGAGAACGACACCGCGAACACCGGAATCGCGCCGAGCACGAGCAGCCCGACATACACGCGGCGCGGGCCGAAGCGATCGCACAGCGGGCCGACCAGCAGCCGCACGGCGATCGTCGCGGCTACCGCGGCGATGTTGATGTTCGCGACCTGTGCCGCGGTGAGGTGGAATTCACGCGCAATCAGCGGCATCAGCGGCGCGCACGCGAACCACGCGAAGAAGCAGACGAAGAACGCCATCCACGTCATGTGGAACGCGCGCATCGGCGCGGTGCGGAAGCTGAAGAGATCGATACGGGTAGCTTTGTCGGTCATGTCATCCGCCAAACGAAAAACGGCGTCCTGCGCACCCGGTCTCGTCGAGACCCGATGCGAAGGACGCCGTTGCCCATGAAGCCCGTTTCCGGGCGCGTCGGTAATCGGTACTGCGGACGAATCGCCATTGATCCGCCCGAACGAGATTACGCAAACGCCATGCCATGTCGGCCCGAATCGCGCGTGCAGCCGCGCCACGCAAGGCTCGCCGGCCCCTGCGCGCATTGCCCATGCGCGCCGCGCGCGATACGTCAGGATGCAGAGAGGCACAGATGTGGTGCGCTGCAGCACTGTCAGCGTGCGACATCGCGGTGCGCGATGACGGGGCGCGATGCACGCCGATGCCGCCTCGCGTGCGCCGCGCCGCCGCCCGGCCGCCCGCGTGCCGGGCTTCGTCGCGCGCGCGGCGTCGCGCATGTCGCTACGCTTGCCGTCGCGATCGCGCCGGTTGGCCCGGATATTGCTGAATCCGGACCACACCGGCAACGGCGCCGGTGGGCAGTCTCCGCAAGTCGGGCCCGCCGTCGCAGGCGGGCGCAGCAGACCAGGACAACGACGTCCCCCCGTGCGCGGCACGGCCGGATGCCGTGGTCGCTTCGACCGCCCGCCGCCGCCGCGAGCAACAACGCAATATCGATCGCCGCACGCGCACGCGCGCGGCAATGGAATACGACATGACGACTGGAAAAGTCACGCTGCTGGGCGCCGGCCCCGGCGATCCCGATCTCCTTACGCTGAAGGCCGTCAAGGCGCTGGCGGCCGCCGACGTGCTGCTGCTCGACGATCTCGTCGCACCCGGCATCGCCGAACTCGCGCCGCACGCGCGCGTGATCCGCGTCGGCAAGCGTGGCGGCTGCCGCTCCACGCCGCAGGCATTCATCGAGAAACTGATGCGCCGCTACGCGCTGCGCGGCGCGCACGTCGTGCGCGTGAAGGGCGGCGACGCACTGCTGTTCGGCCGCGCCGGCGAAGAACTCGCGACGCTGCGCGCCGCAGGCATTCCGGTCGACATCGTCAACGGCATCTCGTCGGGCTTCGCGGCCGCCGCGACCCTGGGCATCTCGCTCACGCACCGCGAGCACTGCCACGGCGTGACGTTCGTCACCGCGCACCGCCAGGACCACGGCGAACCCGATTGGGCGACGCTCGCGGCGAGCGGCACCACGCTCGCGATCTACATGGGCATGAGTCGCGTGGACAGCATCGCGGCGGGCCTGCTGGCCACATTGCCGGCGTCGACGCCGGCCGCCGCCGTGCAGTGGGCCGGCACGCCGCACGAGCGCCGCTGGACCGGCACGCTCGGCGGCCTCGCGCGCGGCGTGGCGGCAGCCGGGCTCGGCAGCCCGGCCGTGATGCTCGTCGGCGCGGCGATCGGCGAAGCCGCCGTGCAATGCACCGATGCCGCCGGCGATGCGATGCGGTTCCGGGCGGCATAGCATGCGCGGTCCGCATCACATCTCCGGTCACTGCAGCGGCGTTCGCGCCGGCTGTCCGCGATGCGGCCGCGACGCGCGCAATCCGTCGACGCGCGCCCGCACCCCGCATCCGCCCTTCAACCCTTGCACCGAAGTTCGTCCGTCCCCGCTCGCGTCATGAGTTCGTCCGTCCCGCCCGCACGCCTGCGCGTGCTGCTCGTCACCGACACCGACAAACCCATCGGCGAACTCGGCGACGCGCTCGCGCGCCTCGGCTACGAGATGCTCAACGACGTTGCGACGCCCGCGCGCCTGCCCGCCGCCGTCGAGGAGCAGCGCCCCGACGTCGTGATCATCGATACCGATTCGCCGTCGCGCGACACGCTCGAGCAACTGGCCGTGATGCACGCGACCGCGCCGCGTCCCGTGCTGATGTTCAGCCACGATGCCGACCAGGAGCTGATTCACGCGGCGGTCGGCGCGGGCGTCAGCGCGTATCTCGTCGAGGGCCTGTCGGCCGAGCGTCTCGCGCCGATCCTCGAAGTCGCGCTTGCGCGCTTCTCGCACGACGATGCATTGCGGCGCCGGCTCGCCGACGTCGAGCGCGAGCTCGCCGAGCGCAAGCTGATCGACCGCGCGAAGCGCCTGCTGATGGATCAGCGCAGGCTGTCCGAGCACGACGCGTATGCGTTGCTGCGCAAGCGCGCGATGGATCAAGGCCAGCGCATCGTCGACATCGCGCGGCAATTGCTCGATGCGACCCACCCGTCATGAATGCCATGAAACCTTCGCCTCCCGCCGCGCCGGAACGCGCGCATCTTCGCCTCGGGTTCGTCGCGCTGAGCGACGCGGCCCCGCTGATCGTCGCGCAACACCTGGATCTCGGCGCGCGCCATGGCCTGACGCTTGAGCTGTGCCGCCAGCCATCGTGGGCCGCCGTGCGCGACAAGCTGCTGAGCGGCGAACTCGACGCCGCACACGCGCTGTACGGGCTCGTGTGCGGGCTGCAGGTCGGCATCGGCGGCCCGCAAGCCGACATGGCCGCGCTGATGGTCCTCAACCGCAACGGCCAGGCGATCACGTTCGCCCGTGGTCTCGCCGACGCGTACCGCGCAAGCGGCGACGTCCGCGCGGCGCTCGCCACGCTCGGCCGCAAGCCGCTGCTCGCACAGACTTTCCCGACCGGCACGCATGCGATGTGGCTGAACCACTGGCTCGCGTCGCACGGCGTCGATCCGTTGCGCGACGTGCGCAGCGTCGTGATTCCGCCACCCGAGATGGTCGCCGCGCTCGCGAGCGGCGAGCTCGACGGCTTCTGCGCGGGCGAGCCATGGCACGCGGTAGCCGAAGCCTGCGGCGCGGGCCGGACCGTCGCCGTCACCAGCGAGATCTGGCCCGATCATCCGGAGAAAGTGCTCGCGGCCCGGCGCGATTTCGTCGCGCTGTATCCGGCCACCGCGCGCGCGCTGATCCGCACGCTCGTCGATGCGTGCGCGTGGCTCGACAGCGCCGCGAATCGTCGCGAGGCGGCCGACTGGCTCGCGTCGCCCGACGCGCTCGGCGTGCCGGCCCGGCTCATCGCGCCGCGCCTGCTCGGCGACTACGGCGCGGGGCCGTTCGCGCAGCCGCCGCTGCCGATCCGCTTCCACGACGGCGGTGCCGTGAACCGCCCGGATCCGCAGGAAGGCCGGTGGTTCCTGCTGCAATACCGGCGCTGGGGCATGCTCGACGGCACGCACGACGACGCGGCCATCGCCGCGGCGATCGCGCAGACGGCGTTGTATGATGCTGCCGTCGCCGAAGGTGGTGCGGCAGGCCAGTGATCCCGCCCCTGGATGCCGTGGCCGCCGCGCGGCGCTGTGCGACAACCGGCGGAACGCCTGACGCGATGCGCCGGTTTCCGCGCCGGTCCGTGCCGGGCCACCGCGCCGCACGGATGCGTTGGCCTGCGTGCCGCCACTCCGTCCCCGTTCAGAATCGATGTCGAAACGAACGCGCACGCCGCTCGACGTGCTGCTTACCGAAATCCGCGCGTGCCGCGCCTGCGAAGCCGAGCTGCCGCTCGGCCCGCGCCCGGTTGTGCGCGCCCATCGCGACGCCCGCATCCTGATCGTCGGGCAGGCGCCCGGCGCTCGCGTCCACGCGAGCGGCATCCCGTGGGACGACGCGAGCGGCAAGCGGCTGCGCGACTGGCTCGACGTCGACGCCGACACCTTCTACGACGAGACCCGCTTCGCGATCGTGCCGATGGGCTTCTGCTACCCGGGCCGAGGTGCGAGCGGCGACAACCCGCCGCGCCCCGAGTGTGCGCAGCTGTGGCTCGACCGGCTGCTCGCCGGATTGCCGTCGATCCGGCTGACGCTGCTGATCGGCCAATACGCGCAGCGGCATTTTCTGCGCGACACGCGCAAGGCGACGCTGACCGACACCGTGCACGCGTGGCGCGATTACGGCAACGGCGTGCTGCCATTGCCGCATCCGTCGCCGCGCAACCAGGCGTGGTTCAAGCATCATCCGTGGTTCGACGCCGAGATCGTGCCCGAACTGCGCCGCCGCGTCGCGCCGCTGATCGCCGGCTGACGCAAGCTGCACCGTGCCCCGCTTTCTATCGAAATGAATCAGAACGACATCGACTTTTCATGCACCGGCTGCGGCCGTTGCTGCCATGACCTGCGCATTCCGCTGACCGTCGCCGAGGCCGCTGCCTGGCTGCGGCGCGGCGGCCACGTGGAGCTGTTGTGCGACGCCATGCCATGGCCCGTCGAACCGGCGCCCGACGACGCGTTCGCCGCATACAAGCGCGCCCGTTCGTCGCCCGCGCTCAGCGGCACGCTGCCGGTACGCGTCACCACCCTGCTCACCGCGTCCCATGCCGGCCCGTGCCCGAACCTGCTCGACGATCTGCGCTGCGGCATCTACGACGAACGGCCGCTCGTGTGCCGGATCTACCCGGCCGAGGTCAATCCGTTCGTGCCGCTGATGCCGGACGGCAAGCAGTGCCCTCCGGACGCATGGCAACACGCGCCGCTCACCCGCGGCGGCACGATCGTCGATGCGCTTACGCGCGAGAACATCGTGCGCGCACGGGAAGCCAGCGCGGCCGAGGCGCCGCTGCGCGCGCGGCTGTGCGCGGCGCTCGGCATCGATACGGCGGCCGTCGCGAACGAAGGCTTCGCGATTCACGCGCCGCCCGCCGACATGCTGCTGGCCGCGCTCGGCACGCTCGCCGATGCACACTCGACAGCGGCCGCCGAGCCAGCGCCGAGCGCATGGACACTGGTCACGAATCGCAGCGCGACCGCCGACACGCTCCGTTCGGTCGGCGCCTCTAGCCAGCTTGCGGCAACCGACGAAGCCGGCACGCGCTGCCGCTACCTGGGCTTTCATCCGGCCGGCTGATTGCCTTGCCGCCGGGCGGATGCGTGCCGCCCGGCCTGCCGCCCGGATCGCGCCCGCGGATTCCGGCCGCGCGCGGTTCGCTGTACCATCGCGGCTCAACCGCGTCACGAACAGCAGAATCCTTCATGCCCTCCACCGCCCCGCCGCGCCTGTACGGGATGCCCGAACGCAGCGACCGGCTCGATTTCTACATCCGCGACCAGGCGTCGCGCCAGGCGATCACCGAGCCGCACCGGCACGCGTATTTCCAGATCCAGTTCAACCTGGGCGGCGACACCGAGCAGCGGATCGGCGGCGTCACACGGCCGTTTCCGCGCGGCGCGCTCGCGTTCGTGCTGCCGCACCGCGAGCACCTGATTCCGCATCCGGAAGGCGCGCACTTCATCGTGATCAACTTCAGCCAGGCGTTCCTGCGCGCCGATCTCGACGTCGATCCGCTCGATCTCGAGGATGTCCCCGCGCACCGCTTTCCCGAGCTGACGCCGTTCCGCTTCCAGGAACATCTCGACTTCATCCTGACCGGCGACACGTTCGACGAGGCGCGCCGCCTCGCGCTGTGCATGCTCGATGCCGACCGCGTGCGCAGCTTCGGTTCGACCACGTTGCTGCGCGGCTACCTGCTGCAACTGATCGGGCTCGTCTGCACGCAGTACGCGGGTGCACTCGACAAGCTCGCGCAGCGCGGCGCCCAGCGCGCGGGCCGGCGCGACGCGCTCGCGCGCGTGCTGCGCCACGTGCGCGCGAACCTGACCCGCGAGGACCTGACGCTCGCGGCCACCGCCGAGGCCGCGTTCCTGTCGCCGAACTACCTCGCGCACCTCGTGCGCAAGGAAACCGGCAGCACCTTCACCGATCTCGTGACCGAGCGCCGGATCGCGCTCGCGCAATCGCTGCTCGCGCATACGAGCCGGCGCATTGCCGATATCGCGCGCTCCGTCGGCTTCCGCGATGAAGGCTATTTCGCGCGGCGTTTTCGCGCGCGGGTCGGCGTGTCGCCGAAGGCGTATCGCGACGCGAATGCCGCGCTGCCGGACGGCGATGAAGCGGCGCCAGGCGGCGACGCGTAGTTTTGTCCGGTTAAAGCGCAGTTTCGTCGCATCCGGGCGCGGATGCGTCGGGTATCGTTCCATGCATGCCGGCCCGTGCTGCGTTGCCCGGGCGACGGCATGCGTCTTTTCATCGAACGAGGCCATCCGATGTCCGAATACGTCATCGACGCTTCCGAGCGTCCTTCCGTCGAAGTCGAACAGTCTGCCGCGCGCTATCCGGTGCGCCGTGTGTTCTGCGTCGGCCGCAACTACGCCGACCACGCGCGCGAAATGGGTGCCGATCCCGACCGCGAACCGCCATTCTTCTTCACGAAGCCGGCCGATGCGATCGTCCCGGCCAGCGGCACCGCCCCGTATCCGCCGCTGACGAGCGACCTCCACCACGAAATCGAGCTGGTCGTCGCGATCGGCAAGGACGGCCGGTCGATCGACCCGGCCGACGCGCTGTCGCACGTGTGGGGCTACGGCGTCGGCGTCGACCTGACACGCCGCGACCTGCAGGCGGAGGCGAAGAAGCTCAGCCGGCCGTGGGACTGGGCGAAGGGCTTCGACGCGTCCGGCCCCGTGACCGCGCTGCGCCCGGCGACCGCGACCGGCCATCCGGCAAGCGGCCGGATCTGGCTCGCGGTCAACGGCGAAACGCGCCAGCAAGGCGATCTCGCCGACATGATCTGGGCCGTGCCGGACGTGATCGCGTATGTGTCGCGCTCGGTCGAGCTGAAGGCCGGCGACCTGATCTTCACCGGCACGCCGGCCGGCGTCGGCGCGCTGCAGCCGGGCGACCGCGTAACGGGCGGCGTCGACGGCGTCGCGACGTTCGAGTTCGTGATGGGGGCGAAGCCGTAAGGGATCGTGTGGTCGATGCGACGTGGCGGCCGTTCGACGGCCGTGGCGTCGCATCGTGCCGTTCGTTGCCGGTTCGGGCAGCGATCACATCGCGGCGGATCGGCATGCCGGTTCTTTCACGGCGACCGCACATTCCGTTCGCGTGCGTCGAAGCTTCGTATGCACACGGCGGCCGCCAGCGCGAGCGCCGTGGACAGCAGCATCATGGCCAGCGGCGCATGGCCGGCGTTAGCGACGGTCAGCACCAGCCCCGTCAGCGACGACAGCGCGGCCCCGCCCGCGATTGTCATCGCCCCGGCCAGCCCGGATGCGCTGCCGGCGAGTTCCGGTCGCACCGACATCGCGCCTGCATGCGCACCCGGATTCGACAGCCCGTTGCCGATGCCGATCAGCACGCACGGCCCGAACCACGCGATTGCGTGCGTCGCCCCTCCGAGAAACAGCACGAGACCGATCGCAGGCCCCGCGCATGCGACCACGCGGCCGCACAGAATCGTCGTGGCCAGCGGATAGCGATGCGCGTAACGCGCAGCCAGAAAGCTCCCGCAAACGAAGCCGGCCGTGATCGTTCCCATGTAGAAGCCGATTTCCGTGGGCGGAATGCGAAACACCGATTGCGCGACGAGCGGCGCGCCGGCCAGGAACGCGTAGAAGGCACCGGTCGAAAACGCCATGCAAAGCGCATAGGCCCAGAAGCGGCGCGCGCGGAGCAGCGCGGGATACGCGCGAAGCTGCTGGGCGAGCGTCGTGGCGCGGGTCGCATGGGTTTCCGATAGATCGAACATGCACCAGCCGAGCAGCGCGATGCCTGTCGCACCAAGCAACCAGAAGCTCGCGCGCCACCCGAGCGTCTGATCGAGCACGCCGCCGAGCGTCGGCCCAATCATCGGCGCGAACGCGGCCGCCATCGCCGCATAGCCGATCCGGCTCGCCGCGCGTGAACCGCAGGCTGTGTCGCGCAACGTCGCCATGGACACCGGGTAGACCGACGTGATCATCGCTTGCATTAGCCGGCACGCGAGAAACACGTGGATATCGGTCGCCATCGCGCAGCCCAGCGATCCGAGCGTGAAGACGCCGAGGCTCGTCAGCATGATCGGTCGCCGCCCGAAGCGGTCGGATAGCGGTCCCATTACGAATTCGAGCGAGGCGGCGACTGCTGCGTAGCCGCCTAGTGACAGTGCGACTAGCGCGTAGTCGGCGCGCAGGTCGCGCGCGATCGCGGGTAGGGATGGCAGGAACAGGCTCAACGGCAGCACGGAGAACGCGCATAGCTGGATTAGCGTCGCGTGTCGTGGTGGGGTGCGTTTGGAAGCTATCGGCAGGTTTGGTTGCAAGCAGATGCCCTCCGCACACGCCGTCACGTGGCTGTGCGCTATGGAAGATGAGCGTTTTCCGTGGATTTTCGCGGGTGTCGCTTGTCGACCCTAAGCGGTCAGACGCATTTCTCGAAAGCGGCCGTTCAGCATGCTACATGCCTTTGCGGGACGCCAGTTGCTGCGCGATAAGTTTCCATCAGACAAACCCATCGGACCTTCCCGGCCGAGAAAACCGCGTAGCGGCTGATGTCCACCTCGATCGGGTAGCCCGACGCCAGGTGCTTACTATATTCGTCCGATGAAAATCGGAAATGAAGCCCCGATCCTCCGACCGCAAAAATGGCGGCCGCCGCATCATTGAGCTTCGCGGGCGATCCCGATATAGTGGTCGGCGCAGTTGCAGGCGGAGCCCTGATCGCAGGGCGTCACGCGCCATGTCCGCAGCGAATCGGGGGCCTGCCAGTGCCTGGCTCGCCACTCCGAATCCGCATCGCTGCACGCGCATCTCGCCCGATGGTCGCCCTGCGCCGTCGGAACACGCATTCACGGAAACACGGCCGATGCACGGCCTTAGCGGGCGCCAGACCAGACCCGCGCTTGACTCGAGCATGATTCGAAGCACAACAACGTCGTAGTCGGGTACAAAGCCGTACTCTCGGGGGCGCACATGATTTCCGGAAGAAGAGTGCTTGCGGCCGTCGCGTTGATCTCGACGGCCGCCGCCGCGCTGATCGCAGGATGCGGCGGCAACACGACACGTTCGATGCAGGGGGAGATCGAGCAGGTCATCGGCGCATCGCGCTATCGCCAGTCGACCTGGTCAATCAACGTCATCGATCCCGCGACCGGTGCAACCGTCTACGCGATCCAGCCCGATGCGCTCACCTATGTCGGCTCGACCCGGAAGCTGTTCTCGGTCGGCATGGCGCTGAACCAGCTCGGGGCCGACCATCAATTCGTCACGCCGGTCTACGCACTGGGCAGCGTCGAAGCGTCCGGCACGCTCGACGGCAACCTGATCCTCGTCGCGAGCGGCGATCTGACGATGGGCGGACGCGCGAATCCGGACGGCACGATCGCGTTCAGCGGCTTCGACCACAACGAAGCCAATTCGCTCGGCAATGCCGGGATCGTCCAGGCCGATCCGCTGGCGGGATACGACAAGCTCGCATCGCAGATCGCGGCAGCGGGCATCAAGCGGATCGGCGGCGACGTCGTCATCGACGATCGACTGTTCGTCCCGTTCGATTTCCGCGAGGAATTCAACGTATCGCCGATCTTCGTGAACGACGACGTAGTCGACGTCCTCGTGAACCCGGGCGCGGCCGGCGCGACCGCGAACGTGGACTGGCGCCCGAAATCCGCGGCTTTCGGCGTCACGTCGTCGGTGTCGATGGTCGGCGCAAACGCGGACACGGACATCGAGTTTGCGCCGCGGGATCCCACGTGCTTCGGCACGCCCCGATGCTTCGGAAACGTGTCGGGCACCCTCGCGGCACAATACGTGCCGCCGCTGACCGGCGCGTATCCGCTCGTCAAGACGTTTCGCATCACCGATCCGGCCAGCTATGCCCGCACCGTGCTGGTCGAGGCGCTCGCGCGTCACGGTGTCGCGGTCGGTGCGCCCGCGGTCGAAGTCAATCCACGCCAGGCGCTGCCGCCGCAAGGCGCGTACGCGTCGGCGTCACCCGTTGCGCGCCTCGTGTCGCCGCCGTATCGCGAATACGCGAAGTTCATCCTGAAGGTGAGCTACAACATCGGCGCCGACGTCAGCCTGGTCCTGTACGGACTGGCGTCGTCCGGCGCGACGACGATGCATGACGCGCTCGCCACCGAACGCGCGGCGCTCGAGTCGCAATTCCATCTCGCCCCGGACAGCTTCGCATTCGTCGACGGCAGCGGCGGCCTCGAAACGAAAGCGACCGGAACCGCGCTGACGACGCTCCTGGCCGGCATGCAGAAGACCGCTTACTTCGACGCGTATCTCGACGCTCTGCCGGTTCTCGGCGTCGACGGCTCGCTCGGCTTCGTGACCGAATTCATGCAGGATGCGTCGCTGGCCGGTGCGAAAGGGCACGTCCGTGCGAAGACGGGCACCTACGTGGGCGGCAAGCCGGTTGCGTTGAAAGGGCAGGCGCTGGCCGGTTACGTCGACGCGAAGAGCGGGCGTCGCTATGTGTTCATGCTGTCGGTGAACAACGTGCCGTTCGGTTCCATCGACGACGTCCTGCCGGTGTTCCAGGATCAAGGGCGGATCGCGGCGATTCTCTGGAAGTATCTCTGACGCAGGGTGTCGCAGCGCGGGCGGGCAAACGCGGATCGTTCGCTGCCGGCGGCAACGAGCGCGCGTCGCGACGGCCCGCACGGCGACGGTCGAATTCATCGGGGAGCGGCTATGCAGGCGAAATCGGTCCAACACAGCGTCTCGTCCCTTCGCGCTCGCGCGTCGCGCGTGCGCCGGACGGCGAGATGGCTCGCGCTGCTTGCCGCGGCGCCGCTGCTGGCATCGTGCGGCGGAGAATCCAGCGGGATTCCGGAGATCCCGGCCATCATGAACAAGCCGCGATACGTGTCGTCGGGCGCCGCGTGGTCGATGGCCATCGTCGACGTCGACAGTGGCGCGACGGTTTATTCGCTCAACCCCGATGCGCTTTCGTACACCGGGTCCGTCCGCAAGCTCTTTTCCGTCGGCGCAGCGCTCGACAAGCTCGGTGCGGACCATCGTTTCACTACTGCGGTTTATCGCGACGGCGCGATCTCCGCGAGCGGGGCGCTCGCCGGCAACCTGATTCTCCGGGCGGCCGGCGACCTGACGTTCGGCGGCCGGATGAAAGGCGACGGGTCGCTGGACTTCACGCCATACGATCACAACGAAGCGCGCGGCTTCGGGGGCGCGGCATTGACGCCGGAGGATCCGCTGGCCGCCGTCGACGATCTCGCGCGGCAGATCCGCGCGTCGGGCATTCGCAGCGTCGGCGGCGACGTCGTCGTCGACGATCGCCTGTTCGAGCCCTTCCGCGTGCCGAACGGCAATGTGCTGATCTCGCCGATCCTGATCAACGAGAACGTGATCGACCTGACGGTGACGCCCGCGATCGCGGCCGGACAGCCCGCGCAAATCGACTGGCGGCCGAAGACGCGTGCCTATACGGTCGCGGGTTCGGCGCTCACGAGCCAAGCGGACACCGCACCGGACATCGCGTTCTCCGGCGATGCGGCGAACGCCGGCGCGTTGGGGTGTTTGTCCCGCATCGGCTGCGCCGCGACGGTGTCCGGCACGCAGGACCGCCAGGCAGCCGCCACGCTGCCGGCCGGCTATCACGCGCCCCTGATCGGCAACGCGCAGTTTGTCAGTATCGTGCACATCGACGATCCGGCTTCGTTCGCGCGCACCGCGCTCGTCGACGCGCTGGCCAGAAACGGCGTGTCGGTTGGCACGCCCGCAGTCGCGTCCAATCCCGCGGGCCTGCTTCCGTCGCCGGCGCAATACGCGTCGCTGCCGCAAGTGGCGTCGTTCGCGTCGCCGCCGTATGCGGAAATCGCGAAGCTGATTCTCAAGGTCAGCCTGAATACCGGCGCGAACCTGAGCCTGATGCATCTCGGCCTGACGCGCGGCGCGCGGACGGTCGCCGACGCGCTGTCGGTCGAGCGCGGTGTCCTGACGGCCGAGTACGGACTCGATCCGGGCGGATTCGACTTTCCGACCAACGGCAGCGGATCGCCGGACAGCCGGGCCACCGCGCGGACGACGGCGCGACTGCTGCAGACCATGAGCCGCAAGGTGGTCTATCCGTCCTACCGGGATGCGATGCCGATCCTCGGCACCGACGGCTCGCTGGCCGATGTCGGCAAGGACGTCGAGGGCAAGGAACACATCTACGTGAAGAGCGGCGCGACGCTGTCGAACGGGAAGATGGTGGCGCTGACGAATGCCGGCTACATGCGCGCGAAGAGCGGCCGGATCCTCGCATTCGCGGTGTTCGTGAACAACGCCGGTCCGCTGTCGTCGTTGTCGGATGCGCTTGGCGTGTTCGAAGACGAAGCGCAGATCCTCGGTGTGGTTTATCGGCGGTTCTGACGGTGTCGACGCGCGCTTAGCTCGAACATCTTCCAATGAACCTCAAAACGCAGTGAACCAAGGAGAATGACATGAGACGCAGGGATTTGCTGGGCGCTGGAGCAGCGCTGCCGATGCTGGCAATGGTGTCGAACTTGTCTGCGAAGACGCCGCACGCGGTCAGGACGGACTGGGAATGTCGCGTGTCGCGCGATTCGTCCGGTCGATCTTCGGCACACTTGAGCGTCTCGGTCAACGGCAGCGCACACGCGTCGTTCAAGCTGCGCGGCATCTGCTATTCGCCATGCCCAATCAACGAGAACGTCGAAAAGACGCCTTCGCTCGGCGATTTCTTCTGGGACGAGTACTCCGGGCCTGGCTACCACATCCGCAACTGGCGCGACACGTGGCAGCGCGACTTGAAGCTAATTCGCGAGACGGGTGCGAACACGATTCGGCTCTACAGCATGATTTCGCGGCAGCTCGACTACAAGACGGGCGGTTTGCCCAAGGTGCCGTTCGACAAAAGCTCGCATCAGTTCATGCATCGCGAGTTCCTCGACGCGTGCTGGAACGGCGGCGTCAAGCCGCTGTACGTATTGGTCGGCATTCCCGTTTCCGCGCCGGCCCTGAAGCAAGGCATCTACAACAAGGCCGAAGACGCGTTCTATACCGCGCTGATCAAGGAGACGGTCGCGCAGGTGTCCGGGCATCCCGCCGTCCTCGGCTTCACGATCCAGAACGAGCAGGACGGCCCCGGCGCGTCATGGGGCGATGCCGCGCCGGTGTCGTTCTGGTGGTCGCAGATCGAAAAATTCGCGCACTTGACGAAGGTTGCGATGGGGGCGAATAAGAAACTCGTTGGCATGGCGAACCATGACGACCTCAAGCTGCTTTCGATGTCGGCGTCGCATATGGCCCGCGTGCCGTCGGTCGACTTCTGGGGCGTCAACACGTACCAGACGCAGAACTTCGATACGGTCTTCAAGGCCGTCGCGGCGGAAAATTTTCCCGGCTACGAGGGCCTGACGGGCAGCGCGCTGAAGCCAGTCATCCTGACGGAATGGGGCATGCCGGGAACGGGACACCGCAATCCCACGGATCGCACGACGATCTATTCCGACAACGGCACGGCACAGCTCACCGCCAACGTGATCACTGGCGTGGCGGCGCAAGCGCTAAACGGCCGCTACCCGCTCAGTCTCGGCCTGTACTACTTCGAGTTCTGCGACGAATGGTGGAAGCAGAAGGTCGATGAGGGCTTTCCGGACTTTCCGGACTTTCCATACCGGCCTTTCGGCGGCCCTGCTGCGGATGCCTTTCCAAACAAGTTCTGGGACGAGGACGGTTTTGGCTTGTTCGCGATCGGGCGAGGCGGCGGCCTTCCGAACAATGCGCCGGTGTGGCGAGACGACGGCTACAACAAGGGCCCCAACGTGCCAGACACACGTTCGCCGCGCAAGCCGATGGTCGATGCGCTGCGTTCGGTCTATCTGAGTTACTGAGTGTCACGCAGAGCTTCGATTGCGCTTTGTTCGTCGCGTCACGCGTCGCCACGACGTGACGAACTCTTACCTTTGAGGCTAGCCCAATTTCCGTCCCGGTTTCGCGTGAATTGCTTGATTGTCGCTAATCCAGCCTCCAACGTCCGCTTATGGCCGGTAGCGGATCTCAGTCAACTGGCGTGGGCAGATGGCCCTGAACGGCCACTCCGTGAGAGATGGAGTTTTCCACGCTGAAACAGGCCGCAATAACATCACAGACTCGGCTTTCATAAGGGCGACAACCCACCCACAAACTCCGCTACTGCATCACGCGACCCGAGCGTTTCCTTGTCTCCACGGAACTGCTCGAAAATAGTCCGGTGAGCACCATACGAGCTTGATCCAGTCCGGGATCGATAAGTCGCGGCCCATTCCAGCAGCGCATCGAAAGCTTCTGGAGACCCATCGCGACGAATGCCTCGCCGACGAATATTCGCTACGCATTCGGCTTCGTCGATGCACAACCAGACCAGCGCGCTAGCGTTTGCAAGAACTTCGTTAACGAGCGACCCGTAGATCCCTTCGATGACCCAGCGATCGGCCTGCGCGGCACGTTGAACGAGTCGAATCGCGTCAGCGCGCTCCCGAGGTACGCCGTAGCCACCAGGAAGCCAATGAATCAGATCGAGATCGACATAAGCGGCACCCGAACGATCGGCGACGCGTTCTGCCAGCCAGCTTTTCCCCGAACCCGAGTTTCCGATAACGATTGTTCTAGTCAGGTCCATGCGGAACTGGCTCACGGAAGTTGCCGAGGCGGATTTTAAAAATGCGCACGCCCGCGAATCTTTGCGACCAAGCGAAAGCGCGCCCTTCCCCCGTCTCAAGTTGAGGTCTATCGTTAAGCGAGCATGATGCCGGAAGGCTCACGATCTTGCGCGAGCCAAACGCCATTTGGAGAAGTTCGCGAACGGTCGGAGCGGATAGTCTCGTTCCCCAAATGCATGTAACAAGAACTCCCTCAGCATGCATGGAACAACGGCTTGTCCACGAACGCCCATCAACGCCCTACCGCGCCCGCACCGACACAAACCTCCGCGCATTCTCGCGCTGAATCAACACCGCGATCACCCCGCCTTTCGCCTCGAGCGACTGCACATCGTCCGGCGTTTCGAGCAGCGTATCGTTGAGTTCGAGCACGACATCCCCAGGCCGAATGCCCGCATTCGCAGCCGGTCCATGCACCGCATCCACCATCATCCCGACCGCGAGCCCGGTCGAACGCCGCTCGGCGTCGCTCAGCGGATGCATCGTCAGCCCGAGCCGATCGCCGCCATCAGCCGGCCGTGCGGCCGCCATCGCCACGCCGGCGGCGCCGCCCGCCCCAAGCGTGCCAGCGCTGCCCGTCGCTGCCGCGTTGTCGATCGCGTCGCCGGCTCCGGTCCCCGCTCCCGTGACAGTCAGCATCATCGGCGTGCGATTGCGGATCACCCGCAGCGGCGCCCTTGCACCCGTCGGCAACGCGGCGGCGAGGTCGTTCAGTTCGGCCGACCGGCCAATCGGCTTGTCGCCGAACTTCACGATCACGTCGCCGGGCCGCACACCGGCCGCCGCAGCCGGCGAGCCTGGATCGACGCCGTTGACGAGCGCGCCCGCCGGACGCGGCAGGCCGAACGCGGCAGCCAGCCCGACACCGACATCCTGCACGTCGACGCCCAATGCATTGCCGGACGAAGCGCGCTGCGCCTGCGCGCCGGCCCGCATCTGCGCCTGCACCTGCGCACGCACCTTCAGGGCGAGCGCGATCGGGATCGCGAACGTCGTGCTCGCATAGCGGTCGGCGTCCGTATAGACCTGCACCGCGATGCCGATCACGTCGCCCGCGCGGTTGAACACCGGGCCGCCCGAGTTGTCGGGATTCACCGCGATGTCGGTCTGGAAGAACGGAAACGCGCTGCCGTCCGGCAACGCATGCGCGGTCGCGCTGACGATGCCGGCCGTGACCGTATTGCCCGATCCTTCCGGCGCGCCCATCGTCATCACCGGTTCGCCCGCGCGCACCCGCGACGAATCGCCGATGCGCACGACCGGCAGCTTCGTCGCGTCGACGTGCAGCACGGCGACGTCGCTCTGCGGATCGACGGCCAGCACGGTCGCCTTCAACTCGCGACGATCGGCCAGTCGCACCGTCACATCGGTCGCATCGCCAACGATATGCGCGGAAGTCAGGATCCCCCCGTCGGCACTGACGATGAAGCCCGAGCCGACGCCCGCGATTGCGCGCGGCGACATCTCGGGCGCTGGCGCCTGGGCGCCCTGCGCGGGCGGCAGCGGCGCGCCCCGGCGGAAGAACGCGGACAACGGATCGTCGGGATCGAGATACGCGAAGGACGGGCCGCCGGCCTGCTGGTCGGGCGCGGCGGTCATGATGGTCACGACCGCCGGGCCGTAACGGTCGACGATCGTCGGGAAATCGACCGGCATCGAGCGAGGCGATGCGGCGAGCCGGCTCTTCATGACCGGTGGCGTGGCGGCCGGTGCGACGGTTCCGGCACCGACTGGCGGCGGCGACAGCAACGAGGCGAATAGGCCCCCGATCAACGCAGTGCGAAGCACGGCGCGAGCAAGCGTCTGGCAAAGCACGGTGCACCTCCCCCGGCGGTCGCGGCTTCGCCCTGCGCGCGACGCGCAGGCGCCCGACAAGCACCGGTACACCCCTCCATTTATAGTTCACGCGGCATCCGCAACATACGAATCGAAACCCGCACCCCGGGCCGTCGCGTGGCATCGAAGCCGCGACAGCGTTCGTTCCGTACAAAGTTCGCGGTTCGTCAATCGGAACATTCACCCGACACGGCAACGCTGCGCGCGTCGAAGTGCGGGCCGCGCCATCAGCCAAGCAGCAGAAAATTGCGCACGACCGCCGACGGATCGTCGCGTCGCGACGCAATCGCGAGCCGCGCGCGCAGCCCGTTGCCCGCGACCTGCCGATAGACGACGCCTGCGACCTGCACCTGCGTGATTGCCTTCGGCACGATCGACACGCCGAGCCCGGCCGCGACGAGCGTCACCGCCGACGCGATTTGCGGCGCGGGCTGCGCCATGCGCGGCTGGAAGCCGGCTGCATTGCATGCCGCGACGATGTCGTCGAACAGCGCACTGCCCGCTTCGCGCGGCACCTGCACGAACGCCTCGTCGGCCAGCTCCACCAGGTCGATCCGACGACGCTTCGCAAGCCGATGCGCAACCGGCATCGCGACGAACATCGGCTCCTCGTCCCAATTCGATACCTGCAGCGTGTCCGCGATGCGACGCTCCGGACGCACGATCGCAACATCGAGCCGCCCGGCTTCGAGCGCCTCGAGCAGCACGCCGGAGGTCGCCTCCTGCAACGTCAGGTCCGTATCCGGAAACGCTTCGCGAAAGCGGCGAATCAGGTCGGCCACTTTCGAATTGAAGGCCGCCGTCCCGGTGAAACCGACCCGCAGTTGCCCGATTTCCCCGCGTGCGGCCCGCTTTGCCGCCCGCGCCGCGCGCTCGGCGTCGTCGAGCACACGTCGTGCCTCTTCCGCGAACACTTCTCCCGCCACGGTCAGCTCGGCGCCGCGTGCGGTCCGCTTGAACAGCTCTACGCCGAGCTCGTGCTCGAGCGCCTTGATCTGCTGGCTCAGCGGCGGCTGCCCCATGCCGAGCGCTTCCGCGGCCTTCGTGAAGTTCGACGTGGCCGCCACGGCCAGGAAGTATCGGAGATGTCGAAGTTCCATGTGATCTCGGGTAGACGGAACCGGCTTTCCGGCCAGATGAAAAAGATATCGCTACGGTTCTTTTCATATATTGGACATATATATGACCGTGCGCAAGAATTCCGCTATCCCCCAGCCCATCGGGTACATACCATGTCGAATTCCGCGATCTCGCGCGCCGCACCCCGCACCTCGAGCACGGCGCCGGATACGCTGCCCCCGGGCGTGTCGCCGCGCTCGGCGGCCTACAAGCGCATCGCACTGGCACTCTTTCTGGCCGGCTTCTCCACGTTCTCGCTGTTGTACTGCGTGCAGCCGTTGCTGCCCGCGTTCGCGCGCGAATTCAACCTGGGCGCGGCGTCGAGCTCGCTGTCCCTGTCGCTGTCGACGGGGATGCTGGCTTTCTCCATCCTGTGCGCCGGCGCGCTGTCCGAACGCTTCGGCCGACGCGGGCTGATGTTCGCGTCGATGACGCTTGCGGCGCTGTTCAACGTGCTCGCCGCGATCGCACCGCACTGGAACCTGCTGCTGATCTGGCGCGCGCTCGAAGGTTTCGCGCTCGGTGGCGTCCCGGCGGTCGCGATGGCCTATCTCGCCGAGGAAATCGCCGCCGACGGGCTGGGCCTGTCGATGGGCCTGTATGTCGGAGGCACCGCGTTCGGCGGCATGGTCGGGCGGATCGGGATGAGCGCGCTGGAAGAGTATTTCTCGTGGCGCATCGCGATGCTGACGATCGGCGTCGTCGACCTGGTCGCGGCGATCGCGTTCGTGATGCTGCTGCCGCAGTCGCGGCGCTTCGTGAAGCGAACCGACCTGACGCTGCGTCACCACCTCCGGCTGTGGAGCGCGCAGCTGCATCATGCGCGCCTGCGGTTCGTCTTCGCGATCGGCTTCCTCGTGATGGGCGCGTTCGTGACCGTGTACAACTACGCCGGATTCCGGCTGACGGCCGCGCCGTTCAACCTGAGCACGACGGCATGCGGGCTAATCTTCGGCGCCTATCTGTTCGGGATGGTGTCTTCGTCGAGCGCCGGTGCACTCGCCGATCGTCTCGGGCGCGCGCCCGTGCTCGTCAGCGGCATTGTCGTGTTCGCGGCCGGCCTGGCGCTCACGCTGTCGCACTCGCTCGTCGCGATCATCGTCGGGATCGTGCTGATCACGATCGGCTTCTTCGTCGCGCATGCGGTCGCGAGCGGCTGGGTCGGGCATCTCGCCGGTTCCGCGAAGGGGCACGCCGCATCGCTCTACCTGCTGGCCTATTACGTCGGATCGAGCGTGCTGGGCTCGGTCGGCGGCACGTTCTGGCAACACGGCGCGTGGAATGCGGTTGCCGCGTACGTCGCGGTGCTGCTCGTGCTCGGCTTGGTGGCTGCGCGCCGGATCATGCGAGCGGAGCCCGCGCGGTAAGCAGCGGCTCGCGCGCGTCGCGTCACGGCGATGTCCGCCGCGCCGCGCAACTGCGATTCACTCGCCCGCGACGCGATGCGCGATCGTCGACAACGTCCGCAGCATCGGCGCGAACGCATCGGCCGACGTATTGCCGAAGCCGAGCACGAGCCCGTTGGCCGCCGACGTCGCGTGAATCGAGAACCCCGAAAGCGGGAACGGCCCGATCCCGTGCGCACGCGCCGCGTCGACGATCGTGCGGTCGCGGTAACGGGCCGGCAGCCGCAGCGCCAGATGCAGCCCGCACGGCCCGCCCTCCACCTGATGCGGCACGGTGAACGCATCGTCCAGCGCGGCGAGCAGCAAGCGCCGCCGGTCGCGATACAGCCGACGCATCCGCCCGAGATGCCGCCCGTATTCCCCTGACTCGATGAAATCGGCAAGCGCGAGCTGCACGTGGCGCGTCCCGCCGCGCAGCATCTCCGGCAGCGCGGGTCGCACCGCGGCCAGCAGCGCGTCCGGCAGCACGAGAAAGCCGATCCGCAACGCCGGGAACATCGTCTTGCTGAACGAGCCGAGATAGACGACCGGCGAATCGGCGGCGAGCCCGTGCAACGCGCCGATCGGCTCGCCGGTGTGACGGAACTCGCTGTCGTAATCGTCCTCGATGATCCACGCGCGATGCCGGCGTGCGGCATCGAGCAGCGCGAGCCGGCGCGAGATCGACAGCACCGCGCCGGTCGGGAACTGGTTCGACGGCGTGGTGTAGACGAGCCGGGGCGTCCGCTCGCGCCAGCTCGCGTCGTCCGCGCGCAGCCCCTCCGCGTCCACCGGCATCGGCACGACGTCGAGATCGGCCGCCTGCATCGCGGTGCGCGCGCCGCGATAGCCGGGCTCCTCGACCCAGACCGTGTCGCCCGGGTTCGTCAGCAGTTGCGCGCACAACGCGATGGCGCCCTGTGCGCCCTCGGTGATCACGATTTGCTCGGGCTCGCAGCGCACGCCGCGCGTCACGGCCAGATGGCGCGCGATCGATTCGCGTAGCGCGCGCTCGCCGAGCGGGTCGCCGTAAGCGAGCAGCTCGCGGCCGTCGCGGCGCAGCGCACGATCGATCGCGTGCCGCCATGCATCGACCGGAAAATGCGACAGCGCGGGCACGCCCGGCCGGAAGCCTTCCGACTCGCCGGTGCCGATCAGGCTTGGACGTATCCGGCCGAGCCGTTGCGCGACGGCCGGCGGGGCGGCCCGCCGGCGCGGCGCGGCCGGCCGCGACAGACCGACCACGCGCGTGCCGCGACGATCGGATTGCAGGAAACCTTCGGCGACGAGTTGCTCGTAGACGGCCGCCGTCGTGTTGCGCGACACGCCGAGCGTCTCGGCCAGCGCGCGCGTGCCGGGCAGCCGCGTGCCGGCCGGCATCGCGCCGCCGAGAATCGCATCGCGCACGCGCCGCAGCAACTGCCGCTGCAACGAAGGCGCGCCGGCCGTGCGGGCAAGCGGCGCGTCGAGCGGCAGCAGCGGCGCGGCGCCGGAAGGAATGGCAGTCGTCATCGGGATATCGCGGCGTGGAAGTCTCGGTGCATGGCGCCATCGTTGTGCATTCGTGGCACCATAAATTTGCCAGTGTCTGGCGCTTCTCATGGTACCTCGCCGGGACTACGATCGTCTGCATGCCGGCATGTCGCCGGCCGCCAACCGAAGCGAGATCGACCTTGTCCACGCTCACCAACGAATTCCGGCAGCCCATCGGCCGCCCCGTTCCAGACTGGTCCGCACGCCCGCGCCCCGAGCGCATCGTGCTCGAAGGCCGCTACTGCCGTCTCGAGCCGCTCGACGCCGACCGCCATGCCGGCGACCTGTACGCCGCCTATGCGCAGGCGCCCGACGGCAGCGACTGGACCTATCTCGCGCACGGTCCGTACGCCGACGAGTCGAGCTACCGCGACTACGCGCGCGGCGCGGCGGCGAGTGCCGATCCGCTGCACTACACGGTGATCGATCGCGCGACGAACCGCGCGGTCGGCACGCTCGCGCTGATGCGCATCGACCCGGCCAACGGCGTGATCGAGGTCGGCTCCGTCACGTTCTCGCCGCTGCTCAAGCGCACGCCGATTTCGACGGAAGCGCAGTACCTGCTGATGAAATACGCGTTCGACACGCTCGGCTACCGGCGCTACGAATGGAAGTGCGACGATCTCAACGAGCCGTCGCGCAAGGCCGCCGCGCGGCTCGGCTTCCGTTACGAGGGCACGTTCAGGCAGGCGATCGTCTACAAGGGCCGCAGTCGTGACACGGCGTGGTTCTCGATCGTCGACGGCGAGTGGCCGGACGTGCGCGCCGCGTTCGAAGCGTGGCTCGCGCCGGAGAACTTCGACGCCGGCGGCATGCAGCGCGAGACGCTCGTCGCGATCCGCCACGCGCAGGCGCGGGCGCGCGATGCAGCCGGCCGTGCGAACGATGCGACGCGCGTCACGGTCCGACCGCTCGTCGCGGCCGATGAAGCCGCATGGCGCCCGCTTTGGCAGGGTTATCAGCGGTTCTACGAAACCGCATTGAGCGACGCCGTGTTCGCGACGACGTGGGCACGCCTGATGGATCCCGACGAACCGATGTTCGCGCTCGGCGCGTTCGACAAGTCGGGCACGCTGGTCGGCATCGTGCACGCGATCTATCACCGCTCATGCTGGACAGAAGGGCCGTACTGCTATCTGCAGGACCTGTTCACGGCGGCCGACGCACGCGGACAAGGCGCGGGCGGCGCGCTGATCGAAGCCGTGTACGAGCGCGCCCGCGAAGCCGGCGCGAGCCGCGTGTACTGGCTCACGCACGAAACGAATACGACCGCGCGCGCGCTGTACGACAAGCTCGCGACCAATGCCGGATTCATTCAGTACCGGAAAGATCTCAAGTAACGCGCGGACGACCGGTCGCGCTCAGCCCAGCGCGTCGACCGGCTCCGCCGCCTCGCCGAAGGATGGTGCAACGTGACGCGCGGCGCCGGCCGCGGGTCGCACCGACGCGGGGTGAATCATCTCGTCGCCGTTGACGGGCACCGGCCGCCGCACCGGCCGGTACACCGGTTCGCCCGGCTCGATCGCCTGCCCCGAGATCGCGCAGCGGCCCGCCTGCGACGCGACACGCAAGCGCCAGCGTTGCTCACCGTAATGGCAGCGCCCGCTTTCGCTCCAGCGCACCAGCAAGGCGTCGTCGCCCGCTTCCAGAACCGAAACGAACAGTTGCGGCCGCAACGGTGAAACGCCCTGTACGACAGGCTCCGCAGCCGGCGCGCGATCAGCGCGTTTCGACGGCTGCGCCATGCCGACGTCTGCCGGCAGCGGCTTCGCTTCCTGCTCGTCGGCGACCAGCATGTGGTACTGCACGTACTCGCATATCAGGCTTTCGATGAAGTTCGGCATGCTTGACGATATTCCATGAAGATTGAAACGGGCCACGCCGCGCTTGGCTGTTCGTGCAGCAACGCCGTTCGATTCGCTCCTGCGACGCCGGTCTCGCCGTCACGCACGCAGGCGATCGGACAATGCGGCAGATGATACAAATTGAAGTTAACTTCAAGTAAAGGGGCAGCGCGCGCAACAATGCGTTTCGCTCGTCGGCACAATGAGCCCGGAAGACCGTCGTGGCGGCGACGCCTGTGCCCCGCCACGTGTCTCGCGTTTCGTCTCAAACGGCTGAGACGAATGTCGCGGCGTCTCACCCGCCCGGCCCGTCGCAAGCGCAGCAAATTTCCTGCGCGATTCGCTCGGCATGCCCTGATGCGGGCGCAATCCGCCGTGCCGCACCGCACACCGCCGCGCCGGCTCCGTCGCCCTGCGGCCGCTCGTTCCGGCTGGCCCCGTTCCTGCATATCGGTCGCTCGCGCAATCGCGCGACGGACGCCTCGGCCCCCGCCGCGTCCGACGACAACCTGACGGAGACAGCAACGTGAGTACACCGGTACCGAACACCGCCCCCAGCATGAAGGCCGCCGTCTGGCATGGCCGCAACGACATCCGCGTCGAGGAAGTACCCGTTCCGGCACACCCGCCGGCAGGGTGGGTCCAGATCCGCGTGCACTGGTGCGGCATCTGCGGCTCCGACCTGCACGAGTACGTCGCCGGCCCCGTGTTCATCCCGGTCGACGCACCGCATCCGCTGACGGGCCTGAAGGGCCAGTGCATCCTCGGCCATGAGTTCAGCGGCGAAATCGCGGCGCTCGGCGCCGGCGTGACGGGCTTCGCGCTTGGCGAGCGCGTGACGGCCGACGCGTGCCAGCATTGCGGAACCTGCTGGTATTGCCGGCACGGGCTGTACAACATCTGCGAGAACCTCGCGTTTACCGGGCTGATGAACAACGGCGCGTTCGCCGAATTCGTCAACGTGCCGGCCGAGCTGCTGTACAAGCTGCCCGACGACTTCCCGACCGAGGCCGGCGCGTTGATCGAGCCGCTCGCGGTCGGGCTGCACGCGGTGAAGAAGGCCGGCAACATCGTCGGGCAGACGGTCGTCGTGGTCGGCGCGGGCACGATCGGCCTGTGCACGATCATGTGCGCGAAGGCCGCGGGCGCCGGACGCGTGATCGCGCTGGAAATGTCGGCCGCGCGCAAGCAGAAGGCGCTGGAAGTGGGCGCGACGGTCGTGATCGATCCGAAGGCGTCCGACGCGATCGCGGAAGTCAGGGCGCTGACGGGCGGCTACGGCGCGGACGTGTCGTTCGAGTGCATCGGGCACACGGCCACCGCGCAGCTTGCGATCGACGTGATCCGCAAGGCCGGCAAGTCGGTGATGGTCGGCATCTTCGAGGAGCCGACGCCGTTCAACTTCTTCGACATCGTGTCGACCGAGAAGGAAGTGATCGGCTCGCTCGCGTACAACGGCGAATTCGCGGACGTGATCCGCTTCATCGCGGACGGCCGCATCGACGTGCGTCCGCTGATCACCGGGCGCATCAGCCTCGGCGACATCGTCACGCACGGCTTCGAGGAACTGGTCAACCACAAGGACCGCAACGTGAAGATCATCGTCCAGCCGGCGACCGCCTGACGGACCGACGACCGGCCGATGCCCGCCGCGTGCCGGACGGCCGCGGCGCCGAACCGCGCCGCGCAGCCCGGTCGCGGCCGCTACGTGTTCCCGCCCGTTTTCGGTGCGCGCACAACGGCACCGGGTGCGGCGCGCGGGGTCGGACTTCGATATACTCGAAGCGACATCACCGCCCCGCGCGCCGCCCGCGCGCCCGCTTCCGTGAAACCACGAGCCGGCCTGATCCTCGAACTCGTCGTCAACCTGCTGCTGCCCTGGGTCGCATATCGGGTCGCGCATCCGTATTTCGGCGAAACCGGCGCGCTGTATGCGTCGGCGATTCCGCCCATCGTCTGGTCCATCGTCGAATTCATCCGCTCCCGCCGCATCGATGCGGTGGCCGCCATCGTGCTGCTCGGCATCGCGCTGTCGATCGCCGGCATGGCGCTCGGCGGCAGCGCGCGCACGCTGCTGATGCGCGAATCGCTCGCGTCCGGCACGATCGGCGTCGTGTTCCTGCTGTCGTTGTTCCGCGACCGTCCGCTGATCTACTATCTTGCGCGCGCGACGGTGGCCCGCGAAATGGCCGGCGGCGCCGCGCGTTTCGAGACGGTCTGGGCCGAGCAGCCGGGGCTGCGCCAGATGCTGCGGCTGATGACCTTCGTCTGGGGTGCGAGCATGACGCTCGAGATGCTGCTGCGCCTGTGGATGGTCGTCACGTGGCCCGTCGAGCGCGTGCTGGTCGTGTCGCCGATCATGGGCTACACGGTGTTCGGCACGCTGCTGCTGTGGACCTTCTGGTACCGGCGGCGCATGCGCGAGCGCAACAGCGTCGACATTCCGACCCGCGACGGCGTCACCGAAATCGCCGGCCACTGACCGCCCGCACCGCGGCATGTCACGGCCGCTGGGGTATGATGCGCGGCGTTTCGTCCGACCCTGCATCGCCCCATGTCTCTCTCGCTTGTTCCCTGTGCCACGATCTGGCTCGCGCTGTTCGCCGCCGCCGCATTCGCGTGGCAGCGCCCGCTGCATGGCCTGAGCATCGCCGTTGCCGCGCTCGGCTACGCCGCTGCGCTGGCGTTCGGCAAGCTCGAGCCGATCGTGCTCGCGCCGCTCGCGCTGCTCGTGGCCGCTGCCTGGGGCGTCGCGCCGGGCCGTCCGTTCGCGGTGCGGATCGCCGCGCACGCCGTGTTCGCCGCGCTCGCGATCGCGCTGAGCCTGCACCTGATCCCCGGCTTCCACAATCCGCGTGTGATCGAGCCGACGCGTTTCACGCCCGATGCCGTGCCGTTCACGATGTACCTGAATTTCGACAAGCCGCTCGTCGGCCTGTGGCTGCTGTGGGTGCTGCCGTGGGTCGCGCCGGACGTCCCGCCGATGCGCGCGCTGCGCACCGGCGCGGTGGCGGCCGTCGCGACGGCGGCGGCCTGCCTGGCCGGCGCGCTCGCGTTCGGGATGGTCGGCTGGGCGCCGAAATGGCCGGCATCGGGCTGGATGTGGCTCGTCAACAACGTGCTGCTCGTCACGCTCGCCGAGGAAGCGCTGTTCCGCGGTTACGTGCAGGGTGGGCTCACGCGCGTGCTCGGCCGCTTCGGCTGGGGGCCATGGGCCGCGCTTGCAATCGGCGCAGTGCTGTTCGGCGCCGCGCACGCGGCCGCCGGCTGGCCCTGGATCGTGCTCGGCACGGTGGCCGGCATCGGCTATGGCCTCGCGTGGCGGCGCGGCGGGTTGCTCGCGTCCGCGCTCGCGCATGCGGGGCTGAACGCGATCCACTTCGGGCTGTTCACGTACCCGATGCTCGCCGTGGCGCGCTGATCGTCGCTCACGGCGCCGGCATCGGGCCGGCCTCGCTTGCCCGAACGCGGTCGATGCCCGTCAGCGCATGCGGCGCGGGAGCCGCTTATTTAATCTGGTCGGCGAGCGGTTGCAGGAATTCGGAGAAGCCGGTCAGCATGATCTGCACGCCGATGCACAGCAGCAGGAACGCCGACACGCGCTTCGCGACCTTGGTGCCTTCGGTGCCGAGATAGCGGGAAAGCAGCGCGGCGCGGCTGTAGGTCAGCCAGATCACGACCGCGACGAGCGCGGAAACCGCGATCGACACGATGCTCGACAGCATGAACTCCGACAGCTTGTGCGTGCGGTTCGCGTTCAGCGCGATCGCGGTGGCGATCGAGCCGGGGCCGACCGTCAGCGGCACGGTCAGCGGAAAGAACGCGCGCGTCATGATCGCGTTCGCATTGATCGGCTGGATCGGCGTATCGCCGCCGCCCGCCGGCCCGTCGGGTTCGTTCAGCATCTGCCAGCCCGCGACGGCGACCGCGAAGCCGCCGCCGATCCGCAGCGCTTCCATCGAAATCCCGAAGAAATGCAGCACAGGCGTGCCGGCGAAGAACGCGACCAGCAACACGACGAACGCGTTGAACGCCACCTTCTTCGCGAGCAGGTTCCGCTCGTGTTCGGTCAGCGCTTCGGTGCGCTCGAGAAACAGGAACGCGATGCCGATCGGGTTGATGATGCCGATCAGGCCGGTGAAGCCGAACAGGATCTCGGAGATAAGGCGGTTGACGATCATCGGAAGCGAAGAAGCGGTCAGGGCTCGGCCGGCGGCGCGCCGGGGGTCACGCATTGTAGAGCAAGCGTGCGCGCCCGCGACGCAAATCGCGCCCCGGGCCCGGCGAGCCGCGCGACACGCTTATTCGGCGGCCGGTTCCCAAGCCGGCGGCCGCTTCGCGAAGAACGCGGCGAAGCCCTCCTTCGCTTCCGGCGTCGCCCGCACGCGGGAAATCGTCTGCGCGGTGAATGCCGCGCGTTCGTTCGACGGCGGATATTCGCCGATCGCATCGAAAAAGCGCTTGATCTCCATCAGCGCGTTCGGGCCATTGCGGCTCAGCTCGGCGAGCGTCTTGTCGAGCGCCGCGTCGAGTGCGTCGGCCGGCACGGCCTGATGGATCAGCCCGATCGCGACGGCTTCGCCGGCCGCGATCTGCGTCGCGGTCAGCGCGAGCCGGCGCGCCTGGCGCTGGCCGACCGCCTCGACCAGATACGGGCCGATCACCGCCGGCAGGATCCCGAAACGGGCCTCGCTGACCGAGAAGCGCGCGTGATCGCTGGCGATCACGATGTCGCAGGCCGCGCACAGGCCGACGCCGCCGCCGAACGCGTGGCCCTGAACGCGCGCGACCGTCGGCTTCGGGCACTGCCGGATCGCGCGCATCATCGCGGCGAACCGCTCGGCGTCGCGCAGGTTCGCGGCCGCGTCGTTCGCGCTCGCGCGCTGCATCCACTGCAGGTCGGCGCCCGCGCAGAACGCGCGGCCGTCCGAGCGCAGCACGATCGCGCGCACGTCGTCGCGGCCGCCAAGCGTCGTGAATGCGTCGGTCAGCTCGGCGATCATCGTCTCGTCGAACGCGTTGAGCACGTCGCCGCGCTGCAGCGCGACGGTCGCGATGCCGCGCGCATCGACGGCGACGGCCAGGGTCTTCAATCCATCCATCGAACAGGTTTCCTCGGGGTAGCTCGGGGTAGAACGGGGAACGGTCAAACTCAGGCGGCCTGCCGGCGGTCGATCACGCGCCGGGCCTTGCCGGTCGCGCTCGCGGGAATGCCGCCCGCGGCGAGCACCGTCACGCCCGCCGACACGCCGATCATCGTCTTGATCCGGTGTTGCAGCTCGCGCGCGATCGCCGTGCGATCGCCGTTGGCAACGCTCGCGGCGGCTTCGGAGCGCAACTCGACCGCGAGGTCGAGCCGGTCCATGTGGCCGTCGCGCGAAAGCGTGATCTGGAACTGCCCCGACAGCTTCGACTGCGCGACGACGATTTCCTCGATCTGGCTCGGGAACACGTTCACGCCGCGCACGATCAGCATGTCGTCCGAGCGGCCCGTGATCTTCGCCAGGCGCCGCATCGCGCGCGCGGTCGGCGGCAGCAGCGCGGTGAGGTCGCGCGTGCGATAGCGGATCACCGGCATCGCTTCCTTCGTCAGCGACGTGAACACGAGCTCGCCCTCGCTGCCGTCCGGCAGCACTTCGCCGGTCACGGGATCGATGATCTCCGGATAAAAGTGGTCTTCCCAGATCACCGGTCCGTCCTTCGTCTCCACGCATTCGCATGCGACGCCCGGGCCCATCACTTCCGACAGCCCGTAGATGTCGAGCGCGTCGATGCCCGCGCGCGTTTCCACTTCCTCGCGCAACGCCTGCGTCCAAGGCTCCGCGCCGAAGATGCCGATCTTCAGCGACGACTCGGCCGGGTCCATGCCCTGCCGCACCATCTCGTCGATCAGGTTCAGCATGTACGACGGCGTGACGAGGATGATCTTCGGCTCGAAATCGCGAATCAGTTGCACCTGCTTCTCGGTCTGCCCGCCCGACATCGGCACGACCATGCAGCCGAGCCGCTCCGCGCCGTAGTGAATCCCGAGGCCGCCCGTGAAGAGCCCGTAGCCGAACGCGTTGTGCAGCGTGTCGCCCGGGCGGCCGCCGGCCGCGCGGATCGAGCGCGCGGTCACGTTCGCCCAGGTATCGATGTCGCGCGCGGTGTAGCCGACCACGGTCGGCTTGCCGGTCGTGCCGCTCGACGCGTGCACGCGCACGACCTGCTCGCGCGGCACCGCGAACAGCCCGAACGGATAGTTGTCGCGCAGGTCGTTCTTGGTCGAGAACGGGAATTTCGCGAGATCGGCGAGCGTCTTCAGGTCGTCGGGATGCACGCCCGCCGCGTCGAACGTGCGGCGATAGTGCGCAACGTTGTCGTACGCGTGGCGCAGCGACCACTTCAGGCGCTCGAGCTGCAGCGCCTGAAGTTCGTCGTGGCTGGCGGTCTCGATCGGCTCGAGGGCGGCGGCGGGATGCGTCGGGTGAGTCATCGGGGTGCTCCTCCAATGGAGTGATGTCGTTATCGTGATCAGTGTTAGCGTGCCGGCGGCTAACGGAACGTGCGGCCGGCCTCGTGCAGCGCGGCGATGCGCGGCGACACGCGATAGCGGTCCTCGCCGTAGCTGGCCGCGAGATTCGACAGCACGCGATGCACGCGGCCGATGCCGATCGCATCGGCCCACGCGAGCGGGCCGCACGGGTAGTTCACGCCCTTCTCCATCGCGAGATCGAGATCGGCGGGCGAGCACACGCCCTGGTTCACCGTGTCAGCCGCCTCGTTCGCGAGCATCGCGACGGTGCGCATCGCGATCATGCCCGGCACGTCGGCAAGGCCGACGACGCGGAAACCCGCCTGCTGGAACAGCCCGACCGCGTCCGCATAGGCGGCATCGCTGCACTGAAGCGCGCGCGTCAGCGCGACGAGCCCCGCTTGCGCGTAATCGCGCGCGAGGTCGACGAGCACGAGCTCGGCCACGCCCGTTTGCGCCGCGCGCGCGGTCGCGGTGCGGCCGTCGGTCAGCGCGATCGACGCGCGCCCGGCCACGGCCAGCAGTTCGTCGGCATGCGCGCCGTTCTGCCGCGCGCCCGCGACGCGTTCGGCGACACGTGCATGCAGCGCGGCGGCCGGGCCGTCCTGCGCGAACAGCGTGACGTCGGCCGGCGCGTCGCGCGGCGCTTCCAGCTCGGGCACGGGCGGCGCCGCGCCGTCGGCATAGGAATAGAAGCCGCGCCCCGCCTTGCGTCCGAGGAAGCCTGCGTTCACGAGTTCCTGCTGGATCAGCGACGGCGTGTAGCGCGGGTCGTTGAAGTACGCGCGAAACACCGACTCGGTCACCGCGAAGTTCACGTCGTGGCCGATCAGGTCCATCAGCTCGAACGGCCCCATCCGGAAGCCGCCGGCTTCGCGCATCACCGCATCGATCGAGGCCGGCGTGCCGCCCTGCTCGTTGAGCACGCGCAGCGCCTCCGCGTAATACGGCCGCGCGACGCGGTTCACGATGAAGCCGGGCGTCGATTTCGCCATCACCGGCCGCTTGCCCCACGCGACAGCCGTGTCGTACAGCGCCTGCGCGACTTCCGGCGCGGTCGCGAGCCCGCTGACCACCTCGACGAGCGCCATCAGCGGCGCCGGGTTGAAGAAGTGCAGGCCGGCCACGCGCTGCGGCGCGCGCAGCCCGGCCGCGATGGACGTGATCGAGATCGACGACGTGTTGGTCGCCAGCATGCAGCGATCGTCGACATGGCGCTCGAGCGTCGCGAAAATCTCGCGCTTTACGTCGAGCCGCTCGGCCGCCGCCTCGACGATCAACGCCGCGCCGGCGAGCTCGGCCAGCTCGCGCACCGCGCGAATGCGGCTGCCGGCTGCGTCGGCCTGCGCCGGCTCGAGACGGCCCTTCTCCGCGAGCCGCGCGAACTGCGCGCGGATGCCGGCAAGCGCCTTGTCGCACGCGGCTTCGTTCAGGTCGTACAGCAGCACCGCATGGCCGGCCGCCGCTGCGACCTGCGCGATACCGGCGCCCATCGCGCCGGCGCCGATCACGCCGACGACCGCCGACGGCGCCAGGGCGCCCGAATTCACCGAGTGTGCAGAAGAAACAGCCATCGCTTGCGATCCGTCATGAAATGGAAGTGCGAGCGATTATAAACCGACCGGTCGGTAGATTTATGTCAGGGCGAGCCCGAATTTGTCGTGCAAGAAACCGTTACGAAATCCGTAAAAACAAAAAATTTCAGGGCTTGGGGCACTTTTTGTAAACCGAAAGGTCAATGAAAGCGTTCGAATATGAGATAGTGCCCCCCGAACGCCTGATAAAATTCGACAATTCGCCGGATTTCGAGGGGAAAGCGCGTGTCACGCCGTTGCCGTCCGCCGTCCTTGGCCTTTCGGGGTCGGTTCATCCCTGCCGGCGCGCCTGACGTCACTTGCCGGCGCCCCGCCTTCGGCATTCGGTCACATCGAACCGTTTCATCCAGCGACGGGCCGCGCCCGCGCCCCTCGCCGCCTCACGGTGGCGAACCCCGGGCAGCACGGTTCCGTGCTGCCGTGCATCAGCTTCATCGTCCTCGTTCGGCGGATCATCCGGCCGGGCTTCGTCAACCCGTGACGGCGCGTCGCGCGCCGCCACTCGCATAGGAAACCGTCCATGCCGCTCTCGTCCAACCAGCTCCCGCGCTGGACCCTCTGGGCCCCGCTTGCCGCATGGCTGGTACTCGCGCTGTCGCGCGTCGTGCCGGCCGAAGGCCTCGTCATCGCCGTGTTCGCCGCCGCGCTCGCCGGCGCCGTGTTCGCCGCGGTCCACCATGCCGAAGTCGTCGCGCACCGCGTCGGCGAGCCGTTCGGCACGCTCGTGCTCGCGGTGGCCGTGACCGTCATCGAGGTCGCGCTGATCGTGTCGGTGATGCTCGGCGCAGGCCCGGAGAAATCCGGCCTCGCGCGCGACACCGTGTTCGCCGCCGTGATGATCATCTGCAACGGCATCGTCGGCCTCTGCCTGCTGGTGGGCGCGTGGAAGCACGGCGAGCAGGATTTCCAGGGGCGCGGCGCGAGCAAGGCACTCGCGGTGCTCGCGTCGCTGTCGGTGCTGTCGCTCGTGATGCCGAACTACCTGAACGCGGCGCCCGGCCCGTTCTTTTCGAAATCGCAGCTTGCGTTCGCCGGCGTATCGTCGCTCGTGCTGTACGGCGCATTCGTATTCGTGCAGACCGTGCGCCATCGCGACTACTTCCTCACCGAGCACGACAGCGCGAACGAGTCGGTGCACGCGGCGCCGCCGAGCGGCCGCACCGCGCTGATCAGCCTCGTGCTGCTGTTCGCGAGCCTCGTCGCGGTCGTGCTGCTCGCGAAACTGCTGTCGCCGGCCGTCGAGCATGCGGTGATGCAGCTCGGCGCACCCGAAGCCGCGGTCGGCATCGTGATCGCCGCGCTCGTGCTGCTGCCCGAAGGGCTCGCGGCCGTCACGGCGGCGCGCGCGAATCGGCTGCAGACCAGCATGAACCTCGCGCTCGGTTCTGCGCTCGCGAGCATCGGGCTCACGATCCCGACCGTCGCGGCTGTGTTCATCTGGGTCGGCCAGCCGCTTACGCTCGGCATCGGCGCGATGGAAACCGTGCTGCTGTCGCTGACGCTGCTGGTCAGCACGCTGACGCTCAGCCAGGGACGCACGACGGTGCTGCACGGTGTCGTGCATCTGTCGCTGTTCGCGGCCTACCTGTTCCTGTCGATCACCCACTGATGTAAAACGGCGCGCGGTACGGCGAAAACGATCCGCCGTGCCGCGCGCCGTGCTTCACCTTCCCCGCTTCACCCTCTTCGCTTCACCTGCTTCCCTTCACGACGCGCCTACCGCACCGGAATCACGAGATGCTGGCCAGCCAGGATCAGGTTCGGATTCGCGAGGTTGTTGCGGCGCTGGATCTCGAGATAGCGCTGGCCGCTGCCGAGCTTGCTCGCCGCGATCATGTTCAGCGTGTCGCCCGCCTTCACCACGTACGTCTTCTCGCCCGACGCGGCCGCGGTCGTCATCGTCTGGTCGCTGACGAAGTATTTGCGCAGCAGGTCCAGATACTGCGGCGACTGCTTGAGCTTCGCGATCGCGGCGTTCAGGTAGATCAGCAGGTCCTGGTCGTCGGCACGCACGCCGATCTTGTATGCGATGTTCGAGCCGTCGAGCTTGGTTACCGCAAACTTCAGGTCGGTGCCCTTGATCGAGCTGACCGCGAACGGGTAGTCGTAGACGAACGCGTCGACCACATGGCCGTCGAGGCTCTTCGCGATGAACGCCGGGTCGGAATCGTCGATCTCGACGAACCGCACGTTCGGATACTGGCGCGTGACGAACGCGCGCACGTCCGGGTCGCCTTTCAGGATGCCGATCGTCTTGCCGGCCAGATCGTCGGCCGAGCGGATCGCGGAGCCTTGCCGCACGATCAGCGAATAGCCGAAATCGTCGACGTAAGGCACCGAGTAGACGACGCCTGCCGGCGTGTTGTC
The DNA here is from genome assembly GCF_001718335.1 of Burkholderia territorii. Lineage (NCBI taxonomy): Bacteria > Pseudomonadati > Pseudomonadota > Betaproteobacteria > Burkholderiales > Burkholderiaceae > Burkholderia > Burkholderia territorii. Next base: position 1,394,004 of record NZ_CP013365.1, read on the forward strand.
CGGGAACGTCAGCCCGTCCATCGCGACGTCGACCACATGGTTGCCCTTCGCATCGGTATCGAGCAGTTGCTTCGGCACGCCCGGATACGTATCGACTTCGTGGCGCGTATCGACGACGACCGGCTTGCCGCCGTGCGAGAACGACGGATCCGAGAACAGCAGCCGCGCGAATTCGACGTTGAAGCCGTGCGGCGCGCCCTTGTCCTCGCCGAAGAACGGTTCGCTCGGGTTCTGCACCGAGATGCGCACGACGCCGTTTTCAGCGATCGACTTCAGCGTGCTCGCTTGCGGCGTGAAGCCGGCCGGCAGCACATTGCCGGACGTCGTCGGCTGCGGGGGCTGGCCCGTGTCGCCTGCCTGCGCGGACGTCGCGCCGGGCGCCGCATCGTGCGCGGGAATCAATGTCGACAAGCCGCCCTGATGGACGATCCATACGCCGACGAGCACCACCAGAAACACGACTGCACCGAGAAGTTTTTTCATGGTTGCGTGCCTGCGGGAAGTTATTGTTGTTTCGACGGCAATGCAGCGGCCTGTGCCGCATCGGGGCCGGGCACGGGCGTGCCGTTGATCACCGCCTGCTGTTGCGCCTGCTTGACCTCGGGGTTGTCCAGCAGCGACGTCTCCATTTCGGAGAATGCCTTGTTCACCGAGCGCATCACCGAATCGACGGCCACGTCGGTCTTGATCTGCTCGAACGTATCGGCCGTCTGCCGGCCGGCGAGCTTGTTCATGTGCTGCGCCGCCTGCGACATGTCCCACATCGCCTTCGCGCGATCGATCGCGGCCGCGAAATTCTTCAGTTCCGCCTGCACCTGCTTGTAGCGGCTTTCGCGAAACGCGAGCAGCTGCTTCATCGTGTCGAGCTGCGCGCGAAAGCGTGGCGCGTCATCCGGATACTGCTTCTCGAACAGTTCGGTCTTGTCGCCGAAGTTCTTCACTTCGGTGCGAAACGCGGTGATGCTGTCCGCGAATTTCTGCGCGGCCTGGCGCTTTTCCGCGAGCTGGTTGATGAGCGTCTCGACCGGATTCGCCTGCGCTTCCTCGACGATCATCTTCACCTTCTGGTTCGCGAACTTCATCGCGACGACCGGCGCGAAATAGATCGCCCCGAGGCCGATCACGGCCGCCGTGATCAGCGCGATCATCCCCTTCAGGATGAACAGCGCGGCCGGTGCCGCGATCGCCACACCGGCGATGATGATCGCCCATTTGATCAGTTTTGCCTTGCCATTCCCCGAACTGCCGTTTGCTTCATTCGAAAGCTGCGACATGAGTTTTTCTCCTTGAACCTCGAACTGAACTGCGTGCGTAAGCTGCGTCATGCTCAATCGAAATGCTTCGGACTCCGGTGCCGCCGCGCGCGGGCGGTCGACGGTGCGATGTGCGATCGCGTGGCGGCGTCACGAGACGCCGGTGTAAGCGTCGTGCGCGATGCGGTATTCGGGTGCGGCAGGCTGGCGCGCGACGCGGCGGCGCCGATCGGCACTCATCGTCGCGGCTGGCGCGTGAACGGGAAAGTGTACCGATGCACGGTACGAAACGGGATGACGGATACGTGACGCGACGGGCGTCGGGAAGATCGCGATTCCGGCGGGCCGGTGGCTGCGGCGCCGGGATTCCGGTACGAGTGCGTGAAGGCTCATCGTTGTTCTTCTGTGCGTCGCCGATGCGGGAACGCGCGGCCAGCGCGCCCCGCTCCAAATGCACGCACGTATCGTGCGCCGACCGGCATGCAGCGTCAAGCGGCCGGCGCGATGCGTTGCCCTTTCGCGATCGAAAGCGTGCGCGGTGCGTCAGCTTTCCGAACAGTAAGGATGTTGCCGACGCCGCGCTTCGTCGTGCCCGGTCAGGATTGCTTGTCGTCGAAACCCGGTATGCGGGCGGCCGAGCGCATGATGCATCGAGCCGCCGATCCGTACTTTCACGGCGCGTCCGGACCGATGATTTACCGACTTCCTCGCCTAAACGACGCCGCTGTCCGCCCCTTCCGTCAGAAACTGCCCGACCATCGCGTTGAATACCGGCAGCGCCGGATTGTCGTTGTCCGCGCGCCACGCGAGATACAGCTCCGCCGCGACGTCCACACCCGCGAGCGGCCGGAACTCAACGCCGTCGACATGCAGCTCGCGCGCCGAAGCCGGTACCAGCGCGGCACCGAGCCCGGCGCGCACCAGGCCGAGGATCGTGTGCGTCTGCCCGACGTAATGCAGGTAGTTCGGCAAGCGGCCCGCGCTGGCGAACATCCCCGAGATCATGTCGTGGAAATACTTGCCCTCGTTCGGCGAATATGCGATGAACGGCTGCCGGTCGAGCTCGTCCGGGCCGATCCGCTCGTACGCTGCCAGCGGCGTGCCCTGCGCGACCGCGACGAGCATCGGCTCTCGCTGCACGAGCCGGTATTCGAGCGGATGACGCGCCGCGCGCTGGCGCACGAAGCCCGCATCGAGCATGCGCGACGCCAGCGCGTCGATCTGCACGGTCGACACCATTTCACGCAGTTCGACGTCGACGTCCGGCAGCGCGTGTGCCGCATGTGCGAGCAGTTCCGGAATCATCCGGTACGCGCTGACGGCCGTGAAGCCGAGCGTGATGCGGCCGGCCCTGCCGTGCGCGACGCGCTGCGCGGCCTGCTCGGCGCGCGCGGAAAACTCGAGGATGTGCCGCGCATCGCGCAAGAAGCGCTCGCCGGCCGCGGTCAGCCTGACCTGCCGGCTGCTGCGTTCCAGCAGCGCGATGCCGAGCGCATGCTCGAGCAACTGAATTTGGCGGCTGAGCGGCGGCTGAGTCATGAAGAGCCGCTTGGCCGCACGGCCGAAATGCAGTTCCTCGGCCACGGCGACGAAGCAGCGAAGCTGGTTCAGTTCAATCATTCAAGTCTTGAATCAATCGATCGCCGCTTGATGTTAGACCGATATCGCTGCGATTCCCATACCCGGTTGCATCATGCGTCGGCCGAGCGCGCTTGAAATCAGCCGTGCCGCAGGCGCGATCGCGCAGCGCGTGTAGACGTGACGGATGCCGACTCGGCTACTTCTGACTGCGCAAACATCGTGACAGCGGCGATCGCTACGAGCCAGACTTGCTCGTGCTCGCGGCATCGGCCGATCACGGCAACGTGCGCGTGACGGCCAACGTGCTTGCGGCGCGCTTTCATCGAGGATTCCTGATCGATAGCGCGCACGCGAAGCTCGTCGACAAAGCCGTGCACGTGCTCGCAGGCCGCTTCGAACGGATTCGAATCACACGGCGCGCATGACGCCCGCCGGCGACGTCACGCGTGCTGGCGGCTGCCCGGCATCGGTTCGACCGCCAACCGGTCGAGTTCGCGCAGGTCGTTCTCCAGCGCGGGCGTGAGCGTCGTGCGCAGATGGTCGAGGAAGGTGCGGATCTTCGCGTCGAGATAGCGGCGCGTCGCATAGACGGCATACACGCTGACGGTCTGCAGCCGGTACTCGGGCAGCACGCGAATCAGGCGCCCTGCGCGGAGGTCGTCGAGCACGGTGTACAGCGCGACGCACGCAATGCCGCGCCCTGCCCGCACCGCGACGCACAGTGCATCCGGCACGTTGACCTGGAACGGCGCCGGCTGCAGCTCGTACACCGTCTCCTCGCCGTCGCCTCGCTCGAGCCGCCACTCGCTGGCAGGCGATGCGGGCGTGTCGAGGCGCAGGCACACGTGGTTCGGCAGGTCGTCGGGCGTCGTCGGCGTGCCGTGCCGCGCCAGATACTCACGCGACGCGACCAGCACGCTGCAACTCGTTCCGCAGGTCTGCGCGACGTAGCCGGAATCGGGCAGCTGCGACGCGGTCACGATCGACACGTCGTAGCCTTCCTCGACGAGGTTCGGCATCCGCTGCGCGAGTGTCAGCTCGACCGACACGTCCGGGTTGTCTTCCTGGTAACGCACGATCGACGATACGACATGACTCTGCCCGAGCCCCGTCATCGCATGGATACGCATCTTGCCGCTCGGCCGCAGCAGCGCGTTGCGCGCCTCGGCGTTCGCATAGTCGAATTCCGCGAGGATCGATTTCGCACGCTCGAAGTAGCGCTCGCCGCTTTCGGTGAGGCCGAGATGGCGCGTCGTGCGATGCAGCAGCCGCGTCTGTACGTGAGCTTCGAGATTCGACACCGCGCGCGACACCTGCGCGGTGGTCGCATCGATTTCTTTGGCGACCGCGGTGAAACTGCCGGCTTCGACAACGCGCACGAACAGGCGCATGTTTTCGAGCATGTCCATTGAATTGGCTTGGGGAGTGTCGGTGGGGAAACGTCCGCGGCGCCCGCGTCAGACGAAAGTCGGCGCGTGCGCGCGGACCACGCGCGAGCGATCGCCATGCCGGGGAACGGGCGTGAGAGCGGGCATCGCGTGCGTGGTTGTGGCATATCGGGGGATCGAGTGGCCCGAATTGTACGCCGCTGCGGACAAATTTGCGCGATCGTGACGCCGCCAACCTTTCATCGGATGAAAGGTTCTCGCACGACGAACGCGTCGCACACGTGCAACGCATTGATGCAGCGCGACAATTTGTATCACAACACGATATAATCTGCGCTTTCCTTGCGCTACGTCATCCTCGCCGTCATTTTTTCCCGCTTATCGTCCATGTCGTCAGGCTCTTCCTCGTCGCGCCGCACCTTCCTCCAATGGCTGCATAGCTTCATCCCCCATCCGATGACGCTCGGTTGGCGCGAGCGCATGCGCTCGTGCATGGGCGCGCTCGTCGGCATCGCGACGGTCGGCGTCACGATGCGGCTGCTGCCCGGCGTGCCGGGCCTCGTGCCGCTGCTCGTCGCGCCGATGGGCGCATCGGCGGTGCTGCTGTTCGCGGTGCCTGCGAGCCCGCTCGCGCAACCGTGGTCGATCATCGGCGGCAACCTGGTGGCGGCGACCGTCGGCGTCGCATGCGCGCAGTCGATCGCCGATCCGATCACGGCCGCCGCGGTGGCGGTCGCGCTGGCGATCGGCGGCATGTTCGTACTGCGCTGCGTGCACCCGCCGTCGGGCGCGGTCGCGCTGACGGCCGTGCTCGGCGGCCCCGCGATCCACTCGCTCGGCTTCGGCTTCGTCGTCGAGCCGATCGCGCTGCAATCGGCGATCCTGCTGTCGGCCGCGCTCGTGTACCACGCGTTGACGGGTCACCGCTATCCGCACGGCGGCGTGCGTCCCGATGCGAAGCCGCAAGCCGGCAGCACCGCGCCGGCACGCGGCGGCTTCACGCGCGCCGATCTCGACGCCGTGTTGAAGCGCCGCGGCGAATGGCTCGACGTCGATCCGGACGACCTCGAAATGCTGTTGCGCGAAACGGAAATGCAGGCGTATGCGCGCACGTTCGGCCAGCTCACGTGCGCCGACCTGATGACGAAGAACGCGATCGAAGTCGCGCCGTCGACATCGGTGACGGCCGCGCTGACGCTGCTCGACCGCCATCGCGTGAAGGCGCTGCCCGTCGTGGACGGTGAGGATCGGCTGATCGGCATCGTCACGCGCGCCGACCTCACGCGCCAGCCGCACCGCCCGGCCCCGCTGTGGCAGCGGCTCGCCGCGCGGCTGTCACAGTCGCTCGGCGGCCAGCCGCCCAGCGTCGCCACCGTCATGACGCGCGACGTCGCGTCCGTGCCCCAGACCATGCCGATCACCGCGCTGGTGCCGCTGTTTACGCATTCGGGCCACCATCACATCCCGGTCGTCGACGCATCGCACCGGCTCGTCGGCATCATCACGCAGACGGATCTCGTCACGGGCCTGTACCAGCAGACGCAAATGCTCAAGGCCGCCTGACGCAGGCGAACACAAAAATTCATGATTTCCGCAGAAAATCGGTAACATATATCACGTTATGATATATTTGACGCTACCGAAACTGCTGCCAGACCGACCGCAATGACCGATACCCGACGCGCGCTGACCAAAAGCGATTTCCAGCAACTGTCCGAGTTCCGCTACCAGATGCGCCGCTTCGAACGCTTCTCCGAGCGCGCCGCGCAAAGCGAAGGCGTGACGCCGCTGCAATATCTGCTGCTGCTGCACATCAAGGGCTACCCGCATCGCGAATGGGCCACGATCGGCGAGCTTGCCGAACGCCTGCAGGCGCAGCATCACGGCGTCGTCGCGCTGGTGACGCGCTGCGAGGCGCTCGGGCTCGTGAAACGCAAGACGAGCGAGGCGGACCGCCGGCAGGTCGAGGTCCATCTCGAGGAAGCCGGCGAGACGCTGCTCGCCCGCCTCGCGGCCATGCACCGCACGGAACTGAAATCGCTCAAGGGCACGTTCCAGGTTCCGCAGATCGATTACTGACCCACGCTTTACCGACCTTTCCCTACGCCGATGAACGCACCGCACAAACGCGATTTCTCGACCAACGAACGCCTGCCCAGGATCGCGTTGCTGGCTGCCGGAATCGGCGTGCTCAGCACGCTGGCGGCGTTCGTGCTGTTGAGCCTGATCCGCCTGTTCACGAATCTGTTCTTCTTCCAGCAGATCTCGTTCGCCGACCGTTCGCCCGCCCTCAATACCCTCGGTGCGTGGGTGATCGTCGTGCCGGTGATCGGCGGCCTGATCGTCGGGTTGATGGCGCGCTTCGGTTCGGAAAAGATCCGCGGCCACGGCATTCCGGAAGCGATCGAGGCGATCCTGTTCGGCAAGAGCCGCATGTCGCCGAAGGTTGCGATTCTCAAGCCGCTGTCGTCCGGCGTCGTGATCGGCAGCGGCGGCCCGTTCGGCGCCGAAGGCCCGATCATCATGACGGGCGGCGCACTGGGCTCGCTGATTGCGCAATGCGTGCACGTGAGCGCGGCCGAGCGCAAGACACTGCTGGTCGCGGGTGCGGCCGCCGGCATGACGGCCGTGTTCGGCACGCCGGTCGCCGCCGTGCTGCTCGCCGTCGAATTGCTGCTGTTCGAATGGCGTCCGCGCAGTTTCCTGCCCGTTGCGCTCGCATGCGCGGTGGCCGGGTTCGCCCGCGCCGTGTTCTTCGGTGTCGGTCCGCTGTTTCCGCTGACCACCGCATCGCCGACGCCCGTCGCGCTGCTGTCCTGCATCGTCGCGGGCCTGCTGTCGGGCGTGCTCGCGTGCGGCCTGTCGGCTGCGCTCTACCGCGTCGAGGACACCTTCGCAAAGCTGCCCGTGCACTGGATGTGGTGGCCGGCGCTCGGCGCGATCGCGATCGGCATCGGCGGCTGGCTCGAGCCGCGCGCGCTCGGCGTCGGCTACGACGTGATCGGCGACCTGCTGCACCAGCACATCGCGCTGAAGATCGCGCTCGCGCTGCTGGTCGTGAAGGCCGTGATGTGGGTGATCGCGCTCGGCTCGGGCACGTCGGGCGGTGTGCTGGCCCCGCTGCTGATGCTCGGCGCCGGCCTCGGCACCGTGCTGTCGCCGGTGCTGCCCGGCGGCAATCCGACGCTGTGGCCGCTCGTGTGCATGGCCGCGACGCTCGGCGCGACGCTCGGCGCACCGCTGACCGCAATCGTCTTCGCGTTCGGCCTCACGCACGACGCGAACGCGCTGCTGCCGTTGCTCGCCGCGACGCTCGTCGCGCACGGCTTCGCGACCGTCGTGATGAAGCGCTCGATCATGACGGAAAAGATCGCACGCCGCGGGTATCACATCTACCGCGAATACGGCGTCGATCCGCTCGAACGCCATGACGTCGCCGAAGTGATGACTTCGGCGGACGCGCTCGTCGCGATCAATGGCGCCACGACGCTCGACGTCGTCGAGTCGCAATACTTCGGCGTGACGCAGACGCACCGTGCATACCCCGTCGTGCAGAACGGTCGCCTGCTCGGCGTCATCGATCGCGCGACGCTCGACGCGCAGCGCGCGCACGCCGGCCCGGGCGCCGTGCTCGCGAGCGTATTCGCCGAGCATGTGCCGGCAGTCGCACAGGCACACGAAACGTGCCGCATGGTCGCATCGCGGCTCGCGATGCTCGGCCTCGAGCGCCTGCCCGTCGTCGACGATCCGCAATCGCTGCACATCGTCGGCATCGTGTCGCGCAGCGACTTGATCAAGCCGGCCCTCCAGCACTTCGACGACGAACAGAAGCGCGAACGCTTTCGTCCGGTCGTACCCGTCAACCTGCGCGACGCAGGCGCACGCAAGGCCGGCTGACACGCTGACACGTATCGCGTGCGTGGCGTACGAGCCGCTCACCAGCGCCTCCCGTCATCGCTCGATCTCGCGAAACGGCACGCCCATGCGTGCCGCCGCGAGCCCGCGCGTTTAAACTTCGTTGACAATTGATCGGACGAAAGTTTGTCATCATGATGCTCATGCGACGGGGCCAACATTCAGCCATTCCACATCGTCATTCAATAAAGAAACGTCGCGGCGCGACATGCAGACACATGCAGCCCGCCGCGACCGTCAATCCGCCACACCTCGGGGCAGCGAGCCGACCTCACGACGCATGACGTCGTCACCGCGTCTCCATACGGACCGCGCGACGCATGCCGCCGCGCAACAGAACGCACAGCATCCGGATTGCCGTTTGGCAAGCGCGTTAACAACTTGTTTCGGAATCGCCGGAACCGCATTTGTCCGATGCAATCTCACATGCACGCAGTTCTGCTGCGCATCCCACTCAATCAATCACGACTCGAGGGAGATAAAACGTGAACGTGAAATACTTACCGCTCATCGCATTGACCGTGGCAATTTCTGCTCACGCGGCCGATCCGGCCGTGCAGAATGTGGGACAAAGCCAGAAGGAGGCCGCGGACGTCTCGGCGTGCATCGCCAAGACCTGGGCCGACAAGTCGCAGCAACAGGTGATCTCGCAGAACGTGCTCGCCAACGGCCTTGCGACCGACGTGTACGCGCCGGGCCAGCAACCGCCGAACGGCGCGGCCGCGATGGTTCGTCCGTCGTGGAAGCCGGGCGCGAAGACGTGGGTCGGCGTGCGCGGCGACGCGGCCGCGGCCGGCGACATCAGCGCCTGCCTGTAAGCGCCTCGCTTGACGGCCTTGCGCCGTCCGCATGCGACAAGCCCCGCTTCGGCGGGGCTTGTCGTTTGGGCGCACCGCCGCGCGCATGCGCCGCAGCCGGTGCTTGCGCGCTTACAGGTAGCTGCAGACGTAGTCGAGCGTCTCGAGCACTTCGATGTCGAAGCGGCTCTTGCCCGGCACCGAGAACGATTCGCCCGCGCCGTAGGTTTGCCATTCGCTGCTGCCGTCGAGTTTCACGCGGCACTTGCCGGCCTGCACTTCCATCAATTCGGGCGCGTCCGTGCCGAAGTTGAGCGCGCACGGCAGGATCACGCCGAGCGTCTTGCGCGTGCCGTCCGGGAAGAGCACGGTATGCGACACGCACTTGCCGTCGAAATAGACGTTCGCGCGCTTGACGACCGACACGTTGTCGAATTGGGTTGCACTGGTCATGTGATGCCTCTGATTGCTGGATGCCGGATGGCGTGTTGTCGGAAGCCGGCCGGGGCGGCAGGCCGGCCGCTATGATACCGGCTCGCGGCAGGCGTGCGTCGATCGTGACGAATCGCAGGCGCGCGCCAGATAATCAGGATCACTACCTGATATGTTGCGTGGCGCTCATCGAGCAGCTCATCTGAGCCCTTTGCGTCGCGCGGAATCGCGCAGGCAGTCGAGCAGCATGGCCGCGGCCGGCGTGAGCGGGCTGTCGCGGCGCGTGACGACCTGCACGGACACGCCGGGTAGCCGCTCGCGGATCGGCAGCACCGCGAGCCGGTCGCGCGCCCACTCCCCCTGCAGCAGCTGTTCGGGCATCGATGCGATCAGGTCGCAGCTCGTCATCAGGCTGTGCGCGAGGCCGAAGCTCGGGCATTCGACGACCCGCTGCGGCACCGGCAGCCCGTATGCGATGAACGAATTGAACAGCACCTGGGTCGAGCTTTCCGGCGACGGATTCATCAGCCAGTCGGCATCGACGAGATCGGCGAGCGACGTGGCCGACGCGAGCGGATGCTCCTTGCGTGCGACGATCAACGATCGGCTCGCATAAAGTTCCGCGTGATCGAACTCGGCCGCCAGCAGTTCGGGCACGACGACGGCCACCGCGAAATCGAGCGAGCCGTCGTGCAGCCGCGGCAGCGCGACGCCCGGAAACCCTTCGATCAGACTGACGCGCGCGACCGGAAAGCGCCGCCGGAACGCGCGAAACGCATCGGGCAGGATCGTCACCGCGGCGGCCGGCGTGATCGCCGCCGCAACCGAGCCCGTCATCGCGCCCTGCGCCTGCTCGATATCGTCGCGCGCGCGCTGCATCTCGGCGACGATCAGCCGCGCGCGCACCTGCAGCTGCTGGCCGAACGCGGTGAGCTGCACGCCACGCGCGGTGCGCACGACGAGTGACACGCCGAGCGCGATCTCCAGTTCCTTGACCGCCTTCGTCAACGCCGCCGGCGACACGTTCAGGCGCCGTGCGGCCGCGCGGATGCTCCCTTCGTCCGCGACGGTGACGAACGCTTTCAGCTGATGGTATTTCATGGCGCCATGCGTGATTCGTGGAAAACCCGTGCCCCGCCACGCGCGCCGGCTCAGGGTATTCCCGAGCGGCAACCAGCGGTGTGCACCAAAGCAATTTAGCAGCTTCTGGTACGCAAAAGAAATTTATATGCTTGCTCGTCATATGCGCGTCAAACGCCTCACCGCCCCACAGGAGACACCATGCTGCAAGCCGTGAACCCCGTCATCCCCGGCATCGCCGAGATCGCTCCCGACCTGATCGAGGTGCGCCGCCGCATTCATGCGCATCCTGAACTCGCATTCGAGGAAACGCTGACGAGCGACCTCGTCGCGGAGCTGCTGAGCGGCTGGGGCTACGAGGTCCATCGCGGGATCGGCAAGACGGGCCTCGTCGGCGTGATGCGCGAAGGGCAAGGCACGCGAACGATCGGGCTGCGCGCCGACATGGACGCGCTGCCGCTCGCGGAAGAGACAGGCTTGCCGTATGCGAGCCGCCATGCCAACAAGATGCATGCGTGCGGCCACGACGGCCACACCGCGATGCTGCTGTGCGCGGCGCGCCATCTCGCCGCGACGCGCCGGTTCTCCGGCACGCTGAACCTGATCTTCCAGCCCGCCGAGGAGAATTTCGGCGGTGCGAAGGCGATGATGGACGACGGCCTGTTCGACCGCTTCCCGTGCGACGCCATCTTCGCGATCCACAACATGCCGGGCCGCGCCGCCGGCGACATGGCGTTCCGCACGGGCGCCGCGATGGCGTCGGCCGACCGCGTGACGATCACGCTGCGCGGCGTCGGCGGCCACGGCGCGCTGCCGCACTTCGCGCGCGATCCGATGTCGGCCGCGGGCAGCATCATGGTCGCGCTGCAGACGATCGTCGCGCGCGAGGTCGACGCGCAGCATGCGGCCGTGATCACGGTCGGCAGCGTGCAGGCCGGCGAAACCTTCAACATCATCCCGGAAACCGTCGTGATGAAGCTGTCGGTGCGCGCGCTGAACGCCGACGTGCGCGCGTTGCTCGCCCGCCGCATCGAAGCGCTCGCGAAGGGCCAGGCGGAAAGCTTCGGCGTCACCGCGGAAGTGGATTACGCGTACGGTTATCCGGTGCTCGTCAACCATCCCGAACCGACCGCGTTCGCGGCCGATATCGCACGCCAGATGCTCGGCGCCGATCGTGTCGAAACCGAGTCCGCGCCGCTGATGGGCAGCGAGGACTTCGCGTTCATGCTCGAAGCGCGTCCCGGCTGCTATGCGTTCATCGGCAACGGGATCGGCAGCAAGGGCGGCTGCATGGTGCACAACCCCGGCTACGACTTCAACGACGACATCCTCGCGATCGGCGCGAGCTACTGGGTTCGCGTCGCCGAAGGCTGGCTCGCGGCCTGACGGCCCTTCATCACGCAGTTCCGCGCTCAAGCAGGGGAACCTCATGGAAACGTCCGCTCTTCCGTTCGCCGGCTCGCCGGCCGATGCGCGCGCCGCCGCGAAAAAACGCCGCCTGATCGCGGCCGCCGCGGTCGGCAACGCGCTCGAGTTCTACGACTTCACGGTCTACAGCTTCTTCGCGATCCTGATCGGCAAGCTGTTCTTCCCGGTGCACTCGTCGTTCGGACAACTGATGCTCGCGGTCGCGAGCTTCGGCGTCGGCTTCGTCACGCGTCCGCTCGGCGGCCTCGTGATCGGCATGTATGCCGACCGCGCCGGCCGCAAGAAAGCGATGATCCTGACGCTCTTGCTGATGGCGCTCGGCACCGCGATGATCGCGGTCGCGCCGACCTTCGCGCAGATCGGCATCGCCGCGCCGCTGCTGCTCGTGCTCGCGCGCCTGCTGCAGGGCTTCGCATCGGGTGGCGAAGTCGGCGCGTCGACGACGCTGCTGCTCGAACAGGCGCCGCAGCACCGTCGCGGCTTCTACGCATCGTTCCAGTTCTCGAGCCAGGGGCTCGCCGCGCTCGCCGGGGCGCTCACCGGCGTCGCGCTGACGTCGACGCTCAATGCCGCGCAGCTCGAAAGCTGGGGATGGCGCGTGCCGTTCATCATCGGCACGCTGTTCGTGCCGCTCGGTTACTGGCTGCGCCGCACCGTCGAGGAAGTGCCGGCCGCCACGCCCGCCGCCGAGCACGCCGAGCCGGTCGCGTCGCTGCCGCTCGCCGACGTGCTGCGCCACCACGGCAAGGCCGTGTTCGCGGGCCTTGGCGTCACGATCGGCGGCACGTCGATCCACTACATCATCGTGTTCTACATGGCGATCTACGGCGTGCAGGTGCTGCACTTGCCGACCTGGCTATCGATGTCGGCCGGCTGCGTCGCGGGCGCGATCCTGATGCTCGTGACGCCGATCGGCGGCCACCTGTCCGACATCTACGGGCGCAACCGGATCGTCTGGTGGACGCGCATCGTGCTGATGGCCGCGATCTATCCCGCGTTCATCGCGCTGAACCGATGGCCGGGCGCCGCGTCGCTGCTGTCGATCATCGCCGTGCTGTCGGTCGTGCACGCGATCAACGTCGGCGCGACCGGTGCGATGCTCGGCGAGCTGTTCCCGCGTGCGGTGCGAGCAACCGGCGGCGCGCTGGTCTACAGCGTCGGCGTCGCGATCTTCGGCGGCTTCGCGCAATTCTTCGTGACCTGGCTGATCGCGGCGACCGGCAATCCGAATGCGCCCGCGTGGTATGCGATCGGCTGTGGCGTGTTGACGCTACTTGCCATTCGCTGCATGGACGAGAAGGCCGGGAAGGCGCTCGATTGACTGACGCGCGATGCGCGGCACGCGCGGCCGCAACGTCGTCGCCCGACTGACCCCGCCGGTTTCGGCGGGGTTTTTCCTTTTGCGCGATCGATAACGCGCACATGAAACGGCAGCGCGAACGCTATCATTCGTCGCCGTAAACGCAACAACGCACGGGCCACCCTCACTCGTGCCTTGCGCGCGCGACGCGGCGCTCAGAACGTATGCATCATGCCCACATACGCGCCCGTCTGCGACTCGCCCGTCATCGGGCTCGTGCCCGACGTCGCGTCGCGCGGCGACGCGAGCAGCGAGAAGTTCGAGTTGCCGCCGTTGCGCACATACGCGACCGTCCCGTACAGGAACGTGCGCTTCGACAGGTTGTACGTGGTTCCGAGCACGTACATGATCGCGTGCCCCGACGGATCGTGCGACGCATCGCCACCGCCGTCGCCGACCTTCACGTAGTAGCCGCCGCCCGTCACGGCCCACTGCGGCGTGGCCGTGTAGGTCGCGCCGAGCCAGTAGTGATCGGCGCGATCGGCGACGCCGGCCGGGCTGTCCGGCGCCTGGTAGTGCGTATAGGCACCCTGGATCTTGAACTTCGACACCTTCACGTTCGCGCCGACGAAATACTCGCGCGACGCGGTGAAGATGTTGCTGAACTTGCCGTTGTTGTCACGCAGCTCGTCGTAGATGCCGCGCACGTCGAGCACCGGCGAGTGGTACGAGATCATGATCCCGTCCGAGCGGCCGAAGTCGTCGGCCGCGCCGTAATTGAAGCCGCGCGACTGGTTGCCGAACGCATATTGCGCCTGCACGTCGAAGCCGCCGATCACCGGGCTGTGATATTCGATGTTGTTGCTGCTTTGCTGCCAGTTACGGCCGCGCACGAGCGATGCGGATGAAAACGCCTGTTGCACGAACGGATCGAATTCCCACACGCCGTCGCTGTCGACGAACAGGTTGCGGCCGGCCTGCAGCTGGCCCCACGTATCGCTCTTCAGCCCGACGTACGCGCGGCGCGACCACATGCGTCCGCCGCCCGTCGTCCCGTTCATCACCTGGAACGCGGTTTCGAGGTTGAAGACCGTCGACATCCCGCCGCCGAGATCCTCGACGCCCTTCAGGCCGAACATGCTGGTGCCCCAGTCGCCGCCCTCCGCGCTCCAGCGCGTCGAGCTGCCGTTGGGCGTCGCGATGTGGTTCAGGTATTCGACGCCGCCGTCGATCCGGCCATACAGCGTCACGCTCATCTGTGCAAACGCGGCCGCCGGCGCAGCGGCCGCGATCAGCCATGCGAATTGTTTGAGTCGCAAAATGATGCCCCCTCGGAGTCTCGACCGTCCGACACGCGCCCCATGCGCGAGCCGGCGGCCCGGTTCACCCGCGATCGATCGAAAAACGCCCTGGGCCCGCCGCGCAAAGCGCGAGCAGACCGCCCGAGATCGCGATGTTCTTGTAGAAATGAATCATGTTGTTGATCTGCTCGCCGCCCGACATCGTCCAGTAGTGATGGCCGATCAAGGCGGTACCGATCGTATACAGCGCAAGCAGCAGCGCGAGCGGCCGCGTCTGGAAACCGACGAGGATCGCGATGCCGGCGAACAGCTCCATCACGACGGAGATCGCCGCCGAAACGATCGGCGCGGGCGCGCCCTCGCTTCCCATGAACGCGATCGTACCGGAGAAGTCGACGATCTTCTTCCAGCCGAACATCACGAACAGGATCACGAGCAGGATTCGGGACAGCAGCAGCAGCACATCGCGCTGGGACGCGAGAAACGGTTGATTCGGTGTCATGGTGTGATCAACGAAAGCGGTGCGCGAACCGCGCGCACCGGATTGCCAGTGAACCAGGGCGGACGGCTGCCGGCCGCCCGCCCCGCTCTGCAACAACCGGCATCGGGGCCCGCCCGATGTGCTGTGCTCCTCCTCTTGTCAGTGTTGCCCTGCTTCGTGCCGCGTCGCGCGCGCCATCAACGCGCCTTCGCGACGTCCTGCTCGGTCACCTTCGCGGCCGGATTGCCGAACTGGCCGGTCACGTAGTTCGCCAGCGCGGCGATCTGCGCATCCGACAGCTCGTTGCGGAACGCGGGCATGCCGACGTCCTCGCTGCCGGCCTTGCGCTGCACGCCGTTCAGGATCACCTGCACCAGGTTCGCCGGATTCGACGCGCCGACCGTCGAGTTGTGGAACAGCGACGGGTAATAGCCGTCCGGCGTGCCCTTGCCCTGCATCTGGTGACACGTCGCGCAGTTGCCGAGATACAGCCGCGCCGGATCGATGCCCGACGATGCGAGCGCCGTGCCGCGCAGCTTCAGGCCGTCTTCCGCCGGCTTGCCCCACGACGAGCGCGACTGCTTCGCGTCGCCGCTGGCGACGGCCGGCACAGTGCGGATATACGTCGCGATCGCGCCGATGTCGGCGTCGGTCATCTTCGAGAAGCTGTGCTCGACCGCCTCGGCCATCGGGCCGGCCGCTTGCGCGACACCCGGCACGCTGCCGGTGCGCAGGTACTGGACGAGTTGCTGCTGCGTCCAGCCGCCGATACCGGCGTTCGGGTCGGACGTGATGTTGTAGCCGTCCCAGCCTGCGAGGACCGAACCCGACAGGAAGCTGCCGCCCGTCTCGTCGAGCGACTTCTCCTGCATGGCGATGCCGCGCGGCGTGTGGCACGTGCTGCAGTGCGCGAGGCCCTGCACCAGATACGCACCGCGGTTCCACTCGGCGCTCTGCGCCGGCTTCGGCTGGTACGCGCCGTCCTTCAGGAACAGCCAGTTCCAGATCTTCAGCGGCCAGCGCATGCTCAGCAGCGCGGGAATCTCGTTCTTCGGCGGCGTCTGCCTGACCGGTTCGACACCGTGCATGAAGTACGCGTACAACGCCTGCACGTCGTCGTCGTTGATCTTCGCGTACGACACGTACGGCATGGCCGGATACAGGTTGTCGCCGTTCTTCGACACGCCGTGGCGCACGGCACGCTCGAAGTCCTCGAACGTCCACTTGCCGATGCCGGTGTCCGGGTCCGGCGTGATGTTGCTCGTGTAGATCTTGCCGAGTTTGGGCACCGGCATCGCGAGGCCGCCCGCGAACGGCTTGCCGCCCTTGACGGTGTGGCATGCCATGCAGTCGCCCGCGACCGCGAGATATTCGCCGCGCTTGATCTGCGCGGGATCGGCCGAGTCGGCCGCGCGCACGAGGCCCGGCAGCGCGAGGCAGCCGGCCAGGAGGAAGGTGAGAGTAGATTTCCGCACGGTCAGACTTCCTTCTTCAGCGTGTCCGACATCCGCAGCGCCAGCGCCGCGATCGTCAGCGTCACGTTCACCGTACCGACGGTCGGCATCGTCGAGCTGCTCGAGATGAACAGGTTCGGATGGTCGAACGTGCGGCAGTCCTTGTCGACGACCGAGTCGCGCGCATCGGCGCCCATGATCGTCGAGCCCGTGATGTGGTTGTTCGGCGCGAACTCGTCGTTGAACACGACGTCCGTGCCGCCCAGCACCTGCGCGGCGGTCGCATAGACCTCGCGCGTATGCACGGCGCCGCGCTTCACGTAGTCGTCGATCGCGTACGTGATCTCCGGGCGCGGAATGCCGATCGCGTCGGTGGCCGTCTTGCTCGGCACGATGCGGTTCTCGGGCTGCGGCAGGATTTCGTGGAAGCAGTCGAACTGCACGTAGCGCGCGGAGCGATCGCGGATCTGCGCATCGAGCTCCTCCGGCTTCATCAGCTTGCCGGCCTTGAAGATCTTCTGCGTCTCCTGGTTGATGCGCGACATGTTCGACAGGTGGATCTTCTTCGCGGCTTCGGTCGCGCGGAACGGACCGTCGCGGAAACCGATCAGCGACGTCATTTCCTGCGGCCCGCGGCCCGGCCACAGCTTCTCGCTCGCGTAGAACGACACGCCCGTGCCCGGATGGTCCATCAGGTTGCGCCCGACCATGTCGGAGCTGTTCGCGACGCCGTTCGGGAAATCGCGGTTCGCCGACATCAGCAGGATCTTCGGCGTCTCGATGCCGTTCGCGGCCAGCACGAAGTACTTGCCTTCGACGCGATGGTCGGCGCCCGTCTTGTCCTTGTAGATCGCCGCGACGATGCGCTTGTCCGGGCCCGTCTCGAGCTTGTAGACGACCGCGCTGTCGATCAGCTTCGCGCCGGCCTGCTCCGCCTTCTCGACGTGCACGATGCCGTTGTACATTGCACCGATCGGGCAGATCGGCATGCAATTGTTGTTCCCGCAACAGGTTGGCCGGCCGTCGTACGGACGGCTGTTGCGCGCGACCGGCTCGGTCACCACATGGAACTTCGGGTCGTGGCCGTTGAGCGCGTTCTTGATCGTCTGCTCGTTGAACGACAGCGGCAGCGGCGGCATCGGATAGGCCTGCTTGCGCGGCGAGTACAAATCTTCCTCGGGGCCGGGGCCCCACACGCCGAGCTCTTCCTCCGCGCGCTGGTAGTAATGTTCGAGATCGTCGTACTGGATCGGCCAGTCGCGGCCGACGCCGTACACGGTCTTCATCTTGAAGTCGTTCGGGATGAAGCGCCACGCAGAGGCAGCCCAGTGCCACGTCGTGCCGCCCACCGCGCGGATGTACTGCGAGTTGAACTTGTGCTCGCCCTTCAGGATCAGGTAGTCGTTCGGCGGGCCGTATTCCGGGTGCGGCGCCCACGGGCTCGACGGGTACGGTGCCATGAAGTCCGTCTTGTCGGGCTGGTTGCGAAAGCGTTCGACGATTTCCCAGCGCGGCATGCGCGGGCCTGCCTCGAGCAGGATCACCGACTTGCCGGCCATCGCGAGCTGGTGCGCGACGATCGCGCCTGCGACACCGGACCCGACGACGACGACGTCGGCTTTTTGCGTATCGGTATCGGCCATCAGGCTTGCCTCTCGATCGGTTTTTCGGCCCAGAAGCCGGGTTTGTTGGGGCAATACGAAGGAATCACGAGCGTATCGGACACGACGCTGAACATTAATGCTTCTTCGTATGCAATCACGACGTTGTCGACGATGCCGAGATACCACGCGCCGAGAATCGACAGCGCGGAGGCTTCCTGATCGGGGCTCAACGAACCGGAGGCGAGCGCGCCGGCAAGTTGCGACAGACCGTCGGCCGTCTTGAACGAGCCCTTCTGCAACGCCTGCAGGTAGCGTTCGCCGAGCACGCGGCTCAGCCCTTTCTTGCCTGTCAGTGCTTCGGAGAGCGTCATGAACGTATCGAGCGGCGCGGCGCCGGGGTTGTCGGCCAGGGCCCGCAACGCCAGCGAGCCTGTGAGGCTCGCCGCCGTCAGCGCCAGTGCGCCCTGCAGCCATTGACGCCGCGTGATGCCGGATGCGGCTGCGTCGTTATCGCGACGCGAGTGGGGAGTGTTGTCGTTGTGCATGTTTCCTTCTCTCGAACACCGGATTCGGGAAAACCACGCTTGATATTTCTCAAACTTTCGCGCGGCCCTGAAATGTACGCGCACAATTCGGATTGGACAATGCTTTTATAGTCCATTAAATGTTCCGCAATCCGAGACAATCGACATTTCGCTGCATTTTTGTGTCGTCGACGCGACAATTCTGCTTCGAGACGCCAAGGTGTCGCAAGCCGACGACACGCCGCCTCCCGTCATCCGCTCATATGCGCGTCGGTTAGAATCGCGTGCAATCAAACAGAAAGCTTCCCTCCGAGGGCATCGAGCGATGAAGCAGCACGACAAGCACAACAACACGAATTCAACCCGTCACACCACACGGCTACCCTGGCGCATCGGCGCGGTCGCGGTGCTCGCCGCCGCCGCTGCACTGTCGCTGCATGCGGGCGCCGCCCGCACGGTGAGCGTGTCGCCGCAAGGCACGGTCACCGAAGTCCGGCAGAGCGTCGTCAAGTTCGACGAAGCGATGGTCGCGTTCGGTTCGGCATCCGCGCCGAATCCCGCACGCATGACCTGCAACGATTCCACCGCCGCACGCGGCCAGGGGCACTGGCTCGACGACAAGACGTGGGTCTACGATTTCGAGAACGACCTGCCGCCCGGCGTGCGATGCTCCGTCGCGCTCAACGACTCGCTGCGCTCGGTCGCCGGCAATGCGGTCAGCGGCCCGCGCCGCTTCACGTTTCAAACCGGCGGCCCGTTTCCCGTGACGGTGCGCCCGGGCTCGCGCGAGATCGAGGAACGCCAGGTGTTCGTGCTGAAGCTGAACGGCCCGGCCGAGCCGCGCTCCGCGCTCGCGAACATCTGGTGCGAAGCGGTCGGCATCGGCAACCGCATCCCCGTCACGGCCGCCGACGACGATACCCGCAACGCGCTGCTCGATCACTTCGGGCTGAAGAAGGACGCCGCGCGCGTGCTGACGCTGTCGTGCGCGCAGGCGCTGCCCGCGAGCGCGAAGATGCAACTCGTCTACGGCAAGGGCGTCGCGAGCCCGAGCGGCATCGCGAACGATACCGAGCGCCGTTTCGACTTCACGGTGCGCGCGCCGTTCGCCGCGAGCTTCTCGTGCGAGCGCGAGAACGCGAAGGCGCCCTGCACGCCGCTGCGTCCGCTCACGCTGTCGTTCAATGCGCCGATTTCGCGCAAGAACGCCGAGGCGATCAGGCTGCGCGGCCCTGACGGTTCGCTTTCACCGACCTTCGCGGCCGACGATCGCAGCGACGAAGTGACGACCGTCACGTTCAATCCGCCGCTGCCCGCGCAGGCGAACCTGACCGTCGAGCTGCCGTCCGGCCTGCGCGACGTGACGGACCGCTCGCTCGCGAACGCCGACCTGTTCCCGCTCGCGACGCGCACCGCGCCGATGCCGCCGCTCGCGAAGTTCTCGTCGGGCACCTTCGGGATCGTCGAGCGTTTCGCCGAACCGGGTACGCCCGCGCTCGTGCCCGTCACGCTGCGCAACGTCGAGGCCGATCTGCATATCGCCGGCCTCAACACGAGCGGTGCGCAATTCTCGAACCTGAAGGTCGACGACGACACCGCGATTCGCCAATGGATGCGCACCGTCGAGCGGTTCGACAACTGGTCGATGACGGCCGACACGATCGACGAGCGCATCCCGGGCCTGCTCCGGCGCAAGGGCCAGCACCCCGTCTACGTGCCGCTCGCGGCCGGCGAGAAGATGCCCGCGCCGCAGAACCGCCGCATCGACGTGCGCTCGCTGTCGCTGCTCACCGGCGAACCGGGTGCGCAGGCGCTGACGCTGCCGAAGGCCGATCCGAAGGCGCTGCGCCCGTTCGAGGTCGTCGGCGTGCCGATCGAAAAACCCGGCTTCTACGTGCTCGAACTCGCGTCGCCCGCACTCGGCCGCTCGCTGCTCGCGAAGCCGTCGAGCATGTACGTGCGCACCACCGTGCTCGTCACGAACCTCGGCGTGCATCTGAAACAGGGCCGCGAGAACAACCTCGTATGGGTCACGACGCTCGACAAGGGCAAGCCCGTGCCGAACGCGCGAATCCGCGTGTCGGATTGCAACGGTGACGAAATCGCGTCCGGCAAGACCGACGCGCAAGGCCTGCTGAAGATCGACGGCGCATTCGAGCCGAAGCACGAATGCAGCCAGTCGGAACGCTTCGACGACTATTTCGTGTCGGCGCGCGTCGACGATCCGAAGACGGGCCCCGACATGGCGTTCGTCAGCTCGAACTGGAACCGCGGAATCGAATCGTGGCGCTTCAACGTGCCGACCGACACCGACAGCGCGCCGACCGTGCGCGCGCATACCGTGTTCGACCGCACGCTGTTGCGGGCCGGCGAAACCGTATCGATGAAGCACTTCCTGCGCACCGAGACGCTGCAGAGCCTCGCGTTTCCGGCGCAATACCCGTCGCGCGTGACGATCCGCCATCTCGGTTCCGACCAGACCTACAAGCTGCCGCTGACGTGGTCGGCCGACCACAGCGCCGACACGCAGTTCACGCTGCCGCCCGCGGCAAAGCTCGGCGAGTACAGCGTGACGCTCGAAGGCGGCCCCGACGACGCGCCGACCGCCAGCTACTACAGCGGCAGCTTCCGTGTCGAAGCATTCCGCCTGCCGGTGCTCAAGGGGACGATCGGCGCGCGCGACGCGCAGAAGAGCCCGCTCGTCGCGGTCAAGGAAGCGCCGCTCGCGGTGCAGATCGACTACGTATCGGGCGGCGGCGCATCGAACCTGCCCGTGCAGGTGTCGGCGCTGATGAAATGGGCGTCGCCGCCGTTCGCGGATCGTTTCGAGGACTTCAGCTTCGCGCCGTACCGCGCGGAACGCAGCGACGGCAATGCCGACGACGATGCGCAGGACGGCGACAACGCATCGGCCGCGAACAACGATCCCGACGCGACCCGGCTGATCGCGGACAAGCTGCCCGTCACGCTCGACCGCAACGGCGCGGGCTCCGTCACGCTCAAGGGCTTGCCCGATGTCGACGCGCCGAAGCGCATCGCGCTCGAGGCGACGTTCGCGGACCCGAACGGCGAAGTGCAGACGATCCGCGGCGACACGATCCTGTGGCCGGCCGCGGTCGTGGCCGGCATCAAGGCCGGACGCTGGGTGTCGGTCGGCCAGCGCGTGCCGGTGCAGGCGCTCGCGGTCGACCTGCAGGGCAAGCCGCGCGCATCGGTGCCGATCGAGATCAAGGGCATCGCGCACATCACGACGTCGTCGCGCAAGCGAATGGTCGGCGGCTTCTATGCATACGACAACAAGAGCGACACGCGCGAGCTCGGCGTGCTGTGCTCGGGCAAGACCGACGACAAGGGCCGCATGGCCTGCGACGCGACGCTCGAACAGGCCGGCAACATCCAGTTGATCGCGGTCGCGAAGGATGGCGACGGGCGCACGTCGAATGCGTCGACGTCCGTGTGGGTCACGCGCGAGGACGAACTCTGGTTCGGCGGCGACAACACCGACCGGATCGACGTGATCCCGGAGAAAACGTCCTACGAGCCGGGCGAAACGGCCCGCTTCCAGGTTCGCATGCCGTTCCGCTACGCAACGGCCCTCGTCGCGGTCGAGCGCGGCGGCGTGATGGAAACGCACATCGTCGAACTGAACGGCAAGAATCCGACCGTCGATCTGAAGGTCGGCGAATCGTGGGGGCCGAACGTCTATGTGTCGGTGCTCGCGCTGCGCGGCCGGATTCGCGAAGTGCCGTGGTACTCGTTCTTCACCTGGGGCTGGAAGGCACCGGTCGAATGGGCGCGCGCATTCTGGCGCGAGGGTCGTCACTATGAGGCGCCGACCGCATTCGTCGACCTGTCGAAGCCCGCGTTCCGCTACGGGCTCGGCGAGATCAAGGTCGGCACGGGCGCGCATCGCCTCGGCGTGAGCGTGACGACCGACGCGACGCGCTACACGGTACGCAGCAAGGCGCAAGCACACGTGAAGGTCACGCTGCCGAACGGGCAGCCGGCACCAGCCGGCACGCAGATCGCGGTCGCGGCCGTCGACGAGGCGCTGCTCGAATTGATGCCGAACAACAGCTGGGACCTGCTCGACGCGATGCTGCAGCGACGCGCATACGGCGTCGAGACGGCCACCGCGCAGATGGAAATCGTCGGCCGCCGCCACTTCGGCCGCAAGGCCGTGCCGGCCGGCGGCGGCGGCGGCAGCGCGCCGACGCGCGAGCTGTTCGACACGCTGCTGCTGTGGAATCCGCGCGTGACGCTCGACGCGAACGGCAGCGCAACCGTCGAGGTGCCGCTGAACGACGCGCTGACGCGCTTCCGGATCGTCGCGGTCGCGGCGGTCGGCGCCGATCGCTTCGGCACGGGCAGCACGTCGATTCGCAGCACGCAGGATCTGCAGCTGATCTCCGGGCTGCCGCCGCTCGTGCGCGAAGGCGATGCGTTCCGCGCGCAGGTCACGCTGCGCAACACGACCGACCGCGCGATGCAGGTCGTCGTGACGCCGCGCGTGACCGGCCTCGACGTCGCGCCGCAAACCGTGTCGCTCGCGGCCAATGCGGCGACGGAGGTCGCATGGACGATCACCGTGCCCGAGCAGGCGCTCGATGCGGCCGGCGCGCTGAACTGGCGCATCGAGGCGGCCGAGCAAGGCGGCAAGCGTGCGTCCGACGCGCTGGCCGTCGCGCAGAAGGTCGTGCCCGCGCTGCCCGTGACCGTGCAGCAGGCCACGCTCGCGCAGGTCGACGGCACGCTGACGGTGCCCGTGTCGGCGCCGGCCGGCGCTGTCAACAACGCACAGGGCGCGCCGCGCGGCGGCATTGCCGTGTCGCTGCAGTCGAAGCTCGCCGACGGCCTGCCCGGCGTGCGGCGCTGGTTCGAGCGCTATCCGTATCGCTGCCTCGAGCAGCAGACGTCGCGCGCGATCGGCCTGCACGACGCCGCGCAATGGCAGGCGCTGGTCGCGCGCATGCCGGTCTACCTCGACAGCGACGGCCTCGCGAACTACTTCCCGCCGTCGTCCGACGATGCGCACTACGGGAGCCCGACGCTGTCGTCGTACCTGCTCGTGGTCGCCGACGAGGCCAGCCGCCTCGACCCGCACTTCGCGCTGCCGGAGGACGTGCGCACGCAGCTCGAGGCCGGGCTCGCGCGCTTCGTCGACGGCCGCATCGAGCGCAACGCGTGGGCGCCCCGCCAGGATCGCGACCTGCGCAAGCTCGCCGCGATCGAGGCATTGTCGCGTTACGGCGCCGCGCAAGGCCGGATGCTCGGCTCGATCGAGATCGCGCCGAACCAGTGGCCGACATCGGCGGTGATCGACTATCACGCGATCCTCACGCGCGTGAAGGACATCCCGCAGCGCGACGAGAAACGTACGCAGGTCGAGCAGATCCTGCGTGCGCGCCTCACGTACCAGGGCACGCAGCTCGTGTTCTCGACCGCGCGCGACGACGATCTGTGGTGGCTGATGACGAGCAACGAAACCAACGCCGCGCGTCTCGCGTTGGAATTCGCGGGCGACCCCGCGTGGAAGGACGAGATGCCGCGCGTCGCGACCGGCCTGCTCGCGCTGCAACGCCAGGGCGCATGGCAGACGACGACGTCGAACGCGCTCGGTCAGCTCGCGATCGAACGCTTCTCGCGCACCTACGAGAGCACGCCCGTGGCAGGCACGACGAAGGTCGCGCTCGGCGGCAACGAGCGCGCGATCTCGTGGTCGCAGGCGCCGGTGCCGTCGGACGCCCCTGCGTCGGCCACCGCCGCGACGCGTGCCGCAGCCGCACGCAGCGTGCTGATGCCGTGGCCGCGTGCGGCGCAGGCGCCGGCCACGTTGTCCGTCACGCAGGACGGCACGGGCCGCCCGTGGGCAACCGTCGAAAGCCTCGCGGCCGTGCCGCTGCGTGCGCCGTTCGCGGCCGGCTACCGGATCACGAAGACCGTCACGCCCGTGTCGCCCGCGGTCAAGGGCGTGCTGACGCGCGGCGACGTCGTGCGCGTGCATCTCGACATCGATGCGCAGAGCGACATGACGTGGGTCGTCGTCAACGATCCGATCCCGTCCGGCGCGACGATCCTCGGCTCCGGCCTCGGCCGCGATTCCGAAGCCGCGACGCAAGGCGAGAAATCGCCGGACGGCGCATGGCCGGCCTTCATCGAACGCGACTTCGACGGCTACCGCGCGTATTACGACTATCTGCCGAAGGGCAAACTCTCGGTCGAATACACGGTGCGGCTGAACAACGTCGGCACCTTCGGACTGCCGCCGACCCGCGTCGAGGCACTGTACGCGCCGTCCGTGTACGGCCTGTGGCCGAACCCGCCGATGACCGTGAAGCCGGCCGACACCGGCAAGTAACGAGTACGTGATGATCGATCGTGTATTGCCGCGGCCGGTGCGTTTCGCCGGCCGCATATTCGTCGCCGTCGTGCTTGCCGTGCCGCTGGTCGCGCACGCGCTGCCCGGCTACGACGACGTGCGCCGCAACTGGCGCAGCTCCGACTGGGTGTTGCTCGCGCGCGACGGCACGCCGCTGCAGCGCACGCGCGTCGACCTCACCGAACGGCGCGGCGACTGGGTATCGCTCGCCGACGTGTCGCCCGCGTTCCGCGAGGCGATCGTCCTGTCCGAGGACAAGCGTTTCTACGAACACAGCGGCGTCGACTGGCGCGGGATCGCCGGCGCGGCGTGGGGCAATCTGTGGAACGAGCGCACGCGTGGCGCGTCGACGGTGACGATGCAGCTCGCCGGGCTGCTCAGCGATTCGCCGCGCCGCTCGGGCCAGCGCTCGCTGCCGCAGAAGGCCACGCAGGCGGTGAACGCGCTGCGGCTCGAGCGCGGCTGGCGCAAGGACCAGATCCTCGAGGCCTACCTGAATCTCGTGCCGTTGCGCGGCGAGACGGTCGGCCTCGCCGCGCTGTCGCAGGTGCTGTTCGGCAAGGCGCCGTCCGGCCTCGATGCACGCGAGGCCGCGATCGCGGCAGCGCTGGTGCGCGCACCGAACGCGGCCCCTGCAAAGATCGCCGAGCGTGCGTGCCGGATCCTGCGCGACATGCGGGCGGAACAGGGCTGCGCGTCGCTGGACGGCTACGTGCAGCTCGTGATCGCCCGCCCGGCCAGCGCCGTGCGCGACGACGGCGCCGCCCTCGCCCCGCATTTCGCGCGCCGCATCGCGGCGGAGGTCAGACCGACGGCCGGCGCGCGGGTACGCACGACACTCGATGCGCCGCTGCAGCGCTTCGCGCGCGACGCGCTCACGCGCGCGCTGACCGAGCTCAACGCGCCCGCGCACCGGCGCAACGTGCAGGACGGCGCGGTCGTCGTGATCGACAACGCGACCGGCGAGATTCGCGCGTGGGTCGGTTCGTCGGGGGCGTTGTCGAGCGCGCGCGACGTGGATGCCGTGCTCGCGCCGCGCCAGGCCGGCTCGACGCTCAAGCCGTTCCTCTATGCGCAGGCGATCGACGAGAAGCGGCTCACCGCCGCGTCGCTGCTCGACGACGCGCCGATCAACCTCGCCGCCGGTGGCGGACTCTACATTCCGCAGAACTACGACAAGGACTTCAAGGGCTGGGTGAGCGTGCGCAGCGCGCTCGGCGGCTCGCTGAACGTGCCCGCCGTGCGCACGCTCGTGCTCGTCACGCCGCACCGCTTCGCGCGCACGCTGAGCGCGCTCGGCCTGCCGCTCGCGCAGGAAGGCGATTACTACGGCTTCAGCCTGGCGCTCGGCAGCGCCGACGTCACGCTGCTGTCGCTGACCAATGCGTATCGCGCGCTCGCGAACGGCGGTGTCGCGCGCAAGGTCGTCGACCTGCCCGCGCCGTCGCCCGCTTCCGGCGCATCGGCATCGGGCCGCGCGGACAGCGGCACGCGCGTGTTCAGCGAAGCGGCCAGCTTCGTCGTCACCGACATCCTCTCGGACAACAACGCACGCGTGCGCACGTTCGGCTTCGACAATCCGCTCGCCACGCGCTTCTTCTCGGCGGTCAAGACGGGGACGAGCAAGGACATGCGCGACAACTGGACCGTCGGCTTCACGTCGCGCTACACGGTGGGCGTGTGGGTCGGCAATGCGGACGGCTCGCCGATGTGGGACGTGTCGGGGGTGACGGGCGCGTCGCCGGTGTGGTCGGCCGTCGTCGGCTACCTGCACCGCGACCTGCCGAGCCGCGCGCCGCGTCCGCCGGCCGGTGTCGAAACGCGCCGCATCACGTTCGAGCGCAACGTCGAGCCGTCGCGCGACGAGTGGTTCGTCGCGGGCACCGCGCTCGACACGATCCGGCTCGCGGCGCCCGTCACGCCGGGCAAGGACGGCGCGCGCGCGCCGCTGACGATCGGCGCGCCGACCGACGGCACGATCTTCGCGATCGATCCGGACATTCCGCCGAAGAACCAGCGGATCTGGTTCGAGCGCTCGTCCGGGCATGCCGCGCGCTTCGCGTGGCGGCTCGACGACAAGGTGATCGGCCACGCCGACCGCATCGCGTGGATGCCGTGGCCGGGCAGGCACCGGCTGGAACTCGTCGACGCGCGCGGCAACGTCGCCGATGCGATCGGCTTCGAAGTGCGCGGCGCGTTCGCGAAGCCGGCTGCGCGCAAGCGCTGAGTGCCCGGGCCGGCTGCTTACTGGCCGGCCGCGTTCGCCTTCGGCGGCTGGTTGGAAAAGTCGATGACGGGTGCGGTCGAAATCGCGGATTCGTTCGCGACGCTGAAGTTCGGGCGCGGCTGGTAACCGAAGATCCGCGCGATCACGACGCCCGGAAACTGGCGGATCTGCACGTTGTACTGCTGCACCGTCTTGATGTAGCGGCCACGTGCGACCGCGATGCGGTTTTCGGTGCCTTCGAGCTGCGTCTGCAGATCGCGAAACGCCACGTTCGCCTTCAGTTCCGGATAACGCTCGGACACCACCATCAGCCGGCTCAGCGCGCCCGCCAGTTCACCCTGTCGCTGATCGAACGCCGCCAGCGCGGCCGGATCCTTTGCCATCTCCGGCGTCATCTGCACGCTGCCCACGCGCGCGCGGGCCGACGCAACCTCGGTCAGCACGCGTTCCTCGTGCGACGCGTAGCCCTTCACCGATGCGGCAAGGTTCGGCACAAGGTCGGCACGACGCTGATACTGGTTCAGCACCTCCGACCACGCTGCGTTGACGTCTTCATCCGACGACTGGATCGCGTTGTAGCCGCAACCGGCGAGCGGCGCGAGCACGCAGCATACGAGCAGGATTCGAAACCATTTCATTGTGTGTGACTTCCCGTTGAACGCTCCGGCTGGAGCGGTAAGTTGAAAAGAAGCGTTCGCGCATGCGCCGCGCACGGCGGCCATCAGCGGCTACCAGCGGCCCGATGCCCCGCCGCCGCCGCTCGAGCCGCCACCGCCGGTGAACGAGTCGGACGAGCTGGAGCTGGACGAGTCCGAGCCGGACGATGGCCACTTGAAGGACGAAGACGAGGACGTGGAGCTGGATGACGACCAATCGCTGCCCGTCAGTTTTTCGACGATCACCAGGATCCCCATCACCACGCAGAAGACCGTCAGCAGAACCTGACCGGGCGAATATCCCATCCGATGCCCGATCCAGATCAGCGCCAGCAATGTCACGCCGATGATCGCCGTATTCTTGCGCACGCGTGCGGAGCGAACGAGACCGATGCCGAGGAGCCACGCACAGAAACCCATGCTCGTCGCGATTCCCAGCCCACCCAGCATCGCGACCAGATCGCCGTCGAAAATCGCGCCGACCGGCAACATCGCAACCGGCACGATCGTCGCGACGAGAAAGCTGGCCGGCAGCATCACCCGCCAGCGCAGCTTGCGCCATTCGGTGACGACACCGAGCGCGACACCGGTCAGCCCGAGCAGTAACCAGAACAAGAAGCTCCCGAGGTCGACCGGAGTTTTCTCCCGCAAGCCGTTGGATAGCCTCTTCACATCGTGCGACGTCGTGCGCTGCGCGTCCTCGTCGGGCAGTGCGCTCTCCGACTCCGCCATTTGCGGCGGCGTCATCTCACGCACCAGCGCATCGACCGCGTCGCTCACGCCGGCTTCGATACGCTTCTCGCGAAACGGCGGCACGATGCGCTCGCGGATGATTCGCCCCGCGACGACGTCCGGAATCGCACCTTCGAGGCCGTATCCGACCTCGATCCGCACCGTGCGATCGTTCAGTGCGGCGACCAGCAGCAGACCGTTGTCGATCTTGCTCTGGCCGAGACGCCATTTCTCGAACACCGCGGTCGCGAACTGCTCGATGGTCGCGTGACCGGTCGACCCGACCAGCAGGATCGCCATCTGCACGCCGAGCCGGCGCTCGAGATCGGCGAGGCGGTCGGTCAGCTCGGACGCACATGCGACACTCAGCACGCCCGTCATGTCGGTCACGCGGCCTTTCAGCGGCGGAGGCGCTTCGGGGTTGTCGGCGACGGGATAAGCGGCTGCGGCAGCCACGTTCGTGCAGGTCGACGGCGCACCGGCCGCCAGCGGAATCGCGCCTTCGCCCGCGGCCGGCGCGGCGAACGCCGGGCCGCAAAGAAACATCGCGCCGGCCAGCAGCGCGGCCGCCATTGCGAGGCGCGTCGTGCCTCCCGTCGATACCGGATCGCCCTCGCAATCCGGGAGGCGTGAACGCCCCGTCAGTCGTTTCAGGTTCATGTCGGAAACGGCGCGCCGGCTCCGTCGGGAACGGCGCGTTCTCTCGTCGTTTTTTTAATCGACCCGAAGCATAACCAATTGCGAAGGGAATCGAAAGGTTCCGGCCCGCCGTGGTTGCCGATTGCGTCCGGGAAATGCGCCGCGTTTGCAGACGGATGTGACAAAACACGTCGGCCGGCACGCGCCCCGCATTCGATCAGGAAAACGGGCAAGCACTGCCCGGATTCGAGACCTAGAATATGAGCGTCCCGGCGCCCGCGCCGTACAACGGTTGCCCCCTCTCCCGATCGCCCGCGACCATGAACATTTGCCATCCGCGCTTTCTCCGCCCCGCGCTGGGCACCGCCTGTGTCGCCGCCGTCGCGGCGCTGGCAGGCTGCAACGGCGACGCCTGCTTCGGCGTCGATGTCTGCTTCAACAGCAACAACACGCAGACCGTCGCGCTATCCGGCACGGCCGCCACCGGCGCCGCGCTCGCGAGCGCGTCGGTGACGGTGAGTTGCGCGCAAGGCTCGGCGACGACGCTGACCGACGGCGGCGGCAACTACCGCGTGACGGTCAACGCCGTGCTGCCATGCGCGATCACCGTTGCATCGGGCGGCACGAGCCTGCATTCGCTCGCGTACGCGGGCGGCACCTTCAACACGACACCCGAGACCGAGCTGATGCTCGTCTATCTGGCCGCGCAACTCGGCACGAACACGGCCGGGCTGATCGGCAATTTTCAGGGGAATGCGCGCTTCCAGCAGGCGATGGGCAGCCCGAACGCGGTGCAGGCCGCGCAATCGGCGGTCGTGACGAATCTGCAGCAGCGCTATTCGGTCACGCTGTCGACGCCGGCTTTCCTGACGACACCGTTCGTGGTCGGCCAACCGGGCATCGACGGCGATCTCGATGCGCTGGCCAAGGCCGGCGCGATCGATTCGAATGGCATGCCGGATCCGGCCGCGATTTCGCTGCTGGCACAGGCGGGTGCGGGACACCCGCTGTAAATTGGCCGGCGTGCCGTTGCGGCACGCACTCACGCCGCCGACACGCTTACGCGGCCTCCCCGCTCCCGCAAGCAACGCGCGCGGCCTGCTGCTGTGTGAGGTAGCGCAGCAGCTTGGTCACCATCCACACGACGATGAACGACAGCGCGACGAAGAACACCGCGAGCGGCGTCAGCACCTGCACCGACACGAAGCCGGCGAGGCCCATCATCGCTGACGAAACCAGCAGCAGCGCGCAGCCGAGGATCGCGCTCGTCAGCCCCGCGATATGCGGAAACAGCGAATTGCCCTTGGCCATCAGCGTCGGATACATCGCGCCCGCGCAAAAGCCCATCACGAGCACCGGCGTCGCGAGCGTCCACACGCGCAGGCCGACGGTCAGCGCCAGCACCAGCATCGCAATCGCCGCGCCCGCCATCACGCGCGCGCCGATGCGCAGCCGCTGCTCGGCACTCGGCAGCCCGCGCCCGTGGATCCGGTTCGACAGCCCGCCCAGGAAATACATCAGTCCGATCCCGAGCGCGAGATAGCCGAAGTAGGTCGGCGGCTTGTGCAGCGTGGTCTGCACCATGAACGGCCCGACGATGTTGAACACCAGCAGGATGCTGTAGCAAAGCCCCTGCGCGAGGAAGCAGCTCTGGAACACCGGGCTCGCAAGCACCTTGCCCGCATTCGCCATCAGCGTGCGCGGCTCGAGGTGGACCGGCTTCGGCAAGGTCTCGCGATAACGCCACAGCAGCGCCCACATCACCAGCGAATACACCAGCAGGAACACGAGGCACGCGCGCCAGCCGAACCATTCCTGCAGGTGCGCGCCGATCACCGGCGCGATGATCGGTGCGAGCCCCCACGCGATCGACATGTACGTGAACGCATGCATCAGCGCCTGGCCCGAGAACGAGTCGGTGATGATCGCCTTCGCGAGCAGGTTCGTGGTCGCGATCCCGAAGCCCTGCAGGCAGCGCGCGAGCACGAACGTCTCCAGGTTCGGCGCGCCGAGCGACAGCAGGCAGCCGATCGTATAGATGACGAGCCCGAACGCGAGCACGCGCTTGCGCCCGTACGCATCGGCGACCGGACCGAAGATCAGCTGGCCGAGCGCATAGGCGGCCATGTAGCCGGACACACTCGACTGGATCGCCTGCGGCGTGGTGGCGAACGAGCGCGCCATGTCGGGCAGCGCGGGCACGTAGATGTCGATCGCGAGTTGGCCGGCGGACGCGAACAGGCAGATCAGGAACAACAGGAAGCGCGGCGAGTTCGATTCGCGCGCGGGTGTGAGCGAGGCGTTCATGACAACCGGGAAGGATTCGGACGGCGGCAGCACGCGCCAGCGTGTTCGAATAACGAACAGCGGTGCGCAGCGAAGCCGTATTGTGCCTCTTGTTGCGCCCTCTCACAGGAATTCCCTGGCGCGGACGAGGTTGAATGGCTGTCGCGTGGCCTTCCGAAACGCGCCGAGACAAGCGCCGCCGGCCGCCGGCCGGTTTCGACATCCCGCCGCAGTCGCGCTCCCGCAGCGCCCGTCGCCGTTTTAATCCTGCTTTAAGCCAGCACCCGCATAGTCGCGTGTGGCTCGATCCGTGAGCCACACGCTTCATCCATTGTCGATTCGATCAGTCTTCGTTTGTTGGAGATACGAATATGCGATTCCGTTCATCCATGGCGGCGGGCGCGCTGGCGCTGATGCCCGTGCTCGCGATGGCCGGGCAGGCCGACGCGGCCCCGGCCGCACAACCGATGTTCGTCAACGTCAACGGTCACGCCGTGCCCGTCAAAGCCGAAACGCGTGTCGTCCAGACGGCCCTCGGCCCGATGAAGGTCAGCACGTGGAGCTGGCACAGCCCGCAAGGCGGTGCGAGCTTCGAGATGCAGACGTCGTCGTCGGACGGCACCCCGCCCGCAGCCGCGCTGCGGCAGCTGCAGGCCGCGCAGTACCGGATGCAGGCCGCCCAGGCGCAGATGGTCGCGCTGCAGCAGCAGATGATGGCGCTGCAGCACGTCGCGCTCGCCAACGCGTTCGCGATGCCGATGCCGCAGCCGGTCGCATTCACGATGCCGCTGTGGGCGATGCCCGAACCGGTCGTCGTGCTCGTGCCGGCCCAGCCGTCGACGCGGGCGGTGGCGCCGGCACCGTCGGTGCCGGCCCGGCCGGCCGCGCGCGGCCCAGAAATCAAGGCCTGACACGCGATTCCGGCGCGCGAGCGACCGGGCCGCAAAGCAAAACCGCCGGCATGTGCCGGCGGTTTTTTTATTTGCGATGCGATACGGCTGCGGAGCGTCGATCAGTACTGCGCCTGATCCGTCGGATTCCTGAACAGCTGCTTCATTTCCGGCGACAGCGGATAGTTGAGGCTCACGCCCTTCGGCGGAATCGGCTGCATGAACCACTGGTCGTAGAGCTTCTCGGCAGCGCCCGACGTCTGCATCTTCGCGATCACGCCGTCGACCACGTGCTTGAACGCCGGATCGTCCTTGCGCATCATGCATGCGTAGTTCTCGTGGACGAGCGGCGTGCCCGTCACCGTATACGCAGCCGGATTGCGGTCCTTCGCGATCTCGCCGTACAGCAGCGGCTCGTCCATCACGAATGCCACCGCGCGCCCCGTCGTGACGTTCATGAACGCTTCCGCGTGGTCCTTCGCGCTGATGATCGTCATGTTCATCCCCTTCTCCTCGTTCATCTTGCGCAGCAGGCGCTCGTCCGACGTGCCGGCCGTCGTCGCCACCGTCTTGCCGGCGAGATCCGGAAAGTCCTTCACGCCCGAATCCTTGCGCGTGCTGAAGCGAATTCCATAGAGAAAGATGCTGTTCGAGAACGCGGCCTGCTTCTGCCGCTCCAGCGTGTTGGTCGTCGATCCGCACTCGAAGTCGATGGTGCCGTTCTGCAGCAGCGGAATCCGGTTCTGCGACGTGATCGGAATTTCCTTCACCGTCAGGTTCGGCGCCTTCAGCTCGACCTTGAGCGCGTCGATGATGCGCGCCGCGATGTCGCGCGAATAACCGATGTTCTTCTGCTGGTTGTCCGAATAGGAGAACGGCACCGACGATTCGCGGATACCCAGCGACACGATGCCCGTGTCCTTGATCTTCTTCAGCGTGCCGGTGAGCGCCTGCGCGTGCGCGGTGCCCGCCAGCGCGCAGGTCAGCGCGACGGCCAGCCAACGGAAGCGGCGATCCATGCTTTTCTCCTGATGAATCGTTGATCGAATCGCGATCGTACGCCCGACAAAATTCGCGTCGCATCAGGGAAAGCGCAAGCCACCGTCGATCTCGGCCGGGCGGGCACAGCCGTTTTCCGTGGCGCGCAAACATGCGTGCGACACGCGTCGCGCCCGGCCGGGCGCGCTCCGACGCGTCCCGCACGCGATATCGCTCGCTCCACACCCGCCATCGCGCCGCATTGCAACAACGTAATCGTTTGCGGCTCCCCGATTTTTTCTCGCTAAACACGCTCAAGAAGCGTCCGCAACAGCCGTTACCCAGTGCATGACGCGTCGCAGCAACCATGCCGCGCTCGTCAGACAAAAAACGACAAGGGCCGGTGTTCCTCCGGCCAGGCACGACCGCCAGCACGACGGTTATCTACGAGGATCGAGTCTCACCATGAGAGCCAAACGTTTCAATTTCGCGCTGGCCCGCTCCGCTCATGCGCGCATGCTTGCCGGCATGCTGTCTGCCGCCGCCCTGCTTCCGCTTGCAGGCTGCGGCGGCGGTGGCGGCGACGGCAGCAATCCGTCGTCTTCCAATGCCGCGCCGGCCCCTTCGCCTTCGCCCGCCCCGGCGCC
Source organism: Burkholderia territorii (assembly GCF_001718335.1). Taxonomy (NCBI): domain Bacteria; kingdom Pseudomonadati; phylum Pseudomonadota; class Betaproteobacteria; order Burkholderiales; family Burkholderiaceae; genus Burkholderia; species Burkholderia territorii. The sequence continues at coordinate 1,427,976 of NZ_CP013365.1, forward strand.
GGCCCCTGCCCCGACGACTCCGCCCACCACCAGCGGCAGCAATGCATGCGCGACGCAGCAGGCCGCCGTGCAGATGGCCGCCCAGACGACCGCGCCGGCCGAGCCGCCGGTCGATCACCTGATCGTCAAGCTCAAGACATTGACGGCCACGCGCGCGATGGCGGCCCTCGACACCGGCACGCGGCTCGACGCGGTGATCCAGCGCTCGATGACGCGCTGGACGGCGCCGACCGCGACCGGCGCCGCACGCACGTATGCAGCCGCGACGACGTCGCAGGCACCGCTGAACGTGCAGGTCGAGCGAACCCTGTCGGACGGCGCGGCCGTGCTGTCGATCGGCCAGCGCATCGCGTCCGGCGACGCGGCGGCACTCGCGCAGGCATTTGCAGCAGACGGCGACGTCGACTACGCGGAACCGGATCACCCGATGCAGATCCGCGACACGCCGAGCGATCCCGCATACAGCCAGCAGTGGTATCTGTCCGACGCGAGCGTCGGCATCAATGCGCCGCCCGCATGGACGCGGACCAAAGGTTCGCCGACCGTCGTCACCGCGGTGCTCGATACGGGCTACCGGCCGCATCCCGACCTCGTCGGCAACCTGCTGCCCGGCTACAACTTCATCTCGAACGCCCACACCAGCAACAACGGCCAGACGCGCGGCACCGATGCGACGGATCCGGGCGACTGGGTCACGCAGCAGGAACTGGACGACGCCAGCGGCCCGTACTATCACTGCGCGAGCGAACCGAGCAGCAGCAGCTGGCACGGCACGCGCGTGATGGGCGTGATCGGCGCCGCGGCCAACAACGGCATCGGCGTCGCCGGCGTGTCGTGGCTCGGCCGCATCCTGCCGGTGCGCGTGCTCGGCAAGTGCGGCGGCACGACGAGCGACATCGCCGACGCGATGCGCTGGGCGGCCGGCATTCCGGTCGCCGGCGTGCCGACGAACCCGAATCCCGCGAAGGTCATCAACCTGAGCCTGGGCGGCGTGGGCGCATGCAGCACGACGTTCCAGCAGGCGATCGACGACGTGAACGCGAAAGGCGTGACGGTCGTCGTCGCCGCGGGCAACGACGGCCTGTCGACCGGCCTCGACCAGCCGGCGAACTGCCGCGGCGTGATCAGCGTCGGCGCGACGGATGCGACCGGGCGCCGCGCATCGTTCAGCAACTTCGGCTCCGACGTCGCGCTGAGCGCTCCGGGCGTCAACATCCTGTCGACGGCCAACAGCGGCGCGACGACGCCGGGCACGGACACCTACGGCACCGCAAGCGGCACGAGCCTCGCGACACCGCAGGTGACGGGCATCGTCGGATTGATGCTGTCGGTGAACGGCAACCTCACGCCCGCTCAGATCCAGCAGAAACTGCAAGGCGGCGCGCGTGCGGCGATGCTGCCGGCCAGCACGTCGTGCACCGCGATGCCGGCAGGCTCCGGTATCGCCGACGCAGGTGCCGCCGTCACGGCCGCCACGCAGTAACCGGCACGTCGCCTCGACGCAACCGCGCGCACGCCTGTCTGGCGTGCGCGCGTTTTTTATCTGCGGAGCCGGCGTCGTCGCGATGACATATTGCACTGAACTGCCTGAAAAAAGGCCGTAAAAGGGTTGACGCTTCGCACGACGACCCATTACCATCGCCCCCGTCTGATTACATGGAGTGTTCTGTGAACACCGATGCGAGTTGTAGTTGGTCGTCGACCAACTTGACTGCTGCCTGAGGAAACCGCGCAGAGCCTCGTCTTCTGCCGCATCCCGGGAAGCAGGATGCGGCGCCCTTCCGGCCTGACCGGCCAGAATCCCCCGCCGATTTTTTCGATATCGCCGAATGTCCGCGCTGCGCAACCGTGCGTTGCCGCGCGCATACGTTCGCGCCGCGCGCAGCACACGCTGCGTGCGTGTTCCGTTCGCGTGCCGTCCGGCCGCGCGCCCATGTGCGTGCGCGGCTGCCGATCGCTCGCGCCATCTACCCGAAACCGACAGGAGTGCAGATGAACTCAGACGACAGTAGTCGATTACCGCTCGCCGGTGCGACGCTGCGCATCGTCCATCCGGCCGCGCTCCGCGCGCCGGCGAGCGTTCCTCCCTTCACCGATCCACAGCCGATCGCGCCTGACGCGACGCGGCGGGGGGCGTTCGTGCATCGATAACGTCACGCTCGCTCCCCGCCCGCCGCCTCGTGCGCAAGGAGCGATTCATGACTCAACGAAACAACCCGCAAAAGAAACAGCGCGGCTTCATCAACGCCGGCCCCGGTCAGCAGAACGAACCGCGCATCATGCGCGCCGCACAGGAAGCGGCCCGCCCGCTCGAAGAAACCTTCAAGTCGCTGCACACCAGCATGCGCGGCCTCACCTACGCGCAGGCCGCCGACCGCCTGCAGCACCACGGCCCGAACGAAATCGCGCACGACAAGCCGCCGCACTGGATGCGCCAGCTGCTGCATGCATTCCACAATCCGTTCGTCTACGTATTGCTGGTGCTGGCCGCGATCAGCTTCTTCACCGACGTCTATTTCGCGGCCGCCGACGATCGCGACTACGTCGGCATGACCATCCTGCTGGCGATGGTCACGATCAGCGCGCTGCTGCGCTTCGTGCAGGAATTCCGGTCGCTGCGCGCGGCCGAAAAGCTCAAGGCGATGGTTCGCACGACGGCGACCGTGCAGCGCGCGGTGACCGACACGTCGGAGCCTGCGCGGCGCGAGGTGCCGATGCGCGAAGTAGTCGTCGGCGACATCGTTCACCTGTCTGCGGGTGACATGATTCCCGCCGACGTGCGTCTGCTCGCATCGCGCGACCTGTTCATCAGCCAGGCCGTGCTGACCGGCGAAGCGCTGCCGGTCGAGAAGTACGACACGCTCGGCGCGGTCGCCGGCAAGTCGGCGCACGCGGGCGTCGCGGGCACGTCCGGCGCGGCGAACGACGCGTCGACGTCGCTGCTCGATCTCGAGAACGTGTGCTTCATGGGCACCAACGTGGTCAGCGGCACCGCGACGGCGGTGGTCGTCGCGACCGGCGAGGACACCTATTTCGGATCGCTCGCGCGTAACGTCGTGAGCCACAAGCGCATCGAGACGAGCTTCGACCGCGGCGTCGCGAGCGTGAGCTGGCTGCTGATCCGGTTCATGTTTGTGATGGTGCCGATCGTGTTCATGATCAACGGCCTGACCAAGGGCGACTGGCTGAGCGCGCTCACGTTCGCGCTCGCGGTCGCCGTCGGTCTCACGCCCGAGATGCTGCCGATGATCGTCAGTGCGAACCTCGCTCGCGGCGCGATCGCGATGGCACGCCGCAAGGTCGTCGTGAAGCGGCTGAATTCCGTGCAGAACTTCGGCGCGATGGACGTGCTGTGCACCGACAAGACCGGCACGCTCACGCAGGACAAGATCATCCTCGAACATCATCTCGACTTGTCCGGCCACAAGAACGAGGACATCCTGCGGCTCGGCTGGCTGAACAGCTTCCACCAGAGCGGCCAGAAGAACCTGATCGATATCGCGGTGGTCGCGCGCGCCGACGAGATCGGCGAGCGCGCGAAACCGCAGGGCTACAGGAAGATCGACGAGTTGCCGTTCGACTTCGTGCGCCGCCGCCTGTCGGTGGTCGTCGAGGACAAGCACGGCGCGCATTTGCTGATCTGCAAGGGCGCGGTCGAGGAAATGCTCGCGGTTTCGACGCACGTGCAGGACGAACACGGCGTGCGCGCGCTCGACTTCGTCGCGCGCAAGCGGCTGCTCGAACAGGCGAACGCTTACAACGAGGACGGCTTCCGCGTGCTGGTGCTCGCCACGCGCGCGATCCCGCGCGGCGACGAACGCGAACAATACCGCACGGCCGACGAGCGCGACCTGGTCGTGCGCGGCTTCCTGACCTTCCTCGATCCGCCGAAGGAATCGGCCGCGCCGGCACTTGCGGCGCTGCGCGAGAACGGCGTATCGGTGAAGGTACTGACGGGCGACAATCCGACCGTCACGATGAAGGTGTGCCGCCAGGTCGGCCTCGAACCGGGCCGGCCGATGCTCGGCGCCGAAATCGAAACGCTCGACGACGCGACACTCGCGAAGGTCGTCGAACGCACGACGGTGTTCGCGAAGCTCACACCGCTGCAGAAAGCGCGCATCGTGAAGGCGCTGCAGGCGAACGGGCACACGGTCGGCTTCCTCGGCGACGGCATCAACGACGCACCCGCGCTGCGCGACGCAGACGTCGGCATCTCGGTCGACAGTGGCGCCGACATCGCGAAGGAGACCGCCGACATCATCCTGCTCGAGAAGAGCCTGATGGTGCTCGAGGAAGGTGTGATCAAGGGCCGCGAGACGTTCGGCAACATCCTCAAGTACCTGAACATGACGGCCAGCTCGAACTTCGGCAACGTGTTCTCGGTGCTCGTCGCCAGCGCGTTCCTGCCGTGGGAGCCGATGCTCGCGACCCAGCTGCTCGTGCTGAACCTGATCTACGACACGTCGCAGATGCTGCTGCCGTGGGACAAGATGGATCCGGAGTTCCTGAAGAAGCCGCGCAAGTGGGAAGCCGGCAACATCGGCCGCTTCATGCTGTGGGTCGGGCCGACGTCGTCGGTGTTCGACATCACGACCTACGTGCTGATGTGGACCGTGTTCGGCGCGGGTGCGATGTATCACCTGCACGGCGGCTCGGGCGGCCAGATCGTGATGAACTCGGGCTGGTTCATCGAGAGCCTCGTGTCGCAGACGCTCGTCGTGCACCTGCTGCGCACGCAGAAGATTCCGTTCCTGCAGAGCACGGCCGCGCTGCCGGTGTTGCTGTCGACCTTCACCGCGATCGCGATCGGCTGCTGGCTGCCGTTCTCGCCATTCGCCGATTCGCTCGGCTTCGCGCACCTGCCGGGCACTTACTGGCTGTGGCTCGCCGCGACGATGGCCGGCTACATCCTGCTCGCGCAGATCGTCAAGACGATCTATGTCCGTCGCTACAAGCAGTGGTTCTGATCTTCTCCGAATGATGGCGTGCCGGCCCGCATGGGCCGGCCGCTTACGACGCACGACAGGTGACGTAATGAAAAGAAAAATGCTTCCGCTCGCGGCCGCGAGCGCCCTCCTCGCGCCGCTGGACGTCTACGCGGCTCATCCGCTCGTCAGCGACGACACGGGCACGCAGGGCAATGCGAACTGGCAGTTCGAGTTCAACGGCGAGGAAACGTCGAAACAGGACGAGAACGGCCGCCATCAGTTGTGGAACGCGACGCTCACGCGCGGGTTCGGCGAGCACGTGGATCTCTACGTGAACGCGCCTTACACGCATCTGCAAACGCGGACCGACGACAACGGCGCGGGCATCGGCGATGTCGAGATCGGCATGAAATGGCGCTTCGTCGAACACGGGCCGCTGTCGCTTGCGCTGAAACCGAAGGTGACGATGCCGACCGGCAACGACGCTCGCGGGCTCGGCACAGGCCGCGTCGGCACCGGCGCGACGCTGCTCGCGCAAGCGGACATCGCGCGCTTCTCGTTGCTCGCGAATGCGGGCCTCGCGTACCAGCCGAATCGCCACGGCGATCTGCGCTCGGTCTGGGCCGTGTCCGCCGCGGCGCTCTACAAAGCGACCGACACGCTGCAGTTCGTCGCGGACATCGGCCTGTCGCGCAACACCGAAAGCACGGCCGGCGCGAATCCGGCCTTCGTGATCGCGGGCGCGATCTACTCGCCGAAGCGCTGGCTCGACCTCGACATCGGCTACCGGCACGGGCTGAACGACCAGACCTACCGACATTCCGTCATGGGCGGGGTAACGGTGCGGTGGTGATGCCGTGGTGATGCGGCCGATGCCGCATATTCAACCGCACGACGACGGGCCGCCTTCGGGCGGCCCGTTTCGTCATTTGCCGTCGTTCGCGCCAAACAGTTGCGCGCACACGGCGCGCCCCTCTTCGGTCAAGGCGGCGCTGCCGGTGCCGTCGTCGTTCGACGTCGTCGCGCTCAGGCCGGCCGCGTCGAGCTGCGTCAACGCACGGCGCAGCGTGCTCATCGGCAATTGCGCGCGCTTCGCGATCTTCGGCAGCGACCACGTCTTGCCGGACGGGTCGCTTGCAGCTTCGTGCAGCGTCGCGAGCGTCGCAACGAGTGCGGGATCGAGCGGGGCGTCGTCGAATTCGGAAGTCATAGGTTCGGGTTCATGCGCCGGCACGGGGCCGGCATTCAGGAAGGCGGCAATCGCGGACACTATACGCCCGGTCACGCACCGTTGATCGCGGCACGCATGAACGACACGAAACGCGTGGTCACGGGATCGTCGCGGCCGGACAGCCACGCCAGCCCGACGCGCCATTTCGCGTCCCTGCCGGCGAGCGGCAATACCGTCGCATCGCGCAGCAGGTACTGCGCCCGCGACGGAATGAACGCGACGCCGACGCCGGCCGCGACCGACGTGAGCACCGATTGCACGTCCTCCGCCTGTTGCATCACCTGCGGCACGAAGCGCCGCTCGACGCACCACCGGTCGATCTGCGCGGCGAGTCCGGGGCCGCGTGCGCGCTGCAGCGCGATGAAGCCGATCTCGTTGAGCACGTCGAGATCCGCCGGTACGCGCTTGAAGCCGAGGTGCGGCGGCACCGCGAGCGCGAGCCCCTCGTCGATCACCTTGAACGACGACAAGCCTTCGTCCGACGGCAATCGCAGGAACCCCGCGTCGAGTTTGCCCGCGCGCAGCCGCCGCGTTTGCTCGGACGACGACAGGTCGCTCAGCGTGACCGCGATGCCCGGATTGCGGCGCCGGAATTCCGCGACGAGTTTCGGGACGAGCGTCAGCACGGACAGGCAGATGCCGAGCCGCAAATGCCCGCGTTGCCCGCTGGTCGCCTCCCGCGCACGCGCGAGAATCTCGTCGGCATCGCGCACGAGCGCCTGCGCGTCGGGCAGGAAGCGTTCACCGAACGGCGTGAGTTCCGCGCCGTGCCGCCCGCGCTCGAACAGCTTGCCGCCAAGGCTCGCCTCGAGCGCGCCGATCTGCTTGCTCAGCGCCGGCTGGCTCATGTGGAGCGTGTCGGCCGCGCGGCTGAAATGGCTGAGCTCGGTGACCGTCAGGAAAGTGCGCAGCAGTTTCAATTCCATTCTTGAAAGGAATCTTATCGATTGAAACATTCATTTTACTGATCGATCGTCGTGGCGTTCAATATGGGCAAACACCCTTCCCGGAATTCACCATCATGCCTCTCGATCATGCGGCCGAGTACCTGACCGACGTATCGTGCGACACGGTCGTCGCCGACACAGGCGATGTCGCGCACGACGCGCCGGCGCCCGGGCGTCGCGCCGCACGCGCCGACAGCCGCAGCCGCCGCTTCCGCTTCGGCGATGCGCTGGACGACGTGCCGTCGCGGGGCGGCACCGGTTCGATCGCGATCAGCTTCGCGGTCGTGTCGCGGCGAAACTGGCCGCGTTGAATCGGCACGCCTGCCTCCCGCCAATGAACGCACGCGTTCGATCTTCCGCAAAAAACGGCAGGAATCCGCGCGCATCACGCATCAATTCGCACACATCCATCGTCATCGCGACGCAATCGACCTTATAATTTCCCGCACCCGCTGACCGCCCACGCATTTCGCGCCGCCGCAACGCGCGTGAAAAGGAGACTTTCGCTTGACCGGCCTCATCGCGCGCCTGCCTCGCGCCCGGACCACCCTGATCATCGCCCTGTCGTTCCTGACACTCGCGTTCGCGACGAACGCGTCCGCGCAGCCGCATCGCACCGCGGCGCCGCATGTGCATGCGAAAGTCGTCAAGAAGAAGCCCGCGTCCCGCAAACACAAGGCCGTCAAGCACCGCCGCCCGCGCGTGAAGCATCATGCGGTCAAGCGTCACGCGGCGCCCGCGCCGCAACGGCGCGCGAAACGCACGAATGCGGCCCGCTCAAGCCCCGCCGCGAAACCGCGCCTGCTCGCAAGCTGCGGCTACAGCCCGCGCGCGGTTCGCTCGCTGCATTCGCGCGCGGCCTATGTGCTCGACGTCGACTCCGGCACGCCGCTGCTGGCCCGCAACGCACGCACGGTGCGGCCGATCGCGTCGATCTCGAAGCTGATGACGGCCGTCGTCGCACGCGACGCGGACCGGCCGCTGAACGGTGTGCTGCGCGTCACCGCGCGCGATCGCGACACGATCAAGTTCACCGGTTCGCGGCTGCCGATCGGCACCGAACTGTCACGCCGCCAGATGTTCCATATCGCGCTGATGTCGTCGGAAAACCGCGCGGCCGCCGCGCTGAGCCGCGACTATCCGGGCGGCCGCGCCGCGTTCGTGAAGGCGATGAACCGCGAGGCGCGCCGGCTCGGGATGCGCCATACGCATTTCCGTGAACCGACCGGCCTGTCGCCGCACAACGTGTCGACCGCCGAGGATCTCGCGCGGCTCGTCGGCGCGGCCGCGCAGGATCCGCTGATCCGCTATTTCTCGACGGACACGTCGGCCACCGTGCAGGCCGGCGACGGCGAGCTGCTGTACGTGAACTCCGATCCGCTCGTCCGGTACGGCCGCCTGCCGATCCGGCTGCAGAAGACCGGCTTCATCAACGAATCGGGGCATGGTGTCGTGATGCGCATGCACGTGAAGGGTCGCCGCGAAACGGTCGTGCTGCTGGGCGCGCCGACGCGCGCGGGCGTGTCGAGCGATGCGATGAAGATCCATCGCTGGCTGGCCTGCTCGATCCAGTAAGCAAGACGCGCGCGCGGCCGGCAAGTTCGCCCACGAAGGAGCGATGCGATGCAGGACGAATACCGTTTCAACGCGTTTGGCCGCCTGGTCGCCGTCGTGCGTTCGAACGGCCGCTGGCACGTGTTCGATCTCGGCGCCGAAGGCAAGCGACGGCCGGCCAACCTGCAGATTCCGTCCGCACTCGCGGCTGACGAACTCGCGCAATATCTCGGCGACCTGCTGCACGAGCATGCGTCGCCGAAGTACAACGACGTCGTGCCGGTTCCGTCGTCGCGCCAAACATAAAGCGCCGCCGCGCGTCGCCGGCATTCCGCCCATCGGTGGTTGCCGCGCCGCCATTCGGCACTCTCGGCGCTCTCAGCACTCTCGGCACTTCGAACACTTCGGCCACTCCCTCCACTCCGGCCACTCCGACCGCACCACACACCGCGAACGCCCCCCAATTCGACAGTTAAACTTGCAAGTCAAACTGTCGTGTTCTATGATCCGTCGCATGACACCGCCACGTACACCCGGCGTTTCCGCCGATACCGTCGCCGCCGAGCTGATCCTCGCGGTCGGCCAGTTGATCCGCCGGCTGCGCTCCGAGATCGAGTCCGAAGGGCTCGGCATGTCGCAGACGAGCGCGCTCGCGCGGCTCGAACGACAGGGCCCGATGACGACCGCCGAGCTCGCCCGCGCCGAGGCGATGAAACCGCAGTCGATGAAGGCCATTCTCGCGAGCCTCGAGGAAGACGGGCTCGTCGAACGCGAGCCTCATCCGACCGACGGCCGCCAGATCCTGTTCCTGCTGACCGCGGCCGGCCTCGCGGCACGACGCAAGCGCGATACCGCGAAGCACAAGTGGCTCGGCGCCGCGATCGACAAGCTCGACCCCGAGGACATCCGCGCGCTCGCCGCCGCTATTCCGCTGATCCGGCGCATCGGCGAGCAATAACCCCGCATGCGCGCCGCGCGGCATCGCGCGCGCACGCTTTCCCTCGCCCATTCACGGAGCCTTCACGCCATGAGCACAACCCGTCTCGACACGCAAACGGCACTCGTCGTCATCGACCTGCAGAAGGGCATCGTCGCGCTGCCCGCCGCCCATCCGGTCGCACCGGTGATCGAGCATACGCGCGAGCTGCTCGACGCCTTCCGTAGCCGCGGCCTGCCGGTCGTGCTCGTGAACGTCGCCGGCGGTGCGCCGGGCCGCACGCAGCAGCAGGTGCGTCTGGACGCCCTTCCCGCCGACTGGACGGATCTCCTGCCCGAACTGAACCGCCAGCCAAGCGACCATGTCGTGACGAAGAAGACCTGGGGCGCATTTACCGGCACCGGTCTCGACGCGCACCTGAAAGCGGCCGGCGTCACGCAGATCGTGCTGGCCGGCATCGCGACGAGCATCGGCGTCGAATCGACGGCCCGGCAGGCGCACGAGCTCGGCTACAACGTGACGCTCGCGGTCGACGCGATGACCGACCTCAACGCCGACGCACATGCGAACAGCGTCGAGCGGCTGTTTCCGCGCCTGGGCGAGACGGGTTCGACGCAGGAAATCATCGCGCTGCTCGACCGGCGCGGCGCGTGAACGACCAACGCGCCCGGCCGGCGCCGGACCATGCGGCCGGCCGGCTCGATCCGTCGATCTGGAAAGTCAGCGCGGTGGCGACGCTCGGCTCGCTGCTGTCGCAACTCGACGCGACGATCGTCAACGTCTCGCTGGCGAGCCTCGCGACCGACCTGCACGCGAGCCTGTCGACGATCCAGTGGGTGACGAGCGGCTACCTGCTTGCGCTCACGCTGGTGTTGCCGCTGAACGGCTGGCTGGTCGACCGCATCGGCGCGAAGGCGCTGTACCTGTGGTGTTTCTCCGCGTTCACGCTGACGTCGGCGCTGTGCGGGCTCGCGTGGTCCGCGCCGTCGCTGATCGCATTCCGCGTGTTGCAGGGCGTGAGCGGCGGGCTGCTCGCGCCGATGGCGCAGATGATGATCGCGCGCGTGGCCGGCCAGCAGATGGCGCGCGTGATCGGTTATGCCGCGGTGCCCGTGCTGATCGCGCCGATCCTCGGGCCGGTCGTTGCCGGCGCGATCCTGCAGCACGCATCGTGGCGCTGGCTGTTTCTCGTGAATCTGCCGGTCGGTGCACTGGCACTTGCGCTGGCCGTATGGTTCCTGCCGGGCGACCGCGAGGAAGCGCGGCGGCGCGAGCTCGACTGGATCGGCCTCGCGCTGCTGTCGCCGGCGCTCGTGCTGTTCCTGTATGGCGCCGAGCGCATCGACGCGGTGTCCGGCCTCACCGCGGTCACGGCGTCGGTGCTGCTGCTCGCCGCGTTCCTGCGCATCGAGCGGCGCAAGGGCGCGCATGCGCTGATCGACCTCGCGCTGTTTCGCTCGCGTGTGTTCGGCGCGGCCGCTGCCACGCAATTCCTGTCGAACGGGGCGATCTACGCGGGCCAGATGCTGATTCCGGTATTCCTGATCCAGGCGTGCGGCCGCTCGCCCGGCGAGATGGGCTGGCTGCTGGCGCCGCTCGGGCTCGGCATGCTCGTCACCTATCCGTCGATGGGCGCGTTGACCAGCCGCTTCGGCGTGCGCCGGCTCGCCGCCGCCGGTGCGCTGCTCGCGCTGGCCGCGACGCTGCCGTTCGTGTATCTCGCGCTCGCCGGCTACGATCCGTACGTGCTGGTGCCAGCGCTGTTTCTGCGCGGCATGGGCCAGAGCGCGATCGGCGCACCGTCGATTTCCGCCGCGTATGCGTCGGTCGAACGGCGCAACCTGCCGATGGCGACGACGTCGCTCAATATCGTCCAGCGCCTCGGCGGCCCGACGTTCACGACGATGTGCACGCTGTTTCTCGCATGGCGGCTGCATGCCGAAGCCGAATCGACGACGGGCGGCACGCACGGGGCCGCGTATGCGTGGGCGTTCGGGCTGCTTTGCGCGCTGCATGCGGCGAGTTTCGCGACGACGCTGCGGCTGCCGCGATGGTCGAGCGGCGCGGGGGGGCGGCCAGCGACGGACGCGCGTTCCGGTTCGCGCTGAATGCCGGCGTCGCGTCGAACGTCATCGCCAAACCGTTCGGATTGTGCCGCAGCATCCAGACGCTGCTGACGAACGCTTGCGGCCAATGCCAGGCCTTGTCGATGCCGCGCTTGCCGCCGCGCGCAATGCGCGTGGAGAGCCACGACAGATACAGCGAGCCGGGCACCCTCTTCCCCGCTTGCCGCTATGCGACACGGGCTCCGAGCGGGCATTGCGGCAAGCGCGCAGTGTGTTGCGAAGCATGAAAATCGGGCGGTGCCACGCAACCGCGGCATTGTTCCGGCGCCCTGCGTCATGCATTCGCGACATGCGGCCGGAACCCGATGGCACAATCACGGTCCCTTTCATACACCCTTCACCGGGTGCGCGCCGCATCGCGGCGCAGATTCAACGCACGAGCAAGACCCTTCCTGCCCCCATGACCCTGAACGAATCCTGGTTTGCGCCGCTCGTCGGCGTCCTCATCCTGCTCGCGGCCGCCGGCGCGATCGCGGCCGCCGTCCATTTCCTGCTGTTCCGCGTCGTCGCGCGTCTTGCGCGGCTGTCGGCCACCCGCATCGACGACGCGCTGTTCGAGTTCGGCGCGTTCAAATGGCTGAACCGCATCGTGCCGTTCGTCGTGATCAAGCTCGGGCTCGGCGCGGTGCCCGGCATCCCTGCCGTGGCCGCGCAGGCCGCCGACAAGGTGCTGTTCGCGCTGATCGTCTTCCTGGTGTCGATGACGATCAGCACGACGCTGTCCGCGCTCGAGCACACGCATCGCACGAGCCGGCGCGACCAGCCGCGCCTGTCGCTGAAAGGCGCGATGCAGCTCGTCAAGCTCGTGATGTTCATCACGGCCGCGCTCGTCGTGATCGGCGACGCGACCGGCAAGCAGATCGGCCTGCTGCTGTCGGGCATCGGCGCGATGTCGGCGGTGCTGATGCTGATCTTCAAGGACACGCTGCTCGGTCTCGTTGCCGGCGTGCAACTGTCGTCGAACGACATGCTGCGGATCGGCGACTGGATCACGATGCCGTCGGCCGGCGCGGACGGCACGGTGATCGACATCACGCTGAACACGGTCAAGGTCGCGAACTTCGATCACACGATCATCACGGTGCCTACATGGAAGCTGATCACCGAGAGCTACCAGAACTGGCGCGGGATGACGGAGGCCGGCGGGCGCCGCATCAAGCGCGCGCTGTTCATCGACGCGACCAGCGTGCGCTTTCTCGGCAACGACGAGATCGAACGGCTCGAACGCCTGACGCTTCTGAAGGACTACCTGGAAGACAAGATCGATGCGATCTCGCAATGGAACGGCACGCTCGGCTCGGCCGGCGAATGCCCGGCGAACCGCCGTCAGCTGACGAACCTCGGCACGTTCCGCGCGTACGTCGCGAACTACCTGAAGGGCCATCCGCGAATCCGCCGCGACATGACATGCATGGCACGCCAGTTGCCGCTGACGGCCGAGGGCATTCCGCTCGAACTGTACTGCTTCACCGACACGACGACCTGGGTCGACTACGAGGCGATCCAGTCCGACCTGTTCGATCATCTGATCGCGGTGCTGCCGGAGTTCGGGCTGCGCGTGTACCAGCATCCATCCGGCTTCGACATGCGCCGGATGGCCGGCGCGGTGCAAGCCGACCTGCCCGCGCCGTACGCACTGTAATGCTCGCTGCGGCGGCCCGCAACGGGTCGCCGCCGGCAGCGCGGCATCGCGGCGCGCATGGCGCCGCTCACCGCGCGGCGCATTCGGACGCGAGCCGTCCCACCACCTTCAGCGCATCCTCGATCTGCCGCGACCACGGATAGCTGTAGTTGAGACGGATGAAGTGCCGGTAATCGGCGCTCGCCGAGAACATGTGGCCCGGCCCGATCGTGATGCCCTGTGCGAGCGCGAGCGCATACAGCTTCATCGCATCGACCGGCGGCGGCAACTCGACCCACAGCACATACCCGCCTTGCGGCTGCGACAATCGCGTGCCTTCCGGGAAGAAGCGCCGCACCAGCGCGCTCATCAGGCTCGCCTGCTGCGCATACTGCTTGCGCATGCGCCGCAGGTGGAAATCGTAGCCGTCGTACTTCAGGTATTCGGCGATCGCGAGCTGCTCGATCGCTGGCGTCGCGAGCGTGTTCAGGAATTTCAGCTTCTCGACCTGATCGCGGTAGCGGCCGGGCATCGCCCAGCCGATCCGGTAGCGCGGCGACAGGCTCTTCGTGAACGACGCGCAGTGCAGCACGAGGCCGTGGCGGTCGTACGACTTCAGCGCACTCGGCGTCGTGTCGCCGTAATGCAGCTCGTGATAGACGTCGCTCTCGATCGCCGGTACGTCGTGCTTCGCGAGCAGCTCCACGAGCGCACGCTTGCGCGCATCGGGCATCTGGAAGCCGAGCGGGTTGTGGAAATTCGGCATCACCATGCAGGCGGCGATGCGCTCGCGCGCGAGGATCCGTTCGAGCGCGTCGAGATCGATGCCGTCGCCCGGATGCGTCGCCACTTCGAGCGCACGCATGCCCATCCGTTCGATCGCGTGCAGCATCGCGTAGAACGTCGGCGACTCCACCGCGATCGTGTCGCCGGGCTTGGCGACGGCCTGCAGGCACAGGTTGATCGCTTCCGTCGCCCCGATCGTCATCACGATCTCGCCCGGTTCGACCTGGATGCCTCGCTCCGCGTAGCGCCGCGCGATCTGGCGGATCAGTTCCTGGTTGCCGGGCGGCAGATCGTCGATCACGCCCCAGCGCGTGCGGCGCCTGCCGATCGCCTGCGCGTAGCGCGCAAGGCGCTGCACCGGGAACTGCGACGCATCGGGATACGGCGAACCGAGCGGCACCGCATCGTCGCGCGCGATCGAGCGCAGCGTCGACAGCACGAGCCGGCTCACGTCCACCGCCGACGGCTCGGCGGCCGGTGCCGACACGTGCAGCTCGGCCGCCGCGGGCACCGTGGCCCGCGCCCGCACGAAGTAACCCGACTGCGGCCGGCTCTCGATCAGCCCGCGGCTCTCGAGCACGAGATACGCGCGCAGCACGGTCGTCACGCTGAGCTGCTGCTGCCGGCTCGCCTGACGCACCGACGGAATCCGCTCGCCGGGCCGGTACACGCCGCGCTCGATCTGCGCCTGCAGATCGTCGGCCAGTTGTTCGTAACGCTTCACGCGCCTCCCTTTCAACTTCCCTTCAACAACACAGTTGCGGCCCGCATTGCCTGACTGGCCGCAACTGTACTCTTTTTTGAAGACGAAAGGTGTACACACAGCGGCGCGCGCACCGCGCGTACTCTCCGTGCATCGATCCCGACACACGCATCATGAAAAAGAAATCCGCCGCCGCGCGCATCGAACCCTACACCCACCCGGCCGCCGGCTGGGGCGCGCTGAAAGCCGTCACGATCAACCTGATCAAGGAGAAGGTCGCGGGCGGCAACTACCGCACGCTGCTGCGCCAGAACCAGCCGGACGGCTTCGACTGCCCGGGCTGCGCGTGGCCCGACCGCCAGCATGCATCGACGTTCGAATTCTGCGAAAACGGCGTGAAGGCCGTGGCCGCCGAGGCGACGAGCAAGCGCGTGACGCCTGAATTCTTCGCCGCGCACACCGTCACCGAACTGCTCGAACAGACGGATTTCGAACTCGAACAGCACGGCCGCCTGACCGACCCGATGGTGTACGACGCGCGGACCGACCGCTACGTGCCGATCGCGTGGGACGACGCATTCAAGCTGATCGCGCGCCACCTGCGCGCGCTGCCCGACCCGAACCAGGCGGCGTTCTACACGTCCGGCCGCGCGAGCAACGAGGCGGCGTTCCTGTACCAGCTGCTCGTGCGGATGTACGGCACGAACAACTTCCCCGACTGCTCGAACATGTGCCACGAGGCGACGAGCCGCGGGCTGCCGGCGTCGGTCGGCGTCGGCAAGGGCACCGTCACGCTCGACGATTTCGAGCACGCGGACACGCTGCTGATCTTCGGCCAGAACCCGGCAACCAACCATCCGCGGATGATGGGCGAGCTGCGCGAATGCGCGAAGCGCGGCGCGACGATCGTGTCGATCAATCCATTGAAGGAACGCGGGCTCGAGCGCTTCGCCGATCCGCAAAGCCCGCTCGAAATGCTGACGATGTCGGGCACCAACATCGCGTCGACCTTCATCCAGCCGACGATCGGCGGCGATTTCGCGCTGATCAAGGGCATGGCGAAGCGCGTGCTCGAACTCGACGACGCCGCGCGCGCCGCCGGTGCGCCGCGTGTCGTCGACACCGCGTTCATCGACGAGCACACGGCCGGCTTCGATGCGTTTGCCGACGATCTGCGCAACGAAAGCTGGTCGGCGCTGACGGCCGAAAGCGGCGTGCCGTACGAGCAGATCGACGGCCTCGCACAGCTCTATGCGCGCAGCCAGCGCGTGATCGCGACCTGGGGGATGGGCATCACGCAGCACAAGCATTCGGTTGCAACCGTGCAGATGCTGACGAACCTGATGCTGATGCGCGGCAACATCGGTCGCCCCGGCGCGGGCCTGTGCCCGGTACGCGGCCACTCTAACGTGCAGGGCAACCGCACGGTCGGCATCGAGGAAAAACCGTCGCAGGCGTTCCTCGACCGGCTCGGCCACGTGTTCGACTTCACGCCGCCGCGCCACCACGGCTACGACGTCGTCGAAACCATCGAAAGCATGCTCGAAGGCCGCGTGAAGGTGCTGATCGGTCTCGGCGGCAACTTCGCGATGGCGACGCCCGACACGCCGCGCACATGGGAAGGCATGCGCCGCTGCGATCTGTCCGTGCACATCACGACGAAGCTGAACCGCAGTCACCTGATCCACGGCCGCGATGCGCTGATCCTGCCGACGCTCGGCCGCACCGAGATCGACCTGCAGGACAACGTCGCGCAGGGCGTGACGGTCGAGGATTCGATGAGCATGGTCCACGTGTCGTACGGAATGAACAAGCCGGCGTCGCCGAACCTGATGTCGGAGCCCGCGATCGTCGCGCACATCGGCCACGCGCTGTTCGGCAGCGGCAAGATCGACTGGCTCGCGTACAAGGACGACTACGCGAAAATCCGTGACGCGATCGAGGCGACCGTCGACGGCTTCCACGACTACAACACGCGTATTGCGCGGCCGGGCGGCTTCCACCTGCGCGTCGCGTCGCGCGATCGTGAATGGCTGACGCCGACGGGCAAGGCGAACTTCATCGCGCACGCACTGCCGACCGATACGCCGATCCAGCGCGCCCGCGCGCTGCACGGCGCGCGCTTGATGACGCTGATGACGACTCGTTCGCACGACCAGTACAACACGACCGTCTACGGGCTCGACGATCGCTATCGCGGCGTGTACGGCCAACGCCGCGTGGTCTTCATCAATCGCGACGACCTCGCGATGCTCGGCCTGAAGGCCGGCGAATGGGTGGACATGGAAACGGTGTGGCACGACAGCATCGAGCGGCGCGCGGACGGTTTCCTGCTCGTCGAATACGACATTCCGCGCGGCTGCATCGGCGCGTACTACCCGGAAACGAACCCGCTGGTGCCGCTCGACAGCGTCGGCGACGTATGCAACACGCCGACGTCGAAGTCGGTGCCCGTGCTGTTGCATCGCGCGGCCGCGCCGGCATCGGCCGCCGCCTGACGGAGCGCCGCGATGATCGTTCGGCCGCGCGAGCACTGGGTTCGCATGCTGCTCGTCTGGAACGGATCGGTGCTGCCGACCATCCTGCCGCAACTCGTGCTGACGCTCGCGATCAGCCTGGTCGCGGTCTGGGGCGGCGGCCGCGTGCTCGGCGAGAAGGTGCCGTTGAACCCGACGCCGTTCACGCTGATCGGCCTCACGCTCGCGATCTTCGCGGGGTTTCGCAACAACGCGAGCTACGAACGCTATCGCGAAGGACGGCAGCTGTGGGGCGGCGTGCTGACTGCCACGCGCACGCTGGTGTCGCAGGCGCTCTGCTACGGCGCGATCGACGGCGACGCCCACGCACGTCAGGCGTTCGTCCGCAAGGTCGTCGCGTTCGTGCATGCGTTGAAGCATCAGCTGCGCGGCACCGATCCCGCGGCGGACCTGCGCACGCTGCTCGACGACGCGACCTGTGCACGCATCGCGGCCGCCCGGTTCGCACCGGTCGCGATCGTCCACGAGCTGCGCGAAGCGTTCGCCGCGCGCGCCGACGCCGGCCATCTCGCCGATACCCGACTGTGGATGCTCGACGCGCGCCTCGACGATCTCGTGTCGATGGTGAGCGGCTGCGAGCGCATCGCGTCGACGCCGATCCCGTTCTCGTACGACGTGCTGCTGCACCGGACCATCTACGCGTACTGCGTGCTGCTGCCGTTCGGCCTCGTCGACTCGATCGGCGCCGCGACGCCGTTCGTGACCGTGTTCGTGGCCTATACGCTGATCGCGCTCGATGCGATCGCGCATGCGATCGCCGAGCCGTTCGGGGACGGACCGAACCACCTCGCCCTCGACGCGATGACGCGGACGATCGAGCGCACGCTGCTCGAACTGAACCGCGAACCGTTGCCGGCGGAACTGACACCGGGCCCCGCGTATCGGCTCACCTGACGGGCTCGACGGCCGACGCGCCACGCACGCTCCGCCCGCCAGGCCGCTGTAATGAAGACTTGCAATCGATACAGCCGGAAACGTCAACAGCCGCGGCCCTCGCAGCGTTTTTTCGACAAGCGCGCACGTTTCGTGACGCGCAACGACAGGAGAAAACGTCATGCGAGCCCTTACCCGCCATCTCGCGATCGCCGCCACCCTGATGTCGGTGCTGACCGGCACCGCGTTCGCCGAAACGCCGTGGCAGCAAGCGCATCCGCGCCGTGAAGAGGTCAACCAGCGCCTCGCCAACCAGAATCGCCGGATCCGTCACGAAGTGAAGGAAGGCGAGATGTCGCACGCCCGGGCCGCGCGCCTGCATCGTGACGACCGCAGGATCCGCCAGGAAGAGCGGGACATGGCCGCGCAGGATCACGGCCACATTACGCAGAGCGAAAAGCACGTGCTGAACCAGCAGGAAAATGCGGTCAGCCACAAGATCGGCCAGTAACGCCGGCAAGCGTCGATTCGCCATCGCTTGAAACGCCCGCTGCCGCGATGCGGCAGCGGGTGCTTGTTGTATCGAATCGTTTCAGCAGGCAGATCGCGTCGAATGCCGCGGGTATACTCCGACGTCAGCCGCCACCCGAATCGACCGTCATGAACGGCACGATTGCGGCGGTTTCGTCGCGAAGCTCCGCGTTTCGCGTACCCCGCGCCCCCAGCCTCGACACGAGACACACGACGATCCCGATGATGAAACGATTCCTGCTGCTCCTTCCCGCCGCCCTGCTCGCCGCCTGCGGCTCGACGCCCTCGTCCGATTCGGCCGCGTCCGGTTCGGCACCGATGATCTACGTGTCGTCCGCGCGCCCGGCCTATGCGATCGCAAACTGCCTCGACAGCCGCCTGTCCGGCACCGAGCAGTCGCAGCACAACGGCGTGACCGACATCACCGTCGGATCGCGCTCGTATTTCGTCACGCTGACGCCGTCGGGCAACGGTTCGGTCGTCAAGGTCGTGCGCGGCTCGGGCAACGAGCCGGCCGAGGAAGCGATGCGCTTCGCGATCGCGCGCTGCGTGATCTGACCGCCGCCGGTGCCGGGCGCCCCGCCCGGCCCGCACCCCGCATCATCCGGGCGCCGACCTGCGCGCCCGTCGAATTATTTCATCCGGGCTGCCGTCGATGAGAGAATCGCACCACGATTCCCTTTCCACGGAGCCCGCATGAAGCATCTGCTGTCCCGGCTGTTCGTCAGCGCCGCGCTCGTCGCACTCGTTCCGGCGCTGCCGGCGCAGGCCGCGACGCCGCCCGGCATCTTCGTCGTCGCCACCCAGCTCGGCGAATTCACGACCCTCGATCCGAGCGAAATCTACGAACTCGTGCCGTCCGAGTACGTCGCGAACACCTACGAACGGCTCGTGCGGGTCGACCTGAAGGATCCGACGCGCTTCGACGGGCAGATTGCGCACTCATGGACGGTCGGCGCCGACGGCGTCACCTACACGTTCAAGCTGCGCCCCGGCGTCACGTTCCACTCGGGCAACCCGGTCACCGCCGACGATGTCGCGTGGTCGCTGCAGCGCACCATCCTGCTCGACAAGGGCCCGGCCGGCGTGCTCGCCGATCTCGGCCTCACGAAGGCGAACGTGATGCAGAAGGTGCGCGCGATCGACGCGCAGACCTTCGTGCTCGAAACCGACCGCAAGTACGCGCCGAGCTTCGTGCTCAACGTGCTGAGCGCGTGTCCGGCGTCGGTGCTCGACAAGAAGCTGCTGATGTCGCACCAGCAAGGCAACGATTTCGGCAGCGCGTGGCTGAGGACCAACGATGCGGGCTCGGGCCCGTATCAGCTCGTCAAGTGGACGCCGAACGAAAGCATCGTGCTGCAGCGTTTCGACAAGTACCGCGCGCCGTACCCGATGAAGCGCGTCGTGCTGCGCCACGTGCCCGAGGCCTCCGCGCAGCGCTTGCTGCTGGAAAACGGCGACGTCGACGCGGCGCGCAACCTGAGCCCCGACAGCCTGGCCGCGCTGACCAAGGCGGGCAAGATCAAGGTCGCGTCGTGGCCGGTGTCCGCGCTGCTGTACCTGAGCCTGAACACGAAGAACCCGAATCTCGCGAAGCCCGAGGTACAACAGGCGATGAAGTGGCTGGTCGACTACGACGGCATCCAGCGCAACATCGTCAGCACGACGTATAAAGTGCACGAGACCTTCCTGCCCGAAGGCTTCCTCGGCACGCTGAACGCGAACCCGTACAAGCTCGACGTCGCGAAGGCGAAGGCGCTGCTCGCGAAGGCCGGCTTGCCGAACGGCTTCGACGTGACGATGGACATGCCGAACGATTACCCGTACCTCGAGATCGCGCAGGCACTGCAGGCGAACTTCGCGCAGGGCGGCATTCGCGTGAAGCTGATTCCCGGCGATGCGAAGCAGGCGATCGGCAAATACCGCGCGCGCCAGCACGACATCTTCATCGGCGAATGGTCGCCCGACTACATGGATCCGAACAGCAACGCGCGCGGCTTCGCGTGGAATCCCGACAATTCCGACCAGTCGAAGACGAAGATGCTCGCGTGGCGCAACAGCTGGGACATCCCGCAACTGACGAAGGACACCGAGGCCGCGCTCGTCGAGCCGTCGCCCGCGAAGCGCGCGCAGCGCTACGAGGCACTGCAGAAGGCCGTGCTCGCGAACTCGCCGTTCGTCATCATGTTCGAGAAGGTCGTGCAGGTCGCGACGCGCCCCGGCACGACCGGGCCGGAAATCGGGCCGATCAACGATCTCGTGTCGTACCGTACGCTGAAAAAGTAAGTCGCGACGCTGCCCGCGCGGCCGGCGATGCCGGCGCGCGGGCGCGGTCATCATCCAACATGCTTCGCTCGGGGACTACGCAATGCGCTCATTACAGGAACTGCGCCTGGAATTTCTCCAGTACAAGATCGAACCGATCGGCTGGCTCGGCGACAGCCCGTCGCGCTTCGACTTCTACACCCGCACCGCGCAAGGTTGCGACAGCATCGTCGAGCTGGGCGTATTCACCGGCCTGACTACCACGGCCTTCATGCTCGCGCAGCCGAAGCGACTCGTATCGGTCGACATCACCGATCAGTATTTCCACATCCAGGACGAGCTGAAGCACGCGGCGAAGGCACTGGCGATCGACTTCGAATTCATGATCGCCGACGATCTCGCGATGGAGCCGCTTGCGTCCGACCTGCTGTTCATCGACACCACGCACACGTACGAGCAAACGCTCGCCGAGCTGAACCGGTTCGGCCCGCTCGCGCGCAAGAAGATCGTGCTGCACGACATGAACACGTCGGGCGTCTACCAGGCCGTATTCCAATGGCTGTGGGACAACAAGCAGTTTCACATCACGTATCACGACAGTCGCGGCTGCGGCGCGGTGGTCTGCGAGCGTCACGTCGGTTATTGAGCCGCGCACGCGCTACGGGAGGCACCATGCATTCGAACGGGCACGCGGTCTGCGTGGCGATCAACGACAACAATCGCGCGTGGTACGAGATGCTCGTGCCGTTCCTGCTGTCGCTGCGGCACACGGGTTACGACGGGCAGGTGGCCGTCATCGGCTACGGGCTGTCCGGGCACAAGCGGCGCATCCTGGAAAGCCAGTCGGTCGAGGTCATCGAAGCATCGAGCACGCATGCGCTGCCGGTCGGCCGCTTCATCGAGGCCGCCGACTATTGCGCGCGCAATCCGCACATCACGAAACTCGCGCTGTACGACGCGGACATCTGGTTCTGCGCGCCGTCGTTCGACCTGTTCTCCCGGATCGCCGACGATCGCCTGTATGCCTGCCCCGACCCGCTGTTCTGCACGTTCGTGGTCACGCCGCTGATCGGCGAGCGGCGCGACGAGCATTGGCGCCTCGTCGTCGACGAGGTGCAGGCACGTCACGGCGGTGCGCTGCAGGCGGGCCTCGTCGCCGGCACGGCCAGCGCATGGGCGCGCTTCGCGACGCATCTGCGCGACTGCGTCGCCCGCATCGGCACCGACTTCCAGGAATGCTTCGGCATCGACACGACGTTCCTGCATCTGTGGAGCGCACGCGGCGAAACCGCATTGCTCGACCCGGTTCAGAACTTCGTCAGCAAGTACGGCATTCACGAATCGTTCGACTCGAGCAACGGCACCACGACACTGCGTTACCAGGGTGAACCGATCCGCGCGCTGCACATGACCGGTGACATCCGCTTCCTCGATCGCTGGCGCTACTACGCGAACCACGTCGACGCCGCGTTGCGCGACGGCGTGCCGTTCGCGCTGTCGGACGGCACGCCGTCGCCGTGCGACACGACCGCCGCGCGCATCGCCGCGACCGCGTTCATGCGTTCATCCGGGCTGACCGTGACTTCCGCCGCGGTCGAGCGCAGCGCGGGCGCATATCTGCAGGCGATCGACGAACCGGGCGGCACGATGGTCGTCGGCAGCGGAAACCACGAGATCGTGTTGACCGCGACCCGCGACATCGCGCGACTGAACGTGTACATCACGCATCCGTCCGGCTCGCCGTCGCCGCTGCGATGCGAGGTGATGATCGACGGACAGGCGCAGCGCAAGGGCACCGAACTGATGGCGCACTTCTGGTATCGGATCGCGGCCGGCACCGTCGTCACGCTGCGCTCGACGAGCCTCGGCGGCCAGCAGTGCAATGCGATCTGGCGGCTGCGCGAGACGTCGGACATGCAGCAGTAGTCGGTGGGCAGCGCGTCGAACGCTTGCGCGCCCGGCGTCAGGCGGACGGCAGGATCTCACCGAGTTACTCAGGGGTATTGACAATGACGTTCGCAGCGGGAATCCAGTGAGGCAATGAGCGCGGTCGCCCGAACTGTCGTCGAAACGCCCCACCCACATCTATCACCCTTCGATACGCGATAGTTTTTATTCGCTGGCGCCCATGATTTTGGCTTTGTTAGATGGATGACAACGAACCACCAAATGACAACGATCTAACACCCCAATGACCTGCGCATTCGCCCACACCGTCGAATCCCGCTTTGCCGAGTTGACGCCGACCGCGAAGCGCATCGCAAGCTACATGCTCGCGAACCTCGATCGGCTCGGCCTCGAAACCGCCGATCAGATCGCGCAGCAGACCGGCACCAGCGGCATTTCGGTCGGGCGGTTCCTGCGCAGCGTCGGTTACCGCAATCTCGACGACCTGAAACGCGAGCTGCGCGGCGGCGGCGATCGCCCGTGGATGATCACCGACCGCCTCGACGAATACCGCCGCGCCGCCACGCAAACGACCGCCGGCGAGCGCGACAGCGATCGCGGCAACAGCGCGCTCGCATCGTCGCTCGACCGCGAGCTCGACGCGATCCGCCACGTATACCGGCTCGCCGAAGAACCCGTGTTCGCGCAAGTCGCGGACCGGATCGCGCATGCCGACGCCGTATTCATTCTCGGCATCCAGTCGACCCGCGGCATCAGCAACGCATTCAGCAGCTATCTCGAATACCTGCGCCCGCGCGTGTTCTATTCCGACGGCCAGTCGGGCTCGTACGTCGATTCGCTGAATTCCGAGTTCGAGCGGCCGTACTGCATCGTCACCGACACGCGCGCCTACTCGCGCAGCGCACGCCGCTATTGCCAGGCCGCTGCCGAACGCGGCCAACCGTTCGCGCTCGTCACCGATCTGTATTGCCCGTGGGCGCGCGAATGGCCGGCCGACCTGCTGCAGGTGAAGACCGACGTCGGCCAGTTCTGGGATTCGCTCGCGCCGCTCACCTGCCTGTTCAACCTGCTGATCACCGCCGTGGTCGACCGCCTCGGTCCCGCGATCGACCGGCGCGTCGCACGCAACCGCGAACTGCAACGCACGTTCGACCAATTCGAATCCTGAGCAAACCGGACCGCCGATGACCCGTCACCGCCTCGTCGAAATCACGCCCGCCACGCATCGCGTCGAGATCGATCTCGTCTACGCGACCGAGCGCAACCTGACCGGCAAGCCGATCTACCGCAACGCGCACTGTCTGCTGCTGGAGCCGGCCGAAGCCGCGTTACGCCGCGCGGTCGACGTCGCCGCGCAGGCCGGCTTCACGCTGCGCATCTACGACGCGTACCGGCCGCCGCAGGCGCAGCAGGTGCTGTGGGATTTCCTGCCCGATCCGAACTTCGTCGCCGATCTCGGCCGGGGCTCGAACCACAGCCGCGGCACCGCGCTCGACCTGACGCTCGTCGGCGCGAACGGCGAGCCGCTCGACATGGGCACCGGCTTCGACGAGATGATCGCGGCGTCGGGCCACTTTCACGCGGGCTTGCCCGAGCAGGTGCAACGCAACCGGCTGCTGCTGCTCGGCGTGATGCATGCGGCCGGCTTCGCGCATATCGACAGCGAGTGGTGGCACTACGAACTTCCCGGTTCGCGCGCGCTGCCGCCGATCGACAACGCGGCGAGCGGCCCGTGGCGCCTGATGTAACGACGTCGCCCAACCTTTTTCATGCACGTTCACGTTCAACGACTCAAACGACAGATGGAGAAGCGCCCATGAAATTCCCGACCTCCCGGCTCATCGCGGCGCTGGCCGCCGCATCCGTGCTCACCGCCGTTCCGCTTTCCGCCGCCCGCGCGGAAACGCCGAAGGACATGTTCGTGATGGCCACGCTGCTCGACGAATTCACGACGCTCGACCCGGGCGAGATCTATGAGCTGGTGCCGGAAGAATACGTCGCGAACACGTACGACCGCCTCGTGCGCGTCGACCTGCGCGATCCGTCGAAATTCAACGGCGACGTTGCGCAGTCGTGGACGGTGAGCGCCGACGGGCTGACCTATACGTTCAAGCTGCGCCCGGGCCTCAAGTTCCACTCGGGCAACCCGCTGACGGCCGACGACGTCGCGTGGTCGATCCAGCGCGCGGTGCTGCTCGACAAGGGCCCGGCCGCCGTGCTGACCGGCATCGGCCTCACGAAGGCGAACGTCGTCGCGAACGTGAAGAAGCTGGACGACCAGACTGTGTCGATCACGACCGACCACAAATACGCACCGACCTTCGTGCTGAACGTGCTCGGCTCGTGGCCCGCGTCGGTGGTCGACAAGAAATTGCTGCTGTCGCACCAGCAGGGCAACGACTTCGGCAACGCATGGCTGAAGACCAACGAAGCCGGCTCCGGCGCGTACAAGCTCGTCAAGTGGTCGCCCAGCGACAGCATCGTGCTGCAGCGCTTCGACGGCTACCGGCTGCCGCTCGCGATGAAGCGCATCGTGCTGCGCCACGTGCCCGAAGCGGCGAGTCAGCGCCTGCTGCTGGAAAACGGCGACGTCGACGCGGCGCGCGACCTGAGCCCCGACGATCTCGCGTCGGTCGTGAAATCGGGCAAGGCGAAGGTCGCCGCATCGCCGCAGGCGACGCTGCTGTATCTCGGCCTGAACACGAAGAACCCGACGCTCGCGAAACCCGACGTGCAGGAAGCGCTGAAGTGGCTGGTCGACTATTCCGGAATCCAGACCAATGTCGTGAAGACAACCTACAAGGTGCACCATACCTTCCTGCCCGAAGGCTTCCTCGGCACGCTGAATTCGAATCCGTACAAGCTCGACGTCGCGAAGGCGAAGGCGCTGCTCGCGAAAGCCGGCGTGCCGAACGGCTTCACGGTGACGATGGACGTGCGCAACGACTATCCGTACACGGAAATCGCGCAAGCCGTGCAGGCGAACTTCGCGCAAGCCGGCGTCAAGGTGCAGTTGATCCCCGGCGACAACAAGCAGACGCTCGCGAAATACCGCGCACGCCAGCACGACATCTACATCGGCGAATGGTCGGCCGACTACATCGACCCGCACAGCAACGCGCAGGGCTTTGCATGGAACCCGGACAACTCCGACAAGTCGAGCTATAAAATGCTCGCCTGGCGCAACAGCTGGGACATTCCGCAACTGACGAAGGAGACCGACGCCGCGCTCGCCGAGCCGACCGCCGCGCAACGCGCGAAACGGTATCAGGCGATGCAGAAGGACATGCTCACCCGTTCGCCGTTCGTCATCATGTTCGAGAAAGTGGCGCAGGTCGCGACGCGTCCCGGCGTGAGCGGACTCGAAGTCGGGCCGATCAACGATCTCGTGTCGTACCGTAACCTGAAGAAGCAATAAGATCCGCCGCATGTCGACTCCCGCCTCCTCCCTCGAAGCGCTGCGCACGCTGCCCGCGCGGCGCCCGGCCATACGCTGGGCGCTTCGCGTGCTGCGCTGGGCGCTCACGCTCGCCGTCACGTTCGCCGGGCTGCTCGCGCTGACGTTCGTGATCGGCCGCAAGGTGCCGATCGATCCCGTGCTCGCGATCCTCGGCGATCGCGCGTCAGCCGAGGCGTACGCGGCCGAACGCATCGCGCTCGGTCTCGACAAGCCGCTGGTCACGCAATTCATGATCTACGCGCGCGACGTGCTGCACGGCAATTTCGGCATGTCGCTGCTGACGTCGAACCCGGTGCTCGACGACATCAGGCGCGTGTTCCCCGCGACGCTCGAACTCGCGACGATCGCGACGCTGATCGGCATCGCGATCGGCGTGCCGCTCGGTGTCGCGGCCGCGGTGAAGCACAACCGGCCGATCGACCACATCGCGCGCTTCGTCGGCCTGGTCGGCAATTCGGTGCCGGTGTTCTGGCTCGGGCTGATGGGCCTGCTGCTGTTCTACGCGCGGCTGCACTGGGTCGCCGGCCCTGGCCGGCTCGATCCGGTGTACGACGGCATGGTCGACCCGCGCACGGGCAGCCTGCTGATCGACTCGGCGCTCGCGGGCGAGTGGGACGTGTTCCGCAACGCGGTGTCGCACATCGCGCTGCCGGCTGCGATCCTCGGCTACTACTCGGTCGCGTACCTGAGCCGGATGACGCGCTCGTTCATGCTCGACCAGCTGAGCCAGGAATACATCGTCACCGCGCGCGCGAAGGGATTGTCCGAGCGGCGCGTGATCTGGCGGCATGCGTTCGGCAACATCGCGGTGCCGCTCCTGACCGTGATCGCGCTCACGTACAGCAACCTGCTCGAGGGCTCGGTGCTGACCGAGATCGTGTTCGCGTGGCCGGGGCTCGGCTCGTACCTGACGGGCGCACTGCTGAACGCCGACATGAACGCGGTGCTCGGTGCGACGCTCGTGATCGGCGTGATGTTCATCACCGTCAACCTGCTGACCGATGCGCTGTACCGCGTGTTCGATCCGCGTGCGCGCTGAGGGCCGCTCCGACATGACCGCCTCCACCCTGCTTCTTTGTCCGTCCATGCCGAAGGTCATCCGATCATGAATGCCGAGCGTCTCACGCTGCGCGCGTGGCTGCTTTCCGATGCACCCGCGTCGCGCTCGCAGGCCGCGTTCGGCCTCGCATATCGCCGGTGGCGCCGCTTCGCCACCAATCCGCTCAACCTGTTCGGGCTCGCGATCCTGGTCGCGCTGATCGTCGTCGCCATCGTCGGCCCGCTGATCATGCCGCACGATCCGCTGCGCCAGGTGCTGTCCGACCGACTGCTGCCGCCCGGCTCGCCGTCGCACTGGCTCGGCACCGACCAGCTCGGCCGCGACATCCTCTCGCGGCTGATCGATGGCTCGCGCCTCACGCTCGGCATCGCGCTGCTCGTCGTCGTGATCGTCGTGCCGATCGGGCTGCTGATCGGCACGACGGCCGGCTATTGCGGCGGCTTCGTCGACAGCGTGCTGATGCGCATCACCGACATCGCGCTCGCGTTCCCGAAGATCGTGCTCGCGCTCGCATTCGCGGCCGCGCTCGGGCCGGGCGTGATCAACGCGGTCGTCGCGATCTCGATCACAGCGTGGCCCGCGTATGCGCGGCTTGCACGCGCGGAGACGATCCGCATCGCGCAGGCCGATTACATCCACGCGGCGCGCCTGCAAGGCGCGTCGGGCCCGCGGATCCTGCTGCGCTACATCGTGCCGCTGTGCATGTCGTC
This sequence comes from Burkholderia territorii, assembly GCF_001718335.1. NCBI lineage: Bacteria > Pseudomonadati > Pseudomonadota > Betaproteobacteria > Burkholderiales > Burkholderiaceae > Burkholderia > Burkholderia territorii. Next base: position 1,456,156 of record NZ_CP013365.1, read on the forward strand.
GGTGATCGTGCGCGCGACGCTCGACATGGCCGGCATCATCCTGACCGTCGCCGGCCTCGGCTTCCTCGGCCTCGGCGCGCAGCCGCCGAGCCCGGAATGGGGCTTCATGGTCGCGTCCGGCCGCAACGTGCTGCTCGACGCGTGGTGGGTCGCGACGCTGCCCGGCGCGGCGATCCTGCTCGTCAGCCTCGCGTTCAACCTGCTCGGCGACGGGCTGCGCGACGTCTTCGATCCGCGTCATGGAGCGTGACATGCCTTTGAATTCCGTCAATACGCCCGCGCCGCTCTGCGAAATCGACGGCCTGAAGATCGGGTTTCGCGGGCACGACGGCGTCGTGTCCGACGCCGTGCGCGACCTGTCGTTGACACTCGCGCCCGGCGAACGGCTCGGCATCGTCGGCGAATCCGGTTCCGGCAAATCGCTGACGGGCCGCGCGCTGCTCGGCCTGCTGCCCGAAGCGGCACGCTGCTCGGCCCGCACGATGCGCTTCGCAGGCCGCGACCTGCTCGCGATGTCCGCGAGCGAGCGCCGCCGGCTGTGCGGCAGCCAGATGGGCATGATCCTTCAGGATCCGAAATATTCGCTGAACCCGGTGATGACCGTCGCGAAGCAGATGGGCGAGGCATTCCGGCGACACGAGCCGGGCTTGCGCGGCCGCGCGTTGCGCGAGCGGATCGTCGATGCCCTCGCGGCCGTGCAGATCCGCGATCCGGCGCGCGTCGCCGATGCGTATCCGCACGAACTGTCGGGCGGCATGGGTCAGCGCGTGATGATCGCGATGATGGTGTCGACCGGCCCGCGCCTGCTGATCGCGGATGAACCGACGTCCGCGCTCGACGTCGCGGTATCGATGCAGGTGCTCGCCGTGCTCGACACGATGATCGCGAAGCACGACACGGGCCTGGTGTTCATCAGCCACGACCTGCCGCTCGTGATGTCGTTCTGCGATCGCGTCGCGGTGATGTATGCGGGGCGCGTGGTCGAAACCTGCGCCGCGCGCGACCTGCGCAACGCGACGCATCCGTACACGCGCGGGCTGCTCGCGGCGAATCCGCCGCTCGCGAACCCGCCCGACGAACTTCCCGTGCTGCGGCGCGATCCGGCGTGGCTCGACGCCGCGTCGCCCGCGCCGTCGTCGATCGCACCTCAGGAGACCGCACGATGATCGACATCGATCACGTCTCGATCCGTTTTCCGACCCGAACGGGTCATGTCGACGCCGTGCGCGATGCGAGCTTCGCGGTGCGCGACGGTGAAATCTTCGGGCTCGTCGGCGAATCGGGCTCCGGCAAGTCGACGCTGCTGCGTGCGCTGACCGGCCTCGTGCCGCTCGCGGGCGGCAGCCTGTCGATCGATGGCCGGCCCGTGGGCGACACGCACGACCGCGCATTCCGGCGCCACGTGCAGATGGTGTTCCAGGATCCGTACGCGTCGCTGCATCCGCGCTTCACGGTCGACCAGACACTGCGCGAGCCGCTGTCGATCCATCGGATCGACGACGCCGACGCGCGCATCGCCCGTGCGCTGTCCGAAGTCGGGCTCGGCCCGGCGTTCCGCTTCCGCTATCCGCACCAGTTGTCGGGCGGCCAGCGCCAGCGTGTCGCGATCGCGCGCGCGCTGATCGTCGAGCCGCGCGTGCTGCTGCTCGACGAGCCGACCTCCGCGCTCGACGTGTCGGTGCAGGCCGAGATCCTGAACCTGCTGCGTCGCCTGCATCGCGAACGCAACCTGACAATGATCCTCGTGAGCCACAACCTCGCGGTGATCGGCTTCCTGTGCCAGCGCGTCGCGGTGATGCAGCATGGCGAGATCGTCGAACAGCTGCGGATCGAGGACGTGCGTGCCGGGCAGGTTGCACGCGACTACACGCGCACGCTGCTGCGCGCGACCGAAGGTTACCGCCGCCTCGATCCGGTCGCCTGACATGTGCGCGACGCGCGGGCGTGCGATACTCGGCACCCCGTGCGTCGGTATGCCATAGCACCGGCGCGCGGTCGAACGGAACCCTCGCGCGCCGCGCGGGTCCATTTCCTTTCGTCAACAGCCAACAGCTATAGGGAGGCGTTCATGCTGCAATTCATCGAAACCCTGGTGGTCGGGCTCATCGTCGGCCTCCTCGCCCGCGCGCTCAAGCCCGGCGACGACAAGATGGGCATCCTGATGACCGTCGTGCTCGGCGTCGTCGGCTCGCTCATCGCCGGCTACGTCGGCCGTGCTGCCGGCTGGTATGCGCCGGGCCAGGGCGCCGGCTGGATCGCGTCGATCATCGGTGCGATCGTGCTGCTCGTGATCGTCGGCGCGGTACGCAAGCGCGCGAGCTGACCGCCGCATCTGCGCGTCGATACGGAACGGCCGCTCGTCACACGAGCGGCCGTTTTTCTTTCTGCGCGCCGCCATGCGCATGCCCGTCGAATCGTTGAGTCCTCAACGATTCACCTGCAAAGCCCGCGTGCATTGGCGGGATAGCCGCGAGCCTACGCCATCGGCAATACCCTGACTTGCGGGCGCACAAATTTGAGATAGATTGATTGGAGGAATACGGCGTCATTTGCTTATTGCCGTTATTTCTCGTTTTTCATTCAAGAGGTCCGATGGAATTGCCGTTTACGCATACAGCATCGCAGCGTTGACGGACTGCCATTCGAGCGGCCGCGCTGCGACGCGCTTCCTCTCTGGAGCCTGTCATGAAGCATCGCCTGTTTGCCGCCTCGTTCGCCCTGGCTGCCTCGCTTCTGGCCTCGTCCTCGTCTTTTGCCGCCGGCGTGTCCGGCGTCATCCACTTCACCGGCATGATCGTCGAGCCGCCTTGCTCGTTCGCGCTCGACACGACCGACGCCGCGCACGCGCGCGTGCGTCCCGACTGTCCGCGCCCGGCGAACGGGCAAGTTGCGTTCGTCGATGCGGCCAGCCTGCGCACGATCAAGACCACGACCTTTACGCAGGCCTCGCGCGCAATCGTTTTACCTGACCGTGCGGGCAACGCGCACGCGCCGATGATCGCCATCGTCACGTATCAGTAGCGCCCGCTGCAGCAGACGTCGCGCGTCAGTCGCGATGAGCGGCGATCCAGTCGCTGAACGCGCGGATCTTCTGCTGGCTGCCGATGCTTTCCGGATAGACGAAGAAGTAGCGAGCGCCAGTCTCCAGCACGATGTCGAACGGCCGTTCGAGCCGGCGCGCGCTGACGTCGTCGTCGACGAGCGTCACGTCGCCGATCGCGACGCCGAAGCCCTGCATTGCCGCGTTCGTCGCGAGATCCAGCGTGTCGAAGGTCGGCCCGCGCTCCGCGTCGACGGCGCGCTCGCCCGCGTGATCGAGCCACGCGCGCCAGTCGCGATGGTCGCGCGTCGGATGCAGCAGCGTGTGGCGCGCGAGATCGCCGACCGCATCGAGCGGCGCGGCCTGCCGCAGCTCGGGCGCGCACACGGGCGTCAACCGCTCGTCGAACAGCGGCAGCGCGAACACGCCGGCGCCGGGCGACGTCCCGTAGACGATCGCCGCGTCGAACGGCTCGGTCGAGAAATCGACGACGTGCTGCCACGCCGTCGTGATCTGCACGTGGAGATCGGGATGCTCGCCCTGGAAGCGCATGATGCGCGGCAGCATCCAGCGCATCACGCAAGTCGGCACCTTCAGCGCGAGATCGGTGCGCTGCCGCGTGAGCTTCATCGAGATGTCCTCGATCCGTGCGAAGCTCTCGTTGACCACCGGCAGCAATTGCTCGCCCTCCGCCGTCAGCGTGAGGCCCTTCGCGTGCCGCTTGAACAATGGAAAACCGTAATGCGCCTCGAGCGTCTGGATCTGCCGGCTGATCGCGCCCTGCGTAAGGCACAGCTGCTCGGCCGCGCGCGTGAAGCTGCGGTGGCGGGCCACCGTCGAGAAGATCTGCAGCGCGTGCAGGGGCGGAAGTCGGCGCATGACGAACGGGTAGACGAATCGACCGCGCCGGTCGCCGGCGCGGCAAGGCCGCGCGCCGACACCGGCGCGCGCTGATCGACACGATAAGCCAAACGCCGGCTTTACGCGAGGTACGTCGAGCAATCAGGCCGTGGCGGCGAACGCGCCCGTCGCGATGCGCGCCGCCGATGCGACGACGTCCGCGCGTGCCGCCGCGTCGGCACGCGGCTGCGTGAACGACACGGCCAGCACGATCGGCGCGCGCGACGGCGGCCACAGCACCGCGACGTCGGTCGTCGTGCCGTAACCGCCGGTGCCGGTCTTGTCGGCGATGCGCCAGCCGGGCGGCACGCCGGCCGCGATCCCGCTCGCATTCCGCGCGCCGCCGGTCATCCATTCCGTGAGCTGCGCACGCTGCGGCTCGCGCAGCGTATCGCCGAGCAGCAACCGCTGCAGCATGTCGGCCATCGCGACCGGCGTGGACGTATCGCGCTCGTCGCGGGGCGCTGCCTCGTTCAGCTCGGGTTCCCAGCGGTCGAGCCGGAACACGGTGTCGCCGCTTTCGTGCGCGAACGCCGTGACGGCCTGCGGGCCGCCGAGAACGCCCATCAGCAGGTTACCGGCGCCCTTGTCGCCCGACTGCAGCATCGCCGTGCAGAGCTGTGCGATCGTCATCCCCGTGTCGACGTGGCTTTCCGTCACCGGCGAGCCGGCCACGACTTCATAGCGTCGATACAGGATGCGGCGCGGCAGCAGCGACGCGTCGAGCGAGCCGCGCGCAAGTATCGCGGCGGCGGCGACGACCGCATACGTGCCGCACAGCGGGAAGCGCTCGCGCGCGTGATGCGCGACGCGCGTGCCGTTCGACGTATCGAGTGCGGCGACACCGAGCCGGCCGCTCGACGCTTTTTCGAGCGCGGCGAGTTCGGCCTGGGCGGCATGGGCGCGCCCCTGGTCGGCGACGGGTGCCGACGAGCACGCGGCGACGAACGGCGCGGCGACGGCGGCGAGCAACAGCGAGCGGCGGGCGGGAGAGTGTTCCATGGATGAAGGTTATTCGATCGGAAACGGTGGCACGGAGCAACGCGCGTGCGCATCGGCGATGCACGCGCACTCATGCCGACGGCCGGCTCGCGACGGCTTGCGCCGCGCATCCCCGAAGACGTCCGTCGGCCCCGCATGCGGCGGGACGCAGTGACCTAGCGTAGCAGCGAGCGCGGCCGGCGTCAGCCTTGCGACGAAGGCAGATAGGGCATCGGATTGACGGGCTTGCCGTCGCGCCGCACTTCGAACAGCAGCGCGACGCGCGAGTTGTCGAGGTCGCCCATCTCGGCGATCTCGTCGCCGCGGCGCACGATGTCGCCGGTCTTCACGAGCACCTTGCGATTGTGCGCGTAGGCCGTGAGGAAATCCGCGTTGTGCTGGACGATGATCAGCGTGCCGTAATCGTTCAGGCCGCTACCCGCGTACATCACACGGCCGTCGGCCGCCGCCCGCACCGGGTCGCCCGGCCGGCCGGCGATCTGGATGCCGCGGTTCTGCCCGGGCCGGAACGTGTCGACGATCTTGCCGCGCGCCGGCCACGTGAGCGCCACCGCGCCCGCATGCCGCCTGATTTCCTTCACGACCTGCCGGTCGCTCGCCGTCGACACGCTCGCCTGCGCGGCGTCCGCCGCATTGCTCGCGGCGGCCGGCGCCGCGGCCGGTGCGCTGCCGTTCGCGCCGGATGCCTGCAACGGCTGCGGACGGACGATGCGCAGCACCTGCCCCATGCGCAGCCTGCCGCGCCCGTCGAGTTTGTTCCAGGTGCGCAGGTCGGCGACGCTGCAGTCGTTCGCGGACGCAATGCCTGACAACGTGTCGCCGCGCTTCACCACGTACTTCTGCGCGACGAGAATGGGCGCGGGCGGCGGCGCCGGCGTGGCCGGCTGGGCGGCGGCGGGCTGGCCCGACGGCGAACCCGCGAGCGTGTCGCTCGGCGGGACGGACTGCGTGCTGGCACAACCGGCCATGACGAGCACCGCGGTCAGGCTGGACAACCACGCCGAGTTGCGGCAAATCTCGCGCTGTTTCATGGACGATCGACTCCGGTTTGACAATCTTTCAAGCATCTCAAAAACGGAACGGCCGACGTGTAACCGGATGCAAACAATGATGACAAACGATCACGAGCCGTCCGCCGGCGGACATGCGTTACCGGTAGTACGGTCGATTTCGGAAAAACTTGACGGTTTTCGGCGTGCGATGCGGAAGAAATTTCGCGATACGACGATATTTCGAATGGCTTTCAATGGCACCTGGCCGCGTCGGATCGTCGATCCGGCCTGCGACGGCCGCCCGCTCAACGCAGCCAGTCGACCAGCTCCGCGCAGGCCCACGCGATGCCAATGCACAGGAACAGCACGTGCAATGCAATCTTGAACGACACGCCCCACGACGAATCCATCCGCATGACAGTCTCCCCCGGTTGATATGCGGCCATGATCCGGCATCGATCCCGCCCCGAAAATGCGGAACCGGCGAACGGCGTCTCAGGCGCAGCCTGAGACCGACGCGGCGGTTCCTGCTAACTTAACGGCCATCCCAATCCTCACGCGTCCACCCCGCCATGCGCTTCGACCTGACCGACCTGCGGCTCTTCCTGAACATCTGCGAGGCCGGCACGATCACGGGCGGCGCCGAACGCACGCACATCACGCTGCAGGCCGCAAGCGAGCGCATTCGCGGGATGGAGGACGAGCTCGGCGTGCCGCTGCTGCACCGGACCAAGTCGGGCGCGCAGGTGACCGACGCCGGCCGCGCGCTCGAACACCACGCGCGCACGGTGCTGCAGCAGATCGACCAGATGCGCGGAGAGCTGCAGCAATACGGCCAGGGATTGCGCGGGCATATCCGGCTGCTGTGCAATACGGCGTCGCTAAGCGAATACCTGCCCGACGCACTGGCCGCGTATTTGCCGCATCATCCGAAACTGTCGATCAGCGTCGAGGAGCGTTCGAGCCAGGAAATCGTGCACGCGATCCGCAACAAGACCGCCGAGGTCGGCATCGTCGCCGATTCGGTCGGGCTCGCCGGGCTCGAACAGAAGCCGTTCCGCGAGGACTGGCTGATCGCGGTCGTGCCGGCCGGGCATCCGCTCGCCGCGCGCGGCAAGGTCGCGTTCGACGAGATCGCCGACGCCGACTTCATCGGGCTGACCGACGGCAGCGCACTCCAGGTCCATCTCGGCGACCAGGCGCGTGCGCTCGGCAAGCGGATCCGCTACCGTGTGCAGCTGAAGAGTTTCGATGCGATCTGCCGCGTGATCGAAAGCGGCGTGGGGATCGGCATCGTGTCGCGCCATGCAGCCGAGCGCGCGATGCAGACGATGGACGTGCGGCTCGTCGAGCTGTCCGACGCATGGAGCCACCGCAAGCTGACGCTCTGCGCGCGATCGTTCGATGCGCTACCCAAATATACGCAGGCGTTCGTGTCGTATCTGTCGGGCGACACGCGAGCGCGCTGAACGCCGCGCGTCATCCGCCCCAGCCGGCGACATACGAGGAGGCACCGCCGCCATGACGAAACCCGATCTCGCCATGCACTACCGCGCCTACATCGACTGCCTGAACCGCCAGGACTGGCCGGCACTCGGCCAATACGTCGCCGACAACGTGATCCACAACGACCGGCCGCTCGGGCTGGCCGGCTACCGCGCGATGCTGGAGCAGGATTTCCGCGACCTTCCGGATCTCCATTTCGAGATCCGGCTGCTGGTGTGCGAACCGCCGCGCATTGCGTGCCGGCTTCGCTTCGCGTGTGCGCCGCGCGGAAGATTCTTGGGGCTCGCCGTCGACGGCAAGCGCATCACGTTCGCCGAAAACGTGTTCTACGAATTTCACGACGGCAAGATCCGGCAGGTCTGGTCGGTGATCGACAAGGCCGCGATCGAGGCGCAGCTTTAGCATCGCGGCGGGACGGCATCAAGATGCCGATATGCGCTGCGCGTGAATTCACTCCTTAAGTGTAACGTTTTCTTGCTAAACCCATCGGTCAGCCGCGGCATGATCGCCTTTCACTCGGCGTAGCCGTCGCCGATTCGGCATCGCTGCATCGCAACGAAAACAGCAATAAATTCCGGGATTTTCCGCGTCATCGTTCTATCTCCCTCTCCTCCATCGCTTCGAACATCCGGGTTTTCACCGGCCCATCCGGCGTGAAAGCACATTGACACCGAAGCAATCGATGCTTAAATTTGGAAAACGTTTTCCTTCACATCGACGCAACGACCACCATCGGCTGCGCCAAGGAGAACGTGTGCCTGCTCGAGATGTGACTCAAGCCGTCCGCCCACAGGGATCAGGGTTCGACGCGGAGGCCCGAGTCGAGCGCACCGACGGTTGCACCCGCCCGTCCTTCATCACTATTCGAAACTGGAGACACAATGCATACGCGCAGCAGATTCGCGCTCGGCGCCGCGCTCAGCGCCCTTTCCGTGCTGTTCGTCAGCGCATGCGGCGGCAACGACGTGACCGCCCCGCCGCCCTCGTCGCCGCCGCCGTCGACTCCGGCGCTCGCGCCGAATTCGCTGCAGGCACTCGTCTACGGCGCACCCGACACCAGCGTGCCGGCGGGCGCGAACATTCCGGTCACGATGATGGGCCAGATGCGTGCATTGTTCGACCTGATCCGGAAGTCGCCCGACTTCACGCAGGTCGTCATGGATCTCGGCGACGGTTCGCCGGTTCACGTGCTCGACACGAACACCGGCGACAAATTCCTGCCCGGCAAGCTCGCGCTCGGCCTGTCGTACATCCTGATCGACATGAAGTCGAAGGGCGACCCGCAATACGCGAGCTACCTCGCGACGTATCAGACGATCACGACCGCGATGATGGCGCAGTCGGGCAGCAACTATGCGTATGCAAACACGTCCTGGGGCGAGTACTACTATCTCGTCGCGCTGAACAACCTGAAGGCGCACGGCATGCTCAACGAGGTCTTCAGCGACGCGATGCTCGCGACGCTGCAGCAACGGCTCACCTTCTGCGACATGTTCGGCCCCGATGCAAGCGGCAAGACCAGCACCTGCCCGGCCGCCGGCACGCCGATCGACATTGCGTCGCTCAACACCGCGCAGAATTATTATGCGGTGTCCTATGGAATCGCCGGCCTGCGGCAGAAACTCGGCTGGAGCAATCCATCGTTCTCGTCGGCGACCGATCCGGCCGTCGCGACGATGGGCGCGCGCGATGCGCTGCTCTATACGTTGACTAACCACATCCGCAAGGATTCGTCGGGCGGGTTCTCCGACGAAGCGTCGAACACGCACACGACCTATTACGACCAGGCGCGCTACGACCGCTACAGCACGCTGCTGATCGGCGAAGTGATCGAGCGCACGTTCGAGATGGGCAACGAGGCCAACCTCACGCCCGAACTGAAGGGTTATCTGCGCAAGTCGGTCGATCTGATCCTGCCGCAGCTGAACGCCGACGGCCAGGGCTTCAACTACGGCCGCTCGATCGGCCCGTACGGCGATTCCGCATTCATGGAAATCCTGACGGCGGCGGCCAATGCGGGCGTGCTGACCGATCAGGAAAAGCAGGTCGCGTACGCGTTCATCTACCGGGCCGCGCGTCGCTTCGACACGTACTGGTACGATCCGTCGCTGCCGACGCCGTCGGTGAACATGTGGGTCAAGGGTCGCGGCACGGATGCGTATCGCGGCAAGCCGCGCGTGATGGGCGAGAACTTCAGCCTGCTGCACCAGTATCTGTACGTGAACGCATGGTGGAACAAGCTCGGCTTCGGCGGCAAGGCGCCGATGGACGACGCGAGCTACAACCAGTGGCTCGACGCGTTGCCGCGCTACACGCTCACCTGGTACAACCAGCCCGGCGATACCGCGCATCCGTACAACGCGGCGCTGCTCACCGTGCGCGACGGCCGCCGCGTGATCAACCTGAATCTCAGCCAGGCGCCCGACTACAACTCGTTCACGCCGTACTACCCGGTGCCGTTCTCCGACAAGCTGATCTACGGCACGACCGATCTGGGCTATGCACTGCTGGTGCCGCAGGTGTCGTACAACGGGAAAACCTACGTCCCGGTCACGTACTACAAGAACCTCGACGTGCAGCAGGCCAACGGGCAGGTGGTCGTGTCGTTCGACACGACGAAGTTCCGTCTCGCGTCGAAGAACGCGGCGTACACGACGGATCTCGACCTGCAGGTGCATACCGTGCTGACGTTCGCGCACGGCACGATCTCGCGCAGCGACACGATTGCCTCGGGTACGCTCGCCGGCAACCTGGCGGTCGAGACCGACTTCGCGTCGTTCGCGGACCTCGCATCCACGCAGGCAAACGGCGACGGCACGTCGGTGACCTACGCGAACAGCACCGCGACCGGCTATGCGACGACCGGGTTCGACACCTGCGCGCTGTCCGCCTTCGACACGGTCAGCGGCGCGACGAACCCGTTGTCGACGACGCCGATCGGCCAGTTGCATTCGAACTTCGTGTGCAAGACCGGTCCGTTCGCACTCGGTGCGGGCGCGACCCGCACGTTCGGATGGACGTTGAAGTACGCCGACCCGGCCTGAGCGGCGTGATCGCCGCTCCGTGAGCGTTCCCGAAGCCGGCCGTCGAAGCCGGCTTCGGCGCATGCACGCCGGGCGCGCGGCGCGCGTGTCGGCGACGCGCGCTCACAGCCGCGCCGATGCCGCCATGTAGGCGCCCAGCGCGATCATCCCGACGAAGAAGCAGCGCTTGAACGCGTTCTCGCTCATCACGCGTCGTGCATATTGCCCGCCCATCATCCCCGCGAGTGCCGGCACGAGCGCCAGCACCGATACGCCGAGATCGACCGTCTGCAGCGCACCCGTCACGCGCAGCTGCAGCGCGAGCGCGACCGTCGACGCGGTAAACGACAACCCGAGCGCCTGGATCAGGTCGTCCTTCGGCAGACGCAACGCTTGCAGGTACGGCACCGCGGGCACGACGAACACGCCGGTCGCCGCCGTCACGACGCCCGTCAGATAGCCGGCCACGGCCGACAGCCACTTTTCGTGTCGGCCCGGCGCGGGCAGTCGCGCGGCGGCGAGCCCCCAGCAGCCATATGCGACCAGCACGACGCCGAGCGCCGCGTGGGTCCACGCGCTGCCGGCCGCGAGCGCGGGCAGCCCGCCCGTCAGCGTGCCCGTCAACGTGCCGATCGTCAGCCCGGCGAGCAGCGGCCACAGCCGCCGCAGCAACGAACCGAACGACGGGCCGAGCCACAGCTGCCACACATTGGTGATGAACGACGGCACGAGCAGCAGGCTCGCGGCGGCCGACGGCGGCATCGCGAGCGTCAACAGGCCCATCGCGATCGTCGGCAGCCCGAGGCCGATCATGCCCTTGACCGCGCCGGCCAGCAGAAAGACCAGCACGACGATCGTCAGCGTATGGATTTGCATCGAGGCATTCCGTCCGGTCGAACACGGCGCCGATGATGAACCACCGTCACACCGCCGGCCATCTGGCTTTGCCTGACGCTGGCTCGGGCCCGCCCGGCGGGCCTCGTCGCCTCGTCAATCCGCGATGCCCGCCGTTCAGGCTTCGTGCGCCGCCCCCCGGCCCTGCTCGCTGTCGAGGTGCGCCATCTGGGACGCCGGATAACGCTCGCCGGCAGCCGCCCCGGCGGGAATCGCCGCTTCGATGCGAGCGAGATCATCGACCGTTAGTTGCAACTTGATCGCCTGCAACGCGTCCTGGAGTTGCGTGCGCTTGCGCGCGCCGATCAGCGGCACGATGTCGGCGCCGCGTGACAGCGCCCATGCGATCGCGATCTGCGCCGGGTTGCTGCCCTTCTCGTCGGCAATCGCGCGCAGCGCGTCGACGAGCGCGAGATTGTGCGCGAGGTTCTCGCCCTGGAAGCGCGGGCTGGCCGCCCGGAAATCGCGCTCGCCCTGTCGCGCCGCGCTCCAGCCGCCGCTAAGAAGCCCGCGCGACAGCACGCCGTAGGCCGTCACGCCGATCCCGAGTTCGCGGCACGCGGGCAGGATGTCGGCCTCGATCCCGCGCGACAGCAGCGAGTATTCGATCTGCAGGTCGGCGATCGGCGCAACTGCCGCCGCGCGGCGGATCGTGTCGGCACCCACCTCCGACAGGCCGATATGGCGCACATGGCCGGCCTTCACGAGATCGGCGATCGCGCCGACCGTCTCCTCGATCGGCACCGCCGGATCGACGCGCGCCGGCCGGTAGATGTCGATGTGGTCGGTGCCGAGCCGCTTCAGCGAATACGCGACGAAATTGCGGATCGCCTGCGGCCGCGCGTCGTAGCCGACGAATGCGCCGGCCGGATCGCGCAGCGCGCCGAATTTCACGCTGATCAGCACCTGGTCGCGCGTGCGGCCGCGCAGTGCGTCGCGGATCAGCATCTCGTTGTCGCCCATCCCGTAGAAGTCGCCCGTGTCGAGCAGCGTGATCCCGCTGTCGAGCGCCGCGTGCAGCGTGGCGATGCTTTCGTCGCGATCGGCGGGCCCGTAGAGATCCGACATCCCCATGCAGCCGAGCCCGATCGCCGATACCTGCGGGCCCGTGCGGCCCAGTTGACGCTTGTCCATGTCCGTTTCCTCGCGGTTGGTGAGTGAATGCAACGGATTCTGGACGCATTGCGGCGCGCGATAAACGCGAAACGCCCAACCAAATCATTCGACGCTGATTAACAATGGAGCCTGTCCCAACCCGCCACGCTTTCGCTCCGCATGGACCATCTGCATGCAATGCGCATCTTTGTGCGCGTCGCTCACCTCGGCAGCTTCACGAAAGCGGCCGAGCAGTTGCAATTGCCGCGCCCGACGGTCAGCAACGCCGTCCAGTATCTGGAAAAACACCTGAGGGTGCGCCTGTTGCAGCGAACCACCCGGCGTGTCGCGCTCACCGCCGAGGGCGCCACCTACTACGAGCGCTGCACGCGGCTGCTGGCCGACCTGGACGACGCCGAGACACTGTTCGACGACGCCGGCGCCGCGCCGCGCGGCGTGATCCGCGTCGACCTGCCCGAGCGCTTCGCGTTGAACAGGGTGATTCCGGCGCTGCCGGATTTCCACGCGCGCTATCCCGACCTGCGCGTCGTACTCAGCACGACGGACCGCTTCGTCGACCTCGTCGCCGACGGCATCGACTGCGCGGTGCGGGTCGGCGCGCTGTCCGACACGTCGCTGGTCGCGCGCCGCGTCGGCGAGCTGGCGCAGATCAACTGCGCGTCGCCCGCGTATCTCGCGCGATACGGCATGCCGCGCTCGCCGGACGATCTGCCCGACCACGTCGCGGTCGGCTATTTCTCGAGCCGCACGGGGCGCGAGCTGGACTGGGAATATGCGGACATGGATTCGGGCGCGCTGCAGACCGTGAAGATGCGTAGCGTGGTCGCGGTAAACAGCTCGCAGGCGTATCTCGCGTGCTGCATCGCGGGCCTCGGGCTGATCCAGGCGCCGCGCGACGGGCTCGCGCCGCTGCTCGAGGACGGCTCGCTCGTCGAGGTGCTGCCGGAGTGGCATGCGGCGCCGCTGCCGGTGTCGGTCGTGTTTCCGAGTGGCCGGCATCTGGCGCCGCGCGTGCGGATCTTCGTCGACTGGCTCGCGCAAACGCTCGACGACGCGCATCGCGCAGCATGACGAAAGCCGGCGCCGGGGCAACCCGCCCCGCGCGCCGGCAGGTCGACCTCAGAACTTGTGGCGAATCGCGGCGCGCACCGCGAACTGGTTCGCCGACGACGACGGGCCATCGGTCCCGACCACGTAGCCGCCATCGGCCGCGGTGCCGGTCTTGTCGCCGGCGACTTTCTGCCATGCGCCCTGCAGGTAGACGTCGGTCCGCTTGGACAGGCTGTAGTCGGCCATCAGCCCGACGGTGTGGTATTTCGGCTTGAACGAACCGGCCGCCGCGTCGAACTTGCCGTCCGTGTACACGTACTGCGCGCCGAGATAGAAGTCGGACGTGAGCTGGTACTTGCCGTTGATCTCGAAGTTCTGGAACTTGGTCGCGGTCAGCCCGAGGCCGGAGAACGTCGACGCCGGCAGGTAGACGGTCGACACCGGATTCTTCACGTCGGTCTTCGTATAGACGAAGCCGACCGTCGCCGGGCCGAACGAATAGTTGATGCCGCCGCCGAAGATGCGCAGGCGATCGGCGACGAAATTCGCATCGTCGGCCGCGATCGCGCCCGCGCTGCCGACACCCGGGCTGTTCGCCTGCAGATAAGCGGCCGCGACCTGCAGCCCGGCCAGCGAATACTGCGCGCCGATGCTGTACTGGCGATTGGTCGAGAAGCCCGTGCTGTTGCTGAAGCTGTAGGTGCCGCCGACCGACAGCCCGTTCCAGTCCGGGCTCGCGTACTTGACCGTGTTGTTCACGCGGAACGAGTTGTCCGTGTTGTCGTTGTCGAACGGGTGCGAGAACAGCGTGCCGCCCCAGTTGCCGTTCGCGGTCAGCGGCGCGAGATAGTCGACGACGGAATCGTACTGGCGGCCGAAAGTCAGCGTGCCGAAGCGCGACGCGCTCAGTCCGACGAACGCCTGGCGACCGAACATCCGGCCGCCCTGGTTGAACCGGCCGTTGTTCACGTCGAAGCCGTTTTCCAGCGTGAAGATCGCCTTCAGCCCGCCGCCCAGGTCCTCGCTGCCCTTCAGGCCCCAGCGGCTGCCTTGTGCATAGCCGCTCGCGAGCTGGTAATTCGTTTTTCCAACCCCGTTTACGTTGACGTTGTTCGTGTAGTTGAAGCCCTCGTCGATCAGGCCGTACAGCGTCACGCTGTCCTGCGCGAAGGCCGGCGCGGCCAAAGCGGCCAGCGCGGCGGCAAAAATGACGTGCTTCTTCATGACGAATCTCCGGAGCCGGGGTGCCGGGCAGGCCATGCGCCCGGCGATTGTTGGTCTGTTTTATAAAGGTGGCCCGCAGGGCGGACTTCGCGGTGTGCGGCCGCGAGGACAAAATGGTGTCACGTCGGAAACCGCCCGTCCATCGGGGCGTGGGCCCGGCGCGCAAAGCGTTGCGCTCGTCCAACTTGCCGGTTCTCACCACGCCCCGATCAGGCTTGTCGGCAGCGGCTGGCCGGCGTTCCATCCGCGTAAACCCGGACGTCGTCACATCGGTGGCACAATGCGCATCCGTTCGTCATTTCTTCACGAAGTCATGCTTCACCCCGATTCATGCGCGGCGGGTGCCGGCCGCGCACGCGGCGCGCGCCGGGAGGCGGCCCGATGACCGCCCCCGCCCGGGCCGGCCGCTACGCCGAGCTCGATTTCTTCCGCGGTCTCGTGCTGCTGGTGATCGTCGTCGACCATATCGGCGGCAGCATCCTGTCGCGCGTGACGCTGCATGCGTATGCGCTGTGCGATGCGGCCGAAGTGTTCGTGTTCCTCGGCGGTTTCGCGACCGCCATCGCGTACAACTCGCTCGCCGAGCGCCACGACGAGGCCGCCGCGCGCCAGCGTTTCATCCGCCGCGCCTTCGAGATCTACCGTGCGTTCCTCGTGACGGCCGGGCTGATGCTGCTCATCACCGCCGTGCTGAACGCATTCTCGATCGACGGCCCGAACATGCCGACCAACGATCTCGACGGCCTGCTCCACAAGCCGCTCGCCGCGCTGCGCGACATCCTGCTGTTCCGGCGCCAGCCGTACCTCGCGTCGGTGCTGCCGATGTATGCGTTCTTCGCGCTGCTCGTGCCGCTCGCGCTGCCGCTCGCGCGCACGCAGCCGTGGCTGATGCTCGCGTTCAGCGGCTCGCTCTGGTACGCGGCGCCGCACATCGCGCGCTTCCTGCCGACCGTCGAAGGCGCGCCGTGGGACTTCAATCCGTTCGCGTGGCAGTTTCTGTTCGTGCTCGGCGTGATCGCGCGCTGCCAGCCCGTCTACCAGACGCTCGCGCCGAAACCGCAGGGCTGGCTGCTGACGGCCGTGTCGCTCGCGATCGTCGCGGCCGGCGCGTACTACCGCCTTCGCATCGAGCCGTTCCCGACCGATCCGTCGATCAAGCAGAATCTCGGCGCGCTGCGGCTCGCGAACTTCCTCGCGATCGCGTGGCTCGCGGCCAAGCTCGTGCACCTCGGATGGATGAAGAAGGTCGCGCACGCGATGCCGTGGATCGGCACGATCGGGCGCCAGGGGCTGCTGTGTTTCGTCGCCGGCACCGGCATCTCGCTCGCGGTCGACTCGCTGCTTTACCAGGCGACCGAAGGCTATCTGGACGTGCCGCTCGGCCTGACCGCCGACGTCGTCGCGATTGGCCTGCTGTATCTCGTCGCGAAGCTCTATGCGCCGCTGGTGTCGCGGCTGCCGTTCCCGTTCCGTTCGCGGCGATGATGCGCCGCGCCGTCACGCGCCGCTGCTACGATAGCGGGCGCCTCTCCTGAAACGATTCGCCATGCGCCGACTCGCCCTTCCGTTCGCCGCCGCGCTGATTGCCGGCGCCATCGCCACCGCCCACGCCACGCCGGGCGGGCCGGCGGTTTCGCCGGCGTCGTCCGCGCCCGCGGCCGCGACCGTCCCGCCCACAACGATCGCGCCGGCCGCCCAGGAGCCCGCCGTCAATCCGGGCAGCAGCATCGTGCTGCGCGCGTTCCGTTCGGCGTCGCTGAAGCGCGACTGGTCTTACACGGTCTACCTGCCGCCCGGCTACAACGCGGAAGGCGCGCGCTATCCGGTGCTGTATCTGCTGCACGGCAACGCCGGCAATGCGAACGACTGGATCACCCAGGGCCGGCTGCAGGCCACCGCCGACACGCTGATCGAGCGCCGCGAGATCCCGCCCGTCGTGATCGTGATGCCGCAAGGCGGCACCGACTGGTACGTCGATCGCAAGGAGAAGATGCAGAGCGCGTTCCTCAACGATCTGCTGCCCGAGGTCGAAGCGCACTTCGCGGTGTCGAACCAGCGCGCGGGCCGCGCGATCGGCGGCGTGTCGATGGGCGGCTTCGGCGCGCTGCGCTTCTCGCTGCTCGAGCCGGGCCTGTTCTGCGGCGCGATGCTGCTGAGCCCCGCGATCTACGCGAACGAGCCGCCGCTCAATTCCGCCGCGCGTTATGTCGGCGTGTTCGGCGACCGGCAGTTCGATCCGCGCGTGTGGCACGAGCTGAACTACCCGGCGCTGATGCGCGGCTATTTCGCGCGCAACTGGCGCGTGCCGATGTTCATCGCGGCGGGCGACGACGACCTGACGATCCAGGCCGAATCGAGCGTGCTGTACACGCAGCTGCGTCGCGCGCAGAATCCGGCGGAATTGCGCATCGTCGACGGCGGACACACGTGGGACGTGTGGCGCGGGCTGCTCGGACAAGGGCTGAAGTACGCGCTGGAGTGCGTGAAGTAACGAGGCCGGACGACGCGTCGACCTGTACACGGCGAATGCATCGCGCGCCGCCGCCGCTTTCCTCATCCAACCCGCAGGGGATCAAGCCATGTCCGTCTCGAAGAAGTTCGCGGCCGTCACGGGCGCCGGATCCGGCATCGGCCGTGCCGCGGCCATCGCACTCGCGAACGCCGGATATACCGTCGCGCTGATCGGACGCAACGAAGCATCGCTGGGTGACACGAAGGCGGCGATCGTCGCCGCCCGCGGCGACGCGCACGTGTTCCCGGCCGACGTCTCCGACGAAGCATCGGTCGAACACGCATTCGCGCGGATCGCGCGGGCGTTCGGGCGGCTCGACGTCCTCTTCAACAATGCCGGCCGCAATGCACCGGCCGTTCCGCTTGACGAATACGAGATCGACGTATGGAACGACGTCGTCGCGACGAACCTGACGGGCGTCTTTCTGTGCGCGCGCGCCGCGTGGCGCATGATGAAGGCGCAAACGCCGCAGGGCGGCCGGATCATCAACAACGGCTCGATCTCCGCCTACACGCCGCGCCCGAACACGATCGCGTACACGGCCACCAAGCACGCGGTGGCCGGCATCACCAAGTCGCTCGCGCTCGACGGCCGCGCGTACAACATCGCGTGCGGCCAGATCGACATCGGCAATGCGGCGACGTCGTTGACGGAGCGCATGTCGGAAGGCGTGCCGCAGGCCGATGGACGCATGGCGCCCGAGGCGCGGATGGACGTCGCGCATGTCGCGAATGCGGTCGTTCAGATGGCGAACCTTCCGCTGGATACGAACATCCTGAACATGACCATCATGGCGACCACGATGCCGTTCGTGGGGCGCGGATAAAGGCGCGGCGCGCCGCGCGATTCAGCGTTCGTGATAGATCGCGAGCCAGACGCTCGGCTCGTCGGGATGCGTCCACGCGACGCGATGCCGGCAATGCGGTTCGATCAGCACGTAGTCGCCGGCGCGCATGTCGTGCAGCGTCGCGTCCGCTTCGAATTCGAGCACCGCGGCGCCCGACAGCAGCACGACCCATTCGGCGCGCGAATCGTCGTACCAGAACCCGTCGGGGCTCGTATGCCCCATCGACACGATCCGCTCGACGTTCAGGCGCGCGCCGGCGACGAGCACATCGACCCGCTCGTCGTCGCCGCGCGTTCGTTCGACATTGAACAGGTTGCCGGTTTGAAGTTGCATGGTTCGACCTCGGATCGGCCTTCGGCGCAAGACGGATGACGCCCACTGTAGCGCGAAGGCCGGGCGCGCGGCGAACTATTCGGTGTCCGTCACGAATGCTTGCGGCCGCATCGCGCGAGCCGCGTCATGCCGGCTGCCGAAAGGCGGCAACCTTGTTTCGCCCGGTCGCCTTCGCGTAATACAACGCCTCGTCGGCTGCCTTGATCACGGCGTCGGCCTCGGCATCGTGCTCGGGCGTCCAGCTCGCGAGGCCGATGCTGGCCGTCACGTGCCCGTATTCGCTGCCCGCGTGCTCGAGCGGCAGCTCGTCGATCGCCGCGCGAATCCGCTCGGCAATCTGCGCGGCGCCCGTCTCCGATGTATCGGGAAGCAACACGACGAATTCCTCGCCGCCGTAGCGGGCCGCGGTATCGGCCGGCCGGCGGATGTTTTCGCCGATGCAGCGCGCAACCGCCGCCAGCGCGTCGTCGCCCGCCTGATGGCCGTAGGTGTCGTTATAGGCCTTGAAGCGATCGACATCGACGAACAGCAACGAGAAAACCGAACGTGAGCGCCGCGCGCGACGCCATTCGCGATCCAGCACTTCCGCGAAGCTGCGGCGATTGTTCAGGCCGGTGAGACCGTCGGTGCGGGCAAGCAGCACGAGTTCCGACTCGGCGCGCATCCGGTGCCGCAGCTGCGTGCCGAGCATGAACGACACCGCGATGAACGCGGCGCCGAACGTCACCACCAGCGCGCCGATCGTCACGGCGCGGTGCCGCCATGCCGCATAGATGTCCTGTTCCGCTTCCGCGACCATGATGATCAGCGGCAGCTTCGGCAGATGCCTGAAGTAATACAGGCGGCGCACGCCGTCGAGCGACGCGGTTTCGGAGAACACGCCCTCGCGCGCGGCCTGGAACCGCTTGAACGTCGCGGCGTGGCTGATGTCCCGACCGATGGTGCGAACGTCGTACGGATGGCGCATCACCATCACGCCGTCGGTGCCGATCAGCGAGATCGAACCGTGCTGCCCGAGCGACAGGCCGGCGAACAACTGGTGGAAATACTCGAGGTTGACCGCGATGAGCACGACACCGGCAAACGAACCGTCCGGATTCGAGATCCGCCGTGAGAGCCCGATGCTCGGGGAGCCTGCGCGCAAGCGTGACGAGAACGGGTCGCTGACATAAAGGCCGACATTCGGATTGTCGCGGTGCACGGAGAAGTACTTGCGATCGGCGAAATTGCCGCGGCGTGGCACGTCGTTGGCCGAATCGAGAATGATGTTGCCGTCGGCATCGAGTACCAGCACCGAGCCGAGAAATTGCGCCGTCATCGCATTGTCGAACAGCACGGCGCGCCGCAAGCTTGCCGGCGCGGTCATCATGTCGTGACGCCGCAGGCCATCGATGACCGCCTGCAGCGACAGGTCGTAGAGCTCGAAATTGCGTTCGATGTCGCGCTCGGCGATCAGTCCCAGATTGCGGGACGTTTCGCTCGCCCGCTCGAGCGCGTCGTTGCGGCTCTGGAACAACTGCAGCACGCACAGACCCATGAGCGCGCAAGCAATCACGATACCGATCGCGACGATGGTATGGGGAGCCGCCGACCTGAATCGCATGTGTCTCCTCGATGATCACGCTCGTGCGCGGCGCACGACGCGATTACTTCATACTAAATAACGCGCATTGGCATATCAAGCGGGGATGCCACGGTCGCGGCGCGACGACCGGTTGCGAGGCCGGTCGTCGCCGGCCGCCTGTCACGCATCCGGATCCGGAATCCTCGCCGACTGGATCACGACCAGCGTGTCGCCCGCCTCGATCCGGCACGGCGGATCCTCGTAGA
Organism: Burkholderia territorii; assembly: GCF_001718335.1. Classification (NCBI taxonomy): domain Bacteria; kingdom Pseudomonadati; phylum Pseudomonadota; class Betaproteobacteria; order Burkholderiales; family Burkholderiaceae; genus Burkholderia; species Burkholderia territorii. The sequence goes on from NZ_CP013365.1 coordinate 1,476,425, forward strand.
ACGAATGAATCTTCCCGCAGCGATCAAGGCCGACGACGATCGCGCCCGGCACGACGTTCGTCATGCAGCCGATCTCGTGCGGCAACGCCTCGCGCTCCAGCAGCGTCGCGCGCCCGCGCGTCGACAGCATGTCGTTCACGAACGGCACGATGTAGCGGCTATGCACCGCGTCCGCGAGCAGCAGCGCGCCGATCTTCGTCGACGACACGATCACGTCCGCACCGGCCTGCCGCAATTGCCGCTGATACAGGTTCTCCTGGATCCGCACGACGATCTTCGTCTCCGGCGCGATGCTGCGCACCGACAGCGTCAGCAGGATCGCGGTCGGGTCGTCGGTCACCGAGATGATCACGGCCTTCGCCGCGCGCACCTGCGCCTGTTGCAGCAGATCCTCGTGCGCGGGATCGCCGAGCAACCCGGTCACGCCGAGCGACGTCGCGGCCTCGAGCGCCTGCTGCTGCGCATCGATCACGATGATCGTCGCCGGATCGACGCCGCTTTCGAGCAGCTCGCGCACGGCGATCGACCCCGACAGGCCGTAGCCGCATACGACGATGTGATCGGACAGTTGCTTCTGCAGGCGTTTCATGCGGAATTCCTCGATGACGCGCTGGATCACGAACTGATATGCCGTGCCCAGGAAGATGAACCAGATGCCGATGCGGATCGGCACGATGAAGAACGCGTCGATCAGACGCGCACGCGCGGTGACCGGCACGATGTCGCCGTACCCGACCGTCGCGACGGTGACCATCGTGAAGTACACGAGGTCGGCGACGTTCATCGGCGTGCTCTTGGTCGAATCGCGCAGTCCGTCGCGATCGAGATACAGCACGAGGAACGCGAGCATGCACAGCACCACGACCGCGCCGAGACGGAACAGCAACGTGCGACGCGGCGACGTGGCCGGACGCGTGAACAGCGTGCGCGCACGCGGCGCCCGCCACGGATCGCGGGCGCGACGCAGGCGTGAGCGCAACGAGCGGCGCTTGTCGGAGGGCGTTGCCAACGGGGAATCTCCTGAAGATTGCGGGCTCGATTCTACGACGGGAACACGCGGGTACGCCGCTACAGCATGCTGCGCGGCCGCACCATCGTCCCGTCGACGAAACGCCGTGCACGGAACGCCGACAGGTCGAGCGACGGCTCGCCCGTATCGACCCACTCGGACAGCAACCGCCCGACGATCGGACCCATCGCGAAGCCGTGCCCGCAAAAGCCCGTCGCGATCGCGAGCCCGGACGGCGTTCCGGGCGCGTCGATCACCGGAATCCCGTCGGGCAGCACGTCGATCAGGCCGGCCCAGGCTTCGACGATCTGCGCGTCCTTCAGCGCGGGGAAGATCGCCTTCAGCTTCGCGAGCGCGCGCGGCGCATGCGCGCGATTCGGCTGCGGCTGCGGATCGCGCGGCTCGATCGCGCCGCCTCCACCGGCGATGCGCGCGCAGACATCGCGCCACGCCGCCGCATTCAGATGCAGCCGGAACTTCTCGCGCTGCGACCAGAACTCCGGCCAGAACAGGCTCAAGCCGCGCAGGTGGCCGAGCGTCAGGTCGACGTCGACCTGCATGTCGTCGGCGAGATTGATCGCGCCGTTCCTGCGTTGCCGAATGCCGAGGCCGTGGCCCCAGATCGTCGACGCGGACACGTCGGGCAGCACGTTGGTGCGCATGCAGGTGCCGCGCACGGCCTGCTGCGGCAGCCGGATGCCGATGCCGTCGAGCAGCCGGAAGCTGGTCGCGCCGGCCGCGCAGATCACGCGCCGCGTGCGGATCGTGCCGCGCTCGGTCACGACGCCGACGACCGCGCCGCCGGCCGTCTCGATCGCCGTCACGCCGCAGCCTTCGAAGAAACGCGCGCCGGCTTCGGCCGCACGTGCCGCGAACGCGGCGGCCACGCGGCGCGGCTCGGCCTGCCCGTCGGTCGCCGTAAACAGCCCGCCGAGCGTGCGCGCCTGCGCCGACAGGCCCGTCACGCGCGCGTCGATTTCCGCACGGGTCAGCGTGCGCGTGTCGAGCCCGTGTTCGCGTGCAACGGCGAGCCATGCCTGGAACGACGCCCAGTCTTCTTCGTTGTCCGCCATATACAGGCAACCGCCCTGCCGCCATTCGAGATTGAAGCCGAGCGCCTGCTCGAGCCCTTCCCAGATTCGCATGCCGGCCATCATCAGCGGCACTTCGGCGGACTCGCGGCCCTGCTGCCGCACGAAGCCCCAGGCGCGCGTCGATTGCTGGCCGGCGATGCGCGACTTGTCGAGCACGACCGCCTTCAGGCCGCGCAAGCCAAGGTAATAGGCGGCCGCACAACCCATGATGCCGGCGCCGGCGATCACGATGTCGGCTTCGGCCGGGAACGCCGTGTTGGCGTGCGTCAATGCGTCATGCAGCGGATAGGTAGTCGTCATTGTTCTCTGTTGGCGTCGATACGTCGGGCGTCGATACGTCGGGCGCCGCCATCGGCGTTCGCGATGGCATGCGCGGAATCATGCGGTCGGGCTGCGGGGCGCGCGAACGTACGGACGATCGACGAACGGCCCGGCCGCGGCCGCGTCGCCGGTCGTTTTTGCCGATCGGCCGTCCCCATTTTTTCGCCTTGACGGCGCTATGTTACCGCGCGCTAAACTGTATATCCATACAGTGTCGCCGCAGTCAAAATGATCCTCCCCCCATTCGATCCCCCGAAGCTGAACGACCTCACCGAATGGTGGACGAAGTGCACTTACGCGGACGTCCAGCGCCTGATACTGGAAGTCCAGCATCTTCGCCTGACGCTCTGGGAGCTGAAGGCGCACGTCGCGGATGCGTCGCGCCGGATCCGCGTGCTCGATCCGGACATGCTCGCGCATGGCTCCGCGCTGCGGCGGCTCGGCTATCTGCTGGACAAGGAGGTCGAACGCGCGAATCCGATCGGCCGCACGCGCGACGTATATGCGCCGTTTTCCGACGAATGGCGCGCCCGCGAAGCACTGCGCTGTGCATTGCGTGCGCAGCCGGCGCCCGCTGAAGCCGGCACGCTCCCCCGCGCGATTCCGGAATTTCAGCGCGTTACGTGGGCGGAGCTTCGTGACCGCTGGCGTCATCTCAGCGACAGGCAATCGACGCGCCAGAACATCGAGCAGCGCATGGTGCTCGAGATCGCGCGTCAGCGTTCGGTGATTCTCGCGCGAGCGAGAAAACTCGTGGATGCCGCGATCGACGAAGCGGCGGCGGACGGCAAGCAGTTGTTCGCGCTCGATCAATTGAAGCGGCTGCTGTCCGTCGAGCGCGAAGACGGCGAACCGTTCACGTACATGCCGGCATAACGCCGGCGAATGCGCGGCGATGAACGAATGGTCGCGGTAATGCGAGCGTAATACGCCGGCGCGCCATTCAATCGCCGATGCTTACTCACCTCGAAAACCGGCCTGCGTTCAGTGCGCCATCGCACATTTGCGCGCGTCACTGCAACGTCACGCGCACCGACATACCATCGATATCGATTTATACGTGAGCACTGCGCTCTCATCCTGCCCGGGAACAAATCATGCTCACCGCCAGAAATGCCGGAATTAATTTTTTTCTTTGACGGATTGAGCATTACCGGCGAATATTCGCGTCGATCTGTCGTTAGTACTTCTCAAGACATAAAAAACCAAGCTGCTCTCCGTGTATACGAGGACCTATCCAGCTTCGCCAACTGACACCTGATCGAAGGGGAAGAAATGATGTCGTTGTCCCAGGATGTGAGCGCCAAAAAAAACGCCTCGGTACACAAGGCCGCCCCGCCATCGCCGGTCTTCTGGAAGCCGGACCCCGTGGTCGCGGCCCCGCCGGAATCGGAGCAGCCGATGCCCGCGCTGCGCGATTTCTTCGCTGCGGCGGCGCTGCAGGGGCTGCTGTCGCGAGACGCCGGCCGTAACGTATCGGCGATCGCCGACTACGAATCCAAACGCGCGCTCGGCGCGTATCGCCTCGCCGATGAAATGCTGAAAGCGCGGTGAATGAACGGGCCCGCCGACCAATGCGGGCCTGCTTCATTGTTTTTCACATACCGCGGTAAAAAAGACTTATCTCCCGATTTTCAGCACGCAATATTTTCCACCCCGTTATTCGAATTTCCCAAACCGTTATTCGGTTAGCGCGAAATTACGCCATCACTGCGACAATTGCCGCGCAAGCAAGATGATATTCAGCATACAAATGACGGCCATCGAGCCGATGGCGGCCCAGCGCGTCGCGCGTCCGTTCGCGAACGTGCCCATGATGTCCCGGCGTCCGGTGAAGTAAACCAGCGCAAGCATCGGCACCGGTAACACGAACGACAAGACGACCTGGCTGATCACGAGCGCCTGCGTGGAATCGACGCCGAGCCCGATGACGAAGAACGCCGGCACCATCGTGACGAGCCGGCGCAGCCACACCGGAATCCGGAAGCCGACGAAGCCCTCCATGATCATCTGCCCGGCCATCGTGCCGACGACGGAGCTCGATATGCCGGCGCTCATCAACGACACGAGGAAGCAGGTGGCCGCGGCCGCGCCGAGCAACGGCGTCAGCGTCCGGTACGCAGTGGCGATTTCGGCGACGTCGCGATAGCCGGCGTGAAACGCCGCGCTCGCCATCACGACCATCGCCATGTTGACGGCGCCGGCAACGGACAATGCAACAACGACTTCCCAATTGGAAAAACGCACCATCATCCGGCGCTGTTCCGTATCGAGCCCCGCCACGCGTCGCTGCGTGAGCCCGGAATGCAGATACAGCGCATGCGGCATGATCGTCGCGCCGACGATGCCGACGGAGATCGTCAGCGCCTCGCCGCGCGGCCACCCTGGCACGACCGCGTGCAGCCCGACCTCGGCCCACGCGACGGGCGCGATGAACATCTCTGCGAGGTAGCACAGGCCGATCACGCCGACGAGCACGCCGATCGCGATCTCCATCGGCCGGAAGCCGTTGCGGTCGGCCAGCAGAATGCCGTAGGTCACGACGGCCATCACGCCCATCCCGGCGAGCGTCGGCAGCTTGAACAGCAGCGCGAGCGCGATCGCGCCGCCGAGAAATTCCGCGAGTTCGGTCGCCATCGCGGCCAGCTCGCTCGCGGCCCACATGCCGACGACCACCGGCGGCGGAAAATGCATGCGGCAGAGTTCCGCCAGGTTGCGGCCGGTCGCGATGCCGAGTTTCGCCGACAGCGCCTGGAACAGCATCGCAATGACGTTCGCCAACAACACGACCCACAGCAGCGTGTAACCGAACTGCGCGCCGGCGCGGATGTTGGTCGCGAAATTGCCGGGATCCATGTACGCGACCGACGCGATGATCGCCGGTCCCGCGAACAGCAGCGCCGCGCGCGGCGCGCGTCTTCTACCGGCGAACACGTCCCGCATGCCGGTCGCGGTGCGCTCCGTCAGCGCGTTCCTGTCGAGCGTCGCCATCCGCCCTCCGTCGAAAGATCGGCGTCGCGCGCGGCACGGCCGATGCAATCCAAATGACAACCGTTTGTAAGGCCGGCAGCGTGTGCCGCCGGTCACGAGACGCCGCTCGGCTCGTCCGCCGCGTCGGGTTCGTCGCATGCCGCCGCGCGGCCGTCGATGGCCGCGCGCTTCGCGAGTTCGAGATACGCCTTTGCAAGACGGCGCAGTTCTTCCTCCGACGCATCCTCGATGCCGATCAGCTGATCGCTCGCGGAGCGCGTCGCCGCGACGAGTTCGTCGAGTTTCAGATGCAGCGCGACGCTGTCGCGGTTCTGATTACGCTGCAGCAGGAACACCATCAGGAAGGTGACGATCGTCGTGCCGGTATTGATCACGAGCTGCCACGCATCCGAGTAGTGAAAGATCGGCCCGCACGCGAGCCACAAGACCGTGATCGCCACCGCCGAGCCGAACGCGACGGGCGAGCCGGCCCATGCGGTCACGCCCGACGCGAACCGTTCGAATGCCCGCGTCACCGGATGCCCGTCCGGGTTCGCTTCGGCCGAACCGGCACCTTGCCGCCCCGGCTCCCCGCCACGTGAATCATTGTCCATCTGCATGTCGTCTCCGAAATCGAAAGTCGTCGCGGCGCCCTTGGCTGGCCGACGCACGCGGCTTGCGTCGCCGGACGGCGCAACCCCCGAACGTGCCGCCCGGAGCGCCGAGCATCGCGCGTGCCCGGGCAATCGAAGCGTGCGCGACGCCGGCTGCGGCGTGCGGGATCGCTTCGTGCTGGTTCGACAGCGCGAACGTCGCGCGACCTCTTCTATGGAGATTCCATGTTCATTCACAACACGAGGCTTCAATACACGGTGCGGGTCGACGCACCGAACCCCGGGCTCGCCAACCTGCTGCTCGAACAGTTCGGCGGACCGCAGGGCGAACTCGCCGCCGCGATGCGCTACTTCACGCAGGCGATTACCGAGGAAGATCCGGGCCGCAAGGACATGCTGTTCGACATCGCGACCGAGGAGCTGAGCCACCTGGAAGTGATCGGCTCGCTGGTCGCCATGCTGAACCGCGGCGCGAAGGGCGAACTCGCCGAAGCGGTCGACGAACAGGCCGAGCTCTATCGCAAGCTGCACGGCGCGGGCAACGACAGCCACGTGACGCAGCTGCTGTACGGCGCCGGTTCGCCGCTCATGAATTCGGGCGGCGTGCCGTGGTCGGCCGCGTACATCGATACGATCGGCGAACCGACGGCCGACCTGCGCTCGAACATCGCGGCCGAAGCGCGCGCGAAGATCATCTACGAGCGGCTTATCAACGTGACCGACGATCCGGGCATCCGCGACGCGCTCGGTTTCCTGATGACGCGCGAGGTGTCGCACCAGAAGTCGTTCGAGAAGGCGCTGTACGCGATCACCGACAACTTCCCGCCGGGCAAGCTTGCGCCGGTCGAGCCTTATGACCGCGTGTATTTCCGGATGCAGCCGGACGCGCAACCGCTGGTGGGCCCGTGGAACCACGGCGGCGACCTCGAGATCCGTCCGGCCGAGCCGGCCGTCGACGGCGGGACGGGCATTCCGGAAGGCATGCTGGAGCAACGCCAGGCGGACGCGATCGACGCGATGGCGCAGCGGCTCGCATCGGATCCGGACAGCGATCCGGTGACCGGCGCCGAGCTCGGCAGCGGCTCGCCGGTCCCGCAGGACGGCGCCGCCGGCAAGCCGGATCGCGCATGAACGTTACCGCCGGGTGCCCGTTCGCGGTGCCCGGCGCCTTTTCGCCCCCGAATGGAGAACGCAATGACCGTTGATACGACTGCAGGCGATGAACACCTGATGGACTGGCTGCGCGACGCGCACGCGATGGAGGAACAGGCCGAGACGATGCTCACGTCGATGGCCGGCCGGATCGATCACTACCCGGATCTGAAGCGGCGCATCGAGCAACACATAGAGGAAACGCGCGAACAGGCCCGGTTGCTGCGCACGTGCATCGAGCGGCGCGGCGGCTCGGTGTCGACGATGAAGGACGTCGGCGCGAAGACGATGGCATGGGTGCAGGGCCTGGCCGGCGCGTTCGCGACCGACGAGATCGTCAAGGGCGCGATGGCCGGCTACACGTTCGAGCACTTCGAGATCGCCGCGTATCGCAACCTGATCGAGGCCGCGCGATTCGTCGGCGACCGCGAGACGATGGAAATCTGCGAGCGGATCCTGCCCGAGGAACAGGCGATGGCCGCATGGCTGGAGCACAACATGGCGGGCGTGGTGCGCACCTATCTCGCGCGCGACCAGGCCGACGCGCCGGCGAAGCGATAGCCGCGCCTCCTGCGACGCGGGCACGCGTCACGCGCCTGCATCGCAGGAATCGGGTTGATCGTCCATCAGATACTGGATCACGAGCGCCGGATCGGCGACATCGAGAATCAGCCGGCGCATCACGCGCCTGCGCATATGGTCGTCGTCGAGCGTCCACGGCGCCGCTGCTTCGCCGAGGTAACGGGCGATCGCGTCGCGATGGTCGCCGTCCGGCCCGAGCCCGAGCCGCGCCGCGAGCAGCCCGGCCACCACGTCGTCGATCTCGATCTCCAGCGGCCTGGAATCGATCAGCAGTTCGAGTTTCATGATCTATCGCCACGAAAAAAACGGCGCGCGCGTCCCCACTGTCGCGCGCGCCGCACAGTGCCGCTCCGGCCAGCGGCGGATCGATCGTCGCAGGCGTCGCCTGCGGTGCGGATCAGTAGCCGAGTTCCGGCGACGCCGCCGGCGCGGCGCTTTCTTCCTTCGGCGCTTCGGCGATGGTCGCATCCGTCGTCAGCACGAGGCCCGCGATCGATGCGGCGTTCTGCAGCGCGGTACGCGTGACCTTGGTCGGGTCGACCACGCCGGCCTCGACGAGATCGCCGTACTCGCCGGTCGCCGCGTTGTAGCCGAAGTTGCCTTTGCCTTCGAGCACCTTCGCGATCACGACCGACGGCTCTTCCCCGGCGTTCGACACGATCACGCGCAGCGGCGCCTCGAGCGCGCGCAGCACGATCCGGATGCCGGCGTCCTGGTCGGCGTTCGCCCCCTTGAGGCCAGACAACGCCGCGCGTGCGCGCAGCAACGCGACCCCGCCGCCGGGCACGATCCCTTCCTCGACCGCCGCGCGCGTCGCATGCAGCGCATCGTCGACACGGTCTTTCTTTTCCTTCATTTCGACTTCGGTAACCGCGCCGACCTTGATCACCGCGACACCGCCCGCGAGTTTCGCGACGCGTTCCTGCAGCTTCTCGCGATCGTAGTCGCTCGTCGCTTCATCGATCTGCACGCGAATCGACTTCACGCGTGCGTCGATGCGTGCCGCGTCGCCCGCGCCGTCGATGATGATCGTGTCGTCCTTGCGAACCTCGACGCGTTTCGCGCGGCCGAGATCGTCAAGCGTGGCCTTGTCGAGCTGCTTGCCGGTTTCTTCGGAAATGACCGTCGCGCCCGTCAGGATCGCGATGTCCTCGAGCATCGCCTTGCGCCGGTCGCCGAAGCCCGGAGCCTTGACGGCGGCGACCTTCAGGATCCCGCGCATCGCGTTCACGACGAGCGTCGCGAGCGCTTCGCCCTCCACATCTTCCGCGATGATCAGGAGCGGCTTGCCGGCCTTCGACGCCGCCTCGAGAATCGGCAGCAGGTCGCGAATGCTCGAGATCTTCTTGTCGTGCAGCAGGATCAGCGCGTCGTCGAGATACGCGGCCTGCTTGTCAGGATCGTTGATGAAGTACGGGCTCACGTAGCCGCGATCGAACTGCATGCCTTCGACCACGTCGAGTTCGTTGTCGAGCGACTTGCCGTCCTCGACCGTGATCACGCCTTCCTTGCCGACCTTCTCCATCGCGTCGGCGATGATCTTGCCGATCGCGTCGTCCGAGTTCGCGGAAATGGCACCGACCTGCGCGATTTCCTTGTGGGTCGAGATCGGTCGCGACAGCTTGCGCAGTTCGTCGAGCACCGCGCCGACGGCCTTGTCGATGCCGCGCTTCAGGTCCATCGGATTCATGCCGGCCGCGACATGCTTCATGCCTTCCTGCACGATCGCCTGCGCGAGCACGGTGGCCGTCGTCGTACCGTCGCCGGCCACGTCGGCGGTTTTCGACGCGACCTGCTTGACGATCTGCGCGCCCATGTTCTCGAAGCGCTCCTTCAGCTCGATTTCCTTCGCGACGGACACGCCGTCCTTGGTGATGACGGGCGCGCCGAAGCTGCGCTCGATCACCACGTTGCGGCCCTTCGGCCCGAGCGTCACCTTCACGGCATCGGCCAGGACGTTCACGCCCTTGACGATCCGGCTACGCGCGCCGTCGCTGAATTTCACGTCTTTTGCAGCCATTTCGATTGCTCCGGATGAAGTCGTTGAACGGAATTCCGCGCCCACCGGCCCACGCCGGTGCCGCGCGGTCGAATCGGATGTCAGGCCGCCTTCCTGGCGGGCTGCGATTCGGGTTCGAGTACGCCCATGACGTCCTCTTCGCGCATCACGAGCAGTTCCTCGCCGTCCACCTTGACGGTCTGGCCTGCATACTTGCCGAAGAGAACCTGGTCGCCGACCTTGAGCTGCAGCGGGCGCTGAGAGCCGTCCTGGAGCAGCCGGCCGCTGCCGACCGCGATGACTTCGCCCTGTTCGGGCTTTTCCGCGGCGGAGTCCGGGATCACGATGCCGGAGGCTGTCGTCCGCTGCTGTTCGATTCGCTTGACGATAACCCGGTCGTAGAGGGGACGAATCTGCATTTTCATCTCCTGAGCGATAAGATCACCTGAATAAGGGAATCCGGCGGCGCAGGCACTTGCGAGGCGGCTGCGCGGCCGTGCCATCGTTTGGCGAAAAGCGAAATAGTGGCGCCGATGCGCGCTTCAAGGGGCAGAAGAAAACGCGTTTGTAACAAAATGTTTCAGCGCATCAGGATGCCGCGAATGGCGCCTAGACGGTAAAGCGTGCGCGCCGTACGGTGCCGGGCCGGCCGCGGCAAAACGGGACACGGCGGCTGCCGGCCGCCATCGGCGTCGAGCGTGTCGTCGCGCTCGTCGAGCATGCGCAAGAGCCCGCCCTTGACCGGGCGAAACAGCCATCTTGCGTACCCGTTGCGGGCGGCCAGGCGCATCAGCTCATCACGATCCGGTGCGCCGTCGACCAGATGACAGCCTGCAGACGGGCCGCCGTCGTAGTCGCCGAATGCCTGGCGGCACGCAAGCGCTTCGCCGGCCGACGCGCCGATCGTGTTGCAGCCGCGCCGCTCGACGCGCTCCAGCTCCCACGCGCCGAGCCGCCATGCGGCATCCAGCAGCGTTTCGTCGATGGACTCGAGCGCATGCCACGGCAGCGCGAACTGGATTGCGCTGCCGGGAACCGGCCGCCGCGCCAACGCGACGCCGGGCAGCGCCAGCGGTGTTTCACGCAGAAAGCCGTGCCAGTGCAGGATCGCGATCAACGGCGTATTGGCGCGTGCGGCGGCCGTCACCGTCACCGCATAGAGCGGCAGCCGAACGGCTTCCATCTGCTCGTTCACGAAGTCGAAAAGATCCATGAAACCTCCATTCGTCGCGTGTCGAATGGCCCCTTGAAATTTGCATCGCCTGACCTATTTTAGGTGTCGCTCAACGCAGCCGCGATTCGCGCGCTGCGTGTTTCGATGCGTTATCGCCCACGCCGGCCGCGGCACGATCGCGCACCGGTTCGTCGCGCGTGGTGTTGCCGTGTGCCCGATGCATTGACCATGAGAGACGACCATGCTGAGTCCACACGAATTCGCGACCTTGATGCTGATCCGTCATGCGCCGGATCAGCTTGACACGACCCGTGCCGAAATCGACGCGCTGCTCGAGCGGCAATTGATCATGCTGGAACATCGCGCGGACGGACATCGCCGCGTGCATCTGACGCCGCGAGGGCGCACGCTGCTCGATGCGTTCGGTTCAGGCAGCCGCGGGCGCACGCGTGCGGATCCGCGCCAGCGCAGCCGTGACTCCGACGAAGCGCAGGCCGCGCCACCGTCGTTGGTGGCAGTGGCGGCGGACGCAATGCAGGGCGCGCAGCCGCAAACCTGACGCCGCGGCAACTCAAACAACATCGCGTGCCGCGTGCGGTGAGCCCGCATGCGGCACGTATGGAGGAAAACGTTGCGGACCGGAACGACGCCGTCGGCGCGGCATCCCGGCACGCGTCGGCGTGCGTGCACGTGCCGGCCGCTGCCTGCATTGCACGGGCAGACTACGCGCTATGCGTAGCGGCTCAGCCACTCCTCGGAGAATTTTTTCGCATAGGCGACGGCTTCGGCTTCGGTATCGAATTCGCCCAGCTTGCGGAATGCCGCCTCGCGGCTGAAACCCAGCTTCGTGACCTCGACCTGCGCGGCATATTTGCCGTCTTCCGTCACGCGCGGCTCGCAGTTCATCTCGTACCCGCGCATCACAAATTTCTTCTGCATTGCTTCAACACTATTTTGAGACGGGGGAAATCGTAGCATGGGCGTCCGGCGCATTCACACCCGCTGCCGAAACGGGGCAGCATCGGTTTTATTAGAGTAAACCGTCCAGACGATCCACTACAGGATGCGGCTTTGCGGGCCCGGCGCACGACGTCCTGTAAAAATTTGTCGCCGCCACGGCGACACGATGCCGCGCCCCCAACGCCGAATGCGCCCTGCCGTGGTGCATTTCGTCGGCATCGCGGCGCAATTACGTGCCGCCCGACGAGCAATCGCGCCCCCGCCCGGCACGATCCGCGCCTGAAGGTTGCGAACGGGCCGGCGGCGCGCCGCACACGCCGCCGCAGCGGGCGTAACGTCGTGACACACCTTTCACAGAAACGCACCTTTCGCGACATGGAATGGCCGTCGTTTTGCGGTAAAGTTATCTTTTCCGCGCGTGGCCGGTCGGCTCGCCCCCTGGACGTCGTCGAGACTGTCCGCCGAGACTGCCGCAAGGCGTCGTTCTGAACGTCACGATCCGTTCCCGTAGCATGACCACTGAAGCAATCACCACGGATTCCCTCGCGGTTGCCGAGCGCGTGCGCGAGTTGATGACTCGCAACGGCATCGGCAAGCGCCAGCAAACCACCGAGCTGTGCCGCATCCTCGACCTGAGCTTTTCGCAGGGTCACCGCAAACTGCGCGGCAGCAGCCCCTGGACGCTCGCGCAAATCAAGAAGGTCGCCGAAGCGTACGGCGAGCCGGCCGCTCAATTGTTCGGCGCGCAGACGCTCGACCCCGGCATGGTCGGCGCCTATTCGCAGGAGGCCGTCCTGTACGCCGGTGTCGCCGAGATTCCATGCACCGCCTGGATCGGCGCGCCGCTCGAAGCCGGTGCGCGCCCCGAATTCGTCGCGTACGAGCAGAACGGCCGCTGGCGCGTGCTGCGCCATACGGGCGTGCTGTACCAGAACGCGTACGACGTGCACAAGATCGAGATCTATCCGCGCCGCGCGGAAAGCGACAAGCTCGTCGTCGCGGTAATCGATCCGGATCGCGTCAGTGCGACCGAGCTGTGCCGCTATCTCGAGCGGCAGGGTTTCGCGACCGCCGCATTCGACGGCCTCACGCCGTTCGTCGACGCGCTGCAGGGCCAGGCGTTCGACGCGGTGGTCACCGAATGGCTGTTCGACGACAGCACGGCCGCCACCGCGATCAAGGCGGTGCGCACGTCCGACAATCCGGGCGCGCCGATCTTCGTGCTGACGGGCGACCTGCTCACGGGCCGCGCGAGCGAAGCGGACATCAGCGAAGTGATCCGCGCGTTCGACGTCGTCTGCTACGAAAAACCCGCACGCATGGCGATCCTCAGCGCCGATCTCGCGAAGCGGCTCGCACGCGGGTAATTTCCGCACGCACGCGCCGCGCCTTCGCATGGCCGGCGCGCCGGCCGCACGGCGGCCGTGAACAGGTTCCTCGGTACAATGGCCGAACCTCGTTCACGACGGCCTGCGCCGCCCGACTTCATGGCCCGCCTCATTCCCGACGACTGGAAAAGCCTCGCCGCCACCGGTGCGGCCGAACGCGAGCGCGAGACGCTCGCGGCCCTCGAACACGCGTTGCCGGACGGCTACACCGTCTATCACGGCGTGCACTGGACGCGTGCGGACCAGGGCTTCTCGGTGTTCGGCGAAGCGGCGTTCGTCGTCGTGAGCCCGGCCGGTCGCGTGCTGCTGATCGAGCAGAAGGCCGGCTTCCTGCGCGAAACGCCGAAGGGGCTCGTGAAGGTGTACCTGCAGAAGGAGCGCAACGTCCCGATCCAGCTCGCGCGCACGCAGGAGACGCTGCACCGGCGCCTGACCGCCGCGCTCGGCGCGGGCGTCTACGGCGTCGAGGCGCTGCTGTACTGCCCCGACTACTCGATCCGCGAGACGGCGATCGCCGGCGTCGCGGCCGACCGCATCGTCGACGCATCGCGCAAGGCGCAACTCGCGCAGGTGATCCTGCAGATCCTGCCCGAGCATGACGAGCCGTTGCCGAACGCAGCGAAGCTGCATCATTTCCTCGCGGACGAACTCGCGCTCACGCCCGACACGAGCGCGCTCGTCGGGCAGGCCGGCACGCTCGTCACGCGGCTGTCGGGCGGGCTCGCCGCGTGGGCGCGCCAGCTCGAGTTCACGCCGTTCCGCTTGCGCGTGACGGGCACCGCGGGTTCGGGCAAGACCCAGCTTGCCGTGCAGGCGATGCGCGACGCGGTCGCGGCCGGCAAGCGCGTGCTTTACGTGTGCTTCAACCGGCCGCTCGCCGACTACATCGCGCGCATCGCGCCGCCCGGCGCGAAGATCGCGAACTACCATCAGCTGTGCGACTGGGTGGCCCGCGACGGCGGCTATACGCCCGACTTCGACGTGCCCGGCGCGTTCGAGCGGCTCGAGGCGCGTTTCGCGGAAACGCCGGTTCCGGAACGCTGGCGCTTCGATGTGCTGATCGTCGACGAAGGACAGGATTTCCACGCGCCGTGGGCGGCCGCGCTGGAGCGCCTGCTGGCGCCGGACGGTGCATGGTGGTGGCTGGAAGATCCACTGCAGAACCTTTATCTGCGCGAGCCCGTCGCGCTGCCCGGCTGGGTCACGCTGAAGGCGCTGACGAATTACCGCAGCCCGCGCGACCTGCTCGATTTCGTGCGCGACGTCGTCGGCCGCGTCGAGCCGCTCGCGGCCGAGCTGCGTTCCGGCAGCCCGTTCGACGGTTCCGATCCGTCGGTGTCGTCATACGGGGAAGACGGCGCATCGGGCGACGCGCTCGCCGACGCGTGCATCGATGCGACCAAGCGCGCGATCACACACGCGCTGTCGCTCGGCTTCCGCAAGCAGGACATCGCGGTGCTTTCGTATCGCGGACGCGAAAGCTCGGCGCTCGCGCGGCTCGACCAGCTCGGCCCGCATCGGGTCAAGCGCTTCACGGGCAAATACGATCTGTTCGGCAACCCTGAATATCGCGAAGGCGACGTGCTGCTCGATTCGATCTATCGCTTCAAGGGGCAGTCCGCACCGTGCGTGATCCTCACCGAGATCGATTTCGACACGCTCGATGCGCGCGCGGCCCGCAAGCTGTTCGTCGGCGCGACGCGCGCGACGATGAAGCTGCTGCTCGTCGCGTCGGCGCGCTCGGCCGCGCAGCTCACGAACGGCTGACGCGACGCTCGGCCGGCGGGCGCGCACCCGAGCGCCCCGCCCGCCGCACGTCACGCGACGCGAAACGCGCCCACCGCCCGGCGCAGCCCGTCGGCCTGCTCCTCGAGCGAAGCGGCGGCGGCCGCCGCCTGCTCGACCAGCGCCGCGTTCTGCTGCGACACCTGGTCCATCTGCGACACCGCGCGGTTCACCTGCTCGATCCCGTCGCGCTGCTCGTTCGACGCGGCCGCGATCTCGGTCATGATGCCCGTCACGCGGCCGATCGCCTGCTGGATGTCCTGCATCGTCGCGCCGGCCACGCCGACCAGCCGCGAACCCGTCGCGACGCGCTCGACCGATTCGCCGATCAGCGTGCGGATCTCCTTCGCGGCCGACGCCGAGCGCTGCGCGAGCGTGCGCACTTCACCCGCGACCACGGCGAAACCGCGACCCTGCTCGCCCGCGCGCGCGGCTTCGACCGCCGCATTCAGCGCCAGGATGTTCGTCTGGAACGCGATGCCCTCGATCGTGCCGATGATGTCGGCCACCTTCTGCGAGCTCTGGTCGATCTCGTTCATCGTGCCGATCACTTCGCCGACGACCGCCGCGCCGCGCGTCGCGATCTGGCTCGCGTCGTCCGCGCACGCCTGCGCCTCCACCGCGTGATCGGCGTTCTGCTTCACGGTCGCCGTCAGCTGTTCCATGCTCGCGGCCGTCTGCTGCAATGCGGACGCCTGCTCCTCGGTGCGCTGCGACAGGTCGGTGTTGCCGGCCGCGATCTGGTGCGTGGCCGTGGAGATCGCTTCGGAGCCCTGCGTGACCTGGCGCACCGTATCGGCGAGGCTGCGCTGCATGCCCGTCACGCCCTTGACCAGCTCGGCCATCTCGTCGCGCGACGACCAGCGCACTTCCGACGTCAGGTCGCCGTCCGACAGGCGGCGGAAATGCGACAGCAGACGGTTCACCGGCTGCGTGATCGCGAAATGCAGGCCGATCGCGCAGCCGAGGCACGCGGCGAGACCGAACGCAATGCCGGCGATCGCGCCCGCGCGCATCCAGCCGTAATACGTCTGCGCGGTGTCGTAGACCTCCTTGCCGCGCGCGGCCTGGTACGCGTCGAGTGCATCGGTCGCCTGCGTGAGCGCGACCGACAGCGGCGGCGCGACCGTCATCAGCAGCCGGTCGGCATCGTCGCGATGTCCGGCACGGATCGCGTCGATCAGCGGCTTCAACGCCTGTCCGATCAGCGCCTGGCGCGCGGCGTCGAGCCGCGTCGCGAGCGGGCCTTCGTCGCCGTCGTGCGGCATCGCCGCGTAGGTGCGCCACGCGGCGTCTGCCTTCGCGAGATAGTTTTCGGCCTTGGTGACGAGATCGGGCACTTCCGGCGCCTCGGGATGCAGCAGCGCGCGATCGAGTGTGGTGCGCACGATCGTCAGGTTCAGGCTCGCGGCGGACAGCGCGGTCTTCGCGGCCAGCTGGCGCGTATAGGCCTCGTCGAGCGCACGGTTCGAGCTCTGCATGCCGGTCAGGCCGATCAGGCCCGAGACGACGAGCAGCGCGGCGACGAGGCCGAGCGTGGAAAAAATCCGCGTGCGGATCGAGAAGCGGGAAAACAGGGCGTTCAGGTTCATGACGGGACGTGAGCGGAAAAAAGTGCCGCGGCAATCGGTCCGCGGCACTCTGGATTACGGTTTGCCTGCAAAAAACTTGAGCCCTGCCCTTTGCCGGGCTGATCGCGATCAATTTTCCCGCCCGCAATCTTCTGTTACCGCTGCAACAATTCCAGATGCGGCAGAAATTGACCAGGCAATCAATCGATTCTATATTTCGGTCAGTTTCCTGCCATGGCAGATATATCGATGAGAACCGATACCCTCGTTACCCCACCGGCCGCCGACGCGGCCCGCCGCGACGCGCCGACCGGGCTGATCGTCGCCGCACTGCTGCTCGTCATGCTGTTGTCCGCGCTCGACCAGACGATCGTGTCGACCGCGCTGCCCACCATCGTCGGCGAGCTCGGCGGCCTCGACCAGCTGTCGTGGGTCGTCACCGCGTACCTGCTGTCGTCGACGGTCGTGCTGCCGCTGTACGGCAAGCTCGGCGACCTGTACGGCCGCAAGATCGTGCTGCAGGCCGCGATCGTGCTGTTTCTCGCAGGCTCCGCGCTGTGCGGCGTCGCGCAGGACATGACGCAACTGATCGTGCTGCGCGCGCTGCAAGGCCTCGGCGGCGGCGGGCTGATGGTCGTCACGATGGCGGCTATCGGCGATCTCGTGCCGCCCGACCGCCGCGCGCGTTATCAGGGCATGTTCGGCGGCGTATACGGCCTCGCGACGATCATCGGGCCGCTGCTCGGCGGCTTCCTGGTCGAACACCTGTCGTGGCGCTGGATCTTCACGATCAACCTGCCGCTCGGTTTCGTCGCCCTCGCAGTGATCGGCATCGCGTTCCGGCCGCACACGGCGCACGTGAAGCACCGGATCGACTACATGGGCGCCGCGTTCCTCGCGACGGCCCTCACGTGCGTGATCCTGTTCACGAGCGAAGGCGGTTCGCTGCTGCCGTGGTCGTCACCGCAGCTGTGGATGACGCTGGTGCTCGGCGTGGTAGCGATCGGCGGCTTCATCTACGAGGAACGGCTCGCGGCCGAGCCGATCATGCCGCTCGACCTGTTCCGCCAGCGCACCTTCGTGCTGATGAGCCTGATCGGCTTCGTCGTCGGCATCGCGCTGTTCGGTTCGGTCACCTTCATTCCGCTCTATCTGCAGGTCGTGAAGGGCTCGACGCCGTCGCAGGCCGGCATGCAGCTGCTGCCGATGATGGGCGGGATGCTGGCGATGTCGGTCGCGAGCGGGCGGCTGATCTCGCGGTTCGGCACGTATCGGCCGTTTCCGATCGCGGGGACGCTGATCGGCGGCATCGCGATGGCACTGCTGTCGACGCTGTCGCTCGACACGCCGCTGCGGACGATGTACGCGTACATGGCGCTGCTCGGGATCGGGCTCGGCATGGTGATGCCGGTGCTCACGCTCGCCGTGCAGAACACGGTCGAATTCCGCCACATGGGCGTCGCGACGTCGGGCGTGACGTTGTTTCGCTCGATCGGCGGCTCGCTCGGCGTCGCGGCGTTCGGCGCGCTGTTCTCGCACGGGCTGCAGGCGCGGCTCACGCAGGCACTGCCGGCCGGCACGGAGCTGCCCCCGGCGCTCGGCCCGGCGGCCGTCCACCAATTGCCCGATGCGGTGCGCGACGCGTATCTGCATGCGTTCGCCGGGTCGCTGCACGTCGTGTATCTCGCGGCCGCCGGCGTGATCGCGATCGCGTTCGTGCTTGCGTGGTTCGTCGAGAGCACGCCGCTGCGCAAGCATCACTGATCGGCGGGCGGGCGGCGGCATCGTGGCCGCGCCGCCTGGCCCCCGCCAGGCGCCGCGAAACGGCCGTTCCCGACGCACGGTCCGCCGTCACGGCACCAGCACCACCGCGCCCGTCGTCTGTCGCGATTCCAGCAGACGATGCGCGTCGGCCGCCTGCTCGAGCGGCACGCGCGCGCCGATTTCGACGTGCATCCCGCCAGCGAGCCGTTCGAGCGTCGCGCGCGCCGCGTCCCGGTACCCCGCCACGTCCCGCGCGATGAAGCCCAGCACGCTCGGCCGCGCCAGCGCAATCGAGCGGGCCGGACCCAGTTCGTCGAGGTCGAACGTCTGCCGGGCGCCGATCGCGGCAACCTGCCCGATGCTCGCGACCATCCCGAATGGCCGGACCGCGCCGAGCGTACGCGTGAGCACCTCGCCGCCGATTCCGTCGATCGCATAGTCGACACCCGCGCCGCCGCCGAACGCGCGGGCCGCCGCGACGAAATCCGCCTCGCGATAGTCGATCACCGCCTCCGCGCCTCGCGCGCGCACCAGGGCGGCCTTCGCGGCCGAACCGACCGTGCCGATCACCCGCGCACCGAGCGCGCGCGCCCACTGCGTCGCGAGCAATCCGACACCGCCCGCCGCCGCGTGCACGAGCACGGTGTCGCCCGCATGCACCTGACGCACGCGGTGCAGCAGCATGTAGACGGTAATGCCTTTCAGCAGCCCGCCCGCGACTGCGTCGTCGCTCACGCCGTCGGGCACGGGCACCACGCGCTCGGCAGGCAGCGTGCGCACGCTCGCGTAGCTGCCGGTCGGCAGCCCCGCATAGGCGACGCGCTGCCCCGGGACCAGCCCCGTCACGCCGGCCCCGACCGCATCGACCACGCCGGCCGCCTCGACACCGAGCGCGTCCGGCAGTGCCGGCAACGGATGCGCGCCGGTCCTGAAATAGATGTCGACGAAGTTCACGCCGACGGCGGTCTGGCGAATCCGCACCTCGCCAGCGCCGGGCGGTGCGACGGTCGCATCGACGCGGCGCAGCACGCCGGCGTCGCCGTAGCGGTCGATGCCGATTCGGGTGGCGGTGGCAGTTTGGGTCATGACGTTCCTCGCAATCGAATGGTGTGACACGATCATCCCATCGTGCATAATCGATCGGAATTCCCGTTTCCCGCCCAATTACTGTGCAAAATTCGACCGATCCGCTGCCGACATCCGCGCCGCCGATGAGCTGGGACGACCTGCGCTATTTCCTGGCGGTGATGCGCGGCGGCAGCCTGTCGGCCGCCGCGCGAGCGCTGCAGGTCCAGCATTCGACGGTCGCCCGGCGCATCGATGCGCTGGAGTCCGCGCTCGGCATCCGGCTGTTCGACCGGCTGCCGCGCGGCTGGCCACCGACCGACGAAGGCCTGCATCTCGCCGAGCATGCCGCCCGCGTCGAAGCCGACGTGCACGCGTTTGCGCGCGCCGCGCAGGGAGCGGCGGCGCTCGATGGCGTCGTGCGCGTGTCGGCGTCGCCGGTATTCGCGAGCCACTTCCTCGCGCCGCGGCTCGCCCGCGCGCTGCGTGCGTGGCCCGCGCTGCGGATCGACCTGATGGGCGAGATGCAGGCGGCCAACCTGTACGCGCGCGAAGCGGACCTCGCGGTGCGCCTGTCGCGGCCGTCCGAGCCGGGGCTGGCCGCGCGCCGGCTCGGCACGATGCGCTTCGCGCTGTGCGCGTCGCCCGACTGGGCCGCCGCGCCGCCCGACACCTGGGCATTTCTCGGCTACGACGACGCGCTCGCGCAAATGCCGCAGCAGCAATGGCTCGAACGCTTCGCGGCCGGGCGCCGCTTCGCGTTCATCGCCAACGACCTGGCCGCGCTGCATCGTGCGTGCATGGCCGGCGCGGGCGTCGCGTTGCTGCCGCGCTTTCTCGTCGACACGTCGGCGACGGATGCGGACGCGGGCGCGGGCACGCCGCCGCTTCCCAGCGACCCGTCGCTTCCGGGTGCCGCCGCGCTCGTCGAGTTGACGTCCGTGCCCCGTTGCGATGTCGAACGCGAGATCTGGCTCGTCGTCCACCCGGACGTGCGGCGCTCGCCGCGCGTGCAGCGCGTCGCGGACGCAATCGCCGACGCGGTTCGCGAAGCAGACGGGCATTTGTAGGCCCGGCTCCTGCCGAGCGCGCGACGCGATCCATGCCTTTACGGCGCCGCGTCGCGGCGGGCATAGTAGCGGTTTCGTCCGATCGCTCCGCCACCATGTCCGCCGCCCCCGCCTGCGTCGTCGTCCGCGACGCGACCGATGCCGATCTCGCCGCCATTCACGCGATCTACGCGCACCACGTGCGCCACAGCGTCGCGTCGTTCGAAGAGACGCCGCCCGACGTCGACGAGCTGCGGGCCCGCCGCGACGCGGTGCTGCGCCACGGGCTCCCTTATCTCGTCGCCGAATGCGACGGCCGCATCGCCGGCTACGCGTACGCGACGCCGTATCGCACACGCACGGCGTACCGTCACACGATCGAGGATTCGATCTACATCGACGACGCGCAGCGCGGCCGCGGCATCGGCCGCGCGCTCCTCGCGGCGCTGATCGCGCGTTGCGAGGCCGGCCCGTGGCGGCAGATGATCGCGGTGATCGCCGACGGCGGCACCGGCGGCTCGACTTCGCTGCACAGCGCATTCGGTTTCGAGCCGGCGGGTGTGCTCAAGGCGGTCGGTTTCAAGCACGGCCGCTGGATCGATACCGCGCTGATGCAGCGCGCGCTCGGCGACGGCGCACGCACGCTGCCCGCCTCGCCCTAGCCTGTCGCGTCGCGCTAGAATGGCCGCATGCCAAAACAGACTCCAACCATGCCAGACGAGGCCGCGGCGGATTCCCGCAACGAGTACACGGTCGACGAACTCGCACGCGTGTCCGACACGACCGTGCGCAACGTCCGCGCATACCAGGATCGCGGCCTGCTCGCGCCGCCCGAGAAGCGCGGGCGCGTCGGCATCTACGACGACACGCACGTCGCGCGCCTGAAGCTGATCAACCACCTGCTCGCGCGCGGCTATACGCTGTCGAACATCCAGGACCTGATCAAGGCGATCGACGAAGGTCACGACCTGCGCTCGATCCTCGGCCTGGAAAACGCGATCGGCGGCCGCTGGTCGCACGAACTGCCGAAAACCTATTCGCTCGCCGCGCTCGCGCAGATGTTCGGCCCGCAGACGGCATCGCAACTGTCGCGCGTGACCGAACTCGGCCTGCTCGAACGGCGCGGCCTGTCGTTCGTCGCGAAAAGCCCCGCGCTGCTCGAGGCGGCGGCCGCGATGACGAAGGAAGGCATCCCGCCGCGCGAACTGCTCGACGTGATCAGCCTCGCGCGGCCGCACTTCGACGCGATCGCGCGGCTGCTCGTCGATCTCGTCGTGAAGCGGCTCGACCGTTACGACGCGGGCACGCTGCCGCCGGTCAACGACGTGCCCGCGCTCGTCGACGCGATCTGGCGGCTGCGCCCGCTCGCGGCCGTGTTCGTCGAAGGCGAGACGAACCGCGCGCTCGAGGCGGCGGCAAGCGCCTATCTCGGCGGCCGCGTCGCGACGATCCTCGACAAGAAGCTGAGCGACGAAGCGGCACGGCAGGCCGGCACGTCCGATCCGCAAGCCGACGGCGACAAAGCATAGGCGCGCCGGCGTCATATTCATATCGGCAATGCTTCGTTTGCGGGCCCGATCGCCCGTGCGACGATTCTTCCACCCGAGCGGCACGCGCCGCTCCCCGAAGACGTTTCGCATGGAGTCCGTTCGATGATTCGTTTCACCCGCTGGATCACCCGCGCCGCCGCGACGACGCTCGTCGCGCTCACCGCCACCGCCGCGCTCGCGCAGGGCAGCGCCGACAAGGTCGTGCGCATCGGCTTCCAGAAGGCCGGCTTGCTGTCCGTCGTCAAGACGCAGGGCTCGCTCGAGGCGCGGCTCAAGCCGCTCGGCTACGACGTCCGGTGGTTCGAGTTCCCGGCCGGCCCGCAATTGCTCGAAGCGCTGAATGCGAACAGCATCGACTTCGGCTACACGGGCGCGCCGCCGCCGGTGTTCGCGCAGGCGGCCGGCGTACGCTTCGTGTACGTCGGCGCGGAACCGCCGTCGCCGCACAATGAAGCCGTGTTCGTGAAAGCCGATTCGCCGGTCCGCTCGCTCGCCGACCTGCGCGGCAAGAAGGTCGCGCTGCAGAAAGGCTCGAGCGCGAACTACCTGCTGCTCGAGGCGCTGAAGAAGGCCGGCGTGCGCTACGACGAGATCCGCCCCGTGTACCTGCCGCCCGCCGACGCGCGCGCCGCGTTCGAGAGCGGCAACGTCGACGCGTGGGCCGTCTGGGATCCGTACTACGCGGCCGCCCAGAATTCGCTGAAGATCCGCACGCTGTCCGACTACACGGGCCTCACGCCCGCGAACAACTTCTACGAGGCAACGCGCGACTTCGCGGAGCAGCATCCCGACGTGGTCGGCACGATCCTGAAGCAATTGCGCGAAACGGGCCTGTGGGTCAACGGGCATCCGGCCGAGACGGCCGCGCTGATCGCGCCGAAGGTCGGCCTGCCGCTGCCGCTCGTCGAAACGTGGCTCAAGCGCGTGCCGTTCGGCGCGGTGCCGGTCGACGAGAAAATCGTCGCGGTTCAGCAAGGCGTGGCCGATGCCTTTTATGCGGCGAAGCTGATTCCGCAAAAGCTGAGCGTCGCGGACAACGCGTGGAGCGACAAGCGCGTCGCGAGCGCGCTCGCGGCCAAGTAACGCGCGGCGGGCGCTCGTTCGAGCAAGGCGGCCGGGGTACCCTCCCCGTCCGCTTTTCTCGTTCCGCCGCCGCCGTATGCGCACGCCGGCTACGTGCATCGCCGCATCCCTCTAGCGCCGCGAACACGTCGACCCGCACGCGGGATGCGCGGCCGGAACCATGCGCTAGAAGGATTCCCCGGTTTTCCCCCACCCGTTCTTCCGGATAATGGTCTGCAGCGCGCTCACGACAGCGCGCCGTCCATCGCAGACGACAACAATCCGGAGACACCGCCTTGATCGCTACCCTCCCAGCCACCTATCGCCGGCTCTGGCCGCTCGCGGTCGCCGCCGCGCTGCTGTACGGGCTGTCGCTCGCGGCCGCTCCCTATCCCGGCCAGGCCGTCGCGAAAGCCGCGATGGGCATCCTGCTGCTCGCGGCCGGCGGCACCTGCGCGGCACCGCGCGAACGTGCATGGCTATGCGCGGCGCTCGCCACCGCCGTGCTCGGCGACGTGCTGCTCGCGCTGCCGGACTGGCCGCTGTCGTTCGTCCTCGGGCTCGGCGCGTTCCTGCTGACACACCTGTGCTACAGCGCGATCTTCGTGCGCTGGCGCGCGCGGCCGCACGGCTGGCGCATCCTCGCGCTGATCGGCCTGTGGATCGCCGCGCCGGCGTTCTACGCGGCATTCCTCCCACACCTCGGCGAGCTGCTCGCGCCAGTCGCCATCTACATGCTCGTGCTGTGCGCGATGGCAAGCTTCGCGCTCGCCGCCCGCACGCGCGGCCCGCTGGTCGCCATCGGCAGCCTGATCTTCGTCGGCTCCGACACGCTGATCGGCGTCGGGCGCTTCCTCGGCGGCTTTCCCGGCATCGACTATCTGATCTGGGGCCTCTACGCGCTCGCGCAGGTCACGATCGTCGCCGGGGTTTTCCATGAGACGGCCGCCCGGACGATCCGGCCCCGATAGCGTTTCAAACAAGCCGTCGCGGGCCGGCGGCCTCCTCCGCCGCCTCTCCCGCCCTGCCGACGGCCGTTTCCACGCATTCCGCAATGCGGAAACCGACCCGTTCCAAACCTCGCCCAGCCTTTCCCCGCGCGGCTTCCGGCCCTTAGAGCGCCGCTTCTAGCCTCTTGCGGTTTCCGGGTTCACCCACTATCGTTACATCACGCAATGTAACATTCAAAAATGAGCCAGATCGGAGACACCCGGATGAATGCTCGCACGTTGCCTTTCGGCCCGCCCGGCCATGACGGCCCGGACGAAACCATCGACATCGCCATCATCGGCACCGGCTTCGCCGGTCTCGGGATGGCCATTCGCCTGCGGCAGACCGGCGTGACCGACTTCGTCGTTCTCGAGAAGGCCGCGTCGGTCGGCGGCACGTGGCGCGACAACCATTACCCCGGGTGTGCGTGCGATGTGCAATCGCACGTCTATTCGTTCTCGTTCGCGCCGAACCCGCGCTGGACGCGCATGTTCGCGCCGCAGCCGGAGATCCGCGCGTATCTGGAAGATTGCGTGCAGCGCTTCGGCGTCGGCCCGCACCTGCGCCTGAACCACGAATTGCAGCGCGCGGAATACGACGAAGCCGCGCAACGCTGGCGCCTCACGTTCGCGAACGGCAAACGGCTGTCGGCGCGCGTGCTGGTGTCGGGGATGGGCGGGCTGTCGCGCGCCGCGCTGCCGGCGATTCCCGGTGTCGAGGACTTCAAGGGCCACGCGTTCCATTCGCAGCAGTGGGATCACGACTACGCGCTCGAAGGCAAGCGCGTCGCGGTGATCGGCACCGGCGCGAGCGCGATCCAGTTCGTGCCGCAGATTGCCCCGCGCGTGAAGGAACTCGCGCTGTTCCAGCGCACGCCGCCGTGGATCATGCCGAAGCCCGACCGCAACCTGACCGGCTTCGAGAAATGGCTGTTCCGCACGCTGCCGTTCACGCAGAAAGTCGTGCGCAGCGGCATCTACTGGATGCTCGAATCGCGCGTGCTCGGCTTCGCGATCCATCCGTCGCTGATGAAGAACGTGCAGAAGCTCGCGCTGCGCCATATCCGCAGGCAGATTCCCGATCCGGAACTGCGCAAGGCCGTCACGCCGAACTACACGCTCGGCTGCAAGCGCGTGCTGATCTCGAACGACTACTACCCGGCGCTGTCGCGCAAGAACGTCGACGTGATCACGACCGGCATCGACCATATCGAAGCCGACGCGGTCGTGACGACCGACGGCAAGCGTCATGAGGTCGACTGCCTGATCTACGGCACGGGCTTCCAGGTCGCCGATCCGTATCCGCGCGGCGCGATCATCGGCCGCGGCGGCCTCGACATCGTCGATGCCTGGCGCGACGGCGCGCACGCGTATCTCGGCACGACGCTGCCGGGCTACCCGAACTTCTTCATGATCGTCGGCCCGAACACCGGCCTCGGTCACAACTCGATGGTGTTCATGATCGAGTCGCAGATCGAATACATCCTCGGCGCGCTGAACGCGATGCGCCGCGAGCGCGCCGATGCGATCGAGGTGCGCCCGCTCGTCGAGGCGCAGTACAACAGCGAGTTGCAGGGCAAGCTGAAGAAGGCGATCTGGTCGACGGGCGGCTGCAAGAGCTGGTACCTCGATCCGCGCACCGGCAAGAACACGACCCTGTGGCCCGGCTTCACGTGGCGCTTCCGCCAGGCGACCGCGCACTTCTCGATCGCCGATTACCACGCGTATCGCTCGCCGAGCCACGACACGACCGCGCGGCCCGTCGCCGCGCCCGCCGCTTCGGCTTCCACTTCCGCCGAAGCGGCCTGAGTCAGACAAGGAGCCACCGACATGAGAGATTTCTCCAACAAGGTTGCCGCGATCACGGGCGCAGGCTCGGGCATGGGCCGCTCGCTCGCCGTTCAGCTCGCGCAGGCGGGCTGCCACGTGTCGCTCGCGGACAAGAACGGCGTCGGCCTCGCCGAAACCGAGCGGATCGTGCGGGCCATCGCACCGAACGTGCGCGTGTCGACGCGCGTGCTCGACGTCGGCGACCGCGACGCGATGTTCGCGTGGGCCGACGACACCGCGCAGGAACACGGCAAGGTCAACCTGATCTTCAACAACGCGGGCGTCGCGCTGTCGAGCACGATCGAAGGCATGGAGTACAGCGATCTCGAGTGGATCGTGAACATCAACTTCTGGGGCGTCGTGCATGGCACGAAGGCGTTCCTGCCGCACCTGAAGGCATCGGGCGACGGTCACGTGATCAACACGTCGAGCATCTTCGGGATCTTCTCGCAGCCGGGGATGAGCGGCTACAACGCGACCAAGTTCGCGGTGCGCGGCTTCACCGAATCGCTGCGGCAGGAACTCGACATGATGAAGTGCGGCGTGTCGGCCACCTGCGTGCATCCGGGCGGCATCCGCACCAACATCGCGCAATCGAGCCGCGTCGCGAAGAACATGGTCGGCTTCATCGTCGAGAGCGAGCAGCAAGGCAAGGACAGCTTCGAGAAGTTCTTCATCACGACCGCCGACGACGCCGCGCGCACGATCCTCGCCGGCGTGCGCAAGAACAAGCGCCGCGTGCTGATCGGCCGCGACGCGAAAGCGGCGGACTGGATGGCGCGTACGCTGCCGGCCGCATACCAGGCGCTCGTCGTGCTCGCGACGCGCCGCGAGGCCGCGAAGGCCCGCCGCGCGGCGTCGCGCTACGGCGCGCCGGCGGCCGCGCCGCTTCACGCCACCTACAACAACGCAGGCAATCAGGGAGGAGAACAATCATGACGACCCCGCACATGATGCCGGTACGGCGCGACATCCGTTTCGCGCTGCCGCCCGAACGCGCGAAGGACTGGCACGTCCAGGGCGTGCCCGTCACGCACTTCATGAACGCGCTGTCGCTGCTGTTCCCGGCCGGTGAGCGCTTCTTCATGGATTCGGTACGCAACTACCGCGACCGCATCGAGGATCCCGAACTGAAGAAGCAGGTGCTCGGCTTCATCGGCCAGGAAGCGATGCACACGCGCGAGCACATCGAGTACAACGACCTGCTGCAGTCGTCCGGCCTGCCCGCGCACAAGCTCGACAAGCGGCTGTGGGCGATCCTCGGCTTCTTCAAGAAGGTGCTGCCGCATTCGATGCAGCTCGCGATCACGATCGCGCTCGAACACTACACGGCGATCCTCGCGAACCAGCTGCTGTCGGGCCACGAACACCGGATCGACGGGTCGGTCGAAGGCTATCAGCAGATGTGGATGTGGCACGCGATGGAGGAAACCGAGCACAAGGCCGTGTCGTACGACGTATGGAACGCCGTGATGAAGCCGGGCCTCGGCAGCTACCTGCTGCGCACGGGCACGATGCTGACGACGACGGTGTTGTTCTGGGCGATCGTGTTCGACTTCCACGTTCGCCTGATGCTCGCGCACCGTCGCGAGCACGGCAGGTTCGGCGGCATGTGGCGCCTCGTCAAGTACCTGTACAGCCCGAAGCACGGCGTATTCCCGAGCATCGCGCGCGAATGGCTCGACTACTTCCGCCCCGGCTTCCATCCGTGGGACCACGACAACCATCAGTACCTGCAGGGGCTCGACACGCTGCTCGCGAACATCGACGCGACCAACGCGCGCCATGCCGCGCAGGCCGCCCCGCGCCGCGTGCCGCTGCATCCGGTTGCGCAGGCATGACGTCATGGCGCGCGCACACAAGATGCTGATCGTCCGCTCCGGCGACGTGAAGCTCGCCGTCTACGTCAGCGGACCGCGGCGCGCGCCGCCGCTGATCCTCGTGCACGGTTATCCCGACTCGGCGGCCGTGTGGGCGCCGGTCCGTGCGCGGCTCGCGAAGCGCTATCGCGTGATTGCGTACGACGTGCGGGGCGCAGGCGCATCCGATGCGCCGCGCCGCCGCGCGGACTACGCGCTCGCGCGGCTCGCGGAGGACCTGAAGGCGGTGGCCGATGCGACGTGCGGCGGCCGGCCGTTCCATCTGGTCGGTCACGACTGGGGATCGATCCAGTGCTGGGAGGCCGTGACCGATCCCGCGTTTCGTGGCCGGATCGCGTCGTACACGTCGATCTCGGGCCCGTGCCTCGACCACGTGTTCCGCGCGAAGATGCGGCTCAAGCAAAGCCTGAAGTCGTGGTACATCGCGTTCTTCCACCTGCCAGTCGTGCCGTCGCTGGTCTGGCGCCTCGGCGGCGCCGCGCTGTGGCCGCGCTGGCTGCAACTGACCGAGCGCGTGCGGCCGGAGCGCGATCCCGCGCAGTTGAAGAACGCGCTGAACGGGTTGCAGCTTTACCGCGCGAACTTCCTCGCGCGGGCGAGAAAGCCGCGCGAGCGATATGCGCAGGCGCCGGTGCAGATCCTCGTGCCGGTGCGCGACCGCTACGTGACGCCCGAGATGTCGGTCGACCTCGATCGCTGGCTCGGCGAGCACGTGCGCGAGGAAATCGACGGCGCGCACTGGATCGTGATGCGCAATCCGGAGCTGATCGCGGCGCGAATCGACCGGTTCGCGGCCGCGCATGAAAGGCCGGCGGTCGCGGCAGCACCGGCGGCAGCGACGCAAGCGGCGGCGGTTCAGCGCAATGCCGGCAGGCGCCTGAACAGCGTCTCGTAGTCGATCACGAGCCCGTCGGCGTCGATGTCCATTTCCGCCGTGAAGTTTCGGAAAATGCCTTCGTAGCGGTAGCGCCGGCCCGGCTCGATGCACGTATACGCCTGCTTGACCGGCGTCACCTTCAGGTCGGGCGTCGAAACGTATGCGACGTCGATCGGCCGCCGCTCGCCGCGCGCGAGACCGAGGCGGCCGATCGGCAGCGAATTCGTGAACGGCGTCGCCGCGATGTCGATGTCGACACAACCGTCCAGTTCCGGCAGCGCGCGGCCCGAACCGTCGCGCCAATGCCCGGCGCCGTCGCCCTGCAACGCCAGCGTGCCGCCGCCCATCACCTTGAGCACCGCGTACGTCACGCGCCAGCGGGAATCGCATTCGACGCGATACGCGAGCCCGTAGGCGCGGCCGTAGCGCTGGCCCACCACCGCGCTTTCGACGACGATGCCGCCGCCGCTCCGGTCGAATGTCAGATGTTCGACGCCGTCGCCCTCCAGCGACGCCCAACGCACCTCGCGCATGCTTTCGCCTCCCGATCGATTCGATGTCGTTCATCGTCGCACGAATTCCGCTCGGCGACGCAAACGGCCGCGAGAACCGGCCATTGCCACGAACCCGCCCACCGACACCGGCAATGTGTCGCGACACCGCCAATGCAGTCCCCGCCATCGCCATTCCCCAATTCGGGGCATCCACCACAAATCCTGACTATCCAGAATTCCCTATTCCGGTGCACGGAATTGTGTCCTATGCTCGCGGCTCCTCCTGTCCCACCGCCGCCATGCCTGTCGCCCGCCCTGCCTCGCCGTCGATCGACCTGCGCACCCTGCTGCGCGGCGTCGGGCAAATCGTGCTGCAGCCGAATGCAGCCACCGGCGCGCTGCTGCTCGCCGCGCTGGCGATCACCGACCTGCGGCTTGCGTCCGCGGCGCTGGTCGGCTCGGCCGCCGCCAGCATGGTCGCCGTGCTCACGGGCAGCGAGCCCCGCGACATCGAACAAGGGCTGCACGGCTTCAACGGCGCGCTCGCCGCGCTGATCGCCGTGCTGTTCGCGCCTTCGTCGCTCGCCGCCATCGCGCTCGTGCCGGTGGTCTCGATCGGCGCGGCGCTCGTGCAGCGCGCGATGCGTGTGCCGCTCGGCCGCTGGCGCCAGTGCCCGTATTCGAGCCCATGCCTCGTCGTCACCGCGCTGTGGCTGCCGTTTGTTGCTTCGCAGCATCCGAGCGACGCGACGACGACGGCTGCGCCGCTTGCGCTGCCTGCCGTCGCCGATGCGCTGTTGTCGGGCCTCGCACAGACCACCTTTGCGCAAGGCCCGTGGGCTGGCATGCTGATCGTCGCCGGCCTCGCCGTCGCGTCGCGCCGCGCGGCCGCATTCGCGCTCGGCGGCGCGATCGTGTCGACCGTGCTGCTCGTCGCGTCCGGCGCGAACGGCACGTCGTTCGCGGATGGCCTGCTCGGCTTCAACGGCGCGCTTGCCGCGCTCGCGCTGATGCCGCGCGGGCCGCGCGCGGCGTTCGCCGCCGCCGCACTCGCCGCGCTGATCCAGTGGCTCGCGACGCGCGCGGGCCTGCCTGCGTTCACGGCCCCGTTCGCTGTCGCGTCGTGGATCACGGTGATCGTCGCGCGCCGCTTCACCCTCGGAGAACCCGATGTCGTCATTCGCACACCGTCCTGACACCGTGAAGCCCGGCGGGCCGATCTCGGACGCCGAGCACCGGTTGCGTGTCGATCTCGCCGCCGCCTATCGCCTCGTCGCGCTGAACGGCTGGGACGACCTGATCTACACCCATCTGTCCGCGACGGTGCCGGGCGAACCCGGGCATTTCCTGATCAACCCGTTCGGCCTTGCGTTCGACGAGGTTCGCGCATCGAATCTCGTGAAGATCGACCTGGCCGGCAACCGGATCGGCGACGGCGAGCACGCGGTCAACGTGACCGGCTTCGCGCTCCACGCCGCCGTGCATGCGGCACGGCCGGACGCCGTCTGCGTGATGCATCTGCACAATACGGCCGGCATCGCCGTGTCGATCCAGCGCGACGGGCTGCTGCCCGCGTCGCAGCACGCGCTGCGGTTTCACGGCGATCTCGCGTATCACGACTACGAGGCGCTCGCGTTCTCGCCGGCCGAAGGCGCGCGGCTGACCGCCAGCCTCGGCGCGAAATCCGCGATGCTGTTGCGCAACCACGGCACGCTGACGGTCGGCCGGACCGTCGCCGAGGCGTATGTCTTGATGGATACGCTGATCAAGGCCTGCGACATCCAGATCCGTGCGCAGGCAGGCGGCGGGCCGCTCGTGTTGCCGGAACCGGCCGTCGCCGCGCGCACCGCGGCGCAGTTGCGCGACGGCGGCGCGATCGAGGGCGAACTGGAATGGCCGGCGCTGCTGCGCCGCCTCGACCGGATCGACCCGTCGTATCGCGACTGAACGCCCGCCCTCGCCACTCTCCCGACGAATCATCCAACCCACCATCGGAGTATCCAGTCATGCCGACTTTCAATATTCAGTTGTTCGAAGGCCGCACGGTCGAGCAGAAGCGTGCGTTCGTCGAGGCGATCACGCGCGTCACGTGCGAGACGCTCGGGTGCGACCCGGGCTCGGTCGACATCATCCTCGCCGACGTGAAGAAGGAAAACTGGGCGACGGCGGGCAAGCTGTGGAGCGACGAGCGTTGACCAGCGCCGCTCGATCTGCGGGTGTGTTGCGCTTGAACTCCCGCTAGTCGAATGCCTCCTTTTTCACGTCGAAAAAGGAGGCCTGCAATTCGCACATGTCGAATTCCGCCGCTATCTCGATATATTGGCGTTGACAATCAGTCTCGCGGCAATTAGCTTTTGTTGGCACATGCATCTTCCGATTTTCCGTATATCAATCTGCACAACCAATCAAATTCAATAAATCAGCATCCGAAACACTCCAGCCAGCCAATCGCCCCAGCGGCGCCGCCAGCAATGAAATCCGGCAATCAAGACCTTGCCGATCTTCAACCCATCATTGCAGGACAACGCCATGAAAATCACGACACTCAAAGGCTATTTTGCTGCGCTGCTGTTCTCATTGATTTCCTTCTCGAGCACCGGCTTCGGAAGCTCGTTGGCAATTGAATCCGTCAGACCAACTCCTTCGCTTGCCGTGCGGATATGGGAAGCGGTCGAAAACGGTACAGACTACAAAATCATCAAGGTATCCCAAGAACGTTTTCTAATCGCCTACGGAAACAAGAACAATATTTCAGGGTACATCGTCTACGATCAACGAAACGGTCCAACCGGCACCGAGTATATTCCGGGGACGTCGATTTCGTCCGACATCACGATCGGAATTCAGGAGACGAGCAGTCAATCGATCGGCGTGATGCTGAGCATCGACGGCGACACCACGAGCTTTGTCGCAAAGCCCTACCGATCTCGCCACAAGGTTCAAGAAGAGATCCGTCCGGGAAAGTGGTCCACGGTGGTTTCGGGTACCGCGATGCAACTCCAGATCGCCCCAAACCTCGTGGACGTTTCCATCGATATCGGCAAATGCCGGCTGACCGGAAAGATGAAATCTTCCAGTCGGGAGCATGTCTATCGCGTGACGACATCACCGGCAACGACGACTTGTCAGATGACAGGTCAGCAAGCAATTGACGCCGAGTTAGTATTTGCGGACGACCTGGCTGTCGTCTATACGACGAAACGAGAGTCAACGAACTTCATTTTCCTCGGTCCCGTGGCCAGTGCGCGCGCACTCGACACGACACCGGAACCCCGACACACGTCGGCCTGTGCGCAATGGCGAGCAATGTGCAGAGCAAAATGCTCGGCAATGACTTTGCCCACCGGCAACTTCGGATTCAAGTTCTGGAACTGCGTCAACAGCTGCAATGCGTTGGCGGGATGCTAAAAGGGCGAACAAGTGATCTCAGACAAGCAAATCGCAAGTGTTCTCAACGACATGATCTTGCAAATGGGCGCCGACCTCGATCGCTCCCTGCTGGAAGTCAAGGCATCGTGTCCGGAGTCGGAATTCGTCGCCTATCGCGAATTCGTATCGCAACTGCTGACCACGATGCTGATCGACTTCATGAATCCGCTCTACGCGCGACACCCCGAGCTGAAACCGCCGGACCTGGCCTGACGCCCCTTGCAACGCCGAACGCCGGCGTTGCAAGCGGCTTCCCTCCCTCGCTACGCGTTGTGCGCTCGCACATCGCGTTGTCACGCAATCGGCGCATATAATGCGGCACAGACGCAGCAGCCGATGGCCACCCGACGAGGAGACCGCCATGGAAGCGAAGAACGAGGAAGTCGTCGCACACCTGCTCTCCGATGTCGTCGAATTCGCGCGCGGGCGCCTGCCCGAAGCCACGTTCCGGATCGTCGAACCGTTCCTGCGTCATTACTACGATTTCGTCGACGCCGACGATCTGCAGAATCGCAGCATCGCCGACCTCTACGGCGCCGCGATGGCGCACTGGCAGACCGCCCAGAAATTCGTGCCCGGCAGCGAACGGCTGCGCGTCTACAACCCGATTCTCGAACAGCACGGCTGGCACTCGGATCACACGGTGATCGAGATCGTCAACGACGACATGCCGTTCCTGGTCGACTCGGTCACGATGGCCGTCAATCGCCTCGGACTCGCGCTGCACTCCGCACTGCACCCGGTGTTCCGTATCTGGCGCGGCGGCAACGGCGGAATCGAACGCGTCGATGCCGGTGGCGCGACGCCCGGCGACGGCCAGTCGCAGCTCGCGTCGTTCATTCATTTCGAAGTCGATCGCTGCGGCGACGCCGCGCTGCTCGACACACTGCGCGACGACATCGCACGCGTGCTCGGCGACGTGCGCGCATCGGTCGAGGACTGGCCGAAGATCGTCGACATCGCGCGCGCGACGATCAAGGACATGAAGGCCCGCGAATCCACCGCGGAAGACATCGAGGCGCGCGCGTTCCTCGAGTGGATGGTCGCCGATCACTTCACGTTCCTCGGCCAGCGCGACTACGCGCTCGTGTCGGACGGCACGGGCTTCGGCCTGCGAGGCGTCGAAGGCTCCGGCTGCGGCCTGCTGCGCGAATCGCTGCGCGCGCCCGGCGCGCCCGACGTGACACCGCTGCCGCCGGCCGCCGCCGAGATCATCACCGGCCCCTGGCCGATCTTCCTGACCAAGGCGAACTCGCGCGCGACCGTGCACCGGCCCGGCTATCTCGACTACGTCGGCGTCAAGCTCGTCGGCGCCGACGGCAAGGTGACCGGCGAACGCCGCTTCATCGGGCTGTACACGTCGACGGCTTATTTCGGTTCGTACAACGATATTCCGATCGTGCGCCGCAAATGCGCGAACATCGTGAAACGTGCGGGCTTCCTGCCGAAGGGGCATCTCGGCAAGTCGCTGGTGACGGTGCTCGAAACCTATCCGCGCGACGAACTGTTCCAGGCCGACGAAGACCAGCTCTACGACATCGCGCTCGGCATCCTGCGCCTGCAGGAACACCAGCGCACGCGCCTGTTCGTGCGGCGCGACCGCTTCGACCGCTTCGTGTCGTGCCTCGCGTTCGTGCCGCGCGACAAGTACAACACCGACCTGCGGCGACGCATCGCGAAGCTGCTCGTCGACGCGTACAACGGCGTGAACGTCGAGTTCACGCCGCTGCTGTCGGAATCGGCGATCGCGCGGATTCATTTCGTCGTCCATGCCGAACCGGGCACGATGCCCGACGTCGACACGCGCGAGCTCGAAACGCGGCTCGTGCAGGTCGCGCGCCGCTGGCAGGACGATCTCGCGGACGCGCTGCTCGACGCCTTCGGAGAAGAACAGGGCAACCGCCTGCTGCAGCGCTATGCGGACTCGTTCCCCGCCGGCTATCGCGACGACTACCCGGCGCGCACGGCCGTGCGCGACATCGAGTTGATCGAGCGCGTGAAGGAATCGGGCCAGCTCGCGATGAACCTGTACCGCCCGATCGAGGCCGACGCGCGCGCATTCCGCTTCAAGGTGTATCGCGCGGGCGACCCGATCGCGCTGTCGCGCAGCCTGCCGATGCTCGAGCATCTCGGCGTGCGCGTCGACGAGGAGCGGCCTTACCGGATCCAGACGCAGGACGGCGCGCATGCGTGGGTGCACGACTTCGGTCTCGAACTCGCGGACGATACCGAATTCGACATCGAGCGCGTGAAGGGTCTGTTCGAGGACGCGTTCGACCGGATCTGGAGCGGCCGGATCGAGAACGACGACTTCAACCGCCTGGTGTTGCGCGCGCATCTGAGCGCGCGCGAGGTCACGATCCTGCGCGCGTATGCGAAATACCTGCGGCAGGTCGGCTCGACGTTCAGCGACGCATACATCGAGCGCGCGCTGACGGGCAACCCGGCGATCGCACGGCAGCTCGTCGAACTGTTCCTGCTGCGGTTCGACCCGGCCACCGGCGGCACGCGCGACGTGCGGGTCGAACACCTGCTGAAGGCGATCGAGACGGCGCTCGACCAGGTGCCGAACCTCGACGAGGACCGGATCCTGCGCCAGTTCCTCGGCGTGATCAACGCGACCGTGCGCACCAACTATTTCCTGCACGACGCGAACGGCGAATCGAAGCCGTATCTGTCGTTCAAGTTCAATCCGGCGAAAGTACCGGGCCTGCCCGAACCGAAGCCGATGTTCGAGATCTGGGTGTATTCGCCGCGCGTCGAGGGCGTGCACCTGCGCGGCGGGCGCGTCGCGCGCGGCGGGCTGCGCTGGTCCGACCGTCGCGAGGATTTCCGCACCGAGGTGCTGGGGCTGATGAAGGCGCAGATGGTGAAGAACGTCGTAATCGTGCCGGTCGGCTCGAAAGGCGGCTTCGTCGTGAAGAACCCGCCGCCGCCGAGCGATCGCGAAGCGTGGCTGCGCGAAGGTGTCGCGTGCTACCAGACATTCCTGCGCGGCCTGCTCGACCTGACCGACAATCTCGCCGGCAATGCGATCGTGCCGCCGCCCGACGTGGTGCGGCACGACCCGGACGATCCGTATCTCGTCGTCGCGGCCGACAAGGGCACGGCCACGTTCTCCGATTACGCGAACGCGATCTCGCACGAATATGGCTTCTGGCTCGACGACGCGTTCGCATCCGGCGGCTCGGTCGGCTACGACCACAAGAAGATGGCGATCACCGCGCGCGGCGCCTGGGAGTCGGTGAAGCGGCACTTCCGCGAGATGGGCATCGACACGCAGACGACGGACTTCACGGTGGTCGGTGTCGGCGACATGTCGGGCGACGTGTTCGGCAACGGAATGCTGCTGTCGCCGCATATCCGCCTCATCGCGGCGTTCGATCACCGGCACGTGTTCCTCGACCCGAACCCCGATGCGGCGAAGAGTTTCGCGGAGCGCCAGCGGATGTTCGCGCTCGAACGCTCGAGCTGGGCCGACTACGACACATCCGTGATTTCGGCGGGCGGCGGCGTCTA
This sequence comes from Burkholderia territorii, assembly GCF_001718335.1. Lineage (NCBI taxonomy): Bacteria > Pseudomonadati > Pseudomonadota > Betaproteobacteria > Burkholderiales > Burkholderiaceae > Burkholderia > Burkholderia territorii. The sequence continues at coordinate 1,512,552 of NZ_CP013365.1, forward strand.
CCCGCGCACCGCGAAGACGATCCCGCTATCGCCGGCCGTGCAGGCCGCGCTCGGCATCGACGCACACGCACTGCCGCCGACCGAGTTGATCCGCGCGATCCTGCAGGCGCCGGTCGATCTGCTGTACAACGGCGGCATCGGCACCTACGTGAAGGCGACGCACGAAACGCACCAGCAGGTCGGCGATCGCGCGAACGACGCGGTACGCGTGAACGGCGCGGACCTGCGCTGCAAGGTGGTCGGCGAAGGCGGCAACCTCGGCTTCACGCAGTTCGGCCGCATCGAGTTCGCACAACGCGGCGGGCGCATCAACACCGATGCGATCGACAACTCGGCGGGCGTCGATTGTTCGGACCACGAAGTCAACATTAAGATCCTGCTCGGGCTCGTCGTCGGCGACGGCGAGATGACCGAGAAGCAGCGCAACGCGCTGCTCGCGGAAATGACCGATGAAGTCGGGCTGCTCGTGCTGCGCGACAACTACTATCAGACGCAGGCGCTGTCGATCGCCGGCCGCTACGGCGTCGAGCTGCTCGACGCCGAAGCGCGCCTGATGCGCTGGCTCGAACGCGCGGGCCGCCTCAATCGCGTGATCGAGTTCCTGCCCACCGACGACGAAATCGCCGAGCGGCAGGCCGCGAAACAGGGCCTCACGTCGCCGGAGCGCGCGGTGCTGCTCGCGTACAGCAAGATGTGGCTGTACGACGCGCTGCTCGAGTCCGACGTGCCCGAGGATCCGCTCGTCGCCGCGATGCTCGTCGACTATTTCCCGAAGCCGCTGCAACAGCGCTTCAGCGAACCGATGCATCGTCACCCGCTGCGCCGCGAGATCCTTGCGACGCACCTGACCAACGCGCTCGTCAACCGGGTCGGCTGCGCGTTCGTGCACCGGCTGATGGAGGAAACCGACGCGAAGCCGGGCGACATCGTGCGCGCCTGCATCATGGCGCGCGACGTGTTCGATCTCGATGCGGTATGGCGCGACATCGACGCGCTCGACAACCGCGTCGCCGACGACGTCCAGGCGCGCATGTTCGTCGACGTCGCGCGGCTCTTGGAGCGTGCGGCGCTATGGTTCCTGCGGCAGTTGCAGTCGGGCACGGCAGCCGATGGCGTCGCCGGCTTGATCGCGCGCTGCCGCGACGCGGTGCAGCGCATCGCGCCGCAGTTGCCGTCGCTGCTGCCGGCCGACGATCTGGCGGCGCTGTCCGAGCGACAGCGCGTGCTGGTCGAGGCCGGTGTCGACAGCGCGCTCGCGGTGCGCGTCGCGAGCGGCGAGATTTCCGCCGCGCTGCTCGACATCGCGGAAGTGGCCGCGACCGGCGAGCGCAGCCTCGAACTGGTCGCGGGTGTCTACTTCTCGCTCGGCACGCTGCTGAACTACGGTTGGATCGGCGAACGCGCGGCCACGCTGCCGACGCCGACGCACTGGGACATGCTGGCGCGCGCGGCCGCGCTCGCGGAAGTCGCGCGCCTCAAGCGCACGCTCGCCACCAGCGCGCTCGCGGAATCGGCCGACTCGACGGCGCCCGAGACGATCGTCCATGCGTGGCGCGAACGGCGCGAAGCGGCGCTGCAGCGCTACGAGCATCTGCTCGCCGACCTGCGCGCGTCGGGCGGCGCAAGCCTCGCGGTGCTGCTCGTGGTCGTGCGCGAGATGGCCGTGCTCGAACGGGCGTGACGGTCGCCGCGGATCGCGTCGGGATCACACCGTCGCGACCAGCAACTCCTCCGCGTTGCCCGGCGGGCGCAGGCCGTCCGTACGATCGGCGAAGTAGCGCCGTGCAAGCTCCTCGGCCGACACGTGCTCGGCCCGCGCGAAGCCTGCCTGCGTCGCGAGCGCGCGGATCTCCGCCGGCGTGAAGAAGCTGATGAACGGCGTGCCGCTCGCGCGCGCGCCTTTCGCGGCCATTTCGAGCCCCGGACGCACGTCCGGATCCGCGAGCTCGAGCGGCAGCAGGAACGTCATCGCGAACGTCGAACCCGGCGCGAGTGACGCGACTTCGCGCAATGCCGCCACGTTCGCATCGTGCGTCAGGTACATGCTGACGCCGGTGGACACGACGACCGCCGGCTTGGCCCGGTCGAAGCCCGCGCGCACGAGCGCGTCGCGCCAAGACTGCTTCGCCTCGAAATCGACCGGCACGAACCGCAGCCAGTCCGGCACGCCAAAGCCGAGCTCGGTCAGCCGGCGGCGCTTCCACGCCTGCGGCGCCGGCGGATCGACCTCGAAGACCGTCAGGCGCGACGCCATCTCGGGCCGGCGCTGCACGAAACTGTCGAGGCCCGCGCCGAGGATCACATACTGGCTCACGCCGCGCGCGGCCTGCTCGACGACGAGATCCTCGATGAAGCGCGCCCGCGCGACGATCGATGCGCGAAACGGCCGCGTGAAGTGCGGATCCATGTCGCCGCGCTGCTGCCAGCCGGGCGCCGGCGCGAGCAGGCGCAGGCCGACGTCGTCGGCGAGCACGTGCGGCGGCGCATCGAGTTCGACGTGCAGCGCGCGCCACAGCGCGACGCGCGCGGCGGTGCTGTCGGGGGCGTCCTGATGGAGATCGGTCATGATCGCGTCCTCACGCTGGCAAGTGTCAATCGGCACACCGGAACCGGCGGCGCGGCGGATGTCGTCACCCGGCCGCGCTGCCGCCCCCCCTGCTCGCCACGGGCCTATGCCGGATTCACCCGCGCTGCCACTCTCGCGAACAGCGCGTCGACATCGAAGCCAGCCATGTCGATGCCGATCGTGTCGCGCAGGCACGCGCCCCACGCGGCCGCGTCGTCGAAGGTGACGGTGCGCCCCGCGCCCGCCGCGTCGCGCAGCGTCAGCACGGTGTTGAACAGCGCCGCGCGGCCCTCCGGCAGCACGCGGCAAGCAATCAGGTCGTTCACGAAGATCGATTCGGGATACGTCGACGTGAACCAGTTCGCGGCTTCGTAATCGATCCACTCCGCGGGCTTCAGCGAAAAGCGGTAGGTCGTTTGCCAGCCGTCGGGAATCTCGAATTGCATGTCGAACTCGCCGTCGACCGGCGCACCGACGACGCGAAACGCGCCGTGCGGCGTCAGTTGCCGCTCACCCGGCACGAACCGCAGCGGCGCGGTCAGCGTCGCGCTGCCGAAGCCGATGTCCGCGAGCCACGTCGCGCCGTCGAGGTCGATGCGCAGCAGCATGTGCGTCTGCGCGGTGACGATCTCGGGCGGCCGCATCCAGCGCACGCGCGCGATCAGCGGCGTCACGCGAAAGCCGATCGTCGTGAGCGCCGTGTAGAAGAGCTTGTTGAGTTCGAAGCAGTAGCCGCCGCGACGATGTCCGACCACCTTGTCGACGATCGCGGGCAGATCGAGCGCGACGCGCGCGCCGGTCAGCGGATTGAGGTTTTCGAACGGAATCGCCTGCGGGTGCAGCAAATGCAGCCGGCGCAGCACGTCGAGCGTCGGCTCGGCCGGGCCGTCGTAGCCAATGCGGGCGAAGTAGCGCGGGAGGTCGAACGAGTCAGTCATGAACCGGCACCGGAAACGGAGGGACGTGCAACGATAACATCGAGCGAAATCCCCATGGTGCGCGGGGCCATCCCGGATCGCCGCGCGCCGCCGGCACCGCGGCGCGTGGCGCGTGGCGCGTGGCGCGTGGCGTGCGACAGCGTTACGGCAGCAGCTTCAGCGCGGACGACGCGACCGACGGTACCGAAATGCCCTGGCTCGTCGCGAACTGCACGGCCTGGCTGAGCGTGGATGCGAGCGACTGCAACTGGCCCGGCGCGCTCTGCGCGATATACGACGCCGCCTGCATGTTCTGCGGATTCAGGCCCGACTGCAGCAGCGACGCGGCGCTGGTCGAACCGAGATTGCCGAGCCCCGACTGCAGCTGCGAATATTGCGTGAGGCCCTGGCCGAGCGACGCGAGGCCGTTGCTGAACGCCTGCTTGTCGATCGGGCCGTGCGTCGCGCCACCGCTTGCGAACGCCTGGCCGAGCGCCTGCGACACCGACTGCTGTGCGCCGCCCATCTGCGACAGCGCGGCCGGCGTCAACGCGTTGCCGCCGCCGAGCAGGCTGGCGGCCTGCTGCGCCTGCCCGGCCGCGCCGGTAAGGCCCATCGCCGACGCGAGCGACGACTGGCCGGCCAGCACCTGCTGGTTCGCGCCGACATACGCCTGCATCAGCTGCGCGACCCCGCCCTGCGTGGGTGCGGCCTGTTGTTGCCCGCCGCCGAGCAGCGCCGAGCCGATCGACTGCAGGTCGAGCTGCGCATGCGCGGCGCCGTTCGCCCCCAGCAGGATGCCGAATGCGATGCCTGCCGATGCCAGGTGCTTGCCCGTCGCGCGAATCTGCTTCATTTGTTTGCCTCGTGCCCGAATGGTTGAGGCCGATATTGTCGAAGCGCGCCGCGCGCCGCCGCAACGACTGAAACACATCGAAACGAAATCGGGCGCCGCGGCGGCTTGCATTTCCGCCGCCGTGCCGGCTCGGCGCGCGCATTCGTCCGCGTTTTTCGCGCGATGTCGGGCATGCGCGCGGATTCGTTCGCGTTGCGCATCAATATCGCTTGTCCCGCGCGTCCGCGGTCAACGCCGGATCACGCCTCACGCAGCCATCCACGCCGGTCGACGCTGCCCGACCCAGTCGGCCGCCTGCTCGTAGCCGCGCGCGAGCTGCAGCACCGCGAGATCCGCGCGCGGCCGGCCGATCAGTTGCATGCCCATCGGCAATCCGGCATCGTTGAAGCCGACCGGCACGCTGATCACCGGGCAGCCGGCCAGCGTCCACGGCACGACCGTCTCCATCCAGCGGTGGTAGGTGTCCATCGCGCGGCCCGCGATTTCCTTCGGCCAGCGCTGGTCGACGTCGAACGGGAACACCTGCGCGGTCGGCGCCGCGATGAAGTCGTAGCGGTCGAAGAAGCTCAGCACGGCCTGGTGCCACGCGGTGCGCTCGATGCTCGCGTCGAACACGGCGGCGCCCTGCATCGCGAGCAGCCCTTCGACCTCGTAGATCGCCTCGGGCTTGAGCAGCGCACGCCGCGCGGGGTCGCGATAGTGTGCGAGCAACCCGCCGCCGGACAGCAGATGCCGATGCGCGAGCCACAGGCGCCAGATCCGCTCGGGCGCGAACGCCGGCAGCGCCGCATCGACGTCGCAGCCGATCTCGCGCAGCGTCGCGAGACCCTTTTCGCACTGCGCGAGCACACCGGGCTCGGTCGCGAGGTAGCCGTTCCAGTCGCCGACCCACGCGATGCGCTCGCCGCGCAGGTCCTTGTCGAGCGGCCCCGCGAAGACGGCCGGATCCTCCGCGAGCGACAGCGGATCGTTCGGGTCGTAGCCGGCCTGGATCGCGAGCAAGCGCGCGACGTCGCCGACGGTGCGCCCCATCGGCCCTTCGATGCCGAGCTGCTGCATGAACACGTCGACGCCCGGCCAGCGCGGCACGCGGCCCTGCGACGGGCGGAACCCGTAGATGTTGCAGAACGCGGCCGGATTGCGCAGCGAGCCGCCGAAATCGCTGCCATCCGCGACCGGCAGCATGCGCGACGCGAGCGCGGCGGCCGTGCCGCCGCTGCTGCCGCCCGCACTTTTCGTCAGATCGTATGGATTGCGCGTCGCGCCGTGAACTTCGTTGAACGTATGCGAACCGAGGCCGAACTCCGGCGTATTGGTCTTGCCGATGAAGATCGCGCCCGCCGCCCGCATTCGGCCGACACCGACCGAATCGGCCTGCGGCACGTTATCGCGGAAGATCGGCGAGCCGTAGGTCGTGCGCAGCCCTTTGGTCATCGCGAGATCCTTCGGCGCCTGCGGCATCCCGTGCAGCCAGCCGTGATACTCACCGCGCGCAAGCGCGGCATCCTTTTCCGCTGCCTCGGCGAGCAGCGTCGCGCGATCGCGCAGCGACACCAGCGCGTTCACGGCGCCGTTCACGCGCTCGATGTGATCGAGATATGCGCGCATCGTCTCGACGCAGGAAACCTCCTTGCCGCGGATCGCCGACGCGAGTTCGCCGGCCGACAGGGCCACGATCGGATCGACGGTGATGGATGCGGGGGCGAGAAGCTGCGGGGCGCCGTGCGGCATGCGAAGTCTCCTGGAATCGGAATGGAATGGCGGGCCGCGTGGTGGCGGCGGTCCATCCCGAATGGCCAGGAAGGCGCCGGGGAAAGGCCGCGCCGCGGTCGATGCTCTACTCTACGCGAGCCCGGATGGCCGACCTCCGATATTTTCCGCCGCGATTCATCGAGGATTCGACTAAATCCGTGCGGTACGCCGCACGGCAGCCGACGTCGGGCTGCCGCCCCCGGCCGATCGGTGTAAACGTTTATGCGCATAAACTTAAATTTCTTATATTTCTAATAGGCGCAACACGCGGCGACGGACGTTGACGAGATTTTTACGCAGCCGCCCGATATCTTTAGGGCACGCGAGCCGGCGGCGCACTACGCTGGGAACATCTCGACTACGGAGCATTTTCCATGCTCAAGCTGCTGGTTCCGGTCGGTCATTCGCCTCGCTCCCTGCAGGCGGTCCGCCACGCTACCTTCCTTTATCGCGAGCGCTGCGCGTCGGAAATCGTGCTGATCAACGTCCAGCCGCCGCTCGAAGCGACGCGGCTCGAGGCGTTTCACCCGCTGTCGCGACTGCGCTCGATCGAGGACAAGTTCGCATGCGCCGATCTGGCAGCGGCCGAGCGAGTGCTGCGGGAAGCCGGTGTCCAGTACAGCATCGTGAAGAAGGTCGGCCCGGTTGCCGACACGATCGCGGCCGTTGCGGCCGAAACGGGTTGCGACGAAATCGTCGTCGTCGCGCCGCGGCACGACCTGTTTCATCAGTTGCTGTCGATTTTCCGCGACAGCGTGCTGGGCCGGCTCGTGCGAATTTCCAATGTGCCGGTGACGGCGGTCAGATAGATCGCTCAGCGCGTCACGCTTACTTGATGATCTTGCGCCAGAACACGAGATAGGCCGCGGCGGACGACGCAACCAGCAAAATGGCCCACATCGGCGCCAGGCTGATCAGGACCGAAGATACGTTCAGCATTTGGATTCCTCACTAATTCGACAGCGATGCCCGGCATTTAACTGTTGCGTTCGAAACCATTGCGCCCATCGCTCGCCGCGCATTGCGTTCCGTTGAAACATGCATTCATGCTATCGCCTTGACTGCGGGGCCGACCGTCTCGCCCCGCGCGTAACCTGATATTCGTCAAACTCGCGTCGATCGCATGCGCCGACAGCGGGCCGCCCAATGCCGCTTTTGCGCGTGCGCGCTGTAAAAAAGGGAAGCGATCACCTGCTCGTCGTCATTTCCGCAGACGTTTACCGGGGGAAGCCCCAAGTGCCTTGCGCAGCCGGTCCGCGTTACGCTCGAGCGACGAGGAGACGATCCATGAGACGAGTCGTACACATCGCTTTTTTTGCGCTGCTGGCCTATCTGATCGGCGACCGCGCGTTGCTGCATGCGCAAGGCCGCGATGCGAGCCCGGCAGCCTGCTCGCAGGGCGCCCAGCAAGTGAAATATGACGCGCTCGGCAAGGGCTTCGGCAGCGCGGCCGCCGACAGCCAGAGCGAAGCCTTCATGTCGGCATGCCTCGTGAGCGGGCGCGGCAATCAGGACGTGGCGACCGCAGCACGTTGATGCCGGACACGCGCCGCCGATGAGCGGTAGCGGTTCCCCGTCGCGCATGCCGCGGCGAAAGGCGCTGGCGCGAATCGAGCGGCACGCCCGTCGTATTCCGCGGCCGGATCCGGCCACGCGCCGCTTCCCAGCCCTTTCTTCCCGCGCCTCGGCCACGCCGGCTTTCCGTTGTTCCGTGTCGCGCCCGGCGGGCGCTCGACACGCGTCAAAGCCCGGCCCCGCCGGCCGCGCCGGCCGGGCACGCTACTTGCGGATCGATCGTCCCCTCCCCCACGGGTCGCGATCATGAACGACAACGAGTCCCCCGATTCGGCGCAGCACCGTCCGCGTGCCGCAAACTGGCTCCGCCGTCTCGGGCCCGGCCTCGTCACCGGCGCCGCCGACGACGATCCGTCCGGCATCGGCACGTACTCGCAGGCGGGCGCGCAATTCGGCTTCGAGCTGCTGTGGGCGCTGCTGCTGACCTATCCGCTGATGACCGCCATCCAGCTCGTCAGCGCGCGCATCGGCCGCGTGACGGGCAAGGGCCTCGCGTCGAACATGCGCACGCACTATCCACGCTGGCTGCTCTACGCCACGGTCGTGCTGCTGATCGTCGCGAACGTGATCAACATCGCGGCCGACCTGTCGGCGATGGGTGCGGCGCTCAACCTGCTGCTGCACGGCCCGCAAGAACTCTATGTCGTATGCCTGGGCGCCGTGTCGGCCGTGCTGCAGATCTTCGTGCCGTACGATCGCTATGCGCGCCTGCTCAAATGGACCGCGCTGATCCTGCTCGCATACGTCGCGGTGGCGCTCATCGTGCCCGTCCCGTGGCGGGAGGTCGGCCGTGCGATCGTGCGGCCGCACTTCCAGTGGTCCGCCGCATACCTGACCACGGTCATCGCCGTGCTCGGCACCACAATCAGCCCTTATCTGTTCTTCTGGCAGGCGTCGCAGGAAGTCGAGGAACTGCGTGCGGTGCCGAGCCAGCGCTCGTTGCGGCATGCGCCGCACCAGGCACCCGCGCAGTTGCGCCGGATCAACTTCGATACCTGGGTCGGGATGGGCGTATCGAACGTCATCGGGTTCTTCATCACGCTGACCGCGGCGGCCACGCTCCATCTGCACCACATCGACGTGAAGACGTCGGCGGATGCCGCGCGGGCCCTGGAGCCGATCGGCGGGCACTTCGCGTACGTGCTGTTCGCGCTCGGGATCATCGGCACCGGCCTGCTGGCGCTGCCGGTGCTCGCGGGATCGGCCGCCTATGCGGCCGCGGGCACCTTCCGCTGGCGCAACAGTCTCGCGCTGAAGCTCGGCGTCGCGCCGGAATTCTATGCGGTCATCGCGCTGGCGATCATCGGCGGCGTCGTGGTCACGTTCCTGCATTTCGACCCGATCCGCGCGCTGTACTGGAGCGCGGTCATCAACGGCGTGACCGCCGTGCCGATCATGGTCGTGATGATGCTGATGGCCGGCAGCCGGCGCATCATGGGCAAGTTCGCGATCACCGGCACGCTGGCATGGGGCGGATGGCTCGCGACGTTCGCGATGGCAATCGCGGCCATGGGCGTGTTCGTGCCGGGCTAAGGTGCGTGTGGCAGGCGAGCCGCGCCGGCGCCGCGGTGCCGCGCGGCCGGCGTACGCACCGGGTGTATGTCGCACAGGTCGGAAGGAGAACGAATCATGGCAAAAAAGGTATCGAAATCCTCACGGCTGCCTTCCAGCGACCAACGTGCGCAAATCCTCGCGCGCCTGCGCAGCCGCAAGATGGCGCGCTCGATACACACCTATACGCGTGGCAGCGCGGACCGCTTCTACGCGTGGCTGGCGGACCATCGCCGCGGAACGCTGCCCGACGGGCCCGCAATATGGATCGGCGGCGACTGCCATCTCGGCAATCTGGGGCCGGTCGCGGCGAAGACGGGCGAAGTCGCCGTGCAGATTCGCGACCTCGACCAGAGCGTGATCGGCAATCCCGTTCACGACGTGCTGCGGCTCGGCTTCTCGCTCGCGACCGCGGCTCGCAGCTCCGATCTGCCCGGTGTCGTCACGTGGCGGATGATCGAGGCACTGATCGACGGCTACGAATGCGCGTTCGACGGCCGGCGCCGCGACACGACCGAACGCATGCAGCGCCCGACCGCCGTGCAAATCGCGATGAACGCGGCACTGCATCGATCGTGGCGCAAACTCGAGCGGCAGACGATCCGTAACATCACGCCGCACATTCCGCTCGGAAAGCGTTTCTGGCCGCTGTCGGAACAGGAACGAAACGCCATCCACGCGCTGTTCGAATCCGCGCCGCTTTCCCCGGTCAGCGCGGCACTCAGCCGCAAGACAGAGAGCGACGCCAGCATGAAGGTGCTCGATGCAGCCTACTGGGTAAAGGGCTGCAGCTCGCTCGGGCGGCGCCGCTTCGCGGTGATGCTGGACATCGACGACGCGTGCGCCGACGGACATTCGCCGTATCTGATCGACATCAAGGAAGCCACGACCGCCAAGGCGCCCAGGCATCCCGGCGTGCGCATGCCGCGCGATCCGGCGCAACGCGTGCTCGAAGGCGCCCGTCACGTGTCGCCGATGCTGGGGAGCCGGATGTGCGCGGCGCGGCTCGACGGGCGCTCCGTCGTCATGCGCGAATTGATGCCGCAGGATCTGAAACTGGAAGCTGAACGGCTGTCGGAAGCCGATGCGATCGAGGTCGCGCGGTATCTTGCCCGCGTGATCGGCCGCGCGCATGCCGCGCAGATGGACGACGCGACACAACGTGCATGGCGCACCGAGCTGCATCGTCAACGCCCGAAAACCGTCGACGCACCTTCATGGCTGTGGCGCAGCATCATCGAACTGATGGCCGTGCATGAACAGGCGTATCTCGAACATTGCCGCCGCCATGTGCTCGCCGGGACGGCCCGTTGAGCACTCCCCCCGTGCGCGGCCGTCTCGACGGGCCGACCGGCCGCGCTCCGAGCGCCGCTCGCGATCAGCGTTGCGCCGGACGGATCACCAGCTCGTTGAATCCGGTGTCCGCGTCGGGTTCACGGGAAAAACGATGTGCGGGCAACAGCGCGAGCAGGATCTCGGCGGTCGTGCGCACCACGCAGCCGCTCGCAACGTGTCCGCCCGACACGCGTCCGTGTGCATCGGATACCGACATGTGCAGATGCGCGCCGTCCGGCGAGACGGAACCGGCCAGCGTCAGGATCTCGAGGTCGCCGCGCAGTTCGGTCGGCGCATCGACACCGGCAAAGCGCAGCTGCGCGACGCTCAGGCTGCCGATTCCCTGGATCACGAATGCCGCGTCCGCGCCGAGCCGGCGCAATGCCTGTTCGATCGATGCACGCAGATCGTCGCCGGGGGAAAGACGCAAAGGATGGGCTTGCATGGTCGATAACCTGCTGGTGGGCCGGAGTATCGACAGAGAGTACGTTCGATCGGGCCATCGGGCAAGCCGCCCGCGGGATGGAACGCCGCGCGCGGCCCGGGCATCGCACGGTGAACCGCTCGCTCGCGAGCGGCGAACGCGATCGCCGTAAAACGAAAAAGCCCGGACGGTGTCCGGGCTTATCCATGTCGGCGATGACGGCCAGCCGCGCTCACGCCTCCAGCGCTTCCAGCACTTTCCCCTTCGTCTCGATCCCGACCAGATGAACCGTCACGGCGGCGATCAGCGGCACGATGCCGATCAGGTAGAACGCCGGCGCGAGGTTGCCGCCGATGATCGCGTGCGGCACGATCATCGGCGCCGCGAACGACGCGATCTTCAGCCACGCGCTGCCGAGGCCGCAGCCCGACGCACGGATGCTCGTCGGATACTGCTCCGGCGTATACACGTACGCGGTGATGAAGCCCGACGCCATCAGCCCCAGTGACAGCGAGCAGAAGGTCGCCACGACATACACCGATGCCGCGTGATAGAAGCCCGCGAACGCCAGCGACAGCGCACAAAGCACGAACGACCACACGATCACCGGCTTGCGGCCGAGCTTGTCGACCAGCAGCGCGGACGCGAGCGAACCGAGCACGCCCATCACCGAGCCGATCACCGCGAGATTCAGCGCGAGCTGCAGCGGCGCGTGATAGAAGTTCTTGTAGATCGTCGGCAACCACGTCGACAGCCCGTACTGGATGAACCCGCAGGTCGCCCACAGCGTCGCCACCGCGAGCGTGCGCTTGCGATACGCTGCGCTGAACAGGTCGCTCATCCGGCGCTTCGGGTGCTGACGGACCATCTCGTCGTACGCGGCCACCTGCGTGACCGGCGGCAGCTCGCCGCGCACCGACGATTCGAACACGCCGACCGCGCGCCCGGCTTCCGCGAGGTGCCCTCGCGATGCGAGCCAGCGCGGCGATTCCGGCACCAGATGCGTGAGCACCAGCGCAAGAATCAACGGCAGCCCGCCGACGAAGTACATGATCTCCCAGCCGAACCGCGGCACGAGCCATGCGCCCAGCGCCATCGACACCAGCAAGCCGATCGGGAACACGATTTCATACAACAGCACGAAGCGGCCGCGGCCGTGCGCCCGCGTGATTTCGTTGATGTACGTGGCCGCGACCGGCAGTTCGCCGCCGAGACCGAGCCCCTGCAGGATCCGCAGCAGCACGAACACCTCGAACGTCGGCGCGAATCCGCACGCGATGCTCGTGATGCCGATCACGGCGGAACTCCACGCGATCGCCTTCACACGGCCATGCTTCTCCGCGAGGGCGGGAAACAGGAACGCACCGATCAGCTGGCCGATCGCGCCGGACGCGATCAGCATGCCGATCTGCGTCGGCGACAGCCCCCACTTGTGAATCAGCAACGGCAGCGTCGCCGCGATCGTGATCACGTCGAAGCCGTCGAAGAACGTGGCCGTGCCGATCAGCACGCGCGCGCGGATCTGCATCGCGTTGGCCGGAAGCCGCTCGAGCCGCGCGATGATCGCGCCGGGCGTGGAGGCGGCAGCTTCCGTCGTGGCCCTGCCGGCCACGACGTTGTCGAAAGTGCTCATGCGGGGTGTCTCCTGGATCGTTCGCCGGTCAGGCAAGCGCTTTGGTCGTGTCCACCAGGGCTTCCGTATCCACTGCCCGGCCCTGGTTCATCCACTTGCGCGCGAGCTTGAGCTCGCGTGCGTTGTTGATGGCGACGACACCTCTCACATGTCCATCGCCTACGAAAAACAGCGTCGCGCGGCGCGCGGCGAGATCGCCGCGCACGACGAGCTGCGCATCGGCCGGCAGATCGCCGAGGATCTGCAGGTTCACGTCGTACTGATCGGACCAGAACCACGGAATCTCAGCGTACGGCGCGCGCACGCCGAGCACGGCTTTCGCGGCCGCGATCGCCTGGTTCTGCGCGTTCGCCCACGATTCGAGCCGCACGCGCCGCTTCAGCCAGCCGTTGTGATGGTTCGCGACGTCGCCGCACGCGAAGATCGCCGGGTCGCTGGTCGCGCCGAACTCGTCGACCACGATGCCGTCGTCGATCGCCAGGCCCGCGTCGCTCGCCAGCGTCGCATTCAGCGCGAGGCCGATGCCGGCCACCGCGAAATCCGCGTCGATCGTCGTACCGTCGGCGAGCGTCGCGCGCACCTTCGACGCATCGTCCGGCTGTGCGTCGAGCGACGCGAGCGCCGCGCCGACGCGCACGTCGACCCCGTTCGCGCGATGCAGCTCGAGCAGGAAGTCCGACACGATCTGAGGCACCGAGCGCCCGCACAGACGCGGCGCGCCTTCGACGACGACCGCTTCGACGCCGAGCTTGCGAGCGGTCGCGGCGACCTCGAGGCCGATCCAGCCGCCGCCGATCACCAGCACGCGCCGGCTCGCACGGAGCTTCTCGCCGAGCGCGGCCGCTTCGTCGAGCGTGCGCAGGTAATGCAGATTCGGGGTCCTGACGATTGAGTCAGGCAAGCGGCGCGAGGTGCCCCCGGTTGCGATCACGAGGCGGTCGTATTCGATCTCGCGGCCGCTTTCGGTCTTCACCACGCGGCGCGCGCGGTCGATCGACGACGCGCGCTCCGGCTGCCATGCCTCGACGTTCAGCGCGTCGAATTCGTCGGGACGCACGACGCGCACCGTTTCGATGTCGGCGTCGCCGGCCAGCACGGCTTTCGACAGCGGCGGACGCTCGTACGGCAGGTGCGGCTCGTCGGCAATCATCACGAGGCGGCCCGCGAACCCTTCCGCGCGCAGCGTCTTCAGCACCCAGCCGGCGGCCTGCCCGCCGCCGATCACGACGACGGTGCCCGGCGCCGCCGGCGCCTGCGTATTCCCTTCGGTCATGATTTGCGCTCCGTCATGAACTTGCCTTCCGGCGCCTTCGCGTTCTTCTGCCGGCGCGTGTTGCCGTCGAGGCCGCCGTCGACGGCCCATTCGGCGAACACGGTCGGGCCCGGTTCGAATTCGCGCGGCTGCCACTCGGGCGTCAGCACGTCCTCGTCCGCGTAGTACTCGATCAATGCACCGGCCGGATTCTGGAAGTACCAGAAGTACGCGGACGACACCGGATGACGGCCCGGGCCGAGTTGCGTTTCCCAGCCGCAGCGGTCGATGTGCATGCCGCCGCCGAACACTTCATGGATGTCGCGCACGGTGAACGCGACGTGGTTCAGGCCGCGCTTGCCGTTCGGCAATGCGAGCAGGAACAGGTCGTGATGGCCGCCGTGCGGCGCGCAGCGCATGAACGCGCCGCGGCCCGGATAGCGATCGGACGTCTCGAAGCCGAGCAACTCGTGATAGAACGCTTCCTGCGCGTCGAGGCAGTTCGTGAAGAACACCACGTGCCCCACCTCGACCGGCTCGGCGCGCGCATAGATCGGGCTCGGCTGGTCGACGCGCGCCGTGTGGCCCCACACGTTCGACGGCGAGCCGGTGATGTCGAGCACACGCTTGCGCGTCACCTCGATGCGGATCGCCATCCCGTTCGGGTCGATGCAGCCGACCGCATCGTCCTGCGCGTAATAGCCGGGCTGGCCGGCCAGTTTCGTGCGCAGCGCATCGACTTCCTGCTGCGTCGCGACGCCCCACGTGACTTCGCGCAGCGTCGGGCCCGCCTCGAACGCGGGCGGCAACGACGGATCGTCGGCCTTGACGACCAGCACGGTGCAGCCGTTCAGCGTTTCGAAGCAAGCGCGCGTGTCGTCGTGCGCGACTTCCTTCAGCCCCCAGTCGGCGAAAAAGCGCCGGCACGTCGCGAGGTCGTCGACACCGTACGTGATCTGCTCGATACCCAAGATGCTCATTGCGTCATTCCCCTTCGCTCAGTTCGCCCACGGCAGCGGCGCGTCGTTCAAGCCCCAGTAGAGGCTCTTCTGCTGCATGTATTCGCGGATGCCGAGACGCCCCTTCTCGCGGCCCATCCCGCTTTCCTTCCAGCCCGAGAACGGCGTGGAGATCGAAAACAGCTTGTACGTGTTGATCCAGACGGTGCCCGTCTCGAGCGCGCGCGCGATGCGCCATGCGCCTTTGTAGTCGCGCGTCCAGATGCCGGCGGCAAGGCCGAACACGCTGTCGTTCGCCTGCGCGATCAGCGCTGCTTCGTCGTCGAACGGCATCGCGACGAGCACCGGCCCGAAGATCTCTTCCTGGCAAATGCGCGCGCTGTTCGGCAAGCCTTCGAGAATCGTCGGCTGATAGAAGAAGCCATCGTCGCGGCCGTCGCCCGACGGCCGCTCGCCGCCGCACAGCAGGCGGCCGCCTTCCTCCAGCCCGAGCGCGACGTAGCGCTCCACCGATTCGCGATGCTTCGCGGTGATCAGCGGACCCATCTGCGTGTCGGGCCGCGTCGGATCGCCCACGCGCAGCTTGCGCGCGCCGGCCACCAGACGCTGCATGAATTCGTCGTACACCGAGCGCTGCACGAACAGGCGCGAACCCGCAATGCAAGCCTCGCCCGACGAACTGAAGATGCCGTACAGCACGCCGTTGACCGCATGGTCGAGATCGGCGTCGTCGAACACGATCGTCGGCGACTTGCCGCCGAGCTCCAGCGACACGGGCATCAGCTTTTCCGCCGCGATGCGCGCGATGCCGCGACCCACTTCCGTGCCGCCGGTAAACGACACCTTCTTCACGAGCGGATGGCGCACGAGCACGTCGCCGATCACCGAGCCCTTGCCCGGCAGCACGCTCAGCACGCCCTTCGGCACGCCGGCCTCCTCGCAGATGCGCGCGAGCGCGAGCGACACGAGCGGCGTGACTTCGGCCGGCTTGAGCACGACCGCGTTGCCGCCGGCGAGCGCCGGCGCGAGCTTCTGCGCATCGGAGGCGATCGGCGAATTCCACGGCGTGATCGCCGCGATCACGCCGATCGGCTCGTGCACGCTCATCGTCAGGTAGTCGCCGCGCGAAGGCGTCAGTTCTTCGTCGAGCGTTTCCAGGCACGCCGCGAAATAGCGGAACGTGTTGGCGGCGCTCGCCACCAGCACGCGCGTCTCGCCGATCGGCTTGCCGTTGTCGCGGCGCTGCAGGTTCGCGAGCGCTTCGTGACGCTGCATGATCAGGTCGGCGATCCGGTACAGCACGAGCGCACGCTGGTGCGGCTTCAGGCCGGCCCAGTCGGCGCGGCGCCATGCGGCGTCGGCGGCCACGACGGCTTCCACGGCGTCTTCGGCGTTCGCCGTCGATACTTCCATGTTCAGCGACTGGTCGGCCGGATAGATGCTCGCGTACGGCGCGCCACGGCCGCGCCGCCACTCGCCGCCGATCAGGATGTCGCCGTTGGGTACGAGGCTCGTATCGAATGGAGTCATGTCACAAGTCCCACAAATCTGTCTCTGCGCAGCCGCCCGCGCCGTGGCGCCGGCGGCCGTTCAATGGCCCGAATGGCCGCGTCGCCCGCTCAGATCACGCAGCGCGCCGCGCGGTTGCGCAGCGCGCGGATCGCGCTGTATGCGGTCAACGCGGAGGTCTTCGGGTTGTCGGGCAACGGCTTGCCGCTCATTTCGAGCGACATCTCGCCGAACGCGCCGCGCGCGGTGATGCGATGCACGTTGCGCGTGACGGCCGGATCGGCGATCAGCCGCACGCGCGTCGCGTCGAGGCCGAGGCCCGCGAGCGCGACCGTCGCCGCGACGTTCGCGTTCTTCGGATACAACCGTGCAGCGTCGCGCGCGGTGCCTTCGAAGATCACCTTCTCCTCCGTCATCGAACGCAGGTCGCACAGTTCCTCGGCGGGCGTCCCGAGCCAGCCGAGCGGCGGCTTGCGGCCGACGTACAGCACCTCGTCGAGGCCGCCCTGCTTCGCCGATGCCAGCGCGTCGATGCCGCCGATCGCGCCGGACAGCAGCGTCAGCGTCGCATCGCCTTCGTCGGCCGCCTGCGACAGCGTGTCGAGCAGCGCGAGGTCGGAAAGCGCGCCGATCGATGCGACCGCGCAATCGGTGCCGGCCTTCAACAGCGGCACGACGTGATCGACGAGCGCGCTGTGACCCGCGCATTCGAGCGCGAACTCGGGGCGGCGGGCCAGCGCGTCGACCGACGACACGACCTCCACCGCACCGCCGAGCTCGCGCTGCACCGCGTCGCGCTGGTGCTCGGGCACGATCACGTGCGCGACGCGCAACGATGCATCGTGCTCGACCGCGCGATACACGGCCGCGCCGATCGCGCCGAAGCCGATCATCGCGATGTCGACGGGCGCATGCCCGTGAGCGTGGCCGTTACGCATACTGCCGCTCCGACGGCGTTTCTTCCTTCTTCACCGGCGGGCCCGCGAATGCCGATGCGAACGAGCCGACCGACAGCATGTCGACCTCGACCATCACCGGCCCTTCCTTCGCCATCCCTTCGCGCACGATCGCCTCGGCCTGGTCGAGCGACGAGATCCGGTAGTGCGTGAGACCGAAACTCGCGCAGAACTGCGCGAAATCCGGCTGGTGCAGCTGCACGAAGCAGCGGCGGCCGCCGTAGTGCGCGTCCTGGATGTTGCGGATCACGCCGTAGCACTGGTCGTTCATCAGCACGATCATCACGTTCGCGTTTTCCTGCACGGCCGTCACGAGCTCGCCGACGTTGACCATCAGGCCGCCGTCGCCGACCAGGCAGACCGTCTTCGCCGCAGTGCCGGCCAGCGCCGCGCCGATGCCCATCTGGATGCCCTGGCCGATGCCGCCGCCGAGCGCATGCACGCCCGCGCGCGGCTCGAAGATCTTCAGCAGCCGGTTGCCCCACGTGCTGTTCGAGATCGTCACGTCGCGCACCCAGTTGTAGTCGCGGCCCACCGCGCCCTGCAGCGTGTCGACCAGCTTCTTGTAAGGCCCGAGTCCTTCGGCCACGCTGGCGACGGCCTGCTCGCGCGCCGCCGCAAGGTCGGCCGCGAACTGCGGATCGACAGACAGGCGGCCTTCGAGGCGATCGGCCAGCTCGGCGAGCACGCGCTTCGAATCGCCGTGCACGAACAGCGCGTTGCGATAGCCGCGGTTGTCGGCGAGCGCATCGGCATCGATCCGGAACAGCGGCTGCGGCAGCGCGAGCTTGTACTTCAGCGTCTCGTTGCCGCGCAGGCGCGAGCCGACCACGACGAGCGCGTCGCAAGTCTTGTAGAACGCTTCGACGCAGGCATGCACGTTGAACGCGCCGAGCGTCGCCGGATGATCTTCCGGCAGCACGCCGCGGCCCTGCACGCTCGTCACGACGCCGAAGCCGAGCTTCACCAGGCGCTCGACTTCCGCGCGCGCGTGGCGCGCACCGCCGCCGATCCACAACAGCGGACGGCGCTTGGCCGCCAGCGCGTCGGCGAGCTTCGCGACGCGCGCTTCGTCGTGCTCGCGCACCGCGACGTGCGCCGGCGCGAGATCTTCCGGCCATTCGATTTCGGCGGCCTGGATGTCGATCGGAATCTCGACCGACACGGGGCCGGTCGGGGCCGTCCGCGCGACGCGCACCGCTTCGCGGATTGTCGGCAGCACCGTCTCGACCGTGCGCACGCGGAACGCGGCCTTCGAGATCGCGTCGAGCATCGTGAGCTGGTCGGGCGCTTCGTGGATGTAGGCCAGATCCTGATCGAGATACGGCGTCTCGATCTGCCCCGTGATGTGCAGCAGCGCGGTGCCGGCCGTCAGCGCCTCGACCATCGCGCCCGCCGCGTTGCCCGCCGCCGTGCCCGTGCTCGTGAACGCGACGCCGAGGCCGCCCGATACGCGGGCGAGGCCGTCGGCCATGTTCACCGCGCCTGCTTCGCCGCGCGCGCCGACATACCGGATGTTGCCGCGCGAGTTGATCGCGTCGAGGATCGGCATGTTGTGGATCGAGATGACACCGAATGCGGTCTTGACGTCGCACTGCTCGAGAAAGGCGGCAATCAGCTCGCCAACCGTGGTTTTTTTAGACATGGCGTGCAAAGCCTCCAGAAACGTCGATATGGCTGCCCGTCGTGTAGGACGACAGATGCGTTGCGAGATAAAAGAGTGCCCAGGCTGCCTCGTCAGGCTTGCCGAAGCGGTTCAGCGGAATGTTCTTCTTGCGGGCGAGCGCGCCCGTCCAGTCTTCCCAGCTTTCGCCGGCCTGCGCCTGCGCTTCGTAGCGGCGGCGCCACTGACCCGACTCGACGATGCCGATCAGGATCGAGTTCACGCGGATGCGCTGCGGCGCGAGTTCGGTCGCGAGCGACTTCACGAGGCTCAGCACGCCCGCGCGCGCCGACGACGTCGCGACCATGTGCGGCTCCGGCTGCAGCGCCAGCAGCGAGTTCACGCAGGTGATCGTCGGCGCGTGCGCGTCGCGCAGCAGCGGCAGGAACGCGCGCGTCGGGCGGATGATGCTGAAATACTTCAGTTCGAGCTCTTCGCGCCATGCGTCGTCGGTCGTGTCGGCGAAGGTCGACACGCGGCCCTGGCCCGCGTTGTTGACCAGCATGTCGGCGCGGCCGAAGCGGTCGGACACGGCCTGCGCGAACGCGGCCACATCGGCTTCGTCGAGCACATTGCAGCGCACGGCGAGCAGTTGCGCACCCGGGTATTGCTCGCCGAGCAACGCTTGCGCGCGTGCGAGGCGCTCACCGTCGCGGCCGCAAATCGCGACCGACGCGCCGGCTTGCAGGAATTTTTCGGCAGTCGCGAGGCCGATGCCGGACGAACCGCCCGTCACCACCGCCACCTGCCCGGTCAGATCGATGTTGATCATGTCGTCGCCCCCTGCCGGGCCGCCCCGGGAGGAATGGTCGCCCCGTTGTGGGGCAGCGTGCGAAGCATGCGTGCGGATCTCATTTCAATCCCAAAGCCTTCATAAACGTGTGCTCGTCGTCCGAGCGGTAATTGAGCCGCCGCGACAGTTCCGCCGCCGCGCGCTGCACCTTGTCGATCAGGCCGTCGGCGATCAGCGCCGCGTCGATCTCCGGCCGAGGCACCGTCACCGTGATGCACGCGACGATCTTCTGCGTGTCGTTGCGCACCGGCGCCGTGACCACCGAAATGCCGCGTTCGAACGACGAATTGCTGACGCCGTAGCCGCGCAATGCGTCCTCGCGGATTACTTCGTACAACGCATCGACTGTCTCCGGCGTCGCGCTCGTCATCCGGTTCAGCGTGCTTTCCGGATACAGATCGCGCAATTCCTTCAGCGACAGGTCGCCCATCAGCACGTGGCCGTGCGTCGTCGCATGCGCGGGCAGCCGCGTGCCGACGTTCACGCGAATCGAGCTGAACACCGGCGACTGGCTCTGCGCCTTCGCGACGAACACCACGTCGCGGCCGTCGCGGATCACGATGTGCGTCGTGAAACCGGTCGCGTCGCGCAGGCTTTCGATCACCGGCAGGCCGAGATCGGTCAGCTCGAGCGAGCTCAGGTATTCGAAGCCGAGTCGCAGCACGGCGATGCCTAGCTTGTAGTTGCGGTCCTTGTCCGCGCGCTCGAGAAAGCCCAGCGACTCGAGCGTCTGCAGCAGACGAAACACCGTCGTGCGCGGAATGCCGAGCCGCTTCGACAACTCCGGCGCGCCCAGTACCGGCTCGCGCGGCGAGAACTCCGCGAGGATGCGCAGGCCGCGTTCGAGGCCCGGCACCACGTAGTTCGCGTCGGACTTCGCGACTTCCGCGTCCTGCCGCTGTTGCAACGGTTCGCTCATTCCAGCCCCCGTTGACGATCGCATTGACGGCAGAACGTGTCGATCAGTGACGAATAAACCGCCGGTGCTTCCACGTAACCCGCGTGACCGGCCTGCGGAATCACTTGCAGCCCGACGTGCGCTGCCGCGGCGATCCGCTCGCACGCCGCAGGCGGCGTGATCGCGTCGTTCGCGCCGACCGCCACCGCGGTCCGACCGCGAAAGCCGGCGAGATCGGACGCGAGATCGGCATTCGCGAGCAGGTGCGTGGCCTGCGCATAGCCGGCCGGCACGATGCGCGCCATGTTCCAGCGCACCCACGCACGCGCATCCTCGCTCGCGAAACCCGACAGCATGTTGGCGCTGCGCTGCTCGGCGAGCCCGGCCGGGCCGAGTTCCTCGAGCATCGCGAGGCGCGCATCGCGGCGTGCGTCGCGCGTTTCGGCGGGCGCGCTGCCGTAACCGCCCGCGGGCGAGATCAGCAGCAGGCCGGCGATCCGCGCGGGCATCGCGCGGGCCAACCCGCCCGCGACGATCGCACCGAGCGAATGCCCGACCAGCACGCAGCGTTCGATGCCGAGTGCCTCGAGCCACGCGTTCAGCGACGCCGCGTAATCGGCGGCCGTCGGCGACGCGCCGTGCACGGGGGTCGACACACCGTAGCCGGGCGCGTCCCACGCCAGCACGCGTCGCGACGCACCGAGCGTGTCGAGCTGGCGCACCCACGATGCGGCGCCCGAGCCGATCCCGTGCAGCAGCACGACGGGCAACGCGCGGCCCGCATGCTGCGCGCCGGCCTCGCGATAGCCGATCGTGCCCGCCGCGCCGGCCGCGCAGCGCTGTTCGGGAAACTGCCCGAGCAGCGCGGCGAACGCCGCCGTGCGGTCGCGTTCACGTTTGTCGATGACACTCATTGCTTGCTCCGCCCCGTCTCAGCGCTTGATCTTCGCGAGCGGCGAATCCGGCGGATACGTCGGCGTGATGGGCTTCGGCGAACCGAGCATCACGCACATCAGCGCGTCTTCCTCGCCGATGTTGATTTCCGTGCGGTACACGCCCGGCGGCACCGAGATCAGGTCGCGCTCGCCGAGAATCGCCTCCCAGGTCTCGCCGTCGCGCTCGCAGATCACCTTCATCTTGCCGCGCAACACGAAGAAGATTTCCTCGACGTCGATGTGGATGTGGCTCGGGCCGATGTTGCCGGCCGGGATGACCATCGTCGAAAACGTGAAGTTGCCGGCCGGCACCGTGTTGACGTCCTTCGCGACGCCCGTGCCGCCCGTGCCGACGTAGCGCATCTGCGCACGGCGATACTTCGGGTCGTAGTCGGCCTGGAACTTCAGTGCGTCCCAGTCGTAGCGCCGCGTCGCGTAGCGCGCGACACGCCCTTCCATCCAGTCGCCGAAGCTTGCGCCTTCCGGCTGGTCCCACGACTTGCGTTCGAGATCTGCGTCCGCCATCGTCCTCTCCTTCATTCAGAGTGAAAACTTCGATTCAATTCATTACGAAGCCGCCGTTGACCGGCAGCAATTGACCCGTCACGAAGCGCGCGCCGTCCGACAGCAGGAACAGCACGGGGCCCGTCACGTCGTCGGGCACCTGCGCGCGCGTCAGCGCGCGGCCCTGCATGTAGAACGCGTGCCGTTCGGCCGGCACGTAGGCCGTCGCCTCGACTTCGGTGAGCCCCGGCGCGATCGCGTTGACCGTCACGCCGTGCGCGCCGAACTCGCGCGCCTGCGCATGCGTCATCGCGATCACGGCGCCCTTGCTGGCGACGTACGCGAGCAGTTTCGGCGCGCCCCAGAGCGCGGTGTCCGATGCGAGGTTCACGATCGCGCCGCGGCCCGATTGCGCGAGATGCGGCAGCGCCGCGTTGCTGACGAGCCACACGCCGCGCACGTTTACGTTCATCACGGCATCCCAGGTCGGCACGTCGAGTTCCGTCGACAACTTGCCGCCCGAGTTCGTGATCGCCGCGTTGTTGATCAGCGCATCGATGCCGCCGAGCGCCGCCGCGCCCTGCGCGACGAATGCGTCGATGCTCGCCGGATCGGCGAGGTCGAGCGCGAAGAAGTGCGCGCTGTGGCCGGCTTGCGCGAGCTGTGCGGCCAGCGCACGGCCCTCGTCGACGAGCACGTCGCCGAACGCGACCTGCGCGCCCGCGGCGACCAGCGCTTTCACGAACGCCGCGCCGAGACCGCGCGCGCCGCCCGTGACGAGCACACGGCGCCCCGGCAGCGAAACGACCGGCGCGAACTCAGCCATTCGCCGGCTCCGCCGCGGCTTGCGCCGCACGGTGCGCGTCGAGCGCGGACAGATGTTCCTGCGCGCGCTGGCGCAGCATCCGGCGCACGCGCGTGATGCCGACGTCGTGCTGGTACAGGTATTCGTGATCGCGCGCGTGCGGCGCGAGGCTTTCGAGGACGTAGCGGTCCTGCTCGAGCACGTCCCAGTGCAGGCCTTCGAGGCGGTTGCGGTACATGAAGCGCCATACGTCGCGCTGCCAGCCGCTGACCTTGCGGGTGCGCCAGAAGTAGACCTGGCAGTTGTCGCCGTCGACCGGCGTCGCGAAGCCGATGATCCCGAAGTTGCCGCCCGGGCCGAACTTCTGCTTGTACGGAATCGCGAGACGCATCCACAGGCAGCCCGTTTCGCCGAGCTCGACCCAGTCGAAGTTCACGTCGCGCTGGCCGATCTTCTCGAACATCAGGCCCGTTTCCGTCTTGCGCACGCGCATCTCGGCCTGCTTGTCGCCTTCGGCCATCGAGTGCGACGTCGCGTGCAGGTACGCGCCGTGCATCGGGTCCATCACGTTGTCGATCGCGTACTGGTAATTGCACTTCCAGTTCGATACGCACAGGAAGTGGGCGTATTCGTCGGCGACCAGTTCTTCCGGCAGGTTCAGCGGCGCCGGTTCGCCATGCGCTTCATCGCCGAACCACAGGAAGATCGCGCCGGCCTTCTCTTCGACCGGATACGACTTCACGCACTTCATGCCTTCGAGCGGACAGTTCGAAACGGCCGGCACGCGCGCGACGGTGCCGCCACCGTCGACCTCGATGCCGTGATACCAGCAGGCGATGTTGCCGCCGAGGTTCCAGCCGAGCGACAGGCGCGCGCCGCGGTGCGGGCAGCGATCCTCCAGCGCGTGGACCTTGCCCTCGTGATCGCGCCACAGCACGATCTGCTCGGACAGGCGCGTGAGGCCGACCGGCGCGTTGGACACCTGCCAGCTCGGGGCAACGGGATACCAGTAGTTCTTGATGCCGCGGTCGAGGTACTCGCGGACCGGGTCGTGTTGGGCTTCGTGTTGTGCGGGGGACGTCATCAGTGTGCTCCGGATGCGGTTGTCGTCGGGTTGGCGGTCACGCGGCGCGCGCGTTCATTCCGCCAGCGAGGCCATTTCGGCGCGAAAGCGCTCGGCCGTCCACGCGGTGCCGTCCGGCGCGCGAAAGCCGATGCGGTTCAGGCCCGCGACGACATCGTCCAGCTCGGTCGCGCCGCTCTCGAACACGCGTTCGAGCGCATCGCCGAGGTCGTTTTCATATTGGGTCGGCTCGGCCTTGCGGTTCTGCCAGATCCGGTTCTCGACCTGGCCCGGGATCTCGATCTGCCCCTTGCCGGCGACGTTGTTCGGCTGCGGCGCCACCCACGGCTTCAGGAAGGGATTGAAGTTGACGGTCGCTTCTTTCATGTCATTCCACCTTGATCTGGATTTCCTCGCCGGCCAGCCGCACCGCGTACTGCTTCAGCGCGCGCCCGCCCGGGCCCTTCAGGCATTCGCCCGTCTTGATGTCGAACACGGCCTCGTGCAGCGGGCATTCGACGGTGCCCTCGTCGACGAACCCTTGCGTCAGCAGCGCGTATGCATGCGGACACACGTTCTCGAGCGCATACACCTCGTCGCCGACGCGGTAGATCCCGATTTCGACGCCGTCGGTCCGCTTGAACTCGATCGGCGTGTCTTCCGACAGCGCGCCGGCGTGCCCGGCGCAAACCCATTGTTCAGACATCTCACACCCTTCCTTCTGATCGACTCTCGGTTCGCTCCGGATTTGTTCCATATCCGGAACAGCAGTTTATGGATGGTGATTATAGAAGCGACTTTCCACGAGTAAAACAAAAAGCTGCATGTCCTAGGGAAAACACCGACCGCCCGGTCGACGGCCGGCACCGTCATCCGCGTCCAATATGATTTCTCGTTTTACGGCAGGGATTTAAGTCCACTTTTCAGGATTGCCGGCCCGCTGTTGCGGATCGTCTGCAACCGCATCCGGCCCGATAAATTTATTTTTGATACTTCCCGCGACACCTCTATACTCCATTCCATCAGAGGCACACTGTTCCTTATATGGAACACAAAAGATGCCCGCCCGGTGGTGAAGAAGCGCGCGACGGCCGGCCGTCCTCGTGCCCGCCGCCACGGCACGTTTCTCATCAGGTTTGGAGAGTCAGGAGATCAAATGGTCAAGCACGCGGTAGCAGCAGCAATCATCGGAATGGGCGCGATGTCGGGCGCCTGGGCGCAGAGCAGCGTGACGCTGTACGGCAGCATGGATGCCGGCGTCGCGTATGTGAACAACGTCGGCGGTCACGCGAAATGGGCGATGATCCAGGGCAACACGCAGCCCGACCGTTGGGGCCTCAAAGGCAAGGAGGACCTCGGCGGCGGCCTGTCGGCGATCTTCCAGCTCGAAAACGGCTTCTATACGAACAACGGGCAGTTCGCGACCGCGAACACGATCTGGAACCGCGCGGCGTTCGTCGGCCTCAGCTCCGAGCGCTACGGCACCCTGACGCTCGGCCGGCAGACGCCGCTGACGTTCGACTATCTCGATCCGCTCAGCACCGCGTATCTCGCGATGAGCTGGTATGCATTCCATCCGGGCAATATCGACGGGCTCGCCGCGACCGGCAACGTGCCGTACAACAACGCGGTCAAGTACCGTTCGCCGAGCTTCGCCGGCTTCTCGGCCGCGGCCACGATGGCGCTCGGCAACACGACGAACTTCTCGACCGGCAAGTCCGTCGGTGTCGCGCTGAACTACGCGAACGGGCCGTTCAAGGCGTCGGCCGTGTACTCGAACGAGCACGACCGCGCGATCCTGATCGGCCAGACGGGCATCACGTCGTTCCAGGGGCAGAACACCGCGAACGGCTACCTCGCGAACAAGGTCGAGAACATCGGCGCGGGCGCGTCCTACCAGTTCGGCGACTTCCTCGTGCACGGTCTCTATACGCGCGTGAAGATGCAGTCGAACGGGTTTTCCGACACGTTCCAGAGCTACGACGCGGGTGTGAACTACCGCAGCAGCGCGTTCAACACGATCGCGGGCGGCGCGGCGACCACGACCCTGGCCGGCCGCCGCTGGACGCAGGTCGAGCTCGGCGACATCTATGCGCTGTCCAAGCGCACGCAGCTGTACGCGAACGTGCTGTACGAGCATGGTTCGGGCGGCGCGAAGGCCGCGTTCTTCACGGCCGGCGTGTCGAGCACCGCGAACCAGGTGGTCGTGCTGGCCGGCATCCACCATTCGTTCTGAGCGGCGACGGGCGCACGCGCCCGGGGCCCGAGACGACAAGAGCAGCCCGCGGGCTGCTCTTTTTCATTGGCGATGGATGAATGAATAAAGCCGCACGATGCGGCCTGCGCGACGGATCAGAACATCGCGACCCGATGACGCGCGTGCGCGAACGTCGGATCGCTTTCGAGCGGCCGGTAGTTCAGGCGCTGCGACAGATCGACCGCCGCACCGCACACTGCTTCGACGAGCCGCTCCTTCTCTCCGGCCTCGCCGATCTCGGAGCGCGGCACCGTCGCGGTGACCGCCGCGACGATCGCGCCGGAATGATCGCGCACGGGCGCGGTCACGGCCGAGATGCCGCTCTCGAACGCGGCCTCGCTGACCGCGTAGCCGAGCCGCGCGTAGTGACGCACGCGCTCGTACAGCTCGTCGACGGTGCCCGGCGTGCGTTCGGTGAACTGCTCGAGCCGTTTTTCCGGATAGAGCTGACGCAACGCGTCGCGCGTGAGGTCGCCCATCAGCACGTGCCCGTGCACGGTCGCGTGCGCGGGCAGCCGCGTGCCGACGTGCACCTTCACCGAACCGAACATCGACGTGTTGCTCTGCGCCTTCGCGACGAACACGACGTCGCGCTGGTCGCGGATCAGCAGGTGCGTCGACAGGCCCGTCGCGTCGCGCAGCCGTTCGAGCACGGGCGTACCGAGATCGGTCAGTTCGAGCGAATTCAGGTATTCGAAGCCGAGCCGCAGCACGCCGACGCCGAGCCGGAAATAGCGGTCGCCGTTCACGCGCTCGAGAAAGCCGAGCGCCTCGAGCGTCTGCAGCAGGCGGAAGGTGGTCGTGCGCGGGATGCCGATGCGCTTCGACAGCTCGGGCGCGCCGAGCACCGGCTCGCGCGCGGAGAATTCGGCGAGGATCCGCAGCCCGCGTTCGAGGCCCGGAACCAGATACGACGACCCGCCGGCGGACGATTCGTCGTCGGCCGCGCCGTGCTTCAGCGCGTCGTGGTCGGTGTCGTCCGCTGTCGCGCGCGGCGCGCTTGCCGGCTTCGCCGGTGGTTTCGATGCGCCGCTCATCGTTGGATTGACCCTCTGCACATGGACGGAATGGAAGCGTTCACAAAAGACCCGCAATGCTCGATTATGGATTTTCGACCGGACCGGATCAACACGATCCGGCTCGGGCGGCCGACGGCCCGGTGCGCTCGACCGGCCCGCGCGGCGTTGATATAGCTTGATGCGATCGAAAGGATAGCAGCGATAGACAGGACTGCCCACCGGAACGTCGCGGGGTGGGACACCCGGGGTCGAGCGGCGCGGCGGCCTGTGTGACGGAAAGACGCCCGTCACCGCCCGCACAGGATACCGACCTGCAATGTCGCCGCGCGCGCCGCATGCGGCTGCAGCGGTTCGAGCTGCCGCGCATCCGTTTCTTCATACGGAATGCCGTTGACACGCAGGACGGACTTGACGACGTCGACCGGCACCGCGATCACGTAGCGCGCGGCATCTGCGCGCGTCACGGGAGCCGGACGATTCGTGCCGTCAGGGCGCGTTGGCCGCCGCGCCCGGATTCGGCATCAACCTCAACCGCACCCGCAACGGCTGCAGCATGTCCGGCGGCGGTGCCTCGGTGAGCGGACTCGCGGTCAGCAACTGACGCAGCGTCGCATCCGCATCGGCCGAGCCGAGCGACGCGAATTCGACACGTGTCACCGCACCGTTCGCCCCGATCCACGCGCGCACGACGATCGCCGGCGGCGGCGCATCGGCACGCGCGTTCAACACGCGCTCCTCCAGATACCGATGCAGCCGGTCGGCCGCGTCGCCGTCCGCTTCGAGCCATGCCTGGAACTGCCGCCCGACGAGCTGCGCATAGTTGATCCACGGCTGCGGCACGTCGGCGGTCTGTGCGGCAACCGGCACGCACACGGCGAGCACGCATGCGCAAATGCATGTGCGCAACCACCCGGATACCGCCCCTTCCCGCCATCGCCCCATCGCACCTCCCGTTTCCCGTGTGTTCCCGCGTGCCGGATCAAACCATGTGCGCCGCACCGTCGCGCAACGTGCCCGCTCGCCCGCGCCGCTCATCCGATTTCGATCGGTACATACAACCGCGAGCCGCCGCGTTGCACGAGCAGTGCGACGTTGCCGCGCGCGGCGTCGATCTCGGCCATCAGCGCACCGATGCTCGCGACCGGCGTGCCGTTGACCGACAGCACGATGTCGCCGGGCTGAAGGCCCGCGCGCGCCGCCTGGCCGCTCGCCTGCTCGACGACGAGCGCCTGGCTCATGCCGAGCCGCTGCCTTTCCTGCTCGGTCGCGGCGCGCAGCGCAAGCCCGAATCGCGCCGGCCCTTGCGCGCCGCCGGCCGGCGCCGCCCCGCTGTCGAACGCGCCGACCGTCGCGTTGACGTGCATCGCCCGTCCGGCGCGCCACACGAGCAGGTCGGCCTGCCGCCCGCCGCGCATGCCCGCGATCGCGCCGAGCAGGTCCGCCGATTCGGCGACGGGTTTGCCGTCGACCGCGAGCACGACGTCGCCCGCCCGCAACCCCGCATGCGCGGCCGGACCGTCGGGTTCGACCGTCGTAATCAGGGCACCGTCGGAGTTCGGCAGGCCGAACGAACGCGCGAGCGCCTGGCTCACTTCCTGCACGGCGACGCCGAGCCGGCCGCGCGTGACCTTGCCGGTGCGCAGCAGCTGGTCCTTCACGTCGAGCGCAATGTCGATCGGAATCGCGAACGCGAGCCCCTGATAACCGCCCGTCTTCGAGAAAATCATCGAGTTGATCGCGATCACGCGACCGTCGAGATCGAACAGCGGCCCGCCCGAGTTGCCGGGATTGATCGGCACGTCGGTCTGGATGAACGGAATCGCACGTTCGCCGGGCAACGAACGCGACTTCGCGCTGACGATGCCTTGCGTGACCGTGTTCGCGAACCCGTAAGGAGAACCGATCGCCATCACCCAATCGCCAACCTCGGTGCGCGCGGGGTCGCCGGTCGCGACGACCGGCAGGTTGCGCGCGTCGATGCGGATCACCGCGACGTCGGACACCGGATCGCTGCCGATCACGCGACCCGTGAATTGCCGCTTGTCGGTCAGCTTCACGTCGACGGTGGCCGCATCGCCTACTACGTGCCGGTTCGTCAGGATCACGCCGTCCTCGCTCACGATGAAGCCGGAGCCGAGGCTCACCTCCTCGCGGTTGCCGATGACGCGCCGCGCGAGAAACGGCGCGAGCGGATGATCGGGCGCGATGCCGGGCGGCAGCTGGATACCCATCTGCGTGACCTCGCGCGTGACGCTGATGTTGACGACGGCCGGGCCCACGCGTCGCACGAGCGCCGCGAAGTTGGGCAGCGCGAGGCTCGAGGCTACGGGACGATCCGCCGCCGATGCGGGCCGCTCGGCCGCCGATGTCGCGGCCGTCGCGGCCGTCGTCGCGATGCATGCGCATGCGATGGCCAACGCGCTCATCGTCGTTCGCGTCGCTACTGCGCGCCCGATGTTCATGCACGTGTTCACGTCGCGGCTCCTCGTCGGCTCCCGATGCTGGGCGCCATCATGGCTTCGGCGGCACCGCGACCGGTGCGTCGGGCCGTTGCGGCGTCACCGAGCGGCCCCAGTTCGAGCCGAAGCGATTCCGTTCGGTCGACAGGTTGAACGTGCCGAGTCGATTCGACGGCTGCTTCGACAACCGCTCCGAATCCGTCTGCGACGCACCGCCCGGTTGCGCATCGGGCGTCGGTTTCAGTTGCCGGCTCAGGCAGTCGTACGACAGCGCACGCTTGCCGTCCACTTCCGCGTCGACGCACACGGGCTTCGTAGCCGAACCGGGCTCGTCCGCCGCCGCGTGACCACCCTGTGCAAGCGCGCCGGCAACCGGCAGCATGCAAGCGAACGTCACCAGAACCTCCAGTCGCATCTTCATCCGCGCTTCCCCTCGATCATGGTCCGCCGATGTCCGTGCACTCGTCCGTTCATGCAAGCGCGCCGCGCGTCCTCGGCCGGGCGAGAAAGC
The DNA here is from genome assembly GCF_001718335.1 of Burkholderia territorii. Classification (NCBI taxonomy): domain Bacteria; kingdom Pseudomonadati; phylum Pseudomonadota; class Betaproteobacteria; order Burkholderiales; family Burkholderiaceae; genus Burkholderia; species Burkholderia territorii. The sequence continues at coordinate 1,542,744 of NZ_CP013365.1, forward strand.
GCTCGAACGCGGCGCGCTCGGTCGCGTCCACCGCAGGCGCGAGCGCGTCGGCGCTGCGCGCCCATGCGTCGCGCATCCCGTCGATCGGCTGCCAGGCCAGCACCTGCGCGCCCGTGGGATACGGCGTGACGACGGGTTCCCGATAATCGACGCGAAAGAGTCGCGGCGCATCGCCGCTCGCCGTCCACAGATCGCCGACGTCGCGCACGCTCGCATCGAACCAGAACCGCACCCAGCGCACCGTCGGCGCGAGCGCCGCGGCGCCGGGGGCAACAGCGGCCGGCGCGTCGCCGACAAGCGCATCGGGCACGCGCAGGAAGCCGGCCAGCACGAGCAGCACGGCCGCGAGATCGGCGTCGCGCAGCATCCGGTACGACCAGAGATCCGCGACGTCCATGCACGCGATCACCGCGATGAAACGCTCGATCGTCAGCGACGGCCACACGTGTCGCATCAGCGCGTAATGACGTGCCCATTGCACGACGAACGCGTCGCGATGACGTGCCGCCACCTGCGCGTCGCGCGAGCCGCGAATCGTGAGCTCGTCAGGCTGGTATTGCCGCGTCGTCAGCACGCATTGCGCCGAACAGCGCGCACTGCGGTGCCGTGCATGGCCGCCCGCGCCGGGCAGCGGCTCGAGCGCGCCGAAGCAAAGCGGGCAATGTGTCGGCCATTCGCCGGGCCGCCCCGGCCATGGATTCGCCTTCGGCAAACGCGGACGATCGGGTGCGGCGGCAGCGCGCCGCCGCCCCGGCGTGCGCGTATCGGGCGCCAGAGCGCGCGGCGTCGAACGGACGGGTGCCATGGGCGCCTACCGGGCAGCCGCGAGCGCTTTCTTCAGCGCGTCTTCGTTGATCGGTGCGTTCGCCGTCAGCTTCGCGAGATACGCCTGCGCGTTTTGTTGCGTGCGCTGCGCGCGCAGCATCGTGCGCACCTGTTCCTTCACGTCGGCGAGCGGGCGCGGCGCGGCCGCGCGTACCTCGAGCAGCTTCACGACATGGAACCCCGACGGCGTGCGGACAGGCGCCGACACCTGGCCCGGTTTCAGCCCGTCGGCCGCCTGCCGCACGGCCGGCAGCATCACCGAATCCGGCACGAAGCCGAGATCGCCGCCGTTTGCCGCGCTCGCCCTGTCCTGCGAATTCGCCTTCGCAATCGCCGCGAAATCGCCGGTGCGCGCGCGGTTCGCGAGATCGGTCGCGTGCTTGCGCGCGGCATCGAGCGTCGCGGCATCGGCATCGGGCGGCACGGCGATGTAGATCTGCGCGACGTGCAGCGCGCGCGGTGCGGTGAATGCCGCGCGATTGCGCTCGTAGGCCGACTGGATCTCGGCGTCCGACGGATAGTCGGCCGGCGGTGCGCTCACCGACGCGAGATAGCTGCGCACGACGATGTCGCGCCGCGCCTGCTCGATCGCCGCCTGCACCTGCGCGTCTTTCTCCCAGCCCTTCGATTTCGCCTCGGCGAGCACCGCCTTCTGCGCGAGCGTCGAGCGAACGATCTGGTCCAGCGCCGCCGGATCGGCCGCGAGCCGCTCGCGTCCTTCCGGGCTCACCGCCTTCAGCAGGCTCGCGATATCGGACTGCGTGACCGACGCCTGCGCGGCGTTTGCGATCACGTCGTCCTGCGCGTGCGCGGCGAGCGGCGCGGCCAGCATCAGGCCGCCGGCCATCAGCGCCAGCGTCTTCATCTTCGTCATCATGGTTCGACTGCCCTCTCGATTGCCGTCGTATCGCGCACGCCGCAGCGCGTGCGGCGTACGCGTCGTTACGTTCGTCGCCGCATCGGCTAGCGCAGGCGCGACAGCGCCATGCGCAGCACGATCGGCTGGGTCATCCCGTGCGGCGGCGCCGTGCCGATCGCGCGGCCGACGAGCACGTCGCGCAGCGCCGCATCGACCGCCGGATCGGCGGCCGGCGCGCTGTCCACGCGGGTCACGTGACCGCGCCGGTCGAGCCACGCGCGCACCGGCAGCATCAGCCGGTCGTCGCCGGTATCCGCGAGCCGGTCGGCCCAGCGGCCGACGTCCGCGCGCAGCCGGCATGCAGCCGCATCGTCGCCGTCGATCGCCGTCTGCAACCGCCGCGCGACACCGTCCGCATACGCGATCCATGCGGCGGGCGCGTCGGCCGCTGCCGTCGTGCGCGCCGCGAGTTGCACGCGCGCCCGCAGCAGCGTGCGCAGCGCGGCGCCGATCCAGTGGCCGGCGCGCCGGCTCGCAGCGATCATGACTGCGCCGCGACCTCGGGCGATGCCGCGACGGCGGGCGATGCCGCCGCGTCACCGCCCGCCGCCATGCGGGCCGCCGCTTCCTGCTCGGCCATCGCCGGACGGTTGCGCAGGTGCAGCAGGAATTCCTGGATCAAACGGTCCCACAGCTCGACCGTCGAGCGCAGGTGGCGCTCCGACACACCGCCCGCGACCACCACGTCCATCTCCAGCGCGAGAAACGCGCCGTGGCTCGCGAGACGCGCGAAGCGCTTGGTGCGGTTCCAGTTCGCGACGAGTTCCGCCGGCAAGTCGCCCTGCACCTGCAGCACGCACGACAGCGTGTAGTCGATGTACGGGAGCGCCGCGGCATCGGCGTCCTGCGGTGCGAGTGCGACGGCCGGATTGCCGAAGCGCACCGCGAAGCCGACACCCTGGCTCGCGCTCATCAATTGCATCGCGCCGTTCTGTTCGGCGATGGTCACGCGGTAGCCCGCGCGGCGCAGGATATCGGCGAGGTGCTCCGCGCTGATCGCTTCGATCGGTGCGTCATGTGCGGCGCGGTCGTCGGCGGTATTCGATTGCGTGTGTTGCATGTCTGTCTTCCCGGTGTTCAACGGATCGATCGGTTCAAGGCCTTGCTGCGGCCGGGTCACTGCGCACTCACGGATGCGGACGATGCGGCGGTTGCCGATGCGGGCGCCGCGGCCGGCACGCGTGCGGCCGGATCGTACTTGCCCGCATACAGCGCATCGCCGTAGCGTTGCGCGATCTCGTCGTACTTCACGCGCGCCGATTGCGCGAACGGCTGCCGCGACGCGAAGAACGTGCCGATTCCGACATGCTCGTATGCGTCGAGAATCTCGTGGCCGACGCGATACAGCTCGGCATTGTGTGCCTGGCAGGTTTTCAGTTGCGTGTCACGCGCGGCGATGTCCTTCTGCGCCTGTGCATGCTGCGCATCGCGCGCACGCGACACGGCGAGCAAGTCCTCGTACGACGCCTTGTACTTCGCAAGCGCGCGCGCATCCTGCTCGCGCCCCGCCCGCTCCGCCGCGAGCGCGCGTTTCGCGGCCGCTTCGGCGCCGGAATCGCCGCGCGCCGACGCAAGCTGCGCCTGCACGGTCTTCAACTGCGCAAGCGCATCGTCGCGCTGCTTCTCCGCGGCAGCCTTGTCGGCCTGCAATTGCGCCTGGTTGTCCTGCAGTTGGCGCAGTTCCTGCACGGTCGAGCGCAACTGGCTGCGCAACTTGTCCTCGATGCTCTGCGCGTGCGCGCCGCCGCCCGCGAACAGCAGCGCGGCCGCGAGCATCGTGCGATAGGTCGTGTTCATCCGCGGCTCCGGTCAGAAGCGAGCGTTGAGCTCGAGCTGCAGCACGTCGATCGAAACCGGCGGCCCGTACACTTCCTTCGAGCTCAGGTAGCGGGCCGATACCCACGTGTCGCGCGCGACCGCATACGCGGCGCCGATCACGTAACCGCGCGCGTTGGTGCCGCCGAGGTGGAAGTCCGGATCGTTGAACGCGTCGAGCACGGCGTCCGGCTGCAGGTACTTGTAGGCGATCGAGAAATTCCACTGGCCCTTCTCGCGCGGCTCCGGCTCGCCGATCGTCGCCTTCGCGAGGAAGCCGTTCGGACCGCTGCGGTAATCGGCGCGCGTCGCGTTCACCGACGTCGATTCGTAGTTGTTGACCGGCAGCGACGCGGCCGCGAACGCCTTGTTGTCGTTGTACGCGAGGTTGCGCACGTATTCGCCGTCCAGACGCAGCTTGATGCGATCGGCGACGACGGTGTCCCACTGCGCCTTCAGGTCGAGCAGCCGGTAGTTGTATGCGAGCCCGAACAGCTGCGGCTGCGGCGTCATCCCCGGGGCGAGGTTCGGGTTCTGCACGATGTTGCGCAGCGCGATCAGCGTGTTGCCGCCCTGCATGAACGCCGGTGCCTCGTTGTCGGTGCTGCAGCTGGTCGCGCCGAGGTACAGCGCGCACGGCGACGACAGCGTGCCGCGCATGTTCTGGAAGTCGTAGTACGCAACCGCGCCGCGCAACCGGTTCTTCGCGTCGATCTTCCAGTCGGCGCCGAACTGCGCGCCGAACATCCACTTCGTGTCGCTGCCGGCCTTGTCGGTGCTGTTGGACGGGAAGTTCTCGCTCGTGTACTGGATCGGAAACACGCCGAGCGTGCCGAACAGCGTGACGTCCGGATTCCACGGCAGCGCGTGACGCAGGTTCGCGGCGAGGCCGTCCATCATCAGGTCGTCGGAGAACACGAGGTCCGACTTGAAGAACGGGTTGTCGAAGCGGCCGGCCGTCAGGTTCAGCCATGGCGTCGGCCGATACGCGAAGAACGCCTTGTTCAGCCAGATGTTCTTCTTGCCCCAGCCGCCACCGGCCGTTCCCGTGGTCGAAACCGGGCCGTTGTCGTTGCCGCTCGCGAGCTGGAGACCGGCGATCATGTCGTCCGACAGCGTCGCCGTCACGCCCAGCCGCGCGCGATAGCGCAGCAGGTTGTTGCGGTTCTGCGTGGTGTTCTGCGTCGGCAGCTGCGTCGTGTTGGTGTTCGGATTGATGTCGAATCCGCCGCCCTGGTTGATCGCCGCGAAGTTCGTCACGTTGTTCGCGTTGCGGCTGCCGTAGAAGTGATATTCGTCGCGCACGCGCATGTCGCCGTCGAGCTTGATGCGCGACACCCAGTCGGGGAACGTGTTCGGCTGCGCCCAGTTCTCGGCCTTCGCCTGCGCGATCACCTCCTGCTTCACCTGGTCGCGGATCTGGTCGCGCACGAGCTGCGGCACGTACGGCACCGCGACGTCGCCCGGCTGCGTCGGCGGGTTGACCACGCCCGTGCCGGCCACGACCGCCGCGCCCGAGCCACGCGCGGCGCGCGCCTGCACGGCTTCGGTACGCGCCTCGGCGATCAGCTCGTTCGCATTCTGCTGCGTAAGCACGCCGCGCTTGACGAGCAGGTTGATCAGGTTGATCACCACGCTCTCCGTCGGCGCGGCCTTGCCCGACGCGGCCTGCGCGTCGAGCGACTGGCCGTGCGCGGCGGACGCGCACGCGAGCCCGAGCGTCAGCACCGCCGCGCCGACGCGCGACAGGCGCACGGGCAGCGCCCCGCTGCGGGGCACCGCACCCCGTCCGTTCATCTTGTGAATCATCGAAGCACTCCGAACAATTTCCGTTTCTTTTCCGGCAGCATCCGTGCGACGGACCTGCCCCGTGGATTCATTCGCCATTCGCGCGCGGTACGTCATGCCGGCTTGCGCCCCTGCAGCCTGACGAGCACCGGATACGCGGTCGAGGGCGGCGGCGCCTCGTCGACCCGCCCGAGCGACTCGACCGCCGCGACCACCGCCGCGTCGATCTTTGCGTCGCCGGTCGATTGCGCAACTGTCACCTTCGTGATGCGTCCGGACGCGTCCATCCACAGGTTCAGGCTGCCCGCGAAGCGCGCGCCGCCGGCTTCCTGCACGCCCTTGTCCTGCTCGATCGCGCGCTGCAGCACGTACACCATGTATTGCGCGTAGCTCGCATTGCCGAACTTGCCGCCTCCGCCGCTGCCGACCATCCCCGAGCCGTCGCCCGCGCCGATGTTGAAGCTGTCGGTGCCGGCCTGCGCCGGCGCGTTCATCGTCATCTGCTTCGGCTGGTTGTCCGACGGCTTCGGCGCCTCGGACGGCTTCGGTGCGATCGTCGGCCGCTCGACCGGCGTCTTGACCTCTTCCTTCACCTTCTCCGGCGGCGGCTTCTTCGGTGGCGGCGGAGGCGGCGGCGGCAACGGAATCACCGTCGTCACCTGCGGCGCGCTTGCGCGCTTCACGCCCGCCGTATCGCCCGCGAAATGCCAGATCAGCGCGGCGAGCGCCGCCAGCACGAGCGCGATCGCGACGGGCTTCACGTAGCGGCCGGGGCCCTTGTCAGGCGGGCCGCCGTTGTAGGTCATTTCCATCGCGCTAGCCGCCCTGCTTCGCCTTGCCGGTCACGAGGCCGACCTGCGACAGATCGAGGCGGCGCAGCAGGTCGAGCACGTCCATGACCTTCTGGTACTGCACGGCCGCGTCGCCCTTCAGCACGATCGGGAATTCCGGATTGCTCGCCTTCTCGGTGCGCAGCCGGCTCTCGAGTTCGTCCATCGTCACCGGGTACGCGTCGAGGAATACCTGGCCCGAATCGGCCACGGTGATCGCCTTCGTCTTCGGCTTCGCGAGGCTCGCCGACGAGCTCGCCTTCGGCAGATCGACCTTGATGCCCTGCACCGACGCGGTCGTCATGATGATGAAGATGATCAGCAGCACGTACGCGAGGTCGAGCATCGGCGTGATGTTGATGTCGTCGTACGGCTTGTCGTCGTCCTGAACCTGCATGGTGGTCTCCTGCGTGCGTTCAGTCGGCCAGCACCGCGTGATCCGGCGCGCGATGCGCTTCGGCGAGGCGCGTGACGAATTCGTCGACGAACACCTGCATGTTCGCGGTCACGTTCTTGTTGCGGATCAGCAGGTAGTTGTAGCCGAACAGCGCGGGAATCGCGACGAACAGGCCGGTGACGGTCGCGAGCAGCGCGGCCGCGATACCCGGGGCGATCGCGTTCACGTTCACGTCACCGGCTGCCGCGATCGCCGCGAACGTGATCATCACGCCGACCACGGTGCCGAGCAGGCCGAGGAACGGGCCGCCCGAGATCGCGATGGTCAGCAAAACCATCGATTTCGACAGCCGCTGGTTCTCGCGCACGAGCGTCGCGTCCATCGACGCGCGGATCGCCTCGATCGACTCGCTCGTGATCACGGTGCGGCCGTTGCCGTCCACGCGGCTGTGGATCTCGTGCACGCCGGCCTTGTAGAGCCGGTACAGCGACGACTGATACAACCGGCGCCCTTCGGCGCTCGCCTCATCGACATGCGCGAGACCGACCAGATGGCGTCCCGCCACTTCGCGAAAGCGCTGCACGAAATACTGGTTCGCCTTGTCGACCGTGCCGACGTAGCGCGCCTTGGTCCACATCACGATCCACGACACGAGCGCCATGCCGAGCAGGATCGTGATCACGACCCACGCGTCGACGGTCACCGACTGCACGATCACGCCGAAGTAACCGAAGCCGAAACCCGATTGCTTTTCGTCGGCGCCGTAAGCGACCAGCTTCGATTCCGAGCCCTGGGCCAGTGCATCGACCGCGAGCGCGGCGGGCGAACGCGCGATCTTCGACAGCCGCAGTTCGTCGAGCGTGCCCGTGTACGCGGCGAAGCCCGCCGGTGCACCCGCTGCATCGGCGCCGACCGTCGCCACGCCGTTCAGCGCGGGCAGTGCTGCCGCGACCTGCGTGGCCTGCTTGCCGTTTACGTAGACGGTCAGGTTCTTGCCGTCGGCCGTCACCGCGACGTACGTCCACTGGTTCGCGGCGACCGGCGACGCGGCCGGCGTGCGCACCGGCGCCGCGCTGCCGGCCGCGCCGTCGACTTGCGCGAACGGTACGCCGTTGTCGAGGCCGATCAGCAGCGCGTTGGCGCCGTCGCGGCGGCTGTAGAGCAGCGCATTCGGCGCGAGCGCGGCCGGCTTGACCCACGCGCTGAACGTGAAGCTGCCGCCTGCCGGCAGGTTCAGCGACGGGCTCGCGGGCAGCGTCAGCGATGCATTGCCGTCGAAGCGCGCGCCCTTGCCGACGATGCCGTCCTCGACCGTGCGGAACGTCGCGTTCTGCGCGTTGTTCGCATACGCGGTCATGTCCTTCGGCGGCGTGCCCGACGCGCCGTTGAAGTGGTAGACGAGCGTGTAGTCGGGATCGAACGTCTCGGCCGGCTTGCCGCCGTCCGGCGCCTTCTTGTTGCCGTAGTACATCCAGATCGATTCCGCGGCACCTGCCGGCATCTTCGGCACGTCGACCCAGATCAGCGCGACGCCGAGCACCGGGTCGTACTGTTCGACGTGGTAATTCAGCGGCGTCTTGTCGTCGGCCGCGACGAAGCGGATATCGGCGCCGTTGTCGGCCAGCCCGTCGAATTGGAAGTTGCCCGAATGCAGGCGGATCAGCAGCGGCACGCGGCCCGCCGAATCCGCGAGGTTCGCGCCTTTCGGGCTCGCGTCGATCGTGATCGCCTTTCGGTACGACCAGTCGTTCTGCCACCATGCGTTCGCGATGCCGGGCAACACGCCGAGCATCACCGCCAACAGGAAAAACAAGACTCGCTTCACGATCCACTCCCCGAATGTGCGGGCGCAGCGCTCGCCGCATCGCCCCGGCACGATCAAAAAAAATTCGTCAGAACCCCAGCCGTACGTAGAAATCGAAGCGCGGGCTGTACTGCCGCGTATAGACGCCCGCCTTCAACGGCCAGCCGGCCTCGAAGTCCGCGCTGGCGTACTTCATCAGCTGCAGTCGCGTGCCGACGCCGACGCTCATCAGGTTGAAGCGCGACGTCTGCTCCGGCAGCGGGCTGAGCAGCCACAGATGCGCGGCATCGAAGAACGCGTGGAACCGCCACTCGTTCACGCGGCTGCCGACGGCGCCGCCGAGCCACTTCGACAGCGACGGGCTGCGCAGCTCCAGCGACGCGATCACGCCGCTGTCGGCCGTGTCTTCCGCCTGCATGTAGCCGCGCACGCTATTCATCCCGCCGGCCGCGAACTGCTCGCTCGACACGAGCGGCGAGTTCGAGATCTGAGCGCTCACATGCGCGTTGGCCTGCATGTCGTTCGCGAAACGCTGCGTATGGTTGATGTCGAACTTGCCGTACACGAAATCCGGCGTCGCGTTGTAGCGCTTGTTGTCCCACGCGCCCCAGTCGCTGCCGAGGCCGCGGATGTTGGTGGTCAGCGACGCGGAGAACGACGTCTGCGAGTTCTTCAGGCTCAGCTGGCCGTTGTACGAGAACGTCACCGGCACGTAGGTCAGCGGCGCGGTGGACGTCTGGCCCACCAGGCTCACGTTCTCGTCGTAATGCTTGCGGTCGATCTCGATGCTGACCGAGTGCGCGTAAGTGTCCGACGCGGGCAGCGCGTAGATCGCGGTGAAGCCGTAGGTCGTGCCCTTGCCGAGCACGTTGGTGCCGCCGACCGATGCGACGTTGCTGTCCGAGTGCACGACGGTGGCGAGGAAGCTCCAGCGCGTGTCCTTGATCGGCGCGAGATACGAGAACGCGTACACGCGCGCATCGTTCGGGTGCTGCGGCGCGATCACGTAGGTGCCGGAAATCACGTGACCGAGCTGCCAGAGGTTCGAATAGCTGAGGCTTGCGCTCGTGCGCAGCGTCGACGTGCCGGGGCTGTTGTCGTTGTTCAGCTCGAGCGTGCCGTGCAACGGGCTGTGATCGTCGACCTTGAGATCGACGTCGACCGTCTGCGGCATCGCGCCCGGCTTGAGCACCGGAATCACCTGGCGGTCCGCCGAACGGTTCAGGTCGGTAAGCTGCTGCTGCGCCTCGTTGAAGTCGGGCACCTTGCCTTCGGCGAGTGCGGGCACCGCGTCGCGGATGTTTTGCGGCGAGTTGTATTGCGCGCCCTCGACGCGCAGCCTGCCCACCTTCGCCTCGGTCACCTGCAGCAAAATCACGCCGTTCTTCACCTGTTGCTGCGGCAGCTCGACGACAACCGACTGGTAGCCGCGCTCCTGATAGGCCTTCTGCAGCGCGTCGCGCGCCGCGTTCACGTCGGCGAGCGTACGGCCCGGCCCTTCGAACGGATAGACGGCCTTCTCGATCTCGAGCGTCGGCAGCGTCGTGTTGCCGCGCACGACGAACGCGTTCACGTCGAACGTCTGCGGCGCCGACGATCCCGACGCCGCGGCATTTGCGGCCGGCGTCGCGGCGGCTTCCTGCGCGCGGACGCCCGATGCGACGCACAGCCCTCCGGCCAGCACGGCGCAGGCCAGACATCGGCATTTCAGCCGCCATCGTTCGCGTGACTTGCGGTCTACTCTCGGCGGCATGCGCCATTCCCCTTTGTTGTTCCGGATCGCCGGACGGCCGCGCTGTACGAGCGGCCGCCCCGCTATCAAATGCCTGTTTCACTTTGATGACGATTTATTCGCCATCCTTATCATGGTCCGCGTGATGCGCTTCCTCGATTTGCATCACCGGCATCCGTCGCTACGATCGATGCACCGTTCGCGTGTTCGCCGCCATGCCGCGATAACGGAAGCGCTGTTCGGACAGGCTTGACCGTGTCTACCGGAAAGGACGAAACGTCGTCGGAAAACCCGCAATCGCCGACGCCGCTGCGTCGGACGCAAACACGCGGCAATCTCGCGCGGCACACCTGCTTGCCGCTCTCACCTACCTAGACGGAACGAAGCACGCATTGCCGCAAACTTTTTTGCGCGGACCACCCGCGCGACGCCAATGGCGTGCGGCCTGCAATGCGCGCACGGCGGAAACCCGCGCGCGCTCGCGCGGGATGCCGTACAGGAATGTGCGTGGCCCCCGTTTCGTGTGCGTATCGCCTGCACGGCCGTAACGGCTCTACGGCGTTGCACTTGCGTGCGTCACCGGCAAACGTGTTGGCCGCCCGACGCGTAGCGCGCGAATCGCGATGCGCCTGCGGGCGGCCCGACAATCGTCGGGTTTGTACCGGGAAGTTTTTGTGACATTCCGCTGAAGATATTCACGAAACCGGGTGCGACCACCGGCCCGATATCGTTTACGCGGGACGACCGGCACTGTCGCCGCGCGGCAAGCACACGGACATCACGAAAACCTGCGGTTTCGCGCGGCCCGTTCCGTCCTAACTAATGAGAAAAACACGTCGACGACGAGGTCCGATCCATGTCATTTGCCACGATGCTCGTACGCTGGCTCGCCGGAAGGCTGTCCGGCACCGCCGCGCCGCCGAACCCGCTGCACGCCGCCGCCGGTCACGCCATGCCGCGCCGCCCGTTGCGCTGGCGCGCACCGTGGCTCGCGTGGCAGCTGCTGTCGTGGTGCGTGCTCACGCTGCTGGCTCCGCCGACCTGGACGATCGGCACGCTGCTGCTGATCAATGCGTCGAGCGATCAGCCGCTGTTCTGGACGCTTGCGATCGCGATCGTGCCGGTCGCGAACGGCTTGGCGATCGTTGCGACGAACCAGCGTCATCACCGCGTGCCGTTCACGCGACGCTCGACGGTCGCGCTGTTCATGTTCTTCGTTGCAATGGCGATCGGCTGCACGTTGTTCGTGCTGCTGCTGTGGCGCTCGCATTCGATCGCCGCGCTGGTCGGCCCGCTCGCGGTCGAAGCCGACGACGCACGCCCTGCGACTGTCGCAGTCTGGGTCGCGGGCCTTGCCGCGATGTTCGGCGTCACGTCATCCGCGCATGCGAGCATCGCGCATGCGTGGCTGGCGTTCGAGGCGTAAATGCGGCCGCGCCCATATAGCGGGGGCACGCGAATGCATCGATACGGAAGGTCCGGCGCGACACGCGCGGCGCGCGCACACGGCATCGCGATCGTGACGGTGTTGCTCGTCGTCGCGCTGGCGGCCACGCTTGCGGCCAGCGTGCTGTGGCGCCAGCAGGTCGCGACGCGCGACGTCGAGAACCAGCGGCTCGCGACACAGACGATGTGGGTCGAGCGCGCCGCGGTCGAATGGGCGCGGGCGACGCTGCGCGCGCAGAATGCGACGTCGAACGTCACGTTCGAGGGCCAGCCCTGGTCGGCGCCGTTCGCCGACGTGCCGCTGTCCGACCTGCTGCCGCCGGATGCGGTCGCGGTCAACGCGGAGCTTGCACGCGCATCGATCTCCGGAAACGTCGAGGATGCGCAAGCGCGCTTCAACCTGATGAACCTCGTGTCGCGCATCGCGCCGGGCAATCCCTGGCAGGCGAACGCGGAAGGCGTGCTCGCCTACCGGCGCCTGCTCGGCGAGCTCGGGCTCGACCCGGCGCTCGCTCAACAGACGGCCGACTACATGCTGCGCTCGCTACGCGAGACCAACGGCCCCGACGGCTGGCCGCTGCAGCTCGTGACCGTCGACGATCTCGCCCGCATTCCCGGCTACGACACGCGCGCGATCGACGCACTCGCGCCATACGTGACGGTGCTGCCCGACCTCACGGTGGTGAACGCGAACACGGCGGCCGAGCCCGTGCTGGTCGCCGCGATTCCGACGCTGTCGAAGAGCCAGGCCAAGCGGCTCGTCGATCGGCGCGGCAGCGCGTATTTCGTCAGCACGGGGGACATCGCCGAGTACCTGCTGCCCGCGCAGGGCGGCAATCCGACGCTGCCGGACGGCTCGGCTGTAGGCGTCAGCAGCGGGTATTTCATCGTGCATTGCCGCGTGCATTCGGCTCGGATCAACGCGCGCGTCGACACGCTCATCGCGCGCTACGGCAGCGGCAACTTCACGTGGACGTCGGTAATCTGGGTGCGGCGGCTGACGAGTTGAAGACTTGTACGCGCGTCGCCTGCGTTCACGTCGATGCAGCGCAGCGCGGATGGACGATCTAGGCCATCGACGACTCGCTCAACCCGACCGCGCGCGTGCCCTGCGACGTCACCGCGCAATCGAACGTCAGCCGCGTGAGGCTCGTCTCGCGCACTTCGCCGAGCAGCCGGTTCCAGTCGTCGATCGACACGAGCAACGCGATCGGCCGGTTGTATTTCGTGACCATCACCAGCGCCTCGGCCGCGTGCCGGAGCGCCTTCGACGGATTGCTGCTGAAGTCGCGCGTCGCCATCGCGATCGTGCGCAGGCTGAACACGTTCGCGGCGGCATCGTCGCCGTCGTCGTGCAGCAGCCGCTCGAGCGTCGCCGCGCGCAACAATGTCTGCGATTTCGCCGACAGCCGGTTGTCGCGGCGCCTGCGCCGCTCGCTGCGCGGATCGACATGCACGGCCAGGAGTCGCACGATCTGCCCGAGGGTGGTTGCGGGCAACCGGTCGTAGCGGCGCCACCAATCGGGCGGCAGCGCGATCATCATCCCGGCGTAGATCGACGCGACGCCATCGGCGATATGCGCAGGAAGACGCTCGGCGTCGCGCACGTCGAGATCGAGCACCGTGCCGACCAGCTGCGTCATCACGCTGAACGCGTTATACGCGAGTGCGGCGATTCCGCATGCGAGCAGCGACGCACGCGCCGGCGCGTCGCCGAACGGCGCGCCTTCCAGCACCGGTTCGAGCGGCAACGGCAATGCGTCGCGCCAGCGGCGGCACGACAGCTGCACGATCCGCACCGCATCGAACTGCTCGGGCGGCAAGTCGGTCAGCAGCGTCACCGTGTCGCCCGGTTCGCCGTCAGCTGCCATGCGGCGCCATTCGATTCGCCGCAACACATCGTGCGCTCCAGCGTCGCCGGTCATGCCAACCGGTTGTTCGTGCACGATCCCGTCGTCGAACATGCCTGCGCGATGCCATTCACCGAGCGGGCGGCACACGCTCGCTCGAGCATACTCGCGCAGGATCAACGCACCGCCGCGACGCGGCCAGCTCGACAGCATCGTATCCGCATCGAAGCGCGCGTCGACGATCCACAGCTCGCCGGGGCGCACGGTTTCAAGCAGTGCCGCAACGAGTGCGCGCGCATGCTGCCGGCCGCGCTCGACGGGCAACAGGTCGACGACCAAGCCGAGATCGGGATCGAAGACCGGCAACACGCGAGTGCCCGCACCGACGGCACCGACGCCCCCTTCGCGCACCGGATCGTCGCAAGCCCGCCCGCAATCGCAAGCCGCCAGCCCTGGCGTGCATGCGCCGCCCGCGCCATCGAGCACGCGCAGCCGCATTCCGCCGAACCCGCGGTCGTCGGCACGCGCCGTCGCGATCGGCAGCAGCAGCTCCGCACTGTCCTTCACGAGCGCACGCCCCCAGCCGGCGCGCAGCCGGCTCATCCCGTCGTGCAGCGCGGCGACGGCGGCCCCGACGCCCGTCGGCGCGAAGCCCGCCGTGTCGGACGGCGCGCGCGCGCGCGCCGCGATCGCCGCGATCGCGTCGACCGCTAGCGCGAACAGCGCCTCGCGGATCGGTTCGTCGTCGGATTCGCCGTCGGTGCCGGCGCCCGTGTCGAGCCAGTCGTCGTGCAGCGCGCACTGCAGCACGAGCCGCGTCATGATCGCCATCGGACTCTGCTCGACGAAGCGTTCCACCACCGCGCGCATCATCGGGACACCCCGTGTCGTTTGCAACGACCGGTCCGCAACCGGCCGTCACCGCGCGAACGCACTTGACGCGCCACCGTCGACGCCGCAGCATCGTGGGCAACCGGGCACGCACGGCCGCATGCCGTCGCGGCGCTCCGTCCGCAATCGATGCACGAGGCCCCGGCATGTACGTAGATCCACGCGTGGCGCATGGCCGCGCCCGGTTCGACCTGAGCCGCTCGCCGCGCCTGCTCGCCGACGAACGCCGCTGGGAGATCAGCGACCTCGTCACGCGCGCCCTCGACGATTTCACCGGCGTGCGCAACCGCCGCAACCTGATGCGGCTGCTTGCGCGCCAGATCGCGCCCAGGCTCGCGCGCCTCGGCCTCGAGCCGTTCGTCGGCGTGCTCGGCCGTGCCGAAGGCCTGTTCGTCAACTTCTCGACGATGAGCGCCGCGCACGGGCTGCGCGAATTCCAGTTGCAGCTGACGGTACCCGACCTCGTGCTGCGCAGCTTCGCATCGAACGCGATTCGGCCGCATGCGGTCGCGCGCTGCATGCAGCGCAACGGCGTGATGACGCTGGCGGACATCGAGCACGAAACCCGCATCGCGTTCGTCACGGCGCGTGTGATGCGCTCGCTCGCGATCGCCGAACACTGGCAGCAGATCGGCGTACCGACACCCCGCGGGCTGTTCGTCGGCACGCTCACGGACGCGAACGACGTCGCGATGAACACGTATTTCCGGCCCGGCGACAACGATCGTCCGTCGCGCTGGAGCGGCTTCGCGGCCCTCTTCGCGACGATGCCGGACTGGCGCCCGGAACAGGTCCGGCACGGCGGCGAGTTGCTGCAATGGATGATCAACCATATCGTGGCCTTGCAAGAATCCGCACCGTTCTACGAACGCTTTCCGTTTCTGCGTGAACCGCTGCGCGACACCGACGACCCGCTCGACGCCGCCTGGCGCGGCGCCCGTGCGGGCCGCGACGGCGACGCGGCATCCTGATCGCCGGCCGTCGCCGCATGCCGGCGGCAATCTGCAGGCCGGCCTCGGCCCCCGGTTCCGCTCCACGGCCCCCTCGCTCTCTCGTATACAAGGTCGAAGCGGGCGCGCGTAACCCGCAGAATTTCTTGCGACACCCGGATGCGCGCGGATGAAAACGATTCCGCCGTGCGCCGCGATGCCCGCGTCGTTCGGCCGCTCAGTGCGTGCGCGGCGGCCCGCCCGGTTCCTGGCGCCCGACCGTCTCCAGCACCGCCCACATCCACATCAGCTCGCGGACGGTGCGCGCATGCTCGTCGCTCTGCGCGCACCAGCGCCGGAACGCGGCGAGTTCGCGCTCCGTCGTATCGCCGGCCCGCAGCCACAACAACCAGCGCACCGCGCCTTCGCGGATCGCGTCGGCGCGCGTGTTCGCGTCGCCGGAATCCGCATCCCGTTGCGATTCGTTCATGTCACGCCACCGCCCGAAGCTCCTTCGACACCCATCCCCCGCACCGCTGCGCGGCCGGGGCGCTTGCCACCCACGCCTCGGATCCGACGACGCTCCACCGGGCCGCCGCGAGCGGCAGCCCGGCGTTTGCCGGCCCTCATTGATCAGGTCGTATCGGAGGGCCGTAACCCGCAGTACGCGGGTAGCCCGCGGCCGCGCGAACGGATCGCCGGCGGGACACGGGAGAAGGAGAAAGTGAAAGAGAGGAAAAAGCCGGTCAGCTCAGCAGCACGATATTGCCGGGCAGCCGCGTGATGTGCGCGCCATACAGGCGGCCGACCATGTCGATCACGTCGTCGAGCCGCGTGATCGGAAACTGCGCCTGCATCCGGTTCGCGCCGAGCGCGGCACGCCGCAGCACGACCCGGCCCGGACGATAGCGGTTGATTTCGTCGATGACATCCGACAGCGGCACGCCGTTGAATACCAGCATCCCGCGCCGCCATGCGCTGATCGCGGCGGGATCGGTTCGCGTCACCGGCTGCACGCCGCGATCGTCGTAGACGACCTGATCGTCCGTCTTCAGCGTGCGCGGGCCGCGCGGATGCGCGAGCGCGACCGTGCCGGACAGACAGGTCACGCACACCTGCGAGCCGGTACGCCGCACGTTGAAGCGCGCAACCGTCGCCTGCATGCGGCCCTTGCCTGCGACCACGGTCACGGGCTGGATCGGCGTCGCGCGGCCGGCCGGCGGCGTCGCCGCGTCGATTTCCGCCTCGCCGGCGACGACTTCGATGCCGTGCGCCGCATCGCTTGCGGGCAGTACGTCGACGCGTGTCTGCGTGTTCATCGCCACCGTCACGCGCGACGACAACGCGACGCTGCGCTGCTCGCCGGTGCCGGTGTGGTAATCGGCGGCCAGATCGCCGAGCGACGGCCACAGCTGCAGCGGCGGACGCACCGCGAGCCACGACGCGCCGGCCGCCACCGCGAATCCGATGAACGCGCGGCGGCCCGTGCGCATCGTGCGCTCGCGCCGTGCCACGTCTGCCCAGGCAGCGGCCGTGCGCTCTTCGTGCGCGAGTTCGGTTGCCGCCGTGCGCAGCGAGCCCCAGGTGTCGCGCAACAGCGCGGCCGCCTGCGGACGGTCGGCGCACCAGCGCGCGAATGCGTCGGCCTCGGCCTGGCTTGCCTCGCCCGAGCGCAGACGCAGCAGCCACGCGCTCGCTTCGTCGAGTGCGTCGTGGGCGGGTTCTGCCTGGGCTTTCGTCATCGTCCGGGTACTCAAAATTTACGCGGCCCGCCTCGCGAGCCCGTGTACGCGTCGCCATCTTCCTGCATGCGCTGCAGACAGTACTTCATCGCCGCGCTCAGCTCGCTTTCGACGAGCCGCAGCGAAATGCCGAACTGCTCGGCGATCTCGCGGTTCAGCAGGCCGTCCACGCGCGCGGCCAGCAGGATCGCGCGGCGCCGCGGCGGCAGCCCGCGCAGCACGTCCTTCAGCGTATCGACCTTGCGGCGCGCCGCGACGATCCGCTCGGGATCGGCCAGTTCGTCGGGCGTCTCGAGCAGCGTCTCGACATCGTCGTCGTGCAGATGACGGCGCTCGCGGCGATGCTGGTCGATCGCGACATTGTTCGCCATCCCGAGTATATAGGCGTCCGCGTTCGTCACCTGCGTGGACACATTCGCGTTCTCGAGGCGCAGCCACGTCTCGTGCAGCGCATCGGCCGCGCCGTCCTTCGACCCCGTCACGCGTTCGAGACGCCTGACCAGATACGCATAGCGCGTCGCCAGCAGCTTCCTGAGCCCGGTGCGGGTGGTGTCGGACATGGCGGGCTAGCCTCGCGACGCCGTCGGCGGACAGCGGAAGTGCACGCCGTTGCCGGCCGGTCGCAACAGGATCGTGACCGGCTGCGGCAGGTCCGCCGGCGGCGCATCGTCCAGCTTCAGCGCGCGCAGCGCGCGCATCACCGCCGCGTCGCGGGCGGCCGAACCGCTCGATGCCACCATGTTGACCGCCACCACCGCCCCCCTGTTGTCGATGCGCACCTGCGCGACGAGTCGATAGCTGCCCGGCACCGCCGCCGGCTGCGCGCACAGCGCATCGATCAGATGCGCCTGCAGCACGCCCGCGAACGTGCGCCGCTCGCCGGAATCGCCGATCCCGTCGATCGGCAGCGCGGCGTCCGCCGGCGTGTCGGCCGTGGCGGGCACCGCGTCGGCGGCCGGCTGCGCGACGATGATCGCTTCGTCCGGCCGCGAGAATTCCGCACGCAACCCCGTTCCTGCCAGCATGCGCTCGAGCGCGTCGCGCGGCACGTAGTCGCCCTGCACGGGCGCGCTCGTGCGCGCGTCGAGCAGCGGCGCCGGCGCCAGCACGATCAGCTCGGTGAGCCGCGCGAAGTCCTGCAAGGCCTTCGAGAGCGGCTGCGCGGGCAGATCGAAATGCACGACGCTGCCCGGCGCGCGGCCGGTGGAACCGGTCTCCTGCGCGTATGCGTCGCGCATGCAGAGCACGACGAATACGAGCCACGCGACGAGCGCCAGGACACCGGTCGGCGCCCGTGAACGAGTCATGAATCCCTGATCGGAAGTGGAGTTGCACGCTGCGTGCCGGAACGCGCACCCCGTGAGCGGTTCGGTCGCAAGCGAACGTCAGATTGTGATCGGGCACTGTGACAGTCAGGTGAAGCATGCAGCGCAACGAATCGATGCACGGCCGAGGCATCGCATCGCTCATGGCCGGCGCACGACGAAGTTGCCGATGCCCGTGCCGACGACCGCCATCCGCACGTCGCCCGACCATAGCGTGATCGTCACCGGCACGTCGATGCTCTCATTGCCGAGGACGACGCGCGACGGTGCGTCGCCGCCGCCGGTGTAGCGCACCGACACGGCCGTCACTTCGGTGCCCCAGCGGCGCGCGCGATACAGGTCGTCGGTCATCGGTGCCCACGCGCCGTTCGCGGTGCGCTGCACGAACCGGTAGCCGCCACCGACCGGCTGCCATGCGATCGGCATCGAGCGTACCTGCGCCTCGTCGCCGGCCGATTCGAGCAGGTTCGCGAGACGCTGCGCTTCCTCGGCGAGATCGGTGCGGCGATTGCGCGACGGCGCGAGCGTGACGACCGCGACCAGCAACCCGACGATCACGAGCACGACCAGCATCTCGAGCAGCGTGAAGCCGCGTTGCGGGCGACGATGCACGTTTTCCCGCACGCGTGCCGCATCCGATGTTCGCGTTTCATCGTGCCCCGTCATCATGCATTCACCCTTGCGTCGAAGAATGGAAAGCGTCTTCCGTCATCCGAACCGATCGATCGTCATGAAACCGCTCGCCCTGCTCCGTACCGTGGCGTCCCGCGCCGGTCTCGTGCCGCTTGCCGCGACGCTCGCCGCCGCGGGCGCGCTCGTTGCCGTGTCGTTGTGGGCCGCGCACGTGCTGACCGTGGCCGATACGCCCGTTGCGGCGCCCGCACCGCCCGTGCCGATCGACGTCACCGCCGGCGCACGACTTTTCGGCGCGAAACCCGACAACGGCCGCGACGCGATCCACCTGCTCGGCGTGCTCGCGTTCGACGCGCGTCGCGCGGCCGCGATCGTCAGCGTCGGCGGCGATGGGTCGCGCGTGGTGTCGCTCGGCGCCGCGATCGGCGAAGCCGCGAAGCTCGCCGAGGTGCGCGCGCGCTCGATCGTCGTCGACCGCAACGGCCTGCAACGCGAAATCGCGCTGCCCGCCACCGAGAAGGCCAACGCGTTCGTGCGCTGACGCGCGCATCACTGCACCATGTTGTTCAGCTCGATGATCGGCATCATCACGGCCAGCACGATCACGAGCACCACGCCGCCCATCGCGAGGATCAGCAGCGGTTCGAGCAGGCTCGTCAGAAACATCGTGCGCCGCTCCAGCTCGCGCGACTCGCCTTCCGATGCACGATCGAGCATCGTCGTCACGTCGCCGGTGGCCTCGCCGGAGCGGATCAGGTGCACGAGTACCGGCGGGAACGTCTTCGTATGGGCCAGCGCGCGGGACAGCGCGGAGCCTTCCCGCACGCGCACGATCGCGTCGTCGACGTTCGCGCGCATCGCGCGGTTCGACAGCGTTTCGCCGGCCGCCTGCAACGCGCGCAGGATCGGCACGCCGGCGGCAGTGAGAATGCCGAGCGTGCTCGCGAAGCGCACCGTGTTGTAGCCGCGCACCAGCTTGCCCGCGAGCGGCGCGCCCAGCAGCCATTGGTCGAAGCGCATGCGCGGCCCGTCGCGCGACAGCACGTTGCCGATCGCATAGCCGATCGCGATCGTCGCCGCGAGCGACGCCCACCACCAGTGACGCACGAAATCCGACAGCGCCATCATCACGACCGTCAGCGTCGGCAACTGCTGCTTCGTGCTGGTGAACACGTTCGCCACCTGCGGCACCACGTAGCTCAGCAGGAACGTGACGATGCCGAATGCGATCAGCGTGACGATGCCCGGGTACGTGAACGCGAGCAGGATCTTCTGCTTCAGCGCGTTGCTCTGCTCGATGTAATCGGCGAGGCGCGACAGCACGACGCCGAGCTTGCCCGTATGCTCGCCGGCCGCGACGAGCGCGCGATAGATGTCGGGGAAATCGCGCGGATGCTGGGTCAGCGCGTTCGCGAACGAATGACCGCCGACGACTTCCGCGCGGATCGACGCCATCAGTTCGCGCACGTATTCGCGTTCCGCCTGTTCGCTCAATACCGACAGCGATTCGTCGAGCGGCAGCCCCGCGACGAGCAGGCTCGCGAGCTGGCGCGTGATGATCGCCTGCTCGCGCTGCGACAGCTTGCGGCCGAGCGACAGGCGCTGATGGCGCTCGCCGTGCAGCCGCTGCGCAGCCAGTTCGACGACGAGCGGCGTGAGTCCTTGCGTACGCAACTGACTGCGGCCTGAGCGCGCGCTGTCGGCTTCGAGCACGCCTTTCAGCGTGCGGCCGGTGGGATCGATCGCTTCGTAGCGGAATGCCGACATGCCGGAGTCTCCTGTCACGTGCGCGACTGCGTCCTTCGATGACTGCGCGCGGCGTGGCGGAGGGAGTCGCCCGGGAAAGACTAAGGATCGAACCGGCGCAAATTTATGACGGATGTTGGGCTACCTTTTCGAGCGGGCTTTATTACTCACGGATATTTCTCACATGACGCAGAAACGATTTCATCGTTTATGGCATTTGCATCCGTTCAAACATTAACCGTTCGATAATTATTTCGTTGATTACCCGATGTGAATACGCGGCCTATTTCAACAAGGCGACAAAAACATCATCCAATGGATAACGTGCGAAATGTTCCGTAGCATCCGCCACGAAACTGACTTGGAGTTGGGCTAGGGCGATTCGACTTGTACGGCCGCCCTGCTCCAGGCGCCGCCCACGGCTCCCGCTGCACTCAAGCACATCCCAATATCCGGGATGCCCGATGAGCATTGAATATCCTCCGAATATCGGATTTACCAATTCCAATAACGCAATGCCTCGGTCGATCGAAATGTTACGCACCATTCGTTATGAAAAATTCACACGCGTCATTCGGAAATCCACCTACATTTACCCGGCGGTCCACACGTATTCCAACCGCAGTAGCAGGGGTTCCCGTTTATCTTCGTCCAAGGAAATTTCTCATGAAATCCAGCAAGCGCAAGATCTGTCAGGTCCTGGCTCTCGTCGTTTCGGGCATGGGCGCATCGCTCGCGATGGCCGCAGGCCCGGTGATTCAAGGTGGCGGTTCGTCGCTCGTCGCGCCGACGATCGGCGCCGCTTCGCCGGCTTCCGGCGAAATCGGCCTGTACGGCACCGCGAACGGCACGTTCACGTACTACTCGGTCGGCTCGGGCGCCGGCCAGAACGCGTTCCTGAACAACCAGCCGACGTACTTCGGCTCGGGTGTCACGGGCACGGTCCACTTCGCGAACAGCGATGCCGCGCTCACGACCGCGCAAGTCACGTCGTATAACGCAAGCACGGTCGGCTCGAACAGCGGCCCGCTGATCCAGATCCCGTACATCGTGACCGCGATCACGGTGCCGGTCGTCAACGGCCCGACCGTGACGAGCACGACCACGCCGCAAACGACGCCGGGTCAGGCACACAGCATCGCGCTGAACGACGACGATCTGTGCGGCATCTTCTCGGGCAAGCTGACGAACTGGAACCAGGTCACCAACCCCGAAACGAAGAGCTTCTATACGGCAAATGCGCCGATCAAGGTCGTCTATCGCGCAGACGGCAGCGGCACGACCGAACTGCTGACCCGCCACCTCGCCGCAGTCTGCACGACCACCAACACGGCTTCGGGTGTCAAGTTCATCGATTCGCTGACCTTCGCGAACACGTCGGCATTCCCGACGGGTGTGCCGTCGAACTTCATCGCGGCATCGGGCAGCGGCGGCGTCCGCAGTTCGCTCACGTCGCTGTCGTCGGCCGGCACGGCCGCTGTCGCGTACCTGAGCCCGGATTACACGAACACGTACATCGCATCGCAAAGCGCGGTCGTGACGTCGTCGGGCGCGCTGCAGCTTCCGCTCGCCAGCCTTTACAACACGAAGGCCAACGCGTACTACGCTCCGACGTACGCGAACGCGACGACGGCAATCGGCACGATCTCGGCACCGTCGACCTCGACCGCTGCAGCAGATCCGACGCAGTGGGTACCGGTTTCCGGCACTGCTTACACCGCCCTGGCCAACCCGTCTGCCGGCTACCCGGTTTCGGGCACGAGCCAGATCATCCTGAGCCAGTGCTATGCGAACGCCACGGTGGCGTCGAACGTTCAGAGCTTCCTGAATAATCACTACACGAACGCCAGCTACGCATCGGTCGTGCACGGCAATGGTTTCGACACCGTCCCGTCGGGCTTCAAGACCGCGATTGTTGCCGATTTCCTGAGCAACAGCAGCGGGTATGGGCTCGATATCAACGACGCGTCGACCTGTGCCGTCGTCACCGGCCGATAGTCAGCAACAAACTCTCTGACTCGCAGCAATACCGCCCACCGGCCTCGAGCAATCGAGGCCGGTTTTTATGCAGCGCCACCATCGCGCGGCCGGTCGCCGACAATCGCAACACTATCCAGAACCTGTTCGATCCGGAAACTTGAAACGAAAATCCCCCGCTTCGCACACAAGAAAGCGAGGGATTTCCATTCGACGCAATCGAATCAGCCGCTTTCAGAACCTGTTCAACTTCCCAAGCTCCTCCTTGCTGAGCAACGTCCGCTGGGTCGGCCCAGCCGCACCGAACCCGAGCAGCGACACCGAATTCGACGAATCGTAGCCGACCTGTGCAGACTTGTGCCGCTTCGCGCCGCCATCCGGGCCGTTATCCCCGAAGCCCTCCACCTGCACGCTGATCGTCCAGCGACGTGGCGCGACACCCGATGCGTTGTTCTTCGCGATATCCTGCGCGACCTGGCTCGCCGCCGATGCCGCCGAGCTCGCGGCCGTCAGCGCGCCGGTGTTCACCGCCTGCACAAGCGGAATGCCGGTTGCCTTGCCCGTCACCTGGATGTTGTCCGCATTCACCACGCGCAACGCGGCAACGTTGAGGTTGCCGGCACGAATGCCGGCGTCGCCCGCATCGACGGTACCGCGCGGCGCGATCAAATTTACCGTGCCTTTCGGCGCGCCCGGTATGCTCTGCAGCGTCGCGATGCCCGCCCCCGTCACTTGACCACGCGAATCGACCGTACAGTAATGGTTGGCATCGCAAACATACTGCGGCGCCGGCGTATCGGCGGACGTCTTTGCGCCCTTGCCCGCGTTGATGTCGCCGTTCGAACTCCAGATCGTCATGTCGCCGCCCTGCTCGGTAAAGATCCGGCTTTGCGCGAGCAGCACGCTTTGATCCGTGAACAGGTCGACATTGCCTTTCTCGAGCGTCAGAATCCCCATCGTGCCCGGGCCTGCTACAACATTGCCGCTGCTGTCCACGATCTGCGGCGGCGCCGTCGTGCTACCCACGAGCGCCTGCCCGCCCGGCCCGAGGATCGTGACATCGCCGCCCTGCTGCGTCTGAATCGTCGTGCTTCGGATGTCGAGATCGCCCGTGCTGACCGACTTGTTCGCGCCGTTTGAACCGCCACCGAGATTGTTCGCGGTATAGCCATAGGACGCGGGGAACAGCGTATTGATTGCCTGATAGCCTCGTGCGTACTGGCCGTGGTACGGGCTCGATGTATCGTTGAAGTCCGCGCCCACTCGCGCCAGCACGCCGAACAGCACCTTTTCCGCAAAGATTTGCTGGACGTAGGACGGCAACGCCTGGAATTGCTTCCATGCTTCATCGGCCGTCAACGAGCCGACCTTCGCCAGTGCGTTGTCCTTGTCCACTTGCAATCCAGTATCGACACCAAGTCCCGCGTCGTACTGCTCCATGAACGCGATCAATGCAGGCGCCGCGCTCGGCACGCCGGCAACCGCACTGCCCGGCGCGACATAAGTCGCGATGAATCCCGGCAGATCGACGCCCGGCCCGACACCGAACAGCACATTGACGTTCGCGCTCTCGTGCGGCAGGTTCGGATTGTTTGCGTTGCCGACTGCGTCGATGCCCGTGAAAACGTGTGCGATGCCGCCGGTATTGGCTTGCTGGTTGTACAACTCGGCCTGGCTCGTCAGCGGGCCGATGTTGCGTCCCGCCTGCACGTCGAACCAGCCTGGGCCGCCGACCGACAACACCGGCACTGCACCACCACCGTTGTGGGGAATCGGCGTGTCGTAAATGTCTCGCCCCGCCACGATACGCGTTGTGTCCGAGCTGCGCAGGTTCTGCCCCCAGAACGCCAGGTTGACGATATCCTGCCCGGCTTGCATGAACGCCGGCTTGTCGATCGACAGCGTGACGAGGTTCCGATAAAAGCCGTCACCATCATCGGACGTATCGACGGTGCCGTTCACGATGCTTCCGTTCAGGCTGTAGATGCGCGCGGGCTGCAAGTCACCATCATGGAGCGCAGTCAGCGCATGTGCAGCGAGCGTCGTATCCGTCAATGCCGGAATCGTGGCTTGCGGATTCGTCGGCGAAGGCATCTGCGACGGATCGGCGTCGGACAGGCCAAATGTATTTGGCAATGCGACACCGGTCGCGTTGGACGATACATTGGAAAGGGACACCGACTGATCCGCAACCAGATTCAACTGGCCGACGGCCGACGGATAGAGAACGCCTCCCGATGGAACATCAATGGCGCCGTTGAACGCGGTCAAATTGATGCTGGCGGGAAGCACGCCGTTCGCGCCGGTCAACATGCCGCCGAGCGTGCCGAGCCGGACATCGCCGGTCGTGGACAAGACGTTGACCGCGGAGGTCTGCCCGTAACCCTGGCTGTCGGCGTACTGGCCGTAACTGAAAAGATTGACGATGCTAGTCGGCAGCCCTGCGCTCTGCGTATAGCTGTTCGAGTAGGACGGGTTCAGCACCGCGCCAATATCCACACCCCGGCGCGCGACAACGTCGAATATCCCGTCCTGAGTCGCGAGTACCGTCGACACTGCGATCGGTGCCGCCCCAGGCGTCCACGACGTCGCGGCAATATCCGACCCGATGCTCCCGCTTGCCGATATGCTCCCCGTTCCCTTGGCGACGAAGTAGTCGCCGCTCAAAATGTCGCCGCCGGCGTGCACCGTCAGATTTCCGCCGCCGACGGTGACAGGTTTATTGTTTCCGTCCAGGTACCACGTGGTCGGCAACGACACGGCCAGATCCGAGATATTGCCGCCGGCACTGATCGACACGTTGCCGCCGACGCTCATCACACCTTGGTCAAACGCGCCGAAATCAATCGAAGACTGGGTCAACGGAGCAACGATGGTTCCACCGTCGTTGGTCGTTCCCGGCGTGATCTGCATCCACTGCCACCAATACTGGCTGATCCTGTTGCCTGCCGCTCCCGTCACGGCGCCCGTCGCGTCGGTCACACTCTGGACACCGTTGATATCGCCCTGCACGTGGAGCGAAATATCGCCGGCCGAATCAGGATTCACGGTCGGTGTGACCAGTATGTCTTGCAGACCTGGCACGCTGCCATGAGCGACCGCTGTGGCAAGACCCAACACAGGATTTCCCTGCGTGGGCGCACCCGCCGTATACACGACGCCCGGTGCAGTCGTATCCGCCAGCGTGAAGTTATTGCCGGCCGCGATATCGATCGACCCGGTGCCGGTTCGGATCGTTGTCGGTTGCAACAACGTCAATCCGTTCGAATCGACGTAAGCGGTGTGCTGGTTCAACGTCACGTTGCCGGCCGGCGCACTGCCGGCGGCGAATGCAGCGACAGGCTGCACGGCAAGCGGATTCGCGCTGGCGGGATCGGCACCGCCGACGATGCGATACGACGAACTCTGGCCACCCAACAGTGCCGCAAAGCTGATCGGCAATGGATTATTTACCGTGGCAATGTTAGCGGGCAGATTACCGGACAACACCCCAATATTCACCCCGGAAAATGGAATCGACAACGGTGCCGTGGGCGCAAAGAAGAAACTGTAAACTCCCTGTGGTTGCAAGAGAGGAGAAGGCATGGTCGTCGTATGAGCTACCCGATCAAGGTAGCCGTTATATATGCTTATATAGGCGCTGTAGTCTTCCGCATGTGTCGATGCAATTGGCGGCGTCGGCGTTCCAAATTTTGGAATAACCGTCACACCATTTTTGACGAATCCAACGATAGAAAGTTTGGTATAGCCAGCCAACCACCCAGAAAAAGGAAGAGGCGTCAGATATGCATCAAGATATTGCTGATACGACGAATAGTCCGAAACAACCGGCGCAGACTTATTTAACGGACTATAAGGCAAGACATGAGACGTGTAGGTTCCACTCGCCCAATCTCCGTAATACGTCCCCCACGAATTCGCATACTCAATATAGTTGGAATAATACTGAGCCGCCTGATTCGTCAACGGCGCACTCAACGAGACGTTGGGGTCATACAGCGGATCGTTTTGATCGCCGGCGGATGAGGCCAGCGGCCGACTCGTCCCGTTGTAGAACTGCACGGTTACCGATGCAGGATCATCAAGCGACATCAGGTTGTTATACAACGCCAGCGCGCCCGCATACGTCCCCGTAGCCGTCGCACTCCCCGCCGCCCCCAGAATCGTCGCGACCTGATTCTGGAAAAACCCGTCGGTAATACTCGCTTGCGCATCGAAATTGTTCGTCGCCCTGAACGTCAGCATCGGCGCGACCGTGCCGTTGTACCGATACGAAGGCACGATCGTCCCGCTGTTGTTCGGCAGCCCCGCGCCGAGATTCCAGTTCGACAGGATCGAGATATTGCCGCCGTTGATCGCCGTGCTCGGGTTGTCGAATTCGACACCGGGCGCGACGCGGAAATTCGCGATGTTCGCCGTCGATCCCTGCAGCGTCGGCCCGTTTGCGCCGAGGCCGCTCTGGATGAATCCCATCAGCGTGCCTGGCGTCATCGACAGCGTGCCGTCGCTCGCCTTGACGATCTGGCCGCCGTAGAACGTCTGGTGATCGGCGTTCGCCGTGGTCGGCACGAAGTACGCGCTGTCCATGCCCGGGAAGCCGATCGACGGGATCCCCGTGTACAACGAAGCAAGATCGCTCTGACTGCCGGTCAGCGTCACCTGCGCGCCGGTCGCGTTGTTCGTCAGCGTGCCGCCGCCGTCGCCGTTCGCATCCGGCGCGAACGTGAAGGTCGGCGGATTGGTGCCTTGCGCGGTGAACGTGCCGGCCAGCAAATGCCCGTTGCCGTCGTACCAGCCGGCCGGATCGACGATGCCGTCGAAATGCTGCCCGCCCGGCGACGCGTCGGTCGTGCTCCACACCGCATACGCTTCGAGCGTCGTCGCGCGCGAACCGACGATGCCCTTGCCGCTGTTGAATTCAGTCGGGAACTGGACGTCGACGCTGCCGTCCGCGAGCAGCGGCGCGCGGAAATTCACCGTGCCGCCCGACAATCCGCCTGCCGTGCCGCCCGATACGTCGATCAGCGCATTCGCGCCGACCCGGATCGCGCCCGAACGCGACGGATCGATGTTCTCGTAGCCGTAGGTCGCGTTGTACGGATTCGCGACGGTCGGATCGAACACCGCGCTCGTGCCGATGTTGACCTTGCCGCCGCGCTGCGTCGGATCGGAGCCGCGCGCGAGCAGCGTGCCCTCCACGTCGACGCCGCTGCGGCCGTACAGGTCGATCTCGCCGCCCGCCTTGCCCGACGCATCGATCGTCCCCAGCACGTTCACGTTGCCATTTGCCGTATCCCGCGCATTGCCCGCGCCGCCGTCGGCGGTCAGCGATACCGAGCGCGCAGTCAGCGCATTGCCGGCCGACAGCGTCAGGTTGCCCGACTTCGTATGCACCGAAATCGACTGGTTGACGCCGCTCGATGCGAGCGTCTTCGCGAGCGAATCCAGATCGGCCGCGCCGGCCGTGTCGAGCGACAGCGAACCGCCCGCGTAGCCGTTCGCCGCACCGCCCTTGATCGTGCCGTTCAGATTCACGACCTGCTTCGGCGCGGACAGCGTCAGGCTGCCTGCCGCGCCGCCACCGTTCGCGCCCGAGAAGTCGAGCGTCGTGCCCGCTTGCACATCGACGGTCCCCGCATCGGCGGTCAGCGTGATCGAGCCGGCCGGCGCGTACTGCGTCACATCGAAGAACTGCTTCGACACGCCCGCCGAGCTGACCGTCGAGCCGCTGCCGATCGTCAGGTTGCCTGCCGTCGCGTCGAGGCTCACGTTGCCGGCCGGTGCGGCGATCGTCGCGCCGTTGTCGGCCAGCGTGCCGCCGACGAATTTCCACGCGCCGCCGACCGCCGTTTTCGTCAATGCGGTGCCCGCCGCGCCGTTCAGCGTCAGCGCGCCGGTCGTCTTCACGGTCGATGCGGAACTCGTATCGGCGAGATACACTGGCGCACTCAGCGTCACCGGCAGCGAGCCGAAATCGAACGTCCCCGTGCCCTGCCCGACGATGCCGCCGCTCGCGGTCAGGTTCGCCGACGAGAAGCCGTTCAGCGTCTTCGTGCCCGTGCCGAGGTCAATCTCTTTCGCGTTGACCGTCAACGTGCCGTTGCCCGACGCGGACGCGCCGCTGGGCGCGCCCGTCTCGTTCGTGAACGCGATCTGCTGACCGTTCAGCGTCACGTGGCCGCCGTCGCTCGCAAACGTGCCCGCGCTCAGATCGACGCGCTTGCCGAACGTCGCGGTCACGTCGCCGACGAAGCCGATCGCACCGTAGCTGCGCAGCGTGACGAGATCCGCATTCGCGAACTGCGCGAGGCCGGCAGGATCGATCACGAAGCCCGGCAGGTTCGCCGCGGCGGCGCCGCTCGCATTGGTGAACGTGATCGCCGAACCGTCGGCCGTGATCGCCTTCGCGGACAGCACCGCGCTCGGGTCGACCTTCAGGTCCCCGGACGAATCGAGCATCAGCGCCTGCCCGCCCGTGAGCGTCGCTCCGGCGCCAACCGTCAGCAACCCGGCACCCGTGCCGCCCGTGCGCGTGAGCGGCGCCATCGCGCCGTTCGACACGCGCAGCAGCGCACCGTCGCCGGCGATCGCGATCGGCTGATCTTTCGCCGCCGGATAATCGCCCGCCGCCGCGATCGACGCGCCTGCGTCCACGCGCAGGCCGTTCGCCGCGTTCGGATCGGTGCCCGTTGCATCGGTCTTCGTCACGAGCAGGATCTCGGGGCCCTTCAGCGACGTGTTCGCGTCGTTCGACACCACCACGCTGTTCGCGATCGGCGTGATCGTCACGCCCTTCGTCGTCGCCGCGCGCGTGCCGCCGATCAGCAGGCTGCCCGCGTTCAGCGAATCGAGCGCATCGCCGCCGATCTGCAGATAGCCGGGCAGTGCCGCGCTACCGTTGCCGGTGATCTGGATGTCCTGCGACGCGACGTCGACTTCGGCCGGCGCGCCGCCCGCACCCGCCGCCGCGTTCAGCGTCGCGCCCAGCGTGAGCGCCTTGGTCGCGGCCAGCACGAGCTGACCGCCGTCCACCGGCAGCGGCGGCGTCACATTGCCCTGCTTCGCGGCCTGCGCGGTGAAGAAGTCGTTCGCGCCCTTCAGCGTGTATTGCGAGTATTGCTGCCACACCTTGCCCGACTGCACGTTGAAGAGCGTCGGCGTCGCGCTGCGGCCGCCCGTCACCGCATCGGCGAAGTAGCCGGCCGTCATCACGGTGCCGTCCGGCAGCACCTGCGATGCGCCCGGCACGACGTTGCCGCCCGTGCTCGACACCGTCACGCGATACGCGCCCGGCAGCGTCGCGTATTTGCCCGGCAGTAGCGTGTAGTAGCCGGCCGCGAGGCCGGGCACGCCGGACAGGTAGACGGCCTTGCCGATCGCGTCGTTCATCCCGGCCTGGCCGACGCCGAGCGTCGCGGTCGTGGTGGTTGCCGTGCCGTTGCCCGCGACGGCCGGCTGCACCGTCTGTGCGAACGACGGGTCGTAAGCGGCGACCGGCGATTGCTTGCCCGGCACGATCGCGTAGACGCTGCCGGCCCCCGCATTGACCGGCACCGCCGTCGCACCCTTGCCGTTCGCGTAGCTCACGTTGTATTGCGACAGCACGTCGCGCGTGCCGCCCGTGCCCGGCACCCATTCGGCCGCCTGCAGGTCGCCGCCGCCGGACAGGTCGATCGTCGCGCCCGGGTTCAGCGCGACGCGCGTGCCGTTCACGCCAATGTATTTCGCCGGCGGCGCATTGAGGTTGGAAGCCGTCGCGCCCGCGAGCGGATTGAACTGCCATTGGACGCCGTCGACCGTCGTGCCGTAAGGAATGATCGATCCGCCGTTCGAAACCGACG
Source organism: Burkholderia territorii (assembly GCF_001718335.1). Taxonomy (NCBI): domain Bacteria; kingdom Pseudomonadati; phylum Pseudomonadota; class Betaproteobacteria; order Burkholderiales; family Burkholderiaceae; genus Burkholderia; species Burkholderia territorii. Next base: position 1,573,234 of record NZ_CP013365.1, read on the forward strand.
TGACGCTGCCGTTCGCGAACGTCACCGAATCCGTCGCGACGAGCGGCAGGTTGCCGAACTGCTTCTGCGTCGCGCTGTTCGCCGGATCGCCGACGCCGAACACGAGCGCGCCGGACGGCGCACGCACGTTGCCGCCCTGCACGATGTTCGTCGCATCGACGAGCAGCGTGCCGCCGGCCGACAGCGGCGTGCCGGACGACCCGGTCGAACCGAACGTGACGGAGGTCGGAGCGAGTGTGCCCGTCACCGGATCGGCGGGGCCGACCGCGTCGATGATGAACGTGTTGCCGGTGGCAGCGTACAAGCTGGCCGCGTTGAACGTGACGTTGCCGGGCGTATACAGCACGCCCGGCGACAGCACATTGCTCGTCGGCGACACACTCGTCGAACTCAGGCGGATATCGCCTCGACTGTTCAGGTTTGCCTGACCGAAGTTGTTGAGCTGGAACTGATTGCGCAGATCGAGGAACGACGCATTCACGTTCAGCGTCGCGTCCGAGCGCGTCGCGACCGGCGCGAACGCGGGCGTCGACGACGTTGCCACCGGTCCCGCCAGCGCGACATACGGTGCGTTGATCGTCACCTTCGTGCCGAGCGGATGGGCCGGCGGCTGCGACAGAAGGATGTCGAGCGCGGAAGGGCCGCCGCTCGGCTGGGCGGGGGTCGACAGGAGCGTCGCCAACTGGTCCATGCCGATCGCGGCGATGCGTCCGGTATTCAGCGTTACCGACTCGGGCAGCGCGAGGTTCACGTTACCGGCGAATGCGATCGTCGGTACCGGCGCCGGAATCGGGGATGGCGTGCTGTCGCCGAGCACGAGATTCGCGATCCCCGAACCATTCAGGCGATCGGCGGAGAACTGGATCACGCCGGTCGGCTGACCGCTCGGCAACCCGGTGGCCGGATCCACCGGCGTCGGGAAATCCTCGCCCGGCGCAAGGCCGGCGGGCACGAGCGCACCGCTCTGCCGGACGACGAGCGCGGTCGCGCCGGACGCATTGCCGTTCTGATGCGGCAGAACCGTCAGCGTGCCGCCGCGCGCCTGCGATGCACCGCCATGGCCGCTGAGCGTCCCGTCCGCGAAAAGCCCGTACGCGGCCGACAGCGTGATCGAACCGGCGTCGCTCCATACCGGGTGCGATGCATACGTGCCGTTCGCCTGCAATTGATCGAAGTTCGCCGATGCGCCCGATACGTCGATCTTCGAGCCGGCTTGCGCGACCACGTAGCCCGTATCGCTCGACAGCGTCACCGAACCGCCCGGCAGCACCTTGCCGGTATTCGGCATGACCGTCGTTGCGCCAATCTTCACCGGTGCGGCAAGCGGGTTGGCGAGCGCGACGCCCGATACGTCGAGCGTCGCGTCGGCCCCGAGCCATACCGAGCGGCTGTTGCTCGGCGTGAACACATTGAATTGCCCCGGCTGGGCGGTCGTGGCTCCGGTATCCGCACTCAGCACGATCGACCCGCCCGGCGCGACCACCGAGCCGAGCACGGTCACCTGTTTCGGCGACGCGAGCACGATACTCGCACCGGCGTCCGCATCGATCGACGCACCGGCCGAAAGCGTGACCGCGCCGGTCACGCCCGGATACGACGGAATCACGCCGTTACTCGCCGCCGTCAGCCACGATACGGCGTTACCGCCGGTCAGCTCGAGCCCTGCGGGTTGCCGGTGATATGCGTCAAGCTGACCAACCGTCGTCAGACTGCCGGCAGACAGGTTCGCACCCGAGCTCGTCCGCTGAAGTGCCAACACGTCGGGAAGCAGGTTCTTCTGCGTGAGCGCAACCGTTGCGCCCGGCGCGATGGTCGAATCGTAGTACGCGTTCAACACGTATTTGCCGAAGCCCTGCTGCGAGAAGAAGCCTTCAGGCAGATACACATCCCACGGTGCCGCCGCCGCGCGATCTCCGCCGATCCGGAAGCCGAGCGCATTCAGCGTCAGCGTGCCGCCGCCGGAGAAGCCTTCGCTCAGGATCGTGCCACCCATGGCAATCGTGCCGGCGGTCGGCTGAGTGCCGGGCAGGTTCGCACCACCGTCGGTCGTATGACCGAATTGCGCACCGCCCGCAGGTACCGCATAGGTCTGCAACGCCACGTTGCCCCCGCGCCCTGCCGGCACGCCGTTCTGCATCAGCAACTGGCCGTTCGCGAGCATTTCGCCGCCGCTCGATACATCGAGCACGCTTCCCGGTTGCAGCAGGATCGAACCGGTCGCGTCCACGGCGTTGCCGTCGACGAACGTCGATCCCTGCGTCGCCGACAGCGAAATGCTGCCGCCGTTGATGAACTGGCTGTTGCCGGGCGCCGTGCCCGGCGCGGCCTGCACGTCGTTGTTCACCCACTGGCCGGCCGCGCTCAGCGCGCCCTGCGGCCCGACGACGACATTGCCGCCGCTCGTGATCGAAATCGAACCCGACGGTGCGGACAACCGCCCCGCGACATTCACGTCGGCGCCGACGGCCGGGCTGTTCAGCGAGATCGCACCGCCCGGCTGAAGGTTCAGCTGCGTGCCCTGCGCGACCACGATGCCCTTGCCCGCATTCTTGTCCTCGGTCACGTTCAGCTTCGCGAAGCCGCCGTTGTTCAGCGTCGCGACCGGCACGACCCGCGTCGTCGGCAGATTGTTCGGATCGTTGGCGGCAAGCGTCGCCGAAGCGTTCTTGTCCAGCGGCGTATCGATCGAGAAGCCCGGCATCAACGCGCCTAGCTGCGGTGCGTCGTCCTGCAGAATCGTCAGTCCCGAGATCGCGCTGATCGGAAGCAGCGGATTGGCGGCGGCATTCCAGGCCATCCCGGCCAGCGTGCCGCCGGCCAGCTTCGGGTCCGCGCCCAGGTTGAACGTGCCGCCCGACGGCAGGCTGTTGCCCTGCATCTGCTTCGCGCCGCCGAACGCCTGCGCACTGATGTCGCCATCGAGCACCAGCGCCTGCGACGCGAACAGGTCGAGCGTGCCCGCATTGCCGCCGACGATGTAATCGGACTGGTAGGTGCCGCCCGTTTGCAGCGGGTTGTACCAGGACTTCGTCACGTTCCAGCGCGGATGGCTCTCGACGAACTGGCCGGCGATGCCGACATAGTTGTCGTACGGGCTCGCCTGCCCGATCGGCACGATCGCGCCGTTGGCATCGACGAGCCGTGTCGTGTTGACCATCCCGCCGTTGTAATGCACGTATCCGCCGTTCAGGTTCATCGACGAACCGGCCGCGGTCATCACCTCGTTGCCCGACAGCGTGATCGTGCCGCCGTTGGTCAGCAACTGGTCGACGGTGCGCGGGATCAGGTTCACGTAGCCCGACAGGTTCAGGATCGGGCTGCCGACCCACTGCACGCCGTCGCTGCGCGTGCCCGTCAGCGTGCTGTCGACGACGACGCCCTTCAGCCCGAACAGGAAACTGTTGCGCAGCAGCGGCGAATCGGCCAGTTCGTTCTGGCCGATCCGGTCGATCGTCACGAGCGTCTGCGAGATCGGCGCCTGGACATCCGCGAGCCCCGACACGTCGATCGTCGCGCCGTCATCCACGTAGATCCGGCCCGGCACCGCGGTCTGGCCGGGTGCCTGGTTCGTCACCACCGACGGCACGTAGGCCGTCACCGACACGTTCGAGCCAAGCGCCTCGATCAGCGAGCCGCCCTGGAACCAGACGGAGCCGGCCGTCATCGTGATGCCGCCCGGCGTGAAGGTCGTACCGGGCGTGGAGGTCGCGGTCTGGCCGTTGTTGTCGGGCAGCACCGTCGTGACCGATCCCGGGCCGAAGCTCAGCAGGCCGGCGCGATTGACGTTGTCGCCTCCGCCGCCGTTGCCCGTGACCGGCGTCGAGCCGGTATACGGATTGCCCAGCGGATTGTTCGACGCATACTCGTCGGCCGTCGAAATCGTGATCGTGCCCGGCGTGTTCACGCTCGTCGTGACACCCACCACGCCGTTCTGCGCGACGCGGCTGCCGAGCAGGTTCACGTTGCCGCGCGCAGCCTGCACGATGCCGGTATTGGTCAAGGTGCCGGCCGGCGTGACGTCGATCGTTTTGCCGGTCTGCAGATCCGTGGTCACGATCTGCCCGCTCAACTCGGGCAACAGCACCTGCGGATTGCCCGTCGCCCCGTTTCCGTTGGGTCGCAGGCTCACGCCCACGCCCGCCGCAAGCACCACCTGCCCCGCCGTGGCCGAAATGCTGCCCGCGTTCGTCACGTTCGGCGCCGCGACCAGCACGAATCCGCCGTCGCTCGCCGTGCCGTTCGTGTGCGTCGTGATCGAGGCACCCTGCTCGATCGTGACGTCGCCCGGCGCCTGGTACGAACCGGTCAGCAGCGCCGGGCTCCCTAGCCCGAGCACCTCGTTCGGGCGCCCCACCGCGCCCGCCACGCCGCCCGAACTCCCCGACTCCGGATAAGCCAGCCCGCCCGTCGTCCCCGCCGGCAGGCTCAGGAACTGCTGATTGCTCGCGACGATACCCGCGGCCGTCGGCACGAGCTGGTTCTTCATGTCGAGCAGGTTCAGCGACGACGCGATCAGCGAATGCACGTTGACCTGCGACCCCGCGCCGAACAGCACGCCGTTGCGGTTGATCACGTACACCGCGCCCTGCGCGGTGACGTTGCCGAGTATCTGGCTCGGCCGCCCGCTCGGATCGTTGATGCGGTTCAGCACGGCCCAGTTGTTCGCGCCGTTCGTCTGCGTGCCGGCCGACTGATCGAAGTTCAGCGTCGTCTGCCGGCCGACGTTCATCGTCTGCCACGTGAGCACCGCGTTCTGGCCGGTCTGCTTGACGTCGACGTTCACGCGGCCGCTGTTGTCGACCGTCTGCTGCGGCGCATTCGCGTTGACCCACAGCAGCGGATTGCCCGTGTCGGTATTCTGGCTGACGAGGTTACCGTTGCCGTCCTTCGCGAAGGCGATGCCCGGCGCCACCTCCAGCCCGCCCGGCGCGAGCCCGTTCGGCACGGTCGAAGGCAGCTTCGCCGCCGCCGCGGCCGCGTTCTGCTGCGCGGCGATCTGCGCGGCGATCGCATGGGCGGCGTAGCCGAGGTTGCGGATCGACGGTTGGCTCGCCTGCGCCGCCTGCTGTGGCGACACGCCGAGATTCGGCATGCCCGGCACACCGGCACCGCCCGCGCCACCGCCGGACGCGCGCGCGGTGGCCGCGCCGAGGTTCATGATGCCGGCCGCATGCGCATGCGCGGACGCTGCCGCGAGCAACATCAGCGCGACGGCACGCACCAGCGGCCGCAGTTCCGATGTCAGGACGGAGCGCGACCCCGTCGCGTCAGGTTGTCGTGCGATGCGTGCGCGTGCTGCCATTCTTCACCCCGAATCCTTTGAAATGGCGCTCGGCGACGACCGCGCCGCAAGCGACGCCGATCCGTTGCCGCGCCTGATCGTTGCGCGTGGGCCGACACCCGGCCACCGGAATCTCGAGAACATACGAAGGCCCGATGGCAGCGGCGTGGCGGGTGTTACGGACCATTCCGGGCGCGCGCGAATGGTCCGTAGCTTTTGTCACAGTCGGCGGCTCACGCCGTCTCGCGGTGCGCGCGGATGCGAGCCGCGAGCGCCTGCGCGACGCGTTCGACCAATGCCGGCCAATCGCCCGGCCGCCCTTGCCGGAACAGCGTCGCGGTCGGATACCACGGGCTGTCGTCGCGCTCGAGCAGCCAGCGCCAGTCCGGCACGCGCGGCAGCAGCACCCACACCGGCCGGCCGAGCGCGCCGGCCAGGTGCACGACCGACGTATCGACGGCGATCACCAGATCCAGCGTGTCGACGAGCGCGGCCGTCTCCGCGAAATCCGTCAACGCCGCCTCGAACGACAGCACGCCGCTGGCCGCGAACGCGTCGGCGTCGCGCGCGCGCACGCCGACCTGCAGGCTGACGAACGTCGCGTCGAGCGCGACGAGCGGCGCGAGCGCGGCAAACGTCATCGACCGGTTCTCGTCGTTCGCGTGATGCGGGTTGCCGGACCACACGACGCCCACACGCAGGCGCCCCGGCGGCGCAGCTGCATCGAGCCGCTCGAGCCATGCCGCGCGCCGCCGCGGATCGGCATGCAGGTACGGCACGTCGGCCGGCACCGTATCGAGCGTCGTGCGGAATGCGAACGGCAGGCTCATCATCGGGCAATGCAGATCGAACGCCGGCAACGCCTGGCCGTCGGCGACGACGCGGCTCACACCGCGCAACGTGCCGAGCAGTTCGGCCAGCGCAGCAGGCGCGTCGATCGTCACGATCGCGCCGCGATCGTGCGCGAGGCTCGCGTAGCGGCAGAACTGCAGCGTGTCGCCGAAACCCTGCTCCGCATGCAGCAGCAGCGTGCGTCCAGCCAGCGGTTCGTCGCCGGTCCATTGCGGGCGGTCCGCGTGACGGCGGTGCAGCATCACGTCGGCGGCATCCCAGCGCGCTTCGTGCTGCCGCCAGCCCGTGTCGAAGTCGCCCGTCAACAGGCGGCAGAACGCCTCGGAGCGGCGCGCGATGCCGTGATTCGCATCGTGCCGGCAGGCCAGCGCGAAATCGGCGAGCGCGCCCGCATAATCGCCGACCTGCTGGCGCGCGACCGCACGCGCGTAGAACTCCTGCGCGGTACCGCAGGGCGCGGCGGTGGCGGCCGCGTAGCTCGCGAGCGCGTCGTCGTAGCGGCCGAGCAGTTGCTGTGCGATCGCGCGATTGCACAGCACTTCCGCATGCGGGCCGCGTGCGGCGAGTGCCCGGTCGTAATCCGCAACGGCGTCGTCGCAGGCGCCGAGCGCCCGCAACGCTCCGGCGCGATTGCGCAGCGCATCGAAATCGGCAGGCGCGCGCGCGAGCGCTTCGCCGTAGGCGCGCACGGCTTCCTCGTGACGCCGCAGCCCCAGCAGCGCGTTGCCGCGGCCGATCCATGCGCCGACGTTGTCGCGGTCTAGCGCGAGCAGGCGGTCGGCGCGCTTCAGCAATTCGTCGCGCAGATGCAGCAGGTCGAGCGCGACGCAACTGACGAACAACAGTTGCGCATCGTCCGGCGTGCGCGCCAGCGCTTCGTCGACGCACGCGAGCGCTTCGGCCGGGCGGCCCAGTTCGATCAACGCATAGCCGCACGCATAGACGAGTTCGGGAGTCTTGCCGCGCACCACCATCGCAAGCCGGAAACAATGCACGGCCTCGTCGCCGCGCCCGAGCGCACGCAGCGCATGGCCGCGTTCCGCGAGCGCGAGCGCATCGTTCGAATCGATCCGCAGCGCGCGCTCGATGCTGATCAACGCGTCGGCTGGCCGGCCCATCGCGCGCAGCGCCTCGCCGCGACGCACCCACGTCGCGGCGCGCCCGGGCTCGCGCGCGAGCGCGAGATCGTACGCGCCGACCGCTTCGCCGTGCCGGCCGAGCGCGCGTAGCGCGTCGCCGCGTGCCGCATGCGCGGGCGCATGCCCGGAATCGCGTGCGAGCGCCTGCGCCGCCGCGTCGAGCGCCTCGCGATGGCGGCCCGTGCCGGTCAGCGCCGCCGCATGGTTGGCGAAATTCCACGGCTGGTCGAGTCCGAACCGCATCGAGCGCGCGATCAGCGGCTCCGCGCGCAACGCGTCGCCGCGCGCCAGATGCACGACGCCGAGCAGGTGCAGTGCTTCGACGTGATCGGGCATCATCGCCAGCACGCCTTCGTAGAGCCGCGCCGCGCCGGCAAAATCGCGCTGCTCGAGCTTCGCGCGTGCCTGGCGCAGCGCATCGTCGACGGCAGCCCGCAGCGGCAGCGCATGCACCGTGCTCATCGCGTCGCGCTCGCCACGAGCGCCGGCAGCGCGCCGCGCACGCGCTCGACCACCGGCGCCCACCGGCCGCCCTGCGGCTGGCGGAACAGCGTCGCCCCCGGATACCACGGGCTGTCGTCGCGATCGAGCAACCAGCGGAAATCCGGCGTGTGCGGCAGCAGCACCGCGAGCGGACAACCGAGCGCACCGGCCAGGTGCGCGACCGACGTATCGACGCTGATCACCGCGTCCAGTGCGCCGATCAACGCGGCCGTCTCCGCGAAATCGGTCAGGTCGTCGCCGACGAAGCGGATCGGGCTCGCCTGCAGCGCCGCACGATCGTCGTCGCGGATCACCTTCTGCACGCTGATCCACTCGTAGCGATCGTCGAGCAGCGGCAACAGGTCGGTCAGCATCATCGAGCGGTTGCGATCGTTCAGGTGCAGCGGATTGCCCGTCCAGACGAGGCCGATGCGCGGCCGGCCCGTCGTGCCGAGACGCGCGCGCCAGCGTTCGACCCGCTCGGGATCGGCACTCAGGTACGGCGTGTCCGCCGGAATCGACGACAGGTCCGTGCGGAACTCCAGCGGCAGGCTCAGCAGCGGGCAATGCAGGTCGAACGGCGGCAGCGGATCGCCGCGCGCGACGAGCACATCCACGCCGTCGAGCGTCGCGAACAGCGACTTCAATTCGACGGGCGCCTCCAGCACGACGCGTGCGCCGAGCGCCTTGACCAGCGGCACATAGCGGCAGAACTGCAGCGTGTCGCCAAGCCCCTGTTCCGGGTACAGCAGGATCGTGCGGCCGTCGAGCGGCGTGCCGTGCGTCCAGCGCGGCTGCGCGAAATCGCGCCGGCTGCCGTCGAGCTGGCGGTCGCGCCAGCGCCATTCGTACTCGGCCCAGCCGGCTTCGAAATTGCCGGTCGACAGGCACAGGAAGGCGCGCATGCAGTGCGCGGGCGCGTCGTCCGGATCGATGTCGAGCACGCGCGCATAGGCATCCAGCGCGTCGTCGTGGCGGCGCAGCGCACGCAACGCGTTTCCCCGATGAAAGTGCGCGAGCTTGTCGTGCGGCGTTGTGTCGATCACGCGCGCGAGATCGGCGAGCGCGTCGTCGTAACGATGCGTTTCGAGCCTGACAACGGCGCGCGTGAACGACGCCGCGGTGCAGTGCGCATCGACCGCAAGCGCGCGGTCGCACATCGCGTGCGCGTCGTCGTGGCGACCGACGTGCATCAGCGCGCTTGCGAAGTTGCACAGCACGGCGGTGTTGTCCGGCTCGACGTCGAGCGCGCGCGCATAGCTGTCCACCGCCTCCGCGTAGCGCCCGACGTGGCTCGCCGCGTTGCCGCGATTCGCGAGCGCGCGTGCATGACGCGGATCGAGCGCGATCGCGCGATCGCAGCGCACCAGCGCTTCTTCGTGCCGCCCGAGCTGCTCGAGCGCGATCGAACTGTTGACGATCGCATCGACGAACGTCGGGCTTGCGGCGATCGCCGCATTGAAATCCGCGAGCGCGCGCTCGGGCTCGTGCAGATCCAGATACGCGACGCCTCGCAGGAACAGCACTTCGGCACTGCCGGGTGCGAGCGCGAGCGCATGGTCGTAGCTGAGCGCCGCATCGCGGAAGCGGCCGAGCTCACGCAGCGCGAGACCGCGTGCGCGCATCGCATCGAACGAGCGGCCCGCGAGCGCGACCGCCCGGTCGCAGTCGGCGAGTGCCGCGTCGTGGCGGCCGAGCGCGCGCTGCGTGTCGCTGCGCTTCACGTAGCCGTCGGCGAAACCGGGCGTCAGTTCGAGCAGCCGGTCGTAGGATGCGCACGCTTCGTCGTGGCGCCCGAGTTGCGCGAGCAGGCCGGCACGCTGGAACAGCGCGCGCTGATGCGCGGGATTGATCGCGAGCGCATCGTCGAGGCGAGCGAGCGCGTCGTGCGTGCGGCCGAGTCCGGCGAGCACCGCCGAGTAGTTCGCCAGCGCGAGCGGCATCGGCTGGCGCTCGATCGAGCGCCGCATCAGCGGCTCGGCATCCTCGAGACGGCCCTGCTGGAATCGCAATGCGCCGAGCAGATGCAGCGCTTCCGGATGGTCGGGATCGAGTGCAAGCAATTCCGCGTACGCGTGCTCCGCCTGTTGCAGCGCGCCGTCGCGGTGCGCGATGCGCGCGCATGCGAGCAGCCGCTCGAGCTGCGCGGCATCGGGCGGACGGCGATCCGGCGATCGTGACGCGGCCGGCGCACTCGCGAGTGTCGTCCCTTCCCCGTTCAATGTCATCGTGTGGCCCCTGGGTGATCGTTCTGGTTCGTTTCGTCGCGTCTAACGCGTCATCGCCGCGATCGCATCGCGTACCGCGTCGATCACGGCGCGCCAGTGTCCCGGCGACGACTGGCGAAACAGCCGCGCGGACGGATACCAGGGGCTGTCGCCGCGTGCCCGCATCCAGCGCCATTCCGGCGGGTCGGGCAGCAATATCCACACCGGGCGGCCGAGCGCGCCCGCCAGATGCGCAACGGCGGAATCGACCGCGATCACGACATCCAGTGCGCCGATCAACGCGGCCGTATCCGCGAAATCGCCGAGCGCGTCGTCCACGCGGCGCAGCGGCGAATCCGCCAGCTCGCCGAGGTTGCGCTCACGAACCGGCTTCTGCAGGCTGACCCAGTCGACGTCGAGATCGAACAGCGGCGCGAACCGCGCCAGATCGATCGACCGATGGTGGTCGTTGCGGTGTTCCGGATTGCCGGCCCACGCGAGCCCGATGCGCGGCCGGCGTCGTGCGCCGAGCAGCGCTTCCCATTCGCGCACGCGGTGCGGGTCCGCATGCAGATAGGCGGCAGCCGATGGAATCGTCCGCGCGTCGGTGCGAAACGCATACGGCAGGCTCGGCAGCGGCACGTGGCAGTCGAACGCGGGTAGCGGTTCGCCTCGCGAGACCACCGCGGCGGTGCCGTCGAGCGATGCCATCAGCGCGCGCAACGGCGGCTGAACCTCCAGCACGACGCGGGCGCCGCGCGCGGCGACGAGCGGCACGTAGCGGCAGAACTGCAGCGTGTCGCCGTAGCCCTGCTCCGCGTGAATCAGGATCGTCCTGCCGTCGAGCGGTTCGTCGCCGCGCCAGGCCGGCTGCGTGAACGGACGCACCTGCCGCGCGAGCTGCGCGTCGTGCAGCCGCCATTCGTACGCCGGCCAGCCGCGTTCGAAATCGCCCTCCATCAGATGCAGCGATGCGCGGGCGACATGAGCGTCGACATAGTCGGGACGCAACGCGAGCGCACGTTCGTAAGCGGCAAGCGCGTCGTCCGCCTGCGCGTGGTCGGCATGCAGGTTGCCGCGGTTGAGCCAGTTCGTCGCATGCTCCGGACGCAGCGCGAGCGCGCGATCGAGCGAGGCGGCCGCTTCGTCGCGGCGGTGCAGGTCCTGCAGCACGCTGCCGCGGTTAGTCCACGCTTCGGCGAAATGCGGGTCGATCGCAAGCGCCGCGTCGTAGCAGGACAGCGCTTCGTCGAAGCGCTTCAGGTGGCGCAGCGCGGTGCCGCGATTGCACAGGAGGTCGGCGGAACGAGGCTCGATGGCGAGCGCACGCGCATAGCTGTCGAGCGCGTCGTCGTAGCGGCGCATTTGCAGCAATGCGTTGCCGCGGCTCGCCAGCGCGGGCACGTGGTTCGCGTCGAGCGCCAGCACGCGTTCGCAGCGAAGCAGCGCTTCGTCCGCGCGACCGAGCCTTTCGAGCGCGACCGCGCTGTCGTGAAGCACGTCGAGCCGTGCGGGATCGGCCGCGATCGCGTCGTTGAAGGCCGCGAGCGCTTCGTTCACGCGGTCGAGATCGACGAGCGCGCGGCCGCGTTCGGCCTGGATCGTGGCCACGCCGGGCCGAAGGGCATTCGCGCGGTCGAAGCAGTGCAGCGCATCGGCCGGCCGCTGAAGCGCGCGCAGCACGAGACCGCGGTTGAACCACGACTCGCACGAGCGCGGATCGACCATCAGCGCGCGATCGTAGGTGTCGAGCGCGTCGTCGAGGCGGCCGAGCGCCCGCAGCGCAGCGCCGCGATTGCACAGCGCATCGAGCACGAGCGGCGACACCGCGAGCGCGCGGTCGAACGCCGCGAGCGCGTCGTCGTAGCGATGCTGCGCGATCAGCGTGTTACCGCGACGCACGAGCGTCTGCACGTCGTCGGGCGCCGCACGCAGCGCCGCCGCGAAATGGTCCAGCGCCTCGTCGACGCGCCCGCTCTCGCCGACGATCGCACCGAGATCCGACAATGCCCGCGCGCTCGCGTCGATCGAGATCGAGCGGCGCAGCAGCGCCTCCGCCTCGCCGACCGCGCCGCGCTGGAACTGCAGCACGCCGTACAGATGCAGTGCCTGCGGATGATCGGGCTCGTTCGCGAGCACGGCGAGATAGTCGCGCGCCGCGTCGTCGAAGCGCCCGGCGCCGTGCGATTGCTGCGCGCGGCCGAGGATCGCCGCCGATTGCCATTGCCCGCGCGCGCCGTTCCCCGATGCGCCCGCGTGTGCATCATGCCGGTGCTCGACCGTCACGTTCGCCCCCTTCCCGTTTGCCGATGCGCCGCTGAACGGGCCGGAGCGGCCCGTCGCGGCAATCATGCTCGGCACGAGACTAACGGACGCCCAATAACAGACGTATGACGAAAGTTACGGACCATTTTGTGCCGGGCGGCAAAGCGCTTGTCTCGGCGAGACCGACCTCGCTCCCCGATGCCCGCCCGGCCGCCGTCACTGGCCGATCGGGATCGTCCGCACGTATTCGACCGGCGGCGCGCCAAGCGTCACCGCGAACCGCACCCCGCGCGGCAGCGGCATCCCGAGCGACGTCGAATTGCTGATGCCGTGCTGCGCGAGAAACTGCGCATAGGCCTGCTCGATCGCCGTCTGGCTGCTCGTCCAGCCGCCCGGCGCAATCCATACGGCCAGCTGCATCGAGCGCGCATCGTTGCTGACGACCACGCGCGGGAACGCGTCCATCTGCTGCAGCGCCGCCTCGACCTCGGCGAGCGACGCGAGCGGCTGCGACGCGCTGCGCTCGAGCTCGCGCCCCTTGAGCCGGTAACGCACGACCTGCACGTGCGCCGGGCCGGCGCCGACGCCCAGATGCCGCACCATCACGAGATCGTTCGGCCGGATCCGCAGCGGCGGCCCGAACACTTCGTCGGCCGTCACCAGGTTCATCAGGTCGAACTGCAGCTGGGAAAAATAGCGGCCGAGCAGACGCGTTTGCGCCAGATTCGACGCGATATCGTCGCGGCCGCGGATCGTCGCATCGAGGCCGCGCCACGACAGCAGCGCGATCACGGCCAGCAGCGCGATCGCGACCAGCATCTCGATCAGCGTGAAGCCCCGCGCGCGCGCCGGCGCGCGCCGGTCAGCGCCGCGCTTCATTCTGGATCACCGTCACGACTTCGGCGAGCACGTTGCGGCTCGATGCGGACGGATAGACGCTGACCGTCACGCGCCGCACGAGCGGGCTCGGCAGCGCGGCCACGGACTGCCGGCACACGAACCGGTAACGACCCTGCGGGCACGCGAACGTCTGCGTGCCCGCGTCCGGCCAGCTCGACGCGATGCGGATTTCGCCGAGCGCGTTGTCGGCGCTCCAGAGCGCGAGCAACCGCATGCGCGCCGTATCGGTGTCCGACGCGAGCGCGCCGATCGCGCGCATCACGGCGCCGAGCGCCACCGCGACGATCGCCAGCGCGATCAGCACCTCGATCAGCGTGAATCCCCGTAGCGGCGCCCGTGCGGCGCGGTGAAAATCGGTTCTGTCGTCGCACATGACCTGCGCTCTTGTCGATGAGTCGTCGCCGTTCGCCGCGCGATGCATCGCGCATCGCCGCCACGGCGGACGCCGCGCATGCACGTTAAGCGGCGCGTATGGCAAGTGCGTGTCGGAAGGTACGGACCATTTGTCGTGATCGACGCATGGCGCGGCCACGCCGGTGCATCACGCGGTGCGCGACGGCGAAGCCGGGGAAACGGAGGAAAACGGAAAGGAAGAAGAAAAACGGCCGGGAACGGACGATCACGCCGATCCGCGCACGGGTCGGCGCGGCGCGACGTCAGGCCGGCACGGCGTCGTCATACTCGGCACGGGCAAGCTGGCCGGCGGCATGCGCGTCGGCTTCGGCGGGGAAGCCGTCCGTGCTGAATGCGACGACTTTCACACCGACGCCGGACACCCGCTTCACCGTCAGCGCCCATTGCCATGCGCCGTCTTGTTCGAAGACGTGCAGCGAGGGTTCGAGGGATGAGTCCAGTACGGTCAAGAATTATGCTCCTGCGCTACGCGTCGCATCGGCAACGCGTCGTGCATGTCGAAAAGATGCGCCGGTTCGCGGCGCGTTTCAGCCATTCGACAGTTTAGTCAATGATTGTTGCGACGCACCATCAGGGCTTACACCTGCCTATCAGAACCGGGTGGTCGATGAAATCCAACTGAAACCCTTGTGGCGCGGGCCTCGCCGCCGATTCCCCCGGCGTGCGCAGCACCTGTGCGTCAACGTGCCGCATGGACGAGCGCTTCATTGGATCGGTTGAAAAACGGGTCGCGACCCTGGGCGATGCAAGCCCTCCGGCCGGCGCGGCTAGCGTGCCGCCTCGCCCGTCATTACTCGCCGAAAAGTCAGGTTGATCCGCTCGCCCTGCACCGCCGGCGCCTTGGGCACGCGGTGCTGCCATTCGGCCTGCGTGCGGCCGCGCATCACCAGCAGGCTGCCGTGCGTCAACCGGTACGCATGCACGACGCCGGTGGCGCGATGACGCAAGTCGAACACGCGCATCGCGCCGAGGCTGACGGACGCGATCACCGGCGCGTCGCCGAGCTCCGGCTCGTTGTCCGCATGCCAGCCGAGGCTGTCCTGCCCGTTGCGATAACGATTGAGCAGCACGCTGTTGAAACGCGCGTCGCAGGTCGCCTCGACCGCACGCTTCAGGTCGAGCACGGCCGGCGTCCACGGCGCGGGCACGTTGCGGATTCCCGAATACACGTAGACGGCGTCCGGCTCGCCCTGCCACGCGGTGAGCCGAGGAAGCGGAATGCGCCCGCGCGGCGTGCGGATCGTGTCCTGCCGCCAAGCAACCTCGTCGATCAGCGCGGCCAGCATACGATCGGCGTCGGCCGCCGCGAGCCAGCCCGGGTACCAGTCCACGTCGGGCGCGGGCGTATCGGCGAAAAGATCGGGCGTCGACATGTCGGAATCGGGCAAGAGTCAATGAGACGGGCGAACCATGTCTGCATGGTAGCCAACGGCGACGCGTGCCGCCATGCGCTGTCATTCCGTCGCGCCACATGCCCGAGCGCCGGGCGCCCCGAATCGCCGAGAGCGAGGCCGGTGCGTTTCAGCAGGCCACGCTATCATCGCGGCGTATCGCAACGCGCCCTTATCCAGGGCGCCGCGTTCTTCCGCAATGCCGGCCGGCACGACCCGGCCGATTTCTTCACGGACCCACCATGACGCTCTCCGATTCCGCCCTCGACCAGCTGTTCCTCACCGCACGCACCCACAACGCATGGCAGGACAAACCCGTCGACGACGCGCTGCTGCACCGGTTGATCGACCTCACGAAATTCGGCCCGACGTCGGCGAACGCGAGCCCCGCGCGCTTCGTGTTCGTCAAGTCGCCGGAAGCGAAGGCGCGCCTGAAACCGGCGCTGTCCGAAGGCAATCTCGCGAAGACGATGGCCGCGCCCGTCACCGTGATCGTCGGCATGGACTTCGCGTTCCACGAGCACCTGCCGCGCCTGTTCCCGCACGCCGACGCGCGCAGCTGGTTCGCCGGCAACGACGCACTGATCGAAGCCACGGCGTTCCGCAACTCGTCGCTGCAGGGCGCGTACCTGATCCTCGCGGCCCGTGCACTCGGCCTCGACGCGGGCCCGATGTCGGGCTTCGATGCCGCCAAGGTCGACGCCGAATTCTTCGCGGGCACCGCGATCCGAACCAACTTCCTCGTGAATCTGGGCTACGGCGATCCGGCCGGCCTGTTCCCGCGCAGCCCGCGCTTCGAGTTCGACGATATCGCGCGCATCGTCTGACGCGCGCTAGCGGCCGCGTGCCAGCCGGATCAGCGTGATTTCGGACGGCACGCCGAAACGGTTCGGCGGCCCCCAGTAGCCGGTGCCGCGGCTGGTGTAGAGCCACATTTCGCCGAACCGGCTCAGCCCGCCGATCACCGGCTGTTGCAGGCGCACGAACGGCGGCCACGGCAGAAACTGGCCGCCGTGCGTATGGCCGGACAGCTGGACCGTGAAACCGGCGCGACTCGCCGCTTCCGCGCTGCGCGGCTGGTGCGCGAGCAGGATCTTCGTGGCGACGTCGTGCGGCGCGCCCGCCAGCGCCTGCTCGGGGTCGCTGCGATGCGCGGGATCGAACCCGCCCGCCGTGAAATCGGTGACGCCCGCGAGCACCGCGCGCGCGCCGTCGTGCTCGATCAGCACATGCTCGTTGAGCAGCACCTTCAACCCGATCCGCCGGAACTCGTCGATCCACGCATGCGCGCCGGCGTAGTACTCGTGGTTGCCCGTCACGAGGAAGCTGCCGTGCCGCGACTGCATGCGGCCAAGCGGCGCCGTGTGCTCGCGCAGCCGCTTGACCGGGCCGTCGACCACGTCGCCCGTCACGACGACGAGATCGGCGTCGAGCGCATTGACCGCGCGCACGATCCGCTCGATATAAGGTCGCTTGATCGTCGGCCCGACGTGAATGTCCGACAGTTGCACGATCGTCAGCCCGTCGAGCGCGGCCGGCAGCCCGTCGACCGGAATCGACACTCGCTTGACCGCCGCCGTGCGGCGCGCGCCGACGAATCCGATCGCGCTGACCAGCACCGCGCCCGCCAGCACGCCGAGCGCCGTGTCGGATGCCGCGCCGCTCCAGGCGCCGTCATGCCCCAGATGCCGCCATGCAACGACGCCGAGCAGCAGCAGATCGCGCAGGAACGTCAGCACCAGCAGCGACGAAAAGAAACCCATCGCGAGCGAGCCGGCCCAGCCGGCCAGCGTCGCGGCCCAGCCTTCGTCGAAGCGGCGCGAGAACATGCCGACCGGAATCAGCACGACGAAGCTCGCCAGCACGAGCGCCGCGAGCGTGCGCGCGAGCGGCGACGCGAAGGCGTCGGGAATGATCCGCAGTCCGACGTACAAGTGGAACAGCACGCCGATCGCAATGAACCGGACAAAGAAACTTCGCATGGAACGTTCATCCTCGTTGCGGTACCGCTACCGCTTCCGCGCCGCGCATCGGACGAAACCGGGCGTCGGTTTCCGTCACGCGTCGCGCTGTCCGCACGATGGTACACAGATACCGGGCGGCACGACGGATCGCGGCCACGGCAAACGCACGGCGCGGCCGGAATGCGGATTCATCCGCGTTTGCGCTGTAATCCGGCATTCGACTCGGCGATTCCCGTTGCATCGGCATGCAAACTGTATCGGCCCGGTTTCATCTGACGATCTTTTGCAGTGGGTCGGCAACCCTGCGAGCGCAGTCGCTGGCAGAATCGCGATCGTCACCGACCATCCCGAAGCGCCGGCCGCGCGCCCGTTGCGAGCCGCCTGCACGCGGGGCATCGCTGGCGGTCCGCATCGCGCTGTTTTATGATCGGCTCCGTATCGCGGAATCGTCGTCGCGGCGACGGACCGCATTGCGCCGCGCCCGGCATTCACCTCCAACGTCGAGCTCGTCACACATGAGAAAAACAACGTCGCGCGCGCCCCTGCGTGCCGCCGCCACACTGGCGCCAGCCCTGCCGCTTGCAGGCTGCACGTCGCGCGGCGCACCGTCGTACGTCCTGTTCGGCGCGTATTTCCCGCTCTGGCTCGTCAGCGCGATCGTCGGCATCATCGGCGCGATCGTCGCGCACCGCGTGTTCGTCGCGACCGGCTGGGCCGCCACCGTGCCCTACCAGCTCGCCGTCTGCACCGCGATCGGCCTTGTGGTCGCCGTGATCGTGTGGCTCGCCGGCACGGGGCCGTTCGCATGAAGGCCGCCGGCATCGCCCGCCCCTCCACGAAAGGCCGCGTGATCGCGCTGGCGATCGTCGCGCTCGGCATCGCGGCGCTCGCGTACGCATACCACAGCACGACGGCCTACCCGTCCACCGACGACGCGTCGATCGACGCCGACGTCGTGCACGTCGCGTCGCCCGTCGGCGGACGCATCGTGCGGCTCGCGGTCCACGAAAACCAGCGCGTCGCGAAAGGCGACGTGCTGTATGAAATCGATCCGGTGCCGTACCGGCTGACGGTCGCGCAGGCTCAGGCCGATCTCGAGCTCGCACGCGCGTCGCTCGACACGCGCCGCCGGTCGCTGATCGGCGAGCGCTCGAACGCGGCCGTGGCCGCCGAGCAGGTGAAACGTGCGGCGCAAAACTACGACCTCGCGACGCGCGACGTGAACCGGCTCGCGCCGCTGGCGGCGCAAGGCTACGTCAGCGCGCAGCAGTTCGACCAGGCGAAGGTCCGGCAGCGCGACGCGGCCGTGTCGCTCGCGCAGGCGCAGGAACAGCAGCGCGCGTCCGCGCAGACGATCGGCGACGAAGCCGACGCGATCGCCACGCTCCACGCACGCGAAGCCGCGCTCGCCCGCGCGCAGCACGCGCTCGACGATACGGTCGTGCGCGCGCCTCACGACGGACTCGTGACGGGCCTGACCGTGCTCGCGGGCGAAACGCTCACGCCGAACCAGTCGATCTTCACGCTGATCGATGCGAGCGAATGGTTCGCCGTCGGCAACTTCCGCGAAACGTCGTTGAACCGCATCGCGGTCGGCGACTGCGCGACGGTCTATTCGATGATCGACCGCAGCCGTCCGCTGACGGGCAAGGTCGTCGGCATCGGCGCCGGCATCGCGGACAGTGCACGCATCAACCTGCCGCGCGCGCTGCCGATCGTGCAGAACTCGGTGAACTGGGTGCACGTCGCGCAGCGCTTCCCGGTGCGCGTGAAGCTCGACGAACCCGACGGCAAGCTCGTGCGAGTCGGCGCGAGCGCGATCGTCGAGGTCCGGCATGGCTCAGCCTGCCGCTGAAGTCCGCGCGCCCGGCCCGCGCGAAATCCTGCGACTGCTCGCGCCGTTTCCGGGCCGCGCCGCGATGGCCGTGCGGGTCGCGCTGATCTGCGCGCTCGTCGTGCTCGTGACGAGCGGCTACGGCACGCCGGAAGCCGCGATCTCCGCCTACGTCGTGTTCTTCCTGAATCGCGCCGATCGCGTGACGAGCGTCGTGCTCGCGGCCGCGATGCTGCTGCTCGTCACGCTCGTGATCGCGCTCGTGGTCGGCGTCGCGATCTTCAGCATCGACTATTCCGTGCTGCGCGTCGCATGCATGGCCGTGCTGTCGGTCGCGCTGCTGTATCTGACGTCGGCCAGCAAGCTGCGCCCGATCGGCGCGATCCTCGCGATGATCGTCGGCTTCGGGCTCGACCAGCTCGGCCTCGCGCCGGTCGGCGAAGCCGCGACGCGCGCGCTGCTCTACGCGTGGCTGATGGTCGCGATTCCGGTCGGCGTCGCGATCGTCGTC
Organism: Burkholderia territorii; assembly: GCF_001718335.1. Taxonomy (NCBI): domain Bacteria; kingdom Pseudomonadati; phylum Pseudomonadota; class Betaproteobacteria; order Burkholderiales; family Burkholderiaceae; genus Burkholderia; species Burkholderia territorii. The sequence continues at coordinate 1,592,475 of NZ_CP013365.1, forward strand.
AACCTGTTGATCGCGCCGTCGCCGCGCAAGCTCGCGCTCGCGCAGCTCGCGACACGGCTGCGGCTCGCCGCGCGGCGGCTGCGCGACGACGACGACGCACGCGCGGCCTTCGACGCGAGCCTGCGCGAAGGCGACAAGCAGATGCTCACGTGGCTGAAGCTGTCGACGCTCGAAGGATCGACGCCGGCCGCCGACGCGCCCGCGCTGCGACACGCCATCGCATCGAGCACCGCGCTGCTCGTGGCGATTGCGCTCGCCGACCGCGAGCCGGACGCTCGCCTGCCCGCCGCATTCGCGGAACCGGCCGCTGCGACCCTCGACGAGATGGCCGGCATCCTCGAGCAAGGCGGCTATCCGGTCGACGTGACGCTCGCACTGCCGCCGGCCGATACGCTGGCGCCGCTCGCGCGCGTCGTCGCGACCGATCTGCACGCGGCCATCACGCATTTCGCCGAACCGCCACCGCCGCTGCCACTGCCGCTGCCCGCGACACCGGATGCACCGGCCGCGACCTCGACCGATGCATCGGCTTCGCCGACGAAGGCGCCCGCCGCGCCGCCCGCGCCGCGCGGCGGCTTCTTCCTGCCGGACGCCCGCACCAATCCCGACCACATCCGCTACGCGCTGAAGACGACCGTCGCGGCGATGTTCTGCTACCTGCTGTATTCGCAGCTCGACTGGTCCGGCATCCACACGTGCTTCATCACCTGCTACATGGTGTCGCTCGGCTCGACGGCCGAGACGGTCGAGAAACTCACGCTGCGGATCGCCGGCTGCATCGTCGGCGCGCTGATCGGCACCGCGGCGCTCGTGTTCGTCGTGCCGGCACTGTCGTCGATCGGCGAGCTGATGGCGCTCGTATTCGCCGGCGCCTGGCTGTCCGCGTGGGTCGCATTCGGTTCGCCGCGCATCGCGTATGCGGGCTTCCAGGTCGCATTCGCATTCTTCCTGTGCGTGATCCAGGGCGCCGCCCCGGGCTTCGACCTGACGCTCGCGCGCGATCGCACGATCGGCATCCTGCTCGGCAACATCGTCGTGTATCTCGTGTTCACACGCATCTGGCCCGTCAGCATCGGCAAGCAAATCGACGTCGCACTCGCCGCGCTGCGCGACCAGTGGCGCCGTATCGTGCAGGTCGCGCAGCCCGCCGAACGCCGCACGCTCGCTGCAGAAGCCTTTGCGCGCCACGGCGCGATCGCGCAGGAGCTCGGGCTGATCCATTACGAACCGTCGTGGGTCCGCCCTGCCGCCACGTGGCTCGCGACCCGGCGGCGCGCACTTGCGGAACTCGGCGCGCTCGAAGGCCCGCTGTTCCTGCTCGCCGAACGCACACCGGGCGATGCGGCGATCGATGCGCGCCTCGCGCGCGTGGTCGAACCGCGCGAAGGCGCCCCGGTTGGCGATGCCGCTTCGGCGCCACCGTCGTCGACGGCACGCGCAGCGACCGTGCCGGCCGCCACCTCCGCCGATCCCGCACGCGACGCGCTGCTGAACCTGATCGACACGCGGCTCGCGCACATTGCCGACGCCGCGCGTCAAGCCACACCGAAGGAGCCTGCCCCTCATGCGCGTCCCTGAACCGCCGGCCGCGTCGATCGCCGCCGCCGCGCTTGCGACCGCGATCGCGCTGACCGGTTGCGCCACGTCCTCGGTCGACCTCGCGCCAGAGGCGCCCGACCGCCCGTGGCAGCCGCAAACGTCGGCCGCCGGCGACATCGTGCCGGCCCCGCCGCTTGCGTCCGCGCAGCGCGCGCCGCACGACTACACGTTGCCGGCCTCCCCCGCGCTCGCGTCGGTGCCGCCGCCCGCCGCACTCGATGCCACGCATCCGTATACGCTGCCCGAGCTGATCGATCTCGCCGAATCGACGAATCCGCTGACCCGCATCGCCTGGAACGACGCGCGCAACGCGGCGCTCGCGGTCGGCATCGCGAAGACCGCGTATCTGCCGAACCTGTCCGCGACCGCGATGGGTGGATATCAGGCGAAGCACGGCTCGACGTCGACGATCCTCGGCGACTCGTCGAGCAACACGACCGTGCACGGCACGATCTCGGCGCTGTCGCTGCAATGGTTGCTGTTCGATTTCGGTGGCCGCGCGGCGCGCGTCGAGGCCGCCGAGCAGGCGTCGATCGCGTCGAATGTCGCATTCACGGCCGTGCACCAGCAGGTGATTCACGACGTGACCGTCGCGTATTACCGGTACGAAGCCGCCCGCTCGCGCGCGGCCAGCGCGCGGCAGGGCCTGGCGAACGCCGACGCGATCCTCGCGGCGTCGCGCGCGCGGCTCAGGCAAGGCGTCGGCACCGTCGTCGAACTCGCGCAGGCGACGCAGAATCGCGCGCAGGCGAATCTCGCGCTCGTGCAGGCGAACGGCGCGGAAAGCGACGGCTACCTCGCGCTCGTCTCCGCACTCGGCATCTCGCCGCTGTCGAAGCCTTCGATCGCCGAGTTGCCCAAGCGCCCGCTGTCGCCCGCGCTCGCTTCGTCGGTGGACGCGATCGTGTCGGACGCGATCGCGCGCCGCCCCGACCTGCAGGGCGCGTATGCGCTCGAGCAAGCCAACCGCGCAAAGATCAAGGCCGCGCAAGCCGCGTTCATGCCGAAGATTTTCCTGTCGGCGTCGACGTCCTATGCCAGCGGCGGCACGGCGATCACCGCGCTGCCCGCGATCGGCGACCAGGCGGCGACCGTCAACCTGAACGGCAGCCGCTACGGCGGCGGCGTGTTCGTCGGCGTGACGATCCCGTTGTACGACGGCGGCCTGCGCTCGGCAGTGCTGATGCAGGCGCGCAACGATGCGCAAAGCGCATCCGAGCGCCTCACGCGGACCAAGGAGGAAGCGGTGCGCCAGGTCGTCGCCGCGCAGAACGCGGTGCAGACGAGCCTGGCGTCGCACGACGCCGCGAAGGCGCTCGTCGATGCCGCGCAGACGAGCTACGACGCGGCGCTCACCGCATATCGCAACGGCGTCGGCTCGGTGACCGATGCGACGATCGCGCAAAGCCAGCTGCTCGCGGCCCGCAACGCGGAAGTCGACAGCTACGCGGGCGCGCTGTCGGCCGCCGCCGCACTCGCGCTCGCCACGGGGACGATCGGCACGTCGCAGTAACCGTCGCCGTGCCGCGCCGGCCGTTCGCGGCCGCGCACCGGACGGGTTGACGCCCGCGCGGGCGGCCTACTAGAATGCCGCGCATTCTTCCTTCAGGAACCATCGTGGACAGTTGCAGCACTTCGTTGCGTGCGCCGCTTGCCGCCTGAACGCCTGTCCGCCGCAGTTCTCCTGCCGCGGCTCGCGTTCCGCGAGCCCGCACGCCCCCCCCCCCGTTTCACACTGAATGACGCATTCGCGCGGTACAGTACCGCGCGACGACGGCCATCGTGCCGCGTTCGGCCTCGCGCCGCCGCGACGCGGGCCGGCATGCGCACTTGGCACGGCAGGACAACCATGACTCTCGATTTCGCACTCCGTCTTTTCACTGCGTTCGCCTGCGGCGTCGCGATCGGCCTCGAACGCCAGATGCGGCAACGCACGGCGGGCCTGCGCACGATCACGCTCGTCGCGAGCGGCGCCTGCCTGTTCGTCACGCTCGGCGTGCTGACCGGCAACGGCGTGGCCGGCGTCACGCAGATCGCCGCCTACGTCGTGTCGGGCGTCGGCTTTCTCGGCGGCGGCGTGATCATGCGCGACAAGGGCTCGATCCAGGGCATCAACACGGCCGCGACGCTGTGGTGTTCGGCCGCCGTCGGCGTGCTGGCCGGGTCCGGCCATTACGTGCCGGCGCTCGCCGGCACGGGCGTCGTGCTGCTCACCAACACGGTGCTGCGCGGCGTCAGCCAGGCGATCAACGCGACCCCCGTGTCGAACGCCGATCTCGTGCGCGAATACCAGATCACCGTGATCTGCCTGGCCGCCGACGAAGTGCACATCCGCACGCTGCTGTCGAACTCGATGTACGCGAAACCGCTGTCGTTCCAGAGCCTGACGAGCGAGGACGTGCCCGAGCAACCGGACCGGCTGAAAGTGACAGCGACGCTGAAGCTGCACCCGAAGGATCAGCAGAAGCTCGAGCAGATCGCGAGCCGGATGAGCATGGAGAAGAGCATTTCCAGCGTGAGCTGGACCGCGAAGGAAGCGGAGCCGATGATGGAATGAGCGGCGGCGGCCGGCGCGGCACGGTGGCCGCGCGGCCGGCACCCCGTCAGGGCGTATCGATGAGTCCTGCCGCGATCGCCTTGACGACCGCCTGGACCTTGTTGGTCGCGCCGAGCTTTTCGAGGATGTTGTTCACGTGGAAGTTGACCGTGCGCTCCGAGATGCTGAGAATCTGGCCGATCTCGCATGCGGTCTTGCCTTCGGCCGTCCAGCACAGCACCTCCCGCTCGCGCGCGGTCAGCGTGACGCTCGACTCCGGCGACAGCTTCGGCACCATGAAACGGCTCATCAGCGAATGCGAAAGATTCGCGAGCCAGTTGGTCTGTAGCGTCAGCATGTTGATCTCGGCCGGCGTGAGCCGGTCCGCATGACGTGCGATGCTCAATAGCCCGAACGCGCCGCGCGCCGCCCAGCTCGACTGCGCGACGCCCACCGCCAGCCCGTAGTCGCGCGCGTCCTGCCACAACGGGCATGGATCGATCCGGTCGACGTCCGGCCAGACGATCATGTTGGTGCTGAGCGCGCCGTCGCGGACCGTCGAGTCGATCTCGATGTAGTTCTGCGCCTGATAGTGCGCCATCCAGCCGTCCGGATACGTATTGAAGATCGCGACGGCCGGCTTCGACACCGGCAGCGGCACGCGAATGCCGTAACAGCAATATTCGAAGCCGAGGCGTTTAGAATAGGCGGCGATCCGCTGGAAGAGCTGCTGCTCGTCTTCCGCGGCGCTGAATTGTTGGTAGGCATCCTGCCAGCGCAGTTCCATTCGTTCTCCGACAACGTTACGCTGTCATACCTGTCAGGTGCCAGCACCGGTTCGGGGCTGATACATTCCGCGCATGACTTCACCTTTGTTGCATCCGGTCCGCGGCCCGTCTCCGGACGGCTATGTGCGCCTGTCCGAAAGCGCGCTGGCCACGCTCGTCCTCGACCACGTCGCGAGCGGCCTCGATGCATCGCTGCTCACCGAACTACGCGACAGCGCCATCGACGCACGCCTGGCCGGCTACACCGAATGGCATCGCCCGGCCAGTGCCGGCGTCGCATACCTGACGGTCGGCTGGGACTGGTATCTCGAGCGCGCAACGGGCACGTTCGTGATTGCGGGCGGCGACGTTCGCAGCAACATCATGGCCGTCGACGCCGCCGGCGCCGATCTCGGCATGTTCCGCACCGCCGCCGCGCTCGCCGCACGGCTCGCGCACATCGACTGGCCGGCCGCGGTCGCGGCGTCGTTGCTCGATCGCAACGCCGCCTATCATGCCGGTCCTACGCTCCAGTGACAACCAGCCGCGCTTTCCTCTGACATTTCCGCAAGACTGGCGCTCTTTATAAGCAAAAGCCGCCCGTATTTCAATCCCGTCGATCAAGAAACCGATACCAGCGGTCGAATGGTATCGGCCTGCCCCCACCCTGTAAGAGTTACTAGTTACCGCCGCCTCGGGACGCGCGATGTAATGCGTACATACCAAAGTACCGATCCGAGGACACCATGCGGACCTTCGTTCACGAGGAAGGGCGGTTGCCACCCGAACTTGCAGCGGATCTCGGGCGCTATCGGCGCCGCGTGTTCGTCGAACAGCTCGGTTGGGCGCTCCCGTCGGCGAACGAAAGTTTCGAGCGCGACCAGTTCGATCGCGACGATACCGTCTACGTGTTCGCGAGAAATGCCGGCGGCGAAGTGTGCGGATGTGCACGCCTGTTGCCGACCACGCGCCCGTATTTGCTGAAGTCGCTGTTCGCCGACCTGATCGCCGACGACGTCGCGCTGCCCCAATCGGCGGCCGTCTGGGAGCTGTCGCGGTTCGCGGCGACCGGCGACGAAGGCGGCGCGGGCAATGCCGAGTGGGCCGTGCGTCCGATGCTCGCCGCGGTCGTCGAATGCGCGGCGCAGCTGGGCGCGCGGCAGCTGATCGGCGTGACGTTCGCGAGCATGGAAAGGTTGTTCCGCCGGATCGGCGTGCACGCGCACCGGGCAGGCCCCCCGAAGCAGGTGGATGGCCGTCTGGTTGTCGCGTGCTGGATCGACATCGATCCGCAAACGTTTGCCGCACTTGGAATTGAGCCGGGACGGGCCGCCCGGCAGGCCATCGCCGCCTGAGCCGGAACGCGCGTAGTCCGGCCGGGCGGCTTCGTAACGAAGGAGAACCACCTTGGACCAGTCTCAGGTCTTTCGCGCGATGATGCCCGGGTTGACGGGAGCCGGCGGCGCCCGCATCACGGTCACCTACCCGTCGTTTCCGCGGCCGCTGCCGCTCGTGCGGCTCGATCGCCACGGGCTCGTGTTCCGGGCGACCGGCGCCGCGCCGCTCGTGTGCGGGTTGCCGCGCGCGGCGACGCTGCTGGTAGCGGACGAGCCGCTCTGCTCGCTGCGTCTCGTGATCCGCGACGTCGCCGCCCTCGGCGACGGACGGCACGACCTGACGATGCAGCCGTCCGGGGCCGCTGGCGACGAACTGCTGTGGCATGCGCTGCGCGACCGTGAACCGTACCGGCAGATCGGGCAGCCGCTTGCGCCCGTCGATGCGGCGCTGGCGCCGACCGGCGAGTCGCAGGCCGTTGGCGGCACCCCGCAGCGCCCTTCGCGGAGTGCGGCGTTCCGTCTGCGCTGCCACAGCGATGCGTTGTTCTTCGCCGACTGGCTCGAATATCACTTCGACGAGCTGTGCGCGTTGTCGCAACGGCACGGGCCGCAATTGCAGCTCGAGCAGCTGCAGCGGAAAGTCGCCGACGACGAGGTGGGCGTGCGCTTCGTCTATGCGATCGACGGACACGCGACGCGGCACGCGCTGACCGACTGCGCGCGCGAGGCATGCGCGTGGATCGAGACGGAAATGCGCGACAAGTATGCAGTACCGGTTGCGCAGGAGCGGTTCGGTGCGCTTGCCGCACATGCTCGAGCGGGCGGAATGTGAAAGCTCGTTTGTGAGAGAAAGCGGCGGCTTGGTTGCGTTGCACAATTACAACTAGGACTTGCGAGCCCTCGGGTTTTCCCTTAAAGTTACATCCGTCTCCTCCATGTCTCCAAACATGGATTCAGCCCGCTCCAGTAGCGGGCTTTTTCTTGCCCGCGCGATTTAATGAGGGCGGTATCCGAGGGCCTGTCATTCACCACGCGTACACTCGTGTGGCCATCCGCGTAGCTTCTCATCAACGAAGCGCTTGTACGTAGCCGATGTCGTCATTGCCCGCCTCGTCGCCATCCTCGCCAGGGCCGAACGCATATCCCGCAACGCGTTCGAACTATCGGCACTCGCAGGCTTCGACGATCACAACGCTTTTTCCGGCGTAATGTTCGGCTCCGAAGGGCTGGACCATCGCTTCGAATTCACGCGCTGTCCGTCGCGTGCAGTGAGTCGCCGACGGCCGAAGAGTTGAGCGCCTGCCATCTGCACGATCGCCCGGCATCCGAAGCTGCATGCGCATGCGCTGCGGCACTTGGGTTATCGCGCGTGACGCCGATCAATGCGCAACGGGATGCCTCCGGACGGACATTTAACGACGCAGATACTGCCGGTCGCGCTGTAGAACGCGAAGTGACGTTGACGGGCAGGCGTGCCCAGACCACCGTCATGTGCTGACGCGACCGTCGAGATGAATGGTCGTTGCGTGCGTGACGTACACCACGTGCTGCCGCAGTGCATGTCCCTCCGGGAGCGCAGGATGATCGAAATCGCGCGTCGGCTGCCGCGCCATCCCGAGCCGCTGCGCGACCTGTCGCGATCGCTGATTGGCGGCGGCCGTCCATGCGAAGATTTCGCCGAGGCCGATCCGGCCGAATCCGTCGGCCAATACCGCGGCGGCCGCTTCGCTCGTGTAACCATGCCCCCACGATGAGCGGGCCAGGCGCCATACGATCTCGACACACGGTGCCATCGGGTGCGCGTCGCGAAGTTCGCGCGACAGACCGCAGAGTCCGATCAGCGCGCCATCCGCGCGACGCTCGATCGCCCATACACCGAAACCGTTCGCATCGAAATGCGCTTCGAAGCGCTCGATGGTGGCTTCCGCCTCATCGACGGACATCGGGCCGCGCGCGAGCCACGCGGTCACGTCGGGATCCGCATGCATCGCAGCCAGCGCACCGGCATCGTCCGGTCGCCAGCGGCGCAACGTCAAACGTTCGGTTTCGATCTTCAATGCGGGTTCTACCGTGATCGGGATGTGAAGAGGCTCGGGATGCGCCGGGCCGTGCGCGCAATCTCGCAGCAACCGCACAACTTTCAGAGGTACGACGCCTGATTGCAAGTGAGCTCGACGACCCGACCATGCTACCCCGCTCAGTGCCGACGAAGTCATAGAAATTTTGCAAGCCGGTCTCGGCAAAAACTACTTCTTGCTTTCGACGAATGTACTGCCGTTGTAACGATATTCTCGGGTGGCGGGACCAGCATCGTCGATATTGGTCCATGCAACCTTGAAACCGGGCGAGCCGTCGAGCCATTCGATCGCAAGGTACGGTGAGCGATTGTTCACGTCAGTGTCGAGCGACACGCTATTCAAACAGCTTTGCACGGGCATCGCATACTTTGAGGCGGCGACATTTCCCTTCATTTGGAGAACGTAGAGAGTACCCTCCTCTCCCGAGCCGCAGAAGCCCATCGGATTGTTGCTGGACGACTGATTCACAACAACCAATACGAATTCCTTCCCGTCGACGACCTTCGAGCTCGCCGATGGGAACCCAATACTCGATGCGGAAGCTACGGCCCGACGAAGTGCCGGCGGCAATTGCACCGTCGCTGAGCGGTGGTGTCCAACATCAACCTCGACCAAGTGCTTACCGTCTTGTTGCATCTCACGGCCATTTGATAGCCGGATCGAGTTAGGTGCTGCGGTCGCTGCGAACGCGCTTGCGGCAATCGAAAGCGCCGCCGCACACAACCACCACTTAGTTTCCGAGAATGTGATCGGCATAACAAATACCTGAATAGGTCCATCGATGGTCCTTGCTCTGACCAGCCTTCATTTTTTTGTACTCGTCCTTGTCGCCATGCAACTCTGCTTCTGGCCGCCCATATAGTCGAAGCACACCTGTTTGACGGTGTATGCGTCGAGGGCGCGGGAACTGGCAACCACAGCTTCTCGCGCTTTGCAGCAGCAGGATCGGCGCCGACATCGCGCTCCGCTCGCTTTTGCTCCCATGCGGAAATCGCCGCGGAAAATCCCATGGCCGGCCACTCGCCGAGCTTCACCTGACGCATCCGGTCGTCAATGGGGACTTGTATCGGTAGATCCAGGAACGACGGCTCTCGCTGGCCTGGAAGCGGAGGCCCGGGAATCCGTCAAAGGTCATGTGTTGGCCCGCAGGCAACTTGCTCGAGGTGCGTGCGTCGAATCTCTTCAGCGGTCGGCGTAGGTTTTTGTTGTAGGCCGAGACCGCAGCGTAGCTTTTTCGGTCTGGCGCAGAAAAATGTTACGCCAGAGTGCCAAGTTTTCGCCTATTTGGTCAAATGCAGACAAGGCATCTGACAAACGCAACTTTCGGCTCAAACCCTTTAGCAGAAAGGCTCTGACGTGCGAAAACCAGATGGATCAAGGGGCTCCGCGGAGCCCCTTGTTTCCGTTACTCGTTTTCCTCGAAGTAATGCCCGAACTTCGCCTGCTTGGTCCGGATGTAACGCTCGTTTTCCTCGCGTACGGGTACCGCGAGCGCCACACGTTCGCAGACGGGAATGCCGTGCTTCACGAGCGTATCGAACTTCTTCGGATTGTTGCTCATCAGTCGCACCGACGTCACGCCGAGGATCCGCAGGATGGCTGCGGCCGAGTCGTATTCGCGGGCATCGTCGGGCAAGCCGAGGTCAAGATTCGCCTCGACGGTGTCGCGCCCTTGCTCCTGCAACGCATACGCACGGATCTTGTTGCTCAGGCCGATGCCGCGCCCTTCGTGACCGCGCAGATACAGCAGCACGCCGCGGCCTTCCGCCGCGATGTAACGCAGCGCGAGATCGAGTTGCTCGCCGCAATCGCAGCGGTAGGAGCCGAACACGTCGCCGGTCAGGCATTCGGAATGAAGCCGCGTCAACACGGACTGATCGCCGGCGACGTCACCCATCACGAGCGCGAGATGTTCGGCATCGCTGCCCGATACGCGGAACGCGTATGACGTGAACGTACCGTAGCGCGTGGGCAGCGACGCGGTGGCGACGAGCGTCACGCACTCGTCGGCCTGGCCATTGCCCTGCGCGGGCGATTGTGGACGCGAAGACATCATGAATTCAATCGAAACGATCAGGAATGTAGGAGTTGTGTGGATAGTGCGTGACCGGAGTTTACCGCTAATCTGGAAACGTCACGCGACTGCCGCAGCAGGCCCGGCTATACTGGGCCCGTCGGGTGCCGCGCATCACGCCCTGCCTTCCCTGCATCGTCCCGCACACGGAGAAAGCAAATGAGCACGACCGTCGCGCAAATTCTCAAAGCCAAGCCGGATTCCGGCCGCACGATCTACACCGTCAAGAAAGCCGATTTCGTCTACGACGCCATCAAGCTGATGGCGGAAAAAGGAATCGGCGCGTTGCTGGTCATGGACGGCGACGACATCGCGGGCATCGTCACCGAGCGCGACTACGCGCGCAAGGTCGTGCTGCAGGACCGTTCATCGAAAGCCACCCGCGTCGAGGAAATCATGACGGCCAAGGTGCGCTACGTCGAACCGTCGCAATCCACCGACGAGTGCATGGCGCTGATGACCGAACACCGGATGCGCCACCTGCCCGTCCTCCAGGACGGCAAGCTCATCGGCCTGATCTCGATCGGCGACCTGGTGAAAAGTGTGATTGCCGACCAGCAATTCACGATCAGCCAGCTCGAACACTATATCCACGGCACGCCGACGGTCACGTCCGCCTGACCCGACTCAGCAAAAAAGGCCCAAACGCGTGAGCGTCTGGGCGGAAAAGCCGCCGGAATGCGGCGACGGAGGTTCTGCTCGGCTGACGCGGACGCGCGCGAGTCGCGCGCGTCCGGTCGGTCACATGCTGTGCTCGGGCAGACCCGGGGATGTTCAGTTGCCGAAGTACACGGAGTTCACGGGGTTCGGCGCTTCACGCGTCATGCGGCGGCCCGACTGGCCTGCGCCTGCCGCCACCGCACCGTAGCCGCTCGTGTCGGCCTGGGCGAGCATCGGCTGGTTCGGTTGCATCCGTTGTTCCGCGGCCTGGATGTTCTGCGGATATTGCGCATCGCTTGCGAGCGGCTTGTAGCCGTTCTGTTCGAGTTGCACGAGTTCGGCGCGCACTTGGTCGCGGGTCAAGCCCTGCTCGGACTGCGCGAACGATGCGACCGGGGCGGCAAGGACGGATGCAGCGATCGCTGCGTAGATGATCGACTTCATGATGGACCTCCGAAATATGTTCTCTTTTGGCGTCGCTTCCGGCAGGACTGTCTGAAGCGATGGATCAAGTGTAGTGCTCGCCATACCAAGGGGAAACCCTTGGTTTGAACATACTGCGTTGCATTTTCGGAAAAAATCGCCCGCTCTCGTCACGCAAGATCTCTATCACTTAAATCATTTTCACAACAATGCCTGACGAAAGGCCGACAACCCGATCACCAATTCGGAAGGTTGTGTTGTAGAATCGTAAGGTTTTATTCGCCTGTCGATACCGTATCCACCATGCACGCGCTCACGCCTTCCTCGGTTTCGCCGTCCGGCCCCGCCGGCGTGCGCGCGCACGCCGGCCATCCGGCGCACCTCTGCCTTCGACGCACGGCCCAGGCACCGCTCGCCCCTGCCCGGCGCCTGATCTGACGGCACGGCCTCCTTCCGGAGCCAGGTCAGACAGGCTCCGGGCGATCCCCATAGGCACGCCACGCCTGCCCCATGCCGATCATTTGGAGAACTGCCATGAAACAACGCCTTTACCAGTTGACCGAACTTGATGTCGCTCGTCTCGAGAAGCACGCCGAGCACAACCCGCGCTTCCAGGCGATGCTCGACACGCTGCTCGAGCGCGCGGACATCGTGCAGCCCGACGCCATCAAGGCAAACGTCGTCACGATGAACTCGCAGATCACGCTGCTTGACGAAGCGTCCCAGGAACAGACCACCTGGACGATCGTTTATCCGGATGCGGCCAATCTCGAACTTGGACGCCTGAACGTGTTCTCGCCGGTCGGCATGGCGCTGCTGGGCGCGCAACGCGGTCAGCTGGTGAAGGTGCTGCAACCCAGTGGCGTCGAAAAACTGATGAAGGTCGCGGCGATCGTGTTCCAGCCGGAAGCCAACGGCGAATATACGCGCTGATCCATCGAACAGCCGCAACTTGCCCCGAATACGAAAAAGCGAGGTGTGCCTCGCTTTTTTTGCGCCTCCACGATCCGGATTGTCGTCGACGCACTTCACAGTCGAAAAAAAAGGCGCCCGAAGGCGCCTTTTTCGATGCTGCGAGACTGGTTACCCAGCCGTCACGCTTAGAAGCGGTGACGCAGACCAACCGTTGCTGCGGTTTGGTTGATCGACGAGCTCGGCAGGTTGTTCGCGAAGCTGTCGCCGTTGTAGATCGACGCGCCGATGCCGTTCTTCGCTGCACGCTGGTACACAGCTTGTGCGTAGACGTCCGTGCGCTTCGACAGCGAGTAGTCAGCTTGCAGGCCGAACTGGTTCCAGTGCGTGCTGCCGTTGTTGATCTTCGCGTTCGTGTACGTGTAAGCAGCACCCAGGCCGAGAGCCGGCGTCAGGTTGTACTTGGCGTTGACTTCGTAGTTGTCGGTGCGCAGGGTGCCCAGAGCAACTGCGTTGTTGTCCAGACGCGCTTGCGTCCATGCAGCGCCGACTTGTGCCGGACCGAATGCGTACGCAGCAGCAGCACCGTACGTGCGGACGCGGCCTTGGCTAGCGATGCCGCCGATTGCCGACGACGTTGCGCCGTTTGCGTTCGTACCGTCACCCAGGTTAGCTTGCGAGTATGCAGCACCCAGCTTCAGGCCTTGGAACTGGTATGCAGCACCTGCGCTGTACGCACGGTTGTTGCCGAAGTTCGTGTTGTTCGAGAACGAGTACGTGCCACCGAATTGCAGGCCAGCGTAGTTCGCGCTCGTGAACTTGATCGTGTTGTTCGATGCGACATCACCGTTCGTGCTCAGGCGGTCGAGGTTCAGCGGGTGCGCGAAGTACGTGCCGCCCCACGAGCCCGTTGCCGTCAGCGGCGCGAGGAAGTCTTGCGTTGCGTCGTATTGCTTACCCAGCGTGACCGTGCCGTACTGGCTCGACAGGCCGACGAAAGCTTGACGGTTGAACATGCCGCCGTTGCCGTTCGCGAACTTGCCGTTACCGATGTTGAAGCCGCTTTCCAACGTGAAGATTGCCTTCAGGCCGCCACCGAGGTCTTCCGAACCACGCAGGCCGAAGCGGCTCTGGTCGATGCCCGAACCCATTGCCCAACGCGACTTGCCAGCTTGGCCGAGTGCCGGCTGGACGTTGCTCGTGTAGGTGATGCCTGCGTCCAGCACGCCGTACAGCGTGACGCTGCTTTGCGCGTGAGCGACGGTAGCGAACGATGCTGCAGCTGCTGCAACGATCAGAGTCTTGTTCATTCGTGGAGCTCCCTTCTAAAAAGAGGCAGGTCTCGCGACCTTGTTCATAAACGGTCTGCAACCGCCCGGGAACGCCATCGGTCCTTCTGGCCGCGCCCGGATAGTTGCCCGTTTGGGAACCGTGAGTTTAGGGGTGTACCCTAGGGGCGCGATCTGCAAATAAAGAAATAAGCTTTTCCAGAACTAGAAATAATGAAAGTGGGTACGCGTTATAAGTATTTGTTTTAACGTATTTTTTTGACTGATTGACGGATGCTTTTTGGAGGCTTTCATCCCACCATTCTTTCGTGTCATCGTCTTGACGGTTGCATAGAAACAACAAGCGGAATCGATCGAGCCACACAAAATCGGTAATTTTTACCTGAATCAGTCTCAAATATTGGCCCCGTTGGCCTAAACCGCTGCGACCGAACTGTAAACACGTGGCCGTGCAGTGGTAGCGACCCCATCGGGCAGTCGGCGCCAGCGGCGCGGGATCGATGGCGTCCGCTCGGCTACCCGGCGGTCATCGTGACATGCCGTAACAGCCTTAACGCCCCGCGTAACCCGGCAGTGGGATCAGCGGGCTAATGTAAGGCAGCCCGATCGCATACTAGATAGAGGATCCGCCATGCATCGACGCTCGCTACTGCGCGCCATCGGAGTGGCCGCCGCCCTCGCCGTCACCGGCGGTTGGCTGCGTACCGCCTCGGCTCAATCCGCACCGCCCGGATATCGGCCCCCAGGACCGCCTCCCGGGCCGGGCAGGCCCTCTTATTCCGACCGCCCGGGCTTTCCGCCTCCCGCACTGCGGCATGACCGCCGCCCACCGCCACCGCGGCCGCACGGCTATGTGTGGACCGACGGCCACTGGCGCTGGCAGCGCGGCCGCTATATATGGGTGCCCGGACGCTGGATCGCGCGCCGCCCCGGGCGCAGATGGGTGCCCGGATACTGGCGGCGTCAGGGGCCGGTGTGGGTCTACGTTGACGGTACCTGGCGATGAATCGCCCGGGCCGGTGCACGGCCGACGCTCTTCGTGAGGCGGCGCGCCCGCCGGAATACGCCGATTTCGATCCATCGTCGCTCTACAGCGGGCTGCCGATCGCGCGCATCGGCAAACCGGGCGAAGTGGCGAGCCACGTGCTGTTTCTCGTATCCGCCGAATCCGCGCATTGCACGGGCTCGGAATTCATCGTCGACGGCGGGATGCTCGCGGGCAGCACGTTTCGCTGATCCGGACCTGAGGCGACACGCGCCCGCCTCTGCCGGGCACGCGTTCTCGCTTGCAGCCGGGTACAGGCGGCCTGTCATTCGCACCGATCGTCACGCGCGCGGAAACAATCACGCCGCCGGCGGCTCTCCCGCGTGGCGGCATGATGAATTCCGAAGCGAAACGACACGCAGTGCCGCGCTCAAGAGCCCTTCGGCTGAATCGCCGGCGCGCCGACACCGCCCGCCGCCTGCCTGGGGCCACGCACGAGGAAGCGCCCGTTCGGACCGTACACGCCTTCCGCTTCCGGATGCACCGTCAGCAGCACGAAATAAAGCAGTCCACCGACCAGCAGCGACACGGGCACGCTCAGATCCAGCCCGCCCGCGAGGTTACCGAGCGGCCCGACGAACTGCCCCGGCAGGTTCACGAACGACAGCCCGATAAACGCCGCGGGCAGCCACGCACCCATCGCGCGGAGGTTCCAGCCGTGCGTGAACCAGTAGTGGCCGCCGCACAGCCCGCGATTGAACACCTGCAGGTCGTCGGCGAGATAGAAGCCGCGGCGCGTCACGTAACCGATCACCATGATCGCCATCCACGGGCAGCTGAACGTGTCGATCAGCGTCGAGAACGTCGCGACGCTTTCGACGAGATTGAACCAGAAGCGGCCGACGAAGATGAACGCGATCGCGATCGTGCCGATCAGCAGCGTCGCACGCACGCGGTTCAGGAAGCGCGGGAACATGCTCGATACGTCGAGGCCCGTGCCGTACAGCGCGGTCGTGCCGGTCGACATCCCGCCAATGATCGCGATCAGGCACATCGGCAGCAGGAACCAGCGCGGCGAAACGGCAAGCAGCCCGCCGACGTAGTCGTTCGACGCGATGAACGCGGGCGCCTTCGACGCGATGATCGTCGCGGTCGCCAGGCCGAAGAAGAACGGCACGAAGGTAGCGATCTGCGCGGCGAACACGACGCCCATCACCCGCCGCTTCGGCGTCTGTTGCGGGATGTAGCGTGCCCAGTCACCGAGCGTCGACGCGAACGACACCGGGTTGCTCAGCGCGACCAGCACCGCGCCGACGAACGCGGCCCAGAAACCGGCACTGCCCTGGCTCAGCGTGCCGGCATAGTTCATGTCGAACATCCCCGCGAACGCGAACAGGCCGGCGACGAACAACAGGCTCGCCGCCCACACGGCGATCTTGTTGACCCACAGCATGAAGCGAAAACCGTAGATGCAGACGATCAGCACGAGCACCGCGAAGACCATGTACGCAGCGCCAAGCGTGAAGCCGTTGACCGGCACGCCGACCAAGTTGTGCGCGCCGCCCACGAGCGCATCGCCGGAACTCCACACCGCGAGCGAGAAGAACGCGATCGACGTGAGCAGCGCAAGGAACGAACCGACGATCCGGCCGTGGATGCCGAAATGCGCGCCGGACGACACGGGATCGCTCGTCCCGTTGCGCGGGCCGAACAGGCTCATCGGCGCGAGGATGCAGGTGCCGGCGAGCACGCCGAGCACGATCGCGCACACGCCCGCCTTGAACGACAGCCCGACCAGCACGGGGAAGCTGCCGAGCACCGACGTGGAAAACGTATTGCAGCCGCCGAACAGCAACCGGAACAGATCGATCGGACGCGCATAGCGCGATGCGTCGGGGATCCGCTCGAAACCGAACGATTCAACTTGCGTAATCCTGCCTTCAGCCATTTGTCTCCAGCTCCTGTGGTGCATCGGTACGGCCTGCGACTTCGGCCATACGACGCATCGTCATCAATTTGCGGCCACTCTAAACCGGATCGGGCGGCGCAAATATTACGCATTCGAGACGTTTACGACGAAGGGGAACGATGTTTCGCGGCGGGGAATCGGCCGCTTGCCGCGCCACGCATGCGGTGCGTGCGATGCAACGCAGGTGTGACGGCGACGCGTGGCGCTCCCGCCAGCGGACCTCGTTTCGGCGCCCGGCAATGCGCAAGCCGCGCGCGAAGACGACGTTCTGCGGAGGGACGAGAAAAGCATGACGCGTCGCGACGGGTTAAACTGCCGCGCAGCATGAAAGTTGAAGTCAACTTCAAGGCTGGCTTTCCCGGAGGGTGTCATGAGTACCGACGAAATGCCGCAATGGCCGCTGATGTCGATTCGCGAAGTGGCCGCGCGCAGCGGCGTGCCGGCATCGACGTTGCGCTTCTACGAGAAGCGCGGGCTCATCAGGTCGCATCGCAACGGCTCGAGCCATCGCCACTATTCGCGTGCGGTGCTGCGGCTGATTGCGTTCATCGTGTTCGCGCAGAAGATCGGCTATTCGCTCGACGAGATCGCAGAACAGCTCGTGAGCCTGCCGGAAGACACCGCGCCGACCAACAAGGACTGGCAGCGGCTGTCGCGCGGCTGGAAGCAGCGCGTCGCGAACCGGATCGAGGAACTGCAGCGGCTTTACATCAACCTCGACGAGTGCATCGGTTGCGGCTGCCTGTCGCTGAAGCGCTGCAAGCTGGCCAACCCCGACGACCGCGCGGGCCGCAACGGGCCGGGCGCGCGGCGCTGGCTCGGTGATAAACCGCCCACGAGCGTCGAATGACGCGCGGCACGCAGTGAGCAACCCGGAGCGGATTGCCGCCACGCCACCACGCGCATCGCGCACGGCACTCAGTCGCCGACGAGATTGAACGCGACGTCGATTACGGACTGCCGGAACGCGTCCCGCCGCGTCGGCAGCGACGTGAATGCCAGCATCATGTGACTGTACGACACCGTCATGCCGATCGCGCTTGCGATCATGAAGAACAGCACGTTCGGATCGACCGCGCGGATCGCACCGGCCTCGACGGCATCGGACAGCAGCGGGAGCATCACGTCGTAATACGGCCGCACGAGGCGCTCCTGCAGCCGGTCGAGCCGCGCTCCCTCCTCGGTCGCCGCGGTCGAGAAGAACATGCCCATGTCGGGCTCGTCGAACTCGTGATCGACGCACAGCTCGATCGCCCGCCGCACGCGCTCGCGATGCGGCAATGATGACGTGCGCAGCGCGCGCAATGCTTCGAACATCGGCTCCGCGAGATCGACGATCTGCTCGACGACGGCCAGCCACAACGTTTCCTTCGTGCCGAAATGATGGGCGATCAGCGCTGCGTCGATGCCCAGCTCGCGCGCGACCTCGCGCACGCTCGTCGCATCGTAGCCGCGCTTCGCGAACGTGCGGCGCGCGGCACGCAATATCACGTCCGGACCGACGGACGCCTCCGCCAGCGGCCGCCCGCGCGTACGCCGCTTCGCCGGCGCGCGCTCAGTAACTTCAGCCACGTTTTCCTGCTCCCGTTGAATGAATCGAATACCGGTGTTCCGGCCCCGGCTCGGCATCGCCGAACCGGGCTGCCTGCCCCGCTCCGTTGACACGCGAAGCCGGGAAGCGCTAGGATCATACCTTATTCATCACTTGATGATTTATCCATGACAACCCGTACTCGCATCGTGATCGTCGGCGGCGGCATCGCCGGATTGCAGCTGGCGACTCGCCTCGGCGAGCGTCTCGGCCGCACCGGGCGTGCCCAGGTCACCGTCGTCGATCGCAGCCCGACCCACGTCTGGAAGCCGATGCTGCACACGATCGCCGCCGGCACGCGCGACGTGCAGCAACAGCAGGTGATCTTTCTCGCCCATGCGCGCGATCACGGCTACACGTATCAGCCCGGCGAATTGAAGGGGCTCGATCGCGCGCGCCGCCGCGTGCAACTCGGCGAGATCCGCTCGCAGAGCGGCGAACGGGTGATCGACGCGCGCGAACTCGAATACGACGTGCTGATCCTCGCGCTCGGCAGCCAGGCCAACGATTTCGGCGTGCCGGGCGTGCGCGAGCACTGCTACTTCATCGACAGCCAGCAACAGGCCGAGACCTTCAACGAAGCATTGCGGATGCGCGTGTTTCGCAGCGTCGCGCGCGACGAGCCGTTTCGCGTCGCGATCGTCGGTGCGGGCGCAACGGGCGTGGAGCTCGCAGCGGAATTGAGCCGGCTGCTGGAAGTGGCGCAGGCGTATGGCGACGAGACGGTGCGTGAACGGCTGCAGCTCACGCTGCTCGAAAGCGGCCCGCGCATCCTCGCCGCGTTTCCGCCGAGGATTTCCGCGTCCGCGCAGCGGCGGCTCGAGCAGATCGGCTTTCGCGTACTGACGTCGACGCGCGTGACGGCGGCCGACGCGAACGGGTTTCACTATGGCGACGGCTCGTTCGCGGAAGCAGATCTGATGGTATGGGCAGCCGGCGTGAAGGCGCCGGATTTCATGCAGGCGCTGGGCGGGCTCGACACGAACCGCGCGAACCAGATCCGGGTCGGGCCCACGTTGCAGGCCACGGCCGACGAGCACGTGTTCGCGATCGGCGATTGCGCGAGCCTGCAGCCCGACGGCCACGAGCGGCCGCTGCCGCCCACCGCGCAGGTCGCGGCCCAGCAGGCCGAGCATCTCGCGAAGCACTTGCCGGCATGGCTCGACGGCAAACCGCTGCCGCCGTTCGCGTTCCACGATTTCGGCGCGCTCGTGTCGATCAGCGATTACGACGCGTTCGGCACGCTCGGGCAATTCGGCTTCTTTCGCGGCGGCTTCATCCAGGGGCGTTTCGCACAACTCAGCCACCTGATGCTGTACCGGCGCCACCAGCAAGCGCTGCACGGATTTTCCAAGGCGACGCTGCTGTGGATCGCCGAACGGATCAACGGCTGCGTGCAGCCGCGCATCCGCTTGTCGTGATGCCGCATGTCGCGTCAACATGTAACGTTTCGAAGGAAATAAAGATGAGCAACAGTGCAATTGCCTGGCTCAAGACGGTCGCCGCGATCGGCAGCTTCGACATGCCGTCTGTTTCATTGGCCGCACCGCGGCGGCGCTCCATCACACGCGATCGCCTGCCGTCGTGGGACGCGACGAGCCAGCCGACGATCAGCGTGCTCGAGCGCCCCACGGCCGACACCGTGATGATTTCGTGGCGCGACGCGTGCACCGGCCACTACGGTTACCAGAAGTGGCGGCTGTTCACGACGCGCAAGCGCGGCGTCTGTGCGCTGTCGGGGCGGCCGATCGCGCCCGGCGACAGCGTGTATGCACCGCAACTGCTCGGCTCGGCGCCGGGCAACGCCGCCGCGATGGTGCTGGCGACGTACATCGACGATGCGTGTGCCGCTTAAGCGGACGTCGCCCCACCGGCGCCATAGGCCGGATCGCTGTTCTGCCGCTCCAGTTCCGCGTCGAGATGCGCGGCATGCGCGAACGCTTCGGACTCCGACATCAGTTCGCCCTCCCACTTCGCGACCACGGCGCTCGCGATCGAATTGCCCACCGCATTGGTGGCCGAGCGGCCCATGTCGAGGAACGTGTCGACGCCGAGGATCAGCAACAGCCCCGCTTCCGGGATATCGAACTGATGCAGCGTCGCCGCGATCACGACGAGCGATGCGCGCGGCACGCCGGCCATCCCCTTCGACGTCAGCATCAGCACCAGCAGCATCGTGATCTGCGTGCCGAGCGACAAGTGGATGTTGTACGCCTGCGCGATGAACAGCGACGCGAACGTGCAGTACATCATCGAGCCGTCGAGGTTGAACGAATAACCCATCGGCATCACGAAGCTCGAGATCTTGCGCCGCACGCCGAACCGGTCGAGCGCGTCGAGGATCTTCGGGTATGCGGCTTCCGAGCTGGCCGTCG
Source organism: Burkholderia territorii (assembly GCF_001718335.1). Classification (NCBI taxonomy): domain Bacteria; kingdom Pseudomonadati; phylum Pseudomonadota; class Betaproteobacteria; order Burkholderiales; family Burkholderiaceae; genus Burkholderia; species Burkholderia territorii. Next base: position 1,613,070 of record NZ_CP013365.1, read on the forward strand.
CGAACGACAGCATGAACGCTTCCTTGATCAGCACGAGCAGCTTGAATACGCGCGGGCCGAGGAACAGCAGCCCCGCACAGACGAGCAACGTCCAGAGCAGGAACAGGCTCACGTAGAAGTCGCCCATGAACACCGCGAACTTCAGCAGCACCGACAGCCCGTTGACCGCGACGGTCGCGGCCATCGCCGCCAGCACCGCGAGCGGCGCGAGCTTCATCACGTAGCCGGTGATCTTCAGCATCACGTGCGACAGCTGATCGATCGCGGCGACGAGGATCTTGCCGCGCTCGCCGAGCGCCGACAGCGCAACGCCGAAGAACATCGAGAACACGACGATCTGCAGGATCTCGTTGTTCGCCATCGCCTCGGCGATCGACTTCGGCACCATGTGGCTGACGAAATCCTTCAACGTGAATTTCGACGTCGCGAGATGCGCGGATGCGCCGATGTCCGGCAGCGGCAGCCCGAGGTTCTCGCCGGGGCGCAGCAGGTTCGCCATCAGCAGCCCGAGCAGCAGCGAGATCAGCGACGCGGTGACGAACCAGCCGAACGCCTTCACGAACACGCGCCCCACCGACGATGCATCGCCCATGTGCGCGATGCCGACGACCAGCGTCGAGAACACCAGCGGGCCGATCACCATCTTGATCAGCCGCAGGAACACGTCGGACACGAGGGAGATGTAGCCGGCGATTTCGGTCGCCGATTGTTTGTCCGGAAACTGCGTGTAGATCATGTAGCCGATGAAGATGCCGGCCACCATCGCGAGCAGGATCCAGACTGCCGCAGACATTCGCTTGTTCATGACGGTACTCTATGCACGGTGCAGGATTGAAAGAAGAAAATGCGCGCGCCGATGCCGTGCCTTGGCGCGCGTTGCGAGCGAGTCGGGCCGGGCCAGGTCAGTAGCCGATGGCCGAACCGGCCGGACGGCGCGGATCGTTGACACCGTAGATGTAGCCAACGCGTACGTTGCCGGACACCGACGAGTCGTTGCCGGAACTCTGACGGCTCGCCGCCTCGGTGCCGGGCAGGCCGACCATGATCAGCTCGGCTGCGCCCCACGGCGTCTGCTCGACCATCTTGTAGCCCATGTTGCGCAGGATCGCGAGCGTGTCGGGCGACAGGCCGCGCGTCTCGTAATACACCTGGTCGGGCAGCCATTGATGATGGATGCGCGGCGCCCCGACCGCATCCTGCGGCGTCATTCCGTAGTCGATCACGTTCAGCACGGTCTGCAGCGTGATCGTGATGATGCGTGAGCCGCCCGGCGAGCCGACCACCATGAACACCTTGCCGTCCTTCTTCACGATCGTCGGTGCCATCGACGACAGCGGGCGCTTGCCCGGCGCGATCGAGTTGCGCGTGCCCTGCACGAGGCCGAACAGGTTCTGCGCGCCGACCTTCACCGTGAAGTCGTCCATCTCGTCGTTCAGGAAAAAGCCCGTGCCCGGCGCGATCACCACGGCGCCGAAGCGGCCGTTGACCGTATACGTGGTCGACACCGCGTTGCCGTCGCGGTCGATGATCGAATAATGGGTCGTCTCCGGCTTTTCATGCACGCCGACACCCGGTTGCACGTCGACCGACGCCGTCGCCGTGTCGCCGCTGATCTGCTTGCGGATCTCGGCCGCATACGCCTTGCTCGTCAGCTTCGCGACCGGATTGTCGATGAAGTTCGGGTCGCCCAGCAGCGTGTTGCGATCTTCGTACGCGTGGCGCATCGCCTCGGTCATGTAGTGGACCACCGAAGCCGACTGGTAGCCGAACTTGCGCAGGTCATACCCTTCGAGCACGTTCAGCGTCTCGCACATCGTCACGCCGCCCGAGCTCGGCGGCGGCGCCGACACGAACTCGTAGCCGCGATACGTGCAGGTCAGCGGCGCCATGTCCTGCGCACGATACGACGCGAAGTCGGCCGCCGTGATCAGCCCGCCGCCGCGCTTCGCGGCCGCTTCGACGATCTTCGGAATCTCGCCGTGATAGAACGCGTCGGGGCCATGCTCCGCGATGCGCTCGAGCGTGCGCGCCAGATCCTTCTGCACCAGGCGGTCGCCCGGCTGCAGCGGCGTGCCGTCCGGGCGCAGGAAGATGCGCGCCGCTTCCGTATCCTTCTTGAAGCGGTCGATCGTCGTGTCGAGGATGTCCGTGTCGCCGCGCGTCAGCACGAAGCCGTCGCGCGCGAGCCGGATTGCAGGCTCCATCACCTGACGGCGCGTCAGCTTGCCGTACTTGCGCTGCGCGAGGTCGAGACCCGCTACCGTGCCCGGCACACCGACCGCGCGATAGCCGTACAGGCTGTCGTCCGGAATGACGTTGCCGTTCGCATCCAGATACATGTTCGCCGACGCCGCGGCCGGCGCGGTTTCCCGGAAGTTGATGAAGCGGTCACGGCCGTCAGACAGATGCAGGGTCATGAACCCGCCGCCGCCGATGTTGCCGCAGCACGGATTGGTCACCGCTTGCGCGTAGCCGACCGCCACGGCGGCGTCCACCGCGTTGCCGCCCTCCTTCAGGATGTCGACGCCGATCTGCGACGCGAAGTGCTGCGACGACACGACCATGCCGTTCTTCGCTTCCACCGCAGGTTCCGAAGCGGCGAGCGCGCCTGCGCTCAGGGCCGACAACAGGGTGAGTACGACGAGCCGCCTCATGACGGAATCCTCCAGACGAATGACCGGGCCTTGCCGGGGTGCGTGAGCCGCCCGGCAAGGCCGGTCGACGCCGTGGATCAGAATGTAATGAACGATACATTCCGATGAGGCCGCGATCATAGCACCGGCATTTTTGCGTCAAAACCTAGGGTTATCACTCAGTTCATGCGCGACATTACGGGCAGCGCAACCGAGGGAAATGTTCGTTTCATTACATATTCGGCTGTCAGATGCCACGAGTGATACGTCCCTCTAATCTGCGATCTCGTGCGGATTGCGGCCCGTCGATCGGCTAACATGCACGGAGTCGCCGGCAGACGCCCGTCTGCCGTTCGTCATCATTCATTCAGATACGAGCAAGCCGGAGTGCCCGATGGGGACAAGCATCAGGGCGTTGCTGCTATCCCAGATGGATAGCTTCACGCCGTCGGAACAGAAGGTCGCGCACGCGCTGCTCGAGCGCTATCCGAGCCTCGGGCTCGGGCCGATCGCGAGCTTCGCGAAGCAGGCCGAAGTCAGCGACCCGACCGTGTTTCGCTTCGTCGTGCGGATCGGCTTTCCGAACTACTCGTCGTTTCAACAGGCGCTGCACGACGAAATCGACACGGCGATGAATTCGCCGCTCGCGCGGATGGATGCGTTTCACTCGGAATCGGGGATGCGCGACAGCCATGCGGCGATCTTCCAGCGCCTTTCGCAATCGCTCGCCACCACGATCGAAGGACTCGATGCGGCGGCATTCGACGACGCGGTGACGCTGCTGGCCGATCCGGATATCCGCGTGTTCTGCGGCGGCGGGCGTTATACCGCGCCGCTCGCATCGCTGTTTTCCTTCACGCTCGCGTATGCGCGCCCGCATGTGCAATACGTCGAACCGAACGTGCATCTCGCGTCGGTCTCGCTGACTGACATGGGCGCCGGCGACGTGCTCGTCATTTTCGATTTCCGACGCTATCAGAAGGACAGCGTCCGGTTCGCGCAGGCCGCGCATCAACTCGGCGTGCGGGTGCTGCTGATCACCGACGAATGGCGCTCGCCGATCAGCGCGTTCGCCGAAATCGTGCTGCGGATCCAGGGACGCCCGTTCGCGATGCTGCAGACCAACGTGCCGGCGCTCGCGCTCGCAGAGGCGCTGGTGATCGGCGTGACGAACCGGCTTCCGGAACTGGCGCGGCAGCGGATGGAGAAGATCGAGCGGCTTAGTACGGGTGGGAACGAGCGGGATGGGAATCAGTGGGATTTGCCGGAGTGAGGAGATTCACTGCTTCAGGTCGGACCTGAACCATGGACCGAATTTCTCAGGATCGTCGCTCAGCATTCCGGCCTTGCGTAGTCGTATTGCAGCCAGCAGCAGCAAACGAAACCATGCCCACCTTGATCCAGATTTGCGGACTCGCATACAACCTGCGCCAGTTCATCCTTTATCTACCACTGCCTGCCACACGTCATTGATGACCGCGCCATTCAGGTTCGAGCTTACCTGCAGCGCAGCTGGAAAACCCGATATCCACCAGTAAAAATCGATTTAAAACAACTACCACGAACCTTTATCCATCTCGCAACGAGCGACCACAAGACGCACACCTCTTTGCCATAAGATCAACATACGGAATCGGATCCCCACGGGGAATATTTTTACAATAAGGACATCGATAACAAAATCTGATCAGTATAATTAAAAACACGGAAACCGTTGCCACAAATATCGCAGACATCCATTTATACCGATCTCGCACAAGCTCAAAAAAGGAAATACAAAGAACACACCAACCAGAAAACATATGATCACCCATCGAACTCGATTGAATCTCAATAGCATCAAATCACGATTTCCCATAACGCCATTTTCAATTTCAGCTAAAATCAAATATATTAAACTCGGCCTCCATATCAACCCCAAAAACACCAGACACGCCGACTGAGTCTTTAGATTGCCAGTAGAAGCCAGTTTCCGGAGCTTCCAGAGTCAGAGATCCAATCTCGCTACCATACTTAACTGGATCGTTGCAGGCGTGGTTTATCTAGAATAGGCCATCGCCCGTTTGGCTAATGTAAGCCACGGCTACGTCATCTCTTCCCGGCCCTTTACTCGCCGCAGCGCCCGAATAGGACTGGCGACTACATTATCATGAGAGACGCAGAATTTTTATAATATTATAAATATCACGAATTTCTAATTCTTGGCCACGCAATTAACGCAAATGCGAAAGCCAAAATCACCGCTCTAAAGACAATCTCTTTCACGTTAATACTTTCCAATATTCCAATCACACCAAACTTGGCGTAACAACCGTCAACGACGGCGCAACTCATATACGCACCAACGACGTAAATCACTGCCACTCCCGGCACGCAAATAAAAATCAACAAAAGTAGCGCATATAGCATTCTGATAATCATCTTCCCACATCCGTCACGGACCACCTGCTTTGGTACATACCATTTAAAAGCTCTTGCCCCACCCCACCTCCAAAGGCACCACCAATAGGACCAACATTATTTGGATTGAACAAATTCCATCCACTGCCAGACCATGATCCAGAAGAAGCCCAATTCGGGGTATTAATTGTCGGCCTAAGAGCATAGTTAACACTTGATTCGCCAAGCCTCCCAAGCCCATAACCTAAACTTGACAATACACCGCCAATCAGCGCCGACCCGATAACACTCTCGTTCTTCCCTTGCAGGAAATTGTCAAGCGCAGTCGTCGTCGCTCCACTAATCGCATTTACGGATACGTTCCAGCCTAGCAGACCATACGAGCCGACCACGCCTGTCACAAACGCACCAGCTATGTCGACAGAATTAACCTTGGCGTCCTTATAGTATTGCCCCGCAGCATTGATCCCCGCGCTAATCGCGCCCGTCCCGACCGGCGACGCCCACGCCGCGGATCCCAGCGCCCCGCCCGTCCTGAATATTGGCGCGCCCGGCAACGCAGCTATCGGACCTCCGACTGCAATCCCCACTGCCCCCGCCGCCGCGCCGAGCGTCAGATTTTCGTATAGGTCCTTGTGTGCCTTGTCCCTGCTCACCGAGTTCGCAATCATTTGGTCGATCGGCACGTTCATCTCCGTACCGTTCGTAACGTACTTCGCGTACATCTCGACATTCGCCTTCTGCTCCGGCGTCGCGTAGAACATATAGCCCGGTCCACTGTTGCCGTCAGCAGGCAACATCCCATGCGCCTGCTTCAAGAAGTCATACGCGCGTTAGTTAAAACTATCGGGCGAACCATTCCGTGCTTGCAAATTCGCCTGCGTCGTCAACTCGTGATGTGCCTGCCCCACCGGCAAATCGTATTTCTTCGCGTGTACTGCAACCTTTTCACTGATCCACCTCTTCTCTTCTGGATGTAACTGCCGATTGCAGTGAACTCGCTGCGGCCTAGTCATTGTTTCTACTTGGACCGATTTTCTTCGTCATCCCTCGTCTTGTAGCTGTCGCGCGCCTTCCTATAGCTTTTATCGAACGGCTTAAGACCAAGCGCCTTCGCGCGTGATGCATAACCGCCAATAGCCGAAATCGGAAGCCCAAAAACAATTAGTAAAATTGCAATGGTCTTTGGCAAAAAATTAAAAACCAAGCCACAATAAACCATAGCAATTCCCAAAACAAGAAGGACAAGTTGCGCCCATCCGGCAATGTTTCCGTCAACAAAGAATCTTGTCTTCATCTTATTGAAGCTTGTTCATCAAGTCTGGCATATTCTGATTGACCCAATCCTTTCCCCGGCTCACGCTGCCCCCACCCGAGCTGCTCGGGTGCGCTTCGCTGCGGCTCGTATCCCGCACCGACGCGATGTTCAGATTGCCGCGGACATTCGCGATCACCTTGTGCGCATCGGCGTTCGCGCCGACGATATGGGAGTCTCCACCGCTGACGATCGTCGCCGTGTTGCCCGCTTTGATGTGCGTGTTTTTCTGCGTCGCCGCGTCCGAATTCGCATCACCGTGCGCGCGCCATCGCCGCCGATACGCCGAACCCGCCCGTGCCGTACGACACACCTACGCTCCCGCTCTTCGACTCGTTCGTGCTGCGCGTGCTGTCAGTGTCCGTGCTGTTGATCAGATCGACCCGGTTCGCTGCCTGCAACAGCACATCGTTCGCGGTCACGTCCGCCCACGGATCGTCACGTTGCCTTGACGTCATCTCGCTGTGCGAAAAGTCAAACCTCATTACTAGCGACCGGATCTCTTCTTTTCATAAAACCAGATCAACGTCCCAATCAACAAACTGGACACCACAACGAATACCGTCAATCTACCTACCCGGTCCCACGTCGGCAATTGATATGGAATATCGTAGAACAACCATTACAGCGCAGGACCAGCGGCAAGTTCGATAATCGTGATACAAAGACCCATTCCTATGAACCAGGTTAGAAAATAATGCGTCCAGCGAAATAATTCAAAGCTCGTCTTCAGCTTCATTTCCTTACGCCCGCCCCATCAAGCTTGTTCTGCATGGTAGCCCCCATTTTCTCTTGCGCTGCGCCGCCAGCAGCCCCGCCAAACCATGATGGAAGCATACTCGGCGGGACATACTTCGACACCCCCATACCGATATCCACCCACTCATGCCGATACCACGGATTCAACACGTCATTGAGCTTACCCTCGACTTTGAAACCGAGCGGATATCCGATCACTGTTCCCACCGCCACCCCTCCCATAGCCGCATTCGGGTTCTGATCTTGCAGCGCCGAACCCGTCGATGCAACAACAACTTCAGCCTCTCCTGCTCTTCTTCATCTTTCCCCGCCTTCTCCGCTATCGTCTTCTTCTCGTTATCGTGCAACTGCCGATTGAACTGATTCAACATCACCCAAGTGATCAGCGTCGATTTTTTATAGTGACCATTATCAGCCGCACAATCTCCACGACAACCATTAACACAGTACCAACTCTCACAACATACAAAATCGAATCGTGTTTTTTTATTTGCCCACCAGACATACCGAGCACACCAAAATTGGCAGACAAAAAAGAAACCACAGTCGGAATATAAATAAATCCGATATACACAAGAAAAATTCCCAGCATGCGCGCGCAAGCCCCTCTCCACCCCCCATCCCGAATAAAATTTTCTAATTTTAAAAATTTCATTTTTACCTCTCCTTATTTGGCACAAAAAATGACACACCTTGAACGACGGAGCCCGCGGTAGCACCAGCAAATCCAGGCAAGGGATTTCTCACTCCTTGTAGTAATGCAGGAATCTTTGGATCTAGATTCGGATAAATAACCGGCCGAGCAATATGTGCGAATCCTTGTGTCGCAGCCAAACCAGCAAGATAACCGCCCACGCCGGACAGAGAACCAATAGCTCCAGCGTAGAGTGGGCTATTTGACTCGCCGTAGTAGCTGTTATTGAAAATTGCATTTGTAATCCCTCCAGCACCGCCCAAGAGTACATTCCCAATGAAACCAGCATTAGTACCAATTGGACCTGTCAGTGCACCAGTTGCTGCAGCGAACCCCGATTGAGCCGGGCGGAACGAACCGGATTGAGCATACTGGCCCGCCGCATCCATGCCACCTCCAGTTGTCGCACCAATAGTGGCGAATCCAACACTGCCAACTGTTGCCGCAATCGGAGCGCCAACGATTAGGGCGCCACCTGTTGCAACCGCAATTGTTGCGCCACCCATCTGATTTCTATTTGCTTGTTCTCGATTGACCGAGTTCGCAATGGTTTGTCCGCCCGGCGCATTCATTCCCGCACCATTCGGGTAGTACTGCGAGTACATGCCTATATCCGCCTTCTGCTCCGGCGTCGCGTAGAACATATAGCCCGGTCCACTGTTGCCGTCAGCAGGCAACATCCCATGCGCCTGCTTCAAGAAGTCATACGCGCGTTGGTTCCAGCTACCGGGCGAACCATTCTGTACTTGCAAATTCGCCTGCGTCGTCAACTCGTTATGTGCCTGCTCCACCGTCAAACCGTATTTCTTCGCGTATACCGCTACCTTTTCACTGATCCACTTCTTCTCTTCTGGATGCAACTGCCGATTGAATCGATCCACCGCAGCGCCCGTCAACGCACCGGTCCCGCCCCCAACCACTGCACCGGCTCCGCCAGCCAGCAGATTCGAGGCGACGTTACCCAGCAACTCGTCAACATTCTCGTTACCGGTCGGCCCCGCCTCCTTGATCGACTGCGCGATTTCCTTCAACTGCGGTGCCAGTTGCGCCGACACGCCCGCACCCGCACCTCCGCCAACCGCGCCCAAACCACCACCGGTCAGCCCGCCCGTCAACGCACCGCCAGCGATATGCAGTCCGACACGATTACCACCGCCCTCTGCCCAGCTGTCCGCCTGCTGTTGATACTGCGCCTTGAGCACAGGATCGGTCGTGCCGTCGGCATTCCTCTGCGCGTCGTCACGCTTCCTGTCCGCGTAACTGCCGATCTGCTTCGCGATCGTCTCCGCCGCTGCCTGCGCCGCATTGATCAGATCCGACTGGTTGCTCAACACCTGCTGCAGATCCGGCGTCTTGCTGACCGTGCCATTCAGATTCGATGTGTCGCGATTCAGCGTTGCCACGTCCTGCTTCTGGTTTGCCGTATCCGTAATCGTCACATTGCCCGCACTGATCGCGCTCTTGGTCGTTGCGTTGCTGCTGTCGCTCTCGCTCACGTACAGCGGTAGCGCACCGCCCGTATTCTTTCCACTCGTCTGACCGTGCGTCGCGTAGTTGTTGCCGCCGTTGCCGACGCCGCCACCCGCGCTGATCCCGAAACTGCTCGCGTCGTAACTCGAGCTGTTCTGAATATCCGAGAACGACAGCGTCCCGGTCGTCAGTTGGTTATTGTCAGGCGACGCCGTGCTGGCGATATAAGCGCCCTTCAGGTCCGTATTGCCAGCGACCGTAACATCGAAGCCGCCATCCCCGGCCTGGATACCCGACTGCTCGTTCACGCCCGCATAGTTGCCGCTCGCATGCCCGCTCTGCATGCTCACGCTTGCACTGGCTCCGCCCTGGCTCACGCTGAACCCGCCACCCGAGCTGCTCTGGTGCGCTTCGCTGCGGCTCGTATCCTGCACCGATGCGATATTCAGATTGCCGCCGACATTCGCGATCACCTTGTGCGCATCGACGTTCGCGCCGACGATATGGGTGTCGCCGCCGCTGACGATCGTCGCCGTGTTGCCCGCTTTGATGTGCGTGTTGTTCTGCGTCGCCGCGTCCGAATTCGCATCGCCGTGCGCGCGCGCCATCGCCGCCGATACGCCGAACCCGCCCGTGCCGTACGACACGCCCACGCTCCCGCTCTTCGACTCGTTCGTGCTGCGCGTGCTGTGATTGTCCGTGCTGTTGATCAGATCGACCCGGTTCGCTGCCTGCAACAGCACATCGTTCGCGGTCACGTCCGATCCCTGGATTGTCACGTTACCTTGCCCGGCGTGCCTGTCGCCCGTCGCGACGAACGCCGCCGTGCCGCCGGCCTTCACGTTGCTGCCGTTGTTCTGCGTGCTGTCCTCGGTAAACGTCGTCTTGCTGTACGAAGAACCGAAACTCAATTCGACCTTCGCCTCGGGCTTGGCCGTCGGACCATTCAACGCATTCGTCATGGCACCCGTTGCGCCGACCAGATCGGCCATGCCACCGGCCGCCGCGATCGCATGCAGCGCTGCCGCGCGGCCGTCCTGGCTTTCGCTGGCGCCCTTTACCTGCTGATTCACGTTCTGGATCGCATCGATCACCGGCGACTTCACCGCGAGCGTGAAGCCCGAACTCTTCACCTCGTGCGTTTCTTCGTGATGACGATCCGTCTGTGATGCGTCGATCGTCACGTTCTTCGCGATGCCTGTCACATCCTTGCCGGCGACGATGTCGGAACCCGTCACGTGGAGCGCGTTGCCAGCCATCAACGCAACGCTGCCGTCCGTGCTGCCGATCAAGCTGCCCTGCGAACCCTTCACCGTATCGCGGCTGGTATCGATCGTCTGATTCGTGCCATACGAGATCCCCGCGCCCGCGCTACCGAGCCCGGACTTCTTCACGTCCTTGTAGTGGTATTCGCTCGATGCCGTGTCCGCCGTCGTGATCGTCAGGTCACGTCCAGCGGCAAGATTCACGTCGTTGGTTGCCGCGATCGTTGCGGCGTTCGCCGTCAGATCGTTGCCGGCCTGCACCGCAACCGTGTCGCCCGACAGCGTCGTGCCGATCGCCTTGGTGTAGCTGCTCGAATCGATCGTGTGCGTGGACGTCGACGAAAGGAAACCGCCTTCCTTGCGATAGTGCTCGTCGTTCGCACTTGCGCTCTGTTCGCCGGCATTCAGGTTGACGTCGCGCCCAGCGCTGACGCCGATCGCGCCCTGTGCGTTCGCATACGCTGCCGTCGCATTGACGTCATGGCCGGCGACGATCGACAGGTTGCCGCTCGTCGCGATCCGCGTTCCGGTATCGGCGGATGCGGAATGTTCGGCATGGTTCCGATCGTCCCACTTGACCGCGTCCTCGCTGCTTTGACGCACTGCGTTCAGGTTCACGTCGTTCCCTGCGGCGAGGCCCGCATCCCCGGTCGTCGCAATGGCGGCCGCATTGGCGTTCAGATCGCGACCCGCGACTGCCTGCAGCGTGCCGGCATTGATCGTCGATACCCGGTCGATGCCGGTCGCGCTCCCGCTCTTCGTGGTTGCCGAACGCGTAGTGGTCGTCAGGTCGAGATCGCGCCCCGCGGACAATGCCACCGCATTGCCCCGGACCAATCCGCCGAGGTTGTGCAGATCCTTCTTCGCGCTGGCCGACACGGTATCGCCCGCGACCGTGCCGCGGTTCTCGATCGAATCCGCGCGGATGATCGTCACATCGCGGCTCGCAATCGTACCGGCGTTCTTGTACGCGCCATCCGAGTCGATGGTAACGTTCTTGCCGGAAACGATCGTGCCTTCGCCAGTCACATCCGCCGCGTTCGCGCGCAGATAGACCTGCGGCACGAGCACGGTCTGCTCGCTGCCATCCGGCAACGTCACCGTCTGGCTGACGAGCCATACGATGTCGCTCGTGAGCGCGGCCATCTGCGCGTGCGTCAGCGCCGTGCCGACGTTCAATCCGAACTGCTGACCGGCTTGCACGCCGCTGGCGATCAGCGCTTTGTATTGGCTCTGATTGTCGGTGTAGTCGCCGACGAATCGTTGGCCAGTCGCCTGCATGATCTGTTGCTGAATCAGTTGCTGCTCGTAGAAGCCATCGCCGATCCGCTTGCTGACGGTGCTCGGATCGACCTTCAGTGCATCGAGCATCGAGTCGCTCGACAGCCAGTTCCGGTAATCGGTAAAGCGCGGGTCCGTCTCGATGAGGAAGTGGCTGCCCGGGTCGCGCGTGACCTGATACAGCGCATTGTTCGGCACGCGCGTGTTCGGCGTCACCGTGCGCACGACGACATCGCCCACATTCGCCTTCACGGCCGATACTTTCCCCGCGTCGACGCCGGACACGCCCGAGCCAACCGACCATTGGCCGCCGATATCCTTGTCCGCCACCGGCGTCACGCCCGTGCCGCTTGCGCCCTGCGCAACGGACGTCGCTGCCGCCACGCTCTTGACTGGATTGGACGGTTTGCTCGGATCGGTCAGCACTACCGGAAGATCGATCGTCTGGGGCGGAATAGCGGGCGAGTAGTTCGTAGTCGAGGTCGCGCGTTCGTCACCACTGAAGGCGCCGCCCGACTGGACCCAGGTATAGGTGGCATGGCCCGATCCCATGAACGTTTCGGTGCCGGTCGCACCGATGTTCTGCACATTCGTCGATTTGTTGCCGTCCCCCGCTACGATCTGGCTCTTGTCGTTGACGCCGGACATGGCGTTGATCGTGATGTGCCGGCCAGCGGTGATCGTGCCGGGTTGCGAAGCCGTTACCACGTCTTTGGTCGACGTCACATCGACCGTGTAGACGGTATAGGTCTGGACGAGCCGACTCGACACGTCCGCGTTATAGCCGGCCACTGCCTGGTTCAGATCCCGATAGGCGGCAACGGTCGCTTTGTACCACTGCTGGAAAGGCGCACACGCGGCATTGGTCGACGTCACGCATGACGGGCTCGGCGGACCGAACGGATCCGGTTTTGCACCCGTTACATCAGCTTCCGTGGGAGCCTTGATGGAAAACCAGTCACTACCGACGTTGCGTCTACCGGTCAGCAGTGCTACGCCCGGTGACATCCAAAACGGCCCGGTCGTCGTCCAAGCCGAATTGGCATCCGGCGGCGGCGTCACACCGAACGTCGCCCAGATGTCGGCTGGCACGGTTCGGTACGCGCCGGTCTGAGACGCGACGTCCCCGCTGGCGAAATTGCTTGCTGCATACGCCGTATTGTCGATCTTGCCGGCCACACCATTCATCGTGTACTTCGCGTACTCGGCAAACGGATATTTGGTTGACGGCAGAAGAATGAACTTCTGGTCGTCGTCCAGCGCCCATCGGTAGTCGGTTCCCGGATGAATTTCGTGGCTGTTCTTCTGGTACAGATACACAGTCGACGGATCGATCTTCTCGGTCGAGCCCGGCACCTGATACCACAGCTGTGTGCCACTGTCGGTCGCGACCGTCGAAACCTGGAAGTTCGAATTCAGATTTTCAAACCGGTTTGCATCAATTGTGATGTCGCGGCCGGCGTCGATCTGCGCGCCGTCGTTCGTCGCGACCTGCGCGCTGCCGGTTGCCCGATGATTCGCATCCAGCGCACCGCCGACGCGAATGTCGTTGTTCGCGTAGATGAGCGCATCGTTCCGATTCTTGAATGTCTGTGCGCCGATGTCGAGGTCGCCACGGGATGCGATCACACCGCCGACGCCCTGAACGTTCCGGTCGTTGATCACCGCATTGGCGGCCACCGAAACGGCATCGCCATAAATTCGGCCACCCGCATTCGTTACGGTGTCACCGGCACTCACTGTCGTTGCGCCGCCATCGATCAAGCCTTCGTTCGTTATCGACTGGTCCGCATGAACATGCGTCGCATTGCCACCGATGATCTCGCCCGACGCACGGTTCCGGACGGACTCGGCAGTGACGTCGGCAACGTTGCCGGCCGATAGCGTGCCGCTGTTTTCGAGTACGCCGCCGACAACGGTTTCCAGATCGTGACCTGCGACGATCCGGCCACTGTTGGCCAGGTCGCCCTGGGTCGTCACGCTGACGTCGCCCGCCGATTGAAGCGTGCCGTCGTTGTCGAGCGTGCCCGTCGAGACCGTCAGTTTCCGACCACCGTTCACGTCGCCTTGGCTGTTGATCAACGTGTTCGAGGCAATCAACGCTGCCTCGCCCTTCGACTGGATGCTGCCCGATGTATTGTCGATCGTCGGCGCGGCCAGCTTGGCATCCTTGTCTGCGCGGATCGAGCCGGAAGTATTGTCGATCGTCTGCGTAGCCGTCAGCGCCACGTTCGCGCCTTCCATGCCGGCGACCATGCCCGGTACACCAGCTGTTTCCGGCAACGTCGAATCGACCGTCCGGGAATTGAGGATCGTGTCGGCATTCACCGACAGCGTGCCGCTTGCATGCATCGCGCCGTGCGTATTGTCGACCACCGTGCCGGCGATTTGCACGTCGGTGTTGCCGCCGATCTGGCCCGCCACGTTCGACACGGCACCCGCGCTCCGGACGGTCAGTGCGCCGTCCGCCACCATCGCACCGCCATCGTTGAGCACGGAGGTCGCGTCGATGGTCGCCGCACCGCTCGACGAGACTGCGCCGCCTGCGTTGCTCAGCGTGCCGGCAGTGAGCGCCACGCCGCCACCGAGCACCTGACCACGTGCGGATTGACCGGCAAGCACGCCGTTGTCGAACGTCTCGCGCCGCGTATCGATGTCGATGGCCGCGGTCGCCTGTACGAGACCCGACCGGTTATCGAAACCCGCCGATCGACTGATCAGCGACTGGCTGGCCGCCATCGTTCCGAGCGCGTTGACGATCGCACCCTGCCCCGATTCCAGTGCGACGTTCGTTGCCGCGATTGTGCCGCCGGTGTTCAGCAACCCCGCATTCGTCAGGATCATGTCGCTGGAGGCCAGCAGTTTCCCGTCCGTGTTGTCGGTCGTGCCCGTGGTCCGGATCGACAAGCCGCCCGACACGGAGCCGATCGTCCCGCCCTGGTTCGCCACCGATTGCGCGGCGATAGTCGAATCATGCGTCGTGCCAATCGTGCCGCCGGCATTCGTCAGTCGACCTGCAATATCGAATGTCGACGCGTCGGCTGAGATCGTGCCCTGTGAATTGTCGAACACATGCGCCTGGGCGTTCAATGCGCCAGCCGATGCAATCTTGCCGTGGGTATTGTCGATCGCCTGCGAAACAGTCAACGTCGTATCGCCCGAAGACGTACCGATCTGCCCGGCGCGGTTGCTCAGCATGCCCGTCGTTATCGTTGCACCGGAAGCGCCGACAAGTTTTCCGCTGTCGTTCGATACGGCACGTGCCGCGGTCAGCCACAAGTCGCCGGCCGTCGAGCCGATCTCGCCGCCGGCGTTGGTCAGATCGCCCGTCTGGATTTTCGCGTTGGCCCTTGCGATAACGCTACCGTTGTCGTTGTCGAGCGTGTCGGCGCGCACGTTCAATTCGCCTGCCGCACTCACGATGCCGCCAGTATTCGTCACCGCGCGTGTTGCATGCAGCGCCGTGTCCCCGGTCGTCGATCCGAGCTTGCCCGACACGTTCTCGACATTGTCGGCGGTCAACGAAAATCCGTTCCCGCCTACGATGGCACCGGATCGATTGAATACCGCACCGGCTGCCGTCACGGTCAACGCGTCGGTCGTGCCGATCTGCCCGTCGGTATTGACGATGTCGGTTGCCTGTATCCGCGCAGCGTGTGCGCTGATCGTTCCGTCGGCGTTGTTGAGTTGCGCCGCGTGGACGGACAGGTCGCGTGCGGATGCAATCGTGCCGTTCGCATTCCCGAGCAACTGCCCGATATCAAGCGACGCGTCGCCAGCCAGCGTGCCGATCTGGCCTTGCGCATTCGACACCGTATTTGCCGCGAGCGTGAGGCCGTCGCCTGCGGCGATCTTTCCGCTATCGTTAGACACGTTTCCGGTTGCAGTCACCGACAACGCCCCCGTCGACGTACCGATCTCGCCGGCGATGTTCGTCAGGTCCGTTGCGGCAATCTTCACCGTGCGCGCCACAATCTGTCCGTGTGTATTGTCGACCGCGCCGGACGCATCCAACGACAGCACATCGCCTGCCAAGGTCCCTGCCCGGTTCGAAACCGCGTGCGCCGTCACGGACGCCAGATTCCGCGAACCGATGGCACCCGAGTCGTTGACCAATTGCCCGGCATTCAGCGTCAGATTCCGGCCGCTCATTGTCCCGCCGACGTTCGACAGCGTGCCGGAAGCCGCAACAT
This sequence comes from Burkholderia territorii, assembly GCF_001718335.1. Lineage (NCBI taxonomy): Bacteria > Pseudomonadati > Pseudomonadota > Betaproteobacteria > Burkholderiales > Burkholderiaceae > Burkholderia > Burkholderia territorii. Next base: position 1,629,080 of record NZ_CP013365.1, read on the forward strand.
TAATCGCGCTCCCTGCACTGACCATTCCGCGGTCGAGCGTCACGTCGCTCGCAAACAGATCGACGTTTTCTCCAGCAGCCAGCGTGCCAGGGTTCGTCACGCTCGCGGCGCGTGCCGAGATCGAGCCGCCGCCGACCAGATCGCCCGCCGCATCCACACCCGCATAGACGTGTCCGCTGTTGTCGAGCGAGGTGGCCGCCGAGAGCTTCGTATTGCCGCCGGACGAAATCGTTCCGGCATTGGACAGCGCCCGGGCTGCGTTCAGATCCGTCCCCTGCGTACTGACAATCGTGCCGTGCTGAATCACGTCGGCGCCGTCGATTCGCGTATTGGCCGCGGACTGGATACGCGCGCTCGGAACGATGGTCACGTCGCCGTTACTCGAGACCTGTATGTCGCCCGTGAGCGACGTGACCGCCCCTGCATCCCGAACCCCGACGCCGGCTTCCGTGCCAATCATCCGGATACTGTTGGCAAACATGCTTCCGAGTGCCTGTACATCGATCGCCACACCCGGCGCCGCGCCCGGGCCCGCCTGTGCCCGGACGGCATCGCTCGCATAGTCGACATGGTTCGCGCCGGCCACGGCGTTGATCGAATCCGCCCAGACCTCACCGTTGATCGTCATCGCACGCGAGATCAGATCGATCGCGCTGCCGTGGGCATCGAGCCCTGCGGCAGCGACACCGATTTGCCCCTGTGTCACATTGAAACCCGCCAGCGTGCCGTCGGGATTGAACGTCGGCACACCGGTCGTCAGCGTGACACGCGGAACATTCAGGAAACCGCAGCCCGCGCAGGTGATCCCTGCAGGATTGGCGACCACGAGATTCGCGCGATTTCCGGCGATTTCCGTCGGCCCGAGTAACTGGCTTGGATTGCCCGACGTCACCTGATTGACGATCACGCGAGCGGCGTTGTTACCCAGGAACGGGTTGCCTTGCACCCAACCGGCAAGCCGGGTCTGTGAATTTTGCCCGCTGTTGACCAGCACGACGCCCTTCGAACCCACGTTGTACTGCGTGAAGCTGTTCAACGAAACACCGTTCTTCGGTGCCGTGATGTTGACCAGCGGCACCCCCGACGTCGACACGCCCACGACCGGATGCGCTCCGCCGCTACGATCCGGCGTGATCGGCAATGTCGCCTGCGCGCTTACCACGAGCGGCTGCATGCCGAACATACAAAGCGCGGCAAAGGCCGTTGCCCGCGCCGCAAACCAGATCGAGACCCCGGAATCCTCCGCTGCCGGGCGACGTGCACGCCGTATACGCGAGCGCTGGCCGCCCGCACGGGCCGACGCGTTTTCGTCGACTGCCACCAACATGCCGCGCACGGCACTGAACACCAAGCGAAAAATTCCGGAATTCATGATCGATTTTTCATTGATTGCATTTCAGACCGGTTGCGGCCTGCATCTCGGAGGCGGCCGGCTCTCGTGACTTGCTTGCAGGACGCCCGGCCCAACCGTACTGATTAGAACAACGTACTGACCTGGAACAGAAACGTCGGCGAACTCGTCTGGAATCCATGAGGCTTCGACAATGGCATGCCAAGTGATACGTCGTAGTTCAGTGCCGCGCCGAGCACGTTCTTCGGCGCGAGGTTGCCGCGTACGCCGACGACGGCCCCCACCAGCGTTTCACCGAGCAGATACTGCGCGGCAGGCCCCCGCACGCGCCCGGCATCGACGCCGCCATAAACGGCTTGTGTGCCGATCGGTGTCGGCATGTACCAGCCGATTTCGTTGGAAACGACCCAGCCGCTTTCGGCGGCGAGCGTCAGTTGTTGATCGAAGCCGCGTACGGCATACCGCGTGCCGATCGTGAAATAGTCGGAAGGTGTCAGCGGCGTACGCGCGTTCTGCATGTTCCAGCCGAACTGGTACGAGAACGTCCGATCGCCGATCGTGAAAGGAATCTGCGCATTCAGGCTTGCCAGTTCGACTTCCGTCTTGCCGTCGAAACCAGGCGCGCCGACGACCGTGCCCGAGTTGCCGGACAGGCCCGGCAACGAAGCGCGCCACGCGAATGAACCGTCGATGACCGCGCTTCCGACGTACTGCCGATGCGACAGACCGAGCTCGTAGCCGATGATGTCGCGATGCTGCACGGGGACGTCGACGCCGTCGATCGCGTTGCGGCTGATCTTGTGGAACAGGTTGCCGCGGATTTCGGTACGTGCATGGGCGTTACGGTAGATGACGCCCGACAGGCCCGCTTGAAGTTGCGACTGGACACCGCTGTACTCGATCGGGTCGCTGAATCCCGCGACGGTCTGCTTGTAGCGCGACCGGCTCGCACCAAGCGTCAACAGCGCATGGCCGATCGGCACGCTGTAGTTCGCCGATACGGACTGACTGCCCTTGTCGGACGTACCGATATTCGCGTTCGTCGTGCCGGCGATCTGCAATTGATCGTAGAGGTGCAGCGGCGAATCGAACGTGAACGAGCCCGACAGCTGGTACTTGCCCGTGGAATCCATGCCGGCGTTGTCCGCGCCGACGACGGCATGCCAGCGTTTGCCGGTGCCCGGATGCAGCACGAGCGCCGACTCGCCGGGATGCGCGCCGGGAGCGATGTCGAATGTCGCGTCGGCCTGCGATTGCAGACGACGCAGGTTCTCGAGCCCCTGGTCGATGTCGCGCTGATTCAGCAACGCGCCCCGCGAAACCGGAAGCGCCGCGCGCATCCAGCCGATCGACGGTTTGTCCGTCCGGATGTCGCTGATACGCCCGGGAACAACACGGAGCATCAACGTTCCCGATTGCAACGATTGCGCCGGCACAAGCACGCGCGACGTCACATAGCCGCGCTCGATCAATGCGTTGTTTGCCGTGTCCTGAATGTGCTTGAGCGCCGTTTTGCCGACGCACTGTCCGACGATCGGCTGCAGCATGCGGGCAAGCCAGCCGAACGCATTGGCTTCCAGTGCAATTTCCTTGATCGGAAAGCACGGTGTGTCGACCGGCAGGCTCGTGATACCGGCATCCGAGGGCTTGTCGCCCGTCGGCGCCAGTACATTCGGACGAGGATTCAACGCCCTGGCGGCTTCGACTTGCTGTTGCTGCAGACGCTGGATTTGCGGGCCAGGCGTGGTCTCGTGCGACGGCACGCCTTGCGCCCACGCGGAAACACTCGCCAACGCCGAAATCAACGCTGCCGAGGTTTCTCGATTCTTCACTGGTTAGCGGCGTGATGGTTGGTCTTTCACGCCGGAATTTATCGAAACACCTACGCGCACAGTGTCCGAAACTGAAGTATTACGGAAAATTTCTTAACTATTGTCACGACGATTTCAGGCCATCACTCAACTGAAATCGGCAAATCAAACAGGCCACTCAATATCTCGCGTCCAAACAGCCGAAGCGGTTGACACTTTGAATACATCTTCAAAGGAATAATCGTGGCCCCCGCAACGATATTCCCGTCTCTTTCGTCGGCTCTGTCTCGCACCCTTCAGAAGCGCCAATTGACATTTCGCTTCACCGTCGATTCTCGATTTGTCTCGCAACCGCAGCGCCCGTCCATCTCAAAAATGGCGTGTCCAATTTGCAACAGCGCATTGGCGCAAGGCTGCGATTCCGAGACACGAGAACCATGGATTTCTGAAAAAAGCAGAGACAGGCGCGCTGCAAATGCCCCGGCTTCTTGCGTCGAACCGCGGCACGCGTTCGAGCCGGAGCCGAACGCATACCCCAGTCGTCTGCATTCGAATCAGTTCTCCACGTCCTCGAGGCTGAACACTTCCGTCTTGTCGTTGTACGAAAAGACTTCGCCGTAACGGCCCCAGTCGATCACCGCGTCAAGCGTTTCCTCGGCTGCCTCGTCCGACAGGAAATCCTCGAGTTCCTGCTCGAAACGCACGCGCGGCGCACGATGGCCCGGGCGCTCGTTCAACACCTTCCTGATTCGCGCGGCGAGCGGCACATGCTTCAGCAGATGATCGGCGAACATCAGCTTGCGCTCCTGCGTGCCGAATTCGGCAAACACGCGCGCGGGCGGCGTCAGGAACACGTCGCCTTCGCGCACGTCGGCGAAGCCGAGATACTGCAGCACTTCCGCGATCGGGAATAGTTCGTCGACCTCCAGATGCAGCGTGCGCGCGATTTCCGGCATGTCGGCGCGGCCGTGATACGGCGCCATCGCGAGCGTCTCGATCAAACCGGCCATCAGGTTGGTCGACACGCGCGGCATCCAGCTGCCGAGCTCGAGGCCCTTCTTCGTCGCCTCGCCGGTCTGGCGTGCCGTCATCTTTGCGTAGATGTCGTCGACGAGCTTGCGGAAATCCGGATCCAGCCGGTTGCGCGGATGCTTGAACGGCACCTTGATCTCGGCGATCACGCGGCCCGGATTCGACGACAACACCAGAATCCGGTCGCACATGAACACCGCTTCCTCGATGTTGTGCGTGACGATCAGCACCGACTTGATCGGCATGCGGCCTTGCGTCCACAAGTCGAGCAGGTCGGTGCGCAGCGTTTCGGCCGTCAGCACGTCGAGGGCCGAGAACGGCTCGTCCATCAGCAGGATCGTCGGGTCGACCACAAGCGCGCGCGCAAAGCCCACGCGCTGCCGCATGCCGCCCGACAGCTCGCGCGGATACGCGTTCTCGAAGCCGTCCAGACCGATCAGGTCGATCGCGGCGAGCGCGCGCTCGCGCCGCTCGCGCGCGCCGACACCGAGCGCTTCCAGCCCGGCTTCCACGTTCTGCAGCACGGTCAGCCACGGGAACAGCGCGAAGGTCTGGAACACCATCGCGACGCCTTCGGCCGGGCCGGTCAGCGGCTTGCCGAGGTAAGTCACTTCACCGCCGGTCGGCTCGATCAGCCCGGCGATGATTCGCAGCAGCGTGGACTTGCCCGAGCCCGAACGGCCGAGCAGCCCGACGATCTCGCCCTCGCGCAGCGACAGGTTCGCGTCGTCGAGCACGAGCAGTTCGCCCTGCGTCTTGTTGAAGCCGCGGTTCACGTGCTCGACGCGCAGGATTTCCTCGCCGAGTCGCGGTGGCTGAAGCGGCTGGGATGTCTGGGCGGGGGCGTTGATTACGGTCGAATTTTGCATCGCGCTTACTCTCAATCGAGACGGAGCCGGGATTCCGCATAGGCGTACATCGGACGCCACAGCAGACGGTTGAACAAGGTGACGAACAGGGACATCACGGCGATGCCCAGGATGATCTTCGGAAAGTCGCCGGCGGCGGTCATCTGTGCGATATACGAGCCTAGACCGTGCGCGACGACCTTCGTGTCGCCCCACTGCACGAACTCGGACACGATGCTCGCGTTCCACGCGCCGCCCGACGCGGTGATCGCACCGGTCACGTAATACGGGAAGATGCCCGGCAGCATCGCCTGCCGCCACCACTGCCAGCCGCGAATGCGAAAATTCTTCGTCGCTTCCTTGTAGTCGTTCGGGTAGGACATCGCGCCGGCGATCACGTTGAACAGGATGTACCACTGCGTGCCGAGCACGATCAGCGGCGACAGCCAGATGTCCGCATTCAGATGGAAGTGAACGATCGCGATCACGAACACCGGGAACAGCAGGTTCGCCGGGAATGCGGCGAGGAACTGCGCGAGCGGCTGGATCTTTTCGGCCAGCGCGGGGCGCAGCCCGATCAGCACGCCGAGCGGCACCCAGACCACCGATGCGATCGCGATCAGCACGATCACGCGCAGCAGCGTGATCAGCCCGAGCGTGAGCACGTGGCCGACCTCGCTCATCGTCACGCCGGTTGCGACGAAGCTGACGACACGCCACGCGACGTATGCGGTCAGCAGGATCACGAACGCGCCCCAGACGATGTCGCCGACGCGCGACGGGCCACGGCCCGATGCGCCGCGGGCGCCGACACCGCCGAACGACGGCACGCGCAGCGGAATCCGCGCGGCCTGCGACAGCAGCCAGCCGGCCGGCACGAGCAGCTGATGGATCAGGTGCGTGCGACGCAGCATGTCGAGCAGCCAGGATTGCGGCGCGTCGCCCGACGCGGTGTTCTCCATCCGGAACTTGTCGGCCCATGCGACGAGCGGACGGAACAGGAACTGATCGTACGCAAGAATCACGACCGACATCGCGACGATCACCCAGCCCACCGCGCCGAGGTTCTTGTCGGCAATCGCCTGCGCGAGATACGCGCCGATCCCCGGCAGCGTGATGGTCTGGTTGCCGACGGTAATGGCCTCCGACGCAACGACGAAGAACCAGCCGCCCGACATCGACATCATCATGTTCCAGATCAGCCCCGGCATCGAGAACGGCACCTCGAGCTTCCAGAAGCGCTGCCACGACGTCAGGTGAAAGCCGCGCGACACCTCGCTCAGGTCGCGCGGCACCGTGCGCAGCGACTGGTAGAAGCTGAACGTCATGTTCCACGCCTGGCTCGTGAAGATCGCGAAGATCGCCGCGAGTTCGGCACCGAGCACGCGGCCCGGGAACAGCGCGAGGAAGAACGTGACCGTAAACGAGATATAGCCGAGCACCGGCACCGACTGCAGGATGTCGAGGATCGGGATCAGCACCATGCCCGCGCGGCGGCTTTTCGCGGCGAGCGTGCCGTAGACGAGCGTGAATGCGAGCGACGCGACCATCGCGGCGAGCATCCGCAACGTGGTGCGCAACGCGTATTCGGGCAGGTTCGACGGATCGAGCGAGATCTTCTGCGTCTGCAGCGTGGCGATCGGCGCCATCGTCTCGTGGAAGCCGACGACCGCCATCGCGAGTATGCCGATGATCAGCGGAAACGCGACCGCATCCCAGCGGTTGGGCAGCACGCGCCACGCGGACGCGTTGGCGGTGCGATTCGGATCGAAGAAACTGATATCCATCGGTAGCGTCTTGGTCGAATTGAAAATCGATGGGATCGGCCGCGCACTGCGCGACCGCGTATGGCATCGGCCGGCGCGGCTCAGAACATCTTGTGGAACGCCCGGTACCGTGCCGCCCACGGCGCGACGACGAGCAGCACGAACGGCAGGATCAGGCTGGCCCGGACCGGACCGTGATCCACGCTCGACTGGGCGCCGACGTGGACGATGCCGCTGGCAACGATCGGAAAGAACAGCGCGAGGCTGAGGGTGCGCGTGCTTCGACAACCCGCACGACTGATTTCCGTTGCCGCGAGATTCGGCATGAGGGGCTCCGGAGAGGTGATTCGGTGTCGCAGGCTATCGGGCGCACATGACGCAAACGTGACGTGTCACTTACAGGACATTGACAGGTCATCCGCGAGCGATCCGCCATCGCTGCGCAAGACGCGAACGGCCGCGTCCGGCCTCGCACGAAAGCGGGAATAAACACGTCGCCGCATCGGTATGGCACGTGAAGGCGCCGGCTACTTCCAGGACGATCCGGCCGTCCGGTTCCGTCATACGAATGCGAGGCTCACATGTCTTCATCGACTCCCACCCGCCCGTCGCGCCGCAAGGCCCTGCAATGCATGGCGTTCGGCGGCCTCGGCACGCTGTTTACGCTGTCGGGCGGCATCCTCACGCCGTTCGATCTCGCGCTCGCGCAAAGCGGCGCCGCACTCCCCGCGAACGCGGGCCGGCCGCTGTTCGTGCAGGTCAGCGACACGCACATCGGCTTCAACAAGGACGCGAATCCCGATGTCGCGGCCACGCTGCGGCAAACGATCGATCTGGTCAACGCAATGCCGGCCGCGCCCGCGCTCGCGATCCATACCGGCGACATCACGCATCTGTCCAAGGCGGAGGAATTCGACCACGCGTCGCAACTGCTGTCCGCGTTGCGCGTGTCCGAGCAGCATACGGTGCCCGGCGAGCACGACGTGACCGACGGCTCCGGCGCCGAATATTTCAGCCGGTTCGGCAAGGCGTCCGACAACCGCGGCTACTACAGCTTCGATCACGCGGGCGTGCATTTCGTCGCGCTCGTCAACGTGATGCATTTCAAGCCCAACGGTCTCGGCAGCTTCGGCGACGAACAACTCGCGTGGCTCGCGCAGGACCTGAAGGGGCAATCGTCGAGCACGCCGATCGTCGTGTTCTCGCACATGCCGATGTGGACCATCTACGAACCCTGGGGCTGGGGCACCGGCGACGCGCCGCAGACGATGGCGCTGCTGCGCCGCTTCGGCTCGGTCACCGTGCTGAACGGGCACATCCACCAGATCGTGTCGAAGGTCGAGGGCAACGTGACGTTCCACACCGCGCGCTCTACCGCGTTCCCGCAGCCGACCGCCGGCAACGGCCCGGGCCCTGTGCCGCTCACGGTGCCGCACGACCGGCTGCCCGCGATGCTCGGCGTGACGACCGTCGACTTCGCCGGCCATCCCGTCGCCGCGTCGCTGCACGACACGACGCTCGCCTGATCCCTCGCCTGATACTCATACGCAAGGAGACCGACATGACCTTCCTGAAACCGTCGACGCTGGCGGCCGCGCTGACCCTGTGCGCGGCCGCTGCCGGCACGCCGCCGGCCGCATTCGCGCAGAGCCCGGCCGGCCCGCTCGTGACGATCCGCAATTTCATGTTTTCGCCGATGTCGACCACGATCAAGGCCGGCACGACGGTCACGTGGAAAAATCTCGACGCGGAGCCGCACACCGTCGTCAACGACGCGGGCATCTTCCATTCGAAAGCGCTCGACCAGGACGAGACCTACTCGTTCCGTTTCGACAAGCCCGGGGTGTACAAGGTGTTCTGCGGGATTCATCCATACATGAAGGAGACCATCACCGTGGAATGACGCGGCGCGCCGCAAGGCCCGCGAACGTCCAGCCGCGCGGACGCCGCCCGACCATCGCCTACACTGGTTGCATCCGGCCGGCGCCCGCCGGCCGTCACCGACCACGAGGCAAGCGATGACGGCAAGTCAACCCGCACATCCGGCGCTGCCGGGCCAGGTTGTGCTCGTGCTCCAGGGCGGCGGCGCACTCGGCGCGTACCAGCTCGGCGTATTCGAGGCGATGGACGCGGCGGGCATCCAGCCCGACTGGGTCATCGGCACGTCGATCGGCGCGATCAACGCGGCGCTGATCGCCGGCAACGCGCCCGCCCATCGCGCGCAACGGATGGGCGAATTCTGGCGCCACGTCACCGAACGGCCCGCCGTGAACCTGCCGGGCTTGCCGACGAGCTGGGACAAGATCGGCTCGGAACTGGCCGTCATCGGCGCGGGCCTGCCGGGATTCTTCCGGCCGAATCCCGCCGCGTGGCTCGGGCCGCTTGCGCGAGTCGGCGTCGAGCGCGCGTCTTACTACGTGGTCGAGCCGCTGCGCGACACGCTTGCGTCGCTCGTCGACCTCGACCTCCTGAACGCGGGCCGGCCACGGCTGACCGTCGGCGCGGTCAATGCGTGCACGGGCACGATGCGCTATTTCGATTCGCGCGACCGGCCGCTCGGCATCGAGCATGTGATGAGTTCCGGCGCGCTGCCGCCCGCGTTCCCGGCCGTGCGGGTCGACGGCACGCCCTACTGGGACGGCGGCATCTATTCGAATACGCCCGTCGAGGTCGTGCTGGACGACGCACCGCGTCGCAGCTCGATCATCTTCTCGGTGCAGATGTGGAACCCGGTCGGGCCGGAGCCGCAAAGCATCTGGCAGGTGTCGGAGCGGCAGAAGGACATTCAGTACGCAAGCCGCACGGACAGCAACATCGCGCGGCAGCAGCAGATTCACCGGCTGCGCCACGTGATCCGCGAACTGGTCATGCGGCTGCCGGAGGCGGAACGCACGACGGCCGATGTGAAAGCGCTCGCCGCGTGGGGCTGCCAGACGACGATGCACGTGATCAAGCTCGCGGCACCGCGACTCGACGGCGACGATCAGTGGAAGGACATCGATTTCACACCCGCCGGTATCGCGGCCCGCCGGCAGGCCGGGTTCGACGCGACGATGCAGGCGATCGCCGCGCGGCCCTGGGATCTGCCGATGGATCCGACGGAAGGGCTCAGCGTCTGGAGTCCGGAAGAAAACCGGATCGGCGAGCGGCACAACTGACGCCGCGGCCGCCGTGCCGCGCGTTGCGCTTACAGTGCGCGCACGATCCCGCCGTCGACCCGAATGTTCTGCCCGGTGATGTAGCCGGCGCCTTCCGACAGCAGGAACGTCACCGTCTGCGCGATCTCCTGCGTCCTGCCGAAGCGGGCGACCGGAATGCGCCCGACGATCTCGGGCGTCTCCGGCCAGCTGTCGATGAAGCCGGGCAGCACCGAGTTGATGCGGATGTTGTCCTTCGCATACCGCTCGGCGTACAGGCGCGTGACGGAACTCAGCGCCGCGCGCAGCGCGGACGACACCGGCATCGCCTGCTCGGGTGCGTCGGCCGCGAAGCTCGAGATGTTGACCACCGCGCCGCCGCCCTGCTTCAGGAAGACGGGCGTCACCCGGCGCAGCACGCGAACGACGTTGAGCACGATCAGGTCGAGCCCCGCGTGCCAGTTGTCATCCTCGATTGCGAGCAGATCGCCCTTCGGCGGATGCCCGGTGTTGTTGACGACCGCATCGATGCGGCCGTACTTCGCGAGCGTGCCGCTCACGAAGCGCTCGATGTCGGCGTCTTCGGTGACGGAGCCCGCCATGCCGAAGCCGCCGAGTTCCCCGGCAAGCTCCGTCGCGCTGCCGGACGGCGACATCAGCGCGACGCGATAACCGCTGCTCGCCAGATCCCGCGCGATCGCGGCGCCCATGCCCTTGCCGGCCGCCGTCACCAATGCCACTTTCTCTACAGTCATGCTGTTCTCCCGGATAGGTCGGCTCAATGCCGCGATCTTCGTCCTGAAGCGCCACTGTAGGACTCTATAATCGCGTTGTCGAACGATGATTTCTCCACATACCCTATAGTTTTTCTACTGCATGAAGGCTCTGTCGCGTACCCGCCGGTTCCCGCCGCTCAATGCGCTTCGCGCGTTCGAGGCCGCCGCGCGCCACCTCAATTTCCGGCTGGCCGCCGACGAACTCGGCGTGACCCAGGGCGCGGTGGCGCAGCAGGTCAGGCATCTGGAGGACGTCGTGGAAATTCAACTGTTCCGGCGTCTGCCCAGAGGCCTGGCGCTGACGCGCGAAGGGCTCGAGTATTTTTCGTCGGTCCAGCGCGCGCTGCAGATCATCGCCGATGCCACGGACGCCCTCGGTCAGCGCCCCAGCGTCCTGACGGTCAGCACGACGCCATCGTTCGCGTCGAAGTGGCTGATCCCGCGCCTGTCGGACTTCGGCCGCCAGCACCCCGACATCGAGGTTCGCGTCATCGCCGACGAACGTCTTGCGTCGTTCCGCGCCGACGGCGTCGACATCGCGATCCGGCTCGGCAAGCGGCCGTTCCCGGCCGGCCTGTCCGCGCAGTTGCTGTTTCCGCTCGACATCTTCGCGGTCGCCAGCCCGGCACTGCTCGACGGCGCGCCGCCGATCCGCACACCGGCGGACTTGTCGACGCATGCGCTGTTGCACGACGCGCACGACCTGTGGCCCGAATTCATCGAGAAGCTCGGTGCAACGGGGCGGACCGATCCGACGAAAGGGCCGCGGTTCAGCCAGTCGCTGCTCGCCATCGACGCCGCCATCGCCGGTCAAGGCATCGCGCTGACCAGCGAGCCGCTCGTCGAACGCGATATCGCGGAAGGCCGGCTGCGCCGCGTGTTCGATTTTTCGTTTCCGATGTCGCTCGGGTTTTACGTCGTCTTTCCGCAAGCCAACGCCCATTCGGAAGCGCTGGAGGCCATGCGCCGCTGGCTGTTCGCCCAATACGCGGGCGCGTGACGCGCCGGTGCCCGAGCAGATCAACAACCCTACTCGCGTCAGTGCCTTCACACATATCGTATTTTTACGATATATGATTCGCCCATCGACGATACCCGTTCGCACCGGTTTTCCAGCAGCACGCCCCGAACACCACACCTTTCCATGCCGACCGAACTCGACATCGACGCGATCCTGAAAGCGCTTTCGAACCCCGTGCGCCGGGAAATCCTCGTCTGGCTGAAAACGCCGGGCGCGCATTTCCCGGAGCAGACGCTGCCGTATGACCACGGCGTCTGTGCCGGGCAGATCGACGCGCGCTGCGGGCTGTCGCAGTCGACCGTCTCCGCGCATCTGGCGACGTTGCAGCGCGCGGGCCTCGTGACGTCGACGCGGATCGGCCAGTGGGCGTTCTTCCGGCGCAACGAGGCCGTCATCGACGCATTTCTCGACGCCCTGCGCCGCGAACTCTGACCCAGGCCATGCGGGCCGCACGCCGCGCACGACGCGGCGGTCATCCCGCCTTTCTGAAGAGGTTTACCTGCCATGCCTACCCTGTTCGATCCCGTTACCCTCGGCGACCTGACCCTGCCGAACCGCGTCGTGATGGCGCCGCTCACCCGTGCCCGCGCCGGTAGCGCGCGCGTGCCCAACGACCTGATGGCCCGCTATTACGCCGAACGCGCGTCGGCCGGCCTGATCATCACCGAAGCGACCTCGGTCACGCCCCAAGGCGTCGGCTACGCGGACACGCCGGGCATCTGGTCCGACGAGCAGGTGGAAGGCTGGAAGCGCGTGACGCAGGCCGTGCACGCGGCCGGCGGCCGCATCGTGCTGCAGCTCTGGCACGTCGGCCGGATTTCGGATCCGATGTTCCTGAACGGGGACCTGCCGGTCGCGCCGAGCGCGATCGCCGCGGGCGGTCACGTGAGCCTGGTGCGCCCGCCGCGCCCGTACGTGACCCCGCGCGCGCTCGAACTCGATGAAATTCCGGGCATTGTCGCCGCGTACCGCAACGGTGCCGAGAACGCGAAGAAGGCCGGGTTCGACGGTGTCGAGATCCACGGCGCGAACGGCTACCTGCTCGACCAGTTCCTGCAGGACAGCACCAACCACCGCACGGACGCATACGGCGGCCCGATCGAGAACCGCGCGCGCCTGCTGCTCGAGGTGGTCGACGCGGCGATCGACGTCTGGGGCGCGGGCCGGGTCGGCGTGCATCTCGCGCCGCGCGGCGACGCGCATACGATGGGCGATTCCGATCCGGCCGCGACGTTCGGTTACGTCGCGCGCGAACTCGGCCGCCGCAAGATCGCGTTCATCTTCACGCGCGAATCGTATTCGGGCGACCATTTGAGCCCGCGTCTGAAGGAAGCGTTCGGCGGCCCGCTGATCGCGAACGAGCAGTTCACGCTCGAATCGGCGCAGGAAACGCTCGCGAGCGGCCAGGCCGACGCGATCGCGTGGGGCAAGCTGTTCATCGCGAACCCGGACCTGCCGCGCCGCCTCGAGCTCGGTGCGCCGTTGAACGAGCCGGTGCCGGAAACGTTCTACGCCAAGGGCGAAACGGGTTACACCGACTACCCGGCGCTCAGCGACGCGGCCTGACGGCCGGCCACACGCTCATGCGCGCACGTCCGCGCGCATGAACACGCGCTGCGTCTCGTCCAGACCGCGTGCAACGTGATGCGCGCGAATCGCGCGCAGCGTGTCGTCGAGCGATGCGTCGTCGATGATGTCGAAGCCGAGGCGCGCATAGTACGGCGCGTTCCACGGCGCATCGCGAAACGTCGACAGCACGACCTCCGCGATGCCGTCTTGCGCGGCGCGCGCCATGATCCGTTCGATCAGGCGCGCGCCGATCCGCTGGCCGGCGTGCGACGGCGCGACATCCAGCTCCTCCAGATAGAGCCGCCGCGCATCGAGCGGCCGGTAGAACGCAAAGCCCACGCACGTCCCCGCTTCGTCCGTCGCGACATACGCGCGACCGTCGTCGATGCGCATCCGCACGTCGGCCGCATCGGTCGGCTCGCCGTCGGCGATATCGGGCATGCCGATGTCGCGAAAGCGCTGGGCGGCGGCCACTTCCACGGCGGCCATCGCGGCCGCGTCTTCCCGCGTGGCGGGACGAATCCGGATCGATACTGTCATCACGACGAGGCAGACAAGCAGGAACGGCCGTCACTATAATCGAAACTTCATACGTTTCGAACGCCCTGCCCACGAGGTTTGCCATGTCGCTGTCCGCGCTCGCCGTGTTCGCCCTCGCCCTGCTCGTCACCGCCGGCACGCCCGGCCCGAGCGTCGCCGCGCTCGTCGCGCGCGTGCTGACGAACGGCGTGCGCGACGTGCTGCCGTTCCTCGCCGCGATGTGGATCGGCGAGGCGCTGTGGCTGACGTGCGCGGTTGCTGGCCTCGCCGTCGTCGCGCATACGTTCGCGGCCGGATTCTTCATCCTGAAGCTCGCCGGTGCCGCCTACCTGTTGTTCCTCGCATGGAGGATGTGGGCCGCTCCGGCCGATTCGCCGACAGAGGATATTCCGCGCGGCCGCTCCGGTTGGCGCATGTTCATGGCCGGCGCGTTAGTGACCCTTGGGAATCCGAAGATCGTTCTCTTCTACCTTGCGCTGCTGCCCACCATCGTCGACCTCACGCACGTCAATGTGATTGGCTGGGCCGAGCTCGTCGGTACGATGCTGGCCGTGCTGATCACCGCCGATTGCGCGTGGGCGTTCGTCGCAACGCGCGTACGTAAATTCATCCTCACGCGGCGCGCGATCAAGATCGCGAACCGCACGAGCGCCGCCGCAATGGCGGGCGCCGCCGTGGTCATCGCCACGCGGTAATCCACCACGGCAAAGAAACCGAAGGGCAAGGTCTACAGCCGCTTCCGTTGTTCCGACGCGAAGTGGGCTGCGGCGCAGCAGCGTCGAACGGCGTCGATGGTCCTCGTCAGCAAAATGCAGCGGACGGATCGGTCGTTCTCCAAAAGAAGAATCGTCTTCGCGATCAGCCTGGCTGCCGGGCGATAATGGCCGAGGCGCGTCGACTTCCATGAAGCGACCGGATGTTGCCCTTAACCGCGCGTATCGACCCAGTGACGTGCCCAGCGAGCCGAGTGCTGCAACGCCTGCTTTTCACTCGTGAAATAGTCGAGCGAATAGAACTGATAGCGGCGCTCATCGCCTGGGCTGCCAGTGCGTTCGATCAGCAAGTTGGATGAAAAACTACCGTCCGGCAATCGATGTGCCGAGGGTTGGACGGCATAGCCGTTGTACTGTTGAATTCGTTTGTGTTGCATTTTAATTTTAATGATCGTCGTGTGCGCACGTGCCTGCGAAAGGTGCACCGGTCCAAAGCCATTGCGAGCTGAATCCGAAGCAGTCGGGGAACGCAGAAGAGACACCGCTGGCAGAGCGGGGAGTGACGTGAGCGAGGTATGCGGCGCGCGGAAAGCTGCAGAACTAGCTTATGCAGCTAAAGCGATCGCGCCGACTTGCGCAGACAACGCTCCGGGAGCGTGTCGCTGCAGCCCGGCATCCGTCGCGGATGCCCGGGCGCTTCAAACTTACAGAGGCTTGATGTTGGCCGCTTGCAGGCCCTTCGGGCCTTGCTTCGTTTCGAAGCTCACCTTTTGATTTTCAGCGAGCGTCTTGAAGCCGTCAGCCCGGATTTCGGAGAAGTGCGCGAAAAGATCATCGCCACCGTTGTCCGGAGCGATGAAGCCAAAACCTTTGCTGTCGTTGAACCACTTAACGATACCGGTATCCATGATGAATCCTTGAGTTAGAAATACGAAGTTTGCTCTGTTGAAGAGCGCATGAAGCGTCAAGGAGGGAAAGGACAACGAATACCGCCGGGGGGAGCGAGAAATTGATGAGCAACAATCGGACTTCTTGGAACTTCGGAGCGAACACTAACGTGCCGACGGCCGCAGAGTCAATGACAATCTTGTAACTGTGTCGCCCGCCAGCGCGTTTTCGAGGCCGAGGCGATATGGCACGGCCCATTGCCCACGCATCGTGCTGAGTAGAAGCATTCGACCCCGTGTCTCCGTCGCGGCAGCGCGCGCACTGTATCGGCTCATTTCGGCAATGGCCTGATTGCCACTCCCGAGTCGCCTTTGCGGGTTGTGGGCTTGCCTTTCCGCAACCCGACACGTGCGCACGCGCATCCGCACGACGTCCTCGTCGTTATGAGACCGGGCGGACCGCCACGCCCGCCCGTCGGCGCATCACGGCGCGTTACGGTGTCCCGGCGCTGCAGCAATACGCGAGCAGGAACGTCGCGGTGCCGGGGTCGCCCTGGACGATCGCGCGCATGTCGCCGTTCAGCTTCGCCATCGCCGCCGTCACGTAATCCGGCGCGGGCAGCTTCGCGGTATTGAAGTCGTGTACCGCGAGCGCGACCGGCTTGTTGTCCTTCGTCTTCGGCGAAGCCAGCGCGCGGTCTTCCGCCGCGAAGCGCTGCTCGCGCGTGGCGACGGCACCGACCTGCCCCGCGCAATAGCCGTGCGTTCCCGACATGATGTGAATCGTGTGACCGTCACCGCTCAATCCGGACGCGATGGTGTTCAATGCCGCTGCGACGTCCCTGACGTTGCACGGGCCGTGAAAGCCCCAGATCTGCACCGCGTTCGGGGTGTCCTTCGTGATGTTGACGAGCGTTGCCATGACCTCTCTCCTTGCAGTCCTGCGTCGTGGACCGTTCGCGGCAAAGCCGTGCCGCTTTCCACGACGACGTTCATGGGCCGGCGCGATGCCGGGCACACGGTGCCGGCCGCCGCCCGCCGAGTCGGGGAACGTCCGGACATCCGCGACGGACTCGATCGAACCGCGCCTGCCACGGACGGCTCAACCTTATCCACCGGCCTCGATTCGCAACATGGACCGCTCGTCACACATTCGGCAACGTGCCGATCTTCACGGGAAGCGGGAATCCGGGCACGCACCGCGCAGAGGCTGACGCAGGCAGGCCGCGCGTCGACATCAACACGCAGGATTCCGATCGTGCGACCTCCACCACGCGGCTGCCCTTCCCGTCTTCACCCGCACCCGGCCAGCCGACGCCCGTTACCCGCCTCGGGCACGTGATCGTTGCACTCGATCAGCGCGCGCACCAGCGCCCAGTCATCGTCGTCGCAGAAGTCGAGCAGCATCGCGCCATACGAGCCACGTTGCGCGCGCAACCGTTGCGCGAGCCGCGCGTGAATGCCCTGCACCCTGCCGTCGCCGCGCGCGACCACCGACGGATTCGCGCCCATTCCCGTACCGCTGCTGAAATTGATCGCCCAGCGGCCGCTGTCCGGTGACGGCATGCCGGTCAGCAGCGCATCGATCACGCGCCACTTGTAGTGGATCGACCCGGCAACGGGCACGCGGTATTCGTCCTGGATCACGAACGCCGCATCCGGATGATCGATCGTGAACGTCGCGTTGTCGGGCCACGCGGTCAGGTCGATGCCCAGCGGCCGGCTGCTGCGGAATCGCCGCAACAACACCACCGCGCCGCGCACGTCGCCGAGCGCCGGCAGCGCGCCGCCCGCATGCCAGCGCAACCGCGGGTGCCGCGCCCGATGCGCATCGAACGTCGCGTCGAAGCTGCGCGTGCACGCGTGCGCGGGCCATTCGTCCTTCACCGACATCACGATGCACTCGCGCGGATGCGCATCGAGAAAACGCGTGCAGTCCGCGAGCACGTCGTCGAACGACATGCCGAGCGCGATGCCGCCGTGATGGATATCGAACGCATCGCATCGGTGCCGGCAGCGGATGTCGAGCAGCCGCACACCGTGCGCGAGCTGCTCGGCGAGCGGCGCGCGCTGCGTGCGCACGAGCGGATCGTCGACCGTATACGCACAGGTGTCATGGCTGCCCGGTAGGGTCAGCGTATGCAACGGCCGCGCGTCGTCGAGCGCCGACATCCAGTCGGCCAGCGGCGTGGAAGCTTCGTGTCGCGAAGGAATCATGAATCGATGACTGACAAGGAAAGAAAAACGTGGGTGACCGCATCGGATGTCGCCGTGCGGGCCGGCGTGTCGCGCTCCGCGGTGTCGCGCGCGTTCTCGCCGACGGCGAGCATCGCACCCGAAACACGCGAGCGCGTGATGGTGGCCGCGCGTGCGCTGGGCTATCAGGTCAACCTGATCGCGCGCGACATGATCACGCAGCGCAGCAGCATGATCGGTGTCGTGACGGCCGGGTTCGAGAATCCGTTCCGCGCGCGGCTGCTGGCCGACCTGATGGCGGTGCTCGGTCAGCGGGCGTTCACGCCGCTCGTCACCAATGCGGACGATCCGCACCAGGTCCGGCAATCGCTCGAACGCCTGCTCAGCTACCGGATCGCGGGCCTCGTGATGACGTCCGCGTCGCCGCCGCTGTCGGTCGCGCGGCAGTATCTCGATCATCGGATTCCCGTCGTGATGATCAATCGCGAAGCGAACCTGCCGGGCGCGGATGTCGTCATCAGCGACAACGCGGCGGGCGCGGCCCACGCCGCGCAACGACTCGTGCGCGCCGGCGCGCGCCGGCTCGCGTTCGTCGGGCCGCGTAGCGCGAGCTACAGCGCGCGCGCCCGGTCGGACGCGTTCGAGCAGGCACTGCAACGCGGCGACGCGTTCGATGCGACGCTCGCCCGCATGATCGATACGCGCTCCGACACGCATGCGTGCGGCATCGACGCCGCACGGCAATTGTTCGCGTCCGGCGAGCGCCCGGACGGCGTGTTCTGCTCGTCCGACCTGCTCGCACTCGGCGTGATCGACGCCGCCCGCGGCACATTCGGCTTGCGCGTGCCCGACGAGCTGCGCGTGATCGGCTTCGACGACATCCCCGCCGCCGAATACGACGCCTATCGGCTCACGACGCTGCGCCAGGACACGCACGGCCTCGCGCATGCGGCCGTCGATCTGCTCGCCGACCGGATCCAGACGTTCGACGGCGCATCGCGCATGCGCGTCGTGCCGGTTACGCACGTGGTCCGGCACAGCTGCGCGTAACGCGCCGCGTCACTTGAGCCCGCCTGCGAAGCCGCGCAGCAGGTAGCGCTGCACGTAGCCGGCGACGGCAAGCGTCGGCAACGACGCCAGCAACCCCGCGCTCATCAGGTCGCCCCAGTCGATGCCGTTCTCCGTCACGTAGCCGGCAATCGCGAGCGGC
The DNA here is from genome assembly GCF_001718335.1 of Burkholderia territorii. Classification (NCBI taxonomy): domain Bacteria; kingdom Pseudomonadati; phylum Pseudomonadota; class Betaproteobacteria; order Burkholderiales; family Burkholderiaceae; genus Burkholderia; species Burkholderia territorii. The sequence goes on from NZ_CP013365.1 coordinate 1,647,937, forward strand.
AGCGTGAAGCGGCTCGGCGTCGACACGAACAGCAACGCAATCAGGAACTCGTTCCACGCGGCGATGAACACGAAGATCGCGGTCGCGATCAATCCTGGCGCGCACAGGGGCAGCACGATCTGTACGAGCCGCCGCGCGAGCCCCGCCCCGTCGATGCACGCGGCCTCCTCGTATTCGATCGGCACGTCGCGCACGAACGCGAGCAGCATCCAGATCGCCATCGGCAACGCGTAGATCTGGTAAGCGAGCATCAGCCCGAGTGTCGAATCGAGCAGATGCAGCCGCTTCGCGAGCGCGAACAGCGGCACCGCGATCGTGATCGGCGGCATCAGCTTCAATGCGAGCACGAGCATCAGGAATAACACGTCCAGCCGCGCCGGAAACCGCAGCCGCACGAGCGCATACGCGGCCGGAAATGCGAGCGTCAGCGCAAGCAGCGTCGTGCCGAACCCGACCACGAGCGAATTGGCGAGCGGCGCGCCGATGCCGTTCGACCACACCGACGCGAAATGCTCGAGCGTCGGCGCGGCCGGCACGATCCGCAATGGGTGATCGAGGCGTTCGAGCGTCGGCATGAACGCCGCGCCGGCCATCCACAGACACGGCAGCAGCAACAGCGCGAGTGCGGCGACGCGCAGAATCCACGGCACCGCGCGGCCGAATGCAGCGCCGGCCCGCGCGTGCGCGAAGCCTGTGGATCGCGCCGTCATGCGCGCCGCTTGCGAACCGTCTGCCATACGTACCCCGAAACGAGCAGCGCGGACGCCGCGAGCATCAGCACCGACGCGGCACTCGCCGGCCCGACGTTGAAGAAGCGGAAGCCCGTGTCGTAGATGTAGGTCGACAGCGTCTGCGTCGCGTTGCCGGGGCCGCCGCCCGTCAGCGCATAGACCTTGTCGAACAGCTTGAACGTATCGATCGAGCGCAGCAGCAGCGCGAGGCCGATCTGCGGCGCCGCGAGCGGCAGCGTGACGTCGCGCAGGCACTGCCACTCGCTCGCGCCGTCGGTGCGCGCGGCTTCGTACAGTTCCTGCGGAATGGATTGCAGCCCGGCCAGCACGATCAGGAACGCCATCGGCGTCCATTGCCACACGTCGACGAGCGCGAGCGACCACAGCGCGAGATGCGGATCGGACAGCCAGCGCACGCCTTCGACGCCGAATGCGGCGAGCAGCGCGTTGAGGAAGCCGTCGAAATTCAGCCAGTTGCGCCAGATCGCCGAGCACACGAGCGTGGACAGCATCATCGGCAGGATCGCGAGCGGCAACGCGATGCGCCGCCCCGGAAACGCGCGCACGAACAGCAGCGCGAGCCCGAAGCCGAGCGCGACTTCGACGAGCGACGCTGCGATCGTGAAGCGCAGCGTGTTGCCGAAGCCGGCCGCGAATGCGTCGTCGCCGAGCACCGCGCGATAGTTCGCGAGCCCCGCGAATGCGCGACGGCCTGCCGTGTAGTCGACCCGGCAGAACGAGTCGATCAGTACCTGCGCGACGGGGTACAGCGCGAGCGCGGCCAGCACCAGGAGCGCCGGCCCGAGCAACGCGACGAACGGCAGGCTACGGCCGAAGGCTTTCATGCGCGGATTCCGGACGATACGTGGCGGCTGGCCGTCACTTGCCGGCCGCGGCCATCGCCTGCGCGATCTTCTGTTGCGCCTGGCGCAGCGCGGCGTCGGGCGCGGCCTGCCCGGTCAGCGCGAGCTGCAGCTGGTCGCCGAGAATGCTCTCGACCTGCTGCCAGTCCTTCACGCGCGGACGCGCACGGCCGGCCTCGAGCGCCTTCAGCTGATCGGGATACCAGCGGTACTGGCGCACCAGGGCCGGATCGGCGAACACGCTGCGGCGCGTCGGCGGAATGCCGATCCCGGCGAGGCGCGTTTGCGTGTCGCGCGAACTCAGGTAGGCCAGGAAGTCCTGCGCGAGCTTCGCGTGCGGCGCATCCTTCGGAATGCCCATCTGCCAGATGCCGAGCATCGGCGCAGGGCCCGCCGTCTGCCCCGGCGGCGGCTGCAGCGCGATCTGCCCGACCACGCGCGACTGCTTCGGATCGTCGAGCGCCGGAATCCACGCCGGCCACACCTCGATCGACTGCGCGGCCGTGCCGCGCTGCAGCGCATCGCGCACTTCGGCGGCGCCGTACACGTCGACGTCCTTCGGCGCGGCAGCCTTCAGCGCGAGAAAGGTCTTCAGCGCGGCCTGCGACTCGCGCGAATCGATCGTCACGTTGCCGGCACGGTCGAACACGTCACCGCCATACGCCCACAGGATCGGCAGGAAGCCCGTCACGACCGGGTTGCCCTTGGTGCCGCGGAACACGACGCCCGACACGCTCTTGTCCGCGCCGCCGACGGTCTGCGCGATCTTCAGCACGTCGTCCCAGTTGCGCGGCGGCTGCAGCTTGTATTTGGCAAGCAGATCCTTCCGGTACGCGAACATCTCGACGTTGCCGACGATCGGCAGCGCGTACAACGCGCCCGCCGCGTTGCGGCCGAGCGCGAGCGCCGACGGCACCAGATCGGCGTCCGCGAGCGAGGCCGGCAGCGGCTTCAGCCAGCCGTTGCCGATGAATTCGGGCGCCCACGTATCGTCCATCATCACGAGGTCGTACGTGCCGGTGCCTTCGCGCATCGACAGTTTCAGCTTCTGGTACAGGTTCGCGTTCGGCAGCTTGAGCAGCTCGATGTCGGTGCCCGGATGCAGCTTGATGAAGCCGGCGACGGCGTCGGCGAGCCCCTTGCCATAGATGTCGTCGCGGCCCGCGATGACGAGATCCGCCGCGAAGGCGTGCGAGGCGGCAACGGACAGCGCAACGGCGGCAGACAGCGCGCGCAGGCGGCTCAGCAGGGTCATGTGGTCTCTCTCGATCGACGTGGTGGCTGGTCGGCCTTCGCATTGCACACGTGTGCAACGCGAGGCGTCGCTTCGGGCGCTCCGAAGCGAACGCCATTGTTCACGTCGATCGTTAAGAATTTGTGGCACGCGGCGCACCCGGCCGGCCATCGCAGCCGGCCGCTCCGACCGCGTCGCCACATGCGCGCCGTCAGAAATTCACGCGAATCCCGGCCATCACCGCGAGCTGCCGGCTGGAATTGCTGTTGGCGAGCACCGGAATCTGCGCGTAGTTCACCGCATTTCCATTGGCATCGCTGCCGAGCCCCGTGCCACTCGCGATCTGGCCGATCGCGACCGCGTACAGCGCCGTGCGCTTCGACAGGCTGTAGTTCGTGCCGACGTTGATCTGATGGAAGCGCGTCGTGCCGCGCCCGTCCGTATGCGCGGCATTGAAGATGTACGCGACGCCACCCTGCAGCGCGGGCGTGAACATGTACGTAACGTTCAGCTCGCCGATGTCGAACGTGAACGCCTGCTTGCGTGGCTGCGCGTCGGTCGAGAAATAGCGGCTGTCGCCGAGGCGCGTGTGCGTGTAGGTCAGCGCGACCGTCGCCGCGCCGAGCGTCACCGAGCCGCCGGCGCCGAACGCGCGCATCGAGCCTGCGTCCTGGAGCAGGCAGTACATCGCGCCCGGATTGCTGCACGCGAAGTCGCCGATGTAGCCGCTCGCGCCGCCAAGTGCCGCGTCGAGCGGTTGATGCAGGTCGAGATAACCGACCGAGAACGCGACCGGCGCACGCGTGTAGGTCGCGGCGACCGCATAGCCGCGCTTCGCGGAAAAGTCGCCGGCCTGCCCGCCGAAGCTGAACGTGCCGCCGAACGTGAGGCCGTTGAAGTCCGCGCTGGTGAACTTCACCGCGTTGTTGAAGTTGAACGCGGCATTGAGGTTGTCGACGTCGCCGAGATGCGAGCCGTACGGCGTCGCCCAGTTGTTGCTCGATACATAAGCGCCGAGCATGTCGGTGTACGAATCGTATTGCCGGCCGAGGCCGAGCGTGCCGATCGAATCCTGGCGCAGCCCGACCCACGCCTGCCGGCTGAACGCGGTGCCGCCCTGCAGTGCCTGCCCGTTCGCGGACAGGAATTGCTGCTCGAGCGAAAACACCGCGTCGAGCCCGCCGCCGAGCGGCTCGGCGCCCTGGAATCCGAAGCGGGACGGCACGAGGTTGCCGCCGCCCATCTGCCACGCATGGCCGCTGCCCGTGCTGCCGTCGGCGCGCGTGAATTGCTGGTTCGTCGAATAGATGATGCCGGTGTCAACGGTGCCGTACAGCGTCACGCTGCCGGAGGTTTGCGCATGTGCGTGCATGCAACCCAGCGTGGCCGCGGCCGCCGCCAGTCTTCGTCCGATCTTCATGTCCCGCCCCTCTGATGTCATCGATTCGCAGTGCAGATCGATGGTGTTGTCGATATGGGTGACAGGACTCTATCCAGCGAAAATTCCGGACCTCTATCCCAAATCAGCAAACCGTGCAGCAAGCGGACGACATGCGGCAGCGCGCGTCGGCAGTCGCACCGGCGCGGTGCGCGAACGTCATTCGGGACGCAACGTTTGCGACGGCAGCTCGCCGAACAGGTCGCGATACTCGCGTGCGAAATAACCGAGATGGGTGAAGCCCCAGCTTGCGGCGGCCTCGCCGACGCCGAGCTGCTGTGCCGAGGTCGTGCGCAGCAGGCGCCGCACCGCGTTCAGCCGAATCGTGCGCAGATAGCCGACGGGCGTGACGTCGGCGACACGCTGGAAGCTCGTCTGAAGCGTGCGGCGGCTGCAGCGCAGCGCGCGGCACAATTCGAGCACGGTGACGGGTTCCTCGGGCCGCTCGCGCAGGTGTTTCTCGCAACGGCTGACGATATCGCTGTAGGTCGCGTGCGTGATGTCGCGGCGCTCGACACCGATGCCCTGGTCGAGCGCATCGAGGAACATGCCGAGCATCGCGTCGCGGAACATCTTGCGCGTGGCTGCGTATTCGAGGCAGCCGGGGTTGCGCTGCGCATCGTCGATCAGCGACGACAGTCGCGCGCCGAGCGCGACGCCTTGCGCGTCCGACAGCCGCGTGACGTGCCGCAGCTTGCGCACGCCGGCCGCGCCGAACTCCGCTTCGCAGAGCTCGTCGATCATGTCCGACGCGGCGCTGATCCCGACGAGGCCCATCCCTTCCGGCGTATGGAATTCGAAATCCTCGCCGGCGTGCAGCGCGAGCAGCGCATAGCCGTCGACCGGCTGGCCCTGGAACGTGCCGGCGAGCGGCAGCGATAGCGGCACCGCGAGCGACGTGCGCCCGGCCGGCGCGACGCCGGTTTGCGCGACTCGCCGGTTGGTCGTCTCGCGGAAGAAGTGGAAGTCGTCGTACAGGACCTGCGTGACGGTGCCTCTGAACCGGCCCGGCGTCATCTGGCGGTAGACCTGATGCCAACCCGCGATCGCGAGCCCGTGGTCGTGCACGTCTTCGTGTGAGCGTGACTCGAACAGCATCGGCATCTCCGGTGAAACCCTGAATCCACATTGCGCGCGCAACGGCGCGCAACGGCACAGCTTACCCGCGCAAAATTCCGCGCAGTGCAGTTTCGAACGCGAGGCAGGCCGCCGACAGCGCGCTGGCCTGCTCGCCGGTCAAGCGGACATAACGGCGAAACGACGGCATCCGGTTCACGACCTCGCTGCCGCCGAACGGCACGACGGCGAGCGTCCAGCGCCCGTCGCGGGCGGCGATCGTGCAGTCGGTCAGATGCAGCGGGCGCAGCGCGCCGGCAAGGGCCGAATCGGCGACGAGCGCGGCCACCGCCCGCACGAATGCGGGGTCGCAGCCGGGCGCGGGCGCGGCCGCGATGCCGGCGCGCCGCAGCCAGCCGGTCTGCAGCAAGCGCGCATGACCTTCTCCGGCCGGGCCGGCCGTGTTGACCGACACCCGCACGTTGACCGTGTGCATCAGGAACTGGCGATCGACGCGTTCGTCGATGCTCACGCGCGCGCCGTTCGGCAGGCGGGCCCGGGTCTCGGCAGCGCCGCCGTTCGCATCGCGTACCGCGCCGAGGTCCGCCAGCACGCACGCGGCGACGGCGCCCGGCCGATGGCCGGGCGGCGGTGCGTCGGGCGCCGTGCGCCACCGGGCGAAGGCGAGCCTCACGATGCGACGTGCTCGTTGCGCAGCACTTCCTCGACCGGCACCGCTTTGAACGGGTGCCGGCGCTGCACGACGACCGTCCAGAACAGCGCGTACAGCGCGGTGAGCCCGAGCATCGCGCCGAACGGCACGTAGATGTCGCGCGCGTTCATGCCGGGCGGCGTGATGTACCAGATCGCGAGCACGATGCCGACGCTCGACACGATCTGCGGCAGCGGAAACAGCGGCGAGCGATATGGGCGCGGCAGGTCCGGGCGACGGATGCGCAGCATCACGACCGACGCGGTGACGAGCAGATACGCGGTGCCCCATGCGCAGGTCGCGGCGAGCACGAGGTGCAGGATGCTGTCGAGGTTGCCGTTGATCAGCCACGCATGGAAGATCGGCACGATCGCCGACGCGACGATGCCGACCACCGGCGTCTTGAAGCGCGGATGCAGATACGCGAAGCAGCGCGGCAGCGCACCGTCGATCGCCATCCCGTACAGGATGCGCGGCAGCCCGGCCATCAGCGTGTTGATCGTCGCGGCGCCCGCGCACAGGAACGCGATGCCGAACCACACGCGGCCAAAGGGCCCGAGCACCTGCAGCGCGAACGCGGGAATCGCGCCGGGCGTGTCGAGCAGATGCGTGAGGCCGTCGGCGCTCACCGGCACGTTCGCGACCTGGCGCCGGATCGCCGCGCCGTACAGGAACATGCAGATCGCGACGCCGACGAGGCCGAGCGCCATCGCGCGCGGGATCGTGCGGCCCGGCGCCTTCATTTCCGGCGCGAGCGGCGTGACGAATTCGCAGCCGACGAACATGAACATCGCCATCCCGACCAGCGACAGCACGGCCGGCACCGACGTGCCGACTTCCGAGCCGCCGAACCAGCCGTCGAGATGCACGGCCGGCGCGGCGGCGAGCCCGAGGATGCCGAAGATCATCAGCGACAGCCACATGCCGGCCGTCAGCACGATCTCGAGCTTGCTGAACACCTTGATGCCGATGATGTTGGTGATCGCGAACGTGACGACGAGCCCGACGCCGACGAGCCACGAACTGTTGTGCTTCTCGAACGCGGCGTTCAGCGACTCGAAATTCACGAGCGCCATGATGCCGCTGAGAATCGTCTCCGCCGTGCCGGCGAACACGTGCACGAGGAAATACGCGGAAATCGTGCCGGTGATCGCCCAGAAGCGGCCGAGCCCGCACGACAGGTAATCGTAAACCGAGCCGGCGGTCGGCAGCATCGCGGCGGCTTCGGAGAAGGTCGTCGCCTGCGCCTGCATCATCACGAACGCGATGATCATCGCGACCGCGAACGCCCAGCCGCCCATGCCGAAGCCGGACGTCGCGGTGAGGATCACCGGGCTCGCCATGATGAGGCCGACGGCGCTCGCCAGCGCGGTCGGAAAACCGACCGCGCCCGCCTTCAGCACCGTGCCGCCGCCTGCTTCAGCCGACGCACCGGCGGGCGTATCGCCCGAGGCGCCGGTCACTCCAGACCATCCCGACATCTTCGTCTCCTTCCCTGTTTCAGGCCGTCGCCGGCGCTGCGGCGCCCGCTCCGTCCCGTGCTTCGCGGTCGGCCGGGGCGGCGCTTCAGCGCTGCGCCGCCCGGCCCCTGTCGATCCAACGCTGATCCGATGTCGAAAAAATACGCAGGCAAAATAATCCGTTCATAGCGCAAATCGGCAAACCGGCGGTGAAGAGCGGGTAATCCCGCCCTCCACCGCCGGTTCGGCGTCGTGCGATGCCCGCGTCACGGACTTACGCGAACGGCACGGCCTCGAAGCCCGCCGCGAGCGCGTCGACGATCCTGTCGAGCTGCTCGCGCTGGATCACGAGCGGCGGCGACAGGATGATCTTCGTGCCGACCGGGCGCACCAGCACACCGTGCTCGCGCGCCACTTCCGCAACCGCGTTCGCATAGCCGGAGAGCGGGTCGATCGGCTCGCGGGTCTGCTTGTTCGCGACGAGATCGAGCGCGAGCATCAAACCCTTGCCGCGCACCTCGCCGACCGCCGCGAAGCGTTCGGGGAACGACCGCAGCGCTTCGAGCAGATACGCGCCCTGCTTCGCCGCGTTCGCCGGCAGGTCTTCCTTCACGACAATGTCGAGGCTGGCGATCGCGGCCGCGCATGCGACCGGGTGCCCGGCATACGTGTAACCGTGCATGATCGCGCCGCCGAAGTCGGCATTCGCGGCGAACGCGTCCTCGATCCGCGCGTTCACGGCCGTCGCGCCGAGCGGCACGTAGCCGGACGAGATCCCTTTCGCGAGACACATGATGTCCGGGCGCACGCCCCAGCCGCGGCTGCCGAACAGGCTGCCGCTGCGGCCGAAGCCCGTCACGACTTCGTCGGCAATCAGCAGCACGCCGTAGCGGTCGCAGACCTCGCGCACGAGCGGCCAGTAGTTGGCCGGCGGCACGATCACGCCGCCCGCGCCCTGCACCGGCTCGGCGATGAACGCCGCGACCGTGTCCGGGCTCTGGAACTGGATCTCGCGCTCCAGCATTTCCGCGCAGATCCGGCCGAGCTCCTCCGGGTCCTGCGTGAACGGATTGCGGTACAGCCACGGCGTCTCGACGTGGAAGCAGCCGGGCAGGTTCGGTTCGTAATTGCGGCGGAACACGGTATTGCCGTTCACCGACGCGCCGCCGAAGTGCGTGCCGTGATAGCCCTGCTTCAGCGAGATGAACTTCGTGCGGTCGGCCTGGCCGCGCACCTTCCAGTACTGGCGCGCGATCTTCAGCGCGGTCTCGATCGAATCGGAGCCGCCCGAGCTGTACAGCACGCGCCGCATCCCCTCCGGCTCCAGCATGTCGATCAGCTTCTTCGACAGCTCTTCCGCGCGCGGATGCGAGATGCCGTCGAACAGCTGGAAGTATTCGAGCTCGTCGAGCTGGCGCACGATCGCATCCTTCACTTCCTGGCGGTTGTGCCCGACGTTCACGTTCCACAGCCCGGCGACGCCGTCCACCAGCTGCTTGCCGGTTTCATCGAACACGTAGCAACCGTCGCCGCGCACGATGCGGATCGGCTTGCGCTGTTTCATTTCGTTCGGGTGCAGCATCGGGTGCCAGAATTTTGCTTCGTTGTAGCTCATTGCATTCTCCACTTTCGGATCGTTCGCGGTTGTCGCGTGTTCGGAACGGGCGCCGCGCGTCAGTGCGCGATGCACACGGATTTGGTTTCGGTGAAGCCCTCGATCGCGTACTGGCCGAACTCGCGGCCGATGCCCGACTGCTTGTAGCCGCCGAACGGCATCGACGGATCGAGCGGAATGTGGCAGTTCACCCATACGGTGCCGGCCTCGATCTGCGGCACGAGGTTCATCACGCGTTTCAGGTCGTTGCTCCAGATGCTCGCGGCGAGGCCGTACGGCGACGCGTTCGCGAGTCGCACGGCGTCGGCCGCATCGTCGAACGGCACGACGACGATCACCGGGCCGAACACCTCGTCGCGCACGATCGCGCTGTCGGGATGCGGATCGGCGATCACGGCGGGCTTCACGTAGTAGCCGGGCAGGTCGTCGGCCGGCGTGCCGCCCGCGAGGAAGGTGAGGCCCGCGCGGCGCGCGCCCTCGATGTGCTGCACGACCTTGTCGCGATGGTGCGCGGAGACGAGCGGGTTGATCTGCGCGGTGGTGTCGAGGCCCGCGCCGAGCTTCATCGACTGTGCGACGCCCGCGAGGCCGTCCGCGAGCTGCGCGAACTTGCTGCGGTGCACGTAGATGCGCGACGCGGCCGCGCACACCTGCCCCTGGTTGAAGAACGCGCCGGCCGCGACGCCGTCGAGCGCCTGCGCGACGTCGACGTCGTCGAGCATCACGATCGGGTTCTTGCCGCCGAGCTCGAGCGAGAAGCGCGTCATGTTCTGCACCGCCGCCGCGCCAACCAACTTGCCGGTCGCGGTCGAACCTGTGAACGAGATCTTCGCGATCGACGGGTGGCTCGACAGCGCGGCGCCGCATGCGCGCCCGCCGGTGACGACATTGAACACGCCGGGCGGCACGCCGGCGTCGCGGGCGAGTTCGGCGAGGCGCAGCGCGGTGAGCGGCGTTTCCGGCGACGGCTTCAGCACGATCGTGCAGCCGGCCGCGAGCGCCGGCACCAGCTTCCACACGGCGATCATCAGCGGGAAATTCCACGGCACGATCGCCGCGACCACGCCGACCGGCTCCTTGCGCGTATACGCCGTATAGCGCGCGCCGGGCGGGAACGGGATCGACACGTCGAGCGTCTGGCCGGTGATCTTGGTCGCCCAGCCTGCCATGTAGCGCGCGTATTCGACGCTCGCACCGACCTCGATCGCGCGCGATACGTGGATCGACTTGCCCTGGTTCAGCGTTTCGAGCTGCGCGAGCGTTTCGGCGTCGGCTTCGATCAGCTCCGCGAGCTTCAGCAGGATGCGTTCGCGGTCGGCGGGACGCAGCCCGCTCCATACGCGCGTGTCGAATGCCTGCTTTGCGCTGGCGACCGCGCGTTCGACGTCGTGCGCGTCGGCGTCGGCGACCGTCGCGAGCCGCTCGCCCGTCGCCGGGTCGTACACGTCGAGGCGCGCGCCCGCGTGCGCGGGCTGCATTTGACCGTCGATGAAGAGGCCGAAGTCGCGTGCGACGAAGGTGCGCACGGTGTCGCTGACGGCGACGAAGTTCGTGGTGCTCATGGGCGTCTCGATGATTGTCGTGGTTGGGCCGCGTGCGCTCCGGCATGCGGGTGTCGAACCACTGTATCGACGAGGGATCGCGCCCGGTGAGCGCAAATTGGCAACCGCGTGCGGGACCGGAACGCGGGTGACTTCCGGAATGTGGAATGGCGGCGTGCGAGCGGCGCGTTATCGTCGGATGAATCGCGCGGGCTCGGACGCGGGGCGGGTGCGGGTGCGGGTGCGGGTGCGGGTGCGGGTGCGGGTGCGGGTGCGGGTGCGGAAAAAATTACAGGAACAGCGCGCCGACCAGCCCGGTTCTGTTCGACACGCCGAGCTTCCGGTACATGCGCATCAGATGCGTCTTGATGGTCGGCTGGCCGAGCGCGAGATCGCGCGCGATCTCCTTGTTCGAGCGGCCGTCGCGCACGAGGCGGGCGATCTGCTCCTCGCGATACGTCAGCCGCTCGTCGCAACCGATCCGGTGTATCCCGCGCCGCGCGCGCAGCAACGGAGCCAGCGCGGCCTCGGCGACGGGCTGCAGCCGTGCCAGCGCGTCGATCTCGCCCGGCGCGAACCGGCCCGCCGTGCCGTTGCCCAAGTCGCCGCCCGCGTCGCTCTTGCCGAAGCGCAGCAGCGAAAATGCACCGACCGTCCGCCCCGCGTCGTCGCGCAGCCAGATTTCGACGACGTCGGCGACATCGTGCCGCCGCAGGAAACGGGTCCAGTACGCGGACGCATCGCGTCTTTCGTCAGGCAATTGGGAAGCGAGCGTCACGACCGCGTGAGCGCCGGCCGCGCAGCGCGATGGGTGCAGCGGATCGAGCATCCGGTAGCGCGCGATGTAGGTGCGATGCATCGACTCGGGCATGCCGAACAGCTCGAAATCGGCCGGCTCTCCGCTCAGGTCGAGCCGGTAGAACACGATCGCGGACGGGCTCGCAAACGCGTCGAACGCTTCGACGCACGCGCGCAGCGCGCGCTGCCAGTCGGCGGCTTCGTGATCGGCGGGAACGGGTGAGGTCGGCATGATGAGAGCGGCCGGCGGCCGAACGCGTCGAAGTTCGGGCCAGCGTACCGGCGCCGAAATGGGCCGGTGAGCACAAATCGGCAATTCGTCCGCGCGTGGCGGAAGGATCCCGCTCGCCGTATCGCGACGGCGTCGTGAATCGGCGATCGCCCCGCCGGCAGTCGCATGCTCGACGGGGCGACGGGTCGGCGGGTCGGCGGGTCGGCGGTCGGCGGTCGGCGGTCGGCGGTCGGCGGTCGGCGGTCGGTGGATCGACGGGTCGGCGGATCGGCGGATCGGCGGATCGGCGGATCGGCGGATCGGCGGCGGCAATCGTGCCGTATGACACATCGCGCACGCCGATCGGTCGCAATCGGAACAATCGGCGAGACGCGCGCAAGCGCGGGCACACCCAGCCTCGAGAGACAAGCGTGGCAAACGCGCCGCGCCCGGCGCGCGTCAGTGCGCGTTCGCGGCGAACGTATCGCAGGCGCTCACTTCTCCCGATTCCATCCCGCGCCGCAGCCAATACACGCGCTGTTCGCTGGTGCCGTGCGTGAAACTCTCCGGCACGACGTAGCCCTGCCCTTGCTGCTGCAGCCGGTCGTCGCCGATCGCGGCGGCCGCCTTCAGCCCCTGTTCGAAATCGCCGGGCTCCATCAGCCGCTGGTTCGCGCGCTGCGCGTTGTTCGCCCACACGCCGGCGAAGCAGTCGGCCTGCAGTTCCATCCGCACCGACAGCGCGTTCGAGCGCGCTTCGCTCGAACGGCGGCGCGCGGCATCGACCTTGTCCGAAATGCCGAGCAGGTTCTGCACATGATGGCCGACTTCGTGCGCGATCACGTACGCCTGCGCGAAATCGCCGCCCGCGCCGAACCGCTTGCGCAGTTCGTCGTAGAAGCCGAGATCGATGTACACGTTGCGGTCGCCCGGACAGTAGAACGGCCCCATCGCGGTCTGACCGGTGCCGCATGCGGTCGGTGTCGAGTTCGTGAACATCACGAGCTTCGGCGGCTGGTACTGCGCATGCAGCTGGGTATTGAAGACGTCCGTCCACGTGCGCTCGATATTGCCGAGCACCTTGCGCGTGAACACCGCGCCGGGATCGTTCGCCGGCGCGCCCTGGTGCTGCGAGGGCGCAGGCTGCGCCTGCTGCTGCCGGCCCTGCAGCGCGGACGCGCCCTCGAGCACGACGCGCGGGTCGATCCCGAAGAAATACGATGCGGCCAGCGCGACCACGATCGTGCCGATGCCGATCGTCGCGCGCCCGCCGCCAAACCCGCCGCCGCGTCGATCCTCGACGTTTACGCTTTCTCTTTCGTCGTCCAGCCTCATTGCCGGCCCCTCCCTGTTCTTGTCGATGGTCCGACCGCGCGACGCGCGACCGGGCGATCCGCCACCGCGTACTGCACCATCGGCAGACGCGATGCATCCGGACCGGGCGCGTTCACACGCCGATCCTGCCGCCTGCCGCTCCGCTTGCACGACGGAATCGGCCGGCCGCCGCGCCACGCATCGATGCGCGGGCGCGCCCGCGCCATTTTGCCGGGCTTTTGCGACTTATCGCAAAAATACGGAGGATAGAGCGATTCGGCGCCGAACATCGTCAGCCTTTGCAAAATGACCGCGACCTACCGAGCGACCCGGTGCGGGATACCGCCCTCGACCGTTCGGCCGGTTCCCGTTCATCCTTTCGGCGGATACCGGCGTGCGTCGGCACGCCCTAAAGTGACCGGAAACGATGCTCTTCCGGAGAACGACATGGCACACCCGCAACCCCGCACGATCGTGATCACCGGCGCAGGCACCGGCATCGGCGCCGCGTGCGCGCGCCGCTTCGCCGCCCGCGGCGACGGCGTCGTGCTGATCGGGCGGCGTCGGGCGCCGCTCGACGCGCTAGCCGTCGAGACGGGCGGCCTCGCGCTCGCCGGCGACGCCGCGAGCACGGACGACTGGGCCCGATTCCTGCCCGAGATCGCCGCACGGCTCGGCCCGGTCGATGCGCTCGTCGCATGCGCGGGCGGCCACGGTCTCGGCCGCGCGGACGAAACGGACGACGCGCAATGGCGCGACGCGATGCATGCGAACCTCGACACCGCGTTCGTCAGCGCGCGCGCGTGCCTGCCCGACCTGATCGCGCGGCGCGGCAGCATCGTGCTCGTCGCATCGATCGCCGCGCTGGCGGCCGGCCCCGGCGTATGCGGCTATACGGTCGGCAAGCATGCGCTGCTCGGGCTCGCGCGTTCGCTCGCACGCGACTACGGCCCGCACGGCGTACGTGCGAACGCGGTGTGCCCGGGCTGGGTGCGCACGCCGATGGCCGATGCGGAAATGGAACCGCTGATGTCCGCGTACGGCGACACGCTCGACGGCGCCTACGCGCGCGTCAGTGCCGACGTGCCGTTGCGACGCGCGGCCGATCCCGACGAGATCGCGGCCGTGTGCGCGTTCCTGGCCTCGCCCGACGCATCGTTCGTGACCGGCGCAACACTCGTTGCCGACGGCGGCGCGACGGTCGTCGATGTGCCGACGCTCGCGTTCGAGAGCTTGTGACGCCCGGACACACGAAGCCCGCGTGACTTCGCATTGCAGACGGCCGCGCAACGTCGAGCACGTGCGTGCCGACACGCGAACGCCTGCCGCCAGCCGGCGCCCCGGGCAGACACCGCTCACTTCTGCCGCTCCGGAAATCCGCTAACATCGACCGATCCCGCCGCCCCCGCGCGGCACTGCCTCACCGCTCGGAACGCGATGAACATCCGGTTTCTTGAAACCTTCGTCTGGCTCGCGAAGCTGGAGAACTTCCGGCTCACCGCCGAGAAACTGCATACGACGCAGGCGGCCGTGTCGAGCCGCATCGCGTCGCTGGAAGAGGCGTTCGACGTGCGTCTGTTCGACCGCAACACGCGCTCGGCCACGCTCACGCCCGCGGGCCGGCGCATGCTCGCGTACGCGGAGCGGATCGTGCGGCTCGACAGCGAGATGCGGCGCGACATCGACGCGGCGAGCGACGCGGGCCTGATCCGGATCGGCGTGATCGAGTCGATCGTGCACAGCTGGTTTCCGGCGCTGATGGCGCAATTGCGCGAGCGCTATCCGCGCCTCGACGTCGAAATCACGAGCGACACGACGCTGCACCTGGTCCGCCTGTTGAGCACCGACGGCGTCGACCTGATCCTGCAGACCGACCCGGTGCCGGGCCCCGACTTCACGAATCTGCCGCTGTGCGAATTCCCGGTGCGCTGGGCGGCGAGCCCGCGTCTCGGCCTCGGCGGCCAACGGCTCGACGTCGCGCGGCTTGCCGCGTATCCGATCATCAGCTTCTCGCGTCATTCGGGGCCTCACGCGACGATCGAGCGGCTGTTCGCGGCCGTCGAACGGCCGGCCAGCATCAACTGCATCACGTCGGTCGCCGCGATGATCCGGCTCGTCGCCGACGGCTTCGGCGTGGCCGCGCTGCCGCCCGCGATCATCGGGCGCGAACTGCAGGAAGGCTCGCTCGAACTGCTCGACGTCGAACCCGACTTCCCCGCGCTGCCGCTCGTCGCGTCGTATCGCACGCAGGGCCTGCCGGTCGCCGCCCGCATCGCCGAACTGGCGAGCGAAGTGGCGCGCGCGATGCCGGCGGTTTCCAGTCATGCGAAGCCCGCCGCGTCGGCAACGGCCGAGACCGAAGCCGAAGCCGAAGCCGACATCGTCGACAAATCCCCCGCCCGCCCGGCGAAAAAAACCCGACCCGCGGCCGCAAAACGCACGCCGAAATCCGCACCGCCCGCCACCCCGGCGAAGCGCCGTCCGCCCCGCTCATAAGAAAACCTGTTCACCGCGAATTTGTTTTCTTGTTGGACGGGCGCAGCCCGTCTTCGGGACACTGAGGTTCCAGACACACCCGTCACGAGGAACCCGCAATGACCCGCACTTCCCTTCCACACGGCCAGCTCTGCGTCTGGACGGACATCGACCCCGCGCACGAAGCCGATTTCAACGCGTGGTACGACCGCGAGCACATGCAGGAGCGCGTCGCGATTCCCGGCTTCACGCATGCGCGGCGCTTTCGCGCGACCGACGGCGGCCCGCGCAAGTACCTCGCGCTGTACGTGACGCACACGCTCGACGTGTTCCGCGGCGACGCGTATCGGCGCGCATTTACACAGCAGACCGCGTGGTCGCTCGCGAATTTCGAACGGATGACGGGCACGCAACGGCGCGTCGGCGAACTGACGATCGAGGCCGGCGACGGCGAAGGCACGCATCTCGCGCTGTTCGTGCTGCCGCCCGAACGCATCGACGTGCCGCACCTGCGCGAGCGCTTCGACGCGGTGCTGAGCGAAGCCGGCATTCATGCGGCACGGCTGTTCCGCACCGTGCCCGAGCTGTCCGCGCCGATCGGCGCCGATGCGGGCGCGCGTGCGGCCGCCGACGCGCTCGTGCTGATCGAGGGCAGCGATGCGGCGGCCACGCGCCGCGTCGCCACCACCATCGCCGGTCACGACGACGTACGCACCTTCGAACTGCTGTGGCGCGCCGCCGCGCCGCTGCCGCCCGCAGGTCGCGATGCCGAAACGAACGCGGCAACCACCGCGCTGCCCGCCTGAACGCCGGCTTCGCCGCCAGCCGCGACGTCCGTCATCGGCACGCGCGTCATTCCGTCATCCTCAACGACATGCCCGACACCATGAGCACTCTCGCCCAGCCCGCCGCCCACGCGCCCCGCCGCGTCCGCAACAGCCGACTCGCGACCGCGAGCATGATCGGCACGTCGCTCGAGTGGTACGACTTCACGATCTACAACACGCTCGCCGCGCTCGTGTTCAACCATCTGTTCTTTCCGTCGGTCGATCCGCTGGCCGGCACGATCCTCGCGTTCTCGACGTATGCGGTCGGCTACGTGTCGCGTCCGCTCGGCGGCTTCGTGTTCGGCAACCTCGGCGACCGCATCGGCCGCCGCGCCGTGCTGATGCTCACGCTCGTGCTGATGGGCGTGACGACCGCGCTGATGGGCGCGCTGCCGACCTATGCGCAGGCCGGCATCCTGAGCCCGATCCTGCTCGTCGCGCTGCGCTTCGTGCAGGGCGTCGCGCTCGGCGGCGAATGGGCCGGTGCGGTGCTGCTGTCGGTCGAGCACGGCGACCAGAAACGGCGCGGGCTGTCCGCGTCGTGGACGCAGATCGGCCCGTCGTTCGGCACGCTGCTCGGCACCGGCTGCATCGCGCTCGTCACGCTGACGACCACGTCGGAAAACTTCCTGGCCTGGGGCTGGCGCGTGCCGTTCGCGGCCAGTGCGCTGCTCGTCGTGTTCGGTTTCTGGCTGCGGCGCGGCGTCGACGAAACGCCGCAGTTCGAGCAACTCGCGCAATCGCACGCGACCGCCGAGGTGCCCGTCGCCGAAGTGCTGAAGTGCCACTGGCGGCGCCTGCTGATCGCCGGCGGCTCGCGGATCGGCTCCGACGTGCTGTACGCGCTGATCGTCGTGTTCACGCTGACCTACGTGACGACCGTACTGCACCTGTCGCGCCCGCTCGCGCTGACGGCCGTGATGGTCGGCACGGCCTGCAATGCGCTCGCGGTGCCGTTCTTCGGCGCGCTGTCGGACCGCTTCGGACGCCGCCCCGTGTATCTGGCCGGCGCGATGGCCGGGATCGTGTGGGCGTTCGCGTTCTTCATGATGCTCGATTCCGCGCGGCCGGGCGCGATCGTCGCGGCGGTTGCGATCGGCCTCGTGATCCATGCGGTGATGTACGGCCCGCAAGGCGCGTTCGTCACCGAGCAGTTCCCGACGCGCGTGCGTTATGCGGGTTCGTCGTTGGCCTACACGCTCGCCGGCATCGTCGGCGGCGGCTTCGCGCCGCTCGTGATCGCGACGCTGTTTCGCCAGACCGGAACGACGACGGCCGTGTCGCTGTACGTCACCGCGTCGCTCGTCGTCACGTCGATCGCACTGCTCGCCGCGCGCGAGACCGCGCACCGTCCGCTCGCGGATTGAGCCTCCCCGCCGATCGTCTCGTTCATTCGCACTTCAAACGGATACCCGCATGCAAGCCCTGTCGTTCAACGTGATGCCCGCGCACGGCGCGCCGGCCCAGGTCGACGTCGAGATCGAACGCGTCGTGATCGCCGGCTGGGCCGGCCGCGACCCGGACGCGATCCGCGCGCACATCGACGAGCTCGCGGCGCTCGGCGTCGCACCGCCGTCGACCACGCCGTGCTTCTACCGCGTGTCGTCCGCGCTGCTCACGCAGGCGCCGTCGATCGGCGTGCTCGGCGCGCGCTCGGGCGGCGAGATCGAGTGCGTGCTGATCGACAGCCCGCTCGGTACGCTGGTGACGGTCGGTTCAGATCATACGGATCGGGAAGTCGAAGCCTACGGCGTCGCGGTGTCGAAGCAGATATGCGCGAAACCGCTCGGCCGCGACGCATGGCGCCATGCGGACGTCGCCGATCACTGGGACGCGATCGAGATGCGCTCATGGCTGATCAAGCCCGGCGGCGAACGCGTCGCGTATCAGCACGGCGCCGTCAGCGGGCTGCTTGCGCCCGATGCGCTGTGGCAGCGCTTCGACGACCGACGCACGATGCCCGCGCGCTGCGCGATGTTCGGCGGCACGGTCGCCGTGCACGGCGCAATCGCCGCGATGGGCGACGGCGACGCGTTCGAGATGGAACTGCACGATCCGGTGCTCGGGCGCAGTCTTCGGCATCGATATGCGGTCGAGGTGTTGCCGATCGTTGCGTGATGGATGTTGGCCGCGGCGCAGGCGGACAAGGGCATGAACCGCATTCAGGCCCGCCCTCCACGTGCGCCGCTCGACGTCATCGCAGACAACCCAGCCCGGCCAGCGTCGCCTCCACGGCCGTATCGAGCGGTGTCAACGGCTCGTGGCCCAATACCGCCTTCACCCGCGCGTTGTCCATCCGGAGCGGCTCGCGCCACAGATAGCGCATTTCGAGCATCTCGCGCATCGTCGTGACGAACGGTGCCGCGGCCCACACGAGCCACCACGGGAATCGCCGCACCGTCGGCTGCATCCCGTGCCGCTGCGCGACGCGCCGCACGGCCTGCGCCATCTGCGTGCCGTCCGCGTCCCAGTGCCCGCCGAGATGGAAGCGCGCGAACGGCTCCAGCGTGTCGCGTCGCTCCAGCAGCTCGACCATCGTGCGCGCGACGTCCGGCAGGTACGCCCACTGATGGCCGACGCCCGGCCGGCCCGGCACGTTGATGGCCGCCACGGGCCGGCCGGCCTTGACGAGCCCCTGCCCGAACCAGTTGTTGCCGGCGTGCGCCCCGAAGAAGTCGCCAGCCCGCACGATGATCGTGCGGACGCCGTGCGCGGTCGCCGCCTGCAACCGCCGCTCCATCTCGACGCGGATCGCGCCCTTGCGCGTCACCGGACGCTGCGGCGCCTCTTCGCGCAACACGGGAAACGCATCGGGGCCGTAGTTGTAGATCGTCCCCGGCAGCACGACGGTCGCCTGCTCCGCCGTCGCCGCCGCGATCGTGTTGTCGAGCATCGGCAATACCTGCGTCGACCAGTTCCGGTAGCCGGGCGGGTTTACCGCGTGCACGATCACGCTGCAGCCGCGCGCCGCGCGGACTACCGCCTCGCGGTCGAGCGCGTCGCCGCGCAGCCACGCGATCCCGTCGCGCTCCACCGTGCCGGCATCGAGCCCGCGCTTGAGCGCGCGCACCTGCCAGCCGGCATCGCGCAACTGACGCGCGACCTCGCCGCCGATGCCCCCGCTCGCGCCGAGCACGAGCGCCTGTCGTTGCGTTCCACCTGCGTTCACCGTCATGGCCGTTCTCCGTGAATGAACCGTTGTCTGCACGCATTCTGGCGCGCGGCGGCCTGATAAGGAATTGCCGAACTAAACCGATCGGCTATACATTTATGTATGACCGCCGATCTGAACTGGGAACGCTATCGCACCTTCCTCGCCGTGCTGACGGAAGGCTCGCTGTCGGGCGCTGCGCGCGCGCTCGGCATCACGCAGCCGACGGCCGGCCGGCACGTCGCGGCGCTCGAGGCCGCGTTCGGCCAGACGTTGTTCACGCGCTCGCCGTCGGGGCTGCTGCCGACCGAGGCGGCGCTGGCGCTGCGCGGCCACGCCGAGGCGTTGCGCAGCGCGGCGGCCGCGTTCGAGCGCGCGGCCGCGAGCCACGGCGCGGGCGTGCGCGGCACCGTGCGGATCTCGGCCAGCGACGTGATCGCGGTCGAGGTGCTGCCGTCGATGCTCGCGCAGTTGCGGCGCGACCATCCGGGGCTCGTCATCGAACTGGTGCCGACCGACCGCATCCAGGACATCCTGAACCGCGAGGCCGACATCGCGGTGCGAATGGCGCCGCCCACGCAGGAAGCGCTCGTCGCGCGGCGCATCGGCGAGATAGTCGTCGCGCTGCATGCGCGCGACGACTACCTGGCGCGCAACGGCACGCCGTCGTCGACGGACGAACTCGCGCATCACGCGCTGATCGGCTTCGATACGGTGACGCCGTTCATCCGCTCGGCGGGGCGCGCGATGCCGCTGTGGAAGCGCGATGCGTTCGCGTTGCGCACCGACAGCAATCTCGCGCAGCTCGCGATGATTCGCGCGGGCTACGGGATCGGCTTCTGCCAGAACCGGCTCGCGCAGCGCGACGCGCGGCTCGTGCGCGTGCTGCCGGACGGGCCGGCGATGAAACTGGAAACCTGGGTGGTCATGCACGAGGATCTGCGGGCGAGCCCGCGATGCAGGGCCGTGTTCGACGCAGTAGCGAACGGGCTGCGCGCGTATGCCGAAGGGACGGCCGACTAGGCCGTCCGCAACCGCGCGCACACGCATCGTCGCGACGCGCGCTATTCGTGGTTCTTGCCCGCGAGGAGGATGTCGGCCATGCGTCGCCACGGGTTGTCGGGCGGGTCGTAGCCGCGCAGCCCGTCTTCGGACGCCTCGGCCCAGTCGACCATTGCCTCCAGGTACTCGCCGATCGAGCGGTTTTCCCAGCCGAGCGCGGCGGCCGCGAACGGCGACGGCGGCACGTCGGCGTCGAGCTGGCGCTCCTTGTGCCAGTCATGGCCGAGCACGCGCAGGAAATGAATCAGCGTGCGTTCGTCGGTCACGCGCTCGAGCGCATGCTGCAGCCGCGCGGCCATCTCGTCTTTCAGTTCGTCGTTCATGCGTATCGCCCCCTGCTACGCAACGTTCAGAACGCTTCCACCTCGCACCAGCCGGGATACGTTTGCTCGACGATGAAGAAGTCGTCGAAGTAGACGAGCCCGAGCCGCTCGAGCGACCTCATGCACGCATCGGCAGCATCGCCGCCGAAAAACGGGCCGAGCGACACCAGCCGGCCTGACGCGTCGAAACAGCCGGCGAAATTGAATTCGCGCATGACCGCGGACAGGTCGACCGCTTTCTCGGCCAACGCCGCGCGTCGAACGACGATTCCGAAATCTCTCGATATTTTCATCGGTACCGACGCCCGTCGAATACGTGCTTGCGCGCCGACGCGCATGCCTGCTTCACATCAGCAACTGCCGCGACAGCACCTCGCGCGCCTGCGTGACCGTCTCGCGTTCGCCCGGCATCGGCGGCGTCAGCGAGAATACGGCGTCCGGCAGCGCCGGCAGCCGGTATTTCGTGCCGAGCCGCACGAGGCCCTCGCCGATCGCCGATGCGCACAGACAGCCGACGCCAAGCCCCGCCGCCAGCATCGACTGCAGCCCGGCGACGCCCGACGCGCTGTGCACGAGCACGTACGGCACATGCTGCTCGTCGAGCGAGCGCACGGCGATCTGATGCATCATGCAGTCGTCCGGCAACAGCACGAGCGGCAACGGCTCGGGCAATTGCTCGGCGAGCAACGGCGACGCAACCCACGACAGCGGCTCGCGCCGCAGCACCCAGCGCGTATCGGCCGATGCGGGCCGGAACGGGCCGCTCGACAGGTTCATCACGACACCCAGATCGATCTGTCCGCGCGCATGCGCGGCTTCGATTTCCGCGCTCTTCATCGCGCTCACGTGCAGGCTCAGTTGCGGGTAGCACTCCCGCAACCGCGCGAGCAGGCCCGCGACTTCATGCGTCCGGTAGTAATCGGTGATCGCGACGCGCAACTCGCCCTTGATCGCCTGACCGCGAAGCTCGTCGAACGCGGCCTCGTTCAATGCAACGATGCGCCGCGCATGCTGCAGCAAGCGTGTGCCGGCCGGTGTCGGCTCCACGCCGCGCTTGCTGCGCACGAACAGCGGCACCCCGGCGCGCGATTCGAGCTTGCGCACCTGCTCGCTCACCGTCGACTGTGACAGATGCAGCAATGGCGCGGCCGCCGTAAGGCTGCCCGCATCGGCCACCGCCGCGAATGTGCGCAACTGATCCAGATCGAAACCGCGCATCGCGCCTCCATCCATCGAATAACCCGATGGATGCTACCACCAATTCCCGCTTTTCCGAACCATAGACAATCCACAGAATATGGGTTCAACGGGTCCCGACATGCGTTGCGGCCCTCATTCTTCCGGACTTTCGTTCATGACCGACAACACCCTTGCCCATTGCGCGCCGGCCGGCTCGGCCGCCGCGGCACCGCCGCGCAGCCATCACGGCTGGGCGCTCGTCGTCCTGCTGGTCGGCGCCATTCTGCCGCCGCTCGACTACTTCATCGTGAATCTCGCGCTGCCGGCCATTCGCGACGGCATCGGGGCACGACCGGCCGAGCTGCAGCTCGTCGTGTCGGCCTATGCGTGCGCGAACGCGGTCGTTCAGATCACCGGCGGGCGTCTGGGCGACCTGTACGGCCGCAAGCGGATGTTCATGATCGGGATGGCCGGCTTCGTCGTCGCATCGGCGCTGTGCGGGCTCGCCGGCAGCGGCGCGGTGCTGGTCGGTGGCCGCGTGCTGCAGGGCCTGTTCGCCGCGATCCTCGCGCCGCAGGTGCTCGCGACGATCCGCAGCGTGTTCAGCCCGCACGAGCAGGTGCGCGTGATGGGTTTCTACGGTTTCGTGTTCGGCCTCGCGGCCGTGATCGGCCAGCTGGGCGGCGGCGCATTGATCAGCCTGCATCCGTTCGGGCTCGGCTGGCGCGCGATCTTCCTGGTCAACGTGCCGATCGGCATCCTCGCGCTGCTCGGCAGCTGGCGCTTCATCCCGGAAAGCCGGACGCCGCGCGGGCAGCGCATCGACGTGCCCGGCACGGTGCTGCTGTCGCTGTTCCTGCTGATGCTCGTCTATCCGCTCACGCACGGACGCGAGGCGGGCTGGCCGCTGTGGATGGTCGCGTGCGCTGCCGGCGCGCTGCCGATGCTCGGCGCGCTGCTGGCGGTCGAAGCGCGCCGGCTCGCCGGCGGCCTCGACCCGCTGCTCGACGTGCGCCTGCTGCGCAACCCGGTCGTCGCGCTCGGGCTCGCGCTCGCATTCCTGTTCTACATGCTGAGCGCGTTTTTCCTCAGCTACGGGATCTATCTGCAGGGCTGCCTGAACTGGTCGCCGCTCGAGTCGGGGCTGGCGATCCTGCCGCTCGGCATCGGCTTCCTCGCGAGCCCGCTGCTGATGCCGCGCCTCGTCGGCCGGCTCGGCGGTCACCGCGTGCTCACGCTCGGCTTCGCGATGCTCGCGGCCGGCGTCGCGACCGCCGCCGCACTGGCCGGCGAACACGCGCCCGGCCCGGGCTTTTACGCGGGCATCGCGGCGATCGGCATCGGGCAAGGCCTCGTGCTGCCGTCGGTCGTGCGGATCGTACTCGCGGAAGTCGACGCGGCACGCGCCGGGGTCGCGTCGGGCATGGTCAGCACGATGTTGCAGATCGGCGCGGCCGGCGGGGCGGCGACACTCGGCGGGCTGTTCTTCGCGCGGCTCGGCGCGCAACCGCAGGCGCTCGACTACGTGCAAGGGTTCAGGACGGCGATGTGGGCGCTGACGGCCGTGCTGCTCGCGTGCGTCGCGTTGTCGGCCGCACTGGGGCCGCTGCATCGTCGGGTGCGGGCCGGCGCATGACCACACGAGTCCGATAAAACATCGCCGGTGGTCAATCAGGGCACGGGTGGCCGCTTGCGGGCCTCAGGCTCATTCGTGATGCTTGTGTTGCGCGTGTCGCGCTTCCCATTCGGCCAGCTCGACGCGATAGCGCGCCAGCGCTTCGTCGTACAGGTCGAACACGCACGGCGAGCAGCCGCTGTTGCAGCAGTCTTCCAGTTCGGGTTGTTCGGGCGGGGTCGGACGCGGATCGTCGGCGAGCGTATCCGCGCAGGCAGGCTTGGTCACGGCTTCAGTCACATGATGGCGAACGCCCAGTATACGGTGACGAGCTGTCGCATGCAGGCAGACGGCCGTGCGCAGCCGTGCACGGCGCTGATCGAAACCGCGGCGATCGCGGCAATTCCGCGTGCGAGATGCCGCATGCTCGCGCATCGTAATCGACGGCGCTCGCCCGCCATCCGCTATGCCACGCGACCGCTCACGGGAATCGATGCGCCGGTGATCGCCTGCGCGTGAGTCGACAGCAGGAACCCGATCGTCGCGGCGATCTGTTCGGGCCGGACCCAGCGCGTGAAATCCGCATCGGGCATGTCCGCGCGGTTCGGCGGCGTGTCGATGATGCTCGGCAACAGCGCGTTCACGGTCACGCCGCGATCGAGCAGTTCCGCCGCCAGCGCCTCGGTGAGTCGCGCGACGCCGGCCTTCGCGGCCGCATACGCGCCCATTCCCGCACCGGCCTTGAACGCCGCGCCCGCGCCGATGTTGACGATGCGGCCCGCCGGGCTCGCCACCAGGTACGGCAGCGCGGCCTTCGACGCATTCAGCGCCGTCTTCACGTTCAAGTCGTACATGCGGTCCCACGTGGCCGCGTCGCCATCGGCAATCGTCTGCCACACGAACGCGCCTGCAATGTTCAGCAGCGCGTCGACGCGGCCGAATTCGCGATTCACGCTGTCGAGCGCGCGCGCAGCTGCGTGCGGATCGACGAGATCGATGCCGCCGATGCGCAGCGCATCGGCCGGCACGCCGGGCAACGCCTGCGCGTCCGGCGCCGCGCCACGGCCGATCAGCGCGACGCGAGCGCCGTACTGGCCGAGCCACGCGGCTGTCGCGACGCCGAGATGGCCGAATCCGCCGGTGATCGCGACTGCCTTGCCTTTCAGGTCGTGTTCCATCGATGTGCTCTCCTGGGTCGAAGGGAGGTGGATGATACGCGGTTCGGTGCGCAGCCGGCCGCGACACGGAGGTGCCCGGCCGCGACACGGACGTGCCCAGCCGGGCATCTCGACAGCGTAGCGCCGTTCGCGCTGCTCCGTGTGCTGCGACGGATGCGTGATCATCGACGAAGTTGCGCGGTTGATCCGCCGCGTCCGGTCATGCGCTTCACGCCACGCATGACCGGGCGTGGCCGGGCATAATGCGCGATCACGGTGCGCCGCGCCGTGCGCCGTGATCGCGCCGGGCGCTTGAACGGCCCACGCACGTTCCGTATCGAAACCCGAACCTCAACCCGTCTTCTACCCCATGCAAGTACTCGTCGTTGGCACCGGCAAGCTGGCAACCGAACTGCTCGGCTCGCACCGACTCGACCCGGCAACCTGTCGCGTGATGGCCTGGTCGGACCCGGCACGGGGCGACGAACGTTCGATCGTCGTTCACGCCGGATCGGGCCGCGAACTGCCTGCCGCGATCGAATTCTGCCGTGCAACGGGTTCGCCGCTCGTCGAGCTGTCCACCGGCTCCGACCTCGAAACCGGCGCGCACGACTTCCCCGTCGTGCTCTGTCCGAACACGAACATCCTGATGCTCAAGTTCATGAGCATGCTGGAAACCAGCGGCCATCTGTTTCGCGACTGCCACATCAGCGTGACGGAATCGCACCAGGCCACCAAGACATCCGTGCCCGGCACCGCGGTCGGTATCGGTCGCTCGCTCGGCGTTCCGGCACACGACATCCATTCAGTACGCGACCCGGCCGAGCAACGCGACGCGTTGCAGATTCCCGACGATCAGCTCGGCCGCCATGCGTTCCACCGGATCCGCATCGAGGACGGCGCATGCAGCCTGCAATTCGAATCCCGCGTGTACGGCGCGTCGCCCTACGCGGACGGCGTGTCGCGGATCGTCGAGGCCGTCCGGCAGCACGCACTCGAACCGCGCCGGTACTCGATCGTCGAGTTCATTCATAACGGCTGGCTGTAGGCGCGACCGCGTGCGTGTCGCGCTGCCGTTCAGCCGACACGCTCGGCGCTCCGGTCGCATGATCGCGCCCGCGCCCGCTTACCGGTCACCCAGCACGGCCCCGCTTTCCGGCAACGTCGCGCCGCCGTCGACGACGATCGTCTGCCCGGTGATATACGCCGCATCGGCCGATGCGAGAAACAGCATCGCGCTGGCGATGTCCTCCGGCTCGCCCATCCGCGCGAGCGGAATGTCGCGCGCGATCTGCGCGGCGACCGATGCATCGCCGAGATTGCCGGCGGCCGGCGTGCGGATCATCCCCGGCTCGACGCCGTTGACCGTCACGTTGCGGCGCGCGAGCTCGAGCGCTGCTGCGCGAATGAAGCCGTTCACGCCTGCCTTCGACGCCGCGTAGTGCGCGAGCCCCGGATAGACGACGCGCGGCCCGGTCACCGACGACGTGACGAGCAACCGCCCGGCGCCTGCACGCTCGAATGCCGGCAGCGCGGCCTGGGCGAGCCAGAACAGCGCCGACAGGTTGACCGACAGCGTGCGCTCGAGCACCGGCGCATCGATCTGCTCGAACGGAGTCAGCGGGAAGTACGCGGCGTTGTGAACGACGACGTCGAGCCGGCCGCCGTCGCGCTCGACCGCCGCGACGAGCGCGACGAGCGCGTCGCGGCTCGCGGCGTCGACGCGATATGCGCGCGCATCGCCGCCCGCGCGGAGGAGCGCGTCCGCCTGCGCGGCAGCGGCATCGACGTTGAGATCGGCGAGCGCGACGCATGCACCGGATTGCGCGAAACGGCGCGCGATTGCCGCGCCGATTCCCTGCGCGGCACCGGTGACGAGCACGACGTGCCCGCCGAAATCCGCACGCAGGCGGCCGCTGCCCGGCACGGCGTTCATCGCTGCGCCTCGCCGGCGAGCGGATGCACGGTTTCGTTCAGCACCTGCGCATGCGCGCCGACCGGGAAGTTCGACAGCGTGCCGAAATCACCGCCCTGGTATCCGAAGATCTTGCCGTCCGTCTTGCGTTGCGCGAGGTCGATCAGCACGACCCCGAGCGTCGGCACCACCTTCTCGCGCCATACGAACAGGTACAACTGCTCGGCGAGCTTGAAGTAATGGCAGCGGTCCACGTCGGCCAGCCCGCCTTCGACGCCCTGCAGACACTGCCATGCATAGAAGTTCTCGTTCAGGTAGATGTGCTCGTAGCATTCGGTCGGGCTGTAGCGGTACATCGTGCGCTTGCCGATCAGTTCGCGCGTGGGCCCGTGCAGCGGGCCCGGCCGTGCATGACCGCCGAGGGTGCCGTGCCGGAACGTCGCATCGACACCCGTCAGCGGCAGCCCGCGTGCGACGCGCGTGAACGCGTCGACGCGCGTCTCGGTTTCCGTCGGCAGCGTGCCGATCACCGAGGTCCACACGCCCTGCCCGACGTCGATCACGAGACTGACCGACGTCGCGCGTGCTGCCGGGTCGATGTAGTCGACGAAGTACAGGTCGTCGCGCAGCCGCGTGACACGGCAACGCGCACGGCCGCCCTCGCCGGTCGCGGCGTCGCGCCATTGCAGCGCGCCGGCCTCGAACGTATAGACGCGCCATGCGCCCGATGCGTCGTCGAGGGCCAGCGAGCGCCCGACGAGCGCGTCCACGGGCGCGAGTACGTTCGCGTCCGGCGCGAAGCCGTCCGCGAGCGCGCCAACCTGAATGAATACCGGATCCTGTCGTTCCACCTGCCGTCTCCCGCGCAGCTTCAGGCCCGGCGGGCCATGTACGCTGCTCATGTGCACATGGTGCGGGCTGCGCGCGCCGCGCGGTATCGGCCAAAAGGATGAAGGGCGCGCGGCGCCGGAACGCGCTAAAGTGCACGTGATCCGCGCCGCTGCCGGCCCGAGGAGCGCCCATGCACCGTGTCACCCATTACCGACGCACCGATGAAGGCATCGAGGCAATCAGTCTCGAGTCCGACCGCGTGTTTCCGCGGCACGCGCACGACGAATTCGGGATCGGCGTGATCGTCAGCGGCGCGCACCGGTCCTGGAGCGGGCGCGGACAGGTCGACGCGCTGGCCGGCGACGCGATCATGGTCAACCCGGGCGAGATGCACGACGGCATGCCGATCGAAACGGGTGCGGGCCGGCGCTGGCGGATGCTGTACCTCGCGCCCGCACTGGTCGCGGGCGTCGCGGCGGACGAAGGCCTCGGCGGTGTCGAGCTCGCGCATCCGGCCGTGCGTGACGCGCGGCTCGCAGCCGCGTTCGGCCGGCTGCATGCGCGGATCGTCGCTAGCGACACGCTGCCGCTCGCCCGCGACGAGGCGCTCGTGACACTGGTCGCCGGGCTGCTTGCGCGGCACTCGAATCGCGCGTTGCCGCCCGCGGGCGTCGCACCGGCGATCCGTGTGGCCCGTGAGCGGCTCGATGCCGCACCGGCCGCCCCCGTGTCGCTGGCGGAACTCGCCGGCCTGAGCGGCGTGAGCCGCTTCCAGTTATTGCGCGGATTCGCGCGCGAACTCGGCATCACACCGCATGCGTACCTGATGCAGTCGCGCACGCGGCTCGCGCGTGCACTGCTCGCGAATGGCCGGCCGATCGCGGATGCCGCGGCCGAAGCCGGTTTTGCCGACCAGAGCCACCTGACGCGCGCGTTCGCGCGCCACTTCGGGATCACGCCCGGACGATTCACGCAGGCCGGCTGACGAGCGCCACCATCGCGGCGTGGCACCCGCGGCACGACGATGTCCGATCGTCACCGTTCGGCGGCGACGTCTTCCGATGACGCGCGCTAACGATCGGCCCGCGCCATCCAGCACATTGCCGTTCCGGCTCACGCGTGTTGCTCGCCGACGCCGCTGCAATTTCGTTCAAGACGCCCGCGCCGCCGCACGCGACGATGCGGCACATGAAGACACGACTGATCGGCTATCTCTATCTCGCCGCTGCAATGGCAGGCGTCGGCAGCACCGTCGTCGCGAGCCGCCTCGCGGCCGGCGGCCTGCCGCCGTTCGCGGCCACCGCGCTGCGCTTTCTGATCGCAACGCCGCTGCTGCTCGCGCTGATGCGTGCGCAGCGAATGCGATGGCCGCGGCTCTCCATTCGCGACGCCGTGCTGCTGGTCGTGCAGGCTGCGGCGGGCGGGGTCGGCTACACGGTGCTGCTGATCAGCGGCACGAAGCTGTCGTCGCCCGTCGATGCAGGCGTGATGCTCGGCACGCTGCCTGCGATGTCGACGCTGATCGCGGCGGTCGTGCTGCGCGAACGGCAGACCCCGCGCGACTGGTGCGCGGCCGCGCTGGCGACCGCCGGCGTGCTGTTCGTCACGTTCGCGCCCGGCCAGGCCATGCCGTCGCTCCAGACGCTCGCCGGCGACACGCTGGTGCTGGCCGCCGTCGCCTGCGAGGCCGTGTTCATCTTGCTCAACCGGCGGCTGTCGGCGCCGTTGCCGCCGCTCGCGCTGTCGACGGCGATGTCGGGCCTCGGCTTCGTGCTCGCGCTGGTGCCGGCCGCGTTCGAATGGCATGCGCTGGCGACCGGCTGGAACATCGGCGCGGTGTCGGCGATCGCGTACTACGCGTTGGTGCCGACCGTGCTCGGCTATCTGTGCTGGTACGCGGGTTCGGCGCGCACGAGCGGCACCGAAGCCGCGCTGTTCACGGCGGTCGCGCCGGTCTCGGCCGTGCTGTTCGCGGTCGCGCTGTTCGGCGAGACGCTCGGCGGCGCGCGACTGCTCGGCATCGCACTCGTCGTCGCGGGAATGCTGGTAGGCGCGACACGACGACGCGAGCCGCCGGCACGTATCACGTCAGCCGGTTATCTCGATGGCTAATCCGTTCGTCGATCGGCGACGACTGTAGGAATGTGTCCGCACGCGGCAAAATCGTTGCGTACCGTCGCGCAAGATGCAATATTCGCGTGGCCGGGCCATTTGACAACCATCGAACAATAATTCGCATCGCCATGAACAAGAAGGAAGCCAGAACAAGAATCGCGGCGCTGCTGTCCGCGGGCACGAGGAAAGCCGACGTGCTGGCCGAGCTGGCCGGACAGGGCCTCAAGGATCGCGTGCTCGCGCGCCTGATCGCGTCGCGCCCCGACCCCGAACTGTGCAGGAAGAACAAGGTGCATACGCGGGTGCTGATCGCGCTTGGCATCGCGCAGTTGTTGATCAGCCTCGCGCTCGCCTATCTGCTCCGGGCCGAGGGACTCGGCGCCGGCGCCGCGATGCTGTTCCTCGGCCTGACGGTACCGTTGTCGCTGCTGTTCATCTGGGGCTTCGCGACGCATCGCGTGGGCGCGTATCACGCGTTCATCGTTCTGTCGCTGCTGCAACTGCCGAAGACGATCGCCGATCTCGGTCGCGATCCGTCGGCCGCGCTGCCGACCCTCGCGGTCACGATCATCCTGGTCGGTTACGTGTGGTTCGTGCGCAACCGGCTGTTCCCGGACTTCGGCTGGTTCACGCCGCGCAAGATCGACGGCCGTTACGCGTTCGTGGAAAGCGCCTGACGCCGCCGCATCGCGCACCATAAAAAAAGGCGCCGGGCCGTCCCGCGATCGTGGGACGCCGGCGCCTTCCGCATTCCGGAACCCGGTGGCTTACTTGGCCTTCTCGGCCGTATCGCTAATTGCCTGGCCACCCTTCGAAATGTCCTGCCCCATGCCTGCAACGGTATTGCAACCGGCGAGCGCGGCGGTCACCACCAGCAGCACTGCAGCAATCGTACGCGTCATTCTCATTCTCCTTCGAGTCAACATGCCCGACCGGGCGAATCGTATGCGGCGTGGCGCCCTGCGGCGTGCAGGACACGGGGCCTGACCTGATTATACGGAGGCAGCGGCCGCGCGCCAGTATCGGCCGCCCCGGCTGGCGCCGGCCACAGGCGCCGTCGCGCAGATTTCCCTTGACTTCGGCCACGCGCGAACTAATATACGCATCGCGTATATTTTCCATCAGGTGCCGCCGATGACCGTTCCCCAGCAAGCCTTCCTGCGCGACGCGATGCGCCGCCTCAACATGACCCGCGAAGCGTTCGCGAACCGCATCGGCGTAAGCCGTCGTGCACTGGATACGTGGCTGTTGCCCGACGACTCGCAGGAATCGCGCGGCATGCCCGAGATCGTCGAGCGCTTCGTGTCCGAAATTGTCGACCGCCCGGCACCGGAAGGCACGGACTATACGCAAAGCGTAGAAAAGCAGGGGCTCGCGAAGCAATTCCTGTTCGAAGGCAAGCCGCAACTGATTTCCGTGGACCAGTTCTCGCGGGATTCGGTCGAGGCACTGTTCCGCGTCGCCGACGTGATGCAGCCGATCGCGCGCCGCCACAAGATCTCGCGCGTACTTGAAGGTGCCGTGCTCGGCAACCTGTTCTTCGAGGCCAGCACGCGCACGCGCGTGTCGTTCGGTGCGGCCTTCTGCCGGCTCGGCGGCTCGGTATGCGACACCACCGGCTTCACGTTCTCGTCGATGGCCAAGGGCGAATCGATCTACGACACCAGCCGCGTGATGGCCGGCTACGTCGACGCGCTCGTGATCCGCCACCCGGAGAAAGGCTCGGTCGCCGAGTTCGCGCGCGCGACCAACCTGCCGGTGATCAACGGCGGCGACGGCCCGGGCGAGCACCCGAGCCAGGCACTCCTCGATCTCTATACGATCCAGCGCGAGTTCTCGCGGCTCGGCAAGATCGTCGACGGCGCGCATATCGCGCTCGTCGGCGACCTGAAATACGGCCGCACCGTGCACTCGCTCGTCAAGCTGCTCGCGTTGTACCGCGGGCTGAAGTTCACGCTCGTGTCGCCGCCGACGCTCGAAATGCCCGCGTACATCATCGACCAGATCGCGACGAACGGCCACGTGATCGAGCAGACGAACGATCTCGCGGCCGGGCTGCGCGGCGCGGACGTCGTCTATGCAACGCGGATCCAGAAGGAGCGCTTCACCGACGAGTCGTTCGAAGGCTACACGCCGGATTTCCAGATCAACCAGGCGCTCGTCGACTCCGTCTGCAAGCCCGACACGCTGATCATGCACCCGCTGCCGCGCGACAGCCGGCCCGGCGCGAACGACCTGTCGGTCGACCTGAACCGCGATCCGCGGCTCGCGATCTTCCGGCAGACCGACAACGGCATTCCGGTGCGGATGGCAATCTTCGCGGTGTTGCTCGGCGTCGAAAACCTGGTTCAGCATTCGATGCGCGACGCGACGTGGCGCCCGCCGGCGTACCTCGGCCCGGAGGACGCGGTGTTTCACGGGATCGATTGACGCGCATCCGGCGTCGCACTCAGTCGCGACATGCGCAACGCGCCGCCTTGCACGGCGCGTTTTTCATTGTCGATGCGGATGATTCGGGAGCGGGCGGCCCCGCGTCAGCCGGCCCACGGATCGATCACGCGCAGGCCTGCCGCTTCGAACGGCGCGACGTCGCGCGTGGCGACGATCAAGCCGTTCGCCGCGGCCGTCGCGGCGATAAAACCATCGGCCGGTACCAGCGCGAGGCCTGCCGCACGAGCCTTCGCGCGAAGGCTCGCATACGCCTTGCTGGCGGCATCGTCGAACGGCAGGATCCGGCCGCGAAACAGCGGCAGGACGCGCTGCTCGATGCTTTGGTCCAGCCAGTCCCGCCTGCGCCCTGCCGGCAACGCTGCCACGCCGAATCGCATTTCCGCGAGACTGATCGCGGAAAGAAACAACGTCTCGACGATCTGCGCGTCGAGCCATTCGATCACCGCCCCGCTCGGCTCGCGCCGCAACGGCTCGGAAATGACGTTGGTATCGACCAGGATCATTCGAAGCTCATCGGATCGGTGCGCGATCTGTCGCGCTGAATCTCGAAATCGATACCGCCGGCCTCCCGCCCGATCTCGGCCAACAACGTTCCGAGCCTCGGCCGCCCGTCTGGCCGGACGGCCTGCTCCAGAATGTCGCGCACCTCGGCTTCGGTGCTGCGGCCATGTTGCGCCGCACGGATTCGAAGCGCGCGATGCACCTCGTCGGACAAATTTCGAACTGTGATCACGGCCATGATGCGCCTCACCGAGATTGCTTTCAATGCAGTCATCTTAGCACTCCGCTGTCACTTTCGACGAATGAGATTCCGCCAATGTAATCGGCCCGCCACGCCCTTCATACTCGGCCATTCGGCCATCCCGCCCCGCCCGACGAGCCCTCTAACCCTCTGCAACATTCGTCAACATTCCCATCACAAACGCAAACAAGAACGCTTCTCATTCACTAAAAAATTACATAGAATGCCGGCTGAAAACAAATCGTAATAATTCCCGGCGGCATGCACATTCCCGTAGCGCGTCGTTCCCGGGACCACACCGCGAGGTCGAAGCGCACCATGAAGTCCCGTCCTGAAGAGCTGAAACTCGGCAAATTCACCACCCTCTGCAGCATGCTCGCCGCGAGCCCTGCGTTCGCCGACGGCACACCGCCGGCCGCGCCGGTCGACACCGAAAGCCATCTCGCGCCGATCGAGGTCCAGGGCAAGGCCGAGCACAGCTACAAGGCCGACTTTTCCGCATCGGCGAAATTCACCGCGCCCCTCGTCGACACGCCGAAGTCCGTGACCGTGATCCCGCAGGAGCTGATCCAGAACAGCGGCGCGGCTACGCTGACCGAAGCGCTGCGCACCGTGCCCGGCATCACGTTCGGCGCGGGCGAAGGCGGCAACCCGCTCGGCGATCGTCCGTTCATCCGCGGCTACGACACGCAAGGCAGCATGTTCGTCGACGGAATGCGCGACACCGGCGCGACCACTCGCGAGATCTTCAACACCGAGCGCGTCGAGATCACCAAGGGCTCCGATGGCGCATATGGCGGCCGCGGCGGCGCGGGCGGCAGCATCAACCTGATCACGAAAACGCCGCATCTCGGCACGACGGCCGCAGCGAGCGCCGGCCTCGGCACGGACCGCTATCGCCGCTTCACCGCCGACGGCAACTGGCAGTTCGCCGATCACGCCGCATTCCGCCTGAACCTGATGAGCCACAACAACGACGTCGCCGGCCGCGACGCCGTCAACAACGAGCGCTGGGGCGTCGCGCCGTCGATCGCGTTCGGTCTCGGCACGCCGACGCGCGTGACCGCGAGCTACTACCACTTGTCCACCGACGACATGCCCGATGGCGGCATTCCGTACTTCTACACGACGTCGAACAAGCCCGCGAACGTCGACACGATCTATCCGGCACCCGTCGATCGCCACAACTTCTACGGCCTGGTCGACCGCGACTTCCGCAAGACCACATCCGACATCAGCACGATCAGGATCGAGCACGACATCACGCCGAACCTGACGGTGCGCAACACCACGCGCTACACGGAATCGACCCAGGACTACATCTGGACGCAGCCCGACGACAGCCAGGGCAACGTGGTCAACGGCAAGGTCTGGCGTCGCAACAACAACCGCAACAGCTCGATCAACAGCCTCGCGAACCTGACCGAACTGTTCGGCGAATTCCGCACCGGCCCGTTCAAGCACAGCTTCACGACCGGCATCGAGCTGTCGCGCGAATGGGGCAAGCGCGATTCGTACACCGTCGCCACCGACAAGGGCACGATCTGCCAGCAAGGCATCGGCGCGCCGTCCGGCTACAACTGCACGAGCCTGTGGTCGCCGAACCCGAACGATCCGTGGGCCGGCTCCATCACGCGCAACAACGACTATGCGCATGCGCGCACCACGACCAAGTCGATCTACGGTTTCGACACGATCGAGCTCACGCCGCGCTGGCAAGTGAACGCCGGCGTGCGCGTCGACGACTACTCGACCCGCTTCACCGACACCCGGGCGAACGGCGGCAAGACCTATACGCGCGACGACACGCTCGTGAACTGGCAGGCAGGCCTCGTGTTCAAGCCCGCGCAAAACGGCAGCATCTACGCGTCGTATGCGACGTCGTCGACGCCGGCCGGCATGCTGCTCGGCGAAGGCAGCGAAACGCAGTCGCTCACGCCGGGCCGTGGCGGCGTCGGCTCGAACGCCGATCAGCTGTCGCCCGAGAAAAACCGCAGCATCGAGCTCGGCACGAAGTGGAACGTGCTCGACGACAAGCTGTCGCTCACCGCCGCGCTGTTCCAGATCGACACGACGAATGCGCGCGTGACGCTGCCGAACAATCAGTACGCGATGGTCGGCAACAAGCGCGTTCAGGGTCTCGAGCTCGGTGTCGCCGGGCAGATCACGAAGCAGTGGCAGGTATTCGGCGGCTATACGTACATGAAGAGCGAACTGCGCGACAACGGCAAGGATGCCGCGAACAACGGTCACCGGTTCCCCAATACGCCGAAGCACAGCCTGACGATGTGGTCGAACTACGACGTGACGCCGAAATTCACCGTCGGCGGCGGCGCGTTCTACATGTCGGAAGTATTCGGCGATCCCGCGAACCTGCGCGCGGTGCCGTCGTACTGGCGCTTCGATGCGATGGCGCAATACCGGATCAACAAGAAGCTCGACTTGCAGCTGAACGTGAACAACC
Source organism: Burkholderia territorii (assembly GCF_001718335.1). Taxonomy (NCBI): domain Bacteria; kingdom Pseudomonadati; phylum Pseudomonadota; class Betaproteobacteria; order Burkholderiales; family Burkholderiaceae; genus Burkholderia; species Burkholderia territorii. The sequence continues at coordinate 1,683,217 of NZ_CP013365.1, forward strand.
TGTTCAACCGCACGTACTTCGATCAGGCGTACCCGGCGCACTACGCGTCGATCGCGCCGGGCCGCTCGGCGTTCGTTACGCTGAACGCGCGCTACTGATCGATGGAGACCGTCTCGCTGAAGGCGCTCGCGTCGGTGTCGCCGCGCGCATTCGCCGACATCCTCGCCGGGCCGCCCGAGCGCGCTGCCGCGTGGGTCGCGGCAGCCGCCGACAACGGTATCGTCGATGCGCAGGCCGTCTACGGCCAGTACCTGCTGGACGGGCACGGCGTCGCGCGCGATCCGGCCGCCGCATTCGGCTGGTTCCGGCATGCGGCGCGAGCCGGCCACCCGATGGCGATGAACATGCTCGGCCGGTGCTACGAGCTCGGCTGGGGCACGGCCGCGTGCGCGCCGGTGGCGGTCTACTGGTACCGGCTCGCCGCGCAGGCCGGGCTCGACTGGGGCATGTACAACTATGCGACGGCGCTCACGCTCGGCAACGGCATCGACGAGGATCGCGCCGCCGCGCTCGACTGGTTTCGCCGCGCCGCCGCGCTCGGCCATGCGAAATCGATCAACCTGATCGGCGGCTTCTACGAGGACGGCTGGGTCGTGGCCGTCGATGTCGATGCCGCCTTCGACCACTATCGTCGCGCCGCCGAGGCAGGCGATTTTCGCGGCCAGTTCAACTACGCGCGGCTGCTCGCCGATCGCGGGCGCGTCGACGAAGCCCTCGTCTGGCTCGCGCGCGTGCCGGCCACCGCCACTCCCGCATTCGTCGCGAAGATGCGCGCGTATCTCGCATCGTCGCCGCTCGATGCGTTACGCACGGCGGCCATGCAGTTTCCGCCTCACGGTATGGAATCCGAATCATGATGCTTCATATCCCGGGCGTGCTGACCCACGCACAGGTCGCACAATGCCGCGAGATGCTCGATGCCGCCGACTGGATCGACGGCAACGCGACGTCCGGCGCGCAGTCCGCACTCGCAAAACGCAACCGGCAGTTGCCGGAAGGTTCGCCGGTCGCACGCGCGGTCGGCGATGCGATCCAGGACGCGCTGGCGCGGCATCCGCTGTTCTTCTCGGCGGCGCTGCCGCTGAAGGTGTTTCCGCCGTTGTTCAACCGCTACGGAGGCGGCGAGACGTTCGGCACGCACGTCGACAACGCGATCCGGCTGCTGCGCGGCACGGATTTTCGCGTGCGCAGCGACCTGTCGGCGACGTTGTTTCTCGAGGAACCTCACGCGTACGACGGCGGCGAGCTCTGCGTGGAAGACACCTACGGCATGCATCGCGCGAAGCTGCCGGCGGGCGATCTCGTGCTGTATCCGGCGTCGAGCCTGCATCATGTGACGCCGGTCACGCGTGGCGAGCGCGTCGCGTCGTTCTTCTGGATTCAGAGCATGGTGCGCGACGATGGCGATCGCACGCTGCTGTTTCAGCTCGATACGCAGATTCAGGCGCTGTCGGCGGAAAAAGGCGCGCAGGATCCGATGGTCATTTCGCTGACGGGGATTTATCACAACCTGTTGAGGAAGTGGGCGGACGCGTAGTCGCGACGATCACGCGCGATGTGCATGTGCTTGGGCCATCGCCCCCTCCCCGCGTGCCGGCATTCGTCTAACGAAATCGCTGATGACCGGCCACGCGCCGTCCATCGCATGCACCGGTGCCGGTTTCATCGATTACCCGTCGGAATGGTTGGCATGGGTCGTCCGGCGACCGCCATTGGGCCGTGATGCAGGTTGAATCGCCGCGACATGACGCCCCGTCGAGGAAACCTTCCCCGACGAACGCCCCCGCCGACATTCTTTCCGACGACGACGCCCCCGCATCGGTAACATCCGCACTTGCCGATCCCCGTTCGCTCCCGCACAATCGGGCCACCTGCCTCCCTCCCCCCGCGCCGATGTCCTATGCGTCACTCGCCACCGGCGTCCTGCTCGCCGGCGGTCTCGGTCAACGCTTCGACCCAAGCGGTCTGCACAGCAAGCTGCTCGCGCTGCTTCCCGACGGCACGCCGGTTGCGGTCGCGGCCGCGCGTCGCCTTGCCGCGGCCACGGCCGACGTGATCGCCGTCGTGCGTCCCGGCGCGGAAAAACTCGCGATTCTGCTGAACGAAGCCGGTTGCCAGGTCGTCTATGCGCCCGATGCGACGCGCGGGATGGGCGCGAGCCTTGCGGCCGGCGTCCGCGCGACGCCCGAAGCAACCGGCTGGCTGGTCGCGCTCGGCGACATGCCCTGGATCGCGGCATCCACATACGAAGCCGTCACGCGCGCGCTCGACGCCGACGACGCATCGATCGTCGCCCCCGTCCATCGCGGCGTACGCGGTCATCCGGTCGGCTTCGCCGCGCACCATTACGACGCGCTGGCCGCGCTCGACGGCGATACGGGCGCCCGTGCGTTGTTCGCAAGCGCGCCGGTCAACCTGCTCGCCGTCGACGATCCCGGCATCCTGCGCGACGTCGACACGCCCGCGGATCTACGCTGACATCGACACGCGCAAGCCGCATCGCGCATCGTGAATGCGCGGCTTCGCGCGGCCCGGCACGATACCTGCGAAGGCACGCATGTCGGCGGCAATCCGCATGCGGCCACGAGAATCGCGCTGCAAACACGCGCCCGATTGCCTATAACGGAGACGAGGCGCGCCCGCCGCGCCACCGCCACCACGCATTGCGCGAGTTCCTCATGGACCACACGACCCCGATGCCCGAGCCCCCGGCCGACCCGAACCGCGATCCGGAAGACGATCCACTGTCGCCACCGCCGCCGGGGCATCCTCACGACAACCCGCAGCAGCCCGACGGACCGCCGAGCAAGGACCCGGTCTAGCCGGCCACCGCCCGCGCCTTCGGACCTGCTTCCGCATTCGGCCCGGCAGCGACAGCCGCGTGCCGTGCCGGCGCCGGTGCCGGCGCCGCTGCGAGCCCCCGCCGCGAGCACCCGCTATCGCGCTGTATACCCGCCATCGATCGGCAGCGATATGCCGCTGATCATCGACGCCGCATCGCTGAGCAGGAACAGGATCGGCTCGACCACCTCGTCCGGCTCCGCGAAACGCCCGAGCGGAATCGCCGCGAGCATCGGTGCACGCTTCTCCGGCTCGCTCCACGCGAACTGCGCCATGGGCGTGAGCGTCACGGTCGGGTTCACGCTGTTCACGCGAATCCCGTGTGCGCCGAGTTCGATGCAGAGCACGCGCGTCATCGCATCGAGCGCCGCCTTCGACGCGCAATAGCTCAGATGCGCGGGCAGGCCGACGAGCGCGGCCTGGCTCGACACGTTGACGATGCTGCCCCGCGCGCGTGTCGCGTCTCGCCCCGCGCGTTCGATCATCTTCCGCGCGACGGCCCGGGCGACCAGCGCCGCGCCGCGCGCATTGACGGCCATCACGCGATCGAAGTGCGCCGCGCTGACCTCGAGCGCCGGTTCGAGCGACGCGACTCCCGCGCAGTTGACGAGCCCGTCGAACGCGTCGTGCGCGGCGAGCGCTGCGTCGATCGCGTGTTCGTCGCCGCCGACATCGATGCGCAACGTTTCGCATGCGATCTCGCCGGCCAGCGATTCGAGCGCGGCCGCATCGCGCCCGGCCGCGACGACCCGCGCGCCAGCATGGGCCAGCGCAACCGCGCACGCGCGCCCGATCCCGCTCGACGCGCCGGTGACGAGCACCCGCGCACTGCTGAAATCGAATCGTGTCTTCATGATGACGCGCGCAGTTCGTGCATGATCGGCTTGAGCGCCGGATACAACGCCGTATAAAGCGCAAAGCGCGCCGCATACGCATTCGCGCGCGCGGCATCGGGCCGCGCGCGTTCGACGAGCGTGACCCAGCCGCCCTGCGCGTCGCCGTGCGACACCAGCCCCGCGCCGACGCCCGCGAGCAGCGCGGCGCCCATCGCCGCCTCGACGTCCTGCTCGATCGTCCATACCGGAAAACCCGTCACGTCCGCGATGATCTGCATCCACAGCGCCGAATGCGCGGCACCGCCAACGACGATCAACCGGTCGTCCAGTGCCACCGCGCCCTGCCGGCCGGCCTCGATGTTGTGCCGCAGCGCGAACGCGACGCCTTCGAGCACCGCGCGATACAGATGCGCGCGCGTGTGCGCGAGGCTCAGCCCGACGAATGCGCCGCTCGCCTTCGCGTCCCACACCGGGCTGCGTTCGCCCATCAGGTACGGCAGGAACAGCACGCCGTCCGCGCCGGGCGGCACGCCTTCGGCCGCTTCCTCGAGCAGCACGTGCGGATCGCCGTGCGGCAGCAATCGCGCCGCATCGATCTCCGCGTGACAGAACTGATCGCGGAACCATGCGACCGATGCACCGGCGGTGATCGCGCCGCCGAACACGTACAGGTCGCGCTGACCATTGAACACATGGGGCATGCTGACGAGCCCGTGCCGCGCATCGACGTGCTGGTTTACGTAGCCCCAGCACATGCTGGTGCCGATCATCGCGACATGCTGGCCGGTGCGCGTCGCGCCGGCCGCGAAGGTCGCGACGGCCGCATCCACGCCGCCCGCGACGATCGGCGTGCCGCCCGGCAGGCCGAGCCGTTCCGTCCATTGCGACAGCAGCCCGCCGACGACGTCAGTGGATTCGACGAGCCGCTCGGGCATCATCGTCGCCGGGATACCGAGCATGTCGAGGGCATCGTCGGACCACTCGCGGCGTGCGACGTCGTACACGCCGCCGATGTTGCCGGCCGAACTGTGGTCGACCGCGACTTCGCCGGTCAGCAGATAGATCACGTATGCGTTCGGCGGCAGGAAATATCGCACGTTCGCCCATACGTCCGGGCGCTGCTCGCGCAGCCACAGCATCTTGGTGAACCCGTAGTAGCTGTCGACGCCATTGCCCGTGATCACGCGCAGCCGCTCGACGTTCACGTTCTCGTTCACCCAGTCGACCGCCGCGGTCGCGCGCCGGTCCATCCAGATCAGGCACGGGTGCAACGGCCGCATGTCGCTGTCGACCGGAATGCCGGAGCCGCCGTACAGCCCGCTCACGCACACGGCGCGGATCGCATCGGCCGGCACGCCGTGCGTGCGCGCATCGCTCACGCAGCCCGCGATGCACTCGAGTACCGCATCGAACCACACCTGCGGCCACTGCTCGGCCCACAGCGGGCGCGGCGTGTCGGGCTGGTAGCCGGCCGAGCGCCGCGCGACGACCGTGCCCTGCCGATCGACGAGCAGCGCCTTGGTGCTCTGCGTGCCGATGTCGACGCCTATCACGTATTCCATGATGTCTCCGGTGAGAGATCGCACGAGCGCAGGTCAACGCGCCGGCTTCAGCAGCACCTTGATCGATTCGGGCGACTTCGCGACGCGGATCGCATCGTCCCAGTCCTCCAGCGCGAAGCCGTGCGTGACGATGCCTTTCGACGTGACGAGCCCGCGCGCGAGCAGGTCGATCGCGATCGGGTAGCAATACGGCCCCAGATGCGCGCCGCGCACGTCGAGCTCCTTGCGATCGCCGATGATCGACCAGTCGGCGGTCGTGTCCTCGCCGAACACGCTGAACTCGACGAAACGGCCGAGCTTGCGGATCAGCTCCAGCCCCTGGTTCACACCGACCGGCGCGCCGGTCGTCTCGATGTACACGTCGCATCCATAGCCGTCGGTCAGCGCGCGAACGATCTCGCGCGCATCGTCGCGCGTCGGATTGATCGTCACGTCCGCGCCGTATTGACGCGCAAGTTCGAGCCGCTCGTCGATCAGGTCGATCACGACGAGCTTCTTCGGCGTCTTCAGGTGCGCGACCTGCGTCATCATCAGGCCGAGCGGGCCCGCGCCCGCGATCACGACGACGTCGTCGAGCTGAATGTCGCCGCGATTCACGGTATGGATCGCGCACGACAGCGGCTCGATGATCGCCGCATCCTCGAGCGACACGCCCAGCGGAATCCGGTGCACGATCGCGGTCGGCGGAATGCGCATGTACTCGGCCATCCCGCCGTCGGCGACCTCGCGCTGGAAGCCGAAGATGTTGTGCACCTCGCACATCCAGTATTGGCCCGACTTGCAGTAGCGGCACTTCCCGCACGGCACGATCTGCTCGGCGATCACGCGGTCGCCCTGCGCGACGCCGAAATGCTCGGCCGCGCCGTCGCCGAGCGCCTCCACGTAGCCGAAGAATTCGTGGCCGGGAATCACCGGCGCCTTGACCCACGGGCTCGGGCCGCCCCAGAACATCTTCGCGCCCGTGTAGCACTTGCAATCGCTCGCGCAGATCCCGCACGCGGCGATGCGGATCACGAGCTCGTTCGCGCCCGCGCGCGGCTTCGCGACCTGCTCGACGCGATAGTCCTCGGGGCCGTGGCAAACCACCGCGGTCATGCGCGGCTGGGCTTCGGGTGTCGTCATGAGTTGTCTCTTCCGTTGATGATTCGGATGGCTGATGAATGAATCGTTACCGCGACCGTTCGCGGCTGATGTAGATCGCGAGCAGGATGATTCCGCCCTTGATCACGTTCTGCACATACGGGTTCACGCCGATCATGTTCAGACCGTTGTTGAGCACGCCGAGCAGCAGCGCACCGACCAGCGTGCCGAGAATCGCGCCGCGCCCGCCGGAGATCGACGTGCCGCCCATCACGACGGCCGCGATCGCATCGAGCTCGAAGCCGACCCCGGCGTTCGGCTGCCCGCTCATCAGGCGCCCGGTCAGCACGATCGCGGCAAGCGCCGACGTGAGCCCGGCCAGCGTGTAGACGATCAGCTTCACGCGTGCGACGCGCACGCCGGTGAGCCGCGTCGCCTGCTCGTTGCCGCCGATCGCATACACGTAGCGGCCGAACGGCATGCGATCGAGCAACAGCCACGCGATCGCATAGACGGCCAGCATGATCAGCACCGGCGCCTGGATGCCGAGCACCTTGCCGCTGCCGAAGAACGCGACCCAGTCGGGCAGCCCGTCGATCGGATAGCCGCCCGTATAGATCAGCGCGAGGCCGCGCGCGATGCCCATCGTCGCGAGCGTGACGATGATCGGCGGCATCCCCGCGAACGCGACGAACACGCCGTTCAGGAAGCCGAACCCGAAGCCCACCGCGATGCCGATCGCGAGCGCTGCGACCGCATTCACGCCGGCGACCATCAAACCCGCCGCGAGCGTGCCGGACAGCGCCATGACCGAGCCGACCGACAGGTCGATCCCGCCGGTCAGGATCACGCACGTCATGCCGACCGCGATGATCGCGTTGATCGACACCTGGCGCAGCACATTCTCCAGGTTCGCGGCGGACAGGAAGCTCGGGCTCGCGATCATCATCGCGATGCACACGACGATCAGCCCGACGAGCGGATAGAACAGCGTCGAACGCCGCAATTGCGTCCACGTCGCGCGCGGCGGCGGCGCATCGCCGTTTCCGGCCGCGGCCGCGAGTGTCGGGGAAGACGGGGAAGAAGAATCAGGCAGGTTCATGGATCGCTCCTCGCGTGCCGGCCGTGGCATGGGTCATGACCGTGTCGGGGTCGATCTCGTCGCCTTCGAGCGTCGCCTCGATGCGGCCCTGCCGGAACACGGCGACGCGGTCGCACATGCCGACGATCTCCGGCAGCTCGGACGAGATCATGATGATGGCGTAGCCGCGCGCGGTGAGTTCGCGCATCAGCCCGTAGATTTCTGCTTTCGCGCCGACGTCGATGCCGCGTGTCGGCTCGTCGAAGATCAGCACCGTCGCGTGGTGATTGAGCCAGCGCGCGATCACGACCTTCTGCTGGTTGCCGCCCGACAGCGTCGCGACCTCGGTGTGAATCGACGGCGCCTTCACGCCGACGCGCCGCATCACGTCGTGCGTCGTGCGCGCTTCGCCACGGCGATCGATCAGCCAGCGCATCGAGCGGTACTTGCCGAGATTGTTCAGCGAGATGTTGTCGCGAATCGAGAACGACGTCACGAGCCCTTCCGTCTTGCGGCTCTCCGGCAGCAGGCCGATGCCCGCGCGCAGCGCGTCGGCCGGATCGGCGAGCTTCGCCGCCGCGCCGCGCACGCGCACTTCCTTGCGGTATGCGCGCATCGCGCCGATCACCGCGAGCGCGGTCTCCGTGCGGCCCGAGCCGACCAGCCCCGCGAAGCCCAGGATCTCGCCCGCATGCAGCGCGAAGCGGTTGACCGGGCCGTCGCGCTCGATCTGCAGCGCGTCGACTTCGAGCACGGCGGGCGCATCGGCGGCGCGCGGCGGCTTCGGCGGGAAACTGCTTTCGAGCCGGCGGCCGACCATCATTCGCACCAGTTGCTCGACGTCCGTGCGCGCGACGTCGGTGGTCGCGACATACTGGCCGTCGCGCAGCACCGTGATGCGATCGCACACCGCGAAGATCTCGTCGAGGTGATGCGAGATGAAGATCATCGCGACACCCTGCCGCTTCAGCTCGCGCATGATCGCGAAAAGGTGCTCGGCCTCGGCCGGCGTGAGGGTGGCGGTCGGCTCGTCGAGGATCAAGATTCGCGCGTCGAGCGACAGTGCCTTGCCGATCTCGACGAACTGCTGTTGCGCGACCGACAGCGTACGCAGCGGCGCGTCGAGATCGATCGTCACGCCGAGCCGCGCGAAGATGCCGGCCGCGACGCGCCGCATCCGCGCGCGATCGCGCACGCCCCAGCGGGTGCGCAGCTCGCGGCCGAGGAACAGGTTGTCGACGGCATCGAGATGCGGAATCAGGCTGAATTCCTGAAACACGATGCCGATACCGGCCGCGACCGCGTCGTGATAACTCGCGAAATGCCGCGCGCTGCCGTCGATCTCGATCGTGCCGGCATCCGGCTGGTGGATCCCGCAGAGGATCTTCATCAGCGTCGACTTGCCGGCCCCGTTCTCGCCGAGCAGCGCATGGATCTCGCCGCGCGCGATCTCGAGGTGAATGTCCGACAACGCCTTCACGCCCGGAAAGCTTTTCGTGATGTGACTGAGCGTCAGTATCGTATCCATCGGCCTCTCCGTGCGAAGGGCGTCGGCCGGGCCGCCGCCCTTCACGTCGCGTCTCGCATCGCTCACCAGCTGAATCCCTTCGCGTTGCCTCGATCGACGACCTTCACGTCGACCGGAATCGCCTTCGGCACCGTCGCGCCCCACTTGCGCGCGATCGCGATGCCGAGCGCGATGCGCACCTGGTCGGCGGGGAACTGCGCGGTCGTCTCGATGAACTTCGAGTTCGGTTTCTGGATCGCGGCGATCGCCTCGGGCGCGCCGTCGACGCTCGTCAGCTTGATGTCCTTGCCCGATCCCTCGATCGCCGCGAGCGCGCCCATCGACCCGCCGTCGTTCACGCTGAAGATGCCCTTCAGGTTCGGATGCGCGGAGATCATGTTCTCCGTCACCGACAACGCGGTCGCGCGCTCCTGCTTGCCGTTCTGCGTGTCGACCAGCTTCACGTTCGGGAATTTCGCGAGGCCGGCCTTGCAGCCACGCACGCGTTCGAGAATCGGCACGACCGGGATGCCGTCGAGGATCGCCACTTCGCCGCTGCCGCCGATCGCCTTCGCCAGGTATTCGCACGACATCACGCCCGCGTCGTAATTCTTCGAGCCGACGAACGAATCGACCGGGCCGTTCGCGTTCGCGTCGACGGCCACGACCACGGCGCCGGCCTTCTTCGCCTGCGTGATCGCCGACTGGATGCCGGTCGAATCGGTCGGATTCACGAGCAGGATGTCGATCTTCTTCTGCAGCATGTCCTCGACGTCGCTCACCTGCTTGCTGACGTCGTGATGCGCGTCCGTCACGACGACCTGCGCGCCGATCGACGCGGCCGCGTCGTTCAACGCCTTCTGCATCGTCACGAAATACGGGTTGCTCAGCTCCTGGAAGGTCATGCCGATCCGCAGCGGCGCCGCGTGCGTGACCATCGGGAACCAGGTTGCGACGGCAGCCGCGGCGACGGCCGCGAGGCGGGCGGCGCGGCGGCGGGATGAAGCGGGCGATGCGTGCGTCATGACGGTGTCTCCGGTTATGTGCGGTTTTTTCGTGGGTGAGCGGGCCCCTCGCGACGCGAACGGCGCGATCGGCCTGGTGAAACGGCAGGAAAAGTCAGGCGGGCGAACGCCCGGCGATCATCCGGGCTGCGGTACGAGCCCGTGCGGCCCGGGTGTGACCACGCGCGGCGGCGTCGGATTGCCGGTGAGCGGCGCGTGCAGCGCGAGCTCGCGGCTGCGTGCATTCAACCGCTGCAGCGCGCGAAACTCGGACGGTGCCATGCCCTTCACCGCGCGGAACTGGCGGTTGAAGTTGGACACGTTGTTGAAGCCGGCCTGGAAGCAGATGTCGGTGATGTTCGCATCGTCGGCGAGCAACATCTGGCAGGCCGATTCGATCCGCAGCCGGTTCACGTACTGGACGAACGGCAAGCCGGTATGACGATGGAACGCGCGCGAGAATGCGCTGACGCTCTGCCCGGTCAGCTGCGCGAGATCGGATTCGCGCAGCTCGGACGCGAGGTTCTTGCCGATGTACGACAGCGCGTGGCTGAGCCGCGTCGGCGTCACGTGCGCCTGGTCGTACGCGGGGCTCGCGAGCAGCGTGCGTTCGGCCGCGCCGCACAGCCGCTCGAGGATCGTCATGAACAGCGCGATGCGGCGCATCCCGCGCGCGCCCAGCAATTCGTCGAACAGCGGCGCGATCGCGGCGCTCGTGTCGTCGTCGAAACCCACGCCGCGCCGCGCGTCGTCGAGCAGCGCCTGCGCGTCGCGGCATTCGGGAAACGCGTCCATGCAGCGGCGCACGAACGACGGATCGAACTGGATCACCAGATTGCGGCGCTCGACGGTTTCGCCCTCGGCCATGTCGCTGACCCAGTTGTGCGGCAGGTTCGGGCCGAGCAGCACGAGATGGCCGGGGCCGAACGAGCCGATGTGGTCGCCGACGAAATACTTGCCGCGTGTCGCGACGATCAGGTGCAGCTCGAATTCGGGATGGAAATGCCAGCGGATCGTGCGATACGGATAGCCGTGCGACCAGACCTTGAACGACTCGTCGCGTCGCACGTCGACCACTTCCAGATCGGGATGCATCATGCTGGCGTCTCCATTCCCATGTCTCGCTGGCCGGGCCGTTCGGCGGTTCGCCTCGTTCGCCGCGGGAGTCGTGCGGCAACGCGACCGGTCGCATGGGAAGCAATGTAGGTCGATCGCGTGCGCGGCTCCACCAACTTTACGCCTGATTTTCGATACTTTTTTGCGTGTTACGCGTGAAAAGGGACACGAAACGCAAAATTGTGCAGTGCGGCACCCGAGCGGCCGGGCGTCGACGGCGGGCAGGTGCGCACTGCGGAACGGCCGCCGGCCGGGCGTCGGCGGCCGCTGCCGCGGCTACGCCGTCGCGCTTTCCCGCGCGACACGCACCTCGTACGTCTTCAGGTGGTTGTATGCGATTCGCAGCAACGACAGTGCATCCGCCGCCTGCGGGTCGCGGCGCGCCAACAGGTCGCCGATCACGTGATCGGCTTCGACCCGTGCGCGGTTTTCCACGTCGCGCAGCATCGACGCGGTCAGCGGCGACGGTGTCAGCACCATCCGCCGCATCCGTTCGACGGCGGCCGGATCGGGCCGGTAACCGTTGTGCGCGGCGATCGCGCTGGTTTCGTCGAGCATCGTCTCGAGCAGGTGCCGGCCATCCGGCGCGGCGAGAATGTCGCCGACCGAACCGCGAAACAGCGACGTGCTCGCCGCGAGCGTGGCGAGGAACACCCACTTGTCCCACATTCGCGCGACGATGTCGTCGCTGAGCGTCGCGTCGAAACCCGCGCCGCCGAACACGTCGGCCACCGCGCGCACACGCGCCGATTCGCCGCCGGCCAGTTCGCCGAACGACAGCCCTGCCGTGTCGTTCAGGTGCACGATCCGCTGCTCGCGATCGAGCGTCGCCGCGATCACGCACAGGCCGCCCAGCACCTGGCCGGCACCGAACCGGTCGCGCAGCACGTCGAGATGGCGCATCCCGTTGAGCATCGGCAGGATCAGCGTCGACGGCCCGACGAACGGTGCGAACGATGCAATCGCCTCGTCGAGGCTGTAAGCCTTGCAGCTCAGCAGCACCAGGTCGAACGGCGCGGCCGCATCGCCCGCGCGCAGCGTCCGTACGTTCGCGAGCGTCAGGTCGCCGCGCGGGCTGCGGATCTGGAGCCCGTCGCGCGCGAGCGCGGCCGCGCGGGCCTCGCGTACCAGGAACGTCACATCGCGCCCCGCCGCCGCGAGCCGGCCGCCGAAGTATCCGCCGACCGCGCCGGCCCCCACCACCAGAATTCGCATCGTTGCCTCCTTTCGGGTTCGTGCGATGCCGCCGCCGCTCGCCCGACCGTCGGGGCACGACGTGCTATCGCCATCGCCCGACAGTATAGCGATGCCGCATATGTATATGCATAGATACCCGCACCGCCCTCGCCGGTATCGCGTCGCCGCCTTTCTAAGGGATTACCCGTCTACGGCAACGTCGGCTTCGCGCCGTCAAAGAGTTATCCCGTCACGCCGTTCCGGCGCGCTTGTTCGACCGACCGACCTCACTACCCATGCGCACCCTTTCCCTGAACCAGAAACTCGCCTCGATGATCGTCATCCTGTGGCTCGGCCTGCTCGTGATCGCCGGCGTCGGCGCGTGGCAGACGCGCGCGTCGATGATCACGGACCGCCGCGACCAGCTTGCGTCGCTGGTCGCGCAGGCGACGAACGTCGCCGACCATTACTACAAGCTGTCGCAACAGAACGTGCTGCCGGAAGCCGACGCGAAGCAGAAGGCGCTCGAGGCGATCGCCGCGATGCGCTACGGCGCCGACGGCTACATTTCGATCAACGATTCGAAGCCGGTGATCGTGATGCATCCGATCAAGACCGAGCTGAACGGCAAGGACGTGTCGAATTTCACCGATCCGAACGGCAAGCACCTGTTCGTCGAAATCGTGAAGGCCGGCAACATGGATGGCGGCAAGGGTTTCGTCGAATATCTGTGGCCGAAGCCTGGCGCCGACAAGCCGCAGGACAAGACCAGTGCGGTGCAGCGCTTCGCACCGTGGGACTGGTATCTCGTGACGGGCATGTACATGAACGACGTGCGTTCGGCCGTGCTCGCGAGCGTCGGCCGCTGGCTCGCGATAACGGCCGTGCTCGGCGCGATCTCGACCGTCGTGATGGTGCTCGTGCTGAAGAGCGTGCGCGCGAACCTCGGCGGCGAGCTCGAAGTGGCGCTCGATGCCGCGCGGCGTATCGCGCAGGGCGACCTGACCGCGCGCGTGGACGTGAAGCACGACGATCGCGGCAGCCTGCTGCATGCGCTGCATACGATGCAGAGCGGGCTGATCGACATGGTGTCGCGCGTGCGCACGGGCACGGAGAACATCAACGTCGGCGCGAGCGAGATCGCATCGGGCAACACCGATCTGTCGCAGCGCACCGAGGAACAGGCGGCCGCGCTCGTGCAGACCGCATCGAGCATGGACCAGATGACCGCGAACGTGAAGCAGAACGCGGACAGCGCCGCCCAGGCCGCGACGCTCGCGGGCCAGGCCGCGCAGGTCGCGACGCGCGGCAGCGCGGTGGTCGACGATGTGGTGCGCACGATGAACGAGATCACCGGCCGCTCGCACAAGATCGGCGACATCATCGGCGTGATCGACGGGATCGCGTTCCAGACCAACATCCTCGCGCTGAACGCGGCCGTCGAAGCGGCGCGCGCGGGCGAACAGGGCCGCGGCTTCGCGGTGGTCGCGGCCGAGGTGCGCTCGCTCGCGCAACGCTCGGCCACGGCCGCGAAGGAGATCAAGTCGCTGATCGTGTCGTCGAACGAAACCGTCGAGCACGGCGCGACGCTCGTCACGCACGCGGGCGAGACGATGGCGGAGATCGTGCAGTCCGTGCGGCGCGTCAACGAGATCCTCGACGAGATCAGCCATGCGTCGCGCGAGCAGAGCGCGGGCATCGAGCAGGTGAATCGCGCGGTGGGCGAGATGGACCAGGTCACGCAGCAGAACGCGGCCCTCGTCGAGCAAGCCGCGGCGGCCGCGCATTCGCTGCGCGACCAGGCCGAAGCACTGCGCGACGCCGTCACGCGTTTCGCGTTGCCGGCCTGACATCGCCTCGTCCGCCGGCATCCGCCCGATGCCGACGGAGCTCGCGCGACGGGCCGGCAATGCGCGGCCGGCCGCTGCGCGGTTCGGGGCTCCTCCGCGCTTCTTCCCCGCCTCTTCTCGCCTCTTCCCGCTTCTTCCGCGCTTACCCCGCCCCGCCGAGCCGCCTCACGGCGTCGATCCCGCCGAATCCCATCCCGGCCGCCCGCTGCACGAGCTCGATGTCGTTGGTCACGCCAAGCTTCTTCATCGCGCTGATCTTCTGCGCGCTGACCGTCTGCTTGCCCTTGTTCAACCGCAGCGCGATCGTCTTGATCGGCAGGCCTGCCAGATAAAGGCGTATGACCTCGATCTCGCGCGTCGACAGTTTCACCGGCGGATGGTCGGGCTCGGCGACCGAGTCGAGCGCACGCCGGACGAGCGGCGACTGATAGCGCCCGCCGCTGTAGCTCGAATGGATCGCGGTGACGATATGACCGACTTCGTCGAACTTGCTGACGAGGCTCGCGCCGCCTTTCGCCAGGATCGAGCGGAAAAGCACCGGACTCTCGTTCCCGACCAGCGCGACGATCCCGACCTTCGGGTGTGCGGCGTGCAGCCAGTCGAACAGTGCGAGGCCGTCCATCTCCGCGTCGCCGCGAATCGGATAGTCGACCAGCACGATGTCGCATTCGACGCGGCCAAGCGCCTCGATCAGGTCGCCCGAGGTTCGGGAGACGCCGACGAGATCGATTGCGCACGCGTCGCCGGCGATGTGCTCCATGCCCGCGAGCGTCAGCGGCGAGTCGTACGCGAAAACAGTGCGAATTCTGAATTTCCCCATGCGCAGTCCCAGATGGTTCGCCGGGCCGCACGATGCGGAATGCGCGCGCGGCCGGATCGGCATTGAATCGATATTCAGGATATTTTTATCCCGCACATCATTCTAGGCAGCAACGCGCGGCCGGGATATGGGGCGGTGTCTGAATTGCACGATGCAGCCGTGATACGAGTTTGATCTCGTCGCCCGTCGTGGCGTTCGCCCGTAGCGAAGGTCGGCCGAATGGCCGACGTTGCCGGTCGCGCCGGCCGCACCGACGGCACGCGGGGTAAAATTGCGCCCTTTGCATGCCACGCCGGGCGAGCGGCCAGCGGCAGCGCGCCATTCCCGGCCGCGCGCCCGCGCGTTCGCCGGTGCATGCCGGCTGCCCGTACTTCCCGCTTTCCCCATGACCGAATCCGATCTGCAATCCGACGACACCACCATCCACGAAGACGGCCTCTGGCGCGACAACGGCTGGACGGCCCGCATCATCAAGAACGAGGACGACGACGGCTGGGCCGTCGAGATGATCAAGGACGGCGAGGCCGAGCCCGCGCTCGTCGGCCCGTGGACGATGGGTCGCGACAAGAAGAATCCGAAGCCGATGGACGCGAACGCGTTCCGCACGCTGGTGAAGACCGCGACCGAGGTGCTCATGCGCCACGAGCAGCAGCGCCGCGCGATGCTGCACAAGGAAGTGACGGTGCAGAACGACGACGGGCAGGATGTGTCGGTCACGCTCGACATCGTGCCGGACGAATTCGAGCCATATGCGCAACTGAAGGCGTTCGACCCGTACGGCGAGCTGCTGGCCGACGCGAAGGTCTCCGCCGGGTTCAAGCTCAACAAGGCCAGTGCCGCACGCTGGGTCGAATCGGGCTTCGAGCGGCCGGCCTGACGGCGCGGGCCGGCGCCCGCGCGACGCCGGGCCACATGCCGCGCCAGCGCGACCGGCATCAGCCGTGCAGGCCGTGCGCGGTCATCAGGCGGTACAGCGTCGCGCGCGAGACGCCGAGTTCCGCCGCGGCGTCTGCATGCTGGCGCCGATGCCGCAACAGCGTTTCCTCGATCGTGCGCCGCTCGGCCTGGCGGCGCGATTCCGAGAGCGTCGGCGGCCGGTGCGACGTATATTGATGCAGCTCGAGATCAACGGCCGAGATCAGCGGGCCATTCGTCATCACGACCGCGAAGCGGATGCGGTTGATCAGCTCGCGCACGTTGCCGGGCCATGCATAGTTGTGGATCGCCTCGATCGCGCACGGCATGAAGCCGCGGATCCGGTGCGCGCTGTCGCCGCGATAGCGCTGCAACATGTGCTCGGCGAGCAGCATGATGTCGCGGCCGCGCGCGCGCAGCGGCGGCTCGTCGATCCGCAGCACGCAGAGCCGGTAGTACAGGTCCGCGCGGAACCGCCCCGCCCGCATCGCGGCCTCGAGATCGACATGGGTCGCGGACACGATGCGCACATCGACCGGAATCGACGCGTGCCCGCCGAGCCGCTCGACCTTGCCCTCCTGCAGGAACCGCAGCAGGCTCGCCTGGCTCTCGAACGGCATGTCGCCGATTTCATCGAGAAACAACGTGCCGCCGTGCGCGGCCTCGATGCGGCCGATCTTGCGCTGATGCGCGCCGGTGAACGCGCCGCGCTCGTGCCCGAACAGTTCGGCCTGCAGCAGCGTCGTCGGAATCGCCGCGCAATTCACGGCGACGAACGGCGCGTCGGCGCGCGACGAATGCCGGTGGATCGCCGACGCGGTCAACTCCTTGCCGGTGCCGGATTCGCCGGCGATGAACACGGTAGCCTCGGTGTTCGCGACCTTGCGGATGGTCGCGAACAGACGGCGCATCGCGTCGCATGCGCCGATCATCGACCCGCCGGGCGGCACGGCCTCGATCGCCGGATCGCCTTCCGCCAGTTTCAGCATCCCGTACGCATGGCCGACGAGATAGCCGATCGTCGTATGGGCCGTCGCATCGCACACGTAGCCGAAGCAGCACTGGCGAATCAGGCGCGCGATGGCGGCGTCGCGCAGCCGTTCGTCGACGGCGAGCGCGACCCAGCCGACGCGCGGATCGCGCAGCAGCGCCTCGAACGACGCGACGTCGGGCGATGCGAAGTCGTCGAAATCGACGATGCCCCCATGCAGGCGGTTCGCCTTCACGAGATTGAGTGCGTCCGCAACGGATTTGGCGCGCCACACGTCCCAGCCGCGCGACGCGAGGCAGTCGACGAGTGCTGCATCGGGACGCTGGGACAGATACACGAGCGGGCGTGACGACACGCCAAGGTGTCGCCGGACCGCGACGAACGGTGGCGTGCACGGTGGCCGTTCACTCTCGTGCGGGCCTGACACACTGATCGGGCAGCATTGGTTCACGATGGCCTCGCCGCATTGGGTTGTCTGGCTAAACGGGCGGCACGAAACGGTGCGCGGCAGGCTTGCCTGCCCACCACGCCGCCGGCATGTCCGCTCGGGAAAGTTTCATCATCGGCAGAACACGACACGCTGCGTGTAGATCTGCGGCTCGACAACGGGCCGCGCGGCCTGGTTGAGGTCCTCGCGATAAGTACGGTAGGTCTTCCCGTTCACCGTCACTTCCGACGCGGGCGCCGTCTCGATCGTGTTCAGCCCTCTGCTCTGCCAGTCGCTGACGCGCGCCGACGCGGACACGCTCGATTCGCCGGCGATCTTCTGCGTGATCGCGCTGCTGTCGCTCCATGGCTGGGTCTGCATGTCCTGCGCGTGCTGCATCGCGCCGACCGTCTTGCCGGTCGGCGTCGGCCCGTTTTGCGCTTCGAACGGCGCGCCACGGCCGTACACCGGCGATTGCCACGACGGTGCGTGTCCTTCCGCCGGCATCATGTAGATCATCTGCGGATCGCCGACCATCATCATCGGCACGCATGCGGTGTTGTCCGGGCGGCCGAGCGTCGTCAGCGCCTGCTGGACGCTCGCGGCATTCGCGAGGGTCTGCTCACTCAGGATGACGAAGACCGCAGGATTCTGGAAAACCGACTGCGCGGCGACTTGTGTGCCGTACAGCAGCAGCGCGACCAAAAAGATCCTCATGATTGAGGCCTCCTTGCACCCTGGTCAGGCAAAAAGAGGTGTTGACCTCGGGGATGGGACCAACACCCGTCAAACTTGCGACGCGCGTCGCGCCGTGGATCCCGCCGGCTTCCGTGCGACCGGGATGCCGATCGCACGGAAGCCTCGACCGCATGCTTACGACGACGTGCTCGTCGAGATGACGGCCGGCGCAGGCATCGCCGGCGCGGCCGGAGCGGCCTGCTGATCAGCCGCGGCCGGCGTGTCGGCGGACGGTGCGGGCGTGGCGGCGGATTCGGCTGCGTCCGTTGCCTTCGCATCGGCGGCCGGCGTGTCAGCAGCCGTAGCCGCTGCGGCCGGCTGCGCGGCTTCCGGCGCGGGCGGTTCGCTTGCCGCCTGCGATGCCGGTTCGGCAGGCTTCGCATCGACCGCGGGCGTTGCGGCATCCGCGGTCTGCGGTGCGGCGGTGGTCGCGGCCGAGCCGACTTGCGCGATGTCCGGCGACGGCGTGTCGGCGGCCGGCGCTGCCGACGCTTGCGCGGCACTGTCGGTTGCGGCCGGTGCGGGTTCCGGGGCCTTGTCGGCGACTGCCGGCACGGGTTCCTGCGCCTTCGTATCGACCGCTGGCGTGGCCGTCGCTTGCGCGGTGGCTTCGGTTGCGGCCGGCGCCGGTTCCGGGGCCTTGTCGGCAACAGTCGGCGCAGGTTCCTGCGCCTTCGTATCGACCGCAGGCGTGGCCGTCGCTTGCGCGGTGACTTCGGTTGCGGCGGGCGCCGGTTCCGGGGCCTTGTCGGCAACAGTCGGCGCCGCAACGACCGCGGCAGCCGGCACCGCGCTCACCGCAGCCGGCGCAACGGCAGGCGCAGCGCTCATCACCGCCGGTGCAACGACAGGCGCCGCACTCGCCGACGGTGCTGCCGCGGCAATCGGTGCGGCAACGGCGGCGGGCACGAGCGCAGCGGCTTGCGTCGCCTTCACGGCGGTCGCTTGTGCTGCAGCGGGCACCGTGCCGACTGCCGGTGCAGCGATCGACGGCGCGGGTGCAGACACCGGCATCGGCGCCGCCTGGACCGCGGTCGTCGCCACCGGGCGCGCTTGCACGGGCGCGGCGGCGTCGAGCGGCGGCAGGCCCATGCGGCTGCGCACGAGCGGATCGCGATACTTCACGTCGTCGGCCACGGTCGCTTCGGCCGCGGGCGCCACGTTCGAGCGCGCGAGCGGTGCGGTCGTGCCCGGGCACAGGTGGCCGGTCGCTTCCACCGCGCGCCGGTTCGCATCGCTCTGGCAAAGCAGCGCGAGCGCAACGTCGGTTAACCCCATCGCCCGGAATTCACGCGCGTCGAGACGACGCACGCATGCCTGGTCGACCAGGGTCGTGCCGCCCGTCGCGCCGAAGCCCGGAAACGACACGCCGACGCTCACCGAGCCCATGCAGGTATCGGACAGCGTGGTCGTGAGCCCCGGCGCCTGGATCGCCGGGTTCGTCTTGATCGTCTGGGTGCCCGAGTAATTGACGTTTTCCGACGTCTGGGTGTTGTACGGGCTGGTGCCGGGCGCGCCAGCGGCGAGCGAGCTCGTGCTCTGCGGCGTCACGTTCGAGCCGCCGCTCGTCGAAGACGGCAGGTTCAGGTTCACCTGCACGCTCGAATTGCCGCTGCCGCGAATGCCGCTGCTGCTCGTGGCATTGCCGCCGGTCGTGGTGTTCGTGTTCATGCTCGCGCCGCCGCCGAGGCTGACCGCCGTCGACGACGTCGAGGACTGCGCGCTTGAAGTCGAGTCGGCGGTCTGCGCTTGGGCACCGATCGTGGCCATCGCGAACATTGCCGCACATGCCACCCTGATCTTGTTGCTGTTCATTTCACTCTCCGGACGAGGTTTGACCTCCCACCCAGGCAACCGTGTTAATTCCCCTGAATTCCTTCAGCTTTGCCTGCTTCCCCGAACTGCTTCCAGCCGCTGCCCAGCTGGGACCATGAACCGCCCGACATGCCCGGCCATTGCGGGGCCGCCGATGCGCCGATGGCACTGCCCGACGAAAGCGCGTGTTGTTGTGACGGTTTGGTTGTCTGGTCAGGGTTGTTTGACGTCTGCACATTCGATTGCACGTCGTCGGCAGCACGGTCAGCGCCATACGCCGTCAAAGACGCGAGCATCAGAGCGGCGGCAATCAGTTTCTGCTTCATGCCAACTCCTTACGGTGACAACAAGGCGACGAAAGAGACCAGCGTCGTTGGGAAGCTGGCCCCCCCGACACCCGAATCAGGGACTGCCGGCAGTCGCGCCGGAGCTGCCCTGGCTGCCGCCCGAGGCGAATGGCGATCCGGCCGGACCGGTGCCCCATACCGTCGACGAGTTGATGTGGTTCGAGCCCGCGACCGTTCCCGACCACCCGCTACCCGCCATGCCGGCGGCACCCGCGTTGGCGATGCCGTTGTCGTTCGCGCCGGTTGCCGTGTAGTGGTTCGCGCCGAGTACGATCGTGGCGGTCACCCCTCCCGACAGCGCATTGGCGTTCTCGCTCGTGTTGCCGTTTCCACCGAACGAGCCTGCGGCACCGATACCGCCGCCTGCCGCGAATGCGCCCCCGTTCGTGCCCCAGCCGCTGGCCGTCGAAGTCGAGTCGTGATAGGCGGATGCCGTGCCGGTGGATCCGGCGGGTGTCACGGTACTTCCGGCGTTCGCGCCCGCGACCGACGTCGAGTTGCTCGTGTAGCTGCCGGTACCGACCAGCACCGAACCCGACACGCCTGCCGCAACGGACTGCGTCTGGTTGAATGTGGACGGTCCGGACGCCAGCACGGCCGACGAAAGGACAGTGAGCGCTGTCGCTAAAATGACGTTGGCTTTCATAGCAGTTCCTTGCTGTGAGGAAGTTCGGTGGCCAGAGCGCCGGGTCCGCCCCCGCGGGACGAAACCCGGCATCCGTGCCACCTGCCCATGACGAACGCTATGCGCCGCGGCTTAGTAGTGATACATCGTCCAGCCGGTCGAACCGGCGTTCGCGCCGCTGGACCCGCCGGCTTGGGCGCCGCCGAAGCCGAAGCCGCTCACCGTCGACGTGTTGATGTGGTTCGTGTACGAGATCGAGGTGCTCGCGCCGCCACCGGCCGTTGCACCGGCGGCGCCGAGCGCCGCGCCCGAATCGGTCGCGGTGAAGTGACCGAACCCGACGACACCGGCCATCGTCTGGCCACCGCTCGACGAGTTGCTGGTCGATACCGTGCCGCTCGCTGCGAACGCTGCACCCGAGACCGCCATAACTGCTGCTGCAATCAGAAGCTTCTTCATGGTCGACTCCATAACGGCGTGGACGGAACAAGCGAGGAAAGCTGCACGCCTTCAACTTCCCTGCCTCAAGCAATCCCTGAAATTAAGGATCACTATCCAATCACAAAGAACCGATTCATTTCGAATCCGAAACCACGTAACGTTTGGCCAGTCGAAGTTCAAGCTCGTATTTATTTGTTTTTTGGATTTTTTTAGGACATTTTCGACATCCAATATCGAATCGTGGATATCGAAAAACAAATTGCCTCACGCACCCGAATGCAGATACTCGCCATTCTGGACCAGTCTTTTTCGACATCCGCACGCGCGACATACCGGCACCCGGCATTCGCTTCGGCGATCGAAAATGCGTGAAAATGATTAACTACCGAAAATGCAGCGCCATCGGAAACATGCACGTCATCGTGGCGATAACGGGCCTGCATTACGGTGAGTCGGCATCGCGTCTCCCTGAGCTACCGATCAACGATCTTCCGGATGATCCGGCCATCGCGTATTCGAGCTAGTCCGGCCGGCGCCCGCATTTGCCCGGCCCAATCGATACGGCACTGCACGGGCGAAGTCGGATCGGGGTCGCGCCGTCCGGCATGAACAGCCGGACCCACTCGGACGCGTCGAAGGAAGGAAAGCACCGCTGTCGGCCGGTCGTCATGCGGAAAGACAGGCGTTCCAGCACGTGCAACGCGCGCACGCATGGAACCCGGCAACGCGCCCGCGACGCTGGCACTGCATCGCGAGCCGTATTCCGAGCTGCCCGACTACCCCACGGATGCGCAAGGAATGCGCGGAACGAATGACTGCTTCTGGTCTTCATCGCTGTTTCCCCGACTGCTTATTGACGAACGCGCAGCCCCCCATCTTTGTCGCATCAGGTCGACCGTTCGCCGGTGCGTCCGTTGTCGCAAGCGGCATGCCATGCGTGATTCCACCGATGGTTGCCTGACGTGTACCGTCCGCGACGCCGCCCATATCGCCGGGAATCGCATTTTTTGTTTCAGGAATGTATCGCGACAACCGTGGGCAACATGCGCCGATCATTGAATACGGCGAAGCAATCCCGGAAAAGACGGACGAATGCGGCCTTCGGAGCCTCGCACGAAGGGGTGGCGAACAGGCGTTTCATACTTGAGAAGTGCGTGGTCGCACATTGCGGCCGATCGGCACATCGGCCCTGCGAAACCGCGTGCCGCGGCTCGTTTGACAGCATTCGCATGCGCGGAAAACGCCGAATCGAAATGCGTGGCGCCCGGTGCAGCAGAGCGTGCACGGCGGATACGGGCAAGCTTCCGGACGTGCGTCCCCGGCCGCCGCGAAACGCAATTGATTCATCCGTGAAAATACCGACGGGATCACGCGTCGACCAACAGTACGAAGCGCGGCGAGAAAACGGCGATTGCGGGACGGGCCGACATGGCTTTCACGTCGCCTGCATGTCGGGAAAAGTGACAGCATGTGCCGCACGAACCCTTCAATATGCTTGATCCGCTTTTACTGCCGTCATTCAATTCGATGTCAATAATCGTCGCGTTCCAATCTCTGGATGACGACACACGATGCGCGCGAGAAACATTTCCGATGAAATATCGACCGAGAATTCTTATCGCTGAAACGTGCTCGCGTAAAGCACGATCCATGCAGAAAATGCGTGACGGCGCGACTTTTTCCCCGCTTCGACCAGTCGGTGCGTGTGCTGCGCGGGTGTTCTCATACCGGTTCGCGCGATCCAGGGATGCATGCATGAAACAGAAGTGCGTGTGCGGCGCGACAGCGCTGTCAGCGGCTCTCGCTCGCCCGCGTGCGACGGCTCCGGCACGCGGATTGTATGGCGTCACGGTTCGGCGCAGCGCAGCGCGCGACGAAGCGACGCGCGATGCAATCGAAATGAACCGCGCTGCCGTTACGTGCCGAGCAATTCCTTCTTGCGCAGATGCACGACGTCGCGCATCGGCGGCGCACCGAACAGCCGGCTGTATTCGCGGCTGAACTGCGATGCGCTTTCATAGCCGACGGCGGCGGCCACGGAGCCGACGTCGCCGCCCTGCCGCAGCAAGAGCCGCCGCGCTTCGTGCAGCCGCAACTGCTTCTGATACTGCAGCGGGCTCAGCGTGGTCACGTGCTTGAAGTGATGGTGGAGCGACGACACGCTCATGTTGACCGCCTGCGCGAGCGTGTCGACGCGCATCGGCTCCGCGTAGTGATCGCGGATCCATTCGATCGCGCGTGCGATCCGGTGCGTCTGGCTGCCGGCGACGGCCATGTGCCGCAGCCGTGTGCCCTGCCCGCTCGTCATCAGCCGATACAGCAGCTCCTTCTCGATCAGCGGCGCGATCACCGGAATGTCGGCCGGCGTTTCGAGCAGCCGCAACAGCCGCAGCGCGGCATCGAGCAGCGGCGGCGTCAGCTCGCCAAGCGCGATGCCCTCGCCTTCGGGGCCGGCGTCGGGCTCGGGCAGCCGCATTTCGGCCGCGAGCTCGACGATGCGCTGCGGATCGAGCGTGAGCGACAGGCACAGGTACGGCGCCTCCGGCGACGCCTGCGTGACGCGCGAGAGAATCGGCAAGTCGATCGACGTAATCAGGCAATTGCGCGCGTCGTATTCGTAGGCCTGGCCGGCCACGATCACGCGCTTGGCGCCCTGCGCGGCGATCACGAGCGCGGCGCGCGACACGCCGCAGCCGAGATCGACCGGATGCCCGTGCCGATGCAGCATCAGCGCCGGCACGGCCGTCGAGTGGGAGCCGTCCGTCGGCGCGAAGCGGGCGATCAGCGATGCCAGTTCGCGCCGCCCGGATTCGCGCGACGCCGCGATATCGGTCATGTCCATGACGGGTTCCTCGCTTCGTTTCCCGGAATCGCGGAAGCATAGCGAATCGCTCGCGGCCGCGCCGGGGATTTGCAGGATTGTTCAATAAATTTGCAGGAATGGGTAGACGCAAAAATCGCGCGCTCGCGCACACTGCCCGCTAACCGGGCGCATGCCGGGTTTTCCCCATGGAGACATACAAAAATGCCTACCTCGTTTGTCCTCAACGGCAAGACCGTTACGCTCGATGCCGATCCGTCGATGCCCGTCCTCTGGGCGATCCGCGAGCATGCGGGGCTGACCGGCACGAAGTTCGGCTGCGGCATGGCGCAGTGCGGCGCGTGCACCGTCCATCTCGAAGGCCAGGCCGTGCGCTCGTGCGTGCTGCCGCTCGCCGGCATCGCGGGCAAGCACGTCACCACGATCGAAGGCCTGCAGAGCAAGCCCGCGCAGGCCGTGCAGGCCGCGTGGGTAAAGCTGCAGGTGCCGCAATGCGGTTATTGCCAGTCCGGCCAGATCATGTCGGCCACCGCGTTGCTCGAACAGAACCCGAAGCCGACCGACGCGGACATCGACGCCGCGATGAACGGCAACATCTGCCGCTGCGCGACCTACGCCCGCATCCGGGCCGCGATCCACGACGCTGCCGCGACGCTGGGAGCCTGACCATGACGATCGAACTCGACAATCGCGATTCGGTGCGCCCGTCGCGCCGCACGTTTCTGAAGGCCGCGGGTGCCGCGGCCGCCGTCAGCCTGACGATCGGCTTCGAGTGGGCCGGCCTCGGCCGCCGAGCGCTCGCCGAGACGGCACCCGCCACCGACTTCGCGCCGAACGCATTCCTGCGCATCACGCCCGATGGCGCGGTCACCGTCGTCGCGAAGCACGTGGAAATGGGCCAGGGCGCGTACACCGGCATTGCGACGATCGTCGCCGAGGAGCTCGATGCCGACTGGTCGAGCGTGCGCGTCGAAAGCGCGCCGGCCGATGCGAAACGCTATGCGAACCTCGCATTCGGCACGATGCAGGGCACGGGCGGCAGCTCGGCCATGTCGAACTCGTGGCAGCAACTGCGCGAAGCGGGCGGAAAGGCGCGCGCGATGCTCGTATCGGCCGCGGCGGCACGCTGGAAGGTGCCGGCCGGCGAATTGACCACCGCCGACGGCGTCGTCACGCACGCGAAGAGCGGCAGGACGGCCGCGTACGGCACGCTGGTTGCCGATGCGGCGAAGCTGCCGGTGCCCGACAAGGTCGCGCTGAAGCAGCCGGCCGACTTCAAGCTGATCGGCCATCGCATTCCGCGCGTCGACGGGTCCGCCAAGTCGAACGGCACCGCGCATTTCACGCTCGACACGACGTTCCCCGGCATGCGCGTCGCGCTGCTGCAGCGGCCGCCGCGCTTCGGCGCGACGGTCAAGTCGTTCGACGCGACGGCCGCCAAGGCCGTGCCGGGTGTCGTGTCGGTCGTGCAGGTGCCGGGCGGCGTCGCGGTCGTCGCGACCGGCTTCTGGGCCGCGAAACAGGGCCGCGACGCGCTGAAGGTCGACTGGGACGAAACGAACGCCGAAAAGCGCGGCTCGGACGAAATCATGCGCGAATACCGGCAGCTTGCAGCGAAGCCCGGCGCGTCGGCGCGCAAGGACGGCGATGCGGACGCCGCGATCGCGGGCGCCGCGCGCAAGATCAGCGCGACATACGAATTCCCGTATCTCGCGCACGCGCCGATGGAGCCGCTCGACGCGGTCGTCAAGCTGACCGCGAACAGTTGCGAAATCTGGGCCGGCGACCAGTTCCAGACGGTCGACCAGGGCAATGCCGCGCGGGTTGCGGGCCTGAAGCCCGAGCAGGTGCAGATCCACACGCTGTATGCGGGCGGCAGCTTCGGCCGCCGCGCGAACGCATGGTCGGACTACGTGGTCGAGGCCGTGTCGATCGCGAAGGCGCTCGGCGCGGATGGCAAACCGGTCAAGCTGCAGTGGACGCGCGAGGACGACATCCAGGGCGGCTTCTATCGCCCGATGTACTTCCACAAGCTCGATGCGGGGTTGACCGACGACGGCAAGCTGGTCGGGTGGCGCCATCGGATCGTCGGCCAGTCGATTCTTGCCGGTACGCCGTTCGAGGCGTTCATGGTCAAGAACGGGATCGACGCGACGTCGGTCGAGGGCGCGGCGAACCTGCCTTACGCGGTGCCGAACGTGTCGGTCGAGCTCACGACCACCAAGGTCGGCCTGCCCGTGCTGTGGTGGCGCGTGGTCGGCAGCTCGCACACCGCGTACGCGGTCGAGGCGTTCATCGACGAAGCCGCGCACGCGGCCGGCAAGGATCCGTACCTGTTCCGCCGCGACCTGCTCGCGAAGGAGCCACGCATGCGCGCGGTGCTCGAGCTGGCCGCGCAGAAGGCCGGCTGGGATCCGGCAAAGCCGCTGCCGAAGGGCCGCGGGCGCGGGATCGCGGTGGCCGAGGCGTTCAAGAGCTATGTCGCGCAGGTCGCGGAAGTGTCGGTCGACGCCGACGGCAAGGTGAAGGTCGAACGCGTCGTGTGCGCCGTCGACTGCGGGATCGCGATCAACCCCGACATCGTCGCCGCGCAGATGGAAGGCGGCATCGGCTTCGGTCTCGGCGCGGCGCTGCACAGCGCGATCACGCTGAAGGACGGCCAGGTCGAGCAACGCAACTTCGACGGCTATCACGTGCTGCGGATGGCGGAGATGCCGAAGGTCGAGGTGCATATCGTGCCGTCGGCCGAGGCACCGACCGGGGTCGGCGAGCCGGGCGTCGCGCCCGTTGGACCGGCGGTGGCCAACGCGATCTTCGCGGCAACCGGCAAACGGCATTACGTGCTGCCGTTCGATTCGGGCGACACGGCGAAGGCTTGACGGGGCGGTGAAATGCCAAGGCGACCGCGTGACGGAGACGTTACGCGGTCGTTTTTTTATCGCACCGCCGCTCGCCGCCCGCGACGGGATGGCCCCGTATCGCTCACTCCTGCTCGACTTCCGGCCAAAGCCTCGGGAAAAGAAATCGCAGTGCCGCAAGCGGCAATCCGAACGAAAGCTCACCGCGGTGCGAAGGTGAGGTCAAAAGCCCGAAGTCGAGTAGCGATCGAACGATGCGGCGCGCCAACACGTCGCTTACGCCAAGCATCTGCGTGAACTCGGCGCGCGTCACGGAGCGACGCAGTGCCACGAATTCCATGGCCAATGCCGCGGTTTCCGCCTTGATGACCGACTTTTCCGAACGGATGCTCCATGGATTGAATTCCAGATACCGCAGCAGATCCAGCAGGCGCCCCATCACTCCGTCGAATTCGGTCATACGGACCATGAATCCGACCTGATCCTCACAGCAATCCAGAAAGAACCGCGCGAATCTCACGAGCCCTTCCTGAGACAGGTTGCCCCGCCCGTCCAGATCGTTGCGTCGAATCTGATCGGCATCGCTCAGCCTCACGTAATACTGCTCATGCTCTCGCGCCAATCCGCGAAGCGGCGACCACAGCCCATGAGTGAGATCGGCGGCGCGTAATCCGAGATGCGAATGCAGACGCGCCACCCGGCCGTTACCGTCCATGAACGGGTGTACCCACGCCAGACGATGATGCGAGCACGCGATCGCGATCACCTGATATTCCTTCGCGCGGATACGGGCGTAACGTGCTGACCATGCCTGAAGCAACGGCTCGATCATTTCCGGCTCCGGTGCCAGATGGCGTCCGACCGTCACATCCAACCGCCGAAGCTCACCCGGGACAATGATGTGTCCGTCCTCAGTGAGTCGCTCGTCCGCAGGCAAACAGGAAAAGAACCGCTCGTGGATAGCCAGGATCCGCGCGGGCTCGAACAATGCGGCGACCGGACTGGCGGCCCATTCCTCCTCGAGTGCAGTTTCCGTTGCGATATGAGCGACCGCGAAGCGCTGCTTCTTGCGCTCCGCAATATCGGACGAATAGTCCCGGTGAAGCGCCGCCTCGATCCTGGCAGGCGTCGTATGCTGCCCCTCGATCTTGTTCGTGTAGTACGAATTCATTGCGCGCAACTGGGGAACGAGCGCTCGGGCCAACGGGGTGTCCGTCACGGCAAGCAACCGCTGCGACGAATCGACGAGTTGCGCGGCTTGTTCAAGCAACGGATCGAGGACGCGATCCTCGGGAAACAGCGGTTCGAAGCTGGCAACGGTCGTCATGCTTTGCTGTCGGGTTCCGTGTAGAGTTGAATGTAGGGTTTAATGTCCGGATTATAGCCACTTACATCTATGATTTATATAGGTTTTATCTAATTTTGCGTCGGGTTGAATGTAGGGTTCCATGTAGAGATCGTTTTGCCTTGACTCGCGTGACCCAACGCGTCTGCGGCAACCTCGGGCTGGACCCACCCGCGCCCCCGTAACACCGCCCGTAACGCCCGTAACGTTCCCGCCCGATGCTACGTAACAATCCTTCAATATTGCTCCGACCCTTCCGCGGCCCGTCGCACATCCCGCGTTAAAAATTCTTTTAGATTCAAGGCCGGCGCGGCGCCAGCCGCGCTCCCGCCGCTCGCCGATGCCTGACAGGCCGTCCCTGGCCCGGAAGTTGCGGTACATGACTCGCAAACACTCCTTTACGGACATGCGAGGGCCAACATGGATTGCAAATACCTGTACATCGACAACATAAAAATCAACTTCGTGCGCCGCACGATCGAAATCGACAACAAAGTCGTCGACGTCACGCCGCGTGAATTCGACGTCGTCGAATTCCTGCTCGACAACATGAATAAGATCGTGCCGCGGCAGGCGATCCAGGAAGCGGTCTGGGGCCGCGAGCTCGGCGTGTCGTCACGCACGCTCGATACCCACATCTCGCGCATCCGTTCGAAGCTGCAGCTCGATCACGACAAGAACCTGCGGATCATCCCGATCTATGCGGTCGGCTACCGGCTGGTGCTGTTCGGCGCGGCCATGACGCACGTCGAGCGCCACGACGCCGCGCCGATCCTGCGCGCCGCGCCGCAGCCGGCGATGGCCGCCGACTACGCATAACGCGTAGCGGCGCATCCGCGCGCCGCCGCTGCGCGGCGCGCCGGCAAGGCTCCCCACCGCGCCGCACGTCCGACGTGCGGCGCCTCGCGGCCCGGCACGCGTGCCCGCCGCGCCACGACCGCCGCCTCCGGGCGGCGGTCGCCTTTGTGCGCATGGCATGTCGCATCCGGCCACGCCGCTGCGCGGCAGGCTTCGTAGCTCGCCGCCGCCCGCGCGGCCGCCGCGCGCACACGACTACGGATTCCGGCGCGGCACACGCCCGGCGCCGTCCCTACAATCGACGCAGCAGCCGCGCGCTTCCTGCGCCGTCGGCCACAACGACCCGTCGAACCAACGCCGAATCCGCTCCGATCCCGCCGTGCCTGCGCTGTCCCTGACGAATGCCGACGCCGGCGACGCCGCGAACCGGGCCTCGCCCGCCGCCGCCCCCCCGGCCGCCGCGGCGCCCGCCATCCCGCCCGCTCCGGCCTCGGCTGCGGTCCCGCTCGACGCGTCGCCGTGGCTGCCGCGCGTGTCCGCCGCTGCCGCGCGCGGGTTGTCGCACGCATACGGCGCGACGGCCGCGGTGCCGGTCACGCTTGGCGAACACGCGTACGAAGTGCGCTGGCGCGTCGACGCCGAACCGGCCGCCGATGCCCACGCGTACCGCTTCGTCATCGGCCCGGCCGCCGGCACGCTCTGGATCGACCCGATCGCGGAAGACGCATGGCTGGGCGACGCGGCGGACCCCGCCGTGCCGGCCGTGATCCGCGCGGCGCTGCTCGCCGACCTGGCCGCACCGTTGTCGGCCGTGCTGCAGGCGGCGACACGGCAACGCGTGGAACTGTTGCCGCCGCCGGCGAGCGTGCCCGCGTGGCGCACGTCGCCGGCCGCGCTGCGCTTCGAACTGCGTCGCGCCGACGGCGCATGGCGCTGCCACGGCGCGCTGCTGTTCGACGCGCCGGACGCGCTCGCGGTGTTCTTCGCGACGCCGGCGGCCGCGCGGCCCGACACGCGCGCCGCGTATGCCAGCCTGCCGGTGCCGCTGGTATTCGAGATCGGCCGGACCGAGCTGACGATGGCCGAGCTGGCCGATGTCGTCGGCGGTGACATCATCGCGATCGAGCGCTGGCGCGCGCATGAGCAGAACCTGCTGTGCGTCGCGCGGGTGCCGGCCGCGCCGGCGTGGGAGATCACCGGACGGCCGTCGGGCAACCGGCTGACCGTCGAACGAATCAGGGAGATGCCTTTGGAACCGACCCGCACCGACACCCCGCCCGCGACCGCGCAGGACGCGTCGCCGGACGACGCGCCGCGCTCGTTCGACGCCCTCGCGGTCGACCTGCGTTTCGAATTGCCGCCCACGTCGATCCCGCTCGGCGAACTCGGCGCGTTGCAGCCGGGCGCGGTGATCGAACTGCAGCAAGGCATCAACCAGAGCGTGATCCATCTCGTCGCGAACGGGATGCTGATCGGCACCGGCCATCTGATCGCGGTCGGCCAGAAGCTCGGCGTGCGCGTCGCCACGCTGACGCAGCCCACGCCGCGCGAGCGCTGAACGATGGGCAGCCTGCCGAATCCGGTCGCGCTGATCGCGGTGATCGCCGCGCTCGGCATCGCACCGTTCGCGGCGCTGATGGTGACGAGCTACACGAAGCTCGTGGTCGTGCTCGGCCTGCTGCGCTCCGCGCTCGGGATCCAGCAGGTGCCGCCGAATCTCGTGCTCAACGGCATCGCGCTGATCCTGTCGCTGTTCATCATGGCGCCGGTCGGAATGTCGATCCGCGACGCGCTGCAGGCGCGCCACTTCGACGCGTCGGGCCAGTTGTCGACGGCCGACATCGGCGCGCTCGCCGATGCGGCGCTGCCGCCGGTCAAGGATTTCCTGGTGTCGCACACGCGGCAGCGCGACCGCGAATTCTTCGTGCGCACGGCCACGTCGGTTTGGCCGAAGAACCGCGCCGACGGCATCAAGGACGACGACCTGCTCGTGCTGGTGCCGAGCTTCACGCTCGCCGAGCTGACCAAGGCGTTCCAGATCGGCTTCGTGATCTATATCGTGTTCATCGTCGTCGACCTGCTGGTCGCCAACATCCTGCTTGCATTAGGGATGCAGATGATCTCGCCGACGACGATCTCGGTGCCGTTCAAGTTGCTGCTGTTCGTCGCGCTCGATGGCTGGTCGCTGCTCGTGCACGGGCTCGTGCTGTCGTACCGCGTGGCGGGGGCGGGATGAGCGCGCGCGGCCCGCGCGACATCGTCGCGAGCCTGTGCGCGCTGCTCGCGCTGGCGCTCGCATGCGCGGGCATGCAGCCGCGCGGCGCGCACGCGGCAGGCAGCGCCGCGGGCTTCGCGCAGCTTGCGCGCGCGTGCGCACCGAACGTCGATCCCGACACGCTGGCCGCGCTGGTGCGCACCGAATCCGGCTTCAATCCGTATGCGATCGGCGTGGTCGGCGGCCATCTGACACGCCAGCCCGCGTCGCTCGACGAAGCGCGCGCGACCGTGGGCGAACTGGCCGCACGCGGCTTCAGCTACAGCGTCGGACTTGCTCAGGTCAACGTACGAAACTTCGCGAAATACGGCCTCGACGATACGACGATGTTCGAGCCATGCCGCAACTTGCGGGCAGGCGGCGCGATCCTGACCGAATGCTTCGCGCGCTCGTCGAACACCGGGCGCCCCGCGCAGGCCGCGCTGCGCGCGGCGCTGTCGTGCTACTACAGCGGCAACTTCACGACCGGATTCTCGACCGGCTATGTGAGCCGCGTCGTCGCGAGCGCGCAGCGCAATGCGCGCGAAGGCGGCGTCGAACCGATCCCGGTGGTGCGCGACGTGCCGCCGCCCGCGCGACAACGGCGCATGGACGCGGCCGCGACCACGCCACCCGAACGCGCGCGCAGGCTCGCGTCGCCGGCGGCGTCCGCCGACGCGCCGTCGTGCCATGCACGGCCGGTCGTGATGATGTGTCGTGGATTGTCGGCAAACCAGGCGAAGCGGCTGTGCGTGCGGTGTCTCGATCAGTAAGCGAGCGACGAACACGGCGCACGACGTGACGCGGCTCGCCCGGCCATCCCGCGTCACGTCGCGCGCTGATGCTCCAGCCACGCCTGGAACATCAGCACCGTCCACAGCTGATGCTGCCAGTTCATCCGGCCCGTCAGGTGCTGCCGCCACAAGCGCTCGACGGCCTGCGCGTCGAAGAAGCCCTCGTCGCGCAACCGCGACGGCTGCAGCAGCGCGTCGGCCCACTCGCGCAGCGCGCCGCGCAGCCAGTGATCGACGGGCGCGCAAAAGCCCTGCTTCGGCCGGTCGATCAGCGCCGACGGCACGTAGCGGTCCAGCAGCCGGCGCAGCAGCGCTTTCGACTGGCCTTCCGGCAAGCGCACCGACGCGGGCAGCCGCCATGCGAATTCGACGACGTGATGATCGAGGAACGGCATGCGCGTCTCGAGACTCACCGCCATCGCGGCGCGATCGACCTTCGCGAGGATATCGGTCGGCAGGTACGTGAGCGTGTCGATCGCCATCGCCTGCTCGGCGAAGCTCAGGTGCGCGGGCCATGCGGACACCGTATCGAGCGGCGTCGGCGGCTCCTGTCCGGCGAGCGCGATGCGCTCGGGATGATGCACCGACGACATCAGCAGCCGGTACAGCCCGATGCGGCTCTCGGCCGTCATCACGTGGCCGAGCTTGTGCAGCCGGTCGCCGATGCGCGTCGCCGAGTCGCGCGCTTCCACGCCGCTCCATGCGCCCTGCGCGACCGCCGCGAGCTGGTCCGCATGATCGGGGCGCAGCGCATGCAGCGCGGCGGCGATCCGCGCGCGCACCGCCGCCGGCACGCGATGCAGCTTGCGCCACAGACGCGGCGTCAGGAAGTAGCGCGTATAGCCGCCGAACAGTTCGTCGCCGCCGTCGCCGGACAGGCTCACCTTCACATGCCGGCGCGTCAGCTCCGACACCAGGAAGGTCGGAATCTGCGAGGCGTCGGCGAACGGCTCGTCGTAGATCGCCGGCAGCTTCGGCACGACACCGAGCGCATGGTCGGCCGTCACGTAGAGCTCGGTATGGCGCGTACCGAGATGCCGCGCGACCGCCTTCGCATAGCCGGCCTCGTCGTAGCCGGCCTCGTGAAAGCCGATCGTGAACGTGTCGACCGGGTTCGCCGATTGCGCCTGCATCAGCGCGACGATCGCCGACGAATCGATGCCGCCCGACAGAAACGCGCCGAGCGGCACGTCGGCCTCCATCTGCCGCGCGACGGCCTGGCGCAGCACGGCGTCGAGCTGCCCGACGGCGTCGTCGGTGCTGCCCTCGAACGGCCGCTCGCGGCCGGCTTCGATCGCCTGCTCGAGCGTCCAGTACGCTCGCACGCGCGGCGTGTCGCGCGCATGCTCGAACTGGATGAAGGAGCCCGGCGGCAGCTTGCTGATGCCGCGATAGATCGTATGCGGCGCGGGCACGCTCGACTGGCGCAGGTACAGGCACAGCGCGTCGCGATTGATCGTGCCGTCGAAGCCCGGATAGCCGCGCAACGCCTTCAGCTCCGACGCGAACACGAGTGCATCGCCGATCCGGCCGTAATAAAGCGGCTTCTCGCCGATCCGGTCGCGCGCGAGCGTCAGCACCCGCGACGCGCGATTCCACAGCGCGAACGCGAACATGCCGGTCGCGCGCCGCAGTGTCGCGTCGACGCCCCAC
Source organism: Burkholderia territorii (assembly GCF_001718335.1). NCBI lineage: Bacteria > Pseudomonadati > Pseudomonadota > Betaproteobacteria > Burkholderiales > Burkholderiaceae > Burkholderia > Burkholderia territorii. The sequence continues at coordinate 1,716,912 of NZ_CP013365.1, forward strand.
GCGGCGATGGCCGCGACCAGCACCTCGCTGTCGGAGTGGCCGCGCCACACGGGCGCGCGACCCGCGCGCTCGAGCTCTGCGCGCAACTCGCGATGGTTGTAGATTTCGCCATTGAAGACCATGACGTAGCGGCCGCACGCGGATACCATCGGCTGCCGGCCGTGGACCGACAGATCGACGATCGCAAGCCGCCGGTGACCGAGCGCGATACCGGCTTCCGGGTCGACCCAGAGTCCCTGCCCGTCGGGCCCGCGATGCGCGAGGCTCGCCGTCATTCGCGCGAGGGTGCCGCGCGCTGTCTCCTCATCGAAGGCGACGCTATTCAGAAAGCCGTCGATTCCGCACATTGATTTGTCTGCCTCTGTTGACCTGTTCCGTCAGCGGCGGCGCCACTTCGCAGCCCGCCGCCCGGCTGACGGTCGAGCCATATTACGAAGAAATAAATCATCAATAATTCATGGGTGAACGTCGGACAAATCCGGAAAAAAACGGCGTCAAGCCCGAAGTACGACCGCCGTGGCGAGCAGGAAACGGGTCCACATCATGGCGCATCGGCGCATCGACGCATCGGCGCAGCGCGAGCATGCCGGCGCGCGAGGCCCGCCGGGGGCGTGCTCGTCATGCCGCGCCCGTCGCCCACTTCAGCAGTTGCGCGACTTCGCGGAAATGCTGCTGCTGGATCGTGCCCTTTTCGGGCGTGCTCTCGTACAGCGCCTGCGCGAGGCCGGCGTTCGCGAGCGTCGGCCGCAGCGCGTCGCGCGCGAGCCGCACGATCCGTTCGGCCGCCTCGCCCTCGCCGCGCGCGAGCACCCACGGCAGCGTGCCGACGCCGCCGTAATAGAGCGCGACCGCGACGCTCGACGAATAAACGACCACCGACGCGAAGCCGATCCGGTCGGGCAGCGACGAGAATTGCGCTTCGCGCGCGAGCTGCCGGCGCTTCGCCTCGATGTGCGGATCGCCTTCGTCCTCCTTGTATTCGCGCCGCACCTCCTCGATCGACATCTTCATCTTCTGGCTGAACTCGCGGCGCTGGTGCACGATGTCGATCAGCGCCATCACGATATAGATCAGCGCGGCCCAGCCGAACAACAGCATCAGCAGCTTCACGATCAACGCGAGAATCGACATCGGCCGCGTGAAACCGGACTGCACCGCCGGGTCGAGCGACTCGACGATCAGCCAGCCGAGCGTCGCGACCAGCAGCACGGTCTTCAGCAGCATCTTCGCGAGGTTCACGAGGTTGCGCATCGACCACATGTTCTTGAGCCCCTCGGCCGGATTGAGCCGCGACAGCTGCGGCACGAGCCGGCTCCACGCCATCACGCCGCCCACCTGCACGAAGCCCGCGAGCAGGCCGGCCAGCAGTCCGGCCGCGACGATCCGCGCGGACAGCAGCGCCCAGTCGCGCGCGGCGCCGTCGATCAGCGCCGCGAGCCGCGCGCCCGGATCGGCCGCGCCGGCCGCATCGAACACGAGCCGGAACAGCGCCTGCAGCCGCGCGAACAGCGTGCCGATCCCGACTGCGAGCGCGACGCATACGCCGACGAAGAACGCCGACGAGATCGTCTCCGCGCTCTTCGGCACGTCGCCTTTCCGGCGCGCCTCGCGCAGGCGCTTCGCGGTCGGCTGCTGATTCTTCTCGGACATGGGCGCTCCGGTTCCGGCCCGCCGTCACGCGCCGCCGTGCGCGGCGAACAGCGCGCGCAACAACGCCATCAGCCCGCTGTCGGGGCTCAGCAGCGCATGCAGCGATGCGTACACCACCGGCAGGAACAGCACCATCATCAGCACCGCGAGCGCGCTCTTCACCGGCTGCGCGAACACGAAGATGTTCAGCTGCGGCACCGCGCGCCCGACCAGACCGATGCCGAGCTCGACGAGCACCAGCACGATGATGACGGGCGCGACGAGCTTCACCATCCATTCGAAGATCGTGTCGGTCTGCCGCACGACGAAGGTCTCCAGCATCGACGAAAAATCCGGGCCGAGCGAGCCGATCGGCCACCACGCATACGACTGCGCGAACAGCTGCACCAGCACCTGCAGGCCGCCCGCGGTGACGAACAGCGCGATCGCGACGAAATTGAGGAACCCTGACGTCGGGCCGCCCTCGTGCCCGCCCATCGGATCGAAGAACGCGGCGCTGCCGCTGCCGGTCTGGAAATCGATCACGTAGCCGACGCCCTGGATCGCGAACAGCACCGCACTGAATGCGCCCGCCAGCAGCATGCCGACCACCGCCTCCTTCGCGACGAGCAGGCACCACATCAGGAACGGCAGCGCGGCGACTTGCGCCGGGTCGATCACCGGCGCGACGAACGCGGCGATCACCACTGCGATGCCGTTGCGCACGAGGCCCGTGACGATCTGCTCGTTGAACACCGGCACGACGAACATGATCGGCAGCAGGCGCGGCATCACGTAAAGCAATGGCCGCAGCGTGCCGGCGATGTCGTTGAAGTTCGCGGCGTGGTCTAGCATCGGCGGTCCGCGGCGGCCGGTGCCGGGGCGTCGGCGGAAACGGTCGAGTCGCGCGTGTCGATCGCGCCGGTCGCGTCCGCCATGTCGGCATCCGCCGGCCGCGGCACCATCTCCGCATCGAATGCGGCGGCCATCCCGGGCTGCCCCGACGCCTGCTCCCGCGCGTCGCCCGCCCACACACCGGCGGTCGCGAAACGCCGCACCGCATGCGCATCCGCGACTTCGTCGGCATCGCGCTCGACCCGCGCGGCACGCGCCTGCAATGCCTTCTCGCCCGCCTTGTCGAGCTTGTCCTCGGCGGCCTTCGCCTTGCGCGCGGCGCGCTGGAGGTCCGCGAGCGTCGCCTCGTGACCGCGATGCACGTGCGTGGCTTCGCTGACGGACGCGTTCGCGACGCCGATGTGGCGATCGAACGTGCGCGTGTCGGCCGCGGCGTTCTGCAGCGCGCGCGCCTCGCGCACGTCGTCGGCGAGCCGCGTCTGGATCGCGGCCTTCGCGGCGACCTGCCGCGCGAGCTGCGCATGGGCCGCATCGAGCGCGCGCCGGCTCTGCGCGGCGATGCCCTGCTGGCGCGCGGCCGCCACGCGCGCGATCTGGCTGCGCATCTCGCGCACGCGCTTCAGGCGCGCGAGCGTCGCTAGCACGAGACGGTCGTCGGCTTCAGACATGATCGTTCGCGAGTTTCGTCAGCTTCGCGAGCAGCGCGTCGAAACGCACGTCCTCGTGCGACGCCTGCGCGCAGAACGCGCCGATCGCATCGCGCGCCCGCAGCGCGAGATCGCCGAGCCGGTCGCTGCCTTCGCGGTACTCGCCGATCTGCACCAGCAGCTCGATCTCCTGGTACTTCGCGATCAGCTCGCGCACGCGCGCGGCCGATTGCTGATGCGCGCGGCTCGCGACGAGCGGCATCACGCGCGACAGGCTCGCGAGCACGTCGATCGCCGGATAGCGGTTCGCGAGCGCGATCTTGCGCGACAGCACGATGTGCCCGTCGAGAATCGATCGCACTTCCTCCGCGATCGGATCGGATTCCTCATCGCCTTCGACGAGCACCGTGTACAGCGCGGTGATCGAACCGGTCGCGCCCTGCCCCGCGCGTTCGAGCAGGCGCGGCAGCACGGCGAACGTCGACGGCGGGAAGCTGCGCCGCGTCGGCGGCTCGCCGCTCGCGAGGCCGACCTCGCGCTGCGCGCGTGCGAAACGCGTGAGCGAATCGACCAGCAGCAGCACGCGCTTGCCCGCATCGCGGAAATGCTCGGCGATCGCGGTCGCGACCAGCGCGGATTTCACGCGCTCCATCGCGGGGCGATCGGACGTCGACACGACGACGATCGACCGCGCGCGCACCTCGGGCGACAGGCTGTGCTCGATGAACTCGCGCACTTCGCGGCCGCGCTCGCCGACCAGCGCGATCACGTTCACGTCGGCCTGCGCACCGCGCGCGATCATCCCGAGCAGCGTGCTCTTGCCGACGCCCGACGGTGCGAAGATGCCCACGCGCTGGCCGACGCCGAGCGTCATCAGGCCGTCGATCACGCGCACGCCGGTCGGGAACGGCGTGTCGATCATCTTGCGCGCGAGCGGGTTCGGCGGGTCCTGCTGCGTCGACACCCACGCGGCGCCCGTCACGGGGCCGCGATCGTCGAGCGGCCGGCCAAGCCCGTCGAGCACGCGGCCGAACAGCGCCTCGCCGACCGGAAACACATGCTCGCGCCCGGACGGCACGACGGTCGTCTCCGGCGACAGCCCGGCCACGTCGCCGAGCGGCGTGAGTAGCGTGGTCTGCCGCGAGAAGCCGACCACTTCGGCGAGCAGCGTCGGCTGGTTCGGCGTGCGCAGTTCGCAGATCTCGCCGAGCCGTGCGCGGATGCCGGTTGCGTTGAGGATCTGGCCGACCGCGTGATTGACGCGCCCCTGCACCGACACCGGCGAGAAGAACGCGAGCCCGGCATCGAGATCGCCGACGAGGCGGCCGCGATCGAACGGCGCGGCATCGTCGTCGAGCGCGCCGCCATCGGATTGCGGATCGTCGAGCGGCGCGTTCATCGCGTCGTGCCCTTCAGCGCGTCGCGGCGGATCGCCTGGCGCAGCGCGTCGATCTGCAGGTCGAGGCTCGCGTCGATGCGCCCCGACGGTGTCTCGACCGTGCACGCGTGACGTTCGAGTTGCGCATCCTCGACGATGCGGATCCGTTGCCGGTTCGACTGTCCGGCGAACGCGCGATCGAGCGCGTCGCGCATCTCGTCCTCGCGGCCCGGCGCGACCCGCACGATCAGGAACGCCTCGTCGCGCACCAGCGGCGCGATCCGCGCGAGCGCGGCCTCGTACAGCTTCTGCGTGCTCATCTCGCCGACGATCGCGCGCACGGCCTTCACGACGATGTCGGCCATCGAATCCTTCATCGACTCCATCGTGCGCGCGGCGGCCAGCGCCTGCGTATACGTCTGCGCGGCATGCTCGCGCTGCGCGCGGCGCATGCCTTCGTCGTAGCCCGCCGCCTGGCGCTTGTCGAATTCGCGCTGCGCATCGGCGACGATGCGCGCGGCCTCGTCGCGCGCGGTCGCGATCACCGCCGAGGCATCGAGCAGCGCCGCGTATTCGCGCTCCTTGAGCACCTTGCGCTCGGACAGCAACTGCAGGTTTTCGCTCGTGATCAGAAAAGCCAGTCCCATGACGCAAGCCTCTCGGGAATCAGAAACAGGAACAGCAATTCGCCGAACTGGTCGCGTTGCGCGCGGTTCAGCCAGTACGGCGCTTCGTCGTCGATCGCGCGGTTGAATTTGAGGCGCGCGCGCCGCGCGACCGCATCGCCGGCCACGCCGACGAAATCCGCGAGCAGTCGCCCGCCGCGCGCACGGATCACTCCAGGCAGCGCAGCCGGATCGGCACGCCACGGTTCGAGCGTATCCGCGAGCGCGCCGAATTCCGGCGCGCGCTCGAGCGCGAGCTCCAGCGCGTCGCCGCCGAGCTTCGCGGCGACCTCCGCGCGAATGCGGCGCACGCTCAGCGCGTCGCGCAGCCAGCCGCGATGCAGCAGCAACCCCGCATACGACGCGAGCTGCTCGAGCGCCGCGCCGGGCAGCAGCGCAAGCCGCGCGCATGGATTCGCGACGTCGAAGTCGTGTTGCCCGGCCACGCCGTTCACGTCGAGCAGATGGCGCGCAAGCAGCTTGCGGCCGGCCGGGCCGAACGCGTCGGGCGACCGATAGCGCACGGGCCACTCGGCCGGCACGCGCGTCACATGCAGATAGCGGTCGGGCCGCAGGTTGAATTCGCAGACGAGCGCGTGAAACGCCGCGCGCCGCGCGGCGGGCGGCGGCGCGAGCGGTTGCAGCCACGGCAGCGACGCGGCATCGGGCCGGTCGACCGGCGGCAGCGCGGCAGGGTCGCTCATGCGCCGTCGCGCGCGCCGTCCGGCGTGCGCAGGCCGCCGCCCGACGACGCGGATGCACCGCCGGTGGCGTTCGCGCCGCGCGGCGTGCCGACCAGCGCGGCGAGCCGCGCGCCGAACATTCCGCGCCGTGCGGCCGACAGCGCGATCACCGCGCAGGTCAGCAGGATCAGCGCGAACACCAGCCAGCCGAGCGGCGAGCGCAGCCGCAGGATGTCCGACACGGCGCTGCCGATGCCGTCCACCCGCGTCGTGCGCGCGGCGGCCGGCTGCAGGAACAGCGACACGTTGTCGTACTGCAGCCCCTCGATGCTGTGCGCGACGAGATCCTTGACCATCGGCGCCATCGCGCGCAGGTCCACGCCGGGCCGATAGCGGATGTACACGGCCGCCGACGACGGCTTGATCTTGTCCGCGAGCGGATCGTTCTCCGGAATCACGACCTGCACGCGCGCGACCACCACGCCCTCGATGTCCTGCAGCGTGCGCGACAGGTCCTGCGACACGCCGTACAGGTAGCGCACGCGCTCCTCGGCCGGCGTCGACACGAGACCCTGCTTCTGGAACAGCTCGCCGAGGCTCGCATAGCTCGGCTTCGGCAGCCCGTTCGCCTGCAGCACGGTGAGCGCCGACTGCATGTCGCCGTCCGCGACGCTCACCTGCCATGCGTTGCGATCCGACGTGTCGCGCGCGTCGTTGTCCTTCGACGCGCTGATGCCCGCATCGCCGAGCACGGCGACCATCTGGTTCGCATCGCGCTCCGACAGGCCGGAGTACAGCTCCTTCTGGCAGCCGGCGAGCAGCGCGAGCAGTCCCGCGAGCAGCGCGCGCGCTGCCCGGCTGCGCCACGCATGCATGCGCGGCGTCGAATCGATCGTCGTCATCGTTTGTCCGCTTCAGGGCGCGCGGCCGCTTCAGGCACGCGCACCGGCCTTCGTCACTCCTGCGTCTTCAGCACCGTGTGCGTGAAGCCGTTCGCCGCCTGCGCGACCGACAGGCTCAACTGGTATTCGGAAATCGTCGTGGTCGCCGTCCACTGGAAATCCATCGCCTTCACCATCGTCATCAGCGGATCGCTGCGGTTGTCCGCCATCGACGTCAGCATCTCGGTGCGATGCTTGTCGATGTTCGCGTACCGCGTGTCGAGATCGTTGCCGTACGTGCGCAACCGCTCGACGAGCGACGACTGGTTGGCCTGCGCGGGCGTCATCTGCACCGCCGGCGCCGCATCGGCCGCCACGCGCGACATCGCGACGCCGGACGCCGACGTTGCGGCCGGCGACGCGCCCGCCTGCATCAACGCATCGAACTGGCGCACCTGCGCCGGATCGGACGCCGCGCCCGCCTGCTGCACGGCGCCCGCGAGCGCGGCCGCGCCCGGCGGCGCCGCGCCTACGCCTGTTACCGACATGATCGTGTCCTCCTTGACCGGCAGAGCCGGAAACGAGCCGGCCGGCACACGCGTGCGCCCCGCCGGGCACCCGTCACGGGCGGCCCCGGCATGTGGCGTCGCGCGGCACGGCCGGCGACCGGCGTCATGCGCGGCCGGCGGAACTCAGGTGTTGCGCAACCTGGGCGTTCGCCGTCCCTTCCTGCGCGGTCACTGCGTTACTGGTTTCGAACGTCGCGGTCGACTGCTGGACCTGGAAGTTGATCTTCGTCAGTTCGAGTTGCGTCTTGGTCAGGTCGTCCGCCTGCTGTTGGACCTGGGTCGTGTCGTTCGGACCACCGGCTGCTGAGGCACCCATATTTCGCTCCTTTGCGTAAAGACATCATCCACATTCCGGCGGCGGCCCCATGCCCCACCGGCGACGTGACGCGCCGCATGCGCGCGGCGTGTCGCGTAATGCGCGCACCGCGCGACGCGCGATGCGCAGATCCTGTCGCGGCGCTAGTGCGCCGCCTCCTTCGATGCGCCGGCCGCCCCGACCGCCGGCGCCGCCGCATCGGGCAACAGCGTCGGCCCCGGCACCGGCTGCGCGACACCGGTCGCCGCGCCGCTCGCGAGCGGCGGCACGGGCGGTGCTGGCACCCGCTCGGGCGCGCTCGCGGACGGGCCGCCCAGCGGCATCGTGATGCGCTGGCCGTTGCGCTCGAACACGACTTCGTCCGGTCCGATCGACACGACGGTCGGCCCTTCCTTCAGCCGCGCCCCTTCGAAATAGCGGCTGCCGTCGGCCGTCTCGATGTAACGCTGGTCGCCGTCGCCCGCGAACACCGTCGTGATCTCCGGAATTCCCGCGACGCCGCCAAGCGTCGTCGCGGTGCGCGGCGCGGCGGCATCGGCGTCGCGCACGTGGTCGACCACCTCCAGCGCCGGACGCGCATCCTTCATGTAGTTGCGGATGCGCGGCTCGATCTGCGCGCGCTCGGCCGCGCCCGTCAATTCGATCCGCCCGCGGCCCAGATAGGTGACCGTCAGTGCCGTATCGCTGAAATACGTCTGCGCGGTCGCGACGAGATCGCTGACGACGTAGATGTTGCCGAGCGCCGCGTTGTCGACGCCCGCGACGATCTGCGCGACGCGTTCCCGCGCGGCCGGGTCGCTCACGTAACCCGACACGATCACGCCGTCGTCGCGCGGCGCGACGGCGAGCTCCGGATACGCGTGCAGCAGCTGCTGCAGCCGGTGCGTGCGCGCGAGCACCGATTCGTGTTGCCAAGGCAGGCGCCCCGACCACGCGACGAAACCGTAACCGAGCGCGCCGAGCAGCACGCCGATCCACAGCGCGACGACCGCGATCACGAGCCGCCGGCTGCCCAGACGCCGCAGCCCGCCGGTGAGCCAGCCAAGCCAGGCGGCCTCGCGCGCGGCGTCCGGCGCGTCGGCCTCGTCGGGCACCGCGACGCTCGCCTGCGCGTGACGCGCGATCCCGAGCTTGATCGAGCCGACCGTCACGACGTCCTGCGGCGTCATCGAGCGGCGGCCCGCGCCGAGCGGCTCGTCGTTGAACAGCACGGGCGCGCCGCCGTCGCCGCCGTGGTTCTGCACCGTCACCGCGAGCGCGCCGACCTGCAGGCACACCTGTTTCGCGCCGATCTCGCGATCGGGCAGGATCACCTCGCAGTCGGCCGCGGTGCCGACCCAGTTCGCGCCGCGCGCGAGCGACATCGTGCGGCCGTACATCGGTCCGCTGAGGAAGCACAGGTTCCACGGCGACGCGAGGGCGGCCGACCCCGCGCCGGCGCCACCGGGCAAAGCGCCGTCGCCGTGCGGATCAATGATGGTCGTCGACATGAGTGGACGCTCCTGCGGTCGTCGCCACGGGCTGCGCGGCCGAATCCTTCGGCGGCGGCAGCGCGGGCGGGCCGAACTTCGTGCCGGGCAGCGGCGCGGGCGTGAGCGGCACCGCGATGTCGTTGTCCGGCGGGCGATACATCGACGTGCCGTCCGAACCGGCCGGCCCGTCCACGCCCGGATTCACCGGCGAGCCGTCCGGCGCGTACATCGACGCGGTCGTCACCACGCGCGGCGTCAGCAGGTAGAACCGCTCCATGTGGTTGCCCGACTTGTCGGTGTACTTGAACAGGTTGCCGATCAGCGGAATGTCCGACAGCCACGGCACGCCGCTCTTGTTCAGCCGCACCTCGTCGTCGTTGAAACCCGCGATCAGCAGGCTCTTGCCTTCGTCGATCATCGTCTTCGTGACGATGTTGCGCTGCTGGATCACCGGCACGTTCGACACGGCCTGCCCCGGCACGATGTTGCCGTCCTGGATGTCGATCGACATCATCACGCTCTGCGGATTGCCGGACACGGCAGCCGCGTTGCGGATCGCCTCGTCGACGATCATCGGCGTCACCTTGATGCTGGTGCCGGTCGTCACGCTGTACAGCGACGAATCCTGGTAGCCGGGCACCTGCACGTAGAACTGCGTGAGGTTCTCGAGAATGGCCTCGGTGTTGTCGAGCGCGAGCACCTTCGGCTTCGAGCGCAGCTGCGCCTGCCCCTTCTGCGCGAGCGCGTTCACGCGCGTGAGCAGGTAGTTGCGCAACGACCCGCCGATCGACGCGGTCAGCGCGATGCCGGTCGGCATGAAGGTGCCGGTCTGCCCGGTTTCCGACGTGCCGATGCCGAACGTCAGCGGCGGATTGCCCGCGCCGTTGTACTGCGTGTTGCCGTTCAGCGGGTTCTGGCCGTTGCCGATCTGCACGTCGCCGTGCGTCGTGTGCAGGCGCCAGTCGATCCCGAGGCTGTCGAGCGAATCCTCGTTGATGTCGATGATCGTCACGTTGATCTCGACGATGCGCGGCCGCTCGTCGAGCTGATTGATCAGCGACTGGTAGCGGTACATGTTTTCCGGCAGGTCGCGCACGATCACCGCGTTGATCGCGGGATCGGCGACGATCTGAGGCAGCGTGTCGCCACCGCCGCCATTCGAGAACGGCGAAAAACCGCCCGCGCTGCCGTCCGCGCCACCATAGCCGCCCTGCCGCGGGCCGCCGGAAATGTCCGGGAAGTCCAGTCGCGGCACCGCGATGGTCAGCCCCGAGCCGAGCTTCACCTGGCGCGCCGCCTGCCCGAGCGGCGTGCTCGACGGCAGCTCGTTCGTGCCGCCGCCCTTGCCGAACAGCCGGCGCAGGATCGTCGCGACGCCCGGCACCGTCACTTCCTTGCCCGAGCGGTTGATCGTGAAGTCGGACGCCCAGCCGTACTTGAGCCGGAACGCGCGGATGTCCGCATGCGCGCCGTTCGCCGACGGATCGCCGACCGAGCCGACCGCCTGCCGCACGAGCTCCACATAGCGGCGCGGGCCGGCCACGTACACGCTGTTCGCGCGATCGTTGATCACGAGCGTGTAGCGCTTGTCGGGAATCTGCATCGCCTGCAGCGCGCGGCCGATCTCGCCGGCCGAGTTCGGCGGAATCGGGATCATCTGCGTCTGCGACTGGTCGGCCGGGTCGACGTACAGGAACGAACCGTCGTAGTACCACGTGAGACCGTAGGTCGAGCAGATCGTGTCGAGGGTCTGCTGCGGCGTGCCCGAGAAACGGCCGCTGATCACGCCGTCGACTTTCGGATCGACCACGGCCGTCACGCCCTGCGACGACGCGAGTTCGCGAATGAAGTCACCGATCTTCTTGCCGTTCGCGACGATCGTAAACGGCTTGTTGCGCCAGCGCAGGTCGGCCGCGCGCGCCGGATGCGCGACCGTCATGCACAGCGATGCCGTGAGCAGCGCGGTCGCGCACATGGCGAGCGCGGCCCGTTGCAGGCGGCGCGGTTGAAACCGGATCGGGGCGACGCGTCGACGCATCAAAGCACTCCTGTGGAAGAAACGAACATGCGTTCCAGCGCCTGCTGCGCGAAGCGCAGCACCTCGCTGCCGAGCCAGCCCGACAGCAGCACGAGCGCGACCATCACGGCGATCAGCCGCACCGCAATGCCGATGTTGGCGTCCTGCACCTGCGTGACGGCCTGCAGGATCGCGACGACCAGGCCGGTGACGGTGGCGATCAGCACGATCGGCAGCGACAGCAGCAGCACCAGCATCAGCGCCTGCCGCGTCAGGTCGAGGATCGTCGAGCTCGTCATTGCGCGACTCCCGGCGTGCGCACGCCGGCGCCCGCGCCGAGCGTGCCGTCGTCGGGCGGGTTCTTCACCCAGCCGACCGTGTGCAGCTGCACGTCCTCTTCTATTTCCTGATACGACAGCACCGCGAGGTCGGGCAGCACCGGCTGCAGGATCGTCTTCACGTAGCGGCGCGCGCCGAGCGCGACCATCACCGCAAGGCGTGCCGCGCCTTGCGGGTTGCCGTGGCCGCCCGCGCCGGCCGCCTGCGCCGACGTCGCGGCCTGCACGATCGCGCGCACCTGCTCGCCGATGTCCTGCTTGATCGCGCTCGACAGCGCGAGGAAATTGCCCTGTTTCGTGCGCATCACCGCGTTCTCGATGCGCTCCTGCAGGTTCTGCTCGAACAGCACGACGCGCAGTTGCCTTGCGGCGCCCGCATGACGATCGGTGATCATCCGGCGCAGGTCGACGCGCACCAGCTCGACCAGCGCGATCACGTCGTCCGGTTCGTTCGGCGCCCAGGTGATCAGGCTCTCGAAAATCACGCGCAGGTTGCGGATCGGCACCTGCTCGGCAAGCAGCCGGCGCAGCACCTCGGTCACGCGCTGCAGCGGCACGAGCCGCGTGAGTTCGCCGACGAGTTCCGGATGCTCGCGGCGCACCAGGTGCACGAGCGCCTGCGTTTCCTGGATGCCGATGAGTTCATCCGCATGCTGGCGCACGATCTGTTCGACGTGCGCGGCGAGCGCGCCTTCGCTCGTGAGCCACTTGCCTTCCGGCGCCGCGCCGTCGGGCTTGATCCACAGCGCGGTCGCGAACGGACCGAATGCCTCGGCCGGCTGGCGCTCCGCGCGCTCCGGCAGCGGCGCGACGCCGTCCCACAGCAGCCAGCCCGGCTTTAGCGCACCCTGCGCGGCGAGCACGTCCTGCAGGTAGATGCGGTACGTACCGGCCGGCGCGCCCTCGTCGTCATTCAGCGTGATGCGCGGAAACACCGTGCCGATGTCCGCGTCGACGCGCGCCTTCGCGCTCGACAGCGCCGCCTGCAACTGCGCGAGGTTCAGCGTCGTGCGCAGATCGTCCGACAGCGACACCGCGATCAGCGACGTGACGCCCGCCGCGTGCGACACCTTTGCGGGCTGGCCGTCGTCGCTCGCGCCGATGCGGCCCGCGATATGTATCAGGTTGAAGCTCGGCGCGGTCGTCTTGCGCTTCAACTGCGTGAACGCGAACGCGCCGAGGCCGACCGCGATCAGCGCGAACGACCACTTCGGAAAACCCGGCACGACGAGAAAGCCCGCCAGCACCAGCGCCGCGATCAGCAGCGCGCGCGGATGCGCGCCGAGCTGCTCGCCGAGTTGCTCGCCGAGCTGGCGCTGCCGCGTGTCGCGCGTCGCGACGCGCGTCGTCACGATGCCCGCCGCGATCGACACCAGCAGCGACGGGATCTGCGACGCCATCCCGTCGCCGACCGTCAGGATCGCGTAACGTTGCAGCGCCTCGCCGATGTCCATCCCGTGCATCAGCGTGCCGACCGCGATACCCGCGACGATGTTGATGAACGCGATCACGAGGCCCGCGATCGCGTCGCCCTTCACGAACTTCATCGCGCCGTCCATCGCGCCGTGCATCTGCGATTCCTGCTCGAGCTTCTCGCGGCGCTCGCGCGCTTCGTCGGCGCTGATGATGCCCGCGCGCAGGTCCGCGTCGATGCTCATCTGCTTGCCCGGCATCGCGTCGAGCGAGAAGCGTGCGCCGACTTCCGCGACCCGTTCGGAGCCCTTCGCGATCACGATGAACTGCACGACCGCGATCACGAGGAACACCACGCCGCCCACCACGACGTTGTTGCCGACCACGAGCCGGCCGAACGCGTCGATCACGTGGCCAGCGTTCGCATGCAGCAGGATCAGCTTGCACGACGCGATGTTCAGCGCGAGCCGGAACAGTGTCGTGAACAGCAGCAGCGCGGGAAACGACGAGAAGCTGACCGCCGACGGCACGTAGGTCGACACCGTGAGCAACACGACGCTCGCGGCGAGATTCAGCGAGATCATCCCGTCGAGCGCGGCTTGCGGCAGCGGCAGGATGAACAGCGCGACCACCGACACGATGAACCCGGCGAGAAACAGGTCGGCGCGCGGCGATGCCCCGAGACGTCGCCCGGACACGCTGCGGCCGGCGGAGAAGATCCGCTGCCAGTCGCGAGGGAGCGCCTTCGGTTCTGCCATCGTGCCGTCGTCCTGTCGTTGTCGCCGGCGGGCACGGGCCGTCATGCCCCGTGTCGCGCGGACCGTTGAATGGGACGAGTGTAGCGACGCGAAACCGCGCAAAAACGGATGCGCCTCGTAGCGGCGCGGCGGTTTTCCTGCGACGATTCGAGCCGACTACGAAACCCGGCGACCCTCGCTCGCACGCATCGCCGGAACCGCTTCCATCGCGCGGCAGACGCCGCGCGCGTTGACAGGGTCAGGACTCCAGACGGCGTGCAGCGAGATACGCGAGCTGCGCGCGATTCCGGACGTTGAAGAGTTTTTCGAGCGAACGAATATGGTGCCCGACCTTGTGCAGCGACGTGCGCAGCGCGCTCGCGATCTCCTGGTCGGACAGCCCGTGCACGAGCCGTTCGAGCACCTGCTGCTGCTCGTCGCCGAGCGCAAAGCCGCGCATGCGCGCGATGCGCGCCTCGAGGAACGGCAGCGCGACGCGATGCACGGCGAGGCTCACCGACAGCGCGCCGCCGATCACGCGATCGTCGATCCATTCGGTGCCGTGCGCTTCCGACGTGACGTTCACCGCGACGCGCAGATCGAGCCGCGGTGCCGACAGGCTGAAGATCATGCCGCTGTTCATGGCATGCGCACGCAGATGGCCCGCCAGCGCGAGCACCTTGCGGTCGCCGCTGCCCTGCGCGGCCGACTCGATCTCGTCGAGCCGCCATGCGACCGGAAAGCCGCTTTGCCGCACCTGCGCGAAACGCGGGTCGTTCTCGTAGAGCATGCCTTCGATATATGGCTGCATGAACGTCACGGGCGCGAGGTCGCGCAGCAGATGCGCGCACAGGATGCGCCGCCCGATCATTTCATACGCGCCGTAACCGAGCGTGCTGAAACCGATTTGCCGCAATCGGGCATGGCATTGGGCGAAATCGACGGGAGCGAGGTCGGATTTACCGGGCGCGAATTGAATGCCGGTAAAAACGTCGCGTTCGATTGCATGAATTTCTTTCGAATAAGCGGCAGCGACCGCGATATCGGCTTGCGAGAACCACTCGACGCGTGGTGCGTCGTCAGCATGTGTCATGAGGAGCCCACCCTTTCCCAATATGTGAACCTGCCCCGTCACGATCTGGTCTTTTCTTTATGATTTTCTGGTCATCTCTATACCGGTGCGAATATGAACCTTTCGCCCGCATTAGTATTACGGCATATTACGCGTACACAGGCATTTTTGTACAATGCCCCCGCGTTTCGTCTGGATGATGATCGGCGCATATCATAAAGATGCTCGATCGCATCGTCGCGAGCGCCGTGCACGACACGGCTGCCGCCACGCGATGCGCGTCGATTCCGAGGGATGGCTCATGTCCGATATTGCAATGCAAGAAGAAGCGGTCGCCCCAACACTGGCCCGTGCGTCGCGGCGGACGCCCGCCTGCGCCGACGTGTCGAGAGAACGCCAGGTGCAGGTCGTCTGGTGCGACGACGTGAAGCGCGGCGACATCGAGCAGCCGCACGCGCCGAAGCTCGGCGTTGCCGATACGCTCGCACATGCGCAGAGCACCGCGGAACGCAACCGGATCGTCACGAGCCTGCTGCATCTGACGGGCTTCTCGACGTTCGCGTACTTCGCGCTCGAATTCTCGCGCGAGCGCGTCGAAAGTCTCTACCTGCACGAGGCGTTCACGCCGTCCACCTATCGCGGCGACTACGTGCGGCACAACCATCACGACATCGATCCGCGCACGCTCGGCGCGCGCGTATGCAACATGCCGATCGTGTGGGACCTGCAGCAGCTGCGCCGCGAACACCGCGAACGCGACGACGGCCCGTGCGTGACGCCGGCGGCGCTCGACGGCTTCCTGCAGACGATGCAGGACGACGGCATGTGCAGCGGGATCATGTATTCGATGGCGGTGCCCGGCACGCGGCTGCACGCATTCATGAGCTTCACCGCGCCGCGCCGCACGCGCGAGTGGATCACGCCTTCGACGATCGAGCAGGCGCTGTCGATCGGGCTGTCGGTGCACAAGTTCGCGTCGCCGCAACTGATCGCGACATCGCGCGAACGCGCGGTGAACGGGCTCACGCCGTTCGAACAGGAACTGCTGCTGGGCATCGCGGAAGGCGCGTCGGACAAGGAGATCGGCCGGCGCCTCGACACCAGCGCGCACAACGTCGACTATCACCTGCGCAAGCTGCGCAAGCGCTTCGGCGTCGCAAACCGGATCCAGCTCACGTACCTGACGTCGAAGCTCGAGTTGATCTGACACGCGCGCGACGGGCCCGCGAAAACGCACATGCCGGCCTCGCGGGCCGGCATGTGCTCACATCTGGCGATGACGCCGCGCGGCGTTACTTCAGCAGCGTCATCTGCACGACCTTGACGATCACGAGACCGACGGCGATCACCAGATAACCGCGCAGCACGGCCATCCACACGCGTGTTGCGACCGTCATGTTCTGAGGCTCGAGAGAATCGAGCGGCGGCATGCGCCAGGTTTCGCGCAGCGCGCGATCGATGCCCGGTTCGACGACGCGCTTGTTGCGGCGAATCAGCACCGTCGCGAGATAACCGGCAATCGCCAGCACGGTGCCGCCGACCAGCACATCGACGATCGCTTCGCCGCTGATGTCCGGATACATCACCGATGCGGTCAGGATGATCGACAGCAGCACGAGCACCCAGATCACCGCGCCCGTGAACACGTTGAGCTTCGTCGAGTTGACCCACGGGCCGAGCACCTGGCGATCGTTGCACAGCACGAGCAGGAACACGGTCGCGCTCGGCAGCAGCACGCCCGCGAGCGTCTGCACCGCTTCGGTCAGCAGGCCGAGCGGGCTGCCCGGAATCAGCACGAGCGCCGCAGCGGCCGCGACGATGCCGAAGTAGACGAGATAGAAGCCCTTCGCATCGGACACGCCGCGATGCAGCGAATGACGGATCTTGAACACGTCGCCGATCGCGTACGCGGTCGACAGCGACACCGCCGCCGCGCCGATGATGCACGCGTCGAGCAGCGCGACCGCGAACAGCGTCGCGCTCGTGCGGCCCGCGTATTTCTCGAGGCCCGCGATCACGCCGCCCGCGTCGGTGAAGCCGCCCGCCTCCGGATGGCCGCCGAACAGCGCGGCGCTGAAGCCGATCATCGCGACCGCGCCGATCAGCACGAATGCGATGCCGATCCACAGATCGACCTTCTCGTACTTCATGAAGCGCGGCGTGATGCGCTTGTCGATCACGTAGCTCTGCTGGAAGAACAGCTGCCATGGCGCGACCGTCGTGCCGACGATGCCGATCACGAGCAGCATCACGTCGGACAGCTTCGCGTGCGCGGGCCAATTCGGCACGAAAAAGTCGCGCGACATCTGCGCCACCGGCGGGTGGATCGACACGAGCACCGGCACCAGCAGCAGGCTCATCACGCACAGCACGATCGCGAACCGCTCGAAACGCCGGAAGTCGCCGGTACTCACCGCCGCCATCGTCAAGGCTGCCGCCACGCACACGCCCGCGACCTTCGGGAGCCCGAAGAAAGCCAGCACGAACGTGATGCCGATGAACTCGGTGACGATCGTCAGCGCATTGAGCAGGAACAGGTCGATCACGCTGAACGCGCCCCAGAACTTGCCGAAGCGCTCGAAGATCAGGCGCGCATGGCCGACGCCGGTGACCGCGCCGAGACGCAGCACCATTTCCTGGTTCACGTACAGCACCGGCACGAGCAGCAGCAGCGTCCACAGCAGCGTCGTGCCGTAGTTCTGGCCGGCCTGCGTGTAGGTGCCGAATGCGCCGGCGTCGTTGTCGCCGACCATCACGATCAGGCCGGGGCCGATGATCGCGAGCAGCGTGCGCAGACGCGCCCACCACGTGCGGCGCGCGGCGGTGTCGTGGTGCGCGATGGTGCCGAACGCGCCGCGGATGTCGCCCAGGTGGGCTTCGTCGAGCACGGCGCTGCGTTCGACGGCGATCGGTGGAGAGACGTTCGATGGCGTGGACATGATGAATTCCGTACGACTGGTTTTTTTATCCGGCAAGCGTGTGGCCTTGGAATGCGCGCGCGGAACGACGCCGTGCGCGCATGCCGAGACGCGCTCGGCGCTTCTTCAGTGGATCAACGATTTAAGGTGGTTCAGCAAACGGGAGAACACCCGCGGACGCGCATCGAGCGTCAGCATCGCGTCGTAATGCGGACGCGATTCCGCGACGTGCGGGAGGTTCGACAGCAGAAGGCCGAAGTTCATGGTCTGGCTCCTGGCGGCACCGGCATGCGTGCCGGCCGCGTGGTGGGCGCGGGGCCAGTCCGGGGCCTTAACGACGTGTCAGGCTAGTCGGCCGGCATGTCCCTGCGACCCGGGTTCAAAAGGGTCTGTTGGTGCAACGGGCATAAGGGACAACTGTCACTGTCGTTCATGGCGGCTCCTGTACGGTGTTCCGGAGAACACGGTTGACCGCCGTCCGGCGCGGGCCGTCGTTCGGATGCATGCGAAACGCATGCGCGAACGCGGCCGCGCGCCGGGCGGCGGCGAAACCGGATGGCGCATGCGCGAACGCATCACGCTAACCGGCGCGAATCAGGGTGCACGTAGGGAGTTGCTGCGGAATACTGCTGCGCGCACCGTTTGCCTGAATGACAAACGGCGGCTTCGATTGAGGCGCGGACGTCGGTCGCTCAGGCGGAAATTTCGTTCGAAGATCGACTACTGCAGGCGTCCAAGGCGGCGGCCCCAAGAGTGAAGATGCCGGATTTTATGAACCGGCCGAAACGGAAGTCAACCCTCCGGCCCCCGCTACGGGGAATATTTTTTTCGTGCCTTGCACGCTGAAAGATTCGCGCCCGAAATGACGCGCCGCAACCTTTCAATGCGCCGCATGACGCGCGCCGCCGATGCGCGCAAGCAACAGTCGCCACGGGCCGCCGGCGCGCGGTCGTGCCGGGCCACGGCCGGCCCTCGACGCGCTGACGGAGCCGGTCCACCCGGCGCAACGCCGCTGCTTTTTTTGCTTGCACCGCAGCAAAACTCGCGACTACAATCCGCCCCAATTCATCGAGGGAGTCCCTTCGTGGACACATGCTCCAGTTGCAGTTCGATGCCGGCCCAGGCCGGCCAAGCCATCGCGAGATAGCAGCAAGACGCATGTCATTCGCCGCTCGCTCGCATTCGTCGGGTTAGCGCGCTTCCCCCGGTGCCGGCATGTCCGGCTCGTCCGTCGCACGCTCCGTTACGTTCCAACCGCCGATCGCAGGCCGCGTCATGCACCCGCGCTCGGTCACGTCGTCCGGCATGCGCCGGACCGGACGGAGGTTCGTCATGTTCTTTCAATCGTTCGCGGCCAGACTCAAGCGACTCGGCCATGTCGCGTCCGACCGCTCGCCGGCATCGCTCCTTGCGCCGCTCGCCAATGCGTTCGGCCACCGGCGCGGCAGCGCGCTCGCGCACCTGCCGGCAGCACTGCGCGTGCTCGACTGCGTGCTGATCGGCGCGATGGCGACCGCCGTCGCGCTCGTTGCGCTGCTCTGCGTCGCCGCATCACGCCTCGGCTTCGCGCACGTATGGCGGATCGGCGGCTGGCTGCCATGACCGGCGGCGCGCAACGCGCGCATCCGTGCGCGCCGCTGTCCGCGCCCGCTGCATCGCTTCACGTGCCCATTTCTTCAGTCTCACTAATCAATCAAACAACGGAGCCCGCATGAAGAATCGCTTCGAATCCGCACCGCGTACACCGCGCCTCGATGCGCTCGCCGCGCTGCTGCTGTCGCTCGCCGCCGCGCCCGCATTCGCGCAATCGACATCGCCGGCCGCCGCGGCCGAACCGGCGTCCGGCGTCAGCGACGCCGCCCCCGCACAGGCCGCCGATGCTGCCGCGCCAGCGCCCACCGGTTTCTGGGAGCGCTCGAACCTGTTCGGCAACATGGGCGGCCTGCGCGACGTGCTCGGCGATCACGGCGTCACGCTGAACCTGCAGGAAACCAGCGAATACCTGTACAACGCCGCAGGCGGCACGCAGCGCGGCGGCGCCTACCAGGGCCTCACGCAATTCGGCTTCAACGTCGATACGGACAAGGCGATCGGGCTGCCGGGCGGCACCTTCAACGTGTCGGCGCTGCAGATCCACGGCACCAACCTCACGCAGCGCTATCTGCAGACGCTGCAGACCGCGACCGGCGTCGAGGCGAATTCGACCACGCGGCTGTGGGAGCTCTGGTATCAGCAGGCGTTCCTCGCCGGCAAGGCCGACGTGCGGGTGGGCCAGCAAAGCGTCGACCAGGAATTCATGGTGAGCCAGTACGCGGCGACGTTCATGAACGCGACGTTCGGCTGGCCCGTGCTGCCGGCCACCGACCTGCCGTCCGGCGGCCCCGCGTATCCGCTGTCGTCGCTCGGCGTGCGGCTGCGGGTGAAGCCGGCCGACGCGTGGACCGCGATGGTCGGCGTGTTCGACGGTAACCCGGCCGGCCGCAGCGACGGCGACGCGCAGGTGCTGAACGCGCACGGCACCAACTTCAACCTGCGCAGCGGCGCGTTCGTGATCGGCGAGCTCCAGTACGCGCTGAACGCGCCGCCCGCCGACCCGAAGGCGCCGCAACCGGCCGGCCTGCCGGGCACGTACAAGCTCGGCTTCTGGTATCAGTCGCAACACACGAACGATCCGCGCGTCGGCACCGACGGGCTGTCGCTCGCGAATCCGGCCAGCAACGGAATCCCCGCCACGCATCGCGGCAACTACGGTTTCTATGCGGTCGCGGATCAGATGGTGTGGCGGCCGTCGGCGGACAGCCCGCGTTCAATCGGCGTGTTCGCGCGCGTGATGGGCGCGCCGGGCGATCGCAACGTCGTCGATTTCGCGGCGAATGCGGGCGTGACGCTCAAGGCGCCGTTCAAGGGCCGCGACGACGATACGGCCGGCATCGCGATCGGCTACGCGAAGATCGGTTCGCATGCGCGTGCGCTCGACGGCGACACCGGCACGTATACGACGCCCGGCTATCCGGTGCGCCGCGCGGAAACGGTGATCGAGGCGACCTACCAGTACCAGGTCGCGCCGTGGTGGCAGTTGCAGGCCGACCTGCAGCACTTCTTCCGGCCGGGCGGCGGCATCCCGAACCCGAACGCGGCCGGCGCGCGCATCGGCGACGAAACGGTGGTCGGCGTGCGCACGACGATCACGTTCTGACATCCGCGCGTGCGACACGGGCCGGCTCGCCGCGCGCGCGGCCGTCCGGCCCGTGTCCGCCATGCCGGGTTACGTGCCTGCGTTCAACACACGCGGCCCGTCACTCGCCATACAGCCCGAGCAGTTTCAGCGTGACGCCGTTGGTCCAGCCGAAGCCGTCCTGCAGCGGATATTCGCCGCCACCGCCGCCGCCCTCGCCGGCGCCCTCGACCACGTACTTCTCGACGAGCTTGCCTTCGGTCGCATACACATGCTTCACGTCGGCCAGGAAGCGCGTGCCGATGTCCTTCGCGAGCGCCGGTTCGCCATAGCGGCGCAGCCCGTCGATCGCGATCCACTGCAGCGGCGCCCAGCCGTTCGGCGCGTCCCATTGCTGGCCGGTGTTCTCGGTCGTCGTCGCGAGGCCGCCCGGTTGCAGCAGCGTCTTGCGCACTTCGCGCGCGGTCGCCTTCGCGCGTTCGGGCCACGCGACGCCCGCGAACAGCGGATACAGCGCCGCCGCCGTCACCCCGTCGCGCGGCTTGCGCAACTGCCAGTCGTAGTCGCCGTAATAGCCGCGGCGATTCCACAGATAGTGATTGATCGCCGCCGCGCGCCGCGCCGCCCGCCCGGAGAAATCCGCCACGCACGCGATGT
Source organism: Burkholderia territorii (assembly GCF_001718335.1). Taxonomy (NCBI): domain Bacteria; kingdom Pseudomonadati; phylum Pseudomonadota; class Betaproteobacteria; order Burkholderiales; family Burkholderiaceae; genus Burkholderia; species Burkholderia territorii. The sequence continues at coordinate 1,738,334 of NZ_CP013365.1, forward strand.
CGCGCGTGACCGCGCAGCCCTTCACGATCGTCGTCTCGAGATGGAACATCAGGCTGTTCAGGTCGACCGGCACGATCGACGTCGTGCGGATCGTGCCGAGCGTCTTGCCGTCGCCGAACCAGCGCGAGCTGTAGTCCCAGCCGCTTTCGGCGCCCGCGCGCAAGTCGCGGTACACCTCGTTCGCCGGGCGATTCGGCACGGACTTCGCGGTCGTCACGTCCTCGAGATACGACTCGTCGCGCGGCGTGTCGCTCGCGTCCCAGTAGCGGTTCAGCACCGCGCCGTCCGGCATCGCGACCACGTTGCGCGCGGCCTGCCCGCGCGGCGTCGTGGTTTCGCCCTGCATCCAGTACGCATGTTCCTTGCGCAGCGCCGGCAGGTATTTCTGGTAGACCTTGTCGCCTTCGACCTGCGCGGCGAGCGTGACCATGTATGCGAAGAACGGCGGCTGCGAGCGGCTCGCGTAGTACGTGCGGTTGCCGTTCGGGATGTGGCCGACCGTATCGATCAGATACGCGAAGTTGTCGAGCATGTCGTCGACGAGATCCTCGCGCCCCGACACCTGCAGCCCGAGCATCGTGAAATAGGTATCCCAGTAGTAGCCTTCGCGGAAGCGGCCGCCCGGCACCACGTACGGCTTCGGCATCGCAATCAGCGAGCTGTACGGCGGCACCGTCGTGGTGGTGCGCGTGAGCTGCGGCCACAGCCAGTCGATGTGCTGGCGCAGCGTCTGGTTCGCGGGCGGCGTGACGCCGCCCTCCGGCGGCGGCGTGAAATGCTGGTCGACGAACGCCTTCAGCGAGAAGCCGGGCTGAGACTTCTGTTGCTGATACAACTGTACGATCGTCGCCGGATCGGTATTGGGCGTCGCGTCGACGAAGGTCTTCTGATCGGGATAGATTTGCGCCGTCTGAACCGCGACGAACAGGTCGCCGTAGAGCTGGCTCGGCGGCGGCAGCAGCGTGCCGGAAGCCGGGCTCGCGAGCGTCGCCGCGGCGGGCGGGCTGGCCGCCTGCATCGAGGGTTGATTCGCACTGTCGGCCTGCGCCGCACAACCGGCGACGGCGAGGTAAGCGACGGCGAGAACGGCGGCCCAGCGCAGACGCGGCGCGGGAATGGACGGATGCGAGGCAGGATGCGATGCGATCGATGCGGCACGGCGTGACGTCATGACGTGTCCCCTCCTTTCGATGAAGAATGGTTCGGCAGGGGTCTCGTTCGCGCGTGCGCTCGTCTCGATGGCCGTCGATCGATGCGCGTCGTTGTGTGTCGCAGATGAGTTCCGACTGTCGCACGAAACGCGCATCGCACGCAAGTTTCGCCGCCGCCCTCGCGGCCGCGCGTCATGTGTCGTGTCATGTACCGCACACGACACCCCGGTCGTCTCTTCCTGCATGCGCGGTAACAGGAACGACTGTTGCAACATGCGGAACGACCGTTGTCTCGCGTGACGCAACGACCACATTGTGGGCATAATGGCGTCTTTACCGCGCGCCCTGCCCATGTCGCCCGTCTTTCTAGCACCGCTCATCGTTGCCTGTGCGTTGTTCATGGAAAGCGTCGACGCGAACATCATCGTCACCGCACTGCCCGCGATGGCGAGGGACTTCGGGCACAACCCCGTCACACTGAACATTGCGATCACGGCCTACGTGGTCGGCCTCGGCGTATTCATTCCGATCTGCGGATGGCTTGCCGACCGCTTCAGCGCACGCTCCGTCTTCCGCACCGCGATCGGCATCTTCGTCGCCGGCTCGCTGATGTGCGCCGCCTCCAACTCGCTCGGCCTGCTGACGTTCGCGCGCTTCGTGCAGGGCGTCGGCGGCGCGATGATGGTGCCGGTGGGCCGGATCATCATCTTCCGCGCGGTGCCGCGCTCCGATCTCGTGCGCGCGATGAACTACCTCGCGATTCCCGCGCTGTTCGGGCCGACGGTCGGGCCGCTCGTCGGCGGCTTCATCACGACCTACCTGCACTGGCGGATGATTTTCTTCATCAACGTGCCGATCGGCATCTACGGGATCTACCTCGCGAGCAAGCACATCGCGAACACGCACGAAGCCGATCCCGGCCCGCTCGACTGGTTCGGCTTCCTGCTGTCCGCGAGCGGCGCCGCGCTGCTGCTGATGGGTCTCACGCTGATCGACGGTTCGCTCACGTCGCGCGGCAACGCACTGCTGATGTGCGTGGCCGGTGCGGCGATGCTCGCGCTCTACGTACCGTATGCGCGCCGCAAGACGCGTCCGGTGCTCGACCTCAGTTTCCTGAGGATACCGACCTACCACGCGAGCGTGGTCGGCGGATCGCTGTTCCGCATCGGCCTCGGCGCGGTGCCGTTCCTGCTGCCGCTCGCGCTGCAGGAAGGCCTCGGGATGAGCGCGTTCCATTCCGGGCTGATCACCTGCGCGTCCGCGCTCGGCGGCGCGGTGAGCCGATCGACGGCTACTCATACGCTGCGGCGCTTCGGTTTTCGCACGGTGCTGATCTATAACGCCGCGTTCGCCGGGCTCGCGATCGCCGCCTACGGCGTGTTCCATCCGGGCATGGCGACCTGGGCGATCTGGACGATCGTGCTGGTCGGCGGCATCTTCCCCGCTCTGCAGTTCACGAGCCTGAATTCGATGATCTACGCGGATATTTCGCAGGCCGATGCAGGCCGCGCGACGAGCCTCGGCAGTGTCGTGCAGCAGATGTCGCTCGGGCTCGGCGTGACCGTCGCCGGCCTCGTGCTGCACGTGTCGCACTGGCTGCAGGGGCACACGACGATGGTGTGGTCGGATTTCTGGCCCGCGTTCGTCGTGGTCGGGCTGTGTTCGTTCGCGTCGATTCCGATCACGCGACGGCTGCCGCCCGGCGCCGGCGATGAAGTCGCGCGCGGCAAGCGGCAATGAACGTGCCGGCTGGAGTGGAAAAACCGGAAAACAAAAAAAATCAGCGGACATCCACACGGGGCCGGTGCACAGCCGCATGGATGTCCGCTCAGGGCTCCGGGTCTCTCGTTGGGGGTTGAGAATCCCGGATCTGCTTCCTGCGTGCCATGGACATATGTGCGTCGGAAGCGGAATCGTTGCGCGCACATTTCGTCGCGCCATGACTGCACTATAGGGAAAGTCGCGCCGCGCATCTGTCAACCATTGTCAGACGCGTTGCGTGCATGCGTCGCGCACGTACGCCGCTTTCGCGCTAAAGTGGTGCCCGACCGCCATCCTCAGCCGCCGCTCCGATGCTTACGCTCTCGCCCGCCGCCGCCCGCGCGCTGCATCTCGCCGCACAGGGCCTGCTGACCCCGCCCCGCCGCAAGGCCACCAAGGCCGACGTGCTCGACACGATCCGGCGGATGGCGCAGTTGCAGATCGATACCATTCACGTCGTCGCGCGCAGCCCGTATCTGGTGCTGTTCAGCCGCCTGGGCGACTTCGCCCCGCAGTGGCTCGACGAACATCTGGCCGAGGCGCGCCTGTTCGAATACTGGTCGCACGAGGCGTGCTTCCTGCCGATCGAGCAATACGGCCTGATGCGCTACAAGATGCTCGATCCGTCCGGAATGGGCTGGAAGTATGCGGCCGATTGGCACGAGCAGAATCGCGCGGAAATCGAACGGCTGCTCGCGCGGATTCGCGACGAAGGCCCCGTGCGGTCCGCGGACTTCATTCGCGAAGACGGCGCGAAGGGCAACGGCTGGTGGGACCGCAAGCCGGAGAAAAAACACCTCGAGGTGCTCTTTACGACCGGCGAACTGATGGTGTCCGAACGCCGCAACTTCCAGCGGATCTACGACGTGCGCGAGCGCGTGCTGCCCGGCTGGGACGATGCGCGCGACCTGCCGCCGCGCGACGCGGTGCTGCCGGCGTTGCTCGACTACACGTGCCGCGCGCTCGGCATCGTGCGCGCCGACTGGGTGGCCGATTACTATCGGCTGCCGCGCCGTTCGTACCGCGCCGAGCTCGAGCAGCTCGCAGACGCGGGCGAACTGATTCCGGTGAAGATCGCGGACTGGAAGGAGCCGGCCTACGTGCATCGCTCGCTCGACGCGCTGCTGCCGGCCGCCGCGGCCGATACGCTGCGCTCGACCGTCACGACGCTGCTGTCGCCGTTCGATCCCGTGGTATGGGACAGGCGGCGCGCGTCGACGCTATTCGGGTTCGACTACACGATCGAGTGCTATACGCCCGCGCACAAGCGGCGCTATGGCTATTTCTGCCTGCCGGTGCTGCATCGCGGCCGGCTGATCGGGCGCGTCGACGCGAAAGCGCATCGCGCGCTCGGCACGTTCGAATTGAAGTCGGTGCATGTCGAGCCGGGCGTGCGATTCGGCACGGGGCTCGCGGCCGACGTCGCGAAGGCCGTGAAGCGGCTGGCGGCATGGCATGGCACGCCGGAGGTGACGGTCGCGCACGCGCCTGCCGAACTGGTGAAGGCACTGTCCGGCGCGTAAGGCCGACGCAGCCGCGACGGGCGACGGGTGACGGCGACGCGCGTGCCGCCTGCGATTGCGCGGCGGCGCGGCCGTCTGCCGCCGCCTGCACGACTCAGTCGCGCAGCTTGCGAAAGCGCGGCGTGCCGTCCGGCAGGTTCTCGTTGAACATCGCTTCCGGCCGCACCCACAGGCCGCGCGCATGCGGCCACAGATGCTCGTACACCACCACCGATTCCTCGGTTTCGGAATGACGTGCGACGCCGATGTAGCGATACAGGCCGCCCTTGTAGTGGCGATGCGTGGCGAGCTGTTCGGCTTCCTGTTCGGTCATGATCTGCTTCCCTTCGGCAAAAACGAAAGCGCGTATTGTATGCGCTCGCCGCCCGTCAGCGTTTTGTGTAGATATCGGGCCGGCGAATCTCCATCAACCGCTCGGGATTCGCGGGCGGCCCGAAGCCGACCGGCCGGTAAAGTTCGTGCGCATCGGTCGTCACGAGCATGATGCGGCGCAGGTTCTGCACCATCGGCTGCGCGAATACATGATCGATCAACGCGCGGCCATAGCCGTTGCCGCGGTCGGCCGGCAACACGAAGACGTCGCACAGATACGCGAACGTCGCGTGGTCGGTCACGAGCCGCGCGAATCCGACGAGCCGGTCGCCGACATATGCGCCGAAGCACAGCGAGCCTTCGATCGCGCGCTCGACGACGTCGCGCGGAATGCCCTGCGACCAGTACGCATCGCGATGCAGGAAATCGAAGATCGCGTCGATGTCGAGTTCGCGCTTGTCGGTGGAAAATCTCAGCGTGGCGGGTGTGGCTGCTGGCACGTCGGCTCTCCGGTGTGGGCTGGGAGCAGCAACGATAGCGCGACGCGCGGCGGGCGACAAGCGACGCCGAAGCGACCCGTACGACACTCCGTACAAGAAAGTGACCCGTGCTTTACTTGTACAGCTTAAGGTACAAGTTGAGGCAAATCATGCGCACGATTCATTTTTCGGATGCCCGCGCTCAAGCGCATCAACCAGCTCATTCGCGAAGCCCAACGCACGCCGTTCGAGGGCATCGGCAAGCCCGAACCGCTGAAGGCCAGCCTGTCCGGGTACTGGTCGCGCCGCATCGACGATACAAACCGTCTGGTTTATGAAGCCGACGATCTTCAGATCAGCATCGTGTCCTGTCGCTACCACTACGCGTAGCGCCAATCTCGGCACCCGCACGACCGGTCACGCGAACCACACCGCCCGATTCGGTGATATCGTCACCGCCTCAATGAACTCCCGGCATCGCTTCATGCCCTATCGACTCATCGCATTCGACTTCGACGGCACGCTCGCCGATTCTCTCGACTGCTTTCTCTCGGCACTCACGGAAGCGTCACGCATGCACGGCTTTCGCGACGCGACACCCGAACTGCGTCCTGCGCTGCGCGGCATGTCGGCACGCGAGATCATCCGCGCACTCGAGGTGCCGATGTGGAAAGTGCCGCGCGTGACGCTCGACATGCGCCGGCTGATGCGCCCGCGCATCGCACAAGTAAAGCTGTTCCCCGGCGTCGACGCGACCTTCGACGCGCTGGCCGCGCGCGGCATCCGCATCGCGATCGCGACGTCGAACAGCGAGGACATCGTGCGCGACCGGCTCGGCCCGCATGCGAGCCGGTGCGTCGATACGTTCGCGTGCGGCATTCCGCTGTTCGGCAAGGCACGCCGGCTGCGCGCGCTCGTGCGCGAAGCCGGCATGCAGCCCGACGACGTGCTGTACGTCGGCGACGAAATCCGCGATGCCGAAGCGGCGCGCCGCGCGCGGATCGCCTTCCAGGGCGTCGCGTGGGGCTACACGGCCGCCGATGCGTTGCAGGCGCACTGCGCGACGCCGCTTCTCCCGCATCTCGACGCATTGCTCGACCGCGTGTGAGAACGTCCCGCGCATCGCGCATTCGATTCTGCGCGTCGCGCAATAGCCGGCGCGCGCCATGCGCAACACGATGAAACGCCGATGACACGCGCACGCGTCGCAGCCATTTCACGCACGCCGCGCCCCGCAAAAATTGCCGCCACGAAGCATGCAACAGGTACGCCCTACCTGCCCGCTCGCGCGCACATCGATTCGTCTTACGAACCGTTACACAAACCACAGCGCCGTTGCACCTGCTACCTGAGCGCTCTCCTAGAATCAGTCGGGCCGGGAAACGCTTCGAACGCCGCCGCGGCAGAGCGGCCATCGAGTCCGGCCCGGGCGCGCCCGGTCTCTCGCACAGCTGCGGATCACCCGATCCGTCCGTTAATCAGAGCCCCGATAGAAAGGAGGTCCCATGAACCGCTTCCCCCAAGTCTCGCGCCTTGCATTGTCTGCCGCTGGCCTGCTTCTCGTCGCCGTGACGGCGACCGCGCAAACCGCGCAACCGTCGGCGTCCGCGCCGGCCGCTGCCACGCAAACGCGCATCCATGAAGCCGACCAGACTTTCATTACCGACGGCACGAAAACCGTGTCGACGCAGCACGATGCGGCACGCATCGCCAATTCGCGCACGTCGGACAGCCAGGTGAAGGCATTCGCGCAGCGCGTATCCACCGACGACGAGAAGATCATCCAGGCGATGCGCGCGGCCAGCCCGCGCGGCGTCGACGTGCCGGCCAACGACCCGGACACGGCCGTGCTGGACAGCATCAAGAACCTGCGCGGCGCGGAATTCGACAAGGCATACATCGAGCAGGTCGCGCTCGCCGGCCAGCAAAAGACGATCTCGGCATTCCAGGCTGAAATCGCTTCCGGCCGCGATACGAAGCTGAAGGAAGTCGCACGCCAGTCGCTGCCGATCCTGCAGGCGCACTACGCGGACGCGCAGAAGCTCGCGCAGCGTCACCACCTCGCATCGGCGCAGTAACGCGATGCGTCGCCGCGCATCGCGCGCGGCGCCCTTCTTCCCCGACGTCGCGTCGCCGCCCCCTCCGGCGGCGCGACGCCCGCGACACGCGGTTCGCGTTACGTCGCGAGCTTCGCCCTCAGCTGCTCCCTCACGTCCGGCCATTCATCGTCGATGATGCTGAAGCGCACCGAATTGCGCTTGCGGCCGTCGGGCATGATCCGCTCGTGACGCACGATCCCTTCCTGCTTCGCGCCGAGCCGCAGAATCGCCGCGCGCGACTTCTCGTTCAGTTCGTCGGTCGTGAACTGCACGCGCACGCAGTGCAGCGTGTCGAACGCATACGAAAGCAGCAGCCATTTCGCCTCGGTATTCGCGTGCGTGCGCTGCGCCGATTCGCTCAGCCACGTATGACCGATCTCGAGCTTGCGATTGTTGCGGTCGATCTTCCAGAAACGCGTGCTGCCGATCACGCGGCCGGAGGCCCGATCGACGATCGCGAACGGCATCACGGTGCCGGCCGCGCGGCCTTGCAGCGCTGCGTCGATATACGCGTCGACCGTGTCCTCGCCCGGCACGACCGTGACCTTCAGGTTCCACAACCGGCCGTCCGCCGCCGCGTCGAGCAATGCGTGCCGGTCGGATGCGTCGAGCGGCCGCAGCATGATGCGCTCGCCGACGAGCGTCGGTTGTTCGGCAGAAGATGAAACGTCGGTCATGACAGGTTCCGTTTCCATGAAGATAAAGAGGACGAGGAGGATGGCCCGGCGTGCAGCGAAACACCCATCATACGGCCGGCGTCAGCCGGGCAGCGCGGCGAGCCGCTGGCGAATCGCGTGCGCCTCGGCGCGCAACGCATCGGCGAATGCGTCGACGAGCAGGCTTTTCGGCCGGTGCTCGGGCACGATCACGCTGACGCGATACGGAAACGAGCGCGTGAGCGGCCGCACGTGCAGATCGCGCCCGACGAAATCGAGCGCGGTCAGCGGGTTGACGATCGCGGCGCCGAGCCCCTGCCGCACGAACGCGCACACCGACACGGCCGACGGCGTCTCGACGACCGAACGCGGCGCGACGCCGAGCTGCGCGAACGCTTCGTCGATCAGGATCCGGTACGGGTCGTTCAGCGACAGGCTCACGAACGGGCGATCGGCGAGATCCGCGAGATCGATCGCGCGTTGCGCGAGCAGCGGGTGGCCGTCGGGCAGCACGCAGACCTCGTCGACTTCGAGCAACGGCGTGAGGACGGTGCCGGCCGGCGCGACGTCGTGCTCGGTCAGCCCGAGATCGTAGCGCTGCGCGGTCAGCCACTCCTCGAGCACCGGCGACTCCTGCGTCGCCACCGACACGCTGACGCCCGCGTGCGCGTCGTGAAAGCGCCGGCAGGCGCCGGGCAGGATCGCGTGCGAAAACGCCGGCAGCGCGATCACCGACAACTGCCCGTCGCGAAACTCGCGCAGCCGCGCGGCCGTCGCCGCGACGCGCTCGAGCCCGACATACGCGAGCCGCACGTCGTCGAACAGCGTGAGCGCGGCCATCGTCGGCCGCAACCGGCCGTGCGAGCGCTCGAACAGCGCGAAACCGATCACCTGCTCCATGCGCGCAAGCTCCCGGCTGATCGTCGGCTGCGACGTATAGAGCATCTCGGCCGCACGCGTCGTGCTGCCGGTGACCATCAGCGCGCGGAAGACCTCGACGTGCCGGTGTGTGAGCATGGTTCCCTATATCAGAATTGAATCGAATCCAGATAAACAGGCATTTTACTGTATAGACAATCAGGCGCATCATTCTCCTGTCCGTTCATTCGATCCGGTTCTTCCGCCATGTCTCTCGATTCCCGCCAGCTCGCGGCGCTCGCGCAGCAATACGGCACCCCGCTGTGGGTGTACGACGCCGACGTCATCCGCGATCGCATCGCTCAATTGCGCCAGTTCGACGTGATCCGCTACGCGCAGAAAGCGAACTCGAACCTGCATATCCTGAAACTGATGCGCGACGAAGGCGCGTGCGTCGACGCCGTGTCGCTCGGCGAAATCGAGCGCAGCCTTGCCGCCGGCTTCAGTCCTGCGGGCGAGCCGGAAGGCGTCGTGTTCACCGCCGACCTGATCGACCGCCCGACGCTCGCGGCCGTGCTGAAGCACGGCGTGACCGTCAACGCCGGCTCGCTCGACATGCTCGCGCGCGTGGGCGAGCATGCGCCCGGCCACCGCGTATGGCTGCGCGTGAACCCGGGCTTCGGCCACGGCCACAGCAACAAGACCAACACCGGCGGCCCGCAGAGCAAGCACGGGATCTGGATCGACGACGTGCCGCGCGCGATCGAGATCGTGCGCCAGTACGGGCTGAAGCTCGTCGGCATCCACATGCATATCGGCTCGGGCGTCGACTACGGCCACCTGTCGCAGGTGTGCGACGCGATGGTCGACCTCGTCACGTCGCTCGGCCACGACATCGAAGCCATCTCCGCGGGCGGCGGGCTGTCTATTCCGTATCGCGACGGCGAGCCGCGCGTCGACGTCGGTCATTACTTCAGCCAGTGGGACGCCGCGCGCAAGCGGATCGAACGGCATCTCGGCCATGCCGTGCGCATCGAGATCGAACCGGGCCGCTTCCTCGTCGCGGAAGCCGGCACGCTCGTCACCGAAGTGCAGGCGGTGAACCGCCGGCCGAAGCACGACTTCGTGCTGATCGATGCGGGCTTCAACGACCTGATGCGTCCGTCGATGTACGGCAGCTATCACGCGGTGTCCGTGCACGCGCACGACGGCGCGCTGCCCGCCGGCCGGCCGCTCGTCGACATCGCGATCGCGGGGCCGCTGTGCGAGTCCGGCGACGTGTTCACGCAGGACGCGGGCGGCGTGGTCACGCACCGCAAGCTGCCGCAGCCGCAGATCGGCGATCTGCTGTTCCTGCACGATGCGGGCGCATACGGCGCATCGATGTCCTCGAACTACAACAGCCGGCCGCTCGCGCCGGAAGTGCTCGTCGATCGCGGCACGCCGCGGCTGATCCGCCGCCGGCAGACGATCGACGAACTGCTTGCGCTCGAAACGTTCGCGTAACGCGCGCTCGACGGCAGTCACGCGATCGGCCAGGTTTGCCGCTACCGGCAAATCTGGCCGTTGTGCTTTTCGGCGCGCGGCGGTCATGCCGCCCGGCAACGCATGAAGCACGCCGCCGACGTTGCCGATCCTCCACACGCACGCGCGTCGCGCCCTTCGCCCGGTCCACCTGCGCTCACCGAATCCGACACCCGCTTCCCGGGTGTTCGGTTACGCCACGGACAGTGACTTCTGCCGCATTGTTCGCCCGCCGCGCGCCACGCACAGTAGCCGCACGGCAGCGCATTCGCTTCGCCCCGCGCCCCGTCTCGACGGCCGAGCCACGCCGGGTTATCGACAGGAGCGAACATCGTGCAACTTCGACTCACCAACGGCAGTGACTATCAGGACGATCTCGCGTCGCTTCGCGACGCGATCCGCCGGAACGGCACACGCGCGACGCGGCAAGCCGTCGATGTCGTGATCGGCAGCGACACCGGCGCGCCGCACATGTCGCTGCTGCTCAACCTCGCGTGGCAGGCCGCGAGGAACGGGCCCGCCGTCGACGCGTCGCTGTACACGCTCGGCTTCGTCAGCCAGGGCGGCACCGCCTTCGTGTTCGACATCCGGCCGTTCCCGGGCGGCACGCCGGCCGGCGCGACAGCGCTCGGCGGCGACGGTTCGTACGGCTGGCTCGGCTACGCGACCGACCCGTTGCCGACGATCAATCCGAGCAACCTCCATCAGGCCGTGTGGACACTGTCGAAGCTCAAGCCGGCAGACGCATCGAAGCCCGCACCGTTCAAGCCCGATCTCGCGCGGCTCGTGATCGCGTTGTCCGAGGCGCTGCGCTTCGCGCGCACCGAGCATGCGATCGCCGGCCTGCTCGACGGCACGCTCGCGACCTACGCGCCCAACGACGATCGCACGGCCTGCTTCAACAACTGGGCGGCGAAGGGTTTCCCGCTCGGCGAGCCGGCTTGATGCCGACGAAGGAGCCACTCATGTCCGGACTCGACTTCAACACGTCGCTGCGCTGGGAAGCGTTCGTACTGGGCCTGATCGCGAATGCCGGCGATACGCCTCGCGCGGGCAGGCAGCAGACCGGCTGCGCGCTGCCGATGTACGTGATTCCGTTCGCGCGGCTCGACGCGCCGCCCGAGTTGCGCGCGCTGATGTCCGAAATTGCGACGTCCGCGCACGTCGTCGATCGCGGCCCGCCCGGGCGCCATATCGGCGGCGACGTGCTCGGCGCGATGCGCCAGATCCACCAGAACGCGCCCCGCTACCTGCCGACTCTCAACTACGGCACGCCGACGGACCCATTCCACGGGCTCACCGAGCGCGCGAAACTGTACGAGCGCCATGCACGCGCGTTCAAGGCGAATTCGCACGGGCGCGGCGGCGGCACGCAAACGACGGGCTATGTCGAATACACGGCCGGCACGAATACGATGTTTCGCGGCGGCAACCGCGCGCGCATCGCATTCGACTACGTGTTCGGCCGCCTGTACTTCTCGCCGATCCATTACGAAGCCTGGGTGCCCGGCACGCTCGATCCGGGGCCCGGACAAACCGTCGCCAAGGTCATCGACGGGCCGTACGCGAACCCGTGGTTCTGGATCACCGACATCACGTCCGTTTGAAGCCGCGGCGGTGCGGTCCGAAGCGCCGCGCCGCCATCATCGAGGGAGCGGAAGCCATCATGAAACAGCCAGTGCGAATCGTTTCCGTGCGCTATTCATGCGACTGCAAACCGCTGCGTGCGCCCGACGAAGCACTCGATGCTTATGCATCGCGCGTGCAGCGGGTCGCCGAAGCGCCGTGCGAACGCCACCTGTCGAGCACGCAACGCGAACGCGTCGCGATCCACGCGTTCGACGTGGACGTGCCGGACGCCGAAGGCGCACTGTGACATGGGCGCCCCGCGCTTCGGGCGCTGGCGCGCGCGGCCGGCGCTGCCGGCACCGCCACGCGCACCGGACGATCTCGCCGCGCAGCTGTGCGACGAATGCGAGGCGATGGCGCGCTATGCGCTCCATCACGGGCTGCCGATCGAGCCCGAACTCGTCGCGCGGCTCGCGGCGCTGATCGCGGCCGCCAGCTCGGGCAGCGCGTCGGCCGGCGCGTCGACCGCCACGCCGCTGACGCCCGCGCAGCAGCATGCGCTCACGGCAATCCACCGCAAGCTCGCGACGCTCGTCGCGCCCGCCACGCCGCAGGCCGTGACGCTGCTCGACATGCACCGGCGTCAGGCGCACCCGCTTGCGTGGCTCGGCCCGGTGCCGCTGATCCGGCTGCTGACCGGGTCGGCACTCGGCTTCCTGATCGCGGTCGTGCTGACGAGCCTGTCGCCGCACGTGTCGGGTGAGAACATCGAGCGAGGCTTCCTGCAATCCAACGGCATGCAACTGCTGTGGAACACGACGTTCCTGCTGTGCTGCGCGGGGCTCGGTGCGTCGTTCGCAACGCTGTTCCAGGCACACCACTACGTCGCCGCGTCGACCTACGATCCGAAATACGACGCATCGTATGGCGCGCGGCTGATTCTCGGCGTGATCGCCGGCCTGATCATCGTCCAGATGCTGCCGGCCCAGTTGTTCGCACAGGGCAGCATGCACAACTTCGGGCGGCCGGCGCTCGCGATGCTCGGCGGCTTCTCCGCGACGGCCGTGCATCGCGTGCTGCAACGACTCGTCGAAACGCTCGAGACGCTGGTACAAGGCGATCGCTCGACCGACGTCGGCGCGGCGCTCGCCGCGAATCGCGCGCGCGCCGCCAGCGAGCGCGCGCACTGGCAGGGCGAACTGGCGGCCAATCTGCTCGACCTCCAGCAATCGCTCGACGGCGGAGCATCCGCCGAGGTCGTCCGCGCGCGCCTCGCCGAATTCACGCGCGCGATGCTCGCGGCCCACCCCGCGCAGTCGGCCGCGGACGATCCGCTTCCGCCCGACGCCCCGAGGCAATAGCGCGATGCGGCGCGCATCCAGTGCTCGCCGGCCGCGCGCCCGTCCGGCTGGTGCGCCCGTCGCATGGATCAACCCGGCGAACCGCACGCCGTCGCGAACGCGAATGCCGCCGGCTCGGGCGGCACGTGGCGCGCGAGCCACAATGCGGCCTCGGTCCGGTTGCTCACGCCGATCTGACGGAACAGCGCGTACAGGTGGTTCTTGATCGTGCCTTCCGCGACGTTGAGCACGCGGCAGATCTGCTTGTTCGACTTGCCTTCGGCCAGCAGCCGCAGCACGTCGCGCTGGCGCGGCGTGAGACGCTCGAACGCGCGATCGTCGCCGGCCGGCAGGCCGCCCGGGCGCGCCTGCGTCGCGCCGCCGTCGTTCGGCGGCACGTATATCGCGCCGGCCGCGACCCGGCCGAGCGCATCCGCGAACTCGTCGGCGCTCGCGTGCCGGTCGATGATGCCGGCCGCCCCCGCCAGCAGCGCATCGGCGATGGTGCGGCGGCACACGGCCGCCGCCACGCACAGCCACGGCGCGCCGGCGAACGTCTCGCTCAGCACGCTCGGCCAACTCGGCCGCGCGGCGTGCTCGTCGTATTCGATCGTGATCGCCTCGACCGTTCCGGGCAGCAACGCGTCGCGCAAGCGCAAGACGTCCTCGGGACGGCGGGCCGACCACACATGCCAGCCGACATCGCGTTTACACAGCGCGTCCGCCACACCCGCGACGAATAACGGCGGGCTATCGATCATCAGAACGTTCATTGCGCGGTTTCCTCGAAATCGGGATGCTCGGTTTAGATTTTTTGTTTCCCCTACCCGGCGTTTTTTTTACCGCTGTTTCAGCCGCCGCGCACTAGGCCCGTCGCTCCGTGACGAATGGCCTAATTCGTCCGCACCGCGCCCCGCCGCGCATATCGATGCCCGCCGCAAGCCGGCCCGGGCCGCCGGACGTGACGGACGTCATATTTGGTAAACCTCTTCAATTTCCTAACGTGAATAAAGACAACGAATTTCCGTTGTCTCCAACACGAAGAGGAGTTTATTCATGGACGCGAATTTCATCGGCTCAGTGATTAACGCTTTACCCATGGACCAAATGATCGCCGGCCCGTTAAAGGCGATGATCAGTGCGCAGACGCAGGCCGCGAAGAGCTACGCGGATTTCCTGATGCAGGTCTGCATCCAGGGCGGCAAGGCCGTGGCCGTCCAGTTCGACTACGACGAGACGCTGGTGGACGAAAGCGGCGTGTCGAAGGGCGTCGTGCAGAAGACGATGCGCATCCCGCTGCTCGCGGCGATCGTTCACCCGATCATCGCGATCGAGGAAGGCACGATCGACTTCGAGATGGAGATCACGCAATCGGAAAAGTCGTCGTCGTCGACCGAGGCCGGCGGTGAATTCCAGGCCAAGTTCGGCTGGGGGCCGATCAGCGTCAGCGTGTCCGGGCGCGTGTCGCACAAGGCGGAGCAGACGCGCAGCACCGACACCCGCGCGAAATACTCGATCCATACGCAGGTGAAGCGCCAGTCGCCGCCCGAAGCGCTGATGCGCGTGATCGACTTCCTGACCGAAGCCGCGACCAAACCGGTCGTCACGGAAGGCAACGCGAAGGCCGTGAAGCCGCTGCCGGCGACGCCGACCGACGGCAAGCTGGTCGGCGATGCGTCGGCAACGGGCGGTAGCACCGCCGCGCCTGCCGGAGCCGGTTCGGACGCCCAGCAGCCGGCGCACGCGTAAGCGCGCGGAGCGGCCATGTTCAGGCTCTTCAGACGGTCACGCCGCGCGGATGGCGGCGGCCACGGCGATGGCGATGCGCGTGCCGGCAGCGGCGCGGCCGGGCAGGAACCGGACGCAACGATCCCGCCGCCGGCCGGCAATACCGGGACGGTGACGGCCACGGCCGCGCCGGCGGCGATGGCCGCTGATCCGGTGCACCACGCGCCGCCCGAGACAACCGGCTCACCGGCCGGAGCCGCTCCGGGCATGCACGACGCACCGGGCACCGCGCCCGGCGTGTCCGCCGGCGGCGTGCCGCCCGCGCCGCCTGCGCCGCCTGCGCCGCCTGCGCCGCCCGGCGCGCCGGCCGACGACGAGCGTCCGCCGCCGCGCGGCATCGCGCTCGACGAAATCGCACGCGGGATGCAGCATGCGGCGGCCGCCGCGAACCAGCTGCTCGCGCATCAGTACACGGCCGTGCTCGACCAGTTCTTCGATCTGCGCGACGACGGCCTGCTCGCACCGCGCGAGGTCACGGTCGCGCTCGACGCGGAGCACACGATGCCGGTGCCGCTCGTCGCGCTCGCCACGCCGCGCGGGCTTGCGCTGGACCGGATGATCGTGCACCTGACCGTGCGCGGCGACTTCACCGAGGCACTGCCAGCCGGTGGCATCGCGAGCGACGACGAGCAGCGTGGCCGCTTCTACGTGACGTTCGCGCCGCGCTCCGCGAAGAAGGACGCGCAAGGCAACGCACGACAGCGCGACACCGAGCACATCGACATCGAAATGCAATTCGCGGCACTGCCGCCTCCGGAAGCGATCATGCGCGTGATCGACGAATACACGCATCGCCTGGTACCGCGCGCACGGCCGGGCAGCAAGGAGAACGACGATGGCGAACCAGCCTGAGCACACCGGTGAGCAAGGCATCGCGCTGATCAAGCAGTTCGAGGGGTTGCGGCTCGCGCGCTATCTCGACGCGGTCGGCAAACCGACCATCGGCTACGGACACCTGATCCTGCCTAACGAGCGCTTCACGCGACCGCTCACGCCTGCCGAAGCCGAGGCGCTGTTGCGGCGCGACCTGCGCGGCGCCGAGCTGAACCTGCGCAAGCTGCTGCGCGTGCCGGTCACGCAGCAGCAGTTCGATGCGCTGATGTCGTTCGTCTTCAATCTCGGCGCGGGACGGCTGCGTTCGTCGACGCTGCTGCGCTACCTGAACGCCGGTGCGAGCGCGCGTGCAGCCGACCAGTTCCTCGTCTGGAACAAGGCCGGCGGCAAGCCGCTCGCGGGGCTCACGAAGCGCCGTCGGGCCGAGCGCGCGCTGTTTCTGTCGTGAGCGCCCGGACATCGCACCGGCCGAACGTCACGGGTCGCCGCGCATGTCGTTCGCGCCATTTCGCACGGCGTCGGCCGCCCGTAAGCTGAAACCGTCGCTGAAATCGTGCCGCAACCGTTCCAGCCATCCGTCATTCGTCATTCGCCATTCGTCACGACAGGAGCCCCGCATGAACGCTACTCGCTCGCCCGGCCGCACGACGCCGCCGTGTTCCACCATTTCGCGCACGCTGCGTCGCGTGCTCGGCACCGCATGCATCGCCGTAGCCGCCGTGGCGACGCTCGCGCCGCCCGCCGTCGCCGCCGCCGATCCGCTGCCCGCATACGGCGCCGACCTCCAGCGCACGTCGGTGTCGGGGCTGTCGTCCGGCGGTTTCATGGCCGCGCAGTTCGATGTCGCATTCTCGAGCCGGTTGATCGGCGCGGGCATTGTCGCCGGCGGCCCGTTCTACTGCGCGGGCGTGAACGCGCTGATCCCGCCCGCCGTGGCCGCGACCACGCTGTGCATGCAGCCGATCGGTCCCGCGCCATCCGCGGACGATGCATGGCGCGCCGCGCGCGTGTTCGCGCAACGCGGCGAGATCGACGATCCGACCGCGCTGCGCGGGCAACGCATCTACGTGTTCAGCGGTGCGAAGGATACGGTGGTGTCGACGCGCGTCGTCGACCAGACCGCGCGCTTCTACACGCTCGCGCAAGTCCCCGCCTCGAATCTTCAGTACCGCGAATCGCCGGACGCCGGGCATGCGTTCATCACGAACCGCGCCGAAGACAACGCATGCAGCGCGAACGCGAGCCCGTATATCGACAACTGCGGCTTCCAGCAGGCGCACGACATCGTGCGCTGGATCTACGCCACATCCGACAAGCCGCTCAATCCGCCCGCCGCCCAGGCAGCCGGCAAGCTGCTGAAGTTCGACCAGCGCGCGTTCGATACGCAGCGCCGCGCATCGCTCGGCGACACGGGATACGCATACGTGCCGGCCGACTGCGAGCGCGTGGCCTGTGCGGTCCACGTGGTGTTCCACGGTTGCGTGCAGAACGTCGCGGCCGTGGGCGAGAAGATGATCCGCGGCGTCGGCTACAACGAGATCGCCGATACGAACCGGCTGATCGTGCTCTATCCGCAGGTCGAGAAATCCGCCGTCAATCCGCTTGGCTGCTGGGACTTCTGGGGCTATACGAGCACCGATCCGCTTCACCCCGACTTTTACCGCCGCGACGCGCCGCAAATGGCCGCCGTGATGCGCATGGTGCAGCGCCTCGGCGCCGCGCGTCCGTAATCCGCGTACCGGCCGACGTCACGCCGCCAACGCCCTTTCATCACGAGGAATCGCCATGTTCTCCACGTTCATCGCCCAATGGGAACGCGCGCACGCCGACGCGCTCCAGCTCTTCGGCAAGTTCGCCGCGCAGACGACCGGCACCGGCGGCACGGCCGGCGGCCCCGCGTGGCGCGCGTTCGCGCACACCGCGCTGCTCGCCGGCCACCGTTATGCGGATGCATGCCAGGCAGCGACCGACGCGTTGTGGCGCGGCCAGCTCGCACGGCTCGCACCCGGCAGTTCGGCCGCCGCCGTCAAGGAGCTGGCGGCACTGAACGCCGATCTCGCGACACGCTTCACGCAAAGCCACGTGCAGCATGCGGGCGCGATGGCCGACGCGGCCGCGCAATATCTCGACGATCTCGGCCGCACGCGCGGCCCCGCCGATGCCGCGATGGCGCTCGGTCGCTTCGCGGGCGACCTGCAGGCCCAGACGCGTGCGCATGCGCTGCACGTCGCGTCGCTCGCGAACGGCGTCGCGCCCGCGCTTGCGCAATGGGCCGACCGAACGCTGCGCGACGATCGCGGCGCGCCCGATCAGGAGCAAGCGTCATGAACATCAAGCTCCGCTTCGTGAACCGCTCGAACGACTGCGGCAACAGCGAGGTCGTGCTGTTCCAGCGCGACGTGATCCCCGATCTGGACGCGTTTGCGATCGCGTGGAAGGTGATCCGGTATTGCGGGCGCGACTGCTTCCATCCGTTCGACTACTCGACCGACATCGACGTCGCGCTCGGCGACGAGCACGGCAACTTCTCGCCGCGCGTCACGGCACCCGCCGGCATGCGCTTCGTCGTCGACGCGCAACCCAACGGACGCGGCCGGCTCGTGCCCGACCCGGCCGATGCGCCGGGCGGCGACATCGAGGTCGTCAACCGGTTGCGGCGCGGCGCCGTGAACGTCAACGCGTTCAGCGCGGGCCGGCTGATCGCGGTGAAGCACGCGGTCGCGCCCGGCCAGAAGGCCGTGTTCCGCTTCACGCCGACGCTGTGGATCGGCGTGGCGTCGCAGGTGCAGGAAAGCCGCGCGCTGCACGCGGCGGTGATGTCGAGCGCGAACACGCTTCTGCCGCTCGCGGGCGTCGCCGCGGCCGACATCGTGATGACGGGCGGTGGCACCGGCACCGATGCGCAGCCGTATGCGTTCGCGCTCGAACACATCGTGCACGCGTAGCGCCGCCTCACTCGGATTGAATCGACTTGACGGCTCGGCTTCTCGGCGGGGCCGGCGGGAAAGGTGTGCGGCAGACCGACTGCCGTTTTTTTCAAACTCAAGGAGCAACGACGTGGATATCCAACTGAACCTGATCAACCGCTCGAACGACGCCAACAACTCGAGCGTCGTGATCTTCCAGAAGAATGTGGCGACCGACTTCGACGAACTCGCGATCGCGTGGAAGGTGATCCGCAATTGCGGCCAGGGCGACAACCATCCGTTCAAGTTCCCGATGACGATGAGCGTGAGCGCGAGCGACAGCTGGGGCAACTACATGCCGCAGCAGGTTGCCGCGAACGGCCAGGTGTTCCAGGTCGTGCGCTCCAGCTCCGGCGACGTGCTGCAGCTCGGCGGCGACCCGGGCGCGAGCTCCGAGGTGCAGGTGCGCAACGACCTGCCGGCCGGCGCGATCAACGCGACGATCTACAAGGACGGCAGCCCGCTCGCGCGCAAGACGTCGGTTGCGCCGGGCCAGAAGGCCGTGTTCCAGTTCAAGCCGACGATCTGGATCGGCGTCGCGTCGCAGATCGAACAGGGCGCGCTGATGAATTCCGCCGTGATCTCCGACATCAACACGGAACTGTCGCTGCTCGGCATCGCGAGCGCCGACATCGTGATGACCGGCGGCGGCCCCGGCCCGCGCTCGATGCCGTTCACGTTCCGGCTGGAAAACGTCGTGATGGCGTAACGGTCCGTGCGCCGGCGACGCACGGCCGGCGCCCATTAAATCAGTTATCCAAATCGAATCAAGGTGACTCATGGACATCAATCTCAACTTCGTCAACCTGTCGAACGACGTCAACAACAGCCAGATCGTGATTTTCCAGAAGAACGTGTCGACGGACTTCGACGAGCTCGCGATCGCGTGGAAGGTCATCACCAACTGCGGACGCGGCGACAACCATCCGTTCGTGTTCCCGATGCTGACGACCATCTCCGCGAGCGATGCCGACGGCAACTACATGCCGCAGAAGCGCGCGGACAACGGGCAGCTCTTCAACGTGTCGCGTTCGACGTCGGGCAACGTGCTCGCGCTGGCCGGCGCGGCGCCGACGTCGCGCGAGATCCAGCTGCGCAACGACCTGAGCCAGGGGGCGATCACCGCGTCGGTCTTCAAGGACAACCGGCTGCTCGCGCACAAGACGGGCATCGTGCCGGGCCAGAAGGCCGTGTTCGAGTTCAAGCCGACGCTGTGGATCGGCACGGCATCGCAGATCGAACAGGGCGCGGTGATGAACTCGGCCGTGCTGTCCGACATCAACACCGAACTGTCGCTGCTCGGCATCAAGAGCGCCGACATCGTGATGACGGGCGGCGGCGGCGGCACCACCGCGACCGCGTATCAGTTCCGGCTCGCGAACGTGGTGATGGGGTAAGCCGCGCGCCGCGCACGCGCGACGGCGAACGGACTGCCCCGTCACGTCGTCGCGCGCCGGCGCGTCAGCCCGCGCGCTGCACGGGCGCCATCTTCGAGAAGTACTTCGCGCCCGCGACGCAGCCGACGACCACGATCGTCACGGCCAGCATCGACGGCGGCACCGTCTCGTGCAGCAGCCCGGCGGCAAGCAGGAACCCGAAGAACGGCTGCAGCAACTGCAACTGGCCGACGCCCGCGATCCCGCCGAGTGCGAGGCCGCGATACCAGAACACGAAGCCGATCAACATGCTGAACAGCGACACGTACGCGAGACCCCACAGCGCGGCGGCGTCGACACCGTCGAACGTCGCGGGCCGTGTGAACCACGCAGCCGGCAGCATCGCCGGCAGCGACAGCACGAGCGCCCACGAGATCACCTGCCAGCCGCCGAGCTGGCGCGACAGGCGCGCGCCTTCGGCATAACCGAGCCCGCACGCGACGATCGCGGCCAGCATCAGCGCATCGCCCACCGCCGATGCGCTTGCGCCGTTGCGCAGCGCGAACGCGGCCACCGCACCGCTGCCGACGAGCGAGAAAATCCAGAACGGCAGCCGCGGCCGCTCGCCGCCACGCCAGACACCGAACAGCGCGGTCGCGAGCGGCAACAGCCCGACGAACACGATCGCATGCGCGGACGTCACGTGCTTCAGCGCGAGCGCCGTCAGCAACGGAAAACCGACCACGACCCCGAGCGCGACGACGATGAGCGACGCGGTTTCGGCACGCGTCGGCCGCTTCTGCTTCAGCGCGACGAGCAGCATCAGGCCGAGCACGCCGGCGATCGTCGCGCGCGCGAACGTGAGAAACAGCGGGTCGAGCCCCTGCACCGCGACGCGCGTCGCGGGCAGCGAGCCACTGAAGATGATCACGCCCAGCAGGCCGCTGAGCCATCCGTCGGTCGTCTTGTGCACGGGAAATCCTGATCGAAAAAGGTGGATGACCGATGATCCGCCGCGCGCGAAAAGCGCGTAAGCTACAGCCCAATACAATTCGGACAAACTGTACCGGACAACCGTCCGTACAGTTCCCCTCGCTCGCCATGAACCGTTCCGTGCAAGCCCCTGCCGCGCCCGCACCGTCGCGCACGCGCGTGGAAACCGTGATGGACACGCTGCGCGCCCGGATCTCGAGCCGCGCGCTGATGCCCGGCGCACGTGTGCCGTCGATTCGAATGATGGCCGACGCGCTGCACGTATCGAAATCGACCGTCGTCGACGCCTACGAGCGGCTCGCGAGCGAAGGCGTGCTCGTCGCGCGGCGCGGCTCCGGCTTCTACGTGTCGGGCCACGCGCCGCCGCTCGCGCTCGCCGAACTCGGCCCGCGCCTCGATCGCGAGCTCGATCCGCTGTGGCTGTCGCGCCAGGCGCTCGAGGCGGCGCCCAGCTCCGTGAAGCCCGGCTGCGGCTGGCTGCCCTCGTCGTGGCTGCCGGACGAAAGCTTGCGACGCGCGCTGCGCGCGGTGTCGCGCGACGAACCCGACGCGCTGACCGACTACGCGACACCGCTCGGGCTGCCCGCTTTACGTCAGCAACTGGCGTGGCGGCTCGCGCAGCACGGCGTCCATGCGGAGCCTACGCAGATCATGCTGACCGACGGCGGCACGCACGCGCTCGATCTCGTGTGCCGGCTGCTGCTGGAGCCGGGCGACACCGTCGTGCTCGACGACCCGTGCTACTTCAACTTCCAGGCGCTGCTGCGTGCGCATCGCGCGCGCATCGTCAGCGTGCCATACACGCCCACCGGCCCCGATCTCGCCCGCTTCGAGCAGGTGCTCGCCGAGCATCGGCCGCGCCTGTACATCACCAACGCAGCGCTGCACAACCCGACCGGCGCGACGCTCGCCCCGCCGGTCGCGCATCGGCTGCTGACGCTCGCGGCCGAGCATGGCCTGCTAATCGTCGAGGACGACATCTTCGCGGACTTCGAGAGCACGCCCGCGCCGCGTCTCGCGGCATTCGACGGGCTGTCGCGCGTCGTGTCGATCGGCAGCTTCTCGAAGACGCTATCGGCCGCGATCCGCTGCGGCTATATCGCCGCGCGCCCCGAATGGATCGACGCGCTCGTCGACCTGAAGCTCGCGACGTCGTTCGGCAATGCGCAGATCGGCGCGAATGTCGTGCACCGGCTGCTGGTCGACGGCACCTACCGGCGCCATCTCGACGGCCTGCGTGCGCAACTGGCCGATGCGATGGGCGAAACGATCCGGCGGCTCACGCGCGCCGGGCTCGGAATCTGGACCGAACCGCGCGGCGGCCTGTTCGTATGGGCGGAATTGCCCGACGGGCTCGATGCCGCGCGCGTGGCGCGCCATGCGCTCGACCATGACGTGGTGCTCGCACCGGGCAACGTGTTCAGTGCGTCGCATGGCGCGACGTCGTTCATGCGCTTCAACGTGTCGCGCTGCAAGGGGCCGGCGGTGTTCGATGCGCTCGGGCGCGCGATGGAGGCGGCACGGATGCCGACGCACGCGGCCGCGCAACCGGACACCCACGTTCGCACGCTCGCCCGCGAACGTTGACGGCGGGCGATTTTGCCAGGGCCTGTTCATGCTAATAACGGGCCCTAGGAGCCGGTCGCCACGATCTCCGCGACGAAATCGACGAACGCCCGAACCTTCGCGGGCGGCAGGTGACGCGACGGATAGTAGGCGAACAGCGGAAATGCCTCGCCGCGCCAATCCGCGAGCAGTTCGACGAGCCGCCCCTGCTCGATCAGGCCGGCTACCCCGCTCGCCTTGAAGCGCGCGATGCCCACACCGGCCAGACATGCACCGAGCATCGTGCCCGCGTCGTTGACGAGCAGCCTGCCCGTCGTCTTGACCGGCACGCGCTTGCGGCCTAGCTGATAGACCCACTCGAGCGGCTGACCGGTCAGCGTGTTGCGCATCTGGATGCACGCATGGCCTGCGAGATCGGCCGGCGCCGCCGGACGCCCGTGCCGTTTCACGTACGCGGGTGCGGCGACCGTCACCGCGCGCGTCTCCAGCAGCTTGCGCGCCACCAACGACGACGATGGCGGCTCGCCGAACCGCACCGCAACGTCGAATCCGTCGGCGACCAGATCGCCGAGCTGTTCGCGCGCAGCGAGCTCCAGCGACAGATCGGGATGGCGGGCCAGCAACGCCGGAAGATGCGGCGCCAGCACCCGCCGCGAGAAATACGCATCGACATTCACGCGCAATCTGCCACGCACGGTAGCGGCCGAGCCCGCGGCCAGCGTCACCGCGTCGCCGATGCCGGCGAGCAGCGGACCGATCTCTTCGTACAGGCGACGCCCTTCGTCGGTCAGCGTGACCGAGCGCGTCGTGCGATCGAGCAGCCGCACGCCGACGCGCGCCTCGAGCCGGCCCACGGCCCGACTGACGCCGGACGGCGACAAACCGAGTGCGTCAGCCGCGCGCGCGAAGCTGCCGCTTTCGACGATCGCCGCCAGCACGCCCACGTTCGCGAGAATTCTTCCGTCGATTCCCAGGATCTCATTCATGACAAACAATCACCAATCAAATGACATGGATTCGATTCCATCAGGAATCGCCGACTCCTATCATGCAACCCGATGCATCGCGACGGCAAGCCCGAACGCGACGTGCAGTTACGGCACCCGAAACGTTCGGCGCGCCCAATCCCTTATCGATGAGGATTTCAAACCATGTATGCCATTACCGGTATCACCGGACAAGTCGGCGGCGCGCTCGCGCGCACGCTGCTCGCGGCCGGCCGACCCGTGCGCGCCGTCGCGCGCAGCGCGGATCGTGCTGCGCCGTGGATCGCACGCGGCTGCGATGTTGCAGTTGCCGAAATGAGCGACGCCGCCGCGCTCACGACGGCCTTCTCGAATGCGGATGGCGTCTTCGTCCTGCTGCCGCCATGCTTCGATCCGTCGCCGGGATTCCCCGAGACGCGCGCCGTCATCGATGCCGTCGGTGCGGCATTGCGCGCCGCGCGGCCGCGCAAGGTCGTCTGTCTGTCGACGATCGGCGCGCAGGCCACGCAGGAGAATCTGTTGACGCAACTGACGATGGTCGAGCAGGCGTTCGACGACTTGCCGATGCCCGTCACGTTCCTGCGCCCCGCGTGGTTCGTCGAAAACGCCGCGTGGGACGTGGCAACCGCGCGCGACACCGGCGTGATCCACAGCTTTCTCCAGCCGCTCGACAAGCCGGTGCCAATGGTCGCTACCGAGGATGTCGGCCGGACCGCGGCCGCACTGCTGCAGGAAGAATGGACCGGCACCCGTATCATCGAACTCGAGGGGCCGCGGCGGGTCAGTCCGAACGACCTCGCGAACGCGTTCACCCGTGCGCTCGGGCGCCCGGTGCACGCCGAAGCCGTGCCGCGCAACACGTGGGCGGCGCTGTTCGACGCGCAGGGAATGCGGCATCCCGCGCCGCGCATGCGCATGCTCGACGGTTTCAACGAGGGCTGGATCGAGTTCGAGTCGGCACGCGAGGATGTCGTTCGAGGAGAAATCGACGCGGACGCCGTGCTGCACGCGCTCGTCGCCCGCGTCGCCTGAGCGCGACCGGGACGGCGGCCGATGTCGTCACGCCGCCGCCCCGGCCGCCCGATCATGCCTCCGCCGCGTGCGCCCGCGCCCGTACCTCGGCGAACGTCGTATCGACCGGCATCCGCCCGGTATCGAACACCGTTTCGAGCGCGTCGTCCCATTCGCCTTCGAGCGCGCGGTCATCCCATGCAACGGGCAGTGTCGTGGTGCGATACTCGCCCGTGCGCCGATTGCGCAGCAACGTGAGCCGTCCCTTCTTCGATCGCTTGCCCTGATCGGTGACGGGATCCTTGCGGACGTCGTGCCATACGTCGCCACGGCGGATCGCCGAGCACTTCATCGCGAAACGCTGCGTATCGCGGTTCACCTGCTGCAGCAGCGCGCCGCCCATGCCGAACACGACGTTGCCCGCCGCATAGCCCGCGTCGTCGAGCGCGGAGAGGATCGCTTCGATCGACAGCTCGTCGACGCCGTCGCCCTGGATCACGCGCACACGGCTCAGCACGCGCCGTCCCTTGCCGTTCACGCTCGAACCGAACGATGCGTCGAGCGCGCGCACGGTCTGCAGCACGATCGCCACGGGGTCGCCGGAATCGGGACGCACGACCAGCGTCGCGCCCGAATCGAGCACGGCTTGCCGCAGCTCGCCGCCCCACAGCTCGAGCGCGGCGAACAGATCGTAGGAGTCCGACACGACCGACACGATTGCGCCGGGCAGCCCGAAGCGAGCGATCATGTTGCGATACGCATCGGCTTCGTACTGGCGCCCCCACGACGTGATCGTGCTGTGCTCGGCCGCCGGCACCGAATACGCGGCCATCGGCTCGTGATAGAAGCGGTTCGCGGCGAGCACGCCGAGCACGGTATCCGAACCCATGAAGCTCACGAGATGCGCGGCGCCGCCGATCGCGGCCGATTCCGCGCTCGATACGCCGCGCGCGCCGAAGTCGTGCAGCTTGAACGGCAACTGCGCGAGATCGTCGTCGGTTTTCTCGAGAAAGCGTCGGATCGTCTGCCGCAAGTGCCAGCTGCGCGTCGCGACCGTCACCGGGTACCAGATCCGCAGCAGCATCGTCTCCAGATACGACGCGAGCCAGAATACTTTCGGGTCGTCGCACTCGACGGTCATCAGCACGTTATGGACCGGCACGATCGCCCCCTCCGGCACCGCGCGAATCTTCACCGGCAGGTAACCGTCGTAGTGCTTGACGATATGGCGCCAGCCGTCCTCGTTGAACGGCTCGCCATGCACCGCGAAGAAATCGCGGGCGTCGTCGATCATCGCGTGCGTGACGGGCCGGCACAGATATTCCTTCAGCAGCATCTGCAAGCCGAAGAACAGCGTGCGATCGTAGCGGCCGCCGCGCGATTCGACGTACGAGAACATCGCCTGCGCGTCGGGCGGATACTGGAGGAAGTGGGACGCCTTGTACGAATCCGTGTTGAGGATCGGATTGGCGAGAGTCGCGGCAAAGCCGCCGGGATCGTTTTGCATGGCTAGAGCTCCTCTAGGCCGTTGAAGCGCCGCCGCGTCTGTCGCGGCGGACCGGATTCCGGGGAATCAGCGTGTCACAGCTTCCCCAGGAAGTGATACGCGATCTCGAAGTGATCCTCGAACATCACGTTGCGCATCTGCGCGAATTCGTTGAGCGGCACCCAGCGCGCCTTGTCGGCGTCGTCGCTGCCCTTCACGCGCGGCAGCTCGCCGGTCGGGAAGTTGAACAGGCATGCGTGCGTGATCGTGCGGCCGCGCAGCGAGCGGGCCGGATGATCGAACACCTGACGATCCTTGATCGAGCCGCGCAGCACGGGCTCCGGCAGCTTCAGGCCGGTTTCCTCGCGCAGCTCGCGAATGCACGCCGCATCGAGCCGCTCGTCCTGGTTCACGAATCCGCCCGGCAGCGCCCAGAGGCCGCGGCCCGGTTCGCTGCGCCGGCGCACGAGCAGGATGTGGCCCGAGTGCACGACCACCGCATCGACCGTCACGAACGTGACCGGGTACGGCGCGGCCGACCATGCCTTGCGATATGCGGCGATGAATTCGGCCTCCGCCTTCAGCTGCGCGAATTCCGGTTGCGTGCGGAAATGCTCGAGCCAGCGGAACACGGGTTCCGGCACGGCCCATTGCACGAAGCTGTTGGTGCGTTCGGCGAAATACTGGTCGCGGATTTCGGTGGCGGAAATGTCTTCGGTCGCGTCGACGTCGACGAGCTCCCATTGCGGGAACATCCGCAGGTAATACGACGTGGCGTCCTTCTCGTGGCCGATCAGCCCGACCTTGCGCTGCGCGACGTCGCCGAGCGCGGCGGCCACGGCATCCTGCACCCAGCGCACCCAGTCGCCATCGTTGTACGTCGAATCCTGCACGGGCGCGACCGTCACGCGCTCACGCTCCGACGGCTCGAGCAGCGAGGCCAGCATCTGGCAGCGCTCGTCGAACGAGAACGGATCCTTGATGGTGCGGGGCTTGTCGGTCGACCCGATCAGCACGCACACGCGCTCGGCCCGGCTCAGTGCCGACTTCAGCACGTTCAGGTGACCACGATGCGGGGGCTGGAAACGACCAATGAAAACGAGCGCGTCGAAGCGCCGGCTCTGTTGCGTACTCATGAGGCTCCCTCAAGAGATTGAAACGCTTCGGGTCTGTCCCGAAGGCATGGAATGGATCGTAGGTGAATTCCCGGAGAAGGTCAATCGAGCACGCGCTCGACTTGACGAAGTCTGAAGAAATGCACGACGCCGGCGAGTTACACTCGATTCCATCCCAATCCGCGCGTTGCGCCCCGCCATCCATCATGAGGATCTCAGTCAGCCGGATCGTCGGCGTCGATCGCAGACGCCTCTTCACGTGGTCGCAGGACTATGCGCGGCGGCTCGTGTGGGACAGCTTCCTCGCCGATGCCTATCTGCTCGACGGGATGACGGCCGACGTCGGCGTCGACGCGTTCTGCCGCAGCCAGTCGGGCGCGACGATGGTGTCGCGCTACACGTCGTACCGTCCGCCGCAGGTGGCGGCCATCGAAATGGTCGACGGGCCGAAAGTGCTCGAACGTTTCAGCGGCAGCTGGAATTTCACGGAACGCACGCCGGGCACGACCGAAGTGAAGTTCACGTACCACTTCCGCGCGCAGCCGTCCTGGCTGCGCTGGCTGCTCGAACCGCTGATCGGCGCGTTCTATCTCGTGCACACGCGCCGGCGCCTCGATTCGTTCAAGCGCTGGGCCGAAGCGGAGGCGTTGCCGCGCTGACGCGCGATGCCGCGCGCATCAGAGGAACGGCGAAATGTTCGCGATTGCCCGCGAGACGTAATCGTCCTTCTCGCCCACCGGCGCCACATAGTGAATCGCGCTGCGCGCGGCCTCGACGCCCGCCAGACGCGCGATGAACCACGCGGCCAGATACTGCGACGACAGGCACCCACCGGCGGTCGCGACGTTCCCGCTGGCCACGAACGGCTGGTCGAGCACAGCCACGCCGGCTTCCTGCACCCACGGCTTCGTGGTCAGGTCGGTGCAGGCAGGGACATCGCCCAGCCACCCCAGCTTCGCCAGCACGAGCGTGCCCGAGCACTGCGCGCCGAGCAACTGCCGCGCGGGGTCGAACCGCAATTGCGCCATCAACGCGGCATCGGCGACGACGTCGCGGGTCCGCACACCGCTGCCCACCAGCACGGCGTCCGCGTCGCAGGCGTCCTGCAGCGACGCTTGCGCGTCGATCGTCACGCCGTTCATCGAGCGCACGCGGGCGGTCGGGCTCGCGATCGAAACCCGCCAGCCCGGCTGCTTGACCCGGTTGAGAATGCCGAGCGCGATCAGCGAATCGAGTTCGTTGAAACCGTCGAAGGTCAGGATGGCGATATGCACGGGGCCTCTGCGTGGGGACTTGGTACCGCACGATCATAAGCCGTTCGCGAAATCGGTGCAGTGCGTCGTCGCATGCGCGGCCACCGCTGTCGCCCGGCCGCTCACGCGAAGCCGCGCGCCACCTGCTGCCGGACCTGCGCGTGCGTGCCCAGCGCGGCGTGCGCGAAAAGCGTCGCGAGCGCGCGGCGTTGTGCACCGCTCGCCGACCGCGCATGCTCGGCTGATTGCCGGCGCCCGCTTCCATGCGGCAGCAGCCATTTCGTCATTGCGGCGCCGCCGGCAACCGCTATAATCGCGCGACATTCCGACTGCATTGAGCAGGCCGACGGCGCGCCATGCGACGCGCCGCATGCCCTCCTCGACAACAATAATGACAAACCGAACCGTTCGACGCCTTCGCCCGTTCGTGCGCGCCGCCGCGCGCGTGCTCGCATGCGCCCCGCTGCTGGGCGTGCCGCCGGCGCTGCATGCGGCCGATGCCGCAAGCCCGGATGCGCAGCCGGCCTCCGGCCGCTACATCGTCGTCGACACCGGCCATACGCCAGCCCATCCGGGCGCCACCGGCGCGAGCGGCCGAGTCGAATACCGGTACAACCTCGACCTGTCCGCCGCCGTCGCGGAGAAACTCGCCGCGCACGGCGATCGCGTACTGCGGACGTCGGCCGACGGCCGCGAGATCGCCCTCGACCAGCGCTCGACGCAGGCGCCCGACGCGAACCTGTTCGTGTCGATCCATCACGATTCGATGCAGCAGCAGTTCATCGACGCGGGCCGGCAACGCGAATTCCGCGGTTTCGCCGTGTTCGTGTCGGAGCGCAATCCGCACTACTCGGAAAGCCTGCGTTGCGCGAAGGCGATCGCCGAGCGGCTGGTCGCGGCCGGCGAGCGGCCGTCGCTGTATCACGCGCAGCCGATCAAGGGCGAGAACCGTCCGCTGATCGATCCGCAACTCGGCATCCACCGCTTCGACGATCTCGTCGTGCTGCGCACCGCGCCGATTCCGGCCGTGCTCGTGGAGGCCGGCGTGATCGTCAATCCCGACGAGGAAAGGCGTCTCGCTCAGCGCGAGACGATCCAGCGCCTCGCCACCGCGATCGCGGGCGGGATCGACGCGTGTACAGCAGCCAGGTAAAGGCGGCGCCCGTCGGTTTCAACGGTTTTCACCAGAGAGGAGCACCACCATGAAGAAGAATCTGCTCGTATCCTGCGCGCTGCTCGCGCTCGCCGTTCCGTTCGCCGCGCATGCGGCCGGCTGCGGCAAGCCGCGCAGCGCGTTCGACCAGGTGTACTGCAGCAGCAACGAATTCTCGCAACTCGATCGCGAGCTGAACGACGAATACGGCCGCGTGCGCAAGCAGTTGAACGGTGAGCAGCAGGCGAAGCTGAAGACCGGGCAGCTCGCGTGGATTAAGCAGCGCGACGATCGCTGCAGCGAGACGCGCGACGACGGCTACCTCGTGAACCTGCAATGCGCGATCGATGCGACGCAATCCCGCCTGTCGTTCCTGCGCGAACGCGAGCGCGAGTGCGCAAGCACCGGGTGCGTGACGGCGAAGCTTGGGGAGTAACCGCCGATCGGGTACCGTGCCGTGAGTCGATTCGCGGCACGGCGCCTCCTTTCGCGCACTATCCAACATTCGGCAATCCGATCGCATATCGATGACATCGAACATGACAACGGTCGACATCCGCGCCGCAACGTCCATCGATGCACCGGCCATCGCCGACATCCACGTCGCATCGTGGCGCGCCACCTACCCCGACATCGTGCCTGCCTCGTATCTCGACGGTCTGTCGGTCGAACAGCGCGCCACCGTCTGGCGCGAGGTGCTCGACGCCGGACAGTCACGTGTCGCACTCGCGTTCACGGAAGGCGAGCTCCGAGGCTGGATCAACTATGGTCCGACGCGCGACACCGACAAGGATTCCACCTGGGGCGAAATCGGCGCGATCTATCTGCATCCGTCGCATTGCGGCCGGGGAATCGGGGCCGCGCTGGTCGCCCATGCGCGCCGATCACTGCACGACGCAGGGCATGAATGGGTGTCGCTGTGGGTGCTCGTCGAAAATCATCGTGCGAAGGCGTTCTACGAACGCGAAGGTTTCGTTGCCGAACGCGATACCAAGACGTTCGAGATCGACGGTGTGCCGATCGACGAAATCCGCTATTGGCGTGCGCTTCCCTAGCGACGCATTCAGTCCGTTTTCCATCCGTTTCCCGTCGGGTTGCCGCCGCGTCGCGGCGACGTCACGCACCACGCCATCACAGAAACCACCGATACTCCCGCGCTCCGATCTCGTTGCGAAAATCCAGCTCCTCCTGCCGCTTGTTTTCGCAATACACCATCACGAACTCACTGCCGAGCCCTTCACGCACGCCCCCGTGATCCTGCATCGCCGCGACGGCCGACAGCATCTCCTTCGGAAAATCGATCCCGCTGCCGCGATCGTCGTTGAGCGGCGCGATCGGTTCGAGCCGTGCGTCGAGCCCGTGCTCCATCCCGCTGAGAATCGCCGCGAGCACGAGGTACGGATTCGCGTCCGCGCTCGCGAGCCGATGCTCGATCCGCAGGTTGCGCGCGTCCGAGTCGGGAATCCGGATGCACGCGTCGCGATCCTCGAAGCCCCAGCTTGCCCGACTCGCCGCATTGACCATCGACCCATAGCGCCGGAACGCATTGTGATTCGGCGCGAACACCGGCATGCAGTGCGGCAGCAGCGCAAGGCAGCCGGCCACCGCGTGCCGCAGCGGCCGCTGCGCGTCCGCCGCAAGCAGGTTGCGGCCCGCGTCGTCGTACAGGCTCACGTGCACGTGCATCCCGCTGCCCGGCGCATGCAGATACGGCTTGCCCATGAAGCTCGCACGATAGCCGTGCCGCAACGCGACGCCGCGCGTGCTGCGACAGAACAGCGCCGACCAGTCGGCCGCGCGCAACGCGTCGTCGGTATGGCCGAAGTTGATCTCGAACTGGCCCGGTCCGAGCTCGGCCGTGATCACCGTCGCGTCGACGCCCTGCTCGCGCGCGGCCTCGACCATCTCGTGCAGCACGTCGGAAAACCGCGACAGCCGTTCGATGTGCATGTTCGGCTGATCGTCGCGGTCATCGCTCAGGCGATCGCGCGGATACTGCGGCATCCCGTCGGCAAGCTGCGCCGCGAACAGGTAGAACTCGAGCTCGAACGCGACGACCGGCCGAATGCCGCGCGCCGCGAACCGCCGCAGCACGCGCGCCAGCACTTCGCGCGGCTCGAACTCGATCGGCGCATCCGTGCCGTCCGAGCTGATCAGCATCTGCGCGAGCGGCTGCCGCTCCCAGCGCACCGGCTTCAGCGTGCCGGGAATCAGGCGTCGCGGCGCATCCGGATCGCCGTCGTTGAAACAGTAATCGCCGATCTTGTAGAGGCCGCCCTGCGTGCCGAGCAGCACGCAATTCTGCGGCAGCTTCAGCAGCGAACCGGAGGCAACCTTCTCGAGCGCATCGATCGGATAGCGCTTGCCGTAGAAATGGCCCGGCAGATCGAGACAGATCAGGTCGACATAACGGATCTCGGGGTGCGCCTGCCGGAATGCGCGGACTTCATCGACCAGCACGGGAGCGGCGTCAGCCATGTCTCATCCTTTCCATGTCTTGTATGGCGGTGCCGCGACGCGGCGAACCGGACTCATCGGCATGCGGTACGTCACATGCCTGATGTCGATCAGTACTGCAAACCGGCTGAACGGCACGACGCCCGCTCGGGCCGCCGCCGTAAAACTCAGGTGAACACCCAGATCACGCGTGCCAGTACATCGCCCAGGTTCGCGTACCGAAACCGCTTGTGCGCGGGAAGCTGGAATGCGTCGTTCGGGCCGAGCGTGACGGGTGTGTCGTCGCCGTCGATCCAGATCGTCAGCTCTCCTTCGAGCACGAATCCGCCCTGCTCGTCGCTGTCGTCGACGGAGCGCTCGCCGCTGCTCGCACCGGGCGCAAGATGGCTCTCCAGGATCGAAAACCGCGAACGCATGTTCGGCGACACGAGGATGTCCGTGATGCCGGCCGCGTAATACACGGTGCGCCGCTCGTCGGGCCGCGTGACCCACGGCACGCTGCGCGGCTTGCTCAGGCTGTAGAAATACGTGGTCGGCACGCCGAGCGCCTCGCCGATCGCGGTCAGATCCGCGACCGTCGGGCGCGACAGTCCGCGCTCGACTTGCGACAGAAAACCGACCGAGCGGCCGATCCGTTCCGCAAGCTCGTTGAGCGTGACCTTGCGATGCTTGCGCAGATCGCGGATCAGGATCGCCAGACTTTCTATTTCTTCCTGTTCGTTCATGATGGATTCCGGTGCGTCAGACGGTGTCGCGCAAACGGTACCAGGCCTTGCCGATCGCTTCGAGCGGTGCGGCGAGACGGTCCCCGCCGGGGAAGCGCGGATTGCGGATGCGCTGGTACTGCGCGAGCAGGCAATCGTCACCGAGCACGGCATCGGCGACCGCGCGCGCGCCGGCGAGCGTCGGCAGCACGCCGTGCCCCGAGAAGCCCTGTAGCCAGAAACGCTGGCCGCGACGGCCGATGTCGGGCGTGCGTCGCATGCTGATGTCGATGTGGCCGCCCCACGCGTAGTCGAGCGGTACGCCGGCCAGTTGCGGAAATACGCGTTCGAGGTGCGGGCGCGTCGCGGTCGCGATGTCGGCCGGAATTCCGCCGAGATACGTGCAGCCGCCACCGAACAGCAGGCGGTTGTCGGGGCTCAGGCGGAAGTAGTCGGGCACGAACTGATTGTCGATCACGCAACTGTTGCGCGGCAGCAGCGAGCGCGCGACGTCCGGTGCGAGCGGTGCCGTCGCGACCTGATAGGTGCCGACCGGCAACAGGCGGCGCGACAGTTCAGGATCGAGCCGGTCGACATACGCGTTGCATGCGAGCACCAGCACGTCCGCGCGCACTTCGCCATGCGCGGTGCGGGCGAGGTGACCACCGGCCGTCTCGCGCCAGTCGAGCACGCGGCTTTGCTCGAAGATGCGGCCGCCGGCCTGCTCGATCGTCCGCGCGACACCAAGCGCGAGCTTCAGCGGATTCAGATGGCCGGCCTCGGGATCGTAGAGCGCGGTGAGATAGCGCGCACTGCCGATCCACTCGGGCATCTCGTCCTGCCCGATCACGCGCAGGCGGTCGTAGCCCCAGCGCTGCGCCGCCTCGTCGCGCGCCTGCGCGAGCATCGCGACGCGACGGGGCCGCACCGCGGCCCACAGGCTGCCGGGCCGGTAGTCGATGTCGAAGCCGTGCCGCGCGGGCAATTCGCGCACTTCGGCCGCGGCCCAGCGCATGCTGTCCCACAACACGCGCGCGCCGTCGCGGCCGAGCGATTCCTCGAGCGGCTGCATGTCGCAGGACCAGCCGAGCAGCGCCTGCCCGCCGTTGCGGCCCGATGCGGCCCACGCGACGCGGCTCGCCTCGAGGACGACCACGCGCTTGCCCGCGAGCGCGAGCCGCAATGCCGTATGCAGCCCGCTGAAGCCCGCGCCGACAACCAGCACGTCGGCGTCGATGCGTTCATCCAGTCCGGGCCGCTGCGGAATCGGCGCCGGGTAAGTGCCGGCGTAGTAGCTTGCGACGTGACGGTCGGACTGCACGAACATGCGGACTCCCGTGAAATTCTCGCCTGATAATTTCATGAAAAATTAGCATGGCAATTTCACGAGGGCAAGCGGGAAAACGATCACATTGCCACTTCGGGCGGAGCCTGGCGAAACAGCCGCGTAATCCAGCACAAATACATCAGCCCGAGCACGAACCATGCGATGCCGAGGACCAGTGCCGCCCGCTCGAGGCTCACCAGCAGCCAGATGTCCGATACCGCTCCGATGACCGGAAACACCAGCCCGCCGAATACCCCGAGCCTGCGCTCGCCGTGATTGCCCGACAGATAGACGCGAATCACGCACAGGTTGACGGCCGTGAAGGCAAGGAACGCACCGAAGTTGATGAACGACGTCGACGTGGCGACGTCCAGCTTCAGCGCGATCAGGCCGACCACACCCGCCAGCGCAATGTTGATCGCGGGTGTGTTGAAGCGCGGATGAATGAACCCGAAGACGCGCTTCGGCAGGATTTCGTCGCGGCCCATCGCATACAGCAGCCGGCCGACGCTCGCCTGCGCCGAGATACCGGACGCGAACTGCGCGAGGATCAGGCCGGCAAGGAACACCGTCACGAACAGGTCGCCCCCGATCATCTTCGCGACTTCGAACGCGGCCGAATCCGTGTCCTTGAATTCGACGCCCGGGTGCGCGAGCTGCATCGTGTAAGCCGCAATCACGAAGATCGCGCCGCCGATCAGCGCAATCAGCAGGATCGCGCGTGGCATGTTCTTTTTCGGCTCGACCGTTTCCTCGGTCAGCGTCGACACCGCGTCGAAACCGAGGTACGAATACGCGGCGATCGCGGCGCCCGCGATCGTCGCGCCGAACGGCACGTGTGGCTTGAAGAACGGCTCCGCCATCGCGATGCCGCCCGGACCGGCCACGGCCGACGCATAGTGCCAGCACAGCACGACGAACATCGCAACGATCGCGAGCTGCACGACCATCAGCACGATGTTGAAGCGCGCGGCGAGCTCGATGCCGACGATGTTCAGGCCGCTCGTCAGCACGATGAAGGCGACGATCCAGATCCAGGTCGGCACGTGCGGAAACGCGGCGTTCAGATACGCTGCTCCGATCAGCCAGATCACCATCGGCAGGAAGAAATAATCGAGCAGCGTCGCCCAGCCGATCATGAAGCCGAGGTGCGGGTTGAACGTCTTGCGCGTGTACGTATAAGCGGAACCGGCGGTCGGATAGAGCCGCGCAAGCTTGCCATAGCTGAGGGCGGTGAACGCGATGGCGATCAGCGCGAGCAGGTACGCGAGCGCGGCCGTGTCGTCGCTGGCCTTGGCGAGCACGCCGTAGGTACCGTAGACGATCAGCGGCGCCATGTAGGCAAGGCCGAACAGCAGGACGGACGGCAGGCCGAGCGTGCGCTTCAGGCCTGGCGATTGAAGGGATGACGACGCTTGCATGTTATCTCCTGGGGCCCGCGGGGGCCGATACGAATGCCTGTGTGCCGTCGGGCCGGCATGTCGAGGGAACGAGCACGCACGCGCGGCGATTGGCGCCTGCGCGATATCGTTGATGAGGGTGAAGCCGGCTTATTCGCCGCGCTGTCGGCGCGTGTCGATCGCGAGCGCGCGATGTCCGTCCGCCTGTTCGAGCGGCGCGAGACCGAGCGGCACGCGCGCGTCGTGCAGATAGCTGTAGTGTTCGCGGCTCGCTTCGAGGCGCGTCAAGTCAAGGCTCACCGGAACAACCGCCTCGTCGCGGCCCAGTCCGAGCGCGGTTTCGCCGAACGGATCGACGAGCGCGGAGAGTCCCGCGAACGTCAGGTCGTCGTCGCCCGATCCGCAGCGGTTCACCATCACCGCAAACATCTGGTTCTCCATTGCACGCGCGGCGATCGCGCGGCGATGCACCGGGCCGAACGGGTCCATGTTGCCGTTGGTGACGATCAGCAGATCGGCGTCGAGCGCGCCGACGGCACGCGCCGTTTCGGGAAACTCGATGTCATAGCAGATCAGCAGGCCAACCGTCAGGCCGTTCCAGACGCAGGTCGCGAAGCGGTCGCCCGGCGCGAACACGCCGACATCCGACGCCCACAGATGGGTCTTGCGATAGCGCAGCGCGATGTCTCCGTGCGCGTCGACGAGCACCGTGGTGTTGTAGAACTGTCCGCCATCGCGTTCAGCGAGGCCCACCGCGACGGCGACGCCCTTCTGCCGCGCCGCGGCGCGTACCGCCGACAACGCGGGGCCGTCGAGCGTCTGTGCGACGTCGGCGACGTTGTCCCGTGTCGGAAAGCCCGACAGCGTCGTCTCGGGGAATACGACCAGCTTCGTACCGCCTGCCGCATCGACGCGCCCTATCGTGTCGATCACCTTGCGCGTGTTGTGCGCGACGTCGCCGTCGATCAGCGAGAGTTGCGCGAGTTCTACCTGCATGAAATCGTCTCCTTCCAATAACCTTTCAATTGCGTGTCGCACGCACTGCCCTTTCGATGCGGTGCTTCACCCGGCGAAGCCCCGCCGGTATCGCGCCCGTTCGAAGTGAGGCCGATTATCAGGTTATTATTTTTGGCCTGAAATTCCCCACCCGGGTTACCCTCACCGGAGGACACGATGGACCTCGAATGGCGAGATCTCGCTTTTCATCGGGAGATTGGTTCAGCCATCGACGCCCTCGATGGCCCGCATTTCTGGGCACGCCTCACGCGGGTGCTCGAGCGGCATCTCAATTTCGACAACTGGGTCGCGCTGCGTTTCGCACGCGACGCACCGCCGCTCGTGCTGGCCGAGCAGGCCATGCCGGACGGCAAGATCGACCTGATGTTCCAGGACTATCTGGCGGCGCTCTATCAGCTCGATCCGTTCTATCTCGCCGCGTTCGAAACGCAGGCGTCGGGCTTCTACACGCTCGCCGACGTCGCGCCGGACAATTTCCGGATGACCGAGTACTACCAGCGCTACTTCAAGAAGAACATCGTCGGCGACGAAGTGCATTTCAACGTCGTGATCGACCGCGATCACACGCTTGGCTTGTCGCTCGGCAAGACGAGCAAGTATGACGATCGCGAGATGGCGCTGCTCACGCTGTACACGCCGTGGGTGTTGTCGCTGATGCAGCAGCGCTTGCGCTTCGAGACGTTCGTCGCGAGGGAGACGCCGCGCGCGACCGAGGGCGAAGCGCCCGACCCGCATGCACGCTTCGGGATGCTGACCGGAAAGAACGGTCGCGGCGCGTTGACGACGCGCGAAATCGAAGTGGCGATGTTGTCGTTGAGCGGATTCTCGTCGCGCGCGATCGGCGAAAAACTGTCGATCTCGTTCGAGACCGTGCGCGCGCACAAGAAACACATCTATGCGAAGCTGGGTGTCGGTTCGCAGTCCGAGCTGTTTGCATTGTTCTACGATCGCGGCCGAACCGGCGAGGCCGCGTAATTCGCGTTTCGATGCAACGGCACGAACAATTGCCGGTGCACTGCCCGAATCGCGTGGAGCGTGCGCGCCTCACCGCCGGCGCGGTGATCCGGGACGACGGCACGATCGTCTATCCGGACGTCGAACGCGATGCGCGGGCAGAAGACGCCGCCGCGCGGCCCGCCCCGTGACGCGACACCGATCGTGCGCGCGATGCCGTCACGGCATGAACGCGCGCGGGCGCGTCAGGCCCGATGCAATGCCCACGGCGAGCGGCCGTGTCCGCTGCGCACCCGATACGCGGCCCGCGCGCCCCGCTTTGCGCCGCGACGATCCTGCATTACCATCGAGCGTCCACCGCGCGTACCCGCGCGCCGCGCCACTTCCGCACTCCCGCATCAATGCTCGTCCTCATCATCATCGCCGGCCTGTGGGCCGGCCTGCAGAACGCCCTCGCGGGCGGCGGCTCGTTCGTCACGCTGCCCGCGCTGATCGTGTCGGGGATGTCGCCGCTCGCGGCGAACATCACGTCGACCGTCGCGCTGTTTCCCGGCCAGATCACGACGGGCTGGGCGAGCCGGAACATGGTGCGCGGCGCGGGCAAACTGCCGTTTCGCGCGCTGTTCGCGATCAGCGTGGTCGGCGGCGCGCTCGGCGGCCTGCTGCTGCTGAAAACGCCGTCGTCGATCTTCTCGCACCTCGTGCCATGGCTCGTGCTGTTCGCGACGGTCGTGTTCGCGTGGGGCAGCTTCTTTCGCAAACCCGGCGCCGACACGCAGCATATCGGCCCGGTCACGGCCGCGATCTCGCAATTCCTGATCGCGATCTATGGCGGCTACTTCGGCGGCGGCATCGGGTTCCTGATGATGGCCGCGCTGACGATGGCCGGCCTGGCGCCGCGTCACGCGATGTCGACGAAGAATGCGCTCGCGGGCGTGATGAACGCGTCGGCGGTCGTGCTGTTCGTAACCTCGCCTCACCTGCACTGGCGCGAGGCCATCGCGCTCGGCGGCGGCGCGATCGTCGGCGGCCTGCTCGGTGCGTGGGCGATGCACCGCGTGAACGAGCGCGTGCTGCGGATCGCGATCGTGTGCATCGGCGCCGCGCTGACCGTCGGGCTGTTCGTCAAGCCGATCTGACGTACGCGCACCGTCAGCCGCGATACATTCGAAATCGATGGGCAAGCGTGCGTACGCCGTGCGACGGCGGCGTCACGCATCCGCCTTGATGTCACAGCGGCTTGCGCGCCCCGCGCTTGATGCCCGCCGCAGCCCGGTGCGCTCAACCGAACGGCCGCACGCCGATCAGGAGGCCGTGCAGGAACAGCGCGAAGACGGCCCATACGACGAGCCCGGCGACGATCGTCACGACATCGCCCGACAGCCTCCCGGCCGGATAACGGACGCCGTTACTGCGATCGCGCGCACGCCACACGACGAAATCGACCAGCGACCACACGAAGAATGCACCGAACAGCACGACCGCGTGCAACGTGCCGTTCGCGAGCAGATGGGCGACCGCCCACACCATCACGCCGGCCACCATCGGATGGCCGACGAGCGTCTTGATGCGGTTGCGCGGCACGTAGGCCGCGGCGATCAACACGAAGGCGATCGCGGTCAGCATGCCGGTGAGATGGCGAACGCCGACGGGCGACACCCACAGCAGCGTTCCGCCCTGGCGCGCGATCCCGTAACCCCAGATGATCAGCACGAAGCCGACGATCGACGCGAGCGCATACGGGCCCTTCCAGCGTTTCTCGCCGATCCGCTCGATGGTTGCGGATCGCCAGCCGTCCGCGAAGATCCGAATCGAATGCACACCGAGGAAGATCGCTAAACCGAGAATCAGGACGAGCATCGGTTGTCTCCGTCTGGAACGATGAGTAGGGAATCAATCGCGCGGCTTTCGACGTGCCGTTCGCGAAGCCGGCAGCGAGACCGGCGCGGGTTGCGCCGGGCACGGGCGCAATCGCGCCGATCATAAAC
This sequence comes from Burkholderia territorii, assembly GCF_001718335.1. NCBI lineage: Bacteria > Pseudomonadati > Pseudomonadota > Betaproteobacteria > Burkholderiales > Burkholderiaceae > Burkholderia > Burkholderia territorii. The sequence continues at coordinate 1,777,980 of NZ_CP013365.1, forward strand.
GCCGTGGCTGCCGTTGTGAAGCAGGCGGACCTGCAGTGCGTCGAACCCGGCGCCGAACGCCCCCGACGTGATTCGAATGCAAGGAAAAAGAAAATACGCCGTCGTACGCGGGGCGCTACGTGCGCTTGCGCGTCGTTTCCGGTTTCGGCGCCGGCTTCGACTTCGGTCGTGCCTTGCGCTTCGGCGCACCGGCAAGCAGTGCGGCACGATACGCACCGCGACACCAGTCGAACAGCGCACCCGCGTCCTCGAGCACGTCGGCCGGCGTTTCGTAATAGCCCTCGAGTGCGACGGTGCGCGTCGGACGCTCATACGAGAACGGCCCCATCCCCGCCGCGACGAACGCGGGACGGTTCACGTCGTCGACACGCAGGAACAGCGACCCGCGCGACATGAAACCGAACATCACGCCGTCGAGTCGCATCGCGGCACCGCTGAAGAACCGCACGACCTGTACGTTGCCGAGCGGCGCCAGCCGGTACGCGATCTCCTCGCCGTGCGCCTTCTCCGATTGCCAGCTCATGCGGCCTCCGTGCAGCGCCGCGTCCACATGTCGAGTTCCGCGTCGTCGAAGCCGACGGCCGCCGCGCTCTCGCGGATCTGCCGCCACGTCGCGCGATCGACCGGAATGCCGTCCGCGCCGCGCGCGGCGCGGCTCGCCTCCTCCGGCTCGCCGGGCATCCGCACCGGCGCCTCGCCTGCCTGCGGCGACGCCTTCGCCCATTCGACGAACGCGTCGGCTTCGCGCTGCGCATCGGCCGCGTCGAATGCGTTCGGATCGATCAGCACCGACAGCATTCCATTGACGATCGCGCTCGTCTTCTGCAGCGTGCCGCCATGCGTCGTATGCCCACCGACCAGCGCGCCGCCGAAGATCTCGCACATCGCGGCCAGCGCATAACCCTTGTGCAGTCCGAACGGCAGCAGCGAACCGAACGGCTGCTCGTGCATGACGGCCGGATCGTCGGTCGGCTGTCCGCGATGATCGATCAGCGACCCGGCCGGCACGCGCTTGCCCTGGTTGTAGGCCACCCGCGTCTTGCCGTAAGCGATCGCGCTCGTCGCGAAATCGAGCAGCAGCGGCGGCCGGCCCGCGCGCGGATACGCGGCGCAGAACGGATTCGTGCCGAAACGCGCATCGGTGCCGTGCAGCGGCGCGACGAGCAGGTCGCCCGGCACGTTGACGAAATGGAACGACACGAGCCCCGAGCGAGCGCACTGCTCGGCCCAGTGCCCGATGCGGCCCAGGTGATGGACGTCGCGCAGCCCGATCGCGCAGATGCCCATGCGCCGCGCGCGCTCGATCCCTTCGACCATCGCCTCGAACGCGATCACCTGGCCGAAGCCGCGCCCGCCGTCGATCGTCAGCACCGCGCCGCCGTCGCGGACGATCGACGCGTGCCCGTTCAATTGCAGCTGCCCCTCACGCCACGACGCCACGTAGTTCGGGATCATCCCGATCCCGTGCGAATCGTGACCCGCCAGATTCGCGCCGACCAGGTGATCGGCGACGAGCGTTGCCTCGCGCGCACTGCTGCCGGCCCGCTCCCAGAGTGCCGCGACGAAAGCGTGCAGCGGTTCGGCGCGCATGCGCAGCGGGTCGGTATTGGCGGTCGGCAACGCGGTCATCGGCAAGGCTCCGTGAGATCGTCAGGAATGCGGTTGATTCCGTTCGGCGCGGCAGCGCGAGTGTTCAGCGCGCGGACGCGATCACGTCCGCCACCGCCGCGGTCAGCTTCTTCGCGTACGGCACGTGCAGGAACTCGTTCGGGCCGTGCGCATTCGACTTCGGCCCGAGCACGCCGCACACCATGAACTGCGCAGACGGGAAACCGGCCTGCAGCACGTTCATCAGCGGGATCGTGCCGCCGAGGCCCATGTACGCGCAGTCGGCGCCGAAATGGCGGCGCGACGCGGCGTCGAGCGACGACGCGAGCCACGGCGCGAGATCCGGCGCGCTCCAGCCGGTCGCGGCGCCCGCATCCGGCTTGAACGTGACCTTCGCGTTGTACGGCGGATCGAGTTCGAGCAGTTCCTTCAACTGCTGCACGGCCTGTGCGGCGTCGACCAGCGGCGGCAGGCGCAGCGACAGCTTGAACGCGGTGCGCGGACGCAGCACGTTGCCCGCGTCGGCGAGCGCCGGCAAGCCGGCCGCGCCCGTCACGGACAGCGACGGACGCCACGTCGAATTCAGCAGCGCCTCGCGCGGATCGGTCGTGGTCGGCAGCACCGGCTTGCCGTCCGCGCCGCATGCCCACGGCAGGCCCTTCCACACGGCATCGCCAAGGATCGCGGCGGCCGCATCGGCTTCGCGCACGCGGCTGTCGGGAATCTCGCAATGGAACACGCCCGGCAGCAGGTTGCCGTTCTTCGCATCTTCGAGGCGCTCGAACAGCTGGCGCATCACGCGGAAGCTCGACGGCGCGATGCCGCCGAACACGCCCGAGTGAACGCCTTCCTCGAGCACCTCGACCTGCAGGTCGCCGGACACCAGCCCGCGCAGCGACGTCGTGAGCCACATCTGGTCGTAGTTGCCCGCGCCCGAATCGAGGCACACGACGAGCGACACCTGGCCGAGCCGGTCGCGCAACGCGTCGACGTACGGCAGCAGATCGTAGCTGCCCGACTCCTCGCAGGTCTCGATCAGGCCGACGCAGCGCGGCCGTTCGACGCCCTGCTCGTCGAGCGCGCCGAGTGCCGCGAGGCTCGCGTAGATCGCATAGCCGTCGTCCGCGCCGCCGCGGCCGTACAGCTTGCCGTTCTCGAACTTCGGCGTCCACGGGCCGAGGTCCGCGCGCCAGCCGTCGAATTCGGGCTGCTTGTCGAGGTGGCCGTACAGCAGGATCGTATCGGTGCTGCCGGAGCGCGTCGCGGGCGTTTCGAAGAAGATCACCGGCGTGCGGCCGGGCAAGCGCACGATCTCGAGCTTCAGGCCCTTCACCGGCTGGCGTTCGGCCCACTGCGCGGCATCGGTGACGACGCGCTCGAGATACCCGCGCTTCGCCCAGTCGGGGTCGAACGCGGGGCTCTTCGCGGGGATCGCGATGTAGTCGGTCAGTGCGTGGAGAATTTCATCGTTCCACTTGCGCTCGACGAAGGTAACGAGCTTGTCATGGTCGAGGACGGGGGTAGTGTCGACGGAGGTCATGGTGGCGTGCCTGGATAGGGCTGACGAAAGTTCGGATGATACGCCGATGGTTTGCGCGCGGGGCCCTTTCCCCGACCGTTTCCGGGCCATTCCGGGCGCGGTTCGCGGTGCCGCCCGAGCGTGCCGCGACGCCGGCGCATGCCCGCTTCCCGCGCTCGATCCGGGAGCGGATTCCGCGACAGCGCGCTTTTAATGCAACGAGTAATAGCCAACAAATTCAATCATAAACGCGCGCATTATTTACCTCACGCCATGATTTAACCGGTCGGTCAAAAATCGATTATTCACCCACGCCGATTCGATCGCCCTCTAGATTTACCGGGCCTCCGCTCCGCCGCCCTGCCAGCCTCGACGCGGCTTGAAATCGATTCCACACCGCCATTCCCGGCTTTCGATTTCAATGACATCCGTCAACATTTAACTCATTAAATTTCAACGTTTACCATTACCTGAAATCATTAACGGGATAACATGGCGTCGTTCAATAAAACGGCGATCCATTTTCGGAAAACGCCGAACCGGCGCCGGGCCGCGCCACCTCAACCGCATCACGTCCACTCAAGGAGCCTCGCATGTCCGATGCCAGCTCGTCCTCCCCCCGTTCCACCGCCGCGCCAGCCGCGACCGCCGCGCCGAAAATCGGCGTCATCCCCGCCACGCTGATGGTCGCGGGCAACATGATGGGCTCCGGCGTCTTCATGCTGCCCGCAAACCTCGCGGCCACCGGCGGCATCGCGATCTTCGGCTGGCTGATCACCGTCGTCGGCGCCGTGTCGCTCGCGCTGGTGTTCGCGAAGCTCGCGGCGATCGACCCGGCCGCCGGCGGCCCGTATGCGTATGCGCGCAAGTCGTTCGGCCCGTATATCGGCTACCAGACCAACCTGATCTACTGGCTCGCGAACGTGCTCGGCAACGTCGGCCTCGCGGTCGCGGGCCTCGGCTATCTCACGCACTTCTTCCCGATGCTGCGCGACCCGCTGGTCTTCGCGCTCGCGCAGATCTTCGTGATCTGGCTGTTCACCTACGCGAACATCCTCGGGCCGAACGTGGTCGGCCGCGTGCAGTCGGTCACAACAATCTTCGCGCTCGTGCCGATCCTCGGCATGGCCGTGTTCGGCTGGTTCTGGTTCAGCAAGGACGTGTACCTCGCCGGCTGGAACGTGTCCGGCGCGAGCAGCTTCGGCGCGATCGGCGCGACGCTGAACTTCACGCTGTGGGCGTTCATCGGCGTCGAGAGCGCATCGGTGTCGGCCGGCGTGGTCGAGAACCCGTCGCGCAACGTGCCGATCGCGACCGTCGGCGGCGTCGTGCTCGCCGCCGTCTGCTACGTGCTCAGCTCGACCGTCATCATGGGAATGATCCCGAACAAGGCGCTGCTCGCGTCGAGCGCGCCGTTCGCGGATGCCGCGCGCCTCGCGCTCGGCGACACCGCCGCGAACGCGGTCGCGATCTGCGCGGCGCTCGGCTGCCTCGGCTCGCTCGCCGGCTGGACGCTGCTGGTCGGCCAGACCGCGAAGGCGGCGGCCGACGACGGCCTGTTCGCCGGCGTGTTCGCGCGCGTGAACTCGAAGAACGTGCCGTCGGCCGGCCTCGCGATCGTCGCGGTCATCATGTCGGTGCAGGTGCTCGCGACGATGTCGCCGAGCGCGAGCGAGCAGTTCGGCAAGATCGCGTCGATCGCCGTGATCATGACGCTGCTGCCGTACATCTATTCGTGCATCGCGATCAAGGTGCTCGGCTACGGCAAGATGCCGTCGCACCAGTTCACGTTCTATACGATCGTCGGCCTGATCGGCGCCGTCTACGCGCTGTGGGCGATGGTCGGCTCCGACGGGCAGCAGACGCGCTGGTCGCTGATCTTCGTGATCGCAACGATCGTGTTCTACGAGCTGTCGATCAACCGCCAGCGCGAAATCGAGGAAACCCATGTCCATCCGGGCGGCCGCTCGCCGCGCTGGGTGCGCTATCTCGCACTCGGCGTCACCATCGTCGCGCTCGTCGCGACCTTCTGGATCTCCGTGGGCCGACACAAGGCCGACGTCCTTCACGCACGCTCGCCGGCCGCGGGCGTCCAGGCAACCCAGCAAACGGGGGAATAACCCATGACCGCTTCCTTGACCCAACCGGCGTTCCGCCGCCTCGGCATGAAGGCGCTGCTCGTGCAGCACGACATCGACGAACGCACGGCCACCGGACGCGCGGCCACCGCGCTCGTCGAAGAATTGCGCACGCGCCTCGTCGACGTCGTGATCGCGACCTCCGCCGAAGACGCGCGCGCGGTGGTCGACGCCGATCCCGCGATCCAGTGCCTGCTGCTCAACTGGGAGCTCGGCAACGATCCCGCTCATGCGCCCGCGCAGGCCGTGCTCGACGCGATGCGCGCGCGCAATGCGACGGTGCCGGTGTTCCTGCTCGCGAGCCGCGCGAGCGCGGCCGCGATTCCCGTCGACGCGATGCGCAAGGCCGACGACTTCATCTGGATGCTGGAAGACACCACCGCGTTCATCGGCGGGCGGATCGTCGCCGCGATCGAACGCTACCGCGAAACCGTGCTGCCGCCGATGTTCCGCGCACTCGCGCAGTTCTCGCGCGTGTACGAATACTCGTGGCACACGCCGGGCCACACGGGCGGCACTGCGTTCCTGAAATCGCCGGTCGGCCGCGCGTACTTCGAATTCTTCGGCGAGGCGCTGTTCCGCTCCGACCTGTCGATCTCGGTCGGCGAACTCGGCTCGCTGCTCGACCACTCGGGCCCGATCGGCGAAAGCGAACGCTACGCGGCGCGCGTGTTCGGCGCGCACCGCACGTATCACGTGACGAACGGCTCGTCGATGTCGAACCGCGTGATCCTGATGGCGAGCGTCACGCGCAACCAGGTCGCGCTGTGCGACCGCAACTGCCACAAGTCCGCCGAGCACGCGATGACGATGTCCGGCGCGATTCCGACCTACCTGATTCCGTCGCGCAACCATTACGGGATCATCGGGCCGATCATGCCGGAACGGCTCACCGCCGCCGCCGTGCGTCTCGCGATCGACGCGAACCCGCTGGTGCGCGGTCGCGACGGCATCGATCCGACGCCCGTGCACGCGCTGATCACGAACTCGACGTACGACGGCCTCTGCTACAACGTCGCGCGCGTCGAGGAACTGCTCGGGCAGAGCGTCGACCGATTGCATTTCGACGAAGCGTGGTACGGCTATGCGCGCTTCAATCCGATCTACCGCGATCGTCACGCGATGCACGGCGATCCGGCGCGGCACGACGCGAGCAAGCCGACCGTGTTCGCGACGCAATCGACGCACAAGCTGCTCGCCGCGCTGTCGCAGGCGTCGTTCATCCATGTTCGCGACGGCCGCAACCCGATCGAGCATGCGCGCTTCAACGAGGCATACATGATGCATGCGTCGACGTCGCCGAACTACGCGATCATCGCGTCGAACGACGTGAGCGCCGCGATGATGGACGGCCCCGGCGGCGAGGCACTGACGACGGACGCGATCCGCGAAGCCGTGTCGTTCCGCCGGATGCTCGCGCGGCTGCATGCGGAATGCGAGGAGAACGACGACTGGTTCTTCAACGGGTGGCAGCCGGACACCGTGGTCGATCGCAAGACGGGCCGGCGCGTGCGCTTCCACGAAGCGGACGAAACGCTGCTCGCCACCGATCCGTCATGCTGGGTGCTGCATCCGGGCGATACGTGGCACGGTTTCGGCGACATCGAGGACGACTACTGCATGCTCGATCCGATCAAGGTGTCGATCGTCACGCCGGGCGTCGCGCCGCACGGCGGGCTGATGCCGGTCGGCATTCCGGCGTCGGTCGTCACCGCGTATCTGGACCGCCACGGCATCGTCGTCGAGAAGACGACCGACTTCACGATCCTGTTCCTGTTCTCGCTCGGCGTGACGAAGGGCAAGTGGGGCACGCTCGTCAACACGCTGCTCGACTTCAAGCGCGACTACGACGCGAACGCGCCGCTCGAACAGGCGCTGCCGGAACTCGTCGCGCGCTATCCGGACCGCTACGGCAAGCTCGGCCTGCGCGATCTGTGCGACCTGATGTTCAGCGCGATGAGCGACCTGAAGACGACCGAGATGATGTCGCGCGGCTTCTCGACGTTGCCGAAGCCCGACTTCAGCCCGGCCGAGGCGTTCGAGCATCTCGTGCACAACGACATCGAGATGCTGGAGCTGTCGGAGATGGAAGGCCGCACGGTCGCGACGGGTGTCGTGCCCTATCCGCCGGGCATTCCGCTGCTGATGCCCGGCGAGAACGCGGGGCCGGCCGACGGCCCGCTGCTCGGCTACCTGAAGGCACTCGAGCAGTACGACCTGCGCTTCCCCGGCTTCACGCACGACACACACGGCGTCGAAGTCGAGGACGGCGTGTACCGGATCGCGTGCATCAAGGAAACCGTGCGCGACACCGTCACGCGCTGAGCATGCGCGCCGCGACGCCGCGACGCCGCGCCGGCAGCGCGCGGCCGGCGTCGCGATGCGTGACGGTTCGCCGGTCCGGCAGGCAAACGACCGGCCCATGCGGCGAAGCTTTGCTTCGCTATCCTCATCGAATTCGCCTTCAGTTCGCCGTGCCACGATACGATCGCGTCGGCCGGCTGCATGGCCTTCGGCGACCGCGATCCGAAGCGTGCTCGAAATCAGCTGGCAGTGAACGACGAATAAGCGACGGCCGGCGAAGCCGTGGCGAAGGAAAACGCGACGCTCACGCGTCAGCGGACCTCACGCCGCGATCCATCCCGCGCCGATACGCGGCCGGGCTCGTCGCCGCGACACGCCGGAAGTGCCGGCGCAACGACTCCTCGGAACCGAACCCCGCGCGCGCGGCAACCTGCGCGAGCGACATCCCGGGATGCGCTTCGAGCATGTCCTTCGCGACGTTCACGCGCTCGCGGATCAGCCACGCGAGCGGCGACATCCCCGTCGCGTCTGCGAACTGCCGCTGCAGCGTGCGCGTGCTCATCGCCGCCTGCGCGGCCAGCGACGCGAGCGTGTGCGGCTCGGCCGCATGCGCGCGCATCCAGTCGATCAGCTTCGCGAGCCGGTCGCTGCCGCCCGGCGCGACCGGTCGCGGCACGAACTGCGCCTGGCCGCCGTCGCGATGCGGCGGCAGCACGAGGCGCTGCGCGACCCGGTTCGCGATCGCGCCGCCGTGATCGCGGCGCACGAGATGCAGCAGCATGTCGAGCCCTGCCGCCGAGCCGGCCGACGTGACGACCTGCCCTTCGTCGACGTACAGCGCGTCGGGATTCACGCGCAGCGACGGATAGCGCGCCTGCAGGCGCTCGGCGTAGCGCCAGTGCGTCGTGACGGTGAGCCCGTCGAGCACGCCGGCCGCCGCGAGCACGAACACGCCCGAGCAAATCGAACAGAGCCGCGCGCCGCGACGGTGCGCGGCACGCAGCTTCTTCAGCAACGGTTCCGGCGGCGGCTCGTCGGGATCGCGCCAGCCGGGAATCACGATGGTGTCCGCGCGATCGAGCATCGCGAGCCGGTACGGCGCGGCGACCGTGATGCCGCCCGCCGCGCGCACGGGCCCCGGCTCGCTCGCGCAGACCGCGAAGCGATACCAGTCGACGCCGAGTTCCGGGCGTTCGAGCGCGAACAGTTCGACCACGCAGCCGAATTCGAAGGTGCAGAGGCGATCGTAGGCGAGCGCGACGACGAGATGATTGTGCATGGCGCGATGTTACCGGAACTTGTCGATCACGCCACTGCCGCGATGGCCGCCGAACCGCGATACTGCCCTTCATCCCGGCGCATTGGGCGCCGTCCTCCAGGAGTGCCTTTCATGTCCTACGTCACCGACGTCCCCGCCGCCGACAGCGCCGCCGCCCTCGCGCACTTCGAAGCCTCGTTGCGCTTCGAGACCGACTGCTGGGACGTGCACGACGCGCTTGCGTCCGGCGCGCCCGATTTCGTGCTGCTCGACGTGCGGGGGCCCGAGCAGTTTGCCGCCGGCCACGTGCCCGGCGCGCGCAACCTGCCGCACCGCAAGATCGTCGCCGGCAAGCTCGCCGACCATCCGGCCGACACGCTGTTCGTCGTCTACTGCGCGGGGCCGCACTGCAACGGCGCGGCGCGCGCGGCGATCCGGCTCGCGCGCCTCGGCCGCCCGGTGAAGCTGATGATCGGCGGTATCACCGGCTGGCTCGACGAAGGTTTCGCGCTGCGCAACGAAATGCAGCCGGCGGACGTCGCCACGCGCTGATCGTCATTAAAAACGCAACAATCAATTGCCGGCACACGAACGGAAAAAGCGCGACAATCGGCCTCATTGAAGTTCGGACGGAGCAGCAACATGCAACACGAAGTCCTGATTCAGATAGCCGGTTCGGTCGCGGCGATCGCGCTCTATTTTCTTCCGGCTGTTGTCGCCGACCGGCGCGCCCGGCACGACAAGCTGACGATCGCGATGTTCAACGCGCTGTTCGGGTGGACGGGCATCGGCTGGCTGATGACGCTGTACTGGGCATGCCAGCCGAACCCGCAAACGGACGTCGCGCAAACCATCCTCGCGAAGCGCCGCGGCGTCAGCATGCGGACCTTCTCGGCCGGTCTCGTCGAACGCGTGCAGCGCCGCGTTGCCGCCCAGCAGCAATGGGCCGAGAAGCAAGGTTGCCGCTAGGCAGCCGCGCCATTCCCCTTACCTCGCCGCGCCGAATTTCGGCATCCTGACGTTGGTCGAGGCCCGGTAGTCCCACACCAGCTTGTCGCGCGGCACGTCACTGCCCGCGCGCAACCACGCCCCGAACGCCCCCGCCGTCACCGCCCGCGCGATCCGCTCGCCCGGGCAGCCATGCGGCCCCGTGCCGAACCCGAAGTTCGGCCCCGGCGCGCGGCCGGGCAACAACCGGTTCGGATCGCGATGCACGGCCGGATCGCGATTCGCCGCCGCGAGCACGACCAGGATGGCCGCACCGGCATCGACGGTCACGCCCTCGATCGTCGTGCGCGACGCGACGAAGCGGCGCGTATTCTGCACCGGCGAATCGAATCGTCCGACCTCGGCGACGAATGCATCGAGCGCCGCGCGCTCCGGCAGCACGCTTTCGGCGACGGCACCGTCCCACGCGACCAGCACATTGCCGAGCCATGCAGCCGTCGCCTCGCACGTTTGCGACAGCAACCCGACGAGATTCGCGACGAGCGCGCCGCTCGCGTGCCATCCCGCGGCGCCGGCCGCCTGCTGAATCGCCGCGACCCATGAGCCGTCGTGTGCGCGCGTGCGCGCGACGCGCTCGGTCATCCGGTCGAGCAGTTGCCGCGCGGCCTCGCTCGCGCGGGCCAGTGCCGCATCGTCCGACAGCGGCGACAGCGCGGCGACGAAGTCGACGACCAGCGCGGCAATATCGTCGAGCTGCGTGTCGTCGAAGCCGAGCAGATCGGCGACCGCGCACACCGGCACCATCATGCACCACGCGTTCAGCGCATCCGCGTCATGCGGCGCCGGCAGCCGGCGGCCGGCGAGTTGCGCGGCCCGCTCGCGCAACGCATCGGCGTCGATCGGCGCGAATGCCGTGCGCAGCGCCTGTTTCGGCACGTCGTGCCGCAATGCGCCGTCGTTCATGCGCACGAGTTCGCCGAACAGTGCACCCGCCGTCGTCCCTCGCAGCGCGGGCGGTACCGGCGCATCGAGCGGCCTGACGCGGCACGCCGGGTGACAGAGCACGGCCGTGACGCTCGCCGCCCGGCTCGCGACCCACAGGCCGAGCGAGGCGTCGAACGCGAGCGGTGGCCCGTCGACGAGCGTCGAGTAGTACGGGTACGGATCGCGGTGCGTGACCGCGGCAATCGGATCGGTCGGGTTCATGCGTGCAGTATCGGTGCGCCGGGCCGACGCATGTTTCGGGTTGACGTGAAATGTCGCGGAAGTCGCGGTCATGGGCATGCCGGCGCCGCTGGCTGCTGCGATGCAGCAACGCGCGGCCGGTACGCGGCGCGGCACCGTGACGGACGTGGCGTCAGGCTGCCGACCGGTAGCGGTTCGACTGCATGCGCATGCGCACGCGCCCGGCGGAAATCGCACGCGGTTCGGGCACCACCGTTTCGTGATGAAACATTTCCTGGCGGAAGTGGCCGCCCTCGTCGAACCACTGGCAGATGAGCCAGTCGGCATCATCGAACACGACCGGCCCGGCATAGGTGACGGTCATGCGCGGCCCACCCGTTTTCAGCGTCACGACATCGCCGACGCGAAAGCCGTGGTTGCGATTTGCTCGGATTGTCATCGCTCTCTCGATTTTTTATATATTCATTTTCCGGCGGCCCGCGCCGGTCATTCGGATCTGCCGCAGATTACCAATCCGACAAATAACCGGCAACTCCCGAACACCGAAAAACATCGATCGGAAAATCGCGGCAATACGCGGCACCGGTTCGCGCGGCAGGCTTCTGGCACCATAATCGGCGCGGCTTGCGCGCCGATTATGGTCAAACCGCCGGAATGCGGAGAATAAACGATGAATTTTGCGCCGTCGTCGAACTTCAAATCGACAACGGTTTCGATTGATCACTGTCAATCGGATTACGGCTGTAAACGTTCTCGCGTTTTATCGACACTCATTGTTCGAACCGGACGCGCGAATTGTCCGGTGCCGAAAACCAGCGATTGAGGTCGCGCCCCGGCACGGCCGCCTGCGTGAACGTGAACGTGCCGTCGCGCGCCATTTCCGTCGCGGCGCGCAGGAATGCGCCGAACGCGGCCCGCGCGAGCGCGCCGCCGACGCTCACGCGCTTCACGCCGAGCGCCGCGAGCGCGTCGAGGCTCAGCAAGCCGCCCTGCAGTCCCATCACGACGTTGACCGGCGCGCCGACCGCGCGCGTGATCGCCACGATGTCGTCGGGGTCGGTCACACCGGGCGCGTACAGCACGTCGGCGCCGGCATCACGGTATGCGACCAGCCGCGCGATCGTGTCGGCGAGGTCGGGACGGCCGTGCAGGTAGTTTTCGCAGCGCGCGGTCAGCGTGAACGGAAACTTCAGCGAACGCGCCGCATCGACCGCCGCCGCGATACGCTCGACCGCCACGTCGTGAGGATAGATCGGCGCATCGGCGCGGCCGGTCGCATCCTCGATCGAGCCGCCCACCGCCCCGGCGTCGGCCGCCAGGCGAATCGTGTCGGCGACCGTGTCCGGCGCGTCGCCGAAACCATTCTCGAGATCGGCGCTGACCGGCAGGCCGCCCGCGGCGACGATCTCGGCGATGTGGTCCAGCATTTCGTCGCGGTCGATCGCGTTGTCGGGTCGCCCTCTCGAAAACGCGAAGCCGGCACTCGTGGTAGCAAGCGCTTCGAAGCCCGCCATCGCGAGCAGCCGGGCCGAACCGGCATCCCACGGGTTCGGGATGATGAAGGCTCCGGGGCGCGTGTGCAGCGCGCGGAAGGTTTCGGCCTGGCGGAACTGCACGTTGGAATCGGACATCGCGATCTCCTCGGAATGGAGACGTCAGCATACGCGCGCGCGACACCGCGACGCTTCAGGACACGGCGAAATATCGATGTGGATGGCAGCGCCTCGGGCGCGGCGTGGCGAGGTGCCCCGCTGGTCACGCCGCCGCGCGTCTACACGACATAAGCGCCCTTCGCATGCAGTTCCGCTTCCGCGCGCTCGAGCGCCGCGATCGCATCGCTGCCTTCGAGCGCCAGCAACTGCGCGACCAGCGCCTCGGCCATCGCATGCGCGGCGACCAGCGACGGAAAGAACGACGGGCTGTCGTGCGTGAAGATCAGCTGCGCGTCCGCATGCAGCGCGATCGGCGACACAGCGCTGTCCGTGATCGCGACGATCTTGCTGCCCTGCGCCTTCGCCGCCTGCGCGACGCGCGTCGCTTCCGCGGAATACGGCGCGAAACTGATGACCACCGTCACGCTCTGCTTCGCGATCGTGCGCAACTCCATCTCGAGCGAGCCGGCGACGCCGTTGAGCAGCGACACGGTCGGCCGGAACAGCCGATAGCCGTACACGAATCCGAACGCGACCGGATAGCACGACCGAAACCCGGCGACGTGCACGTGCGACGCCTTGCGGATCAGCTTCGCGGCGTCGGCGAGCGCGTGCTCGTTCTGCGCGGCGGTGGCGGCAAGGTTATGCTGCTGCGCGGCAAGCAGGTCGTGCGCGAGCGACGCCTTCGCATCGGGCCGCACGAGCGAACGCGCACGCTGCGTAAGCGGCTCGGGACGCGTGCGCACGCGCGCGACGCACAGGTCGCGCAGCTCGTTCCAGCCGGGGAAACCGAATTGCTGCGCGAGCCGCACGAGCGACGCGGGTTGAACCTGCGCGCGCTGCGCGACCTTGCGCATCGACGAGGTGGCAACCTCGTCGGGATGATCGAGCAGAAATGCAGCGCCCGCCTGGAATTGCGGGCTCAGTTCGGAAAATTGCGCCCGGATCCGGGACGCGAGTTCATCGAAATTGGCGGCCATCTTGGTGAGAACGGGAACCGGTCGTCCATGGTATCACCGGCCCCGCGCGCACCGGTCAGCGCAGCACTTCGATGTGGTCGGCGTCGACCTTCACCTTGCCCGACCATTTGCGCTCGAACTCGCCGGTCAGCTTCACTTCGTTCTTGTCGCTGACGGGCTGGCCGGCCGCCCACAGCTTCTTGTCGATCTCGACGCGGATCGTGCCGGTTGCATCGGCGAACTCGTAGTCCTCGCCGCCGGTATGCTTGACGATGCGCCCCTGCAGTTGCACGTGCTGGTCGTCCTTGCCGTTCGCGAGCAGTTCCTTCACGGTCGTCGTGGTCAGCGTGGACGGCCCCGTGTATTCCGCATGGACGGCGGCAGGCAGCAGCGCGAGCGCGACGCTCAGGGTTCTGGCCAGATGTTTCATGATTGCGTTTCTCCTCTTCCTCGATAACGCGCCGCGTCCGGTTGAACGCGACGGCCCAAGATTACGGACCGTAAGATTAAGCAAACCTGAAGGCCGTGCCGAAGCGACACGGTGCCGCATCGGGCGCGCACGAACGCGCGCCGGCCATCGCCGTTTAAGCTCTCCCTAAGACACCTGCGCTTATCATGGGAACCCCGGGCGCCACGCCCGCCAACAGACACGAATCCATGCGCGTACTGCTCGTCGAGGACGATCCGCTAATCGGCAGCGGGCTCGAACAGGGCCTCAAACAGGAAGGCTTCGCGGTCGACTGGGTCAAGGACGGCGACGCCGCGACGCTCGCGCTGCGCTCGACCGGCTACGGCCTGCTGCTGCTCGACCTCGGGCTGCCGAATCGCGACGGCCTGTCGGTGCTCGCGTCGCTGCGCCGGCGCGACGAAACCCTGCCCGCGATCATCATCACCGCGCGCGACGGCGTGCCGGACCGCATCGCCGGCCTCGACAGCGGCGCCGACGACTACCTGGTCAAGCCGTTCGTGCTCGAGGAACTGCTCGCGCGCATTCGCGCCGTCAATCGCCGTCACGCGGGGCGCGCGCAGACGACGCTCGCGATCGGCCCGCTGCGGCTCGATCCGGTCAAGCACCTGGTCTGGCTCAACGATGAAGAAGTCACGCTGTCGCCGAAGGAATTCGTGCTGCTGCACGAACTGATGCGCGACCCCGGCGCGGTGATCTCGCGCGAACAGTTCGAGGAACGGCTGTACAGCTGGGGCGAGGAAATCGAGAGCAACGCGGTTCAGGTACACATCCACAACCTGCGCAAGAAGCTCGGCCACGACATGATCCGCACGGTGCGCGGCGTCGGCTACCGGATCGGTGACGGCGCATGACGCGCCTGCAACATGCGATCGCGCGCTGGCGCAGCGCGTCGCTGCGGCGGCGCCTGTTGACGTGGCTGCTGCCGGCCGCGTGCGTGATCGGGCTGGTCGCGAGCGCGGGCACCTACTGGGGCGCGCTGCGCGAGCTCGACGATCTCCTCGACGACCAGATGCGCAGCATGTCGAAGCAGATCGTCGTCGGTCCGAACGGCGAGCTGTCGTTCCGCAACCATCGCGAGGGGAAACACGAATTCGAGGCCGGCGATCCCGACGCCGTGCTGCTGCAAGTCTGGCGCAACGGCACGCTCGTTTATTCGACCGATCGCAAATCCGCGCTGCCCCCGCCGACGCAGACGGGCCTCGGCAGCGTCGACGTCGGCGGCCAGCCGTGGCGCACCTACGTGACCGAGCGCGGCGGCACGACGATCCGGCTCGCGCAGGCGCGGCATGCGCGCTGGGAAGCGATCGCGGGCATCGCGGTGCACCTGCTCTGGCCGGTGTTCTCGATGCTGCCGGTCCTCGCGATCGGGTTGTGGTTCGGCATTGGCGCGGGGCTTCGGCCGCTGCGCACGATCGCATCCGGCCTGAAGCGCAGGAATGCGAACAATCTCGAACCGGTCGACATCGCGTCGATGCCGAACGAGGTGCGCCCGCTCGCCGAGGCGATCAACGACTTGCTCGCACGGCTCGACCGCTCGTTTACGCTGCAGCGACACTTCATCGCCGATGCCGCGCACGAATTGCGCACGCCGATCATGGGGCTGTCGATCCAGTCGCAATTGCTGCGGCGCGCGTCGACGGCCGACGAGCGCGAGCAGATCGTCGCGCAGATCCAGGCCGGCACGACGCGCCTCGGCCACCTCGCCGAACAGTTGCTGACGCTCGCGCGCCTCGAACCGGACGCGCAGTCGTCGGCCGCGGCATCCGCGCCCGTCGATCTCGCCGCGCTGTGCCGGTCGGTGGTCGCCGATCGCACGCGCGTCGCGGATGCGCACCATATCGACCTCGGCGCGATCGTGTCGTCGCCCGTGATGGCCACGGGCAACAAGGACACGTTGCGCGTGCTGCTGAACAACCTCGTCGACAATGCGATCCGCTACGCGGGCGACGGCGCGCGCGTCGACGTGTCCGCGCGCCTCGACGGCGCGACGCCCGTGCTCGAAGTCGCCGACGACGGCCCCGGCATTCCGGAAGCCGAGCGCACGGATGTATGGGAGCGCTTCTATCGCGGCGAAGGCGCGCAGGCGGCCACGTCGTCGGGCAGCGGGCTCGGCCTGTCGATCGTCAAGCGGATCGCCGAACAGCATCGCGCGACGGTCGCGCTCGCGACGACGCAAGGCGGGCGCGGGTTGACCGTGACGGTGCGTTTTCCGGTGCCGGCCTGATACACGCGTGACGGCCGCCTTTTCCACAGATTGTGTTGGCAAGCTTGTGGACAACCGGCTGCCAACGACGGCAAGCGATTGATCCGAAAGGATTTGGCGGGCGTGCGCAGCGAATGCGCCAGGCCGGGTCGAACAAGCGCACGTCTCGACGCGACATCGCATACCGATTCCCTCTCCTGCCAGGCCGGCACGCTCGTCCGGCAGTGGCAATTCGTGGTCAATTTGACAACCAGTTACCCATTACGTAAACTGGTTGTCAATTTATCGACTCATGCCGAACATGACTAAACCCGCCAAGTTGACCGCTGTCGCACTGTCCGTCTTCCGGCTGAACGGCTTGCTGATCGAATGGGGCAATACCTTTGCCGCGCCGCACGGCCTGACCAGCGCGCGCTGGCAGGTGCTGGGCGCCATCTCGATGGCGCCCGAGGCCCCGAACATCCCGCAGATCGCCGACGCCATGGGCATCACGCGGCAGGCCGTCCTGAAACAGATCAACGTGCTCGTGGAAGAAGGACTGGTGCAACCGTTGCCGAACCCGACGCACAAGCGCTCTCCGTTGTACACGCTGACCCCGCGCGGTGCCGCTGCCTACGAGGCGGTGGTCGGGCAATGGCAGCAGCATGTCCGCGACATCGCCGGCCAGTTCAGTTCGACCGATCTCGATGCGGCGATACGCGTGCTGTCGACGATGTCCGGCGCTCATGCACCGAACGGCCAGGCGTGATCGCGCCATCGCCCCACTTACTTGCAGGAGTACCCCATGCCTCATTTCAAACCGATGGACCCGGCCTTTCCGATCCAGCAACAACTCGGCATCGACGCGCAACCCGTCGTTCTCGTCAACGTGTTCACGCTGGCCGCGGCCGACGAAGCGGATTTCCTTGCCGTGTGGAAAGACGACGCCGAATTCATGAAACGGCAGCCCGGATTCATCTCGACCCAGCTTCATCGCGCGCTCGGCGACAGTCCGACCTACTTCAACTACGCGATCTGGGAATCGACCGATGCATTTCGCGCGGCCTTCACGCACCCTGAGTTCATCTCGAAACTGTCGGCTTATCCGTCGTCCGCCGTCGCGAGTCCGCATCTGTTCCAGAAAGTCGCCGTGGCTGGCGTATGCACTGCGTGAACCGACGCGCGCGTCGGCACGGCGCACGACACGCACGCGGTGCCGCGCCACCCGATCGCCACGCGGACTTCTCCACAGAAAATGTTGGCAAGCTTGTGGATATCCTGCGCACCGCGACGCTAAGCCCTTGATCCGACGGACTTTGGCACGCGTGATGCAGACGCGGTGTGCGCCGCGCCAACACACGCGCCAGTTCGCCGCACGTCGCATCACGATGCCACGCCGATGTACGCACCATACGCGTGCGGCATGCGACGCGCTCGTCGCCCCACTTGCCCACAGATTTTGTTGGCAAGCTTGTGGATATCCTGCGCACGCATCGCCTAACCCCTTGATCGGCCAATGATTCATGTGCCGCGCCAACATTGCGGCAACGCGCGACACGCTCGCTCGCACGATCCGGCAATCCGACGCAGCGGCGGCATGCAGAACGCAGCTTGACGTTCATGCATGCCGCGCGTCAGGATCACACGAGCCGCACGCGGCCGCGCATCGCGACACGGCATGCGGCGACACACGTGCGGGCCGTTCGGCCCGCATCGGACAACGACACATCATCCGAGGAAGACCATGGAACACTTCACCGCTGGGCAGTTGATCGTTTCGCTCGTGCTCGTCGCGATCGTCGTCTATCCGTATGTCCGGATCGTTCGGCGTACAGGGCATTCAGGCTGGTGGATCCTGACGATGTTCATCCCGGTCGTGAACTTCATCATGTTGTGGGTGTTCGCGTTCGCGCGCTGGCCGTCGGTCGACGATCGGCACGGCTGAACATCGCGCGGGCTTGTCCACAGATTTTGTTGGCAAGCATGTGGATAGCCTGCGCATACCACGCACAAGCGCTTGATCCGAAAGGCTTTGTCCGTGCCGCTTCGAACCGTGCAGACAGGCCTCCCGCACGCCGGCGCCCAGCCCGCCCGTCAACGAACGCGCCCACTCGCGGGCTTGTCCACACTTTTTGTTGGCAAGGATGTGGATATCCTGAGCATGCGTGACCTAAGTCGTTGATCGCACAACGTTTCGACGTGCCGATCACGACCGCGGCACGGCGTGCATCCATCGCTTCGTCCGTCCGCCGATGAATGCACGCCGCGCCGCCCGCTCAGGCCAACGCCGCGACCGCGATGCGCGCGGCGGCCGCGATCACGTCGTCCTTCGCCTTCGCATCGGCACGCGCCTGCGTGTAGTACACGACGAGCACGATCGGCGCGCGCGACGGCGGCCAGATCACGCCCGCGTCGTTCGTCGTCCCGTAGTCGCCGGTGCCGGTCTTGTCGGCCACTTGCCAGCCGGCCGGCACGCCCGCGCGAATCCGCTTGTCGCCGACCTTGTTGCCGCGCAGCCACGCGACGAGCTGCGCGCGCTGCGCGGGCGGCAGCGCATCGCCGAGCGTGAGCACGCGCATGCTCGCGGCCATCGCGGCGGGCGTCGTCGTGTCGCGCGGGTCGCCCGGCAATGCGGTGTTCAGTTCCGTCTCCCAGCGATCGAGCCGGAACGTGTCGTCGCCGATCGAGCGTGCAAATGCGGTCACGGCCGCCGGCCCGCCGATCAGCTTCATCGCCAGGTTCGCGGCCGAATTGTCGCTGTACTGGATCGCCGCCTCGCACAACTCGGCGACGGTCATCCCGGCGCCGACGTGCTTTCCCGACACCGGCGAGTAGTTCACGAGATCGGACTGCGCGATCGTCACCCGCTGCTGCAACAGCCCCGGACGCTCGACACTCTGCGCGAGCACCGCCGCGCTCAGCATTGCCTTGAACGTGCTGCAGAACGGGAAGCGCTCGTCCGCGCGATGCCGCGCGTGCCGGCCGCTCGCGGTGTCGATCGCGCACACGCCGAGACGGCCGCCGGCCGCGCGCTCGAGCGCGGCAAACGACGTCGCGGACGAAACATCCTGCGCCGCGGCCGGCGGCGAAGCACACGCGGCGACGGTCAAGGCGAGCGGCGCCGTCGCGGCGGCCAGCAACAGGGTTCGACGTTGCGATGAGTAGGTCATGTCGTGTCTCTCGTGGTGGAATGGATGCGAATCGGCCGGCCGGCGAGACAGCACTATCGTGACTTTACGGTTGTCTGACAAGCAACGATAATTGAGCGCTGACACAAGAAATTCTTATGACCAAGCTCCGCCCTCATCTTCCGCTGAACGCATTGCGCGCGTTCGAATCGTCGGCACGCCACCTGAACTTCACGCGCGCCGGCCTCGAGTTGAGCGTGACCCAGGCTGCCGTGAGCCAGCAGGTGCGCTCGCTCGAGGAGCGGCTCGGCTGCGCGCTGTTCACGCGGCTGCCGCGCGGCCTCGGGCTCACCGACGAAGGACGCGCGCTGCTGCCGGTGCTCAGCGACGCATTCAGCCGCATCGAGACCGTGCTCAAGCAGTTCGAGGGCGGGCGCTTCCGCGAGGTGCTGACGCTCGGCGCGGTCGGCACCTTTGCCATAGGATGGCTAATGCCACGGCTGAAGCGCTTCGGCGACACGCACCCGTTCGTCGAACTGCGGCTGCGGACCAACAACAACGTCGTCGACCTCGCGGCCGAAGGCCTCGACTTCGCGATCCGCTTCGGCGAAGGCAACTGGCCGGCGACGCGCAACGAGCGGCTGCTCGACGCACCGCTCACCGCGCTGTGCGCACCGGAGATCGCGCGGCGTCTCGCACGGCCGGCCGATCTCGCGAACGAAACGCTGCTGCGCTCGTACCGCACCGACGAATGGCTCGGCTGGTTCGACGCCGCGCAGCTCGAACCGTGGTCGGTGAACGGGCCCGTGTTCGATTCGTCACGGCTGATGATCGAGGCCGCGATGCAGGGCGCGGGCATCGCGCTGGCGCCGGCCTGCATGTTCGTGCGCGAACTGCAGCTCGGCCAGCTTGCGCGGCCGCTCGACATCGACGTGCGGGCGGGCGGCTACTGGCTCACGTCGCTGAAGTCGAAGCCGCTCACGCCGGCGATGACGCTGTTTCGCGACTGGATCGTGGCGGAAGCGGCCGACGCGGCCGACGCGGCGCCGCTCGAATAGCGGCACGTCGCTTGTCCACAGATTTTGTTGGCAAGGATGTGGATATCCTGGGTACCCGACGCCTAACTCGTTGATCGCGCACGAATTACCGCACCGATGCATGCATCGGGCAGCCGGTGCGCAAGCACGTGAACGGCACGGCCGCCGTGCGCCGGATCGTCAACCATTAGGAAGCAATCACGTCAGACTTATCCACAGATTTTGTTGGCAAGCCTGTGGATATTCCGCCAATGTGACGCGTAACATCCTGATACAAAAGGGGATTCAGTAGATCGGACCCGACAGGTCAATGACGCGGCATCGTTTGCGGCGTCGCGCCATGCAGCAGGCGGCCGGTTCGCGGAGCCGGACGGTTCTCCACAGAATGTGTTGGCAAGCTTGTGGATATCCTGCGCATCGGCAGGCTAACTCGTTGAGCGCACGGGCTTTTGTGCGGGCCGCGCAGGATTGGGCAACACCGGCGCGGGCCATGCGGCCGGCGCCGGCGCTACCGGTTCGTCAATGCCGGTCGAGCCCGCCGCGCAACTCGCGCGCCTTGTCGCGCAGCGCCTCGTATCCGGAGCGCGCATGTTCGGGCAGGTCGGGATCGCCGATCAGCGCGCCGAGCGTTTCGATCAGGCTGAACAGGATGCCCTTCGCCGCGCCGGCCGCGATGCTCTGCGACTCGATCGACTTGTGCAGGTGGTCGACCGCCGCTTCCAGATTCTCGAGCTTCTGCTCGCCGTCGTCGGGCCGATTGTCGGTCGTCATCGTAGGTGCCTCCGCCATCGTTCAAGGGTCATGTCACGATTCTATGCCGCTGCACGCGGACGTGGCGCGACATCGCGCAACGTCCGTGCACGCGCCGGCGTCATAGCACCGCAACGACCTTCACGCGCCCCGGCTGCTCCGCCGATGCGATCACCTGGCCGTCGACGCGGCGGAACATCAGCGTGACGCTTTCGTCGCCGACGCGCAGGTCGTCGATACGCAACCAGTCGACGCCTTCCGGCAGCGCCGGGCGCTCGACGCGCACCTCGTGGCGCGCCGCGTCGACGCTAACGCCGAGGCACGCCTGCAGCATCATGAACGGCGCACCGGCCGCCCACGCCTGCGGCAGGCACGCGACCGGATAGGCGGTCGGCGGCTCGCCGCGTCGGCGCGGGAACCCGCAGAACAGCTCCGGCAGCCGCATCTCGAAGCTGACCGCCGCTTCGAACAGCGCGCGCAGCAGGTTCACCGCGGCCGTCTTGTCGCCATAGCGCGCGAGCCCGCGCGCGATCAGCGCATTGTCGTGCGGCCACACCGAACCGTTGTGATAGGCCATCGGATTGAAGCGCGGCTGGCCGGCCGCGAGCGTGCGAATGCCCCAGCCCGTCTGGAACAGCGTCGAGCCGAGCACGCCGGCGACCGCCGCGCCGCGCTCGGCGTCGGGCAGCCCGAACGCGAGCAGATGGCCCGCGTTCGACGCCAGCACGCGGCACAGATCGCCGTGACCGTCGAGCGCGATCCCGTAGAACTGGCCTTCCGGCATCCAGAACAGCGCGTCGACCTGATCGCGCAGCGCCTTCGCGCGCAACGCGTAGCGCGTCGCGTCGGCCGCGTGGCCGCGCCGGTGCGAGCACATCGACATTGCCTCGAGTGCCGCGCATGCATATGCCTGCACTTCGACGAGCGCGATCGGCCCGTCGGGGAAACGGCCGTCCGCGTGGAATACCGAATCGTGGCTGTCCTTCCAGCCCTGGTTCGCGAGGCCGCGCTCCGACGTGCGCTGGTAGTCGAGCAGCCCATAAGGGTTGCGGTCGCATTTGTCGATCACCCACTGCGCGGCGCGCTCGAGCGCGGGCCACAGCTCGTCGATCAGCGCATCGTCGCCGGTGTGCTCGACGTATGCGCCCGCGAGCACGATGAACAGCGGGGTCGTGTCGACGCCGCCGTAATACAGCGCGAACGGCACCTCGCCCGTCGCGGCCATCTCGCTGCGGCGGAACTCGTGCATGATCTTGCCGGGCTCCGCATCGCGGAACGCGGACGTCTCGCGCGCCTGGTGCTCCGCGAGAAAACGCAGCACGCCGCGCGCGAGCGACGGCTGCAGCCACAGCATCTGCAGCGACGTGATCACCGCGTCGCGGCCGAACGGCGTCGAGAACCATGGAATGCCCGCATACGGATACGGCCCGGTGTCGAGTTGCGTCGTGAGCAGCCCGAGATCCGCGAGCGACCGGTCGAGCCATGCGTCGAACAGCGGATTGCCGGTATTCACGCGTGCCATCGACTCGCGCCGCGAACGCATCTCGCGATGCACGCCGACGAGCGCGGTGCGCAGCGCGACGCGCCCGCATCCCGGGCCTTCGCCGTCGTGCGCCGGGCCGAGCGTCGCGTCGACGGTCAGGTAGATCGACACGCACGCCTGCGCGGCGATCGTCAGCGTGTAATCGGCACGATCGACCGACAGTGCGTCGGGTGCCGGCGAGAAATGCACGGTCACGTTGCGCTCGACCTTGTCGAGACCGTCGTAGCGCAGCCGCACCGCGCCGGCGTCGACGCTCGGTGCAACCACCGTGCCACGCTTCGGGCGCGGCGTGCCGCGCACTTCGAACATGTCCTTGAAATCGGCCGCGAACGACAGCGACAGCGGCACCTCGGCCTCGCTCGCGCCGTAGTTCGTCAGCGTCAGCGCTTCGTACAGCACGTCGCCCGCGAGCACGCGCGTCCGTTCGATGTGGATGACACCCTCGGGGGTCTCGCGGCCGCCGAGCGGCGGCAGCGGGCGGTTCGTCAGGTGGGCGGTAAACGACGCGTTGTCCGCGCTCGTGGCGCCCGACAGCAGCGACGGCGCGCGGCCGCCGAAGGTCAGCCGCCACGTCGACAGCACGCGCATGTCGTCGACGAACAGGCCGTCGTCATGGCCGCCGATGTCGCCCAGCGCGTCGCTGACCACGAATGCGTCACCGGATTTCAATACGTACTGGTTGTTGCGCGCAAGCGCCTGCGGATCGGC
This sequence comes from Burkholderia territorii, assembly GCF_001718335.1. Taxonomy (NCBI): domain Bacteria; kingdom Pseudomonadati; phylum Pseudomonadota; class Betaproteobacteria; order Burkholderiales; family Burkholderiaceae; genus Burkholderia; species Burkholderia territorii. Next base: position 1,801,368 of record NZ_CP013365.1, read on the forward strand.
TTCGGGCGCGATGAACGCGGGGCCCGTCGCCTGGGTCGGGGGAACCGGCGCGACTTGCGGCGCCTGCGTCGTAGTGGCTTCGGCGTGATTCGGCATCGATGCTCCTGTGTCGAGGCGCAACGCGCGGCGCGCGTCGCGTGTTTCGCACAGGATAGGCCAGAACGGGGGCCGCGCGCAGCGACGAAAAGGACGCGCCCCGCGCGACGTTGCCGTCGCCGCGCGGGGGCGCGTACAGGCACATCAGCCCGCGCTCAGAATTTCCACAGGATGTTGCCGAGCACCGCGTTGTCGCGCACGCCGCCGCCATACTGGCCGCTGAACGTGAGGCCGAGCGTCAGGCGCTTCGTGATGGCCGCGTCGATGCCGGCTTCGAGCACCGCGCTGTCGCGCGCAATCGGCACGCCCGACACCTGGAACGACGTACCGCCGTTCGCGAACGTGAACGCCGACGACGGCTGAACGTTGCCGAACGCATGCCGCCAGCCGACCGTCCCGCGCGCGGTGAACGTGCCGCTCGCGATCGTGCCGAGTTGCGACGCGGCACGCACGCCGAGTGTCGAGAACCCGACGTGGGTCGTCTCGCCGCCCGCACGCAGCGCGGCCGCACCGCCGCTTTCCGTATAGCCGTCGGTATGCAGGTTCACGTAAGCCAGGCCCGCGAACGGTTCGAGCGCGACCGGCCCGACCGGCAATGCATAGCCGACTTCCCCGAAGACCTGCGCGGAATTCGCGTTGTAGCCGGCCGAATCGTGATCGGAGAAGCCCGCGAAGCCCGGGTAGCGGTCGCTGTTGATCCGATACCACGTGTACGACGCGCCGCCGCGCACGCCGAGCGCGCCGTACTGCGCGCCGCCGTACAGCGACAGGTAGTAGCTGTTGACCGACGCCGACGCGCTCTGGTCGTTGTCGAGCGAGCCGTGCGTGACGCCGGCGGCCAGGCCGGCGCGCCACTTGTCGTTGAGCGCCATGTCGGCACCGGCGATGAAGCCCGTCATGCTGCGATTGATCGTCGACGTGTTGCCGTCGCCCGCGAGCCTGCTGCGGCCGCCGAACGCCTGCCCCCAGACCACCGGCTGGTACGGCGTGCCGCCATGGCATCCTTCGCGCGAACCGATCCGGCGTTCCGGCGGCAGCGTCGGGTCGACCGCCCCGGCCGTGTTGTCGCCACATAGCGCGGCGCCGCCCGACGACAGCGCGGCGAGCGGCCCCGATCCCGGCGCAAGGCCCTGGCGCACGCGATCGGTCACGGCATCGCGCACGTAGCGGCTGTCGAGCAGCAGCATGCTCTTCAAGCTCGCCTGCAATTCGCCGTCGAGCATCCCGTAGGCCCGGCGCGCGGTGGCGGCATCGGTCGTCAGCACCGTGTCGTACAGCGGGTTGCCCGCGCCGAGCGCACCGATCGCGGTGGCGACCGCGCGCTGGTTCGGCGTCGTCGCGACATCCGGCAGCGCCGTGCCGTTCGAGACCAGCTGCAGGTATACGTGGTCCGGATCGTAGCTGAGCGTCGGCATCAGGAACGCATAGTTCGAATTCACCTGGCTGAACGTGCCCTGCACGCCCGAGGACGCGCTCAGGATCGTGTACTTCGTGGTCGGCTGGTAGCTGGCCTGGTTCGCGAGCACCTGCACGGTGCCGCCGTTCAGCGTGGCCGTGCCGCTCGCCGCGATGCTGCCGCCCTGTTGCGGCGTGACCGCGACCTGCAGCGTCGAGCCCGGCTGGAACGTGACGTTACCGGCGACGTTCAGCGCCGCGCCCGGCTGCGACACGGCCGCGAACGCGCCGCTCTGCACGACGAGGCCGCCGACAGTGCCGGTGCCCGTGAGCGTCGCGCCGTTCTGCACGGTCACGGTCGACTGGCCGAGCGAACCGTCGACGGCGAGCGTGCCCGCGGCCACCGTGGTGGGGCCGCTCAGCGTGCTCGTGCCGGTCAGCGTCAGTTGTCCGCTGCCGGCCTGCGTCAGCGAGCCGGTGCCGGACAGCACGTTCGCGAGCGTCACGTTCGCGGACTGGTTGACGATCAGCGCGCCGTTGTCGACGACATTGCCGACCACGCTGCCCGACGTGCCGCCGTTGCCGAGCTGCAGCGTGCCGCCCGCCGCGATCGTCGTGCCGCCTGTGTACGTGTTGCTGCCGGTCAGCGTCTGGATGCCGGTGCCCGCGACCGTCAGGCCGCCCGTGCCGGCGATCACCCCGCCGAACCCGCCGCTGGCGGTGCCGCCCAACGTCAGCGCGTTGCCGCCGAGGCTCACGTTGCTGCCCGCCACGCCCGACAGCGCGCCGAGCGTTTGCGCACCCGACGCGCCGCTCAGGTCGAGCGTCGCGCCCGCGTTCGCGAGGTTCACCGTGCCGGTCGCCGCCAGGCTGCCGCCCGTGCCGAGCGCCAGCATGCCCGCGTTGATCGTCGTGCCGCCGGTGTACGTGTTCGCGCCGGTGAGCGTCGTGGTCGCCGCGCCGTTCTTCACCAGCGCACCCGTGCCGGAGATCGCGCCGCCCAGCCCGAGTGCATTGCTGCCGCCGAGCGTCAGCGTCGCGCCCGAGCCGAGAGCGACTGCGTTGTTGATCGACAGGCTCGCGTTCGTATCGAGCGTCGCCGCGCCGCCCACGTTCAGCGCGCCGGTGCCGAGTGCCGATGCGTTGCCGAGCACCAGGCCGCCATTATTGAGGTTCGTGCCGCCCGAATACGTGCTCGCGCCGTTCAGCGTCTGCGTGCCGGTGCCCGCCAGCGTCACGCTGCCGGTGCCGCCGATCGCGCCGCTGAACGTGCCGCTGCCCGCCCCGCCCAGCGTCAGCGCGTTGGCGCCGAGATTCACGTTCGTGCCGGCCACGCCCGACAGCGCGCCAAATGTTTGCGCACCGGCCGCGCCGCTCAGGTCGAGCGTCGCGCCCGCGTTCGCAAGGTTCATCGCGCCGGTCGCCGCCAGGCTGCCACCCGCGCCGAGCGCCAGCGTGCCCGCGTTGATCGTCGTGCCGCCGGTGTACGTGTTCGTGCCCGTGAGCGTCGTGGTCGCCGCGCCGTCCTTTACGAGCGCACCCGTGCCGGAGATCGCGCCGCTCAATCCGAGCGCATTACTGCCGCCGAGCGTCAGCGTAGAGCCTGTGCCGAGAGCAACTGCGTTATTGATCGACAGGCTCGCATTCGTATCGAGCGTCGCCGCGCCGCCCACGTTCAGCGCGCCGGTGCCGAGTGCCGACGCGTTGCCGAGCACGAGGCCGCCGCCGTTCAGGTTCGTGCCGCCCGAATACGTGCTCGCGCCGTTCAGCGTCTGCGTGCCGGTGCCGGCCAGCGTCAGGCTGCCGGTTCCGCCAATCGAGCCGCTGAAGGTGCCGCCGGCCGTCCCGCCCAGCGTCAGCGCGTTGGCGCCGAGATTCACGTTCGTGCCGGCTACGCCATTCAGCGCACCGATCGATTGCGCCCCCGTCGCAGCGCTCAGGTCGAGCGCCGCGCCCGCGTTCGCGAGGTTCATCGCGCCGGTCGCCGCGAGGCTGCCGCCCGCGCCGATCGCCAATGTGCCCGCGTTGATCGTCGTGCCGCCCGCATACGTGTTCGCGCCCGTCAGCGTCACGGTCGCCGCGCCGTCCTTTACGAGCGCGCCGGCACCCGATATCGCACCACCCAGCCCGAGTGCATTGCTGCCACCCAGCGTGAGCGCCGCGCTCGCACCGAGGTCGATCGCGTTGCCGATCGACAGGTTCGTGGTCGCATCGAGCGTCGCCGCGCCGCCGACGGTCAGCGTGCCGGAACCGAGTGCCGCGGCATTGCCGAGCGCGAGGACGCCGGCGTTCAGCGTCGTGCCGCCCGTGTAATTGTTCGCGCCGTTCAGCGTCAGCGTCGCCGCGCCGTTCTTCACGAGGCCCCCGCCGCCGGAGATCGTGCCGCCGAGCCCGAGATCGGTGGTGCCGCCGACCGTCAGCGTCGTACCGGTCGCGACGTTGAAGCCGTTCGCGAGCGACACGTTGGCGCTCGCATCGAGCGTCGACGAGCCGTTGACGTTCACCGCGCCGAGGCCCAGCGCCGTGTTGCTGCCGACGACGAGACTGCCGCCGTTCAGGTTCGTGCCGCCGCTATAGACGTTCGGGCCGGTCAGCGATTGCGTGCCGGTGCCGGACAGCGTCACGCTGCCCGCGCCGGCGATCGTACCCGCGTAGGTCGCATTGACGGTGCCGTCGAGCGTCAGCGAATTGCTGCCGAGGTTCACGTTCGTGCCTGCCGCACCGGCCAGCGCGCCGATCGTCTGCGCGCCCGACGCGCCGCTCAGGTCGAAGGTCGCGCCCGCACCGGTCAGGTTCACCGTGCCGGTCGCCGCGAGGCTGCCGCCCGTACCGAGCGCGAGCGTGCCGGCGTTGATCGTCGTGTCGCCGGTGTACGTGTTCGTGCCGCTCAAAGTCAGCGTCGCCGCGCCGTTCTTCACGAGGCCGCCCGCGCCCGCGATCGTGCCGGACAGCCCGAGCGCGTTGCTGCCGCCGACCGTCAGCGTGGCGCCGGTGGCGAGATTGATCTCGTTGCCGAGCGTCACGTTCGTGCTCGTGTCGAGCGACGCCCCCGCGTTGACGTTCAGCGCGCCGGTGCCGAGCGCCGTGTTGTTGCCGACCACCAGGCCGCCGCCGTTCAGGTTCGTGCCGCCCGAATACGAGTTCGCGCCCGACAGCGTCAGCGTGCCGCCGTCGTTCTTCGTCAGCGCGCCGCCGCCCGTCACCGTGCCCGACAGCGTGAGCCCGGTCGCGCCCTGCACCGTCAGCCCGCCGACGCCGAGCGTCACGTCGTTGGCGACGTTCAACCCGGCCGTGCCCGCCTGCAGCGCGCCGCCGGTGGCCGCCACAGTGCCCGTGCCGAGCGACGCATTGTCGTTGATGATCGCGACGCCGCCCGCGAGCGTTGCGTCCTGCGCGGTCGACGCGCCGTTGATCGTCCAGCTGCCGCTCGTGAGGTCGAGATGATTGAAGTTGATGTAGTTGTTGACCGCGATCGTGCCGTTCGCCGTGGTGCCCTGCTGCAGCACCAGCGTGTTGTCGCCGCCCGCGCCGCCGTCGACGACGCCGGTCGCCGCGACGCCGAGCGTGACGGGGCCGATCGTGATGTTGAACGCGCCGCCCGTGCCGCCCGCCGTATTGACCGACGAGCCGGTGACGGCGGTGAACGTGTTTGTGCTGTTCGCGCCCATCGACACGCCGCCGTTGATCGTGCCGGAGTTCACGAATGTGTTGCCGACGCCGGCCGTGCCGCTCGAGCCGAGCGACACGCGGCCGATGATCGTCCCGCTGTTCGTCATGTTGACCTGACCGCCGCCGTAAGCGGCGACCACGGGCGCGTCCGCGCCGGCGAGCGTGGCACCGGGCAGCGCGGTCGAGCTGATCGTGCCGGTGTTCGTGATGTTGGAGACGCCGCCCGTACCGTTCTGAACCGACAGCGCCATGCCCGTCACGCCGCTGATCGCGACACCGGTCGAGCCCATCATCGTGCCGTTGTTGGTGACGGTCGTGGTACTCGCCGATGCATTGCCGACCACCGCGCCGCTCGACAGGATGCCGAGCCCCGAGCCGAGCGCGGAAGGATCGATCGTGCCGTTGTTGGTCAGCGTGACGCCGCTGCCGGTCAGCGACATCGCGGTGCCGCCGACGCCCAGCAACACGCCCACGCTCGCGCCGGGGTTGACGGTGGCGTTCACGTTGTTGGCGCTGTTTGCATAGCTCGGCGCCAGCGGATTCGCGACGCCGGAACAGGTCACCGTCGTGCCTGCCGTGCTGCACGTCGCGTACGCGGGAACGATGCCCGCGCCGGACAATGCCAGCAACACGCCGGTCGGCAACAGGAATCTCGGAAACGGCTCTGCGCTCTTCTTCGAATGCGGAATGTTCATGCGTCCCCTCGTCGTCGGCATGACCGCTGAATCGAACCGGCGACGGCGGAATATCGGGGGCGCAAACGTGCCCTCCGGCGGTCGCGGAACGACGTCGGTTTATTCGTGGATGAACTGCTGGTTATTCGACCTGCGTTTGCGAAGGCAAAACTAGCCGGATGACATGATCGTGGCCCCTGGTTTTTATGCAGCGATTTTTGTGGTTGATTTGATTACCGCCCTGCTTTTGTCAGACAAGGCTATATCAAAAAAACAGGGTTTTCCAGTCGATATTTATTTATCGGAGAGCGGCCAATGAGATACGTATTTTTTACTTGTCGAAATACGCAAAACGCCGTGGCACGCATGAATTTCGCGGCCGAATCGGTCACAAGGCGCCGAGCGGCCGCGTGATCGGTGAAAACCCGACGCTTCGTTGGGCATCACTTCGATTTTCGCAGTGCAATATGAATGACGTCGGCGGCGATCGGCACAAACAATCCGGACCAATTCCATTGGCCTGAATCGGATCGAATCCCGGCTGAACTGCCGCGTTACGAAAACAGGCTAATCAAATAAAGCATCGGCCGGAACGACATCGGCCGCGCATCGGGATCGAGCCACAGGCGCAGCGCATGGATCGCGTATGCGGGCACTTCCCGCCAGCTCGTATAAATGTCGCGCCACTGGAAGTGGCGCGGATACGCGGCGAAGATGTTGGCGGGCGCAATGCCGCCCCGCTCGAACGCAAAGCGTGCCCGCGCGAGGGGGTAATGCTGGCTGACGATCAGCGCCCTTGAAGAATCGTCAACGCGCGTGCCCGGCCGCGGTCAATCCACCGGGCACGTCGCGAGCCGCCCCATCGCCTCCCCCGCGCCGCGCACGGCGCAGGTGGCGGGCTCGTCGGCGATCCGCGCGGCCAGGCCGGTCTCGTCGCGCAGCAGGCGTTCGAGGCCCGCGAGCAGCGCGCCGCCGCCCGTGAGCACGACGCCGCGATGCGCGATGTCGGTCAGGAGTTCGGCGGGCGCATTTTCCAGCACCGACTTCACCGCACCGATCACCTGCTTGAGCGGCGCGGCCAGCGCGTCCGCCACGTCGTGATTGGTCAACTCGATCGAGCGCGGCAGGCCGTCCGCGACGCCGCGTCCGATCGCGCGCGTCGACGTGCGCGGCACGGCGCTGGTGGCCGAGCCGATCGTCGTCTTCACGCGCTCGGCGGTCTGCTCGCCGAGCAGCACGCCGTACAGGTTGCGCACGTGGTTGACGATCGCCGCGTCGAACTGGTTGCCGCCCACGCGGATCGCCTCGCGGTAGACGATGCCGCCCAGCGCGATCACCGCGACTTCGGTCGTCCCGGCACCGATGTCGATCACCATCGAGCCGACCGGCTCGGTCACCGGCAGGCCCGCGCCGAGCCCGGCGGCGAGCGCTTCCTCGATCAGTTCGACCTCCGATACACCGGCCGCGAACGCGGCCTCGCGGATCGCGCGGCGCTCGACCGCCGTCGCATCCGACGGCACGCACAGCGTGACCTCGACGCGGCGGCCGAAACGCGAGCGCGTGCGCGACATGTCGATGAAGCGGCGAATCATCTGCTCGGCGGCGTGCGCATCGGCGATCACGCCGTGCCGCATGGGCCGCACGGCCTCCAGATGCCCCGGCTCGCGGCCGAGCAGCGCCTTCGCGAGCTCGCCGACCGCTTCGAGCGTCGGCCGCGCGTCGGTCGCGCCGCCCTTGCGAAAGCAGACGACCGACGGCTGGTTCAGCACGACGCCCCGCTCGTGTGTGTAAATCCGCGTACTCGCCGTCCCAGGGTCGATCGCAACGGGTTGCGCAAACAACTTTCCGAACAGCGGTGTCGACATATCAAGCCTTTTTTGAACAAACCGGCCGAAACGGCCAGACCGCGTCCCCGCGGCGTACTTTTCCCGCTCCATCACGGACTTAGCGGCAATTCGTTCCGGTACTTTAGACAATTCCCATGATTTTTTCGCGACGAAATTGCCGAATGCGCGTTCCGACGGCCCTGCGGCTACGTATCGGCCTCTCGCGCCGCGCTTGTAAAACACGGTAATCTCTCGGTCTTGCCTGCTCCCGGCAGGCGTCCGACGCCCGATCACGCCAGGTATTCCTCCATGACAGCGACCGCTTTTCCCCGCTGGTTCGGGGTGCGCCGACTCGGCGCAACGCTCGTTGCGCTCTGGTGCTGCACCGTTGCCGCGCAGCCCCTGCCGGCCGCCGACACCGCCGCCCGCGACGCAGCGACGGCCACGGCCGCCGCGCCGGCCGCCCCTGTCACGACGGCCGCCACCCCCGCCGCCACCTCCGCCGCCAGGCCCGCGCCATCCTGCACCGCCGACGGCCCGGCCGGGCGGCCGGCGATCGGCCTCGTGCTGTCCGGCGGCGGTGCGCGCGGATATGCGCACCTGGGCGTGCTGAAGGTGCTCGAGGAGAACCGCATCCCGATCGACTGCATCGCCGGCACCAGCATGGGCGCCGTGGTCGGCGGCCTGTACGCGAGCGGGATGGCCGCCGACGAGATGCAGAAGCAGCTGTCGGAGGTGAACCTGGCCGACATCGCGTTCGACGTGACCGATCGCGCGGACCTCCCGCAAAGCAGCCGCGAGGACGAGCGGCTCTACATCAACAGCCTGACGCTCGGCTTCGGCAAGAAAGGCGTGAAGGCGCCGGTCGGCCTCGTGCAGGGCAACCGGCTGCAGGCGCTGCTCGCGAACTGGACGGCCGCCGTGCCGACCAACCAGCCGTTCGACCAGTTGCCGATCCCGTATCGCGCGGTCGCGACCGACCTGCAGACCGGCCAGATGGTCGTGCTCGACCACGGCTCGCTGCCGCTCGCGATCCGCGCGAGCATGGCGATGCCCGGCCTGTTCGCGCCGGCCGAGATCAACGGCCGCGCGCTCGTCGACGGCGGGCTCGTCAGCAACCTGCCGGTCGACACCGCGCGGCAGATGGGCGCGAAGGTCGTGATCGCCGTCGACATCGGCTCGCCGCTGCGCCCGCTCGACGCGCTCGCGTCGCCGGCCGACGTGATGCAGCAGATGGTCGGCATCCTGATCCGCCAGAACGTGACGTCGCAGCGCAAGCAGCTCGCCGCGCAGGACGTGCTGCTCACGCCCGACCTCGGCTCGCTCGCGTTCACCGATTTCCAGAACGCGAAACAGGCGATCGCCGCCGGCGCGGCCGCCGCGACGGCGGCGCTGCCACGGCTGCGGCACTTCGCGCTCACGCCGGAACAGTACGCGGCCTACCGGTCCGCGCATGCGCAGCCGCTGCCGCCGCCGATCCGCATCACGCGGGTCGAGATCAAGACGACCGGCGGCGTGCCCAAGCGCGTCGTCAGCGACGCGCTGCACGTGAGGCCGGGCGACATCTACGATCCGGCGACGGTCAGCCAGGACCTGCTCGGGTTGACGACCGGCGGCAATTTCGAGAGCGTGACGCAGCAGATCGTGAGCCACGGCGACGAGAACGTGCTCGAGATCGATGCGCGGGAGAAATACTGGGGGCCGAATTTCCTGCTGTTCGGCGTCGGGATGTCGAGCAGCTCGACCGACGAGGGCGGCTTCCGGCTGCACGTCGGCTATCGGCGGCCGTGGCTCACCGAATCGGGCCTCGAGTTCCGCGCGGATACGACGATCGGCAGCGACCTGCAGTCGGCGCGCGTCGAGTTGCGCCAGCCGCTGCCGGCCGCCTACGGTTTCTACATTTCGCCCTACGCGGAATATCAGCGTCGCTACGTGAACGTGTACGACGACAGCGGCGAGGTGAAGCTGAATCAGTACCTGATGCAGACGGCGCGCACCGGCCTCGACTTCGGCCTGCCGATCGCGCGGCTCGGCGACTTCCGGATGGGTATCGGCTACGCGACCGGGCATGGCTCGCCGAACTACAACCTGCCGTTCCCGTTCGACGACGGCAGCTCGACGCTGATGTGGCCGAGCTTCACGTCGCAGGCGCTGACCGCGCGCGCGCGGCTCGTCATCGATCAGCTCGACGATCCGATGTTCCCGAGGCGCGGCTATTACGGCGAATTCCGTGTCGAACGGTCGCTGTGGTCGCATAACAGCGAGTCCGCCGAGAATCTCACCGATGTGTCCAACAGGCCCTACACCGAGCTCTACGGCAAGGCGATGATCGCGCAACAGTTCGGCCGGCACAGCGTCAGTGCGACGATCGAAGGCGGCAAGAGCATCGGCGGCACCAACCTGATCAACGCGTTCAACTTCACGCTCGGCGGGTTCCAGCATCTCGCCGCGTATGCGGCCGACCAGCTGACCGGCAACGAACTCGCGTACGGCAACGTGACGTACATGAACCAGCTGATGACGTTCAACGCGTCGCCGATCAAGGCACTGTCGATCGGCGCCAGCGCGGAACTCGGCAACGTGTGGTCGAGCGGCGTGAACGTCGGCGGCGGCACGCTCAAGCAGAGCTATACGTTCTTCACGAGCCTGTCGACCGCATTCGGTCCGCTGTACATGGGTGTCGCGCTTGCGCCGGGCGGCCGGCGCAACATCTACCTGCAGCTCGGCCGCACGTATTGACCGCGCTCAGATCGGCCAGCTGATCTCGAAGCGCGCGCCGCCGAGTTCGGCCGGATCGACCACCGCGATCCGGCCGTTGTGCGCGTGGAGCACCTGCCGCGTGATCGCGAGCCCGAGCCCGTAGCCGCCGGTGCGGCGGTCCAGGCGCACGAACGCGTCGAAGATCCGCTCGCGCTCGCTCTCCGGCACGCCCGGGCCGTCGTCCTCGACGTAGATCGCGATGTTGCCGTGCTCGATCGCGAGCCCGACGACGATCCGCGACGCCGCGTATTTGCTCGCATTGCGCAGCAGGTTGCGCATCGCGTACGACATCAGCCGCCGGTCCATCTTCACGCGCAGATCCGACGCGATCGCGATGCGCGACTCGATCGCGCGCTCCGGATACAGCAGTTGCGCGTCGCTGATCTGGTGCTCGAACCACGCGACCGGCGCCGTCAATTCGAGGTTCGACTGCAGCGAGCTGTATTCGAGCCGCGCATACGTGAGGCTCATGTCGATCAGCTCCTCGAGCTCGGTCACGTCCTGCGCGATGCTCTCCAGCGCACCGTGGTATTCGGCGGCGGAGCCCGGTTCGCGCAGCATTTCGAGCGCGAAGCGCACGCGTGCGAGCGGCGTGCGCAGCTCGTGCGAGATGCCGTTCGTCAGGTCGCGCTGCGCGGCGATCAGACGCTCCATGCGCATCGCGAGCGCGTTCAGCGTGCGCGCAAGCGGGCCGATGATCACGCTGTGCGATTCGCGCGCGCGCGTGTTGAAGCGCCCGCCGGTGAAGTCGATCGCGCGTTCGCGCACCATCACGAGATCCGACCAGACCGGCCGCATCCATCGGTACGCGGCGAGCGCGGGCGCGGCGAACACGAACGCGAGCACGATCCAGATGTCGCCCGGCAGCGCATCGAACGCATGCCACACGACTTGCGGCGACAGCACCACGCACAGCGCGAGCGCCGGCACGAGCGCCGTCAGCAAGACGAGCCCGAGCAGGTGCAGGTAAGTGCGCACGTACAGGCGCGACCAGCTCGGAATGCGGTCGGCGCGCGTGTCGGTCCACGCGCGCCGGAAATGCAGCCAGCGCCATTTGACGTAGCGCAGCGCCGAAAGCGGCGGTGCATCGGGGTGCGAACGGGTGTGTCGGATCATCGCGGCTTCCGGCTATCGTGCGATGCGCGGCGGCGCCGGCCGGCGGCATTGCGCCGGGCCGGCGTCATTCCCACGCATGCTTGCTGAACTGGTAACCCTTGCTGCGGATCGTCTTGATCCGCTGCGGGTTACCCGCGTCGTCGTGAAGCTTGCGGCGCAGCTTCGAGATGCGCCCGTCGATCGTGCGATCGAGCCCGTCGAATTCGACGCCGCGCAGTTGCAGCATCAGATCGTCGCGACTGACCACTTCCCCCGCATGGCACACCAGCACCCAGAGCAGGTCAAACTCCGCCGACGTGAGGTCGGGCGAGTCGCCGCCCGGCAGCACGACCGAGCGGTCGGTGCGGTCGATCGAGAACTGGCCGAACGTGTAGCGCTCCGGCTGCGGCGCGGCACCGTCGGCCGTGCGCACGGGAACGCGGCGCAGTTGCGCCTTGATCCGCGCGAGCAGGATGCGCGGCTCGACCGGCTTGTGCACGTAGTCGTCGGCGCCGAATTCCAGGCCCAGCAGTTCGTCGAACGGCTCGTCGCGCGCCGTCACCATGATGATCACGCCGTCATACTGCTTGCGCGCCTCGCGGCAGATCTCGAAACCGTCCTTGCCCGGCAGGTTCACGTCGAGAATGACGAGATCCGGGCGCGTGGACAGGATCGCCGGCACGGCGGCGTCACCGTGCAGCACAGTGTCGACTTCGTAGTCGTTCTTGCGCAGGTAGCCGGCGATCAGCGTGGACAAGCGGGTGTCGTCTTCGACGAGCAGGATGCGAAAAGACATGGGCAACGGTCGGATCATACGGGGAGACCGCGGCGGCACCGGGCATGCACCGGCTGCCGGCCATCGGCCGAAACGTACCGCATGATACTGCGCCCGCCGATTGCCTGTTTGAAGATCGGGAAAATAAGGGATCGATGGCAACCGCGCTTGACGAATCGGCGCCGAAACGGTTCCATACGGGCTCTCTGAAAACCGGGCCGCGCCCCGCCCTGCCTCGCACACGATGAACTATCAGCCGATCCTCGAACGCATCCATGCCGAACTCGCCCCCTGGATCGGCCAGGGACGTGTTGCCGACTACATTCCCGAGCTCGCCAAGGTGCCCGCCGACAAGTTCGGCATGGCCGTCGTGACGCTGGACGGAAACGTTTACACCGTCGGCGACGCGCGGGAGCGCTTCTCGATCCAGAGCATCTCGAAGCTGTTCGCGTGCACGCTCGCATTCCAGCTGCTCGGCGATGCGCTGTGGGAACGGGTCGGCCGCGAGCCGTCCGGTACCGCGTTCAATTCGCTCGTTCAGCTCGAAAGCGAGCGCGGCAAGCCGCGCAACCCGTTCATCAACGCCGGCGCGCTGGTCGTCACCGACGTGCTGTGCCGCCGTTTCGTGAAAGCCGAGACGGCGCTCGTCGAATTCGTGCGGCGGCTGATCGGCGCGACCGACCTCGACTACGATTCGCGCGTTGCGCTGTCGGAACTGCAACACGCGGAGCGCAACCGCGCGATGGCGCATTTCATGGCGAGCTTCGGCAACATGCAGATGCCGCCCGACACGGTGGTCGAAGCGTATTGCCGCCAGTGTGCGATCACGATGAACTGCGTCGAGCTTGCGCAAGCGGCGCTGTTTCTGGCGAACGGCGGCGTCGCGCCCGTCACCGGCGAGCGGATCGTCGACGCGAGTTCGGCGAAGCGGCTGTCGGCGCTGATGTTGACCTGCGGGACGTATGACGCGGCAGGCGACTTCGTCTATCGCGTGGGCTTGCCGGCCAAGAGCGGCGTCGGCGGCGGGATCGTCGCGGTGCTGCCGGGCGATATGGCGGTGTGCGTGTGGGCGCCGGGGCTCGATGCGAATGGGAACTCGTTGGCGGGGACGAGGGCTTTGGAATGGTTGACTACGTATTCCGGGCGGTCGATTTTCTGACGCGTTGAAGTTTGGTGTGGCTCGTCTGGCGCAGCGGCGGCGGGTTCATATGGGCGTGCAGCAGCGCGCTCAATGGGGAAATGGTTTATCGGTAATCGGCAGCAAGCGACCCATCTCCGCCATAGGCAGCGTCAGTATCACCGTCTGCAGTTCGCTCCCCAACAGCCACCCAACTCTCACGGGCGCGTTTTCTCGAAGTTGGAAACAGCAATGAATGGGGCTGCGGCACGCCCTAATGGAGCCCTTGTGCTAGCGCAAGAGCTCAACAATCACGACATCAGTGTCGTCTCGCGCCCTCAATACGAGCCGCGCTTCATCTCGAACGGCAATGCCATCGCGTCGCGTCAGCCTGATCGGCCCTATGTCCAGTCGCCCATGATCCGCAACCAAATAAGCGGAACCGGTCATCGGCAAAACGTGCAGCATCGTCGTGCCTTCGCGCAGCGTCGCGATACGCACCCGCGCGTCGGCATGGAGGGGCAAAGCACCTGTGCGGACATCCTCCGGATCGCCGCTCGCCAGTGTGACGAATTGGCCCTCTCGACACCCTGGCGAACAAACCCGCGTCGAGCAGCGCGGTGTACCAGCCGGTGTGCGCGGACGTAGCCAGATCCGGAACTGTCGCGCGGGAATGTTTTCATCGTTGCGCTCGGCATGATGGATCGCCGTGCCGGCACTCATCACGTGGACGGAATTGGCAACCAGACGCGCGCGATTGCCAGCATCGTCTTCGTAGGTGATGGCCCCCGAACGTACCCACGTGACGATCTCGACGTCGCGGTGAGCACGAAGCCCGAGGCCCGCATGCTGCGCGAATTCAATGTCGTTCCACATATGGAGGGGACCGAGCGGCGCATGGTCGGCGTGCCCGGAGTCGCCCGCGCGGAAATGTTGGCGGACATCAACGCCGTCGTGCCGGATTGCGTCAAGCGAAGGAAAAGGCCGATGTTCAATCATGACGGTGCTCGATTCGAGTGCGCCGGGCGTGGATCGCGATCGTCGAAGACCGCGTCCACCACACCCCGCGTGCTCAGCCTGGCTCAGATCTGCTGCTGGCCGCCATCGACGAACAGTTCGATGCCGTTCACGAAGCTCGCGTCGTCCGAGGCCAGGAACAGCGCCGCGCTCGCGATCTCGCCGGGCTCGCCGAGCCGCCCCATCGGGATCTGCGCAGCCAGATAATCGGCCAGCCCCTGGCGCTGCGCGGCGTCGTCGCCGGCAAGATCCAGCAGGCCCGGCGTACGGGTCGCGCCCGGGCTGATCGTGTTCACGCGGACACGGCGCTCCTTGAGGTCGAGAATCCAGCTGCGCGCAAACGCACGCACCGCCGCCTTCGAAGCCGAGTACACGCTGAACGCGGCAGTGCCCGCGCTACCGGCCGTCGAGCCGGTGAGAATCACCGATGCGCCCTCGGCAAGCAGCGGCAGCGCTTTTTGCACCGTGAACAGCACGCCCTTCACGTTGCGGTCGAAGGTGTCGTCGTAGTGCGCTTCGGTGATGTTGCCAAGCGGCAGCATCGAGCCGCCGCCGGCGTTCACGAACAGGACGTCGAGGCGCCCCTGTTCTTCCTTGATTTGCGCATACAGTGCGTCGAGTTCATCGAGCCGGGTGGAATCCGAACGGACGCCGGTCGCGTTGCCGCCGGCTTCGCGAATGCCTTTCACGGCGGCATCGAGTTCTGCCTGTCGGCGGCCCGTGAGATAGACGTGCGCGCCGTCCGCCGCGAAACGTTGCGCGGTGGCGAGGCCGATGCCGCTGGTTGCGCCGGTGACGAGTGCGATCTTGTTGTCGAGTTTGCGTGCCATGGTATTGCTCCTTTCGATGAGTCGGTGGATGTTTGCGTCGCAGTGGCTTCCTGCGATGTAAGGAGAATATCGACGGCCTGATCTTTTCGAAATAGAATTGATTGCAATCCAACGTTGCATAAATGAAAAGACAAGGACATGGCTCAACTCCCCGATTTCGAAGGGCTCGCGATGTTCGCGAAGGTGTCCGAGCACGGATCGTTCGCAGCCGCGGCGCGCGCGACCGGCGTGTCGGTCGCCACGGTCTCGCGCGGCGTGGCCCGCCTGGAGGACCGGCTGGGCGCACGGCTGTTCAATCGCACGTCGCGTCAGCTCTCGCTCACCGAGTTCGGCCGGACGATCAGCGAGAAAGCCGGCGAGATCTATCGCCAGGCCGAGGAGGCGGAAAGCTCGGCACGCGAAATGTCGGTGCAGCCACGCGGGCTGGTGCGTCTGGCGGTGCCGATGTCGTACGGGCTGCGCTGGGTTGCGCCGCTGCTGCCGGGCTTCTTTCGCGCTTATCCAGAGGTGTCGATCGACCTGCATCTATCGGATGCGTCGGTCGATCTGGTCGCCGATGGGTTCGACGCCGCCCTGCGTATCGCCGCGCTTCCGGATTCATCCCTGGTCGCGCGGCGGCTGTGCGCGGTGACGCAATTCGTGGTCGCGTCGCCAGAATATCTGAGACGTGAAGGACGACCCACGCATCCGCGCGAGCTGGTGGATCGCCCCTGTCTCTCATATGCGTACCGTGCGCGTAGCGCTGTATGGCGCTTCACGAACGACGCAGGCGAGGAGGAACCGGTGATGCCGACGGGCCCGCTGCGCGTGACGAACTCCGATGCGCTGTTGCCCACGCTGCTCGATGGCCTTGCAATCGCCGAGCTGCCTGAATTCATCGCGGGCGAGTATCTGGCCGATGGCCGTCTTGAAGCGATCCTCACCGACTGGTCGCTGACGAAGGGTGGTCTTTACTTCGTTACGCCGTCGGCGCGCGCGCGGCCCGCGAAAGTCGCGGCGCTGTCGGACTACTTTGCCGAGCACCTTTCCGAGCCAACATGGCGGTGGCCGAAATGATCCATCGGCGCAGTTGATCAGCCGGCGTCCATCATTGCATTCATGCAATGATGGATTTCAAACGATTCTATTTCGCAAATATTGTCCGATCCGTATTCTCCTTTCCACCGGCTGCACGACATCACGTCGCAAGCCACTGGACCAAGCAAAAGGAGAATCACGATGAATACGCAAGCCACACCGAACACGCCCGATACCGCGACGGTTACCTTCCTCGATGCGCTGAACAGTGCCACCGGCCCAGCAATCGAGACGCTCACGCCCGCCGAAGCGCGCGAAGTCCTGGCAGGCGCCCAGCGCAGCGTGCCGGTCGACGTCTCGGGCATTGACGTCACGCGGCGCACGGTCGAGCAGGACGGCCTGGTCGTGTCGCTTGTCGTCGTCAAGCCGCAGGATTCGCGCGGTGTGCTGCCCGTGTTCATGTTCTTCCACGGCGGTGGCTGGATTCTCGGCGACTACCCGACGCATGAGCGTCTCGTGCGGGATCTTGTTGTCCAGTCGGGCTCGGCGGCGGTGTTCGTCGAATACACGCCTTCGCCCGAAGCGCGCTACCCGGTCGCGATCAACGAAGCCTACGCCGCGACGAAATGGGTTGCCGCACATGGCGCGGAGATCGGCGTCGATGGTGCGCGGCTGGCCGTCGTGGGCAACAGCGTAGGCGGCAACATGGCCGCGGTCGTCAGCCAGATGGCGAAGGACCGTCAAGGCCCGGCAATCCGCTTCCAGGGCCTCATGTGGCCGGTGGCCGACCACGCGTTCGACAATGCCTCGTACGACGCCTTTGCAAACGGCTACTTCCTGAGCCGCGACATGATGAAGTGGTTCTGGAATGCTTACACGATCGCCGAAGGCGAGCGCAACGAACGCTACGCATCGCCGCTGCGCGCGTCACTCGACGAATTGAAGGGCTTGCCGCCCGCGCTCATCCAGACCGCGCAGTTCGACGTGCTGCGCGACGAAGGCGAGGCATATGGATATCGGCTCGACCAGGCGGGCAACGACGTGACGACGACCCAGTACAAAGGCACGATCCACGACTTCGGCCTGCTCAACGCCCTTGCTGCGGACGCACCGACGCGCGCAGCCATGCAGCAGATGGCGACTGCGTTGAAAACGCATCTGCAATGAATCGCATCCTTTCACGCCTTTATCGAGCCGATCATGAACAACGCTAAACAACTGCTTTCCGCTTATCTCGAATCGATTCGTGACCCACGCGCGGCCGCCGCACTGTTTGCCGACGATGGCGTGCTGGAGCTCCCTTATCTGAAGTCACTGGGCATTGACGGGCGAGCACAGGGGCCAAAAGCGATCGAAGGCTTCATCGCCTCGCTGCTCGCGAAAGTACCGGATTTTTCGTTCAGAAATGTGCGGCTGCTGATCGAAACGCCTGAGCAGGTATTCGCCGAATATGAAGTCGAAGCGCCCGTGCCATCAACGGGGAAAATCTATCGACAGATGTACGCAGGGCGGCTGGTGGCGAACAACGGCAAAATCCTGCTGTTGCGCGAAGCACTGGATACAATGGCTGCGGCACGCGCATTCTCGACGGCGCAGCCCATTTGACGGGATGACGATGAAAGGCCGCTCGATCAATCGAAGCGGCCTGCCGCTGTTTCATCCCGAATGGGCGCTTCTGGCCAGAAGCAGCGCGATGTGGTCGGCTGCTTCCGACCCGGAGCCGCCTTTCACCGCATCGGACGTGCAACGTCGGTTTGTAGATCTTCGGCGGTCGCTCGATGAATACTTCCGGTCGTCGCGATGCTGCACACGCAGTTTCCACGCGGAACCACACGTTTAGTAATACAACGATGGCTGACTGCTACACGCTATAGCTATCCAAGGCATCCGTAGGCACATGCAATTTGCTATCCGCCGTTAGCGCTTCCAGCAGATGTTTCACGGTAACTTGCACTCGTGGCGCGACGAGCGCCCGGTGTGGATACTGCATCACCATCTCATAGCTTCCGGGATGGTGAAACCTGTGGAGAATGACCTTCAGCGCACCGGAACGCAACAGATCCCACGCAAGATGCACCCCGACCTCCGCGATGCCAACGCTATCGCACGCCGCCTGCACCAGCGATTCCGGTGCGGATAGTGTCAACATTGCCTTGCCCGAGGGGTCGATCGTCGTGATGCTTTTGTCGTCGCCCGTGAAGTTCCATGGCGCGACCTGGCCGCTCAGGAATCGCCGTGCAATGAGCCGGTGCGCGTGCAACGCATCCGGCGTTTCGGGTACGCCATGGTTCGCCAGATAGTCGGGAGACGCTACCAGTACTGTATTCAAGCGACAAATGGGGCGAGTCACGAGCGCGGAATCCGGGATGTTGCCGCCTCTTACCGCAATGTCGTAGCCGTCCCGGACAATATCGATGACCCGATCGTCGAAATCGACCTCGACCGCCAGCGCCGGGTAGCGAGCGAGCAGCGCGGGCAGCGCCGGAAGTACGTGGTTATGCCCGAAGGCGGCACTCGTCGAAATTCGCACGCGCCCGGCCGGCACGGCCCGCTGGGCGGAAACCGTATCGATCGCAGCATCCAGTGTTTCAAGTGCGATGCGCGCGTGGCGCAAAAATGCCTCGCCTTCCTCTGTGAGTTTGAGTGTGCGGGTCGTCCGGTTCATCAGCCGCACACCCAATGCTTTTTCGAGGCCCGCCACGTTCTTGCTCACGGCAGCCGACGTGACGCCCAATTGTCGGGCCGCTGCCGCAAAACTTCCCGCATCCACGGCCTGGACGAGAGAAACGATGGCTCGAACACGCTGCGAAGAATCCACATTTCCTCCATGAATTGACATCGCGCCGACCTGTCGTCGCGCAGCCGGATTCTAAACTTGCAGTTGAGGGTGGTTCAACCCTGCCAGAACTTCTCGTAATGAGTGACGCTGGTGACAATGGTGGACATCGCCCCTCCGTCCGAAGCTTGCGAGTCTTCAATGCTCATCACGATCCTCTATGACAGTGGCTATGGCCACACCGCGAAACAGGCCCAAGCCGTTGCACACGGCGTTCGTCGCGTGCCGGGCGCCGAAGCGCAGTTGTTCGCCGTTGCAGATGGCGATACGCCCTGGGAAAAACTCGCCGCGAGCGGCGCGATCATCTTCGGTTCGCCGACCTACAACGGCACCGTCAGCGCGAGGCTCAAAAAGGTGATGGAGGACTCGACGCGGCCCGCGTGGATTCCCCAGTCGTGGCGGAACAAGATTGCCGCAGGCTTCACGAATTCGGGCGCCATGCACGGCGACAAGCTGAATTCCCTCGTCACGATGGCGCTGTTTGCCGCCCAGCACGGGATGATCTGGGTCGGACTCGATATCTTCCCGGGCAAGTCGCCGCAGGAGAAGAATCGTGTCGGCGGATGGCTGGGCGCGATGGCGCAATCGGATGATGCATCACCGGACATCACCCCCATCGAGAGCGATATTGATACCGCTGCGTATCTGGGCGAGCGCGTCGCTCAGGTGACCAGCCAGTTCATGTCAGGAGCCGCACGATGAAATTGCTTTGTCTCGACGTCCCGCTGCCGGGGGCCAGCCCGGACGCCTATCAGCCCCATCTTCTCGAAGAAGTGCGCCATGCGTGGCATCTGTATAAAACGGGCTTCGTGCGCGAAATCTCGTTCCGTCAGGACCGCCCGGGCGTCGCCATCATTGCCGAAAGCGATTCGGTCGATGCCGCGAGACAGGCGCTCGCCGAGTTTCCACTGGCCAAGGTCGGCCTGATCGACTGGGAGATCATTCCGCTCGGCCCGTTCGTCGGCTGGGAGTCGCTGTTCGCGTCGCGCGACGCTTGACTGCTTCGGCAGCGTCTATCGCTGTGTCGGTTCGTGGTTGTCGTGTAGCGCTGACGCGGGATTAATCGTCAACCACGGGCCTGCCGCAGTCTGCCTATCGGCGTTGTGTGACCATAGACCTTTGAAGGTGAACATGGAATATGTCAATCTGGGCCGAACGGGCCTGAAAGTATCTCGTCTTTGCCTGGGATGCATGAGCTATGGGGAGCCTGCTCGCCTGCCCCAGCCTTGGTCCCTCGATGAAGCAGCCTCCCGCCCGTTTTTTCGGCAAGCGCTCGAGGCGGGCATCAACTTCTTCGACACTGCCAATATCTATTCGGGCGGAAGCTCCGAGGAGATCACGGGCCGAGCCCTCAACGACATGGCGCGGCGCGAAGAGGTCGTCGTCGCCACCAAGGCGTTCTTTCCGTGGCGCAATTCACCCAATACCGGGTTTCTCTCGCGGAAAGCGCTGCTTCAGTCGATCGACGACAGTCTGACCCGCCTCGGCATGGATTACGTCGACCTCTACCAGATCCACCGTTTCGACCACGGCACGCCTGTGGAGGAAACGATGGAGGCGCTGCACGACATTGTGAAGTCAGGCAAAGCCCGCTACATCGGTGCATCGTCGATGGAGGCATGGCGCTTCGCGAAAATGCAGCACGTCGCGGAACGCAACGGCTGGGCACGCTTCATCTCCATGCAACCGCAGTACAACCTGCTCTATCGGGAGGAGGAACGCGAAATGTTGCCTCTTTGCGCCGACCAGGGCATCGGGGTCATTCCATGGAGCCCGATGGCGCGCGGCAGGCTGACGCGCGACTGGAGCGAAACCACGCGCCGCACGCAGAACGATGCCTTTGCGCTGCAAATGTATCGGAACGCTGAAATCCAGGACCAGAAGGTGGTTGACGTCGTCGCGCGTATCGCCGAGGCGCACCATGTGCCGCGCGCGCACGTCGCACTGGCGTGGTTGTTGACGAAGCCGGCGATCACCGCGCCGATCATCGGGGCAACGAAACCCGAGCATCTGGCAACCGCCATCGACGCGCTCGACTTCTCGCTGACGCAGGACGAAATCGCCGCGCTCGAAGCGCCGTATGTCCCCCATCCGGTGGATGGCATCGTGCCACCGCTTCCGGAACATCCGCCGACGATTTCAATGCCGCGGAACTGAATGTCGCGAGCGGCAGTACGTTCAATGGCGGTAGCTTGCGACCTCGCCGCCGCGGTCGAACGTACCGCCGCTGGACGAACATCGAACGCGAAAATAGATATGAAGGGCCCGTTCATCGAGTGCCGACGTCTTATCCTCTTCGCGCTCGTTGTGATGTGTGCGGTACTGCCGTTGGGGCAACACGGTAACGTCCATGCGCAGGAGCCAAAAATGTTAGTCCGTATCTCCGAAATCGAGATATTCAATCAGCATATCGAAGCATATCGGCGCATCTTGAACGAGGAGGCTGAGGCGTCGATGCGCGTCGAGCCGGGGGTAGTGTGCATTTTCCCGATGGCTCAAAAGGATAGCCCGACGCACATCAAGATTGTGGAAATTTATGCGAGCCACGATGCGTACGACGCACATATCCAGTCGCCGCATTTCAAGAAGTACAAGCGTTCGACGCTGGACATGGTGAAGTCCCTGCGACTGGTTGACATGGATGGGCTGGATGCTGAAGCAATGCCGCTCATCTTCAGGAAATTGAGGGGTCGGTCGTAACAAACACCGGCCAGATGGGAAGAATGGATCGCCATGAAAGCGTGCGTGTCCGTTGCCGGAACTCGACTTGCCTACCGGATGTCTTGTTGCTGTTGTTGGTCCACGACCGGTGTTGGCCGAACTCGGTCATCAACCGCGGAGCGACCTCCACCCGCCCAGCCCGCCCCCCCGAAGGCATTCCCTATCAGTTCCTGCAGGAGTGCTGCGGACGCTGGCGCAGGAGTGGTTGACGACTTATACGGGAAGGTCGATTTTTGAGGTGACGGGCTGCGGTACGCGCCGTTCAGCCCGACAGGTTCAGAAAGTCAGCGAACACGACTATCCAAAAACCCGAGCCCACACCGCCCGAAGCCGTCGCGCGCGGTCTTCGAAGAGATACGACGCCGCAAGCGTCAAGAGACCTGAAATGACCCCCGTCACGATGTGCTCGACATAAGGGATACGGTAATGACTCGTATGTGAGTACGCGTCACCCAACGTCGTCAGGATGCCGACGAGCAGTGCATTGCCGTATCGATGCGCATAGAGCTTCGCCGCAATCGTGAAAGTCAAAAGTACCGCGAGGACTCCAGTAAGCAGCCCTGTCTGAAATGCAATGATCCAGTGGGAAGCGCTCATGATGTTCCCCCAACTCCCCGGCATGCAGGTCATGCACGCACTGGTCGGCTGCCAGAAGCGCTGGATAAACAGTCTGACGCGGTGCTTCCACTCGGTTGACATGATGCTGGCTATGCGTTTCGCTTAGGATTCCACGCCTTGTGTACGAACTCCAGACGATTGCCATCGAAGTCGGCAACATTGGCGGCGTAGTATCCGGGCGCGAAATAGGTTCGATCCGCGGGCTTCCCCTCATCGATGCCGCCGGCTTTGATGGCTGCTGCGTATGCGGCGTCGACCAGTTCATTCGTGTCACAGACGATCCCGAGGTAGAGCCCCGTCTCGCCGTGCTTGCGTCGGCGTAGCCAGATGCTCGATCCAACACCCTTTCCACTTCCGTAGACATCGTCGCCGATTCCGTAAAGATCCGGAACGCCGTCCGGGCCCGAAGCGGAGTCGTAATTGCCGAACACTTTCCAGCCTAGCGGCTTCAAGGCTTCCGAATAGAACGTCATCGCCTTGTCGATGTCGGTGACCGAGATATAGACGTGGTCGATCATGGGTGTCCTTCGAGGTGGCTGGTGATGTGCGTGTCCAACTATAGCCGACGGCGTGGTTTTCATGTGCCAGCTGGCTCGATTGAACGTCTCCTGTTGGCCCGCCACTGCCGTCTGTCGTCTCCGGCAACCGGCCACACTTCGCAAAATCAGACACTAGCGAGTTGCGCGAACAGACGCCAGCCATCTCCCGATGCCTACGCACAAGTAGGGTGCTTACCCATCCGAGCCATCCAACGCCTGTGCCATACTCCCGGCAACGCACCGTCCGGTGCGCGATTCCGCCAAGGTCATGTCCGCTCTGTTTCGCAGGAAGATGGGCAGCATCCTGGGATTGCTTGCAATCCTGATGGCGGCGCTTGCGCCAACGATATCGCAGAGCCTTTCGTCGGACCACCAGTTCGACGCGGTATCCGGGGCGTTCTGTACCGCGCGAAATGGCGCGGACAACACCACTCCCAACCCGTCCCCCTTGCCCGAGAAGGCGGCCCACTGGCAGGCATGCGCGTATTGCGGTCTGCTTGCCGACATGCCCGCGCTACTTGGCGGGGCCACTGCATTCGCACCGACCGATTGGGGCGTTCATCCCGCTTCGGCCACCACGTTTCAAACACCTCCCAGCGCTTTCCACTTCGCTGCGGCCCAGCCGCGTGCGCCGCCATTTTCATCCTGACTGAGCCAGCCCTGCCGCGATGCAAGTGTCATTGCATCGCCGTGTCCTCGCGCGTCCTTCGACAGGCTCGCGGGGACATTCACGCGCCTCACACAAGGATCGAATCATGCGCACCATTCCCGCACGCGGCAATGTGCAACTTTCCGCCCTGATTGCGCCGGCGACTATCGCCGCCCTGCTTCTGTTTCCCTCGCTTGCATCCGCGCACGCCATTGCCGGCAACCGTGTTTTCCCGGCGACGATGGCAGTCGACGACCCGGGCGTCGGCGACGAAATCAATCTGGAATTCGGCCACGCCAAATCGTTGACCGACGATGGCGACCAGCAGAACACCAACACGACGTCTCTCGAATGGGACAAGCTGATCACGCCCAATTTCGCCCTTTCAGTGGTGGGAACCTACGTCAATATCAACGCACCGAATGGCGGATCGGCTCGTGGATTCGACAACTTCGCGTTCGGCGTCAAATATCGCTTCTACGTGAACGAAAAGCACGAGTTCATGGCTTCCGTGGGCGCCGTCGCGGAACTGGGCGGCACCGCAGCGAGGTCGGTCGCCGATCCACACTCCGCGATTACGCCGACGCTTTATGTCGGCAAGGGATTCGGCGATTTGCCGGACAGCCTCAAGTATCTGAAGCCGCTCGCGATCACCGGAACCCTCGGTCCGCGCCTGACGATGAACAGCGCCGATCCGGATTCGTTGAGCTGGGGCGTCACCGTGCAATACAGCCTGCCGTATCTGCAAAACTTCGTGCAGGATGTGGGACTCAATGCGCCGTTCAATAACCTGATCCCGGTCGTCGAGTTCCCGATGAGCACCTGTACCGGCGGTCCGTGTTCGGGACACACGACCGGCAGCGTCAATCCCGGCCTGCTCTGGCTCAATCGATGGGGCCAGTTTGGCGTGGAAGCCGTGATTCCGGTCAATCATGCAAGCGGCAAGGGCGTCGGGATCCTGCTTCAGGCACACCTGTTTCTGGACGACGTGATGCCCAACTCGCTTGGCAAGCCATTTTTCGGGAAAGGGGAATAGCCATGCCGACATTCAACCGATATCGCCACGGCTTGCGCGCAGCGACGATCGCGATCGGCATCTTGAGCGCGTCGACGGCATTCGCCCATGTGTTTCCGCAGAAGCAGTCGCCGTCGGCAGGAGCCGAAGTGGTGGCGCCCGCAACGGTCGCAATCGAGTTTGACGGGCCGCTCGAACCTGCGTTCAGCTCGTTGAACGTCAGCAATTCGAATGGCAAGCAAATGAATACCGCGAAGGCCGAGGTCGATCCGAACAACCGGAAGTCAATCCATCTTGCGCTGCCGACGTTACCGCCCGACACGTACACGGTGCATTGGGTCGCGGTCGCGTCGGACGGACATCGCACGCACGGCGACTATTCGTTCAAAGTGAAATGATGAACCCGGCGACGGCTTCCGCAGCGATCGCGATTACCGTCGTCGCTAACGTAACGTGAGGCAGAGTTACATCTTTTCCTTCACACCCGAACTGATCAGCCACCAGTTAACCGGATAACTGGTGGCGAATCCTCCGAGCATTGCCAGCTGCATGGCGAACCAGAATTCCGGGCTCGCGACTTTCGCGATTCCTCCGTAAGCCGGCTTGAACCACATGAACTGGATGATCGCCATCAGTCCGTACATGCCTACCTGCCACGCAGTGATCGACGCAATATCCGCCCTGACGGCCGCAACCAGACCTGCGCGGACCGAAAGCCCTCTCATCGGCTTGATGGTGAAGTACTGAAAGATGATGCCGAGCAGAAAGGCGACGATGAAATCAGGAATCCATACGGCGAACGTTTTTTCATTGAACACTGTGTGCCACCCGAACCAGACCGCCAACGCGGGGAAAGCAAAAGTCGACCACTCAACGATGATGTCTCCCAGCGTACAGCCCGCGCCGCAGTGGCTCGTGCCTTTCATCACCATCGCGGCGAACGGTTGATCGTCGGTCTTGTGCTGCGCGCCGATGACATTTCGTCCCCAGCGGTAGTACGCGCCCACCCACAAGACCGTCCCAAACAACGCCGTCAGCGGCCAGACGACGTTCATGATCCACACCTTCTGCGGGTGTCGAACTTCGTCAATGACGATCGCAACCGCACAGATCGCACCCAAAATGATCCATGTAACCGAAAGCGCATTCAGCCACGATGGGAAGGTTCCGTAGTTCATCTCGATTGCTGCCGGCGAGTCAAATGCCCAGCAACCAGCAAGGCGCGTTCCCTTTGGAGCGCCGGTGTTTTCCGTCTCTCGTTCGGTCGCTGCACCGGCCGAGTGTCGCGCCGTGGCGCAAGCCGATCGTCGAAGGCGAGCACAACATTCTCGGCCCGGGTGGCGCCGAAATGACACTGCCGGTTTATAGTGCCGGAGTTCCAACACGCTCACGCTTGAATAATCAACATCAACCAACGAGCGATTCGATTCTCTGAAAACACCGAAATGACTCATGGGAGAGCATCAGTCATGCAACCGGAACACGCTTCAGATCTCGCAACGACGCACCACGCCGATGCGGAAAACCGCACGCACACACCGATTCCGCAGATCGTGCCGGCCAAGACCGCACTGATCGTCATGCACTACCAGACCGACATCCTCGGCTTGTTCCCGTCGGTTGCCCCCACCCTCCTCGCCAACACACGCAAGCTGTGCGATGCAGCGCGCGCCGCCGGCATCCATGTCTGTTTCGCCAATCTCCGCTTCAGCCCCGGCTATCCGGAAGTGAGCCCGCGCAACAAGAACGGGCAAGGCATCAAGCAGCTCGGCCTGTTCATCGACGACGGCCCATGCCCGGAACTCGGCCGGCTCGACAACGAACCGCTGACCATCGCGCATCGCGCGAGCGTCTTCTTCCGCACCGACCTTCAGGCACGACTCGTCGCGCAGGGCATCGACACGCTGATCCTCGTCGGGATTGCGTCGACCGGCGTCGTGCTGTCGTCGGTTGCGCATGCAAGCGACGCGGATTTCCGGCTGTACACGGTAAAGGACTGCTGCTACGACCCGGATGAGATCGTGCACGAGCATCTGTTCGCGACGGCGTTCGAGACGCGCACGACGGTGTTGTCGCTCGCGGATGCATTGCGGCTGCTCGCATAGACAAGCGTCATCCGTATTACGCCGGCCGGAACGCTCCCGGCCGGCGCTCCTCGCGAAACCTTCCGCGTTACTTCGCGATATACACGCCCGATGTCGGGCACGTGCCCTGCGTATTGCCGTCCGTCACGAGCGACGCCGCACTCGGAAACTGCGTGGTCGCATTCGTCTTCACCGCGATCCATGCTTCCGTGAAGTAGCTGACGCCGTTCGTCTTCGTGCACTTCAGCGACACCGCACTGCGCGTATTGCTGCCAAACGCGCCCTCGAATGCTGACAGCAGTTGGTTGCGCGTCACCGTCTTGCCCGCGTTCGCCTGCAGGAATGCGTTGAACGACGTGTTGCCGAGCCGGCTGATCATGCCGGCCGCCTGGTTCCAGTACGCGTCCGGCGTCGCCGAATTCGAGCAGGTGCCGTGCTTGAACCATTCGTGCTTGTCGAGGCACGACGCCACGCCCGGCATATAGGTCGACAGCGGGTTGCGGGTCGCGCTGCTGATCGGATACGCATCCATGCTGCACCACTGGTGCGCGTTGTCGAGGTCGACGTCGCTCTGCGGCACGCCGCAGTAGAACGGCTGGTTGCCGTCATACCTGTTCGGCCACAGGCCGTGCAGCGACAGGCTCGTCGCCGCGTACGTGCCGGCGAGATTCGTGCACTCCGGCGTGTCGTGCGACGCGCAGAAGCCGGGCTCCCACGAAGCCGCGAGCAACAGGTAGTCGTAGCTGGTCTGCGCAACGGCGTGCAGCGAGGCGGATGCGACGGCGAGTGCGGCCGCGGCGCGGGCGAGCGTCTTGAGCATGGCGTGTCCTCGGAAAAGGCTTGCGGTCGCGGGATGCGCCGCAAGATTGTCGAATGTCTGCCCTCGATTGTTGCCCGCGCAACATTGCATCAATATGAAGGTCGACGAAGGAATTCGTAGTGCCACACGGATCCGGGGCCAGCGGTACCGATACCAATGCTCGCCTTCCCGCGCCTGAGGCGCCGGGTTGCCCGGCGCCACGCGATCATTTCGCCGACGCGGCTTCCGATCCACCGGGCGACAGCGCCGCGCTATCCTGCTCGCGCCACGCGCGGCGCGATGCCATGATTGCCTTCACCGCCGAGCGCGCGACCTTCCACCATGCGAACGGCCGCGGATCGGCGAGCATGCTGAGCGCGCGTGCATAGTCGAGCGTGAGGCCGGGCGTCCAGGCCATCGTCACCGCACGCTTGCGGATCTGCGCGGCGACCCACAGCTCGGGCGTGAGCAGCAGCCGGACGAATGCGCCCCAGCCGGCGCGCGTGCCCTTGAGCCGCCACACCGCGCCGTCGAGTGCCGCTTCGAGCGCGTTCGACACGGTGCTCGAGCAGTTTCGATGCGTGAGGTTGTACGTGACGTTCTGCCGATACGACGACCAGAAAGCAGCCAGCTTCGCCGGATCGTAGTTGCGGATTCGCACGCGCACGGTCGACGGGCACCACGCCTTCGACTCGGTCTCATAGTCGGGCTGGAACAGGCCCGGTACGTCGTTCTCGCGCGTCGCGCGCAGGATCCGCGTGAATTCGTCGGGAGAACGATCGATCTCGACGGCCGGGTAGAGGCTGATGTAGATGCCCTCCGGCGACTCCAGCGCCGCATGCCCGGTGGAGATCACGCCGTTGACGTCCACCGCAGCGATGTAGCGGTCGATCACCGGATAGCGCTGGGCTTCGGCCTTCGACGTGCCGGTCGGCGTCCACACGTGCACGGTCAGCGCATGCTCGTGGTCGGCCGGTGGGCCGTCCCACTCGGATTGCGTGAAGCGCGGGATGTCGGGCGCCGCGTCGATGTCCGGCACGATCGACGGCGCCGGCGACGTGACGAATGCCGGGTTGCGCGTCAGCCGCCGCACGCGCGCGGCCAGGCTCAACATGTGCATCCCGCCGAACATCAGCAGCAGGCCAAGGCAGTACGGCACGGTGCCCGCATAGTGGGTCGGATACGGCTGATAGAAGAAGATCGCTAGCAGGATCTCGACGACGCCCCACGCGAATGCGACATTCCAGCGGCGGTAGCGCACCATCCACGCGGACGTGCACTGCAGCAGCCCGTCGACAAGGAACAGCGTGCCGAAGATCATCGACAGCAGGAAGTGCCCGTGATGATGGCCCGCGAACACGAGGCCGGCGGCGAGCACGACCGCCACGCCCTTCACGTAGCGCAGGATGCGCTGCCCGCCGACGCCGCTGCCGGCCACCGCGAGCGTCGCGAGCCCTTCGATCAGGAACAGCCACGCGAACAGTTCGATCGGAAAATGCAGCGCACCATCGAGCGCGTCGACGAAGATGCCGACGCCCGCGACGACCCACAGCCAGCCGAGCAAGGTCAGCCCGCGCCAGCGCGTTCGCAAATATTCGATGCCCAGCAGCAGCAAGACCAGTCTTACCATGGCGCCCTCGTATCGTTTTTCGGGATACGCGCTGGCCACGCGTCTCCGGTCGTGCCGACCGCGCATCGTGCGATGCGGAAGTCGGAAGGCGGGAATGCCGGCCGGCGCGTCATCCCTCGACATGAGCAATGGCAACCGGCACACGCCGCTTTCGCCGAATAATAAGATATGGTGGAGCCGGTTGAAAGCTCGGCGAAAACAATTCCGGTGAGTCGGGACGCCCGATATCAGGCTCGCCGTGATCCAGGCATCCCGGCAATGACGGTCCCATTCACCGATTTCGCAATGCGGCGCCCGCGCGGCCCGCCTCCCGAACGGAACACGAACATGCGCAACTCACCGCTTCACACTCCGCCGCTCGGCCCGCAACTCAAGCGTTGGCGCACGCTGCATCGCGTGAAGCAGAGCCACGCGGCCGAGTTGTTCGGCGTCGCGCAATCGACGATCTCGCGCTGGGAAGCCGGTATCCAGCAGATGTCCGCCGACGAGCGCGCGATGGCCGAACGGTTGCTTGCCGCGCGCCTCGATTCGGCGGGCGACCGCGCGCTCGCCCGGCTGATCGCGGGCAGCACGGCCCGCATGCATCTCGTGTGCGACCTCACGCACCGTCTGCTCGCCTGCTCGCCGTCGCGCGCGGCCGAGTTCACGCGGCCGCTGTCGACATTGGTCGGCACGTCGCTCTGGCGGTACGCGTCGCCGGAGATCGTCCGCATGGAAGCCGCGCTCGACCCGCTCGGCTGGCACGATCGCGCGGGACCGCCGAGCGTCGAATTCGCGACCGGCGCCAATGCGTCGCGCGTCGTGCCGATCCGCGGCAGCACCTGCCGATGGACGCGGATGATGCTGTCGGACGGCTCCGCCGCGCGGCTCGTCGAAACGCTGTAGCCGGTGCGCCAGTCGCCGGCCGCAAGTGCGGCGCATATTTCATGCGTGGACGCATCGCCTCGGCGTGTCGTACGCTTGAATGCTCGATTCACGCACTTCGCTGCCATGAACCTCGATACGATCCACGCGCGGCTCGATTTCCTGCGCGACGCCGAACGCCTGAAAGACGTGCTGCGCAGCGGCCATACGTCGGCCGGGCGCGCCGAAAGCACGGCCGAACACAGCTGGCGGCTGTGCCTGATGGCGCTCGTGTTTGCCGATGCACTGCCCGATGTCGATACGACGAAGCTGTTGAAGCTGTGCGTCGTCCACGATCTCGGCGAAGCGCTTCACGGCGACATCCCCGCGATCGAGCAGGCCGCGCATCCTGACAAAAGCACACACGAACGCGACGACCTGCTGACGCTGACGGCCGGACTGGACCGCGCGCTGCGCGACGAGATCGTCGCACTGTGGGACGAATACGAGGCGGCGGCATCGCCGGAAGCGCGCGCGGCGAAGGCGCTCGACAAGCTCGAGACGATCCTGCAACACAACCAAGGCAGCAATCCGCCGGATTTCGACTACGCGTTCAATCTCGGCTACGGCCGGCGCTACACCGACGCGGCCCCGCTGTTCGTCGCGCTCCGCGCGATCGTCGATGCGGACACGCAACGCAGGATCGACGCACGCGGCAGCGACGCGTAAGCTCGCGGAACCGGCCGCACGGCATGCGCGCCGCATTCGTCCGAAACGCGAGGCACGCATGACGCAGAACATCTACGACGATCCCGCTTTCTTCGAAGGCTACAGCCGCCTGAACCGCTCGATGCAGGGGCTCGACGGCGCACCCGAATGGCCCGCGCTGCGCGCACTGCTGCCTGCGCTGCGCGGCCTGAACGTGCTCGATCTCGGTTGCGGCTATGGCTGGTTCAGCCGCTGGGCCGCCGATCAGGGCGCCGCGAGCGTGCTCGGCATCGACGTGTCCGAACGCATGCTGGAGCGCGCGGCGTCGATGGCCGCGCATCCGGCCATCACCTACCGTCGTGCGGATCTCGAAACGCTCGCGCTACCGGATGCCACATTCGATCTCGCGTACAGCTCGCTCGCATTCCATTACATCGCGCATCTCGACACGCTGCTGCGCACGATCCACCGTGCGCTCGTGCCGGGCGCGCGGCTCGTGTTCTCGATCGAGCATCCGATCTACACGGCGCCGCGCCGGCCCGGCTTCGTCGTCGATGCGCAGGGCGCGCGATCCTGGCCGATCGACGGCTATCAGCGCGAAGGTGAGCGCGTGACTGACTGGCTCGCGCCGGGCGTCGTCAAGCAACATCGCACGCTCGGCACGCTCGTGAATCTGCTGATCGCGAGCGGCTTCACGCTCACGCACCTGAACGAATGGGGGCCGACACCGGAACAGCTCGCGGCGATGCCCGAGCTCGAAGACGAACGCGACCGGCCGATGATGGCGATCGTGGCCGCGCAGCGTTAACGCCGCACGCGTCATTCACACACCGTCGCCCTGCGCCTTGCCGGCGCGAACGCCACCGCGCTCGCGGTCGCGAGCACGGCCACGCCAGCCGCGCCGTACACCATCACCCAGCCGAACCCGTGCACGAGCGCCGCGTGCAGCGCCGCGCCGGTCGGGTCGGCCTTTGCGAGCGCCGGCGCGATTGCCTGCAACCCGTCGGTGCGGCCCGACGCGATCTGCTGCGCCAGCATGCGCAGCGTCTCCGCATCGACCACGCCCGCGACGCCCGCCTTCAGGCTCGCGACGATCCCCGCGACCAGCACGAAGCCCATCGCCGCGATGTTCAGCGCGAGCGAGATCATTCGCGCGCTCATGTCGATGCCCGACGCCATCCCGGCCCGCGCACTCGGCACCGCGCCTGTCGTCGTGTTCGTGACCGGCGTGTTGGTGAGCCCGAGCCCGATGCCGGCGATCACGCAGCCGGGCAGCATCGTGAGCCAGCTAGCATGCTCGACGCCGCTGCCGATCCGCATCAACGCGAACCCGGCCGCGATCGTGAACAGCCCGCCCGGAATCACGACACCCGGCCCGTAGCGCAGCGCGAGCCGCTCGCCGAACGGCGGCGCGACGAGCGTCGGCAGCGTGTATGCGAGTAGCGCGAGCCCGGCCGTCACGCTGTCGTAGCCGAGCGCGACCTGGAACCAGATCGGCAGATAGATCATGAACGGCCAGAAGCTGAAGTTCATTCCCATCGATCCGAAGATCGCGCCGGTGAACGCGCGAATCCGGAACACGGAGAAATCGAACATCGGCCGCGCGCTGGTGCGCTCCGCGACGACGAAGCCGGCGAGCGCGAGCACGGTCGCGCCGAGCACACCGAGCCCGGCCGCGCTCACGAGCCCCAGCTCCGCGCTTTGCGTGATATAGAACGCGAGACCGAGCACCGCGAGCGACAGCGTGACGATGCCCGCGACGTCGAGCGTGCCCGCGTGCGGATCGCGCGACTCCTGCACCGCGCCGCCGATCAGCAGCAGCGCCACGGCCGCGAGCGGCGCATGCACGAGGAACACCCACGGCCAGCTCGCCAGCGCGACGATCGCACCGCCGACGATGGGCCCGAAGCCGAGACCGATCCCGAACACGATCCCCCAGATCCCGAACGCGCGGCCGCGCTCGCGCCCTTCGCGGAACTGGTGCGACAGCACCGCGATCTGGCAGATCAGCATCGCGCCGCCGCTCGCGCCCTGCAGCAGCCGGCCCGCGACCAGCACCGGCACGTTCGGCGCGAGCCCGCACAGCAACGACGTCGCGCCGAACAGCGCGGTGCCGATCACGTACACGCGCTTGCGGCCGAACCGGTCGGCCAGCGTGCCGGCCGCCATCAGCACCGTCGTGCACGCGATCGTGTACGCGTTCATGATCCACTGCATGCCGTTGAAGTCGCCATGCAGCACGTGTTCGAGCGTCGGCAGGATCACCGGCACGCTCGAGATCTCGAGGCCGAACATCAGCGACGTGAGACAGACGGCCGCGAGCGCGACCGCATTCCTGCGGGAGTCAGATAGCGTCATGCGTATTGCGCGACGGCCCGCGACGGGCCGCGCGCCTCCAGATGAAGAAAATGCGCCGCGTGCGGCCGGCAACGCACGCTGGGCGGGAATCGGTACTATAGTGAGAATTTCCCTCCCCATTGACGCGTCCGCTTCTCCAGACTGGGGAATCACGGGACCCAATCTATTCATCCCGCCATGACTGACAAACTCGACGGCGTGACGACCTTCGTCCAGGTCGTGGAATCCGGCAGCTTCGCGCTTGCCGCGGAACGGCTCGACATGACGCGCTCGGCGGTCGGCAAGGCGATCGCGCGGCTCGAGAAGCGGCTCGGCGCGCGGCTGCTGCAGCGCACGACCCGCAGCCAGAGCCTGACCGACGACGGCCAGGCGTACTACGACCGCTGCGTGCGCGCGCTGGCGGAGCTGGAAGCGGCCGAAGCCGATCTCGATTGCGGGCGCAACGAACCGCGCGGCAAGCTGCGACTGAGCGTGCCGCTCGCGTTCGGGCATCACTGCGTGACGCCGATCGTGCTCGACATCGCGCGCACCTATCCGCATCTGCGGATCGACGTGTCGATCACCGACCGTTTCGTCGATCTGGTCGAGGAAGGGATCGACCTCGCGGTGCGGATCGGCCCGCTCGCGGACAGCACGAGCCTCGCGGTGCGGCGGCTCGGCACGCAATACGGCAGCCTCGGCGCGGCGCCATCGTATCTGGCGCGCTACGGGATACCGCAATCGCTCGAGGATCTGAGAAACCACCGGACGATCGCGTATTCGCGCTCCGGTGTCGTGCAGCCGTGGGACCTGCGCGCGCCGGACGGCTCGACGGTGCGCATCGACATGCCGCATCAGCTCGGTTTCGACGACGTGCAGGCGATCGCGGCGGCAGGCGCGTCGGGATTCGGGATCGCGTGGCTGCCGAGCTGGCTGCTCGATCATTACGTGAAGCGCGGCGAGATGGTGGTCGTGCTCGATCGCTGCTTCGTCTGCGAAGGCGACATCCACGCGATCTGGCCGAAAACGCGCTATCTGCCGCGCAAGACGCGCTGCGTGATCGATGCGCTCGTGGAGGCCGTGCCGCCGATGATCGAGCGCTGAGCACGGCAGCGCAGCAAGGAAATGCATTGAAACCGATGCGCCGCCCGCGCGCATCGGCACATCACGTCACCTCACGCCGCGCCGAGATCGGCGAGCGGATGCGCGAACAGTTTCCACGGCGACGTCAGGAAATGCCGCACACGCTCGGCGCGCAGCTCGACGAGTGACGCCGGTGCCCAGCGCGGCTTGCGATCCTTGTCGACGAGATGCGCACGCACACCCTCGCAGAAGTCGCCCTCCTCGATCGCGCGGGCCACGATGCCGAGCTCCATCCGGAACGACTCGGCGAGCGTCATCTGACGGCCGCGCAGCAACGCTTCGCGCGTCACGCACAGCATCGTCGGCGAATGCCCGATGAGTGCGTCGAGCGTCGTCTGCAGCCATTGACGATGCTCGCGCGTCAGCTCGTCGCGCTCGAGCTCCTGCTTCAGCGTCGCGACGATCCGCTCGACGGTCGAGCGCTTGTCGAAGTGACGCACGATCCACGGCATCTGGCTGTCGAGCGCCG
Source organism: Burkholderia territorii (assembly GCF_001718335.1). Lineage (NCBI taxonomy): Bacteria > Pseudomonadati > Pseudomonadota > Betaproteobacteria > Burkholderiales > Burkholderiaceae > Burkholderia > Burkholderia territorii. The sequence goes on from NZ_CP013365.1 coordinate 1,836,030, forward strand.
AATGCGGCACGACGTTGCACGGCGGCTCGAACACCTTGCGCAACGCGGGCAGCACGTCGCCGTCCCACTTGACGCTCTCAATGCGCGTCTCGAACGTATCGAGCCACGACGACGGCACGCACAGGTCGGCGAGCTTCGCGCTCAGCGCATCGGCACCGGACAGCATCGCGCCCGTCAACCCGACGTACAACTCGAGTTCGACCGGCATGCGCGACAGGAAATGCGTCGCGCCGACATCGGGCACGAGGCCGATGCGCGTCTCGGGCATCGCGATCTTGCTGCGCTCGGTCGCGACGCGCAGCGCCGCGCCTTGCGCCAGGCCCATGCCGCCGCCCATCGTCACGCCGTCCATCAGCGCGACGATCGGCTTCGGGAACGTATGGATCGCGTAGTCGAGCCGGTATTCGTCGACGAAGAACGGCAGCCAGGTCTCGCGCTGCGCGACCATCCGGTGCAGCGCGCGCACGTCGCCGCCCGCGCAGAAGCCCTTCTCGCCCGCGCCGCGCAGCACGACCGCGACGATCTGGTCGTCGGTGCGGCATCGCTTGAGGCGCGCGGCCAGCTCGCCGATCATCGGATAGGACAACGCATTGAGCGCGGCCGGCCGGTTCAGCGTAATGAGCGCCACGCGGTTCACCACGCGGAACAGCACCTCCTGCGCGGGTTGCGCGACGCTCTCATGAGTCGTGACCGGCGTGCTCATCGTTGCGGCTCTCCATCGGTATGCCATTGCGGCGCGCGCTTGCCGAGAAACGCGGCCACGCCCTCGCGCGGCTCGTTCGTGTCGAACAGGTCGACGAAGCGTTCGCGCTCGACCGCGAGCGCCGCGTCGCGCGGCACGCCACGGCGTGCGAGGCCGATCAGTTCCTTGCTGTAGGCAACCGCATGCGGGCTCTGCCGCGCGACGTTGCGCGCAAGCGCCAGCGCCGCATCGCGCGCCGCGCCGCTTTCGACCACATTCTCGACGAGGCCGATCCTGAGCGCGGTGGCCGCGTCGACGCGCGTGCCGGCCAGGATGATCTTCTTCGCCCAGCCTTCGCCGACGAGCCACGGCAGCGTCTGCGTGCCGAGGCCGCACGGCAGCAGGCCGACCGACGGTTCGGGCAGCGCCATCTGCGCGTGCGTCTCGGCGATCCGCAGGTCGCACGCAAGCGCGCATTCGAGGCCGCCGCCCATCGCATAACCGTTGATCGCCGCGATCGTCACGACGCGCGCGTCGTGCAGCGCCTCGAACGCCGCGCCGAAGCGCGCGGCCATCGCGCGCGCGACCGCGCGGTCGCCGTCGGCGAACGTGTTCAGGTCGGCGCCCGCGCTGAAGAACTTCGGGCCGTCGCCGGTGATCACCAGCGCGCGCACGCGCGGGTTCGCGTTCAATTCGGCGACGGTTTCCTGCAGTTGCAGCAGCCCGTCGGCGGTAAAGGCGTTCGCGGGCGGACGCTTGAGCGTCGCGCAGGCGATCGCACCGTCGTCGACGTAGTCCAGTTCGATCATGAGGCGTCCTTCTTCGTGGCCGGTTGGTACAGGCGGATCACCGCCGAGAAATCGAGTTGACCGTCGCCGCGGCTGCTCATCGTCTGGTACAGCTGCTGCGCGAGCGCGCCGAGATAGACGGGCTGGCGCGCCTGCTTCGCGGCGTCGTTCGCGAGGCCGAGATCCTTCAGCATCAGGTCGGTGCCGAAGCCGCCGCTGTAGCCGCGCGACGACGGCGCGGTGTCGATCACGCCCGGATACGGGTTGTAGGTGTCGGAGCTCCAGCAGCGGCCCGTGGACGTGTTGACGATGCCGGCCAGCACCTTCGGGTCGATGCCGAGCGCGACGCCGAGCGACATCGCCTCCGACACGGCCGCCATCGAGATGCCGAGCACGAGGTTGTTGCAGACCTTCGCGACCTGCCCCATCCCCGTCGCGCCGCAATGGACGATGTTCTTGCCCATGCAGGCGAGCACGGGCTTCACGCGCTCGAAATCGGCGTCGCTGCCGCCGACCATGAAGGTCAAGGTGCCGGCGGCCGCGCCGCCGGTGCCGCCCGACACGGGCGCATCGACGAACGCGCCGCCGTGCTCGCGCACGAGCGCGCCGAACGCCTGCGCGCTGGCCGGATCGATCGTGCTCGAATCGATCACGGTCGCGCCGGCGTCGAGACCGGCCAGCACGCCGTTCTCGCCGGCGAGCACCGAGCGTACGTGCGGCGCGGCCGGCAGCATCGTGATCACGAATGCCGCGCCCGATGCGGCGTCGCGCGGCGACGCGGCCACCTGTGCGCCGGCGTCCTGCAACGCGCGCAATGCATCGGCGCTCAAGTCGAACGCATGCACGTCATGGCCGGCCTTCAGCAGGTTCAGCGCCATCGGCGCACCCATGTGGCCCAGCCCGATGAATCCGATTTTCATGTTCGTGTCCTCCCCGGCTCAATGCAGCCGAATCGTCGTGTTCACCGGGCCGGCCGTCGTGTCGTCGTCGAACCAGCGCGCGGTGACCGTTTTCGTCTGCGTGTAGAACTGCACGACCTGCTTGCCGTACGGGCCGAGATCGCCGAGCTTGGAGCCCCGCGAGCCGGTGAAGCTGAAGTACGGGACCGGCACCGGAATCGGGATGTTGATGCCGACCTGGCCGACGTCGATCTCGCTCTGGAATTTGCGCGCGGCCGCACCGCTCTGCGTGAAGATGCCGACGCCGTTGCCCATCGGATTCGCATTGACGAGCGCGATCGCTTCGTCGAGCGTGTCGATTTCCATCACGATCAGCACCGGCCCGAAAATTTCATGCGTGTAGACCGTCATGTCGGGCGTCACGCCGGAGAAGATCGTCGGCCCGATGAAGTTGCCTTCCTCGAAGCCGGGCACCTTCACGTCGCGGCCGTCGAGCTCGAGCTTCGCGCCTTCCTTGATGCCCGTCTCGATCAGCGACAGGATGCGCGCCTTCGCGCCGCGCGACACCACCGGCCCGACGTCGGTGCCCGCCTCCGAGCCCGCATTGACTTTCAGCAGCTTCGCCTTCGCGACGATGTCCGGCAGCCAGTCGCGGGCCGCGCCGACGAGCACCGCGACCGAGGTTGCCATGCAGCGCTGGCCGGCCGCGCCGAAGCCCGCGCCGACCAGCGCGTTGATCGCCTGCTCGCGGTTCGCGTCGGGCAGCAGGATCGCGTGGTTCTTCGCGCCCATCATCGACTGCACGCGCTTGCCGTGCTGGCTGCCGAGGTTGTACACGTGCGTGCCGACGGCCGTCGAGCCGACGAACGAGATCGCCTTCACGAGCGGATGCGTGCAGATCGCGTCGACCACTTCCTTGCCGCCGTGCACAACGTTCAGCACACCTTTCGGAATGCCGGCCTCGATCGCCAGTTCGACGAGCTCCATCGTCGACATCGGATCCTGCTCCGACGGCTTCAGCACGAACGTGTTGCCGCACACGATCGCCATCGGGAACATCCACAGCGGAATCATCGCGGGGAAGTTGAACGGCGTGATGCCCGCACATACGCCGAGCGGTTGGCGCAGCGTGTAGGTGTCGACGCCGCCGGCGACGTTCTCCGCGAATTCGCCGAGCTGCAGCGTGCCGACCGAACATGCATGTTCGACCACTTCGAGGCCGCGGAAGATGTCGCCTTCGGCATCGGGCAACGTCTTGCCCTGCTCGGCCGTCAGCGTCTTCGCGATGCGCTGCTGGTTCGCGCGCACGAGGTCCTGGAACTTCAGCATCACGCGCATGCGCGCGGAAATCGGCGTGTTCTTCCACGTCGCATACGCGGCGTGCGCGGCCTGCACGGCCGCGTCGACTTCCGCGACGGTCGCGAACGGCACGCGCGCGAGCACCTGCTGCGTCGCCGGATTGACGATGTCGCGCCACTCGCTCGTGGTGGACTCGACGAAGGCGCCGTCGATCAGCAGCTTGACCGTCGGCACGTCTTGCCCCGTGCGGGGCGTCGGATTCGCGTTCATCGATGCATTCTCCTTGCAGTGGGCCGCGCAGCGTCACGCCACGCGCGGCCGGTTCGATCGGTACCGCGGGCGACGGCCGCGACATGCGGCACGCACGGCCCGCGACAGGTCATTTCATTTCAGTTCGGCGGCGAAATCTTCTTCCCAGTATTCGCCGGGCATCCGCGTGGCCGCATCGTCGCCGCGCTCGATCTCGCGGCGGCGCAGCTCGACGCGGCGGATCTTCCCCGAGATGGTCTTCGGCAACTCCGCGAATTGCAGGCGGCGGATGCGCTTGTACGGCGCGAGCTTTTCGCGCGAGAAGCGAAAGATCTCCAGCGCGAGCGCGGGGCTTTCCTCATAGCCCTGGCGCAGCGCGATGAAGGTCTTCGGCACCGACAGCCGCACCGGGTCCGGGCTCGGCACGACGGCCGCTTCCGCGATCGCCGGATGCTCGATCAGCACGCTCTCCAGTTCGAACGGGCTCAGCCGGTAGTCGGACGACTTGAACACGTCGTCCGCGCGGCCGATGTAGACGTAGTAGCCGTCGTCGCGGCGCATCGCGATGTCGGACGTGCGGTAATGGCCGTCGCGCATCGCGTGGGCCGTCGCGTCGGGATTGTTCGCATAGCCGCTCATCAGCCCGACCGGGCGCGCCGCGCCGGCGCCGATCGGCAGCGCGACCTCGCCTTCGTCGACGGGCGCGCCGTCCGGATCGAGCAGCGCGATCCGGTAGCCGGGCAGCGGCCGGCCCATCGAACCGGGGACGACGGGCTGGCCCGGCGTGTTGCCGATCAGGCAGGTGGTCTCGGTCTGGCCGTAGCCGTCGCGAATCGTGATGCCCCACGCCTTCTTCACGCGCTCGATGATCTCGGGATTCAGCGGCTCGCCCGCGCCGACGATCTCGCGCAGCTTCACGTCGAACGCCGCGAGCGGCTGCTGCACGAGCATGCGCCACACGGTCGGCGGCGCGCACAGCGTGGTCACCTGGTATTTGACGAGCGCATCGAGCACGACCTTCGGCTCGAAGCGTGCATAGTTGAACGCGAACACGCACGCCTGCGCATTCCACGGCGCGAAGAAGCAGCTCCACGCATGCTTCGCCCAGCCCGGCGAGCTGATGTTCCAGTGAATGTCGCCCGGCTGCAGGCCGACCCAGTACATCGTCGACAGGTGCCCGACCGGATAGGTGCGGTGCGTATGCTCGACGAGCTTCGGCTTCGACGTCGTGCCCGACGTGAAGTACAGCAGCATCGGATCGTTCGCGTGCGTGATGGCGTCCGGCTCGAATGCGGCGCTTGCCGCGTAGCCGTCGTTCATCGCGAGCCAGCCCGCGCGCGGCGCGCCGGCGACGATCTTCCGCTCGAGGCCGAGATCGGCCTGCTCGAACTTCGCGGTTTCGTTCTCGTCGACGATCGCGTATTTCGCGCCGCCGATCTGCACGCGATCGCGCACGTCGTCGGCCGACAGTTGCGTGGTCGCGGGCAGCACGATCGCGCCGAGCTTCATCGCGGCGAGCATCGCGTCCCACAGCTCGACACGGTTCGGCAGCATCAGCAGGATCCGGTCGCCGCGCCCGACACCGATGCCGCGCAGCCAGTTCGCGATTCGCGACGAGCGCTCGGACATCTGCGCGAACGAATACGGGTCGCCCGTGCCGGTTGCCGCGTCGACGATCCACAGCGCGGGCCGGTCGTTGCCGCGCGCCATCGGGTCGAAATAATCGAGCGCCCAGTTGAACGCATCGAGCACCGGCCATTCGAAATCGCGGCAAGCGGTTTCGTAGTCGGTGCGATGGCGCAGCAGAAAGTCGCGTGCGTCCAGGAATGCCTGTACCGTCATCGTGTCGTCTCCGTCCAGTCTCCATGCCCAGCGGTCAACCGGCTCACGCGCTGCAGCGCATGCCCGGTTCCGTGTTGCGCGGCGCACGGTCACGTCGTTGCGTGCCGCGTTCGTCGCGCTGCCCTCGTGCCCTGCCTGATTGCGTGCCTGTCTCGTTGTTCGCGGGGTTGCCGGTAGAGCGCCCTGCTCAAAGCTGTCGCGCGATCACCATCCGCTGCACTTCGCTGGTGCCTTCGTAGATCTGCGTGATGCGCGCGTCGCGATAGTGACGCTCGACTTCGTAATCGGCGAGGTAGCCGTAGCCGCCATGGATCTGGATCGCGTCCGAACACACGCGCTCGGCCATCTCCGACGCGAACAGCTTCGCCTGCGATGCTTCGGACAGGCACGGCAGCCCGGCCGTGCGCAGCTTCGCCGCGTGATGCACGAGCAGGCGCGCCGCGTTGATCTGCGTGGCCATGTCGGCGAGCTTTTGCTGGATCGCCTGGTGCTCGGCGATCGGCTTGCCGAACTGCACGCGCTCGCCCGCATAGCGGCGCGCCTTGTCGAACGCGGCGCGCGCGATGCCGAGCGCCTGCGCGGCAATGCCGATGCGTCCGCCCTCGAGGTTCGACAGCGCGATCTTCAACCCTTCGCCGCGATTGCCGAGCAGGTTTTCTTCCGGAATCGCGCAGCTCTCGAACGTGATCGGGCACGTATCGGATGCGCGGATGCCCATCTTCTTTTCCGGCTTGCCGACGATGAAGCCCGGCGTGTCGGTCGGCACCAGGAACGCGGAAATGCCGCGCTTGCCGGCCTCCGGGTCGGTCATGGCAAAAACGATCGCGACCCCGGCACGCTGGCCGTTCGTCACGAACTGCTTCGCGCCGTTCAGCACCCACTTGCCGTCGCGCAGCTCCGCGCGCGTGCGCAGGTTGTTGGCCTCGGAGCCGGCCTGCGGCTCGGTCAGGCAAAACGCGCCGATCACGCGGCCCGCCGCCATGTCGGCCAGCCAGCGATCCTTCTGCGCCGGCGTGCCGAAGCCGAGGATCGGCCCGCAGCCGACCGAGTTGTGCACGCTCATCATCGTCGCGCACGCTGCGTCGCCGGCGGCGATCTCCTCCATCGCCAGCGCATAGGCGACGTAATCCGTATACGCGCCGCCCAGCTCCTGCGGCACGATCATCCCGAGCAGGCCGAGTTCGCCGAGCTGCGCGACGACGGCGTCGGGCAGGTGCGCGTCGCGGTCCCACTGCGCGGCGTTCGGCGCCAGCACCTCGGTGGCAAAAGCGCGCGCGGCGTCGCGGATCATCCGCTGGTCTTCGGTGTAAAGCTCGTCCATGGCGCTGCTGTCTCCCGCGGCCGCTTGCCGCGACCGTCCTTTCGTTTCGATGCAACAAGTGTAGGCAAGCGCGCGCGACTGTTCGATGCTCGCGGCGCTCATTTACACTGAGCGTTTTTGCCATACCGGCGGCTTCGATGAAGCAGGAAGAGAAAGGAACCATCGCGATCAGCCTCGTCGCCTACAGCGTCGCGCTCGCCACCCGGCGCGGCGTCGCGGCCGAGCCGCTGCTCGCGCAGGCCGGCATCGCGCCGGCGCTGCTCGCGCAACCGCGTTCGCGGGTGTCCGCGCAGCAATACGGCGCGCTGTGGAACGCCATCGCGCGCGCGCTCGACGACGAGTTTTTCGGGCAGGATAGCCACCCGATGCGCAGCGGCAGCTTCATTGCGATGAGCCAGGCGGCGCTGTCCGCGCACGACGGGCTGCACGCGATGGCGCGCGCGGTGAACTTCATGCACTGCGTGCTCGACGACCTGCACGCGGAGCTCGACGCCAACCCGCAGCGCGTGCGGCTGCGTTTCGTGCACCGCAACAGCACGGCCGCGCCCGCGATGTTCACGTATGCGACCTATTTCATCATCGTGTACGGCCTCACCTGCTGGCTGATCGGGCGGCGCATTCCGGTGCTGCATGCGAGCTTTCGCTGCGACACCCCGCCGGCCGACCACGAATATCCGTCGATGCTGTGCGACGACATGCGCTTCAACCAGCCCGATTCGTATGTCGATTTCGATCCCGAATTCGCGACGCTGCCGGTGGTGCAGAACGCCAGGACGCTGAAAACGTTTCTGCGCAACGCGCCGGCCAGCTTCATCGTCAAGTACCGCAACCCGAACGCGCTCGCGCAACGCGTGCGCACGGTGCTGCGCGGCATGCCGCCCGCCGCATGGCCCGGCGCCGACGGGATGGCCGCGCGGCTGCACGTGGCCGAGGCGACGCTGCGCCGCAAGCTGCACCAGGAAGGCCATGCGTACCAGTCGATCAAGGACACGCTGCGGCGCGACCTCGCATTCGAGGCGCTGGCCGATCCGTCGCGAACCATCGCCGATGTCGCGGCCGCCACCGGCTTCGCGGAACCGAGCGCGTTCTACCGCGCGTTTCGCAAATGGAGCGGGCGCAGCCCGGCCGAATATCGGGAAGAGGCGCTCGCGCGCGGCGGCGGCGCCGGCTGAATCCGCGGCCTGCCCGTCCGCCTTCGCGCTTTCCGCCGAAACCGCCTAATCTTCAAGCATCGGGCCAACGCCCTTTCCGCGAGCCGGACGGCGTGCGGCCGCGCGCCGCCCGGACGCCCCGATGCGCATTCACCGTCATGAGCCGCCGCCTGCATCGGCGGGCGGCCGCCCCCGTCACCCGCTGTCCGCGCGGGTCGCGCGCGCCGCGCTGTTCGCGGCGCTGCTCGTCGTGTGCGCGGCGGTTGCTGCCCCGCCTCCCACCGCCGCACCCGCGGCCTCGCCGCCGGTGTTCGTGATTCCGGTCAACGGCGCGATCGGGCCGGCCAGCGCCGACTTCATCGTCCGCTCGCTCGAGCGCGCGGCACGCGAGCACGCGCCGCTCGCGATCCTGCAACTCGATACGCCCGGCGGGCTCGACACGTCGATGCGGCAGATCATCAAGGCGATCCTGGGCTCGCCGGTGCCGGTCGCCGCCTTCGTCGCGCCGGGCGGTGCGCGGGCCGCGAGCGCCGGTACTTATATCGTCTACGCGAGCCACATCGCCGCGATGGCGCCGGGCACCAATCTCGGCGCCGCGTCGCCGGTGCAGTTCGGTATCGGCGGCGGTGCGCCGGGTGCGCCCCGGCCGGCGCCGGCGCCGGCGCCGGCCGGGGCGTCGGGCGCGGTCGGGGCGTCCGGCGCATCCGCATCGCCGGCCGAGCTGCCGAACGACACGCAATCGACGGAGATCCGCAAGGCGACGCAGGACGCCGCCGCGTACATCCGCGGCCTCGCGCAGTTGCGCGGACGCAATGCCGAATGGGCCGAGCGCGCGGTGCGCGAGGCGTTGAGCCTGTCGGCGACCGAAGCGCGCGCGCAACATGTCGTCGACCTGATCGCGCAGGATCCGGCCGACCTCGCGCGCCAGCTCGACGGCCGCGCCGTTACGACGACGGCCGGCACGCTGCACGTCGCGACCGCGCACGCGCCGCTCGTCGTGCTCGCGCCCGACTGGCGCAGCCGCTTCCTGTCGATCATCGCCGATCCGAACGTCGCGCTGATCCTGCTCACGATCGGCATCTACGGCCTGTTCTTCGAATTCGCGAACCCTGGCTTCGTGCTGCCGGGTGTCGCGGGCACCATCTGCCTGCTGATCGGGCTGTTCGCGATGCAACTGCTGCCGATCAGCTACGCGGGCCTCGGGCTCGTGCTGCTCGGTCTCGGCTGCCTCGTCGCCGAGGCATTCCTGCCGACCTTCGGCGTGCTGGGTTTCGGCGGAATCGTGTCGTTCACGATCGGCGCGCTGATGCTGATCGACACCGACGTACCGGGCTACGGCATTCCGTGGCCGGTGATCGCGGGCCTCGCGCTCGGCGGCGGACTGCTCGTCGCGCTCGTGTCGAGCGTCGCGCTGCGCGCGCGGCGGCGGCCGGTCGTGACGGGTGCCGAGGCGATCGTCGGCAGCATCGGCGAAGTGCTCGACGATGGCCTGCTCGCCGACCAGCCGCAGGATGCAGCCGGCCCCGCACCGTCGGCCGCGGGCTGGGCGCGCGTGCACGGCGAGCGCTGGCGCGTCGCGAGCAGCACGCCGCTGGCGGCGGGCTGCCGCGTACGCGTCACCGGCCGCCACGGGCTCACGCTCACCGTCGCGCCGCTCTACGACGTGCCGGCGCAAGAACGACAACACCAGGGAGCACCGTCATGATGGGCTACACGTTCGGCTTCAGCGGCGTCCTGATCGTCTTCGTCGTGGTGCTCGTCGCATCGTCGATCCGCATCTTCCGCGAGTACGAACGCGGCGTCGTGTTCATGCTCGGGCGGTTCTGGAAGGTCAAGGGCCCGGGCCTCGTGCTGATCATCCCGATCGTCCAGCAGGTCGTGCGGATCGACCTGCGCACCGTCGTGTTCGACGTGCCCGCGCAGGACGTGATCACGCGCGACAACGTGTCGGTGAAGGTCAATGCGGTGGTGTATTTCCGCGTCGTCGATCCGGAGAAAGCCGTGATCCAGGTCGCCCGCTTCTTCGAGGCAACGAGCCAGCTCGCGCAGACGACGCTGCGCGCGGTGCTCGGCAAGCACGAGCTCGACGCGTTGCTCGCCGAACGCGAGCAGCTGAATGCCGACATCCAGAAGACGCTCGACGCGCAGACCGATGCGTGGGGGATCAAGGTGTCGACGGTCGAGATCAAGCACGTCGACCTGAACGAAACGATGATCCGTGCGATCGCGCGGCAGGCCGAGGCCGAACGCGAACGGCGCGCGAAGGTGATTCACGCGGAAGGCGAATTGCAGGCATCGGAGAAGCTGCTGCAGGCGGCGCAGCGGCTTGCGCAGCAGCCGCAGGCGATGCAGCTGCGCTACCTGCAGACGCTGACGACGATCGCGGCCGACAAGAACTCGACGATCGTGTTTCCGCTGCCGGTCGACCTGCTGAGCGCGTTGCTGGACCGGTTGGGCCCGCGACGCGAGCATTGAGACGCGCGGGCGCCGGCCCGCACGACGCCGCGACCGATGGCGGCGGGCGCGCGGCCGCGACGGCCCGGCGCCCCGCCCGGCCCCGCGTCAAGCCAGCAGCTTGCGCTCGCTCTTGCCGTACTTGATCGACTTCTCGTCCGGGATCATCAGGCCCGTATGCTCGTCGCGGCCCTGCAGCAGGAAGCGCGCGTCCGGGTTGCCGATCTGTTCGGCCGCGAGCTTGCTGTCCGCGCCGATCTCGCCCTTCTTCATCCGGTTGACGATCACGCCGGCCGCGGTGTCCTTGAAGTCGCGCAGCATCCACGCGTCGCCGTCGCTGTCGCCGAACACCAGCAGCGGGCCGTAGCCCTTCTTCGACGCAAGCACGTTGCGGATGCCCACCGTCTTGCCGGGCCCCCAGTTGAAATGCCAGCCGGCCGGGTACGTGCTCGTGTACTTGCCGTCCTGCATGTCGAGGCGCAGGCCGATCACGTTCTCGGGCGGCACGCCGTAGCCGTAGTTAGGATTGCCGGCGAATACGCGCACGACGTCGTCGAGCGACGCGGTGCTCACGTACACGTCGATGCCGTTCGCGCGCAGCGTGTGCATCACCGCGCGGATTTCCTCGTGGATGCGGATGCCGTGGAAATGCGTGTCGGCCACCACGCCGGCCTTGCCCGGCAGCGACTTCGGGCTTTCGTAACGGACCTTGCGCAGCGCGTCGCCGATGCCGTAGTTGTTCGACGCTTCCGCCATCGCCTGCAGCTCGGCGGTCGTCATGTTCTTGTAGAAGTAGATGATCCACTTGTAGCCGACTTCGAGCGGATGCGTGTCGCAGATCGCGTCGTACATGAAGTACAGCTTCGCGCGGAAATCCTTGAACTGGTCGGTCTCGCGAATCTCGTCGAGGCTCTTGTCGCCGGCGAGGCCCTTGTAGTTCGCGTGGAGCCAGCGGTAGTCGGATTCGACGTCGGCGGCGAGATCCTCCATCGTCACCGGCTTGCCGTCGACGGTCGTGTAGTCCTTCATGAACGCGCCCTTCGGCACGTCCTTCCACATCACGCCGACGAACTCGTCGGGCGTCAGCTTGTACTGCAGATGGTTGATCTGGTACATCAGCAACGCCTCTTCGCAGTCGTTCATGATGCACGTGTTGTCCCAGTCGAACACCGCATACGGGCGGCGCTTTGCGTCGTAGTGCGCGCTCGCGACGCCATGCCGGTCGAGCACCGCCTGCAGCCGCGCGGCGTTGAACGGCGACCAGCGGCCCGGGTCCAGCGCGTCCGGCGCGGTCGTGCTCTTCGCGCCGGCCATGCCGGCCTTGAGCATCAGCGGCGTCGCGGCGGTCGCCGCGGCAAGGGTGTTCATGAACTGGCGGCGTTGCATGGTCTGTCTCCGTGGAATGGTCGAGTCGGCCCGGGTCGCTGCCCCGCACGACGCGCGGCACACCGCCCCGGGAAGCCGGAACGGCTTCGAATTGGGGGCGAATGATGTGACGAAATTATTTCGGCAATTTGACAGCGTCGCGCCGCGATACGACGCGGAGTTGATCCGACGCGACATGGCGGGCCGGCGGCGGCGCGGCGCGGGCGTCTGAAGGCTGCGGCGCACGGCATGCGCGCAAGGCGCCGGTCATCCGGCCCCCGACGCCCGAAAACCTAGAGACTCCCCTCCATTTCGGGCTTCATTAGGAGAAGTCCTCACCTCCGCGGCACGTCGAACCGGCTATGATCTTTACATCGATCAATGACACATTAAATGCTGACTGAATAATTCGCTCCAGGATCAACGGCGGCGGATGCATTCCGGATCAGCGCCCAGCCTTGCACGAGCCCCGCGTTGCCGGCGCGCGAATGCAGGCCGATACATGGAGACGCATCATGCCCGATCATCCGCTGCCGGAAGTCCATCTCGACGAGCTGCCGCAATTCCGCGCGGTCCAGCAACTTGCCTATCGCTGCGTCGAGACCGTCGGCGCGATGCTCTATCCCGGCATCACCGAGAAGGAGGCCACGCGCCTGCTGACCGAATGGCTGCAGGACAACGGCGTGCGCGACTGGCTGCACAAGCCGTTCGCATGGTTCGGCGACCGCACGGCGTTCGAAGGCTTCTCCGGCCTGAAGCATCTGGGCGGCTTCAACCTCGCATTCTTCCCGAGCAATCGCCAGCTCGAAACCGACATGCCCGTGATCCTCGACGTCGCGCCCGTGCTCGACGGCATCGTCGCGGACGTCGGCTACGCGCACTGCCTCGGGCACAACCCCATCCTCGAGCAGCTTCAGGACGACCTGATGGACCATCGCGACATGATCGTGCGGCTCGTGAAGGAGCGTCGCCCGATGGCCGAGGTCGCGCAGGCGGTCGATGCGCTGTGCCGCCGCCAGGGCGTCGAGCCGCGCCACAAGGCGTATCCGTTCAAGGTGCTTGCGCACCGCGTCGCGAAGATCCACAAGCTGTCGACACCGCGTTTCGTCGCGCGCTTCGGGCTGAACGCGACGCGCAACCTGCTGCTCGACCAGGGCCGCGCGGCGAAGCAGCAAGGCTGGTCGCCGCTGTGGTCGATCGACCGCCGCTCCGAACATGCGCCGGTGCCGGGCCTGTGGGCCGTGGAGCCGCATCTCGGCTTCGCCGGCGTCGGCGCGAAATTCGAGGAGCTGCTGGTGATCACCGACGACGACGCGTACTGGCTCGACGACGACCTGCCGCACGTGCGCCGCTGGCGCCGCCGCCAGGCCGAACGCGCGCAGGCCGTCGCGAACGTGCGGGCCGCCGCGTGACGCGTACGCCCCGCCCCTTCTCCCGAATCCCTGAACGACGGACTCACGATGCAGCCTCTTTCCGATGAAGCGCCGCTGGCCCTGTTCGAATCGGTTCACAACGAGACGGCCGTCGCCTCCGGCGACCTGACGCTCGCGGTCAGGACCTGGGGCGACCCGGCCCGCTCGCCGGTCGTGCTCGTGCACGGCTACCCCGACGACAGCAGCGTCTGGCAGCAGGTCGCGCCGCTGCTCGCGCGCAAGCATTACGTGATTGCCTACGACGTGCGCGGCGCGGGCCTGTCCGGCGCGCCGAAGCGCACGGCCGACTACCATCTCGCGAAGCTGACGGACGACTTCATCGCGGTGATCGACGCGCTCTGCCCCGGCCGCGCGGTGCACCTGATCGCGCACGACTGGGGCTCGATCCAGGGCTGGGAGTTCGTCACGGATCCGCGGCTCGCCGGCCGCATCGCGTCGTATACGTCGTGCTCGGGGCCGTGCCTCGACCACGTCGGCTTCTGGCTGCGCGAGCGCGTGCTGCATCCGACGCCCGCATCGTTGGCCAGGCTCGGCGGCCAGCTCGTGCGCTCGTGGTACGTGTACCTGTTTCACCTGCCGTTCATCCCCGAACTCGGGTGGCGGCTGTGGCTCGGCCGCGCATGGCCGGGCCTGCTGCGCCGTGTCGAGAAGACCGCCGCCGCGCCGCGCGCGACGCAGGCCGACGACGGCGCACGCGGCGTGCGCCTCTATCGCGCGAATTTCATCCGCTGCCTGTTCGCGCCGCGCGAGCGCTACGCGCATGCGCCGGTGCAGACGATCGTGCCGCTCCGCGACAAATACGTGAGCCCGGCGCTGTCCGAGAACCTGTCGCGCTGGGTGCCGCAGTACTACCGCCGCGAAGTCGCGGCCGGCCACTGGCTGCCGCTCGCCGATCCCGCGCGCTTCGCCGGCCTCGCCGAGCAATTGATCGACGCGGTCGAATCGGGCGACGAACCGCCCGCGCTCGCGAACGCGCGCCGCCGCGCGACCAGCGGCCGCTTCAGCGGCAAGGTCGTGGTCGTCACCGGCGCGGGCAGCGGCATCGGCCGCTGCGCGGCCCTCGCATTTGCACGCGAAGGCGCGACCGTCGTTGCGTGCGACATCGATCTCGCGAGCGCCGAGCGCACCGCGCTGCTGCTCGGGCTCACCGGCGCGCCCGCGCATGCGAAGCGCGTGGACGTCGGCCGCGCCGACGAGATGGAAGCGCTCGCGGCATGGGTCGGCAGCGAACTCGGCGGCGCCGACGTCGTGATCAACAACGCGGGCATCGGCATGGCCGGCGGCATTCTCGATACGAGCGAGCGGCACTGGGAGCGCATCCTGCACGTGAACCTGTGGGGCGTGATCCACGGCTCGCGGCTGTTCGCGCAACAGATGGCCGCACGCGGCACCGGCGGCCACATCGTCAACACCGCGTCGGCCGCCGCGTTCGGGCCGTCGCGCGACCTGCCCGCGTACGCGACGACGAAGGCCGCCGTGCTGATGCTCAGCGAATGCATGCGCGCGGAGCTCGCGGAAAAAGGCATCGGCGTGACGGCCGTCTGCCCGGGCTTCGCGGAAACCGGAATCATGGCGTCGACGCAATACGCGGGCGCCAACGCACAGGACGAGGCACGGCTGCGCAAACGCGCGACGAAGCTGTACCAGATGCGCGGCCTGAAGCCGGAAACCGTCGCGCAGGCGATGGTCGACGGCGTGCTGCGCAACCGGCCGGTCGTGGCCGTGGGCACCGAGGCGCACGCGCTGCGCTTCGTCGGCCGCTTCATGCCGTGGCTCGGCCGGATGCTCGCCCGCGTCAGCATGGCATCGCATTGACGCGCAGCGCGCCGCACAGCAACGGAGACACAGATGACCGCTACCGCCGAGTATCACAAGATCAAGGCCCGGCACGTGAAGTTCGACTTCAGCGACACGCCGATCACCTGGGTGCCGAACGACCCGGGCAGCACGCACATCATCAACACGCTGAACCTGCTGTTCCCGGAAGGCGAACTCTGGTTCTGCCGCGTGTACAACAAGGCACTGCCGCACATCACCGATGCGCGCCTGCGCGACGAAGCCGAAGGCTTCCTGCGCCAGGAGGCCGTGCATTCGCGCTCGCATGGCGGCGTGCTCAAGCATTACTACGATCGACACGGGATCGACACGAAACCGTTCACGCAGAAGCTGAACTGGCTGTTTACGCGCGTGCTGGGCGAAGCGCCGTTCGGGCTGAAGATCGGCCACACGCGTTTCTGGCTGCGTCAGCAACTCGCGGTGATCGCATCGCTCGAGCATTTCTTCGGCTATCTCGGCAACTGGGTGCTCAACGCGCACGGGCTCGACGAAGGCCGTGCGGACCCGACGATGGTCGACCTGCTGCGCTGGCACGGCGCGGAGGAAGTCGAACACCGGACCGTCGCGTTCGACATCTACAACCACATGGGCGGCAACTACCCGGAGCGCTGCGTGCACATGGCGTTCGTGATCGTGCTGCTGCTCTACTTCATCACGAGCGGCGCGAAATTCATGTACCGGCGAGATCCGGCCGCCGGCCGCTATCCGGGTTTCGTGCTGTCGTGGTGGAAGGGTTCGCGGCGCGGGCACCTGCCGTCGTTCTGGAAAGTGATCGGCGCGGCGCTGCGCTATTTCAGGCCGGGCTACACGCCGCACCACGAAGGCTCGACCGAGCAGGCACTCGCGTATCTGGCGCGCTCGCCGGCCGCGCAGGCGGCCGCGCACGGCGGCAACTGGGGCACGACGAAAGGCGCGTGAGCGGATCCGCGCCCGGCTTCGCGGCGGTTTCGGCGGGCGCGCCCGCCGAAATGCGTACAATCGCGGCTTCATTTCCCGGAGGTGCCGCGATGGCCATGAAGAAAACCGATCTCGAAAAGAACAAGGCGCTCAAGCTGACGCACGCGATGAAGCAGTCCAGCTCCGCGCGCTTCGGCAAGGGTGCGGAGGAGGCAGCGAAGCTCGATCGCCGCGCGCAACGCAAGCTCGACCAGGAGCAGGGCCTCGTGCCGTTCGCATGCAAGCTGAACGCCGAACTCGTCGAACAGTTGAAGGCACGCGCCGCCACGCATCCGAACGGGATGACGGGCCTGCTGTCCGAACTGCTCGTCAACGGCCTCGCCCAGCGCGATGCGTGATCGCCACGTATCTCGAAAATAGTCGTTGACAACGCCGCACGACATCGACAAACTCGTTCGCATGCCTACGTTCAAGCTCATCGCCATCGCGAATCATTGCCCGGTGAACATTCGAAAGAATGGTTCACGGGAGGCGCTTGTGCGTTAGCATCCGAGCAGTACCGCATGTCACACAAGGCCTCACCGGAAACGGATGAGGCCTTTTTGTTCTGGTGCGCGTCATCCGTCCGGCTCAACGAATGGAGAAGACGATGGACCAGGCAAGCCCGTTGTTCGACCGTCCCGATACGCGCCGCGTCGGTGCGATCGCGTTACCGACCGTCGTGATCCGTTTCGCGGTCGCGCCGCGCACGACACTCACCTGGCGCGCGCCGAGCGATGCCGAAATCCGCGCGCACGGCGCGCCGTTGTGGATCACGCGGCCGCCGAGCGTCGACGACTACTGGGTACAACCCGGCGACGTGCTGCGTATCGCGCGCGGCGATCGCATCTGGCTCGGCACCGATGACGACCGGCCGGCCGAAGCGTCGATCACGACCGCATACGTGAGGCGCGGCGAGCGGCTCAGACGCACGCTCGCGCGCATGCAGCGTGTGTTCGTCGGACGATGGAGAAGACGGGATTGACAATGCGCGCATCACGCGCGCGACGGAATGCCGGAGCGCGCGAAATTACCGCATCCGGAAATGGACGCACCCGCGACGCAATGCGCCGCGGGTGCGCGTCGAATGACGCGGCACGCGCATGCGTGCCGCGCGCGATCGCGCGCCGTGTGCAACGCTTGCATGCATCACGTGCATCAGGTGCTGGCGGCGAGACGCGGGCCCGTGCTGCGAGGCGTGGAATCGAGGTCGGGGCGTTGCGCCGCCTGCGAGGTCACCCACGGGTCGATGCCTTGCTTTTGCACCTCCTCGAGAAATGACACCCGCGTGCGCCAGTAATCCGCCTGTAATTTCGCATCGATGACGCGCTGTTCGGCTGCGAACAATTCCATGCGCGCCGTCACGAGCATCGACGCAGCGGTTTTTTCCGGCGTGGGGGCGTGCCGCATCGCCCAACGGCTGATCCAGTTCAACATGCTGACCTCCGTGATGACGGACGAACCCGCATCGGGCAATCGCAACCGGTCGCGCCTGCCCGAATGCGCCGCGACCGTCACCGCACTTCACCGCCTGGCCTGCACGGACTGCGACTCCCCCGCGTCGGCAATGACTGGCCGGCGTGTGCGCGCGGTGTATCTATCCTAGAAAGACTTGCCGGTTAACGCGATGACGTCTTGCAATCTTTTACACAGAAACCACAGTCCGGCTCGCATCGCGAAATGACAGTTGCGGACGCGACGGCTTCGGCGCAGGATAGCCCGATATCTGCAACCGCCTGGACTGACGAATAGCCGCTGCATACCGCCGCGCGCCCGCGGCGGTCATGCGTGCACGCTCGCGCATACCGTGCGTCCGTGGTCCCATGTTCGCCCCTCGTGCGGGTGCGCCAGTGCGGCCGCATGTCGTCGCGCGGCGGCGCACGCCGCATGTCCATCATGCCGTTGCGTCCGCATCGGCCGTCACGGCCCCCGCCATCGAATCGTTTCCATCGTTTCTGCCTGCCCGGGTCGAGCGAACCGGTAAAATGCGCGCCGTCCTCGCGCGGCCGGCCTGTCCGACCGTTCGCGCGAACGCAGCCGATCGTGCCCCGCAACTATATCGTCCGAGCTATCCGCGCTATTACAATCCGCCGATAGCGTCGCAATAGTGGCTGGTTACAGTAGGCCGGCCTCGCGCTGCCTTACAACAATTCGGCATAAACAACAAGCAACACGACAACCCGACCGGAGAAACGCCTTCATGGAATCCATCAAGCGGTATTTCGGCTTCGACGAAGCCGGCACCGACTTCCGCACCGAAATACTCGCGGGCGTCACCACGTTCCTGACGATGGCCTACATCATCTTCGTCAACCCCGCGATCCTCGGCGATGCCGGCATGCCGAAGGAATCGGTGTTCGTCGCGACCTGCCTCGTCGCGGCGCTGGCGTCGATCATCATGGGCCTGTACGCGAACTACCCGATCGCGTGCGCGCCCGGCATGGGCCTGAACGCGTATTTCGCCTACACGGTCGTCAAGGGGATGGGCTTCACGTGGCAGGCCGCGCTCGGCGCGGTGTTCATCTCCGGCTGCCTGTTTCTGCTCGTCACGCTGTTCCGCGTGCGCGAGGCAATCGTCAACGGCATTCCGAAATCGCTGCGCATCTCGATCACCGCCGGTATCGGCCTGTTCCTCGGCATCATCTCGCTGAAGACCTCGGGCGTGATCGTCGGCAACCCGGCCACGCTCGTCACGCTCGGCGACCTGCACAAGCACGACACGATCCTCGCGATCGTCGGCTTCTTCACGATCGTCACGCTCGACCACCTGCGCGTGCGCGGCGCGATCCTGATCGGCATCATCGGCGTCACGATCCTGTCGTTCTTCTTCGGCGACAACCAGTTCCACGGCGTGTTCTCCGCGCCGCCGTCGATCGACGCGACGCTGTTCAAGCTCGACATCGGCGCCGCGCTGTCGACCGGCATCATCAACGTGATCCTCGTGTTCTTCCTCGTCGAGCTGTTCGATGCGACCGGCACGCTGATGGGCGTCGCGAATCGCGCGGGCCTGCTCGTCGAAGGCAAGATGAACCGCCTGAACAAGGCGTTGCTCGCGGACAGCACCGCGATCGTCGCGGGCTCGGTGCTCGGCACGTCGTCGACCACCGCGTACATCGAAAGCGCGTCGGGCGTGCAGGCCGGCGGCCGCACGGGCGTGACGGCGATCACCGTTGCCGTGCTGTTCCTCGCGTGCCTGTTCATCGCGCCGCTCGCCGGCGTCGTGCCGGCTTATGCGACCGCACCGGCACTCCTCTACGTGTCGTGCCTGATGCTGCGCGAGATGGTCGACGTACCGTGGGACGACGCGACCGAAGCCGTGCCGGCCGCGCTCACCGCGTTGCTGATGCCGTTCACCTACTCGATCGCGAACGGCGTCGCGTTCGGCTTCATCGCATACGGCGGCCTGAAGCTGCTGACCGGCCAGGCGCGCACGGTCAAGCCGATCGTGTGGATCATCGCGGCCGTGTTCCTGTTCCGCTTCTTCTATCTCGGCAGCGAGTGACGCACGCGCGCCCTGGCGCGCTGCAAGATGAAACGAAAACGCCACCTCGCGGTGGCGTTTTTGCTTCGTGCTCGGCGGGGCGATGCGCGACGCGCAAGCCAGCTTCGGTCAAGCCTCCGCCTGACGGAGCACCCAGCGGGCGAACGCCTGCAACGGCCCCTCGCTCAGTTCCAGCGGCTCGGGCAACACGAGACAGAAGCGCTTGATCACGCCCCGCGCGTCGGGCCAGGGCGCCGCGAGCAACCCTTGCGCGATCTCGGCGTCGACATAGAGGCGCGGCACCAGCGCGACGCCGAGCCCGGCCAGCGCCGCCGCGATCAGCATCGAGTAAAGATCGTAGCGTGCGCCGGCAGCCGGATTGTTGACCGGCAACCCGGTCTCCTGCACGTATGCCGACCACGCGTCGGGCGTCTGGCGCTTGTGCAGGCGCGGCAGCGTGCCCAGCAACATGTCCGGCGGGCCGCCCGCGAGCAGCGACGGATGGCAGACCGGCACCAGCACCTCCTCGCACAACCGGTACGTATGCATGCCGGCCCAGGCCGGATGCTCGAAGTGAATCGCCGCATCGAACCCGCTGCCGGCCAGCACGAACGGCTCCGCACGATCGGCGAAATGCACCGTGATGTTCGGATGCTGGGCCTGGAATCCCTTGAGCCGCGGAATCAGCCAGCGCGTCGCAAAGGTCGGCGTGACCGCGATATCGACGCTGCCGCCGTCGCCCGGCTGCCCCATCATGTACTGGCTGTCGCGCTCGAGCCGGTCCAGCACTTCGCGAACCTGCGCCGCATAGCGCGCGCCGTTCGGTGCCAGCCGCACGCGGTTGCCGATCCGCTCGAACAGCGCGACGCCCAGGAAGGCCTCCAGCCGGCCGATCTGCCGGCTGATCGCGCCTTCGGTCAACGCCAATTCGTCGGCCGCGCGCGCGAAGCTGCCGTGCCGCGCCGCGGCCTCGAATGCCATCAATGCCGAATTGCTCGGAATCCTGCGTCGCGTCACGATTGCTCCCCGTTCGACCGCCCGCCGTCGATTATGGCTTGATCAAATGTCATTGAACGGTGACGAATCATCGTTTTTCTCTCATTGTTCCGCTCATTATCATGACAAAAACTCAACCCGTCGAGCTGGCCCATCGATTCCGAACGCCGCTCGCCACTGCGGAGAAGTCATGATCTATGCCGTTGAATGCAGCATCGCCGAACCCGCCGTCGAAGCCGAGTGGAACGACTTCTACAGCCGGGTGAAACTGCCCGCGCTGATCTCCGTATCCGGCTTTCGCACGTCGCAACGCTTTCGCGCACTTGGCGGCGACGGCCCCGTCTACCTCGCGCTGCACACGATCGACGGCCCGGACGTGCTGACGTCGGCCGAGTATCGCGACAACGGCGGCGGCAATTTCGCGCGCTGGCAGCCGTACATCGTCGAGTGGCGCCGCAACGTGTACGACTGCGCGGCACCCGCGCCGGCCGTCTCCGGCCGTCAATGGCTGGCCGTTTGCGACGACCCCGCCCCGTTCGCGCGAGCAGGTATCGCGGCCACGGCCATGCACGCGGTCGCGCTGGATCACCGGCCGGCCGCGCGCTGGCTGGCCGTCCTCACGCACGATCAGGCTCGGCTCGGATCCGATGGCGCGATCCGGCTCTATGCGGCGATGGGCGAGCGGCTCGTCAGCACGACGACGCCAGCAACCGCACGCTGACCGGAGCGGGACCATGCCCAGCGTCACGATTCTGATTCCCGAAACGAGCATGCCGACCAGCTCGGCACTCGACGCACTGTCGTCGGCCTGCGAGCAGCTCTGCGCCGACGTGTTGAGCGCCGCACCCGGCACGGTTCACGTCGCATACGTTTCGGTCCGGCACGGCCTCGGACGGCCGGTCAGCGCGGAGATCCGCATGCGCACCTCGTCATTTCGCACCACTGAACTGATGGACCGGTTCATGAGCGATCTGGATCGCGAGATTCTTCGCCACACCGGATTCGTCGCACGCATCCGCTGCTTCGGCTACGACACCGCTCACCTTTATGCACGACATTGACCCATGAGCGCACCCGTTCCCCGCCCTTCCTTCCCGCGTCGCCAGGTCGGCGAGTTCACGGTGACCGCGATCAGCGACGGCACGCTGACGGCAGGCCTCGACCTGCTGTCGAACATCGACGTCGACGACGCGGCCGGCATCATGCTCCGGGCCGGCATACAGGTGCCGTCCGACGTCAACATCAACTGCTACGTCATAGGCGGCAACGGGCGCACCGTGCTCGTCGACACTGGCGCCGGCGGCATCCGCAGCTGGGGCGGCCTGCTGCGTCCATCGCTGTCGCGAGCCGGCATCGACGCACCCGACATCGACACGGTCCTGCTGACGCACGCACATCCGGACCACATCGGCGGCCTGCTCGACATGAACGGAAACCCGGTCTTTCCGCAGGCGGAAGTGCTCATTCACGAACGGGAACGTGCATTCTGGCTGGACAACACCATGTACGAGCGGGCAAGCGAGCGCGCACGCGTCAATTTCCGGATCGCGCGGCAGACGTTCGACGTGTATCACGCGCAGCTGCGCACCATCGAGGCCGGCGACGTACTGCCCGGTATCGTCGCGGTCCCGCTGCCGGGACATACGCCAGGCCACACCGGCTATCGCGTCGAATCGCGCGGCGAGCGCCTGCTGATCTGGGGCGATCTCGTGCATTTCGCGCCGATTCAGGTTGCCCGCCCCGACGTGTCGATCGCGTTCGATCACGATCCGTCGCAGGCCGCATCGACGCGCGCGGCCACGCTCGCCGAAGTCGCTTCGGATCACTTGCTGATTGCGGGCATGCACCTCGCCGACACGGGCTTCGCACGCATCGCGCGCACGAACGGGGCACCCGGCGATGCATATGTGCTGATCGGGGCGGATTGAGCGCGACGGAACACGGGCGTGGCGGTACGCCGCTCGATGCTCGAAATCGAGCCGGGCACCGCCCGCCGCGCGAGCGCGCTATCGGAAGAACATGCGCGGATATGACACGGGCGCCGGTATCCGGCGCCCGCTCCGTCGCTGTCCGGTCGTCCGGCTCAGCGGCAGTTCGCTTCGTAGAAGCGCACGTAGCCGCTGCGCAGCGTCACGCATTGCGCGCGCGTCTCGGACAGCAGCCGCCGCGCGGCTGCCTCGATACGCTCGCGGTGCTGATCGTACGCACCGACCATGTCCTCGAAGCGCGGCGATGCCGCACCGAAATGATCCTCCAGCGCCTCTGCGGTGATCTGACATTGGACGCGCTCGCCATTGACCAGCGCCGTGAAACCGAGCATCAGGTCGCGCCCCGAATATTCGGGCTTCTCATTCGTGAAATGGATCTGCATGGGAGCCGCCTCGTCCGGTAGAAAGCAAATGACCGCGTCCGTCGTCCGCCACCGGCCGGACGAAAATGTACGCGGGCTCGCCGGCAGAGGCAGTATCCACGGGGGTATGGCGCGGACGATGCGTGCCGGTTGCATTCCACTTTAGACGGTTTCGCGCAGGAGGCAAATTTGCGATGCGCGTCGTTCCGACGCGCATTTTCATCAGACCAGCGCGCGACATCGGGCACCATTTGCCGAGCGGCGTCAGTGGGGATCGGTGGGCCAGACGTTCAGTGCGATCGCGGCGGTCGTGGCGCCGACCGCGATCGCGGTGGCCCCGTAGCTCACCGCATCGCTCAGGTCGAACAGCAGACCATGGATCGCGACGGCGATGCCGCCCAGCATGATGAAGGTGGCGATGGCCGCCAACACGACTCTCAGTTCCGTCCGAACCATGATGGGTCTCCCGAACGGATGCATGTCACGTCGCATGCATGTTGCGATGCGGAACACGGCGCGTGCGTGCTCCACTTTCATCATTGCAGGCGGGCGCTTAAAAGCAAGGGGTTTTTGTACGCAGTCGCCGAACGCGCGCGGCGCTTGTATGATGAGGCGATATCGACAGCGGCGGCCCGGGTGGTGGATGGTGCGGTGCAAAGGGTGCGATCTCGGCGGCCGGGAAGCATGGGGCCGTAGTTGGCGCTGAAGCGCTAGCTGGGCTGACCGCGAAGCATGGGACCGCAGTAAGCGCTAAAGCGCTAGCTGAGGCCGACCGCGAAGCATGGGACCGCAGTAAGCGCTAAAGCGCTAACTGCGGTCGACCGCGAAGCATGGGACCGCAGTAAGCGCTAAAGCGCTAACTGCGGTCGACAGGAGACAAGACATGCCTCAATCTTTCGTGCTGCCCGCCACCGCGGGCCGCAACGACCTGCTCGCGCAGGCGCATGCCCGTTCGACCGCGGTCGGCCTGCGCGCAAACGAGCGCCCCGATTTCGCGCCGCTGTCGCGGCTCGCGCTGCGCGAACTGCTGGACACGAACCACGCATTGTTCGCGCACGCGCGCCCCGTGATGGAAAACCTCCACGCGCAAATCGCCGACACGCAAAGCCTCGTGCTGCTCACCGACGCCGACGGCGTGATCCTGCACAGCATCGGCGACGCGGACTTCATCGAGAAGGCGAACCGCGTCGCGCTATGCACGGGCGTGTCGTGGGCCGAAGGCGCACGCGGCACCAATGCGATCGGCACCGCGCTCGCTTCGGGCCAGGCGGTGGCCGTGCACGGGTCCGAGCACTTCCTGCGCGCGAACCATATCCTCACCTGCTCGTGCGCACCGATCATCGACCCGTTCGGCCGCACGCTCGGCACGCTCGACGTAAGCGGCGATCCGCGCGGCTTCAGCCCGCATACGCTCGCGCTGGTGCGAATGTCCGCCCAACTGATCGAGAACCACCTGTTCGCGAACCAGTGCGCCGAAGCACTGCGGCTGCGCTTCCACGCCCACGAGGATTGCGTCGACTCGCTGTTCGCCGGGCTCGTCGCGTTCGGCCCCGATGGCGGCCTGATCGCCGCGAACCGAAGCGCGCAATTCCAGCTCGGCGCGACCTTCGATGCATTGCAGCATCGAAGCTGCGATGCGCTGTTCGGCATGCATTTCGGCCAGCTCGCGCAGCAAGCGGCCCGCGCGCCCGGCGCACCGTTTCGCCTCACGCTGTCGACCGGCGTGCGTGTGCTCGCACGCTGCGAATTCGCGGAATCGCACAAGACGGCCGTCGCCGTCACGCCGCCCGCGCCCGCCGTGCGCACGCAGGCGCCCGATCCCGACGCGATCACGTTCGCGACGCTCGACACCGGCGACGCGCGAATGGCTGCCGTGCTCGAGCGCGTCGCGAAGATTCGCGGGCGCGATCTGCCGTTGCTGATCCTCGGCCAGACCGGCACCGGCAAGGAATGGCTCGCGCGTGCGCTTCACCAGGCATCGCCGCGCGCGGACGGCCCGTTCGTCGCGGTCAATTGCGCGGCGCTGCCGGATTCGCTGATCGAAGCGGAATTGTTCGGCTACGAAGACGGCGCGTTCACCGGTGCGCGCAAGCGCGGCAGCCCCGGCAAGATCGTGCAGGCCGACGGCGGCACGCTGTTTCTCGACGAAATCGGCGACATGCCGCTCGCGCAGCAGGTCAGGCTGATGCGCGTGCTGCAGGAGCGCGCGGTGATGCCGCTCGGAGGTGCACGCGCGGTGCCGGTCGACGTGCGGGTGGTCTGCGCGACCCACCGCGACCTGCGCGCGATGATCGCCGAAGGCACGTTCCGCGAAGACCTGTTCTACCGGATCAACGGGCTCGCGGTCACGCTGCCGCCGCTCGCCGCGCGCACCGACCTGCCGGTGCTGGTCGAGCGGATCCTCGCGCGGCTCGGCCGCAGCGAGCCGATGCCGAGCCGCCTCGCGACCGATGTCCTCGACGCATTCATGCGGCACCGCTGGCCCGGCAACCTGCGGCAGATGACCAACGTGCTGCGCACGGCCGGCATGCTCGCAGAAGACGAAGCCGAAATCACGCTCGCGCACCTGCCCGACGATTTCTGGCTCGACTGCGACGACGCGCCCGCGGCGCAGCCCGCGCCGGTCGAAACACGCGAAGCGACGACGCTGCAGAGCCATCAGGCCGCGGTGATCGACGCGGTGCTCGCGCGGCACGGCGGCAACGTGTCGGCCGCCGCGCGCGAGCTCGGGCTCGCGCGCAATACCGTGTACCGCTACCTGCGCCGACACTGACGTCCCGGGCCGGCCGCCCCACGGGCGCCGGCCGCACCGCCTTCGGGTATGCTTGGCGCTTGACCTGCCCCTGTCTTGCCGCCGCGCCGGCACCCGCTTCGCCCCATGACCGATCCCGACCACCCGCCCGTCGTACGCATCGAGCCGCTCGGTGCGACGTTCGACGCCCCCGATTCGCTGACGCTGCTCGAAGCCGCCGCGTTCGCGCACGTCAGGCTGCCGCGCTCGTGCCGCAACGGCACGTGCCGAAGCTGCCTGTGCAGGATCGTGAGCGGCAGCGTACGCTACACGATCGAATGGCCCGGTCTGAGCCGCGAGGAAAAGGCCGACGGCTTTACGCTGCCGTGCGTGGCCGTCGCGACGTCGGACGTCGTGCTCGACGTGCCGGACGCGGTGATGATCGACTGAACGCGGCACCCGCCCGTGCGCCGTCCCGCATCGAGGACGCCTGCCTGGAGAACGCGATGACCGAATCCACCGATCGCATCGAGAAACGAGCGTTGCTCGCCGCGGCGCTCGCGCGCGTCTGGGAAGCCGTCAGCAATGCCGGGGAATTCGGCACCTGGTTCGGCGTGACGTTCGACGGGCCGTTCGTCGCCGGCCGGCCGCTGTTCGGCCGCATCACACCGACGCGCGTCGACGACGACGTCGCCAACGCACAGGAGCCGTATGCCGGCACCGTGTTCGAAATCGTCGTCGACCGCATCGAGCCGAAGCAACGGTTTTCCTTTCGCTGGCACCCGTTCGCCATCGATCCGAGCGTCGATTACGCATCCGAGCCGATGACGCTCGTCACGTTCGCCCTCGCCGAGGCGAACGGCGGCACGCTGCTGACGATCAGCGAAACGGGCTTCGACCAGTTGATCGAAGCGCGCCGCGCGAAGGCGCGCGAGATGAACGATCAAGGGTGGGCCGCGCAGATGACGCTGATCACGAAATATCTCGCGAAGCCCGCGTAAGCGCGTCGCGCGTCATTCCCGATATCCGCGTGCCCGCATGCCGTCGCGGCGGGTGCGTGGCATAATCCGCTCCATCGTCGTTCAACCGCCGCCCCGCGCATCGCATGCTGAGTCGTCGTTTCCGGAAGATCGTCAGTCTGATCGGGATGCTCGCCATCCTGATGACCACGCTCGCGCCGACGATCTCGCAGGCACTGACGACGCAAGACCGCGTCGATTCGCTCCTTGCCGGCTACTGCACGGCCGGGCCGGCGAGCGGCGACCATACCGCCGGCGATGCGTCATCGAAGAGTCTGCAGGCCCATCTGCAGGCGTGCGGCTATTGCAGCCTGCTCGCCCATACGCCGGCCGTGCCCGCGCCCGAACTGACGTTCGCGGCCAACCTCCGCCCGCTTCAGCATCGCGAAGCAACCCGCTTCGAAAGCCTGCGCCGCACGCTGCCGCTTACGGCCGCACAACCGCGCGCCCCGCCGTTCGCGTCCTGATTCGTCGTCACCGCGCGTGATGCCTTCGCGTATCACGCGGTCCGCACGCGCGCCGCGCGTGCAGTGTCACGTTTCGAAGGACGATCTCATGTTCGACCGTATTGCGCGCAGCGTCGCGCCCAGCGTGCGCTCGTGCGCCGCCAGCGATTACGCGCGGACGGCCGCAAGTCGAATGCATCGTTCTCCTTGTCATTTCCAACCGGATCATCTCGTCATGAAAACCACTGCTTTCCTGCGCGGCGCACTCGTCGCACTCGGCTTCGTCGTCGCACAGGCCGCGCACGCACATGCACACCCGAAAAACATGGAACCGGCCGCCGACGCCACGCTGTCGAGTGCGCCGCACGCGGTCACGATCGACTTCAGCGAGACGCTCGAACCCGCATTCAGTTCGATCACCGTCACCGACGGCCATGGACAGTCGGTCGCCGACGGCAAATCCGCCATCGACGCCGGCAACCGGAAGCGGATGCACGTCGCGCTGGCGAACCTCACGCCCGGTACGTACACGGTCGCATGGGTTGCGGTGGCGAGCGACGGGCATCGCACGCAGGGCCGCTACACGTTCACGCTGAAATAACGCACGTAACGCATACGACGCCCGCGCGGCGCTCTTCCCTATCCGATCAGGAACACACTCGATGAAACGCTCGATTCCGACCGCCCTGCTGTTCGCAATGCTGGCGCTGCAGGTGCCCGCCACGTTCGCCGCGTCGGCCGTCCAGGCCGATGCATGCTGGATCCGCACGATGCCGGCGACGGTGCCGTCGTCCGGTTACTTCACGCTGAAGAATGACGGCGACAAGCCCGTGACGCTCACCGGCATCGATACGCCCGCGTTCGGGATGGCGATGATGCACGAGACGCAGACGGCCGGCAGCACCGCGAAAATGGTCCACGTCGACGCGGTCGACGTGCCCGCGCGCGGCACGGTGACGTTCAGGCCGAAGGGCTATCACGTGATGCTGGAGGAACCGCGCCAGCCCGTCGCGCCCGGCGCGAAGGTGCTGCTGCGGCTGCATTTCGCCGACGGCGCGACGGTGTCCGTGTCCTGCGACGCGAAGGCGCCCTCCTACACCGGCCAGTAACGGCCACCTGCGCAACCGCCGAAGGAGATGCAGATGAGCAAGGAACGCATGCCGCTGACCAACCTGATCGTCCGCTACCGGACGCCGCTGAACGTCGCCGTGTTGATCGCCTGCGGGTTGTGGGCCGCATGGATCGCGTGGATGACGCGGCCTTCCGCGATCGATTCGCCATCGTCGATCGCCGCCTACTGCGTGCGTGACGCACGCTGACGCGCCGCACCGGTTCCGGCGGCACGCGGCGCCATTTTGGCGTGGCATCATCGCGTCATCCCGACCGCCGCCGCCGGAACCCTTCTCGGAGCCACGCATGTCCATTCAGACCTGGATGCTGTTCGCCGCAGCCTATCTCGCGACGACGCTGTCGCCGGGCCCCAACGTGCTGCTCGTCATCCGCAACACGGTGCGCTACGGCTCGCGCGGCACCGCCGCGACGATCGCGGGCAACCTCGTCGCGCAAGGCGCGGTGGTCATGCTCGTCGCGCTCGGCGTCGGCGCGGTGCTGGCCGCGATGCCGCCGCTGTTCGTCGCGATGAAGGTCGTCGGCGCCGCGTACCTGATCTTTCTGGGCATCCGGCAACTGCGCGGCGACCGCAACGCACGCTCGCCCGACAGCCGCACCGCGATCGTCGAACCCGATCGCAGGAAGCTGTTCCGCGAAGCGCTGTTCGTGTCGGGCAGCAATCCGAAGACGATGATCTTCCTGTCGGCGTTCATGCCGCAGTTCGTCGCGTACGATCGCCCTGTGGCAATGCAGTTCGTCGTGATGTACGCGACGATCGCATGCACCGTCGTCGTCGTGCACAGCGTCTATTCGTTCGGCGTGCGCCGGCTCCAGCGCGGCATCGGCGCCGGCCCGTGGGTCCGCGCGGCCAAGCGCGCCAGCGGGCTGCTGTTCGTCGGTCTCGGGATCAAGCTGTTGGCCGCGCGGCAGGCGTAGGCGCCGGCACGCGGACGGCCTGCGTCGCGGCGCTGACGGCGCCGTCAGCCCTTCGATACGGCGAGTGCTGCCGCGATCTCGCCGAACGACGGCCGCGCGTCGACATCCTCGTTCAGGCAGGCGGCCGCCAGCGCGTCGAGTGCATGCGAACCTTCCCACGCCTGCGGCTCGCACCGCGCCAGCAACTCGCCGAGCAGATAGCCGAATGCCCTGACTTCCAGCCGTTCGAGCCGCGCGGCGCGCACGCGGTCGTTCACGTCGTAGACCGACGCCGCGCCGAAATCGCCGAGCAGCGCGCCGCCCTTGCCGTCATGCAGGATGTTGTGCGCGTAAAGGTCGCCATGCATGATGCCGCGCGCGTGCAAGTGCGCTGCAACCGACGCGATGCCGAGCGCGATCCGCGATGCGTCGGCCGGCGCGAATCGCGCATCGGCCGCATACACGTCGCGCGTGCAGGACGCGAAGCTCGGCGGCCCGGCCAGGTTCGTCAGCGCCGGATCGACCCGTTCCATCACGAGGCCGTGCGTGCCGTCCGGATGGCCGCGCACCTTGCCGATCACCGGAATCATGTGCGGGTGACGCCCGGCGTGCAGGCAGGCGGCCATTTCGCAATCGGGCAGCCCGTCGCTCGTCACGGCGCCCTTGAACAGCTTGACCGCGACCGTGCGCGGAACCTGCCCCTCTGCCAGCCACTGCGCGCGATAAATGACGCCCGAGGCGCCTTCGCCGAGCTTCTCGTCGCAGGCGAGCGACGTCCAGTCGATGTCCGCGACGCCCGGCTCGGCCGACGCCGCGGCTTCCGGCGCGGCGCCGAACGGATTGCCCGCGGACGCGAGCCACGCGAGGCGCGGCAGGCGCAGCAGCCAGTCCGGCAACGCGTCGAGCCGGTTCGCCGACAGCCGCACCAGTTCGAGCGCACGGCACGCGGCCATGTCGGGCGGCAACGCGCGCAGGCGGTTGCCCGCGAGCATCAGCTTCTGCAGGCGCGCACAGTCGCCGATCGTGGCCGGCAGCTCGTCGATTTCGTTGTCGGTCAGGATCAGCCAGCGCAGCGCGCGCGGCAGCGAACGGGGCGGCACCGTGCGGATCCGGTTCGCCTTGAAGCCGATCATGTCGAGTTCGGCGCACGTGCCGAGCACTTCCGGAAATTCGGTGAAGCGATTGCCGGACGCGAACAGGATGCGAAGGCGTCGCAGCCGCGACAGGTCGTCCGGCAGCGCCGACAGCGCGTTGCCGGACAGGTCGAGCACTTCGAGCGTGTCCGCCAGATCGAAGATCTCGCGCGGAAATTCGGTCAGCCCGCACGCGAGCTTGAGTTGCCGGGCGCCCGCCAGCTGGCCGGCCTGCAGTTGTTCGAGGGTGGTGGTCACGTTGGAAATCGGGTAGCCATGGCGAGGGTCGTCGGACCGATCGCCCGAATTCTACCGGGATCGCTTTCGCGAATTCGTTCGTCGTGTCACGCCCTCTTCACAAACGCGCAATGTAACGCTACAATTGCGCCCCTTGCAGTGCCGACGTGGTGAAATTGGTAGACACGCTATCTTGAGGGGGTAGTGGCGAAAGCCGTGCGAGTTCGAGTCTCGCCGTCGGCACCAGATACGGTTCTTCCGTGTTTCGTGCATGTGCAAAAAACCGCGACAGCGCAACGCTTCGCGGTTTTTTTGTTTCATCGCCTGCGGAGCGATGGCGTTGCCCGCGGCGGACCTCTCCGGAGGGATCTGGCGAACGTACAAATTTGCATGCCGCGCCGGTGCCGGGGCTTTGGATTTTTCCGTGGCCACTCGCCATGTCGAACTCGATCCCCGACGACACCCGATCGAATGTAACGGATTGCGCACGACCGGAACACAATGCGTCCATCGCCGCCGGATTTCACTCGACCTTAAGCGTTAATTTTGCAGTCCATATAATTTTTTCGACTATATAAAAAAGTCGCCTGTTTCGTCGCCCACAGAGACTATGCTTGGTTACGGGAATACGCGTCAGTGCCCGACGCGCCGATACTCCCCGCCAGAACCCGCAGCGATCTCCGGGGACGCCCATGCAGTCGCCAGACCAGATAGCCGCCGAACAGGTCAGGATCGTCTATGACTCCGTGACGCCGTATGTCGTCGGCGGCACGTTGCTTGCCGTTGCCGCGACACTCTCGATCGACCGGCTCGGCCACCCGGATCCGGTGTCCGGTCTCGTGTGGACGATCTACATTACCGCGTGTTCGGCTGGCCAGGTTCTTCTGTCCCGCCTCCATCGTCGATCGCCGACGTCCGTCAGCCACTGGCGGCGCTGGGCTCTGTGGCTGTCGGCCTTCAGCACGGCCGCCGGCATGGGCTGGGGATGGGCATCGATTCATCTCGCGGCGGGCGCGGACTTCGGAATCGCGAGCCTCGTTGTCGTCGCGACGTTCAGCATCGTTGCGGGCGCGATTCCGGTATTCAGTACGTATTTCCCTGCGTTCGTCGCCTTTCTGTTGCCGGCGACCGTGCCGTATATCGGCGCGGCGGTCATGTCGCCGCACGCGGTCCAGCAGGCAACCGCGCCGATGATGATGTTGATCGCCTGCGTGGTCGGTTATCTCGGGTTGCTCGCGAACCGTGCGGCAACGCAAAACATCGGGCTGCGCTTTCGCGCCGAACGGTTCGCCCGCGATTTGCAGGCTCAGAACGAACGCGCCGAGCAACTCGCCGTCGATCTCGGCTGCCAGCGACAAATCGCCGACCAGGCCAATCTTGCCAAATCGCAATTCCTCGCGGCGGCCAGCCACGATCTGCGCCAATCCGCGCATGCGCTGAACCTGTTGATCGGCGCGCTGCACAACATCTCGATGCCGCCGGAAGGGCGACGGCTGGTCGAGCGCATCGAGCGCTCGTCGGATGCGCTGAGCCGGCTCTTCGGCGCGCTGCTCGACCTGTCCCGACTCGACGCCGGCAGCGTCGAAGCGCAGTGCCGGGCGTTCGCGATCGATACCGTGCTCGAGTACGTGTGCAATGACTGCCTGCTCGACGCGCAGGCGAAAGGCATCACGCTGTCGCGCGTGCCGTGCGGTGCCGTGGTTCATTCGGATCCGCTGCTGGTCGAGCGCCTCGTGCGCAATCTCGTGTCCAACGCCGTGCGCTACACGGATCGCGGCAAGGTCGTCGTCGGCTGCCGGCGCCGCGGCACACACCTCGCGATCCAGGTCTGGGACACGGGCTGCGGCATTCCCGATCACCTGCAGAAGCTCGTGTTCCATGAGTATTACCAGGTCGGCAATCCCGAACGCGATCACGAAAAGGGCTTCGGTCTCGGACTCGCGATCGTGCGACGCCTCGCCGACCTGCTCGACTGCCGGCTGGCCGTGCGCTCGACACCCGGACGCGGATCGTGCTTCGAAGTCACGATGGCGCTCGCCGCCGGCACGGCCGCCCCGCTCGATACGCCGATCGTCGGCTACGACGACGTGCCTGGTTCAACGGGGCTCGTGGTGGTGATCGACGGCAATCGCGCAACCCGCACCGGTTTGACGGAACTGCTGGCGACCTGGGGTTACGACACGATCGCGGCACGCTCGGGCAAGGAGGCGCTCGACCGGCTGTCGGCTTGCGCCCGCCGACCCGACCTGCTGATCTGCGATTACCTGCCCCCTCGCGGCGAAAACGGCATCGCCGTGATCGAGCGCGTGCGCGCGGCGCTCGACGCGGTCGTGCCCGCGGTGCTGATCAGCGGCGATACGACCGACGAACAACTGGCGGCGTCGCATGCGCGCGGGCTGGTTCTGCTTCACCGGCCGTTGCCGAACGGCAAGCTGCGCGCGGCGGTCGGCCATCTCGTCGCCGCGCGGACGCAGAGAAGCTCGACGGCCAACACGGACGCGGACGGCGTCGCGCTCTCGCGGCACTGCGCGGAGCTACAGGTCGCGATCGGCTCGTGTGCGATGTGCGCGTTCGAGCCGATCGCGCTTCCGGTACAGGGCTGCGGTTTCGTGCATCCGGTGCGCTTGCCGGCCCGCGCGGGCGGACGGCAAGCGACGCAGACGCGGTTGGGCCGCAGATCGTGGCGATGCGTCACGAATGCGGCGTTGCATCGAATGCAACGTGCCGTCGACAGCACGCCGCCGTCGACGAAACGAATCAGCAGCCACGCCCGCGTCAGGTCGAGCAACGGCTCGCAGTGTGCCGCGTCGCATCGCGTCGCATACCATTCATATGCCTTCACGAGCGCATCGAGCCGCGCGCACTTCGCGTCGCTGCGCAGGAACCGGTAGGCGTTATGGAACAGCGATGCATGGACGTTGGCCTTCCATGTCATGTACCAGTCGCTGGAGAACGGCAGCAGGCCTTTCGGCGGCGCGACGCCCCGCACCTCGCGATACAGTCGAACCAGACGCTCGTGCGGCAGCGACAGTTCGATTTCGAGCATCTGCGGACGCGCGCCGAGCCGAATCAGTGTCGCGGCCTGCAGCACGTGCTTCGCATCGTCGGCAAGCCTCGCGGCATGCGTCGGCCGAGGGCCGCCGCTCATGGCACGTCCTGGTCGAAGGCCCCGAGACTGGACAGCGCCATCGCGACATGAAGCGGCGTGGCGTCGCCCGGCGGCTCGGATCGCGCGAGCGCCGCGACCGTGTCGTATCGGCTCAGGCGCAGGACGCAAAGCAACTGTCCCGACGACGACAGGTTCATCATCGATCGTATCGTCAGGCTTTCCAGCGCGCCGGCCAATTCCGGCGTGGCGCCGAGGCGAAACATGCCGGTCGCGCGATCCTTCTGCAACAGCCGCTGCGCGAGCCACAGATACGACAGGTTCAGGTCGCGAATTGACTCTTCTTCATTGATAGTTCCCATATTGCACCTTGATTGATATCGAATCAGGCCGATGGAGACGTCTCGCAAATTCATGCAAAGGAACCTGCCCTGTTTCACGGGGTAAATCACCTGTCTCGACATCAATTGATGATTTTCAGAAAACAATCGATTGAAATAAACAGTATGCCCCGTATTGGCACGCTCGGTTATTTTTATCGTATAGTCTGCACCCGGGTTAGATCGCACCCCGAAAACTCCCGGCGTCGGCGACTCGCCCGGGCCATGCTGTCGTGACCTCCGTCATGCTAGTTGTGCGGCCCGCCGCACCGAAGGCCGCGACGATTCAGTATTGACCCCAGCTTTGCGGATGTAAATCCGACGTTAGCCCGTGACGAAACAGAATCCCATACGACTAAAGTATTAAGACTTTTCGAAAGAACCGGGTTCTCCAAAATCAGAAGAGTTCCGCCTCCCGACTTCGCTTTTATTTACATGAAAATACTCATTGTCGATGATCATCCGGTTCTGCGAGATGGCGTGGCGACGTTGTTGCGCCAGGATCATTGCGGGATGGTCGACATTCAGGCGAGCAACGCCGACGATGCGATGCGGCTGCTCGAGCAGCACTCCGATCTCGACGTCATCGTGCTGGATCTGAAGATGAGCGGCATGGACGGTTTCGCGGCGATTGCGGCGATCGCGCAGGTCCGGCCCGAGCTGCCGATCATCGTGCTGTCTTCGTCCGAGGATCCGCACGACGTGCGCGCCGCCTTCACGCACGGCGCGCTCGGCTACATTCCCAAATCCGCGACCGCGCACACGCTGTTGTCGGCCATCAAGATGGTCATGAACGGCGAGCATTACGTGCCGCCGCTGCTGCTCGAAGCGCAGTCGGCACATCGCGATCCGCCGCCCGCACACGAACCCGACGGCCCGCGCCTGACGCTGCGCCAGCTCGACGTGCTGCGCCTGATCGCCGAAGGCGTGCCGAACAAGCTCATCGCCGACCGGCTCGGCCTGTCGGAGAAGACCGTGAAGGCGCACATCACGGCGATCTTCAAGGCGCTTCACGTGCGCAATCGCACCCAGGCCGCCGCAGCGGGCCAGCGCCTGGGGCTCCTCTGACCTGCGTCGTCGCGACGCATGCGATGCGGGCGCGGTCGCCGGCGACGCGACATGAATCGACCGGCGTACATGCGCCGAAACCGGCGCGCGCGGGCCGCGCGCGGTGCGCCGGTTCGTCGGGCTCGCGATATCATCGCGCCGCGCCGGATGCCGACGCGGCACCGCCCGGCAACTGCATCAGGCCGGTTCGCACTTGCGGCATCGCCGTCGTCACCGCGCCGCTCGCCGGAATCGTTCCGGAAGGCGATGCGCCGACCGGCTGAACCAGGGCGACGCCGTCCATCGTATTGCCGCTGACGACGATCTGGCTCGCCGTGCAGCCACGCGACAGCAGTGAAACCGGTGTGCCGGCGATCGACGCGAACGTGTTGTCGGAGACCTGGAACCCGCACACGTTGCCGACCGCCCGGAACCCCGCGTAGCCCGATCCCGAGACGCGATTGCGCGTCACCTTGACGTACGACACCGTACCCGACCACGTGTCCAGTTCGAGCGCGCCCTGCTGCGTCGGCTGCAACCCGTTGCTGACGTTCTGATTCTGGATGTTGGTCACCACGTTGTTGTCGATGACGACGTTCGACACGCCATAGGTGCGCCAGCTGTCCTCCTGAGCGACGAGAATGCCGGCCGCCTTCTGCACGCCGTCGACCGTGTTGTTCGAGATCGTCACCGCCTGGCCGCCCACGACGGAAATGCCGCGCCCCCAGTAATTCCCGGACACGGTGTTGTGGTCGATCAGCACGTTGTTGCTGATGCGACCGTCGCCCAGATAGCTGACGACGGCGATCAGGTCGTCACCGGTACCCGTGACCGTATTGCCCTGCACGAGCACGTTGGTCGATCCGTAGGTCGAGTGGATGCCGTCGGCCAGCGTGGCCCGCACGGTATTGCCGACGATCGCGACCTTGCTGCCGCCGAATACGAAGATCCCCGCGCTCGCGCCGCCCTGGATCGTCACGCCGAGCACCTGGACGTCGGTGCCCGTCACTTCGACCTTGGTCGATTCGGGCGTGGTGAGCCGCGTCGTACCGGTGCCGTTCAACGTCACGCCGACCAACGTCGAGCCGGTACCGCTCATCACGATCGTCTGGTCGGACGGATTGGTCGCGACAAGCGTCGCGCCGTAGCCCGACACCACGACGCCCGAACCCACCACCGACAGCGAGCGGCTGACGGTATAGCGTCCCGGCGCGAGTATCAGCGTTTGTCCCGCCTGCAGCGTGTTGAGCGCGGCCTGCAACGCATCGGTCTGGTCGCTGCCGTCGCTTGCCGGCCTGATCGTGACGGGCGCCGGCACGGTGCTCGCCACCGGTCGCGATCGCGCATGTGCGATGCGCCATGGCGCGGCGTAGCCGGCAAGCGTCGCCGCGCGAACCTGAACCTGGAAGCTGGCAGCCCAGCATGCGAATGCGACCACCCCGGCGCTGATGATACGAAATGACCTGGTCATGATGACCTCCTCGATAGACGTGCGTCCGACGCAGCGCGATGCGACGGCACCCGGTCGCGACGCGTCGACGGTCGACCGGCGAGCCGGCACGACACGTGTCGAACATCGGAGCAGAACGATTTCGTGCGGAAGCAGTCGGGCAGCGCCTCGTTTCAGGCGAGTGCCCGCTCGTCTGCCGAAACGGACGGGCCGCTCCCCCGAGAGCGGCTCGACGTCGACGGTGCCGGCAGCATGCGACCGTCGAGCGAGATGGCGAAGCCCTTGCAAGAGCGATTCGGGCCGGGCGGCTTCGTGTCCGGGCCCATACGATGATTTCGCTCGATTGGAAGTCTATTTCGCCGTCGGCACGCGTAAATCGGACATAAGCCCCGCGACGTCGCGGGACAGGTCGCGAGCCCCGGTCGCATCCGCGATATGGACCGGCTTACGACTGCATGTGGCCGTAGCGGGACACCACACCTCGAACGTGGATGCGTTCAAGCGACGAGCCTCGCGTCGATAATTCGGATTACCGATTAACTATGACGCGCGAACGCACACGCCCCCGCGCCGTGCGTCAAAGCAACGGCAGCATGAGCCGAATATGCTCCGCGAACGCCGCCGTCAGATGCGAAGGCCGCTTCCGATCGAATCGCAGCGTGATACCGACCGCCGGCAGCGGCGGCAGCCCCCGGTCCGCGGCAAGGATCGCCAGATCCGCCGGCACCGCCGTTTGCGTCATCACCGCGAATGCCTGCCCGGAGCGCACGAGCGCGATGAGTCCGGCGAGACTGCTGCTCGCGTACGCGACGCGATAGTCGCGCCGTGCGCGCGTCAACGCGTCGCGAGCCGCGATGTGATCGAGCGTATCCGGATCGGACAGCGCAAGTGGTAACGGCTCGAACTGCGCGGCATCGAGCCCCGGATAGCCGATCCAGACCAGTTGCTCCCGGCGGATGAAATCGCCGCCCGAAGTGTCGTCCGGCACGGAAATCATCGCCAGGTCGACCGCCCGCTTGTCGAGATGCTCGAGCAACCGCGGCGTCGGTCCGCACACGACCTCGACGATCGCCTGCGGATGCTGCATCGAGAACTGCCGCAACAGCGAAGGCAGGAACACGGCCGCGTAATCGTCCGGACAGCCGAACCGGATCGTGCCCGACAATCCCGTGCCGCACAGGTCGGCCATCGCCTCGTCGTGCCGGCGCAGGATGCGCTGCGCATGCACGAGCAGCCGCTCGCCGGGATGCGTCAGCACCACGCCGCGGCCGGTGCGCTGGAACAGCGGCTGGTCGACGCTTTCCTCGAGCCGCCGCATCTGCTGGCTCAGCGCGGACTGCGTGCGGCCGACGCGCGCCGCCGCGCGGCTGAGCGAGCGCATCTCGGCGATGACGACGAACGAGCGCAACAGGTCGATTTCGAGCGAACGTCCCAAGGTATTAGCTCCTTTTCTACCTTGCATAAGAACTATTCGTTTCCATAAGACCAGACCGGCGCCTAGACTGCAAGCGATCGCCGCCCTTGTCCGGAGAAGCCCGATGTCCCTGAACGACGACGCAAGCTTCTGGCACAACGCCAGGCAGCACCTGATCCGCTACGGCGGCACGTTCGAGCCGATGATCGTCGAGCGCGCGCAAGGCAGTTTCGTCTACGACGCCGACGGCCGCGCGATCCTCGACTTCACGTCGGGGCAAATGAGCGCGGTGCTCGGGCACTGCCATCCGGAGATCGTCTCCGTCATCGGCGAATACGCGGGCAAGCTCGATCATCTGTTCAGCGGGATGCTGTCGCGTCCTGTCGTCGATCTCGCGACGCGCCTTGCCGACATCACGCCGCCCGGGCTCGATCGCGCGCTGCTGCTGAGCACCGGCGCGGAATCGAACGAAGCGGCGATCAGGATGGCGAAACTTGTCACCGGCAAGTACGAGATCGTCGGTTTCGCGCAGTCGTGGCACGGGATGACCGGCGCGGCGGCATCCGCCACGTACAGCGCCGGCCGCAAGGGCGTCGGTCCGGCCGCGGTCGGCTCGTTCGCGATTCCGGCACCGTTTTCGTATCGGCCGCGCTTCGAGCACGACGGCAGCTACGACCCGCTCGCCGAACTCGACTACGCATTCGACCTGATCGATCGCCAGTCGAGCGGCAGCCTCGCCGCGTTCATCGCGGAGCCGATCCTCAGCTCGGGCGGCATCATCGAACTGCCGGAAGGCTACATGGCGGCGCTCAAGCGCAAGTGCGACGAGCGCGGGATGCTGCTGATCCTCGACGAGGCGCAAACCGGTGTCGGACGCACCGGCACGATGTTCGCGTGCCAGCGCGACGGCGTGACGCCCGACATCCTCACGCTGTCGAAGACGCTCGGCGCGGGGCTGCCGCTCGCGGCCGTCGTCACGTCCGCGCGGATCGAGGAGCGCGCGCACGAACTCGGCTACCTGTTCTATACGACGCACGTGTCGGATCCGCTGCCGGCCGCGGTCGGCCTGCGCGTGCTCGACGTGGTGCAGCGCGACGGCCTCGTCGAGCGGGCGAACGTGATGGGCGCGCGGCTCCGGCGCGGGCTGCTCGATCTGATGGAGCGCTTCGAGTGCATCGGCGACGTGCGCGGACGCGGATTGCTGCTCGGTGTCGAGATCGTCAAGGATCGGCGGACGAAGGAGCCGGCCGACGGGCTCGGCGCGAAGATCACGCGCGAATGCATGAACCTCGGCCTCAGCATGAATATCGTGCAGTTGCCGGGCATGGGCGGCGTGTTCCGGATCGCGCCGCCGCTCACCGTCAGCGAAGCGGAGATCGATCTCGGGCTGTCGTTGCTGGAACAGGCGATCGGGCGCGTGCTGTAACGGCGCTCGGCAACGCGCCTCGCTGCGTCACGCGCGCCGTCGCGCCGATTCGACCGGCCCGCGCGACGAAGCGCGGCCCGGGTCCCCCGCCGCTCAGTGCGCGTCGGCGGCCCACGCTTCGGCGTCGGCGCCGGCCGGGATGCGCAGCGGGCTCGACGGATCGGTCGCCGCACGCCACACGGCGTCGGCAACGTCCTGCGCATGGGTAGTCGGCGCGGACGCATCGAGCATGCGCGCGACGGCCCGCCGGACAAACTCCGCATATGCTTCGTGCTCGAAGCCCAGCATGTTTGCGCGCGCGTTGTCGGCGAAACGCGTGTCGGGCGCGCGCCCGGGCAACACCAGATGCACACGCACACCGAACGGTTCGAGTTCGCCGGCCATCGATTCGGTATACGCGTTGACCGCCGCCTTGCTCGCGCGGTATGCGCTGACCAGCGGCAACGCCTTCAGCGTAACGCTCGACGTGACGTTCACGACCACGCCGGCCCCGCGCTGCCGAAACTGCGGCAGCACCGCCTGCGTGACGGCCATCGTGCCGAACGTGTTGGTCTCGAACAGTGCGCGCACCGTGTCGACCGGCGTCAGCTCCGCCGGCGCGGCCGCCCCGATGCCCGCGTTGTTCACGAGTACGTCGATCGGTCCGGCGGCGTCGATCGCGGCACGGATGCTATCCGGCTTCGTCACGTCGAGCGCCAGCACGCGCAGACGTTCCGACGGCGGCAGCACGTCCTCGCGCGGCGTGCGCATCGTCGCGACGACCTGCCAGTCGCGGGCCAGGAAATGGCGCGCGATCTCGAGGCCGAAGCCGGAGGAACAGCCGGTGATCAGTACGGTTTTCATGCGAACTCCCGTGATGTGTTGAGCATGTGTGCGTACGATAGATGGCCGAACCCGTATTCGCTACAATCGAAAGTCCGCTTTTCTTTTGCAACAGTCCGGCGATGATCGACCCGCTTACCGAAGTCGTGACGCTGCTGAAACCGGGCGCACGGCACTCCAAGTTCGTTCACGGCGCGAGCCCCTGGGCGATCAGCCGCACGGTCGCGGGCGAGCCGTTCTATTGCGCGATCCTCGACGGCGGGTGCCGGGTCGCGATCGACGGGCACGCACCGATCGAGCTGCAGCCTGGCGATTTCGTGCTGATTCCGGCGGCCTACGGCGTCGCGATGTCGAGCCTCGAACCGCCGCCGCCCGGCGTCGAAACCGCGCCGCCGGTCGCGCTCGACAACGGCGAATACCGGATCGGCGACGCCCGCAACCCGATCGACATGCGGATGATGGCCGGCAACTGCAGCTTCGCTTCGCCCGACGCCGCGCTGCTGGTGTCGCTGCTGCCGCAATGCGTGCACGTGCGCGGCGAACCGCGACTCACCACGCTCGTGCAGCTCGTGCGGGACGAATCTCGCGCGCAGCGGCCCGCGCGCGAAATCGTGCTGTCGCGCCTCGTGGAAGTGCTGCTGATCGAGGCCCTGCGATTTTCGACCGGCACGGACGCATCGCCCGGCCTCGTGCGCGGGCTCGCCGACAGCCGCCTCGCGGCCGCGATCCGCGGCATGCACGCGCGCCCCGCGCACCCGTGGACGGTCGCCGAGCTCGCGAAAGAGGCGGCGCTCTCGCGCTCGACCTTCTTCGAGCGTTTCAGCCGCGCGGTTGGCGTCGCGCCGATGGAATACCTGCTCACGTGGCGAATGGCGCTCGCCAAAAACCTGCTCCGCCGCAATGACGCACGCATCGCCGAAATCGCCGGGCGCGTCGGCTACAGTTCCGCCAGCACCTTCAGCGTCGCGTTCGCGCGGCATATCGGCCGGCCGCCCGCGCAATACGCGCGCGATGAACGGACGACGGCACTCGACGAATGAACCGGGTGCACTGGCCACCGCGGGCACCACGCGGCCCATCGGCCATGCGCCCCCGCTTTTGCCCGCGGCATCGCGCGATCGCCGGCCGCGCGGCCAGCGAGCCGCACGCGGCTTGCGTACACTACGGCGCAGACGACGACCCGCGAGGCAAGCCATGACGACAACGACTCACGGTGCGGTCGAGCCCGGCAACTGGCTCGACGCGCAGCGCGATCCGGAAACGGGGATCGAGAGCCTGCGCGCGCATTTCAGCGGCCACGCGTACGATCCGCACGATCACGACGACATGCTGATCGGTTTTACGGAACAAGGCGTGCAGCGCTTTCAGTGCCACCGGTCGCTGCATACGAGCGTGCCGGGCCGCGCGATCCTCATCGAGCCGGGCGCGCTGCACGACGGCCATGCGCCCGACGAAGGCGGCTTTACCTACGGGATGCTGTACCTGCCGCTACCGTGGGTCGAACAGGCCGCGCGCCGGCTGGGCCTGCCGGGCCTCGGCAGTGTCGAAGCTTCCTTCGGCCATACGCTCGTCGACGACCGCGACCTCGTCCACGCGATCCGGCAGGCCTTTCTCGCGATTCATGGCAATGAGGGCCGGCTTGCGCGCGATCAGACGCTCGACCGCCTGCTGACGCGGCTCGGCGGTGAGCTGCGTGCCCCGCTCGCGACGCACGAGCTTGCCGTACCGCCCGCGATCGCGCGCGTACGCGACCTGCTTCACGCGCATATGGATGGCAACCTCGGGCTCGACGAACTCGCGGCGCACGCCGGCATCGACCGCTTCCGGCTGACGCGACTGTTCCAGCGCGCGTTCGGCACGTCGCCGCACGCATACCTGGTGCGCTTGCGCCTGCGCGCCGCGCGCCGGCTGCTGGCAGCCGGCCGCACACCCGCGCAAGCTGCGGCGGACGTCGGTTTCGCCGACCAGAGCCACCTGGGCCGCTGGTTCCGTCGCGCGTACCGGATGACGCCGGCCGCGTACCGGCGGATGTGCACAAACGTTCCAGACTGATTGCGCGCGTCGCCCGATCATGAGCGCTTCAACGAGGAGCACTCATGTTCGATACGAAAGTGGCATTGATCGTGCGCGACGATCTCGCGACGTGGCAGAAACTCAATGTGGTCGCGTTTCTCGCGACGGGCATCGCTTCCGGCGCGCCGGAAGCGCTCGGCGAGCCTTACGAGGATGCGGCCGGGAATCGCTACGGGCGCATGTTCGGCCAGCCGATGCTGGTGTTCGCGGCCGACCTGGACGGCCTGCAGGCCGCGCATCGGCATGCACTATCGCGCGAAGTCAGGATCGTGCCGTACGTGCGCGCGATGTTCTCGACGGGGCACGACGCGGCCAATCGCGAAGTGTTTCGCGCCGAGGATCCGGCAAATCCGGATCTGGTCGGCCTGGCGCTGCACGGACCGAAGAAAGCCGTGGACAAGGCGGTGAAGGGATTGACGCTGCACGCGTGAGCGCGGCGGGCGGAGGATTCGACGGGTGTCGATTCGGCTTCGATCGAAACCGAATCGACGATGGATTTTCCCCGGACGGCGCGCCGCCGGTCCGCTCCGGACCGGCGGCGCGTGAAATCAACCGCCGAGATACGCCTGCTTGATCCGGTCGTTCGCGAGCAGGTTCGCGCCCGTATCGGCAAGCACCACGCGCCCCGTTTCGAGCACGTAGCCGCGATCGGCCACACCCAGCGCCTTGTTCGCGTTCTGCTCGACGAGGAACACCGTGACGCCCTCGTCGCGAATCGTGCGGATGATGTCGAAGATCTGCGCGATCACGAGCGGCGCGAGACCGAGCGTCGGCTCGTCGAGCAACAGCAGGCGCGGCTTGCT
Organism: Burkholderia territorii; assembly: GCF_001718335.1. Taxonomy (NCBI): domain Bacteria; kingdom Pseudomonadati; phylum Pseudomonadota; class Betaproteobacteria; order Burkholderiales; family Burkholderiaceae; genus Burkholderia; species Burkholderia territorii. The sequence continues at coordinate 1,879,224 of NZ_CP013365.1, forward strand.
CATCAGCGCACGGCCGATCGCCAGCATCTGCTGCTCGCCGCCCGACATCGTGCCGGCCCGCTGCGTCGCGCGCTCCTTCACGCGCGGAAACAGCTTGAACACGTGCTCGATGCCGTCGTCGATCTCGTGACGGCTCGCGAAGAACCCGCCCATCTTCAGGTTCTCGAGCACCGTCAGGCTCGGGAATACGCGCCGCCCCTCCGGCGAGATCGCCATCCCCTGCCGCATGATCTGGTGCGTCGACATCGCGGTGATGTCGGTGCCCTCGAACAGCACGCGGCCCGACGATGCGCGCGGCGTGCCGCACACCGTCATCATCAGCGTCGTCTTGCCGGCACCGTTGCTGCCGATCAGCGTGACGATCTCGCCCTTGTTCACCTCGATCGACACGCCCGCGAGCGCCTCGACGGCGCCGTAGTGCGTATGGACCTGTTCCAGCTTCAGCATCACTCTTCCCCCAGATACGCCTTGATCACGCGCGGGTCGTTGCGGACCGCTTCCGGCGTGCCGATCACGATCGGCCGGCCGTGCTCCATCACGAGGATGCGGTCGGACACGCCCATCACGAGGCTCATGTCGTGCTCGATCAGCAGCACCGATACGCCGAACTCGCGGCGCAGCTTGTCGATCAGGTGCTGCAGCTCGATCTTTTCCTGCGGGTTGAGGCCGGCCGCCGGCTCGTCCAGCATCAGCAGGCGCGGCTCGGTGATCATGCAGCGCGCGATCTCCAGGCGCCGCTGGTGCCCGTACGACAGCGTGCCCGCCGGCCGGTTCGCAACCGACGTCAAGCCCATCCGTTCGAGCCATACGGCCGCGCGTTCGAGTGCTTCCTTCTCCGCGCGACGATACGCGGGGGTCGCGAACAGGCCGTGCAGCATCCCCGACTTCACCTTGCGATGCTGCGCGACGAGCAGGTTCTCGACGACCGTCAGCGACTTGAACAGGCGGATGTTCTGGAACGTGCGCACGAGGCCCTTCAACGCGATCTTGTGGCTCGGCAGCCCGGCGATCGCGTGACCGTCGAGCACGACGTCGCCGCCGGTCGGCTTGTAGAAGCCGCCGACGCAGTTGAACACCGTGGTCTTGCCCGCGCCGTTCGGCCCGATGATCGCGAACACCTCGTTGCGGCGCACGTCGAAATCGATGCCGTCCACCGCGAGCAACCCGCCGAAGCGCATCTGCAGCCCGGCGACCTTCAACAATTCTGCATTCGCGCTCATTGCGGCAGCTCCACGTGAGGACGGCTCGCGGGCAACAGGCCCTGCGGACGCCACATCATCATCAACACCATCACCAGGCCGAAGATCAGCATCCGGTACTCGGCGAAGCCGCGCGCGACTTCCGGCAGCACGGTCAGCAGGATCGCAGCGAGAATCACGCCGAGCTGCGAGCCCATCCCGCCGAGCACGACGATCGCGAGGATCAGCGCCGATTCGATGAAGGTGAACGATTCAGGATTCACGAGGCCCTGACGCGCCGCGAAGAATGCGCCGCCGATGCCCGCGAACGCCGCGCCGAGCGTGAACGCCGACAGCTTGATGCGCGTCGGGTTCAGCCCCAGCGAACGGCATGCGATCTCGTCGTCGCGCAGCGCTTCCCATGCACGGCCCATCGGCATGCGGATCAGGCGGCTCGTCACGAACAGCGTGAAGCCGACCAGCACCAGCGCGATCAGGTACAGGAAGATCACCATGTGCTCGCCGCTGTATTCCAGCCCGATCAGTTCATGGAACGTCTTCGCGCCCTCGACGCTCGCCGAGCGCGCCATCTCGAAGCCGAACACCGTCGGCTTCGGAATGCTCGAGATGCCGTCCGGGCCGCCGGTGAGGCTCGTCAGGTTGTTCGCGAGCAGGCGAATGATTTCGCCGAAGCCGAGCGTGACGATCGCGAGATAGTCGCCGCGCAGCCGCAGCACCGGGAAACCGAGCAGGAAGCCGAACGTCGCCGACGCGATCGCCGCGATCGGCAGACACTCCCAGAACGACAGCCCGAAATACTGGTTCAGCATCGCGTAGGTGTAGCCGCCGACCGCGTAGAACCCGACATAGCCGAGATCGAGCAGCCCCGCGAAACCGACCACGATGTTCAGCCCGAGGCCGAGGATCACGTAGATCAGCGCGAGCGTCGCGACGTCGACGGCACCGCGCGAACCGAAGAACGGCCACACGAGCCCGACCGCGAGCAGCACCCAGATGATCGCGCGCTGCTGCTGCGCGCCCATCGCGGGCATCGCCGGCAGCTTGACCGCGGATTTCGCGCGCACGAGCCACGGCTTGAACAACTGGAACAGGAACACGGCCGCGACCGCGATCCACACCGGGCGCCAGTGCGGCGTCAGCACGACCTGATAGCCGTCGAGCTTCAGTTGCAGGCCGAGCACCGGGATCGTGAGAATCGCCGTGAGCAGCGCGGCGGCCGCGGCATTCTTCAGCGCCTGGCCGATCGACGCGTCGGCGGCCGGACGGCGAACGGAAATGACTTGACTCATCTGCGTCTCCCTCAAACCTTTTCGATGTCCGACTTGCCGAGCAGGCCGGTCGGGCGGAAGAGCAGGATCAGCACGAGCAGGCCGAACGCGACGACGTCCTTGTACTCGGCCGGCATGTAGCCTGCGGCGAAGGTTTCGGCGAGGCCCAGCAGCACGCCGCCGAGCATCGCGCCCGGGATGCTGCCGATCCCGCCCAGCACCGCGGCGGTGAACGCCTTGATGCCCGCGACGAAGCCGATATACGGATTCAGCTTGCCGATCGTCAGCCCGATCAGCACGCCGCCGACGGCCGCCAGCATCGCGCCGAGCACGAACGTGAACGAGATCACGCGGTTCGTGTCGATGCCGAGCAGGTTCGCCATCTTCATGTCCTCCGCGCACGCGCGGCATGCACGGCCCATCCGCGAATGCGAGATGAACAGCGTGAGCGCGATCATCAGCACGAGCGTCACGCAGACGATCAGCAGACGCGCGTACGGAATCGTCACGTCGTAGTCGCCGCCGAGGTGGATGTCGAATGCGCCGGAGATCAGCACCGGCACGGACACGTCGCGCGCGCCCTGGCCGATCTGAACGTAGTTCTGCAGGAAGATCGACATGCCGATCGCGGAAATCAGCGGCACGAGGCGCGGGCCGCCGCGCAGCGGGCGATACGCGACGCGTTCGACCGCGAAGCCGTACAGGCCGGTGACGATCACCGACACGATCAGTGCGGCGCCGAGCACGAGCGGCAGCGGATAGCCGGCGGAGATGCCGATGGCCGTGAGGGTCACGAGGCCCACGTATGCGCCGATCATGTAGATCTCGCCGTGGGCGAAGTTGATCATGCCGATGATGCCGTAGACCATCGAATAGCCGATGGCGATCAACGCATAGATCGCACCCAGCGTCAGGCCGTTGACCAGCTGCTGGGCGAATTGAGGAAAGAAGTCAGTCATGTGCGGGAAGCTCCCGTTGGCGCTGGGTCGCATGCCGTCGCCGGATCACGGCGTTCGGCCGCGCGCAACGCACGGTGTCGTCTCGGGCCGCCCGTTGGCCGGGCAATGGGCCAATACTCGCCACTGCCCGGCCAATGCGCGGCCGCCCCGTCCGGGTCTCGGACAGGGCGGGCGCGCGGGCGGATACTCCGTTGTTACTTGGCGGCGGTCTTCGTCGCGTCCTTGTGCCACGTGTAGACGACGAACTTGAACGCCTTCAGGTCGCCCTGTGCGTCATACGCGACCTTGCCGATCGGCGTGTCGAACGTCGTCTTGTGCATGTACGCGGCGACCTTCGTCGGGTCGGTCGTCTTCGCGCCCGCGATCGCGTCGGCGATGATCTTCACCGCTGCGTACGCCGGCATCTGGAACGGGCCGTTCGGGTCGCGCTTCTTGTCCGCGAATGCCTTCACGAGCGCCGCGTTGGCCGGGTCGGCCGAGAAGTCGGCCGGCAGCGTGACCAGCATGCCTTCCGAAGCCGGGCCGGCGATCGCCGTCACGTCCTTGTTGCCCACGCCTTCAGGGCCCATGAACGTGGCCTTCACGCCCTGCTCGCGCGCCTGGCGCATCAGCAGGCCCATTTCCGGGTGATAGCCGCCGAAGTAGACGAAATCGACGCCTTGCGACTTCAGCTTCGTGATGATCGCCGAGTAGTCCGAATCGCCGGCGTTGATGCCTTCGAACAGCACGACCGGGATCTTCGCGGCTTCGAGGTCCTTCTTCACCGACGACGCGATGCCCTGGCCGTACGACTGCTTGTCGTGCAGGACCGCGACCTTCTTCGGCTTCACGTTGTTGATGATGTAGTGCGCGGCGGCCGGGCCTTGCTGGTCGTCACGGCCGATCGTGCGGAAGATGAAGTGGCGCTTCTTGCCTTCCGTCAGCTGCGGCGCGGTGGCCGACGGCGTGACCATCACGATGCCTTCGTTTTCGTAGATGTCGGATGCGGGAATCGTCGAACCCGAGCACACGTGGCCGATCACGTACTTGATCTTCTGGCTGACGATCTTGTTCGCGACGGCGACGGCCTGCTTCGGTTCGCATGCGTCGTCCATCTGCACGACTTCGAACTTGTTGCCGCCCGCACCGCCGGCCGCGTTGATCTGTTCGATCGCGGTCAGCGCGCCGGCCTTGACCATGTCGCCGTATTGGGCGACCGAGCCGCTCATCGGACCAGCGATGGCGATCTTCACGGTTTCCGCTTGCGCGGCGGCGGCGCCGGCGGCGAACAGCACGGCGGCGACGGAAATGGACGTAAGACGGGACAGCGTCATCTGGGAGCTCCTCGATGTTGTTTAGTCATACGGGCAAAGGCGGCATGACTTGCGCAATCGAACAGCACCCGGGGCGAGGACATGGGACACGCCCGAGACACATGAAGACGGACCTGCGGAGGGATGTTGCGTAGCGGGGCCCGGCTCTTGCAGTCCCCCAAGGGGGACGTCTGGTTCGGAAAGACATCGTGATGCGTCTTGCATTGCGCAAGCGTTTCGCCTGCCCCGCTTGCCAACTGCTCGTTCGGAGGGATGGTCCGACAGCCGTTGGCAAGGCAGTCGAAATTATATGGGTGTTTTTAAATCGTCTGTCAAAAATGCCGCCTCCATGAGGGAAAACACGGAGAAACTTGGCGCGCGACGGGTGGCGATCCGGGAGCAACTGTGGCCGGCGGAGAACGTTTGCGGAAGGTGCAATTCGGTTGCGATTTTTGGCTGGTTAGCGGGGAAATGCCTTGAGGGGTTTGGGTTTCGGCGATCTCGCTGTTGCGCGCGGCATGCTTTTTCGGATGCTTGGGGCCGGATCGTCCACGATCAATCGGCTGACGATTGCGCCCGCGTATATCGAGGGCCGGTGCTGCATCGGCGCAGTCAATCCTTCTGTTTGCCGACGTCGCGCCGGTGCGTGAAAGCTGTTCGTTATTTTTGTGAAATAATGCGAACTCGCTTCAGCAATCCAGCCAGCCTTACCGCGAGTCGCACACTCCGCGATTCGCAGCCGCTTCAGGGCCGCTTCGACGCCCACACGTCCGCCGAGCCGCCAGCCAGTGATCTGCCGTTTTTTCTCGTTGCACGTCACCTGGTTCGGATCCCGATGAATCATCCTCTCCGTCTTTCCTCCGCCGCAGCGCTTGCGTGTGCGCTTTCCGTTTTTGTTGCCGACGCTTCGGGCCGCGATTCGCTGGTCGATCGTTCCGGGAGCGCCAATGTGTTTCGTTCGGAACGTCGGGCGGTGGTCAGCAATGGTGCGCGCGCGGCGCTGCCGACGCAGCGCGAGAAATACGCGGCTCCGGTTGATCGTAGCCCGTTCGATACGCCGGATACGCGGCCGTTGCGCGTCTCGGGCGATACGCTCGAGCCTCAGCCTTCGGTTGAACACGGGGCCGGCGATCCTGCATGGCCTTCGAATCGCGTTGCGCTCGGCGCGGGCGGCACCGACAGTCTCGGTCGCGCGCTGCCCCGATACGAACAACGCGCGCAGAACTGGACCGATTATCTGAGGGCCAACGGATCACACGCGCCTGGCGGCAGGCATTCGTATGCGCCCATGCGGCCTTTCGATACCGCGCGCGGTCCGCACGGTGCGCCAAATCCGTACGATCCGTCAGTGCCGCAGCCGGAGACGCGGAAGTTCCATGACAACGGCGCGGGTTCGAACTGCACGGCGACCGGCGGTGCAGGGGCGTCGCGCTCGTCTTGCAATATTGCTTGGTGATGCAGGGCGACCGGCAACGGCCTCACACTGCAGGTTGTGCAATCTCGCCGAGTGCATCCGCGTCCTGCGGCGGCTTGCCGTTCCGCTCCCGGTGGTCCGTCGCCGCGAGCAGCGCCGAACGCCGACATCGCGCGAGCGCCCGTCACCTCGGCGAAACCACAATCGCCGCCCGCCGATTCTGCGCCCGCCCGGCCGGCGTCCGGTTGTCGCCCACCGGATCGCTCTTGCCCTTCCCGACCACCGCGATCCGCTTCCCGTCGAGCCCGACATCCACGAGCTCGATCGCCACCACCTCCGCCCGCCGCCGGGACAACTCGAGATCGTAGGCAGCCTCCCCTTCCTCGTCGGAGTATCCGTAAACCCGCACGCCATTGATCCCCGCCGACCTCAACGTCCTGCCGATTCGCTCGACGATGCGCCTGACATCCGGCTTGAGGTTGTACCGGTCGAAATCGAACAGAATCGGTCCTGTCGACCCGAACTCGAACCCTTGTTCGGTCTCCTGAAATCCGGCCGACTTCAGCGCCGTGACCTGTGTCTGCGTCAGTCCCCGATGAAGCGGCGGCGTCTTGCAACCGCCAAGCAGCAGGCATAGAAGCACCGCGCTCGCGACGCACATCCTCCCAATGCTCACAGGCAACGCGTGATCCATGATCGTCCCCTTCGTACGCGCTCGCTTCGCGCGCTTATTATCCCGCCGCCGCGGCCTCGCACACGGCGCGAAACGATAGACATCAAACCCGTCCCGCCACGCCCTCCGCCACCTGCCACGACCCCGGGCGCGCACGCTTGGCGCGGTACATCGCGGCATCCGCCGCGCGCAGCAAGCCGCCCGCGTCGGACGCATGATCGGGATACAGCGCAATACCGGCACTCATCATGGTGGCCACCATGCGTCCGTCGGGCAACTCGATCGACGGCTCCATGCCGGACAGAATCTCGTCGGCGATCCGGCACACGCTGTCGGTATCGCGCACGGCCGTCAGCATCACCGCGAATTCGTCGCCGCCCAGCCGGGCGACGAGATCGGTCTCGCGCACCTGCGTGCGCAACCGCGCCGCGACACCGATCAGCACCGCGTCGCCCGCATCGTGACCAAGGCCGTCGTTGATTTCCTTGAAGCGATCGCAGTCGAGATACAGGATGGCGACCCGCTGCCCCGTCACCACGGCATCGCAAAGCGCAAGCGACAGCCGCGACTCGAACTGCATGCGGTTGGGCAGCCCCGTGAGCGCGTCGTGCGTCGCCTTGTGTTCGAGCGACGCGTTCTCGTCGCGCAGCGTGTTCTGCCAATCTTCGAACTCGTCGAGCAACGCGTTGAAGTCGTCGCCGAGCTCGTTCAGTTCGGCAATCGCCACCGGCTCGACGCGCCGCGCGAACGCACGCTCGCGCCGCACCGCATGCGCTACGCCGGCCAGCGCGCGCAGCGGCGCAACGATGTTGCGCAGCAAGCGCTTCGAGCTGACGTACGCGCCGAGCACGCTGACGGCCAGGCCACCGAGAATGCCGCCGATGCTGCCAAGCAGGAATCCGAAGAATTGATGCCCGCGGCCGCGCACGATGACGTGGCCGATGACAATGCCGTCGTGCATCACCGGTGCGCTCACGGGCCCGGGCAGCGCCAGTGCGGCGACCCCGCGCTCGAGCCTGGCGATGCGCCCTTCGACGGGCAGTTTCCACGTCGCGAACAACTGGCCCCGGCCATCGGTGACCACCACCTGCGCGACGTCCTCGTCGTTGGCGATCGTCGCGATCGCCTCGTTCGCCGCGACGCGGTCGCCGAATACGAGCGCGGCCTCGACCGTGTAACCGAGCGAGCGCGCCAGCAGGTTCAGGTTGTTGCCGGCATACGCGCGCAACGCAATCACCGCGACGACGATCAGCAACACGGCGGCCATCGCGACCGCGACGAATGCGAGACGCAAATGCGCGCGGCGCAACACGCTTTGCAGCGTCGGGCGCGGCACGCGCGTAGGCGACACGGACGGCGCGGAGCGTGTCATGGCGTCAGCGTCCGCCGCGCAAGATTGAGCACGTTCGGATGCACGCGCACGCCGCTGCGCGCGACGGCATCGAGATTGATGTCGAACGTGACGTGTTCGCCCTCGACCGTGAGACAGAACATGCTGCCCGCGGTGCATGACGGATCGTGCTCGCCGATGGTCAGCACCGGATGGCCGGCCAGCGCGGCTCTCACCCGCTTTCGCTCATCGGTTCCGAGCGCGCCGAGATACACGACGTCGCACGCGAGGCCGAGCGCGGGATCGTCCACACGAATGCGCTGCACGTCGAGCACGGTCGAGCCTGCCTGCATCGTGTCGGTCAACTCGCCCGCGTAGTCGGGCCGGCCCGTCACGCACAGATGCAGCCGAACGGGCGTCGTCGGCCAGCGCGTGAAACTGACGATGCCGAGCACGACCTGGCGCACGGCGGAGTCGTGTGACGAAAAGGCGGGACTGGCAGGACCGGCGGGTGTCGTGGTGGCGGCGAGCTGCACCGTTTCGTTCGGTGCGTCGGCATCGGCAGGCGCGCCGGCGAGCACCGCGGGAACAACGCTCAGAACGCAAACGATTGCGATGAACGCGTGGCGCAATCGGGTGACTCGGCCTGTTCGGCCGGACGCCGTCCGTGCGGCGATTGCCGCCGCGCCCACTGGCGTCGGTGCGGCCGCATGATTCGCGGCCGCCGCGCACACACTCGCATCCATGATGGAAACATCTGCCGCAGTCGTTCCCGCGCTGCCTCCTGCCTGCCATGCGCGCGCAGGCACCGTATCGCGCGCACGAATGCTTCCATCTTAGGTAAAAATCTGCATCCCGAACCAGTGGGAAACACCCGACAGTAACGTCATAAGGTACGCGGAAACGATGCCGTGCGCGACGATGCGCGTGGACCTGCATGCGGCATCCTCGTGCGCCGCGCGTGTCGGATCACCGCTTGTCGGCTTCCTCGACGAATATCTCGAACCACGCATTCATGACGGCCCAGAAATCCACCGGCTCGAGCTCGGTCGGATTCTCGTGCCACCAGAGCCGTCCTGCCGCGCTGCCGTCGCCGGCACTGTCGCGCAGATCCAGGCAAAGATAGTCGCCGCTGCCGTTCTGAAATATCGTCCATACGAGATCGGGGTTCACGCCGAGCTTGCGCGTCTCGTCAGGTGTCAGGTCCAGCTTGGCCGTCAGCGCGGTCTGGTCGCCGATCGGCATCGGTCCCATCGAGTTGGCGGGAAAGAACGTCCAGCCGTTGTGCGTGAACTGATAGAAGCTGCGCAGATCGTCAGGCAGCGCACGCCACAGCGACATGTCGTCCGACACGAGATCGCCGAGCGGCGGATGGCCGATGAAGAAGTTCAGGTCGTCGCCTTCGACCGTGTACGGATAGAGCAGGCACAGGTCACCGTTTTCCTTCTGGAACACGGCAGGTCGACGCAGCTTCTCGGCGAAGAACGTCTCGACCGCGGGCAGGCGGCCGATGACGCCTGCCCACATCTTCGCGAGCCAGTTGCCGAGCGCGGCGTCGGGCGTATCGAGCAGCGCGCGCCACGCGGTCGGCACCTGGACGTCGGCGGGAATCTCGTTCGACGCGAGCCAGACGTGCCCTCGCAACCGGAAGCGCTGCAGTTCGGCGGTGTAAGTCTTCGCGGATAGCTCAATCATTGCCAGTCACCATTGAATTCGTCATCGGGAATTCTACTTCGGCTGAGTGCCGAGCAACTCGTTGATCTGCTGCTGCAGCAGCGTCCGGTTGTCGGCTTCGCGCTGCATCATCTTCTGTCGGAACCCTTCGTCCACCTTGATGCCGCCCTTCTTGTATTCAGTCCAATCGGCATAGGACTTCGATCCCTTCGACGTATTGGCGGTCTCGCTGAGACCCACGAAATTGTCCGGGTTGTTGAGCACCTTGACCTGGTTATCGAAGGACAGATCCTTGAACCCGGGCATCTCGGTGATCTCCTTCATCGACACGATGTGATCCGCATGCAACGGCTTGTCGATCTTGAGGCCCGGCAGCGCGGGATCGTCCATGCCCGGCTCGAAATTCTCGTTGACCATCTTCTGGATCTTCGAACTCGGCGTCTTGGACCGCAACTGCTCGTAGAGCGTGCGCGGCACGCCCTTGGTCGTGACCCGAATGTTGCCGCCGTTCGAGCCGAGCGTGTTCGGCTCGATTTCCACCTTGGTCCGGTTCAACACATCGACGGCGTTCTTCGCGGCTTCGGTGTCGGCACCCTTCGCCCCCAGCCCGAGCAACGCGAACCCCGCCACGCCGACCATGATGTCGCCATAGCCGGGACCCAGCGATTCGCCCCACGAATGCAGCGCATTCAGGCCGACGTTGGCGCCGATCACCGTCCCCGCGAACAGCGCGGTGGCAGCGGCCCCTGCCGCGAGCGCGCCCAGGCCGGCCGCGCCAAGCGCAACGAAGCCGAGCACCTCGAGCGCCGTCTCGACCATCGCCTCGGTATCGTGGATGGCGACGACGGTGACGGTCTCTCCGCCGACCGTCACGTTGTCGCTCGCGGTCTTGATGACGGCACCGCACTCCATCTTCATCGACAGACGTGCCATCGGCTTGCCGTTGACGGTCACGGTCCGCGAGCCCTGCGCCACGAGCAGTTTCGGCTTGGGGAAGTGATTGAACGGCAGGCCGTTGCATTCGTCGGCAAAATCGACGCCGGCGCGCAGCGCGGTACGACTGTTGACCGTGACGTTCGACGATCCGCGATGAAGCATGCCGGTGGTTGGACCGGATATGTTGGCCGCCTTCTGTATGCCGCGCACGAGCGCGCCGCCGGCGAGGCCACCGCCCGCCACGCAGCCGCCGACGATCGCGACGAGCGCGAGACCGCCCGTGGCCGCGGTCGCCGTCACGATGGCGGCGGCAACGACCGCGCCGACCACGGCGCCGGCGATCATCCCGAGCAGGCCGAAGCCATGCGCGATCTCGTCGCCCATGCGGGCGGCGCGCAGGGCCGCCTCGGCACCGCTCATGACGACGCGCCGTCCGCGCGCTGCAGCCGCAGATGCGCTTCGATGTCCTGCATCGTCAGCAGCGGCGGCACGCCTTCCACGGCAGTCACCGCGTTGAGACGGCGCCGCAATTCGAGCCCCGAATAGCCGGGATCGGGACGCAGCTCGTAGCGACCGTCCGCCTTGAACAGCCCGTGACGGCTACGCTGGACGATCGTCGGCGCGAGCGGCGAACCGTCGCTTGCGAAAAACACCCAGTCGTGACTTTCGACTTCGCGCGCGCTGATGCGCTCGCATGCCGCGCGAAGATCCGGATAGACGCGCAGCACGCGCGTCTTCGCCGACAGCGCGAACACGTGCGGCAGGACTTCGCTCGGCGCGGCCTGCGCATCGCCGTCGTCCGGCGCGGGCGGCATCACGACGAACGACGACAGGATCGCCGTCCATGCGGGAATGTGCCGCTCGAAATCCTCGACACGCGCATTGAGCGTGAACACCAGCATCGCATCGTCGAGCCTGACCATTGCCTGACGTTGCCGCAGCATCGTCTTGTCGCTGCGCCATTGATAGTCGAGCATGAGGCCGGGACGCCCGTCGATCGTGACGGGCTCGCGCGCGAGCGGCTTGTATGCGGGAAACTGGCGCTTGAATGCCATCTGCTGCGCATCCGCGTATGCGCCCACATCGTCGAGCGGCGTGTCGTAGTCGCGCGTGACCACGAACGCCACGTCCTTGCGGCCGGACGCGTCGGGCAAGTGGAACACGTTCATGGTCTGGTCTCGCCAGCCATCGGGCAAGACCATGCACCCCTCGTGCAATCGATAAACCGCCATTCCGTTCTTCCTTTCGTTGATCCGGACGCATGCGTCCCGGCGGCGCGTTACTTCGTCTTCTCGCCGAAGCCGACGCTCGACAGGCAATCGGGGTTGCGCTCCGCGAACCCGAACACGAGTTCGCCCCACGCGGTCTCCGAGCGGAATGTCGTTTCCTCGTTCGGCGAGCGGCCCGACGGCGCGCCGGCGATGCGCATCCCGGCAAAACGCCCCTTCACGTCGTCGCGGCGGATGCAACGGCCGGACAGCGTCAACGTGAGCGCCCCGCGCGCGTCGCCTTCGTTGCTCGTCCGCAGCACGATTCGCTCGATCCGCGTGCCGTCGTCGAGCGCGATCGGGGCCCCGTCGCCGTTGCTCCAGAACGTGAAGTATTCGTTGCTCGATTCGGTACGGGCGAGCGTCGTGTGAAGCAGGTGCTCGACGGGCTCGCGCCGGATCGGCTGTTGGGCACCGAGCTGGTCGATCAATTGCCAGAGACTGAGTTGAACGGTTGTGTGCATCTTCTTCGATCCCTCCGAACAGGCCGGCGTCACGCCCAGCGACAGTGCGAGCAACAGCGGCGCGACGATCGCCGCGCCACGGCCGCGCTTAGTGGGACGGGTAGTTACGGTCATACCAGCTTCCGTAGTAGGTTTGATAATTGACATACTGGCCGTTGACCGGCACGGACGCATATTCTCCGGTGCCGTAGACATGCCCGATCGCGGCGCGCGCCGCGCTTGCGTCGCCGTCATGCAGGAACCGGTTGTACGCTGCGTTGTAGGCCGGCGCATTGTCCGGATTGCCGGCGATACTGATGTTCGGGCCGCCGTGCGCGAGAATTTCGCGCTGCACCTTGATGTTGTTCATCGTGGCCGCGCCTTCATCCGCCAGTTCGCTATTGACGTAGCTGGTTCTGGATGAATAGTCCGGCGTGCCCTGATACAGCGCATGGCCGGTCTCATGCGCGAGCGCCTGGACCACGGCCTTCGGGTTCTCGCGGTCGGCGCCGTCGATCACGATCGTCGGCGGTTGTCCGCTCTTGTTCGTGGACGAGCCCTTGTTCGCGGGGCCATACTCGATGTGCCAGCCGTCCTTCTGCAGTTTCGCGATGTCATGTTCGAGCGTAGGCGATTTCGCGGCGAGCTGGTCGACACCGGGGCCCAGCCCGGTCGTCACGGCCTTCTTCCCCGGGGCCTTTCCGTGCTTCTTCCCATGACGGGGCGCAGCCGCCGCGGCACCACCACCGCCGCCACCGCCGCCGCCTCCGGCCACCGGCGCCGCGAGATCGGGTGCCGGCGTGCTCGGGTCGGTGACGGGCACGAGCGGCGGTGATGCCGGCCCGGTCGCCCCGTCGGGATTCAGGTCGACGCTTTGCGAACCGAGCACGACGACGCGCGTGCCGTCGATCACGATCTGTCCGTCTGCCGACAGCGTGATCTTCGCCTTTCCGCATTCGAGGATGATCGATTGCGAGCCCTTCACATGCACGTGCTCGGTATCGGATTCGATCTGCACGGGGCCCTTCGCCTTGAGCGCCATATGCTGTTCCTGCGCATGCAGGATCACGGCCGTCTTTGCGGTGTGCTGAATGTGCTCGTCCTGCGACTGCACGGAAATCGCCTTGCGCACGATGTTCGCGTGCTGGCCCTGCGAGACGATATTGGTCTGGTTCGGGCCGTTTACGACCGTCACGTGATTGTTCTGGACGGTCGTGGCCATATCCTTCTGACTATGGATATTGACCAGTTCGTCGCCCTTCCTGTCGTGGATCACGATCTCGCAGAACCCGCCGCCGCCCGGCGTGGAATTGCTGTGGAAGCCCATCTGGTGCGCGCCGTCGGGTAACGCATACGGCGGCGTCTGCTCGGCGTTGAACATGCGGCCGACGATGATCGGCCGATCCGGGTCGCCGTTCAGGAAGTCGACGATGACTTCCTGGTTCACGCGCGGAATCGCGACGGTTCCCCAGCCGCGTCCCGCCCACGGCTGCGACACGCGGATCCAGCAGGAACTCTCGTGGTCGTTCTTGCCGTAGCGGTCCCACGGAAACTGGACCTTGATGCGGCCCATCCCGTCCGTATGGATTTCCTGCCCCTTCGGGCCGACCACGATCGCGCTCTGCGGTCCGGGCATGATCGGCTTCTCATGCTGCCGCACCGGACGATACGGAATCTTGCTGCGGATCAGCGTGAGCGTGCTGCGGAAACTGCCGGGTTGCGTCGACGCATCGTCGAAATTGTTCTTGGCGTCGATCTCGATGCCGACGACGAGGAATTCGTTGTCGTCCTGCTTGGCCGGATCGAACCAGAAGTGCCCGTCGATCCTGAACTTGCGGCCGACGGTGAGCCCGCGGCATCCCGATTCGCCCCGGAACACCTTGGCCTGCCACTCGTACACTTCGAGCCGGCGCTTGGCTTCCGCCTCGCCCTCGCTGGCGTCCTTGTACGCGAATGCGGAATTGCCGTCGTATACCTCGAGCTTCGGCGCGTTGCCCTGGTCGGCCAGCGTCGGCAACTCGACGTATGGCCGACTCTTCGGGTGCTTGTAGTCGAAGGTATGCAGCGCGACCACGCCGGGCTGGGTTTCCCGGCTGGCCGACAGCGCGGTCAGCCGGTCGGCCTGCTGCACGCCGCTCGCCGCGTTGTAGGTGACGACGGGATCGTGCGCCTGATCGGGACACGACGTCGAATCGTCGGCGATCACGAGCGTGTGACCGTCCTGCCGATATTCGAAGTAGTAGAACAGCCCGTGCCGCTCGAGCAGCCGGCTGACGAAATTCAGGTCGCTCTCCTGGAACTGGACGACGTAATCCTCGGACTTCAGTTCCTGCTTGATGTGCGTCTGGTAATCGACCAGCGCGCCGTAATCGGCGAAAACCTTGCGCAACACGTCGAGCACCGTGACCTGCTGATAGATGCGACTGTTGACCCGCTTGCCGAGATACCACAGCCACGGCACCAGCTCGCCGCGGTAATGCGCGATGCCGCCGTCGTTGCGTTCGAACCCGAAGCGCACCAGATAGCCGTGGATCTGCCGCTCCGATCCGTCCCGCAGCATGATATTGACGGCGACTGCCTGATTCAGCACGTCCTTCAGATCGATCGACGGATTTTGCGTGATCAGGTCCAGCGTGTAGCTCGGCATCTGCGACAGCGCTTCGCCGCCCTTGATCGCCGCGATCGACAGCGCGCGGGAGCCGGTCAGCGACGACTGGAATCGAAGCAGACGGGTCGTCTCGCTGAACGGCAACGCCGATGCCGCGGCGGCGGACGGGCCGGGCGCCTGGCCCGGCACGAAGAATTGCGGCTCGGAGGCCAGGTCGGAAAGCGGTTGCCCGGACAGCGGGTGATCGTCGGGCGGCGCGGCGGCGGCCATCGGCGACGGTGAGGCAAGCGCCGCGCCCATGCCGGACATCGCGCCGGAAGCGAGTTGCCCGGCGAGCGGATTCAGCATGCCTGCCGCCGGGGCGGCCATCGACGCCGCAATCTGGGCCGGATTGCCGCCGGCGGCCAGCGCCTGCATGACGGCCGACGCGGTCGGCGCGATCTTGCCGACCACGGGGTTCGCCGCCGACGCCATTTGCATCGCGCCGGATGTCAGCGCGCCCGCAGGCGGAGACGATCCCGCGGATTCGGCTACCCCGACGCTTCCTGGCATCTCTTTCATGGGCCCTCTCGCTTTCTTATTTCTGGTTACCGCGACGCATGCGGCGCGGTTTTACTGCATGTCGATCCGAAATGATCATTTCGAAACGGACGTTCGCCGGGATATGCTTCTTCGAATTTTTCCGCGATCTTCGAAACAGCATTCGCCAATACAACGGCATCGGAGCAAACCGATATTTCCCGCTCGATATATGTCTCTTTTGTGGCGGAGATTATCTATCTCTCCAGACAAGCGGCGCCATCATAACGGCACGACTCACACCCGTCCATACTTTCAATTAAGCTTCCCACTCGAATATTTCCGTGTTTTCACGACGCGTAATTTTGACGTTTCCGCAATGCAGCACGGCACAATTTTCCGAACGCTCAAATGATCGCGCGCCGGCGATTCAGAAAACTCGCGACCCACGAGCAGCGCGCCAGCGCATCCGGGTTTCCGAAATCACGAGAAAGTCAAAATCGCGGCGCATGGCATCGACTGCATGCGCCGGCGATGAATTCGTCTCTCTGGAAACGCACGATCCGATTTTCTCCGCCGAATATGTCGGGTAATCCAGCGATGCCCTGAAATTCAATTTGCCCGCACCGACGGCCTTCACGCTGCGCGCCGGCGCGCACCGCACGTGTCGTGTGCGACTGACGATCGTTGCGTCGCCCGCGCCCGGCGGAGGTATCCTTGGGTTCCGAACCGCATTCGCGTCAAAACGAAACGCGGCCCTCTTCGCCCAACCATTGCATCTCGGCATCCTCCATGGACTTCGACGTCATCGTTCTAGGCGCGGGCATCATCGGCGTCTCCGCCGCGCTGCACCTGCAGGATCGCGGCCGCAAGGTCGCCCTCGTCGATCGCGGCGCGCCCGGCGAAGGCACGAGCTTCGGCAATGCGGGGCTGATCGAACGCTCGTCGATCGAACCGTATCCGTTCCCGCGCAGCCCGTTCACGCTGATGCGCTACGCGCTCAACCGCTCCACCGATCTCTACTGGCACAGCGCGTCGCTGCCCGCGTTCGCGCCTTGGCTTGCGCGTTTCTGGTGGGAATCGGCGCCGCTGCGCCATGCGGCGGCGTCGCGCGACATGCTGCCGCTGATCGAGCGCTGCATCGTCGAGCACGACGCGCTGATCGCGCGCGCCGGCGCCGGGGAGCTGGTGCGCGCCAGCGGCTGGATGGAAGCGTTCCGCACGCCGGCCGCGTTCGAACGCGCGGTCGCCGATGCCGGACTCACCGCGCGCCGCCACGGGCTCGGCATCACGCCGCTCGACGCCGCCGCGCTTCGCGCACGGGAGCCGAGCATCGCGGCGGGCTTCTGCGGTGCGCTGCACTGGCTCGATCCGAAAAGCGTCGTCGATCCGTCCGCGCTCGTCAAAAGCTATGCGCAACTGTTCGTGCAAGGCGGCGGCACGCTGCTCACCGGCGACGCCGCGAGCCTCGACGCACTGTCGCCCGGCTGGCAGGTCGCCACCGACGAAGGCGAGATCGCCGCGCCGGCCGTGGTCGTCGCGCTCGGCCCGTGGTCCGACACGGTGTTCGGCAAGTTCGGCTACAAGATTCCGCTGCGCGAGAAGCGCGGCTATCACATGCACTACGCGCCGTCCGAGCGCGGCACGCCGTCGGCGCCGATCGTCGATCGCGAATACGGCTACGTGATCGCGCCGATGCGGCGCGGATTGCGGCTGACCACCGGCGTCGAGATCGCGCGGCGCGGCGTGCCGCCAACCGGCGTGCAGCTCGATCGCGCGGAACGCATCGCGCGCCCGGTGTTCGGCTTCGGCGAGCGGCTCGACCCGCATCCGTGGCTCGGCTTCCGCCCGTGCACGCCGGACATGCGGCCGGTGATCGGCCCCGCGCCCGCGCATCGCGGGCTATGGTTCTCGTTCGGGCACAACCATCACGGGCTGACGCTCGGGCCCGTCTCCGGCCGCCTGCTGGCCGAGATGATGACCGGCGAAACGCCGTTCACCGATCCGGCGCCTTACCGCGCCGACCGGTTCTGACCTCGCGCGCTCAGTCGAGCGCGCGACCGAAGATCCGGATCACTTCGTCGAGATGCTCGGCCATCGCGCGGCGCGCGGCCTCCGGGTCGCGCGCGCGGATTGCATCGAGGATCGCGCGGTGTTCGAGCTCGGACCGATGCGGCATGTCGTTCGGCATGTACAGCGACTGCAGCCGCTGGAACATCAGGTCGTACTTGTGCGCGAGCAGTTGCTTGATCATCAGCGCATAAGCGGGGTTGTCGCTCGCTTCCGCGATACGGATATGGAACAGCCGGTCGCCCGGATGCGTGAGCGAGCCGCTGCGGTTGTCTTCCTGGTTGCGCAGGAACGCCTCGTGAATCCCTTCGATTTGGGCGTCCGAGCCGTGTTTCGCGGCGAGCGACGCGGCCTCCGGCTCGATCAATCGGCGCGCCTGCAGCAGCGCGAACGGCGGGATTTCGGTATCGAGATCGATCGCGATGCCCAGCTCCGGATCGATCTCGACGATCGAGAACGGCGCGACCGTCGTGCCGATTCGCGAGTCCGGCGCGCTGGCCGCTTCGGGTTGCCGCACCTTCACGCCGTCGCCGACGCGCACGCTGACGAGACCGTTCACCTCGAGCGCGATCAGCGCCTCGCGCACCGATGTGCGCGACACGCCGAACTGCTCGGCCAGTTCGCGCTCGGGCGGCAAATAACTGCCCGGCGGGAAATCGCCTGACTCGATCATCGCGCTGAGCTTGTCGGCGATCTGCTGGTAGAGGCGGCGGTTCTGAATCGGCTGGATGGACATACGTCGATACGGATAAGCGGTTGCGTTGCGGACGGTCTGACGAATGCAGCGTCAGGCCGCTCGCGCCTATTCTATATGCCGGGCTTCGTATCGCCCGGCACCGCGTAGCACCGCGCGGCCGTACCGCCCCACAACGCATCGCGCTCGGCCGCCGACAACCGCGCCTCGGCCCAGCGCTCGATCAGCGACGCGACTTCGTCGTACGATGCCGCGAGCAGGCATACGGGCCAGTCCGATCCGAACATCAGCCGCTGCGGGCCGAACGCATCGAGCGCCGCATCGAGGCATTGCTCGATGTGGCGAATGTCCTGCCCGCGCAGGCCGCGCCGCCAATCCGTCTCCGTCACGAGCCCGGACAGCTTGCACACGACATGCGGTAGCGCGCCCAGTTCGCGCAACCGGGCACGCCAGCGTGCGAGCGCGGTGTCGTCGCGATCGAACGCCGCGAGCGCCGGCTTGCCCGCATGATCGAGCACGAGCCAGTGCGCATCGTGCCGCGCGCAGAACGCGCGCACGTCGGGCAACTGACGTTCGAACACGAGCACGTCGTACACGTAACCGTTCGCCTGCAACCATTCGACGCCGCGATTGAACGCGGAATCCGCAACGAACGCACCGACGTCGGCTTCGTCCTGCAGCTGGTGGCGAAAGCCGCGCAGCTTCGGGCTACCCCATTCGGCGACGCGCTCGGCAAGCGCCGGCGCACCGAGATCCTCCCAGCCGACCACCGCCGCGATACGCGCGTCGTTGCGGGCTAGATCGAGCAGGAATGCCGTCTCGTCGCGTCCGGCACGCGCCTGCACCGCAATCGACGCACCGAGCGCCTGCGCATGCATCTGCGGCCACAGCGCGTCGGGCAGGTAGTCGCGGGCGAGCACGCTCATCCCCGGGCCGATCCACGGATAGTCGGCTGCGCGGTAACGCCAGAAATGCTGGTGGGAATCGATACGCACTGCGCCCATGGTGCCCTCGTGTTTCATCGTCGTGCGTCGCGTTTTGCGACGCTCAGTCGTACAACACCGCCGTGATCTTCGGGTCGTCGATGTTGGTCTTGTCGTACCAGTAGAAACCGGTATCGATGACCTTCGGCAGCTTCTCGCCCTTGGTCGCCTTCACGGCCGCTTCGACCGTCTTGTAGCCGATGCCAACCGGGTTCTGCGTGATCGCGCCGGCCATCAGCCCGTTGCGGATCGCGTCCTTCTGTTGCTTGCCGGAATCGTAGCCGACGATCACGACCTTGCGCTTCATCTCGCGCACACCGTTCACCACGCCGATCGCCGAGCCCTCGTTGGTGCCGAACAGGCCCTTGAGCTTCGGATACGCCTGCAGGATCGACTTCGTCACCTCGGTCGACTTCAGCTGGTCGCCTTCGCCGTACTGCACGGTCACGACCTGCACCTTCGGGTGCGCCGCTTTCATCCGTTCGAGAAAACCGTCGCGGCGGTCGATGCCGGTGCGGCTCGTCTGGTCGTGCGCGACCACGGCCACCTCGCCCTCGTCGCCGATCAGCGCGGCGAGCTTGTCGGCGGCGAGCGCGGCGGCGGCCTTGTTGTTGGTCGCGGCCGTCGTCACCGGAATGTCGCTGTCGACGCCCGAGTCGAACGCGATGACCGGGATCTTCTCGGCCTGCGCCTTCTTCAGGAGCGGCAGCGCGGCCTTGCTGTCGAGCGCCGCGAAGCCGAGCGCGGCCGGCTTCTTCGCGATCGCGGCGGACAGCATGTCGATCTGCTTGTCGACCATCGCCTCGGTTTCGGGGCCTTCGAACGTCACCTTCACCTTGTAGTCCTTCGCGGCCTGCATCGCGCCCGCCTTCACGGCCTGCCAGAACTGATGCTGGAAGCCCTTCGAAATCAGCGGAATATAGGCTTCCTGCGCGTGCGCGCCGGCCGTGACGCCGACGGCGAACGTCAGCCCGACGATCGCGTTCAACACCTTGCTCCTGATCACTTCGCGTCTCCTTGGTTGGTATCGACTGAAATGCCGGCCCGGCCGGCGGTGAAGCGCATGTGCGTTCGTGCGTTCGTCAGCGGCGACGCCGGCGCAGGATGTCCACGTAGACGGCGAGGATGATGATCACGCCCGTCACGACCGTCTGCCATTCCTGCGCGACCGACATGATGCGCAGGCCGTTGGTCAGCACGCTCATGATGAACGCGCCGATGATGGTGCCGACGATGCTGCCCGCGCCGCCCGACAACGACGTGCCGCCGATCACGACGGCCGCGATCGCGTCGAGCTCGTAGCCTTGCCCGAGCGCGGGCTGCGCGGAATTCAGCCGCGATGCGATCAGCAGCCCCGCGATCCCGCACACCGCGCCGCTGAACGTGTAGACGGCGATCTTCCACGCGTCGACGTTCACGCCGGACAGCCGCAGCGCCTCCTCGTTGCTGCCGAGCGCGAACGTGTAGCGGCCGAAGATGGTCCGGTTCAGCACGATCGACGCGCCGACCGCGACGAGGAACAGGATCAGCACCGCATTCGGGATCGGCAGCGCGGGCACCAGGCTGCCGATCAGCGAATCCTGCGCGATCGACGTGAAGCCGGGCGTGTCGTTGAAGTAGATCGGCCGCGTGCCCGAGATCACGAGCGACAGCCCCTTGAGCAGCATCATCATTCCGAGCGTCGCGATGAACGGCGGCACCTTCATCTTCGCGATCACGAAACCCGATACGCTGCCCGACAACGCGCCGAAGCACAGCGCGGCCAGGATCCCGAGCGGCAGCGGCATCCCCCAGTTCGTCAGCACGACGCCGGCCATCACCGCGCAGAACGTCATCAGCGTGCCGACCGACAGGTCGATGCCCGACGTGATGATCACGTACGTACATGCGACCGCCAGCACGCCGTTCACGGCGGTGGCCTGCAGGATCGCGACGAGGTTGTCGACTTCGAGGAAGTTCGACGACGCGAAGCTGAAGAACACGATCAGCAGCACGAGGCTCGCGAACGCGAGCAGCTTCTGCCGCGCGGCCGGATTGAAGAAGCGCGACCGCAGGCTCGATGCGGCGGCCGGCGTGTCGCCGGAAGCGAGGGGCGGAACGGGATGCGTATCGTTGGACATGGTCGGTAGGCGTATGGATCGGCGTCCGAATCAGGACAATACGGTCGACTCGCGCTGCGTCGCGAGCTGCATGATCTTTTCCTGCGTGGCGTCGGCCGCGCGCAGCTCACCGGTCACGCGCCCTTCGCACATCACGAGAATCCGGTGGCTCATGCGCAGCACCTCGGGCAACTCCGACGAGATCATCACGATCGCCTTGCCGTCGGCGGCGAGCGCGTCGAGCAGCTTGTAAATCTCGCTTTTCGCGCCGACGTCGATGCCGCGCGTGGGCTCGTCGAAGAACAGGATGTCGCAGTCGCGCAGCAGCCACTTCGCGATCACGATCTTCTGCTGGTTGCCGCCCGACAGCAGGCGTACCGGCTGCGCGACCGACGGCGTGCGGATCGCGAGCTGCCGCACGTAAGACTGCGCGGTGTCGCGCATCCCGCGCGCATCGAGAAACATGCCGCGGCGCACGAAGCGCTGCATGCTCGACAGCGCGATGTTGTTCTGCACGTCCATGCCGACCGCGAGCCCGAAGTGCTTGCGGTCCTCCGACAGGTAGCCGATGCCGTGCGCGACCGCGTCGGCCGGCGTGCGGATCGTCACGGCCTTGCCGTGCACGCGAATCTCGCCCGCGTCGACCGGGTCCGCGCCGAACACCGCGCGCGCGACCTCGGTGCGGCCCGCGCCCATCAGCCCCGCGAAGCCGAGAATCTCGCCGCGCCGCACCGTGAAGCCGACGTCGCGGATCGCGCGGCCGCGCGACAGCCCGCGCACTTCGAGCGCGACCTCGTTGGCCGACGTGTCGGGCGGCGTGCGGAATCCCGTGTCGAGCTGGCGGCCGACCATCATCGCGATGATCGCGTCCATCGACGTGTCCGCCATCGGCACGGTCGCGACGTACTTGCCGTCGCGCATCACCGTCACGCGATCGGCGATCCGGCGCAGTTCGTCCATCTTGTGCGAGATGTAGACGATGCCGACGCCGTGCGCGCGCAGGTCGCCGATGATGCGGAACAGCTCGGCGATCTCCGCGTCGTTCAGCGCGGCGGTCGGTTCGTCCATGATCAGCACGCGCGAGTCGAACGACAGCGCCTTCGCGATCTCGACCATCTGCTGCTTCGCGACCGTCAGCCGGCCGACCTGCGTGCGCGGATCGAGGTCGAGCCGCATCCGCGCGAAGATGGCGGCCGCGTCGCGGTTGAGCTTTTCTTCGTCGACGAACACGCCGAAGCGGCCGCGCGGCTCGCGCCCGATGAAGATGTTCTGCGCGACGCTCAGGTGGTTCATCAGGTTCAGTTCCTGATGGATGATGCCGATGCCGAGCGCCTGCGCGGCGCGCGGATCGTCGATCTCCACCGTACGGCCGTCCATCCGGATCTCGCCTTCGTCCTTCTGATAAACGCCGGCGAGAATCTTCATCAACGTCGACTTGCCGGCACCGTTCTCGCCCATCAGCGCGTGGACTTCGCCGGCATGCAGGTCGAACCGGCAATCGTCGAGCGCCTGCACGCCCGGAAAGCGCTTGCCGATGCCGGTCAGCTCGATCAGCGCGGCGGGTGCGACGGGTGCGGCGCTCGGGTTCGGATCGGGTTGCATGGCTCGATGCCCTCAGTCGATCGCGCGATCGAGATGCGTATAGCCGCCATCGACGAACAGCCACTGGCCCGTCGTGTGCGACGCACGTTCCGACAGCAGGAACACGGCCGTGTCGGCAATCTCGTCGGCGCTCGTGAAGCGCTTGCCGAGCGGCACCTTGCCGGCGATTTCCGCGAGCTTCGCGTCCGGGTCGTCGAAACCGGCGATCCAGCTCTGGTAGAGCGGTGTCATCACCTCGGCCGGAATCACCGCGTTCACGCGCACGCCGTCGTTGCGCAATGCGACCGCCCATTCGCGCGTCAGCGCGAGTTGCGCGCCCTTCGACGCGCAATAGCCGCTCGTGTTGCCCTGCCCGGTCACGGCCGTCTTCGACGAGATATTGACGATCGCGCCGCGTGTCGCCTTCAGGTGCGGCACGCAGTAATGCGCCATCACGTAGTAGTGGATCAGGTTGCGCTCGAGCGATGCGACGAACGCATCGCGCCCGGCATCGAGCCCGATGCCGTCGTTGATGCCCGCATTGTTGACGAGGCCGTCGATGCGGCCGAAACGCGCGACGGTTTGCGCGACCGCATCGCGGCATTGCGCGTCGTCCTGCAGTTCGACGGACACGCACGCGGCGCGCGGCTGCGTGTGCGCGAGTGCGCGCCAGAAGCCGTCGTCCGGCGTGTGGCGCGCGAACACCACCGGAATCGCGCCTTCGCGGGCCAGCCGCATCGAGATCGCGGCGCCGATGCCCGACGCGCCGCCGGTCACGATCACGACCTTGTCTTGCAGATTCAAATCCACTTCGCGTCTCCGTCGTTCATGTCGTCGCCGCGCGGGCTGCGCGCGGCGCATCGTGCGTCGCCGTACCGCGTGCGTCAGCCGCGGAACCGATACTGCGCGAGCGATTCGGGCTTCATCTCGATCGAAAATCCGGGTGCCGTCGGCGGCATGTACGCCGCGCCGCGCACGACGCACGGTTCGACGAAATGCTCGTGCAGGTGATCGACGTATTCGACCACGCGCCCTTCCTTGGTGCCGGAAATGCACACGTAGTCGATCATCGACAGATGCTGCACGTATTCGCACAGCCCGACGCCGCCCGCATGCGGACACACCGGCAGCCCGTACTTCGCGGCGAGCAGCATCACCGCGAGAATCTCGTTCACGCCGCCGAGCCGGCACGCGTCGATCTGCACGACGTCGATCGCGCCGCGTGCGATGAACTGCTTGAACAGCACGCGGTTCTGGCACATCTCGCCGGTCGCGACCTGCACCGGCGCGATCGCCTCGCGGATCTTGCGATGCCCTTCGACGTCGTCGGGGCTCGTCGGCTCCTCGATGAACCACGGCTTCGCGAATGCCAGCTCGCGTACCCAGTCGATCGCGACGTCGACCTCCCACACCTGGTTCGCGTCGATCATCAGCTTGCGGTCCGGGCCGATCGCTTCGCGCGCGATCGTCACGCGGCGGATGTCGTCCTCCAGGTTCGCGCCGACCTTCAGCTTCACGTGGTCGAAACCGGCGTCCACCGCTTCTCGACACAGCCGGCGCAGCTTGTCGTCACTGTAGCCAAGCCAGCCCGCCGACGTCGTGTAGCACGGGTAGCCGTCGCGCTCGAGCGTCGCGATCCGCTCGGCCTTGCCCGGCACCTGCCGCCGCAGCAGGTCGAGCGCTTCGTCCCGCGTCAGGCAATCGGTCAGGTAGCGGAAATCGATCGCGCGCACGATTTCCTCTGGGCGCATGTCCGCGACGAGCCGCCACAGCGGCTTGGCCTCGGCCTTCGCCCACAGGTCCCACACCGCATTGACGACGGCGCCCGTCGCCAGGTGAATCGCGCCCTTGTCGGGGCCGATCCAGCGCAACTGGCTGTCGGACGTCACGTGCCGCCAGAAGCGGCCCATGTCCTCGCGAATCCAGTCGAGGTCGAGGCCGACGACGAGGTGACGCATCGCGTCGATCGCCGCACAGCAGATTTCGTTGCCGCGCCCGATCGTGAACGTCAGCCCGTGGCCCTCGAGCCCGTCGCGGTCGGTTTCGAGCACGACGTACGCGGCCGAATAGTCCGGGTCCGGATTCATCGCATCGGAGCCGTCGAGCTGCCGCGAAGTCGGGAAGCGCACGTCGAGGACGCGCATCGATCGAATGATAGGCATAACGAACCGTCCGTAAAAGGAAATCAGGCCTGCACGGTGCGCTGGCGCTGCTCGCCGAGCCCGTCGATACCGAGCGTGATCACCTGCCCGGCGCGCAGATAAACCGGCGGCTTCTGCCCGAGGCCGACGCCCGGCGGCGTGCCGGTCGAGATCACGTCGCCCGGCTGCAGGCTCATGAAACGGCTCAGGTAACTGATCAGGTGCGGCACGCGGAACACCATCGTCGCGGTCGTGCCGTTCTGGTAGCGGTGGCCGTCCACCTCCAGCCACAGCCGCAGCGCGTGCGGGTCGGGTACTTCGTCCGCCGTCACGAGCCAGGGCCCGAGCGGGCCGAACGTGTCGTTGCCCTTGCCCTTGTCCCACGTGCCGCCGCGCTCGAGCTGGTATTCGCGCTCGGATACGTCGTTCACCACGCAATAGCCGGCGACGTGCGACAACGCGTCGGCTTCGTCGATGTAGCGGCCACCCTGACCGATCACCACGCCGAGCTCGACTTCCCAGTCGGTCTTCTCCGAGCCGCGCGGAATCTCGACGTCGTCGTTCGGCCCCGAGATCGCGCTCGTCCATTTGCCGAACACGACCGGCTCCTTCGGGACTTCCATCCCCGATTCAGCCGCGTGGTCGGAATAGTTGAGCCCGATGCAGATGAACTTGCCGACGCGGCCGACGCACGCGCCGAGCCGCGGCGTGCCTTCGACGAGCGGCAGCGACGACGGGTCGATGTCGCGCAGCCGCGCGAGCGACGCGGGTACGAGCGCATCGCCGGCGATGTCGTCGATCACGCCCGACAGATCGCGAATCTTTCCCTGCGCATCGAGCAGGCCCGGTTTTTCATGGTGTTTTTCGCCAAATCTCAGCAGTTTCATGTCGTGTGAACGGAAACGGAAAGTGAAAATGAATGGGAACGCATGGTCAGTTCGACCAGCCGCCATCGATCAGGTGAATCGCGCCGGTGGTGAACGAAGATTCGTCCGACGCGAGATACAGCGCGAGTGCGGCCACTTCGTCCGCGGTGCCGATGCGGCCCATCGGCTGACGCGCGACGAACGCCTCGCGCACGGTGTCGGTCGACACCTGGCGCGTACGCGCCTGCTCGGCGATCCGCTGTTCCAGCGACGGCGACTCGATCGTGCCCGGGCAGATCGCATTGCAACGGATGCGCCGCTCGACGAAATCGGCGGCGACCGCCTTGGTCAGGCCGATCACGGCTGCCTTGGTGGTGCCGTAGACGAAGCGGTTCGGCACGCCCTTCACGCTCGACGCGGCCGACGCCATGTTGATGATCGACGCGCCGCCCGCTGCCAGCATCGCCGGCAGCAGCGCGCGGATCAGCCGGTACATGGACGTGACATTGAGGTTCAGCGAGAACGCCCACGCGGCCTCGTCGCAATCGAGAATCGTGCCGTGGTGCACGAACCCTGCGCAGTTGAAGAGCACGTCGAACGCGCGCTCTTGCGCGGCGAGTGCCGATACGTCGGCTGCATCGGTCACATCGAGCCGCCGCGTGGCCAGCGCGCCGCCGGCGCGTTCGGCGTCGGCCGCGAGTTGCGCGAGCGCGGCTTCATTGATGTCGGTCGCCAGCACGTCGGCGCCCTCGCTCGCGAACCGCAGCGCCGTCGCGCGGCCGATACCCTGCCCGGCCGCCGTCACCAGCGCACGCTTGCCCTGCAATCTCATGAGCAGCACTCCTGTAGAAGCCGGCCGCGCCGACTGATTGGCACAAAGGACTAAAGGTCCAACCAATCATAGGAAGTGATTCCGGATTTGTCACGAGCGCGTGATTCAGTATTTTCCCGAGCAGCAGAATCGGGGCGGCGGTCGTGTCGCGGATTACGCCTGCCGTTTTCTTCCGATTTCCGCAATCGACCGCTTGTCCCGCAGAGCCAATGCCGGCGCGGGTTTGCGCCGGCCTCGCGCGTGCAGGACGTGTCGCCGTAGAGCGAAACTGACAAAAAAGTCATGTTCCCGTCAGGGTGTCAACGGGGGGCGCGCGCGATCATGGTGTCGCCGGACCGCGCCTCCCGGATCACCGCACCCGCCCGTCGCCGATCCTTGACGGGCACCTCCGTCCCCCGCGGTTGTCCACGTGACTGAGCGAGCAGACACGGTGGCGCGGTCCGCTTTTCCGCCCCGGGCGTTCGCGTCCGGGGCGCTTTTGTCGTTGGTTTTTCAAGAAAATGCGCGTCGATTGTTTCTAAATCGGCAAAAGGTAATTTGAGCCAGACAGGATGTTTTTTCCGGTCACAGACGCTTACATTTAGCGCACCACTCATGGAAACCGCTACGGAATCGCCGTTGGGTAGTGACATCCACTGCCACCGCCGAAACCGCACGAGCTTTAGGAAACGGCAAATGAAGGCCTCCAAATCCCTGCCTGTGCTCGATCCCGCCGACGTCCACGTCGAAATTCTGGAACGCTCCGATACGCTGCTCGTCGTCCGCTGGGTCGAACCGGGCCGCTGCCACTACGGCGAACAGCGCTGGCGCCGCCGCTTCGCACAGCGCACCGGCACCTGCGCGCTGTCGCGCCAGGTCATCCAGCGCGGCGACGAAGTTTTCCGCCCGGCCGAGCGCCCGGCGCCGGCGAACGCGGCCGCAATGATCTCCGCCGCCGAAGTACTCGCGCTGGCCGGCAGCCGGTAACGCGCGACGCCGACGCCGACGCGCAAGCCGCCCCTAGAATTGCCGGTCTAGTTCCCCCGCTTGTCTGCCCCGCCCGCGCGGACTATCGTTACATCACTCAATGTAACGATAGCGCGTCGCGGCCCGCCGCCACGCCGATGGAGGCAGACATGCATGCATGGAGCGCGCGCCACGTCCCGGCGCAGGGCGGCAAGGTCGCGGTCGTGACCGGCGCGAACAGCGGCCTCGGATGGCACATCGCGGAAACGCTGGCCGCCAAGGGCGCGACCGTCGTGATGGGCTGTCGCGATGCCGCCCGCGCCGCGCAAGCCGCCAATGCGATCCGCCGGTTCCATCCCGCCGCACGGGTCGAAGTCGATTCGCTCGACCTCGCCGATCTCGCGTCGATCCAGCGCTTCGCTGCGGACGTCTCCGACCGCCACGGCCGCGTCGACATCCTCTGCAACAACGCCGGCGTAATGTTCCTGCCGCTGCGCCACACGCGCGACGGCTTCGAGATGCAGTTCGGCACCAACCATCTCGGCCATTTCGCGTTGACCGGTCATCTGCTGCCCGCATTGCGCGCCGCGCGGCGCGCGCGGGTCGTGACGATGTCGAGCGGCTTCAATCGCGGCGGACGCATCCGCGTCGACGATTTGCGGGCCGAACACCGCTACAACCGTTACCTCGCCTACTGCGACAGCAAGCTCGCGAACCTGGTGTTCGCGATCGAACTCCAGCGCCGCTTCCAGCGCGCGGCGTTCGCGGGCATCAGCGTCGCCGCGCATCCCGGCTACGCGGCCACCAATCTGCAGTTCGCGGGCCCCGCGATGGACGGTTCGCCCACGCGCGCCGCGCTGATGCGCGCGGCGAACCGTTATCTCGCACAACCGGCCGACCAGGGCGCGCTTCCCGCGATCCACGCGGCGACGTCGCCCGACCTCACCGGCGGCTCGTATATCGGACCGTCCGGCTGGTTCGAGTCGCGCGGGCTGCCGGCGCCGGCAAGCGTGCCGCGCGCGGCACGCGACGTGGCGGTCGCCGCGCTGCTGTGGGAGGCATCCGAAGCCGCGACGGGCGTGCGTTTCCTGAGCTCGGGCGCGGCCGTTGCCCGGTCGGCCGCCAAGCCGCTCGACGCGGCGGCCGGAGTGCGCTGAGTCGCGCGCCACCGTGCCTCCGCATTCATCAGACTTATTACACTCACAGAAAAGAAAGCTCAATGAAAGCCTGATAAGGCCGCCAACTGTTACCAGTCCGGAAACAATCTATCGTCAAAATCAGCGTTTACCCTGAACGACCCGGTGACTAAGATTTAGTCAATCGCTGCAGACATGGTGTCGAAAGCGAACCCAATAAAACACCGGAGGTCATCATGAAATCGCTCGTTTCCGCAGTTGTTGCCGCTGTCGCCCTGTCCGCTTCGTTCGGCGCTTTCGCACAAAGCACCGTGACCCGCGCACAGGTCCGCAACGAACTGGTTCAGCTCGAACAAGCCGGCTACAAGCCGGGCGTGTCGAGCCCGTACTACCCGAACGACATCCAGTCGGCGGAAGCGCGAGTGCATGGTGCCGACGCCAGCGGCTACGGCGCGCAGCCGGCGCCGGTCGTCCACTCGGGCGCCCCGGCTGCCGCCGCGTCGTCGAACGCGCGCGACTCGATCTTCTTCGGCCAGTAAGCCGATGCGCCCACGCGGGCGCACGCGCACCGCGCGAAGAAACGGTACCCGGACGAGCCCGTGATGCGGGCTCGTCTTTTTTTGCGGAACGCATACCTCCGCCGCCCCGCAACGGGTGGCTTCGCCCGGGCGCACTGCGTCCGGGCGCTTTTTCCGCCGCGACGCATGCGTCGCGACCCGGTATGCGGTGGTCAACGCGCGGCGGCTGCCGCAGTCGCCGCACGCGACAGCACACGCCAGCGCGACAGCAGTTCGTCGCGATCGACATAGCAGCCCTGCAGATGCCGGCGGCCCGTCGACGGGTCGAACTCGGTGCGTGCATGCAGCACGCGCCGGTTGTCGAATGCCCACATGTCGCCCGCCCGCAGCCGGCGCTGCACCCGGAAACGCGGCTCGCGCGCGAGCGCGAGGAACCGCCGGTACGCGCGATAGACGGCCGCGACCGACCCGGCCGGCGCGTCGAGCGGCCCGCGCAGGAAATTCGCGACGCGCACTTCCGCGACGTTGCCGCGCGCATCGAGCCCGATCACCGGCGCCGAACACCGGTAGTCGCTGTTCGCACTCTTGTTCCAGAATTCGAACGGTGTCGACGCAAGGCATTCGAAATCGGCCGGATAGTCGCGCCGCAGCGCATCGGCGAGTGCAAAGCCGTCGAGAAAAATGCTGTCTCCGCCGGTTGCGTCGTTCGCGAGACAGTGCAGGAACTGCACGCCCGGCTGCAATTCGCGCGTCGGCAGGTCGGTGTGCGGCGGCAGGTTGAGCGACGTATAAGCATTGCTGTCCGGTCGCGGCTTCGATTCGACATCGAACAGCACACCGAAATTGCTTTCGCGGATCAGGCCGACACGACGCGCGATCTGGTCGACCCGGCCGCGTTCGGGCGGCACACCCTCGACGAGCGTCAAACCGGTGCGCTGCAACGCGGCGAGCCATGCGCGCAACGCGTCGTCGTCTTCCATCACGTCACGCCACGCGAACACGCCGATCGCCGTCGCATCGTCGCCGGCCCACACGTGCCGCCCATGCGCGGCCTGGCGTTCCGCGCGTGACGCATCGTCGTATGCATGCGCGCGCAACCATCCTGGCGACCACGTACTGCGATGCCCGTCGTTCCACTCGACGTGCAGCGCGCCGTCGGTTTCGACATGCACGGCAAGCGCCGCCAGATCCTCGCGCGCATCGGCGATCTCGAACACCTGTTCGCGCGTGAGTGCATGCACGCATGCGGAACACGCGCAGTTGTCGCGCAGCCAGTCGAAGTGAAACGGCGACCGTCGCGCGTCGCTCCACTCGATGTCCACCGCTCCATCGCCGATCGTCGCCGCCGCAATGGATGCGTCGGCGGAAAAGGTCCGCCAGTCCTCGATACGGTGTTGCGCTGCCTGCATCGTTGCCTCCCGGAAACGCCCGCTACGCGTGTGGTGCGAGCAGAAACCCGCCGATCATCCGGTGCATCCGCGCTGCCTGCGGGCTCGTTCCGAGCGCGCGCCAGCAGCCGTGCACCAGCCCCTGTCCCCTCCAGTAACGCGCGGCGCCACCGGCCGCGAGAATGCATTCGACATAGACGCGCGCATCGTCGCGCAGCGGATCGTGTTCGGCACCGATCGCGAGCACGGGCGGCAGCCCGTCGAAGCGCGACGCCGCGAGCGGCACCGATGCGCGCAGCAGCGGATCGTCGTGCAACGCGGTTTCGTCCACATCGCCCCAATACAGCGCGCGATAGCGATGAACGTCGTCGAGCGTCAGCATCGGCGCGTGCGCTTCCGTCTCGCGCGCCGGCGATTGCGGTTCGAACCCGAGCATCGGATACACGAGTGCGATCCCGTCGATGCCGCGTTCGCCCGCATCGCGCAGCGCAGTCGCGACGGCCGCCGCGAGATTGCCGCCCGCGCTGTCGCCCGCGAGCGTCAGCGGCCGTGCGCACGGGCCGAACGGCCAGCCCGCCGCGTCGCGCGCGGCACGCGTGACGGCCAGGCAATCCTCGAGCGCGGCCGGTGCGCGGTGCTCGGGCGCGAGCCGGTAGTCGACCGCGATCACGGCAAGGCCCGTGTCGGCCGCCAGTTGCGCGGTGATGAGCGCGTGACTGTCGAGCGAGCCGACGACGAAACCGCCGCCGTGAAAGAACAGCACCGTGCCGCGCGGCTCGCCGTGCGCGGGCGCGTAGCGCCGGAGCGCGATCGCGCGGCCGTCCGGTGCATGCCATACGGCATCCTGCTGCACGATGCCGGCCGGCAGTGTTGCGGGCGTCCATGCGGCCGCGAAACGATCGTAGACGCGGCGTTGCTCGACGGGCGAGCGCGCCGCCGCATCGGCCGGATACCAGGCGTCGACGGCCGCGACGAACGCCTCGATTTCCGGTTCGAGCATCGTATGCGCTCCGCTGTGGAAGGTCGAAAGTTGAACGTCGATGCTAACGACGCGGCGGCAGCCCGATCACGCGCCCCGCATACGCAGGCGCCGCGCAATCGCGCTGCAACGCATGCAGTTCGGCCACGCGCGCGGCGACGTCGTCGTCGAACGGCGCCGACTTCGCGCCGCCGCGCGTGGCGACGTGCAGCAGCATCTGCTCGCTCGCCGATACCGCGCCGTCATGGCCGTCCGCAAAGAGTTCGAGGCACAGATGCAGCCGCTTCGCGTCGTGCGCGAACACCCGCGCTTCGACGCGCACGCGCGTGCCTTCCTTGATCTCCTGCAGATAGTTCACGTGCGCTTCGAGCGTGTAGACCGAGCGGCCCCGCTCGCGGCGCGCGGCATCGTCGAGACCGATGCGGTCGAGCAGCGCATCGGTCGCGAAGCTGAAGATCAGCAGATAGAACGCGTCGCGCAGATGGCCGTTGTAGTCGACCCATTCGGGCCGCACGACGTCGTGATAAATCGTCAGCGGGGTATCGCCGGTCATGTTCGCTCAGTCCTCGAATCGCATCCCGTGCCGCGCCTTCACCGCGGCGATCGCCTTCAGCACCTCGGTGATGCACTCGTCGCGATAGCGTTCGAGTTCCTTGATGCTGCGCGTGCCCTGCTGCTCGCTCGTGCCTTCGACGACGCTGTCGATCAGCTCGTCGGTCAGCTTCGGCGCGACCAGCTTCGTCCATGGCAGTTCGAGCGCGGGGCCGAACTGCTGCATGAAGTGTCGCATGCCCGCGTCGCCGCCGGCCAGCGTATAGGTCAGGAACGTGCCCATGAACGACCAGCGGATGCCCGCGCCGAAGCGGATCGCATCGTCGATCTCGCCGGTCGTCGCGACGCCTTCGTTGACGAGATGCAGCGCCTCGCGCCACAGCGCTTCGAGCAGCCGGTCCGCGATGAAGCCCGGCACCTCCTTGCGCACGTGCAGCGGCCGCATGCCGAGCTTGCGATAGATCGCCATCGCCGCGTCGACCGCTTCCGGCGACGTGCGCGCGCCGCCGAGCACCTCGACGAGCGGCAACAGGTAGACCGGATTGAACGGATGGCCGACCAAACAGCGCTCCGGATGCGTCGCGCGCGCGTAGAAGTCGGTCGGCAGCAGCCCCGACGTCGACGACGCGATGATCGCGTCGGGCTTCGCCGCGCGGCTGATCTGTTCGTGCAGTTCGAGCTTCAGCGTCTCGCGTTCCGGCGCGCTTTCCTGGATGAAATCCGCGTCGGCGACGCAGGCCTCGATCGTCGACTCGAAGCGCAGCCGCGCGGGATCTGCTCCCGGCGCGAGACCGACGCGTTCGAGCGCGGGCCATGCGTTCGCGACGTTCGCCCGCAAGCGCTCCTCCGCGCCCGGCGCCGGGTCCCAGACGACCACGTCGAGACCGTGCGCGAGCGCACGGCAAATCCATCCACTGCCGATCACGCCGGTGCCGATCGCGGCGAACGTCTTGATGTCGGTCTTCACTGCCATGTCAACGCATCCTTCAAATCGAGGGAAATCGGACGGCGGCCGCGCTCGTGCGCGCCGCCGCATTGAATCGGAACCCGCGTTGGAAACTCACGCGAATTCGGTCGCCGCGCGGCGTTCGAGCGGACGCTCGCCGCGCGCCGGCAGGCCGAGCTTGCGACGCCCTTCGGCCGGCGTCAGCACGCGGCCGCCGAGGCGTTCGACGATTTCCCGCGCACGCTCGACGAGCGTGCCGTTGGTCGCATGCACACCGCGATCGAGCCAGATGTTGTCTTCGAGACCGACGCGCACGTGACCGCCGAGCAGCATCGCCTGCGCGACCATCGGCATCTGCATGCGGCCGATCCCGAAGCCGGCCCAGTGCGCGCCCGGCGGCAGGTTGTCGACCATCGCCTTCATCGTGCCGGTGTCGGCCGGCGCGCCCCACGGAATGCCGAGGCAAAGCTGGAACAGCGGCGGATCGTCGAGCAGCCCTTCCTTCAGCAACTGCTTCGCGAACCAAAGATGGCCCGTATCGAAGATTTCCAGCTCGGGCTTCACGCCGAGTTCCTGGATGCGTTTCGCGCCGGCGCGCAGTTGCGCGGGCGTCGACACGTAGATGTAGTCGCCGTCGCCGAAATTCAGCGTGCCGCAGTCGAGCGTGCAGATTTCCGGCAGCAGTTCCTCGACGTGCACGAGCCGCGTGAGCCCGCCGACGAGATCGGTGCCCTTGCCGAAGCGCATCGGGTCCTCGCCCGGGCCGATCTCCAGATCGCCGCCCATGCCGGCCGTCAGGTTGATGATCACGTCGACGTCCGCCGAGCGGATCCGGTCGACCACTTCGCGGTACAGGTTCGGGTCGCGGCTGCCGCGGCCCGTCTGGGGGTCGCGCACGTGGCAGTGCGCAACCGTCGCACCGGCCTTCGCCGCTTCGATCGCGGCGGCCGCGATCTCCTTCGGCGTGACCGGAATCGCCGGATGCTTGCCGACCGTGTCGCCCGCGCCGGTGACCGCGCAGGTGATGATGACTTCGTTGTTCATGCCGTGAGCCCTCGCTTGATTCGATGTGTGTCGTTCGGTTTCCGTCGTACTACAGATGATTTTCGCTGCACGCCGCCGCACGGCGACGGCGCGCACGGGCCGTTACAGGCCGAGATACGCCTTCACGGCGGGCAGCCCGTCCTTGCCGTCGAACGTCTTGACGCCGGCCAGCCACGCATCGAGCACCTGCGGGTTCTTCTTCAGATACGCCTTCGCGGCCTCCGACGGTTTCGTCTTGTTCATCACCGACTGCATCAGCTGGTTCTCCAGCTGCGTCGTGAAGCGCAGGTTCTCGACGAGCTTGCCCGCGTTCGGGCAGCGCGAGATGAAGTCGGGCGCCGTCAGCGTGTACACGCGCGCTTCGCCGTAGTTCGGGCCGAACGCCGCATCGCCGCCGGACAGGTAGTTCATGCTGATCTGGATGTTCATCGGATGCGGTTCCCAGCCGAGGAACACGACCCACTTCTTCTCGCGGATCGCGCGCTCGACCGTCACGAGCATCCCGGCCTCGCTCGATTCGACCAGCTTGAAGCCGCCGAGGCCGTACTGATTCGTGTCGATCATCTTCTGGATCGTCGCGTTCGCGCTGCTGCCCGGCTCGATCCCGTAGATCTTGCCGTCGAGTTCCGCGCGGTGTTTCGCGATGTCGTCGAAGGTCTTCAGGCCGGCCTGGTATTCGTAGCTCGGCACCGCGAGCGTCGCCTTCGCGCCCGACAGGTTCGGCGGTTCGACCACGTTGATCGACTTGCTGTCGAGGAACGGCTGAAGCTGCTTTTGCTGCACCGGCCACCAGTAGCCGAGCGAGATGTCGAGCTGCTTGCTCTTCAGGCCGGCGAACGAGATCGGCACCGATGCGATCGTCGTCGTCGGCTTGTAGCCGAGCCCTTCGAACACCGTCGACGCGAGCGCCGTGGTCGACGTGATGTCGGTCCAGCCGATATCCGCGAAGCGTACGTTGCGGCAGGTCGCGGCATCCGTTTCGGCGTGCGCCGCGGTCGCGAATGCGCCGGTCGCCAGCACGGCCGCGACGAACGCGGCGATCTTTGTCGACTTCATGGTTTCTCTCCCGATTGGACCGATGTCCGACGGGTTCGCGGAAGTGCGCCCCGGCCTGCATCGTGGGAGTAAAAGTAACGAGCCATATTGGTCGAAAGACGACCGGCGGCGACCTTTTCTTGACTATTTGCGACTATCGGTGGAAACCACTACGCGCGGGCAGTGGCTTGTGCGGCGGGGGTTTGAGGCGAATTCCCGGGGAGCGGGGTTTGTCCGGATGCGGCGTTCCCGATGCTACGTAGCGCGCGTCGGCGGCAATGCCGGAACACGCGTGGCGCCGATGCCGGCCGCAGCGGTGGCGGGCCGGCGCCCGACGCGTCATCGCGGCACTTCGACGTAGGTTTCCCGGCAGATCTCGCGCAGCGCCTGGACGAGCAGATCGCGCGTCGGCGCATGCGATTCGGCGGAGCGGGTAAACAGCGCGATGGGCGGCAGCGTCCAGACCAGCGAGTAAGGCACGATCGCCACGCCCGCGATGCGCACCATTTCTTCCGCGATATCGGCCGGCACGATCGACACGGCGTCGTCGCTCGACGCGATCATTTCGCCGATCAGCTTCGACGAGTAGCTTTCGACGATCGGCACCGGCGGCGCGATGCCGGCCGACAGGAACAGGTCGGTCACCTGCTCGCGCATCGGCGTATGCGGCGCGCCGAGAATCCAGTCGAGCGCGTGCAGCTTCTCCCAGTCGAGCTTCATGCGGGCCAGTTTCGCGGCGAGGCGCCGGCTCGCGATCATCCGCGGCTGTTGCTGGTAAAGGACCTCGAACGAGACCTGCCCCAGGTCGACCGCCGACGACGCCCGCCCGATCACGAGATCCACGCTGTGATCCCTGAGCTGGAGCAGCAGCTGATCGCTGGTGCCTTCGTGAATCGTCACGGTCAGGCGCCGCTCCATCCGCGATTGCAGCCGCTTGAGCGCGGCCGACAGCATCTGGCCCGAAATAAACGGAATCACGCCGATATGCAGATGCGCCGCGTGGCCGGCGGCCACCGCTTCCATTTCGCGGGCGAGATGGTCGAGATCCTTCAGCATCGCCCTGGCGCGCTCGAGCACGACCGAACCGAGCGCGGTCGGCCGCATCCCGCGCGACGAGCGTTCGAACAGCGGCGTGCCGAACATGCTTTCCAGCTCGGACAGCGCGTTCGTCACGGCGGGCTGGCTGCTGGCCATGTGTTCCGCGACGCGCGTCAGCGACCCGTGCTGCTGGATCTGCAGCAGCAGCATCAGATGCCGCATCTTCAGCCGCGCGCCGAGCCGCCGGACCACGTCGTTCGCGTCGAATGTCATTGCCGGACCACCGTACCATCATGAAAAAGTGATGGCCCGATATTAAAACAGAATCATCTCCTTATGGCCGATCCCTAGAATCAGCTCATGGATCGCGTCGGGACTGGCCTGGCGCGCACGCCCGGACCTAAAGCCATGAAACAGACAGAGACCCAGCAGCAAGCCGCGTACGACTATCACGAGTTTCCGACCCCGGGGAAGATCTCCGTCGTCGCCAGCAAGCCGCTCGTGACGCAGCGCGATCTCGCGCTCGCCTACACGCCCGGCGTCGCCAGCGTGTGCGAGTCGATCGCCGCCGAGCCGCTCAACGCGCATCGCTTCACGAGCCGCGGGAATCTGGTGGGCGTCATCACCAACGGCACTGCGGTGCTGGGTCTGGGCAATATCGGCGCGCTCGCGTCGAAGCCGGTCATGGAAGGCAAGGCCGTGCTGTTCAAGAAGTTCGCCGGGATCGACGTGTTCGACATCGAGATCAACGAAACCGATCCGGACAAGCTCGTCGACATCATCGCGGGCCTCGAGCCGACCTTCGGCGGGATCAACCTCGAGGACATCAAGGCGCCGGAGTGCTTCACCGTCGAGCGCAAGCTGCGCGAACGCATGAAGATCCCCGTCTTCCACGACGACCAGCACGGCACCGCCATCACGGTCGCCGCCGCGTTCATCAACGGGCTGAAGGTGGTCGGGAAGTCGATCAAGGAAGTGAAGGTCGTGACGTCGGGCGCCGGTGCGGCCGCGCTGGCCTGCCTTGACCTGCTCGTCGACCTCGGTCTGCCGGTCGCGAACATCTGGGCGACGGATATCGAAGGCGTCGTCTATCGCGGCCGCACCACGTTGATGGATCCGGCCAAGGAACGCTTCGCGCAGGAAACCGACGCGCGCACGCTGTCCGACGTGATCGGCGGCGCCGACGTGTTCCTCGGCCTGTCGGTCGGCGGCATCCTGAAGCCGGAGATGCTCAAGGCAATGGCCGCGCGCCCGCTGATTCTCGCGCTCGCCAATCCGACGCCGGAAATCTTCCCCGAGCTCGCCCATGCGACGCGCGACGACGTCGTGATCGCGACGGGACGCTCGGATTTCCCGAACCAGGTCAACAACGTTCTGTGCTTCCCGTACATTTTCCGCGGCGCGCTGGACGTGGGTGCAACGACGATCACCCGCGAGATGGAAATCGCCGCGGTTCACGCGATCGCCGGCCTCGCGCAGGAAGAGCAGAACGACATTGTCGCGGCAGCCTATGGCGGCGATGAAGTGTCCTTCGGTCCGCAATATCTGATTCCGAAGCCGTTCGATCCGCGCCTGATCGTGCGCATCGCGCCGGCCGTGGCCAAGGCCGCGATCGAAGGCGGCGTGGCGACGCGCCCGATCGCGGATCTCGACGCGTATGTCGAGCAGTTGCAGCAGTTCGTCTACCACTCGGGCGCATTCATGAAGCCGCTGTTCGCGACCGCGCGTCAGCTCGTGCGTGACGGCGGCAAGGCACGCATCGTGTTCACCGAGGGCGAAGACGAGCGCGTGTTGCGCGCGGTGCAGGTGATCGTCGACGAGAAGCTCGCGCGCCCGATTTTGGTCGGACGTCCGGAGGTGCTGCTCGCGCGTATCGAGCGGTTCGGCCTGCGCCTGCGTCTCGGTCAGGATGTCGAAGTAACGAACCCGGAATATGACGAGCGCTTCCCGCAATACTGGACGACGTATTGGGAACTGCGCTGCCGCGACGGCATCTCGAAGGAAATGGCACGCGTCGAGATGCGGCGCCGCTTGACGCTGATCGGCGCGATGATGGTGCGGCTCGGCGATGCGGACGGGATGATCTGCGGGACGGTCGGCGAGTATCACAATCACCTGCGCTTCGTCGATGAAGTGATCGGCAGGAAGCCCGATGCATCGACCTATGCGGCGATGAACATCCTGCTGCTCAATCAGCGGACGGTCGCGCTGGTCGACACGCACGTCAACGACAACCCGGATGCGGAGCAGATCGCGGAATTCACCATCGCGGCCGCGCGGCAGATGGAGTGGCTGAATCTCTCGCCGAAGGTTGCATTGCTGTCGCGTTCGAACTTCGGGTCGGGTAGCGCGGCGTCCGGCGCGAAGATGCGCAAGGCGCTCGAGATCATTCGCGCGCACGCGCCCGATATCGAGGCGGACGGCGAAATGCATGGCGACTGTGCGCTCGACGAGTCGCTGCGCGCGCGGCTGCTGCCGATGTCGCCGCTCAAGGGTGCGGCGAACCTGCTCGTGTGTCCGAACGTCGATGCAGGGAATATCGCCTATAACCTGCTCAAGACGGAAGCCGGCAGCAACGTCGCGGTCGGGCCGTTCCTGCTGGGCGTCAATGCGCCGGTGAACATTCTCACGTCGAGCGCGACCGTGCGGCGGATCGTGAACATGACGGCGTTGACCGTGATCGAGGCGAATCGGAACGCGGCGGGGTGAATGCGGTTGATGTAGAGACTCGATCGACGGGCCGCCCGCGGCCGGCTCGTCGATCGGCACGACAACGGGCATGCACGTTCCTTGTTCATGCCCAAAAAACGTACTTCACGGCATGTTTGCCTTGCGTGCCCAGCCGGCAGCGCACGGCGAAAGGAGTCCTGCAGCACGGTCTCCGCAGAGACAACGTGTGCACCGCCGCGCCCGTGCGGATCGAGGCGCGATCGCCGGGCGCCACGCGCCGGCAAACACAATACCGAATCAACTAGGCGGCTTCGCCGGCGGTCGAAGTACGACTGTCTCGCCTCAACGCCTGAGGACTGACGCCATACCCGCGCACGAACACTTCACGCAGATGGCGACGATCACGGAAGCCGGTCTCGCGCGCGATGATTTCAAGCGAATGCCGGCTGCATTCCACCATGTTCCTCGCAACCTCCAGACGAAGTTGCTCGATCGCCTTGGCAGGAGACTGACCGGTCTCGGAGAGAAAAATGCGCCCGAACTGGCGCGTGCTGAGATGCGCGGCCTTTGCCAGATCATCGACGCGCAGCGGCTTCGACAGATTCTGGCGCGCATACGCCAGCGCCATCTGGATCCTGTCCGACTTCGGTGCGAGTTCGAGCAGTTGCGACTGCTGCGGCTGTCCGCCGGAGCGCCGACGCTCCATTACGAGCACGCGCGCAACCGACGTGGCGAGCTCGGGGCCGAGATCCTTCTCGACCATGCCGAGCGCGAGGTCCATCGCCGCCGTGAGTCCCGCCGAAGTCCAAATCGCGCCATCGACGATAAAGATCCGATCGTCCTCGACCTGGGCAAGCGGATAGCGTTCCTTCAACGCGCTTACATAGGCCCAGTGCGTGGTAGCGCGGCGCCCGTCGAGCAGGCCCGCTTCCCCGAGCGCAAAGGCACCGGTGCAGAGCCCCGCGATGCGTCGCGAGCGCGTGGAAGCCTCCACCATCAGTTCCAGCTCGCTCGCGGGCGTGACGTGATTGAGCGGATCGACCACGCCGCTGATCATCCATGTGTCCGCCGCGGTGCGGCTGTTCACCGCTTCGGTCACGACCGAGACGCCCAGGGACGAGCGAACCGGGCCGCCGGCGATCGAATAATTCGTCACCTGATAGACACGCTCGCGTGCTAGCACGTTCGCGAATTCGAATATGGATTGCGTGCCGATGGCCATGACCTGGAATTCGTCAGTCAGCAAATAGCCAATCCGATGCATCGCCGCCACCATCCGTCGTGTCCGAAAACGTGATTATAAATGTCGTTGGAAAAGCATGCCGGCCGCATGGATGATAAGCACTCGATTCAACGCACTGCCGAGCATGCAAACAGCCATGTCGCCGGGTCGCGGAACCGCCGTCGTAAGCAGGGCGCTGTCGATCATAGGCGCGGCTTACGCGGAGCATCTTGCGAAAAACGGCTATGACCTTGTTCTGATCGACGAGATTCGGCCGCTTCTCAACGAGATGGCCGACGAACTGACGACGCGGTGTCGGCGCGCCGTCGAGGTAGTCGTCGTCGATGGCGGATCGGACGTCGACCTGGCGGGCGTTCGGGCGAAGATCGATCAGGATGCGAGCATCGTTCTGGTCATCAACGTCATGGACGGCAATGGCTGCCCGCTGCTTTCCGTCGAGCAGGTGAATGCGTTGATTGAATTTATCGGGCCGGACTCCGCAATCACGTGCGCGGCGATTGGAAAGTTTTCGTCGCGACGGGGCGACGTGAACGTATATGCCGCAGGCGTCCTGATTACGGCATCCGGGCAAATAGATGATTTGCCGCGCCTCGTCTAGTTCGGCAATTTATTGACTGAATGGCTGGATCAAACAGCGGACATATATATATGGCTCAAGTTTCTCAAAGCACGAATGCCGCGACCCGATTTGTCGAGGTCGCGGGCCGGCGTCTCGCGTATCGCACGTTCGGAAGCGGAATACCGCTGGTGCTTTGCGTGCGATTTCGCGGAACGATGGACTCGTGGGATCCCCTGTTCCTGGACAGTCTGGTCGAGCAAGGCTTCCAGGTCACGACGTTCGACTACAGCGGCCTCGGTCAGTCGAGCGGCGAGCGGACCTATAGTCCGGCGTCGCTCGCCAAGGACGCGATCGATTTGATCGCCGCGCTGGAACTCGGCAAGGTCGTCATCGGCGGATGGTCGATCGGCGGCATGGTCGCGCAGATCGTATTGGCTACCGCGCCTCGCTTGATCAGCCACGCGGTGCTGATCGCGACGACGCCGCCCGGCCCGCTGGTCAAGCCGGCAGACCCACTGTTTTACGAAATGGCGAAACGCGAAAACGACTTTGAAGACTTCGTCTCGTTGTTCTTCGAACTGGCTTCGCCGGCGAGCCGCGCCGCGGCCGAAGCGTCCGCGCAGCGGCTCGCGCAGCCACGCGCGGATGCCAGCCCGCCGGTGCCGTTCGAATGGGCAGCCAAACAGCTCGGAGACGGCCCGAGAAATCCCGCGTTTCCGGCAGATGCGGTGCTCGACGCACTGAAGGCGACACCGATTCCGGTTCTCCATATCGGCGGGGACCACGACATCGTCTTCCCGGTCGAGAACTGGTACGCGCTCAATGGCCAGTTGCCGACGATGCATCTGGTGACGTTCCCGCGCGCCGGTCACGGCCCGCAACTCGAACATCCGCGATCAACCGCCCGACATATCGCCGCATTCGTCGGCGCGACGTCGTAGCACGCGCGTACGCGACACGGTCGGCGGGCGGCGCGAGCGTTGCCAGCCGGCGCCGCGGATAGATGACGATGCCAGTCGATTCGATACGACAACCCGTTATTTAGATTAGGACACTTTAATGAATG
The DNA here is from genome assembly GCF_001718335.1 of Burkholderia territorii. NCBI lineage: Bacteria > Pseudomonadati > Pseudomonadota > Betaproteobacteria > Burkholderiales > Burkholderiaceae > Burkholderia > Burkholderia territorii. The sequence goes on from NZ_CP013365.1 coordinate 1,921,192, forward strand.
ACTTGATCAAGCTGGCGCTGGACGCCGCGGGCGGGCTCGACCGCTTTCTCGGCTTCCGGAAGGTCTCCGCCCGCCTCCATCACACCGGCGTGTTGTGGCCGCTGAAGCAACGGGACGGTGTGCTGACCGATTGCCGCGTAACAGTCGACCTTCGCGAGCGGCGCGTGTCGCACGAACCGTTCGCGCCGACCGATGCCCATTCCGTCTATACACCATCGCGCGTCGAGATCAGGCGTCCGAACGGGAGCGTCGTCGAGACGCTGGAGCAGCCTCGCGCGTCGTTCGACGGATACGAGATGGACACACCGTGGTCGAATCCGCAACTCGCCTATTTCGCCGGCTACACGATGTGGACGTACCTGACGTCGCCGTTCCTGCTTCGACACGACGGGATCGACGCGCACGAAATCGACCCGTGGACCGTCGACGGACTCACGTGGCGGCGCCTGCGTGTCGAATTCGCGCCGTCGATTGCAACGCACAGCGCAACGCAGACGTTCTACTTCGACGCCGACGGCCTGCTGCGCCGTCACGACTATGAGGTCGACATCCAGGGGCGCAATGCCGCGGCTCGCTACATCGGCGATTACGTCGACGTGCAGGGTATCCGAATGCCGACGCGCTTTCGCATCTACCCTCGCACGCCGGAAAACCTCGCACTGCCCGAACCGTTGATCGTCGGCGTCGATCTGTCCGATTTTCGCTTCGAGTGACGGAGAAGACATGGAACAGCAAACCACTTACCGCGCCGCGGTCGTAACGGGCCCCGGCCGATTGAGTATCGTCGATCGCGCAATAACGTGCCCCGCATACGGGCAGGTTCGAATTCGTGTCGAGGCGTGCGGCGTGTGTCACTCCGACAGCGCCACTGTCGAGCGTGCAACGCAGGACGATGCAGTTCAGCGCGTGCCGGGCCACGAAGTCGTCGGGCGAATCGATGCGATCGGCGAAGGTGTTACCGGTTGGGAGATCGGGCAGCGCGTCGGTGTCGGCTTTCTCGGAGGTGAGGATCGCGTATGCCCGTCGTGCCGGCACGGCGATGCAGTCAATTGCGAAAATCCGGTCATCACCGGGATGACGGTCGATGGCGGTTACGCGGAAATGATGCTGGCCGAAGCGCGCGGTCTGGTCCGCGTCCCCGAGGAACTGGATGCGGCCGAGGCTGCGCCGCTGTTGTGCGCAGGGCTGACCACGTTCAACGCGCTGCGCAATGCGGGGGCCCGCGCTGGCGACGTCGTAGCGATCCATGGAATCGGCGGCCTCGGGCATCTCGCGATTCAGTTCGCGAACCGAATGGGCTTTCATACCGTCGCGATCGCACGCGGCGCCGACAAACAGGCGCTTGCGCTGCAACTCGGCGCACACCGCTATATCGACGCAAGCGTCGAGAACGTCGCTGGTGCGCTGCGCGCACTCGGCGGCGCCAAGGTCGTCCTCGGAACCGCGCCGACCGGCAAGGGCATGTCCGACACCGTGCCCGGGCTGTCGACTCGCGGCAAGCTCGTCGTCGTTGCGGTACCCGGTGAGCCGATCACGCTGAACGCACTCGATCTCGTATTCGGCGGCCGTACGGTCGCGGGCGCGTTGACCGGCACCGTCTCGGATAACGAACAGACGTTGTCGTTCGCACAGCTGCAGAACGTGCGGCCGATCGTCGAAACGTTCCCCCTCGAACACGCACAGCGCGCGTATGACCGGATGATGCGCGCGGAGGTCCGCTTTCGCGCGGTCCTCGTGATGAACGGAACACACAAGGGAGTCCCGGCATGAATGCACTTGCTCAAACGAGCATCGACACGCACGGCGGGCTGACGCAGTGGCGCAAGTTCACCCGCATTCGCGCAAACCTCGAGCAAGACGGCGTGCTGTGGCCGTTGAAGGGGCAGGCAGGCGTGCTCGATCGCACGTCCGTGACCGTCGCGACCGACCGCCAGTGGGCATCGCATGCGCCGTTCGGACGGCTCGCCGCGCGCAGCGATTTCGCGGGCAGCCGCGTCGCGTTGCTCGACGCAGACGAACATGTCATTGACGCAAGCGACCAGCCGCGCGCGTCATTCGACGGCCACGTACTGGAAACCCGCTGGGACGCGCTGCAACTCGCATTCTTTGCAGGCTGCGCGATGTGGACGTATCTGAATACACCATTCGTGCTCGCATGGGACGACGTCGAATGCGAAGACGCGGGTCGATGGGACGAACGCGGCGAAACGTGGCGGAAGATCGTCGTGCGCTATCCGGGATCGCTCGAAGTATTCAGCAAGGTACAGGCGATCTACGTCGACTCCGATCATCTGGTCCGGCGCCTCGATTACGACGTCGAGATCGCGGGCAACACGCCGGGGGCGCACTACGTCGACGGCTACACGACCGTTTCGGGAATTCGCATTCCGACCCGCAGGCGCATTCACCCACGCCAGCCGGACGGCACCTCGGTCGACGAGCCGCTCGTCGTGTCGATCGACCTGTACGACATCACGCTACTTTGACACCGACGAGCGCGATGCGCGTCGAAAGGACCTGTAACCATGAATAGCACGATCCGGGCGGCGAACGCGCCGACGCAATATGTGGATGCCGCGGGCGTGCGCTACGCGTATCGCCGCTTCGGCCGCGGCGGCGGTGTGCCGCTCCTCTGCCTGCAACACTTCACGGGCACGCTCGACAACTGGGATCCGGCGATCGTCGATGCGCTCGCCGAAGATCGCGAGGTGATCCTGTTCGACAACGCGGGCATCGGCGCGTCGGGCGGCGAAGTGCCGACGACGATCGCGGGGATGGCCGATCACGCCATGCGCTTCATCGACGCGCTCGGCCTGCCGGCGCTGCATATTCTCGGTTTTTCGCTCGGTGGCTTCGTCGCGCAGGAAATCGCGCTCGCACGGCCTGCCGCGATCGGCCGGATGATCCTGTCCGGCAGCGCCCCCGAAGGCGGAGAAGGCGCCGGAATGGACCGCCCGGAACTCGTCGCGATCTACACGAACGTCGACATGCCGATGAACGAGAAACTCAAGCGCCTGTTCTTTCCCGCGACCGCCGACGCTCAGGCGGCCGCCGATGCATTCGTCGGCCGTCTGGAGACGCGCGGCCCGCAACGCGACACGCCGGCGAGCCCGGCCGTTGCCGCCGCGCAACTGCAGGCAATGATCGCGTGGGCGAACTGGCGCGGCGACGTGCGCGGAAAACTCGCAGCCATCACGCATCCAGTGCTCGTGACCAACGGCGACAACGACATCATGATTCCGACGAAGAACACACTTGTGCTCGCGGAAGGATTGCCGAACGCGACGTTGATCGTCTACCCGAATTCGGGACACGGCGCGCTGTTTCAGTACGCGCCCGCATATGTGTCGCACGTGCGCACTTTTCTCCGCGGCGCGTAAGCGCCGCCACACGCTTTCCGTCATGAGGAGCGGTTCATGAAAGCCATCGTTTACGCCCGTGCGGGCTTGCCGATCGACGATCCGCAAGCGCTCTATGAAGTCGAACTTCCGAAGCCCGAACCGGGGCCGCGCGATCTGCTCGTCCGGATCGACGCGATCGCAGTCAATCCCGTCGACGTGAAACTGCGCCAGGGTGTGCAGCCAGGCGAACCTAAAATTCTCGGCTGGGATGCGACGGGGACGGTCGAGGCAGTCGGCGCTGGCGTGGAGCTGTTTGCCCCCGGCGACCGCGTCTGGTATGCAGGCGACATCACGCGGCCGGGCAGTTATGCCGAATACGGTCTCGTCGACGAGCGCATTGCAAGCCACCGGCCGGCCACGTTGTCGGCAGCCCAAGCCGCCGCGCTGCCGCTCACGGCCATCACCGCGTGGGAATTGCTGTTCGACCGCCTGAACGTCGCGGAGGGCGATGGCGCTGGACAAGGCCTGCTGGTGATCGGTGCAGGCGGCGGCGTCGGCTCGATCCTCGTTCAACTCGCCCGCCAACTGACCGCGCTGACGGTAATCGCTACCGCATCGCGGCCCGAAACCCAGGCGTGGGTCGCCGGGCTCGGCGCACATCACGTAATCGACCATGCGCGGCCGCTGCGGCCTCAATTGGCCGCAGCGGGAATCGAACAGGTCGATCATGTGATCAGCCTCACCCATACCGATACTTACTACTCCCAGATCGTCGACATATTGAAACCAGAGGGTCAGCTTGCGCTGATCGACGATCCGGCGACACTCGATGCAATGCCGCTGAAGCGCAAATCGATTTCTCTCCATTGGGAATTCATGTTCACGCGATCGATGTATCGCACGCCGGACATGATTCGCCAGCACGCGCTGCTCGCACGCATCGCCACGCTTATCGACGGTGGCGTGCTCAAGAGCACCGTCGGCGAAAACCTCGGCAAGATCGACGCGCACAATCTGCGTCGCGCGCACGCGTTGCTCGAAAGCGGCCGTGCGAAGGGCAAGATCGTTCTGGAAGGCTTCTGAATCTCCTCGGCTCAATCAATCAGGAAAGACCATGAATACCGTAACCACACAAGACGGCACGAAGATTTTCTACAAGGATTGGGGCGCCGGCCGCCCGGTCGTGTTTTCGCACGGCTGGCCGCTCAACGCGGACGCATGGGACGCACAGATGCTGTTCCTGCTGCAGCACGGCTATCGCGTGATCGCGCACGACCGCCGCGGCCATGGACGTTCAGGCCAACCTTCGCAAGGCAACGACATGGACACCTATGCCGACGACCTCGCCGCGCTGCTGGATGCACTCGACGTGCGTGAGGCAACGCTCGTCGGCCATTCGACGGGCGGCGGCGAAGTCGCCCGATATATCGGCCGGCACGGCACGAAGCGCGTCGCGAAGGCCGTGCTGATCGGCGCCGTGCCTCCGATCATGCTGAAAACCGACGCAAACCCGGGCGGCCTGCCGATCGACGTCTTCGATGGAATCCGCAAGGGCGTCGCCGAAAACCGCTCGCAGTTCTACCGCGATCTCGCGACGCCGTTTTTCGGTTTCAACCGGCCCGGCGCGACGGCGCTGCAAGGCACGATCGACGCGTTCTGGGCGCAGGGCATGACCGGCGGCATTCACGGCCAGTACCAGTGCATCCACGAGTTCTCTGAAGTGGACTACACCGACGATCTGAAGAAAATCGACGTGCCGACACTGATCCTCCATGGCGACGACGACCAGATCGTTCCGATCGACAATTCCGGCCGCCTGTCCGCAACGATCGTCAAGCACGCAACGCTGAAGGTCTATGCCGGCGGCTCGCACGGGATGTGCGTCGTGAACGCCGATCAGGTCAACGCGGATCTGCTCGCCTTCCTGAAGTCGTAAGGGTTGGTGTTCGCGCGGCGCGTATCGATGTCGATGCGCGCCGTCTGGAATGCATCACCCTACGCGCTCGTTCTGTTGTCCTCACTTTCAGTGCAATCCGCACGTCGACACAAGATCATGACTTCCAACACCCTCACGAACGCGGCCGGCGCTCCCGTCGCCGACAACCAGAACTCGATGACCGCCGGCGAGCGCGGCCCCGTGATGCTCCAGGACGTATGGTTGCTCGAAAAGCTCGCACACTTCGACCGCGAGGTCATTCCCGAGCGCCGTGTGCATGCCAAGGGTTCCGGCGCATTCGGTACCCTCACGGTAACGCACGACGTCACCCGATATACGAAGGCGAAGGTGTTCTCCCGGGTCGGCAAGGAGACACCTCTGTTCGCCCGCTTCTCCACCGTGGCGGGCGAACGTGGCGCCGCCGATGCCGAGCGCGATGTGCGCGGCTTCTCGATCAAGTTCTACACCGAGGAGGGGAACTGGGATGTCGTGGGTAACAATACGCCGGTATTCTTCATCCGCGATCCGCTCAAGTTTCCCGATTTCATCCATACGCAGAAGCGCGATCCGCACACGAACCTGCGCAGCAACATCGCCGCTTGGGATTTCTGGTCGCGGCATCCGGAGTCGCTGCATCAGGTCACCATCCTGATGAGCGATCGCGGCATTCCGAAGAACTATCGCCAGATGCACGGCTTCGGCTCGCATACGTATTCGTTCATCAACGCGCAGGGCGAGCGCTTCTGGGTGAAGTTCCATTTCAAGTCCCTCAACGGGATCGAGAACCATACGAACGACGAAGCGGCCCAGGTCGTCGCCTTCGACCGCGAGAGCGCGCAGCGAGACCTGATCGAGAGCATCGACCACGGCAACTTTCCGCGCTGGGCATTTCGAATCCAGCTGATGCCCGAGGCCGACGCAGCGAATGTGCCCTACAACCCGTTCGACATCACGAAGGTATGGCCGCACGCGGACTATCCGCTAATCGACGTCGGCGTGATCGAATTAAACCGCAACGCGGAGAATTATTTCGCCGATGTGGAGCAGGCAGCGTTCACGCCAGCCAACGTGGTGCCGGGCATCGGTTTTTCTCCGGACCGGCTGCTGCAGGGTCGTCTCTTTTCGTACGGCGACGCGCAGCGTTACCGGCTGGGGGTGAATCATCACCAGATTCCGGTGAATGCCCCGAAGTGTCCGGTCCATCATTCGTTCCATCGCGACGGCGCGATGCGCACCGACGGTAACCTGGGCAGCACGGTCAACTACGAACCGAACAGCTTCGGCGACTTCGCACAGGACCGCGACGCAGCCGAGCCGCCGCTCGCCGCCGGAGCGGTCGACCGCTATGACCATCGCCAGGACGACGACTACTACAGCCAGCCCGCAGCGCTGTTCCGTCTGTTCGATGCGGAACAACGTGCACGGCTTTGCGACAACATCGCGCGGCATATCGCCGGCGTGCCCGACGAAATCGTCAAGCGTCAGCTCGATCACTTCCACCGCGCAGATCACGCGTATGCGGCCGGCGTGCGCGCTGCAATCGAGAATCTCGGCTCGCACCGATGATCGGACGCTGCCTCGTGATGGCACAGTGCGGGCCTTCGCTGGAACCGAAGAATGCTCGCCACGCGTGAACGACCGATCATCCGGTCGCGCACGGTCCCACTCACTCTATATGAAGAGGATTACGAAATGGACGAAACCAGACGATATGAATATCTGTTTCTAGGCGGCGGGAAAGGTGGGAAATCGCTTGCGATGGAGATGGCGCGCCGTGGCAGACGTGTCGCGGTGATCGAGCGCGGGATGATCGGGGGATCGTGCATCAACGTCGCCTGCATCCCGAGCAAGACACTGATCCACGAGGCGCGCTCCATGCGGGCGTGGCGGCAGGCTGCGGAACGACCGGACCTCGCTGCGAACATGCAACGCGTGTCCACCAGCGTCCGGTCCGTCGTAGGCGGCATGGTGGACATCAATCGCCGCGCGTTCGAGCAATCGGGTCTCGACCTTGTCATTGGAACCGGCCGCTTCGTCGGACCGCGCACGATTCTGGTGCGTTCCGACGACGGGGCGGAAAGCATCTATGAAGGCGAGAACGTCTACATCAATACGGGCACGGTGGCATCCATACCGGATATCAACGGGCTGCGCGATGCGCTCCCCCTCACCCACGTCGAAGCATTGCGTCTCGACGTACTGCCCGACCACCTGATCGTGCTGGGCGGCGGTTATATCGGTCTGGAGATGGCGCAGGCATTTCGGCGTCTGGGCAGTCGGGTCACGCTTCTCAGCGATGCGCCGCGCGTTGCGATGCGCGAAGACGAGGACGTCGGCGCAGCCATTCAGCAAGCACTGATCGAGGACGGAATCGGACTCGAGCTCGGCGTGAAGATCGTTGCCGTTCGCGGGCGTAGCGGCGAGCACCTCACGGTCGAATTTTCCGACGGACGCACGGTCAGCGGTTCGCACATGCTTGTAGCGGCCGGGCGCAAGCCGTTGACTGATTCGATCGGGCTGGAGCTTGCGGGTGTCGAGAAGGACGAGCGCGGGTTCATCAAGGTCGACCACCAACTGGCTACCACGGCCGAACGCACGTGGGCGATCGGCGAAGTGGCCGGCACCCCGATGTTCACGCACGCGTCGTTCGACGACTACCGTGTGCTCAAGGCCGGTGTCGAAGGCCGTCCGACGAGCACCGAGAACCGCGTCATCCCTTATGCGCTGTTCATCGATCCGGAACTCGGCCGCATCGGTCTGAACGAAACCGATGCGGCCGCCCGGAAAATCGACGTCCGCGTCGCGAAGATACCAATGACCGCGGTACCGCGCGCGCGGACCGACGGAAATACGCGGGGCTTCATGAAAGCGCTGGTGGAACCGGATACGGGCAAGATCCTGGGTTTCACGATGCTTGGCGCCGGCGCGGGCGATGTGACGACGGCCGTGCAAATGGCAATGCTCGGGGGGCTGCCTTATATGGCCGTTCGTGATGCGATCATCGCGCATCCGCTCGTTTCCGAAGGCCTCAATTTGCTCTTCGCGAATTTGCCATAAGCGTTGATACCACTCGCACCAACCTGCTTGCGGTCAAGCTTCATGCACACGCCGCAGAAGCCAGCGCTTCAAGCGGCGGACGGGCTCGCGAATGTTGCACAGCGCACGTGGGCGTCGTAGCGCGATCTTCGTGTGCTCCGAGTCGATAGCCGCCGTCGGACACGGCGGCTTCCCATGCACCGATCAGGTAGCACATCCGATCGTGCCACGCCTCCAAGCCCGCTACAGCACCCGCTCCAGCGCACTCGCAAACCGCCCGACCGCCGCATCGACGTCATGCAGCTTGTCGAGCCCGAACAAGCCGATCCGGAACGTCTTGAAATCCGCCGGCTCGTCGCATTGCAACGGCACGCCCGCCGCGATCTGCATCCCGACATCGGCGAATTTCTTGCCGGACCGGATATCGTCATCGTCGGTGTAGCACACCACGACACCCGGCGCCTCGAAACCTTCCGCCGCCACGCTCCGGAATCCGTTCTGCGCCAGCAACGCACGAATCCGCGTGCCGAGCTCGAGTTGTTCCGCCCGCACCTTGTCGAAGCCGTAAGCTGCCGTTTCCTTGATCACGTCGCGCAGCGTCGCGAGGCTGTCGGTCGGCATCGTCGCGTGGTACGCGAAGCCGCCGCCTTCGTACGCCTCCATGATCTGCAGCCACTTGCGCAGATCGCACGCGAAACTGGTGCTGGTCGTCGCATCGATGCGCTCGCGTGCAAGCGGACTCATCATCACCAGCGCACAGCCGGGCGACGCGCTCCAGCCCTTTTGTGGCGCGCTGATCAGCACGTCGACACCGCTCGCCTCCATGTCGACCCAGATCGTGCCGGACGCGATGCAGTCGAGCACGAACATCCCGCCGACCGCATGCACGGCGTCCGCCACCGCACGCAGATACGCATCGGGGAGCATCATCCCCGACGCGGTTTCGACGTGCGGCGCGAACACCAGATCCGGCTTGTGCTCGCGAATCGCGGCAACGACTTCATCGATCGGCGCCGGCGCAAACGCGGCCTGTCTGCCCGCTTCGACCGGACGCGCTTTCAGCACGATCGACTCGGCCGGAATGCGGCCCATGTCGAAAATCTGCGACCAGCGGAAACTGAACCAGCCATTGCGGATGACCAGACACTTCTTGTCCGTCGCGAACTGGCGCGCAACAGCTTCCATGCCGAACGTCCCGCTGCCCGGGACGATCGCGACCGCCTTCGCGTTGTAAACCTTCTTCAGCGCCGCGGAAATATCACGCATGGCGCCTTGAAAGCGCTGCGACATGTGATTGATCGACCGGTCGGTGTACACCACCGAATATTCGAGAAGCCCGTCGCGGTCGACATCGGGAAGTAATCCTGGCACGTTCGCCTCCGGTAAAGGACATGAGATGAGCGCGAGCGGTGTTCATGAGCGGATGCCGCTGCGCCGATGCAACGCTGCTTTGCTCTGATAGACGACCGATTCTAACGAAAGCTGTCCGTTCGTTGGAAATTTCGGCGGTTGCCTCATTCACCGCACATCCGGTGCCGTTCGCGCGACGGGTCGACGCGCTATGGACGCGAAGCCAGCAACCTGATTCCCGCGATCCCGAATACGACGGCCAGACACCCGTCCAGTGCCTTGTGGGTTCGCATGTAGATCCTTCGAACCGGCGCCACGGAAAACAGCCATGCATAACCGGCGAAGACGCCGCACCCGATGGCCGCACAACCCAAAACGAGTGCACCTTGTGACGGCAGCGTGCCGCCGGGCGATTCCCCCGCACCGCCGATCATCACTTTGGCCATCGCCAGCCTGGCTCGAACCAGCGTTCAGCAAAGTAGCCGGACAGTCGGACCGGCACATCGAAACGAAACATCGTGAAACCGGGCTTGCGGTCCGAGGGCACGGGAACGTAATCTTTAACGATATCGGCGGACGTAACGAACGATTCCGCCGAGGTTCCCTGACGTCCTGCGATGAACATCAAAAGCCGTGCCCGCCAGCACACGGCCCGCCCGCCCCGCAAGCCCGATGCCGGCCTGCTGCGGTGGATCAACGGACTCGCCGTGGCGCGCACCTATCGATTGCATTGGCTGCCGCACGATCTGCTGGCCGGCGTCACGCTCAGTGCCGTGCTCGTGCCCGCCGGCATGGCGTATGCGAACGCAGCCGGCCTGCCCGCCGTCAACGGGCTCTATGCGTCGCTTGCCGCGCTGCTCGCGTATGCGCTGTTCGGCCCGAGCCGCATCCTCGTCCTCGGCCCCGACTCCGCGCTGGTCGCGCTGATCGCCGCAAGCATCGCGCCGCTTGCCCACGGCGATGCCGCGCATGCGCTGGCCGTTGCCGGCGCGCTCGCGATACTCGCGGGCGCGATCTGCATCGCGGTCGGAGTGCTCAGGCTCGGATTCGTCACCGAGCTGCTGTCGCTGCCCATCCGGTACGGTTTTCTGAACGGCATCATGCTGACGATCAGCATCGGGCAATTGCCCAAGCTCCTCGGCTACAAGGGCAACGGCGAATCGTTCATCGAGCAGGTGCGCGACGTTGTCGCCGGCATCGCGGCGTCGAAGGTGAACGCAACGTCGTTCGCACTCGGTGTCGCCGCCCTCGCGCTGATACTCGCGTGCAAACGGCTCTGGCCCAGGATGCCGGGTGTACTGCTCGCCGTGGCTGGCGCGACGGCGGCGGTGATGTGGTTCGATCTGTCGACGCGCGCCGGCGTTGCAACCGTCGGTGCGGTTCCGCAAGGCCTGCCGATGCCGCGCATCCCCGACGTGAGCCTCGACGGCTGGCTGCGTCTCGCGGGAAGCGCAGCGGCGATCGCGCTCGTGTCGCTCACGGATATCAGCGTGCTGTCCCGCACCTACGAACTGCGCAACGACACCCGCGTGGACCGGAATCACGAATGCATCGCGCTCGGGCTGTCGAACCTCGCCGCCGGCCTGATGCAAGGGTTCGCGGTAAGCGCGAGCGGGTCACGCACGCCCGTCGCGGAAGCGGCCGGCGCGAAGACGCAGGCAACGGGTGTGGTGGCTGCCGCCGTCGTTGCCGCATTGCTGCTGTTCGCGCCGCGCGCGCTTGCGCACACGCCGCAATCCGTGCTGGCCGCCGTCGTGATCGCGGCATGCGTGAACATGATCGAGGTGCCCGGCGTCGTGCGGCTATATCGGCTCCGCAAAAGCGAATTCATGCAGGCCGTGGCGTGCTTCGCCGGCGTTGCCGCCGTCGGGGTCGTGAACGGCATTGCGCTGGCACTGCTGCTCACCGTGCTGTCGTTTTTGTGGCGCGCGTGGCGGCCTTACGATGCCGTGCTCGGGCGCGTCGACGGCCGGAAGGGCTATCACGACGTGTCGCGCCATCCGGACGCGCGGCGCGTGCCCGGGCTCGTGCTGCTGCGCTGGGATGCGCCGCTCTTTTTCGCGAATGGCGAAATCTTTCGGGAACGCGTGTTGCGCGCCGTCGATGAATCGCCTGAGCCGGCTCGCTGGATCGTCATCGCGGCGGAGCCCGTGACCGACATCGACCTCACGGCTGCCGATGTCCTCGAACGGCTGCATCGCGAACTTGCCGCGCGGCAGGTCAAGCTGGTGTTCGCGGAGCTGAAAGGCCCCGTCAAGGACAGCCTCAAGCATTACCGGATGTACAGCATGTTCGGCGACGACAACTTCTTTCCGACGATCGGCGAAGCGGTAAGCCGTTATGTGGACATGCATCGAATCGAGTGGCACGACTGGGAAGACGCCCGCGGCTCGGGCGGGGTCTGATGGCCGGCAACATATCGGCGGCGGTATGGAACGAGCGCTGACGCTGCGGGGGGCACTGCAAAGCATCTCGACACGTTGCGCCACGCGCCGATCCTTGCGCAGTCCAATAGGCGCCAGCGCGACTCAACAGCTAACAAGCACGTACTTCGACACCGCCACGCTCGCATTTGACCGGTGCGCGGCTTCCCTGCGGATGCGTGCGGCCGCAACCGCAGAAGCTACACGCGTCGTCGCCCCGTCGTCGCCAATCAGTAGCGCTCGGACACACCATCGATCCCGCGCTCGTGCAATTCGCGCACGAGCCTCGCTCGCACCGTCGCGACATCGGAAAACGCAGGCCGTCGATGCGCGGCGATTTCGTCAGCCGTATAAGGCTTGAAATCGCGCGGCAGCGCATTGCGATTCATCGTCGTGAGCACCCAGTTCAGTACGTCGGCGAGATCCTGGTCCGACAGCGCCGAGTTCGACGCGCCGGGCACGCGCATCACGTACTCGCGCCCCGCAGGCAGATGCGTGAAATAACCGAGCGAATTCGCGAGCGGCGGCACCTTGCCCGGAATGCCGTCGCCCGTCGCCGTATGGCAGCCCATGCAGTTGAGCACCCAGTGCTGCCGCGCAAGCGTCGTGTCGGTCACGCCGTCGGCATGCGCCGGCACGCCAATCGCGCATGAGGCGGCAGCGGCCATCAGCCCCCGGTGCAGACGGCGCGTCGCGGACGCCCTGATCCGCGACGCAACCGCGCGTCGACCTTCGTCATGCGGAATGCGCGCGGCTTTCACAGCCCCAGCCCCTTCGTCACGATCGCGCGTTGCGCATGAACGGCCGCACCGTCCATCTCCTTCGCCCGCGCCGCGCGAATGTCTGCGGCGGTGAACGGTTTCGCGTCACCTTGCCTGTCGTTGAGATCGAACACGACGTAGTTGAGCACGTTCGCGATATCGTCATCGCTCGCGCTCGCGAATGAAGGCATCTTGAAGTTGTAGCGCTTGTCGTGCACCTTGATTTCGCCGAACATCCCGTGCAACAGCGTCGCGACGAGCTGCGCACGGCCGGCGTCGGCCGCCGCGTACTTGCCCGGGTATTCGGTCAACGGCGGCGCGAGGCCGTCCTGCCCCTTGCCGCCCGCCTGGTGACACACTGCGCACTGTGCATCGAACAGGCTCTTGCCCGCCGGGTAATGAACGGTCTGCTGCGCACCGGCCACGCCCGGCAGCATCAGAAATCCGGCGGAAGCCGCCACGCATGCGGCCACGATCTTTCCAGCTTGCTTCACTTTCATTGCTTGGCCGCTCCCAGCAGGACCGAAACGGAACAGTGGTAATTCGAATTGCCGTTTGCCATGCACCAGTTGATGTCGTTGTTCAGCGACAGCTTGTACAGCGGTTTCTCGCGCTCGTTGCGGTTGCAGAAGCACTTGCCGCACGACGTCTTGCCGCAGCAGTCGTTGTACGACACGATGTAGTCCGAACCGTCGTGCGGATTGCGGCAGGTGCCGATCCACGTGATCGGCGAAGGCGTGGTGCCCGGCGGGCAGCTACTCGACGTACCGCCGCAGCAACTGCACAGCCAGCCGTCGATCGCGCAGTATTTCCAGTAATCGCAGCTCGTCGGATCGTCGCTCGCGCCCGATGCGCCGGCACCGGACGCCGCCGATGCACCCGAGGCCGCGTCGGCCGCATACGCGGTGCGATCGACCGGCAGGAGCGGCAGCATCGCCGATCCGACCAGCACCTTGCCAAGCTTCGCCATCGCGCTGCGCCGCGAACTATGCTGCGCGACGCCGCGCGCCGACCGTTCGAACCATGAATCAAACAGGCCCATTCCGTTGCTCTCCGTTAACGTTGAAGGAAGATCGGCCGCTCACGCGTGCTGCGCATGCGCTTGATGGCCGTCGTGGGCGTGACCGCCATGCACGAACTGCTGCAGCGATGCGACGCCACGCTCTTTCGCTTCGAACAGGCTCTCGAGATGCTCGCGCGTATTGACGAGCCCCTTCGCGCGCACGGTGCCGGTGTCGTCGAGCAGCACCGCATACGGCAATTTGCCGATCTGGTATGCGAGGCCGAGCTCCTGCGACAGCACGTACGGGAAACGCGCGAGGTCGTGCTTCTGCGCGAAGCGCGTGTGTTCGTCGAGATCGCCGTCGCTGGCGAGCACGATGTTCACCGGCGTCGACTCGCTCGCCTGGAGCGACGGCAACAGCGGCAGCAGCTTCTTGCACACCGGGCACGTCGGCGACAGGAAGAACAGCAGCGTCGCCTTGCCCGATGCGTCGATACCGCCGACTTTCACCTGCGAGCCGCGTATGTCGGTCAGTTCGAACGTCGGCGCGATCGCCCCGACTGCCGGCCCCTTGTCGATCATCAACGCGCCGGCCGGCATGATGCGTTCGTACAGGATGCCGATCTGGCGCACGAGCGCGAGGCAGATCGCGCCGAGCGCGAGAACGGCGACCCAGAGCAAGGCCGTGGAAATGGTGAGAGCGGTTTGCATCATGAATTCCTCAGGTGGGAAAGGCGCGGTACGTTGGCGAGCAGCACGTCGACGGTGAGCAGCGCGCAGACGATCAGCAACACGGAAGAGAACAGCGTCAGGTAGTCGAACCACACGATCGCGCGGCCGCCCGGTTCGACGAACGCGGTCGCGGACAGTACGACGAGCAGCAGCACGCGCGCGACATGCAGCCAGCCGATGCCGAGCGGCGCGCCCGCGCGCGCGGCGGCGAAACCGGAACAGCCGCAGTCGATGTCGGTATGGCCGCGCACGATGTTGATCGTCATCCCGGCCGCGAAGACGAGCAACAATGCGATCAGGCCGAGCGCGCCGCCCGTGCGTGTATCGGGAAACAGCAGCGCCGCGGCGCAGACGGCTTCCGCGAGCGGAATCGCGAACGCGGCGGGCGCGGTGAGCGCATCGGGCAGCAGCCGGTAACCTGCAAGTGCCTGCCGGAACGCCGCGGGCCGGCGCATCTTCGAGAAGGCACCGAGCAGCACGACGACGGCCGCGCCGGCCTGCGCGCTGGTGGCGAGTACGGGATCGAGCGTCATCGCGGCCTCACGGGTTCACGAGCAGCGTCGGCGTACTGCCGATCTGCTTCTCGACGTGTTGCGGCTTGCCGGTGTTCGCGTCCATCACGACGAGATCGGACGTGCCCGTCAGCCCGTAGAACAACGGCTTGTCATCCTCGCTGACCTGGATCGACACGAGCGGATCGACCTTCAGTTGCGCGAGATCCCAGCGCGCGACACGCCGTTTCGATTTCAGGTCGTACACCCACACCTGCGTGCCCGGATCCTTGTGCGTGCCGTCGCCGCCCTTGTGCATCAGCACGTAGAAGCGGTTGTGCGTCGCCTGCACGGCCGTCTGCTGCATGCCGCCCGGGCGCCAGCCTTCGGCGCGCTCGGCATCGGTCAGCAGCGACCACGACTTGCCGAACGCCGGCTTGTCGCCGCTGAAATCGGCGCTGCGCACGTTGCCGTGGTAAGTCGTGAAAAGATAGGCGCTCCGGTAGCGCGATGCGTTGACGAAGGCCGGATCGTTGTCGACGTCGATGAATGCGTCGGACATCGTGCGCTTCACCTCCGTGCCGTTCGCATCGAGCGTGACGGTGAGCGCCTTGCCGCTTTCGCACAGCGCGGTAAAGCGGTCGTTGCCCGACGGATACGCGAGCACGCACGCCGCGGTGTCGATTTCCGACAGCACCTTCTTCGAAACGGCGTCGATCACGGTCACCGACGCGGCCGGCGTGATGTTCGCGACGTACAGCCGCTTGCCGTCCGCGCTGAACGCGGTGTTGTACGGCGACGGCACGTGCTGCCCGTGCTTCGCCGGAATCACGATCTCGCCCGCGTGATCGAGCGTCGTGTTGTCGGTCATCTCGACGACGTCGGTGCGCGTGCCGTGCGAGCCGCGCGAGAAATAGGTCGTTGCGATGAAGCTGGTCTTGTGGTCGGGCGAGATCGCCAGACCGGGCGCGAAGCCGCCGTCGATCTGGCCGAGCAGCTTCTTCGCGTCGGCGTCGTACACGAAGATGCGCCCGTCGGTCATCGTCGGCATCGCGATATCGACGACGTACACCTGGTGCGGATGCCACGGCGGCATCTTCTGCACGACGAGTTCCTCGGGTTTTTCCGTCGCGTATGCGCTCACTATCCGCGCCGCCGCGAGCGCCAGCGTCACCGCGACGGCCGCGGTGCGTCGCCTTGTTCTCATGTCGCCTCCAGTTGGGATTCACGTAATGTGAGGCGACTGTAGTTCGACAATAAATCCGTTCAGCACCCGGACCGGCAACGCGTGCGTGCCGATTCGGGATATTGGAAAACCGTCTGAAAGGCGTCACACGTCGACATCTTTCGACCCTCGGAAAACCCCCGACCGGAATGGCGCTCATCCGTATTGCGCCGACCGTGCGGTCGGTTTAATCTTGCGCGGTCCGAACGATCGCCGGAGGCGCCATGCTCGTGTTTCACCAGATGTTCGACGACGCGGACCGGCATGCCGAGGCACTGCGCGGTTGGGATCAGCGCTACGACCAGATCGGTTCCGGCTCGTATCGCAGCGCGATCAAGCACGCGGAATTCGCCGGCGTGCAACTGTTCCAGGAAGCGGCGAACGTGCGCATCATCCAGCGCGGGCGCCTGCCGTCCGGCCATACGGTATTCGGCATGCCGCTCACTGGCTCGGGTACCTTCGCATTCGGCGATGCACGCATCGAGCTCGGCACGATCGTGTTGGCGCGCGGCGGCTCGCCTTTCGAACTCCATTCGCCCGACGACATGTCGCTGATCGGCGTGGTGATCGATTCCGAGCTGATGCAGCAGATCGAGGATGCCGCCGATGTCCGGCTCGATGAGCGCGCGCTGCGGCGCGGCGTCGCCGATGTGCCGGTCGCCGCGCGCGAACGCGCGAGCGTGCAACTCGCGACGCTGCTCGAACGCATGCTGTCGGCACCCGACGCATTCGACACGGCGCGCGCGCAGTCCCAGCTGCGCGGCGAGGTCGCGAATGTGCTCGTCGATCTGCTCACGTATCGGATGCCCGAACCGTCGAATCGTCTGACGCATGCGTGCCATGCCGACATCGTGCGCCGCGTGCACGACTACGTGATCGGGCACCCGGAGGCGCCCGTCGACATCCTGAGCCTGTGCACGCAGCTGCGCGTGAGCCGGCGCACGATGCAGAACAGCTTCCAGTCGATCGTGCAGACCGGTCCGCTGAACTACACGCGCTCGCTGCGCCTCGCTCAGGTGCGACGCCTGCTGCTCGACACGCGGCAGTCCGACCTGCCGATCAGCGAAGCCGCCGCGCGCTGGGGCTTCATCCACCTCGGGCATTTCGCGAACGCGTACAAGGCGCAGTTCGGCGAGCTGCCTTCGACAACGGCGCGCCGGACGGTGCGCGGCGTAAAAATGCGCTGAGCGCCCGCAAAACCCGCGATAATCATGCGTCGAACATGCCGGCTTGCGCGAGCCGGGCGCGGCGCGCGTGCCCGCATACACGCATGCCCGCCGCGCAACGTCGCGTCTCGCGCTGACGTGATGCCCCAACCGATTCCACCATACGCCCCGATGCCAGAGGATTTCCACTTCCTGTTGCTGCCCGGCTTCTCCGCGCTCGGCTTCATGTCGGCGGTCGAACCGCTGCGCGTCGCGAACCGCTTTCGCACCGAGCTGTACCGCTGGCACGTGATCAGCGCGGACGGCGCGCCCGTCGCCGCGAGCAACGGCATCCCGGTGGCCGCCGAGGCCGCGTACGCGGACGTCGCGCGGGTCGAGACGGTGTTCGTCGTCGCCGGCTTCGATCCGCTCGTGTGCTACGACCGCGCGCTCGGCGACTGGCTGCGCCGCCAGAACCGGCACGGCGCGACGCTCGGCGGCATCGACACCGGCAGCTTCGTGCTCGCGGAAGCCGGGCTGTTCGATGCATCGCAAACGCTCACGCTGCACTGGGAAGCGCTCGCCGCGTTCCGCGAACGCTACCCGGGCCTGAACGCGACGCAGGAACTGTTCGAGATCGACGACCGGCGCATCACCTGTGCGGGCGGCACCGCGTCGATCGACATGATGCTCGACCTGATCGGCAGGCGGCACGGCGCCGATCTTGCGGCGGCGATCTCCGAGCAGTTTGTCGTCAGCCGCATCCGGCAACGCTCCGACAGCCAGCGGCTCGAGATCGCCGCGCGCTACGGCGTGCACAACCGCAAGCTGATCCAGGTGATCGACACGATGCAGCGGCACATGGAGAGCCCGCTCGGCTCGGACGCGCTCGCGCAGGACGTGTCGATCACGCGGCGCCAGCTCGAACGGCTGTTCAGCGCAACGCTGAATGACACGCCGACACGTTTCTACCTGAACCTGCGCCTCGATCGCGCCCGCGAGCTGCTGCAGCAGACCGACATGAGCATCACGTCGGTCTGCGTCGCATGCGGCTTCGAATCGCCATCGCATTTCTCGCGCACGTACCGCTCGCGCTTCGGCGTGAGCCCGCGCAGCGACCGTCGCGCGACGCGCTGAGCAACGCCGCTTTTACGTACAATCCGGCGCGCTATTGCGTGCCGCGACAGCGTTTCCCGCCATTCGCTGAACAATGCCGCCGATTGATCGAAGGACCGAAGCGGCCTTCGAAAATAAATTGCAATGTCGGCGAAAATATTCTGTAACATACCTCGCAATTAGATAGGCAGCCCTAAAGAGATGAGAGCCCGTGCCCGACGCAAGTCGCGCCACGCAGGCTGCCGAACCAATCAATGCCGATCCGAGGGGTATGACATGACGATGCTCGCTTCGCCGTCGCCGCACCTGCCTGCCGTTCGCTTCCCCGCCGCCGTTTCGCTCCGATTCTGTTCGACCTGACGCTTAGTCGTCCTTAGTCAGTCGACTCTCCCTGCACAGCTTTGCCGCACCGGTTCCATCGAGCCGGCGCGCGGGCCGTGTCGTGCCTGCTCGCCACGAGCGCGCGGGCGTGTCCAACCGTTGAGATGAGGATCACGTATGCAGACATCACGCAAAGCATTGCCGCTCGCCCTGGGTCTCGCGCTCGGTTTCGGCATCGTCGGCGGCAGCGCGGCCGATACCAAGGTCGCGAACCCGCAGGCGGCGAGCCTGCGCGAAAGCCTGACGCGCGGCGTCGCACCGGCCGCAGCCAAGGCCGACACGGCCGCCGGCCAGTTCCGCGCGGACGGCGTCGCCGTCACGCTGTACAACCCCGCATATCGCGCGAAGAAGGCGGCCGCCACGCCCGCCGCCACCGCGCGCGATTTCGTCGCGTCGCAGGCGACGCAGCTCGGGCTCGACGCGGCCGCACTCGCGAGCCTCGCGGTGACGTCGGAGCGAAACGACGCCGATTTCACCGTCGTGCGCTTCCAGCAGCAGGCGGCCGGGCTGCCCGTGTACGGCAGCGACATCGCGGTAACCGTCGCGAAGGACGGCCGCATCCTGTACGTCGCGAGCAACACAATCAACGGCGTGGTTGCCACCGCGCGCAAGGCGCAGGCCGTCGACCAGCAGCAGGCGCTCGACCGCGCACGCGCGTATCTCGGCGTCGGCGGCTTCACGAACCTCGACGCGCAACTCGTCGCGTTCGTCGACAAGGCCGGCACGCATACCGCATGGAAGGTGCGCGGCCGTCCGCAGGACGGCCCGAAAGGCGACTGGGAACTGCTGATCGACGCGGGCAGCGGCGAAGTGCTGCGCGCCGAGGACAAGGCGTTCTACGCGACCGACGGCACCGGTTTCGTGTTCCGGCCGGATCCGCTTTCGTCGACGAAGAGCAGCTACGGCAGCACGGGCTACAAGGACAACAACGACGCGGACTCCACGCAGCTCACGGCCTCGCGCGTACGCGTGACGCTGAAGGATCTCGCGCAGTCGAATTCACGCTACGTGCTGTCCGGCCCGTATGCATCGTGCATCGATTTCGACGCGCCGCGCGACAATGCGTGCCCGGCACAGGCGACGCCCGCATTCGAGTTCACGCGCGGCAACCTTTACTTCGAGGCGGTGAACGCGTACTACCACATCGACACGTTCCTGCGTTACGTGAACCAGACGCTCGGTATCAAGGCGATGCCGTACCAGTACACGGGCGGTGTGCAGTACGACCCGCACGGCGAATCGGGCGACGACAACTCGTCGTACTCGTCGAGCAGCGGCAGGCTCACCTTCGGGCAGGGCGGTGTCGACGATGCGGAAGATGCGGACGTCGTGATCCACGAGCTCGGGCACGGCATCCACGACTGGGTGACCAATGGCGGCCTGTCGCAGCAGGAAGGCCTGTCGGAAGGCACCGGTGACTATCTCGCCGCCGCATACAGCCGCGACTTCAACCAGTGGAGCCCGTCCGACACGCAGTATCACTGGGTCTACAACTGGGACGGCCACAACGAATACTGGGGCGGCCGCGTGACCAACTGGAACGTCGGGCGCACTTACGCGCAGGCACGCGGCGCCGAGATCCACACGGCCGGCCAGTACTGGGCATCGTGCAACCTCGTCGCGCGCGACGCGATCGGCGCGCAGGCGATGGACAAGGCGTTCCTGAAGGGGCTGTCGATGACCAACAGCTCAACGAACCAGAAGGCCGCCGCGCAAGCGGTGCTGACGGCCGCCGCCGCGCTCGGCTACAGCAGCGCACAGCTCGCGGCGATCGGCAACGCGTACAACAAGAGCTGCACGTACGGCGTGACCGTGCCGCAGAAGTCGTAATTCCGCAGCAGGCGGGGGGCGTCGCACGACCTGCGGCGCACCCTCTTCCTCGACATCGCCATCCTCACGAGATCGAACATGCCTACTCTGACATTGACCCGCCTGAGCGCCGCGCTGGGCGGCATGCTGCTGACCGCCGCCGCGCAAGCGACGCCGGTGTGGATCACGCTCGGCGACACCGCCTTGCGCCAGCTTCAACGCATCGATGCGAGCGCGACGGCGCAGTACAGCACGACGGTGGACGCTGGAAAAGCCGCCGACGGCACCACGCGCCGCGAAACCGTGCACGTCGTCGAGATCGACGATGCGCGGCTCGGCGAGCTCGCCCATGCGGTACACCATGCGCGCGGCCACGGACCCGGCTACATCGTGCACGACTCGTTCGACGACGCGCGCCGGGCATTGCAGCCGGCGCCCGCGACGCTCGCGAAACAGGCCGCCGCGACCGCCTACGCGGTGTCGAACGCACCGCAGATCAAGACCTGGATCCAGCAACTGCAGGCCAGCAACATCGCCGGCACGATCACGTCGTTGTCGGGGTTCACGAATCGCTACTACACGACGTCGCACGGCGTCGCCGCCTCGGACTGGCTCGCGCTGCAGTGGAAGCAACTGGCCGGCTCGCGCAGCGACATCGCCGTCGAGCAGTTCGCGCACACGGGTTTTCCGCAGAAATCGGTGATCCTGACGATCCGCGGCAGCGATCCGGCCGCCGGCACGGTCGTGCTGGGCGGGCACCTCGATTCGACGGTCGGCCGCACGACGGAGAACACGCGCTCGCCCGGCGCCGACGACGATGCGTCCGGCATCGCCAGCCTGACCGAAGCGCTGCGCGTGCTGCTCGCGAACGGCTACCGGCCGAAGCGGACGATCAAGTTCGTCGGGTACGCGGCCGAGGAAGCCGGGCTGCTCGGATCGAAGGCGATCGCGAAGCAGTTCCGCACGCAAAATGCGAACGTGGTCGGCGTGCTGCAACTGGACATGACGAACTACAAGGGCGATCCGAAGGACATCTACCTGATCACCGACTACACCAACGCCGCGCAGAACACCTACCTGACGAACCTGGCGAAGACCTACCTGCCGGAACTCGCGATCGGCACGTCGCAGTGCGGGTATGCGTGTTCGGATCACGCGTCGTGGAATGCGCAGGGCTACCCGGCTTCGTTCCCGTTCGAGGCCGATCAGAACGACAGTCCGTATATCCATACCGTGAACGACACGCTGGAGAATTCGGACCGGCAGGCGAACCACGCGCTGAAGTTCGGCAAGCTGGCGCTCGCGTATGCAGTCGATCTCGGCGGCGACGGCAGCGCGACCGTCAAGCGCTGACCGGGCCGCACCGGGCGCGCGCGCATCGTGCGCGCCCGGTCGAAGCGCGTTTCCCGTTCCGGATAGAATCGTCGTTCGATCACTTCCGCGCGACGGCGCACCGCCATGACCGACCTCTCCCGCTTCACCGACGATCTCTCGCCCGAACGCGTCACGACCGCGTTCGACCTGCCCGGCCACACGACCGTCCGATCGCTCGGTGTCGCGCAGGGCATCATCGTGCGTTCGCGCTCGATCGTCGGCTCGTTCGGCGCGGCGCTGCAGACCATCTTCGGCGGCAACATCACGCTCTATACGTCGCTGTGCGAGAAGGCGCGCGAGCAGGCCTTCGACAAGATGCTCGCCGACGCGCGCAAGCTCGGCGCGAACGCGATCGTCGCCATGCGCTACGACTCGACCGAGATCGGGTCGGGCGTGACGGAAGTCATCTGCTACGGCACGGCCGTGCGCGTGACGCCGGATGCCTGACGCGCGTCATGCGTCGCGTTCGAGCGACCGCATGTTGGTGAGCTGAGGAAACAGTTTCATCCACGTCAGCGCGACGGCGATCGTCGCCGCGCCGCCGACGACGATCGCGGCCGGCGCGCCCCACCACGCGGCCGTCACGCCCGATTCGAATTCGCCTAGCTGGTTCGATGTGCCGATGAACAGCGAGTTGACCGCGCTCACGCGGCCGAGCATGTCGTCGGGCGTACGCAATTGCACGAGCGACAGGCGCACGACGACGCTCACGACGTCCGACGCCCCCAATGCCGCCAGCGCGACGAGCGACACCGCGAAATGCCGCGACAGCCCGAACACGATCGTTGCGATACCGAACGCGATCACGCCGCCGAACATCGCGCGGCCCGGCCGGCCCTTCAACGGAAAACGCGTGAGCCATAGCGTGCCGGCGAGTGCGCCGACCGCGGGCGCCGCGCGCAATGCGCCGAGCCCCCACGGCCCGACCTGCAGGATGTCGCGTGCGTAGATCGGCAGCAGCGCGGTCGCGCCGCCGAACAGCACCGCGAACAGGTCGAGCGACAGCGCACCGAGGATCGCCGGTTCGCGCCGGATGAACGCGATGCCGGAAAACACCGATCGCAGCGTGACCGGCTCTCGCGCGGGCGGCGCGCTGCGCAGCGGAATCGTGCCGCTCAGCACCGCCGCGATCGCGAATGCGACGACGCTCGTGCCGAACGCGGCGGGCGCGCCGATGCCATACAGCAGGCCGCCGAACGCAGGCCCGAGAATCTGCGCGGCCTGGTTCGCGGACGTCGACAGCGCCGTCGCACGCGGCAGGTCGCCGCGCGGCACGACGGCCGGCAGCAGCGACGACACCGACGGCGATTCGAACGCGCGCGCGGTGCCGACGATCGCCGCAAGCGCATACACGCCCGGTGCGGTGAGCCATCCTTTCGCGGCGCCGAGCAGGAACACGCCGGCGGCCAGCGCCTCGACGCCCTGGCAGATCGTCGCGATGCGGCGTCGATCGTAGCGGTCGGCCACCTGCCCGACGACGAGCGTCAGCGCGAACATCGGCACGAACTGCGCGAGCCCGACGAGACCGAGCGCGAACGCGCTGTGCGTGAGCGCATAGACGTACCAGCCGATCGCGACCGACAGGATCTGGAACGCGAGCGACGACATCACGCGCGTGCCCCAGAAGCGCTGGAACGGCGCGTGGCGAAACAGGTTGGCGGGTAACGGCGACGGCGAACGGGATTCGGGTAACGGAGCGGTCATCGAAGGGATGTCATCGGAGAAAGGCCGGCGCCGCACGATGCGGCCAAACCGCGATGATAGCTTCAACCGCCCCGTCCCTGCCCGATGCCTGTCGCGCGCACGCGGCCCGCACATGTCGCGCAGTGCGATACCGAATCGCATCCCGCCGACGCACAAAAAAAAAGCGCGAACCGCGGTTCGCGCCAAAGAGAGACCTCGCTGAAGACGTCGAAAGAACTACCCGCTCCGCTCAGAACGAATGCCGCATCCCGATCCGCACGTCGGCCTGCGTCTGCGTCGTCGACGGCGTGAAGCTGTAGCCGATCACCGCATCGACACCTTGCGAAGCACGCAGGTAATCGCCGGAGATGTACACGTCGGTGCGCTTCGACAGCAGGTAGTGCAGGCCGGCCGTGCCCTGGTTCCAGTGGTGGCCTTCGAAACGCGTGTGCTGGTAGCCCGCGATGAAGCTCAGTGCCGGCGTGAACTGGTACATGCCGCCGCCTTCGTACACCTGCATGTGCGACGACTGGCCGAAACCCTTGATCGTCGTGTACGAGAAGTTCGCGTCGAGCGACAGCTTGCCGATCGTGTAGCTCGTGCCGATGCCGAACGTGCCCTGGCTGTCGACGTCCATCGCGGTGTTCGCGAACAGGTCGGTGCGCGCGCCGGTCGCCGGATCGACGGTCACGGTCTGCTGGCCGAGGAACGTATGCGTGCCGATCATCGCGTACGGATCGAACGCATAGATGCCGTTCGGGTTGTTCAGGCGCGTGTAGGCGGCGCCGATCGAGAAATCGCCTTTCGTGTAGCTTGCGCCCGCGCTCCATGCGCTGTTGCGATGGAAGTTGCCGGCAACGTTGCCGAACGAGTACATCGCACCGAACTTGAAGCCGCTCAGGTCGTTCGACAGGAACTTGACCGAGTTCGGCAGGCGGTCGCCGTTGAAGCGGTCGAAGTCGCCCTGGTGGATCGCGTAGCCGCTGCCCCATGCCGAGATGTTGTAGATCGACACGAGCTCGTTGGTGATGTCCAGCTGGTTGCCGAACGACAGCGTGCCCCAGTCGTTCTGGAGACCGACATAAGCCTGCCGCCCGAACTCGGACCCGCCGAAGCCGAGCTGCCCGTTACCGAGGTGGAAGCCGCTCTCGAGCGCGAACACGGCCTTCAGGCCGCCGCCGAGATCTTCCGTGCCTTTCAGGCCGAAGCGGTTCCCGTAGGCGACGCCGTCATCGAACTTGACGACGTGCGAACCGCCCGTGTTGTTCACGTACGTAATGCCCGCGTCGAGAATCCCGTACAGCGTCACGCTGCTCTGCGCATGGCCGATGGCGGGAATACAGGCCGCGCATGCCAGCGCGGCGGCAACGGCAACTTTCTTTTGCTTCATTGTCGACCACCCTCCCTGAACCCTTCGATGGAAAGAACCGTGGCCTGGCGCGCGCAGCAATACGCCGGCTGATTCGAATTCGGTACGTCCGATGGCTTCGGCATTTCGTTTTCCGCAATAACGCAGCCATTGGCGAAAAATACAAACCCATATTTCGGGTCACCCGTCTGAAGGCGACACCAAATGGTCTTGATGCGACGGGTCGGGAAAACACGGAGACGGGCGGCACGGCAAAAACCGGCCGCCCGGAGGCGGGTCAGCGGGCGTCGAGCGCGGCGCGAACGGCCGGCAGGGCCGGCGTGCCGGACGCGGTCGTGACCCCGTCCAGCCAGCCCTCGACGAGCGCCGGCTCGGCCTTCAGCACGTGCTGCGCCGCGAGCGCGGGCGACGTCTTGTTGTCGAGCATGTCGGCGATCATCCGGTTCTCGACGTCCACGGAGAACGTCATCTGCCGGAACAGCCGCGCCAGATTCGCGCACTGGCCGGCAAAGCCGGCGCGCGTGACCGTGTTGACGGTCGCGCCGCCATAGTTCGGGCCGAAATATGCGTCTCCGCCCGACAGGTAGGTCAGATGGAACTTCGTGTTCATCAGGTGCGGCTCCCACGCGAGAAAGACGATCCAGCGCTTGTCCCGCACCGCGCGCTCGACCTGCGTGAGCATCCCCGTCTCGCTCGACTCGACGAGCGACCAGTTCGCGGACCCGAGCGCGTGTTCGGACAGCATCCGCTTGATGTTCTGGTTCGCGGGCGCGCCGGGCTCGATCCCGTAGATCTTGCCGCCGAAGCGGTCCGCGTAGCGCGCGAGATCGGCGAATGTATGCACGCCGGCCGCCGCGACGTAGTCGGGCACGGCCAGCGTGAACTTCGCGCCGCTGAGGTTAGCGTGCAGCACGTCGATGGATTTCTCGTCGACGAACGGCTTCACGAGCGGCGCCTGCGCGGGCATCCAGTTGCCGAGGAACACGTCGACCTGGCCTTTCTTCAAGCCCTGGTACGTGATCGGCACCGACAGGTTCGCGACGTCCTGCCGGTAGCCGAGCGCCTTCAGCACGACGCCGGCCATCGCGTTGGTCGCATCGATGTCGGTCCAGCCGGGCGCCGCCATCTTCACGTCGCGACACGTCTGCGGATCGGCGGCGTGCGCGGACTGCATCGCCACCACGCACGCGGTCGCGGCGAGTGCCGCGCCGAGCCTCCGGATTGCTGCATTGCATTGCCGTTTCATGATTCGCTTCCTCCGTCGTTCGTCAATGATCGCGATGCGGACCGTTCAGCGCCCGACGCGCGGAAAGCGCGCCATCGCTTCGAGTGTGTCGAGTTCGATGTGATTGCGCATGTAGCGCTGGCTCGCATCGGCAAACGGCTGCCAGTCCCATGCCTGGATGCGCCCCTGCGTCGTCGCCGCGTAGTGGAACCGGCGCCGCCGCTGGCTCGCGCGCACCTGGGCGTCGAGTTCCGGCAAGTTCCAGCGCCGCGCGGCCTCCGTGCGGAATTCGGCGAGCACGTCGGCGGCTTCGGGCAGGCCGGCCAGGTTCGTACGCTCGCGCGGATCGTCGGCGAGGTTGTAGAGCTGGTCGGGATCGGCCGGGCAATGCACGTACTTCCAGTCGCCGCGGCGGATCATCACGACCGGCGCGACCGCGCCTTCCGCGAGATATTCGCCCAGCGCGACGTCGTGCGCCGGTGCGCCCCGCAGATGCGGCACGAGGCTCGCGCCGTCGACCGCGTCCGGCCAGCCGCCGGCCGGCGCCACGCCGGCCAGGTCGACCAGCGTCGGCAGCAGGTCGACGTGCGACACGGGCCCGCGCACCCGCGCGGCATCGAAGCGGCCCGGCGCGTGAACGATCAACGGCACGCGGCAGCCGCCTTCGAAAAACGTCATCTTGTACCAGAGGCCGCGCTCGCCGAGCATGTCGCCGTGGTCGGACGTGACGATCACGATCGTGTCGTCGGCGAACCCGCATTGCTCGAGCGCGGCCAGCACGCTGCCGAATTGCGCGTCGACGTAGGACGTCGCGCCATAGTATGCGCGGCGCGCGGCGCGGATCTGCGCGTCGGTGGGCGGCGTGCGGTCGTTTTCGCAGACGAAGCGCAGCCGCTGCGAATGCGGATCGCTATCGGCCGCATCGAGCCGCACGGCCGGCATGTCGATTTCGTCGTCGCTGTACAGATCCCAGTATTCGCGCGTGATCGCGTACGGATCGTGCGGATGCGTCAGCGACACGACCATGCAGAACGGCCGCTCGTCATGCCCGGCCGCACGCTCGCGCGCGACGTCGTACAGCTTCTGCTTCGCCGCGAACGTGACCTCGTCGTCGAAGTCGAGCTGGTTCGTGCGCACGCACGGGCCGGCGTCGAGCACCGAGCTCATGTTGTGATACCAGCTCGGCCGCTCGGTCGGCCGATCCCAGTCGGGCACCCAGCCGAAGTCGGCGGGATAGATGTCGGTCGTCAGCCGCTCCTCGAAGCCGTGCAGCTGGTCCGGTCCGCAGAAATGCATCTTGCCCGACAGCATCGTGCGGTAGCCGCCCGCTCGCAGATAGTGCGCGAAGGTCAGCGTTTGCGCCGGCAATTCGGCGGCGTTATCGTAGGCGCCGATACCGGACGGCAGCTTGCCGGTCAGCAGCGAGAAACGCGACGGCGCGCACAGCGGGCTCGCGCAATACGCGGCATCAAACACGACGCCTTGCGACGCGAGCCGGTCGAGCGTCGGCGTGCGGGCGACGCGATTGCCGTAGGCCGGCAATGCGAACGGCGTCAACTGGTCGGCCATCAGGATCAGGATGTTGGGAGTCGGGTTCGTCATCGGCGGTCGTGGGGAAATCGGTGTTCGAACGGAACGGCGCGACGCTTGCGCAGCGGCGCGGCCAGCATGACGGACGCAGCGTGAAGAAAGTACCGCGCGCACCGGCCGCGACTGGCTAGAATCGCGGAAGGACGGGCACGGTGCCGTGTCGTCCGAATCACTATCCCCCGCCCGAATTCGCGCGGGAAGGCGTCCGGCCCTTATGAGGCCATTAGAGAGACTTATGTCGAAATCCGAACCGTTACCGTCGATGCAGGCGCTGCGCGCGTTCGAATCGGCCGCCCGTCTCCAGAGCTTCACGGCCGCCGCGCGCGAGCTCGGCTCGACGCAGCCGGCCGTGAGCCAGCAGGTGTTCCAGCTCGAGGCGGAACTCGGCGTGCCGCTGTTCGAGCGCAGTCCGCGCGGCGTCACGCTGACGAGCGACGGCCAGTGCCTGTACGAAGCCGTGCGGGTGAGCCTCGACACGCTGCGCGGCGCCACCGCGACGCTGCGCGCGCGCCGCGAGCATGGCGCGCTCACGATCGTCACGGATTTCGGTTTCGCGACCTACTGGCTGATGCCGCGGCTCGCGGGCCTGAAGCGCGTGATGCCGGACGTCGACGTGCGGGTCGTCACGTCACAGGATTACGACGCGCAGCGCGACCATGCCGACATCGCGATCCTGTTCGGCGACGGTCACTGGCCGTCGTGCACGGCCGCGCGGCTCTTTCCGGAATCCGTCACGCCCGTCTGCTCGCCCGCGTTCCGCGCCGCGCACCCGCACGTCGCGCGGCCCGACCATCTGCATGCGCTGCCGCTGCTGCACGTGCAGCCGACGCGCCCCGAGCGCTGGCTGTCGTGGGCCGGCTGGTTCGACGCGCATGGCCTCGACGCGCCGGCCGCCGCGCGCGGCGTGACCTTCAACAGCTATGCGCTCGTGATCCATGCCGCGCTGCTCGGCGAGGGCGTCGCGCTCGGCTGGTCGCCGCTCGTCGACGAGCTCGTCGCGTCCGGGCAGCTGGTGAAGCTCGTCGACGCCCCCGTCGTCACGTCGCGCGGCTACTTCCTCGTGCGTCCGCCGCAGCGCCCCGAGCCAGATGCGACCCACGTGTTCCGGCGCTGGCTGCTGGATGCGTGCGCGCCTGCATGAATGGCGCTCCGCTGAAGGGAATACTTTCCTGACGCCGGCGGGGCTCGCCGCGCCAACGTCGCCCGACGCCCGCTGCCCGGCCGGCCCGAAGCCCCGCCCCGCCCGGCCGCACTGACGCGCCGATACCAGCCACACGGCGGGTTGGTTCTATCCGCACTCGAAACGTCCTGATTTACTTGAGTCTCCCGCTACCCGCGCGACGTGACGCCATGGTGCGCCGCCGCGCGGATTCGCCCCCGAAGACATCCGAGGAATCACATGACCGCCGACTCACGCCCCGATCAATTCGTCCTGACGCTGTCGTGCCCGAGCGCGGCCGGCCAGGTCGCCGCCGTCGTCGGCTTTCTCGAGCGCCATCGCTGCTACGTCGACGCGCTGAACGTGTTCGACGACGATCTCAGCAACCGCTTCTTCGTGCGCTGCGTGTTTCATCCGACGGATGAGACGCTGCAGATCGACGCGTTGCGCCAGGAGTTCGGGCCGATCGCGACCGCGCTCGGCGGCGGCGGCGAAGGCGACACGCAATGGGCGATCCACGACGTGAACGCGCGCCCGAAGGTGCTGATCATGGTGTCGAAGCTCGAGCACTGCCTCGCCGACCTGCTGTTCCGCTGGAGGATGGGCGAGCTGAAGATGGACATCGTCGGCATCGTGTCGAATCATCCGGACTTCGAACCGCTTGCCGTGCAGCACGGGCTGCCGTTCCGCCATTTCCCGATCACGGCCGACACCAAGGCGCAGCAGGAAGCGCAGTGGCTCGACTTCTTCGAATCGAGCGGCGCCGAACTCGTGATCCTCGCGCGCTACATGCAGGTGCTGTCGCAGGAAACCAGCGCGAAGCTCGCGAACCGTGCCATCAACATCCATCACTCGTTCCTGCCCGGCTTCAAGGGTGCGAAGCCGTATCACCAGGCGCACGCGCGCGGCGTGAAGCTGATCGGCGCGACCGCGCATTTCGTGACCGACGATCTCGACGAAGGTCCGATCATCGAGCAGGTGGTCGAGCGCGTCGATCATGCACTGCGGCCCGAGCAACTGCTGGCAGTCGGCCGCGACGTCGAATGCATCACGCTCGCACGCGCGGTGAAGGCGTTCATCGAGCGCCGCGTGTTCCTGAATGGCGACCGGACGGTGGTATTTCCGTAAGCACATCGCTTCGGCGAGCAGCCAACAAAAAACCCGACCGGCAGCAGCCGGTCGGGTTTTTTATCGCGTGGCGTTCGGCACGTCGCGCGACGACTCCGCGTGCGGTGTCCGGAGTCGCCGCGCGTACCGCGCTCAGACGCTTACTTCACCCACGCGAAGTAGTACGAAAGCCAGATCGTGAGCGCCGCGCCGACCAGCGCCGCATACGGCATCAGGTTCAGCCACATCGCGCGCTTCGGCACCTCGAGCTCCATGTCGCGCTGCATCTGCGCGGGGAAACGGCCGCGATCCTGCCAGTAGTGGCGATAGAGAAACACCGGCACGATCAGCAGCATCGCGATCAGCCCGTTGCGCAACGTGCCTTCGCCCTGCAGGTTCGCGCCCGCGCCGACATAGACGAGATTCGCGTAGCCGCAGATCGAACCGGCCACGAGCAGCCACGTCGGGCACCGGAACGGGCGATCCCAGTTGCCGCGGTCCATCCGGTGGATCCAGCCGGACTGAAGATTCAGGAACACGAACAGCATGTAGCAGACGTTCGAGATCGACAGCACCGTCATGTAGTCCGACATCATCAGCAACACGAGGTTGAAGCCGAGATCGGTCCACATCGCGCGGGTGGGCGAGCCGTGCTCGTTCACGTGCGACAGATACTTCGGCAGCCAGCCGTCGACCGACGCCTGGTACAGCGTGCGCGACGAGCCCATCATCGACGTCATCACGATCAGCAGGATCGACAGCATCAGCATCACGACGACCGCGTTCGCGACCCACGCGCCGCCGCCGACGATCTTCGCCATCGCGGCCGCGACGCCGGTGCCGTCGCCGATCGACGGATCGAGCATCGCCTGCGTGCCGAGCGCGCCCTGGAACGCCATCGGCACAAGCGTCATCACGACGAGACACAGCGCACCCGACCAGAAGATCGCCTTCGCGGTATCGCGACGCGGATCGCGGAATTCGCGCGTGTAGCACACGGCCGTCTCGAAGCCGTACGACGCCCAGCCGGCCATGAACATCGCGCCGAGCGCCATCGTGACGCCCTGCCCGTTCCACGAGCCGAAGGTCGCGGTCGTGAGATTGCCTTGCGCATCATGACCGAGCGGCAGCAGCGGGAGCAGGTTCGACATCGGCACGTCGCCGGTGACGAACGGCACGATGCCGACGATCAACAGCGGCGTGAGCGACGCGATGCCGAGAATGCGCTGCGTGCGTGCGGCCTTCGACGCGCCGCTGTGCTGCAGTTTGAACGTGATGAGAAGCAGAATCGTCGCGATGATGAATGTCGCGTTGATTCGCAGGGAAAGCCCCGGCTTGATGAAGCCGAGATCCGCAACCTTGAGCTGCCAGTGCAGCACCGCCGCATCGGCGGGAAAGAGACTCGTGAGCGCATAGCTCGCCGCGAGGCCGCAGCCGAGCGCGAGCATCGGCGACCACGCGAGCCAGTTGCACCACACCGAAACCGGGGCAATCAGCTTGCTGTATCGAACCCAGCCGATCGCGCCATACACCGACGCGCCGCCCGATTTATGAGGAAACAGCCCCGATATTTCCGCATAAGTCGCGCTTTGGATCAGGCCCATCGTGATCGCGGCGATCCAGATCGCCCACGCGGGCTGGCCGATCGTCGCGCATACGCCGCCGATCGTGAACAGCACGCCTGCCGGCACGCCGCTCGTTACCCAGAAGGCATCTTTCCAAGTCAGGCCACGATGCAGCGTGTGGCCCGTCGAATCATGTGAGATGGTTGCCTCAACATCACTGGTGCGATTCGCACGCAGTCCTGCCTGACTCATCCAATTCCTCCTCTCGATCAGAGTTAGCGCTTCAGCGCTTACTCTGGTCCGATGCAAAGCAGATGACTCCGCACAAGGGCCGTAGTGTAACAACTTGCCGGCTTTCTTGCAGAATCCGTAAAAGAAAACCGGGATATGCCTGCATGAATTCCTGATTACTTCGGATTCCTGCAAGACATTCCCGGCCTGTTTTTTTATGATCCTCGCGACGCTTCGCCGCGGTCGTTACTGCGCGCCTTCAGTCCACGAATTCACGCGGTCCGCATGCGCCGCAATCCATGCATCGGCGGCGGCTTCCGGCTTCGAGCCGTTCTGGATCGCGAGCATCACGCTGTCGATCTCGCCCGGCTTCCACTGGAATTTCTTCAGGAACGCGACGACCGGCTTCGCCTTCGTTTCGAGCTGCGGGTTCACGACGCTGTCGACGTGCTCCGCGCCGCCGAACACCTTCTTCGGATCGTCGAGGAAGCGCAGCTTCCACTTCGCGAACATCC
Source organism: Burkholderia territorii (assembly GCF_001718335.1). Lineage (NCBI taxonomy): Bacteria > Pseudomonadati > Pseudomonadota > Betaproteobacteria > Burkholderiales > Burkholderiaceae > Burkholderia > Burkholderia territorii. The sequence continues at coordinate 1,953,759 of NZ_CP013365.1, forward strand.
AGTGCGGCGCCCAGCCGGTCACGATCACCGGCTTGCTCGCGCCGACGGAGCGCGACAGCTCGGCCGTCATCGCGCTGCCCGAGCTCGGCATCAGCGTGTAGTTCAGGCCATAGCTCTTGATCGCTTCGTCGGTCTTGCGCATCACGCCCGCGCCCGCGTCGATGCCGACGATCCGGCCGCCGAAGCTGCCTTTCTCGGTGTTCAGATCGTCGATGCTCTTCGCCTTCACGTAGTCGGGCACGATCAGGCCGATCTTCGCGTCGGGAAAGTTCGCGCCGAGATCGACGACCTTCGACTTGTATTCGCCCCAGTAGGAGCCGTGGGTAACCGGCAGCCATGCGGAAAGCGTCGCGTCGAGATCGCCGCGCGCCACGCCCTGCCACATGATCCCGGCAGCCACCGGCACGAGCTGGACCTGATAGCCGAGCTTCTTCTCGATCACGCGCGCCGCGACGTTCGACGTCGCGACACTGTCGTCCCAACCTTCGACGTAACCGATCTTCAGCGTGGGCTTCGTATCGGCGAGCGCCGACGCGCTCAGTGCCACCATCGCCGACAGTGCGCCGGTCCACAACAGTTTTCCGAACAACTTCATGGTCGATCTCCTTGGAATGCGCACCGTGCGCGTTGTCTCTCTAGGTTCTTCAACCACAATTCCGCGGTATCGTTGTTTTCCGACGGATGCTTGTCCGAAGGCGACGCGATGCGTCGCACCCGGACCGGCGATGGCTCGTCTTGACTACTTGTCGATCACGAGGTCCGACAGCGGCTTGCTGCAGCACAGCAGCACCATCCCCTGATCGATCTCCCGCTGGCGGATCCCGCCGTTGTGCTTCATCTCGACCTGGCCCGACACGAGCTTCACCTTGCAGGTGCCGCACATGCCCTGCGTGCACGACGCCGGCAGCCGCACGCCCGACTGGCGCGCCGCATCGAGCACGTGCTGCGCCGAGCCGCACGAAATCTCGCGGTTGCTCTTCGCGAAGCTCACCGTGAATTGCTTCGTCGCGACATCGTCGCCGTCGGCGGCAGGCACGAGTTCGGCGAGCACGTCGTCGCTTGCGGTCTGCGCGAGCGTTTCGAACGAGAAGCTTTCCTCGTGATACTGCTTGCGATCGAAGCCGGCTTCGTCGAGCAGGTCGCGCACGGCTTTCATGTACGGCGCGGGGCCGCACGTGAAGATTTCGCGCTCCATGAAGTCCGGCGCGATCAGCTTCAGCAGCGGCAGCGTCAGGAAGCCCGTGACGCCCGGCCAGTTGGTGCGCGCACCGACGCGCTCGACGACGAACGACGTGCGGAAGTTCGTATGGTTCGAGGCGATCAGATCGAGTTCGCGCGCGAAGATGATGTCGTCCGGCGTGCGTGCGCTGTGCACGAACACGATGTCGCGATCCTCGGCGAGATCATGATGTGCGCGGCTCATCGACATCAGCGGCGTGACGCCCGAGCCGGCCGACAGGAACAGGTACTTGCGTGCCGGATGCCGCGCGCACGTGAATTCCCCGGCCGGGCCGAGCACGCGGATGGATGCGCCCGGCTGCAGGTTGTCGTGCAGCCAGTTCGACACCTTGCCGCCCGGCACGCGCTTGACCGTGATCGAGATCGTGTGCGGCCGCGCCGGCGACGACGAGATCGTGTAGCACCGGTTGATCGTCTCGCCGTCGATGTCGAGCTCGAGCGTGATGAACTGCCCGGGCTCGAACGAGAACGTGCGGCCCTGCGGCGAACGGAAGAAGAAGCTCTTCACGTCGTGGGTTTCCTGCCGCACGTGGCAGCACACCAGCGTTTCCTCGACGTCGCTCGTCCAGCGCTCGGGGAGCGCGCTCCAGAACGCCGGGTGCGTAACCCGGCTGTCCGCCGGCTCGAAATTGGCCGCATCTCGCATCATGTGTGACTCCGCTTGCTGTTCCGCTGACTACTACGCGCCGGTTTTTTCGGCGAGCCGGCCGATGTACCAGGCCGAGAATTTTTCGACGAGACCTTCCGTGTACGGCGAATACGGGCCCGGCTCGTACGCGCTGCTGGTCGCGCCGCGCTGCGAGAATTCGACGAGTGCGCGATCCTGGTCGTTGGTCGCGTTCCACACGGCCGTCAGGTTCTTCACGTCGTAGTCGATGCCTTCCTTCGCATCCTTGTGCACGAGCCATTTGGTGCGCACGAGCGTCTTGCCGGCCGACAGCGGAATCACCGAGAACGTCACGATGTGATCGCTCATGAAGTGGTGCCACGAGTTCGGCTGCGTCCAGAACGACAAGCCGCCGAGATCGGCCTGGTCGAACTTGCCGAGCAGCTTCTTCGATGCGACCTTCGCGTCGAGCGTCTGCGATTCGCCGCTGCGGTCCAGCGGCAGGCGCTGCGTGCGGAAGCCGGTCACGTCGAGCAACTTTTCGATTTCGGCGGACGGCAGGCCCATTTCGGCCCATTCCTTGCCACGGCGCACGCAGGTTTCAGCGAACGCGTCCATGCCTTCGGCGTTCGCGTCGGAGCGCTGGTAGCCGAAGCCGTATTCGTACAGCGAGATCGTCAGCTCCGGATGGTTCGCGACGCAGTGATAGCACTCGCGGTTGTTCTCCATCGTGAGCTTCCAGTTGCCTTCCTCGATGATGTCGATCTGCGCGGCGATCTTCGTGTTCGGCAGATCGTGCGGCAGCAGATACGGCTCCATCTGGGCGCGCAGCTGCGCGAAATCGGCCGGCGGCTCCTCGGCGAGGCAAACGAAGATCAGCCCCGCCAGATTCTGCACGTGCACCGACTTCAGGCTGTGCTTGCAGCGGTCGAACTGCTCGCCCATGTGCTCGGCGAACATCAGCTGGCCCGTCAGGTTGTAGGTCCAGCTGTGGTACGGACACACGATGTTGCCGACCGATCCCTTGTCCTCGTTGCACAGGCGCGCGCCGCGGTGGCGGCACACGTTGTGGAACGCGCGGATTTCCATGTCGTCGTCGCGCACGATCAGGACCGAGTCGCTGCCGAGTTCCACGGTCACGTAGTCGCCCGGCTCGGGAATGTCCGGTTCGACCGCGACCTGGATCCAGTGCTGGCGGAAAATCGCCTCCATGTCGAGGGCGAAGATTTCCTCGCTCGTGTAGAACGGCGCCTCGAGGCTGTAACCTTCCTTGCGTCGTTCGATCAGTGCGCGAATGTCTGCCGATACTTTCATCGTTTGCTCCGGATTCCTTGCGTTCCAGTGTGGTTGCCGACAGGCATCAAAATCAGTAGTCGATGAGCTGATGCTCGCGCAAATACGCGAGGATCACTTGTGCTTTTTCGACTGAACTCCCTTCATTTACGACGTTGCCGCCACGGCTTTCGGTCGTCGTCGCCGACAGCATCCGGGCATGCCCGGAGCGCTTCTCGGCCGCGACCAGCTTTACGGGTTTACGCTCGATCGGACCGACCTTCCATGCGGCGGCATCGGCATCCGGGCCGGTCGACGTCAGCGCCGGGCGGATCGTGCCGGCCCGCAGCCGCGCATACGCGTAGCGCGGCGCCACGTTGGCGAGCGGATGCACGGCGACGACGGCAGGCAACGCCGCGTCGACGCGCCGCCGCAACCCTTTCGGCAAGAATTGCCGGACCGCCGCGCGGCCGCCGTCGACCGACACGTCGACAGCCGAGCCGACGAGCGGATAGCCGAGATTCGCGGCGACGCGATACGGCAGCATCCCGGTGTCGTACGCGCCTTCGGCGCGGGTGCCGGTCAGCACCAGGTCGTAGCCTTCGACGCGCGCGGCGAGCGCGTGCGCGGCATCGTCGCCGTCATGGCAGGCCAGCACCTCGACCTGCCGCGCGCCGAGCGCAAGGTATTCAGCAAGCGCTTCATTGGCGGGATCGCCTGCATGGAGCACGTCGAGCTGCGCGCGATGCCGCTCCGCGAGCTGGCGGCCCACCTCGAGCGCGGCCGCATCGTTGCGGCTGTAGCGCGCGGTGCCGCTGACCGGGTGCCGGCCCACGGAGACGAGCACCGCGATGCGTTGCAACTGGCGGGGGGCGTTCATGCTGCGACTCCTTCGGATTCACGGGCGCCGACGGCGGTCGGCGATTGTCCGCGCGACGCGCGGGCGGCCTGCACCTGTTCGATCAGTGCGGCGATCGTCGCCTGCGCATCGCCGACCACCGTCAGGTTCGCGCGCTTCGCGATCGGCGCGCTGCCGTCGAGGTTGACCGCGATCACGTGACGGCAGTCCTTGATCCCCTGCAAGTGCTGCACCGCGCCCGAGATGCCGAACGCGATATACACGCTCGCCTCGACCGTCTTGCCGGTCGCGCCGACCTGCTTGTCGCGCGTGAAGTGACCGTTGTCGACGGCGACACGGCTCGCGCCGATCGCCGCGCCGAACGCACCGGCAAGCCGCTCGAACGCGGCGATGTCCGACACGCCGTTGCCGGCCGACACGATGAAGTCGGCTTCCTCCAGCGCGACCTGTGCCGCGTCGATTTCCTCGAGACCGAGATCGCGATATGGCTGCGACGCGTCGCCGGCCGGGCGGATGAAGTCGGCGCCCAGACGCTCGCCGGCGCCGACGAACGGCAGCTTCGCTTCGACCGCGTTCTGCGCGAGCAGGATCACGTCGGGCAATCCGCGCGTCGCGAACGCACGGCCGGCCTGCGCATACGCGCCGACGTGCTTCGCGTCGATCTCGACCACGTGGGTCGCGACGCTTGCGCCGGCCGCCGCCGCGTAACGCCGGCCGAGGTCGCCGTCGCCGGTCGCGTTGTCGGGCACGAACACGTGCTTCGGCGCGAGCGCCGCGGCGCATGCCTGCAATGCTTGCAATTCGCTTTCGGGCGCAAAGGCGCGACGGTCGAAATCGGCCAGCTCGATCAGCTTGTCCACGCCGAGCGCCGCGGCGTCATCCTTCAGTTCGCCGAACGCCAGCAGCGCGACTTCCGTCTGCGCGTCGGCGAGCACCGCGGCCGCGGCGATCGCCTGCCGCGCATGGTCGTCGAGCGCGCCGCGTTCGGTGTGCGCCACCACCAGCATCACGTGCTTCGGGTCCTGCACCGCGCGGCGCGGCTTCGCGGCCACGGCGCCATGGCCGTGCGCGGACCATTGCGCGGCGCTCGCGTCGGCGCTGCCTTCCTCGCCGAGCGTGATGCGCTTCAGGCCGGCGGCCGTGATGATGAACGGCCGGCGCGGATCGATTCGTTTGATCGTGTTCATCGATTCACTCCAGCGAGGCGGCAACGAGTTCGGCCACGTCGAGCACGTCGGGGCGCGGGCCCACGACACCTTCGAGCATCGCCGTGCAGTTCGGGCATCCGACCGCGACCACCTCCGCGCCGATGGCGCGCGCGTCGGCGATGCGGATGTCGGGAATACGCTGCTTGCCCGGGATGTCGGTCAGCGGCGCACCGCCGCCACCGCCGCAGCAGCGGCCGCGCATGCCGTTGCGCTCCATCTCGACGACCTGGATGCCGATGCTCTTCAGCAGCTTGCGCGGCGACTCCGTCTCGCCGTTGTAGCGGCCGAGGTAGCACGGGTCGTGATACGTGGTGCGCTTCTCGCGCAGCGCATCGACGGCCTTCGGCGCGATCTTGCCGCTGTCGGCCAGCTCCGCGAGATAGGTCGTGTGATGCTTGACCGTCACGCGCAGCCCGAGCGCGCGGTATTCGTTGCGCAGGCTGTGCATCACGTGCGGATCGGCCGTCACGATCTGCTTGTACGACAGCGAGCCGAGCGTGCCGATCAGGCGCTTCGCCATCTGCCGGAACGTCGCTTCGTCGCCGAGGCGGCGCGCGACGTCGCCGGTGTCGGTCTCGGTCCCGCCGAGCACCGCGTAGTCGACGCCCGCCTTGTTCAGCACTTTCACGAATGCGCGCAGCGTGCGCTGATAACGCATGTCGAACGCGCCTTCACCCGCGACGAACAGCACATCGACCGGCTTGCCGGGTTGCGCGACGGGTGCGTTCAGGTCGACCGACCAGTCGTAACGTGCAGCCGTGTCGTAGCCGCCCATCGTGCCGGTCTCGCGCAGGTTCGCGAGCACTTCCTGGCCCTTGCCCGGCACCGTGCCGTGCACCAGCGTGCGGTTGCGGCGCATGTCGACGATCGCGTCGACGTGCTCGATCAGCATCGGGCACTCCTGCACGCAGGCACGGCAGGTCGTGCACGACCAGAGCGTTTCTTCCTCGATCAGGCCGGACACGATCGGGCCGTTCGGCTCGCCGCGATGCTGGCCGACCGCGATACCCGGCGTCGGGCTGCCGGCGTATGCGGCATCGGTGCCGCCCGCCATCCCGACGACGAGATCCTGGATCAGTTTCTTCGGGTTCAGCGGCTGGCCCGATGCGAACGCGGGGCACGCGGCTTCGCACTTGCCGCACTGCACGCACGCGTCGAAGCTCAGCAGCTGGTTCCAGCGGAACTCGACCGGCTTCGCGACACCATACTCGTCGTGCTCGATGTCCGGCAGCTTCAGCGCGGTCGGCGGCGTGGCCGTGCCGTTGCCCGTGAACGATTCGCGGGTGGCCGCGAAACGTTCCTGGCGCGGGTGGAATGCGAGGTGCAGCAGGCCGGCGATCGCATGCTTCATCGGGCCGCCCTTCGCGGCGCCGATGGTCATCGTGAAAGCGCCGGCGCCGATCAGCAGCGCGCAGAGCACCGCGAACGCGCCCGACATCGCGCCGGCCGGCACGACCATGAACAGCACGAGGCCGAGCGCGAACGAGCCGAGCAGCCACGGCAGCGCATTCCACGGGCCGCGCGACAGGCGGGCGGGCACGTCCTTCGCCGCGCGGCGACGCCAGACGAACACGACGCCGACGAGCATCGCGAGCGCCGCGAGGAAGATCAGCTTGTCGAGCCACGGCGAGTAGATCGCCAGCCCGTAGTTGACGAACACCAGCGCGAGCGCGGCGATCGCGCCGCCGGCGGTCGCGACGTGGGTCTTCGCGATGTACGGATCGCGGGCGACCACGTGGTGCAGGTCGACGAAGTAGCGCTTCGGAATCGCGAACAGGTTCGCGACGCCGAACGAGCCGGGCGCCGTCGCGCGCCCGAGACGCCAGTAGGACGAGCGCTTCGCGACCGCGAACGCGAGCCCCGCCACCGACAGCCACAGCAGTGCGGTAATGAGGAAAGCCGGATTCATCTTTAGAAATCCTTGACGAGACGCAGCGAGTCGTAGATCGCACCGTGGACGTTGTGCATCGAGATGCAGTCGCCGACACGGAACAGCAGGAAGCGGCCGTTGCCCAGCTCTTCCGACAGGCACGGCTGCGGCTCGGCCGCGAACAGCGTGTGCGGATCGATCTGGCCGCGGTTCACCGACTCCGGCTTGAGCTTCCAGTACAGTTCGTCATTCGGCGACGAACCGTTCTCGATCACCACCTGGTCGACCGCGCGTTCCTCCAGTTCCTCGGTGTACTCGTTGCGCAGCACCGCGATCTTCTTGCCGTCTTCTTCGTACACGCGATCGAGCATGGTGTTCGGCGTCTGGATCACGCCGAGCGCATACAGGCGCCGATAGAAGATCGGGAACGTCGTGCCGCCGCAATCGTCGGCCACCTTCACGTCGGGCGTCACCACCTCGACCTTCGAGCCCCGGCTCGCCATGAAGTCGGCCACGCCGGCGCCCGCATGCGTGCTCACGCCGTCGAACAGCAGCACGTTCTGCTTCGGCTCGACCTTGCCGGTCAGGATGTCCCACGAGCTGACCGCGAGCCCTTCGGCGACGCCCCACGCCGGCACCTGCCACGTGAAGCTCGAACCGCCCGTGGCGAGCACGACGATGTCCGGCTTCTCGGCCATGATCATCTTCTCGTCGGCGGCAACGCCCAGGCGCCGGTCGACGCCCAGGCGCTTCGTTTCCATGTCGAACCAGCGGATGATCCCCGACATCTGCTCGCGCTGCGGCGCTTTCGCGGCGATCATGACCTGGCCGCCCACTTCGGGGTTCTTCTCGAACAGCACCACGTCGTGGCCGCGCAGCTTCGCGACGCGTGCGGCCTCCAGCCCCGCGGGGCCCGCGCCGACCACCACCACCTTGCGCTTCGGGCCGCGCGACTTCTCGATGATGTGCGGCATCGTCGCTTCGCGCGACGTCGCGGCGTTCTGGATGCACAGCACGTCGAGGCCGTTGTACTGGCGGTCGATGCAGTAGTTCGCGCCGACGCACTGCTTGATTTCGTCTTCACGGCCGTCGCGGATCTTGATCACCATGTGCGGATCGGCGATCTGCGCGCGCGTCATGCCGACCAGGTCGATCATGCCGTTCGCGAGCAGGCGCTCGGCCTGGCCCGCATCGCGGATGCTCTGCGCGTGCATCACCGGGATCTTCACGACCGACTTGATGCCGGCCGCGAGGTGCACGAACGGCTCCGGCGGCAGCGCCATCGGCGGCATGCAGTTGGCGATCGTGTTGTGCGTGTCGCCGCCCGAGCCGACCACGCTCAGGTAGTCGATCAGGCCCGTCTCCGACATCGCCTGCGCGATCTCCTTCAGCGCCTCGTGATCGAGGCCGTCCTCGTGGAATTCGTCGCCGCACATCCGCAGGCCGACGCAGAAGTCCTTGCCGACTGCTTCGCGCACGGCCGTCAGCACCTCGATGCCGAAGCGCAGGCGGTTCTCGAGGCTGCCGCCCCATTCGTCGGTGCGATGGTTCGAACGCTTGCTCCAGAACTGGTCGATCAGGTGCTGGTGCGCGGCCGAGATTTCGATGCCGTCCATGCCGGCCGCCTTCACGCGCTTCGCGGCCGCCGCGAAGTCGCCGATGATGCGGCGGATTTCCTCGATCTCGATGATCTTCGCGTTACCGCGGTGCACCGGCTCGCGCACGCCCGACGGCGACATCAGATGCGGCCAGTGCTCGCCGTGGAACGACGAGCGGCGGCCCATGTGCGTCGCCTGGATCATGATCTTCGCGCCGTGCTTGTGCATCGTGTCGGCCAGGCGCGTGAGCGGGTCGATGATCTTGTCGTTCGACAGGTTCACCGACTTCCACCAGCCCTGCGGGCTGTCGATCGACACCGGGCTCGAGCCGCCGCAGATCGCGAGGCCGACGCCACCCTTCGCCTTCTCTTCGTAATAGCGGATGTAGCGGTCGCCCGGCAGGCCGCCCGGCTCGGCATACACCTCCGCGTGCGCGGTGCTGACGATCCGGTTGCGCAGCGTCAGCTGGTTCAGCTGCATGGGTTTGAACAGGTGGGGATAACGCATCGCAGGCGACCTCTGGCGTTCGAATGTCTCGTGTTGCGGGTGTTGTCGTATTGCTGTGTGTTGACGTCAGTGCATCAGTGCGCGATCGGCGACACTTCGAAGACGCAGTGGTCGTGATGCTCGGCCGCACACTGCACTTCCTTCGAATGCGCGCGCGGCGCGCCCTTGCCTTCCGGCGTCGTGTCGTTGACCCAGTCCATCGCGCCGGCGAACCAGCCCGCGAACATGTAGCAGAGCTTGCCTTCCTTGCCCGGCTGCTGGAGCACGAACGACGAGTGGCGCAGCTCGATCTTCGCGCGCGCGCTGGCCGGATCGGCTTCGATGATGGAGAACAGGCCCCAGCCGCGTTGCGACAGACGCTTCAGGTAGTGCTCGAACACGGCCATGCCGGTCAGCCCGTGCAGCTTCGCTTCCTTGTCGCACCAGTGGTAAGCGGACTTGTAGCCGGCCTTGTAGAGGATCTCGGCGTATGCCTCGACGCCGAGCGCTTCCTCGACGGCGACGTGGTTGTTCGTGAAGAAATGGCGCGGCACGTACAGCATCGGCAGCGCGTCGGTAGTCCAGACGCCGGTATCGGGATCGACGTTGATCGGCAGTTGCGGTTGCATCGTGGTGACTCCGTGAGGAAAATTGGCCGCGCGGTTCGGGCGCAGGCGCGACATCGTCCGCGTGCCCGCGCGGCAAGCGCGGGCACGTCCCGATCGTTGTTGTATTGAATCGCGGGTCGCGGTTCGGGCTCGGCGGCGCTTACGCGCCCCACACGTCCTTGAACACGCGCACCCAGTTCTCGCCCATGATCTTGCGGATGCGCGACTCCTTCCAGCCGTGGCGTTCCATCGCCGCGGTCAGGTTCGGGAATTCGCCGATCGTGCGGATGCCGTCCGGGTTGATCACCTTGCCGAAGTTCGTCAGTTGGCGATAGCGGCCCTTGTCGTGCGTCAGCATGTCGAAGAATTCCTTCGCGAAATCCTGCGTGAAGTCCGTGCCGATGCCGACTGCGTCTTCGCCGATCAGGTTCACGACGTAGTCGATTGCCTCGATGTAGTCGTCGATGTTCGCCTCGATGCCGCGCTTCAGGAACGGCGCGAACATCGTCACGCCGACGAAGCCGCCGGCGTCGGCGATTTCCTTCAGCTGTGCATCGCTCTTGTTGCGCGGATGTTCCTTCAGGCCCGACGGCAGGCAGTGCGAGTAGCACACCGGCTTCTTCGAGAACGCAATCGCCTCCGACGACGTATTGCCGCCCACATGCGACAGATCGACCATGATGCCGACGCGGTTCATCTCGGTGATCACTTCGCGGCCGAAGTCCGACAGGCCGCCGTCACGCTCGTAGCAGCCCGTGCCGACCAGGTTCTGCGTGTTGTAGCAAAGCTGCACGACGCGCACGCCCATGTCGGCGAACGCCTCGATGTAGCCGAGGTTGTCCTCGAACGCGTGCGCGTTCTGGAAGCCGAGGATGATCCCCGTCTTGCCTTCCTTCTTCGCGCGGAAGATGTCGTCCGTCGTGCGCACCAGCGTCAGCAGCTCGCTGTTGTCGCGGATCTTCTTCTTCATCACGCCGATGTTGTCGACGGTCTTGGTGAAGTTCTCCCACACCGACACCGTGCAGTTCGCGGCCGTGATGCCGCCACGGCGCATGTCCTCGAACACCGGCTTCTCGAACTTCGAGATGTTCAGTCCGTCGATGATGATGCTGTCCTGATGCAGCGTGCTCATATCTGCCTCTCGCTCCAGTCTCTGCTTTTGTGGGGTCGTCGATCAGTAAATCGGGAAGCGCTCGCAGAGCGCGAAAATCTCGCGGCGCACGCGCTGTTCGGTCGCGTGGTCGCCTTCCGGGTTCGCGCGCAGCGCGTCGAACACTTCGAGAATCAGGCGGCCGATCTCGCGGAACTCGGGGACGCCGAAGCCGCGCGTCGTCCCGGCCGGCGTGCCGAGGCGGATGCCCGACGTGACGGTCGGCTTCTCGGTGTCGAACGGAATGCCGTTCTTGTTGCAGGTGATGCCCGCGCGCTCCAGCGCCTGCTCGACCGGCGCGCCCTTCAGGCCCTTCGGGCGCAGGTCGACCAGCAGCAGATGGTTGTCGGTGCCGCCGGTGACGAGATCCACGCCGCCCGCCTTCAGCACATCGCCGAGCGCCTGCGCGTTCGCGAGCACATTGTCGATGTAGGTCTTGAAGTCCGCGTGCAGCACTTCGCCGAACGCGACGGCCTTGCCGGCGATCACGTGCATCAGCGGGCCGCCTTGCAGGCCGGGGAACACGGCCGAGTTGATCTTCTTCGCGATCTCTTCGTCGTTCGTCAGCACGAAGCCGCCGCGCGGGCCGCGCAGCGTCTTGTGCGTGGTCGACGTGACGACGTGCGCGTGGTCGACCGGGTTCGCATGGCGGCCGGCGGCGATCACGCCCGCGATGTGCGCCATGTCGACCATCAGCTTCGCGCCGACGCTGTCGGCGATCGCGCGGAAGCGCGCGAAGTCCAGCGCGCGCGGGTACGCCGAGAAGCCTGCGATGATCAGGCTGGGCTTGTGCTCGTGCGCGAGCGCTTCGACCTGGTCGTAGTCGATCCGCATCGTGTCGCGGTTCACGCCGTATTGCACGGCGTTGAACCACTTGCCCGACAGCGCCGGCTTCGCGCCGTGCGTCAGATGGCCGCCGGCGTCCAGCGACATCCCGAGCACGGTGTCGCCCGGCTTCGCCAGCGCGAGCATCACCGACCCGTTCGCCTGCGCGCCCGAGTGCGGCTGCACGTTCGCGTAGCCGGCGTTGAAGATCTGCTTCACACGTTCGATCGCCAGCGCTTCCACTTCGTCCGCGAACTCGCAGCCGCCGTAGTAGCGCTTGCCCGGATAGCCTTCCGCATACTTGTTGGTGAGCACCGAGCCCTGTGCCTCCAGCACCGCGCGCGACACGATGTTTTCCGACGCGATCAGCTCGACTTGCGACTGCTGGCGCTCGAGCTCCTTCAGGATGGCGCTGCGCACCGGCGCGTCGCGCTCGGCAAGGGGCTGCGAGAAGAAAGGCTGGGTGTTCGACATAGTGCGTCCGTGACGAAGAATAGAGGGCGTGAAACCGAAGCGCGAGGCCCGCCGTACCTGGGTTTCCACCGCATCCAGTGCAAGGCTGCCGACGGCTCTATTCTTGTCGTTCGGATTTTCGGCGGATTGATGAATTTAGACGCGTTCTTTGCCTTTTCCGCCATGCGCGTCCGTTTTGTACAAGTGATCGATCGTGCTTTTTCGGATGGCCATGCAAACCGGCGTGCGCCGTTCATCGATGGACTGGCACTTCACCGGTGCTTGCGCTGCGCGCCCGAAGTGCGCGAATCCCGCTTACGGTGCAGCGCAACATCCCGCCCACGCCCATACAACGTATGGAGCTAGGGTTTAGCCGTATGGCACGCTTGTTGCGCTCGCTCACACAATACGGCAGCCCGATCCGTGCCTCTCGGGCGAAAAGCTATTAGAGATTCAAGGAACGCTCCCCATGTCGCCCGACCGCACAGCGTCGCTGTCCCACTTCGCGTTCATGCCCTTACCGAACTTCACGATGATCGCGTTCACCAATGCGATCGAGGTGCTTCGGATGGCGAACTACCTGAGCGGTCAGCCGCTCTATCGCTGGTCGATCATCAGCCCGGACGGCGGCCCGGTCACGGCGAGCAACGGCCTCACGGTCGACACGGGCCCGGCCGAATGCGTGGGGCAGCCGGATATCGTGTTCGTGTGCGGCGGTGTCGACGTACAACGCGCAACCACGCCCGCCCATCTGTCGACGCTGCGCCGCTTCGCGCGCATGGGGCTACCGCTCGGCAGCCTGTGCACGGGCACCTATGCGCTCGCGAAGTCGGGGCTGCTCGCCGGCTACGCATGCGCGATCCACTGGGAAAACATGTCGGCGCTGAAGGAAGAGTTTCCCGACACGCGCTTCCTGAAGGAACTGTTCGTGATCGACCGCGACCGCATCACGTGCACGGGCGGCGTTGCGCCGCTCGACATGATGCTGAACCTGATCGCCGCGCGCGTGGGCACCGCGCGCGTCACGCAGATCGCCGAGCAGTTCATCGTCGAACACGTGCGCGACACGAGCGCGCAACAGCGGATGCCGCTCGTCGCGCGGCTCGGCTCGGCGAACAAGTCGCTGTTCGAAGTGATCTCGCTGATGGAGAACAACATCGAGGAGCCGTTGTCGCGCGAGGAGCTCGCACGACTGGCGAACATGTCGCAGCGCCAGTTGCAGCGCCTGTTCCGCGAGCATCTCGGGATGACGCCCACCCACTATTACCTGACGCTGCGGCTGCGCCGCGCGCGCGAGTTGCTGCTGCAGACCGACATGTCGATCATGCATATCACGATGGCGTGCGGCTTCCAGTCGGCCTGCCACTTCAGCAAGAGCTATCGCGATGCGTTCGGCGTCGCGCCGACACGCGAGCGCCGCAAGCAGGTCGCACCGCTCGCGCAGGGCGCGGCGGCGAGCGCGCCGGCGTTTCCGGCGCATTTGATTCATGCGTGACGCGGGGGTGGCGCGATAAAAAAGGCGGCCTTGAAGGCCACCTTTTCGTTGGTGCTTACGATCCCCACACCTGCATCTCGTCGAGCGAGTAACCCCACTGCGTCGCCCGCTTCGTGCCCAGCATCCGCACGTAGCGGCCCTGCGCGTTCAGGTTCGGCAGCGTGACGTGACCGTACGACACGCCGTTGTTCGTCGAATAGACCGTCGTCCAGTTCGCGTTGTCGTTGGACGTCTGGATCTGATAGACGAGCGCGCCGGCGTCCCAGTAGAGATCGACGCTGCTGATCTTCTTCACCGCGCCGAGATCGACCGAAATCCATTGCGGATCGACGCCCGCACCTTCCGGCGAATCCCAGCGCGTGCTCGTCGTGTTGCCGTCGAACGCCTTGTCCGCCGTCAACGACGCGTTGTAGCTCGCCGACGCGGTAGCCGGACGCCCCTGCGACAGCAGCGTCGGCTGCGCGGCGGCCGGGCCGCCGTAGTAGCTCGAGCCGAGCTTCGCCTTGGTGGTGTCGGCGTTCACGCCGAATTGCGACAGGCTCCAGCGCTGGCCGGTCGTCACGTCGCCCACGTACAGCTGGTAGCCGCCCGCCGTCGTCGACGAGAAGAACACGTAGTTCGTGCCGCTCACCGGCGCCGGGTCCGAGTTGTTGCTCATGCAGTCGCTGATCGGCAGCGCGTTCGGCGTCGATGCCGGGTCTGCGGTCTTCGCATAGATCTGGTCGGCACCGCCCGTGTCCTTCCAGCGCGCGTAGAACACCATGCCGTCGCCGCGCACGATCGGGTAGTACGTCTGCAGCCCCGCCGGATGATCGAACACCGCCGTCGCACCGGTCGCAATCGTGCGCTTCATCAAGCCCATGTTCGAGCCGCTGCCCGTCGCGTAATAGACGGCACTCGCGTCCGGCGCGAGGAACGGCATCGAGTATTCGGCGCCGGACGGTGCGTTGGTCAGGCTCACGACCGACGTGAACACCGGGCCCGCGCTCGTGTACGACAGCGTGCCCTGCTTCACGTCGCCGTTCTGCTTGAATACGAGCGTTTTGCCGTCGGCGCTGAATTTCGGATCCTCGTTGCGCGTCGCACCCGTGCTGTTCGTCAGGTTGACCGGCGGCGTGCCGGCGCCGAGCTGCAGCATGAACACGTTCCACGCGCCATTGCTGATGCCCATGAACGCAAGCCACTTGCCGTCGGGGCTGAACACGCCGTTCATCGGATCGGTGATGCCCCAGCTGCTCTTGCTCAACTGCGTGAGCGTGCGGGCCGAAAAGTCATACAGGAACAGCTGGCTCGTGCCGTCGCCGTACTTGACGTAGCTGTGATAGACGAGCTTGCCGGTCAGTGCGGCTGGAAACGACGCGTTGGATTGAGTCGGCGGATTGTTGATGCAGGCTGCTTCGGCGGCGCCGCCGTGCAGCAGGTTGAACGCGAGGCCGACCACGAGGCCCGCGCCGAGGAACTTCGATTTCACGCTGGTTGATTCCGGGTAAGGTAAGGACGCAGCAGATCCGGTCCCGCACACGGTGCGCGAGCGTCACGGATCCGCCGTGGGGGAGCGTGAACACCGTATCGATCACGCGGCGGGAACAAAGCTTGCGAAGAATGCCGGTTTGCTGGTCTGACGAAAAGGCTCAGAGTCGCTCGAAAACGTGCGTATCAGCGCGTTGCGAACGAATCGATTGGGGGCGGGATTGAACGCGGCGGACGCCGTGCTACTCTTTTTTCAGCGACGGCCGTGATCGGCCGGAGGCCAGGCATGAAGCGATATGCGGTGCTCGCACAGACCATTGCCGATTCGATCCGGCGCGGCGACCTGCCGGCAGGCGCGCGCATCCCGACCGTGCGCTCGGCGTGCCGCGCCTACCGTGTAAGTCCTTCCACCGTGTTTCGCGCGTACTACACGCTCGAAAGCGAGGGCCTGATCGTCGCGCGCGCGCGCTCGGGCTATTTCGTCGCGAACGTCGACGACAAGCGCGTGCGCGCCGGTCACGACACACCGCGCAAACCCGCTGTGTCGCAGACCGACGACCACGATGCACTGTTCCGGCTGATCGACTCGCTCAAGCGCGACGACATCGTGCCGCTGGGTTCCGCGTTCGCCAGTTATTCGCTGTTTCCGATGAGCAGCCTGTGGCGATATGCGGCGACGGCGGCCCGCAACATGGATCGCGCGAAACTGCTGGCGGGGCTGCCGCCCGGCAACGAGGCGCTGCGTCGCCAGATTGCGCTGCGTTACCTGAACGCGGGCGCGTCGTTGCCGATGGAAGAAATCGTCATCACGACGGGCGCGGCGGAAGCGCTGACGCTGAGCCTGCAAGCGCTCACGCGCCCGGGCGACATCGTCGCGATCGAACGCCCGGCGTTCCCTGCGGTGCTGCAGGCGGTGCAGCGGCTGCATCTGAAGGCCATCGAGATTCCGGTCGACCCGCGCACCGGCCTCGATCTCGACGCGCTCGCCGAAGCGCTCGACACGCATCCGGTGCGTGCGTGCTGGTTCATGACCTCGTTCCACAACCCGACCGGCGCGACGCTGCCCGACGAGCGCAAGCGCGCGCTGATCGAACTGCTCGCGTCGCGCGAGGTGCCGTTGATCGAGGACGACGTGTTCGGCGAACTCCATTTCGGCCCGACGCCCACGCGCCCCGCGAAGCTGTATGACGACAACGGGCTCGTGCTCCACTGCGGTTCGTTCTCGAAGTGTCTCGCCCCCGGTTTCCGGGTCGGCTGGGTCGCGGCCGGACGTTACGTGAAGCAGATCAGGCAGGTGAAGAACGCGAGCGCGCCGGCGGCCGACGTGCCGGCGCAGATGGCCGTGTCCAGTTACCTGCGCGACGGTGCGTACGACCGCTTCCTGCGCCGGCTGCGGCGCAATCTGGCCGCCCACCAGGCGCAGATGCTCGCGGCAGTCCGCGCGTACTTCCCGGCCGACACGGAGGTCTATGCGCCGCGCGGCGGATATTTTCTGTGGATCGAATTGCCGCCGCACGTGGATGCGATGCAGTTGTTCGGCGACGCAATGGAGAATGGGGTCAGCCTCGCGCCCGGGCCGATCTTTTCGATGACGGGCGCCTTTCACCGCTATGTCCGGTTGAACTATGGCCGGCCGTGGACCCCTGCCGTCGAGGACGCGATGCAGACCATCGGAACGCTCGCGGGACGGCAACAGCAGACGAGGTAGCAACGATCATGCAAGTCCTCCCTAACCGGAAAATCCGCCCGCGCGACACGCTGCGCGGCGCGCTGAACCTGCGTGCCGAGCCGCGTGACACCGTCAGCCAGCGCTGCCGGCAGTGCGGCTTCATGGCGTTCCGCGCCAGCGAGCAGTGCCCCGTCTGCGGACTGGGCGGCTGGCCGTTCGCGCCGCTGCGTCAAGCGCGCGACGAAGCGCCCGCCACGCAGGCCGCGCCCCCGCACGACGCGCAACCCGTCCCGACGTGGTCGTCGCGTGTCGCGGCCGCGGTGCGAAGCGCGGCGGTCCAGCGGCCGCGCCCGTCGAGCGCGCCGCTGCTCAGCATCCTGACCCTCGTGATGCTGGTCGGCGGCTATGTGACGTATGACCGGACGTGCCGGGCAGATCCGGCCTGTCGCGGACCGGGCGCGCCGCGCACGGTGACGGCCGAGGCCAGCCCGCCTTCGGCCGCCCCGCTCACGACGACGCTGCCGGTCGGGCCCGCGCCCGTCCAGGCATTTCATCCGGCCGAGCGCGCGGCAGTCGACGCCGATCGGCTCGCGGACGCCGATGTCGACACCGCGACCGATCGACCGACCACGGCCGCTCAACGCGGCAATGCCGGCACGGCCCGACACGCGGCAGCACGCTCGACGACGACGCTCGCACGGCACGCACCGCCGGTTCACGAACCGAACAACGCGCGCGGCGGCGGCATTCGCGTCGCAGACTGGAAAGGCGGTGCCGCCGCGACGCGGCGCGGGCACGCGATACGCCGCGTAAGCGTGCATACGCATCATCGGCACCGAGCCATGGCGAGCGGAGCCCAATTGGCGATGGTCTATCGCGGCCATTGAGCGCGGCACGTCGCGACTGCAGCCACGCGCACAACGAAAAACGGGCGGCACCGTCTCCGGTACCGCCCGCGTCATGCCGGTCGTTCGTGCGTCAGGCGGCCAGCAAGCCGTGCGGATCGATCACGAATTTGCGCGGCGCGCCGCCGTCGAACTTCTTGTAGCCTTCCGGCGCTTGGTCGAGCGAGATCACTTCGACGTTGACGATCTTCGCGATCGGCAGACGGTCGAACAGGATGGCCTGCATCAGGTTGCGGTTGTACTTGAGCACCGGCGTCTGGCCCGTGAAGAACGAGTGCGACTTCGCCCAGCCGAGACCGAAGCGGATGCTCAGGCTGCCGTGCTGCGCGGCCTTGTCCTTCGCGCCCGGATCGTCCGTCACGTACAGGCCCGGAATGCCGATCGCGCCGGCCGGCCGCGTGATTTCCATCAGCGAGTTCAGCACCGTCGCGGGCGCCTCCTCGGCATGGCCCGACGACCCGTGGCCGTGCGCCTCGAAGCCGACGCAGTCGACCGCGCAGTCGATCTCCGGCACGCCGAGGATCTGCGCGATCTGCTCGCCGAGCGACGCGTCCTTCGACAGGTCGACCGTCTCGAAGCCCATCGCACGTGCGTGCGCGAGGCGTTCCGCGTTCATGTCGCCGACGATCGTCACCGCCGCGCCGAGCAGGCGCGCCGACGCGGCCGCCGCCATGCCGACCGGGCCCGCGCCCGCGATGTAGACCGTCGAGCCCGGCTTCACGCCCGCGCTCACCGCGCCGTGATAACCGGTCGGCAGAATGTCGGACAGGCAGGTCAGGTCGCGAATCTTCGCCATCGCCTGGTCGCGGTCCGGGAATTTCAGCAGGTTGAAGTCGGCGTACGGCACGAGCACGTACTCGGCCTGGCCGCCGATCCAGCCGCCCATGTCGACATAGCCGTAGGCACCGCCGGCACGCGACGGGTTCACGTTCAGGCACACGCCCGTATGCGTGTCCTTGCACATCGCGCAGCGGCCGCAGGCGACGTTGAACGGCACCGACACGAGATCGCCGATCTTCAGCGTTTCGACGTCCGGGCCCACTTCGACCACTTCGCCCGTGATCTCGTGACCGAGGACGAGGCCGATCGGCGCGGTCGTGCGGCCGCGCACCATGTGCTGGTCGGAGCCGCAGATGTTCGTGCTCACCACTTTCAGGATGACACCGTGGCCGATCGCGCGGCCCGTCGGATCGACCATTTTCGGATAATCGATCTTCTGAACTTCGACCTTGCCCGGCCCAAGATAGACGACACCTCGATTGCTGCTCATCGTATTGTCTCCATGTCTCGTTGGATCGCGCTGCCGCGCGCCGGCGGATGCGGCGCTACGCAACGTGCTGTTCGAGAGTAGTCCCGGAGGTGGGGGCGCCGTTGTCTCAAACGCGACACGCGTTTGAACGGTGCCGACATCGATGGCGCAAATGCGAAAGTCGGGCCGGCGGAGGCGGCTGCAGCGCGCAATGGTGGAAGGCGCGGCGCACGTACGCGCGCGACCCGGCCGATCGGCGCGGTCGGCGCGGGCGGCCGTTGCGGCCGGTCGGGCGCGCGTTACGCGCCCTGGTTCTCGCGAATGATCGCGGCGGCAGCCGCTTCCGCGTCGCTCGCGACGCCGTCGTGCATGCGCGTGCTGACGGCCGGCGTCGGCGGCTCGCTGTCGAGCACATGGCCGTCGCGGTTGCGCGTGTCGACCGTCGCACGCATCGACAGCCCGACCCGCAGCGGATGCGCGGCCAGATCGCGGGGATCGATCGCAATCACCACCGGCACGCGTTGCACGACCTTGATCCAGTTGCCGGCCGCGTTCTGCGAAGGCAGCATCGAAAACGCGCTGCCCGTGCCGGCCGAGAAGCCCTGCACGCGGCCGCGATAGGTCACGCGCGAGCCGTAGAGATCCGACACGACCTCGACCGGCTGGCCAACGCGCATGTGACGGATCTGCCCCTCCTTGAAGTTCGCCTCGATCCACAGCCGGTTCAGCTGCACGATCGACATCAACGGCACGCCGGGCCCGACCTGCTGGCCGACCTGCACCGAACGCTGGCCGATCGTGCCGTCGACCGGCGCGACGATCGTCGTGCGCTTCAGGTTGCGGTAAGCGAGCTTGAATTGCGCGGCCGCCTGCACGACGGCCGGGTTTTCGTCGATGGGCAGCCTGGTGCCGAGCGCGCGCGCCGCATCGAGCTGCGCCTGTGCGGCCGCGAGGTTCGCCTGCGCGCCGGCGACTGCCGCGCGGGCCCGCGCGAGCTCTTCCGGCGCGACGATCTCGACCGATGCGCCCGAGCGCGCGGCAAGCGCGCGCTGCGCGAGCGACAGGTCGGCCTGGCGCGCATTCACGGCCTCCACGTACATCGCGTTCGAGATCTTCGCGTTCGCGACCTGCCGCACGGCCTGCGCGAGTTGCGCCTTTGCCTGCGCGAACGCGACGGACGCCTCGGTATCGTCGAGACGCACCAGCGTCTGCCCGGCGCGCACGGCCTGCGTATCGGCGACCAGCACGTCGGTCACGGCGCCCGGAATCTGCGCGGCGACCTGCACGATGCTGCCCGCGACGTATGCGTCGTCGGTGTCCTCGTAATAGCGGTCGCGCAACAGCCAGAAGGCGATCCAGACGAGCGCGGCCAGCAGCACGACCGCGAAGAACAGCGCGAAGCGCTTGCGGCGCGTCGCCCGGCGCGCATCGAGTGCGGGATCGCCCAGTGCGGCCGGCTGCGCCGCGGTATGAAGATTATCGTGGTGCATCAGTCGCTTTGCGTAACGATCAGGCGGTCATGCTGGAACACGGGAATCGGCGCGGGATTCGCCACCGTGCGAACGGGAACGGGAACGCCGCGCGGCGGCGCGGCGGCGGCCGGCGTGCGTGCCGCGTCGTCGCGGCGTGCGGCCCCTGCATTCGATGCGGCGACGACCTGCGGCATGGTCGCGCCCTGCGCACGCATATCGGCCGACGGCTGCGCGATCGACTGGCTCGTGGTCGCGGCGGTGGTCGGTGCGGTCGGTGCGGTCGCAGCTGCCGCGGCGGGCGCGGCAGGCGCAACGGGTGCGGCGCTCGAAGCGCCGCGCTTCGCCGCCCCGCTGCGCGCCCGATGCACGGCCGGCGCCTGCGCGAGCGTCGTGCCCGCGTCGAACCCGCCGCCCAGCGCGCCGATCAATCCGACACGCAGCGTTCGCTGCCGGCCGAGCAACGCGATCATCTGTACGCGCTCGTCGATCAGCGTGAGATCCGCGACATCGACGTCCTTCTGCATCAGCACGCCGCGCCGATGACGGTCGGCCGCAATCTCGACGATCTTTTGCGCGGCCGCGACCGCGTCCTGCTGCTGCGCGACGAGCGTCTGCGACGTACGCAGCGACGTGACGATCTGCGCGACCTGGCCGAGCGCGTCGTCGACGGTCTTGTTGTACAGACCGATCGCGACGTCGGCCTGCGCGACGTCCGCGCCGAGCTTCGCTTTCAGCCGGCCGCGATCGAACACGGGCAGCGAGATCGCCGGGCCGACGGAACCGCCGAGCGCATCGCGCGAGAACAGCGACGCGGGCGTGAGCGCGAACACGCCGCCGAGCGCGACGAGATTCACGTCCGGATAGAACTGCGCGCGTGTCGAATCGGCATTCGCGAACGCGGCTTCGACACGCAGCCGCGCAGCGACGATGTCGGGCCGACGGCCCAGCAGATCAGCCGGCAGCCGCGCGGGCAGCGCGGCGCCGGTCAGCGCGCCGACGCGCGGCCGCTGCAGCGCGAGCCCGCGTTCCGGGCCGCGGCCCGACAGCACGCCGAGCTGCAGTTGCGCGAGCTTGATCTGCTCGTCGTTCAGCGCGATCTGCGCGAGCAGCTTGCTGCGCTTGATCGATGCATCGCTCGCGTCGTACGCGTTGTCGAGCCCGCGCGCGGTACGCTCGCGCAGCACGGTCGTCACGCGCTGGCTGACCTTCAGCTTCTGCTGCAGCAAATCCTGCGTCGCGTATGCCTGGTCGAGCTGGCAGTACACGGTCACGATCGCGACCGCCAGCGCGAGCCGCACCTGCTCCGCCTCGATCCGCGCGGCTTCCCGCAGCGACATCAGGCTCTTCGTGGCCGCGCGGTTCTTGCCCCACAGATCGAGCTGGTAGTTGAGCCCGACGAACACCGACGACGGCGATACGTTCGGATCCCCGAATATCTCCACCGGCACGCGATAGCCGCCGACCGACACGTTCGCGACGTCGTCGCCCGGTTTCGGCATCCGCGCGCGGCTGACCGTTGCGCCGGCCGTGCCCGTGAGCCCCGTCAACGAATCGAACTGCTGAAGCTGAGCCTGCGCGATCCGCAGCCGTGCCTGCGCGACCTGCAGGTCGGGATTGTTCTGCGATGCCTCGGCGACCAGCGCGTCGAGCTGCGGATCCCGCAGTTGCCTGACCCAGTCGGGTGCGGGCCACGCACCGTTCGCGCCAGGGCCGGTCGTTTGCACGAGCGCATCGTCGGCCGGTGCGCGCAACGACAGCGACGGCAGGAAGCCCGTCGGCACGCAGCCGCCCAATGCCATCGCCACGGCCGCCGCACCGATCAATGCACCGCTCTTCACCCGGCGCGCCAGCGTTGCCGCATTGTCTTTCACAAGCCGCATCGCTTCCCTCATCCCTGCTGGACGCGCTGCGCCCGTGCGGCCAGACGCGGCCGTGTGCGCTCGAGCGGACCGAGCCGGCCGAACAGGCCGTCCGCGATGCCGAACAGGATGCCGGCGAGCTTGTCGCGCTTGTCGCGCTCGACGAGCGCGATCTGCACGACCTGCCACACGGTCAGCAGGTTCGGCACGATCGCCACCGGAAAGCGCAGCCCGTACTGCATCCCGAGCTGCACCGCATTGCGCGCGCTGTAGTAGCGCCGTTGCCACGAGTGATTCATCGACGTCATTTCGAAAGGGCCGAACGCGTGACGCTGCTTCGCGCCGATCCGGTGCGGCAGCACCAGCGACGGCACGACGTAGAGCGGCACGTTGCGCGCGAGCGCGCGGAAGCTGTACTCGGTGTCGACGTGATCGATGAACAGCGTCTCGTCGAAGCGGCCGAGCACGTCGAACGCGGCGCGCGACACGACGCAGCCCGACGAGATCAGGAACGCACAGCGCTGCAATCGAGCATCGGGATCGACGCGCAGCCGTCGCAACGCGATTCCGTTGGTCGCCAGCTCGGGCAGGAAGCTGCGTGCGTTCTCGTCGAAGATGCGCGGGCCTGCGAGGAACGCGCGGCCCGCGAGGCCCGAGCACGCGTCGCGCATCGTCGCGAAGTAACCGGCCGGCACCGACGAGTCCTGGTCGAACAGCGCGACCGCGTCGACGCCGTCGCGAAACAGCGTCGCGAGCCCCGCGTTGTACGCGCCCGCGATGCCGCCGCGATTGCCGTGATGCAGCAGCGCGATGCCGTCGCGCGCGCACAGCTCGCGGGCGCGCGCATCGGGCTGCGGCGTGTTGTCGACGACGAGCAGCGCGTCGCACGCGTGCCGCCACGTGGCGAGCGCCGCGAGCTGCGCGGCGGTCGGGTGATACAGGATCACGAGTGCGCCGAGTGTCGTCATGCCGCTCTCCTCAATGTCCGAACGACGCTGCCGCGCCGCGCTTCGGCCGCGTGAGCCACATCATCGCGGCGAGCACGAGACACGTCATGCTCGCCATCCAGAACATGTCGCCCGTCGCCATCATGTACGCCTGCTGCATCACGACCTGGTGCAGCGTCGACAGCTCGCGCACACCGTCCACGCCCATCGCGTTGAGCGTGTGCACGAAGCGCTGCGTGTTCGCCGACGCGTGCGTGACCGATTGCGACACGACGTCGTAGTGATAGGTCGCGCGGTTGTCCCACAGTGTCACGCTCATCGCGGTGCCGAATGCGGCGGACAGCGTGCGCAGGAAGTTCGACAGGCTCGACGCGGCCGCGAGCCGGTCGTCCGGAATGCGCGACAGCGTCGCGGCGGTCAGCGGAATGAAGAAGCACGGCAGCCCGATTCCCTGGATCAGCCCGGGCGCGGCGATCTGCGCGAACGTCATCTTCAGCGTGAAATGCGCGTCCCATGCGAGCACGGCCGCGAACACGAGGAAGCCGAACGTCGCGAGCACGCGCGCGTCGAAACGATGCGCGTGCAAACCGACGAGAATCGAGAACACCAGCGCGAGCACGCCGAGCGACGCGGTGGCGAGCCCCGCGTGAAACGCGTTGTAGCCCATCACCGCCTGCATCCATAGCGGAAACACGACGCCCACCACCGAGAAGCTCATCATGCCGAGCGAGATGATCAACACGCAGAACGAGAACGTACGGTCGCGAAACAGGCTCAGGTCGACGACCGGATGCGCTTCGCCCGCCTCCCAGATCAGCAGCGACACGATCGCGAGGGCCGCGACCACCGCGAGCGTGACGATCAGCGGCGAGTCGAACCAGCCCTTGTCGTGCCCGAGATCGAGCATCGCCTGCAGCGAACCGACGCCGATCACGAGCAGCACGATGCCCGGCACGTCGATCGGGCCGGCCGCGCCGCGCTGCGCATCGGGGCGCAGCATCGCGGTGCAGACCGCGAACGAGAACAGCCCGATCGGCAAATTGATCAGGAAGATCCACGGCCACGAGAAGCTGTCGACGATCCAGCCGCCGACCACCGGCCCGAAGATCGGCGCGAGCAGCACCGTCATCGCCCACAGCGCGAGCGCGACGGTACGCTTGTCCGGCGGGAACGTGCGCAACAGGATCGTCTGCGACAGCGGCACCATCGGCCCCGAGCACAGCCCCTGCAGCGCACGGCAGACCACCAGCACGTGCAGGTCGCGCGCGAGGCCGCAGAGCAGCGACGTCAGCGTGAACAGCAGCACCGCGCCGACGAACAACCGCAACTCGCCGACGCGCCGCGCGAGCCAGCCGGTCAGCGGCACGGCGATCGCGGCCGCGACCGAATACGAGCTGATCACCCACGTGCCCTGGCTGTTCGAGACGCCGAGACTGCCCGAGATAGCTGGGACCGCGACGTTGGTGACGGTCGAGTCGAGCACTTCGATGAAGGTCGCGAGCGACAGCGCGAACGTCAGCAGCGCGAGCCGCGCGCCGCGCACCGGCCGCGCGACGGCTGTCGGTTCGCTCGCGTCGAAGGCGGCGGGCGTGTCCTGAAGCGGCGATGCCGTGCTCATGCGCCCGCCATCGCGACGCCGCGCGGCGTGATTGCGCGCCCGTGGCTCGGCGCGAAGCGCTCGATGTAATCGGCAGCCGTCTCGCAGCCGTCCGGTGCCGCGTGGATCAGCGCACGCGTGCGTTCCGCGTGCACGGAGAATTCCGGTTCATCCAGCACGCGCGCGAGCGCCGCACCGAGACGCACGCCGTCGATCGCACCGTCGACGCGCACGCCGGCGCCGCTTGCCGCGACGCGCTGCGCGTTGTCGAACTGATCGTGAGCGAACGGCGTCACGACCTGCGGAATACCCGCTTCGAACGCGAGTGCCGCCGTGCCGATCCCGCCGTGATGCACGAGCGCGCGGCAACGCGGCAGCAGCGTGCGCATCGGCACGAAGCGGCGCACCAGAAGCCGTTCGCCATCCGAAGCAACATCGTGCGGGCTCAGCAAGATGCCGCGCGCGCCGGTGGCATGCAGCGCGCCCGCGACCGCGCGCGCATACGCGGCGTGATCGACCAGCGTCGACCCGGCGGTGAAGACCACCGGCGGCTCGCCGGCCGAGAGAAACGCATCGAGCGCACGATCTTCGTCGACGGTCGCGATGTCGTTGAACAACGGAAAGCCGCTTTGCAGAACGCGCGCCGGCCAGTCGCGCTGTGCCGGGGCGAACCAGTCGGGAAACAGGCACAGCACGCCGTCCGTCGAATGCAGCCAGCGTCCGAGCACGCGCCGCGCGGGTGCGAGCCCGAGGTCGCGACGCACCGCGTCGAGCGCCGGCCCGCACACGCGGTCGAGCACCTGTCGCTCGATCAGCGTCATCAGCGCCGCCTTCACCGGCAGCGGCCAGCGCGCCGGAATCGTCAGGCGCGGATGCGTCGGCGGCACGTGCGCGGACAGCAGCGTGGACGGCGACACCTGCACCGATACGTACGGCGTGCCGTGCAATTCCTGCATGAAGCGCGCCGAAAAGGCCCACAACGTGCCGACCAGCACGGTGTCGCGATCGGTCAGCGCGCGCAGCGTGTCGTAGTGCGGACGCAGCACCGGCGCGATCACCTGCCACAGCGTGCGGAACGACGTGCGCGGATTCCACAGCGCCGGGTTCGCCATCGCGGCCTCGTACTCGGCCGCGGTGCCGACCGGCACGAACGTGAAGCCGCAGCGGCGCACGGCGGCCTCGAACGGCGGATGCGTGCAGAACACGACGTCGTGGCCGCGCATCGCGAGCGCGCGCGCGACGCCGAGCAGCGGATGCACGTCGCCCGCCGAGCCGATCGCGGTCACGATCACCTTCGCCATCGCGCGCCTCGCGGGAGTCAGTAGAAGCCGGGGATCAGCGCCGCGACTTCGCGGCGGTACTGCGTATACGCCTGCCCGAAATAGCCGGTGAGCCAGCTTTCCTCGACGCGCACCTTGTACGCGAGCGACGCGAACACGAGCGCGACGCCGAGCGCACCGCGCCATTCGCCGCCGATCAACGCGGCGCCGGCCAGCGCGATCAGGCAGCCGGTGTAGATCGGATGGCGCACGAGGCCGTACGGGCCGGTACGAACGAGTTCGTGGTTTTCCTTCAGCGTGACGGACACGCTCCAGTTCGTGCCGAGATGCAGCCGCGCCCACACGGAGAACAGCAGCCCCGCGACGAGCACCGCGAGCCCGCATTGCGCCTGCAGGCCGAAGCGCTGCCAGTCGGGTACGAGTGCCTGCCACGACGGATCGGGCAGGATGATCAGCGCGCCGCCGACGATCAGCGGAATCGACTGCAGCGTGCGCGAGCGCGACGCCTCCTTGCGCACGGTCGTCTTCACGGCCTGCGACGTCGCGATCCAGTAGACGAGCCATGCGGCCCAGGGAACGACGATGGCGATGGTCTGAACGATATTCACGGCTGGCCTGCCTCGTGTGGAAGAGAATTCGAATGTGCCCCGCGCGGATGTGCCCGGCGTGGATGCGCCCGGCGCGCGACGTGCCGGGTCATGACGACAGCGCCGCCATCGGCGCGGACACGCACGCGTGCGCGGCACCGAGCGCGATGCCGGTGGCGACGGGCGGCGTGTCGCAGAAGAAGTCGAGCAGCGTCGCGCGCGTGGATTCGCGCTGCGCGCGGCCTTCGATGTCGAGGAAATGGCCGGCGTCGGGAATCGTCGCGAAGCGCGCGCGCGACACATGCGCGGCAAGCTGGCGGACGTCGGCCGGCGTCGTGTATTCGTCGCGCTCGCCGTTCACGAACAGCAGCTCGCAACCGATGTTCGAAAACTCGCTCAGGTAGCGCTCCGGCTGCAGTGCCAGGATCTGGTCGACATGGAACGCGACCTGATCCTGCTCGTCGCGCGGCAGGCGCGTCAGATACCGGTAGTTGTACAGCTTCATGATGCGCGGCAAGTAACGGCCGACCGTATCGTTCAGCAGCTGCGCGGCCTTCAGGTTCTCGCCGGCCGCGATGTGGTCGCGGGCACGCGTCACGTAGTCGACCATCGCGTCGTTCAGGAACGGCGAGAACGAGCAGATCGCCGCGCGCCGCACGCTCGGGCATCCGCGCGCGAGCGCGAACAGCGACGCGACGCCGCCCCACGACACCGATACGAGGAACGCCGGTGCGAAGCGTTCGACCAGATACTGGAGGATCGCGGCCTCGTCGTCCTTGGTCAGGATGAAGCAGCCCGGGTTGTGCTGGCGCGACTGCCCCGCATACGGCAGGTCGAAGCAGATCGTGTTCATCCGCTCGCCGAGATACTGGACGGTCTGCCCGAACGACGCGGTCGTCGCGAGCGCGCCGTTGACGAGCATCGCCGTGTCGAAAGACGGATCGAACACGTTCCGTTCGACGTAGACCTTCAGACCATTCGGTAGCGGGACCACGTGTTTTTCGGTCGGCATCGTCGTTCTCCGGTGGATGCGGCGTCTCGGCGTCGCGGCATGCTGCAGGTGCGCAATGGCGGGCGCCGGCCCTGTCGCGATCATTCGCCGCGCCCATTGCCGACGCACCGCGGGAAAAATCCGCGGCGCCGATTAATTCCTGATGGTGCGGCGCCATACTAATACGGGCAATATTACTTACTCAAGTCATTCCAACGATTCCCTCTACTCCGCCGAGAATTCTTCCAATTCAAATATTTTTGGCCGTTTTTATGGTATGCGGAATCGACTTTCGGTCGCTGGCAATCGTTTGCGAGTCCGTCGTCACACATTCAAAAGCGCAGCGTATTCCGTTTATATTCAATGATTTATCTAGTTTCAATCGATTGCTTGAAACGAATCTCCGAAAATTACTGACGACCGCAAGCGGAACCGGGATTCTCGGAGCACCGGAAATTTCACACAGATCCACATTCTTTCGATGCGTAATAAATCGAATCCGGAAATGCTCGCGACCATTGCACCGCTTTATCGGAGAATGTTTTAAACAAACTTAAAATTATTTAACCTCCTTTCAATTCGTTTTTCCGCACCTGCACAATCGCGATAGCGGACATCGAGCGCGGCCCCGGGCGTCGCCGTCATCTCCAGACCCCGTTTTTTTATTGATTGAACGGTCAATAAAAAAACGCTAAGCTGTCGGCTTCCAGGAACGGCCCGTCCGGGCAAAGGGAGTCGCGATGCCGAAAGTCGGAATGCGGGAGATTCGTCGCGCGCAGTTGATCGACGCGACGCTGCGCTCGATCGACGAGGCCGGCCTGCCCGGCACGACGCTCGCATCGGTCGCACAGCGCGCGAACATCTCGACGGGCATCGTCAGCCATTACTTCGGCGACAAGGACGGCCTGCTCGAAGCCACCATGCGCCACGTGCTGCGCGATCTGTGGGCGGCCACCACGCGCCGCCGCGTCGCGGCACGCAAGGACCCGCGTTCGCGGCTGCGCGCGATCGTCGCCGCGAACTTCGACGACACGCAGGTCAGCGCCCCCGTGATGAAGACCTGGCTCGCGTTCTGGTCGCAGAGCATGCACGACGCGATGCTCAAGCGCCTGCAGCACGTGAACACCCGGCGCCTCCATTCGAACCTGTGCGCGGAATTCGCGAAGGCGCTGCCGCGTGCGAAGGCGCGGGAAGCCGCCAGCGGCCTCGCCGCGCTGATCGACGGCCTGTGGCTGCGCGGCGCCCTCGCCGGCGGCCCGATCGACACCCGGGCTGCCCTGAAGCTCGCCCACGATTACATCGACCTGCTGCTCGCGTCGGACTGACGCGTCACGCAGTCGCCCCTCAAGGAGATCCTCATGTCCGTATACGGTTTGCAGCGCCTCTACATCGGCGGCGGTTACGTCGACGCCACCAGCGGCAAGACTTTCGACACCTTCGATCCCGCCACCGGCGAACTGCTCGCGCAAGTGCAGCAGGCGAGCGCGGCCGACGTCGACCGCGCGGTCGCCTCGGCGCAGCAAGGCCAGCGCGAATGGGCCGCGATGACCGCGATGCAGCGCTCGCGCATCCTGCGCCGCGCGGTCGATCTGCTGCGCGAACGCAACGACGAACTCGCCGCGATCGAGACGCGCGACACCGGCAAGCCGATCGGCGAGACGCTCGCGGTCGACATCGTCACCGGCGCGGACGTGATCGAGTACTACGCGGGCCTCGCGACCGCGATCGAGGGGCTGCAGGTGCCGCTGCGCGCCGAGTCGTTCGTCTATACGCGCCGCGAGCCGCTCGGCGTGTGCGCGGGCATCGGCGCATGGAACTACCCGATCCAGATCGCGTGCTGGAAGACGGCACCCGCGCTCGCGGCCGGCAATGCGATGGTGTTCAAGCCGAGCGAAGTCACGCCGCTCACCGCGCTGAAGCTCGCGGAAATCTATACGGAAGCCGGCGTGCCGGCCGGCGTGTTCAACGTCGTGCAGGGCGACGGTTCGGTCGGCGCGCTGCTGACGGGCCATCCGGACATCGCGAAGGTGTCGTTCACCGGCGGCGTCGAGACCGGCAAGAAGGTGATGTCGCTGGCCGGCGCATCGTCGCTGAAGGAAGTGACGATGGAGCTCGGCGGCAAGTCGCCGCTGATCGTGTTCGACGATGCCGACCTCGACCGCGCCGCCGACATCGCGGTAACCGCCAACTTCTTCAGCTCGGGCCAGGTCTGCACCAACGGCACGCGCGTGTTCGTGCACCGCTCGGTCAAGGACGCGTTCACGCAGAAGGTGCTCGAACGCGTGAAGCGCATTCGCGTCGGCAAGCC
The DNA here is from genome assembly GCF_001718335.1 of Burkholderia territorii. Lineage (NCBI taxonomy): Bacteria > Pseudomonadati > Pseudomonadota > Betaproteobacteria > Burkholderiales > Burkholderiaceae > Burkholderia > Burkholderia territorii. The sequence goes on from NZ_CP013365.1 coordinate 1,983,763, forward strand.
GACCGATGCCGACACCAACTTCGGCCCGCTCGTATCAGCCGCGCAGCTCGACAAGGTGCTCGGCTTCATCGAGAGCGGCAAGGCCGAGGGCGCGAAGCTGCTCGCGGGCGGCACGCGCCTGACCGACGGCCACTTCGCCAACGGTCAGTACGTCGCGCCGACCGTGTTCGGCGACTGCCGCGACGACATGAAGATCGTCCGCGAAGAGATTTTCGGGCCGGTGATGAGCATCCTCGATTTCGAATCGGAGGGCGAAGTGATCGCCCGCGCGAACGACACGCACTACGGCCTCGCGGCCGGCGTCGTGACCGAGAACCTGTCGCGCGCGCACCGCACGATCCATCGCCTCGAAGCCGGCATCTGCTGGATCAACACGTGGGGCGAATCGCCGGCCGAGATGCCGGTTGGCGGATACAAGCAATCCGGTGTCGGACGCGAGAACGGCATCACGACGCTCGAGCACTACACTCGCATCAAGTCGGTACAGGTCGAGCTCGGCCGCTACAACCCGGTGTTTTGAAAACGACAGGAGATACCCCGTCATGACGACACGCGAATACGACTACATCATCTGCGGCGCCGGTTCCGCGGGCAACGTGCTCGCGACGCGCCTGACGGAAGATCCGAACGTCACGGTGCTGCTGCTCGAAGCGGGCGGCCCCGACTACCGCTTCGACTTCCGTACGCAGATGCCGGCGGCACTCGCCTATCCGTTGCAGGGCCGTCGCTACAACTGGGCCTACGAGACCGATCCCGAGCCGCACATGGACAACCGCCGGATGGAATGCGGCCGCGGCAAGGGCCTCGGCGGCTCGTCGCTGATCAACGGGATGTGCTACATCCGCGGCAACGCGCTCGACTACGACAACTGGGCGACGCACAAGGGCCTCGAGAACTGGACGTATCTCGACTGCCTGCCGTACTTCAAGAAGGCGGAGACGCGCGACGTCGGCCCGAACGACTATCACGGCGGCGACGGCCCCGTATCGGTCACGACCAGCAAGCCGGGCGTGAACCCGCTGTTCGAGGCGATGGTCGACGCGGGCGTGCAGGCCGGCTACCCGCGCACCGACGACCTCAACGGCTACCAGCAGGAAGGTTTCGGCCCGATGGACCGTACCGTCACGCCGAAGGGCCGCCGCGCGAGCACCGCGCGCGGCTACCTCGACCAGGCGAAGGCACGGCCGAACCTCGAGATCGTCACGCATGCGCTCGCCGACCGCATCCTGTTCGACGGCAAGCGCGCATCGGGCGTCACGTATCTGCGCGGCACCGAGCGCGCGACCGCACATGCGCGCCGCGAAGTGCTCGTGTGCAGCGGCGCGATCGCGTCGCCGCAATTGCTGCAACGCTCGGGCGTCGGCCCCGGCGCGTGGCTCAAGGAACTCGACATTCCGGTCGTGCTCGATCTGCCCGGCGTTGGCCAGAACCTGCAGGATCACCTGGAGATGTATATCCAGTACGAATGCAAGGAGCCGGTGTCGCTGTATCCGGCGCTCAAGTGGTGGAACCAGCCGAAGATCGGCCTCGAATGGATGCTGAACGGCACCGGTCTCGGCGCGAGCAACCACTTCGAGGCGGGCGGCTTCATCCGCACGCGCGACGACGACCTGTGGCCGAACATCCAGTATCACTTCCTGCCCGTCGCGATCAACTACAACGGCTCGAACGCGATCGAGATGCACGGCTTCCAGGCGCACGTCGGCTCGATGCGTTCGCCGAGCCGCGGCCGCGTGAAACTGCGCTCGCGCGACCCGAACGATCATCCGAGCATCCTGTTCAACTACATGGCCGAAGCGCTCGACTGGCGCGAGTTCCGCGATGCGATCCGCGCGACGCGCGAGATCATGCGGCAGCCCGCGCTCGACCGGTATCGCGGCCGCGAGCTGAACCCGGGCGCCGACTGCAAGACCGACAAGGAACTCGACGCGTTCGTGCGCGCCCGCGCGGAAACCGCGTTCCATCCGTCGTGCTCGTGCAAGATGGGCTATGACGACATGGCCGTGGTCGACGAAGAAGGCCGTGTGCACGGGCTGGAAGGCCTGCGTGTGGTCGATGCGTCGATCATGCCGATCATCACGACCGGCAACCTCAACGCACCGACGATCATGATCGCCGAGAAGATCGCCGACAAGATTCGCGGCCGCAAGCCGTTGGCGCGTGTCGACGTGCCCTACTTCGTCGCGAACGGTTCGATGGCGCGCAATGTCGCGAAGGCGGTGCGGCAGCCGGAAACGGCGTAACCGCGCGAGCGCCCTCTCCGGCGCGCAGCGGCAACATGCACGGCTCGTGGCGCTTTCGCCGCGAGCCGTTTTTCATTTCATTCGGCGCACTCTCCGCCCGTACTGAAGCGCGTGATGGTCGCCCTCCTCGGCCGCACGCGTTTCGCGCGCACGATCGGATTCGATTGCGACGTGAAGCTCATCGCGCCGCGTAGCCGATCGAACGCGACATCCTCCTGCCTCCCGAAGCGGCCGATCGCCGGCCACGCGAGCGTGTCATCGAGCCACGCCTGCCATGCATCGCCATGAAAACGACGCGCGAACGCGCGCACCATGCCCGGCGCGGCGATCACGATGCCAGCCAGCAGGTAGTACGCCCAGAAACTGCCCGCGCCGACGAGCCGGTCGAGCCGGCACACGGCCACCGCCGCAAGCAGGCCGTCCACCGACGCGAGATCGGTGCGGCGTTCGCGAATCGCCCGTGCGACCAGATTGTGCCGACCGCCGTACGCGGCGAAGGAAATCCCGTTGCCGCCCGCAAGCTCCGCGCAGAACACCGCGAGCGCGGCCATCTCGTCGACGCGCGCGGCATCGTCGCGCGGCCCGCAGACGCGCAGCACGATCGCGTCGATCACGGCCCCCGGTCCGGCCGACGGCTCCACGCAGGCGGCCGCGACGGCCGCGCGTCGCTCTCTCAGGTTCTTCGCAGGCGGCGGCCCTTCGTCGCTCGCAAGTCGCGCCCGCATTTCGTCATCGTCCACTTCGTCACTGCCGGGCGCGACGCCGCCGGCAATCCGCTCGAGCGCGGCCCAGCCGTCGTTCGGATCGTCGAAGGCCCACGCATCGATGAAGCCGTGCGCCGCATCGAATGCCGCACGCGATCCCGGGCAGCATCGCTCCGCGTGCGCGAGCTGCCTCGCATCCGGAACGTGCGTGCACGCATCGGTCGCGTCGCACGCGCAGCCGCCACCGTCCGTTGCAAGCCACGGCGCGAGCTCGTGCAGGACGGCGATCGCGTCATGCGACAGGTTCGCGCCGGCACGCACTCGAGCCGCGTGCGTCGGTGTGGCGGCCGTCGCGCCGGCGTCGACCGTCGCCACGCGCGCCGCATCGTTCAGGTAGTCGATCAGGTACTGCAGCCACGCGGCCGTGCGCAGCCGGTCGGGCGTCGCAGCGCGGGCATCGCCATACTTCGCTGGATCGGTAAGCATGGGGGGTCCGGAATGGTTCTGGCAAATCGGAACGATCGTTCCGTGTCCGTCGTCGCAGGCGGCGCGGTGCGTCGCACCGGCCGCTGCATGGCCGCCCGCATCGGATCGCGACGCAGGCGGCCGGCCGGTCGTCACGCCGATACGCGCGACGACGCGAATGCATCGCGAAACCGGATCGCCCGCCGCGCATCGTTGCACGGCCCTCGTCCCTGGCGAGCGTCCGGTTCCGACCATGCAACGCTTACTGCACGTGGAACTTCGGCGACGTGGCGACCGTGCCGCTGACCGTGCAGTCCGGCGTCAACACCGCGTTGTTGAACGTCAGCGACGAATTCGGATCGCTCCACGTCGTCACGACCTTGCTCGGTCCGCAGGTGCCGAGCAGCGAAACGGTCACCTTCGCGTTGTTGATCGACAGTTGCGTCGTGCTGTCGGCCTGGCCCGTCCACGGCGCCGCGCTGGTCGCGCTGCCGCTGATCAGGCCGCACGTCGCGGCGCCGGTGAACGTCGTCGACGTGATGTTGACGATGCCCGTCGAAGTGATCGTGCCGTTGAACGTCGCGTTGCAGGTCGCGTTGATCGACCCCTTGGCCAGGACCGTGAGGCCCGTCGCGGAGAACGGCTCCCCGTTCGGGTTCATGGCCTGCCCGTCGGCACGCGACACGGTCACGGCGAAAGCAGGCGCGGCCGACGCCGCGGTGAATGCCACTGCAGCAACAAGCGATACGATTTTGCGAATGCTCATTTGAACTGCCCCCTCTCTCTTCACAAATGGCGGCATGCCGCCAGGAACGCGACGCCCCGGCCGGATCGGCCCGGCCGCTCGGTCGCAGGAAACCGCCGGCGCGCGACGCACGCCGGACGGCTCAGAACTTGTAGGAAATCCCGACGAACGTGATCAGCGGATCGGCCTTCAGGCGCGTGCGCGTGGTCGCGAGCGTCGAGCCGTCCGCGGCCTTGATCACGAGCGACGAGTAGGTCTTCAGCGGCATGTACGTGAGCGTGGCCGTCAGCCCCCAGTGCTTGTCGATCGCATAGCTCGCGCCGACGTTGTAGACCGGCGTGAACGACGACGACGCCTTGCCCTCCACCGAGGTCGGCCCCGGCTTGCCGGCGCCGGCCGCGAGCACGCTGCCGAGGTTTTCGTTGATGTCCTTCGCGAAGTTGCCGTTCAGTTCGATGTTGCTGAACCAGCTGTAGGCCACGCCGATCCCGACGAACGGGCGAAACTTCGCGGTCGGCGCATTGAAGTAGTACTGCAGAATGATCGTCGGGCTCCATTGCCGCGCGTTCTTCACGGCAGGCTGGTTCGACGGATTGTCCATGTTGACGCTGCCGAGCGAGCCGGCCGGGCCCGGCGGCCGGATCACGCCATGCCCGGTCAACGTGAACTCGGGCGGCACGCCGAGCACCGACGTCACCGCGATATGGTCGGTGAAGAAGTGCGTGAGCGTGAGGCCGACCGTATCGGCGTTGTTGACCGTCAGGCTCGTGCCCGGCGAAGTGAACGACCCGGGCAGCCGCAACGGCCCGTTGATCGGCATGCTCGCGAGATTCGTCGTCAGCCCGTTGGTCGAATCCTGCGGCATGATGTGCAGCCAGCCCAGCGTCGCGACGTTGTCGCCCGCCTGCTGGGCCGATGCGAGCGTCGACGCGCCTGCGACGACACCCGCGACAATCAGCTTCTTCATGAAGTCTCCCCCTCATTCTGTCGGCGCGCCGCGCAGCCTTGCGCGACGCGACCGTGTCTCCATCCGCGCGCGGTCACTGCACGAACGCGCCGACCGTGAAGTACGGATTGCTCGTATCGGCCATGTCGAGGAAGCCGAACACGCCGCCCGTAAACACGAACTTGCCGGTCGCCGGACCCGATGCCGCGTCCGAGTGCACGGTCGTCACGACGCCCGGCACCTTCTGCGTGTAGTCGAGATTCAGCGCGCGCGTGAGCGCGGCTTGGGACGCGTTGAACGGATCGAGCAACGTCGCCTGTGCACCGACGAGCGCGGTCGCGCGGTAGTTGAACGCGCTGTCGACACCCGTGTACTCGCCGTTCTGCGAGCCTTGGGCGATTGCCGACTGCGGGCTCAGGAACGAGATGCCCGATTCGTCGTCGGCGCTCGGCGGGCCCTGCGTGAGGTCAGCGTTCGCGGCACCCGTGCGGATGAAGACGGGCACCAGCTGGTTGCGCAGCTTGCCGACGATCAGGATGCCCTTGCCGGCCTTCGACGGATCGAGCGCGGCGAGCGTCGGCGGAATCTGCGGCTGGTAGTTCAGCGACTGGAACGCCGGTGCGTCCGGGCGCAGCGTGAACGGCTGGTTCACGGTCGCGCTCGACGCGAGCGGCAGCCCGCCGTTCTTCTTGCCGAAGTTGTCCGTCTCGACGTAGCTGCCGTCCGCGTTGATCGTCACCTGCTGGTCGAGCGCCACCGGCTGGAAGTTCTGCGACGGCACCTGGTGGTAACCGAGCTGGTTGTACGTGCCGGCGATCTTCGACAAATCGGTTTCGAGCGACGAGAAGCTGATGAACGGGTAGTACGGAAACGTCGTCTTCGGAATCCTGCCGACGCCGATCACGCCGTCGAACTGGATCGTCGCGCCGGGAATCGCGCCACCCAGCACACCTTCGCCGAGGAACAGGCGGGCCGGCCGGCTCGGGTCGAGGCTCGCGTTCTGCATCCTGAACGTGCACTGGTTCAGCTTGGCGGTCGGCAGGCCGGTTTCGTCGGCCAGCGTGCCGTCGACGACGTTGGCCGGCGCCGTGTCGCGCGTCGGTTGCACGGTGCCGGTGGCCGTCGGCACCGGCGATGCGAGGTAGGTCATCCGGTACGTCATCTTCGTCGTATCAAGCTGCACCTTCACGAGCTCGCCCGAGCCGGACCCGCCGATGAACACGGTGTCATAGCCGATCGTCTGCGGGCACAGCCGGACCACCGGCGCGGGCGGCGGGTCGCCGTCGCCGCCGCACGCGGCCAGTACGGGCGCGAGCGATGCCGCGGCCATCCAATGCTTCACATTCATAGGAATCCTCTTGAATTTAGATTCGCCGGCGGCGACGCGTGCGCCGCCGGTGTTCCATGTTCGCTACGCCGTTACTGGACGAACGCGCCGACCGTGAAGAACGGATTGACCTTGCTGTTATTGACGACCATCGCGTAGATGTTCCCGGCCGTCACGAGCCAGCCGGTGTCGCCCTTGCCGAAGATCGCCACGTTGCCGTTCGCGCCCTTCGCGTTGAAGTCCTGCGAGGCCGTGACCTTGATCTTGCCGGGCGTGGCCTGCGTGTAGTCCAGCGCGAACTGCGACGTGACCGACGACGTCTGCGGGTCGATGAACGCCGCGGTGGCGCCCTGGAATAGCGTCGACGTATAGTTCGCCGCCATCGTCGACACGGCGGTGCCGTCGTTGCAGCTGCCGGCCTGTGCCAGGAAGAAGGTGCCGTCGAACGTGCCGGGCAGATCCGGATGCGGGATGTTGTTGTTGAAGCTCGGCCCCGCCGTCGCGATCGCGAACGTCGCGGTGCTGGGCGCCACGATACCGCACGCGGATGCGCTCGTTGCGCCGATGAAACCGCCCTTCAACGAATTGGCCGCGACGGCCGTGGTCCGCGACAGCATCGAGATGCCCACCTCGGCGTCGGCAACCGACGCCAGCAGGTTGCTCGGGTCGATATGCGTGTAGCCCACGCGAATCACCACCGGCACCAGCACGCCGTTCAGCTTGCCGACGATCATGATGCCCTTCGCCTGGCTCGGCGCAACGATGACGATGGCCGAGCCCTGCCCCGCGAACGGATAGACGAGGCTGCCGCCGGCGCTCGCCACCGGATGGCTCACGAACACGTTGTCGGACGAGCCGTCCGCGTTCTTGCGCAGCGCCCACGGCGTTCCGGTGGTCTGGCACGAGTAGTCGCTGCCGGCCGTGATGGTGCACGAGCCGTCCGCATTGAACGTCTGGTTCCAGTTGACGACATCGGGCTGCCAGCCGACCGCCCCCGTGCTGCTCTGCGCGCTGCCACCGACCGGCGACAGATGGATGCCGAGTTCGTTGTAGTTCCCGGCGACCTTCGAGAAGTCCGTTTCGGTATCTGTGAAGCCGATGAACGGATAGAAATCGAAAGTGCGCGACGGCACGGTGCCGAGCACGATGCCGGGGAACGGCTCGAGACCGGCGAACGCGATCGTCGCGCCCGGAATCCCGCCGCCGACCACGCCGTTGCCGACGAACAGCATCGGCGGGTCCGCGCGATTGATCGTCACCGCATACGCGCCGTCGCTCGTCGCGCCGCTGTCGAGCACGAACGCGCAGCGGTTCTGCTCGGCGGTCGGCAGATTGGTCGGATGATGGAATGCACCGCTGATCGTCAGGCCCGCGCGCGTGTCGTTGACCTGCCCCGCCGACGTCGGCACCGACGATTCGATGAACTGCATCTGGTAGGTGAGCTTCGTCGTGTCGAACTTCACCTTCACGTATTCGCCGCTGCCGGCGCCACCCGTGTAGGTCGTCGTGTAGTCGAGCGAATCCGGACACAGCTTGGTCACGACGGGCGGCGTCGTTTCCGCGCCGCTCGGCCCGCATGCGCTGCCCGAGCACTGCGGCACGTTGATCGGGCCCGGATCGTCGCCGCCGCCGCAACCGGCAACGAACGGCAGCGCCAGCACGGCGCACGTCAGGATCGCCTTCCGCCAATCAGGAATGCAAAACATCAACCCCTCCTTTTGAGGTACGACAGGTCTCGCCCGAGCGGGCTGCGTGGCCCGCCGGTTGGTATCGCGCCGCCGCGACGTCGCGCGGCGCATGACGATGCGCGCAATGCGCGCCGCGTTGCCGGCCATGCAAATGCGATCAGGATCGCTGCGGCAGGCGAGCGCTATCCGGCGCCGCCGTCATGCGGCACGGCGCCATCGGGAAATCGAAATGGAATGTGGTGGGCCGCTACAGCGACATCGCGTTGCGATGACGCTGGCGTGCGATGCGCGTCGTGCCCGCATCCGGCGAAAAGCACGGAATCGGCAGTGCGGCCAGGCCCTCGGATAGGCGTCTCATGTATTGGTCTCCGTACGTACGCTTGATTCGTTATCGTGATGCGACGTTTGTCGAGACTATGATCGGACGATCCGCACAAGTAAATGGATGCAGAGTTCCAAACGTGCCGGCCCGCGAGATCCTAGTGCGAGCACGGTTTTTGACACTTTTTCAAACAGCCTTCAATTTATTTGCTCAGACAAATACCCAAGCCGTATAACGCGCGTTTGAAATGTCGGCGGTCGCCCCGCGCGAGCCCCGGCGCGCGGGCCTCCGGCGGCCCGCATGCATGCTGCGGCGCAACCTTACACGTCGATGATCGCGAGTGTGCCGGCGTTGCCGGGCAGCACCGCGTGGTGCGTGCCTGCGACCGCGAGATACATCTGCCCGGCCTCCACGATCACCGTCTCCCCTTCGACCTCGAGCATCAGCCTGCCCTCGAGCACCAGCAGCCCTTCGTTGTAGTCATGCACTTCCGCTTCGTACGGCTGCGCGTCCATGCGCAGCACCTTGATCCGTGCCGGCCCGACTTCGCCGACGATCGTGGACTTCCATGCAACGGCCTGCGCGGCCGCGACGGACCTGAAATCGATCAAAGACATGCGCTTCGCTCCGGGAAGTGACAGGAACGCATTATCGCGAGCGCGGCGCCCGCCGTCCCGATACGGCGCAGCGCCGCTCGGGCGGCACAGTCGCCAGCCGCCCTCCCGGCACGCGCAGACGCGATCGACGGCCGGTTGCCCGAAAACGGCACGCATTATTCGCCCGATTCGAATAAAGCATCACTTTATTGAATGTAATGCCCATATTGGCCGCAAATCCGGCACGGGCATCGCACATCCTTTGCATCGAAATGCATTTCCATCTTCCGATTGCTAATATGGCGGTCCTGCGATCCCGCACCACAACGCCGTTCGACATGACGCCCGTTCGCCATGCCGCACCCGACACCCGTCGCTTCGCCGCGGCGGCACCGGGCACGCGCGGCGCGCGGCGTCGGGCCGACCGGCCGTGCCATCCGTGAGCATGCAACCGATCCTTTCCGTCTCCGACCTCTCCAAGACTTACGCGTCCGGCTTCCAGGCGCTGAAGCACGTGAACCTCGACATCCGCCCGGGCGAGATCTTCGCGCTGCTCGGGCCGAACGGCGCGGGCAAGACCACGCTGATCGGCTCGATCTGCGGCATCGTCACGCCGACCGAAGGCCGCGTGACCGTGGGCGGGCACGACATCCGCGATCAATATCGCGCGGCCCGCGAAATGATCGGCCTCGTTCCGCAGGAGCTGACGACCGACGCATTCGAAACCGTGTGGGCGACGGTGTCGTTCAGCCGCGGGCTGTTCGGCAAGGCGCCCGATCCGGCCTACATCGAAAAGACGCTGAAGGCGCTGTCGCTGTGGGACAAGCGCGACAACAAGCTGATGACGCTGTCGGGCGGCATGAAGCGCCGCGTGATGATCGCGAAGGCGCTGTCGCACGAACCGCGCATCCTGTTCCTCGACGAGCCCACGGCCGGCGTCGACGTCGAGCTGCGCCGCGACATGTGGAAGCTGGTCGACTCGCTGCGCGAAAGCGGCGTGACGATCCTGCTGACCACGCACTACATCGAGGAAGCCGAGGAAATGGCCGACCGGATCGGCATCATCCTCGGCGGCGAGCTCGTGCTCGTCGAAGAGAAGCGCGAGCTGATGCGCAAGCTCGGCAAGAAGCAGCTGACCGTGCAGCTCGAGCATCCGCTCGCGACCGTGCCGGACGAACTCGCCGCGTTCGGGCTCGAACGCGCGGACGACGGCGCCGCGCTCGTCTACACGTACGACTCGCAGCGCGACGACGCGAGCATCGCAAAGCTGATCAACGCGCTCGGCGCGGCCGGCATCGGCTTTCGCGACCTGCATACGACGCAGAGCTCGCTCGAGGACATCTTCGTCAGCCTGATCGACAACCGCCGCAACGGCACACAAGGGGCGTAACGCACATGGCGAACTGGAATTGGCACGGCATCCGCGCGATCTACCGCGCCGAAATGGCCCGCACTCGCCGCACGCTGATGCAGAGCATCATCGCGCCGGTGATCTCGACGTCGCTGTACTTCGTCGTGTTCGGCTCCGCGATCGGTTCACGCATCAGCGACGTGAACGGGATCGGTTACGGGTCGTTCATCGTGCCGGGCCTCGTGATGCTGTCGCTGCTGTCGCAGAGCATCTCGAACGCGTCGTTCGGCATCTACTTCCCGCGCTTCACGGGCACGATCTACGAGATATTGTCCGCGCCCGTGTCGTACTGGGAGATCGTGATCGCGTACGTGGGCGCGGCCGCGTCGAAGTCGTTGCTGCTCGGCTTGATCATCCTCGCGACGGCCGGCCTGTTCGTGCCGCTGCACATCCTGCATCCGTTCTGGATGGTGCTGTTCCTCGTGCTGACGTCGATCACGTTCAGCCTGTTCGGCTTCGTGATCGGCATCTGGGCCGACAGCTTCGAGAAGCTGCAGCTCGTGCCGCTCCTGATCATCACGCCGCTCACGTTCCTCGGCGGCAGCTTCTATTCGGTCGACATGCTGCCGCCCGCGTGGCGCATCGTCACGCTGTTCAACCCGATCGTCTACCTGATCAGCGGCTTCCGCTGGTCGTTCTACGGGCTGGCCGACGTGCACGTGGGCATCAGCCTTGCCGCGACCTCGCTGTTCCTCGCGATCCTGCTCGCGGTGGTCGCGTGGATGTTCCGCACCGGCTACAAACTGAAGAACTGACCGGGCGCGCCACGGGGTTGCCCCGGTTCGCGGATCCGGAGCGGCACTGCTAGACTGGATCGGAAGATCGACTGCCGCCGTGTGCCGGCACCGCGATACGCGGTGCGCAGGCCGCGCGGCTCCGCCCCTTCCCTGCGCGAGGATCCCCGATGAGCGCCTCCCGAATCGACGCCGTCCGCGACGGCCTGTTTCGCGCCACGTCCTACGTCGACACGCTGAATCTGAGCTTCAGCCAGTTCTTCGTACGATCGCCGCACGGCGACGTGCTGTGCGTCGAAACGGGCACGCGTTCCAACTTCACGCAACTGAGCGCGGCGCTCGACACCGTCGGCATTGCGCCGTCGATGGTCAGCAACGTGATCGTCCCGCACTTCGAGGCCGACGAAATGGGCGCGCTGCCCGACTTCCTCGCGGCCAACCCGGCGCTGGTCGCGTACGGACATCCGATGTGTACATGGGGGCTTGCCGACGTGTTCGGCGTGCGCGCGATTCCGCTGAAAGACGGCGAGCAGACGACGCTGTCGGGCATCGACGTCGTGCCGATCTTTACCAAGCACGTGCATCAGTGGGACGCGCTCGTCGTGTATCTGCCGGCGTACAAGGCACTGCTGTCGTCGGACATCCTGATGCGTTTCGGCAGGGAGGAGACCGACGACCCGCTGCCGGCGATCCTCGACGCGATCACGCGCTCGGACTACCTGCCGTCGCTTGCACACCTGGCGAGCGCATTGCGCCGCATCCAGACGCTCGATCTCGACATCATCCTGCCGATGCATGGCCCGGCGATCACGCACAACATCGCGCGCGTGATCGCCGGTGTGATTGCGCATTGCGAGGCGACTGCGGCGTAATGCACGCGCTGCCGCGTGTGATCGCCGGGCGCGGCAGCCCGTCGCCGGTCAGGCGCCGGTCACGACGAATTCGGCGGCCGCCTTGCTCTGGATCGCGGCCATCACCGCAAGTTCGCGCTTGCTGCGCGGCTCGCCGCATATGACGCCCGTCGCATGCTTCGCCTTCGCGCCGAGCGGGAAGAACACGAACGACGCGCCGGCCGGCGCATCCGGCTCGGCACGCAGGCGCTTGTTCAGAATCTTCAGGTACTTTTTCTTCGAGACTTCCTTCGTTGCCATGGCGCCCTCCACGTGAACGTAATGCTGACCAGCATACCAGTTTTGACCGGCGGCTCCGGCGCGCTGCAGCATGAGCGGCCTGCACGCGAATCCGCCGGCTGGCGCACGCGGTCATCAGATTTTTTTTCGCTCGATGTCGATTCGCGCGCGCGCCATGCGTCGTAGTGTCGTAACCGATCGTTTTGCCGTCCGCATGGCCGGCCGGTTGAGGACTCCCCTTTCACGTACAAGGAGTAGCGACAATGCGCGTCATGGTAATCGTCAAGGCCACGGCCTTTTCCGAATCGGGCACGATGCCCGACACCGAACTGCTGGCCGCGATGGGCCAGTACAACGAGGCACTCGTGAAGGCCGGCGTGATGCTGGCCGGCGAAGGGCTCCACCCGAGTTCGCGCGGCAAGCGCGTGCACTTCTCCGGCAAGGACCGGACCGTCATCGACGGCCCGTTTGCCGAAACCAAGGAACTGATCGCCGGCTACTGGCTGTGGCAAGTGAATTCGATGGAAGAAGCCGTCGAATGGGTCAAGCGCTGCCCGAATCCGATGCCCACCGAATCGGACATCGAGATCCGCCAGGTCTTCTCGCCTGAGGACTTCGGCGACGCATTCACGCCGGAACTGCAGGAACAGGAGGCACGGCTGCGCGCGGAGATCGAGAGCCAGCACGGGGCGTAGGTCGGGCGGTCGGGTAGTGGCGGGAAGGAAAGCGATACGGGCGAGCCCGGCTACCGGCGAGCGTCAGCCGATATACCGGAGCGCCATCCGGTGTGGCGGCTCGCACGCTGCCTCGCCTGATACGAACGCCCCCCGCCACCTGACAACCCGTAGGTTTCGCCGAAATTTGGCTGAAAGGCACGGTTGCTAGAGTCGCCTCACAGGGTTTTCCCGATGCGAGGCTCCATGAATCTGGTACGCGCGTTCTGGCTACTGCTGCTGCTCGCCGCCGCGGGCCCGGCCCTCGCTTTTCAGACGCGGGTCGTCGCGATCCCGAGTGCGGCGATGAACCAGACGCTGAAGGCGACCGTCGTGCTGCCCGACGACTACACACGCCCGCGCCACGGCCCGGAACGCAGCGTCGAGCGCTTTCCGGTCGTCTACCTGCTGCACGGCTCCGGCGGCGACCACACCGACTGGACCGCGAACACGCACATCGCCGCATTGGCCGATCGCTACCGCGTCATCCTCGTGATGCCCGACGGCGGGCACGAAAGCTGGTACATCGACAGTCCGTTCGACTCGGGCAGCCGTTACGAAACCTTCGTCGGCGACGAAGTCGTGTCGTATGTCGACATGCACTTCCGATCGATCGCGACCAAGGGCGCGCGCGCCATCACCGGGCTCAGCATGGGCGGCTTCGGCGCGCTGCGCATCGCGCTCGACCGGCCCGACACGTTCGGCGCGGTGGGCAGCATCAGCGGCGCGGTCGATCCGCGCTGCTGCGAGGACGAACCGGGCATCGATCACGTATTCGGCGATCCCGGCCGCCATCCGTCGTTCTGGAATCGCAACGCGATCGTCGAAAGCGCGCGCGCGTTCGTCCGCGCACATCTGGACCTGACGATCGACTGCGGCCGCGACGACTCGTTCGTCGGCTCGAACCGCACGCTGCATCAACGGCTCGTCGCGCTCGGTGTGCCGCACGACTATGCGGAGCGTCCGGGCGGACATACTTGGGACTACTGGGCGCACGCAATCCGCTACCAGATGCAGTTCTTCGCGACGTCGTTCCAGCACGGCGGCTACGCGTAGCAGTGGATTGACATGAAGATGGCGGTGGTCGGCGCGCTCGCGCATTTCGCGGCGCGCTAGTACCTCACGACGCTGCAGTCACTCGTCGCGCACGACTGCATCAACCTGCGCACGCCGACGAACCAAAACGAAAAACCGTAGCGGCGAAAGCGCAAGCGGACGCCGCGAATCGCGTTCAGTTGCCGTGCGTCGCGTCGGCGCTCACCATGCGATCGAAGCATTCCTGCGCACGCGCCAGCTCGTCGAGCGCGCGATCGAGGCGCGACATTGCACGTGCATACCCGGCCGACGAGATGTCGTCGTCGCTTTCGCCGCGCACGGCGCGAAACGCCTGCTCGACGTTGCGCGTCGCTTCGACGAAGCGTTGCGCCGCTTGAGCTTCCCGCGAACAGATGTGGGTCGACATCGACACTTCTCCCTCAGGATTGCAGTGTGAAGCAAGCCGACGCCCAGCATGCGCGGTGCGCATGTCGGCGGCGTGAACGACGGCGGGCACCCCGCGTCGACGCACGTCCACCGCGCGGCGCGCTTCGTGGCGATTGTCGCGCGACGCTCGCCGATGCGCCATGGCGAGATTGCAACAAATTCTTGCGCGCGCCGAAACGGCGGCCACCCGCACGCGTGCCGCTACACGCGCATTCAGCTTTCCCGTTTCGCATCACGCGCCGCACATGAGCGGCGCGAACGTCACGCGCGCCCGATGCGCGAATGCGCGAGACCGCCGAACGCGGCCGCTTCGCCGGGCGACAGATCGAACAGGTCGCCGGTGAGCTCGCGCGGATGCTCGGCCGCCGGCCGGCTGCGCAGTCGCGCGACATGCGTGGGCGCGACGTACGCGGCCGCCGTTTCGATCGGCGGCACGTCGAACAAGTCGCGCGTGACGCCGCGCACGGCATCCGTCGGCGAACGGCCGCGCAAGCGCGCGACCAGCTCGACGAAGCGATCCAGATCGCCGGCGCGCGTCGCCTTGTTGACCTCGGCGAGATCGCGCGCCTTCAGCACGCACGGCTGCGCGAGCCGCACGAAATACGGCGCTTCGAGTTCGACCGACAACGCGAGCGGATAGCTCTTGCCGGTTTGTTCCTTCGCGCGCCCGACGCAATCGACCACGGCCGCGCCCTGCGCGACGCCGAGCGGCTTGCCCGTGCTCACGCTGCGCAGATGATCGGGAAACACGCGCAGTTGCGTGCCGACCGTCAGTGCGGTGGACGATGCGCAGACGAGTGCGTAGTGCTGTTCGCGACGCCGGCCCGACGGCAGCGTCGAGCGGCTCGCGATGAACGTGTGCGGCGGCAGCGGCCGCACCTGGCCGCTGGCGTCGATCCATGCATTCCACAGCAGTGCATCCTCGCGCCGGCGCTCGCCCGGCCGCGTGCGCGACGCGACCGGCGAAAACAGCGCGAGCAACGAGCCCGTGCGATGCGCGGCGACTTGCGCGCTATTGCCGAGCGGCTGGTTGATCCCCCACAGAAAACGCCCGCCCCCGAGCCGGCGCTCCCATTCCTTGCGGAGCACGACGGTCGGCAGTTCCTCGCCGGACTCGGTACCGATCTTTGTCCAGCAGAACGTGGGAGGGAGGTGTTTCAGTGTCATCAACTTTCTCGGGATACAGCCTCGCCGGTGACAGCAAGCCCATTCAACAACTGTAACTGTATAGGTATAATGCATCGCATGGAAGCCCCGGACCACGATTTTCCTGTTCAAGACCTGTTACGCCGCCTGATGGCGGATACGCGCTCGTCCAGCGAAATTGCACGGCTTTCCGGAGTCAGCCAGCCAACCGTGTCGCGTCTTCGGCTGTCGAACGGACATCGGTTGCGACGCAGCGCGCCATTCAACAAGCTATGCAGTTTCTATGGCGTCGATACCGGCCCGGCGCGCCGCCGGTACAACGACCTGCTGCGCGACGCGATCGTCGATGCCTGGGACGGCTCCGACGAGCACGGGCGCGCACTGCTGGTCGTGATTCAGGGGCTGAAGGATCTGCAGGCGAAGGCCGACGACGGGTGACCCTCACAGGCATTCATGAATGGCAGGAAGACTGAACTGAAAGCATCCAGCGAGCGGGCGATGGCGAGGAAGATTCGTCATCGCCCGTTTTGCATCGGGCGACGCGCACGATGCGGCGGCAGGCGCGTCGCTGAACTCAGGCGTCGCAAGCACGCCGCAGGCCCGGCACCGGCGGTGTTTCAAATATTTTTTACCCATGGTTAAAAAAGTTTGACACGCCGTTTTCACTGAGATAACTTTTGCGCAAGCTTCCGGAAAGCAAACGCGAACCGGCAAGCCATCACGACGCGCGGCGCGGCCGAAACCGCCGATCCGTTTCATTCCGTCGCCGCACGCGCGTCGCGTCGTGTTTTCCCGCAGCGCAACACCGCAGTTCGCAACATCCCCGCCTCATCGAATGATGTCGTTCCGTCTCACCTGGAGGGGCACGCGGCATGCGGACATTTAATTCGCAGTCCTGCATTACATGCGGTACGAAGCCACTGCCTTCCGACCCGAGCATGCAGCCCGGCGTTGTGTCGATGGCGCGGTTTCCCTTTCGTTTCATGCAGTAATCGGCCCGGCCCGCAGGGGGCGTATCGCGGAACGGTCGTATCCACACAATCAAAAGAACGAGGTCGGCAATGCAATTTCATTTCAGAGGAACGCGCCGCGCATGGCTACCCGCGCTGGTCGCGGCCGCGACGCTCGCCGCGTGCGGCGGCGATGACGGCGGCAGCGTGGCGGGCGTGTCCGCACTCGCGCAAGCGCAAGCGCAAGGGCAAGGGCAAAACCAGGATCAGCAGGGTGACGATGCGCAACGGCGCGTGTCGCCGTCCGGTGTCCCGTATGCGAATCCGGCCAGCGGCGGGCGCTACAAGCCGGTGATCGCCAACGGTCAGGTTCAGCCGTCGCTATCGGGCGGCACGATCGAGGAAAACGCGTGGGTCGACACGCCGGTCGACTCCGACGGCGACGGCACGCGCGACCGCATTCACGTGCGCATCGTACGTCCGTCGGAAACCGCCAACGGCGCGCGCACGCCCGTCATCGTGCTCGCAAGCCCGTACTACGCCGGACTCGCCGACAGCCCGAACCACGACGTCGACGTCGAACTCGACGGCACGCCGCATCCGTCCGCCACTGCGGCCGCGGCAGCCAATGGCGCGTCCGCGCGCATCATGGCCGCGGCGCCACAGACGCGCATGTTGCAGCATCTCGAGGCAGCCGCGGCCGGCCGTTCGTGGATCGAGGGCTACTTCATTCCGCGCGGCTTCACGATCGTCTATGCGGATTCGCTCGGCACCGCCGGTTCCGACGGCTGCCCGACGATCCTCACCCGCGACGAATCCGTCGCGATGGCGTCGGTGATCCGCTGGCTCGGCCGGGATGCGACCGCGAAGGATGCGAGCGGCAAGCCGGTCGTCGCGAACTGGTCGACGGGCCACGTCGGCATGTACGGCGTGTCGTACGACGGCACGCTGCCGAAGATGGTCGCGAGTTTGCGCACGCGCGGGCTCGACGCGATCGTGCCGATCGCCGGACTGTCGAACATGTACGGCTACTACCGCTCGGGCGGGCTCGTTCGCGCGCCGGAGGGCTATCAGGGCGAGGACGTCGACGTCTATATCAAGGCACTCCTGACGAACGCGCATCCGGAGCGCTGCACGCACCTGATCGACGAGGCGTTGCAACAGGAAGATCGCAAGACGGGTGACTATTCGCCGTTCTGGGCCGCGCGCGACATCCCGACCGCACACGCGGTCGCGCCGGCACTCGTCGCGCAGGGGCTGACCGACGACAACGTGCGCGTCGACCAGTCGACCTCGTGGTATCTGGCGATGCGGCGCCAGGGCGTGCCGACGCAACTGTGGCTGCATCGCCTGAAGCACACCGACCCGACGCGCGTACCGGCAATGGCCGATGCGTGGACCGCCGAAGTGAACCGCTGGTTCACGCGCTATCTGATCGGCATCGAGAACGGCGTCGAACGCGATCCGCGCGCGGTGGTCGAGCAGGCCGATGGCACGCTGCTGAAGGAAGCCGACTGGGCCGCGCGACACGCCACGCCAGTCGCGTACTTCGCGGGCGGCGACGGCACGGGCACCGGCACACTGTTGCGGGTGCCGAGCGGCGGCCCGCTCGCGCGCTTCACCGACGATGCGTCGATCCCCGCGCTCACGCTGGCGAACGCCGCGACCGGCGAGCATCGCAGCCGCTTCGAGACAGCGCCGTTCGCGGCCGCGACGCGCCTGTCCGGCACCGCGACCGCGCGCGTGCGGCTGACCTTCACCGGTGTCGCGAACGTAACGGCACTACTGGTCGACCGCGCACCGGACGGCTCGGCGACGATCGTCACGCGCGCATGGACCGATCCGCGCAATCGCGTGTCGGACTGGTTCTCGCAGCCCGTGCTGCCGGGGATGCCGTACGACCTGAAGCTGACGTTCATGCCGCGCGACTACAAGCTCGAAGCCGGTCACAAGCTCGGCCTCGTCGTGTTGTCGAGCGACAACGAGGCGACGCTGCGGCCGACACCCGGCACGGGCCTCGCGCTCGATCCGGCAGGCACGTCCGTGACGGTGCCGCTGGTTTCGTCCTGAGCCGGCACGGTCGATCGGCACGACTGACCAACATGCACATGCGATCGCTGCCGATTGCATGTGCATGACGCCGAGTGCCGGCTCACGTTCGTACCGGCGCGCCTTTCATTCCTTTCGCACGCGGCGCCGCACCGTTCATACCGGCGTCAGCACCGGCTCCCCCGCGAAATGCCGCGCGGCGTTGTCCAGAAACTGCTGGACCGAACGATCGAACGCCTCCGGCGACCAGCCGCCCATGTGCGGCGTCAGCACGACATTGTCGAGTGCCGTGAGCGCGCGCGGCGGCTCGGGCTCGCCTTCGTACACGTCGAGCCCGGCGCCCGCGATGCGACGTTCGGACAGCGCCTCCGCCAAAGCAGCGGTATCGACAACGCTGCCGCGCGACACGTTCACGAGAAACCCGCCTGGGCCGAGCGCGTCGAGCACCGCGCGATCGATCAGGTGACGCGTGCCGGCGCCGCCCGGCGTCGCGACGATCAGGAAATCGGCCCATTGCGCGAGCGCATCGACCCGGTCGAAATAGCGATACGGCACATCCTTCGCAGAACGATTGTGATAACCGATCTCGATGTCGAAGCCGGCCGCGCGCCGCGCGCATTTCTCGCCGATCTTGCCGAGCCCGACGATGCCGAGCTTCTTGCCCGACACGTTCGGCGGCATCTGCAACGCGTCGCGCCACACGCCGGCGCGGGCGCTCGCATCGAGTTGCACGACGCTGCGCACCGCCGCCAGCAGCAGCGCGAATGCATGATCGGCAACGCAATCGTCGTTGGTGCCCGCGCCCGTCACCACGGTGATGCCGCGCGCCTTCGCATGCGCGACGTCGATGTGCTCGTAGCCGGCACCCAGCGCGCTGACGAACGTGAGCTGCGGCAGCCGATCGATTTCGGCGGCCGTGAGGCCCGTGCTGCCGTTGGTCAACACCGCGCGGATCGTGCCGCCGTGTTCGGCGATCGCGCGCTCTCGCTCCTCGGCGGTCGCTGCATGATGGACGTCGTATGATGCGGCGATCTGGCGGTGCGCGTCGCCACGCAGCGCGATAAGGACCAGCAGCTCGGGTTTCATGTCAGCAAATGTCCGCAGGCGGGAATGCGTTCCAGTGTAACAACGACACGCGACGCACGCAGGATGCCCACACGCGCGCTGTGGACGGGCCGCCGCACATGGTTTGCCAAAGCCGACTCAGTCAAGTAACTTTCGGCGTACGTCCCGTACTGGAGATTGGCCCCGATGAAGCTCGCCCTGCCCGCCCGAATCCTGGGCCTCGCGTTCGCCGCCGCTGTCGTGGCCCCCGGCGCACATGCCGACACGCCCGTCGTGGTGTCGTCGAAGATCGACACCGAAGGCAACCTGCTCGGCAACGTCATCGCACAGGTGCTGAAGGCCCATGGTATCCCCGTCACCGAAAAGATCGCGCTCGGCACGACGCCGATCGTGCGCAAGGCGCTCACGAGCGGCGAGATCGACATCTACCCCGAATACACGGGCAACGCGGCGTTCTTCTTCAACAAGGCCGACGATCCGCTGTGGAAGAACGCGAGCCAGGGCTACGAGACCGCGAAGAAGCTCGACTACGCGGCGAACCATCTCGTGTGGCTCGCACCGGCGCCCGCGAACAACACGTGGGGCGTCGCCGTGCTCGCGCCGGTCGCGCAAGCGCAGCACCTGAAGACGTTCTCCGATTTCGGCAAGTGGATCGCGGGCGGCGGCAAGCTGAAGCTCGCGGCGTCGGCCGAATTCGTGAACAGCGCGTCCGCGCTGCCGTCGTTCGAGAAGGCCTACGGCTTCAAGCTGAAACCCGATCAGCTCGTCGTGCTGTCGGGCGGCGACACGGCCGCGACGATCAAGGCCGCCGCGAACCAGACCGACGGCGTGAACGCGGCGATGGTGTACGGCACCGACGGCGGCATCGCATCGAGCGGCCTCGTCGTACTCGACGACGACAAGCACGTGCAACCCGTCTACGCACCGACACCGGTCATTCGCGAGGTCGTGCTCAAGGCGCATCCGCAAATCGCCGAGTACCTGAATCCGGTGTTCGCGAGCCTCGACCTGAAGACGCTGCAGATGCTGAACGCGCGCATCCAGATCAACGGCGAACCGGCCGCCGGCGTGGCAAAGAGCTTTCTGAAATCGAAAGGCTTCGTCAAGTGACGGATCGCGCGGTGCCGTCCGCTCGGCGCGTCACGCTCGACAAGGTCGGCATCCTGATTGGTGTCCTGACGATCGTCGCGGTATTCGGCATGCCGTTCATGGTACTCCGGCCGAACCGCATCGCGGCCGGCACGGGGCTGTCGACGTTCGCCGCGCTGCCCGCCATGCAGGGGGCCGCGCTCGCGGCGTTGTGGGTCGTCGGCGCGTTGTGGGCGATGACAGCGAGCCGCCCCGCGTGGCGACTCGCGGCCGGCTGCACGTGGCTCGCGACGCTCGCCTATGCGGTCGGCGCCGCGGCCGCGCACCTCGTCGCGGCCGACGACCCGCTCGCACGCGTGTCGCCGGCGGCAGGCGTCTGGCTGCTGTTGTTCGCGTGGGCCGTGCTGGTCGCCGACGCACTCGCGCGGCTCGCCTTCGGCCCGTGGCGGCGCCTCGTCGCGCTCGTCGTCGCGATCGCGGCGATATCGGTGCCGCTCGCGAGCGGCTGGTGGGACGGCCTGTCGGTGATGCGCGAATACGCGGTGCGCAGCGACGACTTCTGGCGCGAGGCGATCCGGCACATCGCGCTCGCGGGCGGCTCGGTCGCGGCCGCGCTCGTCGCGGGCCTGCCGCTCGGCATCGCATGCGCGCGGATCGCACCGGTGCGCACCATCGTGATGCCGGTGCTCAATATCGTGCAGACGATCCCGAGCATCGCGATGTACGGGCTGATGATGGCGCCGCTCGGCCTGCTTGCCGCGCACGTGCCGCTCGCGGCGGCGCTCGGCATCCGCGGGATCGGCGTCGCGCCGGCCGTGCTCGCGCTGTTTCTCTACTCGCTGCTGCCCATCGCGTCGAGCGTCGCGGTCGGGCTCGAGCAGGTGCCGTCGCACGTGACCGAAGCGGCGCGCGCGATGGGCATGACGCGCGCGCAACGGCTGCTGCGCGTCGATCTCGTGCTCGCCTTGCCGGTGATCCTGAGCGGCGTGCGCATCGTGCTCGTGCAGAACATCGGGCTGACCGCGGTTGCCGCGCTGATCGGCGGCGGCGGCTTCGGCACCTTCATCTTCCAGGGAATCGGGCAATCGGCCGCCGATCTCGTGCTGCTCGGCGCGATTCCGACGATCGCGCTCGCGCTGGCGGCCGCCGTCGTATTCGAAGCCGCGACCACGCTCGCGAAGGGACGTACCGCATGATCGAGATCGAACGCATCGGCAAACGCTTCGGCGACATCGTGGCCGTCGACGACGTATCGCTGACGATGAAGCAAGGCACGATCACCGCGCTCGTCGGCGCGTCGGGCAGTGGCAAGTCGACGCTGCTGCGCATGATCAACCGGCTGATCGCGCCGAGCGCCGGCACGATCCGCATCGACGGCGTCGACACCGCGAGCGTGCCGCCCGAGCAGCTGCGGCGGCGCATCGGCTACGTGATCCAGGGGCACGGCCTGTTTCCGCACTGGAGCGTCGCGCGCAACATAGCAACCGTGCCGCGTCTGCTCGGCTGGCCGGCCGAGCGTATCGACGCGCGCGTGCGCGAATTGCTCGACCTGTTTCATCTCGCACCGGCCGAATTCGCGGACAAGCTGCCGCACGAACTGTCGGGCGGCCAGCAGCAGCGCGTCGGCGTCGCGCGCGCGCTCGCGGCCGAGCCCGCGATGCTGCTGATGGACGAGCCGTTCGGCGCGCTCGATCCGATCATCCGCAACAAGGCGCAGGACGATCTTTACGCGCTGCAGCGCCGGCTCGGCATCACGGTCGTGATCGTCACGCACGATATCGAGGAAGCGCTGAAGCTCGGCGACACGATCGCGGTGATGGACGGCGGGCGGCTGCTGCAGGTCGCGTCGCCGGCCGAGATTCTCGGCAAGCCCGCCGCGGGTGTCGTCGAGCAGCTCGTCGCCGGCGTCGACCGGCCGCTGCGCCTGCTCGCGCTGACGCCGATCGACGCGGTGGCCGAGCCCGGTCACGCCGACGGCGAGCCGATCGCCGCGACGCGCACGCTGCGCGATGCGGTGTCCGAGCTGCTGTGGCGCGGTGTCGATGCGCTGCCGGTCGACGATGGTGGTGACAACGGCGGCGACGAAGGACACGACAGACGACGCATTACGCTCGATGCGATCCGCGCGCATGCGAGGAAGCCCGCATGACGACGCCGGATGCAACGCGCGGTACGCGACCGTCGCGTTCGCCCCTTCCCCGCAGCCTTCCCGCGTTCGCGGCGCGTGCCGCCGCGCTCGCACTGCTGCTCGTATTGCTGCTGCGCCCCGCGTGGCTCCAGGGCATGTTCGCGCCGTTCGCCGACAATGGCGCGCCCGTCATCTACGATCGCGCGAGCCTGCTCGAGCTCACGCTCGCGCATCTCGGCACCGTCGCGTTGTCGAGCCTGATCGGCACGGTGGTCGCGGTCGCGGCCGGCATCGCGGTCACGCGGCCGTCCGGCGCGGACTTCCTGCCGGTCGCGCGCAGCGTCGTCGACATCGGCCAGACCTTCCCGCCCGTCGCGGTGCTCGCGCTCGCGGTTCCGGCCGTCGGTTTCGGATTGAAACCCGTGCTGATCGCACTCGTTCTATACGGGCTCCTGCCGATTTTCGAGAGCACGATCGCGGGGCTCGAAGACGTGTCGCGCGATGTCGTCGAAGCCGCGCGCGGAATGGGCATGAGCGGATGGCAGCAACTGGTGTCGGTCGAGCTGCCGCTCGCGTTTCCGGTGATCGTGAACGGCATCCGCCTCGCGGTCGTGATCAATCTCGGCACCGCGACGATCGGGTCGACGGTTGCCGCGCGCGGGCTGGGCGACGTGATCATCGCCGGCCTGCAGACGTCGAACACGGCATTCGTGTTGCAGGGCGGCGTGATCGTCGGGCTGCTCGCGGTGCTCGTCAGCGATGCGATCGGTGCACTTGCGGGGGTCGCGAGCGCGCGGCGGGCATAGCCTGCATCGGCGGCTCGCCAGGGCCTGTTCCCGCTAATAACGGGCCTTGGCCCACGTATGAAATAGGGGACGAGAGAAGAAATCCGGGCGCGCTGATCGGGACTCCGATATGTGCCCGCGCAACCATCCCGCCCGTGTGACGCCCGCGCCGACACAAGCCTACATCGCGCTTTCACTCGAGCCCGCGCTCGCACACATGCGGCGATTGGCCGATATACTATGCGCCTCCCATTTCCCCG
Source organism: Burkholderia territorii (assembly GCF_001718335.1). Taxonomy (NCBI): domain Bacteria; kingdom Pseudomonadati; phylum Pseudomonadota; class Betaproteobacteria; order Burkholderiales; family Burkholderiaceae; genus Burkholderia; species Burkholderia territorii. Next base: position 2,007,741 of record NZ_CP013365.1, read on the forward strand.
CACTCCACCATGCGACCACGGTTTCTCTGGCTGATCGTGCTTTCGCTCGGCATCGCGCACCAGGCTTCGGCGCAACAGGCGCCCGCATTGCCTGCCTCCGCGCCCGAGGCGACCGCCTCCGCGCCGGCCGAGGCCTCCGCGCCGTTCGCGAACGATCAGCCAAACGAAGCAAACCGCCGCATCACGTCCTATCTGACGAAGAAATTCGGTGTCGCGAAGGAGCGCGCCGCGAAGCTCGCCGACATCGTGAACATGACTGCGACGAAATATTCGCTGCCTCCGGCACTCGTTTACGCCATCATTTCGATCGAATCGCGCTTCCAGGAAAAAGCGCGCGGCCAGCATGGCGCGACCGGGCTGATGCAGGTCGTGCCCTCCGCGCACCGTGGCATGCTGCGCAACGTGAAGGACCTGACCGAGCCGAATGCGAACGTCGAAGCCGGCTCCAGGATCCTGTCCGGCTATGTGCGCGCAGCCGGCGGCAACGTGCAGGCCGGGCTGAAAAGCTATGGCGGATCGAACGCGTATGCGGCGAAGGTGATGCAGCGCGTCGACACGTTCCGCTTCGTGCTCGAACCCGAGGACGACGCGAAGGGCGTGAAAGACGCGAACGCCGCGAACGATACGAACGCGCGCATGATCCCCGTCAGCGATCTGTCGGCCGCCGCGCCCGCCGCGAGCCGCAACGCCAGGTAAGCGCCATATAGAGAAACGGCGCGTCATGTGACGCGCCGCTCCGGAACGACACGGGTCGCTCAACCCGTCACAGCTGGCCCGCCGCCCCCGTCCACCGCAGGTAATCCCCGCGCGTCCAGTCGAGCGACACGCCGACGCGCTTCGTCCCCGGCCGGATCTTCGGCTTGTACATCGACAGCGTCAGCGACTCCAGCGCGGGCCATTCGCGGAACGACATCACCGCGAGATCGGCGACGAGCGTTTCGAGCAGCCGCGTATGCGGCTTGTGCGACAGGAACGACGCGACACGCGCGCAGTAGCCGTCGTAGTCGATCCACTCGCCCTGCTCGCTCGGCTCGCAGCGATACCCGAGCCGCGCATCGATCACGATCGGCTGCGGCGCCTCGTGCTCGTGCGCGTGGATGCCGATCCGCGCGGGCACCTTCAGTTCGTCGACGAACACGCTCCAGCCGCGCCCGCGCAGGCGCGGCGCGTCGATCGCCACGAACGGTTCGTCGAACGGCTTCATGATGCGAGCGGCGCCGCGGCGTCGAGCATGATGCGCACGAAATAGTCGGCGAAACTGCGACGCACGACGATCTCGAACGTGTCGTCGCCGGTCGGGAGCAGCGTGATCGGCGACTTGAAGTAGTGCGACTGCGCGCACTGGCCCGGCTTGAGCACGCGCGGATGCAGATCGAGCGGGCAGCCGCGCGCGATCACGTCGCGCACCCGTTCGCCGCTGACCTCGACGACCGTGTAGCCGCTGCCGACGTCGACGGCCGCCGCGTACGAACCTTGCACGGCCTCCGCGAGTTGCGCCTCGAGCACGCCCGCCTGCACGGGCCCGTTCGAGCGCACGAGCCACTCGTCGGGACCGAGCCACAGCACGTCGTACTCGGCACCGCGCGCGACCGTGTTCGGTTCCGACGGCGGCCGGCAGCCGACCACGCGCTCGAACGCGCTGACGAATGCCGGGTCGCTCAGCTCGCCGCGCACGTTCACGAGATCGAGGAACGCCCGTTCGCGCAGCATGAACTTCTTCGACGCGCGCGCCTGATGCGGCTTCAGCACATCGGCCGCGCCGACGAACGGCGATTCAAGCGTCACGCCCGCGCCGGCCACTTGCGACTGGTTTCTGGTTTCATTCCACATGCTGGCGCACCCCTTCGGTATCGTAGAAAACCGGGCTCGAGATCTTCGCGGTGACGCGCTTGCCGTTGGCCAGCGGAATCACGACGCTCTCGCCCATCTTGTTCAGGCCGCCCTTCACCACCGCCAGCGCAATCGAGCGCTTCAGGATCGGGCTGTAATAACTCGACGTCACGTGGCCGATCATCGGCGTCGGATCGACCGCCGACACCTGCGTGTCCTTCGCGATGATCTGCGCGCCTTCCGGCAGTACGAACTGTTCGTCCTCGGTCAGCAGGCCGACGAACTGCTTGCGGCCTTCCTTCGCGGTATCCGAGCGCGACAGCGAACGCTTGCCGAGGAAGTCCTTCGACTTCGCGACGAGCCCGCCCATCCCGAGGTCGTACGGCGTGATCGAGCCGTCGGTATCCTGGCCGACGATGATGTAGCCCTTCTCCGCGCGCAGCACGTGCATCGTTTCGGTGCCGTACGGCGTAATGTCGAATTCGGCGCCGGCCGCCATCAACGCTTCCCACACCGCGCGGCCCGCATTGGCCGGCACGTTCACTTCATAGGCGAGTTCGCCTGAGAAGCTGATCCGCATCACACGCGCCTTCACGCCCGCGACGGTGCCGTTGCGGTAGCTCATGAACGGGAACGCCTCGTTGCCGAAGTCGATGTCCTGGCATACCTTCTGCACGACCTTGCGGCTCTTCGGGCCGACCACCGCGAACGTCGCCCAGTGATCGGTGACGGATGCGAGCCGCACCTTCATGTCGGGCCATTCGGTCTGCAGCCAGCGCTCGAGCCACGTGAGCACGCGCGCCGCGCCGCCGGTGGTCGTCGTCATCATGAAATGCTGGTCGGCGAGGCGCACCGTCACGCCGTCGTCGAACACCATGCCGTTTTCGTCGAGCATCAGCCCGTAGCGGCACTTGCCGACCTCGAGCTTGTTCCACGGGTTCGTGTACATCCAGTTCAGCAGCTTCACCGCGTCGGGACCCTGGATGTCGATCTTGCCGAGCGTCGACGCGTCGAGAATGCCGACGCTGTTGCGCACCGCGAGGCATTCGCGCTTCACGGCCGCATGCAGATCTTCGCCGTTCTTCGGGAAATACCACGGCCGCTTCCAGTTGCCGACGTCCTCGAACATCGCACCGTGCTCGACGTGCCATTCGTGCACGCAAGTCTTGCGGATCGGGTCGAGGAAGTCGCCCGTCTCGCGGCCCGCGAACGTACCGAACGACACGGGCGTGTAGTTCGGGCGGAACGTCGTCGTGCCCGTTTCCGGAATCGTCTTGCCGAGCGCCTGCGCGAGGATCGCCATCCCGTTGATGTTGCCGAGCTTGCCCTGATCGGTGCCGAAGCCCATCGCGGTGTAGCGCTTCACGTGCTCGACCGACTCGAAGCCTTCGCGCGCGGCCAGCAGGATGTCGGCTGCCGCCACGTCGTTCTGGAAGTCGACGAACTGCTTCGGCCCGCGTGCGGCGGCCTCGCGGCTGCCGACGAGCCACAACGGCTGCAGCGCGCCTTCGACGGTTTCCGCGACCTGCGGCGCGACGGGGCGTTGCGCGGCGGTGAAGCCCGCAGCCTTCGCCGCTTCGGCGCCCGCGTCGAGCGCGAGCCGCAGCGCGCGGGCGAGACCGAACTCGCCGGCGGCCGCCCCGACGCTCGCTTCGGCCTGCACGGGCTTGCCCGGCAGGAAGCAGGCCTTCTCGTCGTTCCAGCACGCCTTTCCGCCCGACTGCGCGAACAGGTGCAGCACCGGGCTGAAACCGCCCGACATCGCGACGAGATCGCACGGCAGCGACTGCAGCTTGCCGCCGGTCTGGCCGTTCGAGTAGGACGCGACGTCGACCGACGATACGCGCCACTTGCCCGAAGCGGCCGTCACGACGGCGCCGCTCATCACCGTCACGCCCTGCCGCTTCGCGGCGGCGGGCAATGCGCCGTTCGACGACGCACGCGAATCGACGACCGTCACCTTCGCGCCGCACGCCTTCAGGTCGAGCGCGGTCTGGTACGCACGGTCGTTGTTCGTGAACACGACTGCGTTGCGGCCCGGCAGCACGCCGTAGCGATGAATGTAGGTGGACACCGCGCCGGCCAGCATCACGCCCGGCAGGTCGTTGTTGCCGAACACGATCGGACGCTCGTGCGCGCCGGTCGCGAGGATCACGCGCTTCGCGCGAATCTTCCACAGCAGCTCGCGCGTGCCCTTGCGCATCGACACCGGCTGGTGATCGGTCAGGCGCTGCGTGACCGTCACGAGGTTGTGGTCCTGATAACCGAACGCGGTGCTGCGCGACAGGATCGTCACGTCCGGCAGCTTGCGCAATTCGGCCTCGATCTTCTCGACCCACTGCAGCGCCGGCTTCGCGTCGATCTCCGCGCGGCACGACAGCAGGCTGCCGCCGAGTTCGCGCTGATCGTCGACGAGGATCACGCGTGCGCCGGCCGTCGCGGCCGCATGCGCGGCGGCGAGGCCCGACGGGCCACCGCCGACCACGAGCACGTCGCAGTGCGCGTAGCATTTGTCGTAGCGATCGGCGTCGAGCACTTCGGGCGCCTTGCCGAGGCCGGCGGCCTCGCGGATCTTCTCCTCGTACTTCGGCCACATGTTGCGCGGCCACATGAAGGTCTTGTAGTAGAACCCGGCCGGCATGAAGCGCGAGAACTTCTGGTTGATCGCGTACTTGTCGTTCTCGAGCGACGGCTCGGCGTTCACGCTCGTCGCGACGAGGCCCTGGTACAGCTCGATCTCGGTCGCGCGCGCGTTCGGCACCGTGTACGGGCCGGTCTCGAGCTGCACGACGGCATTCGGTTCCGCGACGTCCGCCGTCACGATCCCGCGCGGACGGTGGTACTTGAAGCTGCGCGCGACGAAGTGCACGCCGTTCGCGAGCAGCGCGGACGCGAGCGTGTCGCCCTGGAAGCCCTGATACGTGCGGCCGTTGAACGTGAACGTCAGCGGAATCGCGCGATTGATGCGGCCACCGGTGCCGAGGCGGTCTTTCTGGCTCATTTGCTCGTGCCCTCTTCGTGTGCGTTGCCGGCAGCCGCGCCACTGGTGGCAGCCCCGCCGAACTTTTCGTAGCCCTTGATATCGTAGGTCACCGTGTCGCGCGTGACCTTGAACCAGCGGCGGCAGCCCTGCGTATGCAGCCACTGCTCGCGGTGGATACCGCGCTTGTTCTCGCGCATGAACACGTATTCGCCCCATTCGCGGTCGGTCATGTTCTCGTTCGCAACCGGGCGCACGATGTCGGCTTCACCGCCGCACGTGAACTCGGATTCGGCGCGCGGCCCGCACCACGGACATTCGATCAGCAACATGTTTCTTTCTCCTGGTTCAGTGCGGGGATCAGTGCGCGACGGCGGCAGCGCCGTGCTCGTCGATCAGGTGGCCCGTGTAGAAGCGGTCGAGCGCGAACGGCGCGTTCAGCGGATGCGGTTCGTCGCGGGCGATCGTGTGTGCGAACACCCAGCCCGAGCCCGGCGTCGCCTTGAAGCCGCCGGTACCCCAGCCGCAGTTGAAGTAGAGGCCCTTCACGTCGGTCTTCGTGATGATCGGGCATGCGTCCGGCGACACGTCGACGATGCCGCCCCACTGGCGGTTCATCCGCACGCGCGAGAACACCGGGAACATCTCGATGATCGCCTGCAGCGTGCTTTCGATGATGTGGAAGCTGCCGCGCTGGCCGAAGCCGGTGTACTGGTCGATACCCGCGCCGATCACGAGGTCGCCCTTGTCGGACTGGCTGATGTACGCGTGCACCGCGTTGGACATGATCACCGAGTTCACGACCGGCTTGATCGGTTCCGACACGAGCGCCTGCAGCGGGTGGCTCTCGATCGGCAGACGGATGCCGGCCATGTCCGCGAGCGTCGTCGTGTTGCCGGCGGCCACCACCGCGACCTTCTTCGCCTTGATGAAGCCCTTCACCGTATCGACGCCGACCACCGCGCCGCCGTCGCGGCGAATGCCCGTGACCTGGCAGTTCTGGATGATGTCGACACCCGCGCGGTCGGCGCCGCGCGCGAAGCCCCAGGCCACCGCGTCGTGACGCGCGACACCCGCGCGGCGCTGGATCGATGCGCCGAGCACCGGGTAGCGGCTGTTCAGGTTGATCGTCGGCTCGATTTCCTTGATTTGCGCGGGCGTCAGGAATTCGGCGTCGACGCCGTTCAGGCGGTTCGCATTCACGCGACGCTCGGTGTCACGCACGTCCTGCAGCGTGTGCGCGAGGTTCATCACGCCGCGCTGGCTGAACATCACGTTGTAGTTGAGATCCTGCGACAGCCCTTCCCACAGCTTCATCGCCTTCTCGTACAGCGCGGCCGATTCGTCCCACAGGTAGTTCGAGCGCACGATCGTCGTGTTGCGCGCGGTGTTGCCGCCGCCGATCCAGCCCTTCTCGAGGATCGCGACGTTCGTGATCCCGTGCTCCTTCGCGAGGTAGTAGGCGGTCGCGAGGCCGTGGCCGCCGCCGCCGACGATCACGACGTCGTATTCCTTCTTCGGTTCCGGGCTCCTCCACTGCTTTTCCCAGTTCTCGTGATACGAGAGGCCGTTGCGGAACAGGCTGAATATCGAGTAGCGGCTCATGTTAGTGATCCTTCGTTAGCATTCGATGACGTTCACGGCGAGACCGCCGCGCGACGTTTCCTTGTATTTCGTCTTCATGTCGGCACCCGTCTCGCGCATCGTCTTGATCACCGAATCGAGCGATACGTAGTGCTGGCCGTTACCCTTGAGCGCCATCCGCGAAGCGTTCAGCGCCTTGATCGCGCCCATCGCGTTGCGTTCGATGCACGGAATCTGCACGAGCCCGCCTACGGGATCGCAGGTCATGCCGAGGTTGTGCTCCATGCCGATCTCGGCCGCGTTCTCGACCTGGTCGGGCGTGCCGCCCATCACCGCGGCGAGTGCGGCCGCGGCCATCGAGCACGCGACGCCGACTTCGCCCTGGCACCCGACTTCCGCACCGGAGATCGACGCCGTTTCCTTGTAGATGATCCCGATCGCCGCGGCCGTCAGCAGGAATTCGACGATGCCGGCTTCGTTCGAGCCCGGCACGAACTTCACGTAGTAGTGCAGTACGGCGGGGATCACGCCGGCCGCGCCGTTCGTGGGCGCGGTGACGACCCGGCCGCCCGCCGCGTTCTCCTCGTTGACGGCCATCGCGTACAGGTTGACCCAGTCGAGCATCGACAGCGGGTCGCGCAGCGATTCCTCCGAACGCGCACGCAGGCGCCCGTTCAGCTCGGCCGCGCGGCGCTTCACGCGCATCGGGCCCGGCAGGTCGCCCTCGACCTTGCAGCCGCGCTCGACGCATGCGGCCATCGTGCGCCAGATCGTGAGCAGCCCGGCGCGCACCTCGTCTTCGGAACGCAGCGCGCATTCGTTGCGCAGCATCACTTCGGCGATCGACAGCCCGTGTTCGCGACACTGGCGCATCAGGTCGTCGCCGGTGCGGAACGGATACGGCACGTCGGCCGCCGCGCGCACGCCGTTCACGCGATCGCCGTCGCGGTTCACGACGAAGCCGCCGCCGATCGAGTAATACTCCTTCTCGACGAGCAACTGGCCGTGCTCGTCGAACGCCTGGAAGCGCATTCCGTTCGGATGCACGATGCTCGTGCCGCTCATCAGCTTGCGATAGAAGCCGATGTTCTCCTTCTCGTCGAAGCGAATCGTCTGCTTGCCGAGCAGCGCCAGCGACTTCTCCGCGCGGATCGTCGCAAGCCGGGGCTCGATGAGGTCGGGGTCGATCGTGTCGGGCAAATGGCCCTCGAGGCCGAGCAGCACCGCCTTGTCGGTGCCGTGGCCCTTGCCCGTTGCACCGAGCGAGCCGTATAGTTCGACCCGCACGCGGCGCACGAAGCCGAGCAGGTTCGCGTCCTCGATGTGCGACGCGAAGCGGCACGCGGCGATCATCGGGCCGACCGTGTGCGAGCTGGACGGGCCGATGCCGATCTTGAACAGGTCGAACGCGCTGACGTTCATCTGGCTTCCTCTGGGTGGGCGTACGTGAAATGTCGTTGGCGTCAGTACATCAAAGCGTAAAATTGGCCGATAGAACAAAAACGGCATCGGCGTGGGATACCGCCGCCAAGCGCCGCGCCAGACGATCGGAAAGTGCGTTTTGACGATGATCGGCGACGAAAAACCACAAGTCGGCCGCCAGCCGTGGCAGCAGAGTGAGTGAACCGAGTGAGACCCGCCTTCCCGGCGTGACGAGATTGACCGCGATGACACCCGACGTACCCGCTTCCCCCCTCGCCGAACCCGCGCCGCGGCGCATCCGTTTCGGCATCGTGCTGCTGCCGAACTTCACGCTCACGGCCTTCTCGGGTTTCGTCGACATGCTGCGGCTGTCGGCCGACGACGGCGACTACAGCAAGCCGGTGCGCTGCGCATGGAGCGTGATCGGCGACACGCTGGCGCCGGTGCGCGCAAGTTGCGGGATCCAGATCACGCCGTGGGAAACCTTCGAGAGCGCCGAGCCGTTCGACTACGTGGTCGTGGTCGGCGGGCTGCTGCATTCGGGGCCGCAAGCCGGCCCTGAAACGCTCGACTTCATCCGCCGCGCGGCGACGGGCGGCGCGACGGTCGTCGGGATCTGCACGGGCGTGTTCACGCTGATGCGAGCCAACGTGCTCGACGGTTACCGCACTTGCGTAAGCTGGTTCCATTACTGGGATTTCATCGAGCGCTTCCCGAACGCCGATCCCGACATGCTGATCGCCGATCGCCTGTTCGTGATCGACCGGCGCCGGATCACCTGCTCGGGCGGGCGCGCATCGATCGACGTCGCCGCCGCGATCCTGCTGCGCCATTTCGATCACGCGACCGTGCAGAAGGCACTGCGCATCCTGCTCGTCGGCGAAATGCAGAAGGGCAACGCGCCGCAGCCGCACCCGCCCGGCCTCGAGCCGGCCACGCACCCGAAGGTCAAGCGCGCGATTCTCCTGATGGAACAGCACGTCGGCCGCGCGCTGCCGCTCGAGGAGCTCGCGTGCAAGCTCGACATGTCGACGCGCCAGCTCGAGCGGCTGTTCAAGGCGGAAACGGGCAAGAGTCCGCAGGCGTTCGCCAAGCAGGTGCGATTGCGCACGGCCGCATGGCTGTTGACCAGCTCCGACCGCACCGTCGCCGATATCGCGTCGAGTTGCGGATTCGCCGATGCATCGCACCTCGGCCGCGAGTTCCGCAAGCAGTTCGGCGTGCCACCGGCGACCTATCGCGAGCGCGGCGGGGACGGCGCGGAAGCCGGTGCGCCGGCGGCCGCTGACCTCGATCCCGTCGAAGACATCGCCGACTGACGATCGCGCGCCGCCGTCGCCGCGCGCCCTTTTTCCTTCTCCTTCCGCGCGCCACCCTCGCTCGGATCGCCGCATTTTCGCGCCATTTGGAACCGGTTCCAATCAAATTGACCGACGTTGCAGCTCATTAACCGAGGGTTATCCCGGATGCTGACGCATCTTCAAATTTGTATGATGACCACATCACCTTACAAACCAGAGCGCCATGTTCGAGAAGATTCCCGCCCGTGCGATGAGCGACCACGTCGCGCAGCAACTGCTGAAGCAGATCGAAGTCGGCAGTTTCTCGGCCACCGGCAAGCTGCCGACGGAAGCCGTGCTCGCGCAGGAATTCGGCGTGAGCCGCACCGTGATCCGCGAGGCGATCTCGCGGTTGAAGAACGAAGGCGTGGTCGAGCCGCGCCAGGGTAGCGGCGTGTACGTGAATCAGCACGGCGCGATCCGGCCGTTGCGCATCGATTACGCGGAAGCCGTCGAGGCGAGCTCGCTGCCGCACCTGCTTGCGGTACGGCGCGCGATCGAGGCCGAGGTCGCGGCCGAAGCCGCGCTGCGCCACACGGCCGACGACATGGCCGACATCGACGATGCATTGCGCAAGATCGACGACGCGGTGGCTGAAGGGCGCGACGGCGTCGCGGAAGACGTCGCGTTCCACCGCACGATCGCGGCCGTCACCGGCAACCCGTATTTCCTGAAGACGCTGCAGTTCCTGAACCAGTACCTCGAGGCCGGCGTGAAGGTCACGCGGCGCAACGAAGCGACGCGCGAGGATTTCTCGCGGCAGGTGCGCGAGGAACACGCGGCGATCGCCGACGCGATTCGCGCGCGCGACCCGATGGCCGCGCGCAATGCGGCGCGCACGCACATGTACAACGCGGCCCGCCGTCTCGCGGAAGCCGGCATCTGCTGACGAACGATTGCTGAAGCGGCGGCCCGGGCCGAACCCGTGTCGTCGTTGCCCCGAACCTTTCCCGAATCGATCAAGGTTGACCATGTCACGAAATGTTGGAGTCATCGGCCTCGGCGCGATGGGCCTCGGCGTCGCCCGCTCGCTGCTGCGCGCGGGGTTCCGCGTGCACGCATGCGACGTGCGCGACACCGTGCTGCAGGCGTTCGCGGCCGAAGGCGGCGTGGCCTGCGCGAGCCCGGCCGAACTGGGCGCGCAGTGCGACGTCGTCGTCACGCTCGTCGTCAATGCCGCGCAGACGGAAGCGGTGCTGTTCGGCGAGCACGGTGCGGTTGCGGCGATGAAGCCGGGCGGCGTCGTGATCGCCAGCGCGACCGTCGCGCCCGACTTCGCGGTCGCGCTCGGCGCGCGCATCGAGGCCGCGGGCCTGCAGATGCTCGACGCGCCGGTATCGGGCGGCGCCGCGCGCGCGGCCTCCGGCGAGATGACGATGATGACGTCGGGGCCCGCCGCCGCGTATGCGGGCTGCGACGACGTGCTCGACGCGATCGCCGGCAAGGTGTACCGCCTCGGCGACGCGCACGGCATCGGCTCGAAGGTGAAGATCATCAACCAGCTGCTGGCCGGCGTGCATATCGCGGCCGCCGCCGAGGCGATGGCGCTGGGCCTGCGCGAAGGCGTCGATGCAGACGCGCTCTACGACGTGATCACGCACAGCGCCGGCAACTCGTGGATGTTCGAGAACCGCGTGCCGCACATCCTGAACGGCGACTACACGCCACTGTCGGCCGTCGACATCTTCGTGAAGGATCTCGGCCTCGTGCTCGATACCGCGCGCCGCAGCAAGTTTCCGCTGCCGCTGTCGGCCACCGCGCACCAGATGTTCATGAGCGCGTCGAGCGCCGGACACGGCGGCGAGGACGATTCCGCCGTGATCAAGACTTTCCCCGGCATCACGCTGCCGCCCGCCCGCTGATTCGAACGACGTTTCCGCCATGACCGCTTCCGCTTCCCGTCCCCTGCTCGGCTGCATCGCCGACGATTTCACCGGCGCGACCGACCTCGCGAACATGCTCGTCAAGAGCGGCATGCGCACCGTGCAGACGATCGGCGTGCCCGCAGTCGACACGACCATCGACGCCGACGCGATCGTCGTCGCGCTGAAGTCGCGCACGATTCCCGCCGCCGACGCCGTCGCGCAATCGCTCGCCGCGTACGAATGGCTGCGCGCGCAGGGCTGCCGCCAGTTCTTCTTCAAGTACTGCTCGACATTCGACTCGACCGACGCGGGCAACATCGGGCTCGTCGCCGATGCACTGCTCGACGCGGCCGGCGGCGGCTTCACGATCGCGTGCCCGGCATTCCCGGAGAACGGGCGCACGATCTTCCGCGGCCACCTGTTCGTCGGCGACGCGCTGCTGAACGAATCGGGCATGGAAAACCACCCGCTCACGCCGATGAAGGACGCGAATCTCGTGCGCGTGCTGCAGCGGCAAACGAAATCGCAAGTCGGCCTGATCCGCTACGACACCATCGCACTGGGCGCAGCCGCCGTGCGTGCGCGCATCGAGCAGCTGCGCGCGGAAGGCGCACGCTTCGCGATCGCCGACGCGCTGTCGGATCGCGACCTCTACGTGCTCGGCGAAGCGTGCGCGGGCCTGCCGCTCGTCACGGGCGGCTCGGGCGTCGCGCTCGGCCTGCCCGCGAATTTCCGCCGCGCGGATCAACTGCCCGAGCGCGACAACGCGGCATCCCTGCCGCGCATCGACGGGTTGTCGGCGGTGCTCGCCGGCAGCGCGTCGAAGGCGACCAACGCCCAGGTTGCCGCGTGGCGCGACAGCCGGCCGAGCTTCCGGATCGATCCGCTCGCGGCGTCGCGCGGCGAACCCGTCGTCGACGCGGCACTGGCATTCGCACGCTCGCACCTGCCGCAACCCGTGCTGATCTATGCGACCGCGACGCCCGACGAAGTGAAGGCCGTCCAGCAGGCACTCGGCGTCGAAGCGGCCGGCCATCTCGTCGAGCGCACGCTCGCGGCGATCGCCAGGGGCCTGCACGACCTCGGCGTGCGCAAGTTCGTCGTCGCCGGTGGCGAGACGTCGGGCGCGGTGGTGCAGGCGCTCGACGTGAAGTCGCTGCAGATCGGCGCGCAGATCGATCCCGGCGTGCCGGCAACGGCCACCATCGACGCGCAGCCGCTCGGCCTCGCGCTGAAATCCGGCAACTTCGGCACGGTGGACTTTTTCGACAAGGCGCTGCGCGCGCTCGACGGAGCCGCACGATGAACCGCGAAGCGAAACTGCGCGAAGAGATCTGCGTCGTCGGCGCGAGCCTGTATGCGCGCGGCCACGCAGTCGGCAGCGCCGGCAACATCAGCGCGCGCCTGGATGACGGCTGGCTGATCACGCCGACCGACGCCTGCCTCGGCCGCCTCGACCCGAACGACATCGCGAAGGTCGGCCTCGACGGCCAGCCCGTATCGGGCGGCAAGCCGTCGAAGACGCTCGCGCTGCATCGCGGCATCTACGCGCGCAACGCGCACGCACACGGCATCGTCCATACGCATTCGACGCATCTGGTCGCGCTGACGCTCGCGGGCGTATGGCGCGACACCGACGTGCTGCCGCCGATCACGCCGTACTACGTGATGAAGGTCGGCCACATTCCGCTGATCCGCTATCGCCGCCCCGGCGACCCGGCCGTCGCGGCCGAAGTCGCGGCACTTGCCGACCAGGTGCGCGGCGTGCTGCTCGACCGCCTCGGGCCGGTGATGTGGGGGCAGTCGGTGTCGCACGCATCTTATGCGCTCGAGGAGCTCGAGGAAACGGCGCGACTGTGGCTGATGACGAATCCGAAGCCCGAGCCGCTGTCCGACGCGGCGCTCGACGAGCTGCGCCAGACGTTCGGCGCACGCTGGTAACGCGACGCGTCGCGCCCGCACCGCGCAGGACTACGAACCGGTTTCCATGCCCGCCGTGTGCGCGGGCTTTTACATCAGCACACACGACACGATCCGGCGGCGTGCGCGCCGCCGGCACATGACATCCCAGGAGACGACGATGACTGCTCTCGACGCGGCCGCAGGCCGCTCGCCCACCGCGCCCGCCCAATCGGCCGAACTCGACCGCACCTACAGGAGAGTGTTCTGGCGCATCGTGCCGTTCCTGATGCTCTGCTACGTGGTCGCGTATCTCGACCGCGTGAACGTCGGCTTCGCGAAGCTGCAGATGTCGCAGGACCTCGCGTTCAGCGAAACCGTGTTCGGCCTCGGTGCCGGCATCTTCTTCCTCGGCTACTTCCTGTTCGAGCTGCCGAGCAACATGCTGATGCACCGCATCGGCGCGCGCATCTGGATCGCGCGGATCATGATCACGTGGGGCCTGCTGTCCGCGCTGTTCGCGTTCGTGAAGACGCCGACGCAGTTCTACGTCCTGCGCTTCCTGCTCGGCCTTGCGGAAGCCGGCTTCTATCCGGGCGTGATCCTGTACCTCACGTACTGGTTCCCGTCGCATCGCCGCGCGAAGATCATCGCGGTGTTCATGTCGGCGATTCCGGTGTCGGGCATTTTCGGCAACCCGCTGTCGGGCTGGATCATGGAGCGCTTTCACGGCGGCTCGGGCTTTCACGGCTGGCAATGGATGTTCATGATCGAGGCCGTGCCGGCCGTGCTCGTCGGCATCGCGACGATCCTGTATCTCGACAACGGCATCCGCAGCGCGAAGTGGCTCGAGGAGCGCGAGAAGCAGATGCTCGAGGACGAGATCGCCGCGCAGCCCCAGGAACAGCAGAAGCACGGCCATTCGCTAAAGGCCGTGTTCTCCGACCCGCGCATGTGGTGGATGTCGCTGATCTACTTCGCGTTCGTCACCGGCCAGTACGGCCTCACGTTCTGGATGCCGACGCTCGTCAAGTCGACCGGCATCACCGATACGTTGCAGATCGGCTTGCTGTCGGCCATCCCGTTCGTCGTCGCGATCGTCGTGATGAACCTGTTCGGCCATAGCGCGGACAAGCGCCGCGAACGCCGCTGGCACCTGATCGTGCCGGCGCTGATGGGCGCGGTCGGGTTTGCGGTTGCCGCGTCGTACTCGCACAATACGGCGGTATCGATCGTGTTCCTGTCGCTGGCGGCAGGCGGCGTGCTGACCTGCGCACCGCTGTTCTGGTCGCTGCCGACCGCGTTCCTCGCCGGCTCCGCCGCGGCCGCCGGGATCGCGATCATCAACTCGGTCGGCAACCTCGCCGGTTTCGCGAGCCCGTACGTGATCGGCTACCTGAAGGACCTCACGCACAGCACGTCGTCCGGCATGTACGTGCTGGCCGGCATGCTCGTGATCGGCGCGATCGCCGTGTGGCTCACGCCCGCGAAACTCGTGAACCGCTGATCCGGTATTCGACGCGGGGCGCCGCGCGCCCTGCCCCATTCATTCACAGGACCCGCTGCCATGCCCCGCTTCGCCGCCAACCTCTCGATGATGTACACCGAGCACGCGTTCCTCGAACGCTTCGCCGCTGCCTCGTACGACGGCTTCAAGGCCGTCGAGTACCTGTTCCCGTACGACTTCGCCGCCGAGGACATCCGCGCGCGCCTCGACGCGCACGGCCTCGTGCAGGCGCTGTTCAACGCGCCGCCGGGCGACTGGGCCGCCGGCGAACGCGGGCTCGCGTCGCTGCCGGGCCGCGAGGACGAGTTCCGGCGCGGCATCGACCGGGCGCTCGACTATGCATGCGTGCTCGGCAACAAGAAGCTGCACGTGATGGCCGGGATGGTCGCGCCGGGCGCCGACCGCGCGCGCCATCGCGATACCTACGTGGCGAACCTGCGGCACGCTGCGCAGGCGGCCGCCGCGCACGGCATCACGATCCTGATCGAGCCGATCAACCAGCGCGACATGCCCGGCTATTTCCTCAGCCGCCAGGACGATGCGCATGACATCCGCGCGGAAGTCGGCGCGCCGAACCTGAAGGTGCAGTTCGACTGCTACCACTGCCAGATCGTCGAAGGCGACCTCGCGATGAAGCTCAAGCGCGATTTCGCCGGCGTCGGCCACATTCAGATCGCCGGCGTGCCCGAGCGTCACGAGCCGGACATCGGCGAACTCAACTACCCGTATCTGTTCGAGCTGATCGACGCGCTCGGCTACGACGGCTGGATCGGCTGCGAATATCGCCCGAAGGCCGGCACGTCCGAAGGCCTCGGCTGGCTCAAGCCATATCTGTAATCCAGGCATTCCGAAGAGGGCTCACAACATGAAGGTACTGATCACCGGCGGCGCCGGCTTTCTCGGCCAGCGTCTCGCGCGCAAGCTGCTCGAGCGCGGCGAGTTGACCGGCCCCGACGGCCGGACCGACAAGATCGACGAGCTGGTGCTGCTCGACGTCGTCAAGGGCAGCGATTTCGGCGACGCGCGCGTGACGTCGATCGTCGGCGACATCGCCGATCGCACCGTGCTCGAAAGCGCGATCGACACGCAGACGGGCGCGATCTTCCACCTCGCGGCGATCGTCAGCGGGCAGGCTGAAGCCGATTTCGATCTCGGCATGCGGATCAACCTCGACGCATCGCGCACGCTGCTCGAAGTGTGTCGCGCGCGCGGCCATCGTCCGCGCGTCGTATTCACGAGCTCGGTGGCCGTCTACGGCGGCGTGTTGCCCGACGTCGTGCAGGACGACACCGCGCTGAATCCGCAATCGTCGTACGGCGCGCAGAAGGCGATCGCCGAACTGCTGCTGTGCGACTACGCACGGCGCGGCTTCGTCGACGGCCGCGTGCTGCGGCTGCCGACCATCAGCGTGCGGCCGGGCCGCCCGAACGCGGCCGCGTCGTCGTTCGCGAGCGGCATCATCCGCGAACCGCTGAACGGCGAGGAGAGCGTATGCCCGGTGCCGGGTTCGACGCGGCTGTGGCTGCTGTCGCCGCGCGGCGCGATCGATGCGCTCGTCGCGGGTTGCGAGATCGACGGCGCGAAGCTCGGCAACAAGCGCGTGATCAACTTGCCGGGCCTGTCGGTATCGGTCGACGAAATGATCGCGGCGCTGCGCGAAGTCGCGGGCGACGACGTCGTGAAGCTGATCCGCCATGCGCCGGACGAACGCGTCGAGAAGATCGTCGGCAGCTGGCCGGGCCGCTGGGACACGACGCGCGCCGAAGCGCTCGGCCTGAAGGGCGACACGTCGTTCGCGGACGTGATCCGCAGCTACATCGCCGACGAGCGGCGTTGACGGCCGCGCCGCCGGGCGCGGCAAGCGGCCGCGCGAGCGAGCGGCTGCCCGCTCGGCTGGCCGACGACGTCGGGCCGCATCAGCGCGGCCCGGCGGACTCGCCGACGCGCATCGATGCGCGCCTCGCGTCGTACGGCATGCGCGCCGCGCCGGCCGCATGCTGCCACGCGAGCAAACCCGGCAGATAGAACAGCAGGTCGCGCACGCGTCGCGCGCCGGCAAGCGCCAGACAGGTCGGTGCGTCGAACCCGAGCAGCCCGCCGATCAGCACGAACCCGCCCTCCTGCACGCCCAGACCGCCCGGCATCAGGAACGCGATGCTGCTCAGCAGCTGGATCAGCGCCTCGATCGCGAGCGCCTGCGCGAACGTCGGATCGGCGCCGAGGAAATGCAGCGCGAGCCAGATCTCCAGCGCATAGCCGACGAATTGCAGCGTCTGCCACACGGTCAGATAGCGGACGACGATACCCGTCTTTCTCCAGATCATCCGGATCGACTGATCGGTGCGCGCCGATTCGCCGACCAGCGCCACCACCTTGCCGCTCGTGACGCGGTTGGCCACACGCATCGCGCGCTCGAACGGCCGCGCGTGCTGCACCAGCGCAAACAGCAGCAGCACCGGCACGAGCGCCGCCATGCCGATCGCGAGACGCGCCGCCACCTGCGCGGCGCCGGACGACACGTGTTCGAGCACGTAGCCGATCGCGACGAGCGCGAACACCAGCTGGCTGATCAGCGTCAGCTGCATGTCGGCGACGAGGCTCGCCACGGCCGTCGCCGGGCGCACGCCGGCCTGCCGCAGCAGACTGAACGACACGATCTCGCCGCCGATCCGCGCGACCGGCAACAGCCCGTTGATCGATTCGCGGATCCACACGAGCTTGAGCATCGTCGCGAACGATGGCCGGCGCGGGCCGCGAATCAGCATCCGCCAGTCCCACGCATTCGCGAGCATCGGCAGGATGTGGGCCAGCGCGGCGACCAGCAATCCGGCGCCGGCCGTCCGGAGCCGGTGCAGGATCTCCAGCGGATGCTCGCGCCAGATCAGCCACACCGCGAGCAACAGCCCGGCCAGCGCTGCCGCGCGCCCCGCATGCCGCAGCCGCGCATCGCGACGCGCACGCTGCCGGTCCGTGCCTTCAACATCGGAATGCGTGTCGTGCATCATGATTTCCCCGCCGGCGACAGCAAGCCCTCGCGGTCGACGCGAAAGCGCGTGCCGCGCCAGACGACATGCGACGAGAAGAAGCTCGACACGAATACCACGAACTGCAGGAGATCGACGAACGGCAGCCAGAGCGCGCCGCGCAGACCCGCGCCGGTCGCACGGCTCGTCTTCAACATCAGCAACGCCCGCGCGACGAGCGCCGCGAACGCCAGCCACCATGCGGCCGGCGTGCCGCCGGAAAACAGCGCGGCCAGCAACGCCAGCGGCAACGGATGCATCAGCACCGACCCGGCGTGACCGAGCCGGTCCGCCGCGCGTATCGTGCAGCTCCAGCGCAATTCGTGCGCGTACAGCGCGGCGAACGTCTCTTCGACACAGGCATGCCCGACGACGAACGGCGGAACGACCACCTGCGCGCCGACCTGCCGCACCGCTTCGCCGAGTGCGTGATCCTCGGCCAGGTGATGCGCGAAGCGCGCGAGCCCGCCGATGCGTTCGAGCGTCGCGCGCGCGATTGCAATCGTCTGTCCAAAGCACGGACGGGCGCGCCCGATGAAAAGCCCGGTAATGACGCCGGGCAGGAAATGGTAGTTCGTCATCGCGACGGCGACGCCGGGCCAGAAACCCGGCGACGCAACGCCGCGATACACGCTCGTCACGATGCCGACTTCCGGCTGCTGTAGCGCGCCCACGACGGCGCGCAGATAATCGCGCTCGACCAGCACGTCGCTGTCGGCGAGGCACAGCACCGAATGCTCCGCGTGTTCGAGCATGTTGACGAGATTCGCGATCTTGCGGTTCGGCCCGTACAAGCGCGCATCGGCAACGACCTTGATGTTCGCGTCCGGATAGCGCGTGCGCAGCGTCTCGACGGCCGCGAGCGCCGCGTCGCCTGCATCGTGCACGCCGAACAGATGCTGTACCGGCCCCGGATAATCCTGGACGAAGAAGCTTTCAAGATGCTGAACGAGATTCCATTCGTCGCCGTGCAGCGGCTTCGCGACGGTGACGCCCGGATAGTCGCGCGGCTCCGCCCGCGCGCGCGAAAAGAATCGTCCGACCAGCACGCTGGCCGTGACGGTGTACGCAATGGCGAGCAACGCGCATAGCCCGCATGCGATCGACATTGCGCTGGCCAGCGCGTACAGCACGTGCAGCAAAACCATGCTTCTCCCCAGTGTTGGCCCGGTGACGGCGACACCCGGGGCAGCACGCGCGAACGCGCGCTCACCCGTACACGCCGCCGCATCGATTCCCGTTGAGCCGGATATGCAGGACGATCAACCGACAGTACGCGCATTCAGATGACACGACTATCGTGCGATGATCGATTCCGGACGCGCGGACATCGTCGCAAACGTCCGCGCCACCTGAATGCCGCGTCGGCCGCCTTACGGACCGACAGGAATGTCATCGTCGTGAAAAGCGCTGCGGGTACGTGCAGCGCAATCAACGAAACCCGCACGAAACGCCGAATGAACGTGCCGGCGGAATCCGCTCGGGCCGATCGTGCGCAGGCGGCAGCGGACGAAAGCGGCGTGCGACCGCACGCTTAACGTTTTGTTAAGGATTCGGCCGTAAAATCCGCCGCAATATACGGTCCTCATCCGCTTGCCAGGAGCTTTCATGTCTACAACGGCCCGATACGACGCAGTCGCCCGCCTTCTTCACTGGCTGATCGTGGCGCTCGTCGTCGCGCAATATGTGATCGGCTGGACGATGCCCGACGTGCATCGCGATACGCAGCCGGTCGGCCTGATCGCCGCGCATCTGATCGTGGGCACCGCGTTGCTTGCCGCGATGGTTTGCCGCGTGCTCTGGCGCGTGACGCATCGCCCGCCCGCCGACGAACTGTCGCCTGCGATGCGTGCGGTATCCGGCGCAACGCACTTCGGGCTCTACGCGTTGCTGATCGTGGTGCCGCTGCTCGGCTGGATCAATGCATCATCGCGTGCATGGGCCGTCACGCTGTTCGGCATCGTCCCGCTCCCGGCGCTGTCGGCAGCCGGTTCGGGTTTCGGGCACGCGATGGGCGATGTGCACGGCATCCTCGCGTGGGTGCTGTTCGCGGGCATCTGCCTTCACGTCGCGGCCGCGCTCGCGCATCGTTTCGTGCTGCGCGACACGGTCCTGCAACGGATGATGCCCTGGTAATCTCGACGCCCGTCTGCTCGCGCGCCGTCGCGGGCAGAGGGCCGGTAATGGCGGCGCGCACTCCCGGCTGCATCGCGGCTCATCCGCCAAGCTACCTGCGCACCCGTCGGAATCGGGCAACGAGTTGATCGCGGCCCCGCGCAAAGCGGCGCGCGATCGACGGCCTCGCCGTCCGTGCCGATCGACCGGGCCGTGTGCGGCGAACGGCATGTGTATTGCCGTACCGCGAACACATCGGCCTGAAGAGACACACGTACACGTCGGCACCTAGTCGTCAGCCTGCGCGGGCATGACGGACGCCGACGCAGGCGCGGCGGGCAAAGCCGCCATCCGCGCCCGATCCTGCTCGGCGAGCTTCGCCATCGCGGCCTGAATGTCCGCCGGATATTCGCCGTCGTCTCCCTTCGAAGGATCGTATCCCGCCGCTTCCAGACGAATCAGCTCGTCGCGGACCTGTGCACGCGTGAGCGGTGCATTCGATTGCGCGAATGCGGACTGACCGGCGATCACGCCGATCATCAGTAGTGCGATGCAAGTTTTCATCATCAACTCCTTCAATGTTGCGTGCCGGTCCACCTTCGTGGATGTCGGCCGGCCGTGGCGGCCCGCTACTTCAGCTGCCGAAATACGGTGTGCAGAAACTTTCGGGACCCACGCATGCGACCGCGCGCGGACGCGACGGCAATTCCGTCGGCTTTCCCGCACCGGAAGCCGCGGCCGGATCGCTGCCGACCGCGGTTTCGGCCTGACGCCGAGGCATCCGTTCGGCCTGCTGCCGGAACAGCGGGCTCACCTCCGGATACGACGCATCGGTCACGAAGCGCAGCCCGTTGTTTTCGGCGTCGATCAGTTGCTGCCTGACCTGCGCGCGCGTCAATGCCTGTGCCGACGCCGGCGTCGCGACACTCGCGACGGACATCGCCGCCACCATGGCGGCCACCAGCCAATGCGTATTCATGTTTCACTCCTTCGGAAGTCAACGAAACGACGTGCTACACCCGTATGACGACACGAGGCATACGTTTATTCCCGGAATGACCGACCGTTTGCGCCCGGCGTTCATCGAACTGTCATTCTTTCGTCAGCCGGCGTAACCTGACGTAACGCAGGCCCCACCGCGCGTGGGGCAGACTGACGACACCTTGTGGATCGCACCTCGATCATGTCCGTCGCTTACGACTATGCAGCCGGCCTGCTTCGCACGCTGTACGACCGCCATATCGACAGCGGCGCCGTGCTCGACGCGGCCGCGTTTCCCGACGCCGAACGATTCGTCCGCGCGTGGCCGGCCATTCGCGCGGAAGCGCTGGCCGTCGCGCGCCACCTGCCGCGCATCCCGCGCTTCCACGAGATCATGCGCGAGCAGCACGACATCTCGGCCAACGATGCGCGCGACTGGCGGATGTTCATCATGCAGGCTTACGGCCAGCCGTTCCCGCGCAACCTGTCGCGTTGCCCGACCGTCGAATCGATCGTCGCGGCGTCACCGGACGTGTTGTCCGCGTCGCTGTCGTTCCTTGCGCCCGGCAAGCACATCCCGCCGCATCGCGGACCGTTTCGCGGCATCCTGCGTGGCTATCTGGTGCTGTCGATGCCGAAGCGCGCCGACGGCACGCCGGCTGCGGTGCTGAAGGTCGACGGTCGCGAATACCGGCTCGACGAAGGCTGTTTCCTGCTGTGGGACGACACGTTCGTGCACGAGGTGTGGAACGACAGCGACGAAGTGCGGATCGTGCTGCTGCTCGATATCCGGCGGCGCGGCATGCCGCGCTTGCTGACGTGGCTATCGAATGCGGTGATCGGCGTGGTGCGACTCGGCATCCGGATGCGGGGGCGGTCGATTCCGGTCTAGCCGATCGCTCGGCGCCCGCCCGTAGCGATCAGTCCTCGCGCGCGAGACGCGTCAGCACTTCCGCAAGCGCCTGAATCGCGGGTTGCGCGGCACGCTGCGCCGGGTAGACGAGGTAGTAGCCCAGACCGTTGCGCACGACCTCCGGAAACGGCGTGACGAGCGCCCCGGTGGCCAGCCGATCCGCCGCCATGCGCGGATCGCCGATCGCGACGCCGTGCCCGTGAGCCGCGGCCGTCAACGTCAGTTCGAGCGTATCGAATACGAGCCCGGTGCGCGGGTCGATCCGCGTTGCGCCGACGGCGTCGAGCCAGCATCGCCATTCGTCGCGATTGCGCGCGGGATGCAGCAGCGTCGCATGCGCGAGATCGGCGATCGACTTCAACGACGCGGCGGCCTCGCGCGTGCACATCGGCGTGAGGCACTCGTCGAACAGCGGCACCGCCACCATTCCCGCCCAGCTTCCGGTACCGCGCACGACGATGGCGTCGACGTCGGCATCGGTGAAATCCGGCGTGTCGTCCGCCGACGTGTGAATGCGCAATTCGGTTCGCGACAATGCGTGATTGAGCGCCGGGAGCCGCGGCAGCAGCCACCGAATCGCGAACGTGGAAGGCAGGCGCAACGTCAGGGCCGACGCGGAATGCGCATGGGCGTGCGCGTGTTGCGCCAGTTGCGCGAGCACGTCGATGGCCACCGTCAGCAACGCGCCGCCCTCCGCGGTCAACGTCAATCCGGCAGGATGACGAACGAACAGCGCACATCGGTAGTGCGCTTCCAGTTGCTGCACCTGGCGGCTCACCGCGCCCTGAGTGCGGCACAGATGCTCGGCCGCCCGGTTGAAGCTGCCCAGTTCGGCGGCGGCGACGAACGCCTGGAACGCCGTCAGCGGCGGCAGCGGGCGCGTCAGATCCGCCAGCGGATATGCGCGGGCGGCATACCCGGGTTGCGGATTATTCGTTTGCTCGGTCATCGCGGCATCGCTATCGTGGTTGAACCGGTTCGCGACGGCTGTCGCGCACGGTTCGTCAACAATCAGCGGAGAAATACCATGGCATCGTCGTCCGACGCACTATACACGCGGCAGGTCGATACCTACCTGAAAGCGCTCGAACGCGGCAACGTCGTCGAGATCTGCGCGCTGTTCGCGCCGGATGCGCAAATATATTCGCCGTTTCTCGGCTGGATGGCGCCGCAACCCTTTTTCGAAAAAGTCGTGGCGGCATCCGGACAAAGCCGGATCACGCCGATCGACATCTGCGTCAGCACGACGGGCGCACGTCGGGCCACCGGCTATTTCGTCTACGACTGGGGATTGAAGGACGGCTCCGAGGTGCGGTTCGAGTGCGTCGACGTATTCGAATTCGACGACGACGCGCGCATCGAGCGCATGATCATCGTCTACGACACGCACCCTGTGCGAAGCACGGTCGGCGACAAATACGCATAGCCGGATCATTGCGCGACGCAGCAACCTCGTCGTACCGCCGGCCGTACGACAAATGTCGCGGCCGGCCCGATCGATCGCCTACACTACAGACCGTCCCTCCCGCGCGGCTCCTGCCAGTCACTGCCATGGCACACCTCTTCTTCGCGGCGTCGATCCAGCGCCATATCGACACGCCCGAGCGTCACATCGACGCACGAACGCTCGGCGAAGCGCTTGAAACCGTCTTCGGCGAGCAGCCGCGGCTGCGCGGCTATATCGTCGACGACCAGGGCGCGCTGAGAAAACATCTGTCGGTGTTCATCGACGGCCAGCCGGTACGCGACCGGCAACACCTGTCCGATGCGCTCGGCGATGCCAGCCGCGTCTATGTCGTGCAGGCGCTGTCCGGCGGATAAAGGGACGCATCTCCATCGAAGCAAGCGCCGGTCGGACCTACTGGAGACACCCGACATGAACGATCGACTGCTCGTCGCGACCCGCAAGGGCCTGTTCGTGCTGCACGCCGACGGCAACGGCGGCTGGTCGCTCGGCGAGCCGCATTTCGCGGGCGAACCCGTCAGCATGGCGCTGGCCGACCCGCGCGACGGCACGCTGTATGCGGCGCTCAATCTCGGCCATTTCGGCGTCAAGCTGCATCGCCGGCGCGCCGATGCCGCCGCATGGGAAGAATGTGCGGTGCCCGTCTATCCGCCGCAGCCCGCCGACGAATCCCGCGCCAACGCCGGCACCCATGCAGGCGCCGGCGATTCGGATGACGAAGCGCCGGCCCCGCCGCGCGCACCGTGGACGCTTCAGCAGATCTGGTCGCTCGAAGCCGGCGGCGCCGACGAGCCGCGCGTATTGTGGGCCGGCACGATACCGGGCGGACTGTTCCGCTCCGACGATGGCGGCGATTCCTGGGTGCTCAATCGCGCGCTGTGGGATCGCCCGGAGCGCGCCGAGTGGTTCGGCGGCGGCTACGATGCGGCCGGCATCCACTCGGTGATGGTCGATCCGCGCGACAGCCGCCATGTGACGATCGGGATTTCGTGCGGCGGCGTCTGGCAGACCTTCGACGGCGGCGCGACCTGGCGCGTCAGCGCCGACGGCATGGAAGCCGACTACATGCCGCCCGAGCGGCGCGGCGAACCCAACGTGCAGGACCCGCATCGTGTCGTCCAGTGCGCGGCCGCCCCCGATGTGCTGTGGACCCAGCATCACTGCGCGATCTTCCGCTCGACCGACGGCGCCGCGCACTGGCAGCGGATCGAAGCGCAGCCGTCGAGCTTCGGCTTCGCGGTCGCCGTGCACCCGGCGGATCCCGACACCGCGTGGTTCGTGCCGGCGGTGAAGGACGCTTGCCGGATTCCCGTGAACGGCCGGTTCGTCGTCACGCGCACGCGCGACGGCGGCCGCAGCTTCGAGAGCCTGTCGAACGGGCTGCCGCCCGCGCCGGCCTACGACCTCGTGTATCGGCACGGGCTCGCGGTGGACGACACGGGCACGCGTCTCGCGATGGCGTCGACGACGGGCGGGTTATGGACGTCCGGCGACGGCGGCGACAGCTGGCGGCAGGTGTCCGCGCATTTGCCGCCGGTGTATTGCGTGCGCTTCGGGTAACGGATGACCGGAAGGCCTGACGGCGGAATGCAAGCGCCGGGCCGCTGCGTCACGCATGCGACGCGATCCGCGCGACCGCCACGCGTGTGCGCGCGATTTCCGCTTCGAGCCAGTCGAGAAACTGCCTGACTTGCGGCTCCCGCTCCCGGCCGGGTTTGCACAGCGCGACGAAGCGTGCGCCGGCGAGCCGCACCGACGGCTCGATCGGCATCAGCGCGCCGCGCTCGACGTGCTCGGCAACGAGCACGGAACTGAGCAGCCCGACGCCCTGCCCGTGCAACACGGCCTGCAGCGCGTAGTGCTCGTCGTCGTAATGCCGGAACACCGCACGTTCGAGCCACACGTCGCGGCCCGCCGCGCGACACCACGACGCCCAGTCGATCGACTCCGGCAGCGGCGTATTCCACACGGTCTCGATCAAATCGAGGCGCTCGCCCGTTCGGTGCGCATCGAACCCGGTGGCCGCATACGCGCCGAAATACTCGTCGATCAATGCAATCTCGTGCAGCGCCGGGAACGTGCGCGACGTCGCGCGAATCGCAAGATCGATTCGCGCGTCGCGGTCGAGATCGGCGAGCGCGTTGCCGGTTTCGACCTTGATGTTCAAGTGCGGATCGACCTGCCGAAACCGGCCGAGACGCGGGATCAGCCACATCGCGGCGAATGCGGGCGTGGTGGTCAGCACGAGCGTGCGCGTGTGAGCCGCGTCGGGCCGCACCGCATCGAGCCCGCGACTGAGCGCGAGCAACGCATCGTGGCTCGTGCGAAACAGCCGTTCGCCGCCTTCCGTGAGCCGCACGCCGCCCGCGCCACGTTCGAACAGCAGCACGCCGAGCCGGCTTTCGAGCGACTTGATCTGATGCGAGACGGCCGCCGGCGTCACGGACAACTCGTCCGCCGCGGCCTTGAACGAGCCGAGCCGCGCCGACGACTCGAATACACGCAATGCGGTCAGGGGAATTTTCGAGAACACGGGGCCTCGCGGGCCGGGTCCGGCCAGGTTGAATTCGATTCAATCCGGGTGAGATTAGGTGAATTGAAGCGGCCGCGCAACGCACGTAGCCTTGCGGGACATCGTGGCACCGGCGCCGCGCAAGCAGCCGTCGGGTCACCGTCGAACCGGAGAAACAATGTGCAAGGCCTTCCGCGCAGAATCACGCAGGCGGTGCTTTACGAAGCGATCGCCATTTCCTGCATCTCGCCCGCGATCGCGTCGGTCTTCAAGCAGAGCCTCGTCTATTCGGGTGCGCTGTCCGTGACGATGTCCGCGATCGCGCTGCTGTGGAACATGATCTTCAACGCGTTGTTCGAGCGCTGGGAAGCGTCGCGCCGGCAGCCGGCACGCACGCTCGCGCGGCGCATCCTGCATGCGACCGGATTCGAGGGCGGGCTCATCTTCATCCTCGTGCCGGTGGTGTCGTGGTGGCTCGACATCTCGTGGCTCGATGCGTTCGTCGTCGACATCGGGTTGTTCGCGTTCTTCTTCTGCTACGCGTTCGTGTTCCAGTGGGCATTCGATCGCGTGTTCGACGTACCGGCGGCAACGAAGGAATCGTGACGTTCGTTCGCGGCCCGGCAATTCGTCGATCGCCTCCAGGCCCGAAAACAACGCGGCCCGCCCGCACGATACGGGAGGGCCGCGTTTCGTCACGCGCGCCGCGCTCGGGGAGCGCGACGCTCGTCCGGTCGCTCAATGCACGCCGAGATACGCCTTCACCGCCGGCAGGCCCGGCTTGCCGTCGATCGTCGTCACACCGGCCAGCCACTTGTCGAGCGCCTGCGGGTTCGCCTTCAGCCACGCGGCGGCCGCCTTGTTCGGGTCTTCCTTGTTCATGATCGGCACCATCACGTGGTTCTCGATCGTCGTCGTGAACTGCAGGTTCGACACGAACTTCGCGACGTTCGGGCAACGCTGCGCGTAGTCGGGCGGCGTGGCCGTCAGCACCTTCGCTTCGCCGTAGTTCGGGCCGAACACGTCGTCGCCGCCGCTCAGGTAGTCGATCTTCATCTGCACGTTCATCGGATGCGGTTCCCAGCCGAGGAACACGATCCACTGCTTTTCGCGAATCGCGCGATTCACCTCGACCAGCATCCCGGCCTCGCTCGACTCGACCATCTTGAACTTGCCGAGGCCGAACTGGTTGCCGTCGATCATCTTCTTGATCAGCAGATTGCCGTCGTTGCCCGGTTCGATCCCGTAGATCTTGCCGTTGAGCTTGTCCGCGAACTTCTGGATGTCGGCGAACGACTTCAGGCCGCCCTGATACACGTAGTCGGGCACCGCGAGCGTGTATTTCGCGCCGGTCAGGTTCGGGGTGCTGAGCACCTTGATCGTGCCGGCCTTCGTGAACGGCTGGATGATCGGATCCATCGTCGGCGACCAGTAGCCGAGGAACACGTCGATCTGCTTGCTCTTGATCCCCGCGAACGTGATCGGCACCGATGCGATCGTCTTGGTCGGCGCGTAGCCGAGGCCCTGCAGCATCGTCGATGCGAGACCGGTGGTGGCCGCGATGTCGGACCAGCCGACGTCCGCGAAGCGCACGTTCTTGCACACGGGCGGGTCGGCCGCGTAAACCGCCGACATCGGCGCTGCAATCCCGATCCCGCATGCCGCTGCGATCAATAGGCGCTTCATCTGTCTTCTCCTCAAAGTGACGTCGTTTTTCATGGGTGCGGGATCGAGTATTGAAACCGCGCGCCGCGATCCCGGCGGCGTCGCGGACCGAATGGTTCGCGCGGGCCGCGTCAGCGCCCCGGCAATCGGCGCTCGTAGCTCGGCGCGTGACCGAACTGCGCGCGGTACGCCTTGCTGAAGTGACACGGCGAATGGAATCCGCACGTCGTCGTCACGCGCGCGATCGATGCGTCGGTGGTGCGCAGCAGGTCGCGCGCGCGCTTCAGGCGCAGCGTCAGGTAATAGTGCGTGGGCGACACGTTCAGGTACACCTTGAACATCCGCTGCAGGTGCCGTTGCGACAGGCGCACGAGCCGCGCGAGTTCCTCGAGCGACAACGGCTCCTCGATGTTCGCTTCCATCAGCCGCACGACCTCGATCAGCTCCGCGCGCGAGAAACCGACGCGCGCATCGACGGGAATCGGCTGCGTATCGGTCGAGCTGCGGATGCGCTCGAGAATGAACTGCTCGGACACCTGCGCGGCAAGTTGCTGGCCAAAGCGCATGCCGACCAGGTTCAGCATCAGGTCGAGCGGCGCGGTGCCGCCGGTGCAGGTGAGCCGGTCGCGATCGACGACGAACAGCTCGTCGGCGAACCCGACCTGCGGAAATTCCGCATGCAGCGCGGACAGGTTCTCCCAATGCACGGTGCAGCGATAACCATCGAGCAGGCCGCTCGACATCAGCGCATACGCGCCGGTGCAGATGCCGCCCAGCGGCAGCCCGCGTTCGGCGAGCGCGGCGAGCGTGTCGCGCGCGCCGTCGTCGACCACGTCGCGGATGCGGATGCCGCCGCACACGATCATCACGTCGGGCAGGTTCGCGTAGTCGAGCGCCTGCGTCGGCCGCACCGCGATGCCGTTGCTGGCATGCACGGGCGCCCCGTCGAGCGAATAGATCGACCACTTGTAGTGGTCGGAGCGACCGACGTAGTTCGCCATCCGAAGCACTTCGACCGCGCTCGAGAACGCGATCATCGAGAAATTCGGCAGCGTCAGGAAGCCGAAATGGGCAAGGGACGAAACCGGTGAAACGCAAGCGGCGGGCACGGCGGCAGCGGCGGCGGACGTCACATCGGGCTCCTGGCGAATTGAGCAGGTTGCACGCGGCCAGCCCCGTGGCAGGCGCCACGGAAGCCGGGATCGAATCGGGGGATGCGGCCGGAAGCGAGCCGGCCGCCGGTTGCTTACGCTTGCGCGGGCGTGGCCTTCGCGCGGAACAGCTGCTTCAGGCCCGAGAACAGCGGTGCCTTCACGGTGCCCGGCGCGCGGCCGAAGCTTTCGGTGATGCGGTCGAGAATGATCGCGAGCAGCACGACCGACAGGCCGCTTTCGAAACCGAGGCCGATGTCCAGGCGCTGGATACTCGCGAGCACGTCGTTGCCGAGGCCGCCCGCGCCGACCATCGACGCAATGATCACCATCGACAGCGCCATCATGATCGTCTGGTTCACGCCCTGCATGATCGACGGCAGCGCGTTCGGGAACTGCACCTTGTACAGTAGCTGCCACGGCGTGCAACCGAATGCCTGGCCGGCTTCGACGATCTCGCGGTTCACGTGACGAATGCCGAGGCTCGTCAGGCGCACGGCCGGCGGCATCGCGAAGATCACCGTCGACAGGATCCCCGGCACGCGGCCGAGACCGAACAGCATCGCGGCCGGAATCAGGTAGACGAACGCGGGCATCGTTTGCATCAGGTCGAGGATCGGACGCACGATCGCGGCGACCCACTTGCTCTTCGCCGCCCAGATGCCGAGCGGGATGCCCAGCACCAGGCTGATGATCGTCGACGACAGCGTGAGGCCGAGCGTGATGACCGTCTGGTCCCAGAAGCCCGTCGCGAAGATCAGCAGCAGCGACGCGGTGGTGAACAACGCGAAGCGCCAGCCCACCCGCCACAAGCCGACACCGATGAAGATCGCCATCATCAGCCACATCGGGATCGCCTGCAGGCTGTGCTCGACGAATGCGGCGAGGCCCTCGATCGCGCGGCCGATCGTATCGAACGTCGCCGCGTCATGGTCGAGCAGGTAGTGAACGGACTGGTCGACCCAGCTTCCGAGCGGAATCATTTCAGACATGGGAGCCTCGCGAACGCGTGATGGCCTTCAGGATAAGTGCGCGGTCGACCGAGCCGCAGTAGCAGCCGTCGTCGTCGACGACGGGCAGTGCATTCGGGCTCGCGACGACACGCGCGACGACATGTTCGAGCGACGCATCGCGCCGGATGCTTTCGATCGGCCGCACGGACGGCGTGTCCTGACCGATCGCGTCACGCGTGACGAAGCCGCGGATCTTGCGCGCGGCGTCGAGCACGAACGCGTATTCGGCACTGCCGTTCAGCGTCGCCGCGACGTTCGCGGCATCGCACTTCGACAGGGTCGGCACGGCGCCCGTCTGCATCAGGTCGCCGGCCGTCAGGTAGCGGCTCGTGTCGATGCCGTCGAAGAACGCGCGCACGTAGTCGTCCGCCGGGTTCGCGATGATGTCCTGCGGCGTGCCGACCTGCACGAGCCGCCCGCCCTCCATGATCGCGATGCGGTTGCCGATGCGCAGCGCCTCTTCCAGATCGTGCGACACGAACATGATCGTGCGGCGCTGTTCCTTCTGCAGTTGCAGCAGCACGTCCTGCATTTCGCGGCGCTTGAGCGGATCGAGTGCGGAGAACGCCTCGTCCATGATCATCAGCGACGGGTTCACGGCCAGCGCGCGGGCGAGGCCGACGCGCTGCTGCATGCCGCCCGACAGCTCGGACGGCAGCTTGTGCGAGAACGGTGCGAGGCCGACCTGCTCGAGCACCTCCATCGCACGGCGTTCGCGTTCCTTCTTGCCGACGCCCGCGACCTCGAGGCCGAACGCGGCATTCGATACCACGGTGCGATGCGGCATCAGCGCGAACGACTGGAACACCATGCTCATGTCCTTGCGGCGCAGCGCGGTCAGCGCGGAGCGGCGTGCCGACGCGACGTCGAGCCCGTCGATCAGCACCTTGCCGGCGCTCGGATCGACCAGCCGGTTCACGAGGCGGATCAGCGTGGATTTGCCGGAGCCGGACAGGCCCATCAGCACGAATATTTCGCCTTCCTGCACGTCGAACGATACGTTGTGCACGCCGACGACCTGACCGGTACGCTTGAGCACGTCGTCTTTCGTCGCGCCGGCTGCGAGCATGTCGAGCGCCTGCTGCGGGTTGCTTCCAAATACCTTGCACAGACCTTCGACCACGACCTTGGGGGCATCCATCGAAACCTTCTCCTCGTGTAGCGGGGACTCACGCGTGTCATAGCGTGCCTACATAGTTGCCAGAAAAAACCCCGACCTGCCGACGAATTACGACAAACGCTTGCGCAAATACGACACACCCGGCGGCCTTACCACGCGGGCCTCGGCGCCCGGCGGCACGCGATTGCGGCGATGCAATACGCGCACGGCCAATAACGACGGGCGTCTCGGGCGTGGCTTGTGCGCAGCAGCGCGACGCGGAGACTTCACCGTTTTGCTCCCGGCCGCGCAGGCTGCACGTCGCTTTGCGACAATTCCACGTCCGATCGGAAGGCGTCGCTTGCCCCTCTCGTGCAAAAGGAATAGTCGTACGAAACCCAGGGCCGCGAACAGGCGACAGCCACGTTTCGCGGCACGCCCGCAACCCCGAAAATCCCCCATGGCCATTGTGATACATTGCCGGCAATCACACCGATCGCGATGTCGCGTGCGCCTTGCGCGCGGCACCGCGCCGACGGGGTGCGCATGCCGGTTCGCCTGCCGGCCATACTGAAACAGCCTCGATCGACCTCTGCGACGATCGAAGGACGATAACGAAATGAGAGAGGGAGCAAGGCGATGAATTGGGCCTTTGCCGCAATCGGTTTCATCGTGGGCGGTATCGCCGCATTATTCGGGGACTTCTCCGCCGCCAACGGCACGCTGCTCGGCGCGGCAATCGGGTTCGGCATCGGTCACGCGCTGCAGCAGCGCAAGCGCAAGAGCGGCGACACGATACCCGACGCATTCGCGATGTACGCCACTCCCGAAGCAACGCAACCCGCTCCCGTGCCGCTCGCCGAGCGCGTCGCGCGCCTCGAGGCGACGGTCGACACGCTCACGCGCGAGCTCGATGTGCTGCGCGGGCAGCTCGCGGGGGCGAAGGCCGGCGCCACCGCAACCGGCAGCGCCGCGCACGTGCCACCGGCGACGGCTGCCACCGTCACGCCTGCACCGGCCACAATGCCGCCGCCACCGTCCGCGCAACCGGCCGTCGCGCGCGCCGGCGTGCCGCCGTCGACGTACGCCCCGGCTCCGGCTCCGGCGCCAGCAGTCGCCACGCGGGCGAGCGATGCGAGCGCCGCCGCCGCGCCGACGAAACGGCCCGCGACGACTGCGCCATCTGCCCCGCCCGCCCCGCCAAAATCGTACGAACCCGACATTGTCGAACGCGCGTTCCGTGCCGCGCGCGACTGGCTGCTCGGCGGCAATACGGTCGTGCGCGTCGGCATCATCGTGCTGTTCTTCGGCGTCGCGTTCCTGCTCAAGTACGCGGCCGACAACGACATGCTGCCGATCGAATTCCGCCTCGCCGGCACGGCACTCGCCGCGGCCGCGCTGCTCGCGATCGGCTGGCGCGTGCGGGCGCGCCGCGCGGCATACGGCCTCGTGCTGCAGGGCGGTGGCATCGGCATCCTGTACCTGACGGTCTTTGCCGCGACGAAGCTCTACGCGCTGTTGCCGATCGGCGCGGCGTTCCCGCTGATGGTCGCGGTGTGCGCGCTGAGCGCGTTCCTCGCGGTGAAGCAGAACGCGCCGCCGCTTGCCTTCATGGGTAGCGCGGGCGGCTTTCTCGCGCCGGTGCTGCTGTCGACGGGCCACGGCAGCCATGTCGCGCTGTTCAGCTACTACGCGTTGCTGAACGCGGGCATCTTCGCGATCGCCTGGTTCAAGGCGTGGCGTCCGCTGAACCTGCTCGGCTTCGTGTTCACGTTCACGATCGGCTCGGCGTGGGGCGTGACGGCATACCGCCCCGCGCTGTTCTCGACCACCGAGCCGTTCCTGATCCTGTTCTTCCTGATGTACGTCGGCATCGCGCTGCTGTATGCGGTGAAGCGCGAACTGGCGCTGCGCCACTACGTCGACGGCACGCTCGTATTCGGCACCCCGATCGTCGCGACGGCGCTGCAGGCCGCGCTCGTGAAAGGCACGCCGTTCGGGCTCGCGTGGAGCGCGGTCGCGCTGTCGGCGTTCTACGTCGCCGTCGCCGCATGGCTCGCGCGGCGCCGCGATCGGCTTGCGCTGCTGCTCGAGGCGATGCTTGCACTGGCGGTGATCTTCGCGACGCTCGCGGTGCCGCTCGCATTTTCGGGCCCGACGACGAGCGCCGCATGGGCGATCGAAGGTGCGGCGATCGTGTGGGTCGGCGTGCGCGAGAAACGCCTTGCGCCGTTCGGCTTCGGCCTGCTGATGCAGATCGCGGCGGCCGGCGCATTCTTCACGAGCCTGCTCGGGTCGACCGACACGAACGCGCTGCCGGTGCTCAACAGCCCGTATATCGCGATGCTGCTGATCGCGCTCGCCGGGCTGTTCACGGGATGGTGGCTGCACGGGCGCGACGAAGCGCGCGCGTGGCATGCATGGATGCCGGACGTCGGCGCGGCCGCCGCGGCCTGGGGGCTGCTGTGGTGGCTGAGCGGCGGGCTGCACGAGATCCTCGTCCATGCGAGCCGCCACGTCGATCTGCATGCCGACCGCTTCGTCGTCGACACGACCGCGCTGTTCGCAGCCGGCACGGCGTGGCTTGCACACGTCGCTCGCCGCAAGCTCGCCTGGCCGATCGCCGAATGGCCCGCCATCGCGCTGACGCCGGTGCTCGCGCTGCTCGCCTTGCGTGCGTTCGATGTGCATGAGGCACCGCTGTCGGGCATGGGCGCGTTCGCGTGGCCGATCGCCGTCATCGCGTGTTATGCGCTGCTGCTGCGCCAGTCGCGCGGTGCGTCCGCGACGGCGGCGGCGCCGGTCGCGAGCGCGGCCGGCGCGACGCGCACGTCTCCGATGGCGGCCATCTCCGCCACGGTGATCGCGCCGCTGCACACGCTGATGTTCTGGACGTTGTGCGGGCTGTTCTCGCTCGAGGGCTTCTGGCGCCTGCACGCGTTCGTGCCCGAAGGCGCGTGGAGCTGGAGCGCGTGGGCCTACGGTTTCGGCACGCTGCTTCTGCTGGTTTCGGGCCCCGGCTCGCGGCTGCGCTGGCCCGTCGCCGCGTTCCCGCGTGCGTATCAGGTGTGGGGCGCCGCGCCGCTCGCCGCGCTGCTGTGGCTCTGGAGCATCGCCAGCGTGACGAGCGACGGCGATGCGTCGCCGCTGTTCTGGCTGCCGCTGCTCAACCCGCTCGACGTCGCGCAACTGCTGATCTTCGTTGCATTCGCCACGTGGCTGCGCCGCCTGAAAACGCTCGGTGTCGGCTGGCATCCGCTCGCGGGCGATCTGGCGGCCCTCGCGACCGTTTTCCTGTGGTTCAACGCGCTGCTGCTTCGCACGCTGCATCACCGTTTCCACGTCGCCTACGATATCGACGCCGTGCTGTCGTCGTTCGGCATCCAGCAGGTGTTCATGGTCGGCTGGAGCCTGTTCGCGTTCGCCGGCATGTGGCTGACGCGCCGCGACAGCATTGCGCGCGTGTGCGCGCTCGCATCGTTGCCGCTGATCGTCGTGATGTGGATCTGGACCTTCCACGCGAACTTCACGCAGGACGGCGGCAGCTGGGCGCGCGTGCCGCTGCTCAATCCGCTCGACCTCGTGCTCGTGGTGATCTATGCGCTCGCGGCGTCGTGGTTCGTGCGCGCGCGCAGGCTCGGCTGGTCATTGGACAACTATCGCGTCGAGCTGCTCGGCGCGGCCGGCGCGACGGCCTTCCTGTGGCTGAACGCGATCCTGCTGCGCACGCTGCATCACTGGACCGGCGTGCCGTACGCATTCGATGCGATGGCGGAATCGACGCTCGTGCAAGCGTCGGTTTCCGTCTACTGGACACTCTGCGCGCTTGCGACGATGATCTGGGCCACGCGCCGCAGGCTGCGTCCGCTGTGGTTCGTCGGCGCCGCGCTGCTCGCGCTCACGGTTATCAAGCTGTTCCTGTTCGACTTGTCGCACGTCACCGGCATCGAACGCATCGTGTCGTTCATCGGCATCGGCATCCTGCTGCTGTTGATCGGCTATTTTTCGCCGCTGCCGCCGAAGGCCGCGACCCAACGGGACGACCAACAACCATGAAACGACTCGCAGCCCTGCTCGGCCTGAGCTTGCTGACGTCGTTCGCGGCGGCCGACGGCGCGCCCGGTGCCGAACGCGTTGCCGAGCGTTTCTCGCTCGAGCTCGACGGCAGCGCCGCGTATTACCAGCTCACCGTGCCGCAGGCCGTCTATGCGGCCAGCCGGCGTGGCGATCTCGGCGACGTACGCATCTTCAACGGCGCCGGCGAGCCCGTGCCGTACTCGCTCGATGCGCCCGCGGCGGCGGCCGTGCCGCCATCGCGCACGCCGGTGCACTGGTTCCCGCTGCCGCCCGCACGCGCCGACGACGGGCACGCGCCGCTCGGCGTGTCGGTTGCGCCGGACGGCTCGCTGCGCGCGGCCATCACCGCGCCGGCTCGCGCAAAGCATGCGGCCGACCTCGTCGACCTGTCGCATGCGGACGGCGAAGTCGACGCACTGCTCGTGCACGTGAGCGACGACAGCTACCAGGGGCGCGTCGCCGTCGAAGCGAGCGACGACTTGCGCAACTGGCGCTCGCTCGGCAGCACGCAACTGCTGAAGGTCGGGCGCGGCGGCGACATGCTGGTGCAGGACCGCATCGCGCTCGAAGGCACGGGGCCGCGCTACCTGCGGCTCGACTGGCTCGACGGCGCACCTTCGATCGCATCGATCGAAACCGAAACGCGGCCGCACGATGCACGCACGGCGGACAGCGCGGCGGTGCCGCGTCAATGGCGCGAAGCCGCGCACGTGCGCGCCGGCAGCGCACCGGGCGAGTATCTGTTCGACACCGACGGCGCATATCCGGTCGACCGCGTGCGCATTGACCTTCCACAACCGAATACGGTTGCGCGCGCAACGCTGCAGAGCCGCCCCGACGCACAAACGCCGTGGCGCGACGTCGCCGGCGCGGTCCTGTTCCGGTTGCAGGGCAAGGGCGGCGAACAGCGCAACCCGCCGCTGGCGTTCGCGCCAAATCCGGATCGCGCTTGGCGCATCGTCGTCGACATGCGCAACGGCGGACTCGGCGGTGGCCAGCCGTCCGTCACGGTCGGCTGGCATCCGGCCGCCCTGACCTTCGTCGCGCGCGGCACGCCGCCGTTCACGCTCGGCGTCGGCAATGCGTCGCTGCCGTCGTCGGCCGTGGGCCGCGATGCGCTGCTGGTCGGGATGGCGCCGGAAGTGCGGCCCGCGCGCGTCGGCGCGGCGCTGGCGGTCTCGGCGGCCCCGGCGGAGGCGGCCACCGATCACGATGCGATCCGCCGTTACGTGCTCTGGGGTGCGCTGGTCGTTGCGGTCGGTGTGCTCGGCACGATCGCATGGCGCCTCGCGCGTGGCGGTAGCAACACGCATACACACGACGATTGAGGCCACGCTGGCGGTGACCGCGCGCGGCGACGCATCGCAAGAGAAAACGTCGTGGAAATCGCGCGAAATCGCAGCGGAGCGATCGCGCGGCGGCGTGCATGCTCATGCATCCAACGCCTCCGGACACGTGCGTGAACACACCGATCGTCGCGCCCGCGAGCAGTTCGTGGATGCACGGCGGGAACCGGTGCAATTCGGCACGCGGGCATGCTTGCCCGCACATCGCTCCCCTTTTTCCGGCGCCGGACGAAAAAAAGCCCCGCCTGCATCCGCGCGGCGGGGCCAACCCATGTCAGTAGAGACATCATGGAGGAGACGAGCCCATCTTATCGAGTACGGCACGCCGTCCCAACCAAGCATTTCTGCTATCCATCTGCGCTGCCGCGCGCACACTCGCCTCGTGGAGACGGCATATCGATAGAACGAAAAGTCGTTTTCAGAGTGGCGGCGGGGTCGTTACCATCTGGTTTTAAGCCTGTGCTTAGCCGGGCAAGCCATCCCAAGGAGCGCCCTTTGACTGCATTCGATCAACACCGCCGTCCGTTCGTGGTCGGCATCGGCGGGACCACCCGCGCCGCGTCGTCGACCGAGCGCGCGCTGTCGTTCGCGCTGCGCGGCGCGCAGGCCGCCGGCGCGCGCACGCGACTGTTCGACGGCCCGTTCCTGCATACGCTGCCGCACTACGCCCCCGAACACAAAACGCTGACCGACGCGCAGCGAGAGCTGATCGACACCGTTCGCGAAGCCGACGCGATCATCATCGCGACGCCCGGCTATCACGGCGGCGTGTCCGGCCTCGTGAAGAACGCGCTCGACACGCTCGAGGAACTGCGCGCCGACGAGCGCCCGTACCTCGACGGCCGCGCGGTCGGCCTGATCGTCACCGCCTACGGCTGGCAGGCCGCCGGCACCGTGCTGACGTCGCTGCGGTCGATCGTCCACGCGCTGCGAGGCTGGCCGACCCCGTTCGGCGCCACGGTGAACACGCTCGAAACGCGCTTCGACAGCGCGGACAGCTGCTCGGATCCGAAGGTCGTCGCCCAGCTCGAGACCGTCGGCTCGCAGGCAGCCGAATTCGCGCTCGCATTCGCGTCGCATCGTGCGGCCACGCATGCCGCATCGGTCGACGCGCTCGCCCCCGTGCTGAAGATCGCCAACCAGTAATCCCCGCCTCTCCGCGCCCGCGCCCGGCCGACGATGATCGCCGCGCGCGGGCGCGCGTGCCCGACCGCCCGGCGCAATCCCGCCGTCCGCCCTTGCTTCATGCGTGCACTGAATGCCGATAATGATCCGGCCCGCCAGGTGATTTGCATTGGCCGAAAGATTGGTTCACGCGGGCCGCGGGTTTTCGTACGCTGAAAACCCGAACCTTCCATGCGCACGCCATGAACCGCACGATCCGCTACAAGGGCTACGAAGTCGCCCCCGCTGCCGCCCGGCTGCCAAACGGGCTGTTCGCCGCGAACCTGACGATCGAGAAGGCGAGCGGCGGTCCGTCGCCGCGCGCCGTGTCGTTCGACGCGATCGATTTCTTCTTCGAAGAGGAGCTCGCGCTCGCGTACGCGTCGCGCTGGGGACGCCTCTGGGTCGACACGCAGGCTTGAGCGCAACCACGGCAGCACGGGGCCGCTCGAAAATACGCGATTACGTAAGCTATGCAAGAATCTTTCGTCTCGTAATCGCACAACAACAGCCATGTCCGACACGCTGCTGGAAGATCAGGCAGCGGCAGATCACGCCATGCGCAACTGGACCTTCGAGCATCAGGGTCCGGTGAGGATCGGTTCCGATGCGCACAGGCAGATGTTCTGCCGCATGCTGCTCGATACGCACAACCCGTACAAGCCGGCCGTCATCGACTGGCCGCCGCTCAAGCCCGACGAGTTGAAGCGGCTCACGTCGCTGCCGATCTGGGATATCGCCGTGCAGACCGAAGGCCGCGCGTCGATCCGCGTCGCCACTTTCGCCGCGACCGTCGGCGACCCGCTGTTGCGCCAGGCACTCGAGATGGACGGCGCCGAGGAGGCGCGGCACAAGGTCGTGCTGTCGAAACTGGTGCAGGCATACGGCATCGAGCTCGCTCCCGAACCCGCCTATCCGGTACCGGACGACCCGGAATGGTCGTGGATGGTGACCGGCTTCAGCGAGTGCATCGACAGCTTCTTCGCGTTCGGCCTGTTCCGCTCTGCGCAGCGCTCCGGTTACTTCCCGCCCGAACTCGTCGACACCTTCGAGCCCGTGATCCAGGAGGAAGGCCGGCACATCCTGTTCTTCGTGAACTGGTATGCGTGGTACTGGCGGAGCTTGCCCTGGTGGCGCCGGCCGTGGTTCTTCGCACGGGTCGCCGCGGTGTGGGCGTTCCTGATCTGGGAGCGCATCGGCATCGCGCGCGGGATCGACGCGGACGGCGTCGCGCACGACGCGAACTTTCCGGCGACGAGCACCGCAGACATCGGCGATGCGCTCAATCCGCGCGAACTGATCGAACTGTGCATCAGCGAGAACGACCGGCGGATGGCCGGGTACGACAAACGCCTGCTGCGCCCGATGTTCGTGCCGCGCATGGCGCGCCTCGCGCTGCGATTCCTGAAGAAGTAAGGCTGCGGCGGCAGGTTGCAGGCAGCGCCTTGCCATGGGCGATGTGCTGCGTCGCCCGGCCCGGTTGCACAACCGCGACGTGCGGCCACGGCCGCTATCCGCGCAACGGCATATGCTTTCCGGCACGACCGAGCATCGTTGCGGCTTGCATCGCGCTCGCGTCCGGCGATTCCGCGCGCGACGTGACGCCGCCGTCCAACGCGCCCCCTCCGGTCCGTCGACCGTTCTCATCCTGCGCCCCTGCGCGCCGCCTTTCCCGTCGCGGAATGTCCACCCTGGCCAGCACGGCCGAGCCACCGTGGCTCAAATCTGACGTTTTCCTGCTCGTTGCGCCTGTTTTCCATCGGTTGGCGCGTCTCCAACCGTCGTCGTGGACGAGCGGAACCAGCGCAACGACTGCCTGGCCGGCGCGGATGATACGGCACGGCGTCCAATTGGCCCCTTGAGGCCATCACGTGAAATACGTCAATAAGACGGATTCCGGACAGGAGCCCCAATGGCGAAGTCAATGTCCCGGTTGCACTTTTTTACAACATTGTGAAGCCGGCCCTCGGCGAAGGCCCGTCCGCAGGGCGAGTGCGGCCCGCCAGATGCGCAAGCCAGCACAGCCACCCAATCTTTTCTTCATGTTTTTTGATTTTAGATAAAAACAATTAAATATATTCCCAAAATCATCACGGATATCAAATTAATAGATAAATCACGCTATCCGACACATCCCGGCGACCGACCCATCAAACATTACAAGATCGAAAGGACAACGTTTGCCGCAAACGTTTGCTGTTTCATTTGTCTTACTTTCCCGGCATTCCAATGTGCGTCACATCACACAGAAATCCTACACACGCTTGATTTGACTAGGCTTTTCCATCACCCACCTCGCCCACGAGCATCCTTCATTCAACGTTCAACGCATTTTCAACTTTCTTACGACGCAACACATCAAAACACGATCCATTAACCATCTTTTAACTTTCAAATCGCTCAATTTTTCACTGTTTGTCAATCTCAAAATAGCGCCTCCAATAAACTCCGCCCATCAATTTTGAGATTCGCGCGAGCGCACGGCAAATTCATCTAACGAAAGAGACCGGTGTGTGCGTGCTTATTTGGAGGTAGCTGGACATGAACCGCACATACCGCTCGATCTGGAACGAAGCTCTTGGCGCCTGGGTCGCGGCATCCGAACACGATTCGGCACGGGGCAAGCCGAACAAGTCAGCCGTCGTGAAGGCCGTGGCAACCGTCGCGCTCGTCGCGGGGGCAGCAGTCGGCAACGTCGCGCACGCGCAGTATTCCGCGGGCGGCGGCACGTCGACGGGCGCCCAGGCGATTGCCATCGGCGGTAACGGGGGCAGTCAGACAACGGCCAGCGGCGCGACCTCGATCGCGATCGGTGCGAACGCGACGGCGTCCGGCAGCTATTCACAGGCATTCGGTCAGGCCACGACGGCGACCGGCTCGAGCGCGATCGGCATCGGCTCCGGCGCAAAGGCGCTCAACACCGGCGCGACCGCGGTCGGCAACGACTCGACCGCTTCGGGCTCGAGCTCGATCGCGATCGGCGGCGGCAACAGCTCGGGCTCGGGCGGGGCAGTGGCGGCCGGCACGAATGCGATCGCACTGGGCCGGTTCTCGAACGTCAACTCGGCAACGACGTCGGGTATCGCAATCGGTTCGAATGCGACAGTCACGTCGGTCGGTACCAACGGCACCGCGCTCGGTTCGGCCGCCACGGCAGCCGGCTCGGGCGCAACCGCCATCGGCAACGGCGCAACGGCGACGGGCACCAACGCGATCGCGCTCGGCGGCACGGCCAACTACACGTCCAGCGTCGCGATTGGCGCAGGCAGCGTGACCGGCGCGGCAGCGCCGACGGGAACGGGTTACCTGACGGGCAGCGCCGCCCCGACGTCGGAAGTGTCGGTCGGCAGCTCGACGGCGCTGCGTCGCATCACGAACGTCGCCGACGGCTCGGCACCGCAGGATGCGGTCACCGTGGCCCAGCTCAGCACCGGGATGAGCACGACGACGAGCGCGATCAGCAGCTTGTCGACGTCGGCGTCGACGGGGCTGTCGTCGGCCAATAGCTCGATCTCGTCGCTCTCCACGTCGACTTCGACGGGAATCAACTCGCTGTCGACCGGCCTCAGCTCGACCAACAGCTCGGTGGCTTCGCTGTCGACCTCGACGTCGACCGGCCTCTCGTCGGCCAATAGCTCGATCTCGTCGCTGTCGACGTCGACCTCGACGGGGATCAATTCGTTGTCCACGGGCCTCAGCTCGACCAACAGCTCGGTGGCCTCGCTGTCGACTTCCTCGTCGACCGGCCTGTCGTCGGCTAATAGCTCGATCTCATCGCTGTCCACCTCGACCTCGACGGGGATCAAGTCGTTGTCCACGGGCCTGAGCTCGACCAACAGCTCGGTGGCTTCGCTGTCGACTTCGACGTCGACTGGGCTGTCGTCGGCTAACAGCTCGATCTCGTCGCTGTCCACCTCGACTTCGACGGGGATCAATTCGTTGTCCACGGGCCTGAGCTCGACCGATAGTTCGGTTGCTTCGCTGTCGACTTCGACGTCGACGGGCCTGAGCTCGACCAATAGTTCGGTCGCTTCGCTGTCGACTTCGACGTCGACTGGCCTCTCGTCGGCTAACAGCTCGATCGCGTCGCTCTCC
Source organism: Burkholderia territorii (assembly GCF_001718335.1). Classification (NCBI taxonomy): domain Bacteria; kingdom Pseudomonadati; phylum Pseudomonadota; class Betaproteobacteria; order Burkholderiales; family Burkholderiaceae; genus Burkholderia; species Burkholderia territorii. The sequence continues at coordinate 2,048,787 of NZ_CP013365.1, forward strand.
ACGTCGACTTCGACCGGCATCAATTCGCTGTCGACGGGCCTCAGCTCGACCAACAGCTCGGTGACTTCGCTGTCGTCGTCCACGTCGACCGGCCTGTCGTCGGCTAATAGCTCGATCTCGTCGCTGTCCACGTCGACTTCGACCGGCATCAACTCACTGTCGACGGGCCTCAGCTCGACGAATAGCTCGGTGACTTCGCTGTCGTCGTCCACGTCGACCGGCCTGTCGTCCGCTAACAGCTCGATTTCGTCGCTGTCTACGTCGACATCGACCGGTCTCTCGTCGGCTAACAGCTCGATCTCGTCGCTCTCCACTTCGACCTCGACGGGCCTGAGCTCGACCAACAGTTCGGTCGCTTCGCTGTCGACTTCCACGTCGACGGGTCTCTCGTCGGCGAATAGCTCGATCAGCTCGCTCTCCACGTCGACTTCGACGGGGATCAACTCGCTGTCGACGGGCCTGAGCTCGACCAATAGTTCGGTCGCTTCGCTGTCGACTTCCACGTCGACGGGTCTCTCGTCGGCGAATAGCTCGATCAGCTCGCTCTCCACGTCGACTTCGACGGGGATCAACTCGCTGTCGACGGGCCTGAGCTCGACCAACAGCTCGGTGGCTTCGCTGTCGTCGTCCACGTCGACGGGGCTCTCGTCAGCGAATAGCTCGATTTCGTCGCTGTCTACGTCGACGTCGACCGGCCTGAGCTCGACCAACAGTTCGGTGGCTTCGCTGTCGACTTCCACGTCGACTGGCCTCTCGTCGGCCAACAGCTCGATCTCGTCGCTGTCCACCTCGACCTCGACCGGCATCAACTCGCTGTCGACCGGCCTCAGCTCGACCAACAGCTCGGTCGCTTCGCTGTCGACCTCCACGTCGACCGGCCTCTCGTCGGCTAACAGCTCGATCTCGTCGCTGTCCACCTCGACCTCGACGGGCATCAATTCGCTGTCGACCGGCCTCAGCTCGGCCAACAGCTCGGTCGCTTCGCTTTCGACTTCCACGTCGACCGGCCTTTCGTCGGCTAACAGCTCGATCTCGTCGCTCTCCACGTCGACCTCGACGGGTATCAACTCGCTGTCGACCGGCCTCAGCTCGACCAACAGTTCGGTCGCTTCGCTGTCGACCTCCACGTCGACCGGCCTCTCGTCGGCTAACAGCTCGATCGCGTCGCTGTCCACGTCGACCTCGACGGGTATCAACTCGCTGTCGACGGGCCTCAGCTCGACCAACAGTTCGGTCGCTTCGCTGTCGACCTCCACGTCGACCGGCCTCTCGTCGGCTAACAGCTCGATCAGCTCGCTGTCCACGTCGACTTCGACGGGGATCAGCTCGCTGTCCACGGGCCTCAGCACGGTCACGACCAAGACCGACAATCTCGGCAACAGCACCGCCGCTGCCCTCGGCGGCGGCGCCAGCTACAACCCGGCTACCGGCACGGTTTCCGCTCCGTCGTACACGACGTACAACGCGAACGGCACGACGTCGACCGCCAACAGCGTCGGCTCGGCGATCGACAGCATCAACAACCAGGGCATCAAGTACTTCCACGCGAATTCGACGGCAGCCGACAGCCAGGCACTTGGCACCGACTCGGTCGCGATCGGCCCGAATGCGATCGCCAACCATGCCGGCGACGTCGCACTCGGCAGCGGCTCCGTTAGCGAAGCGCCCACCCCGACGCCAACGGGTACCGTCGGCGGCGTGACCTCCACGTTCGCGGGCGGCAACCCGAGCAGCGTGGTGAGCGTCGGCAATGCGAGCACGGGCACCACGCGTCAGATCACCAATGTCGCGGCAGGCCAGATCACGGCGAACAGCACGGACGCGATCAACGGCTCCCAACTCTTCGCGACCAATTCCGTCGTGAATTCGCTGTCGACAACGGTGTCGTCGTCCAGCAGCGCGATCTCGTCGCTGTCGACCGGCATCACGTCGTTGTCGACGGGGCTCAGCTCGACCAATAGCTCGGTCGCTTCGCTGTCGACTTCCACGTCGACGGGCCTGTCGTCGGCGAACAGCTCGATCTCGTCGCTCTCGACGTCGACCTCGACGGGTATCAACTCGTTGTCGACGGGCCTGAGCTCGACCAACAGTTCGGTCGCTTCGCTGTCGACTTCGACGTCGACGGGCCTCTCGTCGGCCAACAGCTCGATCTCGTCGCTGTCCACCTCGACCTCGACCGGCATCAACTCGCTGTCGACCGGCCTCAGCTCGACCAACAGCTCGGTCGCTTCGCTGTCGACCTCCACGTCGACCGGCCTCTCGTCGGCTAACAGCTCGATCTCGTCGCTGTCCACCTCGGCCTCGACGGGCCTGAGCTCGACCAACAGTTCGGTCGCTTCCCTTTCGACCTCCACGTCGACCGGCCTGTCGTCGGCAAGCAGCTCGATCAGTTCGCTGTCGACTTCCACGTCGACGGGCCTCTCGTCGGCTACCAGTTCGATCGCTTCGCTCTCCACGTCGACTTCGACCGGTATCAACTCGTTGTCGACCGGCCTGAGCTCGACCAACAGCTCGGTCGCTTCGCTGTCGACCTCGACGTCGACGGGCCTCTCGTCGGCTACCAGCTCGATCAGCTCGTTGTCCACGTCGACTTCGACCGGTATCAATTCGCTGTCGACGGGCCTGAGCTCGACCGATAGCACGGTCGCTTCGCTGTCGACCTCGACGTCGACGGGCCTTTCGTCGGCCACCAGCTCGATCAGCTCGCTGTCCACCTCGACCTCGACGGGCCTGAGCTCGACCAACAGTTCGGTCGCGTCGCTGTCGACTTCCACGTCGACCGGCCTGTCGTCGGCTACCAGCTCGATTTCGTCGCTCTCGACGTCGACCTCGACGGGTATCAACTCGTTGTCGACGGGCCTCAGCTCGACCGATAGCACCGTCGCTTCGCTGTCGACTTCCACGTCGACCGGCCTGTCGTCGGCCACCAGCTCGATTTCGTCGCTCTCGACGTCGACCTCGACGGGTATCAACTCGTTGTCGACGGGCCTCAGCTCGACCGATAGCACCGTCGCTTCGCTGTCGACTTCCACGTCGACCGGCCTGTCGTCGGCCACCAGCTCGATTTCGTCGCTCTCCACGTCGACCTCGACCGGCATCAATTCGCTGTCGACGGGCCTCAGCTCGACCGACAGCACCGTCGCTTCGCTCTCGACTTCGACGTCGACCGGTCTGTCGTCGGCAACGAGTTCGATCAGCTCGCTGTCCACCTCGACCTCGACGGGCATCAACTCGTTGTCGACCGGCCTCAGCTCGACCGACAGTACCGTCGCTTCGCTGTCGACCTCCACGTCGACTGGTCTGTCCTCGGCAACGAGCTCGATCAGCTCGCTGTCCACCTCGACGTCGACGGGCATCAACTCGCTGTCGACCGGCCTCAGCTCGACCAACAGTTCGGTCGCTTCGCTGTCGACCTCGACTTCGACCGGCATCAACTCGCTGTCCACGGGTCTGAGCTCGACGGATAGCACCGTCGCTTCGCTCTCGACCTCCACGTCGACCGGTCTGTCGTCGGCAACCAGCTCGATTTCGTCGCTGTCGACTTCGACGTCGACCGGTCTCTCGTCGGCTAACAGCTCGATCAGCTCGCTGTCCACGTCGACCTCGACGGGCATCAACTCGCTGTCGACGGGTCTCAGCTCGACCGACAGTACCGTCGCTTCGCTGTCGACCTCCACGTCGACCGGCCTGTCGTCGGCCACCAGCTCGATCAGCTCGCTGTCCACGTCGACGTCGACGGGCATCAACTCGCTGTCGACGGGTCTCAGCTCGACCGATAGCTCGGTGGCTTCGCTGTCGACTTCCACGTCGACCGGCCTGTCGTCGGCCACCAGCTCGATCAGCTCGCTGTCCACGTCGACCTCGACAGGTATCAGCTCCCTGTCGACGGGCCTCAGCTCGACTGACAGCACGGTGGCGTCGCTGTCGACCTCCACGTCGACCGGTCTGTCGTCGGCCACCAGCTCGATTTCGTCGCTCTCGACGTCGACCTCGACCGGCATCAATTCGCTGTCGACGGGCCTCAGCTCGACCGATAGCACCGTTGCTTCGCTGTCGACCTCCACGTCGACGGGTCTGTCGTCGGCTACCAGCTCGATTTCGTCGCTCTCGACTTCCACGTCGACCGGCCTCTCGTCCGCTACCAGCTCGATCAGCTCGCTGTCCACATCGACCTCGACCGGCATCAACTCGCTGTCGACGGGCCTCAGCTCGACCGATAGCTCGGTGGCGTCACTGTCGACTTCGACGTCGACCGGTCTGTCCTCGGCCACCAGCTCGATCAGCTCGCTGTCTACCTCGACTTCGACCGGCATCAATTCGCTGTCCACGGGCCTCAGCTCGACTGACAGCACCGTGGCTTCGCTCTCGACCTCCACGTCGACGGGCCTCTCGTCGGCTACCAGCTCGATCAGCTCGCTGTCCACGTCGACCTCGACGGGCATCAACTCGCTGTCGACGGGCCTCAGCTCGACCGATAGCTCGGTGGCGTCACTGTCGACTTCGACGTCGACCGGCCTCTCGTCCGCTACCAGTTCGATCAGCTCGCTGTCCACGTCGACCTCGACGGGGATCAACTCGCTGTCCACGGGCCTCAGCTCGACTGACAGCACCGTGGCTTCGCTCTCGACCTCCACGTCGACGGGTCTGTCGTCGGCCACCAGCTCGATCAGCTCGCTGTCCACCTCGACCTCGACGGGCATCAACTCCCTGTCGACCGGCCTCAGCTCGACCGACAGCACCGTAGTTTCGCTCTCGACTTCGACGTCGACCGGTCTGTCGTCGGCAACCAGCTCGATCAGCTCGCTGTCCACCTCGACCTCGACGGGCATCAACTCGTTGTCGACGGGTCTGAGCTCGACCGACAGCACCGTAGCTTCGCTCTCGACTTCGACGTCGACGGGCCTGTCCTCGGCAACGAGCTCGATCAGCTCGCTCTCGACGTCGACCTCGACCGGCCTGTCGACCGCCACTAGCTCGATCGGCTCGCTGTCCACCGGCCTGAGCTCGACCAACAGCTCGCTCACGTCGCTGTCCACGTCGACCGCAAGCAGCGTCACGTCGTTGTCCACGGGTCTGAGCTCGACGAACAGCTCGGTGGCGTCGCTGTCCACCTCGACGTCAACGGGTCTCTCGTCGGCAACGAGTTCGATCAGCTCGCTGTCCACGTCGACGTCGACGAGCATCAATTCGCTGTCCACGGGCCTCAGCTCGACCGACAGCACGGTGGCTTCGCTGTCGACTTCCACGTCGACGGGCCTGTCGTCGGCCACCAGCACGATCCTGTCGCTGTCCACCTCGACCTCGACCGGCCTGTCGTCGGCTACCAGCTCGATCACGTCGCTGTCCACCTCGACGTCGACCGCGATCGAAGCCGCCAAGACGCATTACTACAGCGTCAACGACAACGGCACGCAGCAAGGCAACTACGCCAACAACGGCGCCACCGGCGTCAACTCGCTCGCAGCCGGCGTGAACGCCAGCGCGGCAGGCGCCAGCAGCGTCGCGGTCGGCGACGGCTCGAACGCGCAGTCGAGCGGCGCGGTCGCGATCGGCCAGAACGCGTCGGCCACCGGCGGCAAGGCAGTGTCGATCGGCTCCGGCAACACCGCGAGCGGCGACGGCGCGGTCGCGATCGGCGACCCGAGCGTCGCCACAGGCACCGGCGCAGTGGCGCTGGGCGCCAACGACACGGCCACCGGCACCGGCGCAGTCGCGCTCGGCAACGCGAACACGGCAACCGGCAACAGCGCACTCGCCCTCGGCAGCGCGAACCAGGCCACCGCGGACAACACGATCGCGCTGGGCAACAAGGCGGTCGCGAGCGCGACCGGCGCCCAGGCCTACGGCTCGGGTGCGTCGGCCACCGCAGCGGATGCGCTCGCCTTCGGCACGAACGCGCAGGCCAATGTCGCCAACTCGATCGCCATGGGCGCGAACTCGACCACGGCCAACGCTGTCGGCGTGTCGAGCGTCACGGTCGGCGGCGTCTCGTACCCGGTCTACGGCACCTCGCCGGTGGGCGTCTTCAGCGTCGGCGCACCCGGCGCGGAACGCCAGATCACGAACGTCGCGGCAGGCCAGGTTTCGGCCACCAGCACGGACGCGATCAACGGCAGCCAGCTCAACGCGACGAACCAGGCGGTCAACAGCCTGTCCACGTCGACCGCGTCGAACATCTCGTCGCTGTCGACCGGCATCGGTTCGCTGTCCACCGGCCTGAGCTCGACCAACAGCTCGCTGACGTCGCTGTCCACGTCGACCTCGACGGCGATCAACTCGCTGTCGACGGGCCTGAGCTCGACAAACAGCAACCTCACGTCGCTGTCCACGTCGACGTCGACCGGCATCGGCTCGCTGTCGACCGGCCTGAGCTCGACGAACAGCACGGTGGCATCGCTGTCGACCGGCGTGACCAACCTCGGCGATCAGGTGAACCAGTTGTCGACGACGATCAACAACAACACGACCCGCTCGGCAAACAACACTGCCGTCGCGGCCGACATGAACGGCACCGGCTCCGACCGGCCGACGGTCACCGCCGGCTCGAACTCGGTGGCGATCGGCGCGAATTCGACGGACGGCGGCCGCTCGAATGTCGTGAGCGTCGGCTCACCCGGGAGCGAGCGCCAGATCACGAACGTCGCGCCGGGTACGCAAGGCACGGACGCGGTGAACGTGAACCAGCTGACGCAGGTGCAGACGACGCTGTCGACGGCACTGTCGGGCCAGCAGGCGCAGATCAACTCACTGGGTTCGCAACTGCAGCAGACCGACCAGATGGCGAAGCAGGGTATCGCGGCCGTCGGCGCGATGGCGTCGATCCCGCAGCTCGATCGCGACGCCAACTTCGGGATGGGTGTCGGCACCGCGACGTTCCTGGGTCAGAAGGCGATGGCGGTCAACATGCAGGCGCGCATCACGGAGAACCTGAAGGCGTCGATCAACGGCGGCTTCAGCGGCGGTCAGAAGGTGATCGGCGCCGGCATGCTGTACCAGTGGAAGTAACGCGTCGCGCCGCCACGCCGCCGGCTCAGGAGCCGGACGGCACCGGGCGGCCCCGACGGCAGGACGAGCCCGCCGCGCAACGCGTGGCGGGCCTCGGTCAACCCAAGTATTGAGGACGTAATCGTGAACAAACTCGCTCTTGCGCTCGCGCTTGCCGCGACGGCCCTCGCCGCGTGCTCGACGGCATCCGGCCCGACCTTCAGCGCATCCGAACTGCAGCCGCGCGACGGCGTACGCACGTTCCAGGTGGACTGCCACGGCCTGCTCTCGGGTCCTCAGACCTGCATGAAGGCCGCCCGCAAGATCTGCGGCGACCAGCCGGTACGCACCGTCGATTCGGCCCGCGCGCTGCGCGACGGCTCGGATCCCGCGACGCTGGTGTTCCAGTGCGCAGCCGCGCCGGCTGCAGCGGCGCCGGCCGCCGAGCCGTCGCCCGCGCCTGCACCCGCGGCGGTGGAACACGTCAATCTCGCGGGCGACGCGCTGTTCGCGACGGGCCAGGCCACGCTCACGCCGGCCGCGAGCGCGTCGCTCGACAAGCTGCTGAGCGAACGCGAAGACCGCACGTACACGCAGGTGACGGTCACCGGTCATACGGATTCGGTCGGTAGCGACGCCGCCAATCTCGCGCTGTCGAAGCGCCGCGCGCAAACCGTCGCAAGCTATCTGAAGGCGCACGGGCTGAAGGCGCAGTCGATGTCGGTCACGGGGCGAGGCGCCGCCGATCCGGTCGCCTCCAACGCGACGGCCGAAGGCCGCGCGAGCAACCGCCGCGTCGAGATCTCGCTCCAACGCTAAGCAGCCGGCCGTCGCGGCTCCGGCGCCCTCCTCGGGCTCCGCGCGACGGCCCCGTCCGACAGCGCGAAGCCGCGCCGTCGGCACTCGGCCTGCCTCCCTCCCCGTCCTGGTTCGCCGGGCCCCGGCGCCCGCGCCGGCGGCTATGTCAAAGTTCGTCAGGCCCCTCCACAAAACGGCGCCTTCCGTGCCACAATCGCCGCAGACAGCTGCCGGGGCGTTCCGCCCGCGTCGCGCGCCGTGCCAGACCGCCCGACTACACCCCGGAATCCGGCGGCCGCCTCGCGATCCGCGCCGCTCGCGCGCATTCCAGTGCACGCCGGCGCGAACGCGACCACGACAATCCACGGCGCGCCGTTTCGCAGCCACGGCCGAACGCACGACGCCGCAGAGGAAACCAACCGGTGACGGACATCAATCAAGCCGCCGCGGGCGGCACCCGCAAGCAACGGCCGGCCGTCGGCATCTCGCTGTTTGCGCGGGACGGCCAGGCGATCTGGGAAAACGGCATCCACCAGAACATCGCGTTCCTCGCGATGATGCTCAAGCGCTCAGATCGCGTCGGCCCCGTTTATTTCCTGAACGGCGGCGACGCGAACGCGCTGCCGGCCGGCCTCGAACTCGACGGTCTCGACGTGCCGCTGGTGAAGCCTACCGACGTCACGCACGAACTCGACGTCGTGATCGAAATGGGCGCGCAACTGCCGCTCGAATGGCTCAGGCACATGAAGGCGCTCGGCACGAAGCTGGTCGCCTGCTACGTCGGCCATACTTACAGCGGCCTCGCCGAGACGCCGATCTTCAACAAGCCGTCGGGGCACATCTTCAACGGCACCCAGTTTGACGAAGTGTGGGTGCTCGAGAAGTCGCAAAAGATCGACGTGCCGCTGCTGCGCACGCTCACGCGCGCGCCGGTCCATACGATTCCGCATCTGTGGTCGCCGTACTTCCTCGATCGCCGTATCGCCGCGCTGGCGAGCGAAGGCCTGACGTTCGGCTATCGGCCCGGCCGTCGCCCGTGGAATCTCGCCACGCTCGAGCCGAACATCTCGGTCGTGAAGTCGTGCCACTACCCGATGCTCGCGTGCGACGAGTTCTACCGGGCGCAACCGGACGCGGTCCAACATCTGTTCGTGGTCAACTCGATGCACATGAAGGCACATCCGACGTTCGTGCACTTCGCGAACAGCCTCGACCTCGTGCGCCAGCACAAGGCAACGTTCGAGCCGCGCATCGACCTGCCGGGCTTCATGGCGCGCCATGCGGACGCGGTCGTGTCCCACCACTGGGAAAACGCGCAGAACTACCTGTACTACGACGTGCTCTACGGCGGCTATCCGCTGATCCACAACTCGACGCTGCTCGGCGACGCCGGCTACTACTACCCGGACTTCGATTCCGCCGCGGGTGGCCAGGCATTGCGCGATGCATGGCTGCATCACGACGAGCAGCTCGACGACTATCGCGCGAAAGCGGGCCGGCTGCTGCAGTCGGTCTCGATCGACAACCCCGCGAACCTGGACGCGTTCGTCGCGCGCCTGGTCGCCTGAACCGGAGCATACGCATGTCGGACTCCAATGCCCGTCAAGCGCCCGGCGAGGGCAAGCGTCTCGTCGTCGGCGTGTCGCTGTTCGTGCGCGGTGCCGGCCAGTCGCTGTGGGAAAACGGCATCTTCCAGAACTGCCTGCTGTTGATCCTGCTGCTGCGCCAGTCTCCGCTCGTCGCCGAAGCCGTGATGGTGAACGGCGGCGAACAGGTCGCCGATCCGCAAATGATGCTCGGCGAGTGGAACGTGCCGCTGCTGTCGATGGACGAAGCGCTGCAACGCTGCGACGTGCTGATCGAAATGAGCGCGCAGTTCGGCGCCGATTATCTGCGCGCGTTCCGCGATCGCGGCGGCAAGGTCGTCACGATGCGGGTCGGAAACGACTACGTGATCGACATCGAACGTGCGATGTTCGACAAGCCGTCGGGCTTCCTGTTCTCGGGCGCGCCGTACGACGCGGTGTGGACGATCCCGGAATTCGAGCGCTCGTGCCTGCACTACTACCAGACGGGCCTGCGCGCGCCGGTGACGATCGTTCCGCACATCTGGCATCCGATGCTGTTCGACAAGGCGCGCGCGACGCTCGGGCCCGGTCTGTCGTTCGGTTACCAGCCGGGCAAGCCGCGCTGGCGCGTGACGATGTTCGAGCCGAACATCTGCATGGTGAAGACGAGCATCATCCCGATGCTGGTGACCGAGGAGGCCTATCGCGCGAAGCCGGAATTCCTCGAGTTCGTGCGCGTGTGCAACACGCTGCACCTGAAGGAGCATGCGACCTTCGTCCATTTCGCGAAGAGCCTCGACATCGTGAACCACGGGATCACGACGTTCGAAAGCCGCTATGCGGTGTACGAGTTCATGGCCGCCTACGGCGACGCCGTGGTATCGCACACGTGGGAAAACGCGCAGAACTACCTGTACTACGAACTGTTGTACGGCGACTATCCGCTGATCCACAACTCGCCGTTCCTCGGCAAGGCCGGGTATTTCTATCCGGACTTCGACTGCCAGGCCGGCGGCCGCGCGCTGCTGCAGGCGTTCGCCGAGCACGATGCGAACCTCGACGCGTACCGCGAGCAATCGAAGCACGTGCTCGACTCGGTCAGCATCTACAACCCCGGCAACGTCGCCGCATATTCCGACGCAATCGCGTCGCTCTATCGCGACGCATGACGCGCCGCCTTCCCCGGACTCCGACATGAACGCACATCTGCCCCTCTCCCGCACGAAATGGCTGATCGGCTGCGCCGTCGCGTCGATCGCGATCGGTGCGCACGCACAATCCGACGGCGAATCGGCCGACGCGCTGCTGCGCGACGCCGATGCAGTCTTCAAGCAGCTCGACGCCGGCCAGTACGGTGCGGTGTGGAACGACGCCGCCGCGTTCGTGAAGGCGCGCATCAAGCAGGACCAGTTCGCGCTGGACATGCAGCGCGCGCGCCAGTCGGTCGGCATGGTCGGCCATCGCGGCTGGGCGCAGATCACGCGGATCCGCTACACGAATTCATCGTCGATGCCCGACGGGCTCTATGCGAACATCGACTACGCAACGACGCTCACGACCGGCACGACCGTGTACGAAAAACTGAGTTTTCGCCTCGGCGACGACGGCCGCTGGCACCTGACCGGCTACGTACCGCGCCAGTCGCAGAACTACACGCCTTGAACCGCGCACCGTCCACCCGGAGCCGCCGATGAAAATCAATGTCGCGATTACGATGAACGTTCAGCGCGACGCGACGCAGTCGATCTGGTACAACGGCGCGAACCAGCATTGCGTGTACCTGTACATGCTGCTCAAGCGTTCGCCGCTGATCGGCGAAGTGTGGCTCGCGCACGACGACGGCATCACCGACTACCCGCAGGCGCTGATGATGGACGCATTCGGCGACGCGTTGCGGCCGCTGTCGGCGATCGTCCATCAGACCGACCTGCTGATCGAGATGAATGCGTTCATCGACCCGTCACACACGAACGCGGTGCGCCAGCGCGGCGGCAAGTGCGTGTCGTACCGCTTCGGCAACGACTACGTGATCGCGGTCGAGACGATCAACTTCGAGAAGAACAACTGGCGGCCGAACCCGAACCGCGTGCAGTTCGACGAGATCTGGACCAACCCGCAGCACATGCACACGTGCGCGGCGTACTTCCAGGCCGTGTATCGCGCGCCGGTGATCGAGCTGCCGCACATCTGGTCGCCGTACTTCATCGAACGCAGCCTCGACGCCGATCCCGAACTGAAGGCGCGCTTCGGCTACCGCAATCACGGCCCGGCCAAGCGCATCGCGTTCTTCGAGCCGAACCTGAACGTCGTGAAGAGCTCGATCGTGTCGATGCTGGCCGCGAACGCGTTCTACGTCGAGCATCCCGAGCTCGTCGAGCACGTGTACATGACCAACACGTTCGACAAGAAGGAAAACGTCGCCTTCAAGCATCTCGCACTCGGGCTCGAGATGGTGCGCGACGGCAAGGCGACGGCCGACGTGCGCGCGCCGTTCGTCGCGTGGGCCGCGCATCACACCGACATCGTCGTGTCGCACCACTGGGAAAACGGCCTGAACTACCTGCTGTACGACGCGCTGTACGGCAACTACCCGCTCGTGCACAACTCGCCGTTCCTGCGCGACGTCGGCTATTACTATCCGGACTTCGAGATCTTCGATGCGGCGCGCGCGATCGCGACGGCCGCGCAGACGCACGACGCGCGGCTCGACGACTACGCGGCAGCGGCCCGCCGCTGCCTGCAGCAGGTCGACACGCTCGCCGAGCACAACGTCCGCGCGTATTCCGAACAGATCCAGCACTTGTTCGCCGGTCGCTCGCTGGGCTGAGCGTCTTCCCACGCGCCCCGCTCGTGAATCGGACCGTGCGCGATTTCATCGTGACCGATTCGATCCACGGCCGCTGAGCCCGAAAGCCGATGCGCGCGCGAAACCGGCTCGCGTGGCGCGCCGTATCCGGGTATCCGTATCATGCAAGCCGCACATGCGGGCCGATGGGACGATGCGGTCGATCGCGCACCGGCGCTCGTACTCGGCGGATTCGGAAAAGACTGACGCGGCACGACGCGCCGCACGCCGGCATTCCGCGAACGTCAGGCGCGATGCGCGAGCGGGCGCCACGGCGGCACCTGCTCGCCGCCGTGCGTGGCGAACAGGCGGCCATGCCGGCGGCCGATCCGCGCGAGCCCGGCGAAACAGCGCAGCGCGGCACGGCTGACCTGGCCTGCGTGCCGCGCGAGGCTCCCGGATACGCCACGCGCAATGGCCGACTCCTCGCCGCACGCGCCTGCAAACACGCCGGCGTAATAGTGCCGCGCCGCGAGTTCGCGGCTGTCCGCGTCGAGCGGCTTCATCCGGTGAATGCGGCGAGCGACGGCCTTCAGGCCATCGAGATACGGTGTGACGTCGAGCGGTGCATCGATCGATTCCGCGCCGAGCTGCGACACAATGTCGGCCAGTTCGGCGATCGCGACGAGTTCGCGCGTATCGGCCGCCTGCGTGCTTGTTCCGTGCCCGACCTTCTCCGTCGCCGCCATACCCACGCCCCTTTTTTCGATTCTTCGTTGCCCGATGCTTGCGCGCCGCGCACGCACCGCGACCTCATGCGGCGGCCGGTGACCGCCACGTAAAGCGGATGCCCTGCGCCCATGCGACGCCGGAATCCAGGATGATCTGCCGGTCGATCTCGTTCTCCACGCCTTCGACGACGACGTGCCGCGCGCTTTCGTGCGCGAACGCGATCAGCCGGCGAAACTGATAGCGCCCGATCGCGTTGCGCTTGATCAGCGACAGGACCGACCTGTCGAGCTTCACGATATCGGGGTTGCCGACCACCAGGTTGTTCAGCGCGCTGTAGCCGACGCCGAAGTCGTCGATCGCCACGCGGCACCCGGCCTGGCGAAACCGGTTCACGAACGACCGGCCCGCGACGGGATTCAACGGCCCTGTCTCGGTAATCTCGACGACCAGCCGCGCGGCAACCGACGGTTCGGACTCGAGCCGCCTGAATATGGCCAGCCACGCGTCGTCCACGACCGCGCTCATCGCCGCGACGTTGCAGCCGTACACGGCCTTCGGATCGGCGCGCAGTGCGTCGATCGTCCGGCCCACCACGAGCCGGTCGAACCAGCGCATCAGCCCGAGCGATTCGAGGCGCGGGAGGAACGCGAGCGGCGGCAACGCGTCGCGCGATCCCCAGCGCAGCCGCGCGAGACATTCGTGATACAGCACGCCACCCGACAGATCGGCGCGGCAGACGGGCTCGCGCGCGAATCCGAGCCGGCTTTCGACGAAACTGCGTACCGACGCGAGGTCGGGGTGATCGTCATGCGCGCCGAACACGAGATCGATCTCGTCCCGATTCGCTACGCTATTCGCCTCCAGGCGAGGTTCGACCGCATTCATCCGGCGCTCCGGCAAATGTCGGACCGCCGATGACGGCCCGCGCTCACGATACACATGGCGCGAGCCGACCACGACACGCGCCACCGCCTACCCGGCCCATCCTCTTGTTTCGATCTTTTCCGGGAGCGTACTTTTTATTTCGGCGCGCCGTCAAACCCGATATTGTCAACGATATTCAAATACGAGAAATACACCACGCATGCATGTCGACGACAGTGCGGAAGATTACACAAAATCGCCGACGCCGCACTAATCGGCGCCACTTATTTTCCCAACGCGAACGTCACGCGACGAATCAATTTACCGCACAACTCGTTTCTCAATTCGAATGTTCGGCGTTTCGTATGATAAATATCCGTCAGCGCAGATCACGTCCGAATTCGAGGCCCGGATTGCCGCGCGCGCCCGCACACTTCACCGCCAATGACTCGACATCGGGCATTCGGTCTTCACGGAATTCAATTCCGTCGTTTCAAACGATATTAATAACGGTCGAATATTAATCAGACGAGTCAAAAAAGATAATACCTGCGCGAATTATAAGAGAACGACCGATTGAAAGATGTTTAACAATCTTTTTTACTTGTTAACCTCTAGAATAATTTCCGACGGACTTCCCTCGGAGCCGTCAAATTCGTGCCTTCAAAAACCGTCGAGTCTCCCCGGTTCGACGGTTTTTTTTTTAACGGCGTCATTTCTTCAGACATTAAGCGAACGCAATCCGGACGACGGCTTGCGGCTCGCGCAACGTCATGCCGCAGGCGCGCCGATCAGATTCGCGAGCAGCGCATCGTATTCGGCGACGAGCGACGCGTTCGCCGACGTATAACGGCGGAGGATTTCGCGCTGCCGCCGCGTGTAGCCTTCCCAGTCGTCGTCATGCGTGTGCAGCGCGTGCAGCAGCGCATCCGCGCCCTTCTGCACGTCATTGTCCGGGTAGTAGTAGCCGAGATCGGGCGCGAGGCTCGCGTTGTGCACCAGCGGATAGCCCTGCCAGCACACGTCGAAATAGAAGTAGTTGAGCGGGTTCGACCATTGATGCGACACCACGATGTCGGTCAGGTCGGCGAGGAACAGCGGCGTGTCGAAACGGCCGACGAAGCTCGCCTTGCCCGCGCGCACGATGTCCAGGTAGTTCATCAGCATCACGAACTCGGGGCTGTCGTGCGCGAGACGGTCGGCGTTCGTCACGTGCGTGAAGCAGATCGCATCGGGGTCGCGGCGATACGCCTCGTCGATGATCAACATCGGGTACACGCAGAACTTCACGACGTTGTGGTTCGGCTCCATCACCGTGAGCCGCTTGCCCGGCTCGCTGCGCGGGCGGTACTCGCCATGCTCGGGCAGCGATGCCGCACGCTCGCTCAGGAACATCGGATCCCACACGAACGGCACGACGCGCCCCGGGCAGCGGCGCAGCGACTGCAGGAACGGCAGCGACGACGGCGCGATCTGCGGAATCGCCCACACCTCGTCGTAGCCGCGGTTGATGAACAGCGAATCCCACAACCGGCGGCCGAACAGCATCGATTCCATCGCGTTGATGTACTCGACGCCGCAGCAGTAGCTGACGATCTTCGCGCCGCGTGCCTTCAGGTAGGCCGTCTGCGCGGCGTCGATCTGGCCGCCGAGTTCGATCACCACGTCGAGCGCATCCTTCATGTCCGCGAACGCGCGCGTGTCGTACACGGTGCGATCCCACGGCAGCGCATCGGTCAGCGGCACGTCGGTCGTGTTGACCAGCGTCACGCGGTAGCCGTGCGGCGATGCCATCAGCAGCTTCGCGAGAAACAGCGCGTTCTGCTTGATGCCGTTGATCCAAAGGCTTTCGTCGGGGGTGCGCAGTCCGATCGTGATACCGATGCGCAGGCCGTTCAGGACAGGAGACGTCATCGTCGGCGGATTGGGAGATTGAATGGACGCAGTGTAGCGCGCGGCACGCGGCCGCGCGAGCAATCCGCCAGTCTAGCGGAGCGCCGGCCGCCAGACTGTCATGCATGGTCATACGCGGTGCCAACGGCCCCGGTTGGCGGCCGGCTGGGCCACGGGGCGCCACGCGCGCCGCCGGCGCCAGATACGACAAGGCCGGCGTCGCACCGCGAGGCGCCACGCCGGCCCATGCGCGATGCGCGCCCGGTCAGCCTTCCGCCATCATCAGCAACTGAGCGCCATCCGCGACCTGGTCGCCGACGCCGTACAGCACTTCCGCGACGACGCCCGGGGCCGGCGCGCCGATCGTATGCTCCATCTTCATCGCTTCCATCACGATCAGCGGCGTGCCGGCCTCGACCTTCTGGCCCGGCTCGACCAGCACCGCGATCACCTTGCCCGGCATCGGCGCGGTCAGGCGGCCGCCGCCATGTTCGGCATCGCCCGCGTGCGCGAGCACGTTGCGCCATTCGAAGGTCTCGGCAACGCCTTGCGAGAACACGTGGAACGTGTCGCCGTCCGCATACACGCGGCCGCTGCTGCGCACGCCGTCGAGCGTCACGTCGAAGTCGAGCGGCGTCGCGCCGCGCGTCCATGCGAACGGCTGCGCGGGCCCGTCGCCGGTGGCGATGCGCGCGGTGCTGCCGTCGTTCTCGTAGGTGACCGTCACGTCCGCTTCGCGTTCGGGCGCATGCCATTCGAGCGTGCGGCGATAGCTGCCGTTGAGCCGCCAGTCCGTCAGCGCGCGCCACGGCGACGCGCGTTCCGTCGCGGCCGCGTCGCGCTCGCCCGCGAGCAGCGCCGCGCAGGCCAGCGCGAGCGTCGCGCGCGGCGTCTGTTGCGGCGCGAACAGCGCATCGTGATTACGCTCGATCAGGCCGGTGTCGAGATCGGCGATCGCGAACGGCGCGCAGGCGACGATCCGCTGCAGGAACGCGGCGTTCGTGTGCAGGCCGACCACCTCGCACGCGCGCAGCGCACGCAGCATCCGCCCGAGCGCCTCCGCGCGGTCGGCGCCATGCACGATCAGCTTCGCGATCATCGGATCGTAGAACGGCGTGATCGCATCGCCTTCGCGCACACCGCTGTCGACGCGCACCGGCGCGCCGATCGCAAACTCGACGCCTTCCGGCAGCCGCAGGTGCTTCAGCGTGCCGGTGGACGGCAGGAAGCCGCGCGCCGGATTCTCCGCATACAGGCGCGCCTCGATCGCGTGCCCCTGCACGCGCAGTTCTTCCTGCTTCAGCGGCAGCGGCTCGCCCGCGGCGACGCGCAGTTGCCATTCGACGAGATCGAGCCCGGTGACCATCTCGGTGACCGGATGCTCGACCTGCAGGCGCGTGTTCATTTCCATGAAGTAGAACGCCTCGCCCGTCATGATGAACTCGACGGTGCCCGCGCCGACGTAGTTCACAGCGCGCGCGGCCGCGACGGCCGCTTCGCCCATCGCCTGGCGCACGTCTTCGTGCAACCCCGGCGCCGGCGCTTCCTCGAGCACCTTCTGGTGACGGCGCTGCACCGAGCAGTCGCGGTCGAACAGGTAGACGGTGTTGCCGTGCGTGTCGCCGAACACCTGCACTTCGACGTGACGCGGGCGCGTCAGGTATTTCTCGATCAGCACGCGATCGTTGCCGAAGCTGCTGGCGGCCTCGCGCTGGCACGATGCGAGCGCGGCCGGGAAGTCCTCGGAGCGCTCGACCACGCGCATGCCCTTGCCGCCGCCGCCCGCGCTCGCCTTCAGCAGCACCGGGTAGCCGATCGCGTCGGCTTCGCGATGCAGGCGGGCCGGGTCCTGGTCGTCGCCGTGATAGCCCGGTACGAGCGGCACCGCAGCCGCGTGCATCAACGCCTTCGCGGCGGCCTTCGAGCCCATCGCCGCGATCGCGTCGACCGGCGGCCCGATGAATGCGATGCCGGCCGCTTCGCACGCGTGCGCGAAATCTTCGTTCTCCGACAGAAAGCCGTAGCCCGGGTGGATGGCCTGCGCGCCGGTCGCGCGCGCGGCCTCGATGATGCGCTCGATGCGCAGATAGCTGTCGGCGGCCGCCGAGCCGCCGATGTGCACGGCCTCGTCGCATGCGGCGACGTGCTTCGCGTTCGCGTCCGCGTCGGAATAGACGGCGACGCTGGCGATCCCGAGACGTTTGCACGTCGCGGCGACGCGGCAGGCGATTTCGCCGCGATTGGCGATCAGAATCTTGTCGAACATGGCTTCGGTGTCGTCCGGAAAGTTAGGGGCACGCCGTCATTCACGCCACGCAGGCGTGCGTTTCTCGAGGAAGGACGCGATCCCTTCGCGCGCTTCCGCGCCGGCGCGGGTCCGCGCGATCCAGTCGGCGGTCTGCTCGATCAGCGTCGCGTCGAGCGGCCGGCCGGCCACGTCGGCGACGAGCCGCTTGCATGCGCGCACCGCGTCGGGGCCGTTCGCGACGAGCGTCGCGGCCAGCTTCGCGACCGCTTCGTCGAGCGCGTCGGCCGGCACGGCATCGTGAATGAAGCCGAGCGATGCGGCGCGCGCGCTGTCGAACACTTCCGCCGTCGTGAAGTAACGGCGTGCCGCACGCTCGCCCATCGCCCGCACGACGTACGGCGCGATCGTTGCCGGAATCAGCCCGAGCCGTGCTTCCGACAGGCAGAACTTCGCGCCGTCGGCTGCAATCGCGATGTCGGCCGCCGCGACGAGGCCCACGCCGCCCGCATACGCATCGCCGTGCACGCGCGCGATCACCGGCTTGCCGCAGCGATGGATCGCCTCGAGCATCCGCGCGAGCTTGCGTGCGTCGGCGCGGTTCTCGTCGTCCGAGTAACCGGCCATCTTCTTCATCCAGTTCAGGTCCGCGCCCGCACAGAACGCGGCACCTTCCGCCGCGAGCACGACCGCGCGCACGCCGGCGTGCGCATCGAGCCACTCGAACGCGGTGGTCAGCTCGGCGATCGTCGTCTCGTTGAACGCGTTGCGCACGTCGGGCCGCGCGAGCGTGACGGTCGCCACGCGGCCGGCCTCGCTTACCTTGATCGTTTCGTATCGCATCGGTCAGTCCTCCCGGCCGTTACATGCGGAACACGCCGAAGCGCGTATCGTCGATCGGTGCGTTCATCGACGCGGCGAGGCCGAGGCCCAGCACGTCGCGCGTCTGCGCGGGATCGATCACGCCGTCGTCCCACAGCCGCGCGCTCGCGTAATACGGATGCCCCTGGCGCTCGTACTGGTCGCGGATCGGCTGCTTGAACGCATCCTCTTCCTCGGCCGACCACGTGCCGCCCTTTGCCTCAATGCCGTCGCGGCGCACGGTCGCGAGCACCGAGGCGGCCTGCTCGCCGCCCATCACCGAGATCCGCGCGTTCGGCCACATCCACAGGAAACGCGGGCCGAATGCGCGGCCGCACATCCCGTAGTTGCCCGCGCCGAACGAGCCGCCGATGATCACCGTGAACTTCGGCACCTTCGCGTTCGACACGGCCGTCACCATCTTCGCGCCATGGCGCGCGATGCCCTCGTTCTCGTACTTGCGGCCGACCATGAAGCCCGTGATGTTCTGCAGGAACACGAGCGGAATCTTGCGCTGGCAGCACAGCTCGATGAAATGCGCGCCCTTCACGGCCGACTCGGAGAACAGGATGCCGTTGTTCGCGACGATCCCGACCGGATGGCCCCAGATGTGCGCGAAGCCCGTGACGAGCGTCGTACCGAAGCGTGCCTTGAATTCGTCGAACTCCGAATCGTCGACGATGCGCGCGATCACCTCGCGCACGTCGAACGGCTTGCGCGTGTCGACCGGAATCACGCCGTACAGGCTCTTCGCGTCGTAGCGCGGCGGCTTCGGCTCGCGCAGCGCGAGCGGCGGTGCGATCTTCGGCGCGAGATGCCCGACGATGCCGCGCGCGATCGACAGCGCGTGCGCGTCGTTCTGCGCGAGATGGTCGGCCACGCCCGACAGGCGCGTATGCACGTCGCCGCCGCCGAGATCCTCCGCGCTCACTTCCTCACCGGTCGCGGCCTTCACGAGCGGCGGGCCGCCGAGGAAAATCGTGCCCTGGTTCTTCACGATGATCGACTCGTCGCTCATCGCCGGCACATACGCGCCGCCCGCCGTGCACGAACCCATCACGACCGCGATCTGCGCGATTCCCGCGGCGGACATCGTCGCCTGGTTGAAGAAGATGCGCCCGAAGTGGTCGCGATCGGGGAACACGTCGTCCTGGTTCGGCAGGTTCGCGCCACCCGAATCGACGAGATACACGCACGGCAGCCGGTTTTCCGCGGCGATTTCCTGCGCACGCACGTGCTTCTTGACGGTCATCGGGTAGTAGGTGCCGCCCTTCACCGTCGCGTCGTTGCACACGATCATGCACTCGCGGCCCGCGATCCGGCCGATTCCGGTGATGACGCCCGCACCCGGTGCGTCGTCGTTGTACATGCCGTTCGCCGCGAGCTGCGACAGCTCGAGGAACGGCGCACCCGGATCGAGCAGTTGCGCGATCCGGTCGCGCGGCAGCAGCTTGCCGCGCGACAGGTGCTTGTCGCGCGCGGCCTGGCCGCCGCCTTGCGCGAGCTGTTCGATCTTCGCGCGCAGGTCGGCGACGACCGCCTCCAGCGCGGCGGCGTTCGCGCGGAAGTCTTCCGAACGCGGGTTCAGTTTGGATTCGATGATCGGCATCGACGGGGCTCCGTTCGCGTGACGTGGGGCGTTACATCGTTTCCGCGAACAGCTCGCGGCCGATCAGCATGCGGCGGATCTCGCTCGTGCCGGCGCCGATCTCGTACAGCTTCGCATCGCGCCACAGACGGCCGACCGGATACTCGTTGATGTAGCCGTTGCCGCCGAGGATCTGGATCGCCTCGCCGGCCATCCACGTGGCCTTCTCGGCCGTGTAGAGGATCACGCCCGCGCAGTCCTTGCGCACCTGGCGGATGTGGTCGCTGCCCGCCGAGTCGAGGTGGCGGCCGACCGCGTACAGGTATGCGCGGCATGCCTGGAACGTGGTGTACATGTCGGCGACCTTGCCCTGGATCAGCTGGAACTCGCCGATCGACTGGCCGAACTGCTTGCGGTCATGGATATACGGCACGACCGCGTCGAGACACGCGGCCATGATGCCCGTCGGGCCGCCCGACAGCACCGCGCGCTCGTAGTCGAGGCCGCTCATCAGCACCTTCACGCCGCCGTTGAGCTGGCCGAGGATGTTCTCCTCAGGCACCTCGACGTCCTGGAACACGAGCTCGCCCGTGTGCGACCCGCGCATGCCGAGCTTGTCCAACTTCTGCGCGACCGAGAAGCCCTTCATCCCCTTCTCGACGATGAATGCGGTGATGCCGCGCGGGCCGGCGTCGATGTCCGTCTTCGCGTAGACGACGAGCGTGTCGCAATCGGGGCCGTTGGTGATCCACATCTTCGTGCCGTTGAGCACGTAGCGGTCGCCGCGCTTGTCCGCGCGCAGCTTCATGCTGACGACGTCGGAGCCGGCATTCGGCTCGCTCATCGCGAGCGCGCCGATGTGTTCGCCCGACACGAGCTTCGGCAGGTATTTCCGCTTCTGCGCGTCGGTGCCGTTGCGATGGATCTGGTTCACGCACAGGTTCGAGTGCGCGCCGTACGACAGGCCGATCGACGCGGACGCGCGCGAGATCTCCTCCATCGCGACCATGTGCGCGGTATAGCCCATGTTCGCGCCGCCGTATTCCTCGGACACGGTCATGCCGAGCACGCCGAGATCGCCGAACTTCTTCCACAGGTCCATCGGAAACTGGTCGGTGCGGTCGACCTCCGCCGCGCGCGGCGTGATTTCCTTGGCCGCGAACGTCGCGACGGCGTCGCGCAGCATCTCGATGTCTTCACCGAGCATGAATTGCACACCGGGCAGATTGATCATGTCTCCTCCGTCTCCAGAAAGTAGGTCGCACGCGCCGATTTCTGAGTTTCGCTCAAATCGGATCAATGCGTCGATTCATTAAGCCAATACAGCGGAAATTTTGCACAGTTTCGCGCCTCGTCCGGCTTGCCGTCAATAGTTTTTTGAGTGACACTCAGATATCATTGCACGATGACAGCCGCTACCGCCGACACCATGACCGCCACCGCCAAAGCCGACCGCCCCGAGCCGTCGCGCGCACCCGCCGGGCGCAAGTCCCAGCAGCGCGTGCAGGACATCCTGCGCGCCGGTCGTGAAGTGTTCGCCGAAAAGGGTTACGAGCATGCGACGGCCGCCGAGATCGCGCAGCGCGTCGGCGTGTCGGAGGCGACGGTGTTCAGCTACTTCCGCGGCAAGCGCGAGCTGTGCGCGCGTGTGATCGCCGACTGGTATGACGAAATCATCGCCGCGTTCGAACTGGGGATGCCGCAGGAAGCATCTGTGCAGCAGCAGTTCGCGTTCATCGTGCGAACGCACCTGCGGCTGATGCTGGTGAACGGCACGGGGCTCTGCGCGCTGGTGCTCTCGGAGGGGCGCGCGAAACAGCATGCGCTGAGTGACGAACTCACCGCGCTGCAGCGCCGCTACACGGCGCCGCTGATGGACGTGCTCGCACGCGGCCAGGCGGCCGGGCAGGTGCGCGGCGACATGCCGCTGAGCCTGCTGCGCTCGATGGTGTTCGGGCCGATCGAGCACGTGCTGTGGGATGCGATCCTCGGGCACCGCAAGCTCGATACGGAAACGACGGCCACGCAGCTCATCGACATGCTGTGGGCCGCCGTGCAGCCGCCCGCGCCGGAGCAAGCGGCGCTGGTGCGCTTCAGGAACGAAGTCGCGGAAGCGGTGCGGCGGCTGGACGGAGAAGCGTCACGCCCGTGACGCCGCCGGGCGGCATCGCGCACCGTGGCGTTGCCGCTTCAGCGCCCCGTCGCCGCGCATCGAATCGCTACGATTCCTCGCCGGCCCGCAGCGGCGCACGGCTTTGCTCGTTGTTCAGGTGAACGAACTTGCGTAACAGGCGCATCAGTTCGCGCGAATCATCTGCCCCCATGCCGTCGAACAGGCCGTCGCGCAGCTCCGTCACCGACGGCATCAGGCGCGCGAGCAGCTCGACGCCCGTCGGCGTCAGCAACAGGCGCCGCTGACGCCGCGGCAACACTTCGCGGACGATCAATCCCTTCGCTTCGAGCCGGACCGCGAGGTCGGCGGTCGTCGACGTGTCGAGCGCCACCCGCTGCGCGAGCGTCACCTGATCGAGCCCCGGACATTCGTAGAGCATCCGCAGGACCGCATACTGCACCGGCGTCACGTCCCGGCCCAGCTTCTCGTAGAACATCGCAACCGCGATCTGGTGCGCGCGGCGGATCAGGTGCCCCGGTTCGTCGTACAGGTCGAGCGGGAAAGCCGGTGCGTCGGCGGGATTCGTTTTTTCCATGAATGAGTCGATGACATAGGCGGCGCACGCCGTTGCGTCGCGCCGTTTCCCGGGAAAACCAGTATACCGCCCGCCTTGCCCTGGCCAATCTCGGTGAGTACACTGAATCTCATTCAGTACACGGAATGAAGAACCGCCGCGCGCCGGTGGCGCCGCCCTGAAGGAGACGAAGAACGTGTTTCTCAAGAACGCTTGGTATGTCGCGTGCACGCCCGATGAAATCGACGGCAAGCCGCTGGGCCGCAAGATCTGCAACGAGTCGATGGTGTTCTACCGCGCGGCGGACGGGCGGGTCGCGGCGCTCGAGGACTTCTGCCCGCACCGCGGCGCACCGCTGTCGCTGGGATTCGTGCGCGACGGCGTGCTCGTGTGCGGCTATCACGGGCTGGAAATGGGCTGCAACGGCAAAACGGCCGGCATGCCGGGCCAGCGCGTCGGCGGGTTTCCCGCGATCCGCAGCTTCCCCGTCGTCGAACGGTTCGGATTCGTCTGGGTCTGGCCCGGCGATGCGTCGGCCGCCGATCCCGACAAGCTGCCCGCGCTGCGGTGGGCCGAGGATCCCGCCTGGGCATACGGCGGCGGCCTGTATCACATCCGCTGCGACTACCGGCTGATGATCGACAACCTGATGGATCTCACGCACGAGACTTACGTGCATGCAACGAGCATCGGCCAGAAGGAGATCGACGAAGCGCCGCCGAAGACCGTCGCCAACGGCGACGAAGTCGTCACGAGCCGCTTCATGGAGAACGTGATGCCGCCGCCGTTCTGGAGGATGGCGCTGCGCGGCAACGGGCTCGCCGACGACGTGCCGGTCGACCGCTGGCAGATCTGCCGCTTCACGCCGCCGAGCCACGTGATGATCGAAGTGGGCGTCGCGCATGCCGGCCACGGCGGCTACGACGCGCCGGCCGACGTGAAGGCGTCGTCGGTCGTCGTCGACTTCATCACGCCGGAGACGGACTCGTCGATCTGGTACTTCTGGGGGATGGCGCGCAACTTCCGGCCCGACGATCACGCGTTGACCGCCGAGATCCGGGAAGGCCAGGGCAAGATCTTCGCCGAGGATCTCGACATGCTCGAGCGCCAGCAGCTCAACCTCGAGCAGTGGCCCGAGCGCAAGCTGCTCAAGCTCAACATCGATGCGGGCGGCGTGCTGTCGCGCAAGGTGATCGAGCGGCTGATCGCCGACGAAAACGCGACGAGCCCGCAGCGGCCCGTCATTCCGGTCGCGCAGATCAAGGAGGCGTCATGAGCGCCGCGACGCTGACGGTCCGGGTGGCCCGCAAGTGGCAGGAAGCGCGCGACATCTGCGGCTTCGAATTCGTCAGCGACGACGGCGCGCCCTTGCCGCGCTTCGACGCCGGTGCGCATATCGACGTGTATTTGCCGGGCGGCCTCGTGCGCCAGTACTCGTTGTGCAACCATCCTGACCACGGCGATCGTTATCAGATCGCGGTGCTGCGCGACGCCGAAGGCCGCGGTGGGTCGCGCGCGATTCACGACGAGGTCCGGCAAGGCGACACCGTGCGGATCGGCATGCCGCGCAATCAATTTCCGCTCGCGCCCGACGCGCCGCACCACCTGTTGCTCGCGGGCGGGATCGGTATCACGCCGATTCTCTGCATGGCGGAACAACTGCACTCGTCCGGCACGCCCTTCGACATGCATTACTGCGCGCGTTCGGCCGATCGCATGGCGTTCGTCGAGCGGATCAGCGCGGCCGGATTCCGCGACCGCGCGCGCTTGCACGTCGACGACGGCGCGCCCGCGCAACGCCTCGATCTGCCGGCCGTGCTCGCGTCTGCGCCTGACGGCACCCACCTGTACGTCTGCGGCCCGCGCGGCTTCATGGACGCGGTGCTGAACGCCGCGCGCGAACGCAACTGGGCCGACGAGCGGCTGCATTACGAGTTCTTCGGCGGCGAGGTGGCATCGTCCGGCTCGGATCGCGCATTCCAGGTCCGCATCGCGAGCAGCGGGCAGGTGATCGACGTGCCGGCCGAATGCACGGTCGTCGCCGCGCTAGCGGCCAATGGCATCGACGTGCTCACGTCGTGCGAGCAAGGCGTATGCGGCACCTGCATGACGCGCGTGCTCGAAGGCGAGCCCGAGCACCGCGATTCTTACCTGACCGAAGCGGAACGAGCGGCCGGCGACCAGTTCATGCCGTGCTGCTCGCGATCGCGAAGCGATCTGCTGGTACTCGACCTGTAGGCGGATCGCTCGACATCGCGCATCGCTCGCGTCAATCGGCGAGCCGGCAATGCGCGAGCTTCAACCCCGGCAGCACCGGCGCGTCGATATAACCTTCGTTCACGCAACTGAAGCGGAAATTCGCGGACGCCGTGAACGGCTTGATCTCGCCGCCGGGGAATTTCGGCTTCAACGCAGGCTGGTCCGCCATGTCGAAATGCGTATCGAACTGTTCGCCATCGGTCGTCAACGCACCGAAGTACGTGCCGCCCGGGTCGCTGCCCATCCGGATCACCGCGCCGACGAACGCGAGGCGCTTGCCGTCGTATTTCGTCTTCGCGGCGGCCATGTTCTGCGTATAGGCTTCGATCACCGTCCCGTAGTGCGCGTCGATCGCGGGCTCGTCGGCCGATGCGGCGCACGCGTCCTGGCAAACGCCCGCGAGCATCGCGCAGGCAGCAAGCGCGGCCGTCATGAGCGGCGCGGAAATCTTCTTCAAGGGTGGTCTCCCGTCAAACGTCGTGGTTGATGTCGTTGACCAACGCGCGGTGCCGGCTGCCCGGCGCCCCGCCGGACGATCGTGCCGCCGTTGCTTTATTCGTTCGAATCGTGGGACACGGCTGCGATCACGTCACTGCCCGCATGGTCGACGGCGGTGTGCGACGTCGCGCTGCAGGCGACGCGACAGGAAGATGGCATGGTGCGGCCCCCGGCTCTCGATGAATTTCACTGCGTCTGATTTTGGGCGCTACGGTAGCAGACGGCCGGCGCCCCGGCAATCGCGTTGCCCGGTCCGGATCAGCCGCATTTCAATTGCAAACGATTCTCATTACATATATCATGCGCATCCTGCTGCGGTGAGTCAGCAAGCGAAGCGCTGCGGCCCACGCCCTCATCCTTAGCACTCCATCATTCATCGATTCATGCCATCCCGTCGATCGCCCCGCCGTGCACGGACGTTGCGTCCGTGGCGCGCGAGCCTGCCTGCCCTGATCACCCTTTGCGTCGCAAGCGGCGCGCATGCGGAGGCCGAACCCGCGTCGGCGGCATCCGCATCCGCGGCCACGCCCACGCCCGTGTCGCGCGAGCCCGAACGCGAGCTGCCGACGATCAGCGTCAGCGCATCGGCGGCCACCGATCCGACCGTCGGCTACCAGCCGCGCACCAGCAGCGTCGCGGGCGGCGACGATCGCCCGCTCAAGGAAATTCCGCAATCCGTCGCCGTGGTCAGCAGCAGCGTGATGCAGGACCAGCAGGCGCGCTCGCTCGACGACGTGCTCGGCAACATCAGCGGCGTGACGCAGACCAATACGCTCGGCGGCACGCGCGACGCGTTCATCAAGCGCGGCTTCGGCTCGAACAACGACGGCTCCGTGCTCGTCGACGGCGTGCGCACGCCGGTGCTGCACAGCTACCTCGCGACGATCGACCGCGTCGAAGTGCTGAAGGGCCCGGCTTCACTGCTGTACGGGATGCAGGACCCGGGCGGCGTGATCAATCTCGTCACGCGCAAGCCCGAAGACACGTTCGGCGGCTCCATCTCGGCGTCGCGCACGAGCCATGGCGGCAGCGATGCACAGTTCGACCTGACCGGCCCGCTCGGCAAGCCGGGACAGGTTGCGGGCGGCACGCTCGCGTTCCGGCTCACCGGCGAATACGACACGAGCCGCTACTGGCGCAGCTTCGGCCGCGAACGCAACGCGCTGATCGCGCCCGCGCTGTCGTGGCATGACGCGAACACGTCGATCGACATCAGCTACCAGTACGTCGACTACACGACGCCGTTCGATCGCGGCACCGTGCTCGTGAACGGCCGTCCCGACGATGCGCTGCGCTACCGACGCTACGAGGAGGCATGGGCGCAAAGCGGCGGGATCCAGGAAACGCTGCGCGCGCGCATCGAGCACCGCTTCTCCGACGCGTGGCGCGTGCGCGCCACCTACGGCTGGGGCCGCGACCGCTACGATCAGTACATTACCCGCGCGACCGCCTTCAACAGCGCGACCGGCGCGCTGTCGCGCACGTCCGACGCGAATCTCGGGCGCAACGACTCCGACCAGATCGCGACGCTCGGCCTGCTCGGCAACCTGACGCTCGCGGGAATGAACCACGCGCTCTACATCGGCGGCGAATACGAGCGCCAACGCAGCTTCCGCGGCGACACGATCCGCGGCGCCGCGACGAAGGGCTTCAATCTCTACGATCCGGTCTACGGCCTGCTCGCGCCCGGCGGCATCGCGAGCGCGAAGCAGAGCGATTCGCTGTCGAAGGTCCACACGTATTCGATGATCGTGCAGGACTCCGTGAAGATCACCGACCGGCTCACCGCGGTCGGCGGGCTGCGCTGGGAGGACTGGCAGCAGGAATCGGGGATGGGACGGCCGTTCGTGTTCGCCGACCGCTCGCACGGCAACGTGTGGCTGCCGCAGTTCGGGCTCGCGTATGCGCTCACGCCGTCGTTGACCGCATACGCGAACGTGAGCCGCTCGTTCAAGCCGAACGTCGCGTCGAACGTGGCCGCACCGCTCGCGCCGGAATTCGGCCGCGTGCTGGAAGCCGGCCTGAAGTTCAGCCTGAAGCCCGGCATCACCGGCACGCTCGCGGCTTACCAGATCGACAAGCGCAACGTCGCGGTCACGGTCGGCGACATCACGTCGACGATCGGCACCGCGCGCTCGCGCGGGATCGAACTCGACGTCGCGGGGCAGCTCACGCGCCACCTGAGCCTGATCGGCAGCTACGCGTACACGAACGCCAACGATCGCGACAGCAACACGCCGCTCGTCAACGTCGCGCGCCATACCGGCAGCCTGTTCGCGGTGTACGACACCGCGATCGCGAAGCTGCCCGGACGCTGGCGCTTCGGCGGCGGCGCGCGGCTCGTCGGCGCGCGGCCCGGCGACACCGCCAACAGCTTCACGCTGCCCGGCTATGTGACCGTCGACGCATTCGCAGCGTATGAAACGACGATCGGCAAGTTCCCGACGCGCATCCAGCTCAACGTGAAGAACCTGCTCGACAAGACCTACTATCCGTCGAGCAACAGCAACCTGATCGTCGCGGTCGGCGAGCCGCGGCTCGTCACGCTGACGACGACGGTGTCGTTCTGACGCATCTTCGCACCGGGCAGGCGGGGCCGCGCGACACGCGCGACGCGCCCCGGCCGTCGACACGATCCGGTTTCAACCGCCCGCGAAATCGAGCAGGATCTTGCAGCTTTTCTCGGGATTGCGCTCGGCCATCTCGAACGCCTGCGCGACGTCGCGAAAGCCCACCTTGTGCGTGACGATGTGCTCCGGCTGGATCAGCCCGCGGGCAATCCAGTCGATGACCTGCGGGAACATCGCGCAGTTCAACCGCGATGCCGCGAGCGTCAGCTCCTTCTTCGTCAGCTCCGCCTGCACGAGCGCCGAGGGCTCGGACGAGAATCCGAGCACGCCGATCCGGCCTGCCGGCGCGGCGATCCGCACGGCCTCCTCGAGAATCGACGGATGGCAGACCGCATCGAAGATCAGCGTCGGGCCGCCATCGACACCGCGCCTTTCCAGCGCATCGGGCAGCGACTCGACGCTCGTATTGATGACCTCGTCCTCCGCCGCGCCGCACTTGCGTGCGAGCTGCAGCCGCGCGTCGAGCCGGTCGGTGATGAATGCGCGAATCCCGTACACGCGCTTGAGCACCTGCAGGATCGTCAGGCCGACGGTGCCGGCGCCGTAGATCAGCGCGACATCGCCCGGCAGCACACCGGTGCGCGACGTCGCGTTCGCGGCTACCGCGAACGGCTCGACGATCGCCGCGCAGGTATCGGCGATCGCGTCGGGAATCCGGTACGCATTGCCGGCCGGCACGCACGTGTACTCGCTGAAGCCGCCGTCGCGATGCACGCCGAGCACGGTCAGGTGCCGGCACACGTTGCGCCGGCCGATCGTGCACGCGTGGCAATGCCCGCAGCTGATCACCGGATCGACCGCGACGGTCTCGCCGAGCCGCGCGGCGTCGACGCCCGCGCCGACCGACTCGATCGTGCCGACGAACTCGTGGCCGATGACGCGCGGGTACGACACGAACGGATTCTTGCCGTGAAAGATGTGCAGGTCCGACCCGCAGATGCCCGCATAGCGCACCTTCACGCGCACTTCGCCGGCGGCGGGCACGGGCAGCGGCACCTCGCGCACGGCCATGCTGTTCGGACGATCGACTACGACGCTCAA
The DNA here is from genome assembly GCF_001718335.1 of Burkholderia territorii. NCBI lineage: Bacteria > Pseudomonadati > Pseudomonadota > Betaproteobacteria > Burkholderiales > Burkholderiaceae > Burkholderia > Burkholderia territorii. The sequence continues at coordinate 2,078,220 of NZ_CP013365.1, forward strand.
CATTTCGGTTCTCTCCTTCTGCTCTTCGACGCTCACCAGTTCCACATCGAACCGTCGCGCAGCCGGGCGACCGGCAGATACGCGCGCTCGTACGGATATTTCGCGGCCAGCGTCTCGTCGATGTCGACGCCGAGGCCCGGCACGTCGTCCATCACGAGATAGCCGTCCTCGAAGCGGTAGTTGTGCGGAAACACTTCATCGGTCAGCGCGCTGTGCGGCATCAGCTCCTGGATGCCGAAGTTCGGCGCCCACAGCCCGAAGTTCACGGCCGCCGCCATGCAGACCGGCGACAGGTCGGTCGCGCCGTGGAAACCGGTGCGCACCTGGTACATCGCCGCGTAGTCGGCGATACGCCGAACATGCGTGATGCCGCCCGCGTGCACGATCGTCGCGCGGATGTAGTCGATCAGCTGGTCGCGGATCAGGTCCTTGCAATCCCAGATCGAGTTGAACACCTCGCCGACCGCGAGCGGCGTCGTCGTGTGCTGGCGAATCAGACGGAACGCGTCCTGGTTCTCGGCCGGCGTCGCATCCTCCAGCCAGAACAGCCGGTGCGGCTCGAGATCGCGGCCGAGCCGCGCGGCTTCGATCGGCGTGAGGCGGTGATGCGCGTCGTGCAGCAGGTGCGGCGCATCGCCGACCGCGTCGCGCACCTTGCGGAACAGCTCGGGCGTGTGGCGCAAGTAGAGCGCGGTGTCCCACGGCTCCTCGGGCGGCAGACCCTTTTCGGCGGGCTCGTACGCGCCGGCCGTCTTGCCGACGCCGTATACCTTGTCGAGTCCGGGCACGCCCGACTGCACGCGAATCGCGCGATAGCCGGCCTCGATATGCGCGCGTACCGCGTCGACCGCCTCTTCGTGATCGCGCCCGTTCGCATGGCCGTACACCATCAGGCCGTCGCGGCTCTTGCCGCCGAGCAACTGATAGACGGGCATGCCCGCGAGCTTGCCGAGGATGTCCCACAGCGCCATGTCGATCGCGGCGATCGCCGTCATCGTCACCGGCCCGCGCCGCCAGTACGCGCCGCGATACAGGTATTGCCAGATGTCCTCGATGTTGCGCGGATCGCGGCCGACGAGGCACGGGAACACGTGATCTTCCAGGTACGCGCGCACCGCGAGCTCGCGCCCGTTGAGCGTCGCGTCGCCGAGGCCGTGGACACCCTCGTCGGTCACGATCTTCACCGTCACGAAATTCCGGCCCGGACACGTGACGATGGTCTGCAAGCGTTCGATTTTCACTGCGCTCCTCCTGCGGGCGTTTCAGTCGACGAAGTAATGGGGCGCGCGGCCGCGCACGTCGGGCAGGTGCGTGCCCATCCGGTCGACGTGCGCGGCGACCGATGCACCGAGCAGCGCCATGTTGCGCGACGCGATGTGCGCAAGGATCTGTTCATGCTCCTGCAGCGCGCGGCGCGCATGATCCTCGACGCGGTCGAGCAGCAGCCAGCGCACGCGGTCGAACTGGCGCTTCATCGGCTGCAGCATTTCCCATACGTGCGGCCGGCCCGCGAATGCGAACATCCGGCCGTGCATCGCCTCGTCGAGTTCGAAGAACGCCTCGACATCGCCGCCCGCTACCGCCTCGCGCTGCGCATCGATGATCCGCGACAGCTCGGCGAGCTGCGCCGGCGTGATTTTCTGCGCAAGCTCGACATGGTTCGCGCATTCGAGCGTGCTGCGCGCGAAGCGCCCTTCCTCGAGGATCGACACCGGAATCGGCGCGACCAGCGTGCCGACCTTCCGGATGATCTGCACGAGCCGTTCGTCGGCGAGCTGTGCGAACGCTTCGCGCACCGGCGTGCGGCTGACCTTGATCGTCGTGGAGATCACCGCCTCCGACAGCGCGGTGCGCGGCGGCAACGCGCCGCGCACGATCGCGTGGCGCAGCAGCGCATGTACCTGTTCCGTATACGAACGGCTCTCGTCCAGCGAGAACCCCTGCAACGCCGTGACGACGACGTCCGCTTCTTCCAGTGCTGCCGTTTCGCTCATGGTCGCGATTGATCCGACTCGATATCGATGTCTACCATGGTACAGAATGGATCGAATTCGAGCGATCTAGCGTTTACACCGATAACCTCGCGGAGAAACTCGAAATAACCTGCACGCATCTCACCATCTACCATGGTACAAACGTCATCAACCGCCATGCCATCCGCCCCCGATTTCCTGCGCACCGCGCCGCCCGACACGCGCCGCCCCGGTTATGACCGGCGGGCCGTCCGCACCGGCATCGTCCATCTCGGCCTCGGCGCGTTCCATCGCGCGCACCAGGCGCTGTATACGGACGCGGTGCTTGAACAGGGCGACCTTCGCTGGGGAATCGTGGGCGTCGAGTTGCGGCGGCGTCATACCGTCGACCTGCTGGCCGCGCAGGATCATCTGTATACGGTGACCGAACGCGACGGCGACGGCGCGCGCACGCGCATCGTCGGCGCGGTGCACGGCGCGCTGTTCGCGCCCGAATCGCTGCCGGCACTGCTGGCGCTGATCGCCGATCCGGCCGTGTCGATCGTCAGCCTGACCGTCACCGAAAAAGGCTATTGCCGCCGCCCCGGCGGCGGCCTCGATGCCGACGATCCCGCAATTCGCCAGGATCTCGCGACGCCCGACGCGCCACGCACCGCGCTCGGCGTGATCGCGGCCGGCCTGCGTCTGCGGCCGGCCCATGCGCCGCTGACCGTCGTCTGCTGCGACAACATGACGTCGAACGGCGACACGCTGCGCGCGTTGCTGATCGACTACGCGGAACGCATCGACCGCGCACTCGCGCGACGCATTCGCGATGACGTCGCCTTCCCGAACAGCATGGTCGACCGAATCGTCCCGGCCGCGACGCCCGAATCGCTCGACTGGGCGCACGCGCGTCTCGGCGCGCGCGATGCGGCCGCGATCGTCTGCGAGCCGTTCTGGCAATGGGTGATCGAGGATCGCTTCGCCGGCCCGCGCCCGCGCTGGGAAGACGCCGGCGCGCATCTCGTCGGCGACGTGCGGCCCTATGAAACGATGAAGCTGCGCCTGCTGAACGGCTCGCATTCGGCGATCGCGTACGCGGGGCAGTTGCGCGGTCGCGCGACGGTGTCCGACGCGATGGCCGATCCGGCGATCGCGGCACTCGTCGACGGCGTCATGACGCGCGACCTGCTCGCGACCGTCGACGTGCCGTCCGGCTACGACGCGCCCGGCTATTGCGCGACGCTCGTGCAGCGCTTTCGCAATCCGACGCTCGCCCATCGCACCGAACAGATCTCGATGGACGGCACGCAGAAGGTGCCGCTGCGCTGGCTGCCCGCGCTTCGCGAAAGCGCGGCGGCCGGTGCCGAACGACCGTACCTGGAACGCGCGCTCGCGCTGTGGTTGCACTACCTGGCCACCGCGCAAGACGAATCGGGCCGACCGCTCACGATCGGCGATCCGGGCGCGGCCGCGCTCGGCGCAACGTTGTCAGCGGCCGGCGATGCCGCCGGCGCGGTGCGTGCCGCACTCGGCAGCGCCATGCTCGCCGGCTCGGCGGCATGGCCCGATGCGTTGATCGCGCGCGTCGGCGCGCATCTGTCGACGCTGCGCGCGGGCGGCACCGACGCGCTGCTCGCGCCATTGCAGACGCGCTGAGCGAGCGCCTGCGGGATCGCGGCAATCGACGCGACCCGGGCAATGTCCTTGCCCGCCGAGGTCCGCGATGACGCGGCGAACGATCGACAAGACGAAACATGACGGCCGGCCCACCGGCACGAAGGAGACGGAGATGAAGCAGAAGTCGCAGGCGTGGTTCACGGTATTCCTGCTGTTCCTGGTGTACGGCATCAACTATCTCGACCGCGTCGCGCTGTCGATCGTCGCGCCGATCGTGCAGACCGATCTCGGCATCGACGCCGCGCGGATGGGCCTCGTGTTCAGTACGTTCTTCATCGGCTACGCACTGTTCAATTTCATCGGCGGGCTCGCGTCCGACCGGCTCGGGCCGAAGCTCGTGTATGTGCTGTCGGTCGGGCTGTGGTCGGTGTTCTGCGGGATGACCGCGCTCACCGTCGGCTTCGTGAGCCTGCTGATCGTGCGGCTGCTGTTCGGCATGGCCGAAGGGCCGCTGTGCTCGGCCGCGAACAAGATGGTCAACAACTGGCTGCCGCGCGACGCCGCCGCCACCGCGATGGGTCTTCTCAGTGCCGGCTCCCCGCTCGGCGGCGCGATTGCCGGGCCGATCGTCGGCCTGCTGGCCGCGCAATTCGGCTGGCGGCCGGCGTTCTGGATCGTGTGCGCGATCGGGCTCATGTGGGTCGTCGTGTGGATGGTGTCGACGTCGGATCGTCCGGCCACGCCGGTCGGCGATGCACGGCATGCGCCCGCGACAATGCTTGCCCACGCCCCGGCCGCCGTCGGCACGGCAACGCCCGCGCATCCGCTGTCGCACTATGTGCGCCAGCCGCGCATCCTCGCGACGGCCGCAGCGTTCTTCAGCTACAACTACGTGCTGTTCTTCTTCCTGAGCTGGTTCCCGAGCTACCTCGTGCGCGCGCACCATCTGAACATCAAGGAGATGAGCATCGCCACCGTCGTGCCCTGGCTCGTCGGCACCGTCGGCCTCGCGTGCGGCGGCGCGATCTCGGATGCGCTGTACCGGCTCACCGGCAACCTGCTGCTGTCGCGCCGGATCGTGCTCGTCACCTGCCTGCTCGGCGCCGGCGCGTGCGTGGCCGTCGCGGGCGCCGTGCAGTCGACGCAAGGCGCGGTCGCGCTGATGTCGGTATCGCTGTTCTTCCTGTACGTGACGGGCGCGATCTACTGGGCGATCGTGCAGGACGTCGTGCATCCGGCGCGCGTCGGCGGCGTCAGCGGCTTCCTGCATTGCATGGGCAGCCTGTCCGGCGTGATCGGGCCGGCCGTGACCGGTTTCATCGTCGAGCGCAGCGGCTCGTTCGCGTCCGCGTTCGTGCTGGCCGGCGCGATCGCACTGGCGGGCGCGGTACTGGCCTGCGTGTTCGTGCGCAACGCACGGCCGTCGGAAGTGCTGCACGAACGCGCCGCGCACTGATTGTTACGGCTGACGAAGGCCGCGTGATGCTGGCACGAGTCGGCGTCGCGCGGCCCTGTCGTTTGCGCCCATCGTCGGATCGTCGAATATCGCCCGTCCGATATCGCGATTTCCGCTGTCGATCGCGCGCCCCGCGACCTTCATCGACACGCCACGAGCGCCCGCGCAACCCGCGCCTCACCGGCTCGGTGCGGCGCATGCGCGCGCAATTCCACGACACGTCCGATTCGACGGACGGGCGCGAAGTGAACGGCCATGTGAAGTCGAGCTGGCTCATGCAGCGCGGCATGCCCGCTCACGGATGCCAGCGATACACGACGAGGCTCGACCCGTTGTAGTTGTCCTTCGTGATCACGTATTCGCCGGTCGAGCGCAGGTACGCACGGATGCCATACATCGAGTCGACGTCGTTGCCGACGTCCATCGCCGACGTGTTCGAGTTCGTCAGCGTGGTCACGAGGCTGCCGGTGTTCAGGTCGAACACGTCGACGTTCGGCACCGTGTGCACGTAGCCGACGAACAGGTAGTGGCCGGCCGCCGCGATCGATTTCGGATTCGCGCTCGTCAGATCGATCGCGACGTTCGGCGTGGTCGTGTTGCCGGCCTTCCAGCCGCGATAGACCTCGATGTGCCCGTTCATCGCGGTCCAGTCCCAGGTCCCCGCGATGCCCTGCGCGAGGATCATCGTGTCGCTGTCCGCCTGATAGATGATTCGCGTGAGCGGCAGCGCGGTGCGCGGAATCGGGATCTGCACCGGCTTGCCCCATGTCGGTTTCCCGGTCGCGTCGAAACCCGTCATCGGATAGTGCGAAATGTTGTTGGTGCGATCGAGGCCGGCCCACACGTCGCCGTTGTCGTCGAGCGCGAAACCGGCCGTCACCTGCAGGGTCGTGTTGAACGGCTTGCCGGGAATCGAGCCGTCCGGAATCGCGATGTAGCCGCTCGCCGCGGTGAAGTGATAGATGTTGTAGTTGCCCGGGTTCTGCCCGGTCGCGACGAGCATCCGCGTGCCGTTCACCAGCGCGAGCTGGCCGAAATGCTGGCCGCGCTGGTAGTCGTTCATGTCGAGCCGCGGGTCCTTCGGATAGCTGAACGGATCGATCGTGTTCGCGACGAACGTGCCGCCCGCGGTGCCGGTGTACACGTTGTTGCCGCTGTAGAAGAACGCGCCGTCGGTCACCGGATCGGGCGCGGCGGCACCTTCGAAGTTCAGCGCCTGCAGTTTCCATTGCAGCGCACCCGTCGGGCTGTACGAATGAAGATCGGTGCTGCCGTTGCGCCCGAGATCCCAGCCGCCGCCCCATGCGTTGTTCAGCACGTACAGGTTGCCGGCCGCGTCCTTGCCGATGCCCGCGACGCGCGTGAAACGCTTGTCGCCGACCTGCCCCTTGATGCCCGAGGTCGTGTCGAGATACCCGCCCTGCACGCCGAACGTGCCGATCTGCACGGGCTGCCCCACGAGCGTGTAGATCTTGATGTTCATGTCGGGGCCTTCGTCGCCCACCAGCAACTGGCCGCTCGGCGCATCGAAATACAGCGACGCCGGCCGCGCACGGGCCGCCATCTGGATCGTGCTCATCGCCGTGCCGGTCGGACTGAACTGCGCGACGACGCCCGCGCTCTTGCGCGCGACCCACAGGTTGCCGGCCGCGTCGAGCGCCAGCGCGCCGGGGCCCGACACGCCGATGTCGCGCTGCCACACGCCGTCCGTCGTGTAGACGCGTACGCGGTTGCCGTAGAAATCACTCGCGTACAGCAGGTTACCGGCCGTCGCGAGGCCCGTGATCACATCCGCGTACTGGATGCCCGTCCACGTGCTGACGGGAATGCGCAGGTCGCGCTGGTTCGTGCTGCGGTTGTAGCGGCCGACCGACCCGCTGCCGAACGTGCGGTTGTAGCCGAGCGCGACGAACAGCGAATTCGCGTTGCCGGTGATCGCGCCACCCTGGAATTCGTCGTGGATGCCGATCGTGCCGAGCGTCTGCCCGTTCTGGTAGATCGCCACGCCGCCCGCGTTCTCGTCCCAGCGCGACGCCGTGTAGATCACGCCTTCGGGCGCGACCCATAGTGAGCGCGCACCGTTGCCGACGTGCGCGGCGAGCGTGCCGAACGTGTTCGCGAGCCAGTCGGTCGTGTATTGCACTTGCGCGTGACCGGCCGGCGCCAGCATTGCCATGCACAATCCAAGCAATGCCGCACGAATTTGTTTCGATAACATGAACGATGCTCCCGGACGATCTCTTTTGGATACTCTAATTCGCCGCGTATGAAATATTGGTGATTTTTTCAAAAACATGTTCAATTGCGCTGCGAATTTTTCATTTCACTCTTTTACCGCGTGACGTTGATTTGCTTGACAAGCATTGCTTCGGATACTGCATCGCCCCTCCTCGTCTGACCGTGCTGTCGTCACTCTCGATCCCCGGCACTTTATTCCGGATCACCCAATGCGAATGCGTCATTTTTTCTGATTCACGCGCAATGAATTTCCATTTCCGGAAAATCGACTCAATGATTACAAATCGAAATTAAAATGAAAGAGAAAAAATAATGTCCGAGCCCGCGCATTGCCAGCTCAAATCGTGAATATATGAAACGAGGCAATGCGCGGCGCAATGCCGTTGCCGATGAAGATGCGACGAGGACAAGGATCGAGATGTACCGCGCGTGCGGCGACGAGCGACGCGGACAGCGCCGATGAGGAAGGCCGCGCGACGGCCGGCCGTGCAGCCGGCTCGGATCGGCTCGCATTGTCGGGCGACGGGCCGTCCAGGCCATCGAGCGCCTTGGGCAGCGCTCGACGACGTCGCTTGCGCGCTGCCGGAGGAACCGGCATCGATACGCAGCACGCGACTCAACCGGCGGCCCGCGTCACGCGCAGGCCGCCGATCGCGCACGTGACGTCAGAACTTCTGGCGCAGGCCGAGGCTCACAATCACCTGCGACCGCGAGTCGGACGAGTGGCCATTGGCCTTGTCCGACACCGATGCGGTCGCGGCCACCGGACGACCGAGCGCGTCGAGCGTCGTGCCGGACGCATGCTGGTACGCGCCGAGCAGGTACACGCTGGTGCGCTTCGACAGGTCGTAGACCGCGCCGAGCGTGACGTTGTGATACTGCGCGCGGTTGTCGATGCCGTCGACGTCGCTGCCGCGCGTGTAGCTGTAGCCCGCGAACAGTTGCGTCTGCGGCTGCACGTTCCAGCGCGTGAACACGCCCGCGACGTTGAAGGTCGCATGACCGTTGAACAGCGACTGGGCACCGCTGCGGTACTGCACGTTGCTGTAGTTCACGCCGACCACGGCCGGGCCGAAGTCGTACGTCGCGCCGGTCGCGATGATCTGCTGCGACTGCGCGCTCGCATAGCCTTCGTTGATCGACGAGTTGAACAGGCCGTCGTCGGTGCTCTGCCACTTGCCGGCCGTCGGGTCGGTCGCGCCCGTCTTGCTGTTGTCCGAACGCTCGTAGCCGACGCCCACGCGCAGCGGCCCCGCCGCGTAGGCCGCGCCGACGCTCCACGTGTTGCGCTGCTTCATGCTGCCCGGCTGGCCGCCGAAGCCGTACAGCGCGCCGAACGTGAAGCCCGCGTAGTTCGCGCTCGTGTACTTGATCGAGCTGTCGACGCGCGCGGTCTGGTCGAGATCGTCGATGTCGCCCGGGTGCGCGCCGAAACCGCCGATGAACGACGACGGGCCGACCGGGCTCACGAAGTCGTCGAGCGACGTGTACTGGCGGCCGAGCGTGACCGTGCCGTAACGGGTGCTGCCGACGCCGACGAAGGCCTGCCGGCCGAACTGGCGGCCGCCCTGGCCCGACGTGCCGTTGGTGATGTCGAAGCCGTTCTCGAGCACGAACAGCGCGCGCATCCCGCCGCCGAGATCCTCGGAACCCTTGATGCCCCAGCGGCTGCCGGACAGGTTGCCGGTGGTCAGGCCGACGTTCGAATGCCCCGTGTAGGCGCCCGGCGAGCCGACCCGTTCATTGCTGCGATAGGTCACGCCGGCGTCGACGATGCCGTACAGCGTGACGGAGCTTTGCGCGGATGCGATGCCCGCGAGCGAAAGCAGCAGCGGAGCTGCGATCAGTTGCTTGTTCATGGTTTTTAGTGTCTCCGGGCGGTGAACCCGTTGTTCTATGCGAGTAGCGTGTGCGGCCGGGAGATCCGCCGGCATGCGAGGCCGGCAGCGTCCGCACACGGGAACGCGCGCGTGCGACACGCGCGCGCGACGTCGCGGCGAGCGTGCCCGCCACGGCCGCCATGGTAGTTGGAACCGGTTCCGATCGACAGCGCAATAATGAAAACAATTTCTTGCCGGAATCGAGATAATCGGCTGCGCAGCGAACACCGCTGTACAGCGCGACGACGCGCACCCGATAATCGGGCACCCGCCTTCCACAGGGAGCCTCCGGCATGCATCAAACGACCCTGCTGATCTTCGCCGCCGTCGCGTTCGTCGGCATCGCGACACCCGGCCCGACCGTGCTGCTCGCGCTGACCAACGGCTCGCGCTACGGTGTGCGCCGCGCGGCGTACGGCTTCGCCGGCGCGATGCTGTCCGACTTCGTGCTGATCGTCGCGGTCGCGCTCGGCCTCGGCGCGCTGCTGATCGCGTCGGCATTCTGGTTCTCCGTGGTGAAATGGCTGGGCGCCGCCTATCTCGCGTATGTCGGCATCCGGCTGCTCACGTCGAAGGGCTCGCTCGACGTCGCCGTCGCGCATGACGGCACGACGCACGGACGCAACGCATCGATCTTCGCGAAGAGCTTCCTGACCGCGGTGACGAATCCCAAGGGCTATCTGTTCTTCTCCGCCTTCCTGCCGCAGTTCCTCGATCCGTCCGCGCCGCTCGCGCCGCAATATGTCGCACTCGCGGTCACGTTCGCGCTGCTCGACGGGGCCGTGATGTTCGGCTACGCGCTGCTGGGCGCTCGCGCGGTGCAGTTGCTGAAGCGCTCGGGCGCGCTGTGGCTCGAACGCACGTGCGGCGCGATGCTGATCGCACTCGCCGGTTCGCTCGCGCTGTACCGGCGTCATGCCGCGTAGGCGCGTCGGCATGCGCGCCGCATCGTGCGTGCCGGGCGAGCGATGAGGATCGCCGCGCCGCCCCGCTCCGGTTTCCCCGGCGTGTCGCTCCGGCAGCTCGAACGCGCGGATCTCGACGCGTGGTACGCGTACCTGTCGCAACATGACGTCGTCCGCCACACGAGCTGGAACCTCCATGCGCGCGACGAGCTGCTGCCGCTGTTCGACGGCATCGAGTCGACGCATCCGGATTCGATCCGCCGCCTTGCAATCGTCGACGACGCGTCCGGCGCCCTGGCGGGGACCATCGGACTCCATACGGTGTCCAGCGCAAACCGCTCGGCCGAGATCGCGTTCGACCTCGCACCGTCGCATTGGGGGCGCGGCATCGCGAGCGCGCTGTGCGCGAGCGTCACCGCGTGGGCGTTCGCCGAAGGTGGCTTCATGCGCATCCAGGGTGTCGTGCTGACCGGCAACGCCGGCTCGGCGCGCGTCCTGCAGAAATGCGGCTACCGCTACGAAGGGTTGTTGCGCGCGTACCGGATGGTGCGCGGCGTACCGGGCGATTTCGCGATGTACGCGCGCCTCGCGACCGACTGAAACCCGCCGCGTCGCGCGTATCGCGCCAGCGACGCGATTGGACGATCCGCGCCGAATTCGCGACAATCGCGATTCCCCGCCTCGACTGACCCGCCATGAAAATCGCCGCGCTGTCCGACATCCACGGCAACCTCGCCGCGCTCGACGCGGTGCTCGACGACGTGCGCCGCCGCGGCGCCGACGTGATCGTCAACCTCGGCGATATCGTGTCGGGCGCGCTCCATCCGGCCGACACGGCCGACCGCCTGATCGCGCTCGACCTGCCGACCATCAAGGGCAATCACGAACGGCAACTGTTGACCGGCGATCGCGACACGATGCGGCTGTCGGACCGCTGGGCGCACGACACGCTGCGCGACGACCATCGCGCATGGATCGCCGCGCTGCCCGAACGCCTGACGCTCGGCGACGACGTGCTGATGGTGCACGGCACGCCCGCGAGCGACCTCGACTATTTCCTCGAAACGGTGACGCCTGACGGCTGCCGCGCGGCAACGCCGGATGAAATCGCGCAGCGCGCGAGCGACGCGACGGCGTCGCTGATCTTGTGCGGTCATACGCATGTGCCGCGCATCGCGAAGCTCGACGACGGCCGTGTGATCGTCAACCCGGGCAGCGTCGGGCTGCAGGCGTACATGGACGATCTTCCGCATCCGCACAAGATCGAAACCGGTTCGCCGCATGCGCGCTACGCGATGGTGTCGCGCACGCCGGCCGGCTGGCACGCCGAGTTCCATGCCGTCGAATACGACTGGCATACGGCCGCCGCCACCGCGGCATCGCGCGGCCGCGACGACTGGACCGTCGCGCTGCGCACCGGCCGCTGCTGACACGGCATCGCCTTGCGCTCACCGCGCGTCGTTCCCCGGATACCGATTCGCCGCACGCGTTCGATCGCGACCGAGCGTCCTGCCCGGCGCATCACGCAACGTTCGCCAACGTCAGCCGCGCTTCGAGCCCGCCGCCGTCCGGCCGGTTGCGCAACGTGAGCGTGCCGCCCATCGCAAGCGCAAGTTGACGCGCGATCGCAAGGCCGAGCCCCGTGCCGCCCGTCTCGCGATTGCGTGACGTCTCTACGCGCCGGAACGGCTCGAACACCGCGTCGAGCTGATCGTCCGGAATGCCGGGCCCGCGATCGAGCACTGCAATGACGGCCCCGCCGCCCGGAGCCGCCCGCACGTCGATCTCGGCCGCGCCTGCGAACTTCAGCGCGTTGTCGACGAGGTTGCCGACGATCCGGCGCAGCGCCTTCGGCCGCGTGACGAGCGCGAGCGGCCCGCCGCTGTGCAGCGCGACGTCCTGCCCCGCATCCGTGTAGTCGCACACGATGCTGTCGAGCAGCGCATCGAGATCGATGCGGCGCGCGGCCTCCTCCGTGCCGTGCAGCGTGCGCGCATACGCGACGCCTTCCTTCACCAGATGCTCCATCTCGAGCAGGTCCTGGCGCAGCTTCGCGCCCTGCGTGTCGTCGTCCATCACGTCCACGCGCAACCGCATCCGCGTGATCGGCGTCTGCAGGTCGTGCGAGATCGACGCGAGAATCTGCATGCGCTCGGCCATGTATTGTGCGATGCGGTCCTGCATCGCATTGAACGCGCGGGCCGCGCGCGCGACTTCGGACGGGCCGTCCTCGCTCAGGCGTTCGCCCTTCAGGTCGGGGCCGAGCGCGTCGGCCGCCTGCGCGAGCTGTTTCAGCGGCCGCGTCGCGAGCCGCACCGCGAGCCAGCAGCACGCGGCCAGCACGGCGAGCTGCAGCGCGAGCACGACGGGCAGCCAGCCCGACAGCGGCACCGTCGACATCGGATGGATGTCGATCGTCAGCGGCGAGCCGTCGGTCAGGCGCAGATGCACCTGAAGATGCTCGCGATCGCCGGGCAGCGCGTTCGCGGTCAGCGGGTAATCGCCGCCGATGCCGTCCGAGATCGAGCGCTCGACGCGCGCCGAGAGCCGCGCTTCCGGCGGCGTGCCCGTCTCGCCCGGCCCGAGGATGAACGCGTAGCTGCGCCGCGCGAGACGCGGCAGCCACGCGGCGCGCTGGTCGGGCGGCAGGTGGTCGAGCAGCGCGACCGAGCTCGCGACCTCGCGCTCGATGTAGCCCATCATCAGGTTGGTGGTCGCCTGGTCGCGCTCGGTCACGGTGAGCCAGAACGACAGCGTCTGCGCGAGCGCGAGGCCCACGCACAGGATCAGCGCGAGCCGTGCGAACAGCGAGCGCGGCCAGTGCCACGGCGTGCGCGCGCTCATGCGTCGCCTTCGACCGCGGTCACCGCCGACGAGAACACGTAGCCCTCGTTGCGCAGCGTCTTGATGTAGCGCGGCTCGCGCGCGCCGTCGCGCAGACGCTGCCGCAGCCGGCTCACGAGCAGGTCGATCGACCGGTCGAACGGGTCGGACTGCCGGCCCTGCGTGAGATTGAGCAACTGGTCGCGCGTCAGCACGCGCTGCGGATTGTCGAGAAACACGCGCAGCAGCCGGTACTCGGCGCCGCTCAACGCAACCAGCGTGCCTTCGGTGTCGAGCAGGTGACGCCCCGTCGTGTCGAGCCGCCATTCGCCGAACGCGAGCATCGCGGCCGTCTCCGTCACCTGCATGCCGGGCGGCAGCATGCGCGCGCGGCGCAATACCGAACGGATCCGCGCAAGCAGTTCGCGCACCGCGAACGGCTTCGCGAGATAGTCGTCGGCGCCCATCTCGAGGCCGATGATGCGGTCGGTTTCCTCGCCGCGGGCCGTCAGCATCAGCACCGGCACCGTCCGGAACTTGCCCGCGCGCAGGTCGCGGCAAAGCGTGAGGCCATCCTCGCCGGGCATCATCAGATCGAGCACGATCAGGTCGGGCGCGCCATCGTCGAGCACGTTGCGCATCTCGCGGCCGTTCGCCGCGAGCGACACGCGCATGCCGTTCTTCTCCAGATAGTCCGCGATCAGTTCGCGGATCGCGCGATCGTCGTCGACGATCAATACGTGGTCGATCTTGTCCATGAGTCGGTGTCGTTGGCGTGATGTTCCGGCTGGCGATGTCCGCCTTTATACCGCACCGCGGGCGCGCGTTTGTATCCCAATGTATCGCGCCGCCGTGACGACACACAACATTGCACACGCGCGGCTTGCCGGACACACCGCAGATACGTCGGCGCGGCCCAATGACGACTGTCGAAACCTGTCCGGCCGATGCATTCGCGCGGTGGCCGGCCGAACCGGAGAACCGCCATGCTGCCCAGATTCAGGACCGCCGCCCTCGTGATCGCCCTCGCCGCCACGGCCGGGCTCGCCGCCTTCGCCGGCACCCGCGACGACGCGGGCCCGACCGCGTCGCTGGCCGGCATGCAGGCGCCCGACTTCGCCGGCATCGAGCGCTGGCACAACAGCGCGCCGCTCAAGCTCGACCAGTTGCGCGGCAAGGTCGTGCTGGTCGACTTCTGGACGTACTCGTGCATCAACTGCATTCATACGATTCCGTACGTGAACGACTGGTACCGGAAGTATCGCGACCAAGGGCTCGTGGTGGTCGGCGTGCATACGCCCGAGTATCCGTTCGAGCGCGATGCGAAGAACGTCGCCGATGCGGTCAAGCGCTTCGGTATCCAGTACCCGGTCGCGCAGGACAACCGCTACGACACGTGGCGCGCGTACGGGAACCAGTATTGGCCCGCGCTGTACCTGATCGATGCGAATGGGAAAGTCGTCTATACGCGGTATGGCGAGGGCGGGTATGACAAGACGGAAGCGGCGATCCGGGGGGCGCTGGCGCAGGCGTCGCAGGGAGCGACGCGCACGCAGTAGCGTGCGCCGGCCGAGGGCGCGGCATGCGCCCGCTGCGATTCACCGCGACTCACTTCCGCTTCGCATCCGCCTCCGCCAGCATCGCCTCCCCGATCGCGAGATTCCCGTCCGCAATCAGCGCATCGCCCGCGCCTCGAATATCGTCGACCGCCTTGTTCTGCCCGAGCTTGCGCTTGCCGACGAGCCGCGTGATTTCGATCTGCAACCCGACGATCGACTGCAGCATCGTGTCGAGATAGTCCTTCGGCGCGTCGGCCATCTTCCACGGCACCGGCTGCGACGCCTCGTGCGTGCGCGTCAGCCGCGCCACCACGCCACGCACGAACTTCTCGTCGTCGCGCACCGTGATGCGCCCGTGCGCATGCACGACCACGTAATTCCACGTCGGCACCTGCCGATGCGCGGCGTGCTTGCTCGGGTACCAGTTCGGCGAAATGTACGCGTCCCCGGCGCGGAAGATCACGAGCACCTCGTCGCCGTTCGCGACCTCCTGCCACACAGGATTCGCGCGCGCGACGTGCGCATGCAGCTCGCCGAGGCCGCCATCGACCGGCAGCCACTCGAACGGCAGGTGGCTCGCATCGAGCCCGCTCTTGCCGTGCGTGACCAGCGTGCCGAACGGATGACCGACGATCAGTTCGCGCAGCGTGTCGGGGCGGGATTCGGCGAATTCGGCAGGCACATACATGGCGGCTCCACGGCTGGACAGGGTTCGGACGAAACGGGCCGGAACCGGCCCGTCATGCGCGGATTGTGACCGCTAACTGGTTTATGCTGTAGAGCCGGTTTCGAACAATTTCAACAGACCAGAATCATGGCCAGAACCGCCCGAGTCATCGAAATCCCGTCGCTCGGCGTGCTCGACCGCGCGGCCGGCGACCTGAGCCGCCAGCTCGCGCAGGCGTTGCGGAACGCGGTACGGCGCGGCGACGTGCGGCCCGGCGACACGCTGCCGTCCACGCGGCTGCTCGCGACGTCGCTCCAGGTTGCGCGCGGCACCGTCGTCGACGCGTATGCGCAGCTCGTCGCCGAAGGCTTCCTGGAGTCGCGCGGCGGTGCCGGCACGCGCGTGGCGAACGCGCTTGCCGAGCCCTCCGCGCCGGCTGGCGAACCATCCGTGCCCCGCCCGCGCGCGGCACGCACCGGCCTGCCGGAACCGGCCGCGACGTTCGCACGGATCGCCCGCGAATTCCGTCCGCTGCCGGCCGTGCCGTTCGCGATCTCGGTGCCGGTCGGGCTCACCGCACCCGACGACATCTGGCGCCGGCTCGGCAACCGCCTGCGCGCACGCGGCGCCGGTGCGCCGTCCGGCTATGCGGATCCGCAAGGCGCGCTGCCGCTGCGCGAAGCAATTGCCGATTACGTGCGCCGCTCCCGTTCGGTGCGCTGCACCGCCGATCAGGTCGTGATCACGAGCGGCACGCAACAGGGGCTGCATCTCGCGAGCCAGATCCTGCTCGGCCCGAACGATCGCGCGTGGGTCGAGAATCCCGCCTATCGCGGCATCACCGCGCTGCTCGAAAGCACCGGCCGGCATGACGCGATGGTCCGCGTGCCGGTCGACGCGGACGGCATCGACGTCGAAGCCGGCATCCGTCTCGCGCCGGACGCACGCGCGGCGTTCGTCACGCCGTCGCACCAGTACCCGCTCGGGATGCCGATGAGCATGGCGCGACGCAACGCGCTGCTCGGCTGGGCGCGCGCGCATGGCGCGTGGGTGGTCGAGGACGACTACGACAGCGAATTGCGCTACGAAGGCTACCCGTTTCCGTCGCTGCAAGGCCTGGATCCCGAACACGTGATCTATCTCGGCACGTTCAGCAAGATCCTGTTCCCTTCGCTGCGGCTGGGCTACGTGATCGTGCCCGACGATCTCGTGCCCGCGTTCTGCGGCGCGCGCGCGCTGATGGATCGGCACGCGCCGACCGCCGATCAGCACGTGCTCGCCGCGTTCATCGCGGAAGGGCATCTCGACCGCCACATTCGCCGCGTGCGCGGCGTCTACGCGCAACAGCGCGCGCTGCTGATCGACACGCTCGGCGCGCGGCTGCCGCGCGAACGCGCGTGGGTGCAGCCGGGCGACCAGGGCATGCACGTCGTGCTGTGGCTCGCGCAAGGAATCGACGATCTCGACGTGGTAGCGCGCGCCGCGCAAGCGGGCGTCGCGGTGCGCGCGGTGTCGCCGATGTTCGCGCCGGGCACCGCGCGCCCGGGCCTCGTGCTCGGCTTCGGCGGCTTCGATCGCACGCGGATGGAAGCGGCCGCGCAGCGGCTCGCGGACGTGGTCGGCGAAGCGGCCGGCACCGTTTCATCGGAAGAATCGCGACGGCGCGGCCGACCAAAGGTTGTCCGCGGGAAACAAACGTAATCGTCTGTAAATCCTGCAAGAAAACAGCCGGTTTGGCCGCCGCCAACGGTGCGCCGTTTGCTAGGATCGCGCCTTTTCCGCTCGCGCTCCTGCTGCCGTGAATCGCTTCGTGCCGTTTCTTCGAGACCTGTGGCTTCGCTGCCGCACCGGCGCCCGCGTGCTGGGCGCCGGTGCGTGGCATCGTCTGCGTCATCCGACGCGCCGCGGCGTCGCGCTGACGCTCGCCGCGATACCACTGCTCGGCCTGCTGGTTCTGCTCGCGTTCGTCCCGTTTACGCCGAGCATCGGCGACATCCGCAAGGCGCGCATCGACCGCCCCGCGCGCGTGCTGTCGGCCGATGGTCAGTTGATCGCCGAATTCCGGCCGGTCAACCGCGAGTGGGTGCCGCTCAAGCAGATCTCGCCGCACATGGTCGACGCGCTGATCGCGACCGAGGACCACCGCTTCTACGCGCATCACGGCATCGACTGGCGCCGCACGCTCGCGGCCGGGCTGCATACGTTCTCGGGCAGCCGCCAGGGCGGCTCGACGATCACGCAGCAACTCGCGCGCAACCTGTATCCGGACGAAGTGGGCCGCGCGCCGACGCTCACGCGCAAGGTGAAGGAGCTGATCACCGCATTCAAGATCGAAACGGTGTACAGCAAGGACGAGATTCTCGAGACCTACCTGAACACGGTGCCGTTCCTGTACAACGCGTACGGCGTCGAGATGGCCGCGCGCACCTATTTCGGCAAGTCGGCGGACCAGCTCGACATCGTCGAAAGCGCGACGCTCGTCGGGATGCTGAAGGGCAATAGCTACTACAACCCCGTGCTGAACCCGGAGCGCGCGGTGCAGCGCCGCAACATCGTGCTCGCCCGGATGGCGGCCATGGGCATGCTGTCGCCGCGACAGCTCGCGCAGTTGCAGCGCAGGCCGCTGCGCGTCGACTTCGAACCGCAGACAGCGCAGCCCGGCCCCGCCCCTCATTTCGCGGTGCAGCTGCGCAAGTGGCTGATCGCATGGGCCGACCGCAACAACTACGATCTCTACGCCGACGGGCTCGTCGTGCGCACGACGCTCGATGCGCAGTTGCAGGACATGGCGACGCGAGCGCTGACGCAACAGACCGATCGCCTGCAGGCGATCGCCGATAGCGCATGGCACAACCCGTCCGGCTGCGGGCTGCGCAACGACCTGTTCCGCGGCTTCATCCGGCAGACACCGGACTATCGCGCCGCGCGCGACGCGGGGCTCGCGGATGCGGCGGCACTGAAGCAGCTCGGCGCGAATCGCGCGTTCATCCGCGCGCTGTGCGAGCGCAAGACGCAGGTACAGGCCGGCTTCGTCGCGATCGATCCACGCAACGGCGCGATTCGCGCATGGGTCGGCAGCCCCGACTTCGGCAGCGAGCCGTTCGATCACGTCGTGCAGGCGCGGCGCCAGCCGGGCTCGACGTTCAAGCCGTTCGTCTATGGCGCCGCGTTCGCGGACGGCATGCGGCCGGGCGATACGTTCGTCGATCGCCCCGTCGCGATCCCGATCGGCGCGCACGCGGTGTGGCACCCGACCGATGCCGAGCCGCCGACGGACGCGCCGATGACGCTACGCGACGCGCTCGCACTGTCGCGCAATCGCATTACCGCGCAGGTGATGCAGCGCGAAGGCGCGGCTCGGGTCGCGCAGCTCGCGCGCGCGATGGGCGTGCGCGACAGCACGCTCGACGCGGTGCCCTCGCTCGCGCTCGGCACGAGCCCCGTCACGCTGAAGGAAATGGTGTCCGCATATGGCACGGTCGCGAACCGCGGCGTGTACGTCGCGCCGCAGATGATCACGCGCATCGAGGATCGCGACGGCAAGGTGCTGGCCGCATTCGGCAGCGCGCCGCCCGAACGCGCACTGCCGGCGGCCGCGGCCCAGACGCTGGTCGACGTGATGCGCGGCGTCGTCGATTACGGCACCGGTGCCGACATCCGCTCGCGCTACGGCATTCGTGTCGACGTTGCGGGCAAGACCGGCACGACACAGGACAACACGGACGGCTGGTTCATCCTGATGCATCCGCAACTGGTGGCCGGCGCCTGGGTCGGCTTCGACGACGGCAGCGTGACTTTGCGCAGCGACTACTGGGGCGCGGGCGCGCACAGCGCGCTGCCGATCGTAGGCTCGTTCTACGACGCGGCGCTGCGGGCGCGCGCGATCGATCCGCATGCGCAGTTCTCGCCCGACTTCCGGCCGCGCAGCGCACCGGCGCCTGCACCGAGGCGGCGTCCGCACCCGGGGCTGTTCGACTGGCTGAAGATCTTCCGCTGAGCAGTGCGCGGCGCGATGCTTAGCGTGTCTGAACGAAGCGATCACGGCACGCGCCACGCATCGTGGAGGCGTTCGAGCGCGTCGACGATGCGTGGCGTTTCGCGTTCCGTGACTGGAGATTGTTCGATTTCGCCGGCGAGCCGCGTCAGCACCTGAACGTTGCGCCTGCCGACAACGCGCTCAGGCCGCAGCGAGCGTCGCAGCCAGTGCGTCGAACGCGGCGCCCGCGTCGTACGGCCTTCGCCGCATCGTCGCACCGACAGTCGTCAGTCCGCCGTGTCGCCGCTCTTCGGCAGCTTCGACCATGCATTGCGCCCCGGCGCCGGCGACCATGCCGGACGTGTCTTGCGCGCGCTGTCGATCACCACCAGGTAGCGGCCGGCGATCGGCGTGATGTCGCGATCGCGGCGCAACACCCACAACGACTTGCCGGCCTCGACGCGCGCCTGATAGTCGTCGTCGAGGATGCCGTGCCGGTCCAGGAACGTGTTCAGCGAAGCGGGAATCCGCACGCAGCCTTTCGAATGCCGGATGCCGAGCAGCGGCTCGAGGCGGTCGGGGTCGGTGGCGTGCATCTGGAAGCGCATCGGCGACTTGCCGCCCTTGCCCCAGCCCCGCTCGCCATCGACCCAGCCGAAGTCGTAGATGCGCATGTCGCGCGCGCCGTAGCCGCGAATGCCGTTGTCGTTCGTCGTGCCTTCCGCACGGAAGTCCATGTTGTCGGGCGAGTGGTGGAACACGCCGAGCGGCGTCAGGAAGTGATCGTATTGGCCGGGCCATCCCGTGCCGACCGGCGACGCGCCGATCATCAGCCACGCGTTGGACGGTGTCGCGCGGAAGTAGATGAACAGCGCCTGCACGTTCGGCGCGCGGTCGACCATCGCGACATATTCGCCGGCGAGGTCGCCGAGATCCGCATCGTCGAGCGCCTTCTGAAGGCGGTCGCCATACGCGCGTTGTTCGCTCGCGGGCACGTTCAGGCGTCGCGTGACTTCCTGCGTGAAGCGCTTGCGCATGTCGATCGCGCGCTCGGTCGCGTTCTTCGCGTCGTCTGCCGACAGCGGCGGGTGCCGGCGCGGCGGCGTCGGCGCGGGTGCCTCGGCTTCGCTTGCCGATGTGCCGGATGCAGCCGATGCTGCCGACGCGGCCGAAGCCGGGGAGGCGCCGGACGCCCCCGACGCACCGCTGGCGGGCGACGGACGATGCACGGTGGACGCCGGACCGACCTCGGCCGACGCACGCGCCGGCGACGCCGGATGCGCGCTCGAAGCAGTTGATGAGGATGACGTAGCAGTGGCCGGCGGCACGTCGGAAGCGGCGAAGGCTGGCCGCGCGACAAGCCCGGAAATCGGAACAGCGGCCACGAGCCACACAGACGTGGCAAGCGCGAGGGAACGGCAACGCGGCTTGGAAAACCGCCGCGTCAGGTCGGAGAGCATCATGCGATCGAAGCCATCGGCCGATCCGGCCGCCGCATGTTGCGAACGGCGCATCTGCCGCGCGAGCCATCGCCACGCCAGCGGCACGCATGTGCCCGGCGCCGACGCCTCTTTGCGGTGGAGCCGTTCGCAATGCAACGCGTTCGGTTCAATGGCGGCTAATGAGTCGTCAGGCCTTCCATTCTACCTGCGCACACACGAATCGGCAGGGCCGCCCCCGACAGTTCGCGGCGGTTTTGCGCTTCGTCACGCTTTGTTTCAACTCGTTGCCGCTTGCGTCACCGCTGCATGGCACGCTGCTCGCTGCTGCGAGTTGTCTGCAGCCCGAAATGCCGGAACTGCACTCGCGCGCCGCATGCGGCATGTGACGTGCGAGTGCGCAGCCCGCGTCTACTTCGAAATGGCTTCGAGCGCGATGCCCTTGGTGCGCGGCCCCATGAATCCGATCGCGGCCATCACGATCGCCATCGCGCCGGCGATGAACGCGAACACGCCGAGCGTGCCGAAGCCCTTCAGCACGGCCGCGATCACGAACGACGAGAAGATCGCCGAGAAGCGGCTCCATGAATAGACGAAACCCACCGCGCGCGCACGGATCGACGTCGGGAACAACTCGGCCTGATACGCGTGGAAGCTGTACGACATGATGTTGCTCGCGAGCGTGAGCCCGATCCCGAGCACGATCAGGAACGCACCCGCCGTCGTCTGGCTGAACACCAGCCCGCAGACGACGATCGCCGCCGCCATCGCGACGATCACCGACTTGCGCTCGAAGCGGTCGGCGATCACGAGGCCGATCAGCGGACCGAGCGGCGCCGCGAGCGCGATCACGCTCGAATACATGAGGCTCGACGTGATCGTGATGCCCTGCTTGATGAGCAGCGTCGGCACCCAGTTCGCGAAACCGTAGAAGCCGACCGTCTGGAACACGTTGAAGATCGTCATCATGATCGTGCGGCTGCGATACGGCGGCACCCACATGTCGCGGAAGCTGCCGCGCGGCGGCACCGGCTCGGCCGGCGCGGGCGGCGGCAGCGGCCGGCCGTATTCGGCTTCGACCTTCGCCTCGAGCGCGCGCATGATGCGATCGGCTTCGTCGACGCGCCCCTGCTGCGCGAGCCAGCGCGGGCTCTCCGGCAACTCGCGGCGAATCCACCATACGAACAGCGCGCCGTGCGCGCCGATCAGCACGACCCAGCGCCAGCCGTCGAGGCCGAACGGGGCGTGCGGCACGAGCAGGTATGCGAGGAACGCAACCACCGGCACCGCGACGAACCCGACCGCCTGCTCGCACGCGAACGCACGGCCACGGATCTGCTTCGGCACGAGCTCGGAGATGTACGTGCCGATCGTGACCATCTCGACGCCGAGGCCGAGACCGACGACGAAGCGCCAGAAGTTCAATCCGGCCGCCGTGTCCTGGAACGCCATCACGACGTTGGCGGCGGTGTACCACAGCAGCGACCACGTGAAGATCGCGCGGCGTCCGAAGCGGTCCGCGAGGAAGCCGCATGCGATCGTGCCGATGAAAAGGCCGGAGAACAGTGCGGCGATGAAGCTGGCGACGCCCGTGGTGCCGAACAGGCCATGCGTAGTCGTGGAGAGGATCCCGCTTTTCACGAGACCCGGCGCAACGTAGCCGCTGTACAGCAGATCGTAGAGTTCGAAGAAGAAGCCGAGGCTCAGTAGCACGACGAGCTTCCAGACGCTGCGGGTCGGCGGCAGGCGATCGAGGCGGGCTGAAATCGAGCCCGGGTCGATGGAAGAGGACGGGGCGGCTGCCTGTGGAAAGCTGTCCGTTGAGACCATCTTGGTCGTGTCTCCTGATCGTGTCGTGTGTTGTTGTTCGGCGGCCAGCGGGCCGCCGTCGAGCGATTCGCTGCATTGTACCGGCACGCCGCGCGGCCCGCGTTGCATGGCGAACCTGTTCGGATACCCTACTTTCGCGCCCGATATTGTGTAAATTCCGTAACCGTCTGTCGAATCTGTAAGGCGCGCCGGCGTCGCGATGTTCCGCTGCCGGCCCGCGCATGCGACCGTCACGGCCCCGCCGGCAAGGGCCTGCGCGGCATCGGATGCCCGCGCGCGCACTGCGGCACGCGGCGGCCGACACGCACGATCGGCAGCGCCGCGGCCGCCGCGCCCCGGTAACATGCTACCGGGCCAACTTCCGGCTTCCGGGGCGCCTTCGCGCGCCCGACATTGTCGGCAAAACGTAAGCATCCATGTCCATACAACGACTATCCACGTACGCACGCCGGATCGCGCTGTTCGCACTGCTGCAGTTCGCGGCGATCGCCACCGCGTCGGCGTTTCCGACGGCCGCGTCCGCGCCGGGCGCGAGCGGCGTCGGCGCCCCCGTGCCGGCGATTTCGCTCGGCGACGCCGTTGCGCAACTCAAGCAGATGCAGGTGCAACAGGACCGCATCAAGCAGCAGACGTCGAACGCGACCAACAGCAAGGAGCTCGACGAGCTCGCCGAAGCAACCCAGGAGCTGAGCGCCGACGTCGACAAGTTGCAGAGCCAGCTCGCGCCGCAACGCACGCAGGTCCAGGCGCAGCTCGACGTGCTCGGCCCGCCGCCGGCCCCCGGCGCATCGCCCGAAACACCCGCCGTCGAACAGCAACGGGCGACGTTGAACGCACGCAAGGCGCAGATCGACGCGGCGCTGAAGCAGGCCGCCGACCAGAAGACCAACCTCGCGAACCTGAACGACCAGTTCTCGAAGCTGCACCGCAGCCTGCTGAAGAACCAGCTCGCGTTCCGCTCCGGCAGCATCTTCGGCGCGCAGTTCTGGATGCCGCTGTTCCATCTGTCGCCGGACGACGTGCAGCGGCTCGACGATTTCAACGACGAACTGCGCGACATGCTGCGCTCGTCCTGGACGCCCGGCCAGCGCGCGCTCACCACGTTGCTGATGATCGCCGCGTTCGCGGTCTGGCTCGGCGGCCGCCGCATCGTCGAACGCGGGCTCGCATGGTTCTGCCTGAACCGCCTGCCGCCCACCCGGCTGCGCCGCAGCGCGCTGGCGCTGGCGACGGCGTTCTCGACGCTGCTCGCGACCGCGGTCGCCGTCCAGATCCTCTATCTCGCGCTCGCCCGCCACGCCGAACTCACGTCGTCGATGACGGATCTGTGGGACCAGTTCGCGAAGCTCGCCGTGACCTGCGCGCTGATTGCCGGCCTCGGCCGCGCGCTGCTCTGCACGAAGCATCCGTCGTGGCGCCTGCCCGCGCTCGCCGATCCCGTCGCGCTCGCGATGAAGCCGTTCCCCGGTGTGCTGGCCGCGCTGCTGCTGATGTCCGGCACGCTCGAATCGATCAACCGGATCGTCGACACCAGCCTGTCCGTCACACTGTTCGGTCGCGGCATCGTCTCGCTCGTCGTCGCGCTGACCGTCGGCGCGTCGATCCTGCGCGCGAATCGCGTACGCAGCGCGCTTGCGGCGTCCGGCGAGTCGCCCGAGGATCGTTCGACGCTCGCGGGGCTCATCCATGCGGGCGTCACGCTGGCGATCGTCGTGTCGCTCGGCGCGCTGCTGATCGGCTACATCACCGTCGCGCGCTTCATCACGTACGAGCTCGTGTGGTTCGAGATCGTGCTGTGCAGCGTCTACATCATGACGCAGCTGACGCGCGACGCGAGCGAAAGCCTGTTCTCCGCGAACCTGTCGACCGGCAAGCAGATCAAGCACCTGTTCGCGCTCGACGACCGGCATCTCGACCAGGCGCACACCGTCGTGTCCGGCCTCGGCACGAGCCTGCTGATGCTGGTCGCGGCGATCGCGTTGCTGACGGGCGGCTTCGGCACGACACCGAGCGACCTGCTCGACAGTGCGCTCGCGATGATCGGCGGCCAGCGGCTGCAGAGCCTGAACATCATGCCGGACCGGATCATGAACGCGGTGATCGGGTTCGCGATCGGCTTCTACCTGCTGCGCTCGGTGCGCCGCTGGCTCGATGGCGAGTTCATGCCGGCGCTCGGCATGGATGCGGGAATGCGCGTGTCGCTGATCACGCTGTTCACCAACGTCGGCTACGTGCTGCTCGTGCTGATGACGCTGGGCCTGCTCGGCGTCAGATGGAGCAATCTCGCGTGGATCGTCAGTGCGCTGTCGGTCGGTATCGGCTTCGGCCTCCAGGAGATCGTGAAGAACTTCGTGTCGGGGCTGATCCTGCTGACAGAGCGGCCGGTCAAGGTGGGCGACATGGTCAGCATCGCGGGTGTGGAAGGTGACATCCGCCGCATCAACGTGCGCGCGACCGAAATCCAGCTCAGCGACCGCTCGACCGTGATCGTGCCGAACTCGCAGCTGATCTCGCAGAACGTGCGCAACGTGACGATGGGCAACAGCACGCAGGGCGTCGCGACGTTGATGCTGACGTTCCCGCTGAACACCGACCCGGAGCAGGTGCGCGACCTGCTGCTCGATGCCTATCGCGAGCATCCGGCGATTCTCGAGAAACCGGCGCCGTCGGTCACGTTCAGCCAACTGGCGCCCGACGGGATCACGCTGAGCGTCACGGGCTACGTGGCGAGCCCGCGGATCGCGAGCTCGACGAAGAGTGACCTGCTGTTCGAGATCCTGAAGCAGTTGCGGGCGGCGCAGATCACGCTGTCGACGCCGCAGATGCTGGTCGTGCAGAACATGCCGGCCAGCGACGGAGCGACCCGGCACGAATGAAGACGTGACCGGGCGGGCGCGGATCGGGCATCGCCGCGCGCGCATCGTCGAAAACGACACGGGCCGGTTACCGCTTTCGCGGCAACCGGCCCGTTTTCATTCGACGGTCAACGCGCCCTTGCGGGCGCCTCCGTCACACGTCGAACTTCACGCCCTGCGCCAGCGGCAGCTGACGGCTGTAGTTGATCGTGTTCGTCGCGCGGCGCATGTATGCCTTCCATGCATCCGAACCCGACTCGCGGCCGCCGCCCGTTTCCTTCTCGCCGCCGAATGCGCCGCCAATCTCCGCGCCGCTCGTGCCGATGTTCACGTTGACGATCCCGCAATCGCTGCCCGCCGCCGACATGAACTGCTCGGCCTCGCGCATGTCGTTGGTGAAGATCGCCGACGACAGGCCCTGCGGCACCGCGTTGTGCACCTCGATCGCATCCTCGAAGTTGTCGTAGACCATCACGTAGAGAATCGGCGCGAACGTCTCGCGCTCGACCACCGCCGATTGCTTCGGCATCCGTACGATGGCCGGACGCACGTAGTACGCATCGGCGTGGCCGACGTCGACTCGCTCGCCGCCCTTCACTTCGCCGCCCTGCTCGCGCGCATCGGCCAGCGCCTTCTGCATCGCGTCGAACGACGCACGGTCGACCAGCGGGCCGACGAGCGTGCCTTCCTCGAGCGGGTTGCCGACCTTCACCGATGCATAGGCCTTCTCGATGCGCGGCAGCAGCTGGTCGACGATGCTGCGATGCACGATCAGGCGGCGCAGCGTCGTGCAACGCTGGCCTGCCGTGCCGACCGCCGCGAACGTAACCGCACGCACGACGAGGTCGAGGTCGGCGCTCGGCGCGACGATCATCCCGTTGTTGCCGCCAAGCTCGAGGATGCCGCGCGCGAGACGCTGGCTCAGCACCTTCGCGACTTCCTGCCCCATCCGCACGCTGCCCGTCGCGCTCACGACCGGCACCTTCCGTGACGAGGTCAGCACCTCGCCCACGTCGCGCATGCCGAGCACGAGCTGGCTCAGGCCTTGCGGCGCGACGCCGGGATGCGTCTTGTCGAATTCGCGCAGCGCCTTGGCGAGCAACTGGTGACATGCGATCGCGGTGAGCGGCGTCTTTTCCGACGGCTTCCACACGACCGAATCGCCGCAGACGAACGCGAGCGCGGCATTCCACGCCCACACCGCGACCGGGAAGTTGAACGCCGAAATCACGCCGCACACGCCGATCGGATGCCACGTCTCCATCATCCGGTGGCCGGGGCGCTCGGATGCGATGGTCAGGCCGTAAAGCTGGCGCGACAGGCCGACCGCGAAGTCGCAGATGTCGATCATTTCCTGCACTTCGCCGAGGCCTTCCGACGTGATCTTGCCCGCTTCGAGCGTGACGAGGCGGCCGAGCTCGGCCTTGTGCTCGCGCAGCACGTTGCCGAACACGCGCACGAACTCGCCGCGCACCGGCGCCGGCACCGTGCGCCACTTGAGGAATGCGTCGTGCGCGGCGTCGATCTTGCGCTCGGCGTCGGCGGGCGAGTCGACCGCCAGCGTCGCGAGCGTCGCGCCGTCGAGCGGCGAACGCGCGGTCAGCGCGTTGCCTTTCCACTGGGCGAGATCGATGTCGAGCGCAGCAAGAATGTCGTTGAATTGCATCACTTCCTCTTCAGGGACAGATTGATCGGTGCGGCGGCGACGCCGCCCGCGTGATTCGATTGGAGCGCGTTCGCGCGCCCTGTGCAAGCGGATGTGCGGCTCGGCAGGCCCGGCGCGCCGCGTGGCGTATCGCCCGGTGCCGCCGCCGGAAACCCCGGCCGGACGGCACGCTGCAGCCTCGCGAGGCACGATCCATGAGACACATTGTCGGCGGCCACAAGTCGGCCCGCTATTGATATTAACTCACGACTTCATTCCGAAAACGCAACACCCGGGCAGCACGAATCCCCGTGTTTCGGCATCGGCGCGCGACCTGTCCAGCGCTGGCATCCGGCGCGCCGCAGAGCTTTCGATGCGCCGCAGGTTGATGACAAAGTTGCATCACCCAGTGCGGAAATATCGTTTGCCGCGCTTGCGGGCGGCACACACAATCGGGGCGGCGTCGAGGTGTACCGCACCCGGCGCACCGACGGCCGTCCAGCAACGGCCGCACGACAGACGAAGGCGACACGCGTCGCGGCCCGCTGCACCGGCAGGTCGGGTTCAAGCCCGCGAAGCCGTGCCGCGCTGCCCGCCCGGCGACCCGTCGCCTTTCGTCGCCAAAAAACAATCCGGAGACAGCGCTCAGCACCCGCCATGCATTCAGATGCCCGCCCCGACTCGCCCCGTCCGTCCGGCTCGCCGCCCGCGAAGCCGTCCCTTCACCGCGCGCTGCAGGCACGCCATCTGCGGATGATCGCCATCGGCGGCTCGATCGGCACGGGCCTGTTCGTCGCGTCCGGCGCGTCGATCTCGCAAGCCGGCCCCGGCGGCGCGATGCTCGCTTACATGCTGATCGGGCTGATGGTCTACTTCCTGATGACGAGCCTCGGCGAAATGGCCGCGTTCATGCCGGTCTCGGGTTCGTTCGCGACCTACGGCGCGAAATTCGTCGACGAGGGCTTCGGTTTCGCGCTCGGCTGGAACTACTGGTACAGCTGGGCCGTGACGCTTGCGGTCGAGCTCGTCGCCGCGCAGCTCGTGATGCACTACTGGTTTCCGCATGTGCCGGGCGTCTGGTGGAGCGCAATCTTCCTCGCGCTGATCTTCGCGCTCAATGCGTTGTCGGTACGCGGCTTCGGCGAAGCAGAATACTGGTTCGCGCTGATCAAGGTGCTGACGGTGCTCGCGTTCGTCGGCGTCGGCCTGATGATGATCTTCGGCATCATGCAGGGCGGCCCGAGCGCGGGATGGGGCAACTTCACCATCGGCGACGCGCCCTTCGTGGGCGGTTGGGGAACGATGCTCGGCGTCGCGATGATCGCGGGCTTCTCGTTCCAGGGCACCGAAATGATCGGTGTCGCGGCCGGCGAATCGGAGAATCCGCGCACGACGATCCCGCGCGCGGTCAGCCAGATCTTCTGGCGCATCCTGCTGTTCTACGTATTCGCGATCTTCGTGATCGGCGTGCTGATTCCGTACACCGACCCGAGCCTGCTGAAGAGCGACGTGACCGACATCGGCGTGAGCCCGTTTACGCTCGTGTTCCGCCACGCCGGCCT
Source organism: Burkholderia territorii (assembly GCF_001718335.1). Lineage (NCBI taxonomy): Bacteria > Pseudomonadati > Pseudomonadota > Betaproteobacteria > Burkholderiales > Burkholderiaceae > Burkholderia > Burkholderia territorii. Next base: position 2,106,630 of record NZ_CP013365.1, read on the forward strand.
CGCGTTCGCGGCCGGCGTGATGAACGCGGTGATCCTGACGGCCGTGCTGTCCGCCGGCAACTCGGGCATGTATGCGTCGACGCGGATGCTCTACAACCTCGCGGTCGAAGGCCGCGCGCCGAAGCTGTTCGCGAAGCTGTCGGCCGGCGGCGTGCCGCGCAACGCGCTGTATGCGACGACCGCCGTCGGCGCGCTGTGCTTCCTCACATCGCTGTACGGTGACAAGACCGTCTACCTGTGGCTGCTGAACACGTCGGGCATGGCGGGCTTCATCACCTGGCTCGGCATCGCGGTCAGCCATTACCGGTTCCGCAAGGGCTTCCTCAAGCAGGGCTATCGGCTCGACCAGTTGCCGTACCGGTCGAAGTGGTTCCCGTTCGGCCCGCTGTTCGCATTCGCGTTGTGCGCGATCGTCGCGCTCGGCCAGGACTACCAGGCGTTCCTCGCCGACAAGATCGACTGGGCCGGCATCGCCGCAACCTACATCGGCCTGCCGTTCTTTCTCGCGATCTGGCTCGGCTACGCGCTGGTGCGCAAATGCCGCCTCGTCCGCTACGAGGACATGGAGATCGCGCCGTGGATCGAGCGCAACGCGACAACCGAAGCGACGCCGAAGGCCGACGCCGGCTATCCGGCCTACGTCGCCGCCCCGGCCAATCCGACGCCGGGCGCCTGACGGCCGGCCGTGCAACGGCCGCCGCCCGGCCGCCGCGGCCATCGCGCTGAAATCCCCATTCGACGCGGCGCGCGCGTTCAGGCAAGATCGACGCGCGCCGTCCGCTTTTCCGCCGTTACGAGTCACAGAAAACGCATGCAGAACTTCTACGAAGCCACCGTTACCCGCCAGCCCTACCCGCAACTGACCGGCACGATCGACACGCAGGTCTGCATCGTCGGCGGCGGCCTCGCCGGCCTGTGCACGGCACTCGGCCTCGTCGAGCGCGGCGTGCGGGATGTCGTCGTGCTCGACGGCGAACGGGTCGGCTTCGGCGCGTCGGGCCGCAACGGCGGCTTCGTGTTCGGCGGCTACAGCCTCGACAACGCGGACCTGTTGCGCACGCTCGGCCGCGACGAAGGCCGCCGCCTGTACCGGCTCACCGTCGACGCGGTCGACCTGATCCGCGCGCGGATCGGCCGCTACGGAATCGACTGCGACATCGTCGACGAGGGCGTGATGCTCGCGAACTGGTTCGACGATCCGTCGCGGCTCGACGGCGTGCGCACGCTGATGAAGCAGGAATTCAACGTCGACTGGGAACCGGTCGCGACCGACGCGCTGCGTGCGCGGCTGAAGACCCGGCGCTATTACGGCGGCCTGTTCGAGCCGAACGCATTTCACTTCCATCCGCTCAAGTACGTGCTCGGCGTCGCGGCGGCCGCGTCGCGCGGCGGCGCACGCGTGTACGAACGCTCGGCGGCACTCGGCATCGCGCGCGAAGGCGCCGGCTACGTCGTGCGCACGGCGCAGGGCACGGTGCGCGCGAAGGACGTCGTGTTCGCCGGCGGCGGCTATGCGCGCGGCGTGTCGCCGCGCATCGAGCGCGCGGTGCTGCCGATCGCGACCTACGTGATCGCGACCGAACCGCTCGGCACGCGCCTGCCGGACGCGATCGACGCGCCGTACGCGATCTACGACACGCGTTTCGCGTTCGACTACTACCGTCCGCTGAAGGACACGCGGATTCTGTGGGGCGGCCGGATCTCGGTGCTCGATCGCGGCCCGGACGCGATCGCGCGGCTGCTGCGACGCGACCTGCTGCGCGTGTATCCGCAGCTCGACGGCGTGAAGGTCGAATACGCGTGGGGCGGGCTGATGAGCTACGCGCGGCACAAGATGCCGCAGATCGGCCGCGACGCGGACGGCGTCTGGCATGCGATCGCATTCGGCGGCCACGGGATGGCGCCGACCACCGTCGCCGGCGAAGCGCTCGCCGCCGCGCTGGCCGGGGAGCGGCCCGTGCCGGAAGGCTTCGCCGCATTCGGGCTCACGCGCACGTTCGGGCTCGCGGGGCTCGCCGCTGCACAGCTCACGTACACCGCGTACCAGGCCCGCGACGCGCTCGCGGCGTGCCGGCGCTGAGCGGCGCCAGCGGCCCGAATCGCCCGGCCGATTAGAGCGAAAGGTCGGCCGGGCGGCCATTTCCCGCATGCTAGAATGGTTTCTTCATGCCGCCGCGAACCCACAACAAAGTCACATGAAAGCTGGAAGCAAGGCCGCCACGTCCGAAAGCCGAGCGCTTGCCCCCGATGCGCGGCGCAAATACGATCCCGAGCAAACCAAGCGCAACATCCTCGATGTCGCCACGCAGGAGTTTTCCGCGATGGGCCTCGCCGGTGCGCGCGTCGACGCGATCGCCGAGCGCACGAACACGACGAAGCGGATGCTCTACTACTACTTCGAAAGCAAGGAAGGCCTGTACGAGGCCGTGCTGGAGAAGGTGTACGGCGACATCCGCGCGCTCGAGCAGGAGCTGCACGTCGGCGACATGGAGCCGCGCGAAGGCATGCGCCGGCTGGTCGAATTCACGTTCGACTATCACGACAAGCACCGCGACTTCGTCCGCCTCGTGTCGATCGAGAACATCCACGGCGCGAAGTATCTCGAGCAGCTGAAGTCGTTCAAGACCAGCAACGTCAGGATCATCAAGACGCTCGAGGAGCTGCTCGAGCGCGGCGCGGCGAGCGGCGCCTTCCGCAAGGATATCGATGCGTTCGACCTGCATCTGCTGATCAGCTCGTTCTGCTTCCATCGCGTGTCGAACCGCTATACGTTCGGCGCCGCGTTCGGCCGCGATCCGTCGGCGCCGCGGCTGCGCGCGCGGCATCGCGAAACGATCACCGACTCCGTGCTGCGCTACGTCGCCGCGTAGGCACACAGCGCGATTCCTCCCCACGCCGGCTCGCGAGCATTCACTCGCCGTCCGGCACACATCCGAACATCGCCGCGCCGCCTGCGACCGGCATGAGCCAGCCGCACGCGGCGCGCTTCTTCAGGCCACACGCCGCGCGTGCATCCCGGGCGCGTCCGTCGGCACGGTCGACGCCAGCGCGATCCGCGCCTTCTCTTCCGGGCTTCCCGCCACGTAATATTTCTTCGCCCAGCTCGAATCCGGCGCGAGCGCGAGCTGCCGCTGCGCACCGGCGCCGCGCCGTTTCGTCTCGATCGACAGCGCCCGCGCGCGGTAGTGCTCGTAGAGCCGCAGGAATTCGGCGAGATAGATCGCGGCGATCCGCGCGTCGCGAATCTCGAGCAGGTTCTCGTCGTTGTACTGCTCGGAATTGCGGCTCATGTTCGCCGAGCCCGTATAGACGATCGGGTTCGCGCCTTCCGCATCGATCACGATGAACTTGTGGTGGATCACGACCGGCGGATAGGCCGGTGCCGGCTCGCCCGGAAAGAGGCGCAGTTCCGGCTCGAAGCCCTTCGGCACCGTCGCCGGCGAAAAATACGCGGCATCGATCACGTCGCGCCGATCGCGCTGGCGATGGTAAAGCTCGAGGTTCGCGAGCGTCGCCGCATCGAGCGACTGCCCGGCGTGCTGCGCGGCATCGGCCTTCGTCGCACTGCCGACGTTGATGCGGTTCACCAGGCCGAACATCATCAGGCCGCGGTCGCCGGCTGCGAAGCATGCATCGCGCAGTGCGGCGTCGGTCGGCATGAACAGGCAGAACGACACCGAATGCTTCGCGGCCGCGATCGCGGCGACGATCGTATCGATCTCGGTGCGCTGCCCTGCCGGCTCCGGAGAAAACGCGACGCGCACCTGCGCGCTGCCGACCGTGATCGGCGCCGACCAGCCCGCCGACAACTTCGCCGTCTCCGCGATCGTCGGATTCGCGGCCAGCGCGTGCGCACGCGCGTTGTACAGCGCCGCGAGCGCCGGCGAATCGAACGCGTGCAGCACGTTCGCCTGCTCCGTCAGCCCTTCCGTCGTGAAGTTCGCGGAACCGGTCAGCACGCGCGCGGGCGTCACCGCGGTGGCCGCATTCGCCGGTGCGTCGGTCACGATGAACTTGTCGTGCATGATGTGCGTCCGGTCGCGCGGCGCGAGCGTCGCGAGGCCCTGCAGCGCGTCGACGGCCGGCTGGTTCGGCGACGGCAACGGCGGCTTGCCCTTGCGCGCGGTCGCGTGCGCGTCGTAGACGATCGCGAGCGACGCTTCGCCATGCTGCCGCCCGAACGCCTCGAATGCGGGCAGCGCCCACAGCGTGTCCGTCAGGTGATAGACGGCCGACACCGCGCGCGACGCGGGGTCGAGCATCGCCGCGAACACCTGTTCCATGTCGTTCGCGAGCCACGTGCGCAGCTTCAGCGCCTGCTCCGCACTCGGCACCGCATCCGGCGCGAGGCCCAGTGCCGCAACCTGCTTCGCGAACGCCTGCGAGCTCACGACCGCACGGTTGAACCACGTGCCGACACCGTCCACGACGTGCGCGGGCAGCACGACCTCGCACACGCCGGCCTGCCCGTCGAGCACCTGCAGGTTCTCCGGCGTGCCGACGACCGGATAGACGTCATAGCGGAACGACGCATTGCGATCCTGCGGATCGATGCGCGCGTCCCACCACATGAATTTCTGGATCGGCGCCTGGTCGGTCGGCGCGTCGCCCTGCGTGTCGGCGGCCGGACCGTCGAACGTGAGCCGGTTCGGCAGCCAGCTGTTCGGTGCCCGCGTCTTGCCGTCGGCCGACCAGAACCCCGGCGTGCGCCGGATCGCGAAGCCGAGGAAGTCCGTGCGCGACGCCGCGTCGGGCCAGTCGAAAGCCAGCAGGACCAGGGTCGGAGAAAGATAACTGCGTACGCTGACGGTCATTCGTTGCTCCTGCCGGACGCGCCGGTCGAGATGAATGAGTCAGTGTTGACGGCGGTTTTTCCCGCGCGATGACGGTTCGATGAACCTTGTATGTCGGACCTGCGTCAGTCGCACACGAGCAACTCGATGCCGCGTGCCGTCAGCGCGCGGCGCACGGCCTTGTCCGGCGCGCGCTCGGTGACGAGGTAGCGCGCGGCCGCCGTGCCGTTGATCCGCACCGGCGTCACGCGGCCGAACTTCGAGTGATCGGCGACGATGATCGCCGTGCCGGCCGCCGCGATCATCCGGCTGCGCACTTCGGCGGCGAGCCGCGAGTAGTCGGTGCAGTCGCCGTCGGCCGTGATGCCGCCCGCGCCGACGAACGCGAAATCGACATGGTATTGCGCGAGCTGCTGGATCGTATCGAGCCCGAACGTCGCATCCTCGTCGTCGGACAGCTCGCCGCCGAGCAGCGTCACGCGATTGCCGTTGCGCCGCGCGAGCACGAACGCCGTGCGCCAGTCGTTCGTGTAGATCGACAGCCGGTGGCGGTCGGCCAGCGCGAGCGCGACCGCATGCGGCGTGCTGCCCGAATCGATCAGCACCGATGCGTCGTCCGGTACGAATTCGGCCGCGCGCCGCCCGATCGTGCGCTTCGCTTCGGCGTTGGCCGCTTCACGCTCCGACAGGCTCGGCTCGCGGCGGTCCGCCGCCAGCGCGCCGCCATGCGTCATCACGAGCAGGCCGCGCGCCGCGAGCGCGTTCAGGTCGCGGCGGACCGTCTCGCGCGACACGTCGAGCGAGCGCACGAGTTCGGCAACCGACAGCGCGCCCGATCGCCCGAGTTCCGACAGAATGTATTGATGACGTTGTTCCGCCAGCATCGCAATGCGCCCGAGGCGACTGGTAATGGGTAAGCCGACCATTGTATTACGGCCGTTTGACCGTCATTTGACGGCGACGCGGCAGGCGGCCGGCGCGTTTCGAGAAAGCGAAATTCTGTATTGCCCGATGCGCGCGAATCGGCACGGCAAGCGGTTGCTACACTCTGCGCTTCGCCGAACGACAGACCATCAGGGGGCTTGCGAATGTATCGCAAAGGCAGTGTGCTCGAAATCCAGTTTTCGCCGGAACGGCTCAACGACGGAGCGGGCGATCCATACTGGATCGACCTGACGCTCGACGAGGCCCGCCGTTTGTACGAACAGCTCGCCGCGCGCTTCGCGACCGACGCACGCGCGAACCAGCCGCTCGACACGTTCTCGCTCGATTGATCGCCCTTTCGTTTCGTGCGCCGCGGCGCGTTTTCATGCCGCGGCGCCTTCTCCTGGCCGGCCGATAAGCGAACGGCGGGCGCGCCGCCGTACCTGCCGCGCATCCCGCACGCGACCAATGCGCCGCGCGTGGCCGCTGCCCCGCCACGCGCGAGTGCAGAATCCGACAAGACGGCGGCACCGCTTCGCCCGATACTGACCGACTTCACGATTCGTCCGGCCGTATCGCGGCCCGCCCCGCATGTTTTCCTCGCTCGTCGCCGCGGCTTTCGTCGCGCTGTGGTCCACCGGCTTCATCGTCGCGCGGGCAATCAAGCCCTACGCCGATCCGAACCTGTTCCTGCTCGCACGATTCGCGGGCACGGCGGTGCTGTTCGGCGCGGTGGCGCTCGCCGCGCGTGCGCCGTGGCCGGCCCGCCGCGAATGGCCGCGCCACCTGATCGCCGGCGCGCTGCTGCAAGGCGTCTATCTCGGCGCGAGCTACTGGGCCGTCGCGCAGGGGCTGAATGCGGGCGTGATGGCACTGCTCGGCGCGCTGCAGCCGCTCGCCACCGCCGTGCTCGCGGTGCCGCTGTTCAACGAGCGCCTGCCCGCGCGCGGCTGGCTCGGGATGGCGCTCGGGCTCGCGGGCGTCGCGCTCGTGCTCGCGCCGAAGGTCGCGGGCGGTGTCGCGCCGCCGCCGGGCGCGGCGCCCGCGTGGTTCGTCGTGGCCGTGTCGATCCTGTCGGTCGGCTCGATCACCGCCGGCTCGCTGTATCAGAAGGGCAAGCTCGCGCAGAACGACCTGCGCACCGCCGTCGCCGTGCAGAACCTCGGCGCGGCGATCGTCGCGGCTGTCTTCGTCGTGCTGCTGCACGAAACGCGCTGGATCGGCGCACCGGCGCTGTGGATCTCGCTCGTGTGGGGCGTCGTGTTCCTGTCCGGCGGCGCGGTCACGATGCTGATGTGGATGCTGCGGCGCGGCAACGCCGCGCGCGCGACGTCGCTGCTGTTCCTCGCGCCGCCGCTCGCCGCGCTGCAGGGCTACCTGCTGTTCGGCGAAACGCTCGCTGCCGTGCAGCTCGCCGGCTTCGGGCTTGCGCTGGCGGGCGTCGTGCTCGCACGGCGCTGACGCGGGCGAACGCTAGCGGGGTGCGCCCCTGCCGCGCATCGAAACGGCGCATCCGCGTGCCCGCCGGCATCCGCCGCCCCGCACGCTGCCCCATGACGATGCAGCCCGTCTCGCCGATGCAACGCGCAATCGCCGGATCGCATGCCCGGCGCGGCGCCGGACCGCGATTGCGCTTATGATGGGCGCCTTGCATTTCGTTCCGGAACCACGCTCCATGACATCCGCCGATTACGCCAGCCGCCAACGCGCGATCATTGCCGAACTGAACGTCGCCCCGCAATTCGACGTCGATGCCGAAATCGCCCGCCGCATCGATTTCCTCGCGCAGTACCTTCGTTCGACCGGCCTGCGGACCTACGTGCTCGGCATCAGCGGCGGCGTCGATTCGTCGACGGCCGGGCGGCTCGCGCAACTCGCGGTCGAAAAGCTGCGCGGCGAAGGCTACGACGCCCGCTTCATCGCGATGCGCTTGCCCAACGGCGTGCAGAACGACGAAGCCGATGCGCAGCGCGCGCTCGCGTTCGTGCGCGCGGACGAGACGTTCACGGTCGACGTGAAGCCCGCCGCCGACGCGATGCTCGCATCGCTCGTCGCGTCCGGCCACGCGTTCGAAAACCCGGCACAGCAGGACTTCGTGCACGGCAACATCAAGGCACGCGAGCGCATGATCGCGCAATATGCGGTCGCCGGCGCGCGGCGCGGCATCGTGATCGGCACCGATCACGCGGCCGAATCGCTGATGGGTTTCTTCACGAAATTCGGCGACGGCGGCGCGGACGTGCTGCCGCTCGCCGGCCTGAGCAAGCGCCGCGTGCGGGCAATCGCCCGCGCGCTCGGCGGCGACGAACTGATCGTGATGAAGGTGCCGACGGCCGACCTCGAGGAACTGCGCCCGCTGCGCCCCGACGAGCACGCGTATGGCGTCACCTACGACGAGATCGACGACTTCCTCGAAGGCAAGCCCGTCGCCGACAGCGTGTACGAAACGGTGCTGCGCTTCTACGACGGCTCGCGCCACAAGCGCGCGCTGCCTTACACGCCGTTCGACTGGCCGGCCGCGTAAGCCCGGCCCGGCGCCGCCACCCATGCCGTGCCGCGCGAACCCGGGCGGGTACGCGCGGCACGTGCACGACGGGCAACGCTACGCGTGCCCGCCCGCCTTCTTCGCCTGCAGTGCGCGAATCCGCATCCGCGCGCCCGTATCGCTGACCGTCGCGTCGTACATCGTCGCGAGGTCGCGCTTGAGCGCGGTGCGCGAACCGCCGTCGAGATACACCATGTGCCCCGACGGATAAAAGCGCGCGGACAGGTTCTGCCGCACCTTCTGATCCTCGAGCGGCATCTGCTGCAGGTCGATCACGGTCTGGTAGAACGGCGTGACGAAATCGTAGAGGCCGTTCGCCGACAGCACCTTCAGGTCGACGTTCAGCGCCATCACGGCGGCAAGATCGCCGGCCGTGTAGAGGATCACGTTCCCCTTGGCATCGATGCCCTGCTGCGCGCCGGTCGGATCGATATGGCTGAAGTCCCAGTTCTGGAACGCCTGGTCGTTCAGGTCCGTGAACGCGGAATTCGACGTGAACTTCAGCTGCTCGTTCAGGTAGCTGTTCCACATCGCCGTGTAGACGCCCGTCACGGCCGTCATCGTCGGATCGTTGCCGCCCGAGTTCGGGTCGATCTTGCCGGCGATACCCGACGAGATCCCGGTCACGCGGCCGTCGTACGAACCGAGTGCCAGCCCCTGCGCATGCAGCAGCGTCGTGAGGAACAGCGAATTGCCACGCGGGTCGTAGCCCGCGATATCGAGCCCCCAGGTCTGCAGCGTCGCGGTGTCGATGCCCGTGTACGCCGACAGCTTGCGCACGGTGGCCGGATCGGCATGCGGGACGTTGCGCAACGCGGTCAGGTAGTCGGTGCGCGCGAACTGCGCGACTTCCTCGACGAACGCGCCGAGATCGGCCGGCGCGGGCGTGACGCCGAGCTTCTTGTGATACCACGCATCGGCCGCGGCGGTCGGCAGCGCGCCGACCGGGTTGCCGGCCTGCCGGTAGTCGAGGATCGACGACTGCAGCGTGACGCCGTTCAGGTCGACGCCGTCTTCGTGCAGCTTGTATGCGAGCACGCAGCTGCGCGCGGTGCCGTACGACTCGCCGAAGAGGTATTTCGGCGAATTCCAGCGGTTGTTCTTCGTCAAGTAGCGCTTGATGAACTGCTTGAGCGAATTCGCATCCTGGTCGACGCCCCAGAAATCGCGGTTCCGGTTCGGCGCGACAGCCGCCGAATAGCCGGTGCCGACCGGGTTGATGAACACCAGGTCGCTGTGGTCGATCATGCTGTCCGGATTGTCTTCGATCTGGTACGGCGCGGGCGGCGTGAAACCCGGCATCGACGTCTTGATGCGCTTCGGCGCGAACGAGCCGAGCAGCACGAACACCGACGACGACCCGGGCCCGCCGTTGTAGAAGAACGTGACGGGCCGCGTCTCCTCCTTCGCGCCATCGGCCGTAAACGCGACGTAGAAGAGCTTCGCGGCCGGCTGCGAGCTGCTCGGATCGACCGTCACGAGATGGCCGGCCGTCGCCGTGTACGCGATGCGCTTGCCGTCGATCAGGATCGTGTGATGCGTGATCGCGGCCGCCTCGGTCGTGTCGGTCACCGAGTCGTCGGGGCCGTTGCCGTATGCGACCGGATCGAAGAACGGCTGGTCGCGGCCGTGGCTCAGCGCGACCGGATTGACGGTCGGCGGCACGCCATGAGAATTGTGGTCGCCGTGATGCAGCGGATACACGCCGCCGGAAGATGCGGAATCGATGCCCATCGTGCTGCTCCTGGAGGTGAAAAAAGACGCGGGCAGGACACCCGCGTCACATGGAAAGGCCTGTGCCGGCGCGTCAGCTCGACGGCTTGCGCGCGAGGATCGCCGCGAGTTTCGCGCCGTCCGGGCTGCCGAGGCCCGTGCACGCATCCCAGCCCGACGCGGCTGCATACGTGCCGTTCGAGCCTTTGGTGATGTCGCGCAGCGCGCCCGGATTCTTGTACAGCGTCGGATTGATCCAGCCGGCCGATGTGCCGGCCGATGCGTTGATCCGCGCGATCAGCGCTGCCCACAGCGGCGCGACCGCGCTCGTGCCGCCCATCACCGCGGGCGTGCCCGCGACCGACACCTCGTAGCCCGTTTGCGGCGACGCATCGCCCGCGACGTCCGGCACGCCGCGCTTCGCGAGCGGCGTGCTGCTGCCGTCGGCGAGCGCAACCGTCAGTCCCTGCTGCCATGCCGGCAGGTCGAACAGCGTGCTGACGCCTCCGCCGCCGGCGCCGCCACCGGCCGCCTCGTCGTTCCACGCGACCTCGCTGCGGATGCCCTGGCCGGGCAACGCATCGAGTTGCGTGCCGCCGCAGCCGAGCACGTACGGGCTCGACGCGGGGAAGTCGACGTGATCGGCGCCGTCCTGCAGCCCGTCGCCCGAGCCGCTGTCGCCCGACGCCGCGCACACCGTGATGCCCTGCGCGGCGGCCGCCTGCAGCACGCGGTTGAACGCCTGCGCCGACTGCGCCTGCCAGATCGCTTCCGGCCCGCCCCAGCTGATCGAGATCACCGACGGCTTGTTGATCTTGTCGGTGACCGCCGCGTTGACGGCCTGGATGAAGCCTGCGTCGCTGTTCGGCGCGAAGTACACGGCGATCTTCGCGGCCGGCGCGATCGCACCGGCGATCTCGATGTCGAGCGCGACTTCACCGTCCGGGCCGTTCGGGTCACCGGTCGGCGCATTGCGGCCGGTGCCGACGTTCACGTCGACGAGCGTCGGCGGCGTGCCGATGCCGAGCCCGCGGAAATACTGCTGGATATCGGCCGCGCGATAGCCACCGCCGAGTTCGACGATCGCGATGCATTGCCCGGCGCCGTCGCCGGCCGGAAAGCCATACAGCGACGCGAGCTGGATCGGCGTGAACGTGACGCTCGTGGCGCCGCGCGCCGGCCTGAACGGCGGACGCAGCCGGAAGTGCGGCCGCGCCTGCGGGCGGCTGTCGAGACCGAGCACGGCCGTGACGGCGTCGCCGAGCTCGTCCGGCAGCGCGATCGGGCCCGAGCGGCCGCGGTACTGGCCGATCGAACGGTGCTCGAAACGCTCGAGCTTCACGCTGAACGCCGCTTCGAACTGCTGGATCGTGCCCGACAGCACGACGACGCTTTCGACCGGGTCGACGCGATCGACCGTCAACTGATGTCGACGGGCGAATTCCTCGGTCTTGCGAATGTCGTCGGAATTGGCGGAGAAACGCTGCGCGAACGCTTCGCGCGACAGCGGTTTCGCCTGTGAGTCGCCGGTGGCGAGCTGGTGGACCAACGTATCGAGTTGCCCTTCTTCCTGCCGCCGCAACATGATCGTGACGTGGATGCGTTGTGCCGGATCGCACGGGCCGAGGCACTTGGACTCGGGCACGATTCGGGGTTCACGGTCGGCGTGAAGATGCCTTGCCATGTTCAGACCCTCCTTGGTACCGCGTTGCACGGAACAGCCAGGAAATCGGACACAGCCGGCGGAAGTGGGTTCCGTTCGGTCAGTCGGTTCGCGAATGCGCGAAGTTAAAAGGAGTTTAGATCAGTCAGACGATTTGCGCGCATGCCCTTGCGCGGCGGGCGTCGACACGAACGGCGGCACGGCAGTCGACCTCTACCTCGATCGATCGTGGCGTCGCTGCCGCGCCGCAGCAAGGCGGTTCAGTCCATCGACAGCCGCAGCGCGAACCCGATCAGCGCGGCGGAAAACGTCCAGCGCTGGACCGTCTGCGCGAGCGGATGCGCACGCATCCACGCCGCAATGCGCGACGCGCCGAACACGCATGCGAGGTCGAAACACACGCCGGCCGCGACCAGCAGCGCGCCGAGCTCGAACATCTGCCAGACGACGGGCCCGGCCTCGGGCCGCACGAACTGCGGCAGCAGCACCGAGCAGAACAGCAGCGCCTTCGGATTCAGCAGGTTCGTCAGCAGCCCCTTGAAGAACGACTGACGCAGTTCGCCGTGGCCCGCCTCGTCGCCGTCGCCGAGCGCGAACACCGGCGAGCGAAACACCTGAATCGCCACGTACGCGAGATAGAGCGCGCCGCCATAACGGATCGCCTCGTACAGCCACGGCGCGCTGCGGATCAGCGCCGCGACACCGCACGCGGACAGCGTCACGTGCGCGGTGCGCGACAGCGAAAGGCCTGCGGCCGCCGCCATGCCGGGGCGCACGCCGCGGCCGATGCTGGTCTGCAGCACGAGCGCCATGTCGGGCCCGGGCACCGCGTAGATGGCCGCAAGCGCGGCAAGATAAATCAACAGCAAATGGGTGGAAATCATGGTCTGCCCCCGTCCTTCGATGACGATATGTTGCCGCTAAAGGTGGAGGGATTATTGGCCATCTTTGGCTCAGAATTGGCGATCGATAGCGGAATCCGCCACAATCATGCAATCCACACAAGGATTCCGCCAACATGACCGAACTCGACAAAACCGATCGCGCGATTCTCGCCGCGGTGCAACGCGACGGCCGCCTGCCGATCGCGCGCCTCGCCGATTCCGTCGGCCTGTCCGAAACGCCGTGCGCGCGACGCCTGAAGCGTCTCGAAAACGACGGCTACATCGAGCGCTACCGCGCGCAGCTGTCGCGCCAGGCGCTCGGCTTCGGCGTCGTCGCGTTCGTGCTCGTGCGGTTCGCGACACACGACCGCAAGGTCGCCGACCGGTTCGAACGCGAAGTGCTCGGCATCGAGCGGATCCTCGCGTGCCACAACGTCGCGGGCACGGCCGACTATCTGTTGCAGGTGGTCGCGCGCGATCTCGACGACTACGGCACGTTCCTGCGCGATTCGCTGCGGATGCTGCCGGGCGTCACATCGATCGAATCGGCGCTGTCGTTGCGCGAGGTGAAACACGATGCGGGGCTGCCGGTGCCGTGATGCCCGCAGCGGGCCGCTCGCGCGCGATACTCGGCCGCAGGACCGGCGTTACCCGGCCTCACGCGCGACGCACGCGACCTCACACGACGTCGGGCGACTGGTGCGCGCGCTCGAGATCCTCGAGAAACGCTTCGACGAGCGGATCGCCGCGCCCGTCGCGCGCCACGACCATGTGGAACGTGACCTCGTAATGCAGCCGATCCGGATTGAGCGGCGCGAGGAGCCCCTGCGTGACATACGGCGCCGCGAAGTGCTGCGGCAGGTAGCCGAGGTGATGGCCTGACAGGATCAGCAACGCGACCGCTTCCATGTTGTCGGCGGTCGCGGTCACGCGATCGGGCGTCGTCGACATCTGCGCCTCCGGCAGCGGATACGAGCGCCACGCCCATTCGAATCCGGCGACGTCGGCCGGCGTGAGCGCACCGGCGCGTTCGAACAGCGGATGGCCGCGGCCGCAGTACGCGACCTGGCGCTCGATGAACAGCGGCGTGTAGTGCAGCGTCGGCACGCGATGCCAGAAGTAGCCGACCGCGATCTGAATCTCGCCGCTCAGCAGCTTTTCCTCGAGATCGCCCGGCGCGCGCACCGAGATCGAGAAACGCACGGCCTCGTCTCGTGTGCGGAACGCGGCGATCGCCTCGGCGATCCGCGCGTTTTGGCTCACCGGCGTATGGCCGATCAGGCCGATGTTCAGCGTACCGACCAATTGGCGGTCCATGTGCCGCGCCGCCATCCCGAATTCGTCGAGCGCGGCGAGCAGCTTGCGGCTCATCGCGTGGAACCGCTCGCCCTTCGGCGTGAGCCGGAACCCGCTGCGGCCGCGCTCGCAGAGCCGGTAGCCGAGCCGCGTCTCGAGCGACGACAGTTGCGCGCTGATCGTCGACTGGCCGACGTTCAGCATCGCCTGGGCGGCCGACACGCCGCCCGCGTCCGTGACCGCGAGAAACACGCGGATCAACCGCAGATCGAGGGTCGACAGATTCCCCAGCACGCTATTCCCCTTCCATACATCGATGAAAATCGATGTTTACGTCGATATCTTCGCATTCTTCTTTCCGGCCGGACGCGTAAAACTATGCGCCAGGCCGCGTCGAATGATACGGCAACCCCACATCGGAAGAGACAAGCCCATGAACGACCACACCCATTTCCAGCCGCTCGGCGGCAATGAAATGCCGCGCAGCGGCGGCATCGCGACGATGATGCGCCTGCCGCACGTGGCGAGTGCCGCCGGCCTCGACGCGTGTTTCGTCGGCGTGCCGTTCGACCTCGGCACCTCCAATCGCACCGGCGCGCGCTTCGGCCCGCGCCAGATCCGCACGGAATCCGTGCTGCTGCGCCCGTACAACATGGCCACGCGCGCCGCGCCATTCGATTCGCTGCAGATCGCCGACATCGGCGACGTCGCGATCAACCCGTACAACCTGCACGATTCCATTGCGCGCATCGAGACCGCATACGACGCGATTCTCGCGCACGACTGCAAGCCGATCACGCTCGGCGGCGACCACACGATCGCGCTGCCGATCCTGCGCGCGATCCACCGCAAGCACGGCAAGGTTGCATTGATCCACGTCGATGCACACGCCGACGTGAACGATACGATGATGGGCGAAAAGATCGCGCACGGCACACCGTTCCGCCGCGCGGTCGAGGAAGGCCTGCTGCACGGCGACAAGGTCACGCAGATCGGCCTGCGCGGCACCGGCTACGCCGCCGAGGATTTCGACTGGTGCCGCGAGCAGGGCTTCCGCGTGGTGCAGGCCGAGGAATGCTGGAACAAGTCGCTCGCGCCGCTGATGGAAGAAGTGCGCGCGCGCATCGGCGACACGCCGGTCTACATCAGCTTCGACATCGACGGCATCGATCCGGCCTACGCCCCGGGCACGGGCACACCGGAAATCGCGGGCCTCACGGTGCCGCAGGCGCTCGAGATCATCCGCGGCGCGAGGGGGCTGAACATCGTCGGTTGCGATCTCGTCGAAGTCGCGCCGCCGTACGATCCGTTCGGCACCACGGCCCTGCTCGGCGCGAACCTTGCCTACGAGCTGCTATGCGTGCTGCCCGGCGTCGCGTACCGCGACTGATCCCGGCGCACGACCTATTCCAAATCAGAGGATTCCAGAGGAGCACACAACAGATGGGGACTGCCATCAAGCAACCGAAGCGGGCGGCGCTCGCTTCGTTCGTCGGCACCACGATCGAGTGGTACGACTTCTACAGCTACGCGACCGCCGCGGCCATCGTGTTCGGGCCGCTGTTCTTTCCCGGCGAGAGCCGTTTCGTCAGCCTGCTTGCGTCGTTCGGCTCGTTCGCGGTCGGCTTCTTCGCGCGGCCGCTCGGCGGCGTGATGTTCGGCTATCTCGGCGACCGCTTCGGCCGCAAGCGCTCGCTGCTCGCGACGCTGATGCTGATGGCCGTGTCGACGGTCGCGATCGGCCTGCTGCCGACCCATGCGCAAGCGGGCGTGATCGCGCCGATCCTGCTGGTGCTGATGCGCGTGCTGCAGGGCATCGCGGTCGGCGGCGAATGGGGCGGCGCGGTGCTGCTCGCCGGCGAGCATGCGCCCGAAGGCAAGCGCACGTTCTTCGCGTCGTTCGCGCAGCTCGGCAGCGCGAGCGGCCTGATCCTGTCGATGCTCGCGTTCGGCGCGATCAGCACGCTGTCGAAGGACGACATGATGAGCTGGGGCTGGCGCGTGCCGTTCCTCGCGAGCGCCGTGCTGCTGGCGGTCGGCTTCGTGATCCGCGCGAGCGTGTCGGAGTCGCCCGAATTCGAGGAAGTCAGGAAAAGCGGCAACACCGCGCGCAACCCGGTCCGCGAGGCGCTCAAGTACTGGCCGCTGCTGCTGCTCGCGATCGGTGCGAACGTGTACGGGATCGCCGGCGTGTACTTCAGCAACATCTTCATGATCAGCTACGCGACGCAGTTCCTGGCGCTCGACCGGTCGATGGTGCTGCATTGCATGACCATCGTCGCCGTGCTGCAGTTCGTCGTGCAACTCGCGGCCGCGTTCATCGCGCAGCGCTTCGGCACGACGCGCGTGCTGCTGATCACCGGCGCCTGGGCCGCGATCGTGCCGTTCGTGATGCTGCCGCTCGTGCACATGGGCACGCCGTTGTCCATCACGGTCGGCGTCGGCCTCGCGACGCTCGCTGAATCCGGCTACTACTCGGTGGTCGCGGGCTTCGTCAGCGGCATCTTCATCGCACGCATCCGTTACACGGCGATCTCGATCGCATACCAGGTGTGCGGTGCGATCGCCGGCGGCCTCACGCCGCTCGTCGCCACGCTGATCGCACAGAACACCGCGCCGCAATGGTGGCCGCTCGCGATCCAGTACACGAGTGCCGCCGTGCTGTCGTCGGTATGCGTGTGGCTGATCTCGCGCCGCGTCAGCATCGACGATGCCGACGCACCCGGCAAGGTCGACGAAGCGTTGCCACGCGACGCACGCACCGCGTAATCTCGCGCAACGGGCAGGCGACATAGCCTGCCCGTTTGCATTGCGCGTATCGCGGTACGCCGCAACGGCCTCGCCTCCGTGAACATGCCGGTCGCCTGCTCTGCCGCCCGAGCGTCGATCGCGACGACAGGCGGGCGGCATTCGCGGCGTTATCGCACCTGGCTGCGCAGCGTCTTCGCGGCGGCGACCATGTTCGTCAGCGCCGGAATCACTTCCGCCCACTGGCGCGTCTTCAGCCCGCAGTCCGGGTTCACCCACAGGCGCTCGGCCGGAATCCGCTCGGCCGCCTTCTTCATCAGGCCGACGATGTGATCCTGCGTCGGGATGTTCGGCGAATGAATGTCGTACACGCCCGGCCCGATTTCGTTCGGATACCTGAAGCTGTCGAATGCGTCGAGCAGTTCCATGTCCGAGCGCGACGTCTCGATCGTGATCACGTCAGCGTCCATGTCGGCGATCGACGCGATGATGTCGTTGAATTCCGAATAGCACATGTGCGTATGGATCTGCGTATCGTCCTGTACGCCGTTCGCGGTGATGCGGAACGATTCGACCGCCCACTTCAGGTACTCGCCCCATTGCGCGCGACGCAGCGGCAGCCCTTCGCGCAACGCGGCCTCGTCGATCTGGATCACGCGCACACCGGCCTTCTCAAGATCGAGCACTTCGTCGCGGATCGCGAGCGCGAGCTGATAGCACGACACCGAACGCGGCTGGTCGTCGCGCACGAACGACCAGTTCAGGATCGTCACCGGGCCGGTCAGCATGCCCTTCATCGGCTTGTTCGTCAGCGACTGCGCATACGCGATCCATTCGACCGTCATCGCCTTCGGCCGGCTGATGTCGCCGAACAGGATCGGCGGCTTCACGCAGCGCGAACCGTACGACTGCACCCAGCCGAACTGGCTGAATGCGTAGCCGTCGAGCTGCTCGCCGAAGTATTCGACCATGTCGTTGCGTTCGGCCTCGCCGTGCACGAGGACGTCGAGTTCGAGCGATTCCTGCTCGCGCACGCTGCGCTCGATTTCCGCCTGCATCGCCTTGCGGTAACCGGCTTCGTCCAGCGCGCCTGCCTTGAACCGGCTGCGCGCCAGGCGAATCTCGGCGGTCTGCGGAAACGAGCCGATCGTCGTCGTCGGGAACGCCGGCAGGTTCAGGCGCGCCGACTGTTTCGGCGCGCGCTGCGTGTACGGGCTCGCGCGGTTGCCGAGCCGCGCGTCGATGCGCGCAATCGCGGCCTTCACCGCGGGGTTGTGCACGCGCGGCGAGCGACGGCGCGCTTCGATCGCGGCAGCGTTTGCGGCGAGCGCGTCGGCCACCTTGTCGCGGCCTTCGTTCAGCGCGGTCGCGAGCACGTTCAGTTCGTCGAGTTTCTGCAGCGCGAATGCGAGCCACGCGCGGATCTCCGGATCGAGCTTCTCCTCGCTCGCGAGATCGACCGGCACGTGCAGCAGCGAGCACGACGGTGCGAGCCACAGGCGCTCGCCCAGTTGCTTCGCGAGCGGCTCGAGCCAGTCGAGCGTCGCGCTCAGGTCCGTCTTCCAGATGTTGCGGCCGTTGATCGCGCCCACCGACAGCACGCGGTCGGACGGCAGTTCGCGCACGAGTACGTCGATTTCGTCGCGGGCGTTGATCGCGTCGATGTGCAGGCCGTCGACCGGTAGCGAGGCCGCGAGGGTGAGGTTTTCCTTCAGTTGACCGAAGTACGTAGCGAGCAGCAGCTTGATGCGGCGCGTCTCGAGTGCGTCGTACGCGGTGCGCAGCGCCACGCGCCATTCGGCGTCGAGTTCCGTCACGAGGATCGGTTCGTCGATCTGCACCCATTCCACACCCTGCGCGGTCAGCGTGTCGAGCAGCGCGCCATATACCGGCAACAGCTTCGGCAGCAGCGCGAGGCGATCGGAATCGTCCTTCGCCTTGCCGAGCCACAGATACGTGACAGGCCCCAGAATCACCGGCTTCGCGGCCACGCCCTGAGCCTGTGCTTCCGCCAATTGCTGAAGCAGGCGCGACGGATCGAGCGAGAAGTTCGTGTCCGCGTGGAATTCCGGCACGATGTAGTGATAGTTCGTGTCGAACCACTTCGTCATTTCACCGGCCGCGACACCGCCGCAGCATGCCGCATGCTCTTGCGCCGACTGTGCGGAACGGCCGCGCGCGACGCGGAAATAGTTGTCGAGGGCATCGCCGTGGAAGTCCTGCACGCGCTTGGGCAGGTTGCCGAGCGTGAAGCTCATGTCGAGCACTTGATCGTAGAACGCAAAATCGCCGATCGGTGCGAGATCAAGGTCGCGTTGGTCGTGCCAGTGCCGTCGACGCAGTTCGGCGCCGAGCGCCTTCAGTTCGTCGCGCGACGATTCACCCTTCCAGTAGCGTTCGAGACCGAACTTGAGTTCGCGCTTCGCGCCGATGCGCGGAAAACCGAGGTTGTGTGTCGTAACCATGAAGCTGCCATCCAGAAGAAATTGAAGATCCGGCAGCCATCATAGGGATTTCATCTCATGAAATAAAATGGCATTATTTCATTCATCCATTAAATCTGTTCATGTATCCGTTGGGTGAACGATCGCCATGCTGGAACGATTCCATCTCGTCGTGATTCGCGAAGTCGAGCGCCAGGGTTCGCTGACGGCGGCCGCCAATGCGCTGCATCTCACGCAATCGGCGCTCAGCCATACCGTCCGAAAAATCGAGCAGCAACTCGGCACGCCGATCTGGGATCGCGAAGGACGCGGCCTGCGGCTCACGCAGGGCGGGCAGTATCTGCTGAAGCTGGCGAACCGGCTGCTGCCGCAGTTCGAACTCGCCGAGGAGCGGATGAAGCAGTACGCGAAGGGCGAGCGCGGCACGCTGCGCATCGGGATGGAGTGCCATCCGTGTTACCAGTGGCTGCTGAAGGTCGTGTCGCCGTATCTGTCACGCTGGCCGGACGTCGACGTGGACGTGAAGCAGCGTTTCCAGTTCGGCGGCATCGGCGCGCTGTTCGGCCATGACATCGACGTGCTCGTGACGCCCGACCCGCTGAACAAGCCGGGGCTGCACTTCGATCCCGTGTTCGATTACGAGCAGGTGCTGGTAGTCGCGGATGCGCATCGGTTCGCGAACGCCGATTACGTGATGCCCGAGCAGCTGACCGACGAGGTGCTGATTACCTACCCGGTCGAGACCGACCGGCTCGACATCTACAACCAGTTCCTGACGCCGGCCGGCATCGTGCCGCGGCGCCACAAGTCGATCGAGACGACCGACATCATGCTGCAGATGGTGGCGAGCGGGCGCGGCGTGGCCGCGTTGCCGAGGTGGCTTGCCGACGAATACGCGGACCGGATGCCGGTCGTGCCGGTCAAGCTCGGCAAGAAGGGCATCATGAAGCAGATCTTCCTCGGCATCCGCGACGCGGACGCGTCGATCGACTATCTGGCCGCATTCGTCGCGCTGGCGCGCGAATCCACGTGAAGCGCACCACGCATGCTGCGCTAGCCGCGCTCGCGCATCGCGTACTTCCGGCGGTCCGCATGTCGGTGCACAGACTGGTTGGTGTTCACTATATGGACAACGACACGAGCCGTGCACGACACGTCGAGCCACGGCGTTACGGCACGTCACCTTACACATCCGTAAGACCATGATTCGTCATCCGTACTGTCATCAAACTGACTGCTAGCAAAAGCTAGGATCGGACGCGGTTCCCTTACGAGATGCCGTCATGAATCAACCTGCTTCGTCCGCACAGAACAATTCGGCTTCCGTCGAACGCACCAGGCAGGTCGGCTACGCCGTGTTCCTGCTGGTGCTCGTGTTCGGCGCCGGCTATATCGCCACGCACCTGGTCGCCGATCTGGCGCCGGTCCGCGAAGGATCGCTGTTCCCGTACCTGATGCTTGGCGCCGCGCTGCTGATCGCGCTCGGCTTCGAATTCGTCAACGGCTTCCACGACACCGCGAACGCGGTGGCCACCGTGATCTATACCCACTCGCTGACGCCCAACGTCGCGGTGATCTGGTCGGGCATGTGGAACTTCCTCGGCGTGATGGTCTCGAGCGGCGCCGTCGCGTTCGGGATCCTGCAGTTGCTGCCCGTCGAGCTGATTCTGCAGGTCGGTAGCGGCGCAGGCTTCGCGATGGTATTCGCGCTGCTGATCGCCGCGATCATGTGGAACCTTGCGACCTGGTATTTCGGGTTGCCGTCGTCGAGCTCGCATACGCTGATCGGGTCGATCATCGGTGTCGGTCTGATGAACCAGTTGATGCACGGGCCGTCCGGCACGAGCGGTGTCGACTGGGGTCAGGCGCTTGGTGTCGGCAAGTCGCTGCTGTTCTCGCCGATCGTCGGCTTCCTGTGCGCCGCCCTGCTGCTGCTCGTGCTGAAAGCGCTCGTGCGGATTCCCGAGCTGTACCAGGAGCCGCCGAAGGATCAGCCGCCGCCGTTCTGGATTCGCTGCCTGCTGATCCTCACCTGCACGGGTGTGTCGTTCGCACACGGATCGAACGACGGGCAAAAAGGGATGGGCCTCATCATGCTGATCCTCATCGGCACGGTGCCGACCGCGTATGCGCTCAACAAGGCCGTCACGCCGACCGAAACGCAGACCTTCGTCGCCGTCGCGAACCAGGCTGCCGCGACGTTCGGGAAGTACACGAACGGCGTCGCGCCGTCCACTAACCCGCGCGCCGACGTCGAACACTACGTGCAGCATCGCGAACTGACGCCCGCCGTGCTGCCTGCCGTGCAACAGCTGTCCACGTCGCTCGCGACCGCGGTCGGCGCGTCGGGGTCGATGGCGGCGGTGCCGCAGCGCGACGTCGACAACGTGCGCAACACGATGTATCTGGTATCCGAAGCGATTCGCCTGATCGAGAAATCGGGGCAGCCCGCGTTCGCAGCCGACGACAAGCTCGCGATCGACAACTACCGCAAGCAGCTGGACCACGCGACGAAGTTCATTCCGACGTGGGTGAAGGTTGCCGTTGCGATCGCACTGGGCCTCGGCACGATGGTCGGCTGGAAGCGGATCGTCGTAACCGTCGGCGAGAAGATCGGCAAGCAGCATTTGACCTATGGTCAGGGCGCGTCGGCCGAACTCGTCGCGATGCTGACGATTGGTGCTGCCGACGTATACGGGCTGCCCGTGTCGACGACGCACGTGCTGTCGTCGGGCGTCGCGGGCACGATGGCCGCGAACGGATCCGGGCTGCAGTGGAGCACGGTGCGCAGCCTCGTGCTCGCATGGGTGCTGACGCTGCCCGCGTCGATCGTGCTGGCAGGCGGGCTCTACTGGTTGTTCCGGTCGGTGGCTTGATCGGGCATATGGTGGGTGGCCGGTGAAAGCTGGCTGCCTGCCGTGGAAGGTTTCGCTGTTGTTTGTCCGCTCGCTTCTGCGCTTCTGCGCCTCTGCGCCTCTGCGCCTCTGCGCCTCTGCGCCTCTGCGCCTCTGCGCCTCTGCGCCTCTGCGCCTCTGCGCCTCTGCGCTTCTGCGCTTCTGCGCTTCTGCGCTTCTGCGCTTCTGCGCTTCTGCGCTTCTGCGCTTCTGCGCTTCTGCGCTTCTGCGCTTCTGCGCTTCTGCGCTTCTGCGCTTCTGCGCTTCTGCGCTTCTGCGCTTCTGCGCTTCTGCGCTTCTGCGCTTCTCCGCTTCTCCGCTTCTCCGCTTCTCCGCTCCGACATGTTTCGGCATTCGCTGCGGCCGTGCCACGCCCGTGCCTTTTCCGCCTTTCCGGATTGGAGCGCAAGATCTGGAGCGCGCCCGCACACGGACGCCGCTAGACTGAGTTCATCAACTTTCATCGTGGCTTCGACCGTGCACGCGACGCTTGCGAGCGTTTCGCTCTGTCGCACGGCGCCACATCGCTGACGAACCGAGGTACGCCCGTGAATAT
Source organism: Burkholderia territorii (assembly GCF_001718335.1). Classification (NCBI taxonomy): domain Bacteria; kingdom Pseudomonadati; phylum Pseudomonadota; class Betaproteobacteria; order Burkholderiales; family Burkholderiaceae; genus Burkholderia; species Burkholderia territorii. Next base: position 2,129,090 of record NZ_CP013365.1, read on the forward strand.
CGCCCATCTGCAACCTGCCGTCGAATCGACGGACATCGTGCAACGCGTCGACGCAATCGACTGGGCGACCGTCGATGTCGAGCTCGATCGTTACGGATGCGCACGCATACCGGGCCTGCTCTCCGCCAGCGAGTGCGACGCGCTCGCGTCGCTCTATCCGCAGGATGCGCTCTATCGTTCACGCGTCGTGATGGCACGGCACGGATTCGGGCGCGGCGAATACAAGTACTTCGCGTACCCGCTGCCTGCACTCATCGCCGAGCTACGCGCGACGCTCTACCCGCACCTCGCACCGATCGCGAATCGCTGGAATCAGGCACTCGGGATCGACGTCCGCTATCCGAAAGAACACCGCGCATTCCTCGATCGCTGCCACGCGGCGGGACAGACACGACCAACGCCGCTGATCCTGCAATACGGCCCCGATGACTACAACTGTCTGCATCAGGACCTGTACGGCGAGCATGTCTTTCCGCTTCAGATCGCGATCCTGCTGTCCGCACCCGGCAGGGATTTTACGGGCGGCGAGTTCGTGCTGACGGAACAGCGACCACGCATGCAGTCGCGCGCCGAAGTGGTGCCGCTGACACAAGGCGACGCAGTGATCTTCGCCGTGCATGGCAGGCCGGTGCAGGGCACGCGTGGCGTCTACCGCGTCAACTTGCGCCATGGCGTGAGCAGAATCCGAAGCGGTCATCGCCATACGATCGGCATCATCTTCCATGACGCGCAGTGACGGGCTGCGGCGTGCAACTGATGTGTCGCACGATTCGCCATGCGGATCAGTTCACGCGACCGACACCGTGCGTCATTGCGCGACGATCGTTGTGTCGTGCCGCCGCCGCACGGTCAGCGCATCACCGGTGGTAGCGGACGACGGGCACACTGCCCTTCAGACGATCGTCGCCATGACGGATCGCCGTTTCGGGTGTGTGAGCAAATACAGAAGCCTTCACCCGTCACGTCGCCAATGCAATGAGAAATCCGGCTTACCCGCGGGCTGCTTTTGCGCGCAGGCGATCGCCGGCATTGGAAGCCAGCCGCGCGTAGCCGGGCAACGTCAAAAGCGCAAGCACGCCCGCCGCAACAAATGCCCAGCGGAAATCGTCGAGCACGTAGTGCATGCCGGCCGCGTCGCCACGCACCAACGCCGCCAGCCGCAGCGACAACGCACCGAACGCGATGCCCATTCCGATCGTCATCTGCTGAGCGGCGCTCCACAGCGTGCTGGCCGCGCTCGTCTGCCTAGCCGGAATATCTGCATACGCGAGCGTCGCGAGCGTCGTGAACTGCATCGACCGCGTGAGCCCATAGACGAATACGACGAACAACGTGATCGCCAGCGGCGTCGACGCCGTCAGCCAGCCACACGCGATCGTGAAGAGTCCGACGAGCGTCACGTCGACGAGCGCAACGCGCCGGAAACCGAATCGGTCGAGGATCCACGACGTTCCCGCCTTCATCCCGAGATTGCCGAGCGCGCTTGCGAGCAGCAGCAGGCCGGACTGGAATGGCGACATCCCGAAGCCGATCTGGAACAGCAGCGGCAGCAGATACGGCACGGCGTTGATCGCCATCCGCGTGACCGAGCCGGTGATCACCGTCACGGAAAATGTCGGCACCTTCAGCGTCGAGAAATCGAGCAGCGGATGTTCACATCGTTGCGCGTGCATCCATGCGGCGATACCGAACAGCACGCTCGCGCCCACCAGAATACCCGCGCGTTTGAAGTCGACGTCCTGCTGGCCAGCCGCTTCGGTACCGATCAGCAGAGAGGTCAGCGCAGCGCCTGCCAGCACGAACCCGACCCAGTCGAGCGGTCGCTGCTCGTCGGCGCGCGTATTCCGGACGATCAACCAGGTACAGACGATCGCAGCAATGCCGAACGGGACATTCAGCAGGAAGATCCAGCGCCACGACGCGTAGGTCGTGATGAAGCCGCCGATGGGAGGCCCGACGACCGGCGCGACGATGCCCGGCCACGTGATCGTCGCGATTGCGCGCATCAGCCTCGCCTTCTCGGTGCTGCGCACGACGATCATCCGACCGACCGGCACCATCATCGCCCCGCCGACACCCTGCAGCAGGCGCGCGGCCGTGAACGTCATCACGCCCTCGGACAATCCGCATAGCACCGATGCGCCGGTGAATACGACGATGGCAGTGGAAAACACGGTGCGAGAGCCGTAACGATCGGCGATCCAGCCGCTGATCGGGATGAACACCGCGAGCGCGAGCATATAGGCCGTCATTCCCAGGCTGAGCGCATTCGGCCCGACGCCGAACGAGCGCGCCATTTGTGGCAGTGCGGTCGCAATCACGGTCGTGTCGAGATACTCCATGAAGAACGTTGCGGCGACCAGATACGGCAAGAAGTCGGTCGTCCGACCACCTTGGGCGGGGCTGTCAGTCATGAACGATGTAAAAGACGGAATACCGAGGATGCCGAGTGCCGACAGATTCAAACGAGCGCCGGGAATCGGAACGAATGGCGATATTACCCTGAAGGTCTGGTTGCCCGCTTTGTCGGGCGTATCGCGCAAATGGACTTTATGCGCATAGATTTTTATGACGAAATCATTCTGCGTCGACCGAATCGTCCACAGAATAGGTCGACGCAACGGGTCGACTGAAGAGGAGGTCATTCGGACATTTTTGCCGGGACCAGCGTTGATCGCCGATCATTGATCAACGTCGCGCATCGTCGGCCATTACGACAGCATTGCTGTATGCAGCAACACGGGTTGAACGCTGACTGTAGGCCGATTGGCCCGCTCAGGCGGCGGGTGTGCAGAATATCTCAGTGACGCTAAGAGGAAGATTGCTCGAGAACTGGGGTACTGCGGACCAACGACATCGGTGGCCGGTCGCTGTGTGGCCGGAACTTGCAGCGATTAAGGCGGGGATGGGTTCGGGATGATGAAGCCCGGATTCGGGGGTGCGCCGCTCGAGCGACACGTGGGGAGGTTTGGTTACCTCCGCGCGCATTTGCGCCGCTCAAATGCAAAAACCCCCGCCTGTTTGGGCGGGGGTTTCTGGCTTGAGGGGAGCCTGACGATTACCTACTTTCACACGGGAATCCGCACTATCATCGGCGTAGAGTCGTTTCACGGTCCTGTTCGGGATGGGAAGGGGTGGGACCGACTCGCTATGGTCATCAGGCAAAGGGGGTTGTCCTGCTGGCGTGGCCAACAGAACCAATCCTGGAAGAAGCAGTAATCTTGAGTTGTGTGTATCACACACGAGAATCCAACTTGTCCGACGCGCTCATCTTGGCGCGAGACAGACTTGTTATAGGATCAAGCCTTACGGGCAATTAGTATCGGTTAGCTGAACGCATTACTGCGCTTACACACCCGACCTATCAACGTCCTGGTCTCGAACGACCCTTCAAGGGGATCTAGTCCCCGGGGATATCTCATCTTAAGGCGAGTTTCCCGCTTAGATGCTTTCAGCGGTTATCTCTTCCGAACATAGCTACCCGGCGATGCCACTGGCGTGACAACCGGTACACCAGAGGTTCGTCCACTCCGGTCCTCTCGTACTAGGAGCAGCCCCCTTCAAATATCCAACGCCCACGGCAGATAGGGACCAAACTGTCTCACGACGTTTTAAACCCAGCTCACGTACCTCTTTAAATGGCGAACAGCCATACCCTTGGGACCGGCTACAGCCCCAGGATGAGATGAGCCGACATCGAGGTGCCAAACACCGCCGTCGATATGAACTCTTGGGCGGTATCAGCCTGTTATCCCCAGAGTACCTTTTATCCGTTGAGCGATGGCCCTTCCATACAGAACCACCGGATCACTATGACCTGCTTTCGCACCTGCTCGACTTGTCGGTCTCGCAGTTAAGCACGCTTATGCCATTGCACTATCAGCACGATTTCCGACCGTACCTAGCGTACCTTCGTACTCCTCCGTTACGCTTTGGGAGGAGACCGCCCCAGTCAAACTGCCTACCATGCACTGTCCCCGACCCGGATCACGGGCCAAGGTTAGAACCTCAAACAAACCAGGGTGGTATTTCAAGGACGGCTCCACCGAAACTAGCGTTCCGGTTTCATAGCCTCCCACCTATCCTACACAGATCGGTTCAAAGTCCAATGCAAAGCTACAGTAAAGGTTCATGGGGTCTTTCCGTCTAGCCGCGGGTAGATTGCATCATCACAAACACTTCAACTTCGCTGAGTCTCGGGAGGAGACAGTGTGGCCATCGTTACGCCATTCGTGCAGGTCGGAACTTACCCGACAAGGAATTTCGCTACCTTAGGACCGTTATAGTTACGGCCGCCGTTTACCGGGACTTCAATCAAGAGCTTGCACCCCATCATTTAATCTTCCGGCACCGGGCAGGCGTCACACCCTATACGTCCACTTTCGTGTTTGCAGAGTGCTGTGTTTTTATTAAACAGTCGCAGCCACCAGTTTATTGCAACCCCTTCACCCTCCTGGCGCAGGCCAGTCAAGCTACAAGGGCGTACCTTATCCCGAAGTTACGGTACCAATTTGCCGAGTTCCTTCTCCCGAGTTCTCTCAAGCGCCTTAGAATACTCATCTCGCCCACCTGTGTCGGTTTGCGGTACGGTCATCGTTAGACTGAAGCTTAGAGGCTTTTCTTGGAACCACTTCCAATTGCTTCGCTCCCGAGGGAGCTCGCGCCACACCCTTGAATTACGCGCCCGGATTTGCCTAAGCGCCTTCTCCAATGCAGCGACCGGGACTTCCAACACCCGGACAACCTTCCGCGATCCGTCCCCCCATCGCATCTAACGACGGTGCAGGAATATTGACCTGCTTCCCATCAGCTACGCATTTCTGCCTCGCCTTAGGGGCCGACTCACCCTACGCCGATGAACGTTGCGTAGGAAACCTTGGGCTTACGGCGAGGGGGCCTTTCACCCCCTTTATCGCTACTCATGTCAGCATTCGCACTTCCGATACCTCCAGCACCCTTTACAAGGCACCTTCGCAGGCTTACGGAACGCTCTCCTACCATGCGTGCAAGCACGCATCCGCAGCTTCGGTATATAGCTTAGCCCCGTTACATCTTCCGCGCAGGACGACTCGATCAGTGAGCTATTACGCTTTCTTTAAAGGGTGGCTGCTTCTAAGCCAACCTCCTGACTGTTTTAGCCTTCCCACTTCGTTTCCCACTTAGCTATATTTGGGGACCTTAGCTGGCGGTCTGGGTTGTTTCCCTCTTGACACCGGACGTTAGCACCCGATGTCTGTCTCCCGTGATTGCACTCTTCGGTATTCGGAGTTTGCTATGGCGGGGTAATCTGCAATAGACCCCCCAACCATGACAGTGCTCTACCCCCGAAGGTGAGACACGAGGCACTACCTAAATAGTTTTCGGAGAGAACCAGCTATTTCCAGGTTTGTTTAGCCTTTCACCCCTATCCACAGCTCATCCCCTAACTTTTCAACGTTAGTGGGTTCGGACCTCCAGTACGTGTTACCGCACCTTCATCCTGGCCATGGATAGATCACCTGGTTTCGGGTCTACGCCCAGCAACTGAACGCCCTATTCGGACTCGCTTTCGCTACGCCTGCCCTATACGGTTAAGCTTGCTACTGAACGTAAGTCGCTGACCCATTATACAAAAGGTACGCCGTCACCCCTTACGAGGCTCCGACTGTTTGTATGCATGCGGTTTCAGGATCTATTTCACTCCCCTCCCGGGGTTCTTTTCGCCTTTCCCTCACGGTACTGGTTCACTATCGGTCGATCACGAGTATTTAGCCTTGGAGGATGGTCCCCCCATCTTCAGACAGGATTTCACGTGTCCCGCCCTACTTGTCGCACACCTAGTTCTTTCATACTGTTTTCGCCTACAGGGCTATCACCTGCTATGGCCGCACTTTCCAGAGCGTTCGGCTAACAATACAAATAAAGAGTGCAAGGCTCATCCCATTTCGCTCGCCACTACTTTGGGAATCTCGGTTGATTTCTTTTCCTGCGGTTACTTAGATGTTTCAGTTCACCGCGTTCGCTTCGCATGGCCTATGTATTCAGCCATGGATACTCCATACGGAGTGGGTTTCCCCATTCGGACATCTACGGATCAAAGCTTGTTTGCCAGCTCCCCGTAGCTTTTCGCAGGCTACCGCGTCCTTCATCGCCTGTGATCGCCAAGGCATCCACCACATGCACTTGTTCGCTTGACCCTATAACGAGTCTGTCTCATCGACAGTCGCTACAGGTTGAGTTCTCGCGTTGTGCCGTATTCCAATTGAGTCGAACAATGAAGTTCGAATCATCTTGAGATACATCGATACAATCACAACCCGGATAGTTTCCACGTCCATCTCAAAGACGCTTCCGCTATCCAAATTACTTACTTCTTCCAGATTGTTAAAGAACGACAGCCGATATGGTGTTACTCATATCACTCTGACTGGCTCAATCGCCAATGGGTAAGATTCGATTCGTTCTCTCGAACCCAATCAAACATTATCCATTGGGGCTCCCTTCGGGAGTGAGATGCTCGTAAGCGCTAAAGCGCTAACGATCATCGCAATTGGTGGAGGCAGACGGGATCGAACCGACGACCCCCTGCTTGCAAAGCAGGTGCTCTCCCAGCTGAGCTATGCCCCCATTGAGTACAGATACCCTCAGGTGTACTACCGCCAGACAATGGTGGGTCTGGTTGGATTCGAACCAACGACCCCCGCCTTATCAAGACGGTGCTCTAACCGACTGAGCTACAGACCCCTGAGTCTGTCTTTAATTTACAGCCGATAAGCGTGAGCGCTCAACTTTGCGAGATAGCTCTGGAAAGGAGGTGATCCAGCCGCACCTTCCGATACGGCTACCTTGTTACGACTTCACCCCAGTCATGAATCCTACCGTGGTGACCGTCCTCCTTGCGGTTAGACTAGCCACTTCTGGTAAAACCCACTCCCATGGTGTGACGGGCGGTGTGTACAAGACCCGGGAACGTATTCACCGCGGCATGCTGATCCGCGATTACTAGCGATTCCAGCTTCATGCACTCGAGTTGCAGAGTGCAATCCGGACTACGATCGGTTTTCTGGGATTAGCTCCCCCTCGCGGGTTGGCAACCCTCTGTTCCGACCATTGTATGACGTGTGAAGCCCTACCCATAAGGGCCATGAGGACTTGACGTCATCCCCACCTTCCTCCGGTTTGTCACCGGCAGTCTCCTTAGAGTGCTCTTGCGTAGCAACTAAGGACAAGGGTTGCGCTCGTTGCGGGACTTAACCCAACATCTCACGACACGAGCTGACGACAGCCATGCAGCACCTGTGCGCCGGTTCTCTTTCGAGCACTCCCGCCTCTCAGCAGGATTCCGACCATGTCAAGGGTAGGTAAGGTTTTTCGCGTTGCATCGAATTAATCCACATCATCCACCGCTTGTGCGGGTCCCCGTCAATTCCTTTGAGTTTTAATCTTGCGACCGTACTCCCCAGGCGGTCAACTTCACGCGTTAGCTACGTTACTAAGGAAATGAATCCCCAACAACTAGTTGACATCGTTTAGGGCGTGGACTACCAGGGTATCTAATCCTGTTTGCTCCCCACGCTTTCGTGCATGAGCGTCAGTATTGGCCCAGGGGGCTGCCTTCGCCATCGGTATTCCTCCACATCTCTACGCATTTCACTGCTACACGTGGAATTCTACCCCCCTCTGCCATACTCTAGCCTGCCAGTCACCAATGCAGTTCCCAGGTTGAGCCCGGGGATTTCACATCGGTCTTAGCAAACCGCCTGCGCACGCTTTACGCCCAGTAATTCCGATTAACGCTTGCACCCTACGTATTACCGCGGCTGCTGGCACGTAGTTAGCCGGTGCTTATTCTTCCGGTACCGTCATCCCCCGACTGTATTAGAGCCAAGGATTTCTTTCCGGACAAAAGTGCTTTACAACCCGAAGGCCTTCTTCACACACGCGGCATTGCTGGATCAGGCTTTCGCCCATTGTCCAAAATTCCCCACTGCTGCCTCCCGTAGGAGTCTGGGCCGTGTCTCAGTCCCAGTGTGGCTGGTCGTCCTCTCAGACCAGCTACTGATCGTCGCCTTGGTAGGCCTTTACCCCACCAACTAGCTAATCAGCCATCGGCCAACCCTATAGCGCGAGGCCCGAAGGTCCCCCGCTTTCATCCGTAGATCGTATGCGGTATTAATCCGGCTTTCGCCGGGCTATCCCCCACTACAGGACATGTTCCGATGTATTACTCACCCGTTCGCCACTCGCCACCAGGTGCAAGCACCCGTGCTGCCGTTCGACTTGCATGTGTAAGGCATGCCGCCAGCGTTCAATCTGAGCCAGGATCAAACTCTTCAGTTCAAACCTGTTACTGTTTTCGGTTCTTTCGAACCGGTCGCTCACTCAAAGCTGACAGGAATATGAATCACTTCATAAACCTGACTTACTTTAGTGTGAGACTCTTGATACTTTTGCTATCTGATCCGAGGATCAGCTCGCCGCCATCAAGCGCCCACACTTATCGGCTGTTAATTTTTAAAGAGCATTTCTGCGGGAAACCTGGAGTTTCCCAACAGCGCTGCGTTTTCAGCAGCAGAGAAGCGAGATTATGAACCGCGTTTCTCGGTTCGTCAACAACTTTTTGAACTGCTTCGTTGCGACGACCGGGGTTCAACTTCGTGTGCGTCGGCGGCTCTACAACCAGCCCAACCGCACCGCTTCCCTTCTTCCTCCGCGCCGTGTTGCCGTTAGCGCGAAAGAGGCGTGATTCTATGCACCTCACGGCAATCGCGCAAGGGGTTTCGAAAAAAATATAAGGCCTCGCATGCGGCCCGCATGCGAGGCCTTATATAGAGATAGAGGCAGCCCAGCCGTCAGGCCATACGCGCCTGACGCGCCACGATCTCCATATAGTGATCGAGACCAGGCGTCACCTTGCCCTCTTCCTTCGCGGTATCGTCCCAGCGGCGCAGGCGGAGCGCATCTTCCGCGAACGGGCGCTGCAGGAACGCGGCCGTTTCCGCTTCACTGAAGATGCCGCCCTGCAGCGCGAGGCTGCGCACCGAATCCGGCGACAGGCTCTCGAAGTAGCCGGCGTCCGTGCGGCACAGGCAACGCTTGGCGTCGACGTGCAGCCGGATCGGCTCCAGCACTGCGTCCGAAAACAGCGGCCGGAGGAACGGCAGCACGTAATACTGATGCAGGTCGTCGATGCCCCGCGCGCTCGGCGTCTCGCCCTGCCGATTCAGCAGATGGCCAAGATCGTGCAGGAACGCGGCCGCAACCAATGCTTCGTCGGCGCCCGCCTCCTCCGCCAGCAACCCGCTCTGCAACGCATGCTCCAGTTGCGTAACAGGTTCGCCGCTATATGCGACGTGGCCGTGCTCGCGATACAACCCGTGAATCTCTTCCACCGTCAATGCCATCCGCTCACTCCCAAGGCAGCGAAAACGTCTTCACGTTCGTGAAGCTCTTCATCGCTTCCTGAACCCCTTCCTTATAGCCAAGCCCCGAATCCTTGATTCCGCCGAACGGCGACAGTTCGATCCTATATCCGGGCACTTCCCAGACGTTCACCGTCCCGACGTTCAGCTCGTTCACGAACCGCACGACCGCCGCCGTACTGTCCGTACAGATACCCGACGACAGCCCGAATGCCGTGCCGTTGCTGATCCGGATCGCGTCGTCGATCGTGTCGAACGCGATGACCGGCGAAACTGGTCCGAAAGTCTCCTCGCGCACGATCGTCATCGACGGATCGACGTTGTCGAGCACGGTCGGCGAATAGAGCGCACCTCGACGCACATTGCCGATCAGCAGGCGCGCGCCCTGCGAGACCGCCTCGCCGACCCGCGCCTCGAACAGTCGCGCCGCCGCGTCGTCGATCACCGTGCCCATTTCATTCGCGGGATCGAACGGGTCGCCATATTTCCATGCACGCGTCTTCTCGACGAGCAACTCCGTGAACGCCGGCGCGATCGTGCGCTGTACCAGGATCCGCTTGACGGCCGTGCAACGCTGCCCCGAATTCCGGTACGAGCCGAGCACGGCCAGCGTGGCCGCACGTTCCAGATCGGCGTCGTCAAGCACGATCAGCGGATCGTTGCCGCCCAGCTCCAGCACGATGCGCCGGTAGCCGGCCCGCGCGGCGATCGCCTTGCCGATCGACACGCCGCCCGTAAAAGTGATCAGCGATGCGTGCGGGTGCGTGACGAGTTCGTCCGCGATTTCGCGCGGGTCGCCGGTCAGCACCTGCAGCATCGGCTCGGGCAGGCCGGCCTCGTAGAGCAGGTCAGCCAGATAGAACGCCGACAACGGCACCTTCTCCGACGGCTTCACGATCACGCGGTTGTTGGTCGCAATCGCCGGCGCGATCTTGTGTGCGACCTGGTTCATCGGATGATTGAACGGCGTGATCGCGACGATCACACCGTCGAGCGGCTGGCGCTGCGAGAACACGCGGCGCGCCTTGCCGTGGGGCGTCAGGTCGCACGAGAAGCTCTGCGCGTCGTCGCGCAGCGCTTCGACCGACGCGAACTTCAGCACGTCGGCGACGCGGCCGATCTCGTAGCGAGAATCCCGCTTCGACAATCCCGATTCGAGCGTGATCAGGTCGGAGGCTTCCTCGGTACGCTCGCGCAGCAGCGCCGCCGCACGCTCGAGGATCTGCGAACGCTCGTAACGCGTGAGCGCCGGCCGGTACGCCATCGCGTAGTCGAACGCGGCGCGCACGTCGTCGACGCTCGCCAGCGGCGCCGTGCCGACACGCGTGCCGGTGTATGGATCGGTGACGTCGAAAACGCGGTCGCGCGTCGCACGCGTGCCGCGCCAGCGCAGCGCCTCGGCGCGAAACGCCGGGTGATCCTGTCGGGGATGAGCCATCATGACGCGATCCGGTTCAGCACGAAATCGAAAACGTCGAAGTTGCGCGGACGACGTGCAGGATCGTCCCGCTCGATCCGACGGTTGAACAACAACGGCACCTCCTGCTCGGACACGCCGCCGTGCGACCGCAGCGGCACGGTCAGGCCCGACAGGTCGTGTTCGCGCTCGCGCGTGCCGAGCGTCATGTCGCGCCGCGCGATCACGACGAGGTCGCCGATCCGGTCGGCCGGCAGCTCGAAGCGCGCGGCGGCCTCCGCGTTGTCGAGGACGAGCTCGACGCCGTCGATCCCGCCTACGCGCCACATCGCGTCGGTCCGGTCGACGCCGGGTGCCAGGTAGACGGTCGCGAACGAGCCGAGCGCGCCGTGGTGCACCACATACGGATCGGTGATCGGCAGGATCACGCGCGCAGCCCGTGCACCGAACCACTCGTCGAACGCGTCCTGCAGATAGATCACGTTGGGGCGGCCAGTAGCCGGATCGTGCTTCGCGTTCATCCCGTGATCGGCCGTGAGCCCGATTGCCCAGCCGAGGGCGTCGAGCTGGGCGAGATAGCCGTCCATCATCGCGTAGAACGCGTTCGCGCCGGCACTGCCTGGCTCGCACTTGTGCTGCACGTAGTCGGTGGTCGACAAGTACATGAGATCGACCTGGCGCGTCTGCGCGAGCCGCACGCCGGCCGCGAACACGAACTCGGAAAGCGCCGCGCTGTACACGTCGGGCGACGGCAGGCCGACCCAGTCGAGCACGTCGACGATCCCGTTTTCCGCAAGATTCGCCTGCGCCGCCTTCTCGGCGGAGAAGCAGATGCCGTTCATCCGCCAGCCGAGCAGCCGGCGCAGCTTGTCCTTCGCCGTGACGACCGCCACCCGCGCGCCGGCGTCGGACGCCGCCGCGAGCAGCGTGCCGGCACGCAGGTACGCCGGGTCGTTCATCATCACTTCGGCACCGCGACCGCCGTCGGCGGCCGGATCCCAGAAGTAGTTGCCGCAAATCCCGTGGACCGCCGGCGGCACGCCGCAGACGATCGACAGGTTGTTCGGGTTGGTGAAGGTCGGCACGACACAGTCGGCGCGCCAGGCCGTGCCTTCCGCGATCATCCTGGCGATGAACGGCGCGACGCCCGCCTCCACCGCGCGTTCGAGATAGTCGTACTCGCAGCCGTCGACGCAGATAACGACGGTCGGTTCGACCGGCAGCCGGTAGCGTCGGCCGTTGACGTCGACGGATCGTCCCGCGAGATTCGTCGACACGTTGCCGGCGGCCGGTTGCTCGCCGGACTGCCTCAGTGCGAACGCGGCGTTCACGATGCCGCCCGCTTGCCGCGCGGCACCCGCGCGGCGATCAGCAGCAGCGCCGCGAGCGACGCGCCGAGCATCAACAACGACAGCGCGGATGCCGGAAGGTAGTAGCCGCGCTCGACCTGACCGATCACGACGATCGGCACGGTCGCGAAACCCGGCGGGTAGACGGTCAGCGTCGCGCCGAGTTCGCCGAGCGACAGCGCGAAGCCGAGCGCGAGGCTCGCGCGCAGCGCCGGCACGAGTTGCGGGAGCAGCACGCGGCGCAGCACCATCGCGGGCGGCGCCCCGAGGCTCGCCGCGGCTTCGCGCAGCACGGTGAGCTCCGGGCGCAGCGCGGCAGCCGCGCAGCGATAGCAGAACGGCAGAATCAGCGCGAGTTGCACGAGCACGACGATCGCGGCGGAACTCGACAGGTCGAGCGGCTTCTGGTGATACGCGATCAGCACCGCGAGCCCGAGCACGACACTCGGCACGCCGTTCGGCACCATCACGAGCGCATCGACCACCGCGCCGAGGCCGCGGCGGTCGCGCCCTTCCAGCGCGAGCGCGAGCCACAGCCCGAGGATCGTGCCGATTGCCGACACGCCGAAGCCGATCTCGAGGCTCGTCAGCAGCGCGTCGTATTCCGGCGAACCGAGCCGCTCGAACCAGCGCAGGCTGTAGCCGGCCGGCAGGATCGTGCCCGACCACTGCGTCGACACGCTCGACAGCGCGACGACGATGACCGGCAGCACGAACAGCCAGAAGCACGCGAACGCGGCCAGCGCGAGTGCCGCGCGCGACGCATGCTTGAGGACCGTGTCGCCCCAGCCGACCTGGTGGCGCGGCACGGCTTGCCCGATACGGAATTCAGCGGACATCGTTCCCTCCCGTCGCACGCCGGTTCACCCGGCGATAAACCGCATAGAGCGCCAGCGACAGCGCGAGCATCACGACCGCGCCGGCCGACGCGGTCGGCAGGTCGAGGTCGACGGTCGCGCTGCTGTAGATCGCGACCGGCAGCGTCACGAGCCGCGCGCTGCCGAGCACGAGCAGGATGCCGAACTCGTTCAGCGTCAGCAGGAAGCACAGCACGGTGCCGGCAGCGATGCCCGGCCACGCGATCGGCAGCACGACGCGACGCGCGAGCATCCATCCGGACGCGCCGAGGCTGCGCGCCGCCTCGATCAGGCGCAGGTCGAGCGTCGCGAACGACGCGAGCGTCGGCCGCACGACAAACGGCGTATAGAACACGGTTTGAGCGAGGATCACACCGCCGATGCCGAACAGGAAATCGAGCGGCGGAGCCTCGAGATGGAACAGCTGCTGCAGCGCGATACTGATCGAGCCTTGCGAGCCGTACAGGAAGATCAGCGTGAACGCGACGAGGAACGACGGGAACGCGACGTACAGTTCCAGGAAGCGCGTGACGAGCGACGCGCCCGGAAACGGCTTGAAGAACAGCAGCGCGGCCAGCAGCACGCCGAGCACCGACGCCGTGCCGGCGCTCGCGAACAGCACGCCGACGGTCGTCAGCAGCACGTTGCGCGTCTCGGGGTTGCCGAAGAATGTCCGGTACGCGGCAAAGCTCAGCCCGTGATCGCCGGACACGCTCAGCAGCACGAGCCGCACCAGCGGATAGACGACGAGCGGGCCGAGCACGACGATCGCGAGCGCGGCGAGATGCAGGTCGCCCATGCGCTTGCGGCGCCGCGCGGCGGCGGCATGCGCGGCGGCCGACGCCAGCACGTGCGGCGGCAGGCCGGCTTCAGGGCTCGATAAGGACGACATCGTCTGCCTCGCAATGCAGGGAAACGCGCGCGCCGCGCTCGGGAGCCGCGCCGCGGCCGCGTTGCATCGTGACGCGCACGGGTTCGTCGGGCGCCGCGTCGATCACCACCGCGATCGACAGATCGGCGCCCTGCCATTCGACCGACGACACCGTGCCGTGCAGGCCGCCCGCCGCGAGCGGCATCACGGTCAAGCGCTCGGGGCGCACGCACGCGACCTTGCCGCGCATGCCGTGACGCGGATCGCCGAGCGGGAAAATCACGTGCGGCGGCAGCAGGTTGGCCGGGCCGAGGTAGCGCGCGACGTAGCCGTCCTGCGGCGCGTCGTACAGTTGCTGCGGCGTGCCGAGCTGCGCGATGCGGCCGTCGCGCATCAGCAGCGCGCGGTCGGACAGCACGAGCGCATCGTCGCGGTCGTGCGTCACGCAGACGACGGTCAGGTTCGGCAGGCGCTCGTGCAGCGCCTTCAGCTCGCTGCGCACCGACGCGCGCAGGTTCGCGTCGAGCGCCGACAACGGCTCGTCGAGCAACAGCACGTCGGGCTCGATCACGAGCGCGCGGGCCAGCGCGACGCGCTGTTGCATCCCGCCCGACAGCTGCGCCGGCAGGTGGTGGCCGGCTTCGCCGAGCTGCACGAGCTTCAGCGCATCGGCAACGCGACGCGTCACCTCCGACGTGGCCATCCCGCGGGCACGCAGCCCGAATGCGACGTTCTCGAACACCGACAGGTGCGGGAACAGCGCGTAATTCTGGAACAACAGACCGAGATTGCGCTTGTGCGGCGGCGCATGGGTCAGGTCGCGTCCGGCCACGGTCAGCGTGCCGGTCAGGCCGTCGGCCTTCACGAACCCGGCGATGAAGCGCAGCAGCGTGGTCTTGCCGCAGCCGCTCTTGCCGAGCACGGTCAGAAATTCACCGGCACCAATCGACAGCGATAGATCTTCAAGCACCGTGCGTGCGCCGTAGCGCACGCTCAGGTGTTCGATCTGCACGCCGCCTGGCGCGCCGGACCGCAGCGTGGCGCGCGGTTCGGCGGCGCCGAATGCGCCGGGATGGGTCAGGGTGGTGTCCACCGGGTTCATCCTCTTGCTCACTGATACAGGCGACGTGTCGCGATCACTTCGGCTTGACGACGTCGAGTTGCTTGCCCGAGCTGCCGATCACGTCCTTTTTCCAGCGCTCGATCCACACCGGTTTCTTCGCCATCACCTGCGTCCAGTCGACCGGGATCAGTTTCACGCCCGCGATCGCCTTCTTGACCGCTTCGCCGTTCTTGCCGGCCAGCGGCACGTCCGTGCGGCCCGGGATGCCATACATGTCCGGCACCTTCGACTGCACTTCCGTCGACATCAGGTAGTCGATCAGCTTCTTGCCGGCGTCCTGGTTCGGGCCGCTCTTGATCAGGCCGATGCCGTACGGCAGCTGGAACGTGGTCGGCTGGTCGCCGTCCTTCGCGGCCAGGAAGATCGGCTTGACGGCCAGCGCGCCGTGCTCGGCGTCGTCGAGATCCATCTGCAGGTCGCCGTTCGCGACACTGATCTCGTTACGCGACAGCAGCACGTTCAGATAGCCCGTGCCCTTCGTGTGGAACTTCACGCTCTGCGACAGCTTCGCGAGGTAGTCGAACGCCTTGTCCTCGCCCATCAGCGACGTCGTCAGGATCAGCACGGCCATCCCGTCGCCGGCCGTGGCCGGGTTCGAGTAGGCAACCTTGCCCGCGTAGGCCGGCGACAGCAGGTCGGCGAACGTCTTCGGCTGGTTCTTCACGACGTCCGGGTTGATCGCGAACGAGAAGTAGTTGTTCACGAACGTCGCCCATGTGCCGTCTTCCGCCTTCGCGATCGCCGGCACGTTCTTGTAGTTGACGCTCTGGTACGGCTGCAGCAGGCCCATCTGGCCAGCTTGCTGGATGAACGGCGGCAGCGTGACGATCACGTCTGCCTTCGGCGAATTCTTTTCGATGTTCGCGCGGTTGACGACCTCGCCGCTGCCCGCCGTCACGATGTTGACCTTGACGCCTTCCTTCTTCTCGAACGCGGGCAGCACGTCGCGATAGAGATTCTCGAGACCGTCCGCCGTGTACAGCACGACCGCGTTCGCCGCATGCGCGGGCATCGCCGCGCCTTGCAGCAGACCGGCGGCGCAGGCGGCCAGCGCGAGCTTGCGGAACGCGCCGGCAGCGGCGCGCGAGGAATTCTGCAGTGTCATCTCACTTCTCCGTAGGCGGAACACCAAACGGCCGGGGCACGATCCGGCTCCTTTCAGTCGGACAGACCGACAACCGGCCTGTCTCGCTGCCGCGCTGCAGGTGGTCTCGCGCGGCAACCGAAGGATCACAGCGTTCGATGACAACGCCGTGACGAGTGCCACAATTTCCAAAAAATGACACATTTTGCCAATATCATGCAAGTCATTCAGAAATGCCGCCCGGCGTTTCGTCCGATCTTTGCAGGAGAAAAACCATGCCCGACCCGATTCTGCTGACGCCCGGCCCGCTCACCACGTCCGCCACAACACGCCACGCGATGCAACACGACTGGGGCTCGTGGGACGCCGCCTTCAATCAATTGACGGCGAGCGTCTGCGCGGATCTCGTCGCAATCGCGCGCGGCGGCGACGAATACGTGTGCGTGCCGATGCAAGGCAGCGGCACGTTTTCGGTCGAGGCTGCTCTCGGTACGCTGGTGCCGCGCGACGGCGTCGTGCTGGTGCCGGACAACGGCGCGTATTGCGCGCGCATCCTGAAGATCCTCGGCCGGCTCGGCATCGACGCGATCGCGCTGCCGTTCGGCGAGGACGCCGCGGTCGACCCGGCGGCGATCGAAGCCGCGTTCTCGCGCGAGCCGCGCATCACGCACGTCGCGCTGGTACACCTGGAAACGAGCGCAGGCATCCTCAATCCGCTCGACGCGATCGCGGCCGTATGCCGGCGGCACGGCAAGCGGCTGATCGTGGACGCGATGAGTTCGTTCGGCGCGTTGCCGATCGCGCTGGCGGACAGCGGGATCGACGCGCTGGTCTCGGCGAGCGGCAAATGCCTGGAAGGCGTGCCGGGGATGGGATTCGCGATCGTGCGGCGCGACGCACTCGACGCGTGCGAAGGCAACTCGCCGTCGGTCGCACTCGACCTTCACGATCAGTACGCGTACCTGCGCAAGACGGGCCAGTGGCGCTTCACGCCGCCGACCCATGTGATCGCCGCGCTGCGCGCCGCGCTCGACCAGTACCTGGCCGAAGGCGGCCAGCCCGCGCGCGGTGCGCGCTATGCGGAGAATTGCCGGACCTTGATCGAATCGATGCGCGCGCTCGGCTTCACGCCGTTCCTCGATGCGAGCGTGCAGGCACCGGTGATCGTCACGTTCCACGCGCCCGACCACCCGGCGTACGATTTCCGCCGCTTCTACGATGCGGTGCGCGACGCGGGCTTCATCCTGTATCCGGGCAAGCTGACGCAACGCGAGACGTTCCGCGTTGGCTGCATCGGCGCGATCGATGCCGGCGATATCCGGCGCGCGGTCGCGGCGATCGCGCAGGCGGTCGACTCACTCGGAATCGTCGTGCAGCGCGCGTGAGCGCCGAGGCATGCAACGTCCGGCAAGCGGGGACGGCAGACACAAAAAAGCCCGGCGACCCGCAGGTCGCCGGGCGAACGCACCGAGAGTGCGTGGAGCCGGTACTTAGAGCTCGATCCGCTTGATGTCGCCGACGACGAAGATGTACGACAGCGCACCGATCAGCGCGATCACGCCGATGAACACGAGCGCGCCGACGAACGATCCGGTCGATGCGACGATGAAGCCGACGACGAGCGGCGTGACGATGCCCGCGAGGTTCGCCGCGAAGTTGAAGATGCCGCCCGTCACGCCGAGCAGGCCGTCCGGCGCGATGTCGGACACGAGCGTCCAGCCGAGCGCGGCCATGCCCTGCGCGAAGAATGCGACCGACATGATCGCGATCACGGCTTCGTTGCTCTTCACGTAGTTCGCGAGAATGATCGTCGATGCAAGCAGCAGGCCCGCGATGATCGGCAGCTTGCGCGCGAGGTTCGCGGACTTGCCGCGGCGCAGCAGCCAGTCGGAGAAGATCCCGCCGAACATCACGCCCACCGATGCGGCGATGAACGGCATCACCGCGAAGAAGCCGATCTTCAGCCAGCCCATATGGCGTTCCGTCGCGAGATAGGTCGGGAACCAGGTGAGGAAGAACACGAGCGTCGAGTTGCCGGCGAACTGGCCGAGGCAGATACCCGCGAGCTGACGCTTCTTCACCAGCCGGCCGGCCATCGCCCAGCTGAACTTGGCCTGCGCGGACTTGCCGCTCGTGTCGCCGTCCTTGCGCGCGCGGTGCACGAGGCCGCCGCCCGCTTCGATGTATGCAAGCTCTTCCGAGTTCGCGCCCGGATGGTTGCGCGGCTCGTGATAGAACTTCCACCAGACGAGACCGAACACGATGCCGACCGCGCCGACGACCCAGAACAGCGAGCGCCAGCCGAACGCACCCATCAGCGCGAACAGCACCGGGCTGAAGAACGCGAGACCGATGTACTCGCCGACGGTGTACGTGCCGGTCGCCATCGCGCGCTCGTTTTGCGGGAACCACGTCGCGACGACGCGGCTGTTGGTCGGGAAACACGGCGCTTCGGTCACGCCGAGGCCGAGCCGGCATGCGAGCAGCGTCCCGACGCCGGGCACGAAGCCCTGCAGGAGCGTGCACAGCGACCACAGCGTCATGGACCAGTAATAGGTGATCTTGCTGCCGAAACGGTCGAGGAACAGGCCGCCGGGCACCTGCATTGCGACGTACGTCCAGGAGAACGCGGAGAACATGATGCCCATCACCGCTGCGTTGATGCCGAGCTCCTTGGTGAGCTGCGGCGCAGCCACCCCCAGCACGGTACGGTCAAGATAGTTGATCATCGTGCCGATCGCGAGCAGCGCGAGGATCTTGTAGCGCGCAGAGGTCCGCCGGACCGTGGCGGCCGCCGCGGGCGCGGCGTTCGTGTGGGTGGTGTGCTGCATGGTCGTCTCCTGGTCTCTTTTTCAGCTAGTCTGTAGAAAGGTCAGCGCGCGACGAGCGACTGAAAATGCTCGAACATCCGCTCGTCGTCCGGCGTGCGTCCGGTGAAGATCTCGAACGCATCGACGGCCTGGTACACGGCCATCCCGCCGCCCGGCAGCGTCGCGCAGCCGGCTGCGCGCGCGGCGCGTATCAGTTCGGTTTCGAGCGGGAAATACACGATGTCGGCGACCCACATTCCCGCGTGGAGCAGCTCCGCCGGCAGCGGCAGGCCCGGATGCTTGACCATGCCGGTCGGCGTCGCATGGATCAGGCCGGTCGCCGCCCGCATCGCGGCCGCGAGATCGTTGCCCGATGCGACCCGGGCAGCCGGGAAGCGCTGCTGCAGTTCGCCCGCGAGCGCGGCGGCACGGCTGCCGTCGACGTCGAAGATCGTCAGTTCGGCGGCACCCATCTGCAGCGCTGCATGCGCGACGGCCGCACCCGCGCCGCCCGCGCCCAGCTGCACGACACGCTCGAGCGACGCGCCGGGCAACCCGCGACGGAACGACTTCGCGAAACCCGACCAGTCGGTGTTGTGGCCGATCCGCTTGCCGTCCTTGAACAGCACCGTGTTCACCGCGCCGAGCGCGCGCGCATCGTCCGACAGTGCGTCGAGGTGCTCGATCACGCGCTGCTTGCACGGATGCGTGATGTTGAGCCCGTTGTAGCCCATCCGCTGCGCGGCATCGAGCAGTTCCGGCAGCGCGTCGACGGTCACGCCGAGCACGTCGAGATCGATGCGCCGGTACACGTAGCCGAATCCCTGGCGGAAACCTTCTTCCTCGTGCATCGCGGGCGACAGCGAACCGCCGATGCCCTGGCCGATCAGGCCGATCAGAAACGACGGGCGGCTCATCGTGCGCCTCCTTGCGCGAAAAGGGTCGACAGGCGCTGCAGCGCAAATACGTAACCTTCGGTGCCGCAGCCGCAGATCACGGCTTCGGCCACCGCCGACACATACGAGTGATGACGGAATGCCTCGCGGCGATGCACGTTCGAGATATGCACCTCGATCACGGGCTTCGCGATCGCGGACAGCGCGTCGGCCAGCGCGACCGACGTGTGCGTATAGCCGGCCGGATTGATCACGATGCCGTGCGTATCGTGGCGCGCGGCATGCAGCCAGTCGATCAGCTGGTGCTCGGCGTTCGACTGCCGAAAATCGATCTCCAGCCCGAGCGCCTCGGCCGCCGTGCGGCAACGCTGCTCGACGTCGGCAAGGGTTTCCGCGCCGTAGATGTGAGGCTGGCGGGTGCCCAGCAGATTCAGGTTCGGGCCGTTCAGCACCAGCACCTTGTGCTTGCTCATGGTGTTTCTGCTCCAAAAACGGGGGCGAATCGCTAGTCGACTTCGCCCCTTGACGTCAAGATTCGGCGCTAGTGTGCGCTTGCGCAAGCGCAATGTCTTTTCGGGTTTTCGCTTATTTGTACCATCTAGTTAGTTTGTATAATTCGCCATACTCCCCTAGTAAATTCGGGATGTGGCGCCCGCAAACAATTCAATGACTGGTTCATTCCGGCCCGATCCAGCCGACGCCATGCCCCGCTCACCGCAGGATTCGCCCATGCAGCGCTCGATCGCCACCGTGTCACTGTCCGGCACGCTCGCCGAGAAGCTCGCCGCCATCCAGGCCGCCGGCTTCGACGGTGTCGAAATCTTCGAGAACGACCTCGTCTACTTCGACGGATCGCCCGCCGACGTGCGCCGCATGGCCGCCGATCTCGGCCTCGACATCGTGTTGTTCCAGCCGTTTCGCGACTTCGAGGGCGTGAGCCCGGCCCAGCTTGCGCGCAATCTCGACCGCGTCCGCCGCAAGTTCGACGTGATGCATGCGCTCGGCACCGACCGCATCCTGGTATGCAGCAACGTGTCGCCCGACACGATCGCGGACGACGCGCTGCTGATCGACCAGCTCGGCGCGCTTGCCGAAGCCGCGCGGCAGGCCGGCGTGGTGGCCGCGTACGAGGCGCTCGCGTGGGGCAGCGTCGTGAAGCGGTACGGGCACGCATGGCAGCTCGTGAACGCGGTGAACAGCCCGCATCTCGGCCTCGCGCTCGACAGTTTCCATACGCTGTCGCTCGACGATTCGCCGGACGCGATCGCCGATATCCCGGGCGACCGGATCGCGTTCGTGCAGATCGCCGATGCGCCGAAACTCGCGATGGACGTGCTCGAATGGAGCCGCCACTACCGCTCGTTCCCCGGCCAGGGCGATTTCGATCTCGCGCGCTTCACGGCACGCGTGATCGAGTCCGGTTATACGGGGCCGCTGTCGCTCGAGATCTTCAACGACGGCTTCCGCGCCGCGCCGACCGCGATCACGGCCGCCGACGGCCACCGGTCGCTGCTTTATCTGGAAGAACTGACGCGCGCGCGACTCGCGCTGGACGGCCGCGCGCCGGCCGCCGGCCAGCCGCTGTTCGCGCCGCCTGCGCCGCCCGCGCACGTCGGGTTCCAGTTCATTGAATTCGCGGTCGACGCGCAGGCGGCAGCCACCGTCGGCGAATGGCTGGGCCGGATGCGCTTCCGGCTCGCGGGCCGCCATCGATCGAAGGACGTGACGCTGTTCCAGCACGGCGCCGCGTCGATCGTGCTGAACGCCGAGCGCGACTCGTTCGCCGACGCGTTCTTCCAGCAGCACGGGTTGTCGCTGTGCGCGTCGGCGTTCCGCGTCGACGATGCGAAAGTGGCATTCGAACGCGCGGCCGGCTTCGGCTACACGCCGTTTTCCGGGCGCGTCGGCCCGAACGAGCGCGTGCTGCCGAGCGTGCAGGCGCCGGACGGCAGCCTCGAATACTTCGTCGACGAGACGCCGAACGCTCCAACGCTGTACGAATCGGATTTCGTGCTGACCGACATCGACGGCCCGACCGAGGTCGGCCCGCTGACCGGCATCGATCACGTGTGCCTCGCGCTGCCGGCAGACGCGCTCGACACGTGGATCCTGTTCTTCAAGACCGCCTTCGGCTTCGAGGCAGAGCGCAGCTGGCTCGTACCCGATCCGTACGGCCTGATGCGCAGCCGCGCGGTGCGCAGCGCCGACGGCTCGGTGCGGATCGCGCTGAATGCGTCGGTCGACCGCCATACGGCCGTCGCCGAATCGCTCGACCGTTATCACGGCACCGGGCTGAACCACGTCGCGTTCCGGAGCGACGACATCGTGAAGACAGTCGCCGCGTTCGCCGCCGACGGCGTGCCGTTCCTGCGCATTCCGCCAAATTATTACGATGATCTCGCCGCACGCTACGCGCTGTCGGACGAGTTGATCGACACGCTGAGCGCCCACCATCTGCTGTACGACCGCGACGAAAACGGCGGCGAATTCCTGCATGCGTATACGGAACTGGTCGACAACCGCTTCTCGCTCGAAATCGTCGAGCGGCGCGGCGGCTACGACGGCTACGGCGCCGCCAACGCGGCCGTGCGGCTCGCCGCGCAGGCCCAGCGAAGAAAATAAGGGCGCAAGCGAATTCCGCGCTGGGAGCGATTCGAACGGGATAATCACGCCGCCGCAGGGACGCGCGCCACGCGGAAGCGCCATCGTGGTGAGTGCCGCGGCGGCGCCTTGCCGGGCAAGGCCGACCACCGCGAGCGGGACACGGCCAATCTGCCGGGGTTACATCCGGTAACGCGCACCGCGCTCCAACATGCGCTCGGCCACCGCGCTTTTAAGAATCGCTTAAGTCTTCGACGGCACCATCCGCTTCCAGTACCCGATAGATATCTCGAAAAGGAGGACAGCGATGAGCGCCGTAGATGCACCCGCGGGCCGCCCGGCCGCCCCCCCTGTAAAAAAGACGATGCTGCGCCGATTGCTCAGCCATCATGAAATCGCAACGCTGCTCGTGCTGCTGCACGCACCGATCGGCGCGAATGCCAAAGCCGAATTGCCCGCGCTACAGGAAGCCGGCCTCGTCGAGATGGTCAAGCTCGACGCCGACACCGCACCGAGCTTCCGGCTGACCGAAGACGGCACGGCCGTCCTGAAAGGCCTCGGCTACCGCTGAGCGCCGCCGAGTCGCCGCTTTCCCGCTTCAATCCTTCGTACCGCCCCGATCCTTCCGACGCGCCGCCCCTTCCGGCGCGTCACTTCACCCTGCCCTGTCCTGCAGCATCAGCCGGTATTCCGTCGGCGTCATGCCGACCGTCGCCTTGAACTGGCGCGTGAACGCGCTGTGATCCGTATAACCGCATAGCGCCGCGACGTCGGTCACCTTGTCGTGCGTGACGAGCAGCGCCGTGGCCGCGTCGAGCCGCGTTTTCAGCAGCACCTGGCGCGGCGTCAGGTGAAACACCTTGTGGAAGTAGCGTTCGAGCTGCGCGACCGACATCCCGGCCATCTGCGCAAGCTGCTTCAGGTTCAGTGGCTGCACGTAGTGATCCTGGATGTGCTGCACCACGTCTGCGAGCTTGCTGTAGGCCGGGTGCGAACCTTCGTGCGCCTTCAGGTCGCGCGAGATGCCCGCAAGACCGACCACCTTGCCCGCCGCGTCGCGCAGCGGCTCCTTGCAGGTCAGGCACCAGCCCGGCTGGCGGCCCGGATACAGATGCAGCTCGAGCTGGTCCATCAGCTGTTGGCCCGCTGTGATCGTTGCCATGTCCTGCTCGAAATACGTTCGGCCGAAGCGGCGCGGAAACACTTCGTCGGTCGTCTTGCCGAGCAGGTCGCGCTTGTCCTTGTAGCCGCAACGCAGCGCGAGCGTGCGGTTGACCAGCGCGTAGCGGCCGTTCGCGTCCTTCACGAAGAATGCGACGTCGGGCAGCGCGTCGAACACCGGCTCGAGCAGGCGGAAGTGCGCGAGCATCGCGCCGAGATCGGCATTGTCGGGCTGGTAGCGCAATGTGTCGGCGAGGCTCATGGGCGGTGCGGCAAGGAAGGTCGTCATCCCGGCATCTGCGAAGGGGTGGCTGATGGCGTCGATTATAGAAGCGCGGTCGAGAACACGTCGCGACGAGCTCGTACAAGCGCGATAGAGCGACTCGGCGAACGGCGGCCGCGCAACGCAACGCCGGACGGCGACGATCGGCAGCAGCATGGCTCCGCGCGCAACGCGCCGTGCCGTTGTGCGCGCAACCACCGCGCCGCGCTTGCCGGACGCCGAGGATTGCGCATCGATCCGCTGCGGGTGCCCGGCATCGATCGGCAACATCGGCGATATCGACCTGCCGCACGCGGTATCGCAACAACGCTCGCGAAGCCGCCATCCTAGAAATGCCGGCGTGCCGCGTCTTGGCCCGATTGCGCATTTCACATGACGATTTCAGCACATATCAGGGTTATCTACGATATGCCGAAATCGTCGCCGGTCACGCATCGAACGCGCAAGACGCGCGCATTTTCGCTACCTAGACTTCGATCAACGGTTACGAGACGACATCCCGCCGCCGCCGCGCACGCCGATTCCGGCACAATCCGCGCGCGGTCGCGAAGGCCTGCCGATCGATACGTCTCGCCCGGTTTACCGCACCGGCCCGTCGGCCGGCGTCGGCCCAACCACGCCATCAAGGGGAAGTGAAAGTGAAGCTGAAGGTATCGCACGTCGCGCTGGCCGCTGCCTGCGCACTGTCGGGCGCACACGCCATCGCCGCCGACGTCGTCAAGATCGGTTTCGCCGCACCGCTGACGGGGCCGCAATCGAACTACGGCACGGACATGCAGAAGGGCGTGCAGCTCGCGATCGCCGATTTCAACGCGACGCATCCGACGATCGGCGGCAAGCCGGTCACGTTCCAGCTCGACTCGCAGGACGACCAGGCCGACCCGCGCACCGGCACGACGGTCGCACAGCGGCTGATCGACGACAATGTGCGCGGCATCATCGGTCACTTCAACTCGGGCACGAGCATTCCGGCGTCCGACCTGTACGATCGCGCCGGGCTGCCGCAGATCTCGATGGCGACGTCGCCGCAATACACGGCGCGCGGCTACAAGACGACGTACCGGCTGCTGACGAGCGATGCGCAAGCAGGCCGCATCGTCGGCACGTACGCGGTGAAGACGCTGCGCTTCAAGCGCATCGCGATCATCGACGACCGCACGGCCTACGGCCAGGGCATCGCCGACGAATTCGCGAAGGCCGTGCAGGCCGCGGGCGGCACGATCGTCAAGCGCGATTTCACGAACGACAAGGCGCTCGACTTCTCCGCGATCCTGACCAACCTGAAGGGCATCAACCCGGATGCGATCTTCTACGGCGGCGGCGACGCGCAGTCTTCGCCGATGATCCGCAAGATGCGCCAGCTCGGGATGAAGTCGGCATTCGTGACCGGCGAAATGTCGCGTTCGCCGACGTTCCTGAAGGTCGGCGGCGACGCGGCCGAAGGCGCGATCGTCTACATGGGCGGGCTGCCGAAGGAAAAGATGCCGGGCTTCGCCGGCTACGCATCGCGCTATAAGGCACGCTTCAATGAAGACGTGATCACCTATTCGCCGTACTCGTACGACGGCACGATCGCGCTGCTCACCGCGATGAAGGAAGCGAACTCGACCGACCCGAAGGTCTATACGCCGTATCTCGGCAAGGTATCGATCAAGGGCGTGTCGGCGCCGAGCATCGCATACGACGCGAAGGGCGACCTGAAGGATGCGCCGGTGACGATCTACAAAGTCGAGCGCGGCGCGTTCAAGCCGGTCGACACGATCGCCGGCAACTGATCGCACGCTCGTTGCGTTGCATCGCGCGGCGCGGCACGCGGATCGACCGCTTGCCGCGCCGCGCGCGTTTCTTCCGCGTGAAGTCCGAAGCGTTCCTCTGCGCGGCCCGCGCGCGCGCATTTCGCGCTCCTGTAGAATCCCCCCACCCGCTTTGACGCTTCGTCTGCGTCGTGCCCCATCCCGGTGCGACGGTGCGTGTCGCGTGCCCTATCCGGCGCTCGGCGCACGCTCGACGATGCAGGCCGCGCCTTGCCAGTCCATGCCGATAGCGGGTTCTGGAGACGCAGCACCGACAACAACATTCAAAACCGATCGTCCTGACCATGCAAGCTTCCGAATTGAGCGGCGTGCCCCGTGCCGCCGAACGCGCGCTCACGCGCAGCGACTACAAGACCCTTGGCCTTGCCGCACTCGGCGGCGCCCTCGAGTTCTACGACTTCATCATCTTCGTGTTCTTCGCACCCGCGATCGGACAGCTGTTCTTCCCGCACGACATTCCCGACTGGCTGCGCCAGTTGCAGACGTTCGGCATCTTCGCGGCCGGCTATCTCGCGCGCCCGCTCGGCGGCGTGATCATGGCGCATTTCGGCGACCTGTTCGGCCGCAAGCGGATGTTCACGCTGAGCGTGCTGATGATGTCGGTGCCGACGCTGCTGATGGGCCTGCTGCCGACCTACGACTCGATCGGCATCCTCGCGCCGGTGTTGCTGCTGCTGTTCCGCGTGTTGCAGGGCGCGGCGGTCGGCGGCGAAGTGCCGGGCGCATGGGTGTTCGTGTCGGAGCACGTGCCGTCGCGCCACATCGGCTATGCATGCGGGACGCTGACCGCGGGCCTCACGGCCGGCATCCTGCTCGGCTCGCTCGTCGCTGCCGGTATCAACAGCCGCTACTCGGGCGCCGAAGTCACCGCATTCGCGTGGCGCATCCCGTTCCTGCTCGGCGGCGTGTTCGGCCTGTTCTCGGTGTACCTGCGCCGCTGGCTGCACGAGACGCCGGTGTTCGCCGAAATGAAGGCGAAGAAGGCGCTCGCGGCCGAGATTCCGCTGAAGGCCGTGCTGCGCGATCACGGCCGTGCGGTGATCGTGTCGATGCTGCTCACGTGGATGCTGTCGGCGGCGATCGTCGTCGTGATCCTGATGACGCCCGCGCTGCTGCAGAAGCAATATCACCTGACGCCCGCCACCACGCTGTTCGCGAACAGCATCGCGACGCTGTGTCTGACGGCCGGCTGCATCACCGCCGGCTCGCTCGCGGGCTGGATCGGCGCGAAGCGCGTGCTCGGCATCGGCGGCCTCGTGCTGGCCGCGTGCTACTACCTGCTGTTCGCGCAGGTCGCCGCCGACGCGTCGACGCTGCCGCTGTACTACGGGATCGCCGGCTTCATGGTCGGCACGATCGGCGCGGTGCCGTTCGTGATGGTCAAGAGCTTCCCGGCCGTCGTGCGCTTCTCGGGCATCTCGTTCTCGTACAACGTCGCGTATGCGATCTTCGGCGGCCTCACGCCGGTGATCGTGTCGCTGATGATGAAGTCGAACCCGCTCGCGCCGGTCGTGTACGTCGCGGCGATCTGCGTGCTCGGCGCGATCGCCGTGCAGTTCGCGAAGGATGCGAAGGAGCTGAAGGACGCACGCTGAACGCCGGCGCGCATCCGCGCGCAGGATGAACAAAGGGCCGAATCCCGCGGCGTGCGGGATTCGGCCCTTTCGTTTTGGTTCGGCGCGGCGCGCGACGTCAGTACGTCGCGCCGTTCAGCGCGACTCGACTCAACTCCGGCTCAGCGCAGCGCGCCGTACGACGAACTTGGCCGGCGCAGCGCGTCGATGCTCGCGCCGCCCGCACCGGTCACGAACAGCAGCAGGAAACCGCCGGCGATCGCGACGTTCTTCCAGAAGTGGATGACCATGTCGTGCTGGACGGCGGCGTCCGTCGCGTCCCAGAAATTGTGGCCGACCATCGCGGTCGCGATCGTGTAGAACGCCATCAGCAACGCGAGCGGCTTGACCTTGTAGCCGACGATCAGCAGCAGGCCGCCGAGTGCTTCGATAGCAACGACGAGCGGGCCCGTCACCTGCGGATACGGGACGTTCATCCGATGCAGATAGCCGATGAAATCGCCGTAGCCGAGCAGCTTCATCACGCCGCCCCACAAGAACAACGCCGCCAGCGCCAGGCGCGCGAAAAAAATGACGCCGGAATCGACGGAACGCGTCATGCCTCTCTCCTCGTATGCAATTCGGCCGTCCGCTCGAGGCGTGCCCGGGCGGTTCGCAGCCGCGCGGCCCGGCCGGGCCCGCGGCAAATGGGCCAGCATAGAGGGTCTTTTCGCGGTGTCCAAGAAAAAGGTTGTAGCAAATCTTTACACTGCGGCGGCCGGCACCGACGCGGCGCCACCACGATGAACGACGCCGCAGCCCGCCGCCGCGAATAAAAGGAACAGGCCCTAACCGGCGTCGCTCAACAGCACGCCTTTCTTGAACACGAAGCAGCCGTAGCCGCGCTGCTCGCCGGTGACGATCACCGCATACGCCTGCTGCGCGCGCTCGTAGAACGCGAATCGCTCGATGCCCGCGAGCGGCACGGCGCGCCCTTCCGCGCGATCGATTTCAGCCTGCACTTCGCGCTGCACGGGCGGCACCGCGGCCGGGTCGCCGACCACCTCCATCCGCCACGCGGGCGTGTCGACGAACGTGTCGAGCGGCAGCACCGACAACACCGCGCGCGCGACGCGCGCCGAATCCGCGCCATCGATGCGCAGCGCGCGGCCGACCACCGTATGCTCGGCGACGGATTCCGCCGGAAAATTCGCATCGCAAATCACCACTTCATCGCCGTGGCCCATCGCGCGCAGCGTGTGCAGGACGTCGGCGTGCAGCAGGGGATCGATATTCTTCAGCATGTGGGCAAACCTCCGGGACGGGGAACGAATTGCATACGTTACCCGATCCCGGCGGCCGCCGGGCATGCGTCGCTCACGTCACGACGTCGCGGCCGGCATTTCGTCGATGAAACCCGTCACCGACTTCAGGCGGCCCGACGCATCGACGGTGCCGAAATCGGAACCCTTCACGATCGCCGCGCCCTCCGGCGACACGAGCGCCCACGAGAAGCGCAGGTGCTGGCCGAAGCCGTCGACGTCGGTCGTGCGGCGAAAGCGATACGCGGGGAAGCGCGCCTGCACCGCGGCGATCATCGTGTCGATGCCCGCGTGGCCGTCTCCGGCCATCAGCGGATCGCGATAGGCCGCGTCGCTCGCGTAGGTCGCATCGATCAGCGCGCGCCGGCGTGCGGCGTCGGACTCGTTCCAGGCGTCGAAATAACGGTCGATCAGGTCGGCGTGAGCGGACTGGACGGTTTCGTTGGTGTTCATGCGAGGCTCCTGGTCTGGATGAGGGGAGGACAGCACCGCGGACGTTTCGTGTTCGCGTGTCGCCATCGTCGCCGGCCCCGCGCGGGCGGTCGATTACGTTCGAGGTAAGGAAACCGCGCCGCCGCTATTGAAAACGGGCGCCCGAAGGCGCCCGCATCGTCCGCCGTCGCAACCGCACGCGTCAGGTCACCGGCGCCGGATTGAACAGCGTTAGCGCATTCGCGAGCTTCCATTGCTCGGCCCACGTGCGGCGCTTGCCGCTCGCGACGTCGAGCATCAGCCGGAACAGCTCCCAGCCGACCTCTTCGATCGACGCCGCGCCCGTCGCGATCTGCCCGGCATCGAGATCCATCAGGTCGTGCCAGCGGCGCGCGAGATCGCTGCGCGTGGCGACCTTGATCACCGGCACCTGCGCGAGGCCGTACGGCGTGCCGCGGCCGGTCGTGAAAACGTGCAGGTTCATCCCCGCCGCGAGTTGCAGCGTGCCGCAGATGAAGTCGCTCGCGGGCGTCGCCGCGTACAGCAGCCCCTTCTGCCGCGCCCGGTCGCCGGGGCGCACGACGCCGGCGATCGGCGCGCTGCCCGACTTCACGATCGAACCCATCGCCTTCTCGACGATGTTCGACAGGCCGCCCTTCTTGTTGCCGGGTGTCGTGTTCGCGCTGCGGTCGACGCGGCCGCGCTGCAGGTAGCGGTCGTACCAGTCCATCTCGCGGATGATCTCGCGCGCGACATCCTCGTTCGCCGCGCGCGACGTGAGCTGCGCGACACCGTCGCGCACCTCGGTCACTTCCGAGAACATGATCGTCGCGCCCGCGCGCACGAGCAGGTCGGCCGCGAAGCCGACCGCCGGGTTCGCGGTCAGCCCCGAGAACGCGTCGCTGCCGCCGCACTGCACGCCGACGACGAGTTCCGACGCCGGGCAGGTTTCGCGACGACGGCGGTTCAGACGCTCGAGATGCGATTCGGCCATCTTCATGATCGAATCGATCATCGAGTTGAAGCCGACGTGCGCGGCGTCCTGCAGGCACACGACGCCGCCGTTGTCCGTCGCGCCGTCGGCCGCCAGCGGAATCGCGCCGGGCGGCAGCAGGCGCTCGGGCTGCAGCTTCTCGCAGCCGAGGCTCACGGTCATCACTTCGCCGCCGAAGTTCGGGTTCAGGCTGATGTTGCGCAGCGTGCGAATCGGGATGTCGGCATCGGGCGCATCGATCGCGACGCCGCAGCCATATGTGTGCTCGAGCCCGACCACGTCATCGACATTCGGGTAGCGCGGCAGCAGTTCGTCCTTGATCCGCTTCACCGCATGCTCGACGACGCCCGACACGCACTGCACGGTCGTCGTGATCGCGAGGATGTTGCGCGTGCCGACCGAACCGTCGGGATTGCGGAAACCCTCGAACGTATAGCCTTCGAGCGGCGCCAGCGGCGGCGCGGCACGCGTGGCGAGCGGCAGGTCGTCGAGCCCCGGCGGCTCGGGCATGCGCATCGTGCGCTCGTTGACCCAGCTGCCGCGGCGCAGCTCGGTGAGCGCGTAGCCGATCACGACGTTGTAGCGGACGATCGGGTCGCCGGCGGCGAGGTCGACCAGCGCGACCTTGTGCCCCTGCGGCACGCCTTCGCGCAGCGTCAGGCCGTCGGCGAAGGTCGCGCCCTCGGGCAGGCCGCCGTCGTTCACGACGATCGCGACGTTGTCGTCCGGATGGACGCGGATATAAAGCGGGGAAGCAGTCATCGGAATTCCTGGAAGGCTACCAGTCAGATCGTTAGTCATCATACGACATTCAACACCCGTGCGTGATATTACGTAAACCCTTATCCGGAAAGACCCTACCCTTTATCTGTCGGGAAGCTGCTTGCATTGCTCGTTCCTGCGTTGTACGATGACATACAACGACATCGCCAATATGGCCCGGATGCCGTACCCGACGAACCCAGCACTCGCGCTAGACGGACGACCTAACCATGACCTCACCGCAAGAACTCAAACAGATCATCTCCCACGGCCTGCTGTCGTTTCCGCTGACGGACTTCGACTCGGACGGCAGCTTCCGTCCGAGCACCTATGCCGAGCGTCTGGAATGGCTGGCGCCGTATGGCGCGACCGCGCTGTTCGCGGCCGGCGGCACCGGTGAATTCTTCTCGCTCACGCAGCGCGAGTATTCCGATGTGATCCGTGTCGCGACGGAAACCTGCAAGGGCAAGGTGCCGATCCTGGCCGGCGCCGGCGGCGCGACGCGCGTCGCGATCGAATATGCGCAGGAAGCCGAGCGCCTCGGCGCGAGCGGCGTGCTGCTGATGCCGCACTACCTGACCGAAGCGAGCCAGGAAGGCATCGCCGAGCACGTCGAGCAGGTGTGCCGCGCGCTGAAGATCGGCGTCGTGGTGTACAACCGCGCGAATTCGAAACTGAACGCCGACATGCTCGAGCGCCTCGCCGATCGCTGCCCGAACCTGATCGGCTTCAAGGACGGCGTCGGCGAAATCGAGAGCATGGTCACGATCCGCCGCCGTCTCGGCGACCGCTTCGCGTACCTCGGCGGCCTGCCGACGGCCGAAGTCTACGCAGCCGCGTACAAGGCGCTCGGCGTGCCGGTGTACTCGTCGGCCGTGTTCAACTTCATCCCGAAGACGGCGATGGCGTTCTACGAGGCGATCGCGAAGGACGACCACGCAACGGTCGGCCGCCTGATCGACGAATTCTTCCTGCCGTACCTGAAGATCCGCAACCGTCGCGCGGGCTACGCGGTCAGCATCGTGAAGGCGGGCGCGAAGCTCGTCGGCCACGACGCGGGCCCGGTGCGCGCGCCGCTCGTCGACCTCACCGACGACGAAATGGCCGAACTGGACGTGCTGATCAAGAAGATGGGCCCGCAGTAAGCAGGGCCGGCCGGCGCAGCGCCTTCAACCGCGCCGCGGCCGGCTTGTTGCATCGCCCGTGTTGGATCGCGGCCGGCACCTGCCGGCCGCCGTCGTTTGCAGCGGCGGCCATGCCACGCATCCCGCCGCGCCGCGCGCGGTCACATCTGCGCGATGACGCCGATGATCCGGTGACGCACGTTGGCGAGCTTGATCCGCGTCGCCTCGATCTGCTGTTGCGTGCCCGCCCGTGCGCGCGCGTTCGACTCGCCGCCGAGAATCTGGCCGAGCACGTCGCGATCGACGACGGCATCGAAGAACCGGCCGACCGTGATCGTGGCCGACTGCTTCGCGATGGACAGCGCGCTGTTGGCCTGCATCAGCGCGTCGGTGCGCAGGCTCGGGTCGCGCTCGTCGATGTTGCGGCGATGCTCGAGCGCGAACACCAGCGCTTCCATGTCCTGCCGGAATCGGTCCACAGCGCGGCCGAACATGAGCGAATGCGCGTCGGAGCCCGTGACGGACCGCCCCTGGTTGATGGTCACGTCGAATTCGCTGCCGCCCAGGTCGCGCTGGAATTCCAGCAGCGCATTCGCGAGCACGCGCCCTTCGCTGTACTGGCCGATCCGGCTGCGCACGGCCTGCGCGACGCCGCCGATCACCTTCCACAATCCGGCGGCGAACAGGTGGTCGCCGCGCTTGCTGATGTTCATCGGATGACTTCCTCTTGGAATTTTGTGGTCTCTCAGGCTCGCCTGCGGACCGGGCGGCCCGAGGCCCCGCTACTGTAGGAGAAATTCCGGCGACGCGAAAGCCATCATGAAAAAAGCGGGAGCCGCCAACAGGCGGCCCCCGCTCTCACTGCTTCGGCAAGCGGCCCGGCTGCGTGCCGCGCCGCCGCACCATCACTCCGCCCGGCCGTCGCGCAGCCGCGGAATACCGAGCGGGTTGCTTTCCTGCAGCCCTTCGGGCAGCAGGTCGTCCGGGAAGTCCTGATAGCACACGGGCCGCAGGAAACGGTCGATCGCGGTCGCGCCGACCGACGTGACGGCCGGGTTCGACGTCGCCGGGAACGGCCCGCCGTGCACCATCGCGTCGCACACTTCGACACCGGTCGGGTAACCGTTGACGAGCAGGCGCCCGGCCTTGCGTTCGAGGATCGGCAGCAGGCGGCGCGCGAGCGGCTTGTCGTCGGCGTCGATCTGCAGCGTGGCCGTCAGTTGGCCCTCGAGTGCGTCGAGCACGCGTGCGACCTCGTCGAAGTCACGGCAGCGCACGATCAGCGATGCGGGCCCGAACACTTCGTGGCCGAACGCCGGCTCGGCGAGGAACGCCTGGGCAGCAACTTCATACAATGCGCCGCCCCCCTGGCATTCGGTCTGCGCCGCCTCGCCCGCGCCGATTTCGCGCACGCCCGGCAGTTCGGCCAGCTTGCCGCGTCCGCTGCGATACGCGTCGGCGATGCCGCGCGTCAGCATCACGCCGGCCGGCTTCTTCGCGAGCGCCTGCGCCGCGACGGACTCGAAGCGGTCGAGATCGGGGCCGTCAACCGCGAGCACGAGGCCCGGGTTCGTGCAGAACTGGCCGGTGCCGAGCGTCAGCGAATCGACGAAGCCGGTCGCGATCGCGTCGCCGCGCGCGGCGAGCGCGGCGGGAAACAGCACGACCGGGTTGATGCTGCTCATTTCCGCATAGACCGGAATCGGCTGCGGGCGCGCGTTCGCGAGCTGCACGAGCGCCATGCCGCCCTGGCGCGAGCCGGTGAAGCCGACGGCCTGCACCGCCGGATGGCTGACGAGCGCCGCGCCGGTCACGCGGCCCGGGCCGATCAGCAACGAGAACACGCCGTCCGGCATCCGGCATTTCACCACCGCCGCGCGGATCGCGCGGCCGACCAGCTCGGACGTGCCGAGGTGCGCCTCGTGCGCCTTCACGATCACCGGGCAGCCGGCCGCGAGTGCCGACGCGGTGTCGCCGCCGGCCACCGAGAATGCGAGCGGGAAGTTGCTCGCGCCGAACACCGCGACCGGCCCGAGCCCGACCTTCTGCAGCCGCAGGTCCGAGCGCGGCAGCGGCGTGCGCGCGGGCTGCGCGGGATCGATCGACGCGGCGAGGAAGCGACCGTCGCGCACGACGCGCGCGAACAGCCGGAGCTGGCCGACGGTGCGGCCGCGCTCGCCCTGCAGCCGCGCGACGGGCAGGCCCGTTTCGGCGTGCGCGCGCTCGATCAGCGCGTCGCCGAGCGCGACGATTTCATCGGCGATCGCTTCGAGAAACGCCGCGCGAGCCGCGAGCGGCTGCGCGCGGTACGCGTCGAAGGCATCGCGCGCGAGCTCGCACGCGCGCTCGACGTCGGCCTGCGTCGCGACGCCGAAGGCCGGCGCATCGATCGTCGCGCCCTTCGTCGGGTCGAACGCGTGCAAGGTGCCCGCCGAGCCGGCCACCGCTTCGGCGCCGATCAGCATCTCTCCAGTCAGTTGCATGGGATGTGCTCCGTGGTTCGGGAATGATTCGCTCATTGTAGCCCAACAGATATGATGTCTGCCGACATCGTTTCGTCATTCAGGCGTCGCGTGCGCAGCGTTGCCGCTTGGCGTCGCGCCTTATCCGTCGAGCATAAGCCGTCATTCTTACCCTTTTTCGTCAACTTACAAAGGGAAAACCCGAGGTTTCCACATTCTGAGCGGACACATAAACTTTCAGTCATGTCATACGACGACGTACTACTTTAACGTGCCCAATCAGACTCCCTCCCGCGATCTTCCGATCGACCTCGCCGGCACCGCGCGCCGCACCGCCGTGCGCTACTGGATCCTGGCGATGCTGTTCGTCGTCACGACGCTCAATTACGCGGACCGCGCGACGCTGTCGATCACCGGCACGCCGATCCGCAAGGCTTTCGGCATCGACCCGGTGACGATGGGCTATATCTTCTCCGCGTTCAGCTGGGCTTACGTGCTCGCGCAATTGCCGAGCGGCTGGCTGCTCGACCGCTTCGGCGCGCGCCGCGTGTATGCGGCCAGCATCTTCCTGTGGTCGGCGTTCACGCTGCTGCAAAGCACGATCGGCCTCGGCGGCAGCGCCGCGTTCGCCGTGACCGCGCTGTTCGCGATGCGTTTTGCGGTCGGCATCGCCGAAGCGCCGGCGTTTCCCGCGAACGCGAAGGTCGTCGCAAGCTGGTTCCCGACCGCCGAGCGCGGCACGGCGTCGGCGATCTTCAATGCCGCGCAGTATTTCGCGGCGGTGGTGTTCTCGCCGCTGATGGCGTGGCTCACGCATGCGTATGGCTGGCATCACGTGTATCTGTGGCTCGGCCTCGCCGGCATCGCGCTTGCATTCCTGTGGTTGCGCGTGATGAAGGATCCGGCCGACCATCCGGCGGTGAACCGCGCGGAACTCGAGCACATCGAGCAAGGCGGCGGCCTCGTGCGCACCACGGGCGGGCCGACCCGCGCGCGCGGCGCCGGCGCGGCGTCGGCGTCCGAAGGCAGCCGCGTCGCGGGCTGGTACTACGTGCGCCAGCTGCTGTCGAACCGGATGCTGCTCGGCGTCTACCTCGGCCAATACTGCGTGAACGTGCTCACATACTTCTTCCTCACGTGGTTCCCGATCTATCTGGTGCAGGCGCGCGGGATGTCGCTGCTGAAGGCGGGCTTCATGACGTCGCTGCCGGCAGTCTGCGGGTTCCTCGGCGGCGTGCTCGGCGGGATGCTGTCGGACATGCTGATTCGCCGCGGCGTGTCGCTGACGCTCGCGCGCAAGATCCCGATCGTCGGCGGCATGCTGCTGTCGATGGTGATCATCGGCTGCAATTACGTCGACAGCGAAGCGCTCGTGATCGTGCTGATGGCCGTGTCGTTCTTCGGCAAGGGAATCGGTTCGCTCGGCTGGGCCGTCGTCGCGGACACGGCGCCGAAGGAAGCGATCGGCCTGTCGGGCAGCCTGTTCAACATGTTCGGCAACACGGCCGGCATCGTCGCGCCGATCGCGATCGGCTACCTGGTCGGCGCGAGCGGTTCGTTCAACGGCGCGCTCGTGTTCGTCGGGCTGAACGCGCTCGTCACGGTGCTCAGCTATCTGGTGATCGTGAAGGACATCAAGCGCGTCGAGCTGCGTCATCGCGACGCGTGACCGTCGGGGAGGCACCGGGAAGCGACGGCGGCCGCGCATCGGCGGCCGCCGTTTTCACGTCGCTCAGGCCGCCGAATGCGCGACGCGCAGCATGTCGTGCACGCCGGACGTCATCAGCGCGAGAAACGCGAGCAGGCCGACGTAGAACAGCGCGTAGGTGGTTTTCGTCTCGACCGACGTCGCGTAGTACGCACGGTTCTCCGGCGCGTCGGGATCGTAGCGCCACGCGCGCTTCAACTGCGGCAGCGCGAGGATCGCCATCACCATCAGCAGCGGGCTCGGCCGGTACGCGAACAGCGCGATCAGAACGGGCACGCCCGCGAACCAGATGCGCGGCGACAGCACCGCCGTGATGCGCCCGCCATCGAACGGCGACAGCGGAATCATGTTGAACAGGTTCAGGAAGAAGCCCGTGTAGGCGAGCGCGAGCAGCAGGTTGCTGTCGTAATGCCGCGCGGCCGCGTAGCAGGCCAGCGCGCCGAGCGTGCCGACGAACGGCCCCGCCAGCCCGACGTACGCTTCGGTTTCGGCATCGTGCGGCATCTCCTTCAGCTGGATCCATGCGCCGACGAACGGAATGAACGTCGGCAGCCCGACGTCGAGCCCGCGCCGCTGCGCGGCCACGTAGTGGCCGGCTTCGTGAACCAGCAGCAGCGCGACGAAGCCGGCCGCGAAGCGCCATCCGTAGAACAGCGCGTAGACCGCGATCGACGCCAGCATGGTGCCCGCCGACATAAGCACCTTGCCGAGCTTCAGGCCGCCGAAAACCAGCAACAGCAGCTTCGTCATTCCTTGCGCTCCGTGCCGGACACGGCGGCAGCGTCGGCTGCGTCGGTTGCATCGGCAACGACCGGCACGGCCGCCGGCTTCGGCTTGCGCCCGAAGAAGCGCTTCAGCGCCGCGCCGCCCGCCAGCAACGCGACCGCGCCGATCTTGAAGAACTTCACGGCGAACGCGCCGATCAGCGCGAGCAGCCCGAGCTTCTTCGCGCCGACGCCGACGATCAGTGCCGCGAGCCCGTACTCCGCGACGTGGTCGGTCGACTTGTTGAAATCGGCATAGCGCTTGCCGTCGTTGAAGCGGATGTTCGCGAGCAGCTCGTCGGCCGAGGGCTTGTATTTCGGCAGATCGGCGAGCGTCGACGCCATCGTCAGCGACAGGTAGCCGTCGCGGCCGAGCACGAGCGTCCGGTAGTTCACGCCGTCGCTTTGCGCGTTCGCCGCCGCGCCCTTGTCGCGGATGATCGCGGACCACACGAGCCGGTGCGTGGCGGCGTCGTACGCGGGCGCCTGCGCCCAGCCGACCACCTCGGTCTCCGGCAGCCCGCGTTCCTTGCGCGCCGGGTTGTTTGCCTCCGTGCCGGCCTGCAGGCTCTTCAGCAATTCGTCCGGTTTCCAGTCCTTCGCGTCGTCGTCGCGAATGTAGCCGCTCGGCTCGAACGACACGACCGAGATCCAGTCAGCGTCCGGGTCCGTGGGCAGCACGAGGCCGACCAGCTTCGATTCGTCGATCGAGTTGCCCATCGAGCGCAGGTAGCGGCCGGCTTCGGCGGCCGGCACGAACGACTCGCCGTCCTTCAGCTTCAGGACGGCTTCGTGCTTGACGTCGATATCGGCCGGCCCGTTCACGACGACCTTGTTGGCGGCCGCGGCGGCGGCCCTCATTTCGACCTGCGCGGCTTCGGTCTGCGCATGGCCGCTGGTTGCGGCGAGCGCGAGCATCGCCATGCAGGCGACGCGGACGGCGAATTTTTTCATTGTTGGATTCCCCTGGAATGCCTTGTTGTAAATGTGCGCGGCATCCGGCCGGGCGCCGTGGTCGCGGGCCGATGTCGCCTCTCAGGTGGCACGGGAGCTATGGTAACGCAGCGTCAGCGCACATCCGGGAACGGAATGCGGAGGCGCAACGGGGCCTCGGGCGGCGGCAGGCGGCGGCGCGAATGCGCGCCGATCCGGAATGCTTACCTCGCAGGTAATGCCCGATGCGCGCGGGATTGCCTATCATCCTCGTCATGAACTCGACCGCCACCCTTCAATCGCTCCCTCCGTCCGCCGGCCGCGTGTCCGGCATCGGCTCGCTGCTGCGCACCTGGCGTCAACGCCGGCGGCTGAGCCAGATGGCCCTCGCCCTGGAGGCGGAGGTGTCCGCGCGACACCTGAGCTTCGTCGAATCCGGGCGCGCGCAGCCGAGCCGGGAGATGGTGCTGCATCTCGCCGAGCGCCTCGACGTGCCGCTGCGCGAGCGCAATGCGCTGCTCGTCGCGGCCGGCTATGCGCCGCTGTTTCGCGAACGTCCCTTCTCCGATCCGCAGCTCGATGCGGCACGGCACGCGGTCGAAGCCGTGCTGCGCGGCCACGAACCTTACCCGGCACTCGCGGTGGATCGTCACTGGACGCTGCTCGCGGCGAACCGGATGCTCGGCGCGCTCGTCAAGCAGGCCGATCCGGCGCTCTTGCAGCCGCCCGTCAACGTGCTGCGCCTGAGCCTGCATCCTGACGGCCTCGCGCCGCAGATCGTCAACTGGCACGAATGGCGCGCGCATATCCTGCATCGGCTGCAACGACAGATCGACGCGAGCGGCGATCGCACGCTGCATGCGCTGCGCGACGAGCTCGCCGCCTATCCGGCACCTGCCGGCCAGCCCGACGACACGCACGCACGAGCCGACTACGCGGACATCGCGGTGCCGCTGCGGCTGCGCACGGCCGCCGGCGAACTGACGTTCTTCAGCACGACGACCGTGTTCGGCACGCCGGTGGACGTCACGCTGTCGGAACTCGCGATCGAGGCGTTTTTCCCGGCGAACCCGGAAACGGTGGACGCGATGCGCACGCTGGCGGAGACGATGCCGGCTCAGTGAGCATCGTCAACGCCGCTCGAACGCCAGCTTCACGCCCAGCCCGAGAAGCACCGCGCCGCTCACCCGGTGCATGCGGGTCAGGATGCGCGGATTGCGCCGGATCGACGTCGACAGCAGGCCGGCGAACAACGCGACCGGCCCCTTGACGAGAAACGTCAGGCCGGCAAACGTCGTGCCGAGCACGAACAACGACAGCATCGGATGCGTGGCGCCCGCAGGAACGAACTGCGGCAGAAACGCGAGATAGAACAGCGCGACCTTCGGATTCGACACGTTGGACAGCGCGCCTTGCGCGAACGTGCGCAAGCCGGACGCCGGCGCGTCGCGACCGCTCGCGAGCGTCAGCTCGCCGGACGAACGCAGCAACGTGATGCCAAGGTACAGCAGGTACAGCGCGCCGATCATCTTCAATGCAGTGAACAGCCATTCGGACGCCTGAAGAAGTGCGCCGAGGCCGAGCGTCGCGAGCATCGTATGCACGAGCAAGCCGACGCTGACACCCGCCGCGGTCACGAGGCCCGCCCGCGTGCCGCCGGACAGCGTGCGCGATATCACGAGCACCATGTCCTGGCCCGGCGTCAGAATGATCAGAATGGAGGTGGCCATGAACGGCAACCAGGCTACGTGCGGCATCGGAATTCTCCTGAAAGCGACGACGGGGCGGACGGGCGGGAATCGCGCGCGCCTGCGACGCCGGGCAGTCGTCCGATTATCGGCAACCTGCCGTGGAGAATGGCTGCGAAGTCGGCTATTTTCGATGCTTGATTTGGAGTTATTCTCCAATCTTCATCACGTTGGTAGTCAAAAATGCCAATCAAGCTGGATGCCATCGATCGGCGCATCTTGCGTGCGCTGCAACGAAACTCGAATCAGACGAATGCCCAACTCGCCGAGGAGGTGGGCCTCTCGCCCACGCCTTGCCTGCGCCGCGTTCACCTGCTCGAGGAACAGGGCGTCATCGACGCGTACGTCGCGCTGCTGAACCCGGCGGCCGTCGAGCTGCGATTCACGGCATTCGTGCGCGTCACGCTGGAGCGTCAGGACAAGACGACCGTCGAACGCTTCGCGCGCGAGATGGAGCAAGCGCCCGAGGTGCTCGAATGCCATCTGATGGCCGGCAGCTACGACTATCTGCTGCGCGTCATCGCGAAGGATCTGGACGACTACCAGCGCTTTCAGATGGAAACGCTCACGCAGATCGAAGGCGTACGCAACGTCGAAACCGAGATTCCGCTGAAGCGCATCAAGCAGACGGTGCGGCTGCCGATCTAGGCAAGCGGTTGAGCACGCGGAAATGGCTGGCGCCCGCCCGGCGGGCAAATCCGCGCCTGTCCTGACCGCGCCCGGCGAACGTCACGCGCCCGCGTGAGCCAGCCGCACCGCATTCCCGTCTCCGCATCGTGCGCGTCGCCGCCCGAATTTCCCCCGAAACATAGCGTTCAGCCGCCGCGGCAAACATGGACGCGGCCGAGGCCAATCACAATGCGTCGTCGCGGCCCGAGCTTCGGATTTCGAAGTGCGGATGTGGCCGCGATCGAAGTACGTAGTCGCGATTCGTGCGCGGTTGCCGCCGATTCGAAGTCGACGATCGTTCAATTTGATTAGTACAGCTTTCATTTTGTCGACGAACCGGCAACACCCGTCACAAAACGGACACGAACGATTCGATCCGATCGACAAATCCTTCACGGACCGCGCCAAACACAACACGTCTTTCACATCGAGCCTGGGAACAACGAGATGAAGATTCAACGAGGGTTGGGACAGTCGGCGCAACGCGCCCCGAAGAAGTCGAACTCGGCGCTTGCCGTCGCGATCGGCGCCGCCATGATCGCATTCGCGGCCTCCGCGCCGGCGCGGGCCGACTATGTGCAGAACGGCACGTCCACCGACACGTCGGGCGGCTGCGTCGGCAACATCGCGATCTCGGGGAGCGGCACGTATCCGGCGAACGCAACGGGTTGCGACAACGTGGCGATCGGCACCGCAGCGGTGGCGAACTCCGGTTCGTCGACCGGCGCCTACAGCGAAACCGTCGCGATCGGCCGCATGGCGGCCGCGACCGGCACCCAGGCCACCGCGCTGGGCGGTAATGCCACCGCGACCGGCGATCACGCGACAGCGGTCGGCGCACTGTCGGGCGCGGTCGGTACGCAGGCGACGGCAGTCGGCGACAGCGCGGTAGCGAACGGCGCGACCGCGTCGGCGTTCGGTCAGGGCGCATTCGCCGTCGACCAGTCCACTGCCGTCGGGCAAGGCGCGAGCGCGACCGCGACATTTTCGACGGCCGTCGGCAAGGGCAGCATCGCGGCCGGCGGTACCGCGCTCGGCTTCCAGGCGAATGCCGGCGCGGGCGACGCCGTCGCACTCGGCATCGACAGCTCGGCGTCCGCGATCGGCAGCGTCGCCATCGCCCGTGCGACGGCCTCCGCCGTGAATGCGGTCGCCATCGGCGAAGGTGCGAGCGCCGCCGACGCGAATTCCGTTGCATTGGGCTCGAACGCAGCCACGCGCGCGTTCACGACCGTCAGCAGCGTGACGCTCAACGGCGTCAGCTACAGCGGCTTCGCGGGTACGCCAGTCGGCGTGGTCAGCGTCGGCAGCGCGGGGGCCGAGCGGCAGATCGTGAACGTCGCGGCGGGTGCCATCAGCGCGACCAGCACCGACGCCGTGAACGGTTCGCAACTGTTCTCGATTGCGAACCAGGTGTCGACACTGACCGCGGACCTCGCATCGCTGACGACCACCGTCGGCAAGATATCGTCGAGCGTTCCGAGCGGCACGGTGACGGACCCGACGGACACCGCGATCGGCACGAACACGTCGGTCACCGCAACCAACGGCACTGCGGTGGGCAACGGCTCGAACGTGTCGGGCGACAACGGTACGGCGGTCGGTGTGAACGCGACCGTCACCGCGACGAACGGCACGGCCATCGGCACGAACTCGAAAGTCACCGCCGCGAACGGCACCGCGATCGGCACCGGTTCGAACGTGTCCGGCACGGACTCCACCGCGATCGGCACGAACAGCCGCGCGAGCGCCAACAATGCCGTCGCGTTGGGCGCGAACTCGGTTGCGGATCGCGACAATACCGTGTCGATCGGCGCACCCGGCGCCGAGCGCCAGCTGACCAACGTTGCCGACGGCACCGCACCGACGGACGGCGTCAACGTGCGTCAGCTGAACGGTGCGATCAATTCGGTTCGCGAGGAAATGTCGAAGTACCGCAAGGATGCGGATGCGGGCACGGCGAGCGCGATTGCGATGGCGAACCTGCCGCAGGCCGTTCTGCCGGGCGAGAAAGTCGTGGCGCTCGGCGGCGGCACGTACGGCGGCCAAAGCGCGATGGCGGTCGGCTTGTCGGTCGCGACGACGAAGTGGCTCGTCAAAGGCTCGATCACGACAGCGGTGTCGGGCCACGGCTCTTTCGGCGCGGGGGCCGGTGTCGGCTATCGCTGGTAAGCGACACCGGGCTGCGTAGCGTCGGCGGACGGTTTGCCGACGCTACGTATACAGCGACGCCTGCGGCAGCTCCCCCGTCAACGCGAACCGGCCGACGTCGCGCAGCCGGTAGTCGAGCGGATCGTGCAGCGTATGCGTGCGCGCGTTGCGCCAGAAGCGGTCGAGGCCGAGCGATGCGGCCGTCGCGCGCGCGCCGCACGCGTCGAACAGCGCCTCGCCGTTGTCGAGCGCCGCGCGCTGCGCGACGACTTTCGCCTCCGACACCGCGAGCGCCGCTTCGGCGCGTTCGTCGGCGGTCAGCGCGTCGCGACGCGCCCATGCGCGCTGCAACGCGGCTGCCGCGCGATCGGCGAGCGACGCTGCCGCCACCGCCTGCACACGCATGTCGCCGAAGCGCTGCAGCGTATAGGGATCGTCGCTCGCTTGCGCAACGCCCGAGTTGATCCACGGCCGGCCGTGCGCCAGCACGTAGTCACGCGCCTCGGCCAGCGCGCCTTCCGCGAGCCCGACGAACAGGTTCGTCAGCACGAGTTGCGAGACCAGCGTGCGCAGCGTCGCGCGCGGCGTTGGCGGCGTTTCGGAACGGTGCAGCACTTCATCGGGCGCGAGCACGGCGCCGTGGAAGCGCACGCTGCCGCTATCGGTCTGCCGCTGGCCGATCGGGTCCCAGTCCGTGTCGACCGCGATCCCGTCGCGATCGGTCGGCACGACGCCGAACACGGCACGACCGGTTTCCGGATCGTGCGCGGACACGGTCATCCGCTGCGAGCCGCGCGTGCCCGAGCAGAAGCCCTTCACGCCGTCGAGGCGATAGCCGCCGTCCGCCGTTGCGGTTGCCACGAGCCGCGTGTCGAGCGGGTTGACCGCATTGCCCCACCACCAGCGATGCTCGACCGTGCCGCGCAGATAGCGTTCGCGCTGCGCTGCGCTGCCCCATACATCGACGCTCACCACCTGCAGCGCCTGGAACCCGACCAGATGCGCAAGCGCGCTGTCGACGCGCGCGATGCGCCGGATCGTGTCGTAGATCGTCGGCCACGCGGCTTCCTGTCCACCGAACTCGCGTGGCACCGCGAGCGTCAGCAGTCCCGCATCGGCGAGCCACCGCTTTTCGTCCGCCGCGTGGCCGCCCGCGCGGTCGCGCTCGGCGGCCGTCGCCCGCAGTGCGTCGATCGCGCGCGCCAGCGCGTCGGTGTCGATCGCGCCCGCGCCGGGATCCGGCGCAAGCGTCGCCGGCCTGCGCGGGTCGTTCATGCGACGGCGCCCTCCGAAACGGTTTCGCGCGCAACGACTTCGTGCGACAGCGGCACCAGCGCATCGAGCCGCCGACCGGTCAGCCGCGACAGGATCTCGCGCCGCCAGTCGTCGTAGATCGCGCGGTATTCGGCGATATCCGCGTCGAACACGTGCGCGGTATGCGCGTACTCGTCGTGCAGATAGCCGTCGAGCCGTGCCTGCGTTTCCTCGTCGGCCGCGATCACGCGGTCGATCAGTGCGTCGCGCTCGGCGGCCGGCAGCGCATTCAACGTGTCGAACCACCACTGGACGATCTGCACGCGATGCCATTCCTCGTCCGGTCGAATCCGGTTCTCGCCATGCTCGCGCATCGCGCCGTCGGCGATGCGGCCGGTCTTGCGCTGGATCCACAGCTTCGCGAGGATGTGCAGCTCGTAATGCCATTCGAATGCGAGAAAGCCCGCGACGTCGCGCACCGCGATATCGCCGATGCGTTCCCAGTGCGCGGCAACGAGCCGCTCGACTTCGGGCAGCGGATCGCGGCCCGTCAGTTCGGTCACGCGCTCGCGACCGATCACGGCGTGCGCGCCGTCGTCGCCGAGCTGGCGCGACAGGATCAGCTGGAAATGCGGATCGTCGCGGAACAGCGTGTCGATCGCCTTCGCGACAACCTGCACGATGAACAGGTCGTGCGACGCCATCTTCGTGTAGTAGTCGGCGACCGCGGCCAGTTCGTGTTCACCACGCGGCTCGCGCGGCGGTGTCGCCAGCTTGTCCGGGAAGCCTGGACGATGGCGTCGCGCGACGTCCAGAAACAGCGCTTCTTCGAATTGTCCGTTCCATTCGCGCGGGGCGCCGGTAGGTAGGGTCATGGGTATCGTTCTCTCAGGGTCTTCAATGAAAGGAGCCGGCGCTCGTGGCGCCGCTCAGGTACGCCGGGTCACGCGTCGGACCAGGCGGTCGCCCGTGATTTGCACGGCCGAAACGAGTGCGATCAGGATCACGATCACGGTCGCCATGACCGTGGTGTCGAAGCGCTGGTAGCCGTAGCGGATCGCGAGATCGCCGAGCCCGCCCGCGCCGACGGCACCCGCCATCGCGGTCGAGCCGATCAGTGCGACGACGGTAATCGTGAAGCCGCCGAGCATGCCCGGCAGCGCCTCGGGCAGCAGCACGTGCC
The DNA here is from genome assembly GCF_001718335.1 of Burkholderia territorii. NCBI lineage: Bacteria > Pseudomonadati > Pseudomonadota > Betaproteobacteria > Burkholderiales > Burkholderiaceae > Burkholderia > Burkholderia territorii. Next base: position 2,173,816 of record NZ_CP013365.1, read on the forward strand.
ATACGATGTGACGGCGTTTCGCGCCCATCGCGAGCGCGGCCTCGATCAACCCGCGATCGACTTCGCGCAAGCTCACCTCCGCAATGCGCGCGAAGAACGGAATCGCGGCGATCGACAGCGGCACGACGGCCGCCCACACGCCGATGGTCGTTCCGATCAACACACGCGTGAACGGCAGCAGCGCGACGAGCAGGATGATGAACGGCGTCGAGCGAAACACGTTGACGAGCGCGCCGAGCACCGCGTTCACGCCGCGCCGCGCGTAGATGCCGCCGGGCGCGGTCGTCACGAGGATCACCGCGAGCGGGATGCCGATCAGCGCGGCAATCGCGGCCGACGCGGCGACCATCGACAGCGTGTCGCGGATCGCGTCGAGCAATTCGGGCCACCAGAGTTCAAACATAGCCGAGCACCTCCGCGTGGTTCGCGTGGCGGCGTGCGCGTTCGAGCAGTGCCGCGACCGCGCCGCCGCGTGTCGGCGATTGGCCGGCGTCATCCGCGCGCGGCGCTGCCGCGATCACGAGACGCCCCTGCGCATGCCCCTGGATCCGCTCGATCCCGCCGTGCAGGAAGCGCACCGAACCGCCGAGCGCAGCCGCGAGCGCGCCGACATCGGGCTCGCCGCCGCTCTCGCCCGTATAACGGACGTCGAGCACGACCTGCGCGCCGGCCGGCAGCGCGGCCAGCTCGGGCAACGGGTGCACGCGCGCGGCCAGTTCGGCCGGCAAGTCATGCACGAGCGTGCTGAGCAGTGCGCGCGTCGCGCCGTGACGCGGATCGCCGAACACGCGCCACACCGGGCCCGTTTCGACGACCTCGCCCTGCTCGATCACCGCAACCGTGTCGCACACCGCCCGGATCACTTCCATCTCGTGCGTGATCAGCACGATGGTGAGCCCGAGGCGGCGATTGATGTCGGCGAGCAGCGCGAGGATCGATTGCGTCGTCTCGGGATCGAGCGCCGATGTCGCCTCGTCGCACAACAACACCTCCGGATCGTGCACCAGCGCCCGCGCGATGCCCACGCGCTGCTTCTGGCCGCCCGACAGGCTCGCCGGATACGCGTCGCGCTTCGCCGCGAGCCCGACAAGTTCGAGCAACGCATCGACCTTGCGCGCGCGCTCGGCTTTCGGCACGCCCGCGATCTTCAGCGGCAGCGCGACGTTCTCGAACACCGTCTTCGCCGACAGCAGGTTGAAATGCTGGAACACCATCCCGGTACGGCGGCGCAATGCGACGAGTCCGTCCTCGTCGAGTGCACCGACGTCGATGTCGTGCACGCGCACGCTGCCCGAACTCGGCCGCTCGAGCCCGTTGACGAGCCGCAGCAGGGTCGACTTGCCCGCACCGCTGCGGCCGATGATGCCGAATACCTCGCCGCGCCGGACCTCGAGCGTCACGTCGCGCAGCGCGACGGCCTGGCCGCGCGGCGTCGGGAAAACCTTGCCGACGTGCGCGAACGACACGGCGGCGCCGTCGGTGCCTGCACGCGCTTCATCATGCGTCGCATGTGCGTGCGCGCCTGCGCCGGCCCGCACGGCCGAGGCCTCGATGAATCCCAGCGTATCGAACAATTGCGTCATCGTTTCGCTCCGTCACGTTCATGCATGCGCGGGATGCGCGGGCTCCGTCACCGGCGCGGCGGCCGGCCGATGCTGCGCGCCCGTGTGCCAGGCCGGCAGCCGCGCGCCCGCGCCGAACAGTTTCTCCCGCAGCGTCGGCGCCGGATCGTAGTCTTCCTTGTAGATGCCGCGGTTCTGCAGTTCCGGCACGACCCAGTCGACGAAATCCTCGAACGACTCGGGCATCACGGTGCGCGTGAGGTTGAAGCCGTCGATGCCCGTCTCGTCGATCCACGACTGCAGTTCGTCCGCGACCTGCGACGGCGAGCCGACGATCGGCGCATAGCGCCCACCGAGCGACATCTGTTCGAGCATCCGGCGCACGGTCCAGGTGCCGCTCGTGCTCTTCTTCGAAATCGCGTCGACGGCCGACTGGATCGAATCGGTCTTCACGTATGAAATCGGTTCGTCGAGGCCGTACTTCGCGAAGTCGATGCCGGTCGAGCTCGCGAAATGCGCGAGGCCCGCTTCCGGGCTCGCGTAGCGCCGGTATTCGTCGAATTTTTCGCGCGCGAGAAGTTCGGTCTCGGCGGTCACGACGCTCACGCCCGCAAAAATCCTGATCGATGCGGGATCGCGCCCCTGCCGTGCAGCGGCCGCGCGAATGTCGAGCGCGGCCGCGCGCGCGGCGGCCTTGCTCTGGCCGTTCACGAACACGCACTCCGCATGCCGCCCCGCGAACTCGACGCCGCGCGCGGACGAACCGGCCTGGTACAGCACCGGCGTGCGCTGCGGCGACGGCTCGCTCAGGTGGATCGCGTCCACCGAGTAGAACGGGCCGTCGTGCTTCACGCGGCGCACCTTGCCCGGCTGCGCGAACACGCGGGCCTGCGCGTCGCGGATCACCGCGTCGTCGTCCCAGCTCTGTTCCCACAGCTTGTAGACGACGTCCATGTAGTCGTCCGCGCGTTCGTAGCGGTCGTCGTGGCCGATCTGTTTCGCGAGGCCCATCCCGCGCGCGGCGCTGTCCAGATAGCCGGTCACGATGTTCCAGCCGATGCGCCCCTTCGTCAGGTGGTCGAGCGTCGACATGCGGCGCGCGAACAGGTAAGGCGGCTCGTAGGTCAGGTTCGCGGTCACGCCGAAGCCGAGATGTTGCGTGACCTGCGCCATCGCGGGCACGAGCAGCAGCGGATCGTTGACGGGCACCTGCACCGATTCGCGCAGCGCGGCATCCGGGCCGCCGCCGAACACGTCGTATACGCCGACGATGTCCGCGAGAAAGATTCCGTCGAACTTGCCGCGTTCGAGCGTCCTCGCGAGATCGGCCCAGTAGTCGAGATCGGTGTAGTGCGCGGAACGGTCGCGCGGATGCGTCCACAGCCCGTGGTTGATGTGCCCGACGCAGTTCATGTTGAACGCGTTGAGCAGGATCTTCTTGCGGTTCGTCGTCATGTCGCCTCCGTCACCACGCGATCGCGTACAGCGAGCCGAACGCGTTATCGAGCGCCCGGCGCACCGCCGGCGAGTGCTGGTAGATCGCGATGAACTTGCGGATGCGCGCGTCGTTCACGCTCTCCGGCCGCACGACCCACTGGATCGCGAAGTTCTTGTTCTCGGTGCCGTCGAACAGCAGTGCGCTGTTCGGGTCCGTCGTGCCGGCGAGCTTGATGAAGCTCGGGTAGCCCTGCGCGAGATCGACGTCGTCGAGCGAGCGGGCGAGCTGCGATGCCTCGAGCGGGATGATCTTCAGGTGCTTCGGATTGGACACGATGTCGTGCGTCGTCGCACGATAGTCGGCGCCCGGCTTCAGCGTGATGAGCCCCGCGCGCTGCAGCAGCAACAGCCCGCGCCCGCCGTTCACGGGATCGTTCGCGATCGCGACGCGCGCGCCGTCTTTCAACTCGTCGAAGCGCTTCACCTTTTTCGAATAGAGGCCGATCTTCATGATCGTGCCGGGCGCGATCGATACGAAGTCGTAGCCGCCCTGCTTCTTCGCGTTCTCGAGAAACGGAATGTGCTGGAAGTAGTTGACGTCGATGTCCTTGTTCGCCAGCGCCGCGTTCGGCGTATTCCAGTCGGTGAACTCGACGATACGCACGTCGAGGCCCTGCGCCTTCGCCTCCTTCGCGGCGATCTTCAGCGCATCGATCTGCGGGCTCGTCGAAATGCCGACCTTCAGCGGCGCGGTGTCGGCGCGTGCGCCGTTCAGCATCACGACGCCGAGCAACGCGGCGGCGAGCAGGCGGGCCACGCGGCCGGAGGAAAAGCGGGCGGAAAAAACGGCATGCAGCATGGGAACCACTCTCCTGTCCAAAGACGGTATCGACGGATGAGCGACGCCGCGGCGAACGCGCGGGCGTTCTCCGGACGGTCGTCGTCGCATCGGAAAAGGATCAGCCGATGATAGAGAGCGGCAGGAAAGCGGTCTACGAAGCGATTGTGCGAAGAAAATCGCGCGCAGCGATATGGCGCGCGATCCGCCGGGGCGGCGGCCCGGCCGGCCAGTTGGCCGAAATCTCGGCCTGGCTGGCCGGCGAATTCCGAAATCTCGGCCAACCTGTGGCGGCCACCCTTTCCGCAGACGAAACAAATCCCTTATGAATCAATGCATTGAAAATATTCCGGCAGGCCGGAATTCTGGCACGGGGGTTGCGTAACAGACGGCACACGATGCCGCGAAGCCATGCAGGCATTCCAACATCCGGAGACACGTCTTGCAGACCTCAATTCCTACCCAAACCCGTCCCGAGCCGATTGCCGAAGCCGGTCCCGCCACGCGCGAGCGCTTCTGGCCCGAAGGCTGGTGGAAGCTGATGGAAATCCGCATCGGCATCATCCCGCTGCCGGTCTACGTGATCCTGTTCGCGCTGATTGTCGGCTTCGCGGTGACGGGCAAGGTGCCCGGCGAAATCTCGATGGCGATCGCCGTGCTCGCGTTCTTCGGCTTCACCTGCGCCGAGCTCGGCAAGCGCCTGCCGCTGTTGCGCAACATCGGCGCGGCCGCGATCTTCGCGACCTTCGTGCCGTCGGCGCTCACCTACTATCACGTGCTGCCGAAGCCGGTGCTGAACCTCACCGTCGAGTTCACGAAGTCGACGAACTTCCTGTACCTGTTCATCGCATCGATCATCGTCGGCAGCATCCTGAGCATGGACCGGCGCGTGCTGATCCAGGGCTTCGTGAAGATTTTCATTCCGCTCGCCGCCGGTTCGGTCGCCGCCGCGATCGTCGGCACGGCGGTCGGCACCGCGCTCGGCCTCGGCGCGCGCCACACGCTCCTTTACATCGTCGTGCCGATCATGGCGGGCGGCGTCGGTGAAGGTGCGATTCCGCTGTCAATCGGCTATTCGGAACTGATGCATCTGCCGCAAGGCGAGATGTTCGCGATGGTCCTGCCGCCGGTGATGCTCGGCAGCCTGACCGCGATCATCCTGTCGGGCGCGCTCGACATGCTCGGCAAGCGCCTGCCGCACCTGACCGGCAACGGCCGCCTTCAGGTCGGCGAAAGCGGCGACATGACGCCGGAAAGCGAGGAAATCCGCGGCCACGTCGACGTCACGCACATCGCGGGCGCCGGCATCACGGCGATCACGCTGTATCTCGTCGGCCTGATGGCGCACAAGCTGTTCGGCCTGCCCGCGCCGGTCGCGATGCTGTTCCTCGCGGTGCTGGTGAAACTCGCGCGCGCAGTGTCGCCGCCGCTGCAGGAAGGCGCGTTCGTCGTCTACAAGTTCTTCTCGACCGCCGTCACGTATCCGCTGCTGTTCGCGATCGGCGTCGCGATGACGCCGTGGGACAAGCTGACCGCCGCCTTCACGATCGTCAACGTCGTCACGATCGTGTCGACCGTCGCGACGCTGATGGGCACGGGTTTCGTGGTCGGCCGCCTGCTGAAGATGTACCCTATCGACACCGCAATCGTGAACGCCTGCCACAGCGGGCAAGGCGGCACCGGCGACGTCGCGATCCTGACCGCCGCGAACCGGATGCAGCTGATGCCGTTCGCGCAGATCGCGACGCGCATCGGCGGCGCGATCGTCGTCACGGTGACGCTGATCCTCGTCGCGCACTTCGGTTGACACGCCGCTGCGCGCACCGTCGCGCAGGCTGCTTCGCACGCGCCGCCGCCGGCCTTGCCGGCGCGCGGCGCGTGTCGTTGCGGAGGGCCGGTTGCGGACGGCCGGTTGCGGACGGCCGGTTGCGGACGGCCGGTTGCGGACGACCGGTTGCGGACGACCGGTAGCGGGCTTCGATGAGGGCGAACGTGCAGAAAAGCTTCAAGGGAATCCCGTGGTGGGGATGGGCGTCGGCCGCCGTGCTGTACGTCGGCGTGGCGGGCGCGGCCGTCGATTTCGCGTGGGAGCGTGCGATCGATGCGCTCGAGGAAACCGGCGCGCATCGGCTCGACCTGTACGCGTCGAGCCTGAAGAGCGAACTCGGCCGCTTCGAGATCCTGCCCGGACTCGTCGCCCGCCAGGACGGCGTGCGCGCGCTGCTGCGGGCCGCGCCGCAAGACCGGCCCGCGCTCGCGCATTCCGTCAACACGTATCTCGAAGCCGTGAACCGCGATGCGGGCAGCGGCGCCGTCGACGTCATCGATCTGCACGGCGAAGTGATTGCCGCCAGCAACTGGAACGAGACGATCAGCTTCGTCGGCACCAACGTGTCGTACCGCCCTTACTTCAAGGACGCTTTGGCACACGGCAGCGGCCGCTTCTTCGGCATCGGCACGAACACCGGCGTGCCGGGCGTCTACTTCGCGAGCGCGGTGCGCGACGACGGCGTGCCGATCGGCGCGGCCGCCGTGAAGATCAGCGTCGATTCGCTGGAATCCGCGTGGCGCGCGCCGGGTGTCGCCGCGATGGTGGTCGACGGCAACGGCGTGGTCGTGATCTCGACCGAGCCCGCGTGGAAGTTCACCGCGCTGCGCCCGATCACCGCACAGCAGCAGCGCGACATCCAGGCATCGCGGCAATACGCGGGGCGCACGGTGGACGTGCTGCCGTACCGCCATATCGGCGACCGCAGCGCCGCCGCATGGTTCGGCACGTTTCCGGATCCTCGCCACGCCGGCCGCAACACGCGCTATCTGGTGATGTCGCGCCCCGCGCCGCAGGCCGGCGATTCGTTGATGGTGCTGCTCGACATCGCCGGCGCGCGGCGTCAGCAGCAGACGGCGTTCGCGTTCGTCACCGGCGCGTTCCTGATCGTCGCGCTGCTGGTCGGCTATGCGATCCAGCGCCGGCGGGCGATCCTTGCGCGGCTGAACGCGCAAGACGCGCTGCGCCGCGCGAACGACCAGCTCGAGCTGACCGTCGCGCAGCGCACGGCCGCACTGACGGCCGCGAACGAGCGGATGCAGCGTGAGATCGTCGAACGCGAACGCACCGAGCAGCGGCTGCGCGATTCGCAGCAGGAAGTCGTGCACGCGGGCAAGCTCGCGGTGCTCGGGCAGATGGCGGCCGGTCTCACGCACGAGTTGAACCAGCCGCTCGTCGCGATCCGCACGCTGTGCGACAACGCGCGTACGTTCTTCGAGCGCGGGCAGCCCGCGCCGGCGTATGCGAACCTCGAACGGATCGGCAAGCTCGTGGACAGCATGGCCGTGCTCACCGGCGAATTGAAGACGTTCGCGCGCAAGCCCGACGTCGAGCGCGTCGCCGTGTCGCTGAACGAAGCCGTCGCGCATGCGCGGCTCATCTACGATGCGCGGATCCGCGACGAAGGCGTGCAGCTCGACGTGAACATCGCGCCGGGCACGACGGTATCCGCCGAATCGAGCCAGTTGCAGCAGGTGATCGTGAACCTGCTCGGCAACGCGCTCGACGCGGTGCACGACGCGCCCGTGCGGCGCATCGTCATCGAGGCCGTCGAAGTCGTGGAAATGAAGGATGCGAAGGATGCGGACGATGCACCCACTGCCGGCCGCGTGCGTTTCACCGTCGCCGACAGCGGCGCCGGCATCGCGCCCGACGTGCTGCCGCATCTGTTCGAGCCGTTCGTCACGACCAAGCCGCGCGGCCAGGGGCTCGGGCTCGGCCTCGCGATCACGTCGCGCATCGTCGAAGCCTTCGGCGCGAAGATTACCGCGACGAACCGCGACACGGGCGGCGCGCAGTTCACCATCGAATTCGCGGCGGCGACGCCGCAACAAAGGACAGAGCATGGAAGATGAAATTCGCGTGCTGGTCGTCGAGGACGATGAAAACGTCCGCATCGGCGTCGAGCAGGCCGTCGCGCTCGCCGGGTTCCCGGTCGACGCGTTCGCGTCGGCGGCGGACGCGCTCGCGCACGTCGCGCCCGGCGCACCCGTCGTGATCGTGTCGGACGTACGGATGCCGGGCATCGACGGGCTGCAGCTGCTCGAACGCGTGATGGCCGTCGACGCGCAGGTTCCCGTCGTGCTGATCAGCGGTCACGCCGACATTTCGACGGCCGTCGGCGCGATGCACGACGGTGCGTACGACTTCATCGAGAAGCCGTTTTCGTCGGACGTGATCGCGGGGCGCGTCGCGCGCGCGGTCGAGAAGCGCCGGCTGACGCTCGAAGTGCAAGGGCTGCGTGCCGCACTCGACAACTGGCAGGGCATCGAGGCGCTCGTGCTCGGCAAGTCGCCGGCGATGGCCGATGTGCGCAAGAAGATCCTGCGCCTCGCCGATACGTCGGTGTCGGTGCTGATCACCGGCGAGACGGGCACCGGCAAGGAGTTGATCGCGCGCAGCCTGCACGACTTCGGCGGCCGGCGCGACGCGCATTTCGTCGCGCTGAATTGCGGCGGTCTGCCCGAGCAGGTATTCGAGAGCGAGTTGTTCGGTCACGAGGCCGGCGCGTTCACGGGTGCGATCAAGAAGCGCATCGGCAAGATCGAATGGGCACATGGCGGCACGCTGTTTCTCGACGAAATCGAAACGATGCCGATTCCGCTGCAGGTGAAGATGCTGCGCGTGCTGCAGGAACGCGTGGTCGAACGGCTCGGCGCGAACGAGTTGATTCCGGTCGATTGCCGCGTCGTTGCCGCGTCGAAGGCCGATCTTGCCGAACTGGCCGCCGACGGGCGTTTTCGCGCGGACTTGCTGTATCGGCTCAACGTCGCGCAGATCGAGTTGCCGCCGCTGCGCGAGCGGCGCGAGGACGTGCCGCTGCTGTTCGAGCACTTCGTGCTCGCGGCCGCGCGGCGCTTCGGGCAGCCGGCACCGGTCGTCACCGCTGCGCAGGTGTCCGAACTGATGACGCACGCATGGCCCGGCAACGTGCGCGAACTGCAGAACGTGGCCGATCGCTTCGTGCTCGGCCTGACCGGCGACAGCCTGCTGTCATCGGGCGGCGAACCGGCGGCGGGCGGCACGCTTGCCGAGCAGATGGCGTATTTCGAGCGGATGCTGATCGAGGACATGCTGCGGCGTCACAACGGTAACGTTGCGGACGCAAGCGTCGCGCTCGGCATGCCGAAGAAGACGCTCTATCACAAGCTGCGCAATCTGCGGATTCCTGCGCGCGGCGATGCGGGGGCTGACGGAAGCGAGACATGACGCGTGCGGCATCGGCGTCACGCGCGTGCCGGCCGTGCGGCAGAGTCGTCATCGCTGCCGCACGCGGATCGAGATCGAACGCAGCGTGAAACCGCGGCTGATACGCGAACGAGGATAGTACAGGGATGGATCGCATCAACAAAACCGAAGGATGCCGGATCGACGGCTTCCTCATCAGGGGAATCACGCACGCGCACAAGACGTTCAGGCCAAGCGACTGGCCCGAACGGCTCGCGGGTGTCATCACGTTGTTCGTCGGCGAAAAGCGGCCAAGCTGCCGGAGTGCGCTGACGCGACTCGCAACGCCTGTCGTCGTCGACGGCGCCAAGTGCCTGGTCGTGTCGTGCGAGTTGCAGGACGTATGCCCCGACGCATTCGAATTCGCAATGCAGTTCGCGCGCGACAACGACCTGCCGGTGGATGCGCGTCGTTACTGAAACGTCACGCTGAAATTCGCATCCGCCGCTACCGTGCCGGCGCGCAACGCCCCGCCCGTCCGCACGTAATACGTCTGCAACGGTAAGACCACGGTGCCGCCCACTGGCGTTCCGATCGAGAACGTTTCGTTCCCGCCAAAAGGTATATCCGTGTTGGCTTTCCAATGACCAGCAACGCGAACCACGGGGCTGCGGACGATCAGAGGCGAATCACACCACTGATCCATGTCATAGCCTTGGGCGGGCTGCCCGGGCCGCCCGTCGTCCGCATCGCGTAAGAGAGGCTGACGGTTGCGCGCTTGCCGATCGCGTATTCGATGCCGGCACCGGCGCCGGCCAGCGTCAACGCGAGCTTGCGCCTGGAGAATTTCTGGACGGTGGCGTGCGCGTGATCATAAAACACGCTGACGCCAAGTCCCGGAACCAGGGGCACGCCCGCATGCACCGTGGCCGACGCGATGTAGCCGGAATCGGCGCTGAACATGTCGTTGTCGTAGGCACGCACCGCATACGGACCGCCGAGCGACATTTTTTCGGAGCCGTCGAGATTGCGGGTCATCTGTTGTGCATTGAGCGAGAGATGCACGCGCGTGCGTGCGGACAGTCGCTGATGAAAGTCGAATTGCTGGGTCGTCTTGACGTAGCGGCCACGCGTGCCGGCGCCATTCCAGTCATCTTCGTTCGTCAGGCTGCCGCCGGTGACGCCTACGCGATAAGAGACGATGTTCTGCTTTCCTGACCACGCGCCGTATCGCGAACCAGACAGTTGAACGGTCAGCGCACGTGCGCTGCGCGGATTGTCGACGTCGAGCGTCCGGTCGGACAGCCTTTTGAATTCGGCTGTCGTTTCGACGTCAAGCGTATGGCGCGACGTTCGCAACAGCGGGAATGTGCCGTACACGCTGAACAGCGTTGCATGACCACCGGTGCCGCTGTCGCGATACTGCTCGCCGCCGACGGTATAGTCGACACGGGTGAGCGCCGCGCCCAGCCGCATGCCGCGCGAACCGACGGGAGCGTCGTAGGAGAGGCGCCCGACTATCGTGTTGCCGCCGTCGCTGTCGTGACCACGCTGCAGGAAGTCGGGCGAGAAAAACGCGATGCCCTGAAGACGATCGCCCAACCCCAACGGGCTGTTGATGCCGAGCTGGGCGCCGATCCGGTTGCGGCCGGTGGTGCGCTGACCGGAATTGTCTGCGACGATTGCACCGGTCAGCCGCTCGCCGGCTTCGACGTCGATCGACATGGCCGTGCCGCCCGACAGTCGGCCGGGCGCCAGCTCCGGCGTAATCGTCCCGACGCCCGGCAAGTCGCCGAGGCGGCCGAACTGGTCCTGCATCCGTCGCACGTCGCCATCGCGATCGAGGCCCGCGCCGAGATAGCGCTCGATGACCGAATCGCGCACCAGCGAGCGGTTTTGCCTCAGTGTTGCTGATTCGAGCTTGCCTTGCATGACGGCGATATGCACGACGTCATCGACGATATCCTGCTCGGGCAGGTAAGCATACGAAAGCGATTCACCGTGATCGAGCAACACGCGCGTGACGTCGATTGCGACGTCGCGCAGTTGCGCGAATGTCATCGTGCGCTCGCGGTAGGGCGCGACCACGGCGTCCACCGCCTCTCGCACGCGTTCCGGGACATCGTCCACGACGATGCGTGCGACGTGCAGCCGGATCGCGTCGTTCGTGTCCGGCGTGTCCTCGGGAGGCCGGCGCTCGATAAGCGGCACATCGGCGCGGTGCGGATCGTCCTGCAGCGACGGAACCGGATGGTTGCGCAGGATCGAGCCGGTGGAGGGCAGCGCGCCGTGCACGTCGCCCGCCTGCGCAGGCAACGGACCGGCGTGGGCGACGAATGGCTGGAGGGCGGCGCACGACAACGCGCCGAGCGTGACTGCGCGAAAGCTTGGGGCGGACATGAGGAACCGGAAGAGCCGCGGTGCATCGAGGTCGAACGGGATCGACGCGCCACGGCATGCAGTGTTGGAACAAGAGAAGCGCCCGGCGGAAGCCGGGCGCTCGCATAGAACGGATCGCGCCAGCGCGGTGCCGCGTCGGAATCTGCGAACCTCAGGCGCGACCCGTCATGCGGACATCGCGTTGATGCTTACGCCTCGTCCGCCAGGCGGATCTGCGCGGACGGTGCCGGATACGTGACCCGAACCACGCCGTCACGGCTGTAAACCGCGCCGAGGGTCGGAGCGGTGTCCGCCGAGACCGAGACGTCGCCCGTGGCGTAAATGCTCAGACGATTCGGGCCGCTGCCGACGGCCGTGACGCTCTTGCCGTGGAGGCTGCTCGAACCGCCTTGCGCCCACAGGCCTCCCGTGAAGCGAATGTCGCCGTCGCTCGTGACACGAAGGTCGCCGCCGGAATGCGCGGCAACGAGGTCGACACTGTGCACGCCATGGACCGAAATGCCGCCCCAGCCGATGATCACCGGAGCGGGTTGCCCGGAATCGCGAGCCGCCACAACTTCGCCGCCTCGCACACTCACCGCACCGTTCGCCACGAGCGGACCCGAATAGCGGACGCGTCCGTCGCTGTTGAGCGTCAGTGCGCCTCGAGTCGCCTCCGCGCGGCGCACGCTCAAGCCGCCCTTGCCATCCAGCGTCGCGTCGCGTTGCGCGACGACCGATGCGACGTCGAGTTGCTCGCCTGCGGCGAGCGCCACCGACTGGCCACTGACGTTGCCGAGCGTAGCGTTGCCCTTCGCGGCGACACGCACGTCATTGGCGCTGGAGATGCGTGCACGCGCCGAAAGATCTCGTGTATCGCCGTCACGAACGACGGCGGCAGTGACGTTTCGGCCGCTGATGTCCACCGGGCCGCGGATAGACAGGTCGTTGCCGATTTGCACATCACCGTCGCTCGCGAGCGTCAGGGACGACGCATTCGTCTGCCCGGCATCGACACCGCGCGCTCCGTCGATCGATGCACCGGATTTCGCGTCGAGACGCGCGTATGCGGCCTTGCCATCCGTCGACTGCAACGCGACGCCGTTCCCCGACACATTGCCGAAGGATGCATCGCCGCGCGCCACCACATCGACGTTGCCGCTGGCGTCGAGCGTATCCGCGACGAGTTTCCCCGCGCTGCGCAGCGTCAGGTCGCCGCGCGATTTCGCGCGCCCGATCTCCGTGTCGCCGGCCAGCGACAGACGCGCGCCATTCGCGTCGATGTCGACGTGCTTCAGCGTGTGCGTGCCGCGAGAGAAGTCGATCTGGCCACCGGAGAGGCTGGCCGCCTTGGCGCTCAAAGCCGCGCGATCGGTGGTTTGCGCGCGGACGTACCCGTCGACGTCAAGCCGTGACGCGCCAACGACGCCGTCCAGCGTGATGTCATTGGCAGCGAGCGACACGCTATCCGCTTGCGTCGTGCCGCCCAGCTTGATCGAATTGCCCCACACGGTGAGCTGCTTGCCGTTGAAGCCACTGCTCAGGTCGACATCCGCGGTGCCCGCCAACGACAAGGCGGACGCATTGACGGCGCCGAGCGCGGACACCGTGCCTTGCGACAAGATCCACAGATTCTGCTCGCCTGCCGCCTTGAGGAAGCCGCTGCTGACGGACCCCTTGCCGCCGGCCAGCGTCGACATGGCCTCGGCGTCGGGCGCGCGGTTCAGCACATAGCCGGCTTGGGCATTTTGAGCGCTCAGCATGATCGCGTCGGCCGCGAAGGTCGGCAGCCCCGCGTTTTCCGCGGCCGTCAGCACGTTGTCGGCAACGATATCGATGAAGCCTGCCTTGAGGGTCGCGTCGCCGAACGTCACGTGTCCGGCCGCCCCCGCTTGCGGGCGCGTATGCAGCTTGATCGAATCCTGTCCGCCTGCCGTGTCGAGGCGCGCGCCATCCGCGATCCGGATGCCTTGTGCCGAAACCTCGATCGAGCGCTCCGGGCCGTTCGCGTCGGAGCTGGTCAGCCGCATGTCTCCGCCCGCCGTCACCGTGCCGTTGCCCTCGCTCGCAATGCGGATCCCGCGCAGTTGCCCCATGCCACCGGCCTCGATCTTGCCGGTCTGGTTCACGACGGCACGCGTGAGAGCATCACGCGCCCACGCGCTGAGCATCACGTCGCCATTGTCGCTGACGATCATCCCGCCGTTTTCGACCAGCGCCTGCAGGCTTCCGCGCGTGAGCTTCACCTGCAGCCCGTTGCCGACGAACGAGAGCGACACGCCGTCGGCCGCCGCGAGCGCGACGCTGCCGCGCTGGCTGTGAATCGTGCCGCGGTTCTCGACGTGCTGACCGAGCAACGCGACGGATTCGCTGGCGTCGATTCGCCCTTCGTTGACGACCTTGGCCTGCGTGTTTCCGGAAAAGTTGAGGCGTCCGGCGAGGAAATCGCTGTCCGACACGTTCAGCGACGAAGCGACCAGGCTGCCGACGTTGACCTTCGCCTGGTTGCCGATCAGGATGCCGTTCGGGTTCACGATGAACACGCGGCCCGATGCGTTCAGCGCGCCGAGAATCTGCGTCGGGTCGGCTCCGATGACGCGGTTCAGCACGGCGGCGGTTTTGCCCGGTTGTGCGAAGTTCAGCGTCTCGTGCGCCGCGATGTTCATGTCACCCCAGAGGACCACCATCTTCTCGGTCTTCTGATTGACGGTGGTGACGGCACCGTCTTTGACGATCGAACCGTTACCGAACTGGATGGCACCTGCGCCGACTGCAAGCGCCTGTTGGGCGGCCAGCAGCGACGTTGCGAGCACGATGGGACGCAGGAAGAAACCTGGCATCGCGTGTTGTTTTTTCAAGTTTGATCTCCTCACGATGAGAAATGCTGCCTTGCTATCGGAAGTGACGAAGGCGTTTGCATTATCCTGAGGGCACCGATTTTTACTATAAGACTGATACTAAAAGCGCTGTGGACCGGGTGATAAATCTGCTGCCTGCGATTTTCCTGACATCGGTTCCGCCACGAACATGCCACGGCTCAGATCGACCACGAAGGCGAAAGTCACATGTCTCTTTGAGATGGTATCGGGGCACATGTGCGAAGTGGGAATCCATCCGGGCGTCGCCGCGATGGTGGTCAACGACAAAGGCGTGATCGCGATCTTGACCGAGCCGCTTGGCCAGGGGGCTCCGACTCGGGCTCGGCCTTGCGATCCCATCGCGCATCGTCGAGCGTTGCGCGATCGTGGTATCGAGCCAGTGATCGCCAAGCGCCGTGCCGAACATGGCAGTCGCCGTGGCAAATATCGCTGGTCGTCGAACGCGCGCATGCCTGGCTGAATCACTTCCGTCGCCTCCGTATGCATTTCGAGCGCCGCGCCGACATTCACAACTTGTTCCTCAAACTCAGCTGCTGCTCGATCTGCCGTAACAACTTGCAGCGCACTCAGCAGCCTCTTTGAAACCGTCTCCAAGCCATTTGAACCACAGCCAAACGGCTTACCGGTACTCGAGTGTCACCGCCATTGCACCATTCACCGTACCCGTCGTCACCGCAGCATCGGTCTGTATGTACGACGCCTCCATCGGAATCGCATATGAGCCGCCGGTCGTCTTGTCGTAGGCATCGACCTTGATTGATTGGCCGAAGTTGACCGGCGCCCCTTTGTCGTCCGCAACGAAAATCTTCAAACCGCTCGCAGTCGAGTTAGCGCTGAGCGGCAATACTCCAGGAGCGCCGGCAACGGCACCGCCCGCAGGCCGTAATGAATAACCCACCTGGTTGTAGCCCTTAGGGCAGCTATTGACGCGAAGCTGGAAGCGCTGCGTGCCGTGCGTCGAGCCAACGGTGTCGAACTTTCTGGCCGTGATGGACGGTAGCGTCACGCTCTGACTCGGCACTGAGCATGTGCCTTGAATCGGTGTAATCGTCCCTGTCAAGTCGATCCGAAATACTGTACTAGACTCATGAGTCGAGATGTAAAAATATGACCTCCACGCATTGGTGCTGTTAAGACTGCCTCCGGTGATCTTGTTCCCATCGGCAATTAGCTGCAATTCGACGGGTTTGTCTAACGCGATGTTAGTTGAAGAAGTGGTGGTTATTGGGGTGCCATTGATCAGCATCTGCACGCTAACACCGGTCACGCTCGTTGGCATGAGCGGGCCTTGCACGCCGCCATTGGCGGTCAAGAGCGTCATGCTCCTCAAGGTACAAGTCGGGCGCGAACCACCACAGATGGTCTGAGACGACATATATTCCCGTCCCAACACTGTGCCGGCCGCTGGCACGGCCGGTACGGCGTAGTTGCCGGCGAACGCTGTACCAAAGGACGGCGACGCTGCATGGGCCAAGGAAGGCGAGAAAGCCATTGTCCCCAAGGCGATAGCGCGTATACGCCGGGACGCCAACATCACGTGCGCCATGCGAATAGAAAGCTGCGGGACGATCACAATAGCTCGTCTCTTCTTAAGACGCATGTATGTCAGCATTCTTTTCATCTTGATATCAAACCGGTACTGTGTCTGTGATTCGGGAGAACGCATCACTATGACGCGCCGTGAGTGAAATTTCGGTTCCAATTAGTTGGCCTGGCCGGACGGCAACGTCTGCACCGGCATTTCGCCGCAGCCTCGGCCTTGGACAACGTGGACATCGCCTGCCACTGGCCTTCTTCCCACTTCACCGCCAGCGTGTCCTTCTCTTGATTGAGCAGCAGAAATGTCTGCCGCCGGGATCTGCAATACCCAACTAAAAAACTACCGACACCGCACACTCTGTCGCACGTAATACCGCCCGGCTTCCGCCTTCGGTAACGCATACGGCGCCTGGCACTGCCCATCCTTCCACTTGACTGCCAGCGTTCCCTGCTCCCGATCGAGCAGCACGAGCGCGTTACCGCCCGGATCGACAATGCCCAATTGCTTGCCGGTTTCCTCATCTTCCAGGCTGGCCCCGAACGGCACCGGCTGACCATCCGCCTGCGCAACGTCGAACTGCACGCGCCGTCCGCCGTTCGCCTTGAACACCGCTTCGACCGCCGCGCCACGGCGAGGCACCACCTGTTTAACCGTATCGATCAATTCCACGTCTGCTCCGAGGTTCCGCGTGTCCGGACGCAGCGTATTCACGCGATAGGGCTGCGCGTAGGGCACCACCATGTAGCCGTTCCGGCCAATGCTCACGCCGTCGTCGGTCCGCACGTCCGCCCCCTTCACGCCCTCGACCTTCATCAACGCAAAGGTATCGCCGAGCGTCCGGCTCAGATTGACGCCGCCGCGGTGCACGACCAGCGCGCCCGTCGCGCCGACGCTGGCCGACTGATAGCTGCGTGCGTAGTTGTAGCTGCCCGTCAATTGCCCGATGTCTGCGTTGTGCGTCAGGCTCGCACCGGCCGTCGCACCTTGCCCCTGATTCGTATAACCGGATTGCGCCGCGTACGACGTCCGCTCGTTGAAGCTGCCGCTCACGCCCGCACGCACGTTGGCGGCGCCGGAGCTGTCACGGCTGACGTTCGTATAGGCACGCGGCGAACGAACCTGCTTACCGAGTGGAATCGACAGCGAGGCCATCACCTGCGTGTTCGAGCCCGAGTTGCCGTATCGGGTGTCGCGCGACTGCGTGAAGCTCAGGTTGTAGCTCAACTGCTTCCAGTTGTTCCCGTAGCCCATGCTGACACTTCGGCTCGAACCGGACTGGTTCCAGTACGTCTGCTGGCTGACGTTCAGATAAACGCTGCCGTATTTCCGCTCCGGACCGAGATCCTGGCTCGTCGTCAGATCGACCCGCGAACGGCTGCGCGCGGCCCGAATGCCGCTTGCTCCGTTGACGTCGCTAACGTGGTCGCTGAACGTCCGGTAACCCTCGGTCGAATATCGATACGCTGCCAGCGTGAAGTTGGTGTTGGTGCTCGTGAAAGTCTTCGCATACAAGATGCGCACACTCTGGCCAGCGTTGCGTGCGCCCTGCGCGCGGCTGATCGACTGCGTGACGTCGAGCGACAGTGCGCCGATCGGCGTATTGGTGCCGACGCCCAGGTTGAACGCCTGGAAATCCTTGGAAACCTGAAAGCCGCCCGCGACCGTGCTGTTGTCGGTCAGGCCGTACACTACCGAGCCCGTCGCCAGCATGGGCGACGCATCCTCGCCGCCCTGATACTGTCCGGCCAAAAAGTTGTACTTCATCCGGCCTTTGCGCAGCATCAGCGGCAGGCTCGAGAAGGCCTGGCGCGTCACATGCTTGCTGCCGTCCGCCTCCGTCACCGTGATTTCCAGGTCGCCGTTGGACCCCGACGGGAAGATGTCGGTCAGTTCGAACGGACCAGGCGGAACGTTCGCGCGATACAGCACGTAACCACTCTGACGCACTTCCACCACCGCGTTGCTGAACGCCTGCCCGCGAATCACCGGTGCATAGCCGCGCTCGCTGTCCGGCAGCATTGCGTCATCCGACCCGAGCTGCACGCCGCGAAAGCGCACGCTGTCGAACAACGTGGAATCCGAATATTGCTCGCCGATCGCGAGCTGCGACTTGAGCGACGTGATATCGCGTTCGACCAGCGTACGGTTGCTTTTGAATTGCGGCTTGCCGCCCGTGCCGCCACTGAAACTGGACTCATTGCGCAAACGCCATGGGCCGAGGTTGACGCCGTTTTGAAGACCAAGGAAATAGGCGCGGCTGTCGCCCGCGAAGGCGCTGTGATTATAGTTGCCGGTGAACTGGTAGTTCACGTACCCGGCCGCGACGCCGGCATCCCACAGCGCTGGATCGACGTAACCACGTGCCGTGCGCGACAGGAATGCCTGCGGAATGCTGAGATCGAGCCGCAACCGGCCGGCGTCGAAGTCCACCGCAGCCTGGTCCATCGTATTCGGCACGTCGATACACGAAGTGTCGTTCACTTCGGGCACCGGTGTCAGCGCGTGCAAGTTGACGCCGAAATCCCGAAGCATTTGTGCAGTCAAGCACGGCTCGATTCGCCCCTTCGTTTCGTCGAGACGGAAATTGATATCGCGGCGCGTAACGAGATCACCGTTGACCTGCACTTCGACTCGATAGGTGCCCGGAGGCACGCTGTTATCAGCTGTCAGAACCGACGACAGATCAGTCGGTCGGCCGCGATCGTGCAGGAAGTTCGTATTGAACGCCAGAGTCATCGGTGCGGCCTGAGCGACAACCGTATCCGCCGTTTCCGCGTGTGCCTTGTTGACGATAGCAAGGCATATCGCGAGATACAGCGGCGTCGCACGCGGAAACGCGGTGGACGGAATCGATCCGGCCACGCTGCACGGCGATGTTGTAAACGGTCGGTCTGGCATCGAGGTTAAACTCCGGCGACGGTTGAGTCAGGCAAAATTTGCCAGCGCAGATAGGAATACGAAATGACTTTGGTCGAACGAAAAATGAAACCGGCCGGCGTCACCCGCGCGGCCGCGCTCAGTGCGTGACGGAAACCGGTGCTGCGGACTGACCGGCAGGCAACGTTACGCGATAAGATTCCCGTCCGCCGAAATCGTTGACGATCTCGTAACGAAGTTCAGGTGCGGCTTCGTTTGCTGGCAACTTGACCGGCATGCTCGCCGACGCACCGGGCGCGACCATCTTGGCGTCGATGACGGACGCATCCGTGCTGCCCGTGTGCCACTTCGCATCGACGACCGTGACGTGATACAGACCGGCATTCTTCACATGGAGAACTGCCTTGCCTGATTCGCGATCGAGGCGCCACTGCAGATGCCCGGGCGCCTGTTGCGGATCGCCCTTCAGCCCCGTCGGCCGAAAAAAGACCTTGATCCGCTGACGAACCGCGAGCTGAAGAACGTTGTCACCGGCGGAAGCCTGCGGGATTTCCTGCACATTCAGCCAGAATGCGGATTCTCGATCCGCGGGCAAGCCGACGCCCTCGTACAGCACGCGAAGCAGTTGCTGCCGATTCGCAGGCACCTTGACAAGCGGCGGCGTTACCGCGAACGGCAACGCCTGGCTGCTGGCGTCGTCGAGCGGATCGAGCCAGGACTGGATCAACGCTTCCGCGCCGTCATTGTTGACGACGACAGACGCTTCCTTGTTCTTGCCGTCGAAGATGACGCGTGTGGCGGCCAATGAAATCGCAGCATGTGTCGCGGGCGTAATCAACGCGCACGCGAGCGCCACTCCGGCGGCGAAGTATCGAGTTTTCATAGCGAGGAGACCTGCAGAAGTGCAGCAGGGACGAGCGCCCCTGCTGCACGTTGAAGGCGACTCAAAGCCGCCTGAAGGGAACTTACTCGTAGCTCAGCGTGAACGGCAGGCTCGCGTTCGCGATACCGGCCGTGACCTTCGACGGATCCTGTGCCACATAAGCGGCGGCAAAGCGCACGTTGATTGCACCGGCTTGCGTCAGCTCCGTCTGCGCCAGCAGATCGCCGTTGCTCAGGTCGAATGCATTTGCGCCCGCGCCGGTGCCTTCATACACGGCGATGCCGACGTTCTGCGCGTACCCCGAGGCGGTCGTGCCGTTGTTCACGCGAATCGATTTGTTGTCTGCGCTCAATTCCGAAGGCTGACCCGCGAACTTCATGCTGACCTTCGCGCCGGTCTTACAGGCGATGTTGAAGTTGGCCGTACCCGATCCGCTCGCCATGAACTTCGGTGCTGCCACAGTGCCGACGTCATCGGTCGCGATCGTGCCCATGTTCACGTTGATCGCCCCCGCGTCGCCCGTGACCGAGCTCACCTTGCAAGTATCGTTCACGATCGAGCCCTGGAAGTTGATCACGCCATCAACGGTATCCGCCATCGCGACGGAAGAGAATGCAGCCATCGCAGCGCCAGCGAGAATCATTTTTGCTTTCATCATATTTCCCATATTAATCAGGACGACGAATATATACGCGCCCTTGCTTTAAATGAAAAGGCATCGCACTACACGCGAACCCTTTTCCTACCCTTCATCGAAAAGGTCTTTTCATTATCTTCATCCGATGCTCCCAACACCATCAGATTGGTACGAAAAGTCGTTATCCTATATATTCTCGTTAAACCTCCATCCGGAATAGTATGATCCGGCACTCGCCGAAAGCCCCCCACATTCACACATGGAACGATATGACATCGAACAACGCGTGCCTGGATACGAGCGGGCCTCAATAGGCTACCCTCGATCGACGCCAGGTGCTGCGTCGGGTGCCATTCGGTGAATCAGCTTGTCGCCACTTTTGAGCGCCCTGCATCGAACCGCTTGAAATATGAAACTCGGGCTGCAACGCACGAGAACGTGCGCCCAGGGCACCCATCTGATCATCGATGCGCCCCAATGACACGTGCGGGTCTCGGCGAGCTGTGCATAACCTGACGACGTCAGATTTACATCTCTAGATCAGCTCTGACACCAACCGATGGGGCATTGAATTTCCGCATCGGGAATGGCTGATGGAATTGTCGCTAAGCAAGCAAATTGAAACAATCGTACTCGGGGCGAATTCCCGGCCTTGGCGGCTCGTACTCGTACGAAAAGAGAACGTGTTCCGCAGATCGTTGGAGATCCAAAGTCGACATCACATCTCATGGAAGGTCATGCGGGCGTTCTGAAACATACGAAGCGGCGTGAAATGCGACGATGGATCATCGGTGCCGCATGGCTCGAAATGCAGAAGCGCTTCGATCTCGATCGCACCCCGCTCAACAACACGACCGTGCCAGTGACGGCTCAATCGTTCGCACCAGCATGACGCGATTCCAGCTCCGTCGCGATCCGCTCGAGCGCAGATGTCACGCAGGAGCGCATCCTGGCCAGCGCATCGGACGCCTCTCCGCCGTCGACGTCCGGCGCGTGGCGAATCGCGTCCTCCAGCCGCACACAGGCATCGACCACCGCCTGCTCGTGAATCATCGCAAATGCACCCTTGATCGAATGAACGCGCGAGCCCAAGGTTTCCCAGTCGCCATGGGCCATCGCCTCGTCGATGGCCGACAGCGACTCGTCCGTGCGCTGATCGAGCGCGGCCACGAGCGCCGGCGACAACACGATCGACCGTTCGGCCGCTGCGACGATCGCCGCGGCGGCATGCGGATCCGTGGCGAGCTTCAAGTGCTTGCGCGCGACCGCATCGATCGACGCAAGCGACATCGGCTTGAGCAGCACGCCCGAAATCCCCGCTTCCTGCGCACGCCGCGTATTGGCCGCCGTGACGTCAGCGGTAATCGCGATGATCGGCGTGCGAGCGCCCTGGTTGCGCAGGCATGTCGCGAGCGTGTAGCCGTCCATCGTCGGCATCGCCAGATCCGTCAGCACCAGATCGTAATGCCGCTCATTGAAATAGCGCAGCGCGACGAGCCCGTTCTCGACGATGTCGCACGTGTAGCCGAGCGCGTCGAGCTGGTCGCGGATGAGTTCGCGATTGACCTCGTGGTCCTCGGCCACGAGCACGTGGATGCCGCGCATGTCGGTGTCCGCCTCCGGAGTGCCGCCGTCCGTTTCCACGTCGACTGCCATATGGTCGTCGGGTGATATCGGCAGCGTCACGGTGAAGGTGCTGCCCCGTCCGACCTCGCTGTCCACCGCGATCGCGCCGCCCATCGATTCGGCGATGCGCTTGCACAGCGCAAGGCCCAGCCCGGTACCGCCGAAGCGTCGCGTGATCGACACGTCAGCCTGATCGAACGCGTCGAAGATGTGTACCTGACGATCGGCGGCAATGCCGATTCCCGTGTCGGTCACAGCGATGACGATCGGCGACGCAGGAAGGCCGCCCCCGCCGGCCCGCACGTCGATCGATACATGGCCGTCATCGGTGAACTTGATCGCGTTTCCCACCAGGTTGACGACGATCTGCCGGATGCGCCCCGGGTCACCGACATAGTGTCTCGGCAGCGCGGAATCGATCGACCAGTTGAGCGCGATCCCTTTGCGTTGCGCGAGCGGCATGAGCATCGCGACCGCATCCGAGATCAGCCGTGCCAGGTCGAACCTGATCGATTCGAAGCTCATCTCGCCCGCCTCGACCTTCGAGAAATCGAGGATGTCGTTGAGAACGTCCAGCAACGCGCGCGACGACGACGCGACCGTGCGCACGCGCCCCGCCACGGGCGCGGCTTGCGGCAGCCGCTCCAGCAATTCGAGGTGACCGAGAATCGCATTGAGCGGCGTGCGGATTTCGTGGCTCATCGCGGCGAGAAAGGCCGTCTTGGCCGCGTTCGCGCTATCGGCCGCGTGCTTGGCCGCGGTCAACTGGCGAGCCAGCCGACGCTCGGCCGTCACGTCGGAAAATGCCGCGACCACCACCGGCCGCCCCTGATAGTGCGCCGGCGTCAGCTTGGCCGCGAGATCGATCATCCCGCCGTCGTCGCCGGGCAGGCTCAGCTGGAGGTCGGCCGTCGCCGCGCGGCTGCCGCGCTGCTTGAGGAATGTCGCCGGCGCATGGCGCTTCAGCACGTCGCCGATGAGCGTGCCGTCGCGCGCGCCGACACGAGCCTCCAGCGCCAGCATATGCGCGCTTTCGAGCAGCACGGTGTTGTCGCTCACGTTGACCAGGGCGAGCCCGACCGGTGCCGTCTCGATCAGCGTGCGGCTCAGATGTTCGCTGTCGAACACGCGCTCCGAACGTTCGAACAGCGGCGCGACGACCTTGCGATTGAAGAGGATCACGAACGTCCATAACAGCACGAGCGCGAGCGCGGTGGCGCTCGCGGTGCCGGCGATGCGCCGCGCCACGGTCTTCACGATGACGTTCCGGGGCAATACGTAGACGAGCGACCATCCCGATCGGGCGAGCGGCATGGAAATCGTCATCGCGCCATCCGCGTAGCGCTCGGTCAACTGCGACGACGCGTTCGCGCTCTGTTCCGCAAGCACCTGCCGGATTGCCGCGTTGCCGAGCGGAGGGGCCGACGTGCTCACCACGGGCACGCCGCGCGCATCGACGATCATGTACGTACCGGCAAACGAACCCGGAACGATCGACTCGATCAGCCTTTCCGGCATGTACTGCCCGACGACGACACCGAAGAGCCGGCTGCCCTCGAACATCCCGGCGGCGACGCGGTAGTACGTCTGCCCGGTCACCGGATCCGGCTCCGGTGACAACCAATGGAGCTCGCGCGCGCCTTCCCGCGGGACGGCCCACTGGTCGACAGTGTCGAGACCGGCCAGGTAATAGCGGGCCAGGCGCGCCCGATCGGCAATGGCGCCAGCCACGCGCGGATCAGACAAATCAGGCAGCGGGCTGAGGCCGACTACTGACATCGAGGGGAAGACCACGTACCCCTTCGCCTGCCACGACATATATTGCGCTTCGCTCTGCGATTTCATCTGGTGCCGGGAAAAGCCGGCAGGGCCTTTCGCGTACATCAGAATGCGCCGCATCTGGTCGTCCGGACTCCCCGGAACGCCCGGCAAACGGAGCAACAAAGGCAGGTTCACATCCTCCGCGGACGGAAAGATCATCTGACCGCCATGTGCGTCGAACCGCCGCCGCACCTCGGGATCGGCGAGGCCCGAAGCTTCCCAGCCGGTTTCGCCCTGCACGGCGGCGAGCCGCACGCGGACCGCGCTGACGTAGACCCTGTCCAGCACCAGCGCCTGGTCCCGACTGAACGTCTGCCGCTCGTCACCGATGTAGCTACGCAAGGCCCCGGTCAGACTCAGCCCGAACGTGAGCAGGATGAAGAACGTCAGTACCCCGGCACCCGAGAACAACAGGATCTGCTGATGGGTGCGAAAGCGGCTGAGCTCGTTGAGCGACGGGGTCACACGCATGGTGGGCCTTGACGTAAGCGGGTTTCGGAACAGTTATCGAGCTTCAGTATCGCGACCGCGACGCACGCCGGCCTCCGGCACGCAAGCGACGACGCGCGTTCGCCGGGGCGCGGCTCACTGCCGGCGAAATAAGACGGGTATGATTCATACTTCGCCCCCTTCGGGATGCCGGCACCGCGACCGCCGCATCGTCGATTGGCGGGCGAACACACTATCCGGGGCGGCAATCGCGAACAACATGAACCAGTTTTCGATACGAGTGATTATCGCGGACGATCATCCGACGGTGCTGGGTGGGCTCGTCCACACACTGGAACCGATTGGCACCGTCAAGGTCGTCGCGACATGCGGAAACGCGACGGAACTCATCAAGACACTCGAGCGACAGCCCTGCGACATCATCGTCTCCGACTATGCGATGCCGGGTGGCGAATACGCCGACGGCCTCGCGCTCTTCGAGTACCTGCAGCGGCATTACCCGAACATTGGCCTGATTGCATTGACGGCAATGGGCAGCCCCGCCGTGATCCGCTCGCTGATGTCGATCGGCATTTCGTCGATCCTGAGCAAATCCGACGCGACCGGCCATATCGTCACGGCGATTCACGCACGTTACGCCGGCGGTGCGTATTTATCGCCGATCATCGAAGCGATCGTCAAGCACACGGAGATCGATTCGTCTGGCGCCGGACAACCGCTCTCGCCGCGGGAACACGAAGTGGTCCGGCTGTTCGCATCCGGCCTGTCGACGACCGAAATCAGCAAGCGTCTGAACCGCAGCAAGCAAACGGTGAGCACGCAGAAGGCGGCGGCGATGCGCAAGCTCGGCGTCGCGAACGACGTGGAATTGATCCGCTACGCCATCGACGCGAAACTGATTCCTGCCTCCCCCGGCAGCACGGAGTGAATCCGGTTTCGTAACGGCGCGGCAATCCCGCCCGTGGGGTCGCACGCCGCGCCTGTCGCCGGGCGTTGCTTGTCCGTCGGAAATTCAGAGGACACATTGTCTCTGGTCGGCCGAGCGTGGCGTGATCGCATGCCCTCGAGAATCTACACATTCCGTTCGCACGCCTCGCGGCCGTACGCGAGGCGCTCGTGAAAATCGGCGCTTGCATCGCCATGGGCGGCACCTTGAAAAGGCGCTCCGCCACGGCATCCTGAGCAGCCGAGCCATCGTCCGATCGAAATTTCGTACGTGTACGACGCCATCTTCCCCCACGTCGATCGCACATACGATACCGGCCCCTCCGCAATCTCACTAGACTTTCCAGTGCCCTTCCCGGGGCGCTACTTCGTCGGACGGCGAGCGAATTCGCAACGATCGATCGCGTTCGCCACCCGCATCGGTGACGACCCGGCGCCGGCCGACAAGGTCCCGCGTCGCCGTTTGCCACGCGACGAACCGGCCGGACGCGAAGCGACTTCTTCGTCGTTCGATCGCCATGGTTCGAGGAGCGCCCTTTGCCCAGTGCCAACCGGATAACCATCCCATGAAGAAATTCGCCATACGCGTCGTGATTGCCGACGATCATCCCGCCGTGCTGTTCGGTTTGCAACAGATCCTCGAAACCGTCGACACGTTTCGGCTCGTCGGCGTGTGCCAGAACTCGACGGAATTGATCGCGACGCTGAGGCGCGCACCGTGCGACGTCGTGCTGTCCGACTATACGATGCCGCCGGGTGAGTACGGCGACGGGCTCGCCCTGTTCGGCTACTTGCAGCGGCATTTCCCCGACGTCGGGCTGGTCGTGTTCACGATGATGTCCAATCCCGTGGTGATCCGATCGCTGATCGCGCAAGGCGTGTCGTCGGTACTGAGCAAGGCCGATCCGATCGGGCACATCATCACGGCGATTCATGCGAGCTACGCAAGCGGCAAGTACACGTCGCCGAGCATCAGCGCCCTGCTCGCCAACGCGCAACTTGCCGCGCCGGGCCCGATGCACGATCTTTCGCCGCGCGAGGCTGAGGTGCTGCGGCTGCTCGTCTCCGGACAATCCGTCGCCGACATCGCGCGGCACTTGAGGCGCAGCAAGCAAACTGTCAGCACGCAAAAACGCAGCGTAATGCGCAAGTTCGGCGCGGCGACCGACATGGAACTGATCAAGTTCGCATTGGAGGCCACCGATCAGCGCAAGTGAGACGCTGCAAAAAGGTAGATTACATGCATCGCGGATGAGTCGGCTTCGCTATGGAACCTCAGCCCCCGACGTCAACACATTCCAGCACGGGCCGCACTTGCGTATCACGCTCACCCGAACTGTCGAGCGCGTATAAAGCGCTCGGCGAACCTTACGTCATACTTTCACGGCGCATTCCGTTGGTCAGCCGGCCAACCGTTTTCTTCCGAAAATCGGCGCCTTATGTCGTAACACCACGGACTTTTCACGAAGTCCGCCGCCCCCCGCCTCCTCTCCCATGGGCGTGTGGCGGGATTACCATCAATAAAATTGATCGTGACGATGAAAATTATGCGTTTTCCTTGCAGCTTGCCGTGAGGCATAGTTGCGACGTGATGACGCACCCATTGAGTTTTCAGTCATGAACATGCGAATCGAGCCGTCGGTGCTCGCGAACCCCGACCTGCAATTTGCGACGCTGTCGTCGGGCATCAGCCTGCCGTACGTCGAGCGGGGCAGCGGCGCGCCGATGGTGTTCGTGCACGGATCGTTGTGCGACTACCGTTACTGGGATCCGCAACTCGCGTCGCTGTCGGCGCACTACCGCTGCATCGCACCGAGCCTGAGCCACTACTGGCCGGCCGTCGAAGCCGGCATCCAGGACGAATTCAGCTGGCAGAACCATGTCGACGAACTCGCCGAATTCATCGACGCGCTCGATCTCGGCCCCGTGCATCTCGTCGGCCACTCGCGTGGCGGCAGCGTCGCGTTCAACGTCGCCCGCCAGCATCCGCACCTCGTCGACACGCTGACGCTTGCCGATCCGGGCGGCCCGCTGCAACAGCCGGGCGTGCGCGAAGCCGCGCTGCCGGCCGCCGCGATCGCGTTGCGCACGAAGGCCGTGACCCTGATCGGGCAAGGCGAAGTGGAAGCCGGCCTCGAGATGTTCGTCGATTCGGTCAGCCTGCCCGGCGCGTGGAAGAAGAGCACTTCGCGCTTTCGCACGATGGCGATCGACAACGCGAGCACGCTGCCGAAGCAACTGCAGGATCCGCTGCCCGCGTATTCGCAGCAAACGGCGTCGGATATCGCATGCCGCACGCTGCTGATCGACGGCCAGCGCAGCCCGAAAATGTTCCGCAACAACGTCGAAACGCTCGCGCAGTGGATCGGCGACGCACACCGGCAGACCGTCGCAGGCGCATCGCACGGGATGAACGCGGCGAGCCCCGCGGTGTTCAATCGTTACGTGCACGAGTTCGTGACCGCGTAATGTTCGCGGGTGGCATGCAAGCCGCCCGCCGCTTCCTCTTCCCTTCCTCAGGACGCGATGCAAGCTACTATGCATCGCGTCACCCGCAGCCGGTTGCCGAGTAGCGCGATCGGTCCCGACCGCGCATCACCGCATCACGCAATTCGCATACGCTGCCGAACAACCGGTGTACGTCAGCGTGCCTGGTGCGGCGATGATTCGCCGCACCGGACGGTGTGTCGCTTGAAGGCTAGACCGTTAGTTGCAATCGAAATGCGGCTGCTTCTTCGATCGAATCGGCAAGTGTCGCGCTCCCGTAACGGCGCGTCCGGCGATATCAGATCGCCGAACGTACGGATGTGCAGCCGGAGCCGAAGCCCGAATCGCACGCATGAAAAAACCCGATCCGCGTCGCCGCGGATCGGGTCGTTCAAACCTTCAGCCAGACTCCGGTGTCGGTGACGCATGGCGAAGCACCACGCGTCACCAACGCCTTAACGCACGGCGACGTCCTGCTTGCCCGTCCCCGCATCGCCGACGGCAGCCGACGCCGGCGCCGCGCCCCATCCGCCGCCCAGCGCGCGAATCAGGTTGACGGTCGACACGGCCTGCGCACCGGTCAGCTGGTTCGCCTGCAATTGCGACTGCAGCACCGACCGCTCGCTGTCGATCACGTCGAGATAAGCGACCTCGCCTTCCTGATACTGCGTACGCGACAGCTTCGCCGCACGACGCGACGCATTGACGGCCGCCTCCTGCGCGCGAATCTGATCGTCGAGCAAACGCAGATCGGCGAGATTGTCCTCGACCTCACGGAACGCGACGAGCACCTGCTGCCGGTAGTTCGCGACCTGCTCGTCGTACTGCGCGCGTGCCTGCTGCACGCCGGCCGCGCGGCGGCCGCCGTCGAACAGCGGCAACGTCAGCGCGGTGCCGGCGAACGGCCCCAGCAGGAACGTGCGGCTCGACCACAAGAACAGGTTGCCGAGCGTCGACGCCTCATAGCCGAACGAACCCGTGATATCGAGCTTCGGGAAATACGCCGACTTCGCGAGGCCGATCCGCGCATTCGCGGCGGCCATCGCGCGCTCGGCCGCCGACACGTCCGGGCGGCGTTCGAGCAGCGCCGACGGCAGGCCCGGCGGCACCTTCACCGCGACCGGCACGAGCGGCGTTTCCTTGAACGCAAAATCCGCCGGCGCCTTGCCGAGCAGGATCGCGAGCGCATGCTCGGACGCCGCGCGCCGGCGCGCGACGCCGACTGCGTCGGCTTGCGCGCTCGCCAGCTCGTTCTTCGCGCGCGACACGTCGAGCTCGCTGATGTCGCCTTCGTTGAAGCGGCGCTGCACGAGCTTCAGCGCTTCCTCGCGCAGCTCGACGGTGCGGCGATACAGGTCCTGGTCCGAATCGAGCTGGCGCAGTTCGAAGTAGTTCTGCGCGACGTCCGCCTGCAGCGCGAGCTGCACCGAACGGAACAGCGCTTCGCTCTGCGCCTGGTCGGCACGCGACGCCTCGACGTTGCGGCTCACGCGGCCGAACAGGTCGGCCTCGTACGACACCGTGCCCTGCGCGCGCCACAGCGTCGCGGTCGTCGGGCCGGTGCCCTGCGGCTGGAACTGCGACGCCGACGACAGCCCTTCCCGTGTCGGCCCGAACCCGGCGCCGATCTGCGGGAACCACTGCGAGCGCGCGGTGCGCGTTGCGGCACGTGCTTCCTCGACGCGCGCCGCCGCGGCCTTCAGGTTCTGGTTCGCGGCGAGCGCCTGCGACTCGAGCGAGTCGAGCACCGGATCGCCGAATACCTTCCACCATTCGCCGCGATGCTCGCCGTCCGCCGGCTCGGCCGTCTTCCATGTGCCGGCCTGTTCGCCGGGCGCGAGCGTGGGCGCTTCCTTGAACGCCGCGGGCGTCGACACGTCCGGGCGCTTGTAGTCGGGCCCGACCGCGCACGCGGCGAGCAGCGTCGCGAGCAGGGTGCTCCCGGCCGCCACCTTCGCGAAACGCATCAGGCCATTCGAGTTGTGCATGTTGTCCATCTTGTTATCCTCAAGCATCCGAAGCCGGCACGCCCGGTGCAGATACGCCATAACCGGCCGAGTCCTTGCCTGCGACGTGGATCTTGCCGCCCGCCAGCGTGCGCAGCACGACGTAGAACACCGGCGTCAGCATCAGCCCGAACAGCGTCACGCCGAGCATCCCGAAGAACACCGCGACGCCCATCGCATGTCGCATCTCGGAGCCGGCACCCGTCGACATGACGAGCGGCACGACGCCCATAATGAACGCGATCGACGTCATCAGGATCGGGCGCAGCCGCAGCCGGCTCGCCTCGATCGCGGCCTCGAGCGGCGTCCTGCCGTCATGCTCCAGTTCGCGTGCGAATTCGACGATCAGGATCGCGTTCTTCGCCGACAGCCCCACCAGCACCATCAGGCCGATCTGCGTGAAGATGTTGTTGTCGCCCTGCGTGAGCCACACACCCGTCAGCGCCGACAGAATGCTCATCGGCACGATCAGGATCACCGCGAGCGGCAGCGTCAGGCTTTCATACAGCGCGGCGAGCACGAGGAACACGAGCAGCACGCTGATCGGGAACACCCACATCGCCGAGTCGCCCGCGAGGATCTGCTGGTACGTGAGGTCGGTCCATTCGAACCGCACGCCACGCGGCAGCGTCTCGTGCGCGATGCGCTCGATGGCGGCCTGCGCCTGACCCGACGAGAAACCCGGCGCCGGGCCGCCGTTGATGTCGGCCGCCGTGTAGCCGTTGTAGCGCACGACCATTTCGGGGCCGAACGTCGGCGTCACGGTGACGAGCGACGACAGCGGCACCATCTCGCCCCGGTCGTTGCGCGTCTTCAACTGCAGGATGTCGTCCGCGCGCTGACGGAACGGCGCATCGGCCTGCACGCGCACCTGGTACACGCGCCCGAAGCGGTTGAAGTCGTTCACGTACAGCGAGCCGAGATACACCTGCATCGTGTTGAACACGTCGGTCACGGGCACGCCGAGCTGCTTCGCCTTCACGCGGTCGAGATCGACGTTCAGCTGCGGCACGTTGATCTGGTAGCTCGTGAACAACGGGCCGAGTTCCGGCGCCTGCTGCGCACGCTTGATGAAGTCGTTGGTCGCGTCCGACAGCTTCGCGTAACCGACCGCGCCGCGATCCTCGATCTGCATCTTGAACCCGCCGAGCGTGCCGAGGCCGAGCACCGGCGGCGGCGGGAACACCGCGACGAACGAATCCTTGATCGCACCGTACTGCTGGTTCAGTGCACCGGCGATCGCACCGGCCGACAGCGCCTTGCCATGCCGTTCCGCGAACGGCTTCAGCGTGACGAACACGATGCCCGCGCTCGAGCTGTTGGTAAAGCCGTTCACCGACAGCCCCGGGAACGCGACCGCACTCTCGACGCCCGGCTGCTTCAGCGCGATCGAACCCATGTCGCGAATCACCTTCTCGGTGCGGTCGAGCGACGCGCCGTTCGGCAGTTGCGCGAACGCGATCAGGTATTCCTTGTCCTGCGCGGGCACGAAGCCGCCCGGCACGATCTTCGACACGAGCACGGTCGCGCCCACCAGCACGAGATATACGCCGAGCATCAGCGTCTTGCGCGACAGCACGCCACGCACGCCGCGGCCGTAGTTTTCCGCGCCGCGATGGAACACCTTGTTGAAGCGCCTGAAGAAGCCGCCGAGCACGCGGTTCATCACACGCGTGAGCCAGTCTTCCTTGTCGCCATGGCCCTTCAGCAGAATCGCGGACAGCGCCGGCGACAGCGTCAGCGAGTTGAACGCCGAGATCACCGTCGAGATCGCGATCGTCATCGCGAACTGCTTGTAGAACTGGCCGGTGAGGCCCGACATGAACGCGAGCGGCACGAACACGGCGACGAGCGTCAGCGCGATCGCGATGATCGGCCCGCTCACTTCCTGCATCGCCTTGTAGGTCGCCTGCCGCGCGTTCATCCCGCTTTCGATGTTGCGCTCGACGTTCTCGACGACCACGATCGCATCGTCGACCACGATACCGATTGCGAGCACCATCCCGAACAGCGACAGCGCGTTGATCGAATACCCGAAGCCGAGCAGCAGCGAGAACGTGCCGATGATCGACACCGGCACCGCGATCAGCGGAATCAGCGATGCGCGCCAGGTCTGCAGGAACACGATCACGACGATCACGACCAGCGCGATCGCCTCGAGCAGCGTGTGCACCACGGCCTTGATCGACGAGCGCACGAACTGCGTCGGGTCATAGACGATCTTGTAGTCGACGCCGGCCGGCATGTCCTGCTTCAGCTCGGCCATCGTCTTGCGCACTTCGTCGGAGATCTGCAGCGAGTTCGCGCCCGGCGACTGGTTGATCGCCATCGCGACAGCCGGCTTGTTGTCGAGCAGCGAGCGCAGCCCGTACTCGGACGCATCGAGCTCGATGCGCGCGATGTCGCGCAGGTGCGTGACGCCGCCGTCCGGCGTCGTCTTCACGACGATGTCGCCGAACTCGTCTTCCGTCTGCAGACGGCCGCGCGCGTTCACCGACAACTGCAGCGGCGTGCCCGGCAGCGACGGCGACGCGCCGATCACGCCCGCCGCGACCTGCACGTTCTGCTCGCGAATCGCCTGCACGACATCCTCGGCGGACAGCCCGCGCTGCGCGACCTTCTGCGGATCGAGCCACACGCGCATTGCGTAGTCGCCCGAACCCCACAACTGCACCTGGCCGACGCCCTGGATCCGCGACAGGCGATCCTTCACGTTGATCAGCGCGTAGTTGCGCAGGTAGGTCATGTCGTAGCGGTTGTCCGGCGAAATCAGGTGGACCACCATCGTCAGCGTCGGCGAGCTCTTCACCGTGGTGATGCCGAGCCGCTGCACGTCTTCCGGCAGGCGCGGCAGCGCCTGGTTCACGCGGTTCTGCACGAGCTGCGTGGCCTTGTCCGGATCGGTGCCGAGCTTGAACGTGACGGTGATCGTCATGTTGCCGTCGCTGTTCGCCTGGGACTGCATGTAGAGCATGTCCTCGACGCCGTTGATCTGCTCCTCGAGCGGCGATGCGACCGTCTCGGCGATCACTTTCGGGTTGGCGCCCGGGTACTGCGCCTTCACGATCACGGAAGGCGGCACGACTTCCGGATACTCCGAGATCGGCAGCAGGAACATCGCGATCACCCCGCCGAGCAGGATGATCACCGATAGGACTCCTGCAAAGATCGGCCGGTCGATAAAGAATTTGGAAATGTTCATGTCTGGCTCTGTCTGGTTGAACGCGGAAACGAAGCGGCGGGCCGCTTACGATTCCGCCTTCGCCGGTGCGGCCGGCTTCGCGCTGTCCGCGAGCGGCGCGGACGGCTCGTCGCCGCCCGTCATCGGGACCATGTGCGGCTTCACCTGCTCGCCCGGCCGCACGCGCTGCGTGCCGTTCACGATCACGCGATCGCCGGCGGACAGGCCGCTCACGATCACGCGCCGGTTGCCGTGCTGCATGCCCTGCTGCACTTCGCGATACGACACGCGGCCCTGCTGGTCGACGACGAACACGAACTTCTTGTCCTGGTCGGTGTTGATCGCCGCGTCGTCGACGAGCAGTGCCTGGTGCGGCGCGCTGCCGCCCACCTTCACGCGTGCGTAGAGGCCCGGGACGAGCGTGCCGTCCGCATTGTCGAAACGCGCGCGCACGCGGATCGTGCCGGACGACGTATCGAGCCGGTTGTCGACCGAGTCGATCTCGCCGCTGCGCGAATAGCCGGTTTCGTTCGCGAGGCCGAGCTCGACCGGCACCTTGCGGCCGTTGCGCGCGCCGTTGATGTATTGCAGGTAGGTCTGCTCGTCCGCATCGAACGATGCGTAGATCGGCGACACCGACACCAGCGTCGTCAGCGGCGCGGCCGACGCACCGGCCGACACGACGTTGCCGAGCGTGATTTCCGCGCGCGACACGCGGCCCGACACGGGTGCGGTGATACGCGTGTAACCGAGGTTGATGCGCGCCGTTTCCAGCGCCGCTTCGGCGGCCTTCAGGTTCGCGCTCGCCTCGCGCGCGGCGTTCTGCTTCTCGTCGTAGTCGCGCTTCGCGATCGCGTTGTCGCCGATCAGGCGCTGTGCGCGCTGCCAGTCGGTTTGCGCATAGCCGTTGCGCGCCTGCGCGGCGGCAAGCTGAGCGGCCGCGCGATCGACTTCCGCCTGGTACGGGCGCGGGTCGATCACGAACAGCACGTCGCCCTTCTTCACGAGCGCGCCGTCCTTGAAGTTCACCGCGACGATCGTGCCCGACACCTGCGGGCGTACGTCGACTTTCTCGACCGCCTCGAGGCGGCCCGAATAGCTTTGCCAATCGGTGACGGTCTGCGGCACGACGGTCGCGACATCGACTTCCGGCAGCGGCGGTGCCGCTTTCTCGGGTGCGTTCGCGCTCACGCGCATCGCGCCGAACGTGCCGAGGCCGACGACGGCGAGCGTCACGATCGCCGCGGTCGCGATTCGGGAACGGGAGGTGCGTAGGATGGCCATGTGGATCTCCAATAAGCGTGGATTGGTCTGGTTATTCGGAACGGTTCGGCTGACGCGCCTGGAAGCGGCACTGGAAGAAGCGCACGGCTTCCTCCAGCGCGGCTTCGTGCGTCGCGAGCGCCGCATGCGTGACGTCCGGGTAGCGGATCACCTGCGTGAGCACGCCCGACGAAATCAGGCAGCCCGCGTATTTCTCCGCTTCGACGTGCAGCACGTCGTTCTGCGCGGTCACGACGAGCGTGGGCGGCAGGCCCGCGAGGCGCACCGATTCGAGCGGGGCCGCATACGGATGCATGCGCTGCGCCGCTTGCGGCAGATAGGCGCGATAACAGGCCGCGCATTCGCGCGCGGTGATGTCCGACGAAAGGCGTTCGGCGTCGCCGATGCGCGTCATGCTCGGATCGAGCATCGGCCCGAACAGCGCCTGCGCGACGATCGACACTTCGCCGCGATCGCGCGCGATGAACGCGAGACAGTTCGCGAGCTGGCCGCCCGCGTCGTGCCCCGCGACGCCGATCTTCTTCGGATTGCCGCCGAACGCGCGGGCGCGCGTCGCGGCCCACACGGCGGCGCGATACGCATCCTCCGGCGCGGCCGGAAAAGGAAAGGCCGGCGCGAGCGAATAATCGACCGACACTACGAGAGCTGGTAAGCGTTCTGCTAAAAAGCGCGCGGCGAAGTCGGCGTCGTCGAGCGAGCCGCGCACGAAACCGCCGCCGTGGAAATAAAGCACTACCGGCAATCCGGTTTTATCGGCGCGTCGGTAGACGCGCAGCACGATGTCCTGCGCGTAGCCGGGGATTTCCACCTCCGCGACCGTCAGCGCCGCGCCGGCTCTGGCTTCGGCGGGCAATGCGGCTTTCAGGAATTTGCTGAATTCAGAAGCGTCCATGACGATGCAGCATCCATTTCGAGATGGAACGAATTCTGGGTCCGGCAGACATCCGGATAAATGCCTATAATCCGGCAACACAATTCAACGCCCCCGAACAATCCCAGGCTGCGCCACCTACAAAGTGGCGCAGCCTTGTTGTTCCGGCGGCAAATTAGATTGCGGAGGTTGTGATGGACCGGCTTCAGGCCATGCAGGTGTTTACTCGCGTCGTCGATACAAGCAGCTTCACCAAGGCAGCAGAAACGCTCGGCCTGCCGCGGGCGTCCGTCACGACGATCATCCAGAATCTCGAAGCATTCCTCGGCGTGCGCCTGATGCACCGGACCACGCGCCGGCTGTCGCTGACGCCTGACGGCGCCGCGTACTACGAACGCTGCGTGCGGATCCTCGCCGATGTCGAGGAAACCGAAGCAAGCTTCCAGAACAACAACCGGAAGCCGCACGGAAAGTTGCGTATCGACATGCCGGGGTCGATCGGGCGGCTGCTCGTGATCCCGTCGCTGTGCGAATTCCACACGCGCTATCCGGACATCGACCTGCAGCTCGGCCTGTCCGACCGGCCGGTCGACCTGCTGCAGGAAGGCGTCGATTGCGTGATCCGCGTCGGTGCGCTGCAGGACTCGTCGCTGGTCGCGCGCCGCGTCGGCCTGTTCGAATGCGTGTCGGTCGCGTCGCCCGCGTATCTCGAGAAGCACGGCGAGCCGCAAACGATCGAGGACCTGAGCGACCACAAGGCCGTCAACTACTTCTCGAGCCGCACGGGCCGCACGATCGACTGGACCTTCCTCACGGACGGCAAGGAAGTCGAGGTGAAGATGAACGCGATCGTGTCGGTCAACGACGCCGACGCATACGTGACCTGCGGGCTCGAAGGCTTCGGCCTGATCCAGCCGCCGTTGTTCATGGTGCTGCCGCACCTGCGCGACGGCCGGCTCAAGGAAGTGCTGCCCGGCCTGAAACCGCTGCCGATGCCGATCTCGGTCGTCTATCCGCACAGCCGTCACCTGTCGCCGAAGGTGCGCGTATTCGTCGACTGGATCGCCGAGGTGTTCGACCGCTGCCCGCTGCTGAGCGGCAAGGGCAGCCTCGACGCGACGTGCAGCAAGCGCACGTTCGAGG
This sequence comes from Burkholderia territorii, assembly GCF_001718335.1. Lineage (NCBI taxonomy): Bacteria > Pseudomonadati > Pseudomonadota > Betaproteobacteria > Burkholderiales > Burkholderiaceae > Burkholderia > Burkholderia territorii. Next base: position 2,209,877 of record NZ_CP013365.1, read on the forward strand.
AAGCCGAGCGCGCACCGGCGCTCGACACGCCGGTCATCAACGAGTGGGTCGCGTAATCGTCTGAATCGCGGTGCGCGGGCTGTCCGGCCCGCGCGCCGTCCCGCCTTCGTGCCGCTTAGGTGTCACCTTCGTGCCACCTTCGTCGCCGCACACATCGTCTTTTCCGAATCCGCATCAGACCTTTGCGCCGCGCGCGGCAATCGTCCGCGCACGTGGTCGCGCGAGCGTCGGCACACCGCGCGAAGCCCGCGCCGCGCGGCTGCGGACGATTTCGACATCCTCCTGAAGGCGTTGCGGATCGCGATTGTTCCTCGATCACGACAAATCAATTCGCGTCTGCCGCATTTATCGCGTCCGGACAGATACCTAGAGTAAACCCTGTCGCGCACCTCGTTGCGCATCGAACATCCCGTTTGACGGGACCGGAGCGCGCGCTCACGCGCCAACTCCGACCAACACAGGAGTTACGTCATGAACCGCCGCCATCTTCTCTCCGCCGTTGCCCTCGCACTCGCCGTGTCCGCACCGGCCTTCGCCGATACAACCACCGAGCACGCCGGCGACTACGGCAACACGTCGTGGTACACGCAGCACAACAACGGCCCGCGCACGCGCGCCGAAGTCAGCGCCGAAGTCGAGCAGGCACGCCGCGACGGCACGCTCGCGTGGCTGCGCAAGGCGAATTCGTATCCGCAAGGGCTCGAACTCGCGCAAGGCCCGTATCGCTCGATGCCGGAAAGCAATCAGCTCGCGGGCGGCGCGCGATAAACGTCGGTAAACGAGCAACGCCGCGCAGCGGATGATCCGCCGCGCGGCGTCGCGATACCGCCGTCGAACACTCGATTAGTCAGTTAGTTGCAGGAGTCTGTGATGAACGACCAACTTCCTTCGCCGCTCGATCATTGGGACGACACCACGCCGGTGTGGACGCCGTTCCGTTCCGCGCCGCAATCGCATTGACCTTCGCGTCGACGTGTCGCCGACAGCGGTCGGCCGTCAGCGGCGCGGCACCCCGTCGCGCCATTCGCCCCAGTGAGTGACGATGTCCTGAACGAGCGGATTGCCGGCGCGATAGAGGTTTTCCGTCGCCGGGGCAAAGCCGCCCTGATCCGCGTAGTTCAGCAGGTTGTCGGCGCTCGTCTGTCCCGCATATGGCCGATCGAAATCGGAGCCCGTGCGCAGCACCGCGACGCGCGACAGGTCGACCCGCTTCACGCTCGCCGCGCGCTTGAGCGCTTCATACGTCGCGTTGTCTTCCTGCGCGGTCATGCAGTACGTGCCCTTGCCGTCGGTCAGGATCTTCGTCCACTGACGCGCGCGCTCGCCGATCAGCGTGCCCGAGAACCACGTGTTGCCCGATGACGTGTCGCACTGGATCACCGTCGGCGGCCGGTTCGCGGGCGCGTAGGTGAACTTCGCGCGCGCGGCCTGCGCCTGCGCGCTGTCGGCAAGCACGACGTTGCGCGACAACGCATAGGCGGCGTCCGTGAGCTGCGGGTTGAGCTGAAATACTTCGGTGCGGTAGTCGAGCGGCGGCTTGTCGTTCGGGCTCTTCGTGTTGATGCCGAGATAGCCGGTGTTCCAGCCGGCCGGAATCTCGCGCGCATCGAGCTCCCACTGCAGGCTGAAGTCGACCAGGTACTTCGACCATGCGGCCGAACCGACCGTGCCTTGCGCGGGGTCGACGCCCGCGATGCCCGAGATCAGGAAGTACGTGCGGCGCAGGTCGAAGCGCTGCGAGAACGTGAGTGCCATGATCGTCGCGGATGCGTTCGCATAGCCCATGCCGGTCGTCACCACGCAGACGTCCTGCTTGTTGCAGTGAACGTTCGGGTAGTCGGGCGACAGGCCCGGCACCGCGATGTCGCGCCACGGGCCGAGCCGGTCGAGCCATGCCTGGCCCTCCGGCCCGAACATCGTGATGATCATGACCTTGACCGGGCGGCCCTGTGCGCCGGTCTCGGCGAATGCCGTATTGCCCGCGTTGTTGCCCTGGTTGTCCTGCGCGATCGATGGCGCGGTCGCACAGGCGGCAAGCGAGAATGCAGCTGCGGAAAGGATGGAGCGAGTCAGCATCGGCGTTCCTTGTTTCGGTGATGTTGGGTGAGAACGGCTGTCGGAGACTGCGCGAGGGAGTATAGAACGCGCGTGCGCGGTGCGGAACCCGACTACGAAACGCCGGCGCTACCGCAGGGCAGGCGCGATGCTCGCGCAATGCGAGACGATGTCGCCAGCATTCGAATCCGGGTGCGATGCAATCGGCATTCACCGCGCCCATCAACATCAGGAATGCTATCGAATTGAACGACACGCCGGCTCGCATCGATGCAACCGTGCCGCGAGCCAAATTGCTACAACTTCGCCAATCCCGCCACGCCGTAGCCGAGCACGACGAGCGCCGCCACCACATGGCTCGCGGCGAGCAGCCCCGGCGATTTCACGACGCGACCGATCGCGCTTCCGCCGAACGCGAACACGAGCTGCCCGGCGAGACTGCCGGCGAACACGCACGCGGCGCCCGCGAGCCAGTGCCGATGCGTGCCGGCCGAGGCCGTCGCATAACCGTAAAACAGCAGGATCGTCAGCGGGTTCGCAAGCGTGACGAAGAACATCGACACGAACGGATAGCGGCCCGGCGGCGGCGCCGTGCCGTCGAGCGTGCGGCGGCGATCCCGCAGCGCCTGCCACAGCATCCGTGCGCCCATCGCGAGCAGCACGAGCGCGCCGACGAGATGAAACAGCGGCAGGTGCGACGCGAGCGTGCTCGCGAGCATTGCGCCGATCGTGAATGCGACGACCGCATAGCAGCCGTCGGCCGTCGCGACGCCGACCGCCGCGCGCACGCCGCTCGCGGTGCCGGCGCGCATCCCGTAATTTGCGATCATCAGCGCAACCGGCCCGACCGACAGCGCGATCATCAACCCGAACAGGAAATCCTTCATCGGTCATCGACGCCTTCAGAAGAAGGCATCGATTCTAGCGACTGAAAAAATATCCGTCGCCGGCAGCGGGGCAACCGCGTCAGGCGACGTCGACCCGCGCGGGCCCGTCCACCATCTCGCCGATCACGGCGGCACGGTCGAAACCGTCGGCGCGGAAGCAAGCGAGCACGTCGTCGACTGCGTCCGGCGCGCATGCGACCAGCAGGCCGCCGGATGTCTGCGGATCGGTCAGCAGCGCCTGCGCGACCGGCGGCAGCCCGTCGGCGAGCCGCACGTCGGCGCCATACGCGGCCCAGTTGCGGCCCGATGCGCCGGTGAACACGCCGTCGGCGACGAACGCCTCGACGCCCGCCAGCCACGGCAGCGACGCGTAATGCACGCGCGCGGTGAGATTCGCGCCGCGCGCCAGTTCGAGCGTGTGGCCGAGCAGCCCGAAGCCCGTGACGTCGGTCAATGCATGCACGCCCGGCAGCGCGGCGAGTTCGGCGCCCGGCCGGTTCAGCTTGGTGGTCGTCGCAACCATCTGCGCATAGCCCGCGTCGTCGAGCTGGTTCTTCTTCAGTGCGGCCGACAGCACGCCGACGCCGAGCGGCTTGCCGAGCACGAGCACGTCGCCCGCGCGCGCGGCCGCGTTGCGCTTCACGCGCGACGGATGCACGACGCCGATCGCCGCGAGCCCGTAGATCGGCTCGACCGAATCGATCGAATGGCCGCCCGCGACCGGAATGCCGGCATCCGCGCACACCGATTCGCCGCCGCGCAGCACGGCCGCGATCGTCTCGTGCGGCAGCACGTTGATCGGCATCCCGACCAGCGCGAGCGCGAGAATCGGCTTGCCGCCCATCGCGTAAACGTCGGACAGCGCATTCGTTGCCGCGATGCGGCCGAAGTCGAACGGATCGTCGACGATCGGCATGAAGAAGTCGGTGGTCGCGACGATCGCCTGCTCGTCGTTCAGGCGATAGACGGCCGCGTCGTCGGAGGTCTCGGTGCCGACCAGCAGGTCCGGGAACAGTGCGGGCGGCGTCGCCCGCTTCAGCAGCTCGGACAGCACGCCCGGCGCGATCTTGCAGCCGCAGCCGCCCCCGTGCGACAGGCTCGTGAGGCGCGGAACGGCGGGCGGGGTGAGGGTGGCTTCGGTCATCGTCGGCATCCGGTGAATAACAACGCTCCATTATCGACAATTCCGCGCGCGCGCGCCGGATACCCACATAATTGACGGCGCTTGCCGCTCCCCTCTCCCTCCCTTCGTCATGGATCACCTGTTCATCGGCCTCGTGCTGTGCTCCGCGTTGCTGCACGCGATCTGGAATGCCTTCCTCCACGTCAGCGAAGACCGGCTCGTCCAGCTCGGCACGATGTCGCTGCCGTATCTCGCGTTCGGCATCGCGGGCGCGGTGCTGCTGCCCGCGCCGGCGCCCGCTGCGTGGCCATATGTCGCGGCGTCGGCGGTGCTCGAGGTCGCGTACTGCTTCACGCTGGCACGCGCGTACCGCAACGGCGAATTCGGCCAGATCTATCCGATCGCGCGCGGGATCTCGCCGCTGCTCGTATCGGTGCTGGCGCTCGCGCTGCTGCACGAGCGGCCGACGCCGTTCGGCTTCGCCGGCATCGCGCTCGTGTCGTTCGGGATCATGTCGCTCGCACTGCGGCGCGGGTTGCGCTTCTCCGGCGAAGGCGTGCCGTACGCGCTGCTCACGGGCGTGTTCATCGCCGCATATTCGATCTGCGACGGGATCGGCTCGCGCGTGTCCGGCAGCGCGCTCGGCTACATCGCGTGGGTGTACCTGCTGTGGAGCGTGCCGCAGCTCGTGCTCGTCTGCATGTTGCGCGGCGGCCCGCGCGCGATGCTCGCGTCGCGCACCGCGCTCGTGCAAGGCGCGATCGCCGGCACGATCTCGCTTGCCGCCTACGGGATCGTGATCCTCGCGTACCGGCATCTGCCGGTCGCGACGGTGTCGGCGCTGCGCGAGACGAGCTCGATCTTCGCGGTCGCGATCGGCTGGTTCGTGATGCGCGAACGGCCCGGCGCGCAGCGGCTCGCCGCGTGTGTGCTGGTGGTGGCGGGCGCGGCGCTGATTCGGCTGTAGCGCACGCCAACGATCGGCTAGCACCGCGCAGGCGATCGTCCGGTCCACGACCGACGCGCCCACCCCGCAGCGCGCGCATGCCTCCGTCCCGCTCCGTTCAGACCGCCGCGACCACCGGGTCGAACGCCCGCTCGTCGATCGCCTCGGCCAGCGTCGCGAACGCCGTCGCGATCTCGTCCTCGGGTACGCACGCATAACCGAGCAGCAAGCCCGATGCCGCGCGTTCGCGCTGCGCGTAATAACCGGACAACGGCCGCACGACGATGTTGCGCTCGAGCGCGGCCTGCGCGACCGCACGATCGTCGACACCGTCCGGCAGCCGCGTGACGAGATGCAGCCCCGCGTCGCTGCCGAGTGCCTGCAGCGTGTCGCCGTAGCGGCGTGCGACCGCATCGAGCAGCACCTCGCGACGCTGCCCGTACAGCGTGCGCATCTTGCGGATATGCGACACGAAGTGCCCTTCCGCGATGAACTCGGCCAGAACCGCCTGCTGCAGCAGTTGGCCTTCGCGATACAGCTCGGCGCTCGCGGTCGCGAAGCTTTCCGCGAGCGGCTCCGGCGCGACGAGATAGCCGACCCGCAGCCCCGGGAACAGCGTCTTGCCGAAGCTGCCGACGTAGATCACCTGCCCGGCCGTATCGAGCCCCTGCAGCGACGCGAGCGGCCGGCTGCCGTAGCGGAATTCGCTGTCGTAGTCGTCCTCGATGATCCAGCAGCCGTGCTGGCGTGCGTATTCGAGCAGCATCCGGCGCCGCGCGAGGCTCATCACCATCCCGAGCGGATACTGGTGCGACGGCGTGACGAGCATCAGCTTCGGCGGCTCGGCGAGATCGGCGGCCGTCGGCGCGATCCCTTCGTCGTCGACCGGAATCGGCCGCGTGGTCAGCCCCGACACGTTCAGCACGCTGCGCACGCCCCAGTAGCACGGATCCTCGGTCCAGATCGCGTCGCCCGGATCGGTCAGCAGCCGCACCGCGAGGTCGATCGACTGGTGGATCCCCGTCGTGATGACGATCTGCTCGGGCGTGCAGCGCACCGAGCGCGACGTGCGCAGATAGTCGGCCAGCGCCTCGCGCAGCAATGCGAGCCCGCCGCCCGGCGCGTAGGTCAGCAGGTCCGGGCGCAGGCGCCGCCAGTACTTGTTGTGCAGCCGCGTCCACACGCGCGCCGGAAAGCGCGACACATCGGGCACGCCCGGCATGAACGCGCCGCCCTGGCGCTTCGACACGCCCGCGCCCTCGACGAGCCGCGTGCCGCGAGACGAAAGCCGCCGCGCGGAAGAAGGCACCACCGCCGGCCCGGCGCCGGCGTCGGCCGGTGCGCCGACGATCTCGTCCGGCGCGCTGTCGGCGACGAACGTGCCGCGCCCCGTCGCCGAGTTCACGTAACCTTCGAGCGCAAGCTGTTCGTAAACCTGCGTGACCGTGTTGCGGGCGATCCCGAGCTCGGCCGCGAGCAGCCGCGACGACGGCACGCGCGTGCCGGCCGGCAGTTCGCGCGACAGGATCGCCTGCTGCAGCAGGCGGTGCAGCTGCCGGTAGATCGGCTGTTCGCCGCCGCGCACGAGGCGCTGCGCCAGCCAGTCCGACAACACGCTTGCGCGCATGATTGGCTCCTGAATATTTATTGAAATGGCTCTGATTGCCAGAGCCAAATGTGATTATAGTCGCCTCCATGGGCTGCCAACGCGGCCGATTTTTATCCCACCGGACAAAACATCAAGGAGATGACCGTGAAGAATGCCGACCTGCAGGCCCGCAAGAACGCCGCCACCCCGCGCGGCGTCGGCGTGATGTGCGATTTCTACGCCGCCCGCGCCGAGAACGCGGAGCTGTGGGATGTCGAAGGCCGCCGCTTCATCGATTTCGCCGCCGGCATCGCGGTGCTGAACACGGGCCACCGCCACCCGAAGATCGTCAAGGCGATCGCGGATCAGCTGAACGCCTTCACGCACACGGCTTACCAAATCGTCCCGTATGCGTCGTACGTCGAGCTGGCCGAAAAGATCAACGAACGTGCGCCGGGCGACTTCCCGAAGAAGACGGCATTCTTCACGACCGGCGCGGAAGCCGTCGAGAACGCGATCAAGATCGCGCGCGCGGCCACCGGCCGTCCGGGCGTCATCGCGTTCTCGGGCGGCTTCCACGGCCGCACGATGATGGGCATGGCGCTGACCGGCAAGGTCGCCCCGTACAAGCTGAACTTCGGCCCGTTCCCGGGCGACGTGTTCCACGCCCCGTACCCGAACGCGCTGCACGGCGTGACGACGGCCGACTCGATCAAGGCCATCGAAATGCTGTTCAAGGCCGACATCGATCCGAAGCGCGTCGCGGCGATCATCTTCGAACCGGTCCAGGGCGAAGGCGGCTTCAACCCGGCGCCGGCCGAATTCGTGCGCGCGCTGCGCAAGATCTGTAACGAGCACGGCATCCTGCTGATCGCCGACGAAGTGCAGACGGGCTTTGCGCGTACCGGCAAGCTGTTCGCGATGCAGCACTACGACGTGCTGGCCGACCTGATCACGATGGCCAAGAGCCTCGCGGGCGGCATGCCGCTGTCGGGCGTCGTCGGTCGTGCCGACGTGATGGACGCGGCAGCGCCCGGCGGCCTCGGCGGCACGTACGCGGGCAACCCGCTGGCCGTCGCATCGGCGCACGCGGTGCTCGAGATCATCGACGAAGAGAAGCTGTGCGAACGCGCGACGCAACTCGGCGACGTGCTGAAGGCGAAGCTGAATTCGCTGCAGGCCGACGTGCCGCAGATCGCCGACGTGCGCGGCCCGGGCGCGATGATCGCGGTCGAGTTCCTGAAGCCGGGTTCGGGCGAGCCGGACGCGGAATTCACGAAGCGCGTGCAGGCGCGCGCGCTCGAGCGCGGGCTGCTGCTGCTCGTGTGCGGCGTGTACTCGAACGTCGTGCGCTTCCTGTTCCCGCTGACGATCCCGCAGGCCGTGTTCGACGAGGCACTCGTGATCCTCGAGGAAGTGTTGAAGGAAACGGTCGGCGTGCCGGCCTGAGTTCCGTCCGCTTCAACCGAATGTGCCGCCGCCGTCGTGAAGACGGCGGCGGCCGTTTTCATCCGTCCTTATCCGTCCTTTTCAAAGCAGGCGATGCATATGAGCACTGTTCAGGAAACCCTGGCACTGAAAGACCCGTCGCTGTTCCGCCAGCAGGCGTACGTCAACGGCGAATGGCAAGGCGCGGCGAACGGCGAATCGTTCGAGGTCCGCAACCCGGCAACCGGCGGCCTGCTCGGCACCGTGCCGGCGATGGGCGCGGCCGAGACGCGTCATGCGATCGAGGCAGCGAACGCCGCATGGCCGGCGTGGCGCAAGAAGACCGCGAAGGAACGCGCGGCGATCCTGCGCAAGTGGCACGACCTGATGATGGAAAACGCCGACGACCTCGCGCTGATCCTGACCACCGAGCAGGGCAAGTCGCTGGCCGAAGCGAAGGGCGAGATCGGCTACGCGGCGTCGTTCCTCGAATGGTTCGCGGAGGAAGGCAAGCGCGTGTACGGCGACACGATCCCGACGCCGGCGAGCGACAAGCGCATCGTCGTGACGAAGGAAGCGATCGGCGTGTGCGCGGCGATCACGCCGTGGAATTTCCCGGCGGCGATGATCACCCGCAAGGTCGGCCCGGCGCTCGCGGCGGGCTGCCCGATCGTCGTGAAGCCGGCCGAAGCGACGCCGTTCTCGGCACTCGCGATGGCCGTGCTGGCCGAGCGCGCGGGCGTGCCGGCCGGCGTGTTCAGCGTCGTCACGGGCGACCCGAAGGCGATCGGCGGCGAACTGACGTCGAACCCGATCGTGCGCAAGCTGTCGTTTACCGGCTCGACGCCGGTCGGCCGCCTGCTGATGTCGCAATGCGCGGCGACAGTCAAGAAGGTGTCGCTGGAGCTCGGCGGCAACGCACCGTTCATCGTGTTCGACGATGCCGATCTCGATGCGGCCGTGCAGGGCGCGATCGCGTCGAAGTACCGCAACAGCGGCCAGACGTGCGTGTGCACGAATCGCTTCTACGTGCATGAAGCCGTGTACAACCAGTTCGCGCAGAAGCTCGCGGCGGCGGTCGGCCAGCTGAAGGTCGGCCGCGGCACGGAGCCGGGCGTCACGCAAGGCCCGCTGATCAACGAAGCGGCCGTGCTGAAGGTCGAGGCGCACATCGAGGACGCGCTCGCGAAGGGCGCGACCGTCGTCACGGGCGGCAAGCGCCACGCGCTCGGCCACGGCTTCTTCGAGCCGACCGTGCTGACGGGCGTCACGCCGGCGATGAAGGTCGCGAAGGAAGAGACGTTCGGGCCGCTCGCGCCGTTGTTCAAGTTCAGCAGCGACGACGAGGTGATCCGCCTCGCGAACGACACCGAATTCGGCCTCGCCGCGTATTTCTACAGCCGCGACATCGGCCGCGTGTGGAAGGTCGCCGAGGCGCTCGAATACGGGATGGTCGGCATCAACACGGGCCTGATCTCGAACGAAGTCGCGCCGTTCGGCGGCGTCAAGCAGTCGGGCCTCGGCCGCGAAGGCTCGCACTACGGCATCGACGATTACGTCGTGATCAAGTACCTCTGTCTCGCCGTCTGACGGTTCGGGGCCTGTCGCTTGCGTGGCAGGCCCTGACCGCCCGGCCGGAACCGGGCGGTCCCGACGCGGGCCGGTGCCCCTCTCCGCCGTGCCCGCGTCACCTTGGCGCGCGATGCCGACACGCGTGCCGTGTGCGACGTCGATGACGCATCGGCCAGACGTCATACCGTTCGGCAATTTCGGTCAAGTCTCATTTCTCGTTCGGCGGCGAAGCGCTAGATTGAGCGTTCCATCTCGATCCGGCTTACCCGCGCATGAACACGCTTCCCGTCCGCCCGACCTGCTTCCTCCCCGCGCGACCTCGTCGCACTTGCCCCGCCGTCGCGACTTGCTCGCGGGGAGTCCGCACATGATCGTGAAAACATCCGATCGCCGGCTGTCGCCGCCGAAGGGAAGGCCTGGCGGCACGACCAATCACGAGCCTTTCAATGTCGTCTACGACGGGCCTGCGCTCGGCGAACACCGGATGGACGTGCGTGAGCTCGCGCCGGTGCTGCTCGCGATCGCCGACCTGTTCTCGTCCGCCAACAAGGAACTCAATGGCGAGCGCTCGGAAGTTCGCCTCGAGGTCAGGGGCAGCTTCAAGGCCGGCTCGTTCCATGCCGAACTGATCTTCGTCCAGTCGCTCGCGAGCCAGATCCGCGATCTGTTCGCGGGGCCGAACGCCACTGCGTTCAGCAACGCGCTGGCGATCCTTGCCGCGCTGGGCATCGTCGGAGGCGGAGGCCTGATCGGCCTCATGCGAACGCTGCGCGGACGCAAACCGCATCGCACCGAACCGGATGGGACGAACGTCAGGATCTGGACGTCTGAGCAGGAATGTTTCGTCGTCGATGAATCGATCGTCCGGTTGTACCGAAACCGGGCCGTTCGCGTCAGCCTGCACAAAGTGCTGTCGCCACTCGAACGCGAAGGCATCGACAGCTTTGGCATCGTGCGCGACGACATCGTCGAGCTTTCGATCGAGTGTGATGAAGTGGCTACGTTCTCGAGCAGCGACGATCCGGGGGAAGTGGTCACCGACACCATCGCGCGCAAGATGCTGACGCTCGAATCCGTCGTGTTCAAGGACGGCAACAAATGGCGCGTGCACGACGGCACGTCGGCATTCTTTGCGTCGCTGGACGACGAGCAGTTCATCGCAAAAATCGATGCCGGCGAGCGCTTCGGAAAAGGCGACGTGCTGGTCGTCGATCTGCGTCAGACGCAGATCATCGTCGATGAAGGGCTTCGCAACGAATACCGGATCGTCAAGGTCCGCGAACACCGTGCGCCGCTGCAACCGACGCTGATCTGAGCTTGGGCCGCATGTCGGTGACGCGGGCCGGCGCCCCTCTCCGCCGTGCCCGCGTCGCCTTGCTTGCCGCGTGTTCAACGAAACACGTTCACCGCATCGACCAATCGCGTCGCCTGCTGCTTGAGGCTTTCCGACGCCGCCGCGCTCTGTTCGACCAGCGCCGCGTTCTGCTGCGTGATGTTGTCCAGATGCACGACCGCCTGGTCGACCTGCGCGACGCCCGTGCTCTGTTCGGCCGTCGACGAGCTGATTTCGGCGATCAGGTCCGACACGCGCTTCACCTGCGTGACGATCTCCTCCATCGTCTTGCCCGCGCCGTCGACGATCCGCGCACCCGACTCGACGCGCTCGACGCTCGCGCCGATCAGCGTCTTGATTTCCTTCGCCGCGTTCGCGCTACGCTGCGCGAGCGCCCGCACCTCGCCCGCGACCACCGCGAAGCCGCGCCCCTGGTCACCGGCCCGTGCGGCTTCGACGGCCGCGTTCAGCGCGAGGATGTTGGTCTGGAACGCGATGCCGTCGATCACGCCGATGATGTCGGAGATCTTGCGCGAACTTGCCGTGATGTCGTTCATCGTCGTGACGACCTCGCTCACCGCCTGCCCGCCGCGCTCGGCTGCCTCGCTCGCGGAAACCGACAACTGGTTCGCCTGGAGCGCCGTCTCCGCATTGCTCGATACGGTGGCCGTCATCTGCGCCATCGACGCGGCCGTCTGCTGCACGCTGGTCGACGCCTGTTCGGTGCGCGCGCTCAAGTCGTTGTTGCCCTGCGCGATCTCGTTGCTCGCGCGCTGCACGTTGTGCACCTGCTCGCTGACGTCGTCGACGAGCCAGCGGAACATCAGCCCGAGCTGGTTGATCGTACGCAGCGTCATGCCGATCTCGTCGACGCGGTTCATCGCCACGCCGGTGCGGCTTTCGCCCGTCGCAACGCGCAATGCCTGGTCGCGCAACTGCATCAGCGGCCGCGCGATCTGCGCATCGAGCCACAGCCCCGCGGCCACCGACACGCCGGCCGTCGCGGCGGCAAACGCCGCGAGCCCGCCGCCGGCCAGCCCGCATGCCCAGCCCGCGCCGACCACCGCCGGGGCCAGCACGCACAGTGTCGAATGCAGCCGCGCGCGCACCGACATCGTCTGGAACAGCGACGCGACGCTCATCAGCCCGGTGCGGACGATCAATCCCTTGTGGAACCGGCGATTGCCGGCCTTGCCTTCGCGAAACGCGCGATACAGCGCGTCGGCAGCCGCGATCTCGTCGCGCGACGCCTTCGTGCGCACCGACATGTAGCCGGTCGGCTGCCCGTTGCGCATCACCGGCACCGTATTCGAACGGACCCAGTAATGATCGCCGTTCTTGCGCCGATTCTTCACGAGCGCGGTCCACGGTTCGCCGTTCTTCAGCGTCGCCCACATGTCGGCGAACGCCTCCTTCGGCATGTCCGGGTGCCGCACGACGTTGTGCGGCTGACCTTCGATTTCTTCGGGGGAAAATCCGCTGACCTGAATGAACGCCGCATTCGCGTATTTGATGTAGCTCTCGGCGTCGGTGGTCGACATCAGCGTCGCGTCATCGGGGAATTCGAATTCGCGTTGCGTGACAGGCTGGTTATTGCGCATGGTATGGAGTTCCCGGTTGCGAATCTTGTGTCCGCTTGTGGATTGGATCGAGACCGTACGCATCGCGGTCGGCCCGCATGCGTTCGATCACACTCCTGCGCTTTCGGCAAATCTGGCGAAAACATTATGCCGGCTGCGGGTAAATATGCATTAATTTCGCATCATCTTGATTCAGCCGAAAACTTTGTTTATACGTGAATCAAAAACCCCGTCTTATCAAGCACTTGCCGGTCAATTGTCTGATTAATCGGAGTATTTCATCTGCCGGATTAGCGAATAAATGCCGATCCTGAAATGAGAATCTCTCTCGTTTCATACATTCGAATCAAATCGGAAAGCGAAGATGCAGATGATGCAGGCGGCTCGCCGCGACGAAACGCGCAAGTGCGCGCCGCCGTCGATTACCGAAACACGTTCACCGCATCGACCAATCGCGTCGCCTGCTGCTTGAGGCTTTCCGATGCCGCCGCGCTCTGCTCGACCAGCGCCGCGTTCTGCTGCGTGATGTTGTCCAGGTGCACGACCGCCTGGTCGACCTGCGCGACGCCCGTGCTCTGTTCGGCGGTCGACGAACTGATTTCCGCGATCAGGTCCGACACGCGCTTCACCTGCGTGACGATGTCCTCCATCATCCTGCCCGCATCGTCGACCCGCTGCGCGCCCGACTCGACCCGCTCGACGCTCGCGCCGATCAGCGTCTTGATTTCCTTCGCCGCGTTCGCGCTGCGCTGCGCGAGCGCCCGCACCTCGCCGGCGACCACCGCGAAACCACGCCCCTGTTCGCCCGCGCGCGCCGCCTCGACGGCCGCGTTCAGCGCGAGGATGTTGGTCTGGAACGCGATGCCGTCGATCACGCCGATGATGTCGGCAATCTTGCGCGAACTCGCCGTGATGTCGTTCATCGTCGTGACGACCTCGCTCACCGCCTGCCCGCCGCGCTCGGCCGCCTCGCTCGCGGACACGGCGAGCCGGTTCGCCTGCAACGCGGTCTCGGCATTGCTGTCGACGGTGGCCGTCATCTCTGCCATCGACGCGGCGGTTTCCTGCACGCTCGACGCCGCCTGTTCGGTGCGCGCGCTCAGGTCGTTGTTGCCCTGCGCGATCTCGTTGCTCGCGCGCTGCACGTTGTGCACCTGCTCGCTGACGTCGTCGACGAGCCAGCGGAACATCAGCCCGAGCTGGTTGATCGTACGCAGCGTCATGCCGATCTCGTCGACGCGGTTCATCCGCACGCCGCGACGGCTTTCGCCGGTCGCGACGTTCAGCGCCTGATCGTGCAGCCGTTTCAGCGGACGCACGATCTGCGCGTCGAGCCACAGCCCCGCGGCCACCGACACGCCGGCTGTCGCGGCGGCAAACGCGGCGAGCCCGCCGCCGGCCAGCCCGCAGGCCCAGCCCGCGCCGACCATCGCCGGCGCCAGCACGCAAAGCGCAGAATGCACGCGTGCGCGCACCGACATCGTCTGCGGCAGCGACACGATCCGCAACAGCCCGGTCCGAACGATCAATCCCTTGTGAATACGGCGCTGGCCGGCCTTGCCTTCGCGGAACGCGCGATACAGCGCATCGGCTGCCGCGATCTCGTCGCTCGGAGCCTTCGTGCGCACCGACAGGTAGCCGTGCGGCACGCCCGCGCGCATCACCGGCACGGCGTTCGCACGCACCCAGTAATGGTCGCCGTTCCTGCGGCGGTTCTTCACGAGCGCGGTCCACGGTTCGCCGTTCTTCAGCGTCGCCCACATGTCGGCGAACGCCTCCTTCGGCATGTCCGGGTGCCGCACGACGTTGTGCGGCTGGCCGACGAGTTCGTCGTTCGAGAAGCCGCTCACGTATGCGAACGTCGTGTTCGCATACGTGATGATGCTGTCGGCATCGGTGGTCGACATCAGCGTGACGTCGTCGGGAAATTCGAATTCTTGTTGGGTGACAGGCTGGTTGTTGCGCATGCAAGGCTCCGAAAGGCGGATCCGGTGCGGGATCCGCGCGGCGCGAAAATCACGCTCAGTAGCCGAAAAACGGTTTATCGCTTTACGACGGTCTCGTTCCTTCTGTCGGCAATCGCCGGGAAATCCTTAGTCCGGAAAGCGCATGAAATATCGAATTCCTCCATCGACATGATTTCGATCAAGTAATCCCGCAATAATCACGGCCTGCAGCCTGATGCTCTGCGCGATTGCGTCGGGCAATGTATCGGTTCGGACAACCATTGCACACGGCAAAGCGATTCAACCTGATCGACGTCATTCAACCGGCATTTGAATTCGACGAGAAAATCCGGCGATCAATGGAATTTGCCGTGCCCGAATACGGCAGCGGACATATCGCTCGGCGCGAGATCATCCGCGAGCGCGACCCGCGCGTAGAATTTCCGCTTGCTCAATATCGCCTGCACGGAGAACGACATTGCAGAACGCGTCGCAGCCGCCGGCCTCGCCGAAGATCCTCGTCAGCATGTGCGTGCTCGGTCACCCCGTCCGTTACAACGGCTCGGCGAAGACGGCCGCGCATGAAGCGCTCGCGCGCTGGCAGCGCGAAGGGCGCCTGGTGCCCGTGTGTCCGGAGCTGGCAGGAGGATTGAGCGTGCCGCGTCCGCCCGCCGAAATCGCGGGCGGGGAGTCTGGGCAACGCGTGCTGGCGGGTGCCGCGCGCATCGTCGACGTGCACGGCACCGACGTGACGGCGCCGTTCGTCGACGGCGCGCGCGACGCGCTCGCGCTGGCCCGCGCGCACGACTGCCGCTACGCGATCCTGGCGGACGGGAGTCCGTCGTGCGGAAGCAGTTTCATTTACGACGGGCGTTTTGCGGGCCGGCGGCATGCCGGCGCCGGCGTGACGGCGGCGTTGCTGCGCGAGCATGGAATCGAGGTGTTCGCGGACAGCGAGATCGACGCGCTCGTCGCGCGCCTCGCACAACCGTCGCAAGCCGAATGACGATGTGGCCGGCACGACGATCGCGTGCCGGCCACATCTTCTGGAAGAGGAACCCGCTGAAGCGGCGTGAACGTCGCCGCTCCCCGGATGACGCGATCAGACGCGCTCGATCGCGATCGCGATACCCTGGCCGACGCCGATGCACATCGTGCACAGCGCGAAGCGGCCGTTGGTGCGATGCAGCTGATACATCGCGGTCGTCACGAGCCGCGCGCCCGACGCGCCGAGCGGATGGCCGAGCGCGATCGCGCCGCCGTTCGGGTTCACGCGCGGATCGTCGTCGGCAACGCCCAGCATGCGCAGCACCGCGAGGCCCTGCGACGCGAACGCTTCGTTCAGCTCGATCACGTCGAACTGGTCGATCGTCATCCCGAGCCGCGCGAGCAGTTTCTGCGTGGCCGGCGCCGGGCCGATGCCCATCACGCGCGGCGCGACACCGGCCGTCGCGATACCCAGCACGCGCGCACGCGGCGTCAGGCCGAAGCGCTTCGCGGCGGCTTCGTTCGCGAGCAGCAGCGCGGCGGCGCCATCGTTGACGCCCGACGCGTTGCCGGCCGTCACCGATCCGTCCGGGCGCACGACGCCCTTCAGCTTCGCGAGCGCTTCGAGCGACGTTTCGCGCGGATGCTCGTCACGCGAAAAGACGACCGGATCGCCCTTCTTCTGCGGAATCGTGACGGGCACGATTTCCTCCGCGAGCGTGCCGTCCTGCTGCGCACGCGCGGCCTTCTGCTGGCTGCGCAGCGCGAACAGATCCTGGTCGGCGCGGCTGATGTTGTAGTCGACCGCGACGTTCTCGGCCGTCTCCGGCATCGAATCGACGCCGTGCAGCTGCTTCATCAGCGGATTGACGAAACGCCAGCCGATCGTCGTGTCGTAGATGTCGGCCTGGCGCGCGAACGCGCTGGCGGCCTTGCCCATCACGAACGGCGCGCGCGTCATGCTTTCGACGCCGCCGGCCACCATCAGCGCGGCCTCGCCCGACTTGATCGCGCGCGCGGCCACGCCGACCGCATCCATCCCGGAACCGCACAGGCGGTTGATCGTCGAACCCGGCACGCCTTCCGGCAGCCCCGCGAGCAGCGCGGACATGCGCGCGACGTTGCGGTTGTCCTCGCCTGCCTGGTTCGCGCAGCCGTAGATCACGTCGTCGATCGCCGTCCAGTCGACGTCGCGGTTGCGCTCGACGAGCGCCTTCAGCGGCACCGCGCCGAGGTCGTCGGCGCGCACGCCGGACAACGCGCCGCCGTAACGGCCGATCGGGGTACGAATCGCATCACACAGAAAAGCTTCGGTCATCAGTGTCTCCGGTCTCATGCAAGGCTGGGAAGAAGTTGGAACGCGCCCCTTGCATTGCCCGCCGGGATGCGCTTAAATGTTCTATATACGAACATAAGATCGTGTATCGAACGTTCAACGCATCATAGGGAGTGCGGGGACGACCTGTCAAGCGCCCGGTCGGCGGTGCGGTTGGCGTGTCTGGCCCCATGCGCTATCTTCTCGGCTGCACGACAATCCGACCGTTCATGACAACCGAAGACATCCAGACGAAACCGGGCGACTCCTATGTGCAGTCGTTCGCGCGCGGCCTCGCGGTGATCCGCGCATTCGATGCCGAGCGCCCGGAGCAAACGCTCACCGAAGTCGCCTCCGCCACCGGGCTCACGCGCGCCGGCGCGCGCCGGATCCTGCTGACGCTGCAGACGCTCGGCTACGTCGAGGCCGACGGCCGGCTGTTCCGGCTCACGCCGAAGATCCTCGAGCTCGGTTTCGCGTATCTCACGTCGATGCCGTTCTGGAATCTCGCCGATCCGGTGATGGAGCAGTTGTCCGCGCAGATCCACGAAAGCTGCTCGGCCGCCGTGCTCGATCGCACCGAGATCGTCTACGTGCTGCGCGTGCCCACCCACAAGATCATGACGATCAACCTGTCGATCGGCAGCCGCCTGCCCGCGTACTGCACGTCGATGGGCCGTGTGCTGCTGTCCGCGCTCGACGACGCGACGCTCGACGAGACGCTCGCGCAGAGCGGCATCCGCGCGCATACGCCGCGCACGATCACCGACATCGGTGAGCTGAAGGCGACGATCGCCCAGGTGCGCCAGCAAGGCTGGGCCGTGGTCGACCAGGAACTCGAAGTCGGCTTGATGTCGATCTCGGCGCCGATCCGCAACCGGCGCGGGCAGGTGATCGCCGCGATGAACATCAGCGGCAACGCGCAACGGCACACCGCGAAGCAGATGGTGAAGGAGTTTCTCGGGCCGCTGCAGCAAGCCGCGCAGACGGTGTCGGAGCTGGTGGCACGGCGCGGGTGAGCGCGCGGCGCGACGGCCGTTCATTCGCAGACACGACGATGGCGGGCGGCACCTGGCCGCCCGTTCCAAGTGCTGCCTCTGCTTCAACATCCTTCCGACCGACCACGGGGCGCACACCGCGCCGCCCGATTTCGCGACGCGTCAAAGCCTCATCGGATCAATGAAAACGAAACTGCACGGCGCCGCCCCGCCACCGTGCCCGCCGCTCATGCGCCGAGCAACATCCCCTTGCGCACCGGCACCGTCCCCGTCACGCGGCCGAGCGGCGCGCCTGCCGTCACGAAGCGGATCGCGCGGCGCATGTAGAACACGCCGTCGGTGCCGCTCGACACCGTCGTGATCGCGTCGGTCAGCGGATCGACGATGTCGAACAACGGATCGCCGGCACGAATCGTCGCGCCGACCGCCGCGCGGTGCACGAGAATCCCGCTCACCGGCGCGTAGAACTGCTCGCTGCCCGCAAGCGGCGTGGCCGGCGCGGCAAGCGGCGGCAGCGGCGTGCGCTCGCCGCGCACCGCGCCGCACCACACCAGATAGGCGACGAGCGCGTCGGCGTCACGCGCCGCGTATTCATGCGTCACGTCGCGCTGGCCGCGGCATTCGACCGTCACGGCCACCGTGCCCGCCGCCATCGGCGTGCGTTCCGGCAGATGCTCCCGCAACTGCGTCCACATCAGGTGATGCGCATCGTCGAACGCGTGGCCGCCGGAATCCTCGGCGAGCAGCGATACCTGCGCGCCGAGATAGCGCGCGAGCGGCTCGACCTGCCGCCATGCCGTGTCGCTCGTGTACACGTGCATCACCGCTTCGAGCGAGCAATGCAGGTCGATCACGACGTCGGCATCGTGCGACAGCTTCAGCAACGCAAGCTGCAACGCGTCGAACTCGGTGCGCGGCGCAATCTCGTCGAGCGCCGCGCCGACGCATTCGCGCACGATCGCGCGGTTGCGTTCCGGATCCGCGCCGAGCCGCTCGCGCGCCCGCGCGGCGATGTCGGCGAGCGGCAGGAAGCCGCGATTGAAATTGCGCCCGCTCGCGAGATCGAACCGGCCGATGAATTGGCCGAGCAGATGATGGTTCAGGCCGACCGGGTTCGCGACCGGCACCAGCACGACCTCGGCCGCGAGCCGGCCGTCCGCTTCGAGCCGCGCGAGTCGCTGCTTGAGCGCGACGGCGGCCAGCATCGCGGGCGTCTCGTCCGCGTGCAGCGCGGCCTGCAGGTAGATCTTGCGGCCGGCGTCGGTCGGCCCGAAATGAAAGCTCGTCAGCGTGCGCTGCGTGCCGATCGACGGCGACAGGAGCGGTGTGGTGCGAATCTGCATCGAGGGTCCCGAATGAAGGAGTGTGACGGAAACGGAGCGTGCGGCTCAGTCGCCGTACGGGTTGAAATCGAAGTACTGCTTCGCGATCCGTTCGTACGTGCCGTCCTTCAGCATCGATGCGATCGCGCCGTCGATCGCCGCCTTGAGCGCCGTGTCCGACTGGCGCATCCCGATGCCGACGCCGCGATCGCCGAGATCGAGCGGTGCGCCGACGAACGCGAAACCCTTGCCCTTCGGCTGGCGCAGGAATCCGTAGTCGGCTTCCACCGTGCCGAGCAGCGCGGCGTCGAGCCGGCCGTTGACGAGATCGGCAAACACGTCGTCCTGGCTCTTGTACGGCACCACGCCGACGCCGGCCGGCGCCCAGTGCGCGAGCGCCCACGATTCGAACTGCGTGCCCGACTGCACGCCGACGCGCTTGCCGGCCAGCGACGCGGGCGTGCTGCCGAGCCCGCGCTCGGGCCGCGCGACGAGCCGCGACTTGAAGCGGAACAGTTTCGACGAGAACAGGATCTGCTTCTCGCGCTTCTCGGTGATCGCCATCGACGACAGGATCGCGTCGATCTTGCGCGCCTGCAGCGCGGGGATCATCCCGGAGAATTCGAGCTCGACCCACTGGCAGTGCAGCTGCGCGCGCCGGCAGATCTCGTTGCCGAGATCGACGTCGAAGCCCTTCAGGCTGCCGTCGGGCGCCTTCGCGTCCATCGGCGGATAGGTCGGATCGATGCCGAGTCGCACCACGTGCGCGTCGAGCGCGTGCGCGCAGGGCGCCGCGAAACCGATGCACGCGACAGCGAGCGGAACGAGGAAGCGGCGAAAGCGTTGGAGGCGTGGCACGCGTTTCATGATCGACGGATGGCAGGAAGTGGAACGACCGGCATGGGCCGGACTGCCTGCGATCGTAGTGCGCGCGCATCGCCGCCGGAATGCGCGGCTGTCTTATCATGATCGGTATTTCCGATCACCGGCCTCGCGCTCGACCATGGCGTTTACGCTGTCCCAGCTCCGCATCTTCCAGGCCGTCGTCGAACACGGCAGCCTGCGCGCCGCCGCCCGCGCGCTGGATCTCGCGCAGAGCGGCGTCACGCAGCAATTGCAAAGCCTCGAAGCGACGCTCGGCGCGACGCTGTTCACGCGCACCAATCGCGGGATCGTGCCCACGGCCGTCGGCCAGCGGCTGCTCGCGCGCTCGGGCGCGATCCTCGGCGAATGCGACCAGGTCGAGCACGAGATCCGTCAGTTGAGCGGCGCCTACGAAGGCACGGTCACGCTGGGCCTCGTGACCGAACCGCTGATCGACGCGTTCGCGCCGGTGCTGACCTCATTCCGTGCGCGCTTCCCGAAGGTCGACGTGCACCTGCGCACCGGCACGTCGCGGATGATGATCGGCTGGCTGCGCGAGAACGCGGTGGATTTCGCGATCGCGCTCGTCGCGAAACAGACCGACACGACCGATCTCGCGGTCACGCCGCTGCATGCATCGGCGCCGGTGATCGTGTGCCGCAGTGGCCATCCGCGGCAGCACGCGCAATCGCTTGCCGAGCTGGCCGACTACGCATGGGTGTCGACGCGTTCGCCGAACCTGAGCGCCGATCCGGTCGTCAACCGGCTGCTCGCGTATTTCGACGCGCACGGCCAGCCCGCGCCGACCATCATCGCGACCGTCGAAGGGATGTTCGAAACGCTGCAGCTCGTCACGCAGACGGATTGCCTCGCGCTCGAATCCGAAGCCGTCACGCGACACGGCCCGTTCGCGGGCGCGCTCGCGAAGGTGCGCGTGCGCGAGCAGGCGGAATCGCAGGACGTCTGCCTGCTGCAGCGCGCGGCCGTGCCGTTGACGCCTGCCGCGCAGGAGCTGGCGACGATGCTCGCGTCGTACCTGAGGACCGTGCGCGGGCGGTGATCCCGGCGCGGATCGCCGCCCACGGCGGCGCACGTCAGTCCATCGATTCGCGCGCCGTCTCGCGCAGCATCGCGACCGCAATCAGCGACAGCACCACGCACGCCGCCACGTAGCCGGCCGGCGCGAGCTTGCTGCCCGTCGTCTTCACGAGCCACGTCGCGACCAGCTGCGCGGTGCCGCCGAAAATCGTCACCGCGAGCGCATACGCGATCGAGATGCCCGTCGCCCGCACATGGCGCGGCAGCGATTCGCACATCAGCGCCATTTCGGATGCCGAACCGAGCGAATAGAACAGCAGCATCAGCGCGGTCAGCGGCAGGATCACCGACAGCGTCGGATGATGGTTCATCAGCCAGAATGCCGGGAACAGCAGCAGCACGAGCACGCCGCGCCCGACGAAGATCGGCATGCGCCGGCTGCCGACGCGGTCCGACAGCCATCCGAACAGCGGACACGTCACGAGCATCACGCAACCCGACGCGACGCCGACGAACATCGACAGCTTCATCGGCAACCCGAGCGTATGGATCGCATAGGTCGGCATGTAGAAGGTCAGGATGTAGGTCGAGACCGTGCCGCCCATCACCGTCAGCATCAGCAGCAGCACGGTGCGCGCGTGCTGCGAGAACAGCTCGCGCAGCACGCCGCGCTCGATCCCGTGATGGCTGTCGCCGGGCGCATCGTCGGCGAGCCGGCGGCGCAGATACATGCCGACCGGCGCGATCAGCACGCCCACGAGAAACGGCAGGCGCCAGCCCCAGCCCTCGAGCGCGTCCTTCGTCAGCGTGTTCGACAGCAGCGCCGCGAAGCCCGAGCCCATCAGCGCCGCGCCGCCCTGCGTCGCGAGCTGCCAGCTCGCGCGGAACGCGCGGTGCGACGTGCCGCCCTGCTCGATCAGCGTGGAGGTCGCCGCACCGAATTCGCCGCCCTGCGAGAAGCCCTGCATCAGCCGCGCGCAGACGACAAGCAGCGGCGCGGCCACGCCGACCTGCGCGTAGGTCGGCGCGATCGCGATCAACCCGGTGCCGAGCGCCATCAGCATGATCGTCAGGTTCAGCGCGGCCTTGCGGCCCTTGCGGTCCGCATAGACGCCGAGCACGATGCTGCCGAGCGGCCGCGTGAAGAAGCCGGCGGCGAACGTCGCGACCGACAGCAACAGCGACGTGGTCGGATCGCTCGACGGGAAGAACAGCTTGCCGATCAACACCGCGAAGAAGCCGTAGACGGTGAAATCGAAGAACTCCAGCCAGTTGCCGATCACGGCCGCGGCGATCGCGCCGCGCTTCGTGACGGCCGGCGCGCCGCGCGTCCCGGTTTCGGCGGCTCCCGTCGACGCGGGGTGCAGCGCGAGATGGTCTTTCTGCATCGTTCGTCTCTCCTCTCAATGCGCCGGAAGCGCCGGCCGCGCGCCGTCAGGGTTACTGTCCGAGGTAACGCTCCACGAGACGCGTCCAGAACGCCGCGCCGATCGGCAGATTGCGATCGTTGAAGTCGTACTTCGGGTTGTGCACCATGCAGCCGTCCTCGCCTTCGCCATTGCCGAGGCGCACGAACGAGCCCGGCCGCTGCTGCAGCATGAACGCGAAATCCTCGCTGCCCATCAGCAGATCGGCCTGCTCGACCACATGCGCGTCGCCGACCAGCTCGCGCGCGACCTGCGCGGCGAAATCCGTTTCGGCATCCGTATTGACGACGACCGGATAGCCTTCGATGTACTCGACGTGCGCGGTCGCGCCGTAACTCGCCGCCTGCGACTCGGCGAGCTCGACGATGCGGCGCTTGAGCAGCGCGCGCACGTCGGGGCTGAACGAACGCACGCTGAGTTCGAGGCGCGCGCCGTTCGGGATCACGTTGTTCGCGGTGCCCGCATGCATCGAGCCGACCGTGACGACCGCCGGCTGCGACGGGTCGACGTTGCGCGCGACGATCGTCTGCAGCGCCATCACGATGCTCGCCGCGACGACCACCGGGTCGACCGTCAGGTGCGGCCGCGCCGCATGGCCGCCGACGCCCTCGATCGAGATGATCGCCTTGTCGCCGGCCGACATGAACGGGCCGCGCCGCGTGAGGAACACGCCCGGCGCCGCGCCCGGATGGTTGTGCATGCCGAACACCGCGTCGCACGGAAAGCGCTCGAACAGGCCGTCGTCGATCATCTTCTTCGCGCCGCTATCGACGCCGTGCTCCTCCGCCGGCTGGAAATACAGATGCACGGTGCCGGAGAAGTTGCGCGTCTTCGCGAGGTGTTGCGCGGCGCCGAGCAGCATCGTCGTGTGGCCGTCGTGGCCGCATGCGTGCATCTTGCCGGGCGTGCCGCTCGCGTACGGAAGGCCCGTCGCCTCGACGATCGGCAGCGCGTCCATGTCCGCGCGGATGCCGATGCTGCGCGTGCCGTCGCCGACCCGCAGCGTGCCGACGACGCCCGTCTTGCCGACCCCGCGCGTCACTTGCCATCCCCATTGTTCGAGCTTGTCGGCGACGAGCGCGGCCGTGTCGTGCTCCTCGTATGCGAGCTCCGGGTGATGGTGAATGTGATGGCGAATCTCGCGCAGCCCGCCGGCGGCGGGCATCAGATCCTCGATTTCGGTGAATCGGACGTCGGTGGTCATCAAGCGGCTCCTGCTGATCGTCAGCGTGTCAGCCGCACGCGAACGGTTGCGTGCGGGAAAGCGAGCCACTATAGCGAGCCGATATCGGTTCAATAAGATGCGGAATTTTTCACCGCGATAAGGTTTGTTAATCAGGGTTTATACCAGTGCAAGTGTGATCCTATGCTCGCAACGTCCGCAGACAGACTTGCTCCATCGGCTAAAAACACATGCCATCGACACGTCAAGATTATCCAGCCCCGGCCGTTATTTGCCGATGTACATGAATCATGTGGCTCCAAGGCAACTTGGTGCCATTTTCCGCAACGGTCATAAAACACCCAATCATTTCAACATGGAAACCAGCGAAATCGGGAAAATTATTGGCAATACGGCAATTTTCCTCAAACGGCTCTACATAACGTACAGATGGTCCACCACCCTCTCGAGAGAAAGACTATCCAAAGCACCAAACCGCAATCATTTGACGTGGTGGACATACGCTCTTGCTACGTCGGCATTGACAACAGCAGCCACAATCTGGGGGACCATCGCGGCATTTCGCGTGAATTTCCTGTCAATATACGCCCCTCATACTTACGGAACAGTCGGCGCGGTATACGACATAAATCAGATCAACCACAAAGTCTGGCAAGAACTAGAAACGCTCTCGATCGGCGATGAAAGCCTCATATTTGTCACTTCAACATTGATCTGTTTTTGCGCAATTCGCTTATTCGCAAAACTTGTTCGCCCATCCAAACGAACGGCCAACACGGAGACTCAAATCACCTTCATAATATCGAGCGTCATTATAAAATTTTCCACAATCTGGATTGCCCTATCCTTGATAGCAATGGCGCTACGTCCTTTGCTCGAGATACAATTCAGGAAATATGAATCCGCAATATATTTCTCATTTATTGCCTCAACGGCCACCATCACACTCGCCAGCAGCATATTCGAAAGAAATCGCATTCTAAAATTAAAGAAATCCAATACCTTCCTCACAGTGGCCAGCATAGTTTGCGCGATGACATCCATTGCTGCTGAAAGTGCCTTGGCCAGCGCTATTTCGGCAAATAACGAGCCGAGCTTCGAAATTGTCGTAACACAAAAATGCGATCACGAAGCATGCATCGCTTTAATACATTCGAACAATATCGACAATCAAATCGTTACGTCAAAGCTTCGACTCCAAGTCAGCTTGGCTGCACTGGACGGAAAAGCCTCAGAAAATATGACGGGATTTATTGACATCGAGCTTTCTCCAAGCACATCTACCCCCGGCACTCTTGTGTTGAATACAAAAACGGAGCAAATCGCCTTCGTTCGAAGCATTAGTTTCGTCTGTCCGCTTAATTCTGAATCGATGAAATTACATTTCGCGTCTGAATTAAAAGGAAACGGCCTCTTGCATGTTTTACAATCTCGTGACGCGGACGCAATGGCCTTGGCAAATTTTGAGGTAAAGGGAAATCGAAATTCCTTGCTACGGTTGGCAAAGCCGGCGTGCACGAAGTTCTGAACGCGACGAAAATCCCGATACGTCTCAAAGATCGGACGAAGCGGGACACGCCTCGCAACTTGGAGGAGCATTCATGGGCTCACATAGTCATGCCGTTCATCCTGCGCTGCATTACGCTCTTCGGCGTCGGCAGCGTCATCCCACTTGGCGAGGAGCTGATGAACAATCCGATTCGCGGCCACATCATCGTCGACGTCAACGCATGACGCCACTGGCAACAAGCAATGTTTCTTTTTCACGCCGGCGGCCCGTGCGTCGAGACCACCCGCGCCATTTCATCCAGGAAACCTCATGAACGCTGCAGACACCACGCCGGTCAGCCGCTTCCCCGTACCGGCACTCGACGACCTGCCCGACGACATTCGCGAGAGGATCGCGGCCGTCCAGGAAAAATCGGGCTTCATCCCGAACGTATTCCTCACGCTCGCGCATCGCCCGGACGAGTTCCGCGCGTTCATGGCATACCACGACGCGCTGATGGACAAGCCGGGCAACCTCACCAAGGCCGAACGCGAAATGATCGTCGTGGCCACCAGCAGCGTGAACCAGTGCCAGTATTGCGTGATCGCGCACGGCGCGATCCTGCGCATTCGCGCGAAGGATCCGCTGATCGCCGACCAGGTCGCGACCAACTATCGCAAGGCCGACATCACCGCTCGGCAGAAGGCGATGCTCGACTTCGCGATGAAGGTGTCGCAGACCGCGCATCTGATAGGCGAAGCGGACTTCGACATGCTGAAATCGCACGGCTTCACCGACGAAGACGCGTGGGACATCGCGGCGATCGCGGCGTTCTTCGGGATGTCGAATCGCATCGCGAACGTGACGAACATGCGCCCCAACGCGGAGTTCTACGCGCTGGGGCGTTGAATGAAGGCCGCAGGCGACGGCGACCGTTGTCGGCGACCGGGCGTGCATGCGCCTGGTCTTTCCTCGATCGCCGGACTTCGGCATCGGCGTTCGCGCCGGCGACCGTTGAACCGCATCAGAACCGCACGAGCCAACCAACGAAGCCCCGGCTCGCGGCTTACCCGACCTTCTTCAACGCCTGCAGCCCGTCCGGCAGCTTCGCGTCCGGGAACATCGTCGACAGCGTCGTGTCGCGCCACCGCGCCGCCTCGTCCGCACGCTGCGCTTCCGCCTGCTCGCACACGAGCAGCGCATCGCCGCCGAGCAGCAGGCGCATCGGCACGTCGTCGCGACGCGACAGCTCGACGATCAGCGCCGCGATCCGCGCCGGATCGCCGACCTCGTGGCCGCCGTACGCGCCGAGCAATTCGAGCATCTTCCCGACCGACGGCTGATAGTCGGGCAGCAGGCCGTCCACGTCGCGCTTCGCCTGCGCTGCCCATTCGGTGCGCATCCCGCCCGGCTCCAGCGTGCAGACGCGTACGCCGAACGGCGCGACTTCCTTCGACAGCACGTCGCTGAATCCGCCGACCGCCCACTTCGCGGCCTGATACGCGGACAGGCCGGGCGTCGCCGTGCGCCCGCCGACCGACGACACCTGGAAGATGTGGCCCGCGCGCTGCGCCCGCATCGTCGGCAGCACCGCGCGCGTCAGGTTGACCACGCCGAACAGGTTCGTTTCGATCTGGTCGCGAAAGGCGTCTGCGTCCATCTGCTCGAACGGCGCCGTATGGCCGTAGCCCGCGTTGTTCACCAGCACGTCGATGCGGCCGAACGCATCGCGGGCAGCCGCCACCGCATGCGCGGCTGCCGCCGCATCGGTCACGTCGAGTTCCACCGGCAGCAGCCGGTCGCCGTATCGTGCTTCCAGATCCGCGAGCCGCGCGGGATCGCGTGCACCGGCCACCAGACGATCGCCCGCCGCCAGCACCGCTTCCGCGATCGCGCGCCCCAGGCCGCGCGCGGCCCCTGTCACCAGCCAGACTTTCGACATTTTCCACTCCTCGACAAGGTTGAAACCACAAAATGAATGATTACTCACTCATTAATATGAGCGCTGACACGATTGATTTCGTCGTGCCTCGCCCTGCCTGAAACCGCCTGCGGCCGCGGCGGATGTGCCGGAATGGAGCGTTCCGCGATCACCCACCTACCGTTCGGCCCGCCCGGCAGGCCGTCAACTCATACCGCGTGCAACACCGCCCACAGCGCGCGAAACCCCGCTTCCCGGTACGCATCGGCCAGCGCGGGATCGCGCGCAATCGACTCCATCGCAGTCTCCGCGATCGACGTAAACAACGCTGCCGAGAACGCATGCGCGTCGTCGGCCTTCAGCTCGCCCTTCGCGGCAACCTGCGCGCGCAGCAGCGAGCTGATCGCGCCGAATCCTTCGGCCCCGGCCGCGCGATGCGCGTCGTCGATGCGTCCGCTCACGCCGAGTTGCCGCAGCGCGCGGCGCCCGTCGGGATTCGCGACGCCCCACGACACGTAGCCGTTCCATGCATGCCGCATCGCCTGTTCGGCCGGCGCGTGCTCCGGAAACCCGGTCATCATCGCCTCGCGCATCCCGGCCTTCAGGCTCAGGTACAGCGCATTGAGCAGCGCATCCTTCGTCTCGAAATAGGTGAACACCGTGCCTTCCGCAACGCCGGCGAGCCGCGCGATGCGCGCGGTGGTCGCGCTCGCGCCGTCCTCCGCGAGCGCGCGGGCGGCGGCGGCGAGGATGGCATCGTGCTTGTCGGGACTGCGCGGTCGGGCCACGTTCGCTTCCTTTAATGAGTGATCGCTCAATCATAATCTCGACATGCATGCGCTGCAAGCGCTGTTACAACGTGCGAACCCATACACGATCGATCAAAAGCGTGCACTATTAGCGTTTTCACGTACTGGCGCGCCAATGCACCGGCGCCCGGCGCTTCGCCGTTCGTTCCACGCTCACACCGCTAGACCGCGATCCACTCATGACGAATAAGCCCAACCAGACCGAAGCCGACCAGCCCGTCGACATGATCATCTTCGGCGGCGGCGGCGACCTGGCCGCCCGCAAGCTGTTGCCCGCGCTGTACATGGCGCACCTGCACTGCAACCTGCCGCCGGACACGCGCATCATCGCGGTCGGCCGGCGCGACTGGGGCATCGACGGCTATCGCAAGTTCATGGACGAGCAATCGCGCCCGTTCATCGACGACAAGGCGTTCGACGCCGACGCGTGGGGCCGTTTCCTCGACCTGTTCAAGTACGTGCTGATCGACGTGAACACGCCGGAAGACTACGCGCGCCTCGCCGAAGCGGCGCGCGGCGAGGCGATCCGCGTGTTCTACCTGTCGACGTCGCCGGAGCTGTTCACGACGATCTGCGACAACCTGTCGGCCGCGCACCTCGTCGATGCGCGCTCGCGCGTCGTCCTCGAAAAGCCGCTCGGCCACGATCTCGCGTCGGCGCAGGCGATCAACGATGCGGTCGGCAAGCATTTCGCGGAATCGCAGATCTACCGGATCGACCATTACCTCGGCAAGGAAACCGTGCAGAACCTGATGGTGCTGCGCTTCGGCAATCCGATCTTCGGGCCGCTGTGGCAGGCGCCGAGCATCCGCAGCGTGCAGATCACGGTGGCGGAGACGGTCGGCGTGGGCAGCCGCGCGGGCTTCTACGACCATACCGGCGCGCTGCGCGACATGGTGCAGAACCACCTGCTGCAACTGCTGTGCATCGTCGCGATGGAGCCGCCCGTGTCGCTCGACCCGGACGCGGTGCGCGACGAGAAGCTGAAGGTGCTGCGCTCGCTGCGGCCGATGGCGCTGTCGGACGTCGCGCGCGACACGGTGCGCGGGCAATACACGGCTGGCGCGGTCGACGGCCAGCCGGTCAAGGGCTATCTCGAGGAAGACAACGTGCCGGCGGACAGCCACGCGGAAACCTTCGTCGCCCTGCGCGCGTACATCAACAACTGGCGCTGGGCGAACGTGCCGTTCTTCCTGCGTACCGGCAAGCGGCTGCAGCGCCGCCAGTCGGAAATCGTGATCGAGTTCGCCGACATGCCGTTCTCGATCATCCCGAGCGGCCCGCGCCACTACAGCAACCGCCTCGTGATCCAGCTCCAGCCGGAGGAGTCGATCCAGTTGCAGATGCTCGCGAAGGAGCCGGGCAGCGGCATGAAGATGGTGCCCGTGAGCCTGAACCTCGACCTGCAGCAGGCGATTCCGGAGCGGCGCGCGGAGGCGTACGAGCGGCTGCTAATCGACGTGATCCGCGGGCGGCTCACGCACTTCATGCGCCGCGACGAGCTCGAGGCCGCGTGGTCGTGGGTCGAACCGATCCTCGACGGCTGGCAGCAGCTCGGCGATCGCCCGCGTCTCTACACCGCGGGCACGTTCGGGCCGGCGGCATCGTCGGCGCTGCTGGCGCGCGACAACATGTCGTGGTCCGAGGAAGCATAAGCACTGCACGACGGCGTGCCCGCGGCGCAGGCGCCGTGCGGCACGTCGGCTCGCGCCGGCGCGCATAGCCGGCCTCCAGTAGGCCGTAGCGGCCCGAAATCGGCCGCCCGCTGGCGGTCGCCCAACGGCGGTCCCCCGAAGGCGGTTCCCCGAAGGCGGTCCCCCGAAACCGGTCGCCCGCGCCCCGTTCAGTGCGCCGCCGTTACAGCGACCCGACCCACGCGGCCTTGCGCCGCGCCGGCGCATCGCCGCTGCTTCTCCCGCCGCCCAGCACCTCGATCATGTAATCGACGAATGACGCGATCCGCGACGAGATCGCGGTGTTCCGGTAATACACCGCGTTGATCGGCTGTTCGACCTCAAGCGTCTGGCGCGCGAGCACCTGCACGAGCCGGCCGGCCTCGCGATCCTGCGCGGTCATGAAATCCGACAGGCACACCACGCCGGCCCCCTCCAGCGCGAGCTGCCGCAGCGTCTCGCCGCTCGACGACCAGATATCGGGCTCGACGCGGGTCGGCTCGCCGTCCGCGCCGAGGATCGGCCACACGTTCAGCGATTCCGGCTGCGTGAAGCCGAGCAGCGTGTGCTTGCCGAGGTCCTCCACCTTGCGCGGCTGGCCGTGCGCTTCGATGTACGCGGGGCTCGCGAGGATACGCAGCCGGCTGTTGCCGATCCGCCGGCTGTGCAGCGTCGAATCCTTCAGGCGGCCGATTCGGATCGCAACGTCGGTGCGCCGCTCGAGCAGGTCGATGATTCCTTCGTTGCTGTTCAGCTCCAGTTCGACCTTCGGGAAACGTTCCCGGTAGCCGCGCACGAGCGGCACGATCACGTGCAGCATGAACGGCGTCGCGGCATCGACGCGCAGCCGCCCCGACGGCATCTCGCGCCGCGCGAGCATCTGCTCCTCGGCGTTCTCGACCGATTCGATGATGGCGCGCGCATCCTGCAGGAACGCGCGCCCCTCCTCGGTCAGTTCGAGCCGGCGCGTGGTCCGGCGCAGCAGCGTCGTCTTCAGCTTCTGCTCGAGCCGCCCGAGCGTGCGGCTCGCCGCCGACACGGTGACGTCGAGCTGCTGCGCGGCGGCGGTGATCGAACCGGTGTCGACCACGGCGGCAAAGGCCTGGAGTTCGTCGAGGGTGATTTTCATTGTTGATCTGAAATCAAAACAATTTGGTTTATAGACGAGTTTTTCCGCAAAAGTAAAGGCGGCACACTGCGGTCCATTCTTACTGGAACCTGGATCCCGCCATGCCACTCGCCCTGCTGGCGCTGACCATCAGCGCCTTCGCCATCGGCACGACCGAATTCGTGATCGTCGGGCTGATCCCGACGATCGGCGCCGATCTCGGCGTCAGCCTGCCGTCGGCCGGCCTGCTCGTCAGCCTCTACGCGCTGAGCGTCGCGATCGGCGCACCGCTGCTCACCGCGCTCACCGGCCGCGTGCCGCGCAAGACGCTGCTCGCCGCGCTGATGGCGCTGTTCACCATCGGCAACCTCGTCGCCTGGCAAGCGCCCGGCTATGAATCGCTGATCGTCGCGCGCGTGCTCACCGGCCTCGCGCACGGCGTGTTCTTCTCGGTCGGCTCGATCATCGCGACCACGCTCGTGCCGAAGGACAAGGCCGCCAGCGCAATCGCGACGATGTTCAGCGGCATGACCGTCGCGTTCGTCGCCGGCATTCCGCTCGGCACCTTCATCGGCCAGCACTTCGGCTGGCGCGCGACGTTCCTGATCGTCGCACTGTTCGGCGTCGTCGCGTTCGTCGGCGCGGTGGCCTTCGTGCCGCGCGGCCTCCCGCGCACGCCGCCGGCGCCGCTCGCCCGTCAGTTCCGCGTGCTGGCCCAGCCGCGGCTGCTGCTCGTCTATGCGATGACGGCGGTCGGCTACGGCGGCTCGCTGATCGCATTCACCTACATGGCCCCGCTGCTCGAACGGATCGCCGGCTTCACGCCGTCGCAGGTCAGTCTCGTGCTCGTCGGCTACGGCGTGTCGGTCGCGTTCGGCAACGTGTGGGGCGGCAAGCTCGCCGACCGCGTCGGCCCGGTCAAGGCGCTCAAGCAGATCTTCCTGCTGCTCGCGATCGTGCTGTTCGCACT
This sequence comes from Burkholderia territorii, assembly GCF_001718335.1. Classification (NCBI taxonomy): domain Bacteria; kingdom Pseudomonadati; phylum Pseudomonadota; class Betaproteobacteria; order Burkholderiales; family Burkholderiaceae; genus Burkholderia; species Burkholderia territorii. The sequence goes on from NZ_CP013365.1 coordinate 2,241,439, forward strand.
GACCTTCACGGTGCACGCGAAGTGGCTCGCGGTGCTGACGATGCTCGCGTGGGGCGCCGTCGCATTCGGCAACGTGCCGGGCCTGCAGGTGTACGTCGTCAAGCAGGCGCGCCACTTCGCGCCGGACGCCACCGACGTCGCATCGGGCTTCAACATCGCCGCGTTCAACCTCGGCGTCGCCGGCGGCTCGTCGCTCGGCGGGCTGATCGTCGCGAACGTCGGCCTCGGCCATACGCCGTGGATCGCCGCCGTCGTCACACTCGGGGCGTTCGCGCTGACCGCGCTGAGCGGCCGCCTCGACCGCGGCCAGGGCCTGCCCGAACGCACGGCCGAACCCGTCGAACTCGCGCATTGAAGATCGCCCATGCGTGAAAGCGGCCCGGCGCGGGGCGTTCGACCGCAAGACGCTCGATGTACGTAGCGACGGCTTCATCTCGCGTTGCGCGCTACACGAGAACGGCCCGCGCATGCGCGCCCCGCGATGGCAGGACGCACGCGCCGGAGCAAGCTCGCGCCGACCTTTGATTTCAAATCAAATATTTTTGACCTCTGAAGGCGTTTATCTCACCAGTCCCGAGCGCCAGAATGGTCCATGACGCAACTGCCTCTTTCAGGAATACACGATGAACAACATTCCCGCATTCGGCCTCGGCACCTTCCGCCTGCAAGGCCAGGTCGTCATCGACTCGGTCCGCAACGGCCTCGAACTCGGCTACCGCGCGATCGACACAGCGCAGATCTACGGCAACGAAGCCGAAATCGGCGAAGCGATCGCCGCATCGCGCGTGCGCCGGGAGGACCTGTTCCTCACGACGAAGATCTGGGTCGACAACTACGCGCCGGCCAAGCTGGCCGCGAGCCTCGAGGAAAGCCTGCGCAAGCTGCGCACGGACTACGTCGACCTGACGCTGATCCACTGGCCGGCTCCGGACAACGGCGTGTCGATCGACGCGTTCATGACCGCGCTCGCCGACGCGAAGGCGAAGGGCCTCACGCGCCAGATCGGCATCTCGAACTTCAACATCGAACTGACGAAGGAAGCGATCGCGGTGGTCGGCAAGGATGCGATCGCGACGAACCAGATCGAACTGAGCCCGTATCTGCAGAACCACAAGCTGGTCGAGTTCCTGAACGGCGAAGGCATCCACGTGACGTCGTACATGACGCTCGCATACGGCAAGGTGCTCGGCGACCCGGTGATCGGCGCGATCGCGCAACGTCACGATGCGACGCCCGCGCAGGTCGCGCTGGCCTGGGCGCTGCAGCTCGGCTACTCGGTGATTCCGTCGTCGACGAAGCGCGAAAACCTCGCGAGCAACCTGCTCGCGCGGACGCTGCGCCTGACCGACGAAGACATGGCGCAGATCGCCGCGCTCGAGCGCAACGGCCGCGAAGTCGACCCGGCCGGCCTCGCGCCGAAGTGGGACTAAGCGCCGGTTGCGCGACACCTCGATCGACTCATCCGCGGCCAGCCGGCCGCGGCACCGAAAGGAACCCGTGATGAACCATGACCCGCTTTTCCAGCCGCTGCAATTCGGCACACTGACGCTGCCGAACCGAATCGTGATGCCGCCGATGACGCGTTCGCGCGCCAGCCAGCCCGGCGACGAAGCCAATGAACTGATGGCCGCGTATTACGCGCAGCGCGCAAGTGCCGGCCTGATCGTCAGCGAAGGCACGTACATCGCGCCGCTCGGCAAGGGCTACGCATGGACGCCCGGCATCCACACGCCGTCGCAGATCGCCGGCTGGCGCAAGGTGACCGACGCCGTCCACGCCGCGCACGGCCGCATCTTCGCGCAGCTCTGGCACGTCGGCCGGCTGAGCCACACGAGCCTGCTCGGCGGCCGGCAACCGGTGTCGTCGTCGCCGCTGCAGGCGAGGGGCGTGAACGTGTTCATCGCCGGCGAAGACGGCAGCACGCCGGGTTTCGTGCAGGCCTCGGAGCCGCGCGCGTTATCCGTCGACGAAATCCGCGAGACCGTCGATCAATACCGCGCCGCCGCGCGCAACGCGATCGAAGCCGGCTTCGACGGCGTCGAGCTGCACGGCGCGAACGGTTATCTCGTGAACCAGTTCATCGACTCGAACGCGAACACGCGCACCGACGCGTACGGCGGCTCGCTCGAGAACCGGCTGCGCTTCCTGCGCGAAGTCACGCAGGCGCTGATCGAAGGCACCGGCGACGCGTCGCGCGTCGGCATCCGGCTCGCACCGCTGACCACGCTGAACGGCTGCGTCGACGACGATCCCGAGACGACCTACCTCGCCGCCGCGAAGCTGCTCGGCGAACTTGGTGTCGGCTACCTGCACATCGCGGAAGCCGACTGGGACGACGCGCCGCTGATGCCGGTCGAATTCAAGCAGCAGCTGCGTGCCGCGTTCCCGGGCGTGATGATCTACGCCGGCGCGTACACGGCCGAGCGCGCGCGCGACGCGATCGCCGCAGGCTGGGCCGACCTCATCGCGTTCGGCCGGCCGTTCGTCGCGAATCCCGACCTGCCCGAGCGCCTGCGCACCGGCGCCGCGCTCGCGCCGCACGACCGCAACACGCTGTTCGGCGGCGGCGCACGCGGCCTCATCGACTATCCGACGCTTGCGCAAGCCGCGGCGTGACGTCCCGAGGCCGGGCAAGACGAGCATTGCGCCCGTGTCGCGTTCCGGTGTCGGCACCGCGCCGTCAGGCGTCCGTATCGGCACATGCCGGACGCCAGCGCCGGCAATGCCCGCGCATCGACCGCGGCGCGATGCTCGGGCCGCCGGCACGCTTCGCGTTCAGCGGATCCGCATCGACAGCTCGACATCGCCGCCGAACGGCACCGACAGGTAGCCGTTGCGCGGCGCGCGGACGTAATCGAGGTAGTCCGGGCTGTATTCCGCGTTGTCGGCAACGACGAACGCGCCGGGCCGCAACCGCGGCTCGACCCGCGCGAGGATCTCGGGATACAGCGCCTTCGCGCCGTCGAGCAGCAGGAGATCGACCGTGTCCGGCAGATCGCTTGCCAACGTGCGCAACGCATCGCCTTCACGAATCTCCATCAGATCGGCCAGCCCGGCCGCCGTCAGGTTCGCGCGCGCCCGAGCGACCTTCGACGCCTCGAACTCGCTCGTGATCACCCGGCCACCGCCGTTGTCGCGCAGCGCGGCCGCGAGGTGCAGCGTCGAGATGCCGAACGACGTCCCGAACTCGACGATCGCGCGTGCGCCGCAGCCGCGCGCGAGCATGTACAGCAGCGTGCCCGTCTCGCGCGACACCGCGAGCGGATAATCTTTCAGGCGTGCATAGAAATCGGCGTAATCGGTCTTGCTGCCCATCAGCCGCGCGTGCTCGTCGTGCGACAGGTCGGCGAAGTCCGGGCTCGACGCGGGCGACGATGCGTCGGCTTCGTCGAACAGGCGCGCGAGCAGCGACGCCAGCGGGTCGTGAATCAGGGTGGTCATGCGAATCTCCGGTGTCAGGTTGAGTGCGTCAGAGCGCCCGACTAGAATATGACGAACCATTCACGTTTTACTATTCGCATTGGCAGACCCGTCATGACCGACCGCCGCAACGCCCCGATCGCCTCGCGCAGACTGCCTCGGCAAGCCCGCTCGACCCGGCTCGTCGACGACGTGCTCGAGGCCGCTATTCAGGTTCTGGCGACCGAAGGCGCGCAGCGCTTCACGATGGCGCGCGTCGCCGAGCGCGCCGGCGTGAGCGTCGGTTCGCTGTATCAGTACTTCCCGAACAAGGCGGCCGTGCTGTTCCGGCTGCAGCACGACGAGTGGCGGCAGACGTCCGCGATGCTGCGCGGGATGCTGGAAGATCCGGGCAAGACGCCGCCCGAGCGGCTGCGCGCGGCCGTCCACGCGTTCATCCGCTCGGAATGCGACGAGGCGCGGATGCGCATCGCGCTCGACGACGCCGCGCCGCTCTATCGCGATACACCCGAGGCACAGGAAGTGAAGGCGGCCGGCAACCGCATCTTCAGCGCATTCATGCGCGACGCGCTGCCCGACGTGCCGGATGCCACGCGCGCGCTCGCGTGCGAGCTGGTCACGAGCACGCTCATGCATGCCGGCAAGGCGTTTTCGGAAACCGAACGCACGGCGGCGGAAATCGACGCGTATTCGGCCGCGATGGCCGACATGTTCTGCGCGTATCTCGCGCAGCTCGCACACCGCTGATGCCGCGACGGCGACGGCGACGACGCACGGCTGCGCGGCGGCGTTCATGCGCCTGCGCCGCCTTGCTGAAAGACATTCGTAATACCCGATGCGGCACCCGCTGCCGCCCGGCCCGCCGATCCTGCGTTCAAATAATCGCCTTAACGGATTCGAACTAGGCGTATACACGCGTTCCGCGACGACGAAGCCCCGTTGCACGCCGATATAAGCGCTGCGACATGCGCTGCATGCTCTTCCTCCAATGGGACGTGATGAGCCGTTCGCCTAACCTTCGCTACGGCAAAGCACACGTGACGGGGTCGACCGCACCACGCGTCGTACGACGCGACACTCGCGCGCCCTTCGACACGCGGACGACCACACGAATCGCGCGCGATGCGTCCCCACGACGCTGCCGATAATTTCAACCAGATACGAGACACCCTGACGACGGCCTGCCACAGGCCGTTTCAGCATGCTGATAAAGGAGCAAGCTCATGAGTGATACCCCGGTGCAGCCGACGGTCGGCGTCGGCGCGGAAGAAACGGACTTCGGCACCAAGGGAGTCATCGACCGGTACTTCGGCATTTCGTCGCGCGGCAGCACGCAGCGTCGCGAAATCGTCGCGGGCGTGACCACTTTCCTCGCGATGGTCTATTCCGTGTTCGTCGTGCCCGGCATGTTCGGCAAGGCCGGCTTCGACACGAGCGCGGTATTCGTCGCGGTCTGTCTCACCACCGCGTTCGGCTCGCTGCTGATGGGCCTGTGGGCGAAGCTGCCGATCGCGATCGGCTGCGCGATCTCGCTGACCGCGTTCACCGCGTTCGGCCTCGTGCTCGGCAAGGGTCTGCATCCGAGCGTCGCGCTCGGCGCCGTATTCCTGATGGGCCTCGTGTTCACGGGCATCTCGGTCACCGGCGTGCGTTCGTGGATCCTGCGCAATCTGCCCGCGGGCGTCGCGCACGGCACCGGGATCGGCATCGGCCTGTTCCTGCTGCTGATCGCGTCGAACGACGTCGGCCTGGTGATCAAGAATCCAGGCGCCGGCCTGCCGGTCTCGCTCGGCCAGATCACCGCGTTCCCGGTGATCATGTCGGTCGTCGGCCTCGCGGCGATCTTCGGGCTCGAGAAGCGTCGCGTGCCCGGCGGCATCCTGCTCGTCGTGGTCGCGATCTCGCTGATCGGCCTCGCGTTCGATCCGGCGGTGAAGTATCGCGGCATCTTCGCGCTGCCGTCGCTGAGCGCACCGGGCCACGCATCGCTGATCGGCGCGATGGACATCAAGGGCGCGCTGTCGATGGCCGTGCTGCCGAGCGTGCTCGCGCTCGTGATGACCGCCGTGTTCGACGCGACCGGCACGATCCGCGCGGTCGCAGGCCAGGCGGGCCAGCTCGATGAAAACGGCCGCATCATCAACGGCGGCCGCGCACTGACCGCCGATTCGGTCAGCTCGATCTTCTCCGGCTTCCTCGGCGGCGCGCCGGCGGCGGCCTACATCGAATCGAGCGTCGGCGTGGCGGCCGGTGCGAAGACGGGCCTCGCGGCGGCGGTGGTCGGCGTGCTGTTCCTGGTCGTGATGTTCTTCTCGCCGCTCGCGGGCCTCGTGCCGTCGTACGCAACGGCCCCCGCGCTGATGTACGTCGGCCTGCTGATGCTCGGCAGCGTGAGCAAGCTGCACATGGACGACATGGTCGATGCGATGTCGGGCCTCGTGTGCGCGGTGTTCATCGTGCTGACCGCGAACATCGTGACCGGCATCATGCTCGGCTTCTCGACGCTCGTGATCGGCCGCATCGCCAGCGGCGAATTCCGCAAGCTCAACGTCGGCACCGTGCTCATCGCCGCCGTGCTCGTCACGTTCTATCTCGGCGGCTGGGCGATCTGACCGCGGATCATGCGCGACGTCGCCGGCAGAAGGGCGGCGCGCATCGGGACGACATCCGTCTCCTCCACCATCGTCGTCGATGGCTTCCCGGCCTGGAAACGCATGTTTCCGGGCCTTTTTTGTCGGTGCTGGCGGCGTTGCGGCGCGCACGCACGCGCGATGGCCGGCGCGGCGCATCGCTGTTGCGCATGCAGTGCTACGATCGTGCTTTGTCCTCCGGAGCGCGCATGAATCCGTTCGGCATCGTCTCTGAATCAGACACGCGGACCGCGGCGCACAAGCCGCCGTTCATCCCGTCATTCGGCTTCGTCGAAGTTCATGAGTCGCAGCCGATCGATGCGCCGCCGTCGCGCATCATCGACGCCGTGGCCGCGCTCGACATGCGCGCCGATCCGGTCATCGACGCGCTGCTCACCATGCGTGAAGCACCGGCGGCCATCGCACGCGTGCTGGGCAATCGCGAAGCCGAAGGCGCGCGCGAACGCTTCGGCTTCCATACGTTCACGCTGCTGCATCGCGACGACACGTCGCTGTCGCTCGGCCTCATCGGACGCTTCTGGCGCCCGACGCCCGACGTGCGGACGATCGCCGACGCCGCGGCCTTCGTCCGGCACGACGATCCGCGCGACGCGAAACTGGTGCTGCGCTTCGAGGTCGTCGGACTGTCGTCGGGCACGCGGCTGCTGCGCACCGAAACCTTCGTGCACTGTCCCGACACGCGCACGCGGCTGCTGTTTCTGCCGTACTGGCTCGCGATCCGGCTCGCGAGCGGCTGGATCCGCCGCCGCACGCTCGCGGCCGTCGAACTGGCGCTTGCCTGACACGCCCGGCGCATTGCGATGCGGTACGTCGTAGCGCCGCGCACACCGTCATCTGCAATCCCGATCGGTCCTCCCTCGGTCGCGGCGAAAGAATGCCATCCCGCGCCGCGCGGTTTTCGTTCCATCCGGCGTTCGCCGTCGCGGCGCGCTACCCTATCGATCTTCGCGCCGGCGCCCCGGCCCGCCGCCAGATCCGAACCGATCGATGACCCGCATCCGAACCCAGCTGAACATCGCGCAGCTCCAGGCATTCGTCTCCGCCGCGCATCACAAGAGCCTGCGCGCCGCCGCGCGCGAGCTCGGCGTCACGCAACCGGCGATCACGCATACGATCCGCGAACTCGAGACGGCACTGAACGCCGAACTGCTCGCGCGCAGCGTGCGCGGCGTCGAGCTGACCGCGTGCGGCCATGCGCTGCTGCCGCGCGCCGAGCAACTGCTCGGCGACATGCGCCGCACCGTCGAGGCCGTCGAGCAGGTGAAAGGGGAAATGTCGGGGCGCGTCGCGGTCGGCACGATGCCGTCGATCGCGCTGACCGCGCTGCCGCACGCGGTCACCGCCTTCCGCCAGTCGATGCCGAACGTCAGCCTGCATCTGGAGGAAGTGACGGTGCCCGACGCGCTCGCGCAACTGCGCAACGGCACGCTCGACATCGCTGCGATGCACCATGTGCCGGCCCTCGATCGCGATTTCACGCAGGTGCCGCTGCTGTCGACCGAGTTCACCGTCGTGATGCGCGAAGGCCACCCGCTGGCGCACGCGCGGCGGTTAGAGGAATTGCTCGATGCCGAGTGGATCGTCACGGTCGGTGCCGAGCAATTCCCGCACAGCGTGATGGTCGGCATGTTCGAGGCACGCGGGCTGCCGCTGCCGAAGCGCCTGCTGCGCTCGCCGATGTCGTTCGCGGTGACGCTCGGGCTCGTCGCGCGCTCCGACGTGATCGGCTGCTTCACGCGCCCGCTGGCCGCGATGGTGGCGCCGCTCGGGATTCGCACGGCCGGGCTCGACGAAAGCATGCCGCGCTTCGACCTGTCGATCATCGCGCGCCGCGACCTGCTGCCGACGCCGGCCGTCTCGCAATTCGTCACCTGCCTGCAGCGCGCGGTCAACGAAACGCTCGGCTGAATCGTTCCTTCGTCTGAAACGGTCGCGCGCCGCGCGCACGGCCGTCGGGTCCGGTATCGGGGCATGTCCTAGGCGCCCTCCCGGTATTTTGTCTTGATAATCTTGCGCACGTCGCGCGCCCGCATCGGGCAGCGAAACGGACAGTCCGACGCGAAGCCGCGCCGGGCCGAAGGCTTACGGCGCGGCACAACCGCGCACCCATCGAACAAAACGAGGAGTCACCGAGTGAAAAAGATTCTTGCGGCTGTGACCGTAGCCCTGCTCGCCGTATCGGCCGGCACTGCATACGCGAAGGACTGGACGACCGTGCGCTTCGGCGTCGACGCAAGCTACCCGCCTTTCGAATCGAAAGGCGCCGACGGCAAGGTGGTCGGGTTCGACGTCGATCTCGGCAACGAAATCTGCCGCCGCATGAACGCGAAGTGCGTGTGGATCGAAAACGACTTCGACGGGATGATCCCGGCGCTGAAGGCACGCAAGTTCGACGGCGTCCTGTCGTCGATGTCGATGACGCCGGCGCGTCAGGAACAGATCGCGTTCTCGTCGAAGCTGTTCAACACGCCGACGCGCCTCGTCGCGAAGAAGGGTGCCGGCCTGATGCCGACGGCCGAATCGCTGAAGGGCAAGTCGGTCGGCGTCGAGCAGGGCACGATCCAGGAAACCTACGCGAAGACGTACTGGGCGCCGAAGGGCGTGAACGTCGTGCCTTACCAGAACCAGGACCAGGTCTATGCCGACCTGATTTCCGGCCGTCTGGACGGCGCGCTGCAGGACGCGGTGCAGGCTGAAATCGGCTTCCTGAAGACGCCGCGCGGCGCGAACTTCGATTTCGCCGGCAAGGACATCGACGATCCGAAGACGCTCGGCAACGGCGCCGGCATCGGCCTGCGCAAGGAAGACACCGACCTGAAGGCGAAGATCGACAGCGCGATCGCCGGCATGCGCAAGGACGGCACGTACGACAAGATCGCGAAGAAGTACTTCGATTTCGACGTGTACGGCAAGTAACACCGCGCAACGGCGCGCTTCGCATCCGCGCAGACGGGCTCCGCAAGGAGCCCGTTTTTTTTGCGCCGCGCGCGCCGGACGCCTGCGCGACACGTCTGAACGCAGGGCCGCGGCAACGTTATTTTTTATGCAACAACCCGATGATTCATAAAGGAAATCGGCTTGCCCGGCGCGTGGTTTGATAGGTTCGCGCAAGGCAACGTACAATCGATCTTCCACGCATACCGGATCACTCGCGGCTGCGCCGCCCTCCCCTCATCATGCAAACGCAGACCCATCCGCTGATTTCCCCCGCCGTCGGTACCGAACGTCAGATCACGAGCTTCCACTACGGCCCGCGCGGCGGGAAGAAGGTCTACATCCAGTCGTCGCTGCACGCGGACGAACTGCCCGGCATGCTGGTCGCCGCGCTGCTGCGCCGCAAGATCGCCGCGCTGGAGACGGCCGGCAAGCTGCGCGGCGAGATCGTCATCGTGCCCGTGCCGAACCCGATCGGCCTGTCGCAGCATGTGTTCGGCGATCACCTCGGCCGCTTCGAGCTCGGCTCGATGCAGAACTTCAACCGTAATTTCCACGATCTCGCCGCGCTCGTGCTGCCGCGCATCGAAGGCCGGCTGACGAACGACGCGCAGCGCAACCTCGTGGCGGTACGCACCGCGATGCGCGAGGCGCTCGACGAGCAGAAGCCGCGCACCGAACTCGAATCACAGCGCCTCGCGCTGCAGAAGCTGTCGTTCGACGCCGACATCGTGCTCGACCTGCATTGCGACAACGACGCTGTGATGCATCTGTATACGAACCCCGATCTGTGGGAAGACGTCGAGCCGCTGGCGCGCTATCTGGACTCGCAGGCGTCGCTGCTCGCGCTGAATTCGGTCGGCAATCCGTTCGACGAGATCCACAGCTTCTGCTGGTCGGATCTGCGCGGCCGTTTCGGCGAGCGCTTCCCGATCCCGAACGGCGCGATTTCCGTCACGGTCGAACTGCGCAGCGAGCGCGACGTGTCCTATGAACTCGCGGAAAAGGATTCCCAGGCGATCGTCGAATACCTGACCGAACGCGGCGTGATCGACGGCACGCCCGCGCCGCTGCCGCCGCTCGCGTATCCGGCCACGCCGCTCGCGGGCACCGATCCGCTCGTCGCGCCGGTGTCGGGCGTGATCGTGTTCCGCACGCCGGTCGGCGCGTGGATCGAGGCGGGCCAGGAAGTGGCCGACATCGTCGATCCGCTGACCGATCGCGTGATCACGCTGAAGAGCAGCGTGTCGGGTGTGCTGTACGCGCGTCAGGTCGTGCGCTTCGCGACTGCCGGCATGGAAGTCGCGCGCATCGCCGGCGCGACGCCGATCCGCACCGGATCGCTGCTGTCGGCGTGAGCGTCTGAACGCTCCTCGGCCGCCCGAGCGGCCGGCCCGTGCGCCGTATCACGGCGCGCCAACGAAATCGCCCGCTTGCGCGGGCGATTTGCTTTTCGGTCGCGTGCAACGCCGCGCGACGCGGCCGGGCAACGGCCGACGTTCAGAACGCCGGCACGATCGCACCGCCGAATTTCTGGTCGATGAACTTGCGCACGTCGTCCGATTCATAGGCCGCGACGAGCTTCTTCACCCACGGCTTGTCCTTGTCCTGCGCGCGCACCGCGATCAGGTTCGCGTACGGGCCGCGCAGGTCCTCGATCGCGATCGCATCCTTCACCGGCGTGAGCCCGGCCTTCACCGCGTAGTCGGTGTTGATCGATGCGGCGTCGAGGTCGGGCAGCGCGCGCGGCAGTTGCGCGGCGTCGAGCTCGACGATCCGGATCTTCTTCGGATTCTCGGCGACGTCGAGCGGCGTTGCGTTCACGCCGTTGGTGCCCACGCCCGGCTTCAGCTTGATCACGCCGTATTTCTGCAGCAGCAGCAGCGCGCGATTGCCGTTCGACGGATCGTTCTGGATCCCGACCTTCGCGCCGGCCGGCAAGTCCTTCAGCGACTTGAGCTTCTTCGAATAGAAACCCATCGGCGCCGTGTAGGTCAGCCCGACGTTGACGATCCGGTAGCCGCGCTGCTTGATCTGGCTGTCGAGAAACGGCTGGTGCTGGAAACCGTTCGCATCGAGGTCGCCCGCGTCGAGCGCCGCGTTCGGCTGCACGTAGTCGTTGAATTCGATGACCTTGATCGCGAGGCCTTCGCGTGCGGCGACTTTCGTCACCTCGGTCCAGATCTGCGCGTCGGGGCCGCTCATCGTGCCGATCTTCAGCGTCTGGGAGTCGGCGTGCGCGCCGGGCGCGGCAAAGGCCAGCGCCGCGGCAAGCGCGCCGAGGCCGGTCAGGATCGAACGTCGCATGGTGTCCTCTTGTCCCGTGTGGTTGTCGAAGCGCGCATCGTGGCACGGGGCCGGAACGGCACCAACCAAGCTTATTTCATGTGCATATTCCCGATCTCGATCGAACCTCAGGCGGAATCGGTATAACTCCCCGCTGTTCAACCGGGCAAAATCCAGTGTCGCTTCGGCACCACAGATTCGTCATATGACAAAGCCTGTCACATTCATTACGTGGCCCGCCGATAAAGTTGCGACCGGTCCGTGAAAGCGCCCAGAGAGAGCGCCGGAACCGCAACTGGACACGCCATTTATTCGCTCGGAGAATCCTTTGAACAAGAAACTGTTGACCATCGCCATCCTCGCAGCAACGGCCGGCGCGGCACACGCACAAAGCAGCGTGACCCTGTATGGCGTCATCGATGCCGGTATCAGCTACGTGAACCACAGCAAGACCGCGAACGGCGGCAGCGGCAAGCTGTTCAAGTACGACGACGGCGTGGCCCAAGGCAGCCGTTGGGGCCTGCGCGGCACCGAAGACCTCGGTGGCGGCCTGAAGGCGATCTTCGTGCTCGAAAACGGCTTCAACAGCGGCAACGGCACGATCGGCCAGGGCGGCGCGATCTTCGGCCGTCAAGCCTACGTCGGCCTGAGCCAGTCGCAATACGGCACGGTCACGTTCGGCCGCCAGTACTCGTTCTCGACCGACATCCTCGGTTCGAACTACTCGACCGGCGGCAACACGGTCGCGGGTAACTACGCGTACCACGTGAACGACATCGACCAGCTCACGTCGAGCCGCATCAACAACTCGGTGAAGTTCCAGAGCGCGAACTACGCCGGCTTCACGTTCGGCGCGTTGTACGGCTTCTCGAACTCGACCGACTTCGCAGGCGCACCGGCGACGACGACGGGCACCACGACGACGGCCGGCTCGTCGCGCGCATACAGCTTCGGCCTGAACTACGCGAACGGCCCGTTCGCACTCGGCGCCGCATACACGGACATCCGCTTCCCGAGCCAGTCGACGCCGGCATTCTCGACGTCGATCGCGAACATCGCGCTGACGAACATCCGCGACCTGCGCACGTACGGCGTCGGCGGCCGCTACATCTTCGGCCCGGCAACGGCATGGCTGCTCTGGACGCGCACGCAGTTCACCCCGATCGCGGCTGGCGCATCGGGCACGTTCTACAACGCATATGAAGCAGGCGTGAAGTATGCGATCACCCCGGCGCTGTCGGCAGCAGCGGGCTACACGTACACGAACGCAACGCAAAGCGGCAACTCGGCGCACTGGAACCAGGGCGACCTGGGCCTCGACTACGCGCTGAGCAAGCGTACGGACGTGTACGGCCTGGTCGTCTACCAGAAGGCATCGGGCAACGGCGTGCAAGCGCAGATCGGCTCGAGCACGAGCTACTTCAGCACGTCGGGCAACGGTTCGTCGAACCAGCTGGCCGCCCGTGTCGGTATCCGCCACAAGTTCTAAAGCATCCGCTTAACTCGTCCGCGCATTTCGCGGATGACGGCGGCAAGAAGCGCCCCGCTCCCCGCGGGGCGCTTTTTTATGGGCTTTTAAGTTTCGCTTAATTCTGGGCTGAGAGGATGCTCTCACCCCCCCTGTTGGCCGCCTGAGCATCGGCGGCTTTTTTTTTGAGACCCACTACGGCACCGCCATCAACTGCCCACAAGACAGGATCGGAGCCCAAGATGATCGAAGATACCGTTTTCAGCCATCTGCACGCGATTCTGACGCGCCAGCATTCGCTGCCGGTCCAGAGCTGCCGCGTGTCGGTCGAAATGCAGCGCCCGTGGGGGCGCCCTTACCGGCTCGTCGAATGGACGATGCATCTCGACGCGCCCGCGCGGCGCCAGATCGTGCCGGCCGAATCGACCGACGAAGAGATCGCCGAGGTCGTCGCGTCGCATGTGCCGGGCCGCCTGTACGGCGACGGCCGGCTGCAGTTCTGACGCCCTTCGTTACCCGCCGCTGTCCGCAGCACCACCAACCCGCACGCATCGTGCGGCACTCGGTCTCGTTTGACGCGGCAACGAAGTCTGCTACGCTGCGCGTTTTCGTCCACGCAACACACGATGGAAAACGCATTCAACGAACGCGGCGTGATGGTCACGCGCAACGGCCTGTCGGCCGCCGGGCAGGTCTTCCCGCTGCGTGACATCCGCAACGTCGACGTCGTCAAGATCCCGAAGAATCGCCTCGTGCCGTCGCTGATCTCGCTGATCGGCGTGGCCGCCGCCATTGCCGGCGGCATCGGCGCATCGAGCGCCGCGCTGGTCGTCGGCGTGATGCTCGCCGTCGTCGGCTATCTCGCGTGGACCACGCAGGACGTCACGTACCGCCTGATGGTCGAGATGCCCGACGGCAAGCGCGAAGCGCTGTCGAGCGTCGACGCCGAATTCGTTGAGCGCGTCGCGCAGGTCGTGCGCGATGCACGCACGGCCACGGCCGCCGGCTGATTTCCGCTGCGCGTGCCGACCACCTACTATTGAATGAGCGGCACGCCGCCGCATCGTTCGAGGAGGTCGGCATGAACGCCCAATCGCTGTCCGGCATGCTGCGCGCGCAGGAGCTGCTGCTCGTCTCCACGATCCGCACGCTGCCGCCCGACACACGCCGCGCACTCGTCGATCTCTACGCCGAACAGCTCGCGTTCGCCGAACAGGCCGGTTTCGAAGCCTACGGCGATCGCGCGACGCACGACGCGTTCATCGCGCATGCGCGCAACCTGCTGATTCGTATCGAGTCGCTGGCCTAGGGCCTGCTTGCCTCACCTTCGCCCCCGCGCGGTTCGCCCGATCCGCGCTGGCGGCGCACGTCCACATGCGCCGCTTTTCGTCCTTGTATCGCGAATAATTCTCATTTACACTGGCGAAATTATCAATTCCCTTTCAATTCGCCGTTCGCCGCCACCCGCGCGCGAACGGGCCAGCCAGGTGAACGCGTCACCCAGCCAGCCTTCGGGCTAGTCATCGTCAATGGGAGACCACCTGTGCATTGCTATCCACTGGCGCGGCGGCCGATCTGTGCCGCGCTGTTCGGTGCGTTCGGCCTGTCCGCCACGCCGGCTCATGCCGATTCACCGCCGCAAGGCGCCAACCCGCCACCTGCCGCCCTGACCGCCGCCGCATCTACGCGCGGCGATGCGGCGCTGCTCGACGCCGTCACCGTCACGGCCACCCGTACCGCTACCGCCGCGAGTCGCACGGCCGCGTCCGTGTCGGTGATCACCGACGACGATCTCGAAGAGCAGCAAGCCACCAACATCAAGGACGCGCTGCGCTACGAGCCGGGCGTCACGGTGCGCCGCACCGCGTACCGCCCCGGCAGCGCCGCGCTCGGCGGCGGCCGCGACGGCGATTCGAGCATCAACATCCGCGGCCTCGAAGGCAATCGCGTGCTGCTGATGGAAGACGGCATCCGCCTGCCGAACGCGTTCTCGTTCGGGCCGCTCGAAGCCGGCCGCGGCGACTACACGGACCTCGACACGCTCAAGCGCATCGAGATCCTGCGCGGTCCGGCGTCGGCGCTGTACGGCAGCGACGGGCTGACCGGCGCGGTGAACTTCATCACGAAGGATCCGCGCGACCTGCTGTCGATCTACGGCAAACCCGCTTACTTCTCGTTCAGGCCGAGCTACGATTCGGCCGACCGCAGCATCGGCGCGACCGTATCGGCCGCGGGCGGCAACGACCGCGTTCAGGGGATGATCATCGCCGACGGCCGGCGCGGCCACGAGATCGACACGCGCGGCGCCGACAACTCGGCGAGCACGCTGCGCACGACGTCGAATCCGCAGGACGTCTATTCGGAGTCTCTGCTCGGCAAGCTCGTGCTGACGCCGACCGCGCGCGACACGATCCGGTTCACCGCCGAAACCGTGCAGCGCCGCGTGAGCACCGACGTGCTGTCCGCGATCAACCCGCCGGCCACGCTCGGCCTCACGACCCGCGACCGTCTCGAACGCAACCGCTTCAGCGTCGACTACGACTTTCGCGACGATGCATTTCGCTGGTTCCAGACCGCGCACGTGCAGCTCTACTACCAGGATGCGAAGCAGGACCAGTACGCGTTCGAGACGCGCGGCCGGCAGCCTTCGCGTTCGCGCGACAACCAGTACCAGGAGCGCACGTTCGGCGGCGCCGCGTTCGCCGAAAGCGGTTTCGCGACGGGCCCGCTCGCGCACAAGCTGCTGTACGGCGTCGACGGCAGCCTGTCACGCGTGACGAACCTGCGCGACGGCACGGTGCCGGGCGTCGGCGAGGCGTTCCCGAACAAGGCGTTTCCCGATACCGACTACACGCTGTTCGGCGCGTTCGTGCAGGACCGGATCGGTTATGGCCGCCTGCTCGTCACGCCGGGGCTGCGCTTCGACACGTACCGGCTGAGCCCGACGCGCAACGATCCGCTGTTTACCGGCACCGCGGTGTCGACGAGCGCGAACGAAGTGTCGCCGCGCGTCGCGGTGCTCTACGAGATCACGCCGGCACTCGTTCCGTATGCGCAGTACGCGCACGGCTTCCGCGCGCCCACGCCCGACCAGGTCAACAGCAGCTTCTCGAACCCCGTGTACGGCTACACGTCGATCGGCAATCCGAACCTCAAGCCCGAGACGAGCGACACGTTCGAAGCCGGCCTGCGCGGCAAGGCCGGCACCGGCTACGGCGTCGTGCGCTACAGCGCGGCCGCGTTCACGGGCCGCTACCGCAACTTCATCTCGCGCACGACGATCGCCGGCAGCGGACGGCCGGCCGACCCGTTCGTGTTCCAGTACGTGAACTTAGCCGACGCGCGCATCCACGGCCTCGAAGGCCGCGCCGAATGGGCGATGCCGAACGGCATCACGCTGAAGACGGCGATGGCGCTCACCCGTGGCTCGACGCAGAACGACGGCGCGGCTAGCCAGCCGCTGAACACGGTCAATCCGTTCTCGGCGGTGTTCGGCGTGCGCTACGAGCCCGGCGAACGCTGGTTCGTGCAGACGGACCTGCTGTTCCAGGCCGCGAAACGCGACAAGGACATCGACAAGTCCGACTGTTCGAACAAGACGTGCTTCTCGCCGCCTTCGTCGTTCGTCGTCGACCTGCGCGGCGGTTACCGCTTCAACAAGCACGTGAGCGCGACGATCGGCATCCGCAACCTGTTCGACCGCAAGTACTGGAACTGGTCGGACGTGCGCGGCATCGCGGCCGATTCGCAGGTGCTCGATGCCTATACGTCGTCCGGACGCACGGTCGCCGTCAGCATGAAAGTGGATTTCTGATACGCGCAGCCGCGCGTTTCCTGCCCAACTCTTACTCGAAGGAGTCCGACATGATGCATTCCGCCCTTCCCGGTCAGCCCGCCGCGCCGACCCGCGCGCCCGCCGCGTTGCGCGACGCGTTCGTCAAGCTCAAGACCGAGCGCCAGCTGCGCAACCGCGATGTCGCGCAGGTGCTCGGTGTCAGCGAAGGCGAGGCGCTCGCCGCGTTCGTCGGCGAGCACGTGGTGCGGCTCGATGCGCGCTTTCCGGCGATGTTCGAGGAAATGCCGCGCCTCGGCCGCGTGATGGCGCTCACGCGCAACGACACGGCCGTCCACGAGAAGGACGGCGCATATGCGCAGATGAGCCACGACGGCCCGGTCGGCCTCGCGCTCGGCGACATCGACCTGCGCATCTTCTATCGCCACTGGGCGTCCGCGTTCGCGGTGCGCGACGAAACCGCGCATGGTCCGCTCGAGAGCCTGCAGTTCTTCGACGCGCAAGGTCATGCGATCCACAAGGTCTACCTGCGCGCGCACAGCGATCGCGCGGCGTACGGCGCGTTCGTCGAACGCTGGCGCGCGGCGTCGCAGGAGCCGGGGCTCGACGTCGCGCCCGCCGTGCCGAAGGCGCCCGAACGCGCGGACACGGAGATCGACGTCGCGGGCTTTCGCGCCGCGTGGGACGAGATGACCGACACGCACCAGTTCTTCGGCATCACGCAGCGCTTCGGCGTGAGCCGCATGCAGGCGCTGCGCCTCGCCGATCCGCGATACGCATACCCGGTCGAAGCGGCGCGCGCGCTGCGTCACGTGCTCGAACGGGCCGCTGCGAGCGGCCAGCCGATCATGGTATTCGTCGGCAATGCGGGGATGATCCAGATCCACACGGGCCCCGTCGCGAACGTTCGCGAGGTCGGCGCATGGATCAACGTGCTCGACCCGGGCTTCAACCTGCACGTGCGCGAGGACCTGATCGCCGCCGCGTGGGTCGTGAAGAAGCCGACGAGCGACGGCATCGTCACGTCGCTCGAGTTGTTCGACCGGCAGGGCGACCACGTCGCGCTGCTGTTTGGCGAACGCAAGCCGGGGCAGGCCGAACGCGACGACTGGCGCGCGCTCGTCGCGACGCTGCCGTCTGCAGTGTGCGGAGACATGCGGTGAGCGCGCAATCGTTCCAGCCGCGACGCCGCGCCGTGCTCGCCAGCGCGGTCGCCGGCGCGCTTGCGGGTGCGCTGCCCGGCCGGGCGCTTGCGCAGGCTGCGCACAAGCGCGTCGTCGTGATCGGCGGCGCGCTCGCGGAAACCGCGTTCGCGCTCGGCGGCGCGGACACTCGCGGTTACCGGCTCGTCGGCACCGACACGACCTGCACGTACCCGGACGCCGCGAAACGCCTGCCGAAGGTCGGCTACCAGCGTGCGCTGTCGGCCGAGGGGCTGCTGTCGCTGCGACCCGATCTCCTGCTCGCGTCGGCGGAGGCCGGCCCGCCCGCCGCGATCGCGCAGGTGAAAAGCGCGGGTGTCGCGGTGACGACGTTCAGCGAGCGGCACGACGTCGACTCGGTGCGCGCGAAGATCACGGGCGTGGCGCGTGCGCTCGACGTGCGCGACGCGGGCGACGCGCTGCTGCAGCGCTTCGATCGCGACTGGCAGGCCGCCCGCGACGCGGTCGCCGCGCGCGTGCCGGGCGGTGCGCAACCGCCGCGCGTGTTGTTCGTGCTGAACCATACCGGCAACCAGGCGCTCGTCGCCGGCCAGCGCACGGCCGCCGACGCGATGCTGCGCTACGCGGGCGCGCGCAACGCGATGCACGGCTTCGATCACTACAAGCCGCTGACGACCGAGGCGCTGGCCGTCGCCGCGCCCGACGTCGTGCTGATCTCCGATGAAGGACTTGCGGCAGTCGGCGGCCGCGACGCGCTGCTCGCCGCACCCGGCTTCGGCGCGACGCCGGCCGGCCGCGCGCGGCGTGTCGTGTCGCTCGATGCGCTGTTCCTGCTCGGCTTCGGCCCGCGCCTGCCGCTCGCCGTCACGACCCTGCACCGGCGCTTGTCGGATGCGCTCGCATGATTCCGGATCGTCCGATGCCTGCTCATGTGTCGCCTTGTCCCGCGCAGTCGCGCGTAGCGCATGCCGGCGCCGCCCGCATCGGTGCGTCACGTCGTTTCGCGCCGTTCGCGCTGGCCGCGCTCGCCGCCCTCGTGTGTGCGATGTCCGTCGTCGCGCTGTGCGCGGGCGCATATCGCATTCCGTTCGCTCAAGTCTGGGCCGCACTGAGCGGCGACCCGGCCGCGCAACAAGCACGCGCGGTGCTGCTCGACATCCGCGCGCCGCGCGTCGCGCTCGCGCTGCTGGTCGGCGGCGGCTTCGGCGCGGCCGGCGCCGCGATGCAGGCGCTGTTCCGCAATCCGCTCGCCGATCCGGGGCTCGTCGGCGTGTCGAGCGGCGCGGCGCTCGGTGCGACGACGACGATCGTGCTCGGCCCCGCGCTGTTCGCCGCGCATGCGAGCGCGGCCGCGCTGCCCGTCGCCGCGTTCGCGGGTGCGCTCGCGGTCGCGACGCTCGTCTACCGGCTCGCCGCGTCGCGCGGCCGGCTCGCGCTTCCGCTGCTGCTGCTCGCGGGCATCGCGATCAACGCGCTGGCGGGGGCGGCCATCGGATTGCTCACGTTCGTCGCCGACGACGCGCAACTGCGCTCGCTGACGTTCTGGAGCCTCGGCAGCCTCGGCGGCGCGCAATGGCCCGCGCTGGCGGCCGTCGCGCCGTGCGTCGCGATCGGGTGCGTGCTGCTCGCGCGCGATCGTGACGCGCTCAACGCACTGCAGCTCGGCGAGACCGAAGCACTGCACCTCGGCGTGCCCGTCCAGCGGCTCAAGCGGCGCGTGCTCGTCGCGGTCGCGCTCGCGGTCGGCGCGCTCGTATCGTGCGCGGGCATCATCGGTTTCATCGGTCTCGTCGCGCCGCACTGCGTGCGCCTCGCGTGCGGCCCCGATCAGCGCGTGGTGCTACCCGGCGCCGCCTTGCTCGGCGCACTGCTGACGCTCGCCGCCGATCTCTCCGCGCGCACCGTCGCCGCGCCCGCCGAAATTCCGCTCGGCGTGCTTACCGCGCTGCTCGGCGCACCGTTCTTTCTCGCGCTGCTGTGGAAAAGCCGCGGCGCGCTCGGCGGCTGATCCTTCATTCGCTCATCATGCTGACCACCCATCATCTCGGCGTCGCCCGCCGGCACCGCACCGTTTTGCGCGACCTGACGCTGTCGATCGAACCCGGCCGCGTGACCGCGCTGCTCGGCCGCAACGGCGCAGGCAAGAGCACGCTGCTGAAAGCCCTGGCGGGCGAACTCACTGGCAGCGTCGCGCCGAACGGCGTGCGCGTGACCGGCGACGTCACGCTGAACGGCGAATCGCTCGCACGCATCGACGCGGCGCGGCTCGCGTGCCTGCGCGCGGTGCTGCCGCAGTCCGCGCAGCCCGCGTTTCCATTCAGCGTCGACGAAATCGTGCTGCTCGGCCGCTATCCGCATGCACGACGCCGCGGCTCGCGGCACGCGATCGCACACCGCGATCGCGACATTGCATGGCAGGCGCTGGAGCGCGCGGGCGCCGAGACGCTCGTCGGCCGCGACGTGACGACGCTGTCCGGCGGCGAGCTCGCACGCGTGCAGTTCGCGCGCGTGCTCGCGCAGCTGTGGCCGGACGACGACTCATCGGAGCGAGGCTCGCGCTATCTGCTGCTCGATGAACCGACCGCCGCGCTCGACCTCGCGCATCAGCACCGGCTGCTCGATACCGTGCGTACCGTCGCGCGCGAATGGCAGCTCGGCGTGCTGGCGATCGTCCACGATCCGAATCTCGCGGCGCGGCACGCGGATACGATCGCGCTGCTCGCGGACGGCACGATCGTCGCGCACGGTGCGCCGCGCGACGTGATGACGCCCGCCCATGTCGCGCAGTGCTACGGATTCGCGGTGAAGATGGTGGAAACGGGGGACGGGTCGCCGCCGGTCATCGTGCCGGCGTAACACGCGCGTGCCGCCGCATCCGGGCGGCAACGTCGCTCAACGCTCGATGTCCGCGACACCGAACGTGCGCATCTTCCATCCGAGCCGCACCGCAAGCATGCGCATCGTGAAGCCCGCCGCCAGCGCGACCACCGTCGCCAGCCCGGCATCGATGCCGAGATGCTGGCTCCCGACGTACAGCGTGCCCGTGAAGAACGCGACGCTCGCATACAGTTCCTCGCGCAGGATCAGCGGCATCTCGTTGCACAGCAGGTCGCGCAGCATCCCGCCGCATACGCCGGTGATCGCGCCGGCCAGCACGACGATGATCGGCGCGGCATCCGTCGACGCGCCGATGTCGCAGCCGATGATCGTGAACGCCGCGAGACCGATCGCGTCGACGGTGACGAACAGCGTCTTCATCCGCGCGACGTGCCGCGCGGCCCACGACGCGACGGTGGCCGCGACGAGCGTGATCACGAGGTATTCTGGATGCGCGATCCAGCCGAGCGGATAGTGGCCGAGCAGCACGTCGCGCACCGTGCCGCCGCCGAGCGCCGTCACCGCGCCGACCAGCGCGAGCCCGAAGCGGTCCATCCCGCGCCGCATGCCCATCAGCGCGCCCGACATTGCCTCCGCGACGATCGCGATCAGATAAAGCGTATGCATCGCGCGCCTCAGTCGTCGGTACGGAACAGGTCGAGCACGCGCTCGCGCTCGGCCGCATCGACCGCTGCGGGCATCGGCCCGTCGGCGTTGCGCTGCTCGCGCGATGCATCCGGCGCGTCGGACGCCGGCGCGCCGCCGCACGCGAAGCGGCTGCGGATGTATGGCGGCACGTCGGCCGTGCACGCGCCGCGCGTGTATTCGGCGTACACGAAGTCGCCGTCGACGAGCGCAACGTCCTGCGGCGGCGTCGCATCGACCGGCGTGCGTCCGTCGACGGCCGTCTTCATGTAGTCGAGCCAGACCGGCAGCGCGAGCGTCGCGCCGGTCGCGCGTCCCATCGGGCGCGGCGTGTCGTAGCCGAGCCACGCGACCGCGACGATGCCCGACGAATAGCCCGCGAACCAGACATCCTTCGACCCGTTCGACGTACCCGTCTTGCCGGCCGCGTCGTCGCGGCGCAGCGCGAGCGCGCCGCGCGCGGTGCCGGCCCTCACGACGTCGCGCAGCATGCTGTCCATCACGAACGCATTGCGCGCCGACACGACGCGCGCGCCTTCCGGCATCGTCGCCTCGTACATCGCGCCGCCGTGACGCTGCTTCACCGACAGGATCAGGCGCGGCTCCATTCGCGTCCCGCCGTTCGCGAACACGCTGTATGCGCTCGCGAGCTCGAGCGGTGTCACCGCGCCCGCGCCGAGCGCGAGCGGCAACGACGCCGGATTGCGCAGCGCGTCGAAACCGAAACGCACCGCGTGCTGCTGCACGTAACGCGCGTCGGCGGCCTGCATCAGGCTGACCGCGACCAGGTTCTTCGAGCGCACGAGACCGCGCCGCACCGGAATGAAGCCCTCGTAGCGGTTGCCGAAATTGCGCGGGCGCCACGGCCGCGCACCGGTTTCCTCATGGGTCAGCGTGCGCTGCGTATCGTCGACCAGCACACCCGGAAAGTAGCCCTTTTCGAGCGCCGCCGAATAGACGAACGGCTTGAAGCTCGAACCCGGCTGGCGATACGCCTGCAGCGCATGGTCGAACACGTTGCGATTGAAATCCGCGCCGCCGACGAGCGCGAGCATGTCGCCCGTCGCCGCATCCAGCGACACGAGCGCGCCCTCGAGCCCGCCGCGCGCATCGCGCTTCGCGCGCGGCTGCCGGTTCAGCGTGCGCTGGAGCGCGGCTTCGGCCGCGCGCTGGTCGCGCATCGAGATCGTCGTGGTCACGTCGAGCCCGAGCGTGTAGGCGTCGTCGTGAAAGCGCTCGACCATCATCCGGCGCGCACGCTCCGCGACATACGGCGCCGCGACGATGCCGGGCGGCGGTGTGGTCGCCAGCGCGATCGGCATGTCGACCGCCGCGCGATAAGCCGCGTCGTCGAGCTCGCCGAGCGCATGCATGCGGCCGAGCACGTAGTTGCGCCGCGCGGTCGCGCGTGCCGGATTGACGACCGGATTGAACGCGGACGGTGCCTTCGGCAGCCCCGCGAGCACGGCCGCCTCGCCCGCGCTCAGCGCGTCGAGCGGCTTGCCGAAATACACGTTCGCGGCCGCCGCGAAACCATACGCGCGCTCGCCGAGATAGATCTGGTTCATGTAAAGCTCGAGCAGCTTGTCCTTGCCGTACTCGTGCTCGAGCTTGATGGCCATCAGGATCTCGGCGAGCTTGCGGCTCAGCACCTTGTCGCGCGTCAGATAGAAGTTACGCGCGACCTGCATCGTGATCGTGCTGCCGCCCTGCCCCGGCTGCCCCGTCACGACGTTCGCGAACGTCGCGCGGGCGAGGCCGCCGATATCGACCGCGCCATGCTGATAGAACTTCGCGTCCTCGGCGGCGAGCAGCGCATGCCGCATGAGCAGCGGAATCCGTTCGAGCGGCACGAATTCGCGACGCTCGACGCCGTACTCGGCCAGCAACTCGCCGTCGCGCGAGAAAATCCGCAGCGGCAGCGCGGGTCGATAGGCAGCGAGGTGTTCGACGGACGGCAGCTGCGTCCAGATGCGATGGATCGTCCATGCACCGATGCCCGCGCACGCGAGCGTCAGGCCGAGCAGCGCGCCCGCGAGCATGCGCCACGCGCGGCGCGGCGATGCAGGAGGCGGCGCCGGTGGCGGCGGAGGGTTGGCGGTGTGGTCGGTCATGCAGGCTCCTTCTTCGATGCGGCGAACGCAGGCGCGCAACAGGCGCCCGTCGATCACGGAAGGCGCGCATTGTCGGAGGGATGCCGGGATACCGGAACATTCTTTAGCCCAAGTTTGGCTGGCTAAATTTTATTTAGGAATGGTCGCGCGGGCGGCTGCGCGGGCTGTGCGGACGAACCGCGCGGCGCACGTGCCCGTTCGCCTGTACCATCGTCTGCATGTTCGACACGTACCTGCGCCTGTGGGACCTCGTCCCCGATGGCGGCCCGATCCTGACCGCGAGCGGCGGCGTGCTGCCCGTCGTCTGGCACACACGGCCCGCGATGCTGAAGGTTGCGACCTGCGACGAAGAGCGCCGCGGCAATGCGCTGATGACCTGGTGGAACGGGAATGGCGCCGCGCGCGTGTGGCTGCACGACAGCGACGCGGTGCTGCTCGAACGCGCGCAACCGGCGCCGACGCTCACCGGCCTGTCCGCCGCGGGCCACGACGACGATACGATCCGCATCGCGTGCCGCGTGGTCGCGCGGCTGCATGCGCATCGCGCACCCGAGCCGCCCGAGGCCGTGCCGCTGGCCGACTGGTTCCATGCGCTGCTGTCGCACGACGCGGGCGAGGACGTGCTGCGGCGTTCGGCTGCGACGGCACACCGGCTGCTGGCCGCGCCGCCTGTCGACGACGTCGTGCTGCACGGCGACATCCATCACGGCAACGTGCTGCACTTCGGCGATCGCGGCTGGCTCGCGATCGACCAGAAAGGTTTGCGTGGCGACCGCGCGTTCGATTACGCGAACCTGTTCTGCAATCCCGCGCACGACATCGCCGTCGATCCGGCGCGCTTCGCGCGGCGCGTCGCGCTCGTCACCGAAGCCGCGCAACTCGACCGGCGCTCGCTGCTGCAATGGATCCTCGCCTGGGCGGGCTTGTCGGCAGTGTGGTTGATGGCAGACGACCTGCCACCGGATACGCGTCTGCAGGTCGCGAGGCTGGCTGCCGCAGCGCTCCACGCGTAGCGTGCGGCGACGCCCGCCGCGTCGGCTGCATCGCATGCCGGCGCCGATGAAAAAAAACCCGCCGGCATGCACCAGCGGATTTTCGTGTCCGACGTGCGCGACGCTCAGCGCGCCGGATTCAGCGTCAGGTTCATGTGACGGTTCACATCCTTGTACAGCAGATAACGGAAGCGGCCGGGGCCGCCCGAATAGCATGCCTGCGGGCAGAACGCACGCAGCCACATGAAGTCGCCCGCTTCCACCTCGACCCAGTCCTGGTTCAGGCGATACACGGCCTTGCCTTCGAGCACGTACAGGCCGTGCTCCATCACGTGCGTCTCGGCGAACGGAATCACGCCGCCCGGCTCGAACGTCACGATGTTCACGTGCATGTCGTGACGCATGTCGCTCATGTCGACGAAGCGCGTCGTCACCCATGCGCCGTTGGTGCCCGGCATCGGGATCGGCTCGACGTCCTGCTCGTTGGTCACGAATGCTTCCGGCAGCGCGATGCCGTCGACGGCCTGGTAATGCTTGCGGATCCAGTGGAAACGCACGGCGGCATCGCTGACGTTGTGCAGCGTCCAGTCGGCGCCCGGCGGAATGAATGCGTAACCGCCCGGCTTCAGCGTGTGCTGCTTGCCCTGCAGCGTCAATTCGGCCTCGCCTTCGACGACGAACAGCACGGCTTCGGCGTTCTTGTCCTGCTCGGGCTTGTCGCTACCGCCGCCCGGGTTCACTTCGACGATGTACTGCGAGAAGGTTTCGGCGAAACCCGACAGCGGACGCGCGATCACCCACAGGCGCGTGTTGCTCCAGAACGGCAGCCAGCTCGTGACGATGTCGCGCATCACGCCCTTCGGAATGACGGCGTATGCCTCGGTGAACATCGCGCGATCGGTCAGCAGATCGGTCTGCGGCGGGTGGCCGCCATGCGGCGCGTAATACGTTGTCTTAGACATAAAGCATCCAGGCAATGGGTTGGTCCGGCCCCGGGTCGCAACGCAGGCGCGGCACGCGCGTGGGGCACGCATGCCGCGGCGGGACATCGTTGCCGGGGTGGCTTGAAAGCGCGGGCGCCTTCGTCCGGTCGGCCAGGCTTCGCGACGGGCCCGTCCGCTTCAGCGGGCGAGGCGACCATGCTTGCGGGGTCCGGCGGCCGGGCCGCGGATGCTCGGCATCACGCGGCGGAGCACGGTTCGATTCCGTACACGGGCAGCGTTGACGATAGCGAAGTCGATCCCGATCGACCAATTAAATGTTGCGATGCCATCCATTCGATTTCGCACTACCCGCCGTTGCGCGCGGCGGCCCGTGCATGCGTGACGCGCACGCGTCGATGCATCGGGGAAATCCTGAGCGCCGAACGGCGACGCGTCGATCGGTAATGGCGAAACGGGAATGGCCGAGCCCGCGCGGCTGCATGTCGATGCAACGGGCGATGAGATCTACGAGGGGAAGCGATGAAGCGGGAGAGAGAGCCAACCCGTCGAGCGGGGCCGGGCGTGAACTGCGTAAGGCGATACAGGTGCCGGTTTTGCCGGCGATGGCGGCCCGGCTGAGGCCGCCGGGCCGGCTGTCGGATCGGGAGCCGACGCGTCGGGCGCGCCGGTGCGCAAGTCGCGCACCGTGCCGCGCCCGCGGCGATCAGTCCCAGTCGCGGTGGTGGCGATGCTTGCGATGACGATAGCCGCGATCGCCGTCGTACGAGTTGCGCGACAGGTTGCCGCCGAGCGCTGCGCCGGCGCCGCCACCGACAGCCGCGCCCAGCAGACCGCCCGTGCGGCCGCCCATCGCGTTGCCGGCCGCGGTACCCGCGCCGCCGCCGAGTGCGCCGCCGATGATCGCGCCGGTCCGCTCGCGGCGGTTCGACGTCACGGCGCCACCTGCGCCGCCGCCGATCGCGCCGCCGATCACGGAGCCCGTGCTGCCGCCGACCGCGCCACCGACCGCTGCGCCGGCAACCCCGCCGAGCGCGCCGCCGAGCGCGTTGTTCAAGTCACCACCGGCCAATGCCGGCACTGCGGTCGCGCCGGTCAGCACGGCGACGACGAGAGCGGGGGCGATTTTCTTCCACATTCCCGTATTCTTCCTTGTTCGCAATCTGGTTATCGAAGGTCCGCTCGATACGACGATCTGAATCGATCGACGTCGATGCCGGCATTGTGCCGAATCCCGGACCAATTCATTTCAATGAGCTTGCGGCGAAGAATAGCACCGCTCGAGCCTGCGTGCCGTCGACATTCTGGTAACAAGTTGTTTACCGAAAGAGAGACCGGAAAAGGTTGCCGAAAACTGCCGGAAAGGCCCGCCGGCCGGGGCTGTGGCCATGGTAGATCCCCGTTTTTCAGCATGGCGGAACGTGCCTTTCGCGCGGGTTCGGACACACGTGGCAACACATCGGATGCGCGCCGCGCGCCGGCGGGAATCGCCCGCGTCGCTCGAGCCGAACGAGGGTCAGTACACGCCCGGAAGCAGCCGCCACGTGTGCGCGCAGTACGCGTCGTATTCGGCGCCGAACCGGGCGCGCAGCAGCGCTTCCTCGGAACGAATGCGGGCGACGAGCGGGATCATCATCGACGCGACGAGCAGCAGCCCGACGCCCGAGCGGAACGCCAGCGCCCAGCCGGCCGCATTGACGAGCAGGCCGAGGTAGCTCGGGTTGCGGATCCTGCGGTAGATGCCGTCCGTCACCAGCGTGTGGCCGGGCTGGATCGCGACGAGCCCGCTGAAGCGCTTGCCGAGCACGAACACGGGCCAGAGGCGCAGCACGCCGCCCGCAACGTACAGCACGACGCCGCTCCAGCGCACGGTGTCGCCGCCGAAGGTCCACACGTCGAGCCGGTCGGTCAGTGCCGGCAAATAGGCGAGCAGGAACCCGGTAACCGCGAAGGCCGCGAGCACCCAGCGGTTGTCGCGGTTCTCGCGTTCGCCGGCGCTCAGGTTGCCTTCGGTGAACAGCGCGACGACGGCAAGCGCGAGCGTCGCGACGGCGACGACGGTCAGTTGCGGATGCGAGAAGAAGGCGGCGAACCCGCCGATGCCGAGCACGGCGAGCCCGAGATAGACGAGCGTGGAGATGCTCGCAGCGATTGCGAACTTGCGCGTAACGGCCATGGCTGCCTCGCCGGAGTGGGCTTTCCTGTGAAGTATAGGAACCCGGGCGGGCGATGCGCACGCGCGTCGTCATGCGGCGCGCGAGTCGTTGCGGAAAGAAGCGGCGGCGGAGCGTCGAACGACATGGCCGATCGACGTGCGGGCTGCGCCCGCGCCCGCCGCGCGGTCAGCGAATACGGAAGTTGCCGCCGATCCCGACACTGACGGGCGGTGCGTAATACGCCGGCGCATAACCGTAGTACACCGGCGCGGGTGCGTAGCCGTAAGGCGGCGCGACATAGCAGCCGGACAGGCCGCCGATCAGCGCTAACGTGATGAGAACTTTGTACATGGCTCGATTCCCGGCGAAGAAGACACGTCGCATCGTGCGAAAGCCGCGCCGTCGTCACCCATGAGACGGCCGGCACGAACAGGCAACGCCCTTTCCTTTCGCTCGATGCGGCAATGCGCGGAGTCTAGCGCCGCAGCCGCCGGGCCGAGTTTCCCGAGCCGTTACACGTGTTACGTGGTGTGAGCGCTGAAACAGGTGCGCACGGCGGCGCCCTACACGGCCGCTCGCGCCGCCCGAATCACGAGCCGGGCATGCGTTACACGAAACGCGCGCGGATACGCTCGGCGAGCGATTCGAGCGTGGCCGCGTCGGCGACGTCGCGCGCGTGCATCCGCAGATCGACGCCTTCCCAGCGCGGAATCACGTGGAAATGCACGTGCGGGACCGTCTGGCCC
Source organism: Burkholderia territorii (assembly GCF_001718335.1). Taxonomy (NCBI): domain Bacteria; kingdom Pseudomonadati; phylum Pseudomonadota; class Betaproteobacteria; order Burkholderiales; family Burkholderiaceae; genus Burkholderia; species Burkholderia territorii. The sequence continues at coordinate 2,269,625 of NZ_CP013365.1, forward strand.
GCCGCCGCGCCGTTGAACTGGCCGATGAACACGCCGTCCGGCTCGAGCGCCGCACGCACGGCCGCCGCGACGCGCTGCGTCATGCGGATGCCGGCCGCGGCGGCGTCGCCGGACAGCTCGAAGATCTGCGCGGCCGGCTCCTTCGGGATCACGAGCACGTGACCGTCGGCCTGCGGCATGAGATCCATGATCGCGAGCGTTGCGTCGTCTTCGGCGACCTTCACGCACGGCAGTTCGCCGCGCAGGATCCGGGCGAACGGGTTGTTGTTGTCGTAGGACATGGCGTTTTCCGATTGTTCGATTGCGATGTGACTGGGAACGATGCCGGACGATTATCGGCCGACGGCGGCTCGGATTTCAACTTGTCGGCCCATGTCGCAATCGTTCGAACCTGCGCGATCGACACATGCGATTCGCACACGCCGTGCACCATGCCGACTGATCGACGCCGCCCGGCGTCGCCCTCCCCCGCGATTGCCACCGCTTGCCCGAACCTGCGACACTGCCGGATCGTTGCCGGCCGGCACGCCACAGAGGATGTTCGCGCATGACGATCCCCTTCAAATCGCTGATCCTGCGCGGCGTCGCCGTCGCGCTCGTCGTCGCGGCCGGCTATACCGGTTACATGCTGTCGCGGCTCGCCCCGATCGCGACGGGCTATGCCGCGAAGGCGCTGTGCTCCGGCGTGTTCGTGTCGGGCCGGCCGGCCGCGTCGGTGATCGACGTCGACATCATGGCCGGCGTGCACCCGTTGCTGAAACTGGTGCGTCCGTCGATCGATCCCGAGCATCATCGCGCCGTCGCGACGTTCGCCGGGTTCGCGCAACGCGAGGCGGACTTCCGGCCCGGCCTTGGCTGCACGCTCGCGCTCGGGCCGTCGCCCGGCGTGCTGCCGGCCGCGCTCCCGCCCATCCCCGATCCGCCGCCCGCGCAGGCATCGGTGCCGTCCGCACTGCCCGCCGGCATCGACACACGCAAGCTGCAGGCTGCGCTCGACCGCGCGTTCGATGAACCCGATCCGGCGCGGCCGCGGCGCACCCGCGCGGTCGTCGTGATGTGGCGTGGCCGGATCGTCGCCGAACGCTACGCGCCCGGCTTCACCGCCGATACGCCGTTACCCGGCTGGTCGATGACGAAGACCGTGACGGCGGCGCTGGCCGGCATGCTCGTCGCGCAGCACAAGCTGTCGCCGAACGCGTCGGCGCTGCTGCCGGAATGGCGCGGCGGCGGCGATCCGCGCGCGGCGATCACGCTCGACGAGCTACTGCGGATGACGAGCGGCCTGCAATTCAACGAGGACTACGACGACCCGCTGTCCGACGTCGCCGTGATGCTGTTCACGCAGCCCGACACCGCGCGCTTCGCGTCGGCCAAGCCACTCGCCGCGCAGCCCGGCACGCAGTGGGACTACTCGAGCGGCACGAGCGCGATCGTCGCGCGTGTGATGCGCGAGGCGATGGGCGACAGCGACGCCGACTACCTCGCGTTTCCGCGCCGTGCGCTGTTCGCGCCGCTCGGGATGCGCAGCGCCGTGTTCGAGCCCGATGCGGCCGGCACGCTCGGCAGCGCGTCGTTCATGTATGCGAGCGCGCGCGACTGGGCACGCTTCGGGCAGTTTCTGCTGCAGGACGGCGTGTGGGATGGGCAGCGGCTGCTGCCGGAAGGCTGGGTGCGCTACCTGACGCGCGCGACGCCGCTGTCGACGCGCGGGGAATTCGGCGCCCATCTGTGGGTCAAGGTGCCGGAGCCGTTCAACGATCGCGATCCGCACGCGCGCCCGCTGCCTGTCGACGCGTTTCATGCGGTCGGCCATGAAGGCCAGTTCGTGAGTGTCGTGCCGAGCCGCGAGCTGGTGGTCGTGCGGCTCGGATTGTCGCGGCCGGAATCCGCGTGGAATCACGAGGCGTTTCTCGCGCGCGTGCTCGAGGCCGTCCCGGCATCCGGCACGTGACGTACCCTGGGGAAGCAGCGTTGCGGCGGCAGTCGCACCGCCGCAACGCGTTGGACGGCCAATGCGTTACGGGTTCGCGCTGCCTGCATACAGCTTGAACCCGTCGCGCGTCGCCAGGCGTTCGACGTAGCGCTTCACCGCCGGGAAATCCGGATGCTCGAACGGCGTGCCGAACCAGCGGTTCACCGACAGGCCGATCGGAATGTCGGCGAGCGTGAATTGGTCGCCGGCCACGAATGCGCCGGTCGCTTCGAGCTGCGCGTTCAGTATCTGCATGTGCTTCGTCCAGCCCGCGATCGACTGCGCGATCGCCGCCGGGTCCTGATGATCGGGCGACTTGCGCACGAGGCCGAGGAACGCGCCGACCCACGAACGGTTCAGGTCCGTGCCCTGCCAGTCGATCCACTGGTCGACCCGCGCACGCGCGCGCGGCTCGGCCGGATAGAGCGCGTCGCCGCCATAGCGGTTCGCGAGATAGCGGATGATCGTGTTCGACTCCCAGAGCACGAAGTCGTCGTCCTTGATGACCGGCACGAGGCCGTTCGGATTCAGCGCCAGGTAGGTCGGATCGTTGGTCGTGCGAAAGCCCGCCCCCCAGTCTTCCTGTTCGAACGGCAGGTTGAGCTCGGTGCACAGCCACAGCACCTTGCGGACGTTGATGGACGGGATCTTGCCGAGGACGTGCAGCATGCAGGCTCCTTGTGAGGTCGAATGCGAAGCGTTCGGAAGCCGCGATACGGGCCGAACGCGCTTCCGTCGAAGTTTATACACGACCTCGCGGGAACCGACACGGTGTCAGGCGAAATCGCCGGTCGCGTCCCCCGCCGCTTCGTTTACATCGGCTTGACCACCATCAGGAAATACACGCTCAGCATCGCCAGGAACGCCGGATAGCCGAGCAGCTCCCAGCGCTTCGCATAACGCCAGTAGCGCGCGGGCAGCTCTGCATCGCCATTCGCATGCGCGAGCTTCGCCATCGCGGCCAGCTCGATCTGCAGCCACACCACCGGCAGCCAGCACGCGCCCGCGACCGCATACAGCACGATCGACGCGACGAGCCACGGCGTCGTCCATGGCCAGCCGGCCGTGTGCGCGAGCCACAGCCCGGACGCGGGCTGGAACAGCACGGCCGGTGTCGTGAACCACCAGTCCGCGCGCACCACGAGACGCGACACGGCGGCGATCGCCGGCACCGAGCGCGTGCGATTCGCGAAGAACAGGTAGAACGCGGTGCCGAAGCCCGTACCGACCATCAGCACCGAGGACAGGATATGCAGCGTCTTGATCACGAGATAGGTATTCATGCGTGTTCTTCTTCTGAAAAAAGGATCAACAGGATCGCGAGGATCGGCACGTTCTTCAGCACGGGCCCGAACGGCTCGGCGAGCAGTGCGGGCATCGTGACCGCGATGACGGCCGAATACGCGACGATCAGCGCGCCTTGCGCGGCCCACAGACGGCGCGACGGCGCGGCGACGGTCGCCACGCCGAACGCGAAGTCCAGCGCGCATGCCCCGTACAGCGCAATCAGCGCGGGCAGCCCGGTCAGATGCACGCGAGCCAGCATCGCGAGGCTGTCGTGCCGCGGATGGACGAACGCGCTGACGATGGCCGTCCAGATCCAGACGACCGCGAGCGCACCGACCAGCAGCGGTCGCCGCCACATCGCGAGCGCGTCGCAGCGCAGCGCACGCGTGTCCGCATCCGCGCCGATGAAGTCCCTCAGCCCGCGCGGCGGCCGGCCAAGCACGGCCGTGAGTGCGGCGGGGTCGCCGGTATTGCCGCCGCGCAGCATCGTCCAGGTGTCGCGGGTCAGCATCGCGCCCGGCATCGTGCCGAGCAGCGCGGCGGCCGCGCCGACCAGCGGGCCCGGCAGCGCCACGCGCAGCGCCGGCGCGAAGCCCAGCGCGGCGCGATAGACGCCGAGCATCTCGCGATACTCGACTTCGTCGCCGCCGACCGCATCGATGACCGGCCGGCCCGCCGCCGGTGCATCCACGAGCCGCGCGACGAGTTCGGCGAGATCGTCGATGTGCACGGGGCGCAGCCGCTGATGGCCGCCGGCCGGCAATGCGTGCACGGGCAGGCTCGCGAGCATCCGGAAGAACCGCGCGGACGTGCCGGTGGTCCCGTACACGAGCGCCGGGCGCACGATCCGGTAATCGATCGGCAGCGTCCGCAGGAAGGTGTCGGCTGCATGCTTGCTCGCGAAATACGGCGTGTCGCCGCGCTCGGCGCCGAGCGCCGAGATCTGGATCACGCGTCGCACGCGGGCACGGCAGCATGCGGTGAAGAGCGCGCACGGCGCCGCGCGGTGCACGGTGTCGAACGTCTCGTCGCGCCGGTCGGCGAGGATCCCGACCGCATTGATCACCACATCGACGCCATCGAGCCGCGCGAGCCAGGCGTCGGGATCGACGTCCTTCGCGAAGTCGATCGCGACGTCGTGCGGGCCGATCGCACGCCGCACGCCGCGCAGCACGCGGTGACCGGCGGCCTCGAGCCGCGCGCCCAGCGCCCGCCCGATGAAGCCGTTCGCGCCGCAAACGAGGATGTTCATGTCGCGCTCCGCGATGCGCGATGCCGGCGGGCCGACTGCATGATCTCGTTCATTGTTTCATCCTCTATATACAGTTATTTCTGTAAAGACAGAAACATCGACTTCAAAAAAAGCGGGCTGCTTGCCCGCGCGTCCGGTGCCGCCTACTTCGACGACTTGCGCCGGACCGTCTGACTGATCTTCGCGCCGATCCCGAGCGCCTTCATGAGCGTGTCGGGCTTGAGCCGCAGCATTTCGTCCGACCAGGTCGTAAGCGTCTCGACGAACTGCAGCGTGTCGCGAATGCGCTGCTCGGTTTCCCGGCTCTCGTCGGCGATCTCGGGGCTCGTCAGGCAATCGCGCAGCACCGTGAGCGTCGGTTCGATCTCGCGTTGCCGCCGCCCTTCGACGATCAGCTTGAACAGTTCCCAGATGTCGGTCGACGTCTCGAAGTGGTCGCGGCGATCGCCCAGCACGTGCACGACCTTCGCGAGCCGCCACGCCTGCAACTCCTTCAGGCTCGTGCTGACGTTGGAGCGCGCGACGTTGAGCGTCTCGGCGATTTCGTCGGCCGCGACCGGCCTGCCGGCCAGGTACAGCAGCGCATGAATCTGCGAGACGGTGCGGTTGACGCCCCACCGCGAGCCCATTTCGCCCCAGTGGAGAATGAATCGTTCGGCAATCGGTGTGAGTTTCATGTCGAGGAATTTAGTTTTTTCAGTTATTTCTGTCAAGAGAGAAATAACGGATGGCGACGCCGGGCACCGCGCCGACGATCCGCGCCCCGGCAGCCGAGTCGGCCGCCTTTCCCGCCCTGCCGGCCGGCTTCCATTACAATGCGCGGGATTTTTCCGATTTCAGGCCGTCCGCGCCTTTCTGACTAGAGGTTTCCATGATCATCAAACCGCGCGTGCGTGGCTTCATCTGCGTGACGACTCATCCGGTCGGCTGCGAAGCCAACGTCAAGGAACAGATCGACTACGTGACTTCGCACGGCCCGATCGCCAACGGCCCGAAGAAGGTGCTCGTGATCGGCGCGTCGACCGGTTACGGTCTCGCCGCACGGATCTCGGCCGCATTCGGCTCGGGCGCGGACACGCTCGGCGTGTTCTTCGAGCGCGCCGGCAGCGAAACGAAGCCGGGCACCGCCGGCTGGTACAACAGCGCCGCGTTCGAGAAATTCGCCGCGGAAAAGGGGCTCTATGCGCGCAGCATCAACGGCGACGCATTCTCCGACAAGGTCAAGCAGATCACGATCGACACCATCAAGCAGGATCTCGGCAAGGTCGACCTGGTCGTCTACAGCCTCGCGGCACCGCGCCGCACGCATCCGAAGACGGGCGAAACGATCAGCTCGACGCTGAAGCCGGTCGGCAAGTCGGTCACGTTCCGCGGCCTCGACACCGACAAGGAAGTGATCCGAGAAGTCTCGCTCGAGCCGGCGACGCAGGAAGAGATCGACGGCACCGTCGCCGTGATGGGCGGCGAGGACTGGCAGATGTGGATCGACGCGCTCGCTGAAGCCGGCGTGCTGGCCGACGGCGCGAAAACCACCGCGTTCACGTACCTCGGCGAGCAGATCACGCACGACATCTACTGGAACGGCTCGATCGGCGAAGCGAAGAAGGATCTCGACAAGAAGGTGCTGTCGATCCGCGACAAGCTGGCCGCGCACGGCGGCGATGCGCGCGTGTCGGTGCTGAAGGCCGTCGTCACGCAGGCGAGCTCGGCGATCCCGATGATGCCGCTCTACCTGTCGCTGCTGTTCAAGGTGATGAAGGAAAAGGGCACGCACGAAGGTTGCATCGAGCAGGTCTACGGGCTTCTGAAGGACAGCATGTACGGCCCGACGCCGCACATCGACGACGAAGGCCGCCTGCGCGCGGACTACAAGGAGCTCGATCCGCAGGTGCAAGCCAAGGTCGTCGCGATGTGGGACAAGGTGACGAACGAGAACCTGTACGAGATGACCGACTTCGCCGGCTACAAGACCGAGTTCCTGCGCCTGTTCGGCTTCGAGATCGCCGGCGTCGACTACGACGCGGACGTGAACCCGGACGTGAAGATCCCGGGCATCATCGACACCACGGTCTGACGACCGGGCCCGCCGCGCACCGCGCGTGGCGGCGGGCCGACTCTCCGGTGCGAAGCCCGCACGGCGTCGCGCCGTGCGGCCCATCCGCCGACAGCGCGGTTCGCCATTGCCTGGCGAGCGCGTCCCGCGCTATTCCACCGCCCTTGCGGCATCCCACAGCGGTTGTCCGCCCAGCGCCGCATGCCATGCGCCGAACCGCGCGCGCCACGACTCGAACGGCTCCTTCAGCGGATGACGCGGATCGTCGCTGAGCGCATACGCCATCCCCTCGATCAGCCAGCGCGGCTTGGTCGCGACCGCGACGTTGCCGAGCACTTCGGCCTGGCGATGATGAATCAGCTCGTGCGCGAGAAAGTAGGTCTGCCAGCCGCGCGGCGCGACGATCACGCCGAAATTCCCGAGCGTCAGTGCCGCGCGTTCGCCGAGACCGAATTGGTCCGCACACGCGCGCGTCGAGCAGAACACGACGCGCGGTGCGTCGCGAAACGGGCCCACGGCCGCCGCCGCGCGCGCATAACCGTCGCGATAGAGCTGCTGCGCGGCGCCGAACTTCGCGGGATCGTCCGTGCAGATGTCCGCGCTGGGGCACGACACGCCCGGAAGCAGCGCGGGCGCGACGACGCGCAACGGCTTGACGAGCGCGTACGCGGCAATCGGCGCCGCGACGAGCAGGCCCGTGAGGGCGAAAGCGAGGTGAGAGCGTTTCATCGAGGCGGCGATTCCGTGGGCAGGGCGATGGCGTGTTCCCGCACGAATATATCCGAACGGCGCCGTCGCGGACCGCTTTCCCTTTCGGTCCGGCGTGCGGCCCACGGCTGCGCTCGGCCGTGCGGCGCGCCCGTCCCGCGCCGCGCCGTGACTGCATCGAGCGCGGTTACGCGAGCTGCTTGTGAAAATACGTCGTCGAGCACAATGCGCCGTCGGGCATCAGCGCGAAGTTCGGCACGACGCCGACGCGCTGCCAGCCGGCCCGCTCGTACAGGCGCTCGGCATCGCCGCCCGTCACGGTGTCGAGCACGAGCACGGTCTTGCCGGCATCGCGCGCGGCGTCATCGGCGGCCGCCATCAGCCGCGCCGCGATTCCCTGCCGGCGTGCATGACGCGACACGAGCATCTTCGCGATGTCCGCGCGATGCGGCTGGTTCTCCGGCTGCGCGGTCACGACCTGGACGGTGCCGACGATCCGGCCGGCGGCGTCCTCGGCCACCAGCAGGATGCGCTCGCCGCTCGCGACGCCGTCGGCGATGCGCGTCCAGAACGCAACGGCGGTCGCGCGTGCGATCGGCAACATGAAGCTCACGGACGCGCCGCCTTCGACGCAATCGATCAGCACGTCGGCCAGCGCGTCGATGCATGCATGCGCTTCGCTTGCATCGACGCGGCGCACGGTCACGGGTTCGGTCATACGCTCTCCGGTATATCGGGCGGGGCACGCATTCGGTCGCGTGCGCCCGGATCGAATGGCATGCCGGCATGCGGTCGCTGCATGCGCAACGGCCGCCGGTGCCGGGCAACACGGCGCCCGGTTCGATCGGCGCGTGTTACCGCCCCATCATGCTACGCGATGAAAAATCCCGCTGCATCGCCTATGCTTAGCCGTATGGCTAACTTTCAACCCGGTATCAGCGACGTATTCCACGCACTCGCCGATCCGACTCGCTGCGCGATCGTCGGCGCGCTCGGCGACGGCGGGCGGACCGTTTCGGAACTGGCCGCGCCGTTCGGCATGGCGCTGCCGTCGTTCATGAAGCATCTCGCGGTGCTCGAGCGCAGCGGCCTCGTCACGACCCGGAAAACCGGCCGCAAGCGCACCTGCGAGCTGGTCGGCAGCCGCCTGGCGGAGGCCGAGCAATGGCTCGCGGCGCAGCGCGCGCAGTGGGAAGCGCGCGCCGACCGTCTCGTGGAATTCGTCGAAAGCCGTCATCTGGAGGAGCAAACGCATGTCAGCCAGCCACGTCGCCCCCGCAGAAGCCCATGACCTCATGATCACGCGCACGCTGCGCGCGCCGCGCCAGGCGCTCTGGCGCGCGTGGACCGATCCGGAATTGCTGAAGGAATGGTGGTGCCCGAAACCGTGGACCACCGAAGTGCGCGCGTTCGACCTGCGCCCGGGCGGCGCCTTCCACACGTTCATGCGCGGCCCCGACGGCGGCACGAGCGACAACCCCGGCTGCTTCCTCGAAATCGTGCCGGAAGCGCGGATCGCCTTCACGTCGATGCTCACCGGCGGCTGGCGGCCGCAGGTGCCGTGGCTGGGCTTCACGGCCGTCATCACGATGACCGACGACCCGGCAGGCTGCCGCTATGAAGCGCGCGTGATGCATCCCGACGCCGCGACGCGCGAGCGCCACGAGGCGCTCGGCTTTTTCGAGGGCTGGAACATCTGCATCACGCAGCTCGACGAATTCGCGGCGGCATTGCGCTGAAAGCGGCCGCATGCGCTGGCCATTGCATGCGGCCGCGCGCGCGCCTAGGATTCCTGAAGGAAGCACGACGACACGCCGGCATCCGGCGTGCACCGTCGTGCGCGTTCCGCGGGAGGCAACATGCTGCACATGCACACGCATTCGACCCGGGTCAGCCGGCACCTGAACGCGCCGCGCGGGCGCGTCTACCGCGCGCTGCTCGATCCGCACGCCGTCGAACAATGGAAGGTGCCCGACGGCATGACGTGCCGCGTGCACGCATACGACGCGCGCGAAGGCGGCGCGCTGCGCGTATCGCTGAGCTACGACGAACCGTCGGACGGCACGGGCAAGACCACCGCGCACACTGATACCTATCACGGCCGCTTCGTGACGCTCGTGCCGGACGAGCGGATCGTCGAAATCGACGTGTTCGAAACCGACGATCCGATGCTGCGCGGCGCGATGACGGTCACGATCACGCTGTCCGACGAAGCAGGCGGCACGCGCGTCGACGCGGTACACGACGGTGTGCCGCCCGGCGTGCCGGCCGCCGACAACGAGGCCGGCTGGCGGATGGCGCTCGCGCGACTGGCGGCCTTGGTCGAGTCGGGCTAGGCGACGGGCGCGGTACGCGTCAGCCGAGCCGGTACACGCGGGTGACGGTCCCGCGGAACAGCGCATCGCGCTCGCCCGGGCTCGCGTGCGCGGTCAACCGCTTGAACGCGTTCCAGCCGTTCACGAACGAATACGAGCCCTTGTCGACCGGGAAATTGCTCTCGAACATGCAGCGCTCGGCGCCGAACGTCTCGATGCACGTCAGCATCCATGGCTTCCACGCGTCGGCGAGCTGTTCGGACGACGGCGGCCGCGCGCCCTTCTCGAAATCGAAGCCGTTGATCCGCATGCCGAGGCCGCCGACCTTCACGAACACGTTCGGCAGTTGCGCCAGTTCGCGCATCGACGCCCGCCACCGCTCGAAGACTTCCGGCCGCCGGTCCGCATAGCTCGCGATCCGCACGACGCCGCCGCAGTGATTGACGACGATCCGCGTGTCGGGATTCGCCTTCGCGAGATCGAACAGCTCGGGCAGTTGAGGAAAGAACAGCCACGCGTCGTAAGACAACCCGAGCGGCGCGAGTTGCGCGACGCCCGCCCGGTACGCAGGATCGAGCAACAGCCCGCGCGGCACCGCCGACAACGGGTTGGCGAGCGACGGATCGGCATCCCAGGTCGTCAGGTGTCGAACGCCGCGAAAGCGCCCCTGACCGGCGTCGACGTGCGCTTCGAGTACGTCGCGCACGCGCTCGCCGAGCCGCAGGTCCGCATGCCCGACGATGCCTTTCGCGACGGCTGGAACGCTCCGTTGCAGCGGCTCGGTCACCCCGGCGACGTAGGCCGTCTCGCCGACCGGCTTCAGTTCGGCCGGGCCCGCGTCACGATAGCGCGTCAGCGCCTGCATGTAGACGGATCCCTGGATGTTGTGGCCGGATCGCGCATCCTGCAGATAGTCGTCAAGCATGTAGATCCAGCCGGGCCGCTCGTAGAAGTGATGGTGCGCATCGACGATCGGCAGATCCGGGTCGAGCGCGGGTTCGAGCGCAGAGGCAAGCCAGTCGTTTCGTACCGGAAGATAGTTGCTCTGGGTCGTCATGGGAGAAGCTCCGTTTTCGGCCGGCGTGCGCGTAGCGGCCAATGCGGGAAGTGCGAGCGTTGCGGCGGCCGCGCCGACCAGCCGGCGACGTTTGATCGAAAGGGTCATGTCATTCGCTCCGGTCGAACGCGTACAGCGACAACGTCAGCAGCGTCGTGATCGCGAGGACGATCGCAAGGCCGAGCATCCCGGCCGTGAAGGTGCCGAAGCTGTCCTTCAGATAGCCGACGAGATAAGGGCCTGCGAAACCGCCCAGCGCGCCGATCGAATTGATCAGCGCGAGCCCTCCGGCCGCTGCCTGGCCGGACAGGAAGCGCGATGGCAGCGTGTAGAAGATCGTGCGGCCGGCGATCGTGCCGATCAACGCGAGCGTGATGCCGACGAGCGCGGGTCCGAGCGTCAGGAAATGGGTCGACACGCCGAGCGCCGCCGCGCCGATGAACAATCCAATCGCCAGGTTCGCGACAGGGCCGCCGCGCCGGTCCACCCGCTTCGCCCACCACAGCAACGCGACGGTCGCGAAGAAGTAAGGCACCGCGGACAGCCAGCCCGTCTGCATCGTCGACATTCCGTGCGCCTTCAGCATTTGCGGCAACCAGATGCCGATGCCGTACGAACCCATCGTGAAGCCGAACGAAATCAGTGCGAGCACGTACACGCGCACGTCGCGCAGTGCGACGCCGAAGCGCTTCTTGCGGCCGGCGGCGGCGCCGTCGCGCTCGAACGCGTGCTGCAGCGCGGCGCGCTCGTCGTTCGACAGCCACGTCGCATGCTCCGGCGAATCCGACAACAGCCTCAGTACGAGGAAACCGAGCGCGCATGCCGGCAGCCCTTCGACGATGAACATCCATTTCCAGCCGGCGAGCCCGAGCGCCCCGTCGAGCTGCAGCAGCCACGTCGACAGCGGTCCGCCGATCAGCGACGACAGCGGTGTCGACACGGTGAACCACGCGAGCACACGCGTGCGATAACTCGCCGGAAACCACACCGCGAGGAAAAAGATCACGCCGGGAAAGAATCCGGCTTCGCCGATGCCGAGCAGCAGCCGGATCGCATAGAAACTGGTCGGTCCCGTCGCGAGCGCGGTCGCCGCGGCCATCAAACCCCACGTGATCATGATGCGCGCGAGCCAGCGCCGCGCGCCGAAGCGATACAGCGCGAGATTGCTCGGCACTTCGAACGCGCAATAGCCCGCGAACATGATTCCCGCGCCCCAGCCGAACTGCGTCGCGGTCAGCCCGAGATCACGGTTCATCGTCAGCGCCGCGAACCCGACGCTCGTTCGGTCGAGATAGTTGAAGAAGTACGCAAGCGCGAGCAGCGGAATGAAGCGCCATGCGGCCTTGCGCACCGCACGTTGCTCGATCGACGCGTCGGTCTCGCGATCGGCGGTCATCGCCGAGGAAGCGGATGTCATGGTTGTCTCCGTGGATGCGGCAGTCCGCACCCGCTCGATCGCGGGCGGGATGCCTTGGTCGTTCGATGGGTCCTGGCCGCGCTACGCGCTCGCCACTTCGTTGGGCGACGGCGTGTCGACCGGCGCGCCCGGCGGCTGGCCGTCCGCACCTTGTCCGTGCCGCCCGGCGACGACCCCGGCTTCGATCAGCGCCCGTGCTTCGTCCGGCGTGTAACCAAGCTCGCCGAGCAGCACGCACGTGTCCTGACCGAGCGCGGGCGGCGCCGCGCGCAGCCGCAAGCGCTCGCCCCCGAGCGTGAGCGGCAGCAGCGCGGTGTGCGTATCGACCGGCCGGCCGGCGCTGCTCGCGTCGGCCGGCAGCGTCACGGCTTCGAGGCCGCCCGTCGCGAGCAGATGAGGATCGTCGAACAGATCCTGCGGCTTCGTGATCGGCGCATACGGCAGCCCGATCGACTCGAAGATCGCGCCGATCTCCTCGGCCGAATGCATGGCGAGGCGCGCGCGCAGTTCGGGCAACAGCCACTCGCGCGCCTGCACGCGCAGGTTGTTGGTCGCGAGGCGCGCATCGTCCTTCAGTGCGGCAAAACCGAACGCGTCGCAGAACAGCGCCCACTGCGTGTCGGACACAACGGCGAGAAAAATCTGTTCGTTGTCCTTGACGGAGAACACGTCGTAGACGGCCCATGCCGAAATGCGGCTCGGCATCGGCGATGCGGGCTGCCCCGTCACGGCGAACTGCATCATGTGCTGCGCAACGAGCAACACGTTGTTCTCGAACAGCGCGCTCTGCACCTGCTGGCCGCGGCCGGTGCGTTCGCGCTGCGCGAGTGCGGCCATCGCGCCGATCGCGCCGAACATTCCGCCCATGATGTCGTTCACGCTGGAGCCCGCGCGCAAGGGCCTGCCTTCGGGGCCCGTCATGTAGGCGAGACCGCCCATCATCTGCACCACTTCATCGAGCGCGGTGCGATGTTCGTACGGCCCCGGCAGGAAACCCTTGTGCGACACGTACACCAGGCGCGGATTCAGCGAGGACAGCGCCTGGTAACCGAGGCCGAGCCGATCCATGGTGCCGCTCTTGAAGTTCTCGTTGAAGACGTCCGCCGTCGCGACGAGCCGCCGCACGATCTCCAGACCGCGCGGATCCTTCACGTCGACCGCGAGACTCTTCTTGTTGCGGTTGAACATTCCGAAGAAGCCCGCGCCGGAACCGCGCAGCGCACGCGTGCTGTCGCCGGCGATCGGCTCGATCTTGATGACTTCCGCGCCGAGATCCGCGAGCATCATGCCGCAGGTCGGGCCCATCACCATGTGCGTCATCTCGATCACGCGCACGCCTTCGTACGGCAGCGGCGAAGCCGGTTGGCGATCGTTCATTGCGCGACTCCCGTCAGGCAGCCTTCCGGCTGGGCCGCGGTCGGCGCGCGGCCGTCCGCGTAGCGGAATCCCTTCGGCAGCCCCGCATCCGGCACATGGCCATACAGCGGCTCGGCCGGCAGCGCCGCGTGCAGGATCGCGCGCGCGGCGAGCAGGGCGTCGGCGTCGACGCCCGTGTCGTATCCCATCGATTCCAGCAGGAACACGAGATCCTCGGTGACGATGTTGCCGGTCGCGCCCGGCGCATACGGGCAGCCGCCAAGACCGCCCTGGCTCGCGTCGATCGTCGTCACGCCGGCGTCAAGCGCCGCGACGACGTTGGCGAGCCCCTGCCCGCGCGTGTTGTGGAAGTGCGCGCCGCCGGCCTTGTCGCCGACTTCGCGCCGCAGGCGCATGAACAACCGGCGCACCTGCGCCGGATTCGCGTAGCCGCTCGTATCGGACAGACCAATCTCGTCGACCCCGCATTCGGCCATCGCGGCCGCCATCGCGATCGTTTCGTCGTCGGAGACCGCGCCGGCGATCGTGCAACCGAACGCGACCGACACGCCGGCCTCGATCTGCACCGACGGAAACCGCGCATCGCGCAGCGCGACGATCGCGCGCACCTCGTCGATCATCTGCGCGGGCGTCTTGCGGATGTTCGCCAGCGAGTGCGCTTCGGTCACCGACACCGGCAGCGTCAACTTGTGGATCCCGGATTCGAACGCGCTTTCGGCGCCACGCAGGTTTGGCGCGAGCGCGGCGACATGCAGCCCGGGAATCGTCAATGCATGCGCGACGACCGCCCGCACGTCGGCCATCTGCGGCAACAGCCGCGCCGGCACGAACGACCCGACCTCGATCTCGCGCAGGCCGGCCGCGGCGAGCGCGGTGATCCAGCGCAACTTGTCGGCCGTCTGCATCACGGCGTTGATGCTCTGCATGCCGTCTCGCGGCCCGACCTCGCTGACCAGCACCCTTGGATTCCCGGAAACGCTCATTCGACACCTCATAGTTCTATTCAAAAGAACATCGTTCTGTTTGACAGAACTTTAGTGACACGCCAAATCCGCTGTAAGCGGGGTATACCCGCGAAATCGCGATTTTTTGGAACTTGAGTTCTACCAGACAGAACGATATAGTCGATCGACCGTCACCCAAAGGAACAACGAGCCGTGCCCCCGACCTCGACTCCAGCAGATCCCACCGACGAAATGCCCGACTCGTCAGCCGAAGCGTCCAGCAGCGGCGTCGCCGTCCTCGATCGCGCGTTTGCGATCCTCCGTGCTTTCGGGCAAACCGATGACCGGCTGACGCTCGCGGAACTGTCGCGCCGCACCGGGCTGTACAAGAGCACGATCCTGCGCCTGCTCGCCGCGCTGGAGCACGGCGGCTTCGTGCGCAAGCTCGACGACGGCCAGTACGCGGTCGGACACGAGCCGCTGCGGCTTGCCGCGCTGTATCAGCGCTCGTTCCGGGTCGGCCCGGTCGTCGAGCCGCTGCTCGAGACGCTGAGCCGCGAACTCGGCGAGACCGCATCGTTTTACGTGCGCCATGGCGACATGCGCTCGGTGCTCTTTCGCGTCGAACCCGCGCGCACGGTGCGCGTGTCGATCCGCGTCGGCGAGGAGTTTCCGGTTCACCAGGGGGCATCCGGCAAGGTGCTGCTCGCGTTCACCGAGCCGCACGATGCGCACTGGAACGACGTACGCGAGCAGTTGTGGGCTGCGTCGTACGGCGAGCGCGACCCGGAAACCGCGTCGGCGTCGGTGCCGGTGTTCGGCGCGGCCGGCGACTGCGTCGGTGCGCTGACGGTGTCGGGTCCGATATCGCGGCTTGCCGCCGCGCCGGCCATGGCGGCGGCGCTCGCGATGCTGCTGCCGCTCGCGCAGAAAGCGACCGTCGCGCTGGGTGGCGCGGGCGCGCGCTACGATGCGCCAGCCGTGCGCGACAGTCTCGCGCGATTCGCGATACCGGGCGCGCCCGCCCAGCCATAGCCGGCCACGCGCATCCGGCCGTGGGGCAGCGCAAAACGCGGCCTCATGCGACACTGCCCATCGACGCATGCAGCGCGCCGTCCAACGGTGCGGCACATGCAACAGTCGTCCGGACACGCAAGGAAACCCCACGATGAACACCGTGCGCACCGCCACCTGGTATTTCGATTTCGTTTCCCCGTTCGCGTATCTGCAGCAGGAGCGGTTCGACCAATTGCCGCCTGTCGCCGCATACGAGCCGAAACCGATCGTGCTCGGCGCGCTGCTCACCCACTGGGGCCAGAAAGCGCCGGCCGAGATCGCCGCGAAGCGCATCTTCACCTATCGCCACGCGCAATACCGCGCGGACAAGCTCGGCATTCCATTCCGGATGCCGCCCGCGCATCCGTTCAATCCGATCCGGCCGCTGCGTCTCGCGATCGCGATGGGCAACTCACCCGACGCGATCCGGCGGATCTTCCGGTACATCTGGCGCGACGGCCACGACGTATCGACGCCGGACGGCTTCGCCGCGCTGTGCGAGGCGGTCGGCTTTCCGGAAGGCGTGACGGCCGTCGATGCCCAACCGGTGAAGGATGCGCTGCGCGCGAACACCGATCAGGCGATCGCGCACGGCGTGTTCGGCGTGCCGACCTTCGAGCTCGACGGCGACCTGTTCTGGGGCGACGACGCGACCGACATGTTCGTCGACTGCGCGACGTCGCGTGCGTGGCTAGACTCGCCCGAAGTGCGCCGCATCAGCGCGTTGCCCGAAGGCATCCGGCGCGGCTGACGGCACGCGACGACATGCACGAGCAGCGCCTGGCGCGGGCGCTGCCTGCACATGCGGAGCGGACAGGCCCGCACGGCGCGTGCACACATTTTCTTTTGATTTTCGTTCGTTGCTGCGCGGCCCGGCGCAGCACGTCAGATCAGCGCGAGACGCGATACGCGACGCCGATACGATCATCCGATGCAAGGTCCGCCGTAGCTCGCCGGATTATCCAGTTCAACCGATTATTTTCGGGCGATGTGCGATGAATGCGCGCGCAACCGTCAGACGATATCGCCCGAGCGCGCCGCACGGCCGTTTCCAATCCGGCCCTATCGGAAAATCGCGTTTTCTCAGGGGAATCCCGGTATTTTTTCCCATTTTCTTCGAAATTACCGGTGACATACTTGGCCCCCATTGCGCTCCTGTGTAAGCGCGCTTCCTGATGCCTGCCGGTCGCGTCTCATGTGCTGCGTGTCCGTCAGGCTCGCAGAACATGAACAATTTCGACACCACGATCCAGGTCTTTCTCACCCACATCAGTTTCGGACCGCTGATGAATCACGCGATCCGCGTGATCGCCGGCCTCTATACGTTCAAGGGCTTCATCCTCATCCCCGTGCTGTGCTGGCTGTGGTTCCAGCCGGGACCGCGACGCGAACGGCAACGCGAGCTCGTCATCGCGACGGTCGCGAGCGGGCTCGTCGCGCTCGCGTTCGGCCGCCTGCTCGCGAAACTCCTGCCGTTCCGCGTGCGGCCGATCTACAACCCGGACCTCCACCTGCACTTCCCGTCCGAGGAGCTGCGCGCGGCCACGCTACAGGCGTGGAGTTCGTTTCCGAGCGATCACGCGATGCTGTGGATGGCGATCGCGACGGGCATCTTCATCATCTCGCGCCGCGCCGGGGTGGCCGCGCTGCTGTATGCGGTCGTGTTCATCTGCGTGCCGCGCGCGTATCTCGGCTATCACTATCCGACCGACCTGATCGCCGGTGCCGCGATCGGCATCGCGATCGCGTGGCTGCTGACGCGCGATGCGATCCGTTCGCGCTTCGCGCCGCAGGTGCTGGAGGCGATCCGGCGCTTCCCCGCGCCGGCCTATACGCTTGCGTTCCTGCTGGGCTTCGAGCTGATCACGCAGTTCGACGAACTGCTGACGCTCGCGCAGTCGGTCAAGCACACGACGATGTAACGGGACGGCACCGCGATGCATCCACTGCTGTCGTCACGGCGCCCGGGCACGCGCTGCCGGCCGTGCGCGGCGACATCGCGCGCGGCGCGCGCCACCCGTCAACTTGCCGCCGCGTCGGCAACCGCGACCGCACGCATCAATCGCGATCGGGCGCGCCCAGCGGGAAGAACGCACGATACGGCCGCGCCTCGTCGACCGCACGCGCGAACGACGGCCGCGCCAGCAGCCGCTTGCGATACGCGATCACGTTCGCGAACGACGGATCGATCCGGTGTGTCCAGTCCGCGTAGAACAGGAACGGCGCCGCGCCGCAGTCGGCGAGGCTGAAGCGGTCGCCGGCCGCCCATTCGCGATCGGCCATCGTTCGGTCCAGCCATGCGTACGACGTTTCGAGCATCGCGCGCGCATCGGCGACGCCGCGCGCATCGCGCTCGTGCACCGGCCGCACCGCATCGAACACGACCTTCTGCTGCGGTGTCGCGACATAGTTGTCGAAGAAGCGATCCATCGTCCGCACTTCCAGCGCCGCGCGCCGGTCGTCGGGCACCAGCCGCACCGGGCCCGGATGGTAGAGATCGAGATACTCGACGATGATCGTCGCCTCGATCACCGTGCGGCCCGCGTCGACGAGCACCGGGAAGCGCTTCAGCGGCCACAGCGCGGCCAGCTCCTGCATCGGCTTCGGATCGTCGTGCGCAAACACGCGATACACGAACGGCGTGCCGTTCTCGTACAGCGCGGTCAGCACCTTCTGGCAATAGGAGGAAAAGGGATGGGCGTATAGCGTGGGCGTCATCGCGTGGTCTCTCAGGGGTTTCGGCGCCGCGTCATGCGGCGCCACGTGATCGGATACCTTGACGACGAACGGCACCCGGCCAATTCGACACCGGTCCGAACATTTTTTCTGCGTCGTGCGTTACCGCGCCGCTACGACCGGCCGTCCATCACGACGCGGCCCTCGCCGCGCCAGCGCAGCATCCCGCCGCCGAGGTTGGCGACGGCATCGAAACCCGCCTTCCGCAGGATCACGGTCGCCTGCGCGGAGCGGCCGCCCGCACGGCACACGGTCACGATCGGCCGGTCGCCAGCGAGCTCGCCGGTGCGCGCGGCCAGCTCGCCGAGGGGAATCGGCGTCGCGCCGGGCAGGTGGCCGAGCGGGCCGGTGAATTCGTCCGCCTCGCGCACGTCGATCACCTGTACTTCCGGCAGGTGATCCTCGAGCCACTGCGGATCGATTTCCCAGAATCCGGCGAACGTGTAGACGAGCGGTGCCCAGTCGGGCGCCGCCTGCACGTCGGGCGCGTTCGCGGCAACGCCGCACTGCAGGTTCGCGGGCACCGCGACGTCGATCTGGCGTGGATGCGCGAGTCCGAGGTTGCGCATGTAGCCCGCGAAATCGTCCTCGCTGAGATCGCCGCCCAGGCGCGGATTGAAGCGCCGCTCCTCGCCGACGCTCGTCACCGTCAATCCGCGATAGTCGTGCGCCGGGTACAGCAGGCAGGCGGCCGGCAGCGTGAAGAGCCGGCCGTGGACCGCGCGATACAGCGCGCGCGGGTCGCCCTGCTGGAAATCGGTGCGGCCGGTGCCGCGAATCAGCAGGCAGTCGCCGGTAAACGCCATCGATTCGTCGTCGAGCACGAGGCTGATGCAGCCGCTCGTGTGGCCCGGCGTCGCGCGCACGGTCAGGTAGCGCGTGCCGAACGAGCAGCGATCGCCGTCGTTCAGGTAACGGTCGGCGCCCTGCGCGCCGCTCGCGGCCGAAATCGCGATCGCGCTGCCGGTGCGCTGCTTCAGCAGCCACGCGCCCGTCACGTGATCGGCGTGCACGTGCGTATCGATGGTCGCGACGAGCCGCAGCCCGAGTTCATCCAGAAGCGCCGCATCGCGACGAACCTGCTCGAACACCGGGTCGATCAGCACCGCGTCGCGCGATGCGTGGTCGGCGAGCAGATACGTGTAGGTCGACGATTGCGGGTCGAAGAGTTGCCGGAAGATCATCGCGAAGTCGCTCCGTCGGCTGGGCGTGTCGGTCGAATGGTGAGTGCGGGCGTACGCCCCGCACCGCGTGTATCGCCGGCGCGCGGGGGCGCACGTTCATACAGCGTAGCGCAAAACGCGCGCATCACCGGCATGGCCGTACGCGGCGGGACGCCATGTCGCGCCCCGAGCGCCGGATGCGCTGCCTTACACTACCGCCTGTTCTCGTCTTACGTTCACAGGAATTGCGTCGACATGTCGATGACGATCGATCCGAAGCAAGCCGCCGCGCTGCTGGCCGTCGCCGACACCGGCAGCTTCGAGCAGGCCGCCGTGCGCCTGCACGTGACCGCGTCCGCCGTCACGCAGCGGGTGCGCGCGCTGGAGGCGAGCCTCGGCACGCCGCTCGTGCTGCGCACGCGGCCGTGCCGGCCGACGGTGGCCGGACAGCGCGTGCTGCAGCATCTGCGCCGCGTCGCGCTGCTGCAGGCCGACCTGCAGAGCACGCTCGCGGCCGAACGCGAATCGCCGATCTCGGTCACGATCGCGCTGAACTCCGACAGCCTCGGCACCTGGTTCCTGCCCGCGCTGACCTCGGTGCTCGCGGGCGAGCGCATCCTGTTCGAGCTGATCGTCGAAGATCAGGATCATACGTTCGCGTTGCTCGAAAGCGGGATGGCCGTCGGTTGCGTAACGACCGAGCCGAAACCGATGCGCGGCTGCGTCGCGACGCCGCTCGGCACGATGCGCTACCGGTTGCTCGCGGCCGCCGCGTTCGTGGTGCGCTGGTTTCCGCGCGGCCTGAACCGCACGAGCGCGCGCCATGCACCCGTCATCGCGTATTCGCGGCGCGACACGCTGCAGTCGACGTTCCTCAAGGAGAAGTTCGGGTTGCCGGAAGGCGCGTATCCGTGCCACTACGTGCCCGGCACGCACGCGCATTTCGCGGCGGTGCGGCACGGGCTCGGCTACGCGATGGTGCCGGAGCCGCTGATCGGCGGCGCGCCGCTCGACGCGCAAGGGCTCGTCGATCTCGCGCCGATGCATCCGACCGACATCGCGCTGTACTGGCACGCATGGACCGTGCAATCGCCGACGATGGCGTCGCTGTCGGCGCGGGTAGTCGAAGCGGCGCGCCGGCTGCTCGCACCGCTGCCGTGACGGGCCGGCGCTGACGTCGCCAGCAAGGCACACCGTGCGGTACGCGTAACGTCGAGCAACACCGCCGCGCCGCCTATACTTTTTTCATCGGCCCCGCGAACGCGCCGCGCGGCCGATCAAACCAGTCCGGCCGTTCCCTTTCCCGTGAGGAGAACATCATGTCCCGCCGCTATATCGATTGCCGCGAGTTTCCCAGCGCGATGCATTGCTCGGTCGCGATTTCCGCCGACTCCGACAACGAACTCCTGGAGGCCGCCGTGCAACATGCGGTCTCGGTGCACCAGCACACCGACAGCGCCGAACTTCGTACGCAATTGAAAGCACTCTTCCACGACGGCACGCCGCCCGCCGACATGCCTCGGCAAGCGTAGTCCGCCGGCACGCCCGACATCGACGGACGGGCTGCAACACCGCCGCGCCGCCTCCCCGCTTCCGCTTCACGCCGTGCCGGCACCTCCGCCGGCCGGCGCATCCCGCCTTACGCGCGCCGTTGCGCGAAATACGCGCCGACCGCGTCGACGAAGGTATCGATATCCGCGCGCGACACGTCGCAATGCGTGACGAAGCGCGACGCATAGAGCATCTGCGTGAGGATTCCGCGCGCCTTGAGCCACGCCTCGAGCGGCGCGCAATCGGCTTCGGGGAATTGAGCAAAGACCATGTTCGTCGCGTGCGACAGCACCTTCACCGGCTCGATGCGTGCGAGGCCCGCAGCGAGATGCGCGGCGTTCGCGTGATCGTCGGCCAGCCGCTCGACGTTGTGGTCGAGTGCATACAGGCAGGCCGCCGCGAGAATGCCGGACTGGCGCATCCCGCCGCCCAGCACCTTGCGCCAGCGCTGCGCACGCTCGACCAGCGCGCGATTGCCGACCAGCACCGAACCGACCGGCGCGCCGAGCCCTTTCGAAAAGCAGATCGACACGGTATCGAACGGTGCGCACAGTTCCGCGATCGGACGGCCGGACGCCACGGCCGCATTGCATACGCGCGCGCCGTCGAGGTGCGTGGCCAGCCCGCGGCTACGCGCGAGCGCAACGGCTTCCTGCACATAGCCTTCAGGCAACACCTGACCGCCGATCGTGTTTTCGAGCGCGAGCAGGCGCGTGCGGGCGAAGTGATTGTCGATCGGCTTGATCGCCGCCGCGACTTTCGCGAGCGGCAGCGTGCCGTCGGGCGCGTTCTCGATCGGCTGCGGCTGGATGCTGCCGAGCACGGCCGCGCCGCCGCCTTCGTACTTGTAGGTGTGCGCGAGCTGCCCGACGATGTATTCGTCGCCGCGTTCGCAGTGGGCCATCAGCGCGGCCAGGTTGCTCTGCGTGCCGCTCGGGAAGAACAGGCCGGCTTCCTTGCCGGCCCGCTCGGCCGCGACCGCCTGCAGGCGCAGCACGGTCGGGTCGTCGCCCCAAACGTCGTCGCCGACTTCGGCGGCAGTCATCGCGGCCAGCATCGCCTGGCTCGGACGTGTCACGGTATCGCTGCGTAAATCGATCATCTTCGTGCCCTGAGTGAACGCGGACCGGAACCGATGCGCCCGGCCCTGCCGAAACGAGACTCAGAGTGTACGCAATTCGCGCGGCGCCTGCCGATGCACCGCGCCGCGCGATCCGGGTGCGAGCTGCGCGGTGCGATCCACTTCGCGCCGGTGCCGTTCCGATGATGCGACGCGCCATATTGCCGCACATGCGTCAGACCGCCGCGCCGCGGCCATCGCTGCGCGCGCCACGATCTTGATACGAATCAACGATTTATCCCGAAACCGCCCGCGCGGGGCTGGACATCTGCGACGAGTTGGCGCATTTCGCGGCGCAACATCGCGGCACATACTCCAGCCAACCCCGATGCCCGTCGGCCGGGGTCCGCCGGCACCCGCCGGCGGGTATCGTCAGCTTCGGTCAACTGGTATGGAAACCGCTCTTTCGGCCCTCGATCTGGCCCGCCTGCAATTCGCGTTCACCGTCTCCTTTCACATCGTCTTCCCGGCGCTGAGCATCGGCCTCGCCAGCTTCATCGCCGTGCTCGAATATCGCTGGCTGAAGACCGGCAAGCAGTACTACAAAACCCTCTGCCTGTTCTGGTCGAAGATCTTCGCGGTCGCGTTCGGCATGGGCGTCGTCTCCGGCGTGGTGATGAGCTATCAGTTCGGCACGAACTGGTCGGGCTTCTCGAGCTTCGCCGGCGCCGTCACCGGGCCGCTGCTGATGTACGAGGTGATGACCGCGTTCTTCCTCGAAGCCGGCTTCCTCGGCATCATGCTGTTCGGCTGGAATCGCGTCAGCCCGCGCGCGCACTTCGGCGCGACGCTGATGGTTGCGATCGGCACGCTGATCTCGACGTTCTGGATCCTCGCGTCGAACAGCTGGATGCAGACGCCGCAGGGTTTCGAAATCGTCGACGGCCGCGTCGTGCCGACCGACTGGTTCGCGATCATCTTCAACCCGTCGTTCCCGTACCGCCTGTTCCACATGGCGATCGCCGCGTTCATCGTCGCCGCGCTGGTCGTGGCCGCGACGGGTGCATGGCATCTGCTGAAGGGCCGTCGCGACAAGGGCGTGAAGAAGATGTTCTCGATGGCGCTGTGGCTGCTGCTGGTGCTCGCGCCGCTGCAGGCCGTGATCGGCGACCAGCACGGCATCAACACGCTGAAGCACCAGCCGGCGAAGATCGCGGCGATCGAAGGGCTGTGGGAGACCGAAAAGGGCGGCACGGCGCTCAACCTGTTCGGCATTCCGGACATGAAGGCCGAGACGACGCGCTACGCGGTGAAGGTCCCGCACCTCGGCAGCCTGATCCTCACGCACAGCTGGGACGGCGAGATCCGCGGGCTCAAGGACTTCCCGCCCGAGGACCGCCCGAATTCGACGGTCGTGTTCTGGAGCTTCCGGATCATGGTCGGCCTCGGCTTCGCGATGATCGGCCTCGCCGTGCTCGCGTGGCTGCTGCGCCGCCGCGGCAGCCTGTACGAATCGAAGTGGTTCCAGCGCTTCGCGCTCGTGATGGGCCCGACCGGCTTCGTGTCGCTGCTCGCGGGCTGGGTGACGACCGAAGCGGGCCGCCAGCCGTGGGTCGTCTATGGCGTGATGCGCACCGCGCAGGCCGTGTCGCCGCTGTCGGTGCAGCAGGTCAGCCTGTCGATGATGACGTTCGTGATCGTGTACTTCCTCGTGTTCGGCACCGGCGTGTACTACATGCTGAAGCTGATGAAGGCCGGCCCGGCGCTCCCCGACGTCGAGCGCGACGCGCAACGCGGCGAGCCCGACACGCGCCCCGATCACACCGCGCACCGCCCGATGTCGGCCGTCGACGAGTTGATCGAAACCGTCTGAGCCCACCTACTTTCGCAAACGAGAAAACCATGGACGTCACCGTAATCTGGGCCGCGATCATCGCATTGGGGCTCTTCATGTACGTCGTGCTCGACGGCTTCGACCTCGGCATCGGCATCGTCTTCCCGTTCTTCCCCGACGAGAAGGAGCGCGACCTGATGATGAACACCGTCGCGCCCGTGTGGGACGGCAACGAGACGTGGCTCGTGCTCGGCGGCGCCGGGCTGTTCGCCGTGTTCCCGATCGTCTACTCGACGGTGCTGTCGGCACTGTACCTGCCGCTGATCTTCATGCTGGTGTGCCTGATCTTCCGCGGCGTGTCGTTCGAGATACGCGCGAAGGCGCGTCGCACGAAGCAGCTGTGGGATCTCGCGTTCATCGGCGGCTCGGCCGGTGCGACGCTGTTCCAGGGCATCGCGCTCGGCGCGTTCCTGCAGGGCATCAACGTGAAGGATGGCGTGTTCGCGGGCGATGCATTCGACTGGCTCACGCCGTTCAGCCTGCTGACGGGCCTCGGCCTGATCGTCACGTACGCGCTGCTCGGCTGCTGCTGGCTCGTCGCGAAAACGGAAGGCGACCTGCAGCGGCGCCTCCATCGCGTCGTGTGGCCGCTGACGGTCGTGCTGCTCGGCTTCATCGCGGTCGTCAGCCTGTGGACGCCGCTGCAGGATCCTGCCATCGCGCAACGCTGGTTCGATTCGGGGCTGTTCTGGCGGCTGCTGCCGGTGCCGTTCCTGGTCGCAGGGTGCGCGGTGTGGATGCGTCACGCGGTGCGCGAGCGGCACGACATGACGCCGTTCGTGCTCGCGCTGGCACTCGTGCTGCTCGGCTACGTCGGCCTGCTCGTCACGATGTTCCCGTATGCGATTCCGCAGACGATGACGATCTGGGAAGCCGCGGCGCCGCGTTCGAGCCAGACCTTCACGCTGGTCGGCGCAGCGGTTATCCTCCCGATCATCATCGCCTACACGACGATGGGTTACTGGGTATTCCGAGGCAAGGTGCGCCATGAAGACCAGCATTACTACCACCACTGATTCCGCCGCGCGCGAGCCCGGCGCGCCGCGGCCGCGGATGCGCGGCTGGATGTGGTTCGTCGTCCTGTGGGCCGGCGGCGTGCTCGGCGCCGTCACGCTGGGTTATGCGTTCAAGATCTTCATGAACCTGACGCTGTTCGCGGTGAAGTGAAGTCTGGCGGCCGGGAGGCCGATCTTGCCGCGCCGCCCGCCGAGTACGTCATTGCGGCGGCCGCCGCACGACGCCGAGCTTCAGTCCAAGCATGCCGAATATGCGGTTCATCGTCTGGACCGTCCCGTCGCTGCGGCCTTGCTCGATATCCTGAATCGTCTTAGTCGACACGCCGGCGAGCTTCGCCATCTCGGCGCTCGTGAGCCGCATCGTCTGCTTCAGATGACGCACTGATTCGCGCAGCGACCACTCGGGATGAGCAAGAACGTCCTCGATCGCTTGCCGCCGCAATGCGAGCTGATCGGGAAGCGACATCGCGTTATAGCGTTTGTCCATCGTGTCACCTCCGCCTAGCGCAGCGCATCCAGTTCGCGGGCAAGCCGCTCGATGCCTGGTTTCAGGAAAGCGTGCACATCGGGTTCCAGCCCCAGATCGACGCCCTGATCCGCGATCTCCCGCAAGCTCGGCGCCATTGCCTGCAACCGCACTCGCAATGCGTCGCGATCGAGCGCGGCATGCGCGTCCCCCGCCTTCGCCTCGCTCGCCCGCACGCCTTGCGGCAGCAAATCAATCAGGAAAGCAGGCCCGTGGGGCGTCACCAACGGCTCGAGATCGACCGGGAAACCGCATGCCATCGCGTGCGCATCGCGGGCGAATTGATGCCGGACTACCCATTCGACGTCGTACCCCGTGTAGGCACGACTGCACCAGCCCTCCTCCGACTCGCCGAAGAGCGTCACGACACCGACGTCGTGCCAACTACCGTAGGCATGCAGCTGGATTGTGCAGGAGGCGCTCATTTCGGCAGAAATCTATATAAATCACAGAGTCGATCACAGGTGAATTAAATAAATTTCTACCGAAATAGAAAGCGAGTCCTTCAACTCTCCATCCAGTGGCGGACTGAAACGCCGTCGCTTACCGCCGCTCGCGCAACGCCGCCTCGATCTTGCGATCGGTCTTGTACTGGCTCAGCGCATATACCGACCAGATCGCGGCAGGCAGCCAGCCGATGATCGTGAGCTGCAGGATCAGGCAGATGACACCGGCAATCGGGCGGCCGATCGTGAAGAACTGGAACCACGGCAGCAAGAGGGCAAGTAGCAGACGCATCGGATTTCCTTTTTCTTTTTGTATCGTTGAAGAACAGCGCATGCGGTCAATATGGCGCGTCACCCGACCATTTCAAGCCGAGGTGCACGAAGCACGCAGCAGCCGCTGCGCGTTGAACGCCCGCGCCGCTCCCGCCTCCTTCACCCGCCGGTCGCAAAGAACGGCCCTCGCATCGCGCGGGGGCCGTATGGAAATTGCTGGACAAGCGCCCGCGCCGCGCCAAGAACGCATGCCGATCCCCACCAGCATCGGCGTGTTCCCTGCGGGCGCGATACCGGCCTATGCCGAACCGGACAACCACCGCGCGACGCGCGCGACGAGCGGGTCTGCTTCGTCGAAATGCTCGACGCCCGCCACGTGCGGCGCGTTGCAGATCCCGAACACCGGCTTGCCCCATTGCAGCCCCAGCGCGATTTCCGACAGCGTGCCGAGGCCGCCGCCGACCGCGATCAGGCACGACGACGCGCGCGCGATCAGCGCGTTGCGCGTAATGCCGAGCCCGGTCGGCAGCGCGACGCTCAGATACGGATTCGCGTCCCGCGCATCGTCCTCGGGCAGCAGTCCGATCGCGCATCCGCCCGCACCGCGTGCGCCGCGCGCGGCAGCCTCCATCACGCCCTGCTTGCCGCCTCCGACGATCGCGATGCCCGTCGCCGCGATTCCGTGCGCGATCCGCTCGGCGACGGCAAGCTGCGCTTGCGTCGCGTCGCGCGGCCCGATCACGCCGACCGGCATCCGGTGCCGTTGCGCGCCGCGCTGCCGCTGCGCGAGTTGCGCCAGCGCGTCGCGCGCGTCGTTCGACCATTCAATGACGTCGTTGCCGTGCAAGTCCTTCCCCCAGTGCAAGAACGCAGGTGCAAAGCGCCGTCAGCACGATCGACAGCACGGCGGCCTGCGAGAAATCGGTCTGTCCGTCGGACAGCTTCAGGTACATCAGCAGCGGCAGGATGTTGACCTGCGTGCCGGCCAGCGCGAGCGCCGTGCCGTACGTGCCGAGCGCGATCGCCCCCACCAGGCACCATGCGGACGCGATCGACGGCCAGAGCTCGCGCCACGCGACATCGACCCACGCGCGCCACGGCCGCGCGCCGAGCGTCAGCGCCGCCTCGAGCGGCCGCCGGTCGAGATTCGCGAGCGCCGGGTAAAGCATCAGCGCGACGCGCGGGATCAGGTAGTACGCATACGCGAACGCGAGCCCCGGCATCGAGTAGATCGCGCCGCCGACCACGGTCGGATCCGCACCGAGCGATGCCAGCAGCATCGTCACGAAACCGGCGCGGCCGAACACGAGGATGAAGCCGTACGCGATCACGAGACCGGAAAAGGCGAGCGGCACGCCGAGCAGCACGAGCGACCAGCGGCGGCGCGCCGGCGACTGCCCGGCCAGCACGAACGCGACCGGCACGCCGACGGCGACGGACAACGTGCCGGCGCCGATCGCAAGCGCCAGCGAACGCACGATCGCGTCGGCGACGAGCGGATCGCCGAACACGGCGGCGAACGCGCGGCCGCCGCCTTCGAACGCGGCGCCGACGAGCGCGCCGAGCGGCAGCACGAAGCACAGCGCGAGCAGCACGGCCGCCGGCATCGCGCCGTAGCGGCGCAGGACGCCGCGCTGCATGGAGGAGCCCCGCATCGCGCGCCCCTTACTTGCCGAGCGTAGCCTGCGACCAGAGCTGGTCGACTTCGGCCTTGTGCGTCGCGGCCTTCGCGACATCGAGCGGGCGCACCTGCGGCGCGTTCGGCAGCTTCGCGGCGACGTCCTGCGCCACCGGCGTGCCGGGCACGGCCGGGCGCACGAAGCCCTGCGCGAACAGCGCCTGTCCGACGTCGCTCATCACGAGGTTGAGCCACAACTGCGCGGCGGCCGGATTCGGGCCGTTCTTCACGAGACTCATTGCGTACGGCGCCGACACGCTGCCGTCCTGCGGGATCACGACTTCGGCCGCGTCGCCCATGCCGTCCACGTACTTGGCCTTGAGCCCGTCGTTCTCGTAGCCGATCAGGATCGGAATCTCGCCCTTGACGAATTTCGCGTACGGCGTCGTCCCCTCGACGCGCAGCACGTTGCCCGCCTGCTTCAGCTTGCCGAAGAACTCCGCGCCCGGCTTCGGGTTGTCGATGCTGCCGCCATTCGCATAGGCGGCGGCGAACACGGCGACCTGCCCCTGCCCGGTCGAGCGCGGATCGAGATACACGACCGCATTGCGATATTCCGGCTTCAGCAGGTCGGACCAGCGCTGCGGCACGTTCTTCACGAGCTTCTTGTTCACGAGCAACGCGATGTTCAGCGAATGCACCGCGAACCAGCGGCCGTCGGCCGCGCGGAAGACCGCGGGCAGCCTGTCGAAATTGACCGGCTTGAACGGCGCGACGACGTCCCGGGCCGTCGCATCGAGCGCCGATGCCGCGAAGTAATACGCGGTGTCGGCCTGCGGGCGGCGGCGCGACTTGTCGAGCGCGACGACGGTGGCCGCCGAGCCGATGTCGTTGTACGTGATCTCGACCTTCGGGTAACGCTTGCGGAATTCGGCGAACAGCGACTTCCAGTTCGCCCACTCCGGGCCCGTGTCGAACGACACGACGAGCCCTTCGTCGGCGGCCTTCTCGTACAGCGCGTCCTCGCCCGGATAGAGCGGCGCGGCATGGGCAAGCGCGGGCGCCAGGGTCGCGAACGCGCAGAGCGCCAGCAGGCGGCGGCGCGTCGCATGAAGAAAGTGACGGCGTGCGGACATCGGGATTCTCCGTTGAATAGGTCACCCGCGCTCACGCGGCGGGCAGCACGAGCAGATGGCGCGGCTCGATCGACACCGAACGCGCGGGCAGTTCGCGCCCTTCGCCGAGCAGCGCGTCGGTCGCGCCGGCCGGCACGAAGTCGAAGCGCTGTGTCGCGCCGAAGTAGCGCACCTCGCCGACCCGGCCAGCGATGCGGTTCGCGACGTCCGCGGGCGGATCGGGCTGCAGGTGTTCCGGCCGGATCAGCACCTCGACCGAATCGCCCGGCCGGTGCGCGCCCGTATCCGCGTGCAGCGTCGCGAATCGCACGTCGACCGCGCCCTGCGCGAGCACACGGCCGCGCAGCAGTGTCGAATGGCCGACGAAGCGTGCGACCTGCGCGGTCGCCGGACGCTCGTACAGGTCGCGCGGGGTGCCGGCCTGCAGCATGCGTCCGTCGTCGACGATCGCCACGCGATCGGCCATGCTGAGCGCTTCGTCCTGATCGTGTGTGACGAGCAGCGTCGTCGCGCCGCATGCGCGCTGCAGCGCGCGGATCTCGTCGCGCAACTGGTGGCGGATGCCGGCATCGAGCGCCGCGAGCGGCTCGTCGAGCAGCAGCAGCTTCGGTTCGATCACGAGCGCGCGGGCCAGCGCGACGCGCTGCTGCTGCCCGCCGGACAGCAGCGCCGTGCTGCGCCCCGCCTGCGCCGCGAGGCCGACGCGTTCGAGCATCTCGAGCGCGCGGCGGCGGCGCGGCGCCGCGGCCATGCCGCGCATCTTCAGGCCATAGGCGACGTTGTCGACGACCGACAGGTTCGGAAACAGCGCGTAGTGCTGGAAGACCATCCCGACCTCGCGCTGCCACACCGGCACGCCGGCCATGTCGCGGCCGCCGATCGCGATACGACCGCGATAGCCGTCGAGCAGGCCGGCGGCGAGGCGCAGCAGCGTCGATTTGCCGGAACCGCTGCGGCCCATCACGGCGAGCAGCTCGCCCTGCGCCGCGGACAGCGTGACCGCGTCGACGCCGTGACGGGCGCCCGGATACTGGAAGCTGACGTGTTCGAAATCGAGACTCATGACGGTTTCACTTCAGGCGTTGCACGGTGAAGACGGAGGCGAGCGTCGCGAGCACGGCGAGGACGAGCAGCACGACGGTCGCCGCGCAGGCCATCCCGGACGCGCCGTAGAACGCCTGCAGCAGCACGATTGGATAGTTGCGGTAACGGAAGCCCGCGATGAGATTCGAGATCTGGAATTCGCCGATCGACAGCGCGGCGACCATCACGAGCCCGGAGAACAGGCTGTGCCGCAGGTTCGGCAGCACGATCGTCAGAAACTGGCGCAGCGGCGTCGCGCCGAGCGTCGCCGCACATGCCTCAAGATGCGCGATGCCCAGGTGGCGCAGGTCGCTCGACAGCGTCTGCAGCAGGTACGGCAGCGTCAGCACGGCGTGCGCGGCGATCATCAGCGGCAGCGTGCCGAGCCACGGCAGCGCATCGCCGCTGAAGATCGCGATGTAGCCGAACCCGAGCGTGAGCGCCGGCACCGCGATCGGCATCAGCATCACGATGCGCGCGGCGAAGCCGCGGCCGGCCAGTGCGCGGTGATGCAGCGCATACGCGAGCGGCAGCGCCAGCACGGCATTGATCGCGCAGCAGGCGAGCGCGACCACGAGGCTCGTGCCGAATGCGCGGGTGAAGCTGCGATTCGCGGCCAGATCGACGAACCAGTGCGACGTGATGCCGGTCGGCAGCAGCGTGTTCGTCCACGACTGGCCGACCGAGCCGACCAGCAGCAGCACGATCGGCAGCGCGAGATACAGCCCGAACACCGCGACGAGCGCGTTCAGCAGCAGGCGTCCCGCCATCGCACGCGGCCGTTTGTTACGACGAATCGGAATAGCTTCGGCAAGGGCCGGAGCGGATGGCGGATGCATGGCGAATCTCGCTGGCGAACACGGAACGGGTCATGCAACGCCCGCCGGGCCGGTCCGGCACGCGTTGTCATGACGGACGCAGTGTGCGGATCCGACATGGCATCGTCATGAAAAAAACGTACAACGCCCGCATCGATCTGTGCGCGCAAGGAATAGTTCGCCGTGAAGCACCTGTTTCCCAACGTTGCGGAGCTGCAAGCGTTCGCGAGTTCCGTGAAGTACCTGAACTTTTCATATGCGGCGCGCGAGCTCGGCCTGACGCCGAGCGCGGTCAGCCGCCAGATCGCGAATCTCGAATCGATGTTCGGCGTGAAGTTGTTCGTGCGCGAGGGGCGCACGCTTGCACTCACGCGGGCCGGGCAGGTTTATCACGCACGCGTGATCGGCCCGCTGCGCGAAATCGGCAACGCATCGATCGAATTGCTGAGCGCGCGCGAGGACAGCGACCTGCTGACCATCGCCAGCGTGCCGACCTTCACGACGAAATGGCTGGTGCCGCGCCTCGCGCGCTTTCTGGCCGGCGCGCCGGAGGTCACGCTGAGTTTTCGCCGCCATCTCGCGCACGGCGACGTGTTTCCGTTCGGACTCGATGCGGCCATCCGCTATGGCGACGGCGCATGGGAAGGCGTCCGGTGCGATTACCTGGACGGCCGCACGTTCGTGCCGGCCTGTTCCGGCGAATTCGCGGCACGCCATGCGCTGCGCACGCCCGCCGACGCGGCTGCCGCGCCGCGGCTCGTACACGAGCAGGCGGAGATCGCGTGGTCCCTCTGGGCGCAGCGCCATCGCGTCGCCGGGATGAACGCGCTGGCAGGGCCGCGCTTCGAACAATATTCGGTGCTGATCCAGGCCGCGCAAGCCGGGCTCGGACTCGCGCTCGTGCCGCGCTTCCTGATCGTCGACACGCTCGCGAGCGGCGCGCTCGTCGAGCCGTTCGATGCGCCGGTCGACGTCGACGCGCAGGGGCACTACCTGTGCTGTGCGCCGGAGCGTCTCGAGACGAGCGCCGCGTTGCGGCGCTTCAGGGAATGGATGCTCGACGAATGCGCGCACCGCTGAGCGTGCCCGACATCGCCGGGCACGGCTGAGCGGCGAACGGCACGGCGGCGCCCGTGGGCGTCGCCATGCCGCCCGTTACGTCACGTCAGCGATCGATGCCGAGCCCCGGCAGCACGTGCGTGTTCTCGGCCACGACCGCGTGCAGCAGCTTCGGATCGGCGCCGAGCAGGCCGAGGATCGTCGGCGCGACCTGCTTCGTGCCGACGAGATCGGTCACCGTGCGCGCGCGGTGCAGGCCCGGATACGACACGAGCAGGCCGAGGTGGCTGTCGTCCGGCGCGTTGCCGCCGTGTTCCTCGTCCTTCTTCGTGCTCGACGTGTAGATCACGCCCGGATTCGGCTGGACGACGATGTCCGGCGTGCGGCCGTTGGCCGGATCGCCGAACCGGTCGGCCAGCGCCGCGCCGTACAGGATGTACGCCTGCGGGCCGTCCGCGCAAATCCCCGGCGCGTTGCAGCCGAGGTTCGCCTTCAGCGTCTGCACCACCGCCGTGCGCTGGCTGCGGTCGCGCAGCCAGATCAGGCCGACGTCGTCGGTCTGCACGAAGCCCGTGCCGACCAGGCCCGAACCGTCGTTCAGGTTGCCCGTCGTCGTGTTGTTCTGGCCGAAGTTGCCGTTCGGATCGAGATAGTCGTTCGCTTCGAGCAGCTTCGTCAGCGTGTCGCCGTTCTTCACGAGCTTCGTGTGATCGGTCGGCGACTGGCCATGCTTCGCCGTGACGATCACCGCCGTCGACGTGTACAGGTTGCGCTGCTTCAGCTCGTTGACGATGCGGCCGATCGAGTTGTCGACGTACGTGATCGCGTTCGCAACCTGGCCGTTCGGCGTGAAGTTCGCATCGAGATAGCCGCCGCCCTTCGCGACCGGCGCCTTCTGCGCGACGCTGAGCGTCTGGAAATTGGCGCCGAACAGCGTCGGCACCGGCGCGTTCTTCGTGCCGGTCGAGTCGCGGCCGTCGATCTGGTTGACCAGCGCCTGCACGTGCAGGTTGTCGAAGCGCGCGGTGTGCGAATAGACGTCGGTGTAGTTGGTGTTCGTCGCCGGGTCGATCGAGTTGATCTCGGTACGCATCAAGTCGTCCACGCCGGTGCCGGACGGGCCGTTCAGCCAGTCGTAACCCCACGCGTGCTTGTCGGCCCACGCGGTGTATGCGTTCGGCACGCCGGCCTTCACGGCCTCGAACACCGTATTGGTCTTCACGTAGTTGTGCGGATAGACCGGCACGCACTGCCCGTTGACCTTCGCATGCGGAATCGCCTGCGGATTGAACGCGCCGCCGCCGTCGAGGTGCACGAGCGCGCCGCCGTTCATTGCGTCGATGCCGGTCGTCTCGTCGAACACGACGTTCCAGCCCTGCTTGCCCGAGCACGTCGTGTCGCTCGGCGCGTACAGGTTGCGGTCGTACGACACGTCGTAGAACAGGCCGGCCGTCTTCGGCGAGCCGCCCGTCACGAGCGCGGCGAGCCCCGGGAACGAGTCCGACAGGCCCGGCGTATAGGCATTCGTATACGTGACGCCGTTTTGTGCGAGCACCGCGATGTTCGGGCACGTGTTCGCGCCGATGCAGCGCGCGAGATCCTGTTCGTGCAGGCCGTCGACGCTGATCAGCAACACGTGCTTAACGACGCGCCGGCCGTGGCCGGCGTCGTTGCCCTGCCCGTTGCCGTCCTGCTGCGCCGCGTAGGCGCTGGCGCCCGTGAATGCCAGCGCGCCCGCCATCATTGCCGCCAACTTCCGCTGCTTACCAAGGAAAGACATCATCACCCCACCTCATCGATTGACGTTGAACTGCGTGACCTGCCATCAGGCGCGCAAAATATGGCCGGATCGTGCGGCGCTCCGATGAAGCGGGGCTTTCTGTTTTCTATCAAACGTAACCAATCGCAAGTGACATGACGCGGTCGCACAACACGGTGGCGCGGCGCACTCGGCAACGAGCGCGCCCGAATTCCGCACCGGGCCGGTGCATGCTGCGCGCCACCGCCGGCGACGCGATTTTTTTTCGCGCTTGGCGCATGACTATTGGCGTGTGATAAAGGGTTTTCCCTGACCCGGAGCACGAGTATGTCGACCCTGGAAGCTCTCCGGTTCGTGCTGGACGATGCACGCACCCCCGAAATCATTCGCCATCACGTCGTCGACGCGCTGCAGTACGCGCTGCGCAACTACGGCCAGGTGTTCACCGCGAAGGAGGTCGAGTGGCTGACGCAGTGGGACGACGCGCGTCTGCCGCTGGCCGCGAGGAAGGAACTGGACAAGCGCGAACCGGCGATCGCCGAACGCTGAAAGGAACGCGCCGCCGCGCCCGATTGCCGGTCGGGCGCGGCGGCGGATGATGAGGTGACGCGGCTTACTGCAGGCCGAAGTCGACGCGCGTCGTCGCGCCCTTGTCCTCGATGCCCTTCGCATCGAGCTTCGGCGCCACGACGAACATGCGGCTCGAATCGATCTTGCCGTCGAGGTATTGGCGCACGGCCTGCGCGCGCTGCTGCGCGAGCGCGCGCAGCGCGTTGTCGTCGGCCGGCGCGTGATCGGCAAGCGCCTTCTTCATGTCCGCATCGGGCAGCGTCTTCTGCAGGCCGATCAGGTTGCGCGGCTTCTTGAAGTCGGCGGCCTTGTATGCACGCGTCAGGTACTTGGTGTACTCGGCCGGTTCGACCTTCACCGACATCGGATCGATGCTCTCGCCCTGGCCGACCACGTCCTTCAGCTTCTGCTGGCGCACCAGCCGCTCGACGTACGCGTCGCGCAGCCCCGGCGTGTCCTTCTCCGGATCGACGCGGCCGATCAGGTCCAGCCGGATCGACGGCTTCTCGGTCAGCATCTTCACGACGGTGTCGAGCTTCTTCTGCTGCGCGTCGGTGAGCGCGTACGAGCCCGGCGCGAACTCGACGTAGCCGAGATCCTCGCCGCCGCTGCCGCCGAACGCGTTCGCGAGCAGCGTGAACGGCGACGTGACCGCCTTCGCGATCAGGTTCAGCACCGCGCGCCAGATCAGCCCGCCGACGCTGAACTCCGGATTCGACAGCGAGCCCGACACCGGCAGGTTCACGTCGATCTCGCCGCGCGTGTTCTTCAGCAGCGAGATCGCGAGCTTCACGGGCAGCTTCGTCGCCGTGTCGTTGTCGACGTGATCGCCGAACGTGAGCTGGTCGATGAAGATGTGGTTGTTCGCCTGCAGCTGGTCGTTCGCGAGCTGGTAATGCAGGTCGACGTTGAGCTTGCCCTTCGTGATCGGGTAGCCGGCGTACTTCGCCGAATACGGCGTCAGGTTGGTCAGCTCGATGTCGTGCGCGGTCGCGGTGAGATCCAGCGCCGGCTTGTCGATCAGCGGGTTCACCGAGCCCTTGATCGAGATCGGCCCGTTGCCCGCGAGATTCGCGGCGACGTCGACCGGCGCGGACGTCGTCGAGTCCGTACCGAACGCGCCGACCGTGCCCTTGATCGCGACCAGGTTCGCCGTGTAATTCGGCTTGATGAAGTTGTCGGTGTAGGTCACGCGACCGTTCTGCAGCACGAGCTGGCCGAAATGCATGCGCACCGGATTCTGCGGCTGCGGCGCGGCCTTCACGACGACCGTCGCCGATGCGGCGGCCGGCGCGGATGCCTGCTGCGCGGCCGCGGCCGACGCCGCCTGCGCGGCGGCCGGCGGCGTCACGCCCGGCGACAGCGGCACCGGTTCGGTCTTGCTCGCGTCGCGCGTCAGCGATTGCGCGGGGCCCGTCTCCTTCGCGACGACGTCCTTCAGGTTCAGCCGCCCCTGCGCATCGAGCAGCACGCGGCCGTAGAAGTTCGAGAAGGTTACGCGCGCGGCGTCGACGTCGGTGCCCTTCTCGTCGTAGTTCACCTTCAGGTTCGACAGCGCGAGCGAGCGCCAGCCCGCGAACGGGTCGGAGGTCGCCTTGTCGAGCATCCGCACGTCGACCAGCGCGACGTCGCCGCGATAGGTCGCGCGCGGCGTGTCCTTCACCTGCGCGAACGTCAGGTTGCCCTGCGCGTTGAGCAGCGCGCTTGCGATGGTCGCGTTCAGCGCGCTGCCGAAGTACGGCTCGAACGCGGCCGCATCGAGCCGGTTGCCGTCGATCTTCAGGCCGAGCTTCAGCGGCTGCGCGGTCACGTCGCCCGACACGTTGACCGAGCCCTTGCGGTTCAGCGTCGCCTTCAACTGCACCGGCAGCGGCTTCGTCATGTCGTCGCTGATCTTCTGCACCGACAGGTCGAGCGGCTTGATCGCGAGCTTCACCGGGCGCGGCGTCGACAGGTCCGTGAAGTTCGCGGACGATTCCTTCACGTTCAGCGCGTCGATCCGGTAGTGCCACGACGGCGCGGCCGCCGCGGCCTTGCGCGCGACCGTGCGCTTGGGCACCGCCGCCTGCGCGGGTTCGCCCAGCGCGGCCAGATCGATCTTGCCGTCCTTCAGGCGCTTCACGTCCAGCGCGAGCCCGGTCGCGTCGACGCTCGCGATTTCCGCGATGCGCGCGGCGACGTCGACCTTCGCGATCTTCGCGCTCGCGTCGGGCAGCACGATCGCCGGCGCCTTCGTGTCCGGCGTCGCGAGCTTGAGCGACTTCACGCTCACCGTGCTGTCGGCGACCTGCGCGTCGAGCGGCGTCTTGCCCCAGTCGGCCTTCGCATTGACGCTCGCGCCGAGCGTGCCGTCGAGCACGCGCGCACGGGTCGCTTCGCCCAGATACGGCTGCAGCGCCGGCAGCGCGAGCGCGTCGACGGTCAGTTTCGTGTCGGCCTGCTTCGCCGCCAGGCTGAACGCGCCCTCGGCCTTCACGTCGCCGCCGCGCGACAGCGACGTCGACAGCGTGTATTTCGCGGGCGTCCTGCCCTGCAGCGTGAAGCCGTCGAGTGTCGCGGCGAGCTTCGTCAGCGACATCGCGGTCGGCGTCGCGGGCACGCGGTCGTCGACGTTGATCGTGCCACCGTCGATCGCGACATGACGGATCGTCAGATCGAGCGGCGGCGCTTCCTTCGCGGCGGCTTCGACCTTCGCGCCGCTCGCGGCGCTGGCAGCAGCGACCGTCGACGCGGCGGCGCCCGA
Source organism: Burkholderia territorii (assembly GCF_001718335.1). Classification (NCBI taxonomy): domain Bacteria; kingdom Pseudomonadati; phylum Pseudomonadota; class Betaproteobacteria; order Burkholderiales; family Burkholderiaceae; genus Burkholderia; species Burkholderia territorii. Next base: position 2,306,514 of record NZ_CP013365.1, read on the forward strand.
CGCGGCCGGCTTGCCCGCGTCGGCCTTCGGCGCGGCAGCCGGCGGGCCGGCGAGCTTCTCGACGTTCAGCACGCCCTGCTTGTCGCGCGCCAGATCGATGACCGGCTGGTCGAGCCGGATCTCGTCGAAATGCAGCACGTTGCGAAGCGGCTCGAGGCCGGCGGCCGCGACGTGCACGCCGCGCGCGGCGAACAGCGGCGCGGACGCGCGGTCGGTCACCTTCGCGTCGCCGAGATCCACGGTGCCCGACACACGCAGCGACGGCGTGTCGCCGCTCATCACGAAATTGAGCGTGAGATCGCTGCTCAGCAGGCCGCTCGTGACGATCACCGGCAGCTTCGCCGGCGCGTATGAAATCAGCTTCGGCACATCGAGCCGGTCGAACTTCAGCGCGACTTCCGACTCACGCGACAGCGCGAACGGCTTCGTCCTGCCGTCGATCGCGATCGGGCTGCCGTCGAATCGCGCACGCAGTTTCGGCTGCACGAAGATGTCGGTCTTCGACGGCAGCGTCGCAATGAACGGAATGCCGAGCGTCCAGTTGTCGACCACGTGCTTTTCGTTCAGCAGGCGGTCGTCGAAGTCGATCCGGCCGTCGTTGACCTGGATGTTCGACACCGAGAAATGCGTCGGCTTGCTTTCGGGTTTGGACGGGGTCGAGAACTTCTCGATGAGGTCGGTGAAGTTGAAGCGTTGCGCGTCGTAGCGAACGACGTGAAAGCGCGGCGAGTCGACGCGAACTTCGTTGACGATCGGCGCACCGCGGAACAGCGACGACCACGACGGCCGCACGACGAGCTTGCCGATGTCGATGAAGTCGCCCTGGCCGCCGCGCTCGCCGACGTGCACGCCGTCGGCTTCGAGGTTCAGCGTGTAAGGGTTCAGCGCGATGCGCTGGATGGTGGACGGCCGGCCGAGCTGCTGGCTCAGCTGCTGTTCGGCAATGTGGCGGATCAGCGGCGGCGCCGCGAAGAATCCGAGCAGTCCGAATAAAACCAGGAAGATCAGCACGCCGAGCCCGATACGCCGGGTCCGGCGCGAGCGTGCAACGCCGCCGAGGGCATGGAGAGTGGATGGTACGGTTTCTTTGTCTGCGCTTGACATGCTTGGATGCCTCGGGAATGGATGCCGGGCCGCGCCGGAAGACCGGCGCGGCCGCGCACGCTATCCCGAAAGTATAGGCTCAGGTGGTGACGGAACGACGTTCGGGCGAGCCCGCCGCGCCCGCGGATCGGACAGCGGCGGTGCCCGTCGGTTCACTTTCGGACGACGACGGGCGGCATCCATGAGCCGTCGCTCGCCTGCGGCTTCGGCGCGTAGAGTCGCAGCGCAAGCGCGAAATCGGTACGCGGCGCCGGCAGCCAGTTGGCCGCATGCGTGCCGCCCGGCGACGCCGACACGACCACGTCGATCGAGCCGTCGTGGTTGCGGCGCAGCCGGTCGCGGTCGCCGAGCGAGCGGCGCGCCGAGCCGACATCGGGCAATGCGCCGTTGGTCGCGTATGGCGTGAGCGTCCAGAACCCGCGCACCGGCGGCAGCGCGCCCGGCGCGAAGTGCAGCAGGTAGCGGTTCGCGCCGTTCAGCGGGTGGCCGTCGCTGTCGACGCGCACGAGCGCGAGCGTCTCGTCGTCGCGCGTCGCGGTGCCGAACTGCGTGTACGCCGCGTACGCGCGCAGCGCGTAGTCCTGGCCGTACTTGCCCGCCGTGTCGCCGATCCAGCTCCAGCCGTTCGCGCTCAGCAGGTTCGACGGCGGCGTCGCGAGCCGCGCGCGCGCCTCGGCGACGCCGGCCGTCGCGGCGCTCAGGCGATCGCCCGTCCACAGCACCGGGTAGCCGGCCCGCACGCCGATGTCGGCGAGCAACTCGTTCGCGTGCGCGTCGTCGGCCGGTGCCGGGTTGTCCTGCAGCGCCTGCGCGAAGCGCGTGAAGAATGCCTTCGGGTCGAGCGCGGCCACCTGCTCGGCCGGCGTGCCGCCGCTCGCCGCTTCCGACGGCGCGCTGCCCGCATGGACCGCGACCGACGCGCCGCGTGTGCTGCCCGTATAGACGGACAGCGGCACCACGCGGATCGCCCGCTGCAGTTTCTTCACGTTCGTGAGGTCGCGGCCGCCGCTCGTCTGCAGCCGCACTTCGAGCCATGCGTTGGCCGACGGCACGTCGACACGCAATGCGCCCTTCGGCAACGTGCCCTGCCAGTCCTTCGCGGCGAAGGCAATCGTTTGCGATCGCGCGGCGCCGCGAGCGCCCCGCGCCGCCACGCTCGACGACGACCACAGCACGTTCGTCCACATGTCGAGCGCGCGGGCATCCCAGTAGCGGCCGCGGGTATCCGGCAGCGTCACGATCACCGGCTCGGTGCCGACGTCGAGCCAGCCGGTCGAGTCGAGCGTGTCGACACCCGGCAGCGGCGGGTTGAGCGCGCCGACGGGCGGCAGCGCCTGCGCGTGACGCAACGTGTTGAGCGGCGCCTGGCCCGGCTGCGCGCCGTCGCCGCCGGTCGCGGCTTCCTTCGCGACGTCCATCAGCACGAGCGGATAGGCGTATACATAGGAGTCGGCCACTTCGGCACGCATCCAGCCGGTTTTCCGCTGGATCGCGTCCGGTTGCGACGCGCATCCCGTCAGCAGTGCCGCCAGAGCCAGCGACGCGCCTGCCGCGCGCCGCAGGAAAATTGATTCTCGCAGGTTTTCAATCATCGAGTACTGGCCGAATATCGTTCTTGTCAGTCAACGCCTTGTTCGACTCACGATCGGCGAAAGCAAGGCACCCCAGCGTGCCCGATTGCCGCTTCGCGGGGCGGGCGCTGATGTCAGGCCGGTATCATAGCGCCTAAGGGCATCCCCCAATATGCCGAATATCGGACGCGGCGGTAGCCGGGCCGCGGCCGGCCAGGACTTCCACCGATCCGGCCCCTGGCCGGAGCCGCTCGCCGCCTGCACGACGCGGCACGGCGGGCGAAAATGAGGCGGCCGTCGGCACGATCCGGTATTGCATCGCCCCTTGACCTTCCCACCATGGGAATGTTGATACTGGCTTCATTCGCGGCATGAACCGCGCTCCTGGGGAATCCGACATGACCGAACCACACGCGTGCACCGACATGCAAACGATCGAACTCGCCATCGAGGGCATGCATTGCGGCGGCTGCACGGGCCGCGTGCAGCGTGCGCTCGCCGCCGTGCCGGGTGTCGTCGAGGCCGCGGTCGACCTCGACGCGCATGCGGCGACGGTCACCGCGCAGGACACGGTCGAGCCGGCGCAGCTCGTCGCCGCGGTCGACGCCGCCGGCTATCGCGCGGCCGTGCGCGAAGCGGCGGTCGAAGCCGCCGATGCCGTTGCGGCCGAGCACGCCGAGCACGCCGAGCACGCCGACCATGCGAATGCGAGCCCCGCGCGGGCTGTGACGACGCCGCCCGCGCCCGCCGCCAGCATCGAACTCGACATCGACGGCATGACCTGCGCGTCCTGCGTGTCGCGCGTCGAAAAGGCGCTGGCGAAGGTGCCCGGCGTCACGCACGCGTCCGTCAACCTCGCCACCGAGCGCGCGACCGTCGACGCGGCACCGGACGTTTCCGCGTCGCAGCTGGCCGACGCCGTGCGGCAAGCCGGCTACGATGCGACACCCGCCGCCGCGCCGCCGCCGGCCGCTTCCCGCGATTTCGAATTCGACATCGGCGGCATGACCTGCGCATCGTGCGTCGGACGCGTCGAAAAGGCGCTGGCCGCCGTGCCCGGCGTCACGCATGCGTCGGTCAATCTCGCGACCGAACGCGCATCGGTACACGGCACCGGCGCGCTCGATGCCGCCACGCTGATCGCGGCGGTCACGACGGCCGGTTATCGGGCGTCGCTCGCCGCTGCGCCGGACACGGGCGCGTCGACCGACGCCGCGGCCCACGCCGGCGAACCCGCGCAAGCCCCCGACGCGCGCAAGCGCCGCGAAGCGATCCGCGAACGCAATCTCGTGATCGGCTCGGCCGTGCTGAGCGCGCCGCTCGTCTTGCCGATGCTCGTCGGACCGTTCGGCATTGACGCGATGCTGCCCGGCTGGCTGCAGCTCGTGCTCGCGTCGATCGTGCAGTTCGGCTTCGGCGCGCGCTTCTACCGCGCCGCCTGGCACGCGGTGAAGGCACGCACCGGCAACATGGACCTGCTCGTGGCGCTCGGCACGTCGGCCGCGTTCGGCCTGAGCCTGTGGATGCTGCTGCGCGACCCGGCGCACCCCGGCCATCTGTATTTCGAAGCATCGGCCGTCATCATCACGCTGGTGCGCTTCGGCAAATGGCTCGAAGCGCGCGCGAAACGCCAGACGACCGAGGCGATCCGCGCGCTCAATGCGCTGCGCCCCGATCGCGCGCGCGTCGTCGAGCACGGCATCGAACGCGACGTGCCGCTGGCGCAGGTGCGCGTCGGCACGACCGTCAGCATCCGCCCCGGCGAGCGGGTGCCGGTCGACGGCCGGATCGTGTCCGGCCGCTCGCACGTCGACGAATCGCTGATCACCGGCGAAAGCCTGCCGGTGCCGAAGGACGACGGCGACCCGGTCACGGCGGGCTCGATCAACGGCGAGGGCGCGCTCGTCGTGGAAACCACCGCGATCGGTGCGGAGACGACGCTCGCGCGCATCATCCGCCTCGTCGAATCCGCGCAGGCGGAAAAGGCGCCGATCCAGCGGCTCGTCGATCGCGTCAGCGAAGTGTTCGTGCCGGCGATCCTCGGCATCGCCGTGCTCACGCTGGTCGGCTGGCTGATCGCCGGCGCCGGCACCGAAACGGCGATTCTCAACGCCGTCGCGGTGCTCGTCATCGCGTGCCCGTGCGCGCTCGGCCTCGCGACGCCCGCCGCGATCATGGCGGGCACCGGTGTCGCGGCGCGCCATGGCGTGCTGATCAAGGACGCCCAGGCGCTCGAACTCGCGCAGCGCGCGACGGTGATCGCATTCGACAAGACCGGCACGCTGACCGAAGGCAAACCGTCCGTGACGGCATTCGACGCCGTCGGCATCCCGCGTGAGCAAGCGCTCGCTCTCGCGGCTGCGATCCAGCGGCAAAGCGATCACCCGCTCGCGCGCGCCGTGGTCGCCGCGCACGATGCGGACGTCGTGGCGCGCGGTGGCGCCACGGCTTCGACCGAGGCCGTCGCGACCGATGCACGCGCGGTGGCCGGACGCGGTGTCGAGGCGCGCGTGGGCGGCCAGCTTCTGGCGCTCGGCAGCACACGGTGGCGCGACGAACTCGGCATCGTCGTGTCGCCCGAACTCGACGCGCGCGCCGCCGAACTCGAACGGGCGGGCAACACGATTTCATGGTTGATGCGCGCCGACGCACCGCGCGCGCCGCTCGCGCTGATCGCGTTCGGCGACACCGTGAAGCCCGGCGCGCGCGACGCGGTCGCGGCACTGACGGCGCGAGGCGTCGCGAGCGTGCTCGTCACGGGCGACAACCGCGGCAGCGCGGCGGCCGTCGCGGCGACGCTCGGGATCCGCGAAGTGCACGCGCAGGTGCTGCCCGACGACAAGGCGCGCGTGGTGACCGAACTGAAACGCACGCACGGCGGAATCGTCGCCATGGTCGGCGACGGCATCAACGACGCGCCCGCGCTCGCCGCGGCCGACGTCGGCATCGCGATGGCGACCGGCACCGACGTCGCGATGCATACGGCCGGCATCACGCTGATGCGCGGCGATCCGGCGCTCGTCGCCGACGCGATCGACATCTCGAAGCGCACGTATCGGAAGATCCAGCAGAACCTGTTCTGGGCGTTCGTCTACAACCTGATCGGCGTGCCGCTCGCGGCGCTCGGCTGGCTGAATCCGGTGATCGCGGGGGCGGCGATGGCGTTCTCCAGCGTCAGCGTCGTCACGAACGCGTTGCTGTTGCGGAGATGGAAAGGCCGCGCACGGTGATCCGGCCGCGTCGTCCGACGGACGTCAGGCGCTTGCAGTATCGGAAATGGCTTGCCGACCGGCCGGGCACAAGTCGAATGCGCTGCGTCCGCACGGATCATCGGAAGGAGGCAGGGGAAACGGCGACGCGCGTCACCCGCACACGCACATGCGGGCGTCAGCCCGGGACGACCGGTTTGATCAGCGTCGTGGTGATCGGCACGAAGCCGCACGCCCGGTACAGTGCGCGGGCCGCCGTGTTGTGATTGAAGACCGACAGCCCGATCTCGGTGACGCCATGACGGCGCGCCTCGGCTTCCAGTGCATCGAGCGCGCGCGTGGCCCAGCCCTCGCGGCGGCGGGTCGGGATGATGTCGAGGTCGTAGATGAACAACGTACGGTTCGGCCCTTCGGGCACGATCGCGTACCAGAGGTCGCCGACCGTGTCGCCGCTGGCGGCGTCGATCAGCTGGACGAGTGTCTGGCCGGCGGTGAGCAGGCCGTCGGGCAGCAACGTGTCGAAACAGGCCCGGGCGCGGCTTGCTGCGTCATCGGCGGCGTTCTGCCCGGATGACACGAGATCGCGCGCGTAGCCGTCGATGGCGCGCGTGCGGTATGCGCGGAATTCACCGGCCGTCATCGGCCGCATCTGCAGCATGGCCCGGATGTCGCGAGGGAAGTCGGACTTCCAGTGTAGCGGGACGGTCGCACCGGCGCGCGATGCGGCGGCGGAAAGCGGGCAGGCAGGGGCGCCGAGCGCCGCGCCGAATCAGCGAATCAGCGAATCAGCGAATCAGCGAATCAGCGAATCAGCGACGGTACAGGACGATCGGCACGAGGTTCGCACGACGCACGCGTTCGGCTTCGGCGTGACGCGCAGCGTACGAGTAGTCCGCGTCGAGCGGCAGGTGCGGGGAGACGAACAGGTCGTCGATCTTTTGCAGCAGGGCAAGAATGAAGCTCATGTGAGACTCCTGACAGATAGCGCTAGGGTTTTCCCTTAGATGGATGTCATTCTAAGGGTTTTCCCTGAACTCTGCCAGCTCACCGCATCAGTTTGCCGCACCCGCGCCGCCGCTGATCGACGATCAGGCGCGCCGCCCGTTGTCACACCAAGGTTTGCAGGTAGGGTCGGATGATTTAACGCGTGCGACGCGTGCGCTTCGCGGCCGCTGCCTCGCGGTTCGCATTGCGCTGCAGCCGGTCGACTTGCGACAGCATCGCCTCGTGGTGCTCCGCGAGCGTCATCAACGTTGCCTGTTGCGTCGACAGGTCGGCAGCCAGCCGGTCGATCCGCTGCTGCCGGGCGTCGACTTCCTGTTTCAGGTGCGCGATCTGCCGCGTTTGCAGCACCAGCGCGACGAGCCCCGCGAACACGACGATCGCCAGCGCCAGCAGCAGCCGGTTGACGCGCCGCATCTCGCGATCGGCCGCCTGCTTCATGCCGGCCGTCTCGGCCTGCAGCGCGGCGAGCCGATCCGACAGCGGGCGCAGTTGCGTGTCGGGATCGAAGGCCGACGCGCTCGACGCGGCCGGTTGCGCGCGATCCGCCGACGGCTTCGTCACGAACGACGCCGCCGAGGCAACAGGCTGCACGAGCGGCGAGGCTGGCGCCGCGGCTGGTCGCGCGTCGTCACGGGCAATCGCTGCAACGGCGGGCGCGGCCGGTTCGGCGGGCGCAGACTGTTCAGTGGATGGCGCGGGAGGCTGCGCCGGGAGCGCTTCCGGCACCGCGTCGACGGCTGCCGCTTCCGGCGCGCTACGCGCCGCTGGTGCTGAGCGCGCGCCTGCGGCCACACGGCGCTTTCCGCCGGAGCCTGAGGATGTGCGACGACCCTTCGTGGTGGTCTCGCCGGATGTCCGCACTGCTTCGTCGTGCGTAACCGGCGCCGCGGCGCCTTCGGGCTGACCGGCCGGTTTCACGAGTCCGCCGCCGATAACCGAATCGAGCGCACCTTCCGCCGCCCCGGCATTCGCCGTCGAACGATCGGCGTGCGCGCCGGCCGCGTCGCCGGTTTTTGCCACGCTACCCGCGCCCGCCCCGCCGCCATCGGCAGCCAGTGCACCGGCCGCAGTCATGGCAACACCGTCGGACGGCAGTGCCTCGCCGCGCGTCGTTGCGTCGACAGCGGACGCACGCACGACATCGGCATCGGCCAGATCGCCGTTTCCGGGCGTCGACGCAGACACCGCCGTTTTCGCGAAATCAAGCGCCGGCTCGAGCGCCCCGGCACCGGCACCCGGCGTGCCGAACCCGTCCAGCATCGCTTGCCGCCCGGCGTCGTCCTCGCTGTCCGCGACGGTGGCCGCCGTGCCGGCATCCATCGCCTCGTCATCGCGCGAAACCACCGGCCCACGCACGGCCGGCTCGAGCACCGGATCGCCGAACAGGTCGAGCGTGCGTTCGTCGCGTGGCGCATCGCCGCCCGTCGCATTGCCGGGCCGCGCGGTTGCCCTCGCGGCATTGTCTGCCGCGGCCGCGACGGCACGCGGACGCGGACGCGAACGGGCCGACGAGCGGTCGGCGCGGGAACGGGAGCGAGACAGGGAAACGGATTCGGTCATGGAGTCGGATGACGGGCCCGCGAACGCGGAACCGGATGTCGAACGGAATCAGTGACCGGCCATTGTCGCATGACCGATCGCCGATCCGGCCGATCGGATGCCGTCTATTCTTCGCCCGACAACCCGCCGCCCTCGTCGAATCGCGTCACGCACGGCAGCGCGCGCAGCTTGTCGCAGATCGCGCGGTATTCGAGATCCGACACGCGCGCGAACGCGATGCGCACTTCGTCGTGCTCGCCCGCGTCGTCGGCGCGCTGCACGATGAATTGCTTCACACGCGCGCTGTCCGGGCCGAGGGCCGCGTGCAGCGAATCGAACGTCAGCGCGCCGCTCACCACCGTCAGCGCGAGCTGACGCCGCTGCCGCACCGTGAAGTAGCGCCGCTCGAGCGGCTTGATGCCGGCCAGGATGATCAGGATGATGATCGTCGCGGAGATGGACGCGACGTACAGGCCGCCGCCCACCGCGAGGCCGATCGCGGCGACCGACCACAGGCTCGCGGCCGTCGTCAGCCCGCGCACGATCTCGCCGCGCAGCAGGATCGAGCCGGCGCCGAGGAAACCGATGCCCGACACCACCTGTGCGGCGATCCGCGACGGATCGAGCACGATGTGGTCGCTGCTGCCCAGCACGTCGGCGAAACCGAACGCCGACACGATCATGATGAGCGTGGAGCCGACACAAACGAGCATGTGCGTGCGCAGGCCGGCTGCCCACGAAAGGCGCTCCCGCTCGAAGCCGATGACACTGCCGAGCGCCGCCGCGAGAACCAGCCGCATCACGAGTTCCAGGTTGCCAAGCATTCGATTTCCCTCCTGTTTTGGGGACGGCCGCGCGGAATGGTTTATCCTTGGCCCCGGCCGCGTCGCTCCGCGCCGACTCAATTCGATCCAAGCGCTCAACCCCGCCATGTCCGTTCCCGATTCCGCTTCCGCCCAGGCCGCCCGATTGCGCGACCATTTTGCGCACGTCATCCTGCCGATCTGGCAGGGTTCAGGGTTCGACCAGACACTGCGGCTGCCGTTCGAGGCCGTCGATCCGGCCACCCATGCACCGCTGCCCGTCACCCGTTATCGCGCAATGGCATGCGCGCGACAACTGTTCGTGTTCGCGCAGGCCGGCAACACCGCGCACGCGGCCACGCTGTTCGACTCGCTGTGCAGCCGCTTCCGCGACCCGCGCCACGGCGGCTGGTTCTACAGCGTCGACGCGCAAGGCGCACCGCTCGACACGACCAAGGATCTCTATACGCACGCGTTCGTCGTGTTCGCGTGCGCGGCATGGCATGCGGCGTCGGGCGATGCCGCGGCGCGCACGGTCGCCGAGGACACCGCCGCGCTGATCCACGACCGCTTCGCGCCGCAGCCGGGCGATGCGCTGCTCGACGCCGCGCGTCACGCCGACTTCTCGTCATCGGGCAGCGGCGCGCTGCAGAACCCGCTGATGCATCTGACCGAAGCATGGCTCGCGGCCGCCGATGCGTTCGGCGACGCCTCGTTCGACGATGCGCTCGTACGCACCGCGCAGGCCGTCGAGCGCACGTTCGTCGATCCGGCGACCGGCTGCGTCGCCGAGCTGCCGCTCGGGGCGGCCGACAACCGTTTCGAGCCCGGCCATCAGTTCGAATGGTTCTATCTGGTCGATGCGGCCGGCGCGCGCCTCGCGCAAACCGGGCTCCCCGACGCTCTCGCGCGCGCGTTCGCGTTCGCCGAGCAGCACGGGATCGATCCGCTCACGGGCGCCGTGTGCGCGGCGGTCGATGCACGAGGCGCATGCATCGACGGCACGCAGCGAATCTGGGCGCAGACCGAATATCTGCGCGCGCTCGCCACGCACGGCGGCACGCCGGCCTCCGCGCCGCTCGCGCTGCAGATCGAGCGCTTCGCCGCGCGCTTCCTGCATCCGCGCGGCTGGTTCGAGTGCAAGGCGGCCGACGGACAGGTGTCGCGCGCCGACATGCCGTCGACGACGCCCTACCACCTCGCGAGCGCTTACGCGGCGCTGCCCGCCGTCTCGTAACCCGCGTCGGCGAACGACGACGACGCGCGCTCGCCGCGAACATCGCGAGCCGCGCGCGCGTCGCCCAGCTCGAACACCGCCACCGCCTGCATCAGGTGCGCGGTCTGGTCGTTCAGCGACGCGGCCGCCGCCGCGACCTGCTCGACCAGCGCCGCGTTCTGCTGCGTCAGCTGGTCCATCTGCGTGACGGCCTGGTTGACCTGCTCGATGCCGACGCTCTGCTCGACCGACGCGGCCGTAATTTCCGACATCGTCTGCACGACCCGCGTGATCGACGCCGATACCGTCCGCATCGCGTCGCCGGCCCGTTCGACGAGTTCGGAGCCGCCGTCGATCTGCGCGACCGACTCCTCGATCAGTGTCTTGATCTCCTTCGCCGATTGCGCGCTGCGCTGCGCGAGCGAGCGCACTTCGCCCGCGACCACCGCGAAGCCGCGACCCTGCTCGCCCGCCCGCGCGGCCTCGACCGCCGCGTTCAGCGCGAGAATGTTGGTCTGGAAAGCGATGCCGTCGATCACCGAGATGATCTCCGCGATGCGTCCGGAGCTTTGCGCGATGCCGCGCATCCGGTCGATCACGCTGTCGACCACGCCACCGCCCTGGCGCGTGGCGTCGAGCGCCGCGTCGGCCAATGCGCTGGCCGCGCGCGCGCTGTCGGTGTTCTGACGGACCGTGGCGGTCAATTGCTCCATGCTCGCGGCGGTTTCCTCGAGCGACGCGGCCTGCGTGCCCGTACGCGCGGACAGGTCCGCGTTGCCGCCGGCGATCTCGCCCGCGCCGAGGTGGATCGCGTCGGACGCGTGACGCACGGTGCGCACGGTATCCGCGATGCTCGCCTGCATCGCGGCCAGGCCGCGCAACATCCGGTCGATCTCGAACACGCCGCCCGCCCGCACGGTTTCGTCGAGCCGGCCCTGCGCGATGCGCTCGAAATGGCGGCCGGCTTCGTCCAGCGGCGCGACCACCGCGCGCCGCGCGCCGGCGTAGATCGCCGCGCTGGCCGCGAGCATCGCCGCCAGCAGCACGATGCCGACCCACTTGAACCATTGCATCCCGCTGTCGATCGTGGCCAGCGCATCGCGGCTCGACGCGGCGCCGTAGTCGGCGAAGCGGTGCAGTTCGGCGAGGTACGCGTCCTGGAAGCCCTGCGTCGGCTGGTCGAGGAACGCCTGGATATTGCCGGCGTCGAGGAACTGCACGAGTTCGCCCAGTGCGCCGCGCAGCGCGCGATAGCGCTCGACGAGCGCCGCCACGTGCGCGCGGTTCGTCGCGTCGACGGCCTGCGCGGCCGTCAGCGCGGCAAACGCCTTGTCCGCTTCGGCAAGCGAAGCGCTGGCATGGCGGATGATCTCGTCGGGCTTCGGGCCGCCGCGCACCATTCGCGTGCCGGCGCGCGACAGGTTCACGCGTGCGTCGAGCAGGCGCTCGGTCGCCTGGCTGGCCGCGTCGACCTGCGCGATCGCGACGTTCGACAGATCGTCGACGCCGCTGCGTGTCGATGCGAGCGCCCAGAAGCCGAGCGCCTCGATCGCGAACAGAAAGACGCAAAACACGGTCAACACGCCGAGCAGACCCGACGCGAGCTTGATTTTTCCGAACATGGGGAAGATTCCTGGAGAGGCGACGATGGAGCAATGCCCCGGCATTAGCGGCATTTCTTCGTCGGACTTTAGGAACGTGGACAGAGGCACACGGGCGAGCACCCGTCATTCCCGCGCAATCGCCGGCAAACGAGGACAACGCACACGTTCGACGCAATAATCGCGTCGCATCGCACCGGCCTTTGCACGAAATGCGGACGAATTTCCTTGCTTATCCGCAGCCCCCTTCCTAGAGTTCAGCGCAAGCGGACACGCATTGCGAGGGAAGTCGATGACCGACATCACGGACCACGCGCGCGGCGCATTGCGCGCGCAACCGTTCAGCATGCTGCTGGGCACGGAGCTGATGCATATCGGCGACAACGAAGTGTCGCTGTGCCTGCCCGTGCGGGAGGAGTTGCGGCAGCAGCACGGTTTCGTGCATGGCGGCGTGATCGGCTACCTCGCGGACAACGCGCTGACCTTCGCCGGCGCGCTCGTACTCGGCCCGCGCGTGATCACCGCCGAATACAAGATCAACTACCTGAGGCCGGCCGTGAACGGCACGCTCGTCGCGCGCGCGAAGGTCGTTTACGCGGGCCGGCACCAGGCGACCTGCCAGTGTCATGTGTTCGTCATCGACGGCGATCACGAGCGGCTCGTCGCGATCGCGCAAGGCACGATCAATCGCGTCGGCGACGGCAAGATGCCGGATGCGCGGGAGGAGACGGCGTGACGGGCGCCGCCGGCCGGTTCGACGGGACAAGCCGCAAAGCGCAGGAGCCTCAGCGCGTGTCGCGCGAGCGTCTCATCGCGGCGAGATAGACGGCATCGCGCTCGCGACGCCCCACTGCGACCACCAGCACGACAACCTCCGACTCGCGCACTTCGTACACGAGGCGATAGCCGACACTGCGCAGCTTGATCTTGTATCGGTCCGGATGACCATGCAGTTTCGCAGAAGGAATGCGCGGATTTTCGAGACGTTCGGCGAGTCTCGCCTTGAACTGATCGCGAACGGTGCGATCGAGCTTCTTCCATTCCTTCAACGCAGTTCGAGAAAGGCGAGCTCAAAGGTCATTCAGTTTGACCTTGACGACTTTCTCCTTCGCGCGTGAATCGGCAAGCGCGTTGTCTTCAATATCTTCGAGACGTTCGACCATCGCCTCCCATGTCTTCGCCGGGATGCAATAGAACGCGGGTTCGTTGTGGTTCAGGATCGCGACCGGAAAGCCCTCGCCCGCCGCAACGGTTCCCATCGGGTTCCGCTTCAGCTCCGAAACGCTCGCCGTCACGCTGGCCAGAATGGTGTGGGGCATGTTCGCTCCTGGTTCGATCGAACTTTTATTGTATCTTATTTAGCACCAAATTTAGCTCCAATATGAGTGCCCTATCAGCAATGCCGGGTTTGCTCCCGAACCGCGAAGTTCGAGGCGCTACTCGGCTCCCTCATCCGCCAGCGGCATAAAACGCGGCGCCACCCGCGCCCGCACGTTCCCGTTCTCGTCGGTTCGATAGATCCCGCGTGCAACGTTGTGCGGATGCGCGACTGCGTCGGCCACGCTCAGCACCGGCGCAAAGCACGCGTCGGTGCCTTCGAGCAGCGCGCGCCAGTGCGCGGACGGCTGCTGCGCAAACACCTCGGCAAAGCGTGCCTTCAGCGCCGGCCAGCGCGCGCGGTCGTACTGCGATGCCGGATCGACGTCGGTCAACCCGAGCCGCTCGACCAGCAGCGCGTAGAACGGCGGCTCCAGCGCACCGATCGTCACGCATTCGCCGTCCGCGCAGCGATACACGTCGTAGAACGGCGCATCGTGGAAGAGGCTCGGCTGCGCGCCGTCGAGCTGGCCGTTCGCGCGCGCCCAAAGCGCGAGCGAGCCGAGCATCGATACGATGTCGACGATCGCGCCGTCGACCACGCGCCCGGGGCCGCCGCGGCACACGTCGAGCAACGCGCAGACGATGCCGAACGCGAGCCCGAGTGCGCCCCCGGCATCGCCGACGACGGTCGGCGGCACGCCGGGCCGTCCGTCGCGCGGCGCGGACAGCGACAGCAGCCCCGTCAGCGCGACGTAGTTCAGGTCGTGCCCGGCCGCCGACGCCAGCGGGCCGTCCTGGCCCCAGCCCGTCATCCGTCCGTAGACGAGCTTCGAATTGTGGTGCGCGCAGTGGTCCGGACCGAGACCGAGGCGCTCCATCACACCCGGTCGCAGCCCCTCGATCAGCGCGTCGGCCTGCGCGATCAGCGCGAGCGCCGCGTCGCGGCCGGCCGGCGTCTTCAGATCGAGTTCGACGATCGTCTTGCCTTCGCGCAGTAGATCGCCGTCGCGGCCTTGCAGCGCGTCCGGCGCGCTGGTGCGGCCCGCCGGACGCGCGATCAGCGTGACCCGCGCGCCCATCCCGGCGAGCATCCAGCCTGCGAGCGGGCCGGGGCCGAGGCCCTCGAATTCGACGATGTGGAGGCCGGAAAGCGGAACACCAAGCGACATACGTTTCTCCTGTCGACCCGCGTTAGCGCTTTAGCGCTTACGCGGGTCCCATACTTCGCGATCGATTCGCGACGACTCGAGCCAGCGCGAATCCCGTTCATCATGACCGGAATGCACTTCCGCACACCAGTACGGCCCCGCCTGCGACGCATTGCATGGCGAATTGCCTTCGTCACGCGTGCGCCAAACGAAAAATCCCTGCGCAGCGGGTCCGCTTCGCAGGGATCGGTCAAGTCCAGCACTGCAGGATTACACGCGCGAACCGACGCACGCTCAGAACGCATCCCCCGGCACCCGCACCCAGCCTTCCATCAGCACACGCGCGCTGCGGCTCATGATCGCCTTCGTGACGGTCCATTCGCCATTCTCCAGCCGCGCTTCCGCACCGACGCGCAGCGTGCCCGACGGATGGCCGAAGCGCACCGCGTTGCGTTCGCCGCCGCCCGCCGCGAGATTGACGAGCGTGCCGGGGATCGCCGCGGCCGTGCCGATCGCGACCGCCGCCGTGCCCATCATCGCGTGATGCAGCTTGCCCATCGACATCGCCCGCACCAGCAGGTCGACGTCGCCCGCACTCACGCGCTTGCCGCTCGACGCGACATAGTCGGCCGGCTTCGCGACGAATGCGATCTTCGGCGTGTGCTGCCGCGTCGCGATCTCGTCGAGCGTATCGATCAGGCCCATGCGCAGCGCGCCATGTGCGCGGATCGTCTCGAACTTCTCGAGTGCCTTCTCATCGCCGTTGATCGCGTCCTGCAGCTCCGTGCCCGTATAGCCGATCGCTTCCGCCTCGACGAAGATGGTCGGAATCCCCGCGTTGATCATCGTCGCCTTCAGCGTGCCGATGCCCGGCACGGCGAGATCGTCGACGAGGTTGCCGGTCGGGAACATCGCGCCGCCCGAGCCTTCTTCCTCGGCGGCCGGGTCCATGAACTCGAGCTGCACTTCGGCAGCCGGAAACGTGACGCCGTCCAGCTCGAAATCGCCCGTCTCCTGCACCGCGCCGTTCGTGATCGGCACGTGCGCCACGATCGTCTTGCCGATGTTCGCCTGCCAGATACGCACGGTCGCGATGCCGTCGCGCGGCACACGCGACGCATCGACGAGACCGCCGCTGATCGCGAACGGGCCGACCGCCGCTGACAGGTTGCCGCAGTTGCCGGTCCAGTCGACGAATGCCTTGTCGATCGCGACCTGCCCGAACAGGTAGTCGACGTCGTGGCCGGGCCGCGTGCTCTTCGATACGATCACCGTCTTGCTCGTCGACGACGTCGCGCCGCCCATGCCGTCGATCTGCTTGCCGTACGGATCGGGGCTGCCGATCACGCGCAGCAGCAGCGCGTCGCGCGCGGCGCCCGGCGCCTGCGCGGCCTCCGGCAGGTCCTGCAGCCGGAAGAACACGCCCTTGCTGGTGCCGCCGCGGATATACGTCGCCGGAATCCTGATTTGAGGAATGTGAGCCATGTTTGCGTTGTCCCTGTGTGACCCGGTCAAGCGGCCTGCGACGATTCGAGGAAGTCCTGCGCGAAGCGCTGCAGCACGCCGCCCGCGTCGTAGATCGACACTTCCTCGGCCGTGTCGAGCCGGCACGTCACCGGCACCTCGACCCGCTCGCCGTTCCTGCGATGAATCACCAGCGTGAGATCGGCGCGCGGCGTACGCTCGCCGATCACGTCGAACGTCTCGGTGCCGTCGATGCCGAGCGTCGTGCGGTTCGTGCCCGGCTTGAACTCGAGCGGCAGCACGCCCATCCCGATCAGGTTCGTGCGGTGGATCCGCTCGAAGCCTTCCGCGACGATCGCCTCGACGCCCGCGAGCCGCACGCCCTTCGCCGCCCAGTCGCGCGACGATCCCTGGCCGTAGTCGGCGCCGGCGACGACGATCAGCGGTTGCTTGCGATTCATGTACGTCTCGATCGCTTCCCACATCCGCATGACCTTGCCTTCCGGCTCGACGCGCGCGAGCGAGCCCTTCTTCACCGCACCGTCGACGACCGCCATCTCGTTGACGAGCGTCGGGTTCGCGAACGTCGCGCGCTGCGCGGTCAGGTGGTCTCCCCGGTGCGTCGCGTACGAGTTGAAGTCTTCTTCCGGCAAGCCCATCTTCGCGAGGTACTCGCCGGCCGCGCTGTTCGGGAGGATCGCGTTCGACGGCGACAGGTGGTCGGTCGTGATGTTGTCCCCGAGCACCGCGAGCGGACGCATGCCCTTGAGCGTGCGTTCGCCGGCCAGCGCACCTTCCCAGTACGGCGGACGGCGAATGTACGTGCTTTGCGGACGCCAGTCGTACAACGGTGCCGCCCGCTCGCCCGCATCGGCCGTGCGCGCGAACATCGGTTCGTACACCTTGCGGAACTGCTCGGGCTTCACGCTCGATGCGACGATCGCGTCGATTTCCTCGTCGGTCGGCCAGATGTCCTTCAGCGTGACGGGCTTGCCGTCCCGATCGTGGCCGAGCGCGTCCTTCTCGATGTCGAAGCGGATCGTGCCGGCGATCGCATACGCGACGACGAGCGGCGGCGACGCGAGGAACGCCTGCTTCGCATACGGATGGATCCGGCCGTCGAAGTTGCGGTTGCCGGACAGCACGGCGGTCGCGTACAGGTCGCGATCGACGATCTCCTGCTGGATCTTCGGATCGAGCGCGCCCGACATCCCGTTGCAGGTCGTGCACGCGAACGCGACGATGCCGAAGCCAAGCTTTTCCAGCTCCGGCAGCAGGTTCGCTTCTTCCAGATACAGCTCGACCGCCTTCGAGCCCGGCGCGAGCGAACTCTTCACCCACGGCTTGCGCGTGAGGCCCTTCGCGTTCGCATTGCGCGCGAGCAACGCAGCTGCGATCACGTTGCGCGGGTTGCTGGTGTTCGTGCAGCTCGTGATCGCGGCGATGATGACCGCGCCGTCGGGCATCTCGCCCGCCTTCTCTTCCCACTGGCCGGCGATGCCGCGCGCGGCGAGGTCGGACGTCGGCAACCGCTTGTGCGGGTTCGACGGGCCGGCCATGTTGCGTACGACGCTCGACAGGTCGAACGTCAGCGTGCGCTCATACTGCGCACGATCCAGCGTATCGGCCCACAGGCCGGCCGCCTTCGCGTAGGTCTCGACGAGCTTCACCTGCTCGTCGCTGCGGCCGGTGAGGCGAAGATAATCGGTCGTCTGGCCGTCGATGAAGAACATCGCGGCCGTCGCGCCATATTCAGGCGCCATGTTCGAGATCGTCGCGCGGTCGCCGAGCGTGAGGCTCGCCGCGCCTTCGCCACGGAATTCCAGATACGCGCCGACCACCTTTTCCTTGCGCAGGAATTCGGTGAGCGCGAGCACGATGTCGGTCGCGGTGATGCCGGGCTGGCGCTTGCCCGTCAGCTCGACGCCGACGATGTCGGGCAGCCGCATCCACGATGCGCGGCCGAGCATCACGTTCTCCGCTTCCAGCCCGCCCACGCCGATCGCGATCACGCCGAGCGCGTCGACGTGCGGCGTGTGGCTGTCGGTGCCGACGCAGGTGTCCGGATACGCGACGCCATCCTGCACCTGGATCACCGGCGACATCTTCTCCAGATTGATCTGGTGCATGATGCCGTTGCCCGGCGGGATCACGTCGACGTTCTCGAACGACTGCTTGGTCCATTCGATGAAGTGAAAGCGATCCTCGTTGCGGCGATCCTCGATCGCGCGGTTCTTCGCGAACGCGTCCGGATCGAAACCGCCGCACTCGACGGCGAGCGAGTGATCGACGATCAGCTGCACGGGCACGACGGGGTTCACCTTCGCCGGGTCGCCGCCGCGCTCGGCGATCGCGTCGCGCAGGCCCGCGAGGTCGACGAGCGCCGTCTGGCCGAGGATGTCGTGGCACACCACGCGCGCCGGGAACCACGGGAAGTCGCGTTCGCGCTTGCGCTCGATGATCTGCTTCAGCGAATCGCCGAGGATCGCCGGATCGCAGCGGCGCACGAGGTTTTCGGCGAGCACGCGCGACGTGTACGGCAGCGTGTCGTACGCGCCGGGGGCGATCGCGTCGACCGCGGCACGCGCGTCGAAGAAGTCCAGCGACGTGCCGGGCAGGGGTTTGCGGTAGGCGGTATTCATGATGTGGGGCGGGAATCGGGGTAAGACGTTCCGCGCGCGCCGGCAACCCGCATCACGGGTGCCGGCGCGCGCGGCGGGCGATCAGCGCTTCTCGATCGGCACGAACTGCAGGTCTTCCGGACCGGTGTAGTTCGCGCTCGGGCGGATGATCTTGTTGTCGATGCGCTGCTCGATGATGTGCGCGCTCCAGCCGGACGTGCGCGAGATCACGAACAGCGGCGTGAACATCGCGGTCGGCACGCCCATCATGTGATACGACACGGCGCTGAACCAGTCGAGGTTCGGGAACATCTTCTTCGCGTCCCACATCACCGATTCGAGGCGCTCGGCGATGCTGTACAGCTTCAGGTCGCCCGCTTCCTTCGACAGCTTGTGCGCGACGCCCTTGATCACCTTGTTGCGCGGATCGGAAATCGTGTAGACCGGATGGCCGAAGCCGATCACGACTTCCTTGTTCTCGACGCGGCGGCGGATGTCGGCCTCGGCGTCGTCCGGCGAGCTGTAGCGGCTCTGGATTTCATATGCGACTTCGTTCGCGCCGCCGTGCTTCGGTCCGCGCAGCGCGCCGATCGCGCCGGTGATCGCCGAATAGATGTCCGAGCCCGTGCCCGCGATCACGCGGCCGGTGAACGTCGATGCGTTGAACTCGTGCTCCGCGTACAGGATCAGCGACGTATGCATCGCGTCGACCCACGACTTCGACGGCGTCTTGCCGTGCAGCAGATGCAGGAAGTGGCCGCCGATCGAGTCGTCGTCGGTTTCCGTCTCGATGCGCTTGCCGTTGTGCGAGAAGTGATACCAGTACAGCAGCATCGAGCCGAGCGACGCCATCAGGCGGTCGGCGATGTCGCGCGCGCCCGGCAGGTTGTGATCGTCCTTCTCCGGCAGCACGGTGCCGAGCACCGACACGCCGGTACGCATCACGTCCATCGGGTGAGCCGATGCCGGGATCTGCTCGAGCGCGGCCTTCAGCGCGTTCGGCAGGCCGCGCAGCGCGCGCAGCTTGGTCTTGTACGCAGCCAGTTCGGTCAGGTTCGGCAGCGTGCCGTGCACGAGCAGGTGCGCGATTTCCTCGAATTCGCACGATTCCGCGACGTCGAGGATGTCGTAACCGCGATAGTGCAGGTCGTTGCCGGTCTTGCCGACCGTGCACAGCGCCGTGTTGCCGGCCGTCACGCCCGACAGCGCCACCGACTTCTTCGGCTTGAATGCGCCTGCGGCGGCCGGTGCTGCGTCTTTCGTCTCGCTCATGTTTCCGTTCTCCAATGGGTATCGGGGGTGTCATGTCGGCCGGGCGCGCCGCGGATGCGCGCGGCCCGGCTTCATGCAAAGCATTCCGGGGGTCGTGCCCCGGCGCGCGGGGCGCGTTACTTCTTGCCCTGCGCGAACAGTTCGTCGAGCTTCTGCTCGTATGCGTGATAGCCGAGGAAGTCGTACAGCTCGGCGCGCGTCTGCATGGTCGGCACCGCGGCCTTCTGCGTGCCGTCGCGGCGGAGCGTCTCGTAGAAATTCAGCGCGGCCTTGTTCATCGCGCGATACGCGCCGCAGCAGTACAGCGCGATGTCGACGTTCGCCTCGCGCAGCTCGTCGAGCGTGAACAGCGGCGTCGAGCCGAACTCGGTCAGGTTCGCGAGGATCGGCACCTTAACGGCGGCCTTGAAGCGGCGATAGTCGTCGAGCGTCTTCATCGCTTCGGGGAAGATCATGTCCGCGCCGGCTTCCACGTACGCGATCGCGCGCTCGATCGCCGCATCGATTCCTTCGGCGGCGGCCGCGTCGGTGCGGGCCATGATCACGAACTGGTCGTCGGTGCGCGCATCGACCGCGGCCTTCACGCGATCGACCATTTCGTCGGTCGGCACGACTTCCTTGCCCGGACGGTGGCCGCAGCGCTTCTGGCCGACCTGGTCCTCCAGGTGGACGGCCGCGACACCAGCCTTGATGAACGAGCGAACGGTGCGCGCGATGTTGAATGCGCCGCCCCAGCCGGTATCGATGTCGACGAGCAGCGGCAGGTCGGTCGCGTTGGTGATCCGGTTCGCGTCGATCAGCACGTCTTCCATCGTGCTGATGCCGAGATCGGGGATCCCGAGCGAATTCGCGGCGACGCCGCCGCCCGACAGGTAGACGGCCTTGAAGCCGACGGCCTGCGCCATCTTGGCCGCATATGCGGTGATCGCGCCGACCACCTGCAGCGGCTGCTCGGCCGCGACTGCCGCGCGGAATTTCGCGCCGGCGCTCTGAAGATGCGTGTTGCTCATGAACGGCCTCCTGAAGGAATGCCCATCAACAGCAAGGACCGGGCCAGCTCGCGAATTACCGCTAACCCACTGATTCTTAAGCAACCGGCGCGAGCAACCCATCATCCGACGATTTCATTTCAGCAATTTCATGTTTCAAAAATGAAATCGCACGCGCATAATCGATCGTCATGGACCTCTCTTCGACCAAGCCCGTCGGCCCGGCCGACCGAGCCGTTCGCCCGCGCATCTGGGCGATGGGCATCAGCCGCCTGCGCGACCTGTTTCGCGAGATCGCCGGCGAATTCGACGAACGCGCCGACGTGCGCATCGTCACGCGTGCATACGAAGACGCGCTGAGCGCGATCGCGGAAGCCGGCACCTCGCGGCCCGACGTGATCGTCGCGGCCGGCTCGAACGGCGGCTTCCTGAAAACGCGTGCGCAAGTGCCGGTCGTCGTCGTATCGCCGACCGGTTTCGACGTGATGCAGGCGCTCGCGCGCGCGCGGCGCGACGCATCGCGCATCGCGCTTGTCAGCGCCGGCGAGACGCCGCCCGAAGTGCGCCGCTTCGTCGCCGCCTACGGCCTCGACGTGCAGTTTGCGTCATATCAGTCCGCGCAGGAAGCCGAAGCGTGCGTGCACGACCTGCACGATCGCGGCATCGAGACGATCGTCGGCCCCGGCCTCGTCACCGATCTCGCGGCGAGCGCCGGCATGGGCGCGGTGTTCCTTTATTCGCACGCGTCGGTGCGCAAGGCGGTCGAGACGGCGCTCGAAGTCGCGTACGCGACGCACGCCGAGGCGTTTCGCCGCCAGCGGCTCGACAACCTGTTGCAGCATCTGCGCGACGGCGTGGTGGCGCTCGATGCGCGCGGTCGCGTCGAAGCCATCAACGAGCGGCTCGCGTCGGCGCTCGGCGTCGAACCGGCGGCGGCCGTCGGCCGCGCGCTCGTCGATTTGCGGCCGGAACTGCGCACGCTGCGCGGCGAGGACGGCGACGCGCTCGCGACCGTGCGCGGCGTGCGCTACGTCGTGCATCGCGGGCCGCTGGTCGATCGCGGCGTGACGTCCGGCAGCGTGCTGACGTTCCAGGAGTCGCGTGCCGTCGAGCGGCTCGATCGCGCATTGCGTTCGCAGGCGAACACGCAGCAGTTCGCGGCGCGCTACACGCTCGATGACGTGATCGGCGCGTCCGCGCCGATGGCGCGCGTGCGCGATCTCGTGCGCCGCTACGCGAAATCCGACGCGACCGTGCTCGTGCTGGGCGAAAGCGGCACCGGCAAGGAGATGATCGCG
This sequence comes from Burkholderia territorii, assembly GCF_001718335.1. Lineage (NCBI taxonomy): Bacteria > Pseudomonadati > Pseudomonadota > Betaproteobacteria > Burkholderiales > Burkholderiaceae > Burkholderia > Burkholderia territorii. The sequence goes on from NZ_CP013365.1 coordinate 2,328,674, forward strand.
CAGAGCCTGCACGCGCTGTCCGCGCGGCGCAACTATCCGTTCGTCGCGATCAACTGCGGCGCGTTTCCGGAAGCGCTGCTCGAGAGCGAGCTGTTCGGTTACGAGGAAGGCGCGTTCACCGGCGCGCGGCGCGGCGGCAAGACGGGGCTGTTCGAGGCCGCGCACCGCGGCACGCTGTTTCTGGACGAGATCGGCGAGATGCCGCCGTCGCTGCAAAGCCGCCTGCTGCGCGTGCTGCAGGAGCGCGAGGTGATCCGTCTCGGCTCGACCGAGCCGATCCGCATCGACGTGCGCGTGATCGCCGCGACGCACCGCCCGCTGCTCGCGGCCGTCGAGGACGGCACGTTCCGCGCGGACCTGTATTACCGGCTCAACATCCTGAACATCGGCCTGCCGCCGCTGCGCGAGCGCGCCGCCGACATTCCCGCGCTCGCCGCCACGCTGCTCGTTCAGGCTGCGCGGCGCGAACCGCGGCTGGCCGAACGCGTGCGCGAGATCGACGATGCAATGCGCGTGCTCGACGCGACGCGCGCGACGCTCGCGCGCTATCGATGGCCCGGCAACGTGCGTGAACTGCAGAACGTGGTCGAGCGGATCGCGGTGGAACTGGCCGAGGAAGCCGACGAGCGCGATCCGGGTGCCGCGTGCGCGGCGCTCACGCCCGATGCGCTGCAGGCGATCGCGCCCGAACTGTTCGCCGTGCCGCTCGACGCGCCCGACGCCGACGACGCGCAGACACTCCACGCGCGCCGCCGTCGCGCCGAAGCCGACGAGATCCGCGCGGTGCTCGATGCATGCGACGGCGATCGCGATCGCGCGTGCGCGATGCTCGGCATCAGCAAGACGACGCTGTGGCGGAAGCTGTCTGCGAAATAGGTGCGGGCGGGATGGCTTAGGTACGCATGACGCGAGGCGCGCGCGCCGCCTTCAATCGGCCTTGTGATAGTGGCGGTAAGCCTTCGCGCGATTCCCGCACGACGACATCGAGCACCAGCGACGGCTCCCGTTCTTGCTGTCGTCGATGAACAGCCATTGGCACGCATCGTTCGCGCAGCGCTTGACCTTCGCGAGTCGCGCGCTGCCCAGCAGGTCCGTTGCCGACCATAGCACCGGGCTCAGCAGCGTGGAGAGCGTCGCGTCCGCACCGCGGATCCGCCACGCATAGCCGCCGTCGATCCGCGCGAGCGCGACGCGCGGCGCCGCTTCCGCCAGAAAACCGCCCAGCAGCGCGAGATCGTCCGCTTGCGGCTCGCGCCGCTCGGCTTGCGCATGAAAGAGCCGATACAGCGCCTCGCGCAACGCGAGCGCGTGCGCCAGCATCGCCGGCTCGCCCTCTTTCTTCTTCACGTGTGTACGACACGCGTCGGCGAGACCGGCCGGCACGCCCGCGTGCTCGCGGCACCAGGTGAACAGGTCGTCCAGCGTGCCGAAGGTTTCGGTCGGCGTATCGGCGCCGCGCCAGTACAGCGTATTCGCGAAGTCGATGCTCAGCGTGTCGGACAGCGCCGGAATCAGGCAGTCCGCCGTGACGGAAGGTTGCGTTTTGCTCATGCCGCGATCGTATCTAACCATCATGCCGGTTGACAAGCGCGCGGGCGCTTTCTAACATAACCGGCATGGTGGTTAAAAAAGGTTTGCTGCACTGACGTCCCCCCTTCAGTTCAAGGAGCCACAGATGATCGATCACCTTTCGTTCGGCGTCGCCCAGATCGACCGCAGCCGCGCGTTCTACGACAGCACGCTCGGCGCGCTCGGCTACAAGCGGCTGTACAGCGACGACGGATCCCTCGGCTACGGCACCAGCGAACCGGTGCTGTGGTTGCAGCACGCGGCGCGTCCGGTCGTCGCCGATCCCGATTCAGGATTGCACGTGTCGTTTCGCGCATCGTCGCCCGTGGAAGTCGATGCGTTCTATCGCGCCGCGCTCCAGCACGGCGGAAAGGACAATGGCGGGCCGGGCAAACGCGAGCACTACGGCCCCGGCTACTACGCCGCATTCGTCGTCGATCCCGACGGGTATCGGCTCGAAGCTCACTGCGAACTGGACAACGTCGTCTGATTCGGTTCGTACCGACACCGGTAAGCGACCAGGGCCCGATTCCGCGTGATGAGGAATCGGGCCCTGGTCTTTGGTACATGGCCACCGCAGGCAATGACGGCAGCGACGCGGCGGATGGTCGGATGGTCGGATGGCGCGGCCCGGTCGCGATCGATTACGTTCGCGATCCGGCCCGTGCCGCGCATCGCCTACTGCGCGTTGCGCGTGCGCTGCAGTTGCTCGCCCAATCCTTCGATCCCGAGGCGCACCGTCTGGCCTGCCTTAAGGAACACAGGCGACGGCTTGATGCCCATCCCGACGCCCGGCGGCGTGCCGGTCGTGATCACGTCGCCCGGTTGCAGCGTCATGCAGGTCGACAGGTAAGCGATCAGTTGCGCGACGGTGAACACCATCGTGCGCGTGTTGCCGTTCTGGTAGCGGTGGCCGTCGATCTCGAGCCACAGGTCGAGGCCCTGCGGGTCGGGCACCTCGTCGCGCGTCACGAGCCACGGGCCGATCGGGCCGAACGTGTCGAAGCCCTTGCCCTTGTCCCACTGGCCACCGCGCTCGATCTGCCACTCGCGCTCGGAGACATCGTTGACGACGCAATAGCCGGCGACGTAATCCAGCGCGCGCGCCTCGTCGACGTCCTTGCACGTCGTACCGATCACGACGCCGAGCTCGACTTCCCAATCCGTCTTCACCGAACCCTTCGGGATGTCGATGCCGTCGTTCGGGCCGCAGATCGAACTCGTCCATTTGCCGAATACCACCGGCTCCTTCGGCACCGGCATGCCGGCCTCGGCCGCGTGATCGGCATAGTTCAGACCAATGCCGATGAACTTGCCGACGCGGCCGACGCACGCGCCGATGCGCGGCTCGCCGGGCACGAGCGGCAGCGTGGCCGGATCGATCGCGCGCACGCGCGCGAGCGCGGCGTCCGACAGCGCGTCGCCGGCCAGATCCGGTACGTGCGCGGACAGGTCGCGGATGCGGCCATCCGCATCGAGGATGCCGGGCTTTTCCTGGCCGGACGGGCCATAGCGAAGCAGTTTCATCGTGCTCAACCTCTGTTGTCGAATGTGACAGGATACCGGCCGACGCGACCGCTGACGGCCACGCGCCGAACTGAATGTCGATCGTCGATGACGCGCGTCGGCGCCGCATCCGGCAGGCCAAACGACACGCGAGGCTCGCGCAGGCGCAGCGATCGCGGCGCCGCACCGAAGTGCGACGCGCATCGAGCGGGCGGCCGCCGGTCTGCGCATCGGCGACGACGACACAGCATCCGCGACATGTGGCGGCCTGTGGCGGCCGGCATCACGCGCGGCAGCGCCGTCGCTGGCCCGCCGCTCTTTGTACCACCGGCGGGCCGCCGTGAAATGGCGCGCGACGGATACCGACTATTGGTGCGCCTGCGGAGATTGCGCCGCAGCATCGGCGCTCGCCGCACATTCGGCTTTTACGCCGAATGCCGCCGTCATTCGATCCGAAGAATGGATTGCGAATATTTCTTGTGACCCTGTCATCGGGAACGCTACGTGATCCGTTCTTGCTGGGTAACGATCGGTAAAAAGACGCTGCATTGCACACTGAATGTTTGTTGTTAAGCTCGCGCGGATGGCAGTCGCATCCGCATGCGGCTTCACGAATTCCGCGTGCGAATCAGGCCAGCGTGCGTCGCCACCGATTGGCAATCCCCGGACTTCCTACCCCATGATGCAAACGACCAATAACCTGCTCCCCGGCAGCGACGCACGGGAGTCGATGGGCACAGCCGACCGCTATCGCGCACCCGCGCTCGACAAGGGTCTCGACATTCTCGAACTCTTGTCTGAACAAAAGGAAGGACTCACCCGCACCGAAATCACGAAGGAACTCGGCCGCAACGCGAGTGAGATCTACCGGATGCTCGAACGTCTCGTTGCACGCCGCTACGTGATGCGCTCGAGCGGCGGCGACCGTTACACGCTCAGCCTCAAACTGTTCGCGCTTGCGCATCGGCATCCACCGATGAACCGGCTGATCGCCGAGGCGTTGCCGCTGATGCAGCGCTTCGCCGACGCGGCCGAACAGTCGTGCCATCTGACCGTCTACGACCGCGGCAACCTGCTCGTGATCGCGCAGGTCGACGGCCCTGGCCCATGGGGCGTATCGGTGCGGCTGGGCTCGCGCGTCGGGCTCGCCGATACGGCGTCGGGGCGCGTGATGCTGTCGTTCCAGGGTTCCGAGCAGCGTGCGCACATGCTGGCCGAGCATCGCAAGGTCAAGGGCGAAACGCCGATGAACGAGCAGGAACTCGCGCACGCGTGCCAGTCCATTCGGCAGTCCGGTTACATACGCCAGGACAGCCGACAGGCGTACGGCGTGACCGACCTGAGCGCGCCGATCCTCGGCCCGGCCGGCCATGCGATCGCGGTGCTGACCTGCCCGTACATGCGCCGGATCGATGCGCATATGGCGCCGTCGATCGAGGTGGTCGTCGCACGATTGCGAGATGCGGCAGGCCAGTTGTCGATGTGCCGCGCGCAAACGTGCTGAACATCGCCTGATCGTCGATCACGCGCGACGCGGTCGACCTTCGGGCGCGGCAGTCGTTCGGCCACACGGCGAGCGGATCGGGCAGGCGCGTGCGCCGATGCCTGCGGTGTGCGATCCGCACGCCGCGCTACGCTAGAATAGCGGCCCTCTCAAAAACTACGGCGGCCGGCTGTCGCGGCCGTCGTGTCCGATGGATGTCATGGCCAAACTTCTGAACGATCAAGAATTCCAGCGTTTCTCCGAACTTCAGCAGAAGCAGGCGAGCTTCACGATCACGCCCGAGGAAGCGGACGAGCTGCGCGACATCGTCGCGCGCGCGCAGAAGAAGCGCGACGACCGTGCCGAAGCGATGCGGGCGATCGAGAACTACATCGAGCAGTTCGACATCACGCCCGACGAACTCTTCTCGCCCGAGCAGATCGGCGAGGCCGCGCGCACTTACGGCCTCATCACGGCCACCAAGAAAGAGCGCACGCTGCCGCCGTCGATCACGTTCAACGGCAAGCCGTATCAATGGACCAAGACGCTTCCGGACGACGTGCGCGCCGCGCTGTTCGATGCATTTACGTCCGGCGAATCGGTCAAGCGCTTCATCGCGATGCCGAAGGACACCGCGCGTTGCGCGCTGACGATCGCCCGCCTCGAGCGCGAAACCGGCGGCGTCTATGCCGACGCGCACCTCGCGGAACTCGCGATTTCGCGTGACCAGGTGAACGACGCAGCGTCGAAACTCGCCGCGTAATCGCCATCGCGGGCACGGTTCATGCGTGCCCGCACCGGCGCGGACGCAGGCAAAAGCCCGCGCCGCGCCAGCCGGAGGACTGCGGGCACACACTCCCGAAAAGTCTCACCGAAGCCTCCCGCAAGCGCTCACCGCAGCATCCCGTAAAAGCTCACCTCAGTTCCCGAAAACCCTCACCGGGCTCTCCCGAACGTCCTCACCAACGCATCCCGCAAACGCTCACCGCCCCTTTCCCGGAAAGGCTCACCGGGGCTTCCCGCAAGGGCTCACCGGCAGCTCCCGCGAACGCTCACCGGATGCTCCCGAATCGGCTCACCTTACCGCTCCCGGAAAAGCTCACTTGCCGCTCCCGAAAAGTCTCACCTTTGTTCCGTTTCGAATGGAGCAGGTGCGCAATGCGCGCGTTTGTGCGCCGGAACATGGCGCCGGGACCGGCGATATGCGGAGGACAACGCGCATGCCATCGACTGCTACGAACGCCGCAAGTCGAGGCACTCACTCCTTCCAGCAGGTCGCGAAGCGAGCGTCGTACCGATCCGCATATCGAACGGCAAAGAGTGGAACGATCTGCACTCCCAATTACATCCGATTCGCCCAATCGCGACCGTGCATCACCGACATCGCGCGTTCCGCGGCGACTGCGCACGATACCGTCGGAGGTTCGAGCACGCTCGTCGTCGCGATTACGGTTGCAGCTTCATCCTGAACCCCACCACACCAGGTTCCTCGGTCGTCGACACCTCGAAACCGCACGATTTCGCCAGCGAGATCATCGCGGTGTTCTCGCGCAGCGCCTCACCTACCATCCATGCGGTGCCACGCGATCGCGTGTAGTCGATGATGCGGGTCATCATCAGTCGCCCAAGCCCCTTGCCCTTCTGGTCGGGCCGCACGGCGATCGCGAACTCTGCCGTCTCGTTGTCGGGATCGGTAACCGCGCGGGCCACCGCGAATGTGTGCGACCGGCCCGACACATCGGTAAACGACACGATGAAGGCCATCTCGCGGTCGTAGTCGATCTGCGTCATCCGCGCGACTTGCGAATGATCGAAGCTGCGCACCGCACCGAAGAAACGCATTCGCAGATCGTCGGGCGTCATCGCGCCAAGCAGCTCGTTGTGCGCTTCCTCGTCTTCCGGACGGATCGGCCTGATCGTCACGGTCTCACCGCGCCACTCGAGCGTCTGCTCGAGATGGCGCGGATACGGCATGATCGCGAGCCGGCTGCGCCCGGCCGCCAGCGTGATGCGCGGCGCGACCACGTATGCACGGTCGGACAGCACGCGCAGCGTGACCGACATCGCGACGACCTCGCGAACGTCGCAAACGACTTGCGACAGCGCCGTCAGCGCGTCGAGCGCGGGTTCGACCGGCGCGCGGCGCGCATATGGCGAACGCTCCATCACCGCGCGGGCGAGCACCGTGTTCAGCGGTGGCAACCCGTATACGACGAACGGCGCCGATACGCCGTCGGCCGGCGGCACGGCATAACGAAACACCGGGCCGAAATTCGAATCGTCGTACATGTCGACCGTGACGTCGACGATTCTGGCGCCCGCCGGCGCATCGGCCGGCTCGCCATGCGCGCCGAAGTGGGACAGCCAGCGCAACGCCGCTTCGCCGGCCAGTTCATGCTCGCCGGCCTCCACCATCCGTCGGGCCTCGGCCTGCGCGGATGCAATGCACTCGGCCGGCTGCAGCGGCGTGCCCTCGGGCGTCTGCATCAGCAACTGCCGCCCGAGGTTGTAGTCGACGAGCCGCGCATATGCGCGCGCAAGCCGCTGCGGGGTGGTGTGCACGGGAATGCCGTTCGCGTGCAGTGCGTCGCGCGTCGCGGCGTCGACCGCACCGAAGAAACACGCGAGGATGCCGCGGTACGCGTACTGCCGTGACTCGATCAGCGTGCGCGCGACCGCCTCGGCCGGCGCACTATGGGACGTCGAATGCACGACGAACAGCGTGCCCGTTTGCGGAAACGGCGCGAGCGCCTTGATGGCGGCGCCGAAATGCTCGGGGCGCGCATTGTCGCCGAGCGTCAGCGGATTGCGTGGGCCCGCCAAATGCGGCAGCGCGGCCGCAACCGCCGACGTTGCCTCGGCCGGCCAGTCGGACAACACGTCGCGCACCTCCGCGACCGCATCGACCGCGAGTTTCGCGACGCCTGCGTCACTGGTCACGAGCGTCGCCGCGCCGCGCGCCGTGACGCGCCCGACGCCGAGCGTCTCGATCTCGTCGAGCAGATCGTCGAGCGCATCGACCCGCACCATCCCCGCACGCTGGAACGCCGCCGTGTAAAGCGCATCGCCGGGATCGGCGCGCCCGGTGCGCAGCGCGAGCACCGGCTTGTTGCGCGCCGCCGCACGCGCGGCCGACATGAACTTGCGCGCCGCACATACGGTATCGAGCTCGAGGAGGATCGCGCGCGTGCCGGGATCGCTCGCGAGGTAGTCGAGCACGTCGCCCGCATCGACGTCGGCCTCGCTACCCAGCGCGACAACATGTGAGAAACCGAGGCCTCGTGCATCGGCCCAGCCGAGTACCGCATTCGTCAGCGCGTTGGATTGCGACACCCATGCGACACCGCCCGCTCGCGCCGTATAGGCCGGCGCGCCGAAATGCGCATGCCGCGCGGGCGACAGCACGCCGAGACTGCCCGGCCCGACGATACGGAGCACGAACGGCTTGGCCGCCTTGAGCGTGCGATCGAGTGCGGAGCGATCGGCGTCGGTGCGCGCCTCGCCGACGATCACCGCGACGCGCGTACCGATCTCGCCGAGCTTGCGTACGATGCCGGCCCACGTGGCCGGCGGCGTGCAGATCACCGCGACGGATGGCGGCGCGGGCAGCCGGTCGACATCCGACACGACAACGTGCCCGTTCAGCTCGCGATACTTCGGATTGACGGGCCACACGGGGCCCTCGAACGCGCCGTCGAGCACGCGCGCCCACACCATTGCACCAATACTTCCCGCGCGCGACGATGCACCGACCACCGCAACGGACCTGGGCTGGAACAGCGCATCGAGATGGCGAACGGTCACATCGGCTCCATACGGTAACGAAAGACGACCCGACCGACGCACGAGCCGGATGGCCGTGCGCCGGGCGACGCGAATTCCAAGCATAGGCGAACCCGATGCGGCTGCCTATATGCCGAACGGCCGACTGTGCGACGCGCGTCAATGCCCGCAACATGGGCCGGTCGCCGACGCCTTCGCACGATGCAACGGGCGAAAGCGGCACGAGGCGGTCATCCGGTCGCCACTTCAAAGGTGAGGATTTACGGGAGGCATGGTGAGCATGTTCGGGAGTTGCGCGACTCGCAGCGCGAATACGCGAGAGGTGATCGCAATCGGCGGTATGCGGGCACCGTTCAGATCGAGAATGCCAACGCACGCATGCGGCGTAAATGCAGGTTTGTTTACGGGAATTCGCGGCGATATCCGGTCGAATCGCGGCAATTTCGCAATAGACGGCATGCATCAATCGTGCGGCATTGCCGGTCCATTCACGATTTCGACTCGCGCTCCGGCCGACCAAAACAAAACGGTGCGACGACCGCATGGTCGTTCGCACCGTCAGTCAGCGCACGAAAGGTGAGTATTTTCGGGAGTCAGTCCTTGATCAGAAAACGTGCGCGGTTCTTGCCGAGCCACGCCGGCGCCCGTCCGCGGCCGCTCCACGTTTCGCCTGTCTTCGGATTCAGGTACTTCGGCGGCAACGGACGCTTCGGTTTCGAGGCACCGGCGGCACCGATCGGTCGAAAGCCGAGTTCTTCCGCGGTAATGTCGTATTCCTCGATTTTGGCCCGAATGGTAGCAATTGCTTCGGCAATCGCCTTTTCGCGTTCCTTGTCGATCTTTTGCTGAAGTCTTTCGAGTTGCGCTGTCAGTTGCCTGTAGGTCGCCATATGGATGGGACTCCGTGAGTGTTATTCATGAAAAATAGCCGACTCCAAGCGAATAGAAAAGCGCTTCACCCGATTACCTGTCCTTATCCGGTCATGTCGGGATCAATAACCGCTTTTCTTCTTGCATGCGAAGAGAAGATTTCGCACGGCGTCATCGGTCGATTGCTGGAGAACGTCGAATTCCCCATTGCAAATGGCCCGGGCGTTGTCCGTGCAATTGCTCCAGTCGCTCCCGGTGCACTGCACCTGCGTAGTCGGGCGCCCGTCCGAAGTAAACAGTGGCGCCCCGCCGCCGCACCCGCCGAGCCCCGCAACCAGGGCCAACAATCCGGCCCGACGCCAATGCATTCGAGGCCACCGACAGACCGACGCAAGCATGTGTTTCATTGTTCTTTCCGTCAACCGATTTTTTAATGCCGCGAGTATGCCATGCACTGCCGTCCTCTGTTCAGTCAGGCGTCCGATCCGGCCGCCCGCGCGTCTTGTACGGCACGGCTCGGTGCGGATCGTCGGTGATGCGAACGAATACCTGCTCGACGTCGGGAAGCGCGCCGAGTTCGCGCGCCAGCGCCTGCCGATCGAATGCCGGATCGGCGCACCCTTCGACATAGATGAAGCGCCGCTGCACGGTGATCCACAGGCTCGTGCCCTGCAAACGGTCGGAGCCCGCGAAATGCGCTTTCGCTGCGTCGGCGATCGGTGCGTCGTACATGTAGGAATTCGGCTTCGTGCAGCGATGAGCAAGCCAGCAGGTGGTCCCGCGCTCGACGCGGTAATGCGCGTCGTCTTCCATCTCGGCGCGCGTCATCCACGGGCCGAGCGGCAGCGGGCATTCGGCGAAACCGTGGGACAGCGCGACGAACGGATCGTTGTACCAGTTGCGCCGTACCTCGGGCGCGTCCGCGTCACCCGCGTGCGCGAGCGAGGGCGTCGCCGCCAGTATGGCCAGCCATCCGGCAATTGCGATTCGCTTCATGGTCGTCTCCCGTCGGGCACTTCAGTGCCGCTCGTCATGTCCGGACGCATCCACCGCTGCCGGCTACCGACCGATTCCGAGCGCCGTCAGTTTCTTGTACAGCGTCGCCCGGCCGATACCGATGCGCGCGGCCGCTTCCACTACCTTCCCGTCGCAGGCTGCAAGCGCGTCGATCAGGAACTGACGCTCCCACGCGGCCAATGCATCGGCATACGAAACGACCGCCGCACCGGGTGCCCTCGCTGCATCACCCGAATCCCGGCCGACCGGCGACGGAGCACCCCGCGTGCCTGCCGGCAAGCCATCCGGCACCGCACGCACCGGCCCAAGGAACGGCGCGAGCGCCCCCGCATCGATCACCGAGCGATCCGACAGCATCAGCGCACGCTCGAGCGTGTTGCGCAGCTCCCGTACATTGCCGGGCCACGGGTACGCACACAGCATCCGCAGCGCATCGTCGGTCAGCTCGCAGTGCGCGGCGCGACCGTGCTGCGCGGCCAGCTCCTCGAGCGTCGCGTAGACGAGCGCCGCGATGTCGGACGCGCGCTCGCGCAAAGGCGGCGCATGGATCGTCAACACGTTGAGCCGGTAATAGAGATCCGCGCGAAAACGGCCGGCCTCGACCAGCGCGGGCAGGTCGGCCGACGTCGCGGCGATGATCCGCACGTCGGCGCGCACGATCCGGTTCGAGCCGACCGGCTCGAACTCCTTGTCCTGCAATACGCGCAGCAGCTTGCCCTGCAGCGGCAGCGGCATGTCGCCGATCTCGTCGAGAAACAGCGTGCCGCGGTCGGCCAGCTCGAACTTGCCGACGCGCCCCTTGCGATCGGCTCCGGTATAGGCGCCCGGCGCCGCGCCGAAGAATTCGGTTTCGAGCAGCGTGTCGGGAATCGCGGCCACGTTGACGGTCACGAGCGGCTGGAGCGCGCGCGCCGATGCCGCGTGAATCGCATGCGCGAGCAGTTCCTTGCCGGTGCCCGTCTCGCCGAGCAACAGCACCGGCGAATCGACCTGTGCGGCGCGCCGCGCCTGCCGCTTCGTTTCGAGGCTGGCGGCGCTCGTGCCGACGAAACTCGCGAACGTGTATTTCGCACGGCGTGCCTGCGCGAGCGAACGCTGGGTCGCGATCAGCTGCTGCTGAAGCTGCGCGTAGCGGGAAAAGATCGGCGTGAGCGTCTTCAACTGGTCGAACAGCGCGAAGCCGATCGCCCCGACGGTCTCGCCCGCCTCGTTCTTCAACGGCAGTCGCGTGACGACGAGCGGCTCGCGGCCCGTCTCCATGATGTCGAGCAGGATCGGCTGGCCGGTCGACACGACCTCGCGCATCAGGCTGTTCGGAATCACCGCCTCGCAGTCGAGGCCGACCGCCTGCTGCGGATCGGCGAACCCGAAGCGCGCCGCATAACGCTCGTTCATCCACACGACCCGCGCGTCGCGGTCGACGACCACCGTGCCCGCACTCGAATCCTCGAAGGTCCGGAACAGCGACTCGGCGGCACGCCGCAGCACGTCGCCGTAGTTGACGGGCAGGCGGACCAGGTCGTTCATCATCGTGTCGTCGTCTCCGCGTATGCTTGGCCGGATGTCTCCAGAAAGAGACGCAGTATCTCACTTTGGAGACATCGTGGAAGGCCTTGTCCGGGAAAGCCCTGCCTGACTCGGGAGGCAGTCCTGGCAGCCGAATCGTCTCCCGTTCGAGACGATTTATGTAGAATCCTCAGACATTGGCCGGCGCGGGCCCGCCGAGCTGCGCCGGATCCACGTCCGGCGGCGCAATCCGGCCGATGGCACGAAACCTGCACGAACCCGGGCCGGTTCGCGGCGCGTCCCGCGATCGAACAACAACCAAAGCCATTCCAAGCTATTAGGAGACTCCCTTGTCTTTCGTGATCGTCCTCGCCGCGCTGGCGTTCCTGATGTTCGCCGCGTATCGCGGCTACAGCGTGATCCTGTTCGCGCCGATCGCCGCGCTCGGCGCCGTCCTGCTGATCGAGCCCGCCGCCGTCGCACCGGTCTTCTCCGGTATCTTCATGGAGAAGATGGTCGGCTTCGTCAAACTGTATTTCCCGGTCTTCATGCTCGGCGCCGTGTTCGGCAAGGTGATCGAACTGTCCGGGTTCTCCGAGTCGATCGTCCATGCCGCGATCCGCTACATCGGCCGCTCGCGTGCGAATGCGGTGATCGTCGCCGTATGCGCACTGCTCACCTATGGCGGCGTGTCGTTGTTCGTCGTGGTGTTCGCCGTGTATCCGTTCGCGGCCGAACTCTATCGCCAGAGCAACATTCCGAAGCGGCTGATGCCCGGTGCGATCGCGCTCGGCGCGTTCTCGTTCACGATGGATTCGCTGCCCGGCACGCCGCAGATTCAGAACATCATCCCGACCACGTTCTTCAAGACGACCGCGTGGGCCGCGCCCGCGCTCGGCACGATCGGCTCGCTGTTCATCATCGTCGTCGGCCTCTCGTATCTGGAATGGCGCCGCCGTTCGGCGATGGCGAAGGGCGAAGGCTACGGCACGTCGCTCGTCAACGAGCCGGAGCGCGTCGAAGCAGCGGCACTGCCGCATCCCGCGCTGGCGATCCTGCCGCTGATCCTCGTCGGCGTGTCGAACTTCACGTTCACGAAGCTCATCCCGCAGTGGTACGGCACCGCGTCGTACACGGTCGCGCCGGACGTGCTGCCGGGCGTACACGCGCCCGTCACGACGTCGATCAAGACCGTCGTCGCGATCTGGTCGGTCGAGGCCGCATTGCTGCTCGGCATCGTGCTGGTCGTCCTGACCGCATTCAAGCGCGTCAGCGACCGCTTCGCGGCCGGTTCGAAGGCCGCCGTCGGCGGCGCGCTGCTCGCCGCGATGAATACGGCATCGGAATACGGTTTCGGCGGCGTGATCGCCGCGCTGCCGGGCTTCCTCGTCGTCAGCGACGCGCTGAAGAGCATTCCGAACCCGCTCGTGAACGCGGCCGTGTCGGTCAGCTCGCTCGCCGGTATCACCGGTTCGGCGTCGGGCGGCATGAGCATCGCGCTCGCCGCGATGTCGGACCTGTTCATCAAGGGCGCGCAGGCAGCCAACATTCCGATGGACGTGCTGCACCGGGTCGTCGCAATGGCCAGCGGCGGCATGGACACGCTGCCGCACAACGGCGCGGTCATCACGCTGCTGGCGGTCACGGGCCTCACGCACCGCGAGTCGTATCGCGACATCTTCGCGGTCACCGTGATCAAGACGCTCGCGGTGTTTTTCGTGATCGCCGTGTACTACACGACGGGCCTCGTCTGAATCTCCGTATCGGGCGGCGTTTCGAACGCCGCCCGAGGGCCTGTTCCTGCGCGCCGCAGCCGGGCAATCGCCCCGGCATCGCCAATGCAGTCAGCGCAGCGCAATGCCGGTCGCGACGCGTCGCACCTTCCCGCCAGCTCGGCACGCAAGCCAGCGCGGATCGGCGGCGGTCGCATCCTCCGGTTCATACCCTGCCGGTCGGCGCGCCTCGGCGCGACATCGCCGCGCAGCCCGGACGGCCCGATGCTCGCCATGCACCGCTGTCCGGCACCGTGCGCGCCCGTCATCCATTGTTACCGGCAGCAGAACACTGCGTTGGGCGCGATCGCATTTTTCCCGAAGGTGGCCACGCCTACACTGCTTTCAACCACCGCCGCTTCGTCGAACGAAAGTGGGCGGCCAGTTGGAAACATGGAGGTCACGATCATGAAGCGCCTGATTCACGCAGTTGCCGTTGCCCTGGCCGTATCCGCCCCGCTCGCTGCGCAAGCGCAGTCAAACCCGCCGCTCACGCGCGCGCAGGTCCACGCCGAAGTGAAAGCGCTCAAGCAGGCGGGCTTCCAGCCGAGCGACTGGTTCTACCCGGCCAGCATCGTCTCCGCCGAAGCGAAGATCGCCCAGCAGGAGCGCGCCGGCTATGGCAGCGACCGCAGCGCCTCGTCGGAGTCGAGCCACTGATCGCCATCAAGACGCGGCCGCTCCATCCGATCGCTGCGTCGCACGCCATCACGCCTTGACCGGCTCGATCAGTTTCGCGCATGCCGCTGCCTGCGGGTCGCCCGCAGGCAACTTCGCGCACACCCCGTCGAACTGCTTCACGACCGACCTGACCGACGCGTCGTGCGCGCCGCCGCCGCGCCAGCGATTCAGTTGCGTGACGACCTTGGTCAGCGCACGCAGGTTCGCCCCGTAAAACGCATCCTTGGTCTTGCCGGCCTGCGCGAGCACGCTCGCGGCAATCGCCTCGATTCGCGCCGAATCGTCCGGCGCCAGCGCGACCGCATTCGCGAAATAGGTCGCGCCCCAGCGCAGCTTCGTCGCCGGGCCGCTCGCCGCGTCGTACGCCTTCCGGTACCAGTCGAGCGCAGCGGCCTTGTCGCCGCGCGCCTTCGCATTCGCGGCCAATCCCGACATGAAGTAGTACGGCGTCGCCGAACGCGGCAACTCGGCCTTCAGCAAGACGTCGGATTCGTCGTACAGGCCGGCATCGGTCAGCGTGTCCGCCGCCTCGCTGACGAGCGCCTGCCGTTCGTATGCATTCGCGGCGCCCTGCACCGATGCCGCAATCTGCTTGCGTGCGGTATCGAGCAGCGCCGGCGCGGCGAGCGGCGCGCCGTCGTGCGCGTCGCCGCGCGCAAGCAGCACGCGGCCGTGCAGCGCCATCAGACGATCGATCGACGACAACGTCCTATCGGTCGACAGGCGCGCGAGCGCCGTGTCGTACGCATCGCGCAGCTTCGCGCGCTGCGCGGCGTCGCCGCCAAGGTAGGCGACCACTCGCGCGGGCGCCGAGACGAGCACGTCGGAATCGGCACGCGCCAGCGCAGGGTCGCGCAGCACCGCGCGCAGCGCATCGGCGAGCGCCGGCTTGTCGAGTGCGCCCGCCTGTACCGGATCATCCGATGCCGCCACCACCGCCGACTTCAGCGCGAACCGCGCGGCGTCCGCCTTCGCGCCGGCCGCGCGCGCACGTTGCGACAATGTCTGCAACGTCACCGCGACGCGCTCCGCCGGCACCGGCAGCGCGCCATCGGTGTCCCACGAATAGTCGGCGAGCAGATGCCATTCGGCCGGCGTCAGGGCCGCGCCGTCGTTCAGCGCCGTCGCAAGCGTCTGCCGCACCGGATGCGCGGCCGTCATCCCGAGCGACAGTGCCTGCATGTAGCGCTCGAGGTCGGCCTCGCCCGGCAGCCGCGTCACTTCGGTGCCGTCCGGGCGGAACAGGATCATCGTCGGATAGCCGTGCACCTTGAAGCGCTCGCCGAGCTTCTGCGCGCTTTCGGTATCGCCGTCGAGATACACGGGCACGAAGAACGACGAGCGGGTCTTGAATGCCTGCTGGCTGAAGATCGTCGACTTCACCTGGTTGCACGACGGGCACCACACGGCGCCCCAGTACAGCAGCAGCGGCTTGCCGGTGCGCTTCGCGAGCGCGAACGCGGCATCGACGTCGCCCTGTTGCCACGCGATGCCGGGCGGCAGATGCGCGCCGTCGCCCGACGGGCTGGATACGGCGGCGCCCTGCGGTGCGGCGGTGGCGAATGCCGCACCCGCGGCGGCGAACAGGCAGGCGGCAGTCACGTTACGGAGAACGGTTTTCATCGAGGCGGGTTCCGTTGAAAGAGACGGTTGCGGGAAGCGGCGTCGCACGACGGTCGGCCCATGCGCGCGACGCGGCAAAACGAAAAATACGATGAAGCGACGAAACAGCGAAGTGCATCGGCAGACGGCGCCGCACATGCCGGAATCGGCCGCGCGCGTCATGCAGGCATCGGTGCGAAAGCCAAGACTGGCCGCTGCATGCGCACACCGCACAGCCAGCCGTGCCGACCACCACGACCGGCAAATCGCTCGACGATACGATTCGTGCGACCAATTGAAAACGAACGAATTCTCGAATGGATATGACGCACGCTCCATCGACAGCCCGCCGCCATGCCGCCCATTCCGCTGCACGCACGCATGCATGCAGGACCGTCGACGATACGCGCTCATCCCGCGACCGAAGCGATGACATGACACCTCGCACGCTGCGTAACGATAGCGGCGGCACGGTACGCTTCACGGTGAAGCCGACCAACACCCAAGACGCACTGTCCGGCCACGGCGCGCACGACGATCACGGGCACGGCTACGACCCGGACACGACATGGTTCGTCGCGGTGCGCGCCGTCGCGCAATCCGGGTTGCACCGGAAGCTCGCGTGGTGCGACTGCGGCGTCACCGCCGCCAGCGACGCGAGCCTCTCGCGCCACGAGACCGGCCACGTCGAAACGATTCGCCTACTCGGGCAGCGACCCGGCAATCGGCGTCCCCAAACCGCTTCCGACAGCACCTGCGCCCGCCCGGCCCGGGCACCGGCCGGAGCGTCGGGCGCGACGCGGTCGAATCCGGCTGAAACGCCCGCCCGGTGCGGCTCAAACATCAGAAGGATAGGTGGTGTAGCCCTCATTTCAAGCCCACGAAAATGCTCCGTGTTGCGGCCCGTTCGCGTTAAACTCCATCAGGCTGCATTCAACAACGACATCTTCGCCAATCTGGCACACACGACACGAGGATAGGTTCGATGCGCACTACCGGCTCATCCGGGGCAATGACCCTGCTCACCGAACACGACCCGGCCGACGGCCGCGAACTGCGCTCGCTCAGGCTCGAAGCGACCGGCGACGGCAAGAGCGTGCTGCTGATCGAGATCGACGAACGCAAGCCCGGCATTCACCGCGAGGTTCGCTACGAGATCACGCCGGCCGAGCTGATCGCGGCGATCCGCTCGCACGGCGCCGAGCTGCCCGGCGAAAACCACGGCGCGGCCTCGCTCGCCCGCAGCCCTTCCTGATGTCGAACGGTGAGCCACGCGCAACGCACCGGCTCACCGATCTGTTCGCTTGTCCCTGCCGCCGTCAGGCGCTTTCCGTCATTCCCCTCCGCCCGGTTGAAAATGGCCGATAATCGGCCCATCTGCGTATCCTCCTCACGCGCTTCCTTTTCGGCCAGCCGTCATGCTCCGTGACCTCGTCGCCCAATACGGGCCGCTCCTCGTGTTCGCCAATGTACTGGCGGCGGCCATCGGCCTGCCCGTGCCGGCGATGCCGACGCTCGTGCTGTTCGGCGCGATGGCCGCGATGCACCCGGCGATGGTCGGCTCGCAGCTCCTGACGGTGCTGGCGCTGTCGGTCCTCGGCGCGCTGATCGGCGACACCGTGTGGTACGTCGCCGGCCGGCGCTACGGCGGCACGACGCTGAAGACGATCTGCCGGCTGTCGCTGTCGCGCGATACCTGCGTGAAGAAAACCGAACGCTTCTTCGGCCGCTACGGCGTGCGCGTGCTCGCGGTCGCCCGCTTCATTCCGGGGCTGTCGCTCGTGTCGGTGCCGATGGCCGGCGCGCTCGGCACGCGCTATCGCACATTCGCCGGCTACGACGCGCTCGGCGCCGCGCTGTGGACGACCGTCGGCCTCGTCGCGGGGCTCGTGTTCTATCGGCAGATCGACTGGCTGTCCGCCGGCGCGAGCCGGCTCGGCCGCGCGGTGCTGCTGGTGATCGTCGCACTGCTGGCCGTCTATGCGGCCGTGCGCTGGATGCGCCGCCGCGCGCTGATCCGCCAGCTCGCGAGCGCGCGGATCGGTGTCGACGAGCTCGACGTACTGCTGCGCGATGCGGCCGCGCCGGTGGTGCTCGACGTACGTTCGCCCGAGCACCGCAAGCTCGACCCGTACACGATTCCCGGCGCGCAGTTCGCGGACGAGCGGCACATCGAGGACATCGTCGCGCGCTATCCGTTCTCGCAGAAGTTCGTCGTGTATTGCTCGTGCCCGAACGAGGTGACGGCCGCGCTGATGGCCAAGCGCCTGCTCGACGCGGGCTTCACCGATGCGTTGCCGCTGCGCGGCGGACTCGACGCGTGGCGCGACACGGGCCGCCAGCTCACGTCGCTGGTCGAAGACATCCCCGCCGCGAACGATCCGATGGCGGGGTTGCACAAGCCGGCCTGATCGAACCATCCGCAGGCCGGCCGCGCGAGACGGGAAATGCCGAAAAGGGGGCGCTGCCCCCTTTCGATCAGAACGCGTGCAGCGGCACGTTCACGACCAGGCGATATTCCTTGTTGGTCGCGTCCGAGTAGTGCGCGGAACCGTTGTGCCACATCGCGATGAACGTGACCTTCGTGTCCTTCAGCTTGCCGCTCTGGAACGTGTACGACGGGATGAAGCCGAACTCGTGGTGACGGCCCTGCACCGGCGCGCCGTTGCTCCAGTAGATGCTCGACTTGCTCGGATCGGCCGCCGCGCCCGCGCTCGCATCCGCGCCCCAGCCCGTCACGCCCCAGACCATCGCCTTGAAGCCCGGCAGGCCCGCTTCCTTGCCGTAGAACGTGTAACGCAGCTGCAGCGACTTTTCGTGCGGCGCGTTGTAGTCGACGTCCATCGAGTTGGTCAGGAAGATGCCGTTGGTTTCATTCAGGTAGTCGAAGAACTGGTCGCCGAGCACTTGCTGATAACCGAGCAGCAGCTCGTGCGGGCCGTGTTGCGCGGCCAGCGACAGGCTGTACGCGTTGTTGTTGATCTTGCCCTGCAGCGCGTCGCCCGTGTCGTGCGTCGAGTAAACGTTACCGAAGCCGGTCCATTTGATCGACTTCGTATCGCCGATGCTGTGCTTCACCGATGCGTAATACTGGTGCCACACGTCGTCGGCCTGGTTCGCGTACAGCGCGACTTCGCCGTCCGGCGAATAGTCCCACGTGCCGCCGACGTAGGTCAGTCGGTTGACGCGCGTGCCGCCGTACTGCGTCGTGAGATTGGTGAGCGTCGTATGGCCGCGCGCATTGGTCTTCGTGAAGCTGCCGGCCTCGAGCATCACGTTCTTGAATTCGTTGCTGACGATCGTCGCGCCGAGGAACGTCGGCGGCAACGCGCGGTTGTCGTGCTGCTCCATGAACGGGTTGTCGACGGCCTGCAGACCGTACTTGACCACCGTGTTGGAGATGCGCGCCTTCACGTCGTAGATGCCCGGATAGGCCCAGGCGAGCTGGTTCGAGCCGCCGCCGCCCTTCGCGATGTGCACCATGCTGCCGGCGCCGGCGCCGCCGTCGAGCTTCAGCGCCGCATACAGCGATGCGTCGAAGCCGATGCCGATCAGGCCGGTCGTGTAGCCCGACTCGAAGTTCGCCATCGCGCCCTGGACCCACGCGTGACGATGCGGCCCGCCCTTGTTGTCGAGCGTGTCCGAATAGTTGCGGAACAGGAAGTTCAGGTGGCTGTCGGCAATGAAGCCGTTCGACTTCGACTGCGCCGACGGCTCGTCGGGCGGCGTAACGGCCTGGTTCGCTTCGGCGTTGATGATGGCGTTCGGGGTCGTTGCCTGCGCAACCGACGCGCTTGCGCCGGCGGACGGCGCGGCCTGCGCGACCGTCAGCGGTGCGGGGGCCGCGTCGTCGGCATGCGCGACGCCGCTCATCGATACGCCGGCAAGCGCAGGCAAGCCCCATGCAAGCAGCATCTTCGATGCCGTCCCGATCGTCTTTTGCTTTTTCATCGTCATTCTCGTCTTGTGTTGATGTCGTCCACGCCGGTTGCGATCCGCTTCCAGCCCCCCGGCGAGCCCGGTTAAGGACGCGCCTTTACCCGCGACGCGAAGATCATTCGCGCCGCACCCTACCCCTGTTGACCTGCCTGGTTATGTTTGCTGCGTCACTTCACGCCGCCACGCCCGCCCGGATGCACGCGACGCGCGCCGCCGAACCGTCCCGCACTTCAGGCAGCGGCACGTCCTGCGCACATGCGTCGATCGCGACCGGACAGCGCGTGCGAAACGCGCAGCCGGACGGCGGGTTGAGCGGCGACGGCATCTCGCCCGCCAGCAGCATCGGACGGCGAGCACGCTCGCGCGCCGGCTCCGGCGTCGGCGCCGCATCGAGCAGCGCCTTCGTGTACGGATGCTGAGGCACGCCGTACACGTCATGCCGCGTGCCGAACTCCATCACGCGGCCGAGATACATCACGAGCACGCGCTGGCTGATGGCCTTCACCACCGCCAGGTCGTGCGCGACGAACAGATAGGACAACGACAGTTCGCGTTGCAGATCGCGCAGCAGGTTCACGATCTGCGCCTGGATCGACACGTCGAGTGCCGATACGGGCTCGTCGCAGATCACGAGCTTCGGCTCGCCGATCAGCGCGCGCGCGATGCCGACACGCTGGCACTGTCCGCCCGAGAATTCGTGCGGGTAACGCAGCAGGTGATGTGCGTTCAGGCCGACGCGCTCGAGCATCGTGACCACGCGGCGCCGCACTTCGGCGCGGCCGAGGCCGGCGTGGTGCGTGACGAGCGGCTCCGCGACGATCTGCTCGATCGTCATGCGCGGATCGAGCGACGCGAGCGGATCCTGGAAGATCATCTGCACTTCGCGGCGCATCGAGGTGCCGCGCAGGTGATCGGGCGCGACGGCTTCGCCGCGCCAGCGCACCGTGCCTGCCGTCATCGGCACGAGGCCGATCAGCGCGCGCGCGAGCGTCGACTTCCCGCAGCCCGACTCGCCGACGAGCCCGACCGTCTCGCCGCGCTTCACGTCGATCGACACGCCGTCGACCGCGCGCAGCGTGCCTTTCGGGGACCACGGATAGCCGCCGAGCGGCACGCGAAAATGCACCTTCAGATCCTCGACGGACAGCAGCGTATCGTTCGCCGCGCCGTCATTGCGGCGTTCATCGACGCTCATCGCAGACCTCCCGTCAGATCGGCCAGCGGCCGGTGGCACGCGCGCACCGCGCCCGCTGCGCCATAGGTTTCGAGTGCGGGGCGCGCGGCACCGCAGCGCTCCTGCGCATACGTGCAGCGTTTCGCGAACGCGCAGCCGGCCGGCGCGGTGCCGGGCATCGGCGGATTGCCGGGAATCGCGACGAGCGGCGCATCGTCGGCATCGGTCAGGCGCGGCAGCGCGTTGAGCAAGCCGATCGTGTACGGATGCGACGGCGCCGCGAAGATCGAATCGGCCGGCGCGTATTCGACCGTGCGTCCCGCGTACATGACCATCACGTCGTCCGCGAGGCCGGCGACCACGCCCATGTCGTGCGTGATCAGCACGATCGCGGTGCCGCGCTCGCGGTTCAGCTCGCGCAGCAGGTCGATGATCTGTGCCTGCACGGTCACGTCGAGCGCGGTGGTCGGCTCGTCGGCGATCAGGATTTCCGGCTCGGACAGCAGCGCCATCGCGATCATCACGCGCTGGCGCATGCCGCCGGAGAATTCGTGCGGATACATGCGGATGCGGCGCGCCGCATCCGGAATGCGTACCGACTCGAGCGCCTCGATCGCGCGCGTCGTCGCCTCCTTGCGCGACAGCTTGCGATGCAGCTGCAGCGTCTCGGTCATCTGCCGCTCGATCGTCAGGAACGGATTGAGCGACGTCATCGGATCCTGGAAGATCATCGCGATCCGGTCGCCGCGCACCGCGTTCAATGCGCGCGTATCCATCTCGAGCAGGTTGTCGCCGCGATAGCGGGCGGTACCCGTCGTCGTGCCGTTGCCGGCCAGCAGGCCGAGCAGCGCCATCACGGTCTGACTCTTGCCCGAGCCCGATTCGCCGACGATGCCGAGCGTCTTGCCGGCTTCGAGCGAGAACGACACGCCGCTTACGGCGTCGATTGGCGGCGCGTCCTTGCGCGAGAAACGCACGCCGAGGTTTTCCACTTCCAGCAACGCAGCCATTTCAGCGATCCTTCGGGTCGAGCGCGTCACGCAGGCCGTCGCCAACGAAGTTCACGCAATAGAGCGTCACGCACAGCATGACGGCCGGCGCCAGCAGCAGCCACGGCATCGATTCCAGTTTCTGCGCGCCGTCCTGGATCAGCACGCCCCAGCTCGTCATCGGTTCCTGCACGCCGAGGCCGAGGAACGACAGCACCGATTCGGTCAGCACGATGTTCGGCACCGACACGGTTGCGTACACAACGACCACGCCGAGCAGGTTCGGCACGACGTGACGCACGACGATCGACGTCGGCGACATGCCGATTGCGCGAGCCGCATCGACGAACTCGCGATTGCGCAGCGACAGCGTCTGGCCGCGCACGACACGCGCCATGTCGATCCACGAGAACGCGCTGATCGTCAGCACGACCAGCATGAACGAGCGGCCGAACAGGGTCATCATCAGGATCGCGATCAGCAGGTACGGGATCGCGTACATCATGTCGACGACGCGCATCATCGCGGAGTCGACACGGCCGCCCGCGAAGCCGGCGGTCGCGCCCCAGGCGACGCCGAACAGGCCGGACACCAGCGTGCCGAGCAGGCCGACCTCGATCGACACGCGGCCGCCGATCAGCGTGCGCACGAGCAGGTCGCGGCCGAGTTCGTCGGTGCCGAACCAGTGCTGGTTCGCGAGCGTCGGCGGCAGGCTGATCGAAGCCCAGTCGCTTGCGGCGGGGTCGGCCGCGAGCAGCCACGGGCCGACGAAGCAGGCGAGCGTGATCAGCGCGAGCAGCACAAGGCTCAACACGGCCGCGCGGTTGTGAAGGAAACGCGCGAATGCGAGCGCGAGCGGCGAGCGCGAACGCGGCGGCGAGTCGGTCTGCACGGGCAGGCCGACGACGGGAGTAGTCGGAGTCATCGCAGTGCCTCGCTCAATAACGGATGCGCGGGTCGAGCCACGCGTATGCGAGGTCGACCAGCAGGTTGAACAGCACCGCGCAGACGGTCGTCAGCACGACGAGGCCGAGCACCAGCGTGTAATCGCGGTTGATCGCGCCGTTCACGACGAGCTGCCCGAGCCCCGGCAGCGCGAACACCGATTCGGTGACAACGGCCGCCGTGATCGACGTGATGCACACCGTGCCGAACAGCGACACGACCGGCATCAGAGCGGGCTTGAGCGCATGGCGCAGCACGATCGTCGAGCCCGGCAGGCCCTTCGCCCGCGCGGTACGGATGTAGTTGCTCGACAGCGTCTCGATCATCGAGCCGCGCATCACGCGCGCGAGCAGCGACACGTTGATGAAGGTCAGCAGCACGATCGGCAGCAGCCGGTACTGCCAGCCGCCGTCGCCCCAGCCGCCGGCCGGCAGCCACCCGTTGCCGGTCGAAGTCTTCAGCAGGATCGCGAAGATCCACACGAGCACCGGGCCGAGCACGAACGGCGGCACGACGTTGCCGAAGTTACCGATCAGCATCACGAAGCGATCGATCATGCTGTCGCGGCGCACGGCCGCGACGGTGCCGAGCAGCACGCCGAACACGATCGAGATCGGGATCGACACACCGCCCACGCCGAGACTCACGGGCAGCGCCTTCTTCACGAGATCGTTCACCGACCAGTCGACGTAACGGAACGACGGGCCGAGATCGCCTTGCAGCAGCGAACCGAGATACAGCAGGTACTGCTTCCACAGCGGCTCGTCGAGGTGGTATTTCGCGTTCAGGTTCGCGAGCGTCGCCGCGGACAGCTGCTTCTCCGTATCGAACGGACCGCCGGGCGTGAAGTGCAGCAGCAGGTAGCAGACGGTGATGACGGCAAGAATCGTCGGCACCGCCCACAACGTGCGTCTCAATGCGTAGGCCAGCATGATCGCTCCGCTCAGTGCTTGATCAGGTACATGTCCTGCGAAGCACGCATGTCGATCACGTTCTTCAGCGAGTAGCCGCCCACGTACGGCTTCACGAGACGGTCGGCCGAATACTGGAACAGCGGCACCATCGGCGTGTCGTTCATCGCCATGTCGTGCGCCTGCGTGAGCAGCGCGGCGCGCGCCTTGTCGTCGAGCTTCTGGTTGCCGTCGTCGACGAGCGTGTCGACCTGCTTGTTGCAGTAGCCGACGGTGTTCTGCGAGCTGCCGCAGCGGATCAGGTCGAAGAAGGTCATCGCGTCGTTGTAGTCGGCGAACCAGCCGTCGCGCGCGATCTGCACCTTGCCGTCATGCCGCTCCTTCATCAGCACCTTGAACTCGACGTTCTCGAGCTTCGTGTTGATGCCGAGCTTCGTGCGCCATTCCGATGCGGCGAACAGCGCGACCTTCTTGTGAAGATCGTTGGTGTTGTACGTGAGCGTGAACGACAGCGGCTTCGCATCCGAGTAACCGGCCTGCTTCAGCAGATCCTTCGCGGTCGAGATGCGCTTGGCCATCGGCCACGACGCCCATTCCGGCGTAAACGGCTGCACGCCCTTCGTGCCGTTCGGCATCAGGCCGTACATCGGCTTCTCGCCGGCCTGCGTGAGCTTCGACGTCAGCACGTCGCGGTCGATCACCATCGACAGCGCCTGGCGCACGCGCTTGTCCTTGAGCGCCGCGTCGCTGTTGTTCAGGTAGTAGTAGTAGGTCGCGAGCTGCAGGCCCGGGCGCAGTTCGCCGCCGAACTGCTTGCTGACCTGCTGGAAGATGCCCGACGGGATCGAGTAGCTGTAGTCGATCTGGCCCGCCTGATACATGCGCATCGCCGTTTCGTCGCTTTCGATCGGCAGGTACGTGACCTTGTTGATCACGACCTTCGGCGCGTTCCAGTACTTCGCGTCCTTCGAGATCACGATGCGGTTGTTCGGCTGCCAGTCGACGAGCTGGTACGCGCCGTTGCTGACCATGTTGCCCGGGCGCGTCCATGCGTCGCCGAACTTCGCGACCACGTCCTTGTTCACCGGTGCGAGCGGAGCCATCGCGGTCAGCTCGGGGAAGAACGCGACCGGCACGTCGGTCGTCACTTCGAGCGTGTACGGATCGAGTGCGCGCACGCCGAGCGTCGTCGGCGCGGCCTTGCCGGCGATGATGTCCTTCGAGTTCTTGATGAATTCGACGAGGATCGTGTACTTCGAGCCCGTCTTCGGATCGGCGACGCGCTGCCACGAATACACGAAATCGGCGGCCGTCACCGGCTGGCCGTTGCTCCACTTCGCGTCATGGCGAAGCTTGAAGATCCACGTCTGCGGCGTCTTGCGTTCCCACGAGAGCGCAACGCCCGGCACGACCTGGCCGGCCGCATCGATGCGGGCGAGCCCTTCGAACAGGTCGAGGCCGATCGTGTTGCCGGTCCACGACTCGATGTGCGCCGGGTCGAGCGACTCGACTTCGGCGGGCACCTGGCGCGTCAGGTCCTGTTGGGGAGCGAGCGCGACGTTCGACGGAACGGTCACGGCGTGAGCGGCGGGCGTCGTCAGGGCGAGCGCGGCCAGCACGGCCGACATGGCATGCAAGGATTTCATCGTGGCGGTCTTGAGAAGGTTGTTCGGTGAGCGATGCGCGGCGAATGCCGCGGTTACGCGTGAGACGCTGACGGGTGCAGCGATTGAGGAGGCCCGTGATTCTCGTATTGCATCTTAGTATTCCTTACGTTTCTTTCGACAGGCATTCCGTCTTGGAAACGAAGGAATACCTGTGCGTTAGAACAGCCGCGGCGTACCGACCCAGACCACCACCGACTCGATCTTCGCGGTGTTGACCCAGCTGTGCGGGACCGTCGACTGATAGTGCGAACTGTCGCCGGCCTGCAGGACGAACGTCTTGCCTTCCAGCGTCAGCGACACTTCCCCTTCAATCACATACAGGAACTCCTCTCCCGCATGTGTCGTCACCTCAGACCGCTTCTGCCCCGGCGGCATCCGCACGAGGATCGCCTCGAGCTGACGCCCTTCGGTCACGTTGGTCAGTCTCGCGAACAGGTTCGCCGAATCGGCGAATCCGAAGAAGCGCAACTGATCGCCTCTGCAGACCGAGCGTTCTTCGCTCGGCGTATCCACGAAGTACTGCACCGTCACGCCGAGCGCCTGTGCGATACCGGCCAGCGACGTCAGCGACGGCGACGCGAGCCCGCGTTCGACTTGAGACAGAAACGGCTTCGAAATCCCCGCGGCGGTAGCGGTGTCGTCGAGCGTGCGCTTGAGTCGTTGGCGCAACGCGCGGATCTTGCTGCCCAGTGCTGCGGCAGCGTCTGCCGACTGCGAGTTTTCAGTGGGGGGAACCATAGCAGGCCGAAAAGTGGTCGTCAAAAAATGTTTGATGGAAAGTAACTAAGTTAGATCGATTTGGCTTAGTCTTCGGGTTCGCACACGTCTTCGGTGTTGAGCCCGGTGCACTAAACAGGGCACGAAGCGAGCGAAACGACGCGCTATCTTGCCAGACTCGCCGGCTTCACAGGCAAGCTGCAAGCGGCTCTCCGGGAATTTGCGGAGAACGGGCGCAAAGCTTACAAGTAAATGATGAGACGAATATTCCTGAAAGCTGCTGCCATATCGGGAGTTTCCCTGAGTGGCGCGGACCTGACGCACCGGACCGGCAAACGTTACCATTCGCGCGCCGGTCGGGGCCTTGCACCGCCTTTACCGGCGGCGTCAGACCCCGGCCCGGGCTAACCGCCCGACTGCTCCATCGCCGACGCAAAGCCTACCCGGCCACAGTGCTCCGGCGCCAGTTCGACCCAAAGGCGACGCGCGATCCGCGCCGTCCGTTTCAAACGAGATTGATGATGCACGCACCTGTTTCACAGACCCGATCGTTCACGACGGTCTTCCTCATCGAAATGTGGGAGCGCTTCGGCTACTACGGCATGGCCGCGCTCCTGGTCCTCTTCATGGTCGACCGGCTCGGTTTCACCGACAGCCATGCGAACCTGACCTGGGGCGCGTTCACCGCGCTCGTCTACGCGTCGCCGTCGATTGGCGGCTGGATCGGCGACAAGGTGCTCGGCGCCCGTCGCACGATGATCATCGGCGCGGCCGTGCTGTGCGCCGGCTACCTGATGCTGGCGGTGCCGAACGACGCGCTGGCGTACATGTATGCGTCTCTCGGCGTGATCGTCGTCGGCAACGGCCTGTTCAAGGCCAACGCGGCGAACCTCGTGCGCCGCATCTACGAAGGCGACGATGCGCGCATCGACAGCGCATTCACGATCTACTACATGGCGGTCAACATCGGCTCGACCGTGTCGATGCTCGCGACGCCGTGGATCAAGGATCACTGGGGCTGGCACACCGCATTCGCGGTCTGCTGCGCCGGCATGCTGCTCGCGATCCTGAACTTCATGCTGATGCACCGCACGCTCGCGCACATCGGCTCGCAGCCCGACGACGAACCGATCCGCTGGAAGCGCCTCGGCGGCGTGGCGGCAGGCGGCGCCGCGCTCGCGCTGGTCACGCTGTACGTGCTGCAACACAAGCAGCTCGCCGTCGCGAGCGTGTGGACGGCCGCATTCGCGATCCTCGCGATCTTCGCGTACATGATCGCGAAGTCGGAGCGCTCGGAGCGCGCGGGCCTGATCGCGGCGCTCGTGCTGATCGGCCAGGTGATCCTGTTCTTCATCTTCTACGTGCAGATGTCGACGTCGCTGACGCTGTTCGCGCTGCGCAACGTCGATCCGCGCTTCATGCTGTTCGGCACGACGCTGTTCACGTGGAGCGCCGCGCAGTTCCAGGCGCTGAACCCGATCTGGATCATGATGCTGAGCCCGTTGCTCGTGTGGATCTACAACGCGGTTTCGAAGAGCGGCCGTGACCTGCCGGTCGCGGCGAAGTATGCGCTCGGCTTCGGCGCGGTGGCTGCGGGCTACCTGGTGTTCACGATCAGCGGCCGCTACGCGGTCGACGGCCGCGTGTCGTCGTGGTTCATGGTGTGGGGCTACGGCCTCTACTCGCTCGGCGAATTGCTGGTGAGCGGTCTCGGCCTCGCGATGATCGCCCGCTACGTGCCGGCGCGCATGAGCGGCTTCATGATGGGCGCGTATTTCGTCGCGACGGGTGTGTCTCAGTATCTGGGCAGCGTCGTCGCGAACTTCGCGCAGATGCCGTCGCACGACCTGCCTGCCACCGAATCGCTGCCGCTCTACCTGTCGCTGTTCGAGAAGCTCGGCTGGCTCGCCGCGATCGGCATGCTGCTCGCGCTCCTGCTGCTGCCGATGATGAACCGACTGTCGCGCCAGCATCAGCGCTGCGCGGAAGAGCGCCGCGAGGAAGAAGCGGTTCAGGCGCAGGCGATGGCCTCGGCGCAGTAAGTACTATCCCTCGGCGTGCGGCGTGCACGCCACATTCTCCTGCCAGCGCGGCCAGCACGTCCTACACTGGTTGCAACGGCGCATCCGCTCCGTCGTGATGCGCACTGGCGGGAGAAGATCATGAAAAGCAAAACGACTCGGCTGTTGAGGATTCTGTCGGACATCCGGCACGCGCAGCGCTGCACCGCAGTGCGCGCCGCCCGGGCCGCGGCCGAAGCCGACGCGGTGCTCGCGGAGCAGGACGACCCGAAGTCCGACGAACGCGACGACGCCGAATCCGACGACGCGAACGCCGCCGCCCGCTCCCGCATCGGCTCACCTCACTGAACGCACCAACGCCGTGCGGCACCGCGCGTGCCGCTTCCGCGTTTCCGCATCGCTCTCGTGCTTCCGGGTTGTCCGTGTTGTCGCGGTGCCTCGTTGCCCGCGCTGCCGCGTCGCCCGTGCTGTCGCGTTACCCGCGTTTCGAGCTACCCGTTCTTCCGCGCCGCTCACGCGGCCGCGCCGCGCCAGCGCGCGAACCACGTTCCCGAACCCGCCACCGCCATCATCAGCGCGACCGCGCATGCGTCGGCCGCAAGGCCCACGCCGATATGCCGCAACTCGGCGCCGTTCGCGACCGGATGCAGCAGCGAATCGATGACGAGCGAGATCGCCGCGCCCGCGACGAAGCAGATCAGGCCGCGTTGTCCGACAGCGACGACGGGCTGCACGGCCTGCGCGATGCGCGCGATCCAGCCGCGGCGCACGCAATCCGCCATCAGCCACGCGATCGCCGCGAAGCTCACGATACGCGGCAGCGCGAGATCCCGCTTGAGCACGCCTTCCGGCACCGGCAGCCCCGAAAACAGCTTGTAGCTCGCGCAGCCGAGCACGATCGCGCACGCGACACCGGTCGCCGCGGCGCCCCAGCGTCCGAGCGCAACGTGCCGGTAGAACGGCTGGCAGCGTGCGAGCACGCCGGCAACGAACATCAGTTGCCACGCAAACGGGTTGAAGCTCCAGCGGAACGAGTCGGTGTCGAGCAGTTCGGGGCCGAGCCAGCCGGCCGCGAGCCACGATGCCGCGCTGAACGCGACGAGCAGCCAAGGATGGCGGCGCGCAAACGGCACGATCACCGGCGACGCGAGCGCGAACAGCACGTACATCGGCAGCACCGACGCGAGATACGGCTGGCGCTGGAACGTGAGCAGTTCGGCCGCGCCCGTGAGCGGCGAAGCAAGCATCACGCTGACGTCGTCGAGCGCGAGGTTCGGCGCGTCGATCCCGTAATGGTCGAGCACGGCGGACACGACGAGCATCAGCGTCGACGTCGCGAGAAACGCGCGATAGATCTGCATCGCGCGGCGTACGAACCGCCGCTGCGCGGCGCGCGCGCCATGCCGGTCGGCAATCGCGCCGTACGCGCTCGCGGTCGCGAAGCCGCCGAGGAACACGAATACCTCGGCCGCGTCGCACAGCGCGAACGAGTGGAGCGTCACGCGCGACAGCACGCTCGCGCCGATGTGATCGACGACGATCATCAACAACACGATGCCGCGGAAGAAATCGACTTCGATCAGGCGGCCGCCGCGCGCCGGCGGGGCGGACATGGCGGGCGGCATGCTCATCGACATGGCCGCACCTGCGCGACGACGGTGCGGCACGCACCGGGGGAGAATTCGGAAGGGAAAAGGCGAACGCGGTCAGCGGCGATGCGCGTATGCTCGCATCGCGCCAACCCGTCCTGCCTGGCACGGAGATGACCGATCATGGAAAAGCCGCATACGAAAAAGAAGACGGTCAGGTCAGTCTAGCGGCCGATCGGGGGATACCCTAAGTAACAAAGTGCAACGGAATCTTCTGTTCGATTACGTCGATAACAACGGCGATACAGAATTGGCAGGCTGGCCAGACCGGCGTCAGCGCGATGCCAGTTCGACGCCAGCATCGCGGGATTCGACGCAACGAACGCGCGACGCGCGGCACGTTCGTGCCGCCTGGCGGCGACGCTCAGGCGCGCACGGGCAAGCGCCGCATCAGCATCGCGCTGTGCCACGCGGTCAGCGCGACGGCCACCCAGATCGGCCCGTACGTCGCGAGCTGCGCGACGCTCAGCGTCTCGCCGAGCAGCAGCAACGACACCGCGACGAGCAGCACCGGTTCGACGTAGCCTAGGATCCCGAACAGCGCCATCGGCAGCATCCGGCTCGCCTTCAGGTAGCTCGCGAGCGCGAGCGTGCTGAGCACGCCGAGCCCCGGCAGCAGCATGGCCCACAGCATCGGATGGCTGGCGACGGGCGTCGTGCTTGACGCCACCATCGCGAGCGCGACCGGGCACAGCAACGCGATCTCCAGCGCGAACGCGGCAAGCGAATCCGCGTTGATCCGGCGACGCAGCACGAAATACGGCGGATAGCCGAGCGCGACAACGAGCGTCGGCCACGCGAACGCGCGCGTCGCCCACACCTCGTGCGCGACCCCGAGCGCCGCGCACGCGACCGCCGCCCATTGCAGCGGATCGAGCCGTTCGTGATAGTAGAAGCGGCCGACGAGCACCATCGTCAGCGGCAGCAGGAAATAGCCGAGCGACACCTCGAGCATGCGCCCGTGCAGCGGCGCCCACAGGAACAGCCATAGCTGCAGGCCCAGCAGTGCCGCACTCGCCGGCAGCGCGAGCAGCAGGCGCCTGTCGCGCACGCTGCGCCGCACGAGTTCGACGAGCGCCGGCCAGCGGCCGCGCAGCGCGATCAGCGCGAGCGCGCCAGGCGCGGTCCACAGAATCCGCCACGCGAAGATGTCGAGCCCGGTGAGCGGCGCGAGCAGCTTCGCGTAGGCGGACATCAGCGCGAACAGCGTCGACGCCATCGCCGACAGCGCGATGCCGCGACCGGCCTCCGGATACCCCGTCATGTCGTTTTCGCCTTACTGCTGCTGGAAGCGCTCGAAGCGCTTTTCGATCTGGCGCTCCTCGAACGTCACCTCCGTCACGCGCGCGGACGGCGGCCCGTGCCGCAGCCACGCGAGCATCCGGTCGATCTGCGCGCCGGGGCCCTGGATCATCGCCTCGACACTGCCGTCCTCGAGATTCGCGACCCAGCCGCGCAGCTTCAGCGCGTGCGCCTCGCGCACCGTCGCGTGACGGAAACCGACGCCCTGCACGACGCCGCGCACCCGCACGTAGTAGGTCTCGATCCGTTCGTCCAGTTCATTGCGGCTCATCGCGTCGCCCTCCCGTTGCATTCAAGCCCGGCATTGTAGTCGCGTCGGCCGCTTCTCACACGTGCCGGGCAGGCCCGCAGTGCGCCACTGCCGCGCCGGCTCGACCGCCGTGCGGCGCTCGCGTCGCCGGGCGCGCCGAGCACGTACAATCTCGCCGACGCACAACCGCCGCGCCGCCCGCGCGCGGCCCTGAAGGAAACGCATGACTGATACCTCTCGCGATCTCGTTCTCGTCACCGGCGCGTCCGGTTTCGTCGGCTCGGCCGTCGCACGCATCGCGCAGCAGAAAGGCTACGCGGTGCGCGTGCTGGTGCGCCCGACCAGCCCGCGCACGAACGTCGCGGATCTCGACGCCGAGATCGTCACCGGCGACATGCGCGACGAAACGTCGATGCGCGCCGCGCTGCGCGGCGTGCGCTACCTGTTGCACGTGGCGGCCGATTACCGGCTGTGGGCGCCGGATCCGCATGAGATCGAGCGCGCGAACCTCGAAGGCGCGGTCGCGACGATGCGCGCCGCGCGTGCCGAAGGCGTCGAGCGGATCGTCTACACGAGCAGCGTCGCGACGCTGAAGGTCACGAGCGCGGGCGACCCGTCCGACGAGAACCGGCCGCTGACCGCCGAGCAGGCGATCGGCGTGTACAAGCGCAGCAAGGTGCTGGCCGAGCGCGCGGTCGAGCGGATGATCGCCGACGAAGGGCTGCCGGCCGTGATCGTCAACCCGTCGACGCCGATCGGCCCGCGCGACGTGAAACCGACGCCGACCGGCCGCATCATCGTCGAAGCCGCGCTCGGCAAGATTCCGGCGTTCGTCGATACCGGCCTGAACCTCGTGCACGTGGACGACGTCGCGCACGGCCACTTCCTCGCGCTGGAGCGCGGCCGGATCGGCGAGCGCTACATCCTCGGCGGCGAGAACCTGCCGCTGCAGCAGATGCTGGCCGACATTGCACAGATGACCAACCGCAAGGCGCCGACGATCGCGCTGCCGCGCTGGCCGCTCTATCCGCTCGCGGTCGGTGCGGAGGCCGTCGCGAAGTTCACGAAGAAGGAGCCGTTCGTGACCGTCGACGGCTTGCGGATGTCGAAGAACAAGATGTATTTCACGTCCGCTAAGGCCGAGCGCGAGCTCGGCTACCGCGCGCGTCCGTACCGCGA
This sequence comes from Burkholderia territorii, assembly GCF_001718335.1. NCBI lineage: Bacteria > Pseudomonadati > Pseudomonadota > Betaproteobacteria > Burkholderiales > Burkholderiaceae > Burkholderia > Burkholderia territorii. Next base: position 2,361,206 of record NZ_CP013365.1, read on the forward strand.
AGGATTGCGCGATGCGCTCGACTGGTTCGGCTCGGCGGGCTACCTGAAGTAACACAAAGCGGCGTGCGTCACGCCGCTTTGCGCACTTTGTTACACGTCGCCGACGAACCGGCACCGGCGCAGCGGTTAAAATCGCGGGTCTTACGCAGAGAAGACACGCATGAACCTGAACGAACAGATCGATTCGCTCAACGCGGGCGTCGATCGGCTCCTCCACGATCACCACGCCGCGCAGCAGGCGGCACGCAGCGCGGAAGCGTTCGCGCGCGCCGCCGCGGCCGAAGCCCAGGCTGCCGCCGCCCGTCACGCCGCCGCCGAGTCGGAAGCCCAGGCCGCCGCGCAGCGCCACACGGCCGCAGCCGCCGATGCCGAAGCCGCGCAGCAGCGCCACATCGATGCAACCGCCGCGGCCGAAGCCGCCGCGCAACGCCACACCGAAGCGGCCGCACAGGCTGAAGCAGCGATCCAGCGGCACGCCGAGGCGACCGCGCTGACCGAAGCGCTCGCGCAGCGTCACGCGGATGCCGAAGCCGCGTCGCAGCGTCATGCGGCGGCGATCGCCGAAGCCGAGGCTGCCGCGCAGCGTCATCACGCCGCCGCGACCGAAGCGGACGCGGCCGCGCAGCGCCATGCCGCCGCGACCGCCGAGGCGGAAGCCGCCGCGAAGCGTCACGCGCAAGCGATCGCCGAAGCGGAGGCCGCGACGCAGCGCCACGCAGCCGCGATCGCCGAAGCCGAGGCACTCGCGCAGCGGCACACGCAGGCGATCGCCGAAGCGGAAGCCGCCGCGCAGCGCCATGCCGACGCAGCGGCCGCAGCCGAAGCGATCACGCGACGTCACAACGAGGCGATCGCGCAAGCCGAAGCCGCGGCGCAACGCCACGCACTCGCAACCGCCGAAGCCGAGGCCGTCGCGCAACGCCATGCCGAAGCCATCGCACAGGCCGAGGCGGCTGCGGCGCGTCACGCGAAGGCGATCGCCGACGCGGAAGCATTGGTCGAAGCCGTCGTGAAGGACGCCGCGACGAGCGCGGCAGGTTCGGCAACCGCGGCAACCGAGCCGGTCGTCGCGGCCGGCGCCGCCGAAGCGGCGGCCGAACCCGTGGTTGAACCCGTGACGGATGTCGCCGCACCGGCGGCCGCTGAAGCCGCCACGGTGCCGGCCGACGAGATCACCGACGTCGTTGCGACGACCGTCGCCGACACGGCGATCGAACTCGCACCCGCAGCGACGGCTGACGCGCCGGCGGACAAGGCGACGCTGCACGTCGCCCGCCCGTCGCAGAACGAACTGACGCTGACCGTCAACGGCCAGTCGATCACGCTGCACCCGGAGCAGCTCGGCCAGCTGATCGAGGAACTGGCGCACGCGCGCGCGTCGATGCAGCCGGAACCGCCGCCGGGCATCCCGGCCGGCTGGCGCTTCGTGACGACGAAGAATCCGATGATGGCCGTGCAGAAGCAGGCGAACGGCGACCGTCTGCTGGTCGCGCGCCACACCGGCTATGGCTGGGTGCCGTTCACGTTCTCGCCGGACGTCGTGATCCAGATGTACATGATGCTGACGCAGCGGTAAGCGCGCGCGGCAACACCGTAAAACGACAAAGCCCGATCGATTCGCACAATCGATCGGGCTTTTTGCTTTCCGCAACCCGGAGCAACGGCCGGCATCCGCCGGCCTCCCCGGGGCGTGCGTCAGCGCTCCACCGGCGCCTGCACGCGTGCCTTCCACTGGCCGCCCTTGCCGCGCCAGTAGCGCCACGCGGACGCGAACGTCGCGCCGACGTAGAACAGCGCGACCAGCGGCAGCGCCGGCGCCCACAGCGGCGAGCGGCGGTAGTAGCTCAGCATCGGCGCATACGCGGTGCACATCGACGCCCACGCGAGCCACGCCGGCCACGCGCGCGCGCCGTACGCCAGCGCGGCCACGGGCGGCACGAGGTAGATGATCGTCATCCCGAGGAGCGTGCCGGCGAGCAGCAGCGGCGAGTAATGAAGCTGCGTGAACGCGGTGCGCGCGATCATGTTCCAGATGTCGCGCCAGCTGTCGTACGGACGCAGCGACACGCTGCGATCGGCCAGGTCGAGCCGGATCGGATGCCGGCCGCTGCCGCGATGCTTGATCTGCGCGGCGAGGCTGCAGTCGTCGATCAGCGCGCCGCGAATCGATTCGATGCCGCCCGCCTCCTCGAGCGCGCTGCGCTTGACCAGCATGCAGCCGCCGGCAGCACCGGCCGTCCGGTTGCGCGGATTGTTGATCCACGAGAACGGATAGAGCTTCGCGAAGAAGAACACGAACGCCGGAATCAGCGCCTTTTCCCAGAACGAATCGCAGCGCAGCCGCACCATCAGCGACACCAGATCGCGCTGTTCGGCCTGCGCGCGCGTGACGAGCTGGGCGACCGCGTCCGGCGGATGGCCGATGTCGGCATCGGTCAGCAGCAAGTAGTCGGCCGGCAGCCCGAGCGTGCGCACCGCGGCGATGCCCTGCGACTGCGCCCACACCTTGCCCGACCAGCCGGCCGGCAGCGGCTTCGCCGACAGCACGGTCAGGCGGTCGGCGCGGTTGATCGCGAGCGCGGCCGCGCGGGCCGCATCGGCGGTGCCGTCGTCGCTGTGGTCGTCGACGATGATCAGATGGAAGTCGCCCGGATAATCCTGCTCGAGCAGCGACGTGGCCGCGCGGGCGATCACGTCCGCCTCGTTGCGTGCCGGCACGACCGCGACGACGGCCGGCCAGCCGGCCTCGGCGGCGGCACCGCGCGCCTCAGGCGGCAGCGGCCGCGCGGGGCGCGCGCGCCAGAAACCGCCGCGCGCGACGAGCAGCACGATCCAGATCAGCAGCGACAGGCCGGACACCAGGAAAGTGATCGCCAGCATCATCGGCCCGCCTCCTGCCGGATGCCGGCGCGAGCGGCACCGGATCGTCCGGTCTCAATAAGGGTCGGAGTTGAAAAGCCCATGACCGCACCGGCGGCAGGGCAATACGCGTAAGAATCGACGGTCATCGAATGGCCTTGAAATGAGCGCGACGCCGGGCAGCCGGACAGGCCGCCCGCGAAACCGCGCAGTTTACCGGGTTCCGCGCGCGCCAGCGCCGACGCGGCACTGCGGCGGATGCAACACGCCAATACGGCACCAGAGCAAGGACGGCGCGATAGGGTTAAAATGCGCGATTAATTCGGGGTTCCGGGGCCTGGCCTGGCCGGTTCGTTTCCTGCCTTCATAACATCAAGCCGGGGCGAGCGAGCCGTGCCAGCTCCTCGAACCCCGGCGTCTGTCGTCGGAGTTCGCTCACCTATGCGAGTCATCCTTGCCCAGCCCCGCGGCTTTTGTGCGGGGGTTGTCCGCGCGATCGAAATCGTCGATCGCGCGCTGCAACAGCACGGCGCGCCGGTCTATGTGCGTCACGAGATCGTGCACAACCGGCATGTCGTCGAAAATCTGCGTAATAAAGGGGCACGATTCGTTGAGGAGCTCGACGAGGTGCCGCATGGCGCCGTGGCGATCTTCAGCGCGCACGGTGTCGCCCAGACGGTCGAGCGTGACGCCGAAACGCGCGGGCTCGACGTGCTGGACGCCACCTGCCCGCTCGTCACGAAAGTGCACGTGCAGGGGCGCCAGTATGTCGCGGCGGGCCGCCGGCTGATCCTGATCGGCCATGCGGGCCATCCGGAAGTGGAAGGCACGATCGGCCAGATTCCGGCCGAGGTGATCCTCGTGCAGAGCGAGGCGGAAGTCGATACGCTGACGCTGCCGGTCGACACGCCGGTCGCGTACGTCACGCAGACGACGCTGTCGGTCGACGACACGCGCGGCATCATCGAAGCGCTGCAGCGCCGGTTCACCGACATCGTCGGCCCGGACACGCGCGACATCTGCTACGCGACGCAGAACCGCCAGGCCGCCGTGCGCGAGCTGAGCAGCCAGGTCGACGTGCTGCTGGTCGTCGGTGCGACGAACAGCTCGAACTCGAACCGCCTGCGCGAGATCGGCACCGAAAGCGGCGTGCCGAGCTATCTCGTCGCCGACGGCTCGGAAGTGAAGCCCGAATGGTTCGCGGGCGTGCAGACGGTCGGCCTGACCGCCGGCGCGTCGGCACCCGAGGAAATGGTTGAGGATGTAATCGGCGCGCTGCGCGCGCTGGGGCCCGTCGATGTCACGACGATGGCGGGCCGTGAGGAAAAAGTCGAATTCAAGTTGCCGGCGAAGCTTACGCAAGCTGTCGCCCGCGAAGTTTAAGGAGGACATCTCTTGTCTATTCCGCTGCTCCAGCAAGTCCGCGTCGGCGCATACATCATGCGCCAACACCTGTCCGGCAACAAACGCTATCCGCTCGCGCTGATGCTCGAGCCGCTGTTCCGCTGCAACCTCGCCTGTAACGGCTGCGGCAAGATCGACTATCCGGACCCGATCCTGAACCAGCGTCTTTCCGTCGAGGAATGCCTGGAAGCCGTCGACGAGTGCGGCGCGCCCATCGTGTCGATCGCCGGCGGCGAGCCGCTGCTCCACAAGGACATGCCGGAGATCGTCAAGGGCATCATGAAGCGCAAGAAGTTCGTGTACCTGTGCACGAACGCGCTCCTGATGGAAAAGAAGATGGACGACTACCAGCCGAATCCGTACTTCGTCTGGTCGGTCCACCTCGACGGCGACAAGGAGATGCACGACCATTCCGTGTCGCAGGAAGGCGTGTACGACAAGGCGGTCGCGGCCATCAAGGAAGCGAAGCGCCGCGGCTTCCGCGTGAACATCAACTGCACGCTGTTCAACGACGCGATCCCCGAGCGCGTCGCGAAGTTCTTCGATACGCTGGGGCCGATCGGCGTCGACGGCATCACCGTGTCGCCGGGCTACGCGTACGAGCGCGCACCGGATCAGCAGCACTTCCTGAACCGCGACAAGACGAAGAACCTGTTCCGCGAGATCCTGAAGCGCGGCGAAGGCGGCAAGCGCTGGTCGTTCAGCCAGTCGTCGCTGTTCCTCGACTTCCTGGCCGGCAACCAGACGTACAAGTGCACGCCGTGGGGCAACCCGGCGCGTACCGTGTTCGGCTGGCAGAAGCCGTGCTATCTGGTCGGCGAAGGTTACGTGAAGACCTTCAAGGAACTGATGGAAGACACGAACTGGGACAACTACGGCGTCGGCAACTACGAGAAGTGCGCGGACTGCATGGTCCACTGCGGCTTCGAAGCCACCGCCGTGATGGACACGATCGCGCATCCGCTGAAGGCGTTCGCGGTCAGCCGCAAGGGCATCAAGACCGAAGGCCCGTTCGCGCCGGACATCTCGATCGCAAAGCAGCGCCCGGCCGAGTACGTGTTCTCGCGCCACGTCGAGATCAAGCTCGAGGAAATCCAGCGCGCCGGCAAGGGCAAGCTGCAAAAGTCGTCGAAGCCGGCAACGGCAGCTTAAACGCGTACCGCCACGCGGAGGTTCGCGCCTCCGCGTCGGCCGGCATCGAAAAAGCGCCACGGAGTTCGCTCCGTGGCGCTTTTGCTTTGTCGGGCGTCGTCGCAAATCCGCGTGCATTCGCGCACGCATGAGCACGCGAACGCCCGTACGCCTAGTGCCTCGATTCGGCCGCCGCGATCAGTTGCCATGCGGTCGGCCCGCGATCGAGCAGCGGGTCGGACGGCGGATCGAGATCGTGACGATGTTCGTCATTGGACGGCAGCGCCTGCGCCTTCGCGATGCCGATCTCGTCGCCGCATATGGTGCATCGATAGATGCCCGCAACTGTTGCCTCGCTGCCCGGCGGCAGGTTCTCGCTGAATGCGCGACCGCTTCCGCACGTGAAGTAGCCACCGATCCTGTATAGCGCCATCGCCACCTCCTGACTGAAACGATGCGTTCGCACCGGACCCCGTGCGATCGTCGCGAACGCGAGGATGGATCGTCATCGACCGAGCCCGATCGGCTCCTGTCGTGACATCGGTCGGCGAGCATCAGCCCCGGGAACGGAACACGCATGGACTGCGGCCAGCGAGCCGCACACGTTGCCAACGCTCAATGCAGAACGGCCGAAGCCCGCATCCGTGCCGCCGCCTGCGCGAGCAGCCCGGGCTGCTCGCTGGACGCGAACGCGCTCACGTGGCGCCACAGCTCGGCGAGCCGGTGTCGCGTGAGCGTCGCGACGCACGCGTCGTTCGCCGCGAGCACACGCTCGAGCGCCGCGCACTCGTCGTCGTGCAGCGTCCATGCGCCGCTTTGGGCGGCGCGCGCCACGCTCGCGTCGAGCACGCGCTCCGCGTCGACGCACAGGTCGATGCTCGCATCCGGGGAAACCGCGTCGTCGAGCGCGAGGAACACCAGGTAGACGCTCGTGCGCAACCGCATCAGCAACGTTTCGCTGCCGTGCTCGCCGCGCAGCGCGACGAGCGCCATGTGGCATTTCAGCGAAATGTCGCGCACATGCGCGGGCGGCAGCGGCAGCAGCCATTCGCGCGTCAACGGAACGTGGCGACGGCCTTTTCTGGCGGCCTTCATGATCGGCCCTCGCCCGGCGCGACGTCGTCCGCATCGAGTGCCGACCACGCGATGCGACACGCAACGGTGCCGCGGCTCACGTCGCGACGGCCGTTCGCGCGGCGCGGCGCGCCACCGTTCATCCCGCCCCGCGAGCGCGTCGCGCGCGCCGCGCGTCGCCGGCGAACCACCGATGCGCGCAACACGTCGGGGAATCGATCAGCGCATGCCATGCTCGCCTCCCGCATCAAAACGTGTTCTCGCCCTTCAGGTAGTACGCCGTCTTCACGAAGAACGCCTTCACCGGATGGCCGCTGCGCGCGGCGCTTGCCGCGCGCGCTTCCATCGCGGCCTTCTCCTCTCGCGAGCGGTCGGGCATCGGGTACCTCACGCGCTCGAGCGCGCGCTGCATCGCGAGCGGATAGTTCTGATTGCCGGCTGTCGTCGCGCGATAGCCGACGCGCGTCATCTGCATCAGTTGCACGTCGGTTTCGGCACGCGCCGCCGACCAGGTCAACGGCGCGGCGCTCGACTGCCACTCGGTATCGACGGACTGCGCGAAGCTTGCGGCAGGCAGCACGGCAAGCGCGCCGGACAGGACAGCAAGGGAAACAACGGATCGCATCATGGCCTCCAGATGGTTGTTTCCGCATCGATCGTCGTCGTCGATGCGGTGCAATCATCGTATGTCGCGTGGCCATGCGCTTGAATAGCCGATTCCGCAATTGATTTTTTCTGCACCGGGGGCTGGCCCCGATTCAAGCGATTCGCCAATGCTGCCCGCGCGGAAATTCTTTATTTCATTCAATTACCTGATTGCATTTTGGCTGATGAATCGAAGCGCCACGCGAATCGCCTTTGCAGTTTTTGAAATGACGTATTGCCGATGCGAATTCGGCCCGGGCCGTACCCGGCACGGCTTTCGACCCGATGCCGCACACGCCGGCACAAGTGCGAAATGACTCAACGAACACACTGGATTTCCTGACACACGACAAATCCACCGCGCCGATCTCCCGCTTTGCAACGAGACGTGTCCCGCCAGGACGCGAGATAATTGCGCATCGGCCGTCCGTTACGGCTCATGTCCTTCCCTGTTCTTCTTTCGAGTTCCGCCATGGCTGCCATCGACACCACCGCCATCGCCAGTTGGCACGCACACGTCTACTTCGACGCCGAGAGCCGCGACGCAGCCTGGGCGTTCCGCCTCGTCGTCGAAGAACGATTCGGCGCGATCATCGAGCTCGGCCGCTTTCACGAGCGTCTCGTCGGCCCGCATCCGGCCTGGTCCTATCAGATCGCGTTCGACGCCGCGCATTTCGACGCCATCGTGCCGTGGCTCGTGCTGAATCACGGCGCGCTCGACGTCTTCCTGCATCCGAATACCGGCGACGACATGCGCGATCATCGCGACAGCGCGGTGTGGATCGGCAAGTCGCATGAACTGAATCTCGGCGCACTCGCGGGCTGACGGGCCGCACGCCGTCGCGGACGGCATGCGCGACGTCCACGTTTCGGCCTGGGATGAAACGTCCGGCGGCACGGCATCGCTACAGTGGTTTCGTTATCCACGTATTCCGGAGCCCGCCATGACACGAGCCGACACCGATGCGCAACGCATCCATCAAGACTGGCACGCCGCCGTCGTCGCGCGCGACCTCGACGCCCTGATGTCGCTGTACGCGGACGACGCGGTACTCGAAACACCGCTGATCGTCGTCGCACTGCCCGACCACGGCTCCGGCGTGCTGCACGGCAAGGCCGCGATCGGCGCATTCTTCGCGGCGGGCCTGCGCAATCCGGAAAACAAGCTTGGACGCTGGTATCGAACCGGGCTGTTCTTCTCGAACGGCCGGCGGCTCATTTGGGAATATCCGCGCGAAACGCCGGAAGGCGATCAGGTCGATCTCGTCGAGGTGATGGATCTGCGCGACGGGCTGATCGCGCATCACCGCGTCTACTGGGGGTGGGTCGGGTTCATGGCGCTGCGCGATGCGACACGGGCAGCCGGGCATGCATGACGCGGAGTGTGCCGCCCGCGCTCACGCGACATACATCGCGACGCTGACGAACTGGCACAGGCTGCCGGCCAGCACGAAAAGATGCCAGATACCGTGCCCGTGGCGGATGCGCTCGTCGTTGATGAAGAAGTAGATTCCCGCGCTGTAGATGACGCCGCCGGCCACGAGCCATGCGGCACCCACCGGCGGCAGCGCATGAATCAGCGGGCGAATCGCGACGAGCGCGAGCCAGCCCATCAGCACGTACAGCACCATCGACACGATGCGCGTGCGCCGGCCGAGCGTGAGTTCCTGCGCGATCCCGAAGGCGGCAAGCCCCCAGCTGACGCCGAACAGCGACCAGCCCCAGGGGCCGCGCAGCGTGACGAGCGTAAACGGCGTGTAGCTTCCCGCAATCAGCAGATAAATGGCCGAATGATCGCACTTCTGCAGAATCGCCTTGAGGCGCGGGTTGCGCACGCTGTGATATGCCGTCGAGATCCCGTAGAGCAGGATCAGCATCGCACCGTACACGCTGAAGCTCACGATCTTGTACGGGTCGCGATCAAGCGCGCCCATCGTCACCAGCGCGACCAGCCCTGCCACCGACAACACCGCGCCGACGAGATGGGAAATGCTGTTGAAACGCTCACCGACATGCACGACGGGCTCTCCTGCGCGGATTCTTGGTGGAAAAATGATGCCATACATGATACCGGCGCCCGGACTTTGCCGCGCTGAACGAAGTCAATCGCCGCAGCGCCGGGCGCGTCGCGCACCGCGTCGACCGCCAAAGAAAAAAGCGCCGCGAATGCCTTCGCGGCGCTTTCCGGTCCTTCAGCGGACCGCCTCACCGGCCATCGGTGCACGGCCGGCTCAGCAACACTTCCCTGCCCCCGACCCGTACCGCGCATTCTGACGCTCGCGGAAGAATTCCTCGTACGTCATCGGTTCGCGGTCCGGATGGGTTTCGCGCATGTGCGCGACGTAGGTGTCGTAGTCGGGCAGGCCGACCATCAGCCGCAACGCCTGCCCGAGGTAACGCCCCGCACTGCGCAGGTCGCTGCCGAGATCGGTGAACATCGCGGCCTCCCGTTATCGTCCGCTGCCGAGCGCCTGCGCGGCCGGCATCGCTTCGTACGGCGTCTCGCGCACGGTCGGCTTCGACTCGCGACGCGCGCGCAGCACGGCGAGCAGGCCGTACACCGCGATCGCCACGACGACGAAGATGAACAGGCCAGCCAGCGCCGCATCGATGTAGTCGTTGAAGATGATTCGCTTCATCTGCGCGATCGACTTCGCCGGCGCGAGCACCTTGCCCTCGTCCACCGCCGCCTGCAGCTTCGCCGCGTGCGCAAGGAAGCTGACCTTCGGGTTCGCGTCGAAGATCTTCTGCCAGCCGGCCCTCAGCGTGCAGATCAGCAGCCATGCGGTCGGCACGATTGTCACCCATGCGTAGCGCTCGCGCTTCATCTTGAACAGCACGACGGTGCCGAGCACCAGCGCGATCGCGGCGAGCATCTGGTTCGAGATGCCGAACAGCGGCCACAGCGTGTTGATGCCGCCGAGCGGATCGACCACGCCCTGGTACAGGAAGTAGCCCCACGCCGCGACGCACAGCGCGGTGGCGACCAGGTTTGCGGGCAGCGACTCGGTGCGCTTGAGCGCCGGATGGAACGTGCCGAGCAGGTCCTGCAGCATGAAGCGGCCCGCGCGCGTGCCGGCGTCGACCGCCGTCAGGATGAACAGCGCCTCGAACAGGATCGCGAAGTGATACCAGAACGCCATCATCGCTTCGCCGCCGATCACCTGATGCAGGATATGCGCCATGCCGACGGCCAGCGTCGGTGCGCCGCCCGCGCGCGCGATGATCGTCGTTTCGCCGACGGCCTTCGCGGTCTGCGTCAGCATGTCGGGCGTCAGCACGAAGCCCCATTGCGTGACCGTGTTCGCGACCGCTTCGGGTGTCGAGCCGAGCACGGCGGCCGGCGCGTTCATCGCGAAGTAAATGCCCGGCTCGATCACGCACGCGGCGACCAGCGCCATGATCGCGACGAACGATTCCATCAGCATCGCGCCGTAACCGATGAAGCGTGCGTTGGTTTCATTGTCGATCAGCTTGGGCGTCGTGCCCGACGAGATCAGCGCGTGGAAGCCCGACACCGCGCCGCATGCGATCGTGATGAACAGGAACGGGAACAGGTTGCCCGACCACACCGGGCCCGTGCCGTCGACGAACTTCGTCAGCGCGGGCATCTTCAGTTCCGGCGCGACGACCAGGATGCCGATCGCGAGGCCGAGGATCGTGCCGATCTTCAGGAACGTCGACAGGTAGTCGCGCGGCGCGAGCAGCAGCCACACCGGCAGCACCGATGCAACGAAGCCGTAGCCGATCAGGATCCATGTGAGCTGCGTGCCGCTGAACGTGAACCATGCGGCAAGCGTCGGCGAATCGTGCACGGTCTGGCCGAATGCGATCGACGCCATCAGCAGCACGAAGCCGATGATCGACACTTCGCCGATGCGGCCCGGACGGATGTAGCGCGTGTAGACGCCCATGAACAGCGCGATCGGAATCGTCGCGGCGACGGTGAACGTGCCCCACGGCGAATTCGTCAGCGCCTTCACGACGATCAGCGCGAGCACCGCGAGGATGATCACCATGATCAGGAACGCGCCGAACAGCGCGATCACGCCGGGCACCGTGCCGAGCTCCATCTTGACGAGGTCGCCGAGCGAGCGGCCGTCGCGGCGCGTCGAGATGAACAGCACGATGAAGTCCTGCACCGCGCCGGCGAACACGACGCCGGCCAGGATCCACAGCATGCCGGGCGTGTAGCCCATCTGCGCGGCGAGCACCGGCCCGACGAGCGGCCCGGCGCCGGCGATCGCGGCGAAGTGATGGCCGAACAGCACGTACTTGTTGGTCGGCACGTAGTCGAGGCCGTCGTTGTACTTGACCGCCGGTGTCATCCGCAGCCCGTCGAGCTGCATGACCTTGCTGGCGATGAAACGGCTGTAGAAGCGATATGCGATCAGATATACGCAGACCGCGGCGATCACGATCCATAGCGCGCTGACGCGTTCGCCGTGCGCGAGTGCGATCGTCCCGAACGCGAACGCGCCGAGTAGCGCGACCGCGATCCAGAGCAGGGTACTGGAAGCCCGATTCATGGCGTCTCCTGGTCTCCAATGTGTTTTTTGAGTGGATCCGGCGTGGCGCCGAACCCGCGTGACGTCGATGCGTCATGCCGCATCTTGCGGAAGACACGGCCGTGGGCCGTAGTATTCCGTGCGACGGGGGAGGCTTACAAGCGCACAACTACGTATGCGAGGCTACGTAGAATTACGTAGAAAGGGGGCAAGGCCGGGAAACGCGTCCGTGGCAAATCCACGCCCGGCCGGGCAGTTGCCGCGATTAACCGCGCCCGGCGCATCGTGCGCCGGGCCATATGGATCAGTGCTTGTCGTCGAGCTTCTTCGGCTTCGGCGGCGTCGGCACCTTCGCGTACTGGAACGCCGGCGTCGCCTTCAGCGCGTCCTTCGTCGCGCCCGGCAGATAGATATTGCCGTTGCGCACGTCGAGCGACGCGATCGGCACCGCGACGTCGTGTGCCGCGACACCCAGGAAGCCGCCCGCCGACACGATCGCGGCCGACACCGAGCCGTCAGGCGCGACGATCAGGTCGCGCACCGTGCCGACTTTCTGATTCTGGTCGTTGTACACGGCCTTGCCGAGTACGCTCTTCTTCACGCTCCAGCCCTCGAGCAGCGCCTGCGATTGCTCGACGGTGACGCTGAGCGGCTGGGCGCCCGCGATCTGCGCGTGCGCGCTGATGCTCGAAACGAGAACGGCGGCTGCGACGATTGTCTTGGTGAAAGCCATGCTGATTGAACTCCGGTTAGGTTGTTGTTGGTGCCGGGAGCGAAGCGGCGCGTGTGCAGCGGAGAATCGGTGAGCACCCCGCGCTTCGTCGATGCAGCAGCAGCCGGCCGCGCCGCCGCTGCGTGTGTGCGCAACGAGCCCGGACGGGACGCGTCGGACAGCGCAACACGGATGTCATGGTAGCGCCAGTCGAGAAGTGCTGCCTTCAGGCTGCATCGCGCTACGGCGTATGCCATTGAACGAAGATCAATGTCGGCGCAGATAATGCCGAGGGAGGTCCGGAATCAGATGGTGCTCAGTGTTTCTCCAGCAGCTTGCGGGACGAGAACAATTCGGCATCGCTACGGATGCCGAGCTTGCGATACGCCGATTGCTTTTGCGTGCTGATGGTCTTGCGGCTGCGGGAAAACTTCAATGCGATATCGGATACCGACATGCCCGCGAGATAGCAGCGCAGCACCTCATGCTCGCGCGGGCTCAGGCGCGGGTCGAAGGCAAAATCCGCTTCGGCCGTCGTGGCGTCGCCGCCGGGCGCGGGTTTCGGCACCGCGAGGCTCTGCACGGACGTCGCACTCGCCGTCACCCTGTCGGCCAGTTCGGCACTAATGTACGACCGCCCTTTTGCAACCACTCGAATCGCATGCACCAGTTCGCGCAGATTTTCGCTCTTGCCGAAGAATCCGAGCGCGCCGGCGCGCATGGTCATGCTGACGGTCGCGGGCGTGTCGCTGCTCGAGGTCATCAGGATCCTGCACTCCGGAAAGCGCGTACTGAGCAGCTTGACGAGATTGAGGCCGTCGATTTCGTCGGGGCCGAGCGTATAGTCGAGCAGCACGACGTCCGCACGATTCGACTCGAGCCAGCTGATCAGGTCGCGCGATCTTGCAAAGCTCGCCGCAACTTCGATGCCGGTCTTCTCCGTCAGATAACTGGCGATCCCGTGCTGGACGACGGCATGGTCGTCCACGATCACGACGCGGATCGGCTGGAGCTCTGGTCTCATTGCTACCCCTTTTTTCTCTCTGGCGATACGGCTCTCAACGGTCGGCCTTTCTTGTTGTCGTGGCAAACCGGAACGAATGATCTGAATTAGCTTACCGGCTTTCTGGATAATTTTTAACCCCGCCAGCTAAACAGCCAATGGGTGCGCAGCAGTGGCACACGCCATCCAATCCTGTGCGGCGTTCGTGATGGCTCAACATGGGGAATTCGCACGAGCGTGGTGTCATCGCGGGCTGATGATCTTGCTGATACCCGTGCTCGGCTGGGGATGGACACGCAGCAGGTCACAATGCCAGCGATCGCCCGCGCATCAGGTCGTACGCACCTTCGCTGACGTGCATTGGCGTCCGCTTGAATTTCGCGAAAGGGGAAAGCACGTCAGGGCCGTGCCTTCGTTTCTCGATGCGATGCGTCAAATCGGCAGCCGCGCTTCGAACAAGTCGATGACGTATCGTCGACCTACTCACACAACGCGTTGATGCCGGGGAGATCGAGTGGGCGCCGACCGGACGGACGAGCACCGATATATCGCAGTTTCGCGGCGGCATCCTTGTCGACAAACGAGGCCATACCGTCTGGCCCGTGATGGATGTCAGCGATACCGGCGTCGGCATCCCCGATTATGATGCGTCGCATTTTCGAGTCGTGACAGCGCGTCGGGCAATCGCCGTATGAACTGCTGTGGACGAGGTCTGTCGACCTGCGTCCTTCAACACCCGGTCCGGCACACGTACGCGGAAACCATATTCGGCTACCTTTTCTCCTGATCCACGTCGTGGAGTTCGAGAAGGCGCGATTCGACATTCGACGCGACGTTGGCGATATCGCTCAGTCTGGCCAGATGCGACGCACCCGTGATGCGGTGCGCGGCACGCGCTGCTCCCGAGAAGTCACGCGACAGCAAGCCGTTGACGAGCGCATCGAGATCCTTCGCCACCTCGCGATCATAGACCGCGCCGAGATCGACGGCCTTGGCAGCAGTTGGCGGCGGCGGCGCCACGTCTTTATACGTCGGACACCACATTGCGATCAGCTGCCGCAACGTTTCGAGCCGCAGCGGCTTGCCCAGCACGCCGTCCATACCGCTGTCGAGGCAGCGCTCGCGATGCGCGTCCCCGGACACAGCGGAAATTGCGATGATGGGAACGTGTCTGGCTTCGCGTGCCGACTCGTCCTGACGGATCATCTTCGCGAGTGCATGGCCGTCGATGTCCGGCAGCTCGCCATCGAGCAATACGAGATCGACACGGCCTTGCGTCAGGCGCAGCATCGCGGCCTCGCCCGTACCGGCGACGATGCCGACGCAACCGAGCTCCTCGCATTGCTGCTGCAGCGCGAACTGCACGGCCTCGTGATCGTCGACGATGAGGATGCGCGGCAAGTCAGGATGTGCGTCTTCTGGATGCGGGTCGACCAGCACGGGCGTCGATGTGGCAGGCTGCACCGGCAACGGCTCGTCCACGGTCGCGACAGGCAATCGAACCGTCATCGTCGTTTCGACGTGCGGCTCGCTTTGGACGGTGATCGTCCCATGCATCAACGCGACGAGTTCGCGGCAGATCGCCAGGCCAAGCCCGCTGCCATTGACTTCGTGTTGAAGCGAGCCGGGCACTTGCCAGTATGCGTCGAAGATGTGTGCGAGCCGTTCGGGCGCAATGCCGATGCCGGTATCGCGCACTTCGAGGATCAGCGTGCCACTTTGCCCGCGATGGCCGGGCACATGCTCCACACGCAACGTCACCGAGCCCGCGGATGTGAATTTGATAGCGTTGACGAGAAGATTCAGCACGATCTGACGAACACGGACCGGATCGATTACAACACGCGTTGCCGCCGGACAATCCAGGTCGAGCACCAGCGCGAGCCTCTTCTCCTCGGCACGCCAGCGCACCATGTCCACCGTATGCCGAGCCCACGACTCGAGCTCGACCGCCTGGGTGGCAAGCCCGACGTTGCGCGATTCGAGACGAGAATATTCGAGGATATCGTCCAGCAGCGTCAGAAGTGTCTCGGATGCCGAGATCGCGGCATCCGCCCGATTCGCCTGTTGCCCGGTCAGGCGCGAGCGCTGCAGCAATTCCAGCGACGACAGGATCGTATGCATCGGCGTGCGGATTTCGTGACTGACGAACGCGAGGAACTTCGCCTTGTCGCGCTCGCTGCGGATCGCGGCCACGCGTGACTTCCACGACAGGCAGGCGAGCGCCGCCAACGCCAGCAGCGCGACGGCGATCGCCAGCACCTGAGGCGCCCGGTAATGGAGGATCGAACGGATCGTCGGCTTGCCGTAGTCCGCCATTTCGACCCAGTCGCGGGTGATCTCCGCCGTCTCGCTCACGGGAATGGCCGCGAGCGACTTGTCGATGATCGATGCAAGGATCGGGAGGTCGGCCCGCGTGAGCATCGCCAGCGATACGGGGCGGTCCGCAAGCATCCCCGACATGTATAACTGGCCGGGAAACTGCCGCTGCACGATCGGCAGAATCGTGACGTCGACACCCAGCGCGGCATCGGCTTCGCCGTTGGCGACCGCCGCGAGCGCGAGCTCCTCGGTATCGAAGGTGAGCACGTCGAGCATTACGCCGCTGTTGCGGGTGAAATACTCGACTGCACCGCGCCCCTTGATCGCGACACGCTTGCCTTCGAGCCGCTTCAGATTGAAGATCATCGCGGAGTTGTTGCGCGTGACGGCGGTCAGGCGCCCCACCAGATAGGGCGCGCTGACGAGCGCACCGGCGCCGACGCGGTCCGGCACCAGTTCGCGCCACACGCCCGGCAGCAGATCGACTTTACCCGAAGCAAGCGCATCGTACGCGTGGCCCCATTCCGTGCCCGGCACTGTCTCGAACGTCAGCCCCGTCATTTTCGAGATTGCGTTCAGGTACCCCGCGACGAGGCCGGCGTGGTTGCCGTTGCGCATGTATTCGATCGGACGCCAGTTTGCCTCGACCGCGATATGAACCACAGGGTGCGCGCGCATCCACCGAAGCTCCTCGTCGGTGAAGGTTGGCTTCCAGCAGGCGGTCGCGCCGCTCGCGGGGAGCGACGACGCGAGCAGCCAAAGGAATATTGCGCGCCAGAGCAGGCGCGGCGCGTTGCAGAACGCGAAGGGACGTCCTTCCATGTACGATACGGCGGCCGGAGCATGCGCATCGGTGCCATGCGTGCGTGCGCCGTCGGTGGCTGATTGCAGATGCATCGACTCTATCCGACGATACGGAAATCGCCCGTTCATCCGTTCCAATTTCAGACAGATGCCCTAGGAATTGTCCTAATTTTTCCAGCCGAGCGATTGGATTCGTACCTGCAAAATCGTGCGCCAGACGGTGACGCGCGGTGCGGGAGCTCGAGCACAGCCGCTCATTGACGCTCTAATAGATGTCCGGCAGCACGCGTTGTGACGTGTACACGACCTGATATAGCTCGGCGTCCCGCTCGACACCGAGCTTTTGCATGGCCGTGGATTTCTGCAAGCTGATGGTCTGCTTGGTGCGATTCAATCGCGCAGCGATTTCACCGACCGACATTCCGGATATATAAAGCCGCAAAACTTCGAGTTCGTTCCTGGTCAGATCCCGACGTTTACGCCCGTCGTTCGCCTCGTTCAACGTGCGGCGCACGGTCGGCGAGCAATAGGTCTCGCCGCGATGGACGGCCCGGATGGCGGCAACCAGATGCCTCGTGTCGTCGCCCTTGCCGACAACTGCCTTGACGCCTGCGCCGATCAGTTTCTCCGTCAGATTCCTGCCGCTCAGCGCGGTGAACACGATGATCGGAAGATCCGGAATGTGCGACCGCAGGTAAGTCAACATGGTGAACCCGTCGTTGTACTTGCCGTCCGGCATATCGAAATCGGTCACCAGAACATCGCACGCATTCCGGGAAAGCAGCTCGACGATCCCGGTGGAGTCGCTGGCCTCTCCGACGATGCGAAAGTCTCTCAGGTTCTGCAACGCCGCTCTTATGCCGGCAAGAATTGACGGATGATCGTCGGCAATGAGTATGTTGATACGTGTATCGGGAGGCATGGAGGCTCCGCTCCAAATCAGTCACGAAGTCTGATCGAATCTGGAGGATATGAACGATATCGAATACGGAAATTGTCCTAAGTTGTACTGTTCATATCGCATTCCCGCGAGGTACATCTCGGTGACGTTGAAGGAATCCGGTCGAATTTTCGAGCAGATTCGTTCACGCTCGCGATTATCGACATGATGTCCTTGACTGCGTCGGCTTAACATAGGAACCGTCCTAAAAATTCCCGCGTCGAACCATTCGGGCATGACTGCTTCTGTCTTCTTGAACTGGCAGAAGCGAAACAGTGTTCGCATTCCAAACCTTAGGCGAAAACGCCGGTAGATCGTGATATCCGGTCGGGATTGACTGCATTGGCACGGACTACCGCGTCAGTGCATCTTCCGCCTTCGCCTTGGCAATTGCTGCCTCAATCGATAGTCGTATCTCGATCCGACGCTCGATCTACCACGTCGTCACGATTCACACGAGTGCGGCTGCGGCGGCAATATTTAGAAGCACCGCGCAAAACCTGACTTGTCAGATGGAAATATGACTGACACGTCTGCATACTGGTTTTCGTCGCACCAAAATTTATCGAGAACAGTGGTCGATCGTCCTGCAGTTTTCCCATCGGGGGCAATGCCGGAGATGCGTTTGTCTGTAACCGGACGCACCTGCTCCAGGTGCAACACATTCATGTTCCACACTCCGGTTCGCAAGCCGGAAATGGAGTGAAATCACTAACAATGTTGATGACATTCATCATTCTTCGCATTGCGGCCGACATAGCACTCGCATTCACGATCGCTCGTCTTTCTGCTGCAATCGCACAAGATTCAGAGCGCGGCTCTGCGGCCCTTTGGTCGCCGCTCCACCCGTTGATGCCGCACCATACGCATTTCTCGGCCTGTTGCCGCGCACCGCCCCGTTTCTCACATTCCACGTCGCGTACAGCGACGGCCGGAGCACCCGCGCCGTTTTCATCGCACCGCACATCTCATCGCGCTGCTTACCGCCCTCTGCCTCGTTGCGGTTCCTGTCGACATGAAATCCGGGAAGAGGCGTTTTGCAGAAGCCGCGATGTCGACCATATCGCTTAACGACTCAGCGTTTTTGGGAATCGATGGATATCCATATGATTGATCTGTTAATCCGTGTCATCGTCGCCGACAACCATCCGGTTTCCATCAGAGGGATCAAGAATATTCTCCGCACCGCCCCGTCGATCAGGGTGGTGGCCACATGCAAGACCGCGGCGCAGCTGGTCGACACGCTGAGCAAAACCAGGTGTGACGTCGTGGTGTGCGACATGCTGGCGCCATGTCACGACACACCGGGCGGAATCGAGCTCTTCGGGCACATCACTGCCAAATTTCCAACCGTCAAGATCGTCGCACTGACGCTTGGCGGGGGAAGCGTGCAATTGCACAAACTAGCGGCGCTGCGAGTGTCTTCGATATTGACGAAATCCGATCCGATCGAACACGTGGTTCCCGCGATATATTCGAGCGTGCTTTGCAGCGGGGGAAGCTACAGGTCGCCCAGAGTCGCAGAGACGATTCAGAATGCCGACTCGTATTCGAGAAGGCTAACGCCGCGGGAGAGCGAGGTTGTCCGATTGTTTGCGAGCGGTCTGCCGGTGAAGGATATTGCAGTGCGTCTCGGGCGAAGCATCAAGACAGTAAGCTCGCAAAAGCGCAGCGCCATGAAGAAGATGGGCGCTGCAAGCGATGCTGAATTGATACGGGCCGCTCTCGATGGCGTCGCAGGCGATTCGTCGCGTGTCTTGTAGATTCATGCGGCGATGTGCTCGCCCGGCACGTCGTCGGAACGGTCGAGCGGGCCGCCTGATCGGACGGCCTCTCTCCCTTTCACGAGTCGCCCCGGACCAACGCGCTGATCGAACGCCGGCGGTAACTCCACGACGAGTGCCGCCCCATGGCACACGTCGTTATCCACGTCCCGCCACGCCGGGCTGGATATCGCGCATCTCGCGCCCGGAATACGCTGCAAGGGTTCCGCAAGCGCTAGAGACTCTCCGACGACGGCGTGAACGTGATCGTCAGTTTGTTGCTGTACTTTCCGGGGCGCTTCCACACCGACTGGAATTCGGGTGTCTCGAGCGTCAGCGGCGTGGGCGTGCAGACGACCGGAACCGAGATGCCAGGCAACGATACCGTCCGCCCCGCGCTGTTGTTCACGCTCTGAAGCCGGACGGTCTCGTTGTTCGGCAGCGCGATTTTCTTGCCGGCATACGTGAGGCTCACGTTGTAGTCGACGCGGGACGCATACGCGCCGCTCTTGTCCGATTCGAGGAGCACGGAATAGCTGCCCTGGTCGCGCCGGTCGATCGTGAGGCCGTCGCTCGCGGTAACGTCGAACCACGTGCTCTGCGAGTTGTAGCCGTCGTACAGGCACATGTCGACGTTCGACGTGCCGCTCAGCCGGCTGCCGTTCGGCAGCGTGCGCAGCTTGAGGTCGACTACGGGCGTCGCATTCGCGAACTCCGGCAGGTAAATCTGGATGTTGTTCTTGTCGGTCACGTTCAACGTGATCGCTGCCTTGAACACCGCGATCTTCGGATGATTGCTCCCGGTGTTGCTCCACTGCCTCAGGTTCAATAGAAGGTTCGCCTTCCAGGTACCGCCAGTAGGAATTTTCTTGAGTTCTTCAGCGGGGATCGTGACAGACAGCGCCCTTCCGTCCCAGAGCAATTTTATATTGTCGGGGCAACCCGCGACGGTGGCGCTTTGAGCCATGTGAATGGGTCGTGCCCCATTTGAAATGACTTCGGAAACAACATTGCCGCGGCAATCATGGTGGCGAGTGTAATAATTCTTTCCACGAACATTCAGCACGGCCATCGCGCCGGTCTTCGCTTCCTTGAACGAAAGCCGAATCTCGGTCGAATCGCCGTTCGCCGTCCATACCGGTTCGGTAGGGCAAGCGCCGGTAGCCGGATCACTGGCGGACGCACATGTCCACGAGTTCCGCCCCCAATTTGGTGCGTCGTTCGCGTCGTAGCCGCCTGACGCCTTGTCGAAGATCGTTACCGCCGCCTGCGCCGCTCCTCGATCCAGCGTGGCTTCCACGGTGTCGTTGCGATTGGCAGGTGCCTGGAGCGCCGCCGACGCGTCGACCGAGATCGCCCCCAGCGCAGCGGCGAGCGCGATGACCCGCCAGTGAGATTTGTTTGCTCGTGTCATTTGAATCGCTGTTCCTTGTGTTCGGGGCATCGTCGGTGCCCACCGCGCGACAGCCATTACCGTGCCGTACCCCGTGCGGCGAGAAGCAATGCACCGCGCGCCTGCTTCGGGAAAGGTGATGCTGCATCCGGCATCTCGATCTCTCGATCATCAAGCGGATCAACGTCCGGCGTGACGCACGCGGATCCGTCCGCCCGCGCCGATCCGGCAATGTCCGATCACCTACCGCGACGCGTCATCCACGCCCGTCGTCCGCGCCTGCACCGACGACATCACATAGCGCTGCTGCAACAGCTTCTGCACGCGCGCTTGCTTGCGCAGCGCATCGGGCAACGCATCCGGCCCGGCCACTTCACATCGCACCTTGCCGACCATCATCAGCACGTCCTGCTGACGCTTGACGTGCAACGGGCAGCGCATCAGCGTCGGCCCGTCCACGACGAACAGTTCGTCTTCCTTGTGATCGAGTTCGGCAATGAAACCACCCTCGCCATCGAGCGGCGGCATCGAGCCGTTGAGAATCACGCTGTCCGACAGCGGCATGCCGCCCGCCGAGAACGCCTGGCCGACATACGTGTACGTCACCTTCGCCTTGACGTCGCGCAGCGCGAGTTGCCCCGGAACCATGAACAGCGTGCGCTTGCCGAGACCTTCGGTCACGCTCGTGGCGCCCGCGGCCGACTGCGCGCCGGCGTCGTTCACTTCCGTCGTCACCGGCGTGAAGGCGGAGACCGGCAACAGCGCGCGCTGACCGAAACCGACCTTGATCTTGCGGCTGCTGTCGCTGCCTACCTCGGCCGCCATCCCGTGCGCATCGTCGCGGCTGCCAACCTTGACTGCAAAGCCCGCGAGCGGATCCGATTGCGACGCCGATGCGCCGAGGAACACACCCTGCCGGGCAACCGCGAACGACGACGAGTAGCTCGCCGTCACCGACGGGTTGTTGCCGCCGCTTTCGCGGCTGTAGCTGTTCGCCACCGACGCGGCAACGTCGCCATAGCGGCCGTTCCAGCGGCCCTGGACCGTCCCTGTCAGGCTGTCGGTGCCATAGCCGGACACGCCAAGCGCGACCTCGCGATACGTGTCGCCCTGCCAGTTCCAGTTGCGGTCGAGCGTGTAGTTCGTCGTCGTGTTGCTGCGATCCGTGCGCACGTCGACGCCCGCCGCCGTATAGGCAGACGCGCGTCCCGGCTGCATCGCGGGTTCAGCCATCGACAGCGTCACGCCGACATAGCCGCCATACTCGTTGTCCGCGCCTGCGTTGCGGTTCGCGTATGCGCCCACCCGCAGGTTCGCGTTGACCTTGCGCCACGTCACCGATCGCGACAGGGCCAATTGAAGCGCGCGCGACACACGGTCGTCCTGCGCGGAAACAGGCCTCGACCACGGGTGCTCCGACCCGTCGACCATCCAGTCCTGAGGGCGGCCCACGCTCTTGTTGTACGTGTACCCGAGCATCGCCGACCAGCTTCCGATCGGGAACGAGACGGTTGCGTTCAGTGTGTCGTAGCAGCCAACGTCGCGATACGATACCGACGGGCCGTTGCACGACGGGCCGCGCATCTGGTAGCGGTACACGCTCCACGACACGCCGTCGGCGAACGAAATCTGCTGCGTATTGCCGCGTGCGCCGTCGTTCCCGACGAACACCGCGCCGCCGGCGGAAAGGACGCCCATCGGAAACGCATGACGCCACTCGAGCGCCGTTTCGTTGTAGAGCTGGCCGCCGACGGTCGCGACGCCGCTCGTCAACGTCACGTCGCCCGGCAGCGGAATGCGCACGCCTGCGGCGGCAGCCACGCCGTTTGGCGCGTCGCGGTCCGCCGCGCGTCCGGCCTGTGCGAACCATTGCCGCGTGCGCGAGTTGATGCCGCCGCCCGTCTTCGTGAACGGTGTCGTCTGCGTGCGCACCTGCACGCCGTTCTCGAAGATGCGCAGCGTGAGCGGATACGTACCTTCCGGAAAACGCGAGGTATCGAGCGCATTGACGCCGGCCTTCATGTAGACGGTGCCAAGCAGTTCGTTGCCGCGATAGGCGTCGATACGCGAATCGCGCGGCAGCAGCAGCGTGACCGGCGTACCTTGCTCCGCGACTTCGGGGTTCGTATACGCGAGCGTCGTGCCGACGCGCACGCCGTCGAGTGTGCCGACCGGCAACATCGTGAAACCGAAGTTGCCGCCGAGCGTGCTCGCGAGGTTGCGGTTGTCCATCCGCCCGGCCTGCGCATAGTGCTGCGAGCCGATGTCGTGGCGGTAGTAAATGTCCTGCAGATCGACGCGACTGTCCGAATTCGCCGCGTAGCTCGAATGGGTGAAGGCCCAGTTGCCGCCGATAAAGCTGTTCGGCGTGAGGCCGAGCGCGCCCGTGCCCGACACGGACAAACTCTTGTAACCGCGCCCGCCGGAGAGGTTGATCGTCTGCTGATGGATCAGCGCGTTCCCCGTCATCGGCGAAGGCTCGCGGAAACGGCGGTCACGCTCTTCGGTGCTCAGCCAGTCGCGCGAGAGAAACAGCTCGATGCTGCCGTTGCTGTCGTCATAGATCACGGCCGCGCTGTCGGTCTCGACATACCCGCAACCGTTCACGCCGGTTTGTCCACCGCATGCGAGGTTGCCGTTGCGCGCCATTGGCTTAGACAGCGCATCGCTGATCTGCGAGACGTCCTTCGTCGGATCGAGACGCTTGCCGAGTGCTTGCAGCAAACGATCTGTCTCCTCGAAGCGGATCGTCCCCGGCGTCACGAACACGCGAAACAAACCGAGCGATTCGCCGAGCACATTGACTTCGATGCGCTCCTCGCTTCCCGTCACGATATCTTCGAATCCTGCCGGCACAGCCGAAGCGGCGCATGCGGGCGACACGAAGTCAGCCACACACAGCGCGCTGAGGCATGCAACGACGGTCTTCTTGAGATCGAATGGGATCATGAATGACGAGTACGCGTAGGAGACAAGGGGAAAAAGGAGGAGAAAAAGAAACGGGCGCGCCCGTCAGGCGCGCCCGCCGGCTAATCGGAGGTCTTAGCCGCCCGATGCCGCGCTTTGCGTGACGATCACGCTGACGAGGCCCTGGTAGTTACCGGAAGCCGTGACCGGCTCGACGGTCTTCTGACCGATCGACAACGGCAGCACGTTCGAGCCTTGTGCCAGCTCGCCCGGGAACAGCTCGGCCGTCTTCAGCGTCGCTGCCGTGGTGGTCAGCTCGGTTTCGCCCAGCTTGACCGACAGCGGAATTTCCTTCGCGCCCGGGTTCGTCTGGTTCTTCATCGACGGCTCTGCCGCGAGGCGGATCTGCAGATCCTTCGCCTTGTCGTTCGTGAAGATCTTCGTGTTCACTTCGGCAGCCTGAAGGCCCGAGCCCGGCAGATATTGCATCTGCATGGTCGTCGGCAGCGCCGAGCCGTCCGCCGACAGCATCTCGAGCGTCGTGTCGACGTTCGCGGTCACGGTGATGTCTTTCTGCACGGCGTGAGCCGACATCGACATGAGCGCAGCGGCAGCGATCGGAACGAATTTCAGCATGGGTTAATCTCCCTGGTTGGTTGAAACAATGGTTCGACCCGGTTGGGTCTCGGTATTCGCGCCCAAAGCGCTCGTCGTGTTGCCGGAATGCGCGGGTACAACCTTCTGCTGTACGCCCGGCTTTCCCTCAACCCGATACTTGATCCGCACGTAAGGTGCGGGGTGCAGCCCGTCCAGCTTGAATTGCTGATCCGGGTAGACGCTGCGTTCGAACTTCGTCCACTCGCACGACGATTCGTCGCGCTCGGACCGACATGCGCCGGCTTCGAGCAAGCCGAGCCGGACGTTGCCGGTGTTGAGCAGCGAGCCGTGCGACACCTTGAAGTTGGCCATCGCCGTTTTCGGCAGCACGCGGATGAGCGGCGCCCAAACGAGGCTGAAGTTCACCTCGCCGGACACATTGCCCGTCGCGTCGGATTCGTCGTCGGACGGCGCCGCAACGGGCTGCAGATAGACGCGATACAGCACCTCCTTCTGCGGCACGCCCAACGGAATCACGCGAACGAGCCGCGTTCCGCCAGCCGGCAATGCGAACTTGGCCGGAGAGATCACGATCGCGTCGTCGCCGGAACTCATGCTGCTCACCTCGCGCTCGTGAGGTGTCGCCGGATCGATCACGCGCTTCGCAATTGCCTTCACGTACTGCGTCGTCTCGGATTTCGAGTAGACGCGCAATTGCGCCGCGGACCCGCCGCCGGCTCCGATGGATGCAGCCATCGGATAGACGGTCATGTTCGCGCTGGCGACGGACGAAGCAAGCGATATCGCGATTGCGGCAAGCAACACTCCTCTTTGACGGATTTTTCTCATCGTGACCATTCGGATAACTTAATAACCACAAATTGATCTCACATTTGGACAACCTGCCAGACGTGGTTCAAGACATTTCAGGCAACTTCGGACAGCTGCGCCGTTTCTCGTGCAGCCGCCACCGTGTCAGGCGCCGCGACCACCGCAACGCATCGCATGACTAGAATTTTGCTGAACCAAGCGGGACCTGAATATAAGAATCGTCCTAAAGATGGCTACATCTGCGCCGATTGCACGCGATCAGGACGACAAAATCCGAAATACGCGCAGACGACTCGCGAGCTGGGCGCATGGCGAGGCAAGCACGATCAACAGACATCCCGGACTGCGGCAAATCGTCGAGTCATCAGACACGACTGCCGGCAAACGAGGAGCGATGCACACGGGCAGGACGCCCGCGCGCACGGTGAGAGACTGGCCGAACGCAAGCGTGCGTTCGGCATACAGGAGGGATTGATCGTTCGCGCGACCGACCGCCGTCGGCGCCTCGAACGAGACGGCGGCGGGCGTGGCCCGCCGCCGTTACATCACGCGTTACGCGAATACACCCGGCGATGCCTGACCGCCTCGGCGAGCACATCGAGCACCGGCTCCGTCTGCGTCCAGCTCAGGCACGCATCGGTGATCGACACGCCATACTTCAACGGCACGCCCGGCTTCAGATCCTGCCGCCCCGCCTCGAGATGGCTCTCCACCATCACGCCGACGATCCGGTGCTCGCCCTGCCCCAGTTGCCGCGCGAGATCTTGCGCGACGTCGATCTGCCGCTCGTGCGACTTGTTCGAGTTCGCGTGCGAGCAATCGACCATCACCTGCTCGCGCAGGCCTGCCTTGCGCAGCACCGCGCAGCTCGCCTCGACGTGCTCGGCATCGTAGTTCGGCCCGCTCTTGCCGCCGCGCAGGATCACGTGCGCGTCGTCGTTGCCGCGCGTCTCGAAGATCGCGGCCATGCCCATCTTCGTCATCCCCATGAACGCATGGCTCGCGCGCGCGGCGACGATCGCGTCCGACGCGACCTGCACGCCGCCGTCGGTGCCGTTCTTGAAGCCGATCGGGCAGCTCAGCCCCGATGCGAGCTGGCGATGGCTCTGGCTCTCGGTCGTGCGCGCACCGATCGCGCCCCACGCGATCAGGTCCGCAATGTACTGCGGGCTCAGCAAGTCGAGGAATTCGGTCGACGCCGGCAGGCCGAGCGCGTTGATGTCGAGCAGCAGCTGCCGCGCCGCGCGCAAGCCTTCGTTGATGCGGAAGCTGCCGTCCAGGCGCGGATCGTTGATGTAGCCCTTCCAGCCGACCGTCGTGCGCGGCTTCTCGAAGTACACGCGCATCGTGATCAGCAGGTCGTCCTTCAACGCATCGGCGGCGGCCTTCAGGCGGCGTGCGTAGTCGAGCGCCTGATCGTGGTCGTGGATCGAGCACGGGCCGACGACGAGCAGGAGCCGGTCGTCGCGGCCGTGCAGGATGTCGCCGATCGCACGGCGCGTATCCTCGACGAGTGTCTGCGTGGCCGCGGGCACCGGCAGCTCGTCCTGCAGCAGCGCCGGCGAAATCAGCGGACGCACGGCGCCGATGCGCACGTCGTCGATGCGCGTGGTGTCCTGCGTCGCGTCGGCAACGCCTACCTCGCGATCGTGGGAAGGATTGTCGAGGTTCTGCATGGTGATTCTCCGGGAGACGTCTGGAATGATGTGCAGGCTCGATTATGGCACTCGCGCGAGGCGGCAGCGACGCGCGGCGGAGGAATGCGATCGATGTCAAGACGACAGACAAAAACGGGCGATCCGCGATGGATCGCCCGACGATTCGCGTCGATGCGAATGGCGCCTAATGCAGCGTTTCGGGAGCGAGCGAGTTGCTCGGCAGCAGAGCCGTCAGCGCGCAATTGCTCGGCGCGGCTTTCCCGGCGAAGCGGTCGTGGAGCCATGGCAGCATTCCGGCGACCCACGGCGCGATCGCGCCCGCATGTTCGAGCGGATATTCGGTGTACACGACCGGCACGCCGCTCGCGCAGAACTTCTGCGCCAACGCGCGGACATCGTATGCAAGCATCACGCCGTCGCCGACCTGGTTGCTGAAAGTGCCGTCGAGCACGCCGGCCGTGCCCTGGCCGATGAACATCGGAATCGTCGGCGACGCGGCCAGCCCCGCGTTCACCTTGTTCGCATACGTCACATATGCCGGAATGCTGTTGATGTCGCTCGCGTACTGCGGCTTGAACAGCGTCGCCCAGCGCAGCCCGGAGTATTTGGGCAGGATATAGGCAAGCGACTGGCTCTGGATGTCGTTGAACACGGCGACGCCCTTGTCGCTCAGATACGGCGTCAGATCGAAGCCGAAGCCGCGCGACAGCCCGGCGAGCGCGGCCGCCGCGACGCCGCCCCAGACGATGCTGCCGTCGACGTAGTGCAGGTTGTGCGCGGGATCGACCAGCACGCCGCCTTCCGCGGCGCCAACGAGCTGCCTGTTGACGTCAGGCGCGTAGGTGGGCGCGAGTTGTGCGGCCCAGTTCGTCGCGATCGCGCCGCCGGAGTAGCCGATCATGGCGACCTTGCTGGAAGGCGCGAGGCCCGTCGACGGCGTGTTGAGCGCTGCGCGAATCGAATCGAGCGCCGTCATCCCGTATTCGGGGCCGGCCGCGAAGTCCGCCGTCTGGCCCTCCGTGTCGGGCACGATCACGTTGTAGCCGAGCAGCAGCAGCGTCGACAGCGGGATCGATTCCGCGCTGTAAAGCAAGGTGCCGACGTTGATGACCTTCGTGACGTCGCGATCTCCGGCGATCACCTGCGACGGCTCGTCGTAAGGGTTCAGCGAATCGTAGGCCGACTGGTACGAGATTGCCTGGCCGTTGCTGGCCGGGCTCCGAATCACCGACGTCACGTTGACGACCGGTTGGTTCTGCGCATTGCTGGTGCGATACAGCAATTGCTGCGCGGTTAGCGCGGTCGGAATGCCGGCCAGGTGATAGGTGACGGTTCGCGATTTGAGCACCGTGCCGGGCGGAATCGATTTCAACGGCGTGGCGCCGGTGTACGCGTAGAACGGATCGGTGACGGTCGCGGCGTCGGCATGGGCGGACGACGCGGTGACGGCCAGCACGGCGGCCGCGATCGCCATCAAACGTTTCGAGGACATTGGATTTTCCCCCTGGGGATAACCTGCATTTCATCGAGGAAGTTCGCTGTGGCGCGACTTGCCTGGATTGCGGCGTCAAGGCGGGGTCCGGGCCATCGGCTGTCTCCTTTGAGTGAATCGCCCTGTCTGTTTTCGATATGTAATTTAGTAGGACTACAAACCGGGTGAATTGAATCACAGTGCGAGCGGAGACGATGCGGATTTCGCGTTGTTTGAAGGTAAACGCCTAAACCGCGTTGCGGCGATCGCGCGCCGCGAGACGTTCCGGCGCACGCCCGACCGTCGCGCGTCGCCGATGTACCGTGCGATCATGATGGTCCGCCACCGATCGAGCATCGCGTTCCGCGATCCACGACTCACACGCACACATGAAAAAGACACTTGCCGCGTTGCTGCTGTGCATTGCATTGCCTGCGTCTGCCGAAGTCAGCACCGAGGTGCTGTGCTTCAGGACGACCGGCGACAAACCCGTGCGCTTCGAGTTGCGCACGTATTACGACGACGTGGCGAAGTGGCAAGGTGGCGTCGTCCGCTATGCGAAATCGAAGACGGCGATTCCGCTGCTGGTCAAACACGTGGATCAGGAAGACCTGGCCGAAGGCCGCCCGTACCAGTTCACGACGACGTGGTGGGAGATGGTCGACGGCAAGATCAACGGCGAATACGAAATGATGAGCCAGGGTGCGATCGTCTATTCGATGACGTACACCAATGCGCGCACCGGCAAGAAGACCGATTTCGCGTGGGCGCAGGACGTCGATGCGTCCGGGAAGGCGGGGTGCCGCTGGTAGCGCGGATTCGAGCAGGCTCGGCAATGGCGTTCGCCACCCCGTGCGCCCTCGTCCGCGCCGGTGTCGAGTCGGCCCGGGCGGCTAATCAGCCCGCTTCGCCCGGCGTATCGACGTCGATCCCGAGTTCGCTCGCCATGCGCTGAACCAGCGCGTTCAGCCGCGCGACTTCATCCGCAAGCCGTTTCTGCTCGGCCTTCAGCGCCTCGAACTCCGACGGCGGGACGGAATCCGCGCCGCCGCCGGCATCCGGGCCTGCGAATTCGGCGGCGCTCACTTCGCCGCACATCAGGTGCATCCAGCGATTCTCGCGTGCACCGGGCGCACGCGGCAGCCGGACGACGAGCGGCTGCGCCAGCGCCGCGAGTTCGTCGAGGAATGCCTCGACCGACGAGATGTCCGCGAAGCCGTGCAGGCGTGCGCTGTTCAGGCGCAGTTCGGCGGCCGTCTGCGGGCCGCGTAGCAGCAGGATCGTCAGCAGCGCGATCGCCTGGCTCGGAATTCCGAGCACGCGGTTCATGTTGTGCTCGAAACGCGGCACGCGGCTGCTGCTTCCTTCCATCACGAGGCTCAGGTGCTTGAGCCCGTCGAGCGCGGTCGTGACTTCGTCCTCGCTGACGTTCATCACCGGCGAGCGCGCGGTTTTCTGGTTGCAGCCCGAGGTCAGCGCATTCAGCGACAGCGGATAAGTGTCCGGCACCGTGTGCTGCTTCTCGACGAGCACCCCGAGAATGCGGGCCTCGAGGGGCGTGAGTTCGCGCAGGGCGCGTGGCGTGGGCATGTCCGGCGTGGTGTTCATGGATGCGTCGCAGCGTGCGGCAAGTGAGAGGAAACGGTCGCGGCCCGTTCGGCATCGCGAACGGGCGAGCCATATGATAGCTCGCGACGCGGGGCCCTGCGCCACTCGCCGTCATCGCGTGCGCACTTGCCGCAGGTCGCTTTCGTCCAATGTATCGGACGCGCGGCTGCACATGCGTTCGACGTCGCGCATGCGAATTCACGCACCGCGCCCGCGCGCGGTGGCGCAGCGCGTTTGCGCGTCGCGCGGGCCGGCGCTACGATACGCTTTCACCTGGAGATGCGGCACCGCTCGCGGCGGACCTCGCACGCCACGCGAGCACCGCGCATCGCCCGTCCCGCACGCCGTGCCGCCGCCCGCCGATGCGCGCCACACGTCGACACGGTTCATCCGCTCACTCGTTCACCGCCATGACTGCATCCACTTCAGCGCCGCACGTGCGCGCCATCGTCACCGGACACACGCGCGGCCTCGGCGCGTCGCTCGCCGAACAACTGCTGCAGGAAGGCATCGCCGTGCTCGGCGTGTCGCGCAGCCGGCATCCGTCGCTCGCCGCACAGTCCGGCAATCGCTTCGCCGAAACCGAACTCGACCTGTCGGACACATCGGCCGTCGCGGCGTGGGTCGCGGGCGACACGCTGCGCCGCTTCGTCGACGGCGCGTCGATCGTGCTGCTCTTCAACAACGCGGGCATCGTCGATCCGATCGGCCCGCTCGACGCGCAGGACCCGATGCTCGTCGCGCGCGCGGTCGGGCTGAACGTCGCGGCACCGCTGATGTTGTCGGCCGCGCTCGCGCAGGCGGCTTCGGCGCCGACCGAATGCCGGATCCTGCACGTGTCGAGCGGCGCCGCGCGCAATGCATACGCGGGCTGGAGCGTCTACTGCGCGACCAAGGCAGCGCTCGATCATCATGCGCGCGCCGTCGCGCTCGACGCGAGCCGCGCGTTGCGGATCTGCAGCGTCGCGCCGGGCGTCGTCGATACGGGCATGCAGGCGACGATTCGCGCGACCAGCGAAGCCAACTTCCCGATGCGCGAGAAATTCGACCAGTTGAAGGCGAGCGGCGCGCTGTCGACACCCGAGGCAGCCGCGCGGCAATTGATCGGCTATGCGCTGAGCGATGCATTCGGTTCGGTGCCGACGGCCGACGTTCGCGAACTGTCCGCGACCTGATCCGGGATAGAATTTCGCGGTCGCCTTTCCCCGAGGATCCATCGATGGTCACGAAGACCACCGCACCGTTCCAGCAGATCAAGACGCTCGTTCGCCAGAACGTCGATGCGGGCGACTGGCGCCCGGGGGATCGCATTCCGTCCGAGCTCGATCTCGCCGCGCAATTCGGCGTCGCGCGCATGACGGTCAACCGCGCGCTGCGCGAGCTGACCGAGGAAGGCGTGCTGAAGCGCATCGCGGGCGTCGGCACCTTCGTCGCGGAGGCAATGCCGCAATCGAACCTCCTGATGATCGCGCACATCCGCGACGAGATCCGCGCGCGCGGCCACGAGTATCGCTGCCGCGTGCTGAGCCAGTCGCGCGAGCCCGCGTCGTTCGACGTCGCCGCCGCGTTCGGGCTCGCGGTCAACACGCCCGTCTTTCACGTGGTGTGCGTGCATGAGGAAAACGGCCGCCCGATCCAGCTCGAGGATCGCTACGTGAATCCGGCCGCGGCACCCGAATTCATCGACCAGGATTTCGAGGTCGAGCCGCCATCCGAATACCTGTTCAACAACGTGTCGCACTACGAACTGGAAATCGAGCACGTGGTCGACGCGTCGCTGCCGACCGGCGAACAGGCGCGCCTGCTCGACATGCGTGCCGACGAGCCGTGCCTCACGCTCACGCGCCGCACCTGGACGAACGGGCTGCCGGTCACCTTCGTGCACTTCCTGCATCCGGGTAACCGCTATCGGCTCGGCTCGCGCTTCAAGCCCGGCGCCGGGCGGCACCAGACCTGACGCTTTACCGACGCTCGACAACGATCGCACGCGGCGGCCGCTTCATCGCGAAACGGCCGCCGCGCGCGTGATCGGGTGCGGCGTCGTCGATCCGCGCCGTTCAGATCGCTCCGACCTGTCCCGCGCCGTGCGACCACACGACCGGAAACAGCGGATGCTCGAGCGGTGCGCCGTCCGGCAATTCGTCGGCGAGCCCCGGGAAATCGGGCGACGTCTTCCAGCGGCGCGGCGCGTGACGGATATCGTCGCCGACGAAGCGGATCGAGAACGCGCGCCGGCGGTTCTGCGTCCCGCCCGACGCATGCAGCGTCAGCATGCGGAAGCACACCATGTCGCCCGGCTCGAGCGCCCAGTGGCGGATCGGGAACGCCGAACGGTCGGCTTCGATGTCGGGCAGGTCGGCGAGGCTGCCTTCGGGGAACCACTTCGCCTCCTTGTCCATGAACGTGCGCGGCATCAGCCACGGCCCCCGGTGCGAACCCGCGACGAATTCCAGCGTCGATTCGAGCGGCACCGGATCGACGGGAATCCACATGCTGACGTTGTCGTCGCCTTCGATGTTGTAGTACGGCTGATCCTGATGCCACGGCGTGCGCTGCCGCGTGCCGGGCTCCTTCACGAGCAAGTGATCGTGATGCAGCCGCACCGTCCGCGTGCCCATCAGCGCGGCGGCTACCGACGGCGCGGGCGAGCGCACGATGAAGTCGCGGTACGCGTCGTTGTGCTGCCAGTTGCAGAAGTCCTCGAAGAACCAGCCCGGGTCGTCGGGCCGGCTTGCGACCTTCGCGCGCTCGCTGGGCTGCGCGAGGTTCGCGTCGATGCCGGCGCGCAGCGCGGCCACTTCGTCGGGCGAGAAGATGCCCTTGATGCATACCGCGCCTTCTTCGCGGAACGCGGCGATCAGTTCGGGCGTCACGGTTGTCGCGACGCGGTCCTGGATACTCGTCATGGCTTGCCTGTCGATTGAATAAGTCACGGGGTCACGGTGCGGTGCTCAACTGCTGCTTCGCGCCGTAGATGTCGAAGTCGAAGTATTTCGCGGCGATCTTCTGATACGTGCCGTTCGCGCGGATCGCGGCAATCGCGTCGTTGAGCCGCTTTTTCATCTCGGCGTCGCCCTTGCGCAGGCCCATCGCGACGCCGTAGCCGGTGATCCGCACGTCGGTCACGTCGGGGCCGGCGAATGCGTAACCCTTGCCGCGCGGCGTCTTCAGGAACGAATAGCCGGCCTGCGTCTTGTCCTGGAACGTCGCGTCGAGACGACCGTTCACCAGATCCTGATACACCTGGTCCTGGTTCTGGTACGACACGATCGTCACGCCCTTGGTCGCCCATTCGGCCTTCGCGTACGCCTCCTGCGTCGTGCCCTGGTCGATCCCGACACGCTTGCCGGCGAGCGATGCGGCGGTCGGCAGCAGCTTCGAGCCGGCCGGCGCGACGAGCGCGCCCGGCGACGCGTACAGCTTGTTCGAGAAGTCGATTTGCTTGAGGCGCTCGTCGGTGGCCGTCATCGCGGACATGATCACGTCGAACTTGCGCGCGCGCAGCGCCGGAATCATCCCGTCGAAGCTCTGCTCGACCCATACGCATTTCGCGCGCAACTGCTCGCAGATTGCGTTGCGCAGGTCGATGTCGAAGCCGGCGAGCGAGCCGTCGGGCTGCTTCGCCTCGAACGGCGGATAGGTGGGATCGATGCCCCAGCGGATCGTCGCCGTGTCCTGCGCGAAAGAGACGAGCGGCGCGAACGCCATCATGGAAGCGACGAGCTTTGCGGTTCGATTCATGACCTGTCCTTTGTGATCTCGACGTGGCGGGCAAGCGCCGGACGTCCGGTGGGGAGCGTTGCGCCGGCATACCCGGCGCGGTGCGCGAACGACGGGGACTTCGATGAAACTGCGATGCAGTCTAGACCGCTCAATTTTTGAGCGCAAGGCGAAGGAATGAAGTTGGCGTGGACCGGCGGGGACGATACGGAGAAATCGCGCGGGAAGAGCGACGTAACACGCACAATATAAAAATTTACCGGGGATTTTCGGGTAATCAGGCGTTTACCCGGTAATGCACATGGTTAGCGGACAGTGTTTTTGCCGAGATATCCATCAGCCGGCACGATCGCGAATTGCTTGCAAATCACGCCCCACACCTCATGAGATACGCGATTGGCGATTCCGACCTATACCGCATCGATCAGCGCGTCCGCCCGCCTCGGCATCTTAGTCGCGCGCCGCAATCGGCCACGCCGCGCAGCCGCTCCCCACGCACCGCGTCCGGCGAAACCGCGATTGCCCACGGACGCACGCCATGTTAAAAGTCGTCGCGCATATTTAAAAACGAAATGTCTGAAGCCGGAAAAGTGCGGAAATGAATAGACCTTTGTTCGACCTCGACCTGCTGCGCGCACTCGTGATGGTCGCCGACTGCGGCAGCTTCACGACTGCGTCCGCGCGCCTGCACTCGACGCAGTCGACGGTCAGCCAGAAGGTTCGGCGGCTGGAGGAGATCGCCGGGCATCGCCTGCTCGACCGCGGCACGCGCGACGTGCGCCCGACGGACGCCGGCGTGACGGTGCTCAGCTATGCGCGACGCATGATCGCGCTGAACGACGAGATGCTGGAAGCGCTGTCGGGCACGACCGTCGCGCTGACGATCCGGCTCGGCGTACCCGACGATTTCGCGGCGGGCCGCACGACCCACGCGCTTGCCGCGTTCAAGCGCGATCATCCGCAGGTGAAGCTCGAGGTGACGTGCGGGCTGAGCCGCGACATCTGCGCGGCCTACGATCGCGGCGAGCTCGACCTGGCGCTGATCAAGCAGCGGCGCGACAGCCGCGAGGCGGTGGTGCGCTGGCCGGAGAAACTGCGCTGGATCGACAGCGCGCAACATCCGACGATCGAGCTCGATCCGGTGCCGCTCGTCGTGTTTCCGCCGCGCGGGCTCTATCGCGACGACATGATCAAGGCGATCGAGGAACGCGGCCGCCGCTGGCGGATCAGCTTCACGACGTCGAGCCTGAGCGGCATCCAGGCGGCCGTCGCGGACGGGCTCGGCATCAGCGTGCTGCCCGCGCGCGCGGTGACCGACGACCACGTTGTGCTGACCGAGGAACACGGCGGCTTCGCGCCGATCGAGAACATGGACATCGCGATCCTGCATCGGCCGACGGCCGATCCGATGGTCAGCGAACTGACGAAAGCGCTCGCGGCGATGCTGGAGCACGAGGACGAGTGAGCACGGCGGCGCGGGCCGGCATCGACCGGGCCAACGCGCCCTCACGATGCAGCGCTCGGCTCAGACGAGCTCGCCGTTGCGCGCGACGATCTTCCCCGACGACACGACGAGCCGCCGTGTCGGCCGCGCGACGACGGCCTCGGCGAACGTCAGCGCATCGACGAGCACGACGTCCGCACGCTTGCCCGCCTCCAGACCGTAGTCGGCGAAGCCGCACCCGCGTGCCGCGCCATGCGTCACGCAATCGAGCGCGACTTCGAGCGCATCGTCGCGGCGAAAATTGTTGCGCATGCCGATCAGCATCGCGCGTTCGAGCATGTCGGGCGAACCGTACGGCGTCCACGTGTCGCGCACGCCGTCGTTGCCGCCGATGACGGTCACGCCGGCCGCGCGGCATGCGTCGAGCGGCGGCACCGGCACGTCGGCCGGCGCGGTCGTGACGATCGCGACGCCGAGTTCGGCCATCCGCGCGAGCAGCGCGTCGCGTTCGCGCTCGGCAATGTCGCCGAGGCAAAAGCCATGGCTGATCGTGACCTTGCCCTGCATGCCGAGCGCGGCGGTGCGCTGCAGGATCAGATCGAGCGAGTACGCGCCCATCGACCCGCGCTCGTGCAGGTGCAGGTCGAGCCCGCGGCCGTGACGCTCGGCGATGCCGAACAGCACGTCCACCGCCTCGACCGGATCGCCTTCGATCGCGCACGGGTCGAGCCCGCCGAGCAGGTCGGCGCCCGCAGCCAGCGCATCGGACAGCAGCGCGGCGGTGCCGGGCCGCTTCAGCACGCCCGACTGCGGAAACGCGACGATCTGGATCTCCACCTGGCCGCGCAGCGTCTCGCGCGTCGCGAGCACGCCGTGCAGATGCCGCAGGCCGGCCTCCGTGTCGACGTCCACGTGCGTGCGGATGCGCGTCGTGCCGGCCGCGAGGAACGCGCGCGACAGCGCGAGCGACGCGGCGCCCGCATCATGGCCGCTCGTCGCGCGGTAGTGGCGCTCGTTCTCGATGCGGTCGACGAGGCGCGGCCCCACCGCATTGCGGTACCACGGCATCCCCCAGTGCGTCTTGTCGAGATGCGTGTGGCCTTCGACGAGGCCGGGCAGCGCGAGCGCGTGCGCACCGTCCTCGATTGCGCAGCCGGCGGGCGCGTCGAGCGACGGGCCGACACGCGCGATGCGCTCGCCTTCGATCAGGATGTCGAGCGCTTCGTCGGCGTGCGTGCGGACGTTGCGGATCAGCAGGTTCGTCATGTCGGTTCCGGTGTGGTCGGTCGGTGCACGCGCGTCACGATGCATGCAACGCGACGGCGCCCGGGTCGTCATCGCGCGAAGCGCAGTGCCGGCGCGAACGGTGCATCGGTATCGCTCTCGCCGCGGCGAAACACCCAGCGTTCGGCCGGCACGCCGGCGACGGCGGCCGCCGCATTCGGTGCGGGCACCGCGACGAAGCTCGCGTCGCAGCCGACCGCGATGCCGTAGTCGGCCTTGCCGATCGCGCGCGCGCCGGCATGCGTCGCCATGTCGAGCGCGATGCCGAGCGCTTCGTCGGTGTAGAAACCCGAGCGGTAGCCGACCATCATCGCGCGTTGCAGCATGTCGCCGTTGCCGTACGGCCACCACGCATCGCGAATGTTGTCGTTGCCGGCGAACACGTGCACGCCCGCATCGCGCAACTGCCGCACGGGCGGGAATGCGCAGTCGCCCGGCGCGTTGGTCAGGATCGACACGCCGGCGTCGGCGAGCGCGGCGGCCGCACGCTCGACGTCGCGATGATCGACCTGACCGAGTGCATATGCGTGGCTCACGTTCACGCGGCCGTCGAGGCCTGCGGCGCGCGTGCGGGCCGCGATCCGCAGCAGTTGCGCGATGCCGGTTTCGCCCGGTTCGTGCAGATGGATGTCGATTTTCGCGCCGCGCTTCTCGGCGATGCCGAACACGATGTCGAGCTGGCCGTCCGCGTCGCCGTCGAGCGTCGTCGGATCGATCCCGCCGACCACGTCCGCGCCTTCGCACACGGCCGCATCGAGGATCGCGGCGGTGCCGGGGCACGTCACCACGCCGGCCTGCGGGAATGCGACCAGTTCGATGTCGACGATTCCGCGCCATTGTTCGCGCGCGGCCATCACGGCCTGCAGGTTCGACAGGCCCGTCGTCGCGTCGACGTCGACGTGGCTGCGCATCGCGATCGTGCCGAACGCGGCGGCCTGCGCGATCAGTGCATTCGCGCGCTCGACGATCGGCGGCGCGGCCGCGAGTTGGCGCTTCTCGATCGCGAGCCGCTCGCGCAGCGAGCCGGCCGGTTCGTGCGGCACCCAGCGCTCGCCGACGAAGCTCTTGTCCAGGTGAATGTGGCCGTCGACGAAGCCGGGCAGCACGACGCGCCCGCCGAGGTCGATCGTTTCCACGCCGGGCGCGGCGGTGCAATCGGCCCCGATCGCGACGAAACGGCCATCATGGACGACGAGGTTGACGGGGCGGCCGTCGGCATCGACGGCGTTGGTGAAGAAGCGATCGGTCATGGCTCGAAACGTGAGTGGGCCGTCGTTATGCAACGCCGACGTGAACGGGAGGGGGAGCCGCGGTCGGCACGGCACGGTGCGGCCGTCGGCTCGGAATGCAGCCACGATATCGGACCATGCGGCGAGTGGCCAATTAAATGTCGCGATGCCGCGCATTCGATTTCGCAATATGCGGCACGAGCAGCCGGCCGTGCATGGGTGACGGCGGGGTCCGAACGCGGCGACGACGGCACGCTTCGCGCCGATATCTGTCCGTCGAACAAGCGGCCGCGAAACGACGTGTCGACCAACCGCGTGTGCTGCGATTTACGCGGCAACAGACTTTACACGTTGTTACCCGGCCGCAACGGACGCGCATTCGGCCATTCCTTATACTCACGCCGAGTTCGCCATCCTCACGGAATCCGCCGGCGAACACGTTGCCGATGCAGGAATCATCATGATGCGCATGCCTTCCACGAAGACCGTTCTGTTCGCCTCGCTCGTCGCCGTGGCGGCGCTTCCGCTGACCGCCTGCGTCGCGCCCGGCTACTACGGCGCGCAGCCGGGTTATCCGCAGCAGCAATACGCGACGCCCGGCTATGCGCAGCCCGCGTACTCGCAGCCGGGCTACGTGCAGCAGCAGCAACCGTACTACGACCAGTACGGCAACTCGTCGCAATACGGATCGCAGCCATATGGCCAGTACGGCAATCAGCAGCAATACGGCAACGGCTACGGCACGCAGTACGGCACGGTCGCGAACATCCAGCCGGTCAATGGCTCGGTCGGGCCGTCGGGCGTTGCAGGCACCGTCGTCGGCGCGCTGATCGGCGGCGTGCTCGGCAACCAGGTCGGTCGCGGTCACGGCCGCGATGCGGCCACCGTGATCGGCGCGCTCGGCGGTGCGGTGGCAGGCAACCAGATCGGCCAGCAAATGGGCGCCGCGCAAGGCCCGAGCAGCTATCGCATCGACGTGCAGGTCAGCGACGGATCGATGCGCTCGTTCGACGTACAGTCGCCGGGCAACCTGCGGCCGGGCGACCGCGTGCAGATCAACGGCAATCAGCTGTCGCGGTATTGATGCCGCGCGGGCGTGCGGCGTTTGCGTAACGGCAAGCGCGGCACGTTCCGCAGCGCGCGACGCAATCGCATCGCGCGCATTTCGTTCGACTTCCCTGTCGCTTCGACGCGCGTCGTCGCGCCGCCCGCATGCTTTGATCGATGCACGCGTGCGATATATCGCCGCTTCTCGGACACATCGTCCGGACATTTCGTCATTGC
The DNA here is from genome assembly GCF_001718335.1 of Burkholderia territorii. Lineage (NCBI taxonomy): Bacteria > Pseudomonadati > Pseudomonadota > Betaproteobacteria > Burkholderiales > Burkholderiaceae > Burkholderia > Burkholderia territorii. The sequence goes on from NZ_CP013365.1 coordinate 2,399,797, forward strand.
CGATCGCGTCCTCTGCCACACGACGGATTGCCACCGTTCGCGCGGCCATCGGCGTTCAATCCGCAGACAAATTCGCGAATTTGGGAACACGCCGGGCACCCGGAGTTGATCGCGCGCATCCGTCTTCCCTTGCTGTGTAAGCGTCGTGCCCTGCGACGAAGCCAACCGCCACACCAGGCCGCAAATGCGCTGCCTGAATCTCATCTCCAATTTTAGGAATTGTCTTATACCCGCGACGGCCTCGCTCGCGCATACTGCGATCTGCTGTTTTCGAGTACGGCGCGATGCGCCGCCAGGTTGCGTTGCAGCCAGCAATATCCCCCACTTGCCAAACCCTTGCCGAAGGCGCCGCGCGCGCTGCCGGCAGGTGCGCGTGACGGGCACATGCCCGCGTCCTTTGACCGTGTGACCGGCATTCGAGCAATGCCGGCCATCTGCCGCTCCGTCCGGGGGGCCGTCCAGTCAAGCCTCGCGCTTTCGGTCGCTTTCCACGGCAAGGCCACTCGATTCGCGATCGCCGTATCTCGCCCCGGCGCCGCTCGCAGCCGTGCCGGGGCAATCGCCGGCGCGAAGCCGGATGGCGACGTACGCGTCGGCACGGCGTCGTGCCATGCAAGGCTTGCAAAACGCGCGATTTGGTCGGCGATACGCCAGCGCCGAGAAACCTGATGCAGCGCGCCTGATTTCGCGGGCGCCACCGTGCATCTTCACGACAACACTCATCGCTCGAGCGGAGTTCGCGACGAGACGGCCATTCAATCAACAGACCGGGAATGGAAACATATGCACACCTTAATGAGTAACCTGATGCGATCACGCATGATGAAAGGCATGACCGCCTCGCTGCTCCCGGTCTTGCTGGTTGCATGCGGCGGCGGCGGCGATGGCGGCAATCCGGGCAATTCGACGGTCGAGACGCACGATCCCGCGATTCACGAGCCGGCCCCGCCTGAAGGCGGTTCGAGCGAGCATGCCGACGACAGCACCTGGCATGAACACTGCCACGCCGACGACACGTCGATGGTGGCGGCGGAAGGGCCGGCCTTGAACATGTCCACGAATCAGTTGATCGTGAAGTTGCGCCCGCATGTGTCGGCCAGTGATTCCGGATACGGTCGCGGATCGCGCAACGCGTCGGTCGACGTCGACGCGCTCACGCGTGTCGTCGATCGGATCAATGCACGCGCCAACGCAAGCGCGAACGCGTCGCGCGGGCTCCCGGTGCGAATCGCAGTCAAGCGGGTGATGTCGGGCGGAAGCGCGGTCCTGTCCACCACGGGCGCTGATCCATCCGTGGCCGCCCTTGCCGACGAGCTCATGCGTGAACCGGAAGTCGAATACGCCGAACCGGATGTCCGCGTGCACGCCAGTGCGCAACCGCTCGATCCTCATTTCCGCGACATGTGGCATCTCCACGACAGCGACGTTGCCATCCGCATGCCCGGCGCGTGGGACGTGACACAAGGCAACCGGGAAATCGTCACCGCGGTGCTCGACTCCGGCATCACGCCCCATCCGGAGCTTGCAGCGAACGTGCTGCCCGGATACAGCTTCGTCAGCAACGCGCTCGCCGCCAATGGCGTGCCGCGCGGGCCGCGCGCCGACGATCCGGGCGACTGGCTCAGCGACGAAGAAACGTCGGCCGGCGGAGCATTCCACGGACTGCCCGCACAACCCAGCAGCTGGCACGGGACACGCGTCGCGGGCATCATCGGCGCCACCGCGAACAACGGAATCGGCATCGCCGGGGTCAACTGGTACGGCGCGGTGCTGCCGGTTCGTGTGCTCGGCAAGGGTGGCGGATCGACGAGCGACGTCGTCGACGGCATGCGCTGGTCCGCCGGCATCCCCGTCGCCAGCGCGCCCGCGAATCCGCATCCCGCGCGGGTCGTGAATCTGAGCCTCGGGTCGATCGGCGCGTGCAGCCGTACGTTTCAGGAGGCAGTCGACGTACTCAATGCGAAGGGCGTAACCGTCGTGGCCGCCGCCGGCAACGGCGGCAACAATACGATCGACATGCCCGCGAACTGCCGTGGCGTGATCTCGGTCGGAGCGAGCGACACTACCGGACGGCGCGCATTCGACAGCAATACACATCCGCGTGTGACGCTCAGCGCGCCGGGCACGGGAATTCTTTCGCTTGCCAACGACGGCACGCGTGCGCCGGGCGCCGCCGATTACGGCATCACGAGCGGCACCAGTTTCGCGGCGCCGCAAGTGTCCGGCGTGGTGTCGCTGATGCTTGCGGTCAATCCGCGTTTGTCGCCGCGCGAAATCGCGGACATTCTGAAGCGCACGGCCCGATTCCCCGCGGTTGCGCAGACAACGCGCTCGTGCCGCGTGATCGCTCCCGGGCGAGGCATCCTCGACGCGCGGGCCGCGATCAACGCGGCAGCTGGCACGCGAAGCGGCAGCCGCTCATGAGCGAGTCGAACCACGGGCTCGATCGCACCGTCGTCGCGTACTGCCTCCGGTACGCGCGAAGCCGCACACTCGCTCACGCTGCCGCAGGATTCCGATTAGCATAAGCGCGACACGTCGCGCACCCGATCCCGGCGCGCGTCGCCTCGCACTGCGCTGCTCCGGAACCCTCCCGATGACGATCACGACCCGCCTGCTCGACGCGGCCGATGCCGCCCGTTTCCAGACCGTTCGCCTGCGCGCGGTCGACACCGCGCCCACTTCGTTCCTGCCGACACTCGCCGAGGAAGCCGCCGTACCGATCGACGAGTTCGCGACGCGCATCACGCCGACACACGAACGGGCCGTATTCGGCGCGTTCGACGGCGATACGCTCGTCGGCATCACGGGCGTGCGCCGCGACGCGCGCGCGAAGATCGCGCACAAGGCAACGATCTGGGGCGTGTTCGTCGATTCCGCGTATCGCGGGCGCGGCATCGCGCAATCGCTGCTCGACAACGCGACCGCGCATGCCGCGCAGGCATGGCAGTGCAAGCAATTGATGCTCTGCGTGAACGCGGTCAACGGCGCGGCGGAACGGCTGTATGCGTCACAAGGTTTCGTGCGCTTCGGCACGGAGCCGCGGTCGCTATTGGTCGACGGGCAGTTTTACGACGAGCACTACATGGTGAAGACGTTGGCGTAGCGTGCGGCCGCCACGTACGGGAAGCCGCGCTTACGTAAGTGAGCACTGACCCACCAGCGCAATGCGCTTGGAGGCGCCCCGTCATCCGCAGCCACGCCGCCACGCCGCCGACCAGCGCCCTATGCGGGCGCCGAACGACGCGATCGAGATGTGAGCACACACTAACTTTCCATACAACAGGCCCTCTCGACCCGCCATCGCCGGTTTATGCGCAAAAACTCCAATAGCAGCCACTCGGCCGTCGACACCGGCCGATCGACTCCTCATCTGCCGGCAGTCGCGCCCACACCGCCCGGCGCCCTGTCCTCTCCCGCCGAAGCGACCGGTTCGAACATCAACACCAGGTCGCCCCGATAGCTTCCGTTGACCTCGGCCGCACCGCGCGCGGCCGGCGCAATGGCGCTGACCGTCAGGCTGCGCGTTTCGTCGTACCCGTTGATACCCGGCTTGGCCACTGTGAGCGTGCGGGCGCCGTCGCCCACGATTTCCGTGTGACCTGTGTTGTTTGCCAGCATGACTTTCGTATCGGTCATGTCGTAGCGGCCGTTCGACAACGTCAGCGGCTGCAGCAGCGCGACGTGGATATCGGGGTTCGTCGTGTAAATGCGGACCGGCAGCGTCGCGCCGAACGCCCGCCGGGCGCCGCCCGTCGGCTTCAGTTCGACCACACCATATCCGGCTGCCGTGTCCGGCTTCGACACGAACAGGCTGTCGTCGATGCGCGCCGTCAGCCGGATCGTCTTGACGACCGCTTGCGGCGACGTCGGGCCTGCGTGGACGATGCCGGTGAATGCGATGCATCCGGCCGCCGCGATGATGCATTTGCCGATCTTCATTTTGTATTCCGTATTCAGGCCGTCTTTTTTAAAATCCGAACACCGTTCATTACCGGCTCGGTTCGAACTCGGCATTCCGTCCACTCCATTCGTCCGCGACATTTCGTTATCTCGGAATTCGAATGCAATATCCCCGTGGAATGCGCTGTTTGCCATCGCGTACGAGATCGAAAATGCGGTCGCCTTGCACGCTCTCGGTTGATTTCGCCATTCGCAAGGCAGAATTCACTGCATCCGGAGATGCCGTCACACGGCGACATGCTCGAACGATAGGCCGTGAAAAGCCGGAAAAAAATACAGGGAAACCTTCATGCGGATTTGCGGTTTTTATTCACCTGTGCCATCGCTCGATCAAATAAAGTCAAGCAATGCATGACACGGGTAATTCGCGTGTCACGCACGGCAAGTTGCGCGGCATTCCCTCGCGTCGGCCAGCTCCTGCACGCGCCTCGGTAATTTCGCCTCTATTCAGCCCCCCGCCCTCCGCGCTATCGTCTTCGTCATCTTCACAACCGAGGAGCCGCACTTGTCTTCCCGCCACGGAGTCGACCTCATCCGCGCCCGCGCACTGTTCGATCGCGAGCGCCGTGCATTCACCGAAGCCATGCCGATCTCCCGGGCGTTGTCCGCGGAAGCGTCGGAGCATTTGCTGTTCGGCGTGCCGTTGCACTGGATGCAGGACTGGTCGACGCCGTTCTCGCTGGTCGTGAAGGAAGCGCGCGGTGCGACGTTCACCGACGTCGACGGCCATCGTTACGCGGACTTCTGCCTCGGCGACACCGGCGCGATGTTCGGCCATGCACCCGAGCCGGTCGCCCGCGCACTTGCGGAGCAGGCGACGCGCGGCTACACGACGATGCTGCCGAGCGAGGATGCCGCATGGGTGGCGCGCGAACTCGCGCGACGCTTCAAGCTGCCCGTCTGGCAATTCGCGCTGAGCGCGAGCGACGCGAACCGCTTCGTGCTGCGCTGGGCGCGCGCGGCCACCGGCCGCAACACGATCGTCGTGTTCAACGGCTGCTATCACGGCACGGTCGACGACGTATTCGTCGATCTCGTCGACGGCCGCCCGGTGCAGCGCGACAGCCTGCTCGGACAGTCCTACGACCTGCTCGCGAACACACGCGTCGTCGAGTTCAACGATCTCGACGCGCTCGAAGCAGCGCTGAAGGATGGCGACGTCGCATGCGTGCTCGCCGAGCCGGCGATGACGAACATCGGGATGGTGCTGCCCGATCCGGGCTTCTGGGAAGCAGCACGCGAGTTGACGCGCCGCTACGGCACGCTGCTCGTGATCGACGAAACGCACACGATCAGCAGCGGCCCGGGCGGCTACGCGGCCGCGCACGGTCTCGAACCGGACGCGCTGGTGGTCGGCAAGCCGATCGCGGGCGGCGTGCCGTGCGCGGTGTACGGGTTCAGCGCCGAATTCGCGGCGCGCGCGAAGCAGGCAAAGCTGAACGCGCCGCCCGGCCATTCCGGGATCGGCACGACGCTCACCGCGAACATGCTGGCGATGCGCGCGGTGCGGGCGACGCTCGCCGACGTGGCGACCGAGGCCGCGTATGCGCACATGTTCGAACTGGCCGCGCGGCTTGCGACCGGGCTCGAGCGAGCGATCGCGAAACGCGGGCTGCCATGGTGCGTGACGCGCATCGGTGCGCGCACCGAGTTCCAGTTTACGCCCGTGCCGCCGCGCAACGGCACGATCGCGGGCGAACAGCTCGACAGCGAGCTCGAGCACATCGTGCATCTGTACCTGCTGAATCGCGGCGTGCTGATCACGCCGTTCCACAACATGATGCTCGTGTGTCCGCAGACGACGACCGACGACGTCGATATGCTCGTCGCGCAGTTCGACGCGTGCCTGGGCGAGCTCGTCGAATGATTGAATGCCGGCGGCGGAGAAACCCGCGGATCGATTGACGCACCCTCCGCCCGAAGCGGAGGACGCCCGCCGCCGGCGATGCACGTTCGCATCGGCACGTGTTCGATGGGACATTGACATCACGATCGTGCACGACACGCGGGATGACGCGGAAAGTCCTGGCGATCCTCCATCGCACGAGCCCCGCCGACGCGCCGGGCAAGCGGGCGGCGCAAGCGTGAAGCCGCACGCAGGCCGTGCTGCTCCGCCGGCCTGACGCCCGTTACACCGCCTTCAGCGCGCGCCGCGCCACTTCCGCTAAATAGCGCGCACCCACCGGCAGGATCTCGTCGTTGAAATCGTACGTCGCGTTGTGCAGCGGCACGCCGCCGCGCGCGGCCGCATCACCGTTGCCGATGAACACGAAGTTGCCCGGCACGGCCTGCAGGAACGCGCCGAAGTCTTCGGAGATCATCATCGGCTGCACGTCGGCGTTCACCGCGTCGGCGCCCGCGACCTGTGCGGCGGCCTGCACGGCCGTGTCGACCCATTCCGGAGAATTCACCGTCGGCGCGAACTCGTGCGTGTACTCGAACGTGCAGGTCGCGCCGTGCGCGCGGCAAATGCCTTCGCTGATCTCGCGCATCCGCGTTTCCAGCAGCGTCTGCACGTCGCGCGAATAGCTGCGCGTGTCGCCCTTGATCGTCACCGTCGACGGCAGCACGTTGCGCAGCCCGTCGGTGATGAACTCCGTGCACGAGATCACGGCCTGCTCGCCCGGATCGAGATTGCGCGACACGATCGTCTGCAACGCAAGCACGATCTGCGAACCGATCACGATCGGATCGATGCCCATGTGCGGGCGCGCCGCATGCGTGCCTCGTCCATCGATTCGGATCACGAAGTTGTCCTCGCTCGCCATGATGCCGCCCGCGCGCGTCGAGAACGTGCCGGCGCGCATGCCCGGCATGTTGTGCGCGCCAAAGATCGCGTCGACCGGGAAGCGCTCGAACAGGCCGTCGGCCATCATCGCCTTCGCGCCGCGGCCATGCTCCTCGGCCGGCTGGAAGATAAAGCGCACCGTGCCGTCGAAGTCCTTGCGCTCGGCCAGCAGTTGCGCCGCGCCGAGCACCATCGACATGTGGCCGTCGTGCCCGCACGCGTGCATCTTGCCCGGCGTGCGCGACGCATGTTCGCGGCCCGGCGCGTGCTCGGCGATGTTCAGCGCGTCCATGTCCGCGCGGATGCCGATCGCGCGCGTGCCGGTGCCGGCCGTCAGGTTCGCGACGAGCCCGGTGCCGCCGATCCCGCGATGCACGTCGAGCCCGAGCGTCGTCAGAATCCGCGCCACGTAGTCCGATGTGTTCACTTCCTCGAAACCCGTCTCCGGGTGCTGGTGCAGATGCCGGCGCCAGGTTTTCAGTTGTCGCTGCAGCGTGCTTTCTTCCGTTGCGTCCATCGTGCTTGCCTCGTCGGTCGTCATGTCGTTTGGTTCGCTCAGGCCATCGCCGCTGCATGGTCCAGCCAGTCGCGCTGGCGCGCGAGCACCGCGTCGGCCGTGTCGCCGACGCACTGCCGGTAGACCGACGGCGCGGTCGCGCCTTCCGTGTTGATCGCGAGCACGCGCGCGTTCGCGTCGAGCCCGATCTGCCGCGCCAGCGCGGGGTCGCGCATCAGCACGGTCAGCCCCGCGATGCCCGCCGCGCCCGACTCGCCGGACACGAACGGCACGTCGCGTTCGCTGCCGGCGGCAAGCCCGCGCATCGCCTGCACCGCGTCGTCGTCGTCGATCAGCATGAAATGGTCGATGCACGGCTCGAGGAAGTCCCACGCGAGCGGCGACGCCTCGCCGCACGCCAGCCCCGCCATCACCGAATCGACGCTGCCGGTCGCCTTCGTCGCGCGCCCGGCGAGCGCGCTCTGGTACAGGCAATCGGCCTGACGCGGCTCGACGACGATGAAATGCGGCCGCCGTGCGCCTGCGTGCTCCCACAGATAGCTCGCGACACCGGCCGCGAGGCCGCCCACGCCGCCTTGCAGGAACACGTGCGTGAACGGCCGGCCGTCTTCGCCGGCGGGCTGCTGCGCGAGCGCCTCGGCCGCGATCACGCCGTAGCCCTGCATCACGTCGCGCGGGATCGCCTCGTAGCCGTCGTATGACGTATCCGACACGACGTGCCAGCCGTTCGCGTCCGCGAGCCGCGCGGCGTGCACGACGGATTCGTCGTAGTTGCCGGCGATCCGCACGATCCGCGCGCCGTGCGCGGCGATCGCATGCTCGCGCTCCGCGTCGACGCGCGCATGCAGCACGATCACGCAGCGGCAGCCGATCGCGTGCGCGGCGGCGGCCAGCGCGCGGCCGTGATTGCCGTCTGTCGCGCTGATCACCGTGAGCCCGGCCAGCGACGCCGCGTAGCGCCCGGTGACGAGCCCGCACGGATCGAGCGCCTCGTTGCGCCGCAGCCGCTTCACGAGCCGCATCAGCGCGATCGGCGCGCCGAGCGCCTTGAAGCTGCCGAGCGGCGAACGGCACGCTTCGTCCTTCACGCCGACGCTCGCGACGCCGAGCCGCGCGGCCAGGTCGGGCAATATGCGCAACGGCGTGCGCGCCGCGCCGACGAGCGGCCAGTGCGACAGCCACGCGCCGCTCTCGTCGGCCGCGGCGATGTTCATGATGCGGCGCAGCGCGTCGGGATAATCGGCGCGCTGCGCGCGGGGATTGGCGATGAGCATGGCGGAAAGGGCTCCGGAAAAGGGCGGCGCAGGCGGCCCGTCGGTGGATGCGGTACGCGCGCATACGGGTTGCGCTCGCCGTCGGTCCGAAAATAATATTGCGCAAGCCGGTCAACAAAATCGCCAAATCAGCGAGCCGGACGCAAAAATTTCTCATTTTTCGAGGCTACCGCGCCATCATGTCCATTCCACTCGATACGTTCGATCGCAAGCTGCTGATGGAAGTCCAGCGTGACGCGCACACACCTCAGAACGAGCTCGGCGCCCGCGTGAACCTGTCGACCGCCGCCGTGAACCGTCGCTTGCGGCGGCTCGCGGAAAGCGGCGTGATCGAGCGCTATACGGCCGTCGTCGCGCCGGAGAAGGTCGATCATCCGCTGACGATCGTCGTGAACGTCGAAGTCGAGAGCGAGCAGATCGACCAGCTCGACGCGATGAAGCGGACCTTCGAGCGCTGCCCGCAGATCCAGCAGTGCTACTACGTGACCGGGGAATGGGATTTCGTGCTGATCCTGGCCGTGCGCAACATGGATCAGTACAACGCGCTCACGCGCGAGCTGTTCTTCGCGAACAACAACGTGAAGCGCTTCAAGACGCTGGTGAGCATGAGCCGCGTGAAGGTCGGGCTCGAGGTGCCGGTCGAGGCCGGCGAGTGAAGGGTGACGACCGACGTCAGCGCCGGTCGGCGGCCAGCGCGCCGAAAAACGTCGCGACCTTGGCCTTGCTCGTCGTCTGCAACCGCGACATGAGCCCGTGGTCGACTTGCCGCAGCCCGTACGTCTCGCCGATGTCGCGCTGCATCCGGCACCAGAGGTGGGTCGCGATCTCCGCATCGACCATCGCGCGGTGCGCGCGGCCTGCCTTCGGCAGCCGCAGCATGTCGGCGAGGCTCGACAGCCGGTGACTTTGCGCGTGCGGATAGATGCGCCGCGCGACGAGCATCGTGCATGCGAACGCATGATCGGCCGCCATGCCGAGCATGCCGAGCTCGGCTTGCCAGAACCGCTTGTCGAAGCCGGCGTTGTGCGCGACGACGGGGTAGCTTCCGACGAATGCCGCCGCTTCCTTCATGACCTTCGACACCGGCGGCGCCGACGCGATCATCTCGTTCGTGATTCCGGTGAGCGCGACGACGTCGGACGGAATGCGGCGACCCGCGTTCATCAGGCTCTGGTATCGGTCGACGATCTCGCCGTCGCGCAGCAGGATTACGGCGATCTCGGTCGCCCTGTCTCCCATGTTCGGGGAAAGCCCGGTTGTTTCGAAGTCGAGTACCGCTACGGTTTGCATGGTCGAATCAGGGGAAGGATGCCTGGCGAGCCACGTCGATCAAGACGCGTCGCGCCGACGCAAAAGCGCAATAGTATCCCCGGATGCGGTGTCCGACGGCAAACGCCGTCGTCGTGCGGCACTTTCGCTGCAAGACGACGGCGAACGTACCGATGCATCCGCGCATCGATACGTTCACATGCCGGCTACATCAACGACAACTGAAGCTCGCTGCCGAATTCACGTCGCCCGAGCCGTTGTAGCGGGCAACCTGCGGATACGGACACAGCGGACGCGTGCGTCCCGCTCCCCACGACGCCGGCACGTCGGCGTTCGGCACCGCGTTCGTCGTGTCGCGCGCCGTGGCGACGATCGCCGTGGGCGCCTGCCCCTGCTCGACCCACGCGACGAGCGGCGTCAGCATGTCGAACTGGTCGGCCGCCGGCCCGCCCGAGCAATGGTTCATGCCCGGCACCGGATAGAAGCGCGCGAAGCTCGACGCGTCGCCGCCGTTCGCCTGCGCGAGCCGCCCGTACCAGTCGCTCGTGTCGTTGTACGAGAACACCGGATCGCCGGTGCCGTGATAGACCAGCAGCTTCGCGCCGCGCGACTTCAGCGCGGACAGGTTCGTCTCGTCGGGCGGCGTCATGAACGACCACGCGGACTGCGTGTACACGCCGTTCGTCGCGAAGATCGCGGGCGCGTCGTTGTCCATGTCGAAGCCGAGCGCGAAGCCGGCGAGGTTCGCGAGCGTCGCGGCGGTTTTCGGCGGCGTCATGAACGTGAACGCCATCGCGGCCGGATCGAGCGTGATCGAGTTCGACTGCTTCCACGCCGCCCAGCCGCCGGCCGCGATGCCCGGATCGTACGGAAAGCTCGCATAGAGCGCCGTGCCCGCGCTGTTGCGTGCGCCCGCGAACACGTTCTCGAGCGCACTCTTCTGCGCGGTCGTCAGGCAGGCGCCGGTGCGCGTGCCGTTCGCGCAGGTCGGGATGTCGGCCTCGACGCTGAAATGCGCCTGGCAGGCGGCGACGTCCTGCACCATCCCGTCGGTCACGCCGTCGAGCGCATCGCACTTGTCGAGGATCGCCGCACCGACGAACTTGCGTTCCGCATCGGTGAAGCCGCTGCGAATGTCGGGCAGCCCATTCGTGCCGGTCGCCGACGCGATCTTCGCGAACTGCTGCGCGCCGTACATCTCGCCGATCGCCGCCTTCGGCAGATGGAAGCCCGGGTCGCCCGCGATGATCCCGTCGTAGTCGCCCGCGTTGCGCACGGCAGTGACCATCGCGTGACGGCCGCCGTTCGAGCAGCCGCCGAAATAGCTGCGGTCGGGCGCCTTCCCGTATGCGAGCCGGATCACCTGCTTGGCCATCGGCGTGAGCGCGTCGACGGCGCCGTAGCCGTAGTCGAGCCGCGCCTGCGGATCGAGGCCGAACAGCGGGTTCTGCGCGGCGCTGTGCCCGGAATCCGAGCTGATCACCGCGAAGCCCTGATTCAGCGCGTCGGTCAGCGGGCCGCCGCCGCCGATCTCGCCGGTCGCGGTCAGGACGTTGCCGTCGAGCCCGCCGTTCGCCTGGTAGAAGAAGCGGCCGTTCCACGCTTTCGGCAGACGCATTTCGAAGCCGATCGCGTAGGTCTGGCCGTCCACCGCGCTCACGCGCTCGTTCATCTTCCCGGCGATCACGCAGTGTTCGGCGATCGGCTTGCCGGCCACCGTCAGCGCGCCGGCGGCCGCGGTGGTCACCGACGTGAACGACGTGTTCGCGTACGACAGCTTCGCGGCGAGCACGTCGCAGGTTTGCGTCATCGCGGCCGGCGTCGCGGCGCTCAGGTGCGTCGGCGTGGCGCTGACGGAATCGTCGCCGCCGCAGCCGGCGAGCATGGCTGCCGCCGACAGCGGTGCGATGCAGAGGAATGCAGATTTCCTGTTCAAGATGTCTCCCCTTCGTCAGGCTGCCGGATCAGAACATGTGCCGCACGCCGACCATCGCGCCGAGCTGCCCCATCCCGGCGCCGGGCGTCGTGCCGGGCCCGCCGCCGCTGACCGCGTAGCGTGCATGCGCGCTGTTCCACAGATACGAAGATTGCGCATAGACTGCCGTGCGCTTGGTCAGCAGATAGGTCGCGCGCAGCGTGGCCATCGTCGCGCGCGTGTCGTGCGCGCTGTTGACGATCCGGTAACCCTCGCCGTCGACGATGAAATCGGGCTTCACCGCATACGACGCACCGAGGAAGAACAGGTCCGAATGCGCGCCCGGCGCGGCCGGCGAGCCGGTCGACACGCGCCGCCCGATCCAGCCCGCGCCGATCCGCGCGCCGGCGCCCTGCGCATACGCGCTCACGTGCGTGCGCGCGTCCTTGCCGCCGCTGCTGGTGAAGGGCACCGGCGCGATGCCGTCGAAGAAGTTCGCGGCCGCGCCGGTGCCGCCGCGCTGCTCCTCGTACGATGCCGCCGCACCGAAATACGCGCTGTCGTACTTGAGCATCACCGACCAGTTGCGGCACTGGACGGCATCGCCCGGCACCTGCCCCGCGCACGTGCCCTGGCCCGGCGAGTTGCCGGTGCCCGCGCCGTCGCGGCCGAACGAATACGCGGCGCCGAGCGTCACGCCGCGATACGTGCCGACGTAGGTCACCGCGTTGTCGGCGCGGCCGTTCGGCACGTATGCGTCGAACGAGCCGAGCCCGTAGATGTCGGGGCCGATGATGTCAGCGCCCTGAAGCGCGAGGTAGGTCATCGTGTACTGGCGGCCGAACGCGAGCGTGCCGAAGCCGCTCTTCAATCCGACGAATGCCTGCCGCCCGAACAGCCGGCCGCCCTGGCCGAGATCGCCGCCGCGCACGTTGAAACCGCTTTCGAGCGTGAATACCGCCTGATAGCCGCCGCCGAGATCTTCCGTGCCGCGCAGGCCCCAGCGAGACGGCAGCTCGCCGGTCACGCCCGGCACGCGCACGACGTGGTCGCCGGCCGCGTTCGCGTGCGACACGAACTCGACGCCCGTATCGATGATGCCGTACAGCGTCACGCTCGATTGCGCGTGCGCACCCGGCGCGGCAAGCGCGCAGCACGCGCCGGCGGCCAGCAGGCCGTTCCTTGTCTTCGTCTTCATTTCGTTGCGTCTCCAGACCGTGATGAGTTGCGCGCTCTGACGGCGCGCATTGAAAAAACGAAGCGTTTCAGTCGCCGGCTTGCGGGCGGCGAATCAGCACGAAGGCAGCGAAGGCCGCGACGAGCGTGACGGGAATGCTCGCGCCGATCACGACCGGCGCGCTGCGGCCCGCGGCCAGCAGCGTCGCGGCCGCGAGCGGCCCGACGACGGAGCCGAGCCGGCCGACGGCCACCGCCGCGCCGACGCCGGTGCCGCGCATCGCGGTCGGGTAGTAGATCGCCGCGAGCGCATACAGCACCGACTGACCGCCGACCACGAACATCCCGGCGGCAAATGCGGCCGCCGCGAGCGACGCGAAGCCGGGTGCCGCCGCGAGCGCGGCGAGCGACAGAACGATCCCGGCATACATGCCGCCGACCACGCGCGACGCGCGCATCCGGTCGAGCGCCGCGCCGATGCCGAGCGCACCGAGGCCCGCGCCGACGTTGAACGCGATCTGCACGAGGCCGACATGCGCGCGATCGAGCCCGCGCGATGCCATCAGCGACGGCAGCCAGTTCAACAGGAAGTAGAGGACGATCAGCGTGCAGAAGTAGCTGACCCACAGCGCGACGGTCGACGTCGTGCGGCCGTCGCCGAACAGCGTGCGCGCGACGCTCGTGCGCGCGGCCGGTGTGCCGGCGACATCGAGGTACGCGCGCGATTCCGGCAGGAACCACGCGAGCAGCGGCACGAGCAGCAGCGGGCCCAGGCCGCCGACGTAGAAGATGTGCCGCCATTCGGTGTCGCCGGCGAGCAGCACGCCGATCACCGACGCGATCACGCCGCCGAACGGGATACCGCAATACATCGTGGCCACCGCGCTGCTGCGCGAGCGCGGCTCGACCGCTTCGGACGACAGCGCGATCAGGTTCGGCATCGCGCCGCCAAGGCCGATGCCGGTCAGCACGCGCACGACGACGAGCATCGCGAAGGTCGACACCTGCGCGGTGGCGAGCGACAGCAGCCCGAACAGCACGGCCGACGCGATCAGCACGCGCTTGCGACCGATCCGGTCGGCGAGCCGCCCGCCGATCATCGCGCCCGGTAGCAGCCCGAAGGTGCCCGCGCTGAACGCGATGCCCATCTGCGACACGGAAAGCCCGAATTCGCGTGCCATGCGCGGCGCGGCGACGCCGACCGACTGCAGGTCGAGCCCTTCGAGAAGGGCGATCGCGAAACACAGCGCGAGCGTGGTCGCGACCGTGGGTTTTGCGGCAACGTAAGTGTTCATCGTGTCTCCATTCCCATGTCTCGTATGTCTTGTAGTCGTCGGCCTTGCAACGGCCGCCGCGCGCCGCCGCCGGCCAGTGGCGGATCGGCGCGCAAGGTGTCGTCCGAACGGTTGCCTTTATCAGGCAACCTGATTCTCTGGCCGCAAGCATGCCTGCCGGTATCGTGGCCGGCCGGTCGTTGTTCCTGCTCGCTTCCCCGGCAGCCGCCTACGCGTAAATCACGTCGGGATCGCGCCGTGCCGGGTCGTACAGTGCATCGATGGTCGCCGCGCGATGCTTCTGCACGGCGGCCTGGTTCAGCGAGCCCTTGTCGGTCACTTCGCCGAGATCGAGCGACGGCGGTGTGTCGATCAGACGGATGCGCGCGACGAACGTCGATCCGCCGCTTGCTTGCCGGTTCAGCACGGCAAGCCACGACGCGAACGCCGCGCGCACGGCCGGCGCGCGCAGCACGTCGGTCACCGACGCATCGGCGGGCAGCCCCGCCAGCGCGCGGCACGCGTCGACACGCGGAAATACCAGCAGCCCGATATCGTCGCGATTGATCCCGGTGACGACCACGTCCTGCACGTACGGCGCGCCGCTCGACACCGCGTTCGCGCGCAACGGCCCGACGCTGACGAACGTGCCGCTGCTCAGCTTGAAATCCTCGGTCAGCCGCCCGTCGAACAGCAGCCCGAGTTCCGGCCGCTCCGGATCGGCGAAGACGCCCGCGTCGCCGCTGCGGTAATAACCTTCGTCGTCGAACACGTCGTGCGGATCGACGTCCGCGTGCCAGTAACCGCGCATCACGTTCGGCCCCTTGAAGCGCAGTTCGTGCTTGCCGCCGCACGGCACGAGCTTCGCATCGCAGCCCGGCGCCGGCAGGCCGATGTAGCCGGCGCGCATCAGCGGCCCGGTCGTGAACAGGCACGACGGCGACGCCTCCGTCATCCCGAGGCCGGCCATGATCCGGATGCGCTCGCCGCAATGCGCTTCGGTCACGCGGTCGAGCCGATCCCACGCGGCCTGCGACAGCCCCGCGCCGCCGAAGAAATACAGCTTCACGCGCGAGAAGAACGTGTCGCGCAGCACGGCATCGCGCTCGAGTGCGGCCGTCAGTTCTTCCCAGCCCTTCGGCACGTTGAAGTAGATCGTCGGCGCGATCTCGCGCAGGTTGCGCACGGTTTCGTCGAAGCGGCCCGGCACCGGGCGGCCGTCGTCGATGTACAGCGTGCCGCCGTTGTACAGCGCGATGCCGAGGTTGTGACTGCCGCCGAACGTGTGATTCCACGGCAGCCAGTCGACCAGCACCGGCGGTTCGCGCGTCAGCTCGGGCATCGTCTGGCGCAGCATCTGCTGGTTGCTGCACAGCATCCGATGCGTGGTCGGCACGGCCTTCGGCAGTTTCGTCGAGCCCGACGTGAAAAGGATCTTCGCGAGATGGTCGGGGCCGATCGCTTCATGGATCGCGTCGATTGTGCGCGGAACGGTCGAGAGCAGGCGCGACAGCGGCACGACGCGGCCGGCTGCGCCGCCGTCGGCTTGCGCATCGGCATCGTTCGCGACGATCAGCGCCGCGTCGGCCGGCAGCGCCGCGTCGAGCGCTCGCGCGAACGGCGCGCGCTCGGCCACGAACACCGCGCCCGGCCGCAGCACGCCGAGCGTGTGACGCAGCTTGCCGTAATCGGTCGACACCAGCGAATACGCGGGCGAGATCGGCGCATACGGCACGCCGGCCAGCATCGCCGCGAACATCAGCTGCAGATGCTCGAGATCGTTGCCGGACAGCACCGCGAGCGGCCGCTCGGCCGACAGCCCGAGTTCGACGAGGCCCTGGCCGAGCGCGCGCGCGCGTTCGAGCATCCGCGCATACGTGATCTCGATCCAGCGGCCGTCGGCGCCGCGTCGCGCGGCGAGCACGCGGTCGGGATGCGCGTGCGCGCCGCGCACGAGGCAGTCGGTCAGGCGCGTCGGGTAATCGCCGAGCGGTTCGCGCGAGCGCAGGTACCACGTGCCGTTTTCCGCGCGGCGAATCTCGGCCGAACCGACCGCGACGGCTGCCGCGCGATAGCGCACGCCGTTCATGCCGTTCGTGCCGTTCACCGGGCCGCTCGCGGGCGTCGCAACATTCATCGTCGGCTCGCTCATATCGGATAGTGACGCGGCGTGGTCTGCACGGTGATCCAGCGCAGCTCGGTGAATTCGGCGATCGACGCGCGGCTGCCGAAGCGACCGTAGCCGCTCGCCTTCGTACCGCCGAACGGCATCTGCGCCTCGTCGTGCACGGTCGGTCCGTTGACGTGGCAAATCCCCGATTCGATCCGGCGCGCGAGCGCCATCGCGCGAGCGATATCGCGGCTGAACACGCTCGCCGACAGCCCGAACTCGCTGTCGTTCGCGAGCGCGACCGCTTCGTCGTCGCTGTCCGCACGCAGGATCGCGACCACCGGCGCGAACGATTCCTCGCGATAAAGGCGCATGTCGCGCGTGACGCCGTCGACGATCGCGGGCTGCATCGTCGCGCCCTCGATCCGGCAGCCGAGCGGCAGGCGCGCGCCGTGCGAACGCGCGTCCTCGACCAGCGACGCGGCACGCGCGGCCGCGGCCGCATCGACCATCGTGCCGAGCGCATGGCCCGCCAGCGGATCGCCGGCGACCAGCGTGCGCGCCTTGTCGGTCAGCCGTTCGACAAGCGCATCGGCGATCGGCCGCGCGGCGATCACGCGCTCGGTCGACATGCAGATCTGCCCTTGATTGAAGAACGCGCCGAACGCGATCGCATCGACGGCCGCATCGAGATCGGCGTCGTCGAGCACGAGCACCGGCGCCTTGCCGCCGAGTTCGAGCAGCACCGGCTTCAGGTGCGCGGCCGCGTGGCGCGCGATGATGCGCCCGACGTGCGTGGAGCCGGTGAAGTTGATCCGCTTCACGTGCGGATGCGCGATCAGGCGCTCGACGAGTTCCGGCGCATCGGCCGCCGCGTGGGTGATCACGTTGACGACGCCCGCGCCGAGCCCGGCTTCGTCCAGCACCGCGCCGATCAGCGCGTGCACGCCCGGGCATGCTTCGGATGCCTTGAGCATGACCGTGTTGCCGCACGCGAGCGGCATCGCCAGCGCGCGCGTGCCGAGGATCACCGGCGCGTTCCACGGTGCGATGCCGAGCACGACGCCGCACGGCACGCGCATCGCGAGCGCGAGATTGCCGGGCACGTCGGACGGGATCACGTCGCCGTCGATCTGCGTCGTCATCGACGCGGCTTCGCGCAGCATGTTCGCCGCGAGCGTCACGTTGAAGCCGAGCCAGCCGGGCGTCGCGCCCGTCTCGGCGACGCCGGCCGCGATGAACGCGTCGATGCGCGCGTCCATCAGATCGGCCGCCTTCAGCAACCGGCGGCGCCGTTCGGTCGGCGCGAGCGCTGCCCACGCGGGGAACGCGCGCTGCGCGGCTTCGACCGCCGCGTCGGCGTCGGCCGGGCCGGCCGCCGGCGCGCGCGACGCGAGCGCGCCCGTCGCGGGGTTGAATCGGTCGAAGGTTCGGCCGTCGCGGGCGGTGCACCACTCGCCGGCGATCAGCATCCGTCTGTCGGTCATGTCGTCTCCTGCCATGCCTGTCTCTGTCGATTGCGTCGGCGCCTGTATCGGCGCTCGTGCTTGTATCAGCGCTTGTATGCCTGCAGGCCCGGCTTGATCGTCTTGTCGTCGAGGAACTGCTTCAGCCCCTGCTCGCGGCCACGCTCCGGATCGCGCAGTTGCGCCTGGTCGAGCTTCGCATACAGGTAATCCTCGCACTGCTCCCACGTGAGCTCGCGTGAACGCTTGAAGCCGTGCTTCGCCGCGCGCAGCACCACCGGGTTCTTGTCCATCAGCCGCGCGGCGAGCGCGATCGTCGCGTCGCGCAGGCCGGCCAGCGGCACGCTGCTGTTCACGAGGCCCATTTCGGCGGCCTCCACGCCGGTGAACGTGTCGCCGGTCATGATGTAGTGCAGCGCGCGGCGATGCCCGACCGTGTCGGCCATCGCCTTGCTGACGAGGTTGCCCGGCGGGATGCCCCAGTTGATTTCCGACAGCCCGAACACCGCTTCGTCCGCCGCGATCGCGAGGTCGCACGCGACGAGCGGCGAGAACCCACCGCCGAAGCACCAGCCGTTCACCATCGCAATGGTCGGCTTGTTGTACATTCGCAGGCGGCGCCATTGCCATTCCGATGCGTCGCGCCGCACCTTTTCCTGCAGCGCGTCGGAGCCGCCGTCGATTTCGCGGAAATATTCCTTCAGGTCCATGCCGGCCGTCCACGCCGCGCCCGCGCCGGTCAGCACCAGCACCTTCGCTTCGTCGTCGAACTCGACCGCGTCGAGGACCTCGAGCATCTCGCGGTTCAGCGTCGGGCTCATTGCGTTGCGCTTCTCGGGGCGGTTCAGCGTGACCCACGCGATGCCGGCCTCCACCTTCACTTCAACGGTCTGCCAGCGGTTGTCGTACTTGCTCATGTTCGTTCCTGTCGTTCGTTCCTGTGCCAATCAGTGCATTTCGGTGCGCAGCATGCGTGCTGCGAACGACTTCATTTAATATCAGGCTACCTGATATTGCAAGCGACATGAGCGCCGGTGTAAACCCGGAGCGCAAAGCGGCGGCAACGACGCAATCGGGGAACGGTCAGGCGACCGGCGGGCGGCGACCGAGCGACCGGGCTACCGGGCGGGAAAGCGAACGCGGGCCGCACGGGCCCGCGCCGCGACGTTTCGGGAAGGGATCAGCCGCGCAGGTTGCGCGAGAACAGTTCGAGCGCGCGCTGCACGTGCGCGGCGTCGTCGGCGGAGATGTCGCCGAGCATTCGCGCCTCGAGCGGGCGCAGCACGGCTTCGCATTCGCGCAGCATCGCCGCGCCTTCGTCGGTCAGCCTCAGCAGGATGATGCGGCCGTGCGACGGGTCGGCTTCGCGCGTGACGAAGCCGCGGGCGGCCATCACGCTCATCACCTCGTTCGCCGATTGCGGCGTGATCCACGAGCGCTCGGCCAGTTGGGCGTTCGACGACGCGCCGCGCGCCTCGAGCACCGACAACGCCGTGTATTGCGCGAGCGTGATGCCGAGCGGTGCCAGCGCGTCGGTCATATGCCGGCGCAGCAGCCGGTCGAGACCGCCGATCACGTAGGTCAGGCGCTGCTGCACGCGCGCCTTCGGCTTGTCGCCCGTCGCACGGGCGGCGTTCTTCACGGCGTTTTTCGGATTCGCGGGCTTGGTCGGTGCGGAACTCATGATGCGGGCGAGATGGAATTGCGGGCCATCTTACCAGCACGTCGGGGAGCGAACGGCGTGTTCAGGCAGGCGGGAACGTTCGCCGTGCGCGCATGCATGCGCGGCAGACCGCGGCCGGGCGCCTGGCTCGCCGCGTCGCACACATCCCATGAACGGCCTCCGATGCGCGGTCAGCCGCGCGGCGCCCCCGAGAAGCGCGCGGTCGGCAACCCGGCGTGGCGCGTTCGCGCGACGAATACGCCGCCGGCATGCGCATCGCTCGCGAGCGCGGCGTCGCTCAACCCGGCGCGGGCGCTCGTCACGTACAGCCGCCCTTCGCCGTCGAGCGTCACGCAGCTCGGCTGTGCGGTCGGCACGGTCACGCGATCGGTCTCGACGCCGTCCGGCCCGTAGCGCACCACACGCCCACCGCCCCACTGCGCGTTCCACAGCCCGCCGTCGCGATCCATCGTCGAGCCGTCCGGGTCGCCGTTTGCATCGGTCAGCCGCGCGAACGGCCGCACGTTGGCCACGTCGCCGCCCGCGCGGTAGTCGCAGACGAGAATCTCGCGCACCATCGAATCGCAGAAGGTCATCGTCGTGCCGTCCGGCGAGAACGCGATGCTGTTGGCGATCGCCGCCGCCGGCAACGCAAGCCGTTCGAGCGTGAGGTCCGGATTGAGCCGGTAGAAGCCGCCGATCGCGCGCGGCGGATCGCCGCCTTCGTCCTTCATCCCGAACACGAACGCGCCGAACCGATCGCAGCGGCCGTCGTTCAGCCGCGTCGGCAGGTCGGGTTCGACGTCGACAATCCGCGTGAATTCGCCGCTGCGCAGATCGAAGAATGCGAGATGCGTCGCGAGCCCGACGAGCAGCACATTCGGTTCGTGCGTCAGCGCGAAGCACGCGAGCCGTTCCGGCATCGGCCATTGCGCGAGGCCCGAGCCGTCCGCGCGGCAACGCCACAGCCGCGCACCTTCGATGTCCGTCCAGTACAGCGCGTGCGTCGCGTCGCACCACGTCGCGCCTTCGCCGAGCGTATTGCGGCTGTCGACGAGCAGCGCCGCCGCGCCCGGTTGAATCTGTTGCATGCCGTCTCCCGATATCTGTCTTCGCGGGCGGCCGCGCGTTCGTCAGGGTCAGATCTTCATCGCGCGCCGCTGGTTGCGACGATACTGGTCGAACAGCACCGCGAGCAACAGAATTCCGCCGCGTATCAGATATTGGTAAAAGGTCGGCACGTTCAGCAGGCTCATCGCGTCCTGCACGGAACCCATGATCAGCACGCCGACCAGCACGCCGGAAATCGTCGCGACGCCGCCCGTCAGCGACACGCCGCCGAGCACGCATGCGGAAATCACGCCGAGCTCGAGGCCGACGGACGTCTTCGGATCGCCGAGGCTCATCCGCGATGCGAGCATCACGCCGGCGAAGCCGGTCACGAGGCCCTGCAGCACGAACACCGCGATCTTGATGCGCATCACCGGCAGCCCCGCGAGCAGCGCAGCCTCGCCGTTGCCGCCGACGGCCAGCACGTTCTTGCCGAACACCGTCTTGCGCAACAGGAAGCCGAACACGACGAAGCCGACGATGTTGCTCCAGATCGGATACGAAATGCCGAGGAACGACCCGCCGCCGAGATCGAAGAAGCGCTCCTCGGAGATCATCACCGCGTCGCCGTTCGACGTGATGAACGCGAGCCCGCGCACGACTTCCATCATCGCAAGTGTGACGATCAGCGAGTTGATTCGCCAGCGCGCGATCAGCACGCCGTTGACGAGCCCGACCGCGCCGCCCGCGAGCACGCCGGCCGCGATGCCGAGCACGACGCTGTGCGTCGCGGTGATCAGCGTCGACGCGACGACGCCCGAGAACGCGACGATCGACGCGACCGACAGGTCGACTTCTCCGAGCGCGAGCACGAACATCATCGTCACCGCGATCGAGCCGATCAGCGTGACCGACAGCAGCAGGCCCTGGATGTTGCGCGGCGTGAGGAAGTCCGGCACGGTCAGCGACAGCGTCGCGAACAGCACGAGAAACACCATCACGATGCCGGAGCGGTTGATCAGTTGCCACATGCCGCCACGCGCGCGCGCGGGCGCGGCTGCGCCCGCTGCATCCGGGGACGGGGAAGTACGTTGGGGTTGCATTGCCTGGCTCATATCGGTTGCTTTCCGTTTGACTGCGTGCCGCTAGCGCGGCAGCGCGAGCTTGATCAGCGCGTCGGGCGTCGCCTGCGCCTTCGCGACCTCGCCCGCGATCCGCCCTTCCTTCATCACGATGATGCGATCCGACACGCCGATCACCTCGGCCAGGTCGCTCGACACGATGATCACCGTGCGGCCCGCTTCCGCGAGCTCGTAGAACAGGTTGTAGATTTCCGCGCGCGCGCCGACGTCGATGCCGCGCGTCGGCTCGTCCATCAGGAACACGTCAATGCGCTCGGCCAGCCAGCGCGCGAGCACGACCTTCTGCTGGTTGCCGCCCGACAGTGCGCCGATCGGCGTCTCGCCGTCGCGGGTCTTGATCGCCAGCCGCTCGATGTAGCGTTGCGCGAGCTCGCGTTCGCGCCGCGCGTCGAGCAGCACGCGCGCCGGGCTGAAATGGCGGCGCGCGCTGATGTTCAGGTTGTCGGCAACCGACGCGATCGCGACGATGCCTTCCTGCTTGCGGTCCTCCGGGCACAGCGCGATGCCGGCACGCACCGCGTCGCGCGGGCTCGCGAAGGCCACGCGCTTGCCGCCCAGCTCGACGTGCCCGCTGCTCGGGCGCGCCGCGCCGTACAGCAGCTTCATCAGCTCCGAACGCCCCGCGCCGACCAATCCGAAGAAGCCGACGATCTCGCCGCGCCGCGCGGCGAACGACACCGGCTCCGACAAGCCCGGCCCCAGCAGCGCCTTCGCCTCGATCAGCACGTCGCCGGCCGCGCGCGGCCGGTAGCCGTAGACGTCCTCGATCGAGCGGCCGACCATGCAGCCGATCAGCCGGTCGCGATCGAGATCGGCGACCGATTCGAACGTCTCGATGCGGCGGCCGTCGCGGAATACCGTCACGCGGTCGCACAGCGCATCGACTTCCTCCATCCGGTGCGTGACGTAGATGATCGCGCGGCCTTCCGCGCGCAACGAACGGATGATGCGGAACAGCTGCGTCGTCTCGCGCGCGGACAGCGAACTCGTCGGTTCGTCGAACGCGATCACGCGCGCATCGCGCATCAGCGCCTTGCCGATCTCGATCATCTGGCGCTGGCCGATCGACAGATACTTCACCGGGATGTCCGGATCGATGTGCTCGCCCAGACGCTCCAGCGCATCGAGTGCGCGCGCCGCGAGCGCGCGCTCGTCGACCACGCCGAGCCGGCTCGGCAGCTGGCCGAGCATCAGGTTCTCCGCGACCGTCAGCTCGGGCACCAGATGCAGCTCCTGGTAGATGATCGCGATACCGGCCTCGAGCGCGGCGCGCGTCGACGCGAAGCGCTGCACCGTGCCGTTCAGCGTCAGCGTGCCGGCCTGCGGCTGGTTCACGCCGGACAGCACCTTCAGCAACGTCGACTTGCCCGCGCCGTTCTCGCCCATCAACCCGTGCACTTCGCCCGCGCGCACCGACAGCGACACGCCGTCGAGCGCGCGCACGCCCGGGAACGTCACGGTGATGCCGTCGAGCGCGAGCAGCGCGCCGCCGGGCGGCGGCGCATCGGCGCCGGGCAGGGCCGCACCGTCGTTGCCGGACACGGCCGTCATCGTCTGCATCGTCATCGCGTCGTCGCCCCGCACGCTCAGATGCCGAGCTCGGCGCGCACGGCCTGCCAGTTCGCGCGCGTCATCAGCTTGCCGCTCGTCTGCGTGTCGGCGGGCGGCGTCTTGCCGTTGCGGATCCAGTCGACGAGGTTCTGCGTGCTCTCCTTGCCGTGGTTCGTGGAGCTGACGGCGATCGTCCCGTAGAAGCCGGTCGGCTCCTTCTTCTGGAATTCGGCGAACGCCTCGCCCGCGCCGTTGATGCCGACGCCGATCACGTCGGCCGCCGGAATGTGCAGCTGTTCGGTCGCGCGCACCGCGCCGAGCACGGTTTCCTCGTTCAGCGCATACACCACCCACTTCTTCACGTTCGGATGGCGCGCGAGCACGGGCGCGGCCGCGCTGAAGCCGCCTTCGTCGTCGGTCGTCTTCTGCGGCGCATCGAAGATGTTCTCCTTGCGGAAGCCGTTCGCGAGCAGCGCCTGCGTCGCGCCGTCGGTGCGCAGCTTCGCGGTCGGCAGCTCGTAGTTCGTGATGCGCAGCGCGCCGACTTCCTCCGGCTTCCAGCCGCGCCGCTTCATCTCGTCGGCGATCGCCTGGCCGACCTGGTTGCCGATCTTGGTCGCCGACATGCCGAGGTGCGGCACGTTCGCGAGCGGCTTGCCGGTCGAGTCGACGAGCTGATCGTCGACCGTCACGAACTTCATGTTGTAGCGCTTCGCGCGCGCGGCGATCGCCGGCCCGAGACGCACGTCGGGTGCGCAGATCACGAAGCCCTGCGCGCCTTGCGAGCCGAGGTTGTCGATCGCGGCCAGCACCTTCTCGCCGTCCGGCGTGCCGATCTTCACGACCGAGAAGTTCTCCTTCTGGCCCAGCGCCGACGCCGCGTTCTGCTCGTTGATGAACCACGCCTGCTCAGGCATCTTCACCAGGAAGCCGATCTTCAGCGGCGCGTCGGCGTGCGCGGCGCCCTGCATCCCGAGCGGCGCGATGCAAAGCGCGGCCAGCAGCGCGCGCAGGGTGTGTCGGCGAATCGTGCGGTTCATGCGGTGTCTCCTTGTATTGGCTTGGGTCTTCAACTACCGTCGTGCGCGGACGCGCTCGCGATCGAGCGCGACCGCATGGTGTCAGCGGCCGAACGCGTCGGTCCCGACGCGCCGCCCGAACAGGAACGCATCGGCGACGAGCCGCAACGGCCGCACGTCGACGTCGCTTTCGCCGCGCGCGATCAGCGCGCGGAACTGCGCATACAGCGCCGGATACTCGCGCTGCGGCCCGATCTCGACCGGCTCGCCGGCGATCGACAATTGCGCGCCGCCGCGGCTGATCGCGAGCACGCCGTCCGACGTGTCGACCGCGATCTCCCACTGCTCGACGGGGCCGTGCCGCCAGTCGAATTCCGCGCGCACGGGCACGCCGTTCGTATCGGCGCAATCGAGTTCGGCCGCGATCGGCATCTGCGCGTCGCTCGGCACGTACAGCGTCGCCTCGCGCAGCACGAGCTCGCGCGGCAGGATCCGCGTGACGATCGACAGCGCGTTGATGCCCGGATCGAACACGCCGAGGCCGCCCGGCTCCCAGATCCATTGCTGGCCGGGATGCCAGCGCCGCACGTCTTCCTTCCAGCGCACCTGCACCGCGCGAATCGTGCGTGTCGCAAGCCATGCGCGCGCCGGCTCCACCGCGCTCGCGCAGCGCGAATGCCAGGTCGCGAACAGCGTGAGGCCGCGTTCGCGCGCGAGCGCGTCGAGCGCGGCCACTTCGCCGAGCGTCGCGCCCGGCGGCTTCTCGAGCATCACGTGCTTGCCGGCTTCGAGCGCGGCGCGCGCCTGCGCGTAGCGCACCTGCGGCGGCGCGCACAGCGACACCGCGTCGAGGTCGCGCTCGGCGGCCAGCAGCGCGCCCAGATCCTGATAGTTGCGCACGCCGTTGACTTCCGCGTGACGGCTCGCGCACGCGGTCAACACGAATCCCGGTTCGGCAGCGATCGCCGGCAGGTGCTGGTCACGCGCGATCTTGCCGATTCCGATCACGCCCAGCGAAATCACGTCGCTCATCTGCGTTCCTCCTTCGCCACTTGCTCAGCGCGCCCAGCGCAACACGAGCGGATCGAGCCGGCGCGCGATCGCGAGCAGCTCCGCGCGCGTGTCCGGATGCAGTTCCGGCATCGGATGCCGCGGCCGCTCGCACGCGATGACGCCGCCTTCGCGCATCAGCGCCTTCGCGGTGAGGATCCCGGACTGGCGGTTCTCGTGATTGATCAGCGGCAGCCATGCCTGGTAGCGCGCGAACGCATCGTCGTGCCGCCCTTCGCGGAAGGCTTCGAGAATCGGCCGGATGCCGTCCGGAAACCCGCCGCCCGTCATCGCGCCGGTCGCGCCGGCGTGCAGGTCGGCGAGCAGCGTAATCGCCTCCTCGCCGTCCCACGGCCCCTCGATCGCGTCGCCGCCGAGCCGGATCAGCTCGCGCAGCTTGTTCGCGGCGCCAGGTGTCTCGATCTTGAAGTACGCGACCTGCTCGATCTCGCGCGCCATCCGCGCAAGGAACGGCGCCGACAGCGCGGTGCCGCTCGCCGGTGCATCCTGGATCATGATCGGGATGTCGATCGCGTCCGACACACGCGCGAAGAAGTCGAAGATCTGCGCTTCGGGCACACGGAACGTCGCGCCGTGATACGGCGGCATCGCCATCACCATCGCCGCGCCGAGCTGCTGCGCGCGCAGGCTGCGCGCCGCGCACACCTGCGTGCTGTAGTGCGACGTCGTGACGATCACCGGCACGCGGCCGGCCACGTGTTCAAGGATCGTGCGCGTGAGCACGTCGCGTTCGTCGTCGGTGATCGCGAATTGCTCGGAGAAGTTCGCGAGGATGCACAGCCCGTCCGAGCCCGCGTCGATCATGAAGTCGACCGCGCGCTTCTGGCTCGCGAGGTCCAGCTCGCCGGTGTCGGAAAACGTCGTCGGGACGACGGGGAAGATGCCGCGATAGCGCGGCGTGCTGCTCGATGTCATGGTCGGGTCCTGCGTCGGCCTCGAGGCGAGGCCATCAAGCGTTCACGATTTCACTCACCAGTTCGCGTTGCGCGAGCCGCTGCCCGCGCCCCGCCTGCCGCTCAATGCGAATGACTCGGCACGTCGGCGCCGCGCATGCCGACCAGGAAGTCGAGGTCGCACCCCTCGTCGGCCTGCAGCACGTGATCGATGTACAGCCGCGCGTAGCCGCCCTTGCCAAGCTGTCCGGCCACGCCGGGCGCCGCGGTGGGATCGACGTCCGACAGGCGGCGCTGCAGTTCGTCATCCGTAATATCCAGGTGCAGCGTGCCGGCCTCGCAGTCGAGTTCGATCCAGTCGCCGTTGCGCACCGCGGCCAGCGGCCCGCCCGCGGCGGCTTCCGGCGCGACGTGCAGCACGACCGTGCCGTAGGCCGTGCCGCTCATCCGCGCATCCGAGATCCGCACCATGTCCTTCACGCCCTGGCGCAGCAGCTTCGGCGGCAGGCCCATGTTGCCGACCTCCGCCATCCCCGGATACCCGCGCGGCCCGCAATTCTTCAGCACGAGCACCGAACTTGCGTCGACGTCGAGCGCTTCGTCGTTGATCGTCGCCTTGTAGTGGTCGAAATTCTCGAACACCACCGCGCGGCCGCGATGCTTCAGAAGCTCGGGGCTCGCCGCCGACGGCTTCAGTACCGCACCGCGCGGCGCGAGATTGCCGCGCAGGATGCGGATGCCGCCGTCCGCGATCAGCGGCCGGTCGAGCGGGCGGATCACTTCGTCGTCGTAGTTCGGCGCTTCGCGCACGTTGTCCCACAGCGACTTGCCGTTGACCGTCAGTGCATCCGGATGCGGCAGCAGCCCGCCTTCGCCGAGCCGGCGCAGCACCGCCGGCAGCCCGCCCGCGTAATAGAACTCCTCCATCAGGAAGCGCCCGGACGGCATCAGGTCGACGATCGTCGGCGTGTCGCGGCCGATGCGCATCCAGTCCTCCAGCTCGAGCGGCACGCCGATGCGGCCCGCGATCGCCTTCAGGTGGATCACCGCATTGGTCGAGCCGCCGATCGCCGCATTCGCGCGGATCGCATTCTCGAACGCGGCGCGCGTCAGGATCTTCGACAGCACGAGCCCTTCGAGCGCCATCTCGACGATGCGGATGCCGGACATGTGCGCGAGCACGTAGCGACGCGAATCGACGGCCGGAATCGCCGCGTTGTGCGGCAGCGCGACGCCGAGCGCCTCGGCCATGCAGGCCATCGTCGACGCCGTGCCCATCGTGTTGCAGGTGCCGGCCGAGCGCGACATGCCGGCTTCCGCCGACAGGAAGTGGTGCAGGTCGATCTCGCCCGCCTTCAGCGATTCATGCAACTGCCACACGGCCGTGCCCGAGCCGATGTTCTTGCCCTCGAGCTTGCCGTTCAGCATCGGGCCGCCCGACACGACGATCGCCGGCACGTCGCAACTCGCCGCGCCCATCAGCAGCGCCGGGGTCGTCTTGTCGCAGCCGGCAAGCAGCACGACCGCGTCGATCGGGTTGCCGCGGATCGCTTCCTCGACGTCCATCGACGCCAGGTTGCGCGTGAGCATCGCCGACGGCCGCAGGTTCGATTCACCATTCGAGAACACCGGGAACTCGACCGGGAAGCCGCCCGCTTCGAAGATCCCGCGCTTCACGTGCTCGGCGAGCTTGCGGAAGTGCGCGTTGCACGGCGTCAGTTCGGACCAGGTGTTGCAGATGCCGATGATCGGCCGGCCGTCGAACTCGTGATCGGGAATCCCCTGGTTCTTCATCCAGCTCCGGTACATGAAGCCGTTCTTGTCGTTCGTGCCGAACCATTCGGTGGAGCGCAGCCTGGGTTTTGTTGCCGACATCGTCAGTCCTGTGGTGACGGGATACCGGCGCAGTCTAGGCAGAATTTTGATAACTCGCTAATGACGTTTTAGGCGATTACGATATCGATTCCGATATCGATATAAACCCGTACGATGCAAGAAGCCAGCCCGTGGGGAAACCGAAGCCGCCTGAAGACCCGCCAGCTCCTGCTGGTCGTCGCGCTCGCCGACGAAGGCAGCATTCACCGCGCGGCGGCCGCGCTGAACATGACGCAGCCGGCCGCGTCGAAGCTGTTGCGCGAGCTCGAGGAATCGATCGGCGCGGTGCTGTTCGAGCGGCTGCCGCGCGGGATGCGGCCGACGCTGTACGGCGACGCGCTGATCCGCCACGCGCGCGCGGCGCTCGGCAGCCTCGACCAAGCGCGCGAGGAACTCGCCGCGCTGAAGGCCGGCCATCTCGGGCACGTGGCGGTGGGCGCGATCACGTCGCCGGGGCTGCGGCTCGTGCCGCCGGCCGTCGCCGCCGTGAAGGGCACGCATGCGAACGTGCGCGTGTCGGTGTCGATCGACACGAGCAACGCGCTGCTCGAACACCTCGCGCAGGACAAGCTCGACATCGTGCTCGGCCGGCTGTCCGCCGAACACGACAAGTTGCATCTGCGTTACGAGCCGCTGACCGGCGAGCCGGTGGCCGCGGTCGTGCGGCCCGGCCATCCGCTGCTCGCACAGGCGCCGCTGTCGCTCGCCGACGTGCAGCGCGCCGCGTGGGTCATGCCGCCGGCCGGCAGCGTGCTGCGCCATCGCTTCGAGCTCGTGTTCCAGCGCGCGAGCCTCGCACCGCCCGCGAATGTGGTTGAAACGGCCGCGCTGCTGTTCATCACGCAGCTGATCGAGCAGAGCGACATGATCGCCGTGCTCGCGGAGGACGTCGCGCTGTACTACGCGCGACACGGGATCGTGTCGGTGCTGCCGCTGGAGATGGACTGCCGGATGGACGATTTCGGGATCATCACGCGCACCGACCGGCTGCATTCGCCGGCTGTCGAGGTGATGGCGGACGCGATTCGGGCGGCGGCGCGGGAGGTGTATGGGGTCGTGTTGTAACGCGGCGCGGCCCGGTGTCGTCCGGCCCGCGTTCCTGTCGAAAGGCACGCGCGCCCGCGTTTCGCTTACATCCGCGCGCAGCGAACCTGATCCTGACTGACGCCCGTATCACACCGCGGCAACTTCGATCACCGGCTCGCACCGGACCGGGAAATTCACCGAATTCGCCACATAGCACTTCGCATGCGCGTCATGATGCAGCCGCTCGGCCAGCGCGCGGTCATCGCCCGCGCGGATCGTCACGCGCGGATGCAGCACGATCTCGGTGAAGCGCCCCGGCTCGGGATTGTCGAGCATCGTCCCCTCTGCGTCGTCGGCATACGCGAGCACGCGCACGCCCGCATCCGCACACAGGTGCAGATACCAGAGCTTGTGGCACGCCGATACCGAAGCCAGCAGCAGGTCTTCCGGATTCCACCGCGCCGCGTCGCCGCGAAACGCCGCATCGGACGAGCCGGGAATGTCCGGCTTCGAACCCGCCCGGATCACATGATCGCGGCCGTATTCGCGATACCCCGACGTGCCGGTGCCCCGGTTGCCGGTCCACTCCACTGTCACGCGGTACTTGTGTTCACCATGCGCCATCTCGCTCTCCTTCGATATCGGAACGTGAGGCCGTCATTGTGGCACCGGAATGTCGTTTGGTATACCATTATTCCAAAATGAGGAACGTGAAGGCATGGAAGCCAGACTCGATTCCACGGCGGACGCCGTGGCCGCATCGTTGCGGGAGATGATCATCAACGGCGAGCTGCAGGCAGGCGAGCGGCTCGTCGAGCGCGATCTCGCCGAGCGCTTCGGGATCAGCCGGATTCCGATGCGCGAGGCGATCCAGCGGCTGGAGCGCGAAGGACTGCTGGACATCTTCCGCAATCGCGGCGCGGTCGTACGGATGCTGAGCGCGTCCGACGTGCAGGAAATCTACGACATGCGCACGCTGCTCGAAGGCGATGCGATCTACCGCAGCGTGAAGCGGCTCGACGACGAGACGCTCGCCCGCGCCGAACTCGTGCACCGGCTGCTCGGCGAATCGAACGTGCCGCGCCGGCAAGGCGAACTGAATCACGAATTCCACGCACTGTTGTACTCGTGTTGCGGCAACGAGCGGCAATTGAAGGCGATCGCGGAGTTGCGCAGCCAGGTCGAGCGCTACGAGCGCCTGCAGGCCACGTTGCTGGCCGATACGCCGTCGTTCCAGGTCGAGCACGAAGCGATCCTGCAAGCGTGCCGCGAGCGCAATGCACGTGGCGCCCGCGCGATGACGGTCGCGCATCTCGATTCGGCCCGGCGCATCGTGATGCGGCTCGTCGAAGGCGAATGACGCAGACGGACGACGCGGCCCGCCTCGTCATGTCACCCATCGGCCGGCGATCCATCCTCCGTTTGCAGCTTCCGGGTCTGGCCCGAGCGCTTGCGAGACGCGCGGCACGCATCGCGACCGCACGCGACGTCTACGCCGTCGTTCGCGGCGGCGCCGCCCCCGTCGTGCCCCGCACCACCAGCCGCGGCACCGACGCCGTCCGCACGCGCGACGCATCGTCGATGCGCCCGCCCGCCTCGCGCAACGCATTGAGCAATTCGACCGCGAGCCCAGCGGCCTCGCCGGTCGGAATCGCGACGGTCGTCAGCGTCGGGCGCGTATCGCTCGCCAGATGAATATCGGTGATGCCGACGATCGACAGATCGTCGGGCACGCGCCTGCCGCGATCGGCTGCTGCGTGCAGCGCGCCGATCGCGGGCAGGTCATTCGTCGCGACGAGCGCGGTCAGCGCCGGATGCGCGTCGAGCAGCCGGCCGGCCGCGCGCACGCCGCCTTCGATCGAATCGGGTTCGGCCGCGACGATCGACGCGTCGAGCCCGGCTTCGCGCATTGCGTCGACGAAGCCGTCGTAGCGCGCCGCCTGCACGCCGCTCGCCGAGCCGCCGACGATCACGCCGATCGTCCGGTGCCCGAGCTCGAGCAGATGGCGCGTCGCGATCCGCCCCGCCTCGCGGAAATCCACCGCCACGCACGGCAACCCTTCGGGCGGCGCATCGGGCCGCTCCCACAGGCACAGCACGACCGGCACGCCGCGCCGCGCGACGTCGACCAGATCCGGCAGGTGCAGGTTCGCGTTGGTCACGAGAATGCCTTCGGAGATCGTGCCGGCGATCTGGTCGAGATATGCGCGCCCCTGCAACGGATCTTCATTCGTATTGCAGACGATCAGGAACTGCCCGTTGCGGCGCACCGCGCGCTCGACCGCGAGCGCGAACTCCGGATAGAACGGGTTCGCGATGCTCGACACCATCAGCGCGACCGTCGGCGCGCGCCCTTCCGCCAGCGCCCGCGCGGCCAGATGCGGCCGATAGCCGAGCGCCTGCACCGCTTCGAGCACCCGCGCGCGCGTGGCTTCGCCAACCCGGCCACGATTGCGCAGCACGTTCGACACCGTCGCCGCCGTCACGCCGGCGCGGCGCGCCACTTCATCGAGTGTCGCCATTCGTTGCTCACTATATGAGACGTTGATCCAATATTTGCTTCGCTTCGCGAAGCGGCGCACTATCGCCGCACACCCTGCCGCCCGACCAACGGGCGCGACTCGGCCGCGATCGGTCTCGGCGTTTTTTTTGATCGCGATGATTAAGCGCTTAAGCATCGTCGAAAGCGCATTAGAACATGGAGCGGAGACAATGGCGAGCATCTCGATGCGACGCGTGCAGAAAGCCTACGGCGAGCACGCGCCGGTCATTCGCGACGTCGATCTGGAGATCGGCGCGCACGAGTTCTGCGTGTTCCTCGGTCCGTCGGGCTGCGGCAAGTCGACGCTGCTGCGGATGATCGCGGGCCTCGAGGACCTGACCGACGGCGAACTGTCGATCGACGGCCGTCGCGTCGACGACGTGCCGGCCGCCGAGCGCGGCGTCGCGATGGTGTTCCAGAGCTACGCGCTGTTTCCGCACATGACGGTCTACGAGAACATGGCGTTCGGGCTGAAACTCGCGCGCGTGCCGAAGGCCGAGATCGACCGGAAGGTGCGCGATGCCGCGCGGATCCTGCAGCTCGACACACTGCTCGAGCGCAAGCCGAAGGCGCTGTCGGGCGGCCAGCGACAGCGCGTCGCGATCGGCCGCGCGATCGTGCGCGAGCCCGGCGTGTTCCTGTTCGACGAGCCGTTGTCGAACCTCGACGCAGCCTTGCGCGGCCAGACGCGCATCGAGATCGCGAAGCTGCACCGGCAGTTCGAACGGGCGAGCGTCGTCTACGTGACGCACGACCAGACCGAGGCGATGACGCTCGCCGACAAGATCGTGCTGTTGCACGCCGGCGCGGACACCGCGCGGCACGGCAGCATCGCGCAAGTCGGCGCGCCGCTCGATCTCTATCATCATCCGGCGAGCCGTTTCGTCGCCGGCTTCATCGGCTCGCCGCGGATGAACTTCCTGCCGGCCGTCGTCGCCGCTTGCGACGCGCAGCGCACGACCGTCACCGTCTTGCCGTCCGGCGAAACCTTCACGCTGCCGCGCGACGGCTCGACGCTTGCGCCGGGCGCGGCGGTAACGCTCGGCATCCGTCCCGAACACCTGACCCTCGGCGCAGCGCCCGACGCGACCACGCTCGCGCGCGACGTCGTGCTCGTCGAACGCCTCGGCGAGCAGACCTACGTGCACCTCGACCAGCCCGGCGGCACGCCGCTGATCGCGAAAGTCCCCGGCGATGCGCCGCTGCGTCGCGGCGAACGCGTGTACGCGCATGCGCCAGCCGCGGCCTCTCACCTCTTCACCGAAGACGGCCGCGCGGTGCCCGCGTGCGCCGACGTTCCCGTCCACCACTACGCATAAGGATCGGCATGCGCCTCGGAGTCTGTTACTACCCGGAACACTGGCCGGAATCGATGTGGGCGGACGACGCCCGCCGGATGAAGGCCCTCGGCATCGCGCAGGTGCGGATCGCCGAATTCGCATGGAGCCGCATCGAGCCGTCGCCGGGCGAATACGACTGGGGCTGGCTCGACCGCGCGGTCGACGTGCTCGGCGCGGCCGGCCTCGAGATCGTGATGTGCACGCCCACCGCCACGCCGCCGAAGTGGCTCGTCGACCGTCACCCCGACATCCTCGCGATCGGTGCGGACGGCCGGCCGCGCGCGTTCGGTTCGCGCCGCCACTACGACTTCTCGTCGCCGACCTATCTCGAGGCGTCGCGCCGCATCTGCACGGCGGTGGCCGAACGCTACGGCCGCCACCCGGCCGTGCGCTACTGGCAGACCGACAACGAGCTCGGCTGCCATCAGACGGTCGTCAGTTACTCGCCCGCCGCGCTCGTGCGCTTTCGCGACTGGCTGAGAGCGCGCTACGGCACGATCGACGCGCTCAACCGCGCGTGGGGCACCGTGTTCTGGAGCATGGAGTACCGCAATTTCGATGAAGTGGACGCGCCGGTCGGCACCGTGACCGAAGCGCATCCGTCGCACCGCCTCGACTATCGGCGCTTCGCGTCGGACGAGCTCGCGCGCTATCACCGGATGCAGGTCGACGTGATCCGCGCGCATTCGCCGGGCCGCCCCGTCGCGCACAACTTCATGCAGCTCTTCACCGAGTTCGATCATTACGAAGTCGCGCGCGACCTCGACGTCGCGACGTGGGACAGCTATCCGCTCGGCGCGCTCGAGGAGCAATGGTTCGCGCCCGACGTGAAGGCGCGCTGGCTGCGCACCGGCCATCCGGATTTCGCGTCGTTCAATCACGACCTCTATCGCGGCATGTCGAAGCTGCCGTTCTGGGTGATGGAACAGCAGCCGGGGCCCGTGAACTGGGCACATTGGAACCCCGCGCCGCTGCCGGGCATGGTGCGCCTGTGGAGCTGGGAAGCGTTCGCGCACGGCGCCGGCTGCGTGTCGTACTTCCGCTGGCGGCAGGCGCCGTTCGCGCAAGAGCAGATGCATGCGGGCCTCCACACGCCCGATGATCGGCTCGACGAAGGCGGCCGCGAAGCGCAGCGCGTCGCACGCGAGATCGCGGCCGTGCTCGACGCCGGCGCCGATGCCGACGCAAACGGCGCGGTGCGCGCGCCCGTCGCGCTCGTATTCGACTACGAAGCGAAATGGCTGCTCGAAGTGCAGCCGCAAGGCGCCGATTTCCACTACCCGCGCTTCGCGTTCGAATATTACTCGGCGCTGCGTTCGCTCGGGCTCGACGTCGATATCGTTTCCGCGCACGCGCCGCTCGACGGCTACCGGCTCGTCGTCGTGCCGCCGCTGCCAATCGTGCCGGACGATTTCGCGGTGCGGCTCGCCGCGTCGGGCGCGCATGCGGTGTTCGGCCCGCGCACCGGGTCGAAGACCGTCGACCTGCAGATTCCGCCGGCGCTGCCGCCCGGCCCGCTCGCTTCGATCCTGCCGGTGCGCGTGTGGCGCGTCGAATCGCTGCGGCCGAACGTGACCGAGCGGATCGACGGCACGTTGCACGACGGCGCGCCGCTCGCCGGCGACGCGCGTCACTGGCGCGATCTCGTCGAGCTGAACGGCGACGGCGCGCACAGCGTCGTGCGCGCGCGCTTCGCCGACGGTCATCCGGCCTGGGTGTCGCATGGCACGCTGCACTACTGGGCCTCGCTCTTCGACGATGCCACCACCGCGCGCCTGTTTGCCGACGTCGCGGCCGAAGCCGGCCTGACACCGTCGCCGCTCGGCGACGGCGTGCGCGTGAGCCGGCGCGGCGGCCTGACCTACGTCTTCAACTACGGCAGCACGCCGCATACGATCGACGCGGTGCCGCCGTCTGCGTTCGTGATCGGCGCCGCGCAGGTCGAACCGCAAGGCGTCGCCGTGTACCGCAGCCGTTCGTAGCAACCGCCCCCGGCGCGGCGACGCGCCGGTCAAGCACAACGACACACAGGAATGGAGACACACATGACACATCGCCCCCTTCGCGTCGCCGCCCGGCTTGCGACCGCCGCCGCCATCGCGTTCGCTTCGTTCGGCGCCGCGGCGCCCGCCGACGCGGGCACGCTGACGATCAACATCGCGTTCAAGGGCGCCAGCCAGCGCGCGGTCTGGCAGTCGACGCTCGAAGCGTTCCACAAGGCGCATCCCGACATCGACGTGAAACCGACCTTCGTCGACGAGGAAGCGTACAAGGTGCAGCTTCCCGCGTGGCTCACGACCGTCGCGCCCGACGTCGTGAACTGGCATGCGGGCGAGCGCATGGCGTACTACGCGAAGCGCGGGTTGTTCGAGGACCTGAGCGGCGACTGGAAGAAGAACGGCTGGGACGCGATGTACGCGTCGACGCGCGACGCATCGTCGTACAACGGCAAGCAGTACGCGGCGCCGACCGTCTATTACTCGTGGGGGCTGTTCTACCGCAAGGACCTGTTCCGCAAGGTCGGCATCGCCGACGAGCCGAAGACCTGGGAGCAGTTCCTCGATGCATGCAAGAAGCTGAAGGCGGCCGGCATCACGCCGGTCGCGGTCGGCGGCCGCGACGCGTGGACGCTCGCCGGCTGGTTCGACTATCTCGACCTGCGCCTGAACGGCAATGCGTTCCACCAGCAGCTGATGGCCGGCGACGTGCCGTACACCGATCCGCGCGTGAAGAAGGTCTACACGACGTGGAAATCGCTGATCGATTCCGGCTACTTCATCGACAATGCGCTGTCCTACGATCTCGACGGCGCGCAGCCGTTCCTGTTCCAGGGCAAGGCCGCGATGATGCTGATGGGCACCTTCATCGCGGCGGGCTTTCCGCCGAACGTGAAGCAGGAAATGGGCTACTACCGCTTCCCGATCATCGACCCGAAGGTGCCGACCGCCGAGGACGGCCCGGTCGAATCGCTGCACATCCCGACCAAGGCGAAGAACAAGGCCGACGCGCACACGTTCCTCGCGTTCGTCGAAACGCCCGAGATGGGCGCGAAGCTGGCGGAAGGGCTCGGCTCGCTGTCGGCCAACAGCAAATCGCCGGAGCCGGCCGATCCGATCTCGCGGATCGGCTTCCGGATCCTCGCCGATACACGCGGCGGCGTCGCTCAGTTCTACGACCGCGACATGACGAAGGAAATGGCCGACGAAGGGATGAAGGGAATGCAGCAATTCCTCGCGAATCCCGCGCAGCTCGACACCGTGCTCG
This sequence comes from Burkholderia territorii, assembly GCF_001718335.1. NCBI lineage: Bacteria > Pseudomonadati > Pseudomonadota > Betaproteobacteria > Burkholderiales > Burkholderiaceae > Burkholderia > Burkholderia territorii. The sequence goes on from NZ_CP013365.1 coordinate 2,435,985, forward strand.
CGCAACTCGAGCAGACCCGCAAGCGGATCTACAAGAAGTAACCGCACGACCCCGGCGGCGGCCCCGTGCCGCCGCGTCCGCCCAGGAGGCTTGCCGTGTCCAGTCCGATCACGTCCAGACCCGTCGAATCATCTGCCGCCGCCGCACCGGCCGGCAGGTCGCCCGCCGCGCTGCGCGCGCGCCGCCCGTCGCCGGCCGTGCGGCGGCAACGGCGCGCCGCGTGGCTCTTTCTCGCACCCGCGTGCGCCATGGTTGCCGTCTATGTGATCTGGCCGATCCTGTCGACGCTGTGGCTCAGCCTTTGCAACTGGGACGGGATGACCGAGCGCACGTTCGTCGGTCTCGCCAACTACGCCGAACTGCTGCACGCGCCGACGTTCTACACCGCGCTACGCAACAACGTGATCTGGCTCGCGCTGTTCATGCTCGCGCCGCCGCTCGGTCTCGCGCTCGCGCTGTACCTGAACCAGGCGGTGGCCGGCATCCGGCTCGTGAAGTCGCTGTTCTTCGCGCCGTTCGTGTTGTCGGGCGTGGTCGTCGGCCTGATCTTCTCGTGGTTCTACGATCCGACCTTCGGGCTGCTCGCCCTGATCGCCGGCCACGGCATCCCGGTGCTCGGCGATGCGCGCTACGCGACGTTCGGCATCGTGTTCGCCGCGCTGTGGCCGCAAACCGCGTACTGCATGATCCTGTACCTCACCGGCCTCACGTCGGTGAACCCGGAACAGATCGAAGCGGCGCGGATGGAAGGCGCGCGCGGCTTCGCGCTGCTGTGGCACGTCGTGCTGCCGCAGTTGCGGCCCACCACGTTCATGGCGATCGTCGTCACGGTGATCGGCGCGTTGCGCAGCTTCGACCTGATCTCCGTGATGACGGGCGGCGGCCCGTTCGAGAGCTCCACCGTGCTCGCGTATTACATGTACGACCAGGCGATCAAGTATTACCGGCTCGGCTATTCCGCGGCGATCGCGGTCGTGCTGTTCGCGATCATGCTCGTCTACATCGTGTTTCAGTTGCGCCGCATGCTGCGCAACGAGCAGTGACCTGACCTTCGGGGGATGCCTTCATCATGTTTCCGACACCCGTTGCCCACTGGAAGCCGGTCTCGCGCCGGCTGTACAAGCTGTCGCTGCCCGTCGCGCTGGTGATCTGGCTGCTGCCGATGATCGCCGTGTTCGTCACGTCGGTGCGCTCGACCGAGGAACTGGTCGAAGGCCACTACTGGGGCTGGCCGCGACACTTCTCGATGATCGAGAACTATCGCGACGCGCTGACCACGTCGCCGATGCTGCATTACTTCTGGAACAGCGTGCAGATCACGGTGCCGTCGGTGCTCGGGTCGATCGCGCTGGCCGCGATGGCCGGGTTCGCGCTGGCCACTTACCGGTTTCGCGGGAATGCCGCGTTGTTCGGCACGTTCGTCGCGGGCAACTTCGTGCCCGTGCAGGTGCTGATGATTCCCGTGCGGGATCTGTCGCTCAGGCTTGGGGTATTCAATACGGTCGAGGCGTTGATTCTCTTTCACGTCGCGTTTCAGACGGGGTTCTGTACGCTGTTTCTGCGCAATTTCATCAAGCAGTTGCCGTTCGAGCTGATCGAGGCGGCGCGGATCGAGGGCGCGGGAGAGTGGACGGTGTTCTGGCGAATCGTGTTGCCGCTGATCCGGCCGGCGTTGGCCGCGCTCGCGATTCTCGTGTTCACGTTCGTGTGGAACGATTACTTCTGGGCGCTGTGTCTCACGCAAGGTGACGAGGCTGCGCCGATCACTGCGGGTGTGGCGGCGCTGAAAGGGCAATGGACGACGTCGTGGAATCTCGTCTCGGCCGGGTCGATTCTTGCTGCGTTGCCGTCGGTCGCGATGTTCTTCGCGATGCAGAAGCATTTCGTGGCCGGGCTCACGTTCGGGGCGACGAAAGGTTGAACTCGCGCTGATCGGCGATCGTCGATCGCGAATTCGGATCTCCCCCTCTTCATCGAGAGGATTGCCCGCTTCGGCGGGCTTTTTTTGTTCCGCGCAGCGTGCCGTGACGCGCGGCGCCCGTTCCCGGCACGCTTGGCGAAAGATGCCGAAACGGATCTGTTACGCGTCGCCCGGCCGTTTCCTGCAACCTCGCCTCCACAGCCTCGATGTTCCTCTCGCGCGGGACCAGCGTCACCGACAACGCGTGGTGGCCCGCGATCGAGGCCGGCGCGGAAGCGATCGTGCCGACGGCGAGCGGCTGCGGCGGGTTCGTGAAGGAATTCGGCGACCTGTTGCGCTCCGACCCCGTCTATGCAGACAAGGCGCGACGCGTCAGCGCGCTTGCGCGCGACCTCGCGGAAATGATCGCGGCCGAGCGGCTCGACGCACTGGCCGATGCAACGCAACGCCGCATCGCGGGTCACGGCCCGTGCACATTGCAGCACGCGCAGCGGCTCGGCGGCGCGGCGGCGCGCATGCTGACGCCGCCCGGCTTCGATCTGACGAATATCGCCGACGGCCATCCGTGCCGCGGCTCGGCCGGCACCAGTTCGCTAACGCAGCCCGAACTCGCCGCCAGACTGCACGATGACAAGCTCGACACACTTGAAGCCGCACGGCCGGACCTGATTGTCACGGCCCGCTTCGGCTGCCAGACTCATCGGAACGGCGCGGGCCGCACGTGCGTGCGTCACTGGATCGAGCTCGCCGACAACCGGCTTGTCAACTGACCGCTGATTCCGGAGGAAAGCCATGAAAACGAAGCCCGAACTCGAACTCGCCGACGTCGAACGCATGCTCGCCGCCGCGCGCATGGAAGCCGAGCGTCACGGCTGGGCCGTGTCGATCGCCGTCGTCGACGACGGCGGGCACCTGCTCGCGTTCGCACGCCTCGACGGCGCGTCGGCGGCCAGCGCCTGCATCGCGCAGGACAAGGCGCGCGCGGCGGCGCTCGGCTGTCGCGAGACGAAGGCGTATGAGGATATGATCAACGGTGGCCGCACGGCGTTTCTGAGCGTGCCGCTGACGGGGTTGCTCGAAGGCGGCGTGCCGGTGACGGTGGATGGCCGCATTGCGGGCGCGATCGGCGTGTCTGGCGTAAAGTCCGAACAGGATGCGCAGATCGCCCGCGCCGGCACACAAAGCGTCGTGGCATAGCCAGCCAACGCGCGCGCGTTTTTCATTCCCCGGGAGGAATCACGATGATCGACCAAGCAGGACTGCAAGTCGCGCCAGCGCTGAGCCAGTTCATTGAAAACGAAGCACTGCCGGGCACCGGCATCGACAAGGCCGCATTCTGGAGCGGCTTCTCGGCCCTGGTGCACGACCTTGCGCCGCGCAACCGCGAACTGCTCGCGGAACGCGACCGCCTGCAGCAGGAACTCGACGCGTGGCATCGCGCGCACCCGGGCCCGGTACGCGATCATGCCGCGTATCGCGCGTTCCTCGAACGAATCGGCTACCTCGTGCCGGTCCCGTCGAACGTCGCGGCAGCCACCGCGAACGTCGACAGCGAGATCGCGACGCAGGCCGGCCCGCAGCTCGTCGTGCCGCTCTCGAACGCGCGTTATGCGCTGAACGCCGCGAACGCACGGTGGGGCAGCCTGTACGACGCGCTGTACGGCACCGACGCGCTGCCGGAGGACGGCGGCGCCGAACGCACGACGGCCTACAATCCGACGCGCGGCCAGCGCGTGATCGACTACGCGCGCGACGTACTCGACAACGCGGCGCCGCTCGCGAGCGGCTCGCACCGCGACGCACTGCGCTATCGCGTGGAAGACGGCCAGCTCGCCGTCGAAACCGGCAAGGGCGTCGTGCACCTCGCGGAGCCGGCGCAATTCGTCGGCTATCAAGGCGCGGCAGGCGCACCGTCCGCGATTCTGCTGAAGCACAACGGCCTGCACCTCGAGATCCAGATCGACGCATCGACGCCGATCGGCCGCGCCGATCTCGCGAACGTGAAGGACGTCGTGCTCGAAGCCGCGGTCAGCACGATCATCGACTGCGAGGATTCGGTCGCGGCGGTCGACGCCGACGACAAGGTCCAGCTCTATCGCAACTGGCTCGGCCTGATGCAGGGCACGCTGGTCGAGGAAGTCGCGAAGGGCGGCAAGACCTTCACGCGCCGCCTGAACGCCGATCGCGAATACACGACGCCGGCCGGCGGCACGCTGACGCTGCACGGCCGCTCGCTGCTGTTCGTGCGCAACGTCGGCCACCTGATGACCAACGGCGCGGTGCTCGACCGCGACGGCAACGAGATCCCCGAAGGGATTCTCGACGGCGTCGTCACGGTGCTGTGCTCGCTGCACGACCTGAAGGCGAAGCGCAACTCGCGCACGGGCTCGATCTACATCGTGAAGCCGAAGATGCACGGCCCGGCCGAAGTCGCGTTCGCCGACACGCTGTTCGCGCGCATCGAGGATCTGTACAACCTGCCGCGCAACACGCTGAAGATGGGCATCATGGACGAGGAGCGCCGCACCAGCGTGAACCTCGCCGCGTGTATCGCCGCGGCCGCCGCGCGCGTCGCGTTCATCAACACCGGCTTCCTCGACCGCACCGGCGACGAGATGCACACCGCGATGGAAGCGGGCCCGATGATCCGCAAGGGCGACATGAAGACGTCGGCGTGGATCCAGGCGTACGAGCGCAACAACGTGCTCGCCGGGCTGTCGGCCGGGCTGCGCGGCCGCGCGCAGATCGGCAAGGGCATGTGGGCGATGCCGGACCTGATGCATGCGATGCTCGAGCAGAAGATCGCGCATCCGCGCGCCGGCGCGAACACCGCATGGGTGCCGTCGCCGACCGCCGCGACGCTGCACGCGCTGCATTACCACCTCGTCGACGTGCAGGCCGTCCAGCAGGAACTCGAGAAGACGCCGTATGCGAGCGAACGCGACGCGCTGCTCGAAGGCCTGCTGACCGTGCCGGTCGTCGAACGCGCCGAGTGGAGCGAGGCCGAGATCCTGAGCGAAGTCGAGAACAACGCGCAGGGCATCCTCGGCTACGTCGTGCGCTGGGTCGAGCAGGGCGTCGGTTGCTCGAAGGTACCGGACATCCACGACGTCGGCCTGATGGAAGACCGCGCGACGCTGCGCATCTCGAGCCAGCACATCGCGAACTGGCTGCGCCACGGCGTGATCACCGAGGCGTTCGTGCTCGACGTGTTCAAGCGGATGGCGCGCGTCGTCGATCAGCAGAATGCGGGCGATCCGAACTATCGCCCGATGGCGCCGGGGTACGACCAGTCGACGGCATTCAAGGCCGCATGCGCGCTCGCCCTGCAGGGCACGTCGCAGCCGAGCGGTTATACCGAGCCGCTGCTGCATCGGTTCCGGCTCGCATACAAGGCGCAGCAGCGCGGCGCCTGAACCCCGGGCATGCGGGCTTTCCCGCATGCGGTTTCGCGAAACGGGCGGCCATCATGGCCGCCCGCTTTTTCTTTCGGCAATTTACGCGGACGCTGAAATCGATAATCGGCCGCTCTCGCGTGACTTCAAGTTTCCGCTTCTTCGGCCGTTAAAACAGTAAAGCCGGCGACCGTGAATTCGCGCCCCTTTCGCCCCCGGCGCAAAGCCTTGCACGGCAACGCTCCGCGCGCGATTGGCAAGTAGCGGCCACGACAATAAATTGATCCGGATCAACGGCCCGCGACATTCTCCGCGCAGACAAATACGCGCGTTATACTCGGATCAATCCGCGCCGCCGAATTCGTCGGATCGTCGAATCGCGGCCAATCGTCCGGTGAATGGCGTGATTCCTGCGGTTTATCCGGCCGCAATCATCGATGATCGGCTCCGGTTCCTCCGGTGGATCGGACGGGATGCGCATTGGAGACCGCATACCCGATCGCCGCCGACAAATCATACGAACAATCGCATCGGCCCGCCGCCCGGCGGCGATGCACATCGATCCACGGACCATGGCAGAAACCGACTACGCAATGCCCAGCGAATCCGGCCTCACGGGCCGTATCGCCGCGCACTTTCGCCGGTTTCTGCTGCCGCACCTGATCTTCTATTCAGGGCTGCTGATCGCGCTGCTCCTGTTGCTGCTGTGCGCGATCGTACTGTACGAAGGCCGCATCGATGCACGCGATCGCGCGCGCACCACCCAGCAGAACATCGCGCTGATGGCGTCGTGGGACATCGAGCGCAACATCGAGATCTATTCGCTGTCGCTGCAGGCGGTCGTCGACGGCTCGAACGATCCCGCTGTCGCCGCGCTGCCGATGTCGCTGCGCCGCCAGGTGCTGTTCGACCGCGCGACGACGGCCAAATACCTCGGCGGCATCTACGTGCTCGATGCGAACGGCGATATCGCGGTCGACGGCGTGAGCGACGTGCCGCGCAAGGCCAACTTCGGCAACGAACCGTATTTCACGGTGCATCGCGACAATCCGAACGTCGGCCTGTACGTCAGCGATCCGTATCGTTCGCGGCTGCGCGGCGGCTCGCCGAGCATCGCGCTCAGCCGGCGGATCACGCGCCCCGACGGATCGTTCGGCGGCGTTGCCGTGATGTCGATCCGCCTCGAATATTTCCAGAACCTGTTCTCGCGCCTGGCGCTCGGCGATCGCGGCTCCGTCGCGCTGATCAACACCGACGGCCGGATGGTCGCGCGCAAGCCGTACGATCCGGCGATCGTCGGCCGCGACATCAGCAAGGCCAGCACGTTCCGGCACTTCATGACCGCGAACGAAGGCAGCTTCGCCGACACCGCGTCGATCGACGGCGTGCGGCGCCTGTACGTGTTCCGGCATCTCGACAACCTGCCGCTGATCATCATGGTCGCGCGCTCGGAAGCCGACACCTATGCCGCGTGGTACGACCGCGCGATTCCGATCGGCTCGGCGATGGTCATGCTCGCGCTCGGCTTCGTCGGCTTGTCGCTGCTGCTCGACGTGCAGCTGCGCAAGCGTCACCGCGCGGAAGCGGAACTGCAGGCGCTCGCGCGCACCGACGGCCTCACCGGCCTCGACAACCGCCGCATGCTCGACGTCACGCTCGAGCGCGAATGGCGCCGCGCGGCACGCTCGCAACACGCGCTGTCGCTGCTGTTCGTCGACGTCGATCACTTCAAGCGCTACAACGACACGCAAGGCCACCAGGCCGGCGACGACGCGCTCGCGGCGGTCGGCCGCTGCATCGCCGGCTGCCTGCGGCGCCCGGCCGACTATGCGGCCCGCTACGGCGGCGAGGAGTTCGTCGTCGTGCTGCCCGACGTCGACACGCCCGGCGCCGTCGCGATCGCCGAAGCGATCCGCACCGGCATCCTCGATCTCGGCATCCGGCACGCCACGGGGTCGTCCGACCGCCTGACCGCAAGCGTCGGTGTGGCGACCTGCTATCCGGAACGCGGCGACAGCATCCAGGCCGCGCTGAAGCTCGCCGACGACGCGCTGTACCGCGCGAAGGAGCGCGGGCGCAACCGCGTCGTCGTGCAGACGGCCGCGGGTGTCGAGCGCACGCCGCGGCGCGCCTGAGCCACGACGGGCCGGCGGCACGCCGCCGCGCCGCCTGCGGCGAAATCGCCGACAATGTCGGCTCGCCGCGCCGCCGCGCCACACGGGCGCCGGCCGCCCCGCGCCCGCTTCGCACCACCATGAGACTCAAGGCAAAGATTTTCCTTCTGGCCATCGTGCCGTTCCTGCTCGCGATCACCGGCATCGGCTTCGGCGTGCGGCAGCAGGCGACGTCGCTCGCGCGCACGCAGCATGCGACGATCCAGGCCGCCTACCTGTCGAGCAAGGAAGTCGAGCTCAAGCATTACGTCGAGCTCGCGACGAGCGCGATCATGCCGCTGTACGACGCGAGCGGCCGCAACGCGCGCGACGACGCGTTGCTGCGCACGCAGGCGCTCGCGATGCTGCAGAAGATGGATTTCGGCCCCGACGGCTACTTCTTCGTGTACGACCTGCACGGCAATGCGCTGATGCATCCGCGCGAGCCCGAGCGCGTCGGCCACAACTACTGGTCGATGCGCGACCCGCAGGGTGCGCTGACGATCCAGCAGCTGATCGGCGCCGCGTCGCACGGCGGCGGTTACGTGCGCTACACGTGGCAACGGCCGTCGACCGGCAAGGCCGCGCCGAAGCTCGGCTACGTCGTCGCGCTCGAACGCTGGGGCTGGATGGTCGGCACCGGCATCTATCTCGACGACGTCGACACCGCGCTGCAACGCATCGACGCGCGCGCGTCCGCGAACATCGAGCGGACGATGAGCTGGCTCACCGCGATCGCGCTGACCGGCGCGGCGGTGATCGCCGTCTGCGCGCTGGTGCTGAACGTCAGCGAGTCGCGCAGCGCCGACGCGAAGCTCAAGCAGCTCGCGCAGCGTGTCGTCGAATCGCAGGAGCAGGAGCGCGAGCGGCTGTCGCGCGAACTGCATGACGGGATCAGCCAGATGATGGTGTCCGCGAAGCTGATGCTCGAATCCGCGCTCGCGCGCTTCGAGCGCGGCGCGGCGCGGATGCCGGAAGCCGAGCAGGCGCTTGCGTCGGGCATCGGACGGCTCGGCGACACGCTGCGCGAAGTGCGTCGCATCTCGCATGCGCTGCGCCCGGCGATGCTCGACGATCTCGGCCTCGCGGCCGCGCTCGAACAGCTCGTGCGCGAGCTCGGCGCCGAAAGCGGCATCGACATCGGCTATACGCAGGTGGCGCACAACGGCGCGCGGCCGTTGCCCGCGCCCGTCAACACGGCGCTGTTCCGGATCGCGCAGGAAGCACTCAGCAACATCGTGCATCATGCGCAGGCGTCGCGGGCGGCCGTCACGCTCGACGTCGGCGCGCATTCGGCCACGCTGACCATCGCCGACAACGGCTGCGGTTTCGATGCCGAGCGGTCGCAGACCGATGCGCGCCGCGGCATCGGCCTGCGCAACATGCGCGAGCGCCTCGACGCGCTCGGCGGCACATTGACGATCACGTCGCAGGTCGGCCACACCGTCGTGGCCGCGCGCGTGCCGCTGCGCGCCGCCTGAGCACGCGCCCATCACCGGAGACATTTGCCCATGAGCGCCCCCGACATCACCCGGCCCGCCGCCCGACTGCTGCTCGTCGACGATCACCCGCTGGTGCGCGACGGCCTGCGGATGCGGCTCGAGGCGGCCGACCTGTCCGTGGTCGGCGAAGCCGGCAACGCGGACGAGGCGCTCGCGCTCGCCGCGTCGCTCGAACCCGATCTCGCGCTGATGGATGTCGGCATGAACGGGATGAACGGCATCACGCTGGCCGGCGTCTTCCACGAGCGCTTTCCCGGGATTCGCGTGCTGATGCTGTCGATGCACGACAACGTCGAATACGTGACGCAGGCGGTGCGCGCCGGCGCGAGCGGCTATCTGCTGAAGGACTCGCCCGCAAGCGAGATCGTGCGCGCGATCGGCGCGGTGCTCGCCGGGCAGACGTTCTTCAGCGAAGGGCTCGCCGCGCGAATGATCCAGGCGAGCGCGGCCGCGTCGCCGCTCGACCGCCTGACGCCGCGCGAACGCGACATTCTCGATGCATTGGCGCAAGGGCTGTCGAGCAAGCAGATCGCGCAGCAGACGGGGCTGTCGGTGCGCACGGTGGAAACGCACCGGCTCAATCTGAAGCGCAAGCTCGAGATCGAAGGCCAGGCGGAGCTGATCAAGTTCGCGGTCGAGCATCGGCGGCGGTAGCCCTCCGACACCGGCGTTGCGCCGTTCCGAACCTGTCGCCGCCGGCCCGCGCCCGCAACGAAAAGGGCGCCCGAAGGCGCCCTTGATGCATGCCGACCGGCCGAGCAGCCGGCCGGCTGACGGTGATCAGTTCGTCCGCGAGTTGTGCTTCTGCAGATACGCGATCAGGCCGTCGATGCCGCCCGAGGCAAGCTGGCTCTTGAACTGGCCCTGGTAGACCTGGATCAGCCACGCGCCCGACATGTCGATGTCGTAGATTTTCCAGTCGTTGCCGACCTTGCCGAGGCGATAGCCGACCGACTGGCTGTCGCCCGGCGTCGTGACCGTCGACTGCACCAGCGCATCGGCACCCGACGCGCCGCCGGCCTTGAACGAGAACTTCGCGTCCTGGCCGCCGAGCTGCGCGAGCGACGCGGCATAGGTGCGCGTCATCAGCAGCTTGAATTGCTTGTACAGCTCCTGTTGCTGTTGCGGGCTCGCCTGCTTCCAGGCATCGCCGACCGCGATGCGGGTCGTGCGCTCGAAGTTCGTCGCGGGCAGGAAGCGCTGTTCGACGACTTGCGTGACTTTCGCCATGTCGCCGCCACGCGCGGCCGGATCGGCCTTCATCGCGTTGACGGTGCCTTCGACCGCATTGCGGACGATGTCGACGGGCGCGCTCTGCGCAAAAGCGGAAACCGACACGGCGGCGGCGGCGACGAAAGCAAACAGATGACGTTTCATACGGATATCGCACTCGATGAGAAAAAACGGCCGGCGGATTGCATCGATGGCATCGGCCGGTGGGTCGAAGTATAGCGGCCCGGCGGCCGGCCTGCCGCGCGGTGACCGACTGTTACCTTTGAACCCCTTTTGTCACAGGCCCCGCCGTGGCGCCATTCCGGCCGGTTATGTAAGTATCCCCATACAAATCGGCGGGCACCGCGCGCCGATTCCTGCGCCGCGGAGCAAATATCCTTCCCGCCCCTTTACGCTTCAACGTCGCGACCCACGCCACGCTGCGCCGGTATACTCGTTGCTTTGTCCTTGCCAGCCCCTTCCCACCGCCACATGGTGACATCTCTCATCGTCCGACTCGTTGCATGGTCGGTACGCCGCCCCGTCTGGGTCGTCGTGCTGTCGCTCGTCGTCGCCGCCTTCAGCGGCGTCTACGTCGCGCAGCACTTCAAGATCAACACGGACATCAGCAAGCTCGTCGACGCGGAACCGCAGTGGGCCGCGCTCAGCCAGGCCGTCGACAAGGCCTTCCCGCAACGCAACGGCACGATCCTCGCGGTGGTCGAGGCCCCGGCACCCGAATTTGCGACCGCCGCCGCGCATGCGCTCACCGACGCCCTGCGCAAGCAGGCCGACGCCGGCCGCATCGGCCAGGTCGCCGAACCCGGCGGCGGCCCGTTCTTCGAGCACAACGGGCTGCTGTTCCAGTCGCCGCAGGAAGTGTCGGACACGACGACGCAACTCGCGAGCGCGCGGCCGCTCGTCAACGAGCTCGCGAAGAACCCGAGCCTGACCGGGCTCGCGACCACGCTGTCCACCACGCTCGGCCAGCCGCTGCTGACAGGCCAGGTGAAGCTGCCCGCGATGGCGAAGCTGCTCGCGCGCAGCGCCGCGACGGTCGACGACGTACTGGCCGGCAAGCCCGCCGCGTTCTCGTGGCGCGGGCTGGTCGACAGCGATGCCGCGCGCCAGCCGGCCCGCGCGTTCGTCACGGTGCAGCCGGTCGTCAACTATGGCGCGCTGAAGGCCGGTGCCGCAACGACCGAGGTGATCCGCGACACGGCGAAGGCGCTCGGCCTCGAGCAACGCTACGGCGCGGTCGTGCGCATGACCGGCGAACAACCGCTCGCCGACGACGAATTCGCATCGGTGGAAGACGGCGCCGCGCTCAACGGCGCGCTCACGCTCCTCGCCGTGCTCGTGATCCTGTGGCTCGCGCTGCGCTCGAAGCGGATGATCGGCTCGGTGCTCGTCACGCTGTTCGTCGGCCTCGTCGTGACCGCGGCGCTCGGCCTCGCGATGGTCGGTTCGCTGAACATGATCTCGGTCGCGTTCATGGTGCTGTTCGTCGGCCTCGGCGTCGACTTCTCGATCCAGTACGGCGTGAAATACCGCGAGGAACGCTTCCGCGATCCGCGCATCGATCACGCGCTGATCGGCGCCGCGCACTCGATGGGCATGCCGCTCGCACTGGCCACCACGGCGGTTGCGGCGAGCTTCTTCTCGTTCATCCCGACGGCCTATCGCGGCGTGTCCGAGCTCGGCCTGATCGCGGGCGTCGGGATGTTCGTCGCGCTGCTGACCACGCTCACGCTGCTGCCCGCGTTGCTGCGCCTGTTCGCGCCGCCGGGCGAATCGAAGACGCCGGGCTTTCCGTGGCTCGCGCCGGTCGACGACTTCCTCGATCGCCATCGCAAGCCGATCCTGATCGGCACGCTCGCGGTCGTGATCGGCGCGCTGCCGCTGCTCGCATTCCTGCACTTCGACTTCAATCCGCTGCACCTGAAGGATCCGAACAGCGAATCGATGGCGACGCTGCTCGCATTGAAGGATTCGCCCGAAGCAGCCGTCAACGACGTCACGCTGCTCGCGCCGTCGCTCGCCGAGGCCGACGCCGCCGCGAAGCGCCTCGACGCGCTGCCGGAAGTCGGTCGCACGACGACGCTGTCGACCTTCGTGCCGGCCGACCAGCCGGCCAAGCGCGCGGCGATCGCCGCGGCCGCGAGCGAGCTGCTGCCCGCGCTCACGCAGCCGGCCGCGCCGGCCGCGACCGACGCGCAGCGCGTCGCCGCGCTCAAGCGCGTGTCGGACCTGCTGAGCTACGCGGCGGAAGACCACCCCGGGCCCGGTGCGGCCGCCGCGCAACATCTGTCCGCATCGATCGCGAAGCTCGCCGCCGCCGACAGCGCGACGCGCGATCGCGCCGAGCGCGCATTCTCCGACACGCTGCGCATCGCGCTCGATCAGCTCGCGACGCTGCTGCAGCCGCAGGACGTCACGCGCGAATCGCTGCCGCCGCAGCTCGTGCGCGACTGGATCGCGCCGGACGGCCACGCGCTCGTGCAGATTTCGCCGAAGGTGCCCAAGGGCGTCGACCCGAACGACGACACAATGCTGCGCCGCTTCGCGAAGGCCGTGAAGGCCGCCGAACCAGGCGCGATCGGCGGACCGATCTCGATCCTGCATTCGGCCGACACGATCATCAACGCGTTCCTGCACGCCGCGCTGTGGTCGATCCTCTCGATCACGATCCTGCTGTGGATCACGCTGCGCCGCTTCGGCGACGTGCTGCGCACGCTGGTGCCGCTGCTCGTGTCGGGGCTCGTCACGCTCGAGATGTGCGTCGTGCTCGGCATGTCGCTGAACTTCGCGAACATCATCGCGCTGCCGCTGATGCTCGGCGTCGGCGTCGCGTTCAAGGTGTACTTCGTGATGGCGTGGCGCGCGGGCCAGACGGGCCTGCTGCACTCGAGCCTCACGCACGCGGTGCTGTTCAGCGCCGCGACGACGGCAACCGCCTTCGGCAGCCTGTGGCTGTCGCATCATCCGGGCACGTCGAGCATGGGCAAGCTGCTTGCGCTGGCGTTGACCTGCACCCTGATCGGCGCCGTGGTGTTTCAGCCCGTCCTGATGGGCAAACCGCGCGTCAAACGCGCCAAAGAACCAATTCCAAGGAACCAATGAACAAGGTGCGAATCATTGCGGCGACCGTCGCTGCCAGCGCGGTGCTGAGCGGCTGCGCGACGGGCCCGAACCGCAATCCCAACGACCCGCTCGAGCCGATGAACCGGGCGATGTACAAGTTCAACGACACGGTCGACACGAACATCGCCGTGCCGATCGCGAAGGGCTACCAGAAGATCACGCCGACGCCGATGCGCACCGCGATCAGCAACTTCTTCTCGAACCTCGGCGATCTCGGCAACATGGCCAACAACCTGTTGCAGCTGCGCATCACCGATGCGACGCAGGATCTGATGCGCGTGGCGATGAACTCCGTGTTCGGCGTCGCCGGCCTGATCGACATCGCGACACCGGCCGGGCTGCCGAAGCATCACCAGGATTTCGGGCTGACGATGGCGCGCTGGGGCGTGCCGTCCGGCCCGTACCTCGTGCTGCCCGTGTTCGGGCCGAGCACGATCCGCGACGGCGTCGGCCGCGCGGTGGACGTCCGCTTCAACCTGCTCAACTACATCGAGCCGGCCGCCCGCAATCCGATGTACATCGCGCAGTTCATCAGCGCGCGTTCGGACCTGCTCGGCGCGACGGATCTGCTGAAGCAGGCGGCGCTCGATCCATATTCGTTCGTCCGCGATGCGTATCTGCAGCAGCGCAAGTCGCTGACGTATCGCGGCCAGTCGGCTTCGGCCGCGCCGCCGAACTACATCGAGCCGGGCGGATCGGGCGCGGTGCCGGCGGGCACGCCGACCGTGCCGGGTCTGCCGAACTACGAGGATCCGGGCGACGCGGGCGGCGCATCGGGCACGGCGCCGAACAACGCGCCTGCCGCGCCGGGGCTGCCGCAGTACGACGATCCGGGTGCCGACGGTGCGATGCCTGCGAGTGCGCCTGCAGCGGCGCCGGCCGCTGCGTCGGCCGGGGCGACGACAGCGCCCGCAGCAAACGGCGCGCCGATCGCGCCGGCAATGCCGACGGTGCCCGCGAGCGGGCCGGCAGCGCAGTAACGCGACATCCACCCGCAAGCCGAAGAGCGCTGCATCATGCAGCGCTCTTTTTTTGCGCGTCCACGAAACGAAAAAGAGAAGGGGAGAAGAACAGCGGAAAAGCGGCGAGCGCCGCTCAGGCGATCCGCATCGCGCCCGCACGCTCGAATGCGTGCCGCGCCTGGATCAGCGTCGTGCGTGCCGCGCGCGCGTCGCCCGCGACCTGCAGCAGCGGGCCGAGCTGCGACGGCTGCTTCAGCAGCTCGCGCAGGATCGGCAGGATCGCGGTGCTGCCGTCGTCGCGCAAGCCGGCCGTCGCCGCGCGCGGCAGCGTGCGCCACGCAGGGTCGACGATCGCGCGGCACACCGCGAACGGCACGCCGCGCGACGCCGCGAAGGCCGCGGCGATATGCGACTCCATGTCGACGGCGAGCGCGCCCTTCGTGCGATGCAGCGACGTCTTTTCCTGCTCGCTGACCACCGGTGCGCCGACCGCGGCCATCGTGCCGCGCGTCACGCGCGCCCACACCGGCGTGTCGTGCAGCGCGGCGACGAGCCGCGCGCTCCAGCCCGGATCGGTCGTCACGCGGCCGAACGGCCCGTCGATCGCGTCCGCGATCACGAGCGCGCCGGGCGCGAGATCGGGCGAGAGCCCGCCCGCCGTGCCGAAACTCACGATGCCCGCGCAACCGCGCGCGGTCGCATCCGCCAGCGCGCGTTCGAGCCGGTCGGCCCGCGCCGCGAACACGGCCTCCACGCCGTGGCCGCGCGCGATGCGTGCCTCGAAAGCCATCCCCGTGACGGCGATGACGGGCAACGTGCCGTTGTGCTGCACCGTCGTCACGCGTTACATCCCGACCGTCACGCGCGTCGCGTTGGCGCGCTTCAGGTTGCGATAGCGCGCGAGCGCCCACAGCGGGAAGAACTTGCGATAACCGTGATAGCGCAGGTAGAACACGCGCGGGAAGCCGGTCGCGGTGAAGCGCGTCTCGTCCCACAGGCCTTCTTCGTTCTGCTGGGCGATCAGGTATTCGACGCCGCGTGCGACGGCCGGATTGTTCACCTCGCCGGCCGCCATCAGGCCGAGCAGCGCCCAGGCCGTCTGCGACGCGGTGCTCGGCGCCTGCTCGAAACCGCGATAGTTGAGCTTGTAGCTGTCGCCGTCCTCGCCCCAGCCGCCGTCCTTGTTCTGGATCGACAGCAGCCACTGCGCGCCGCGCTTCACACGCGGATCGTCCGGCGTCAGGCCGGCCGCGTTCAGCGAGCAGAGGGCCGTCCACGTGCCGTACACGTAGTTCATCCCCCAGCGGCCGTACCAGCTGCCGTCCGGCTCCTGCTCCTTGAGCATGTAGTCGAGCGCGCGACGGGCCGGCTCGCTGTTCAGCGCACTCTCGCCGAGCTGCGACAGCATCGACAGGCAGCGGCCCGAGACGTCCGCGGTCGGTGGATCGAGCAGCGCGCCGTGATCCGAGAACGGAATGTTGTTCAGGTAGTACTGCGTGTTTTCCGGTTCGAACGCGCCCCAGCCGCCGTCGCTGCTCTGCATGCCCACGACCCATTCGCGCGCGCGCGCCATCGATTCGCGATACGTATCCGTCTGCTTGAGCTTTTGCGCACGGTCCATCGCCATCACGACCACGGCCGTGTCGTCGACGTCCGGATAGTGCGCGTTTGCATACTGGAACGCCCAGCCACCCGGCCGCACGTTCGGGCGGCGCGAGATCCAGTCGCCGCGCACGTCGAGGATCTGCAGCGGGCGCAACCAGTCGAGGCCGCGCAGCGCGGCTTCCTCGGCACGCGCGTCACCGGTTTCGAGCAGCGCGTGCGCGACGAGCGACGTGTCCCACACCGGCGACAGGCACGGCTGGCAATACGCTTCGTCCTCGTGCACGACGAGCAGCTTCTCGATCGACTTGCGCGCGATCGCGCGATTCGGATGATCTTCCGCGTAGCCGAGCGCGTCGTACATCATCACCGCGTTGGCCATCGCCGGATAGATCGCGCCAAGGCCGTCCTCGCCGTTCAGGCGCTCGTCGACGAACGACACGGCCTGGCGGATCGCGCGTTCGCGCGTGTAGCTCGGGAACAGGCCGTCGACCGCGCGCAGCGCGTGGTCGACGACGCGGAAGAACGCGAACCAGCCGGGGCTCTGGTGGCCCTGGCGCGGCAGCAGGCCGGCGTTGACGGGCGGGTCGATGAACAGTTCGTCGATGCGCACGCCGCGCGGGTTCTTCGCGATCGGGCGCTTCGCGTTCAGCACGAGGAGCGGCACGATCACGGTGCGCGCCCAGTACGACACCTTCGACAGGTGGAACGGGAACCACTGCGGCAGCAGCATGATCTCAACCGGCATCATCGGCACCGCGCGCCACGGAATCGCTCCGTACAGCGCGAGCTGGATCCGCGTAAACACGTTCGACATCTCGGCGCCGCCCATCGCGTGGATCGCGCGCCGCGCACGCTGCATGTGCTCGGCATTCTCGTCGTCGCCGATCACCTTCAGCGCGAAATACGCCTTCACGCTCGCGCTGATGTTCGGCGCGCCGTCGGTAAACAGCGGCCAGCCGCCGTCGGCCTGCTGGATGCGACGCAGATAGCGGCCGATCTTCTCTTCGAGCTCGAGGTTCGGCGTCTCGCCGAGATAGTGGACGAGCAGCACGTATTCGGCGGGAATCGTCGAATCGGCTTCGAGTTCGTAGACCCAGTGTCCGTCCGCGTTCTGCGCGGCCAGCAGCGCGTCGGTCGCGCTGGCGACGGCCGCGTCGAGCCCGGCCGGCACGGTGCCGGCGGTCAGGGTAGCCATATCGGTGAGATCGTTCATCGGTCCCTCTCTTATTGTGTCTGGAGCACGTCCGCGGCCAGCTGGCCGGAACGGATCGCGCCCTCGATCGTGGCGGGCAAGCCGGTGGCAATCCAGTCGCCCGCCAGCACGAGATTGGTCCAGCGCGTACGCACGGCCGGACGTTTCATTTCCTGCGACGGCACCGCCGCAAACCCCGCGCGCGGCTCGACGACGAGCTGCCACGCGGGAAGGGTTTCCGGGTTCGCGCCCGTCACGCGCGCGACGTCTTCCCAGATGCGCCGCGCGAGCACATCGCGCGGCATGTCGAGCCAGCGGCCCGCGTCGCGGATCGTCGCCGCGAGCGAACCGCCGCCGGTGCGGACCGCATCGACGACGCCGTTGACGACGGTCGTCTGCAGCGGGCTGCCGGCCGGTGTGTCAACCGCGAAATACGCGGTCACGATCGCGCTGAACGTGTCGGGCGCGGCGAGATCCGGGACGAGCGGCTGCGCAACCTCCGGCGGCACGGCCAGCACGACCGCATCGCCCGGCGCGAGATCGACTCGCTCGCCGCCGATCGCGACCGCGTCGATCGCGTTGCCGTGCGCGCCGAATTCGAACGCATCGAGCCGCGAGTTCAGGCGGATCTGCGCGCCGCCATGCTGCAGCATCCGCAACGCCGGTTCCACGAACGCGCTGCCGAGCCCATGGCGCGCGACGAGCGGGCGCCACCCCGGGCTGCCCGCGGCGAACGCGCTGCCCAGCACGGTGCGCACGAGCTCGGCGCTCGCGTGGCGCGGTTCGACGTTCAGCACCCCGAGGCAATGCGGTCGCAGCCAACGATCCCACAGCACGCCGTCGCATCGCATCGTCTGTGCGAGCGAGCGGCCGGTGCGCGCGAACGCGAGCGGCGCCAGCGCAAGATAGTCGAGCGGCGTGGTGCCCGGCGCACGCGACGCGGCATCGAACAGCCACGACGGCCAGCGCCCGTTGCCGAAGCGCAGCGTCCAGCGCTGCTGCGACGCGACGTCGACCATCGGATATTCAGGCAGCGCGGGCCCCGCGAGCTGGTCGGCCGCGCCGATCGCACGCAGGTAGCGCTGCGTCGCGGACTGCCCGGCGAACAACTGATGCAGCCCGCTGTCGAGCGTCGTGTTCAGCGTCCCGTCGAACCACGAGCGACAGCGGCCGCCCGCATGCGCATGCGCGTCGTGCAGCACGATGCGCCGCCCGCGGCGTTGCAGCTCGACGGCAGCCGACAGGCCCGCGAGTCCTGCACCGATCACGTGGACGGTTCTGGGCATCGGCTCAGAACAGCGCGTAGCGCGCGGCGATCATCAGCATGCGCGCCTTCGGCTTGCGCAGCGGCGCACGCGGGGCGGCGAAGCCGCGCGCGATCGCGGCGTCCAGAATGCAGCGGTATGCGCCCGACATGATGCGCGGCGCCTTCACCTGCGCACGCGTGCACGTGTCCATCACCGCGTCCGCCGCGCGGAAGTGCTCGAGCGCGCGTTCGACGAGCGTCGCGCACACGCGCGGCAGCGCCGGGTCGCGCACGATCGTCGCCGGATCGGTGATCGCGATGCCTTCGCGCGCGAGCAGCTCGCGCGGCAGGTAGCAGCGATTGATCGCCGCGTCGTCGTCGATGTCGCGCAGGATGTTGGTCAGTTGCAGCGCGCGGCCGAGGTGGTGCGACAGTTCGATGCCTGCGGCCTCCGGAATCCCGAAAATCCTCACCGACAGCCGGCCGGCCGCGCTCGCCACGCGATCGCAGAACAGGTCGAGCGTCGGTTCGTCCGGCGCGCAGATGTCCTCGGCGGCGTCCATCGCCATGCCGTCGATCATCGCGTGGAAGTCCTCGCGCTTCAGGTCGAATGCGCGGATCTCGCGCTCGAGCGCGACCAGATGGCGCGGCGGCTGGCCGGCGAAGCACGCGTCGATGTCCGCGCGCCAGCGATCGAGGCCCGCGTTGCGCTCGGCGCGCGGCAGGTCGCTGTCCGCGATGTCGTCGACCGCGCGGCAAAACGCATAGACCTGGAACATCGCGTCGCGCTGCACCGCCGGCAGGATGCGCATCGCCAGATAGAAAGAACTGCCCGATGTGACGGCAGCGGCGTCGGTTTCTTGTTCGTCCACGACGAGATTGGAAACGGCCAAGACGAGCTCCACGGAGACACCCACGCGGGGCGATTGAAGAAGCCATGCCCGGCTGGGTTGGTCAGGGCGTCAAATGCGTGCGAGATATGCGAACGATCGACGCAGACAGGCACAAATTACCGGCCGGAAGCCGGAATTGGGCGAAAGTATAGCAATCTTTGAAGTTCGATGGCGGACGCGCGCCGTGCCAGGCGGGCCGCCCCGAGGCTGGCGGGCCCGGCGTGGACGGCCGCGGCGGGGTCGGCGTCGCGCCGCCCGTCAGCCGTAGACGATGTCGCGCTGCAGATCGAGCGCGATGAGCCCCATTTCGCGGGTCAGCTGGAGCATCGAACGGCGTTCCAGGCGCGAACCCATAAAGCTTGTCACGCGCCCGTCGGGCTCCGCCGTGAACTGGAACGACGGGCCGCCGGTGCCGAACCACGCGCCCGGCACGTCGGGCGACTCGTGCCAGTCGATCTGCTCGAACACGCGCGCGATTCCCGCGCGCACCATGTCGCTCGCGCCGATCGGCGGCGCGGTCTCGCCGAGGTCGTCGAGCGAATAGGGGCCGGGCTTGTCCGGCCGCCGGTAGAAGAGATAGTCGACGTTCATGGGACGCAGTCGGTAGCAAAGCGCCAACTTAGCGCGCTTCGGCACAAATTCAAATCAGATCGAGACGAAATGTGGCCTGAACGAGACAAAAGGGCCGCATCGCGACAGCCGGCATGCGCCTGCGCACGGTCGGGCCGCGCGTGCATGCTTGGACGCGCGCGGCTTCGTCTAAGATGAACATCCTTCTCGAAAAAAACACGGACACCATGGAGACGAACGTAACCGCCGCCGCCCCCTCCGACCATCCCGTTTTCGTGCTGGTGCACGGCGCGTGGCACGGTGCGTGGTGCTATGCGCACGTCGCGGCTGCGCTGGCCGCGCGCGGCTACCTGTCGATCGCGCGCGACCTGCCCGCGCACGGCATCAATGCCCGCTTTCCCGCGTCCTATCTCGAACGGCCGCTCGACGCGGACGCCTTCGGCGCCGAGCCGTCGCCGGTCGCGAATACGACGCTCGACGATTACGCGACGCAGGTGATGCAGGCCGTCGACGACGCCTATGCGCTCGGCCGTGGCAAGGTGGTGCTCGTCGGTCACAGCATGGGCGGCCTCGCGATCACGGCCGCGGCGGAGCGCGCGCCGGAGAAGATCGCGAAGATCGTTTATCTCGCGGCGTTCATGCCCGCGTCGGGCGTGCCGGGCCTCGACTACGTGCGTGCGCCCGAGAACAAGGGTGAAATGCTGGGTCCGCTGATGCTCGCGAGCCCGCGTGTCGCGGGCGCGCTGCGCATCGATCCGCGCAGCGGCGATCCCGCGTATCGCGCGCTCGCGAAGCGCGCGCTGTACGACGACGCGCCGCAGGCCGACTTCGAGGCGGTGGCGAACCTGATGACCTGCGACGTGCCCGCCGCGCCGTTCGCGACGGCGATCCCGACGACCGCCGCGCGCTGGGGCGCGATCGATCGCCACTACATCAAGTGCCTCGCCGATCGCGTGATCCTGCCCGCGCTGCAGCAGCGCTTCATCGACGAAGCCGACGCGTTCGTGCCCGGCAACCCGACGCACGTGCATCAGCTCGACAGCAGCCATTCGCCGTTCGTGTCGCAGCCGGCCGTGCTGGCGGGCGTGCTCGCGGATATCGCGAAGAGCTGAACGGCGCGCACCGCACGCATCGCGCGGCGAGGGGCGACGAGCGAGCGATGCTGCGTCAGTTATCCGTAGGCGACCGACCGATCGCGCCCGAGCCGCTTCGCGCGATAAAGCGCGGTGTCGGCCTCGTTGACCAGCGCGTCGAACGCCGCAGCGCCCGCCGTCGCGCTGGCGCCGCCGACGCTCGCCGTCACCGGCACGCTGACGCCTTCCGCATCGACCGGCGTGCTGCTGATCGCATCGCGCACCTTGTCGGCCACTCGCATCGCCTCATCGAGATTCGTGCACGGCAGCAGCAGCGCGAACTCCTCGCCGCCGAAGCGGCCGAACGTATCCTGCGCGCGCACGATCGACGCGACGCGGCGCGCCGTCTCGCGCAATACCGCATCGCCGACCGCATGCCCGAACCGGTCGTTGATCGTCTTGAAGTGATCGAGGTCGAACAGCAGCATCGACAGGTCGCCGCCGTAGCGCTGCCAGCGCGCGAACTCGTCGCTGAGCCGCGCTTCGAAGAAGCGCCGGTTCGCGATGCCGGTCAGGCCATCGCGGTTCGCATGCTCGCGCAGCTTCGCGACCGCCTCCTCGCGCTCGCGCTGCATCACGCTCACGTGTGTGACGTCCGAGATCGTCACGCACACGGCCTCGACTTCGCGGCCGCGCGTGAGCGGCATGAACGTGCAGTCCTGCTGCATGTAATCGACGCCGCCGGTGATCGGGCGGTCGTGCTCGAAGCGAAACAGGTAAGGCCGTTGCTCCCATGAGCTGAACGCGAAACTGCCGAGCTGAAACACGCTCTCGAGCTTGCGTTCGAGCCACGCGCGCGGCAGTTCCGGAAAGCGGTCGAACAGGTTGCGGCCGATCACGTCGGCAGCGGGAATACCGCTGTGGTCCTGCATGAAGCGATTCCACATCAGCACGTTCATCGCGCGATCCAGCACGAACAGGCCGAAGCCCACCCGTTCGATCACGAGGTCGCTGAGCGACGGGGCGGCGGTGGTCGTCGCGTTCATAGCGCGGACAGCAACGCGTCGAGCGCATCGCCCATCAGCCGGATCGAATCCTCGGCCATCAGCATCACGAAATGTGCGCGGAACGCATGATCCTCGAGGCCGAAGTTCACTTCGAGCAGCAGCGCGACGCTCCATGCGAGCGCGTTCGGCTGGAACACGTCTTCGAACGACACGTTCGCACCCAGCAGCCCCGGCGGAAAAAACACGGGCTTGCGGCCGAGTTCGTCGAGGATCGACGAGACGCACGCGCTCATCAGCACGTTCGAGACATCGAACACGAGTTCGTCCTGCGTGGCCATGCCGGCGTACACGCCGTCGCCGAACGTGCGGTCCATCAACGACATGAGCCGCGCGACGCCCGCGCTGCGGCACAGCACGATCGCCTCGCCCTTGATGTCGGAACGGAATCCCTGGCGCACGGCCGTCACGTTCTCGTGGATGCCGGTCATCTCGCGCAGCGCATCGCCCGCATCGGCGGCCTTCACGACGCGCACGCGCGGTACCGACAGCTCGATGAAATGCCCGAGCAGCAGCGCGAGCCGTGCGGCGGCGCGGCCCATCGCGAGGTTGGCGATCTCCTGCAACGCGTCGCGTTGCTCCGCCGTGAACACCGATTCAGGCATACAACCCATACTCCTTGAGAATGGGCAGCAACGCCTCCGACGTCACGGGCTTGGCAACGAATGCGATCGCGCCCAGTTCGCGCACGCGTGCTTGCGCCTGCGGCTGAATATCGGCGGATACCACGATCACGAACGTGTTCAGATCTTCGTGGCGCAGTGTCTCGAGCACCTGATAGCCGTTCATGTCGGGCATCGTCAGGTCCAGAAACATCACGGAAGCTTTGCCGTCACGATAGAGCGCCAGCGCCTCGCGACCATTCGCCGCATACGCGACGTCGACGTCCCAGTCTCCCGGCAGTGCCTTTGTCAGAAGTTTGCGAGCGAGCAAGGAGTCGTCGGCGATCACGATCGGCAAAGGCATGGCGGCGAAGCGGTATACGGAATGGTCTCTCTCGCGTTAACGACCGCGCGGCGCCCTTCTTGAGGCGCCATGCAATCAAGCGCGGGCACCACCGTGCGGCCGCATGCGGGCGTCGCGGCGCGAGGCACTCGACACACCGCGCCGCGAACGCCGGCGGGCGCATATATCTGTCATAGGGAAAGCAAGGCGCGATTCTCTGAGTAAACCGAAGGTAGTGCAACTCGCCATTTTCACCATTTCGAACAAAATCGATTCGATCTCCCCGCATTCCGAAAACAGCCCAGACCATTTTCGAGATAAGCACGCAAAATTTTTCCTTGTGTACGTTTGCGCTGCCGGATTCATAGCGTTTTCAAACTTTCATTTGCCCCTGTCGGAATCATCAGGTTGTCCGTCCATGCGCCGGCACGGCGAGCAGGCGCAACTCGTTTATGATTGAACATCTCTGCCTGGCCCGCCTCCCTCGATGACGTCCGAACGTCCTGCCGACACCAGCCCGCCCGCCTCACCACCCGCCGACGACTGGCAGGACGACGGCAACTACGCGTCCGGCGCTCCCGAGCACGATTTCGCGGTCAGGCGCGTGACGTTGATCGTGTTGCTGGTCGCAGCGATCGTGCTGCCGTGCATCTATGTGTCGGTCATGGCGTACAACGATCTGCAGGCGCGCGAGGCCGCTGCGAGCGACGTGACGATGCGCACCGTGCGCGTCGCCGAGGAGCATGCGCTCAAGGTGTTCGACCTGAGCGAGACGCTCGATGCGCGCATCGTCGACCTCGTGCAGGACATGGACGACGCCACCGTGCGGCGCCAGGAATCCGACATCCACGAAGCACTGAACACGATCGGCGGCGGCTATCCGCAGGTGGCCGCGGTGTCGATCTTCGGCGCGAGCGGGATGCTGCTTGCGAACAGCCTCTACTATCCGGCGCCGTATGCGTCGATCGCGTATCGCGACGACTTCGCCGGCATCCGCGACGGCAAGGTGATCGAACACATCTCGAAGCTGATGATGGGGCCGCTCAAGCTCGAGAACATCCCCGTGTTCAACACGGGCGTCGCGCGACGCCACAGCGACGGTTCATTCGCCGGGATGGTATCGATCGCACTGAAGTCGTCGTATTTCAATGCGTTCTACCGCGACCTGCTCGGCGGCGCGGCCACGCCGATGACGATGGCGCTCGCGCGCTCCGACGGCGCGGTGATCGCGTCGTATCCGCCGCCGCCGTCGCTCGCGCACACCGATCTCACCGCCACGTTCGGCAACGCGCGCAACGATCCGCGCGCGGGCGTCGTGCGCGTGCGCCACGACGGCGCCAGCGAGATCGTCGCGTATCGCCAGGTCGGCAGCTATCCCGTATACGTGACCTGCGCGTACCGCACCTCCGCGATCTGGCATGAATGGTACGAACACCTGAGCGTGCTGTTCATCTCGATGTTCGCGCCGTCCGTCGCGCTGTGGTCGGTGATCTGGCTGTCGCTGAAGCGGCTGAAGGCGGAAGAGGAGGCCTGGGATCGCTGGCAGGCGGAGGCGTCGATGCGGCGCTCGATCGAATCGGCCTACCGGCAGTCGCGCAAGATGCAGGCGCTCGGCAATCTCGTCGGCAGTGTCGCGCACGACTTCAACAATCTGCTGATGATCATCTCGAGCAACGTGCAGATCGCGCGGCGACGCGGCGTCCAGCATCTCGACAAGGAACTCGGCGCGATCGAGCGCGCACTGAAGAACGGCCAGTCGCTCACGCGGCAGCTGCTCGGCGTCGCGCGCAAGCAGCCGCTGCACAACGAGACGATCGACGTCGGCCAGTGGCTCGGCACGTGCCGCGAACTGTTGAAGACGTCGCTCGGTTCGAAGTCGTCGCTGGTCGTCGCGATCGAGCCCGGCGTGTGGCCGATCCGGGTCGATGTCGCGGAGCTCGAGCTCGCGGTGATCAATCTCGCCGTCAATGCGCGCGATGCGATGACCGTCGGCGGCCGCTTCACGGTCGGTGCGCGCAACGTGACGCTGCGCCGCGAGGACGGTTTTCCGCTGATCGGCGACTTCGTGCAGATCTCGCTCGACGACACGGGCTCGGGCATGGCGCCCGAGGTGCTCGCGCGCGCGTTCGAGCCGCTGTTCACGACGAAGGCGCAGGGGATGGGAACGGGCCTCGGGCTGCCGCAGGTGTTCGCGTTCTGCGAGCGCTCCGGCGGCCTCGCGACGATCGACAGCGCGGTCGGCGCCGGAACGTCGGTGCGCCTTTATCTGCCGCGCGCTCGCGCCGAGGACATCGTCGCCCGCTCGCAGCCCGTCTCGCACGACGCCGCCGCGCACACCGGCCTGCATGTGCTGCTGGTCGAAGACAACAGCGAAGTCGCGGCCGGCACCGAAGCGCTGCTGACGC
Organism: Burkholderia territorii; assembly: GCF_001718335.1. Taxonomy (NCBI): domain Bacteria; kingdom Pseudomonadati; phylum Pseudomonadota; class Betaproteobacteria; order Burkholderiales; family Burkholderiaceae; genus Burkholderia; species Burkholderia territorii. The sequence continues at coordinate 2,461,267 of NZ_CP013365.1, forward strand.
TGCTCGGGCACCGCGTCACCTACGCACCCACCGCCGACGAAGCGTTGCGCCTGATCGAGGGCGCGGCCGCGAACGACGCATTCGATCTGGTGATCTCGGATATCCACATGCCGGGCCGCCTGAACGGCATCGATCTGGCCGAAGCGATCGACAAGCGGCCGGGGAAGCTCCCCGTGATCCTGGTCACGGGATATGCGGAGGAACTCGACCGCACGCGTACCGTCAACGTGCGGGTGTTGTCGAAGCCGTTCGACATCGCGCTGCTCGACGAGATTCTGCTCGGCATCCGCGAAGCGCGCGATGCTCGGCACGCCGGCACCTGACCCGCAGCATGCGGGCCGGTGCCGGGTGCATGAAGGCAATGGCGATCAGGCCGCCTTCAGCATGCGCACCCAATCGACGTAGCGATCGACGAAGCCCTGCAGGAACTTTCGGGTGTCGTCGCTGACGATTCGCCCCTCGTCGTCGATGCGCGCCGGGTCATGCTTGATGAACATTTCCGGCTGCCCGAGCGTCTTCACGTCGAGATACGCGAGCACGTTGCGCAGATGCTGCTGCGCGAGCGCGGTACCGACCGCGCCCGGCGACGTGCCGAGCACGGCGCCCGGCTTTCCGGACCACGAGTTGTGGCCCCACGGGCGCGAGCCCCAGTCGAGCGCGTTCTTCAGCACGCCCGGGATCGAGCGGTTGTATTCGGGCGTGACGAACAGCAGCGCGTCGGCGGCTTCGATCGACTGCTTGAAGCGCCGCGCGACTTCCGGAAAATCCGCGTCGTAGTCCTGGCTGTACAGCGGCAGCTCGCCGATCTCGACGAATTCGAACGAGAAATCGGCCGGAGCAAGGGAAATCGCGGCGTGCGCGAGCGCGCGGTTCCAGGAACCGCGACGCAGGCTGCCGACGACGACTGCAACACGATAGGACATGGCGTTCTCCTTCCGGTGAGTAAGGAATCGAATCGATTGATTCCGGTCAGGCGACAAAGGTCTGTTTATAGGCAAGCCAGCCCGCGAGCCGTCCCACGGGGCCGACCGGCCGACTTTCCACAAGGTTTTCCACAGAAATTGTGGATAACTTGGCCGTTTTGATCGGATGTTACAGACTGCTCGGGCCGCGCTTTTCACGGTGCGTGGCGCGGGGTTCGGCAAGCATAGCGCAGCGCGCCGGCCGGCTTCGTGAATTCGAGACGGAACATCCGTTGCAGCGCGGCGTCTCGCCCAGTAAGCTGCTCGCACCGCGATGCGCCCGCCCGGTGGCGCGCACACGATCGCCTCCGTTTAGTAAGGCTTCGACCCCGCCATGCCGTCCGCATACGACGATCCCGCCTATCTCGCGCAACTACGCCGCGACCTGTTGCGCTTCGCACGTCTTCAACTGCGCGATGCCGATGCGGCCGAGGATGCGGTGCAGGAAGCGCTGACCGCTGCGTGGACGCACGCGGGCGAGTTCGCCGGGCGATCGGCCCACAGGACCTGGGTGTTCGGCATCCTGCGCAACAAGCTGATCGACATTCTGCGCGCGCGGCAGCGGACGGTGAGTCTGTCCGCACTCGATGCAGAGCTCGATGGCGAATCCGTGCTCGATCGCGAGCTGTTCAAGGAAAACGGGCACTGGGCCGCGCATACGAAACCGCGACCCTGGGCGCGGCCCGAAACGCTGTTGCAACAACAGCAGTTCTGGACGCTGTTCCAGGCATGCCTCGACCACCTGCCGGAACACATCGGGCGCGTGTTCATGATGCGCGAATTCCTCGACGTCGAGATTGCCGACATCTGCAGCGAACTGACATTGACGACGAATCACTGCAGCGTGCTGCTGTATCGGGCGCGCACGCGCCTGCGCACCTGCCTCAGCGAAAAAGGACTGACGACCGAAGATGCTGCCGGGGAAATGTAAAGACGTGACGCGATTGCTGTCGGATGCGCTCGACCGAGCGTTGACGCTTCATGAGCGCGTGCAGGTGCACGTGCATCTGCCGACCTGCAGCGGGTGCCGCGCATATCGCGGGCAGATCGCGCTGCTGCGGACGGCGGCGCATGTGGCGGCGGGGCGGGGGGTAGGCGATGAAGCGGGTGGTGAGGGGGGCGAGTCGTCGGGTGGCGGGACGAAGGGTTAAGCTGACGACGGTGGGCTGGGCGTGCGCGTTGTGGTGAACGGTGGGTGCCGGTTGACGTCGTGACGTCGTGAGGTCGACGCTGGCGGGGGCTCGCTGGGCGCGACGGTCGAGTACGGGCGGTGCGCTGCGTGGCGTCGGAGGAGGTAGGTTGCGGTTGCGAATTTGTCAGTCGATCCCGGCGCGCTCGCGCCGGGATCAATGCGATAAGAAAAATACGCCGAATTGAAATTATTCGAACAGCGCTCGCACCGACTCGGGCGGACGGCCGATCGCGGCCTTGCCTCGATACACGACGATCGGACGCTGCAGCAAAATCGGATGCGCAGCAATCGCTGCGTAGGCCTCGGCGTCCGTCAGATCCGCACGGGCCAGATTCAGCGTCTTGTACGGCTCCTCGCCGTCGCGAAGCATGTCGCGCACCGGGCGCTCGAGTTGACGATGCAGTGCTTCCAGTTCCTCGACGGTCGGAGGCGTCTTCAGGTACTCGACGACGTTTACCGGCGTGCCGGTCGTGTTCAGCGTCTCGACCAGTGCGAGCGTCTCTCGGGACTTCGAGCAGCGGGGATTGTGGTAGATCGTGATCATCGTTCGGCCTGAATGAGAAAGGCCCGTATTGTAGCCAGTCTGGCTACGGGTGTTTTGGCGGGTGTGAGCACACGGATGGAAGGGGAGTTGGAGTCGCGGTGTGGCGTGCGGGCAGGGTCTGTTGCGCCGATGAGCGCGTAACCGGTCCGATGCGTTTATGCGCATAAAGTGCGTTGCATGGACACTTGGGCACCTTCTTCGTTGCGGATGGCTGAGGGTATAAGACTCATTGTGATGTCGTGTTACCAGCGCCTACGCACCGCCGCCGAGTGTATCCCTCACTGGGTTTATGCGCATAAAGTCGTCGCGTACCGCAGTGAGATGGGTCGCCGATATCGCGGTCGGGCCCAGCTTCGGTACCTCGAACACATAGCTGAGCAATATGCGACGGTGTCCGGGGCATCGTAGTCCTTTGCCCATCGGGCGGGCGCTGATAACGGCCGAGTCCTCGATGGATTTATGCGCATAAACACGGTGCGGGACCCGCAGTGCGCTTCGTCGTTGCACATGGGAGGTATCGCATCGCAGCGGTCTGGGCCGCACGGTATCCGTCATCGGAGAGCATGTTCGATTGACGGCTCCGACGCGTCGATGCGCTCGTCACTGCCGAAGTTTATGCGCACAAACTCGCCGCCATCAAAGCAGCCGCCTTCAACGATCGAACGTCAGTCCGATACATTGCGCCGCTCAGCGGCCGAAGGCGACAGCGAAACTGCGTGTCGTCACGACAATCTCCGTTCAGCTTCCAATACAGCAATCTCGCGTGCCTGCGCCAGCCATCCGGCATCGACCGTTCGTTTATGCGCATAAACCCATAGCCCGAACGGCTAACGCGTAGTTGTCGAACGACAATTTCATTGAAATATAAATATCGTCCTGTAGAATTCCAACGACCAAAAACAGGAGTGAAAATTGGCCGCGGAAATCATTGCAGTCACTCAACAAAAAGGTGGCGTCGGCAAAAGCACGATTGCCATGCACCTCGGCGCTGCATTCCATGAGAAAGGAAAGCGCGTCCTCGTCATCGACGCAGACGGTCAAAACACACTGGTTCACTGGTCGAGCGCTTCGGGTGACAGCGACACCGGCATCCCGTTCCCGGTCGTCAACCTCGCCGAAGCCGGCGGCCAGATCCATCGCGAAATCAAGAAGTTCATCAACGACTACGACATCATCGTCGTCGACTGCCCGCCGTCGATCACCGAGAAGGTCTCCGGCGTCGTACTACTGGCCGCATCGATCGCCGTGATCCCGACTTCGTCATCGCCAGCCGATTACTGGTCGAGCGTCGGGCTGGTCAAACTGATCCAGCAGGCTCAGGTGATGAACGAAGACCTGCGCGCCGTCTTCCTGCTGAACAAAACCGAAGAGAAGCGCATGCTGACCCGCGAACTCAAGCGCGCGCTCGAGGAACTCGGCTTCCCGTTGCTGAAGACGCAAATCCCGACCCGGGAAGCATATAAGCAGGCAATGGCGCTCGGTCAGACCGTGCTGCAGATGAACGATCGTGGCGCCAAGCTGGCCGCCGCGGAGATCCGCGCATGCGCCGACGAAATCGTCGCCATGCTGCCCTGACTTTATGCGCATAAAGGAGTCACATGAAACCCTCCCAATTTGCAAAAGGATTCCAAGCGCGCCCGGATATCACGACGAGCGAGAAGCGCACGGCGCTTGATCGGCTGAATGCCATCGACGGCATCGTCAAATCCGAGACGGCCACACCGGCCCCGACGAAGTCCGCCAAGAAGGACATCGCGCCGCCACCGGTTCCGGACACCCTGCTCGACCCGGCGACCGACGAGTCGCCGCAATATCGCGCGTGGCGCCTCGAGAACCGCTATGCGCCCGGCCAAGTGATCGAACTGCCACTGAAGGCGATCAAGCATAGCCCGTTCAACCCGCGGCACTTCTATCTGAAGTCGTCGATTGCCGAACTCGCAGTCAACCTCGCGAAGCAAGGGCAACAGCAGGCGATCCACGTGATTCCGGACTATGACAATCCGGGTTCGTATTTCGTCAGCGACGGCGGCCGCCGCGTGCGTGCGTTGAAGGAAGCGAACAAGGAGTCGGTGAAGGCGATCGTGATCGACGTGCCGATCGGAATCCAGAGCTACAAGCTCGGCTACGACCTGAACGTGCAACGCGATTCGCAGACGGTGTTCGACAACGCCGTCGTATGGCGCCGCTTCCTCGACGAGAAACATTTCCAGAGCCAGAAGGAACTGTCCGAGCACCTCGGCCTCGACGAGTCGACGGTCGCGGTTGCGCTGTCGATCGGCAAGCTGCCGGAAAGCGTGATGCAGGAGATGGTCGCGCGCCCCGATCGCTTCGGGTCGAACATGGCGTACCAGGTCGGCCGTTATCACAATGCACGCGGTACCGAGGCGACACTGCGGCTGATCAACAAGATCGTGTCCGACGATCTCAGCACGCGCCAGGTGTCGGACATCGTCAAGGGGCGCGTCGCGGCGCAGGAAACGCCCAAGCCGGCGGGCCGTCAGCGCTATGCGCAGCGTCTCGAGATCAAGCTCGGCGGCAAGTCGGTGGGCGACCTGAAGTCGTATGGCGAAGACCGCATCGAACTGCGCCTGCGCGGTCTCCCGAAGGACAAACGTGACGCGATCCTCGAGCAGCTCGAGCGGATGCTGTTGTCGGAGTGATGGAGACGGCCGACAGCGCCCAGCGAGGAGCCGGCGCTGCCGGCAAGGCCGGCGCCCGGCGATGGCCCGTCAGAGGGGCCTGAACGAGCC